>NZ_JARBFY010000003.1:0-2358846 GCF_048957795.1 Chitinophaga sp. CC14
CTTAGCGGCGGCTTTTTTAGGAGCAGCTTTTTTAGCAGCGGCTTTCTTAGGAGCAGCAGCTTTCTTTTTAGGTGCAGCTTTCTTAGCAGCCGCTTTTTTAATTGTTGCCATTGTTTTTTGAATTTGGGTTAGTAAAAAAATTGGGTATTAAAAAAAACTTTATGGCTAACACTGATTAGGCTTCCGCCTGAGCAGTGGTATCAAATGCTTTAACAGAAACGTAAGTCTTGTTTTCGCGACCTTTTCTGAATTCCACTACACCGTCTGCTACTGCGAAAATGGTAAAATCTTTACCAACGCCTACGTTTTGACCGGGATGATAAACCGTACCTCTCTGACGAACAATAATGTTGCCGGAGATAGCTGGCTGACCACCGAAGATTTTTACTCCCAGCCTTTTGCTGTGGGAGTCACGGCCGTTTTTTACACTACCTTCACCTTTTTTATGTGCCATTGTATGATTACTTTAAACTTGTCTAATAAATAAATTTAGCTTAACAGGATTAAGCTATTTCATTGATTTTGATTCTTGTAAAGTGGGTACGGTGTCCAACTTTCTTTCTGAAGCCTTTTCTTCTCTTCATCTTGAAAGCGATGACCTTGTCACCCTGAACATGAGCCAGAATCTCTGCTTTTACTACTGATTTTACATCAGTGCCTACGGACAGCGCACCAGCATTATCTGTTAACAGTACATCGGAAAACTCCACCTTGTCTCCAATATTTCCTTGTAACTGCTGTACAAAAATTTCCTGGTCTTTTTGTACTTTAAATTGCTGACCTGCGATTTTTACAACTGCAAACATAATTATCCAAAATATAATTTCCGCAAAAGTAACCTTTTGTTTTCTAATAGACAAAGTTTTTCGGTCTTTTTTAAATCACCATGTATAAACACATATGAAGGACCGCCTAAAGCTTAATCTTTTCAAAGATACATACTTTCTTGAATTTTAAATTATTTTAACAAATAATGATTTCCGGCGCCGGGTCGCCATATGCACATTTTTATGCTATTTCCGGATCATTTAAAAACAGCTATCTTGCTGTACAAACCAACGCAAATTTGTATACTTTTGTCGTTTACACGAATAAAAACAGATAGGATGAGGACATTTATTTACCTGCTTATTTAATTACCAGAGAGGGATATTTCTTCCGGAAATCCCTAAAAATCAGTGCAATTAAATCTCCGGATAAATAAATATGCTCAGCTTTAGTCTCTCAATTATAAAACAACAGGCATGAAGTTTAAATCACTGCTGGCCAAACCATTTGCTTCTATCGTACATAATAAGATAAAGAAGGAAATGTTAAGGGCGGTAGAAGATCAGGATACTATCCTGCAGGAGCTCTTGAAGACAGGCAGAAAGACGGAATTCGGAACAGATCACAAGTTTAGCGGGGTACAGACCCACGAAGAATTTAAACAGGCTGTGCCTTTGCGGGATTATGAGCAGTTTAAGCCTTATATTGAAAAAATCAAGGAAGGCAAACAAAATGTACTGTGGAAAGGGCAGCCGATTTACCTGGCTAAGACCTCCGGAACGACCAGTGGCGTTAAATATATCCCCATCTCCAAAGAATCTGTTAATAATCATATAGATACAGCGCGTAATGCGTTGTTGAATTATATGGGAGAAACGGGCAATACGGCCTTTGCGGATGGCAAAATGATCTTTTTATCCGGATCGCCGGAGCTGGAAAGGGTAGGAGGCATTCCTACCGGTCGGCTGAGTGGTATCGTGAATCACCATATTCCCCGGTACCTGCGTACCAACCAGCTGCCATCGTACGAAACCAATTGTATTGACGACTGGGAAACGAAGCTGGACAAGATTGTGGAAGAAACCATTAACCAGGACATGACGCTGATCAGTGGCATACCACCCTGGGTACAAATGTATTTCGACCGCCTGATGGAGCGCAGCAATGGTAAAAAGATCAAAGAAATATTTAAGAATTTTGATGTGATGGTATACGGCGGGGTGAATTTTGAGCCTTACCGTTCCAAGCTGATGGCCTCTATAGGTTCGCCGATCCATACGGTGGAAACGTTTCCTGCCTCTGAAGGCTTTTTTGCCTTCCAGGATTCGCAGGAGCGCGAAGGGTTGCTGCTGAACACCAATTCAGGGATCTTTTATGAGTTTATACCGGCGCAGGAAATTTTTAATGAGAACCCTACGCGGCTGTCGCTCAAAGATGTGCAAACCGGTGTAAATTACGCGATGGTGATCAACAACAACGCCGGATTATGGGGGTATAACCTCGGTGACACGGTGAAGTTTGTTTCCACTAATCCGTACCGTTTGCTGGTAACCGGCCGTATCAAACATTTTATTTCTGCGTTCGGAGAGCATGTGATCGGTGAAGAAGTGGAACACAGCCTGATGAAGGCGGCAGCAGAGGAAAATGTGCAGATTACAGAATTTACAGTAGCCCCGATGGTACAAACCAACGGTGAACTGCCTTACCACGAGTGGTTTGTAGAGTTTGAGAATATGCCCGCCAACATGGAGGCATTTTCCAGGAAGGTAGATGAAAACATGCGTCAGAAGAATATTTATTACGATGATCTGCTGACCGGAAATATTTTGCAACCCCTGAAGATAAGGACTGTACGTAAGCAGGGCTTTATCGATTATATGAAAGCTATTGGAAAACTGGGAGGTCAGAACAAAGTGCCTCGTTTGAGTAACGACAGGAAGCTGGCAGATGAACTGGCAGCGTATTTACAAAAATAACCGGCGATTCAGGGCGGAACGGCTGTCAGGCTATTTTACCGGCAGCTGATTCTTCATTTTTTGTTAACTGTAAAAAAGTAAATCACCGTAATGAATAAACGAAAGATTGCCATTTTCGGATCAACCGGATCTATTGGCATACAGGCACTGGAGGTGATCGCTGCGCATCCCGACAGATTTAGTGTAGAAGTATTGACCGCACAGCAAAATGCTGACCTGCTGATTGAACAGGCGCTGAAATTCAAGCCCAATGCGGTAGTGATAGGCAGCGAAGCAAAATACAAACAGGTAAAAGACGTATTATTTGATAAAGGCATCAAAGTATTTGCCGGTCCGAAAGCGATGGTGGAAGTAGCCGCCTGGAGTTCGATCGACATGGTACTGGCGGCCATTATGGGTTTTGCCGGCCTGGCGCCTACCTTATCTGCTATTGAACAGGGCACCCCGGTGGCATTGGCCAACAAGGAAACCCTGGTAGTAGCCGGTGACATTGTAATGGCTACCGCCCGCAGGAAGAATGTACCCATTATACCGGTGGATTCTGAACATTCTGCCATCTTCCAGTGCTTGCTGGGAGAGCCTTTCAGCAAGGTGGAAAAAGTAATCCTGACTGCCTCCGGCGGACCATTCCTCGGTAAAAAGCCGAACTTCCTCATCAATGTAAAGAAAGACCATGCGCTGCAACATCCCAACTGGAGCATGGGCGCTAAAATAACCATCGATTCCGCCACCCTCATGAATAAAGGGCTGGAGATGATTGAAGCGCGCTGGCTGTTTGGCCTGGCGCCGGAAAATATTGAAGTGGTGATACATGCACAATCTATCATTCACTCGATGGTGCAGTTTGTGGATGGTTCCCTGAAAGCACAGATGGGATTGCCGGATATGAAACTGCCTATCCAGTATGCGTTGGGTTACCCCGACAGGCTGGCCAATGACTTTCCCCGTTTCTCTTTCCGGAATTATCCTACGCTTACATTTGAACAGCCGGATACCAAAACTTTCCGTAACCTGGCCATTGCCATTGAAGCGATGCACAGAGGCGGAAACGCTGCGTGCGTAATGAATGCCGCCAATGAAGAAGTGGTGAATGCCTTCCTGAAAAACAGGATAGGCTTCCTGCAGATGACGGAAGTAATTGAAGAAACGCTGGGTAAAATACCGTTTATTGAAACCCCCACCCTGCACGATTATTATGAATGCGATAATGCCGCACGTGAACACGCTGCATCCCTTATCAATTCTATCGTTATATAAATTGCCAGTAAAAATTAACAAAGAGTTTTGCCGGAATATGTATTAAAACTGATATATTAGGCAGATTAAAGCAGAAACAATTAAATGACTACAGAGGTAATATTGGTGAAAGCCGGACAGTTGTTACTGTCACTTTCTATTTTGGTAGTGTTGCATGAGTTAGGCCATTTTATCCCGGCCAAGTTGTTCAAAACCAGGGTGGAAAAATTCTATTTGTTCTTTGATCCGTGGTTCTCTCTCTTCAAAATAAAGAAGGGTGAAACAGAGTATGGAATCGGCTGGCTGCCGTTGGGAGGATATGTAAAGATATCCGGAATGATAGATGAAAGTATGGATAAAGAACAGTTGGCAAAGCCCCCGCAGCCGTGGGAGTTCCGTGCCAAACCGGCGTGGCAGCGTTTGATCATTATGATCGGCGGCGTAACCGTGAATATTGTCCTTGCGTTCTTTATTTATGCGATGATCTTATGGCACTGGGGTGAAACCTACCTGCCTACTTCTGCCGCAAAATATGGTGTGGTAACAGATTCCCTGGCCCGCAGCATTGGTATGAAAGACGGTGATAAGATCGTTACCATTGATCACCATCACGTGGAAGCCTTTGAGGCGATCCCCGGAGATGTAATCCTGTCGGAGGCCAAAAGCATCCAGGTAGAACGTGATGGCCAAACCCTTGATCTTCCTATCCCGGCTGGCTTTACCAGGCAGCTGCTGAAGCAGAAAGCGCCTTTTGCCATGCCGCGACTCCCTTATATTGCCGACAGCACTCTTCCGGGATCTGCTGCCGCGAGAGTAGGTGTGAAGAGCGGCGACCGGCTTATCGCCATCAATGGCGCGCCGTATCTGTACTATCATGAGTTTGCAACCGAGATCAGAAAGCACAAGAATGAAAATGTAATAGTGACCCTGGTTCGTGGCAACGATACACTGAACCTGGCCGCAAAGCTGAGTGATAAAGGCACATTTGGCGTATATCCAAAAGATCCTTTTGAGTATAAAGTAAAGAAGTATACCTTCCTGGAATCCTTCCCGGCCGGTTTTCACAAGAGCGTCGACAAACTCGTAAAATATGTGCAGCAGCTTCGCCTGATCTTTGTTTCCAAAGAAGTAAAGGTGAGTGAGTCGCTGGGTGGATTTATGTCTATCGCCAAATTGTTCCCCGATGCGTGGGACTGGCAGATGTTCTGGGAGATGACGGCATTCCTGTCTATTATACTTGCTTTCATGAATATCCTGCCCATTCCGGCGCTGGATGGTGGCCACGTGCTTTTCCTGCTATACGAGATCGTTACAGGGCGCAAGCCGAGTGAGAAGTTCCTGGAGTACGCGCAGATTGTGGGTATGCTGATCCTGTTTAGTTTGCTGTTGTTTGCAAACGGACTGGATGTATGGAGAAACCTGCTGAGCGGATTATTTTAAAAATATTACTGGCATTTGATCGGGATGAATGATCAAATGCCAGTTTTTTATGCTATCTTTGTAAACTGTTTTACAGGGGGATGCCTGGTTTTGACAGCATAGATCTTTGAGAGTGTAAGCATGCCGTGCGTTGGATAATTAGCACGATAATCTGAATATTCAAACTCTAATTGGCGAATCTAACTACGCCATGGCTGCCTAATTATAAATTAGACACCCATTATAGCCGCTTGAAGTTGTTGCCTTATGCGACTTCCGCCGCCGAATCATAAACCCATAGGGATAGGTATTCATGGTTTCTGTGAGTGAATACTGAAGCTACAACGGATAAGGAGATGGTTGGTTCGTTACGCCCCTGCCAGATCCCGACAAAACAATGCGTAAATAAGCATGTAGAAAGCTTTCGGCGAATATGTTTGGACGCGGGTTCGATTCCCGCCATCTCCACTTTTGGACGCGGGTTCACTTTACCGCTTTTCAAGATTTTAGAAGTCACTGATTTTCAGTGACTTTTTTTATTTGCACTGGTTTGGGAAGCGTATTTTAGTTGGCAATTCGGTTAGCTTTTATCTGCCGTAACTGTAACTATCTGAATTAGTACGAAAAACCTTCGGGGCTATGTTAAAATAATAGCTGAAGTGCCCCCAAAAAGTCAGACACTTTTGGGAGCACCTCAAATAGGCTACTTCATATCTACAGGGATAAAAATTAAAGGTGTTGGTAAACAGGAGGCGCCCGGAGGCGAATAGGTGAAATGAATGGTTTGCACTTCTCCGTTTGCGGCAGGTGGGAATACCTGCACTAAAATAGCTTCCGGTGATTTTTTGGTGATAAGGCGGTCTGATGGCAATTGAATGATGCCTTCTTTGAATTTTCCTTTGCTTACTATCATCGTATTGGCCATGCCACCGCACCATTGGTTATTATCGCTGCGGGCGTTCCAGGTTACCAGCGCGAGACCTTGTCCGTTGTTGCTTTTCCATTTCAGTTCCACGTTGTACATCACGCCGTAGTTGCCGGCCAGGGTAGCTCTTTTTCCCGTGGTGCCTTCCCGGCCAAGTACCCAGGGGTCTTGCTCACCATCGGCCATCACCATTTGCACGATGCCTTTCTGTGTGTCGATGGTATCGTTGGAAACCACTTCATAATTGCTTACGCCAAAAAGGCCGCGACCTGCGCCGCTCTGGCTTTTGGAGGGTAGTATGCTGGCGCGTGCAAGGGCAGTGGCGACAGGTGTTCCGGGGGCTGTTTGCACAACACTGATCTCGCCCGGCTGGTCAATCACAAAATCATACAGACCATGCACCAGTTCATCATATTTTACCTGGTATTTTTCCTGTGCAGGATCAATGGCCAGGATTTTTCCGGGTGCTATGGTGCGGACTTCGGTTTGCGGTGTAGCAGCAAAATAATCTGCCAGTCCCTGTTTACCTATCTGGAAATAGCTGGTGCTGGGCTTTTGGGAAGAATATTTCAGCATGCGGATATGCATGGGTGCGGCGCTGGTATTTTTTATCACCGCTACAATTTTGGTGGTGATCTTAGTTGGTTCTTTTACACCGTTTACATTATATACATAAAGCCGTACTGTGCCTGGTGCTACTTTTTCTTTCAGTGCAATGGCTTCCGGCACGCGGATATATTCCGGATCATCTGAAATAATATATTGCGGGCCTGATAAAACTATCTTCTCATAGTTAATCTTTGGCAGTTGTTCATTGAGGATACCAGGCAGTTCTACAATGCTGCCTTGTTTGGTGGTCAGCAGCTTTTGCCGGATTTCTGCCGGCACCGTTTGTGCTGCGGCAGGCAAAGTAAGTACAAGATGACTGCTGATAAAGAGCATGGTGAGCCCTGAACGTGTGAATAATTTTTTCATGATGTTACTTAATAGAGATAGATAATATTTTTTATCAATTAAGACAAACTTAATAAAAAAATTAAGAAACAAATAGGTAAAAGAATATTATCTGCAAAAACATCATTGAACGGAGAGTAGTTTGTCTCTCGCAATCAGGCAGCCGCCTATGATACCGGCTTTTTCTTTTAGTTTGGACATCAGCAGCTGTGTATCGTTATTCACCAGGCTGAGGGAATACTTATTCAGTGCGCTGCGTATAGGGAGACGGATATACTCGTCGGTTTGGGAAAGGATGCCGCCCAGTACCACCAGCTCGGGGTTAAATATATTAATGAGTACGGAGAGGCCGCGGCCTATCTTTTCTCCGATACCGGCTACCAGCTCTATGCAGAGCACATCTTCATTACGGGTGGATTGTATAATATCTGCCAGGTGGAGTGGCTCGGGCAGTTTATTGTCGTGCTGCAGCGATGAGCCGGAGCCCTGTGCAATTTTTTCCTTGAACATCCTTATCAGCGCTTGTCCGGAGGCCTCTGTTTCCAGGCATCCCTTTTTGCCGCAGTGGCAGATCAGTTCATTGGTAAACAGTGGAATGTGGCCCATTTCACCTGCGAAACCTGATTTACCACGGTATATTTTGCCGTCGATCATGATTCCAAGACCAATGCCATAGTCAAGGTTTACGAACAGTACATTTTTTTCATCGCGTACAATCCCGTTGTGGAATTCCCCGTATGCCATTGCCCTGGAGTCGTTTTCCAGGTAGGTGCGTATGCCGGTGATCTTTTCAATGATGGTGCTGAGCGGTTCTTCATGGAAATGGAAGAAGCTGTAACTGTAGCCGTTTTCACTGTTCACACGGCCGGAGAGGTTTACACAGAGCGCCAGGATATTCCGGTGTGCAGCGGACAGGTTGCCGATAAATCCCTGGATGATCCGGATAAGATGATCAAAGGATTCCTGCGTATTGGCCAGCAGGTAAGGCACCTGCATTTCATCGGACACCAGGTTTTTTTTGAAATCCAGCAGTCCTATATTCACATGATAATGTTTTACATCTACTCCTATAAAAAAGGCCGATTCGGCCACCAGTCCGTATATATTGGCGCGGCGGCCGCCTTTTGAATCTACTTTGCCTTCATCTTTTACCAGGCCGTCGCCTATCAGTTCATTAATTAGACTGGTGGTTTTGGGTACGCTGATGTTCAGCGCAAGTGTCAAATCTGTTATGGTAGCGTTGCCGGTTTTATCGAGATGGTTAATGATGGCCCGTTTCAGCGATTTATTCTTATAAGCTACCCCCGAAATAGTTTCTTCAGAAAAAAGATCAAAGATATTTTGATTTACCTGGGATTGCATTGGATCAGTTTTTTTCATTGTTCTAAGATAAATGAATTGATTTTAGTGAAAAGTAACCGTGTTATTTTGTTTTAAAAAAATATTTTTACAAAGTTTTGCTTAATTAATAATTTAATTTATAAATTTACGAACGAAAGTAAAATAAATTACAAAGATAGCGTTATTTATGAGGAGTGATCTACAGAATAAAAGCCAGGCACCGGAAATATTAGCGGCGGCATCCCTGCATAGCTCTTATGCAGGGCAATACCGCCAGGAACTGCTGGACAATGTGCTGCCTTTCTGGATGAAGCATAGCAAAGATGAAAAGAACGGTGGCTACTTTACCTGTTTGCAAAGGGATGGCCGGATATTCGATACCGATAAATTTATGTGGCTGCAAGGCCGGGAAGTGTGGTGTTTCAGTTACATGTATAATCACGTGTCGCCAAAAGAAGAATGGCTGCAGATGGCATTGCATGGTGCCAGCTTTATGGAAAAATATGGACGGGACGCTTCCGGCAACTGGTTTTTTTCCCTGACAGCCGATGGAAAACCATTAACGCAACCGTACAATATTTTCAGTGATTGTTTTGCTGCCATGGCGTTTGCATCATTGGATAAAGCAGTGCCGAACGACCGCTACAAGGAAATAGCCATATCCACTTTTAAAAACATCCTGGAAAGAAAAGATAACTGGAAAGGCCAATACAATAAAGCATATCCGGGCACCCGTGCGCTGAAAGGGTTTAGTTTGCCTATGATTTTGTGCAACCTGTCGCTCGAACTGGAGCACTTGCTGGGTGCGCAGCAGGTGAATGAGCTGATCCCGCCGGTGATCCATGAAGTGATGAATGTGTTTTACCAACCTGCCCGTGGGCTGATCCTGGAAAATGTATATGCCGATGGCCGTTTCTCCGACAGCTTCGAAGGGCGTCTTGTAAATCCCGGTCATGCTATTGAAGCCATGTGGTTTATCATGGACCTGGGTGTGCGGCTAAACGATACTGCATTGATACGCAACGCGTGCGACATTATGCTGCGTACCCTGGAATACGGGTGGGACCAGGAGTTTGGCGGTATTTTTTATTTTATGGATATCCTCGGCAATCCGCCACAGCAACTGGAATGGGATCAGAAATTATGGTGGGTACATGCGGAAGTGCTGGTGGCCTTGTCCAAAGGGTATGAATTAACGGGTGATGAGCGCTGTTTGCTATGGTTTGAAAAAGTACACGCCTATGTGTGGGAGCATTTCAGAGACGAAGCATTCGGCGAATGGTACGGCTACCTGAACAGACAGGGCACGCCTTTGCTCACGCTGAAAGGCGGTAAATGGAAGGGATGCTTTCATGTACCACGTGCGCTGTACCAGGTATGGAAAACATGGGAACGTATCCAGTCTTAATACTATAAAATATCAACCAGATGACCACCAGTATCAGGTATATAATATTCGTTTTATTGTTGACGGGCTGTATGCAGCTCCGGGCGCAATCTGCCAATACGGATGTGCTGATTATCGGCGGTGGCGCCAGTGGCACAACCGCCGGTATCCAGGCGGCACGAATGGGAGCGGAAGTGATTATTATAGAGGAAACTACCTGGCTGGGCGGGATGCTTACTGCAGCTGGGGTGTCGGCTATTGATGGTAATCACCGTTTGCCCGCCGGATTGTGGGGCGAGTTCAGGCAACAGTTATACAAATATTATGGTGGCCCGGATTCGGTTGCCACCGGCTGGGTAAGCAATACTTTATTTGAGCCGCATGTTGGCAACCAGGTATTGCAGCAGCTGGCATCTGCAGAAAAAAAATTGCAGGTATGGTATAACACCCACTGGCAATCTGTAAAAAGAGAAAACGGTAAATGGACGATTACCGTAACACAAGGGAAGCGCCTGCGTGTGCTCACTGCCACCATCCTCATCGATGCCACCGAATTGGGAGATGTGATGGCTGCCGCCGGCGCACATTACCGCATCGGGATGGACAGCCGCCTGGATACGCGTGAAGAGCAGGCACCTGTACAGGCCAACAACATCATACAGGATCTGACCTATGTTGCAGTACTGAAAGATTATGGCAAAAACGGCAACAAAATAATTCCCCGGCCGGAAGGCTACGATGCCTCTGTGTTCCAATGCAGCTGCGATGTAAGCGATCCGGCTACATCCGACAGCCCGCAGAACAACTGCTACCGCATGATGCAATACGGACGATTGCCACATAATAAATACATGATCAACTGGCCCAAATGTGGTAACGACATATATCTCAACGCGATTGAAAGCACCCGTGCAGAAAGGGAAGCTGCGTGGAAACAAGCGAAGCTGCATACGCTTCGTTTTGTTTACTATCTGCAAACAGCATTAGGATATAAAAACCTGGGACTGGCAGATGATGAATTTCCGACTGCTGATAAACTGCCCATGATACCTTATCACCGGGAATCGAGAAGAGTGAAAGGGCTGGTGACCTTAACGGTTAATGAAGTAGCGCATCCCTATGAAAGCACGCAACCATTATTTCGTACAGGCGTTGCCGTAGGAGACTATACCATCGATCATCATCATCTGAAAAATCCGGCTGCGCCGGCGATAGATTTCGTCAAGATAAAAGTGCCTTCTTATAATGTGCCTATGGGCAGCCTGATTCCGCAGGGAGTAGAGGGTTTGATAGTGGCCGAAAAAAGCATCAGTGTAAGTAATATCGTGAATGGCGCTACACGCCTGCAACCGGTAGTGTTGCAGCTGGGGCAGGCCGCCGGCGTGATAGCCGCGCTGTGCATACAACTGCATCTGCAACCCGCGGCGCTTTCCGTACGTCAGGTGCAACAGGCATTGCTGAATGCCAACGGCTACCTGATGCCATTTATTGATATAACGCCTGCTGATCCTAATTTTGCCGCCGTCCAGAAAATAGGCGCCACCGGCATTCTTAAAGGAACCGGTGTGCCTTATATGTGGGCCAACCAAACCTGGTTTTACCCGCAGCAACCTGTTAGCGGTTATGAACTGGTGCAGGGCTTACGCGCTTATTATCCTGTACTGAACACCTATTGGGCTGCTTCGGGTGATATGCTAACGATAGCAGATTTTGTAAAGATTATTGCAGCAACAGGAACACCTGTAACTATACCACAAGTAAAAAATGATCTGGAAAGCGCCGGCATCAGGCTTTCCGGCAGCGAGCCTCTACACCTCAGCAGGTTGGCGGCAGCTGTCTTGCTGGACAAATACCTTCATCCTTTTGAAAAGCCTGTCACTATTTCAGGAAACCTGGAATAGCCTGTAGTTCGTATCAGTAACCACATTTTATTAACCAAAGTAATTGTTTATGAAACAATTCAGGCATTATTTATTATCCAGCCGTTATGTATGGCTGCTCCTATGCTTCCTCGCGTGCCAGCTGTCGTCGTTTGGCCAAACCAGAACGGTTTCGGGGATCATCACTTCTGCCGACGGGCTTCCTGTACCGGGAGCCACGGTTCTTGTTAAAGGAACCAGCCAGGGCGCTTCTACTGATACGGATGGAAAGTTTACGCTGCCGCTTACATCAGACAAGGCCACACTGGTAATTTCCATGATGGGATACACGCCGCTTACGCTCAGCGTAAAGCCGGGCGACCAGGTAAAGGCAACGCTGGAGCGGAGTTTAAAAGATCTTGATGAAGTAATGGTAGTGGCCTATGGCACGCAGAAAAAAGGAAGCGTGATTGGTTCGGTAGCGCAGATCAGCGGTGAAGAACTGAAGAAAGCGCCGGCCATGAATATCACTAATATGCTGGCAGGCCGGCTGCCGGGCATTTCAGCGCTGCAGCAATCGGGCCGCCCCGGAGCAGATGATGCTGCGCTGCGTATCCGCGGCGTAAGCACGTATGGCGCCAACCAGGGACCGCTGATCATTATTGATAACGTACAGCGTCCTTCATTCTCCAATCTCGACCCGGATGAAATTGAAAGCATCACTGTATTGAAAGACGCCGTTTCTACTGCCGTATATGGTTTACAGGCCGCCAACGGTATCATCCTCATTACTACCAAGCATGGTAAAAACCAGAAGCCAACCGTTACCTATGATGGCTCCGTTACCTTCAACTCCAATACCCGCGTTCCAAAATTCCTGAACGGCCCGGATTATATGTCGTGGTATAATAAAGGAACCGATATGGACAACGACTACCTCGCGCATACCGGCGGCGATCCTGTGCCTTACGTATATACGAAGGAACAGATTGAGGCGCTGAAGAACGGCACCAACACCAACCCGCTGTTTGGTAATACCGACTGGATGGGTGAACTGATGGGAAAAACGAGTATGTCGCAGCACCACAACATCAGCGTGCGCGGTGGTACTGAAAAGATAAAATATTTTGTATCCGGTGGGATGCTCGACCAGGAAGGCATTGTAGAGAATACCAATTTCAAACGCTATAACGTGCGTTCCAACCTGGATGCAGCATTGAACGATTATATATCCGTAGGCGTGGACCTGGGCATGCGGCAGCAACTCACTGCCACACCTGGTATTTCGCCGGATAACGAGGCTTACATGAACCCGTTTTACCAGGCGGTGCGCATGTTGCCTAACCTGCCTATGTATGCACCCAACGGGTTGCCTACTGCTTACAACAGCGGCGCCGGCTGGGTAAATCCCTTAGCTGCCGTGCAGAACTCCGGTTACCAGAACGGGCAAACCAATGTGTTCCAGGGCAACCTGACCTTTAAGGTGAAAGTGCCGGGCATAAAAGGACTGGAGCTGAAATTGCTGACAGCCTATGATAAAAGCAGCACGGAAAATAAAGGATGGTTAACGCCGTATACCGTGATGGGCCGCTATCGCGATCAGGTGAGCGGTGATTACACGACCATCAGTTCTTTGCCGGGCATCACCAAAACATCGTTACGACAGTCATACATCCAATATAACCGTAAAACATTCCAGCCAAGCGCCTCTTATACCAACCAGTTTGGCGATCATGCCATCAGCGCATTATTGTTGTACGAATGGTCGCAGCAAAAGTCCAGCCTGTTTTCCACAGGAGCCAGCAATTTTGCGTTAAGTGACCTGAAGGAGATCGATTATGGCAGCAAGGCTACCGAAGATTTTATTTCTCCCACAGGCTCCAGTGATATCGACGATTCCAGGGCAGGCGCCGTAGCGCGTATCAATTACAGCTACAAAGACAAATACCTGCTGGAATTGGCCAGTCGTTACGATGCTTCCGTGAATTTTATGCGCAACAACCGCTGGGAAATATTTCCTGCTGTGGGCGCAGGCTGGGTGATCAGCAAGGAATCTTTCTTTGATAACCTGAGCAAAACGATCAGCTACCTGAAGCTGAAAGGATCTGTAGGCCGCGTGGGTAATGATGTGGCGCAGCGTTTTGCGTACCTGCAAACATTCGCGCTGACCACAAACCCGGTGGTGGTGATTGGCGGCAAGCCTACGGCTGCCTTATATACCAGCGCACCGCCTAATGTGAACCTCCGCTGGGAAACCTCCACACAAACCAACATAGGGTTTGAGTCCGTTTTCCTGAATGGCTTGCTGGGCTTTGATTTTGAATGGTTCTATAAAATCACCAACGATATCCTCGATAGTCCTGGCAGCCTGTATCCTTTATCTCTGGGCGGTTACGCGCCTGCTGTGCTGAACTATGGTATTGTGGATAACAAGGGTTTTGATTTGCAGATAAGACACCGCAACACCATCGGTAAATTGCAGTACGGTGTTACCGGTAATATGAACTGGGCTAAAAACAGGATCCTGCGTTTGAATGAAAGCACCGGTTTGCCTGCATGGCAAAGCCGCGTGGGCCGCAGCATCGGAGATAAAATGGGTTTTGTGGTGGATGGTATGTACCAAACCTGGGAAGAAGCAGCGAATGGATCTTCACCAAGCGGCGGCGTTATTGCACCGGGCTTTTTCAAATATCGTGATCTGAACGGCGATGGCCGTATTACCCGCGCCGACGATATGACTTTTGTAGGCCGCAGCAATATGCCGCAGCTTACCTATGGTTTGAACATAGATCTGAAATACGGCGCCTTCGATTTCTCTGCGCTGTTCCAGGGCGCTGCACTGACCAGCATCAGCCTGGCCGGTACTTATGAAGGTTCCAGCGGAACCAGTGGCGTAGATGATAACACGCCCTTTACCAAAACTTTTTACAACTACGGTAACGCGCCTTATTACCTGGTAGAAGATTCATGGACACCGGACAACCCGGATGCAAAGTATCCCCGTTTAAGCGCTTACAAAGCTTCTTTATCATCGCATAACGCCCATGCCAATTCCGGTTGGGTAAGGGATGCATCTTACCTGCGTTTGAAATCCGCACAGCTGGGATATAATCTTCCAAAGAGATGGCTGACCAGGGCTAAAGTGCAGCAGGTACGGTTGTATATCTCCGGCTTTAACCTGATCACCTGGGATAAACTGAAATACCTGGATCCTGAGATGCCAAACGTGAACAATGGTTTTTATCCGCAACAGCGCATGTATTCAGGCGGTGCATCTATTACTTTCTAAACCACAACACAGATCATTATGAACAAGGTAACTACCACCATACAACAGGCTTTACTGGCAATGGGTATCATCATAGCTGCGCATGGCTGTAAAGTGGATATAGACCCGACGGACCGCTACACGGAAACAGCGATATGGAGCAATTCCGCTAACATGGAGCTTTATATCAACGGCATGTACAGCGAGTTTAAAACATTCCAGTTCGGTGTTTTCCCTATTGGTTATGATAACGCTACCGATGCGTTAAGCGATATAGAAAAATATACTTCTACCGTTGCCGGTAATGGAACAGTGAACATATTGGCAACTGATGCGTCCAGGGTAAATTCGGCAGGCCCGCAACTGAACTACTGGCAAACGGGTTACTCGCGTATCCGCCGCCTGAACGAGTTCCTGGACGGTCTTGCGAAATATGCCAAAGTAGATGAGGCTACTAAAAAACAGTATGAAGCAGAAGCGCGTTTTATCAGGGGCTATGTATATTTCTGGCTGGTAAAACTGCATGGCAGCGTGATCCTGATGGACAACATCGGGCAGTATCTGACCAAAGAACATCAGCGTGCTTCGGAAGAAGACTGCTGGAAATTTATTGCAGCAGATTTTGCATATGCCGCTGAAAATCTCCCAGAGCAACAAGATGCCAATCGCACCGGCAGGGCCACCAAAGGCGCGGCCTATGGCATGCTGGCGCGCACCTGGTTATATGCCGCTTCCATTGCGGAATATGATAAGAAACAATTTAACCAGGATGCACTCACCGGCGTGAATGCCGCCAATGCACCCGCGTATTACAGGAATGCTGCAGATGCCGCCAAAGCGGTGATAGATCTCGCGGCAAAAGGGTACTACGACCTGGAGTCTGATTATGCTTCCATCTTCACCAATAAAAATACAAAGGAAGCCATCTTCAAACTGGACTATGTATCGCCACAGGTAACCCACAGTTTGGATCTGGGATTTGCGCCTCCCGGTGATGCGCCCGGTCAGTGCCTGGTGTACGGTGTGCCCACCGCTGAACTGGTGAATGAATATGAAATGAACGACGGCACAAAATTTTCCTGGAGCAATGCTGCTATGGCTGCTAATCCTTACAGCAACAGGGAGTCCAGGTTTTATGCGTCCATACTTTATAACGGCGCTTCCTGGAAAGGGCGTACGCTTAACACCACGCCTGGCAATGTTTCCGAAGGCTTTGCAGAATATGCAGTAACCGGCGAGCCCCGCAAAACGGTAACGGGCTATTATATCCGTAAAATGCTGAATCCCGCTGTGAACGATTTTGTGGCGAACAAAAGCACACAGAGCTGGATAGAAATGCGCTATGCAGAAATACTGCTCATTGCTGCGGAAGCCAGGGCTAAACTAAATGATATTGCAGGCGCGCAGCTGGCGCTGAATACGCTGCGGAACAAACGCGGACTGCCCAATACGCCCGCTTCTACTGCTGCTGCGCTGATGACAGCCATAGAACACGAACGCAAGGTAGAACTGTCTTTTGAAGGACACCGTTACTGGGACCTCCGCCGCTGGCGTAAAGCGCATATTGTGCTGAACAATGTACGCTTTACCGGTCACCGGATAACGCCTACCGACGACGGCTTCAAATATGAAGTGGTGAACTGTGATAACATGAACAGGCAGTTCACGCCGGCCTTGTATTATATCCCTATCCCGGTGTCGGAACTGCAGAACAATGCAGCGCTTACCCAGATAAAAGGATGGTAGATCAAGATTCCCTGACAACAACCAAAATGAATCACATGAAACCAAACATATTTTTTATTGTCATCGCAGCTGCCGCCGCCCTGTTTTCCTGTCGCAAGCCCGATGCGGTAGTCCGCAAGCAACAGAGTGCATTGAGCGATATTTATCTCACTACAGATGGAAAGGGAAGCGAGCGCTTATTTGACGCGCGTTACAGCGCCAATAATGACACCATTTATTTTGATGTTCCCTGGTATTACCCGGCAACATCCGATAATGAGGTGGACCTTAAAAAGCTGATTGTGCGGGCTACCATTCCTACAGATGCTACAGTAACGCCGGCGATAGGGGCTGTAACGGACCTGAGCAAACCCTTAAACATCACAGTAACAGCCGGTAATGGCGCTAAATCTTCCTATGTAATAGTAGCAAAAAAAGTAGGGGATTATTCTATCACCAGCGCAAAAATCAGCGTTACAGCAGAAGGTGCGGTGCAGGAGATTGAAGGAGTGATACAGGAGAAAGAAGTGATCTTTTATGTGCTGCCTGGTGTAGATATATCCGGAGCAGTTTTCAATTATGAGATCAACAAACATTCTACGGCATCGGTGGCAGAAGGCGCCACTATCAGTCTTGCGCAGGAACAGCCTTTTACGGTAACCGGTGTTGACGGTGTATCCAAAACCTATACGCTGCGCGCCCGCGAGCCACAGAAACTGGCTTACGGCGCAGGGATCAACCGGAAGCTGTGGACAAAAACCGGCGCGGAATTATCTTTCACGGCCAATATGGAAACTTCTATTACCGTGAGCGGCGATTACCTCGTAGTGGTACGCAGAACCAATCCTTCCAAATACAGTGTGTACAACCGGTTTACGGGCGCTTATGTAAAAGAGATGTATTATCCTTTTACGGGGCTGTCGTTCCAGATCGCCAGTGATACCACGGGTAATTTGCTCGCTGCTTCCTGGGCGCCGAAAAACAGCAAATTCATATTGTACAAATACAGCAGCGTAGCGGATGCCGCTCCTGTAAAACTGGTAGACTGGACCAACAACAATCCTACCGGCATCACCGGCGACGGTGGCGTAGGCAGGAGGGTGAATATTTTCGGCGATCTCAACAAAGATGCAGTGATCATGGCTACCGGTGGGCAATCTACCATCATCTACAAATGGCGTATTGCGGGTGGCGTTTTGCAGAGCAATGATCCTGAAATCATCAATTATAAATCCATCGCCGGCGGCGCCTCCAGCTTATGGGGATATTACGCCGAAGCGCAACCTGTTTCTGCAGCGGCCAACAGCGATTATTTCCTGAACTACCAATTTGAAGTGGCACTGGTAAACGGCGCTACCAATGAGAGATCCGCAGCGCTTACCCTGGGTGATCCGGTGGTGTTTACGATGCCTACCGCTTACGGCACGTTTAACAATGCCAATTACCTGGCCATTGTGAAATACCTGAATTCTTATGATCTGAACCAGGTACAGATGTCGCTTTATGATGTTACCAGTCCTTCGAAAATAAGCCTGCCGCCTACGGATGCTGCTTACCCGCAGTTCAACATATTTAACTCAGACCTGTTTACCGGTACTGCCAATGGCAACGGTACCGCTGATATCTGTATCGGTTACAGCGATCACAAACAGCGGATGCAGGTATATATGATGCTGACCAACGGCGGTATCATGGCGCACGAATTCACTACTTATGCACCTTAAGAAACACAGCATACTGCCGGTTGCAACACCGGCAGTATGCCTGCTGAATACCTGTAACCATTAATCAATTTACCATGAAGCACCGCGTATATTTTATCGGGTTATCCGTTTGCCTCCTGCTGGCAGTGGCATGTAAGAAGTCGGGTAAAGCTGATCCAACGCCGGTTTCGCCGGTGGACACCAGCGGAACATTTGTGCCCGGCAGGAATGTGATTGTGTGGGTAGACGCCCGTTCCAACGTTTTCGGAACCTACGGAAGATTAAACGATACTGCGCAGATAAAAACAGTGCTGGACACACTGAAACAAACAGGCGTCACCGGCCTGGTGATTGATGTAAAAGGAAGCACCGGCTACACCATGTATCCCAGCGCATACGCCAAACAGGTAACATCGATGGATGGTAAATCGCTGCCGGCCAATGTGGACTATGTAGGATTCATGATCAGCGAAGCGAGGAAAAGATCATTCAAGGTATATGCTTCCATCATCACTTTTGTAGAAGGAGATGGGGGCAGAAGCATTGGCACTGTGTTCGATGATCCTGCGTTTAAAAGCCGGAACGAATCCATTGTATGCGATGTGAACGGCAACCGCGTGCCGGTTACATCTACCGGTCGCAATGCCTTTGTAAACCCGGCCCGGCCGGAGGTGCAGACCAGGGCCCTGAATATCATCAAAGAGATTGTACAGAAATATGATATCGATGGGCTGATTCTCGATTATGCCCGTTATACAGATATTGACGCTGATTTCTCCGACTTCAGCAAAGAACAGTTTATTGCTTTCCTGAAAGAAAAATACAACGATAACGATGCCGCGAAGATGAACTTTCCCGGCGATATTGTTACTTCATGGAAAAACACAAGTGGCCAGGTGTTGCCTGCTACCACCGGTAAATACTACAAGAAATGGCTGCTGTACCGGGCCACCGTGATCCACGATTTTTTTAAACAGGCCAGGGCAGCAGTGAAGAGCGTAAAATCGTCCGTGAATTTCGGCGTGTATGTAGGCGCGTGGTATGTTACCTATTACCAGGTGGGCGTGAACTGGGCCAGCGAAGAGTATGATCCTTTCAACGATCAGGCCATCCGGTTCGACTGGGCCTACCCGGAATACTATAAAACGGGATACGCAGAGCAGCTGGATATCATGATGACGGGAAATTATTTTACGCAGATCCTGTTATCTGAAAACGCTGCTACCGCCAATCTTACTTATCACTGGTGGAGCGTGGAAGGCTCTATCCGCGGTACCCGCTACGTTACTAAAAACAAGGTGCCTTTGTACGGCGGTATTGATATGGGGAATGTAGACTGGGCCAGCAAAGCAGAGATCACCAGGAGTATTAAATACATCACAGCCAATACTACCGGCGGCATCATGTTGTTTGACCTGGTACATATTTATGCACCGCAATACAACCGCCTGAAACAGCCTTTGTGGGACGCCGTGAAAGCGGGCCTGCAAAAATAAAAGTATTAAACAACGGAAACACATGCAGCATCGTGATAATAGCCTCGACGCATTGAGAGGGCTGGCCATACTGGCTATGGTACTCAGCAGCAGTATTGCTTTTGGCATACTGCCGGCGTGGATGTACCATGCCCAGGAGCCGCCGCCTGCACATATTTTTATGCCGGACTTGCCGGGTATTACCTGGGTGGACCTGGTATTTCCATTTTTTCTGTTCACGATGGGAGCCGCTATACCACTGGCTTTGAGCCGGAAGGTAAAAGAAGGCGCGAACTTCGGTGACGTGTTGTCCGTTGCCTGCCGGAGATATCTCTTACTGGTTTTCTTTGCACTGTTTACCATGCATGCCCGGAGCATTGTGCCGGCCGGTAATCCTTCGCCTTTTATGTACCTGTTACAACCGGCTGCGTTTATCCTGTTGTGTTTTCAATTGTATAAACCGGCCCGGCAAACGAAATTATGGACCGCCGTAAAGCTGTTATCGTTTGCGCTGGCAGGTGTTCTGTTGTACCTGCTGCCTTTTAAAGATGGCAAAGGTTTTTCTTTATACCGCTTCGATATTATCATGATGGTGCTGGCTAATATGGCTTTTGCGGGTACGCTGGCCTGGTGGTGCACCAGGAATAATCCCTGGCTGCGGATAGGGTTACTCCCTTTTGTGATGGCGGTGCTGCTGGGCGCGGGTGTACCGGGTTCTATTAATGAAGCTGTTTTTCAATGGTCGCCTTTCCCCTGGATGTATAAATTCTATTATTTAAAATACCTGTTCATCATTATTCCCGGTACATTGGCGGGCGAGTGGTTATTGCAGGACAATGCTGTCCGCCCGCCTGCGGAGAATGCAGCGGCTTCCCGTACAGGTATGTTGGCTGTTTTATCGTTTGCGGTGATTGTTACCAACGTGGTATGTTTGTTTGGCCGGCATCTGCTGGTTAATCTTGTTATTACTACCATACTTTGTTTGCTATTATATTATTTTTCCGGGAGATTTTTACATGCTGCAAAACCGCTGCTGCTAAGGTTCTTCAAGGCGGGCGTATATCTTTTGCTACTGGGTCTCTTTTTTGAGGCGTATGAAGGCGGTATAAAAAAAGATCCTTCCACTTTCAGTTATTATCTTGTAACCGGGGGACTTGCCTTTTTTATGTTAATGACTTTTTATTACTGGCAGTTAAGCGGCGCCGGCGCCGGTATCTTGCGCTATTTAAGCATGAACGGCCGGAACCCTATGGTGGCTTATGTAGCGGGCAACCTGTTGCTGCTGCCGTTGTTGCGGTTAAGCGGGGGGATGAGCCTCTATACCGCTATGCAGCAAAATATAGCAGGCGGTTTTTTAAGCGGCGTATTGTTTACGGGAATAGTGTCCCTGATTACCGTGTTTTTTACAAAACGCGGATGGCTATGGAAAACATAGTCATAACTGCTGTTAACATGTAAACTATTTTATCAATCATACCGACATCACAATATTATGAATCTTGCGACCATCGACGTTTTAATTATCTTATTATACCTGGTCATTATCATCGGCCTGGGGTTCTGGATCTCCAAAAAAGCCTCCGGTAACATACAGTCCTACTTCCTGGGGAATAACAATATCAAATGGTACTGGCTGGGCTTCAGCAACAGCAGTGGTATGTTTGATGTAAGCGGTACCGCTTTTTATGTAGCGCTGTTATTTATCTACGGGTTTAAGGCTGCCTGGCTGCCGTGGCTGTGGCCCATCTGGAACCAGATATTTGTGATGGTATTCCTCGCTATCTGGATCAGGCGGAGTAATGCCATGACCGGGGCCGACTGGATCATCAAACGATTTGGCGATGACAGGGGAGGACGGTTGGCGCATATGATCGTAGTGATATTTGCAGTGGTAAGTGTGATCGGTTTTATCGGGTATGTATTTGTGGGCATCGGGAAATTTGCTGCCAACATGCTGCCCTGGGATCTTTCCAATGGGATGTTTACCAATCAGCAAACCTATGCGCTGATCATTGTGGCGCTGACTACCCTCTACACCGTGAAAGGCGGTATGTACAGCGTGGTGGCTACTGAAGTATTGCAATATGGCATCCTGGTGGTGAGTTGTATACTGGTGGTAATATTTGCCGTGAAAGGTGTGAACTATGATCAGCTGCATCAGCAGCTGCCGCAGGGCTGGGCCTCTTTCTGGCCGGAATGGAAACTGAACCTCAGCTGGGATCATACCTTTCCGCAGGCCAACCGTAAAATAGCGGAAGATGGTTTTACCTGGTTTGGCGCATTGATGCTGATGATGATCGGTAAAGGTATTTTTGCCAGCCTGGCCGGACCGGTACCGGGTTTCGACATGCAGCGCATCCTCAGCGCCCGCCGGCCCTGGGAAGCGGCGAAGCTGTCGGGGTTCACTAACCTGGTATTGTACATCCCGCTGTTTATGATGGTGAGCGCTTTAACGCTGATTGCCTTCAACGTATTTATGCCTTCTTTACAATCGCAGGCGAAGCCTGATTTTGAAACGATCCTGAGCCAGGTGGTAAGCAATTACCTGCCCGCGGGCATCCGGGGCATTGTGCTGGCCGGTTTACTGGCCTCGTTTATGAGCGCATTCTCCGCTTTTGTGAACGCGGCGCCTGCCTACCTGGTGAACGATTTCTATAAGAAATATTTCAGACCCGACGCGCCGCCCAGGCATTACGTTAAATGTAGTTATCTCGTTTCTATCGGCATTATTGCTACGGGTTGTTTTTTCGGCCTCTTTGCAGATTCCCTTAGTTCCCTTACCATCTGGCTTTCCTCTGCTTTATACGGCGGGTATGCTGCTGCCAACGTATTAAAATGGATCTGGTGGCGCTTCAATGGTTACGGTTATTTTGCCGGTATGCTGGCCGGACTGTTATCGGCCACATTTGTACCTAAACTGATGGAGTGGCTGAGCAATCATTATTTCAGCGGCTACAATGAAGTGTTTGGTAGTGGCATCGGTACACTGATCTCTTTCTTTATCATCCTGGTGTTGTCGATGTCGGCCAGCGTAATCGGATGCCTGCTTACGCCGCCAACGGAAAAGGACGTTCTGAAAATATTTTACGCCAACACCCGTCCGTGGGGATACTGGAACACTGTATTGCAATGGGTAAAGCAGGATGATCCTGCGTTTGAGCCTAACCGCCAGTTTAAATGGGATATGTTGAATGTGCTGGTAGGCATTTGCTGGCAGATGAGCATGGTGATTATGCCGGTATTTTTTGTATTCGGCTATTTCAGAAATGGCTTCCTGGCTGCAACTGTATGGATACTTTGCATGATTGTTTTAAAATTCACCTGGTACGACCGTCTTAAAATTACTGCCGCATGAAAAAGATGATGTATTTTTTAACGTGCCTGTTAACATCCGCGAGTGCGGCAATGGCCCAGGAGTCGCTGGATAGCAGCTATGCCAACAACTATTACAAAGAACGTGTAAAATTTTTTAATCAGCTGCCTGTACCCGCCAGGGGCGTGGTGTTCCTGGGCAACAGTATAACGGAAGTGGGGCCCTGGAGCGAAGTGCTGCCGGGTATGACCGTCAGTAACCGCGGTATCAGCGGCGATAATTCCTTTGGAGTTTATGCCCGTCTGGATCAGGTGCTGGCTTTGCATCCGCGAAAAATATTCCTGCTCATAGGCGTTAATGATATAAAAAGAGGAACGCCGCTGAATTATATAGTGGCCAATTATGAGCGGATAGCAGCTAAGGTAAAGGCCATGGCGCCGCATACTACCTTGTACCTGCAAAGCGTATTGCCGGTAACGGAACCGGTGTTGGCGGATATTTACGTGAAGATCCGCAACGAGAAAATAAAATTGCTGAACGAAGGGTTACAACAGATCGCCGCTAAATACCACTGTACTTATATTGACCTTCATAACGATGTTTTTGCAGGTGAAGATGGACAACTGAAACGGGAGCTGACAACAGACGGTCTGCATCTCCAGCCACAGGCCTATATTTTATGGGTGGAATACCTGAAACGTAAAAAATATTTATAGCATGAAAGCAGTAGCGTATTTTTTCAAACGTATTGGCTGTGCAGCTTTACTATGCGTGGGCTTCGTTTCTGCAGCGGTTGCGCAGAAAATCGACAGCAGCTACAACAACACCTATTACCAGGGAAGAATGGAGCTGTTTAACACGTTGCCGCTGCAAAAGAAAGCCATCGTTTTCCTGGGTAACAGCATCACGGAGCGGGGCGCCTGGGGCGAGCTGCTGCCCGGCGTAAAAGTAATGAACCGCGGCATTGGCGGCGATAATACTTTTGGCGTACTTGCCCGGCTGGATGGTATTGTGAAAGCCGCGCCGCACAAGCTGTTCCTGCTGATCGGCATCAACGATCTGAGCAGGGGACTACCGCGGGAAGTGATCCTGGAAAATTACGATCATATCGTGGCTTATATCCGTACCCATTCTCCCAAAACAAAAATTTATATTCAAAGCGTATTACCTTTATACGAACCATTTACAACAGCTGCATATCTTAAAAATAAAAAAGACAGCATCCTGCAGTTGAACGTGGGTATCCGGAAAATTGCAGAGAAGTATGGCCTGCCTTACATCAACCTGCATGAAATATTTGCCGACGCCAATGGGGACCTGGTAAAAGAGCTGACGGCTGATGGCATCCACCTGAAGCCCGCTGCTTATGTAATATGGGTGGACTTCCTCAAAAAACGGAAGTACCTGTAGCAAGGAAAAATATCGTTATGAATAATAAAAAACTATACGTGCCGGCATTATGGCTATTGTTATGTATCCCGGCATTTTTGTATGGCAGTGCGCCATCCAGGGAAATTTATGCGGTGAAAGGCGCGGATACCTTATGGTTTGATCATTACCGTCCGCAAACAGCCGCCAATGGCATTTCTGTGCTGTTTGTACACGGTGGCGGTTTTACCGGCGGAGATCCGGTAAACCAGGCGCCGTTTGCCGAAGGCCTTGCCCGCATGGGATATAATGTGTTTGTAATCAAATACCGTTTATACCTGAAAGGTAAAAGCTTTGGTTGTGAAACCGTGGTGCCGGAAAAACTGAAAGCCATCAGGCTGGCTGTAGAAGATACCCGTGATGCTACCAACTATTTACGCGGACACGCCGCTGCATTAAACGTAGATACGTTGAAGTTATTCCTGGCTGGTAGCAGCGCCGGTGCAGAAGCCGTGTTGAACCTGGTGTTCAATCCTTTTGTAAGCCGGAAAGACAGTAGCCTTAAACCATTCCGTTACGCCGGCCTGATGGCCTTTTCCGGCGCTGTGCTGGATATGAACCCGGTATATGTGCAGCGGCCGTTTCCTGTATTGCTAATGCACGGCACCAATGACCAGCTGGTGCCCTATGCCACCGCAGCGCATCATTTTTGCAACGCTACCGATGCCGGATGGATCATGATGTCGGGCGGCTATACACTTTTTACAGAAATGCAGAAGAAGCGATGGCCGGTAACCCTTTACACGTATGAAGGTAAAGGACACGAGGTAGCCAGCTTTATGTTCAGAAAGTTTAAGGAGATGGATAATTTTATGCAGAATGCTGTGCAGGGAAAAAAGCAGGCGCCGGTGCATTTTGTTGAAAAATAAATAACGGATTATAAATTTATAGGGAGATATGAAGATAACCGGAACATTCCTGGATGAGATCAGCCACGACATCCCCCATCAGAACTGGGGAGCCAAAGAATGGCGCAGGGATTTTGAGCACATGAAAGCAATCGGGATAGATACCGTGATCCTCATCCGCAGTGGGTACAGGCGTTTTATTACTTATCCGTCGGCCTATCTCATAAAAGAACAGCAGTGTTACCATCCGCCGGTAGACCTCGTAGAGCTGTTCCTGCAACTGGCAGATGAGCTGGATATGCAATTTTATTTTGGGTTGTACGACAGTGGCAGATACTGGGATTCCGGGGATATGCAGCATGAAATCGACAGCAACCGTTTTGTAATAGATGAGGTATGGAAAAATTACGGTCATCATAAAAGTTTCAGAGGATGGTACCTGAGCATGGAGATCAGCCGTAAAACCAGGGGCGCTACCACGGCTTTCCGTACATTGGGACTGCAATGCAAAGCCGTGAGCAATGGCCTGCCAACATTGATTTCCCCGTGGATCGATGGGAAGAAAGCAGTGATGGCGGCATCGGCTGTGATTACAAAAGAAGATGCCGTTTCTCTCAAAGCGCATGAGCAGGAATGGAGCGAAATATTTGCCGGTATACAAGGCGCGGTGGATGCCGTTGCGTTCCAGGATGGGCATATCGACTACCACGAACTGGATGATTTTTTTGCAGTCAATAAAAAAATGGCGGACCACTTTGGGCTGCAATGCTGGACTAATGCAGAAAGTTTTGACAGGGACATGCCGATTAAGTTTTTGCCTATCAAGTTTGAAAAGCTGCGTTTAAAGCTGGAAGCTGCCAGGAGAGCAGGTTATGATAAGGCCATTACTTTTGAGTTCTCTCATTTTATGAGCCCGCAGTCGGCTTACCTGCAGGCAGGACATTTGTATAACCGCTATAAGGAATACCTGGAAGAAATAAAGGGCGCGGAGTAATGTCATTCGGTTATTTCTTCTTCTTAAGAAAAACATAAGAATCTTTTCCCGGCAATAGGAAAAGATTCTTTTTACTGATGAATAAATTTTATTCCACTTCAATCCACCTTCTTCTACTTTATCTGAAATAGTAATTTTAAAATAAATGAATAAATTTGCCACATGAGAATGACGGTAATGTTATAATATAAATTTTCAAGTCTGGTAAAACCAATACCCCCTGGGGGGCATCAATTTTATTGTCTGAACTTTTATAGTATAACATTATGCATAACACCCTGAATCCACAACAAATACAGTCATTTATTACTGACGGCTTTGTCCGTATTGATAATGCTTTTTCTGCTGATCTTGCGGGTGAAGCAAGAAATATTCTATGGAAAGATATTCCAGCGGATCCCAACGACAGCAACACCTGGACAAAACCGGTCGTTTGGCTGGGTATGTATACACAAGAACCATTCATCAAGGCTGCCAATACCGCGGTTCTTCATAACGCATTTGATCAGTTGGTCGGTAAAGAAAAATGGGTTCCCTGTAGGAGCATGGGTGCCTTTCCCATTCGTTTCCCGGCAGAAGTTGATTCTGGTGACACCGGCTGGCATGTAGATGCGGGTTTTGCCGGTGCGGATCCGAATGACTTTTTCGCGGCCAGAATTAATATAAACTCTAAAGGCCGTGCCTTGCTGATGCTGTTTTTATTTTCGGATACCGGCGAGCGGGATGCGCCAACCAGGATTCTAAAGGGCTCACATCTGGATGTTGCCCGATTACTGGAGCCGGAAGGTGAAGAAGGACTTTCTTTCATGGAACTGGCAGCAAAATTGCCGGAATTGTCTGAGAGAGAGGAAGTACAGGCAACAGGAAAGGCCGGCACGGTATATCTCTGTCACCCATTCCTGGTGCATGCTGCGCAGCGGCATCGTGGTCTGGTACCTAAGTTTATGGCACAGCCACCGCTGTTACTCAGGAGCGGGTTTGATATCTGGGGTACAGGCCCGTGCAGTCCGGTAGAGGAAGCAATAAAAACGGCGTTAGGTATTTAGCACGTTTAATAAAGTGGGCGTCTGGATATACCTGCGGGATATCCGGACGTCCTTTTTTTGCTCATTTTCCTCCAAAGAAGTATTGTGAACTACTTCACAAGCAGGGCCTGTCCTTCAAAAACCACTCCCGGCCAGCCATGAATCATAAATTGCCTGATATTCTGGTGATCTGTTCCATTGGGATTATTTAATACCGATTGATAGTGTTCTGCAAACAGGTACAGGGTATCTTCTTTGTCCAGGTTATTTAGCCGGGCGAAAGCAAAAACCTTCGCGCTCCCCTGATTTTGAGTGGCCTCATTATGTGCCTCTCCGTTTTTAAAAGCGGTTGGCTGATGTTGATAGTAAGTTTCTATAAATTCAATCACCTCTTTGAAACTAAGTGAATTGTCTTTTAAGTTTTTAATCAAAGTAATTAATTGCTCTTTCATCCGGCGTATTATGTATTTAGAATCATGTGAGTTTATGCAAGGCCAGTACACCTCATTTAACGGAGCAAAAATAGAAATTTAAGATGATGTCGTGTTGCTGAATATTTTCAGGATGGCCGCAGCCATTTTTTCAGCAACCGGGTAATCACAGGCATTACCACCCATGTTAACAAGGCTACCATGCAAACGGCAATAATAAGTACCCGCAGCGGCATGGGCAGGTTTTGAAGATAGGGGCCTAATGTGAATGACAACAACAGGCTGGTGGGGAAAACGCCGCATAAGGTGGCAACAGCCATTTTCCATCTTGGTGGTGGCAGCGGATAACGAAACCAGGCTTCCAGTCCTGTTAGCGGCCTGTAAACCGGTTCTTCGGTCAGTTTTGAGGCGTAAGCCTCCCAGTCTCTAAAAAGTTTTGAATTATAAAATGCGTCTCTTTCAGCTTCATCCGCAAAAGTTCTTAAAATGCCAATCTCATTCGAATCTGAACCCGGCAGCGATGTGATCATGGCCGCGCCATGAACGCCTCCATGTATAAATGATTCGCCGAGAAACTGCCTGAGGGCTTCTTTAAATTCCTCTTCTTTTCCCGGAAGTACCTTTCTTGTAATGGCTACGTGTATCGACATCTGTTAAATGATATTTAAAAGCGAACAACAAATAAATATACAAAAAACTGTCTTTACAGATGTAGATGAGCATAAGAGGTTACTTTGCCGAGGCCACTAATTCCCCGATATAAGCTGTTAATGTTGTGGTACCTCTGACCGGGCCGGGTGGTGTATATTTTCCCTTCAGTGTAGCGTGGGTCATTGCTGCCATTGATTTCGCTGCCGGCGCTGAAAAGCCTGCGTCTTCAAGTGCCTGTATCCAATGGCTTTCAGGAATTTCCACCGCTTTCACATCTTTTCCCAGCGCAGCAGAGAATGCGTCTGCAACATCCTTTGCGGAGTATTGTTGCGGACCTTCCACATTATGCAGGCCGGTTTGGGTAACCGGTTCCAGCATCAGCCTGGCAGCCACGCCACCAATATCACCGGGTGATACCATGGGGAGTTTGAAGTCAACAGGATAAAAGGTATAAACAGTGCCTGCTTCACGTGCTGTTTCCAACGAAGCGGCCCAGTTGCTCATGTAATAGGCGCCGCGGATAATAGTGGTTGGTATATTCATATTAGCCAATGCCTGTTCCATTTCATACAGCACACCAAGATCGCCGAGACCGTTACCCGGCTGCGCACCGTAAGTAGACTCCGCCACTACTTTTTTTATCCGGGATCCCTCAAGCGCAGTAAGAATAGCATTCAGTGTTTCTTTTTCTTGTGCCGCCGTATCTGTTGATGGGGCTGCCGGGGGATTAAGTAAAAACAACCGTTCACCGGTATTGAAAATCTTCTGCAAACGCTTTACATCCAACACATCTGCGATGGCTACGTCCGCTCCCTTTTGTTCCCATTCCTGCTTCTTTTTTGGATCGCGGGAAATAATGGTTACCAGCTCTCCCTTTTTTATCAGGGCCTCTGCCAGTGCAGATCCTATATGTCCTGTACCTCCTAAAATAATATGCATGTCACCAGTAATTTAATGTTAGAATGGAATTCCACAAATCATACCATGATGTTGTAAATAACAACAGCTTCCCTCAGGGGAAGCTGTTGAGTGGAATGATAGCAATAAAGTTATTGTCAGTAGAATACAGCTATGCTGTCTGGTTTCCAGTTGGTGTCGTTGAGATCCACCTCTATGCCGCTGCTGGTGGGCGCAAAGAGATTGCCTTTTAAAACGGTGCGTTTGTTGGTTTCAAACTTAACATTGTTAATGACTTTGTTGGCCAGCAAATTACCCAGGGTACTCCTGCAAACAACTGTTATCGACGGCACCGTGTAACTGCCCTGCAACGGGAAGTAAGCCTGTGTTTTAAAACCTGGCTTTCCCTGGTTGTAAGCGGGTATCTGGAACGTATAGCCCAGGTAGTTCGAATAAGCAGTACCGTTAGCAGGGTTGCTTACCTCCCCGGTAGGAAAATTAAATACCCGCGGGATGCCGCTGAACTGAATGTCCATCCAGGCGGCATCAGCCGGCAGCGGGTCCTGGATAATAAATTGCAGTCGCGCCACAATACGGTCCAGTGAAACTTTGGCATTAGCCGGTCCATTTACCACCATTTCAAAGTGCTTGCTGAAAGCATCGCTGCCGGGATACTTGAAACCGGCATTGGTGATGTTTGGACGATACTTGTCGCCGGTAGCCAGCAAGGTAAACCTGTAATTACCGGGTGGCAATGTATCCCGGATTACACCAAAAGAAGGACTACCTACTTCCTGCACAATTTCATGTTTGATGGCAGCCTGTGCACCTGTACCATACACTTTGTAGTAAAGGTATTTTACATGACCATCCAGCGAATCTTTTGCAGTTGTGGCATCGCCGGTGATGCGGGCAAAGCTGTCCAGCTCCTGCGAAAAATCATCGACATTAAAAGTAACGGGGAAGACAGGTCCGGTGCTGGCTTCAGGTTCGGTGTTGGCAGGTTGTGAGAGGTTTTTGTTACAGGAAACAAATAGTATGGCGCCGGCGAGCCATACCAGGGGTGTGGTTTTAGACATGGTTGAAGAATTTAGGTTGATTAAGTTAACTTTATTCTGTGCCTTTTTTGCTACTTGTAGTAGTAGAGTTTGAAGGGGTATTTGGTGACAGGCTGTGATAAACCAGGCATACTGAAACGATCACGGTTAGCAAAGAGAAATTGTCCCGGTTCTGGAGTGGCTGGTACAGCCTTGATATAACGCCAAAAAAAGCCGCCCCCGGTAAAGGGAAACGGCTTTTACATCATCACTCAAAAACAATCTTTATTTCTTTTCCGGCAAGGCAACAAAGCGGATCACATTTTCTCCGCTCAGGTAATTTTTTGAAGCGGCCTTAATGGATGCGCCGTTAACGCGGCCCAATTGTTTTTCTATATTGGGCAACTCTTTCAGCGCTTCATTACTTTCTATTTTTCCGGAGATGTATTGTAACCAGAATTCATTGCTTTCTACCTGTAATTCATATTGCTTCTGGAAGCCTGCTTTGAATTTCTGCACTTCATCGGAAGTAGCGCCCTGTTGCTGTAAGTTGGCGATATCCTGCTGTACCAGCCCTACGAGGTGTTCTACGTGTTCAGGTGCACAGCCGAATGATACATTTACAGCGAAGCGCTGCTCGGGTTCTTTCGACATATTTGCATTTACAGAAGGAGTGTATACTTCGCCGGCGTTTTCCCGCAGGCTTGTTAACAGGCGGTATTGCAGTATTTCAGACAGTGCCTGCAGCTGTACTTTATTTTCAGTACTGTACACGCAGTCGCCATTGTAAACCAGTAATACAGTGGCCTTATTATCAGTTCCTTTGGTCACCGTTTTTACCAGCTGACCTTTAGGCACACGCAGCGGCAGTTTCACGGCTTTCTCCTTTCTGTTCAGGGAAGGCAATGCGCCGAGGTATTGTTCCAGCAAAGGTTTGATGCTGTCGGTATTGAAGTTTCCTACAAATACGAAGTTAGCCTGTGAGGCATCCGCAAAGCGGTCGCGGTACACTTCATACGCTTTTTCGAGACTGATACTATCGAGCCTGGCTAAGGTAGATGGGCTTGTACGGTAATTGTAGCCGCTCAATACCGTGGTCACGGTATCTTTAAATACATTGCCCGGATCATTGTAACGGGTTTGGATTTGCTCCCTGGATTGGGCCAGTGCATTTTCAAACAGCACGGTGTCTTTCCGGGGTGCGGTAAACCGCAGGTATACCAGTTGCAGCGCGGTCTCAAAATCTTTCACGGTGCTGGCGCCGCCCACACCCTGGCTACGTCCGCTGATGAACGCGCCCACGGAGGCGGATTTGCCGTTTAATATCTTCGATAACTGAACCGGCGAAAGGTCAGCAAGACCGGACCCGCTTATAATCCCGTTTGCACTGGAAGCGCTGGGGAACTCTTCATTTGAATATTTATTGATACCACCGGGGGCAAATGACATGAACTGGATCACATCATTTTTGTAAGTGGTGGGTTTGAGCCATACTTTCACGCCATTGCTCAAAGTTAATTGTTGTACGCCCAGTGCAGCATAGCTTTTTTGTGCTACTACTTTTCCGGGTGCAGGTAATTTTTTTAACAGCGGTTGATCGGTAACGTTATCTTTATATTCCGCCAGCGAAGCCGCGGCTATTGTTTTAAACCACCCGTTAACGGTAGTGGAATCAGGAAGATTGTTTTTCTCTTTGTCAGGAGCAACGATGAAGATATCGCGGTTGGTATCTCTGATGTATTCGTTGGCTACTGCTTTCATATCGTCAAGACTGATGCCCGGCAATTCCTTTTTCAGGAAGTTGTATTCCCAATCGAACCCTGGTGAAGCCGCTCCTTCGAGGAACAACGCCTGGTATTCTTTCACATAGCTTTCGGAAACTGTTTTATCTTTTTCCTTTGCTGCTTTTTCGAGATTGTTGAGGTAGGCCACTTTGGCGCGGTCCAGCTCTGATTGTGTAAAGCCGAAACGTTTTACCTGTTCTACTTCCGACCAGCCGGCGGCAAAGGCTTCCGCCAGTTTACCGGGTTTAGCGGTCACGGAAAAGGAGAACTGATCCAGTCCGCCCATTAAGTTACCGATGCCTGCGTTTACACCCAGGAATGGAGGATTTGGTTTTTGAGATAATTCCCCGATCCGGGCGCCGAGTACCTGGTTAAACAACGACCGTTTTACCGTGTTGAGATAGTCGGTAGTAGTAATCATTTTACCGGCTGTATGCTTTATAGCCATTTCCAGGTTGGTAGCAGATACTTCGGGGTCGGTAATGGTGAGGAACTGATTTTTGCCGGTGAGGGCAATTTTATAATCGGGCCGGGGTTTTTCGTTAGCAGGGTTTTTCAGGTCAGCAAATTGTTTGCGGATCTGTTGTTCTACCTGGTCAACATCCACATCGCCTACTACAATGAGTGCCTGCAGGTTGGGACGGTACCAGTCGTGGTAAAAGCGACGAAGTGTAGCCGCCGGGAAATGCAGCAGTATGCTGTCTGTACCAATGGGCGAACGGTCGGCATACCGGGCATTGTTCAACACCACGGGGAGTGTTTTGTCCTGTATGCGGGCTGCTACGCCTTCGCGCAGGCGTTTCTCTTCAATGATCACGCCTCTTTCTTTGTCAATATCGTCTGTTTCCAGCAGGGCTTCCTGTGCCCAGTCGCGCATAATATCCAGGCCACGGCTTACCATTTTTGGATCAGTGGTAGGAATAGGCAACTGGTAAACGGTTTCATCGAACGATGTAAAGGCGTTCAGGTCAGCGCCAAAACGTACACCTGCTTTTTGCAGGTAATCGATCAGTTCATTTTTGGGGAAATGGGTGGTACCGTTAAAATTCATATGTTCCAGGAAATGGGCCAGACCACGTTGGTCCTCATCTTCCAGGATAGAACCTACTTTGTTGGCCAGGTAGAATATTGCGCGTTTGGCAGGTTCATTGTTTTTACGGATGTAGTAGGTAAATCCATTTGATAATTGCCCGGTACGGACTGCAGCGTCCAGCGGAATGACCTGGCTCTGACCGGAGCCCTGCGCAAAGCTGTCTGCTGTTGAAAAACACAGCAGCCCTGCTATGGCCAGATAACGATAATGCATAGCTATTTATCTTTTGTTGGTTTTTGTGTGTAACATGGTTCCGTTATAAGAACATTACAGCATGTCTAAGATACCTTCATTCTCAATAATAATCATTCCCTGTCTGTCTGTTGTAATACCTTTTTGCAGGGTATAGGTGTATTTAGGTACGGTACCTTCCATGATGGTTGGCAGGAATTCAAACTGTATATGATCGCCTTCGGTTTTTAGTGCGTCTCCCACTTCAAAGATATGAGTGGAAATAATAAAGAAGCAATCCCTGAAAGCGGTGAAGGCTGCTGTTACCGCCAGTGTGGCGTCATAAGCGTCTTTCACGTTGGTGCCTTTAAACAGCTCGTCGAAAATAACAAAGAGATGTTTGTCTGCGTCTACTTCTTCCGCTACCTTTTTTACACGGAGTACTTCTGCATAAAAATGGCTGTATCCGCGGTTCAGGTCATCAGGTACATTTACAGAAGAATAGATGCCATCCAGTACAGAAAACTCCAGTTCCTGCGCAGCTACCGGGAAGCCCATATGCGCCAGGTACACCATGATCCCTGTTGCTTTCATGAGGGTAGATTTTCCCGCCATGTTGGCGCCGGTGAGAAACAGTACGTTGCTGTTGCCGTTAAACGAAAGCGTGTTGGGCACTGCTTTATCCAGGCCGGGATGTTTAACTCCTTTGGCTGCCAGCACATTTTTTTCTTTCGGTAACGCCTTTGCGTAGGAAAATCCTTTTGCTTTGGCAATACCGGAAACGGTGATATATACTTCTATTTCGTAGGTGAGCGCCAGCAAGGCTTTTAACTTATCCTGGAATACGTGTGCCAGCAGGTAGTGTAGCCTGGCGGTTTGCAGCAGGGATCTTTCGTCGTTTATATTTTGCAGCCGCTTATCCCGGACAATGCTCCGGGCGCCTGCCACCCATTTTTCCCAGGGGGTGTTTTTATCACGGCCTTCTTTTTCCAGCTGACCAAGTAGCGTAGTGAAGCCTTTCAACAGCTGTACGCAGTTAGCTATGCCCTGCAGTTGCAGTTCGTATGCATCATCCTTTACCAACAGGGCGGCTAACTTTTTCCGGCTTATTTGCCAGAGGGCCAGGGGAAAGTTGCTGTTGCTTCCTTCATCCAGGAAGGCTTCTGTGCTGCCCAGCAGTTGTTCCTCAAAAGGGAAGGGAATGGGCTGATCGCCGAAGTAGCGGAATGCGGCGCTCCTGGCATTGATCTGGTCTGCATCGGTTAACGGGTGGAGGAACATGGTATCCAGCAGTTTCTCCGCACCCCGGGTTTTTACCTGGTTGAAAAGACTGAAGATGGAATTGGCATTATACTTTCCAAGCAACGACAGATCGTCCAGTGTTTGTTTATCTGCAATAAAGCTCATGTGGTCTTCTTTATTGATTTTTTCCTGGCCAATATGTCCAGGATACCTTCATTTTTTATAATTACCATACCATGCCTGTCGGAAGTAATGCCTGTGGCCAGTTTATGGGTATAAACGGGCTTGCTGCCTTCCATTAACGTTGGCAGATATACGAAATTGATATTGTCACATTTCTCTTTGAGCACGTCGCCGGCTTCAATGATATGTGTAGATACCACGAACATACAGTTCTTCCTCCGTGCAATGGCCGATGTAATGGCGATGGTGGCTTCGTATGCGTCTTTTACATTGGTGCCGCGGAACAGTTCATCAAAGATGACAAACAGGTATTTATCGCGGCTTAGTTCCTGCGCAATGGTTTTAACACGCAGCACTTCTGCATAAAAGTGACTGGCGCCCTGGCTCAGGTTATCCGGCAGGTTGATGGTGGTGAAAATGCCATCTCTTACGGAAAACTCCATTTTTGCAGCAGGCACCGGGAACCCCATCTGGCCCAGGAACATAGCAATGCCCAGTGCTTTCATGAAGGTGGATTTCCCGGCCATGTTGGCGCCTGTCAGGAAAATAATATTGCTTGAAGGAGTGATGTTGAGTGTATTGACCACCGGTTTGGTTAAAGACGGATGGTAGAAATCTTCCAGCACTACTGTTTGCTTTTCCGCATCCAGGGCAACGGGGAAACAGAATTTACGCTCCCGGGCGGTGCGGGCAACAGACAGGTACACGTCGGCCAGGTAAATATGTCCCAGCAATTGCAATACGATACTCCGTTGCCGGAAGCGGAGTATTTTATCATACTCCGCTACCGTGGCAAAGGAAAATTTCTGTTTGGTATGTTCCTGCAGCAGGGGCTGCAATTCCGCTGTTTGTAATAACCGGTCGATGGCCGCCAGTTCCTTGTTGTAAGGAAGATCCGCTACCTGTTGCCGGATGCTGTCTGCAAACATACGGGTTGCCTGTAAGATACCGATCAGGCTCACTACGCCTTTTTCAATGGCTTTGTACTCTGTATCGGCGGCAATCAGGTGATTAAACTTCCTGCCCAGCGTATGTTCCTGGTCATTCAGTTTGGTGCGTTCATCGGTATTCTGCAGGTGTTGTTCTGCGGCATCAAACCAATCGCCTTCATACGGGAAGCGGATCTCCTGTTGGGAAAACGCGCGGATGATAGTGCTGCGCGCATTAATGGCAGCTGCGTCTGAGAGCGGGCTGCGGAACATTTCTTCCATCAGTTCCGATCCTCCGCGGGTAAAGGTGCGGTTATATATTGTATACACTGAATCGCCTCCACCTTTCCCGAAAATGTTCAGGTCATTCAGCGTTTGTTTGTCGGTCATTAGGCTCATACCAGCTGTTTGTTTTATTTTCTTCTTCTCCTGATAAGTAAAATGCTGCTGCCTATCAGCAATAATCCGGGGATTACACCCATTAACCCGTATTTCACCACTTTCAAACTTCCTTTGGTGAGGAAGAGCGTGTTGTCTTTTGAATGCGGGCGACTTACATCTACCGGTACGGTGCCGTAAGATAGCCAATGGAACATACCTGGAATCAAAGAAAAGTTGGAAGCGCCGTAATATCTGATAGGCGGTTTCATACCACCGTTACTGATACAGTCGGCATCTCCTATAATCATGATGCGTTGCTCTTTATTACCTACTTTTCTCGATAAGGCCATTGCTGTAACGAAGCTATCTGCTTTTTCTCCGGCCATAATATCTACGGAAGCAGAATCATTGACAAAATCGATGGTCTGTGTTTCGTTCCATGTTTTCATGGTATCGGTTTGAAGAACAGGAGTAGCTTTAAAGCCTTTATCTTCCGCCATCACCAAACCAGCTGCTTTTACCATACCCACATACGCATGTTGTTTGATCATCAGCTCAAACATAGGTGCGATGCTGATAGCCGCATTTGTAGGTCTGCATATCACGGCATTGGCCGCTACATCCGTTTTAGGTTGTACCAGCTGACCAGGAATGGTTTTTACGCCGAACTGTGAGATGAAAGATTCCATCACCGCTGATCCGGGTTTGATGGTTACCACCAGGTTTCCGCCATTGGCAATGTAGGCATCCAGTTTACGTTTTGAAACGGAATCCATGTCCTGCAGCATGTCGGAAACCACGATGATGTCTACGCCTTTGGGGATCTGGTTATTGCCGGAGAGGTCCAGTGTTTCCACATCGCAGCCCTGGTTGGTGAGGGCATAACGGAATGTTTTAACAGAAGAAAACAGGGTATAGTCCTTTATGCGGTCGCCTTCAATTTTACGTTCTCCCTGGCCTTGCAGGAAGGCGATTTTTGGCAGCTTCATCACCATGCGTTTGAACACGGCAGATATTTCTGCTTCATCGGGGAATTTCATCATATCTTCATAAATCCGCAGAAAAGCCTTTTGTCCGTTTTCTCTCTCTACCAGGCGAACAAAAACATTGCCTTCATCTCTGAGGTTGATTTGCTTTCTTATTTCTTCCGGTTTCAGGAACATATCAATATCCAGGTCTTTGATCTCTGCTTCCTTCTGGGCCATTTCCGCGAGGGATTTGTTTTTATAAACAAAGTTCAGGCGGGGGTTATTACTGGCGGTATCATAATAATAAACGTACTTCAGCTTTGTTTCCGGTTTGAAACGGATATATTGTTTCAGCTGCTGTTTATCTTCATTTACCATTTCGGGCATCCCATTGTAGCCTTCCCGGTCGAGGAGGTTTACATAGGTGGTGATGGTGAGGCCGCCATCGAGTTTAGCCATGATCGCCTGGCTGTTGGGCGTGAGGGTATTCCGCTTTGTTTCGGTAGCATCATAATACGCCATGAATATTGGCCGGGAGGTGGTGTAACCCAGCGCCATAGCGGTTATCACCACCAGTGCATACTTGCTCCACACGGAAGAAAAAGATGCATGTGTGCGGTTGGCCTGCAATTTCAGGATGCTCAGTCCCAGGAACATGGCTACTACAATAATGAAATAAAGTACATCTTCTGTACAAATCAGCCCGGCGATCATTTCGTTGCACCGGCCGGAAATAGACAGCCAATAAGTGATATCACGTACAAAATCAATGCTCTGCCATACTTTGTTCATATAGCTGAGGGTGCCCAGCAGTACCAGTGTTCCGAGGGCGGCCACTACCTGGTAGGAGGTGAGGGACGACATAAACAATCCAATGGCAGCATAGGCGCACATCAGGAGGTAAATGGCAAGAAGTCCCGATAATACCGGCGCCAGTTCAAACTTGTCTACTATAAACATACACACAGTCACATACACAAGCAGCACGGCTATCAGCAGGAGGCTATAGGCCATCATCGCCAGGAATTTACCGCGGATGATTTGTGAGGAAGTGATGGGAGATGAATATAATAATTTGATAGAACCGCTGCTCAGCTCCCGGCTCATCAATCCCATTGTGAGTAAGGGCATATAGAGATAGAGATAACTTTGCACCGAGGCAAGCAATCCCCGTTGTCCGGAAAAAATATTGGCGGAGATAAAGGACAAGCCAAGGCCGCTGCTCTGGCCCCGCAGCATCTCCTGCATGGTGTCTGCAAAACCCATCCCTGTCTGAAAAGTAAATACCACGAGGATCATCCAGGCGATCGGTGAATAAAACAAAGTGAATAACTCTGCTTTGGCGATCTTAAAAATTTGTCTCATTGAATATCTTTTATTGATTTTTTATTTGGTATTTTTTTTAGACAACCTGGCAAATACAGCATCCAGTGAACTCTTTTCAATAATCAGTTCCATAAGTCCCCAGCCTCTGCCCACGCTTATTTCCGCGATCCGTTGCGCTGTTTTCTTTTCCCCGTCGTATCCGAGTCTGAAACGGGAGGGAGCCAGTTGTTCAATAGACCTGATACCTTCCAGCTTCAGCAGTTCCTCCTGTGCGGGAGGTGTTTCCAGCATTACTACCAGTGAATTGGGTTCGATGTAGTTGTCGAACATTTCCAGGGTTCCGGAAAACACCATCTGCCCTTCTTCAATCATTTTGATTTCCTTGCAGGTAGCCTGTACTTCTGTGAGGATGTGGGTAGACAATAACACGGAGCGGTCTGTTGCAATTTCCTTGATCAGGTTCCTTACTTCCACGATCTGGTTTGGATCGAGGCCGTTGGTGGGTTCATCGAGTACTACAAACTTAGGGTTGTGCACAATGGCCTGGGCAATGCCCACACGTTGCTGGTATCCGCCGGAGAGGTTGCGGAGCAAGCGTTCCCTGAAATGCGCCACGCCGCATCTTTCCAATGCCTGCTGTACTGCCTTTTTTACCTGGTCTTTTTCCACCATCCGCAAATCGGCGCAGTAGGTGAGGTATTCTTCCACGGTGAAATCGAGGTACAGCGGCAGCTTTTGCGGCATAAACCCGATATTTCGTTTGGCCGTTACCGGATCTTCTTTCAGGTTGATGCCGTTGATAAATACTTCTCCCTTTGATTGTTTTAACACCCCACAAATGATATTCATGGTAGTGGATTTGCCGGCTCCATTGGAACCCAGCAGGCCCACAACTCCCTGGCTATGGATCTCAAAATTTATGTCTCTTACCGCCCACTGGGACGCGTAACGGTGAGACAGATTCTCAACTTTTACGATGGCGTTTTCCATTCATTACGGATTGTTTATTGAATAAAATAGCAGGCGTAAGCTTTTGCTTACACGGTTATTGCGTTTGAATATTTTTTTATAAAGATGGGTTACTGAAAAATACCTTTCGCCGGGGACAAGCCCCGGGCGAAAGGAAAGGTCAGGAATCAGTAGGCGGCGTTTGCAATAGCGCGTACATCTATATGATATTTTGTTTTGTAATAATCCACCAGGATATCAAACTTCTGTTTGATGAGCGGATACTGGAGGTACGGTTGCATTTGTGCATCCGTCCGGGTTGTAATATGCATGATAAATGAAGTAATATCATTTGACTTGGCCGTTCCCCAGGAATAGGTGCCATAATACCATTCGCCTATTCTGCCGCTGATGGGATCATAGCTGGTGGGTAAAAAGCCCCTGTTCCGGAATGCTTCCAGGTTGTCCGGCATCGACAATGGCGCAGTAGGCGCCGCCGCTGTAGCGTAATTGCTGACGGTATAAAATGCTGCAGGAATATCGAGGATATTATTACTGATGTAATAACTCCAGATAGCGCTTGTGAGAATATTCTTTTTCGCCACTTTCTCTGCCGGGGTCATGGTTCGCAGGGATGCGTTCATGCCTGCGAAAGTGATGGACTTACCCACTACTTTGTAATCGAAATAAAGATATTCCCTGCCCGGTGGCATGCCTGGCCGGTATTGTTTGATGGTATCGGCCATCAGTACCCGGTAAGGAATCCCCTGGCTTTTCCTGAAATCTTCCGGGAGAAATTTCAACCACACATCATTGAGAAAGTTCAGCATATCCCCGGCATAGGCGGGATTGCCCAATACCGCTGTATCGATTTTTGATGCGCTGCCGCCGGCTGCCTGTGTCCACTCAAAATCTTTTTGTGTAAACACATACAGGAAGTAAGATCCGTAGTTGTCGTACAGCTGCTGGATTTTATCATTTGCCTCTTTGGGGGCGTTCCCCTGCGGCAACACATAATCAGGTCCGATCGGCGCCGGTGCGCCAATTTCATTATCCTTCGAACAGGAGAATAATAATATGCTGGAGATGCAGCCGATGAGAAATATATGTTTCATGTTAAAGATGGTATTGCGTGTTTAATAGTTATTGTCCGATCCTGTCGCTCATGGTGCCGGAAGGATTTTGTTTCAGTGCCGGATTTCTTTGCAGCAAACTGTTAGGAAAAGGCAGCGTGTACATCGGGTCTTTTTCTTTCAGCGTGTAATGCAGAATCGCTTCTCCCAGTTCATGCTGATACCGGTGTGTAATGGCCGGCATGCCGTAACGGCGAAGATCAAACCAGCGGAATCCTTCCAGGAAAAATTCTTTCCGGCGCTCGTCCCGTACCGCCTTTAGCAGCACTGCTTTATCGCCGATGTTTTCATCTGTATAACCGATGATACGCGTACGGCGCAGGTCATTCAGATCTTTCATGGCGGCGCTCAGTTTTCCGAGTTGCACATTTGCCTCTGCCCTGTTTAACACGGCTTCCCCGGTACGAAGGCATTGAACAAGTTCCCCGGCTATGTTTGTATACTTCGATATGAGCGGCGCGTCGCCGTTTGAATCAGAGATGCCATATTTGCGGCGTACATCTTTCTCTGCATCATAAATGGACATAAGTTCCGGTGAAAATGTATAGGCGGTTTGGTCGCCCCCCTGTGATTTTCCGCCAAACATCCATTCCACTTCAGGGTTGGTATAGGTGAGGTAGTACCCGGTGGTGATGCCGGTCATATCCATCAGCACACTTCCCTGTTCAAACACTTTATTAGCTTCTGCTACGCAATCTTCCCATTTCTCCATATAGAGATATACCCTTGATAAAAGAATATGAATGGCAGGCTGGTTGATGTGATAGTCCCTGCGCGCAATGGGCAGCGGGTCCATCAGCGTGGCAGCTTCTTTCAGGTCGTTGACGATTTGCTCATATACTTTTGCAACGGTCGCCTGCTCCATATATTCTGCAGTTACACTGGAGTTTAGCTTTAAGGGTACGGCAAGCGCCTGTGGATTGCTGTTGTAAGGTTCTCCATAGAGATTTACCAGCCGGAAATAATAGAACGACCGCATCGCCAGGGCTTCTCCCTTCACCCTGTCTTTTTCCTGCTGGCTGCCGATGGCGGTGTTGATATTATCCAGCACGGCGTTGCATCCCATGATCCGTTCATAAAAATAGAAGTAGGCGGTAGATGCAGGATCTTCACTGATAAGATCGCCCAAACCATTTCTGTCGGCTAACTGGGGCTGCCACGTATAGTAGAGGTAATCCGTTTTCACAGTAGCCGTTCCTACAATGGAGTAGCCGGTACCGGCGCCCCATTCAATGTTAAGATCCACGTCGTCGTCCATGCGGGAAAGAAAATCAGTTGGCTCGTCATTTCCCATATAACCTGATCCCATCAACAGCTCCCGGAAGTCGGTAGCAGTTTTGGGAATGATCTCACTCTGGGATTGTTCTTCCAGGAATTTAGTGCAGCTGGATGCCAGCAGCGTGAAGACAAAGAAAACAGAGAATAACTTATATTTCATGCGCTTCAATATTAGAAAGTCATATTAAAAGATAATGACGTTGTTCTGCGGGCAGGCCATCCGTTTGTTTCGGGATCATAGCCTCTCCATGCATCGTCAAAAGTTACCAGGAACGGGTTGGTCATGCTGAGGGATGTACTCAGTCGTTTAATGTGTATCTTTTTCAGCAGTTCCTGTGTAAACTCGTAGTTAAACGAAATTTGCCGGCAGCGGACAAAATCAGCATCTGCCACCATGTAATCGGATTGGTTATACAGGTCATATGGCGTTACCCTGAATGGCACTGTTGTTGGCAGGTAGAATTCTATCCTGCGGGGATTGCCGGGTGGAACAGCAGGAATGTTGGTATATTTCTCATCGCCTGGTTGTTTCCAGCGCTCCTTCAGGATCCTGGGAGCATTCTGTTCAGGAGTGGGCGCACCGGAAGCGTTGTAGAACACGGGCAGTCTTTTTTGATTTCCGAATGCCATGGCGAATTGTGCGCTTAAGGAGAGGTTCTTATACCTGACCATTGTATTGAATCCACCGGAAAAGTCGGGATCCAGCTTACCTGATTTTACCAGGTATTCCAGGTCATTGGCAGTAGGTTTAATATCCATGTTTTTGAAGAGCGGCACTCCATTGGCCGGACTTAAACCTGCATAAGCATAGGAATAAAAAGTGGAGTAAGCTTCTCCGTTCACAATAGCTGTTCCGTTCAGATAATCCTCTCTCGTATTAACCCTTTCGTTTTGTTTCAGCACGTTCCGGGCAAGACCTGTATTCACAGAAAACTGCCACATGAAGTCTTTGGTACGCACCGGCACTACACTGATGATCAGATCATAGCCGGTGTTTTCCATGAGGGAACCAAATACGGTTGCGGAATTCATCCCGTTTTCAACGGGCACGTCCCGTGAAGCGAGGATGTTACTGCTTTTTTTGTACCAGTTGGCGGTGGCGCTGAGGCGGCCGTTAAACATGGCAACATCCAGTCCGAAGTTCCATGTTTTTGTTTTCTCCCAACCCAGTTCAGGATAAGGCAGCGATTTGATGTTGAGGATATATTGTTTGAATACGTTGCTGAGTCCTCCGTCGGTGGCAATCAGGTAAGGAGATACCGCTTCCACTGCATTTCCCTGGTAGCCGTAAGTGGCAGATACGTCGAACGCGTTCAGCCATTTCTGGGAGCTGAAGAATTTTTCATTGGCAACGCGCCATTTTCCACCCACCGACCAGGTTGGCTGGAACCGCTTGTTTTTATCCTGCCCGAAACGGTTGGAAGCATCCAGTCTTGCGTTGAAGTTGAAGATAAAGCGCTGATCAAAACCATACACCGCAGAAAAATATTCACTCAGGAAATTACTCTTCTGGTTAACGATGCCTGAATTTACGCGCATGAGGTCAAGGAGATTGTCGCCGTTGCCGGAGATCATCGCAGGCAGTGCCGGAACAGGCGCATAACTTTCTCCGCGGTAACGGAGATAGCCATAACGGGTATCGGTGTTACCCTGCGTGAGTGCGGATCTTGCCTCCATTCCCCCCTGGAGGGTAACGGCATGTTTAGTGCCAAACAGGTGGTTATACACCAGGCTGTTTCTCCAGGTATATCCACTGTTGTTGGCATTCTGCATTTGTACGAGTCCTCCGAAAGGCAGGCGGCTGGCCAGTTCCTGCGGGGAGTTGGACAGTACGCTGCCAAACTCATACCCTCTTGTTTGAGTGATATAGTAGGATAATTCCGTAGCGTAAGATTTTACGTTGGAATTGGTAAGGGTGTAAGATAACAGTCCCTGGTATTGCAGGTCCTTTGTTAACTGCAGGTTTACATCTGCAGTAGACGACAGGTTAGTGGTCACATTTTTATTCCCGGTATTATTAATTTCATTCTGAATGTTATACTGGTAGCTGTTGTTGCCGGGGAAAACGGTGCTGGGTTCTCCTCTTTTCTCATGATAGAAAAGGGAGCCGTCGTCGTTATACATGGGAATGGTTCTGGCAGTATTGTAAGCATAGGTGAATGGATCTACGCCATATGCAAAACCATTTGTTTCCCGGCGGCTTCCATTCAGCATAAAGTTTACGGTTAGCCGTTTTCCAAACCGGAGCGTGGTGTTGGAAGAGGCGGCGAAAGAAGTAAGGTCATTTCCTTTGGCTTCGCCGTTTTGCTGTTGCAGGCTCAGGGAGGTTCTGTTTGAGATTTTCTCGGTTCCGCCGGAGATGCTCAGGCTGTGATTCTGACTGAACGGGTTGCGGAACAGGAGAGAGAACCAATCGGTATTCTGATTTTCCAGCTTCCGGTACCGTTCCACGTAAGTGGCGTAATCAATCTCTTTTCTTTGTAGTTGCTGGATCAGTGCAGCGTAGCCGATAGGCAATACTTCAGCAGTATAGCTGTCGCGCGCTTCGTATACTTCTTTCGAAAACTGCATCAGTTCCTGGGAGTTCATCAGGTCGAAGTCGCCGTAGGTAGGTTTCTGACCAACGGTGAGCGTGGAGTTGTAAGACACTGATAACTGGCCGGGCCGGGCTTTTTTCGTGGTGAGTACAATTACGCCGTTGGCTGCCTGTGAACCATAAATGGCGGTGGCCGAAGCATCTTTTAAAACGGTGATGGTTTCAATATCGTTTGGGTTGAGCCAGGAAATTGCGTTGGAGGCAATCAGGCGCAGTTCACTCATATCTCCTGCCAGTGATCCGCTGCCATTGGGCATTGGCAAGGGATCGCGCTGGATCACGCCATCCACTACCCAAACCGGTTCCTGGTTGCCCAGGATGGTAGAAGTACCACGGATACGGATCTTTGGGGTGGAACCCACCTGCCCCGATTGCGTTATTACTGACATGCCGGGTACAACGCCCTGCAACATCTGGTCGATGCTGGTTTCGCCGGCTATCTTGATATCATCGGCTTTCACGGAGTAAACGGAACCTACGTAGTTCTTTTTATTCACGTTCATATACCCGGTGATTACTACGTCGTTCATTTCAAAGTCTTTCCTGTTCAGCGTGATGTTCAGTAACAGGTTGGCGCCATCGGTTACCAGCAGCGACTTCGATTGTGCTTTATCAAGCGTGTTGGCGGTGAAACCATTATTTCCTTTCAGTACAGCGATTTCCAGGGTTTCATATCCCAGCATGCTGATCACGAATACCGCGTTTTCGGGAGGACGGTTAAAGAAGAAAGAGCCGTCAGACCCGGTGATGGTGCCGCTGACCGTATTTTTTATCCGCACAGAAACGCCCGGCAGTGGTTCACCGGTTGCAGAGCGGATGGTACCGGTGATGGTGTTGGGAGGAGCCAGGATATTGCCGGCGGGCGCTGTTTTGCGGGACAATACAATTGTTTTGTCCTTGATCACATAGGTAACCGGAAAATCTTTCAATACTTCATTCAGCAGATCTTTCAACGGCATATCACGTACGGAAAGCGATACGTTCCGTGTATCATTGATCGTGTTATTATTACTGAAAACTACGTACCCTGTTTGTTGTTTGATGGCACTAAATACTTGTTTGATAGGGATGGCTTTACCCGAAAGGGTAACGGTTTGTGCGTGACCCGAGGCATTTGCCTGAAAGATGGCGGCGGCTAATAAAATGACAGTAAGTCTCATTACCAGAAAGATTTTGGTTAGGCCCATGTTTTTTCCCCGGCGATCGGGCGGCCAATAGCATTTTTTTTGCATAAATTGCATGAGATTTGGTTGTTAATAAATGTGAATTGCAATAAACCGTTTAGAAACCAACTAAGTCAAATACACCGTCACGGCCGCAATCCGTGACGGTTTTTTAATGGTTGGTTCGTTTAATAAAATAGTCAGGCCGGGCCATACAGGCCCCTTCTGTGATTCTCCGGTGAAGTGTATCTGATACTTATTTATTCAGCACAATCAATCTGCGTCCTTCTACTCTAAAGTCTACTTCTGTTCTCCTTAATATTTCCAGCAGGTCTGTTAATGATATCTGCCTGCTCATTTCTCCCATGAATTGTATATCCGGTATACCATTTTCATAAACTACATCTATATTGTACCAGCGTTCCAGCTGTCGCATTACTTCTTCGAGATTGGCGCCTTCAAAGTTGAACAGGCCGTTTTTCCAGGCCATTATTTTTTCAATGTCCGGATTGCTTACTATAGCTATTTTTGCTCCCGGTTTATTGATGCCGGAAATATTGTTGATCTGTGCCTGCTGACCAGGTTTGAGGATTATGCTGGCAGGTTCACTGACTACTCTTACGCTTCCATCGAGCAATGTTGTATTGATCGTTTTTTCATTTTCGTAGGCGTTTACGTTGAACAACGTGCCCAGTACTTCTATGGAAGCTTTATTATTTACATTTACCAGGAAAGGTTTATTGACATCTTTTGCTACTTCAAAACAGGCTTCCCCGTATACTTCCACTTTTCGTTCCTTGCCCGCAAATACAGTAGGGTAGCGGATGGAGCTGGCTGCATTTAACCACACTTTGGTTCCGTCAGGTAAGGTCATCTGGAATTGCCGTCCTTTGGGCGTGGTCATTTTGTTATACTGGATATCGGAAACGGCTTCCCCGGAAGGATCATACATCAGTTTTCCGTTAGATAATACTACGGAGGTACCGCTTTGGTGCGCAACAATTCCGCTGGTCATGCTATCCAGTACAACCTGTCGTCCGTCGGCCAGGGTGAGTATAGCGCCCTGGCTGCCGGGAGTGATATCCGCTACCTTTGATGAGATGACCGGCGACTGATCTTTTTTATTCATTACCAGCAGGTAGGTGCTTCCTGCAAGCAGCAGTGCTGCAGCAGCTGCCCAGCCCCATCTGCGGATGAAATGAACCCGGTGAACCGGGGTCGCAACAGGTTGGTCAAATCCGGGAATCTGTTCACTGATCTTCCTGGAAATCCTGTCTGTATCATAGGCATAAAACCGCTGAAGATTCGCCACCAGCTGTTGCTGATCGGTTAGTTCTGCAAAAAGACGGCGGTTATCATCGGAGGTGTTGATCCACTCCGTTAATGCAATTTGCTCGTCAGCATTCAGACTATTGTCCAGGTATTTGCCAATCAGGCCGGCTATGTAATGATTGTTCTCCCTCATGTCGATACTACTAAAACAACTAACTCCTCCTTTTATACCGCCCTTCTCAAAAAAAAATCAGCGTTGCAGCAATAATAGTGCGGAAACAAGGACTGGCAGGGATATCAGCTCATTTTTTAAAAGAGCGGTGCGTAATAATCCTACACCTTTTGCTTTTTGGTTCAGAACGGTCTGGTAGGCCATATTGAGTTCGTCGGCTATTTCCTGCGGCCGTTTCCCGTCGATAACGGAGAGGCGCACTACCTGCCGGCATTGTGGTGGCAGCTTTTCAATTTCGAGGAAAATAGCCTGTATTACCTCCGTTTTTATATAGGCTTTTTCAACATCTATGGAAAAGCGGTCGGCTACCCTTTCTATCGACTGGTGAATATCACCATGTCGTTTTTGTGCCTTCAGATAATTAAGGGCGGCGTTTCTTGCGGCAGTGAACAGGAAAGCTTTCAGTTGGCCCAGTGTGGGGAAGTTTTCTTTTTTTTGAAATGCCTGGATGAAGCATTCCGAAACAATATCTTCTGCGGCCATTGTATCGGAAGTCAGCTGTTCCGTAAAAAAACAGAGTGGCCGCTGGTATAGCGCATAAATTTGATGCAGTGCTTTGTGTTCGCCCTGCTGAAAAGAAGATATCAGCTCAATTTCCCCGTATGCTTGCTTACTTGACAATGCTTATTTTATGTTCATGTTTGGAAGCACAAACTAGAGCAAAAATTCTCAAGGAAAAAGCGGTGTCTTTAAATAATTGAAAATTAATTGATTATGAATTAGGAATAAGGCCGGAAGTTCTTCCTGGTACCGGGAAAATGTTTTGGATGGCCGGTTCCGGAAGGTGCCTGTTTCTTCGGAAGTTACCGGCTGCCGGTGGAACCTTATTGACAATGTTATTGTTATCACCTCTTACAAGGTTCTTTTCTAATCATTTAAAAAGATCATCTTATGTCTATCGTAAAAGTAATTGAAGTCATCTCTTCATCAGAAAAAAGCATTGAAGACGCTATCAATAATGCTGTAAGCGAGGTTTCAAAAACCATACATAACATAGATTCTGTTTATGTAAAAGACATCAAGGCACATGTAAAAGACGGCAAGGTATCTACCTATGGCATCATTTGTAAAGTGTCTTTCCGTATAGATGAAGAACGGAAATAAAAGGGGAAAATAGCCATTAAACCCAGGCTGAGTTTATATCATAAGACCCCCGGATATCTTATGTAAAGGGATACTCATGGCATATGTTTTGGGGCCATTTCCCTAAAAGGAGGGATTATGAAAAACTCACTTTTCTTCTGTTATACGCTGTCGTCATTGTTCCTCTTATGGGGTTGTAACAACAGGTCTTCCGACAGCGAAAAGAAAGCCAAAGAAGCCAACCGCGCAAAAATCGACAGCCAGATGATGGGCAGCCCGTCTGCAGAGTCATTAGCCGTTATTCCTTCCAAAGCAGATGCTGATTTCCTGGTAGAAGCCGCCAGTGGAGGAATGACAGAGGTACAGCTGGGACAGCTGGCCCAAACAAATTCTATGAACAAACAGGTAAAGGCTTTTGGGGCCTTAATGATAAAAGATCACGGAGCAGGTAACGAAAAACTGAAAGCATTGGCTGCATCCAAAAATATAATACTCCCTGATTCGGTGTCCAATCATCAGCAAAAAATGAAGGAAAGACTGGAAAAAAAGAAGGGAGAAGCATTTGACAGGGCCTATATCAGCATGATGATAGATGATCATAAGAGAGATATCCGCGCATTTAAAAGTGCGGCTAAGAATGCGGCAGATGTGGAAATAAAGGCTTTCGCCCTGGACAATTTGCCTATTTTATCAGCGCACCTTGACTCTGCGCTGAACCTGCAAAGAAAGATGGGTATACCGGTTGGGCCATTGCCTTACCAGTAAGCAGGCTCAGGCAACCTGAGTGCATGGATAGTGCATTAATAGTGCATGAGGAGTGCATCAATAGTGCATGAGGAGTGCATGAGGAGTGCATGGGAACAGTATGGATAGTGCATGGATAGTCCATCAGGTACCCATGTCCGAAGTACCGGACACGCATCCGTGAGGCAACAGGGATACCTACTTTTTAGTATATAAAGGCAAAAAAACGGGAATACGGAAGTAAATTTCCGGTATGAAAGATTTCCGGCATCAGAACAGGCTGTATTATAGTCCTGTTGAATTTGCAATGAATTATATCGGGGGGACCTGGAAAATGCCTATCCTGGTGGCGCTTCGTGAAGGACCGGTCCGGTATGGCGATCTGAAAAAGTCCATATCGCATATCACCGATAAAATGCTGATTACGCAACTGCGCGACCTGGAAGAGAAAAACATGGTGACCCGGAAGGCATATGCTGAAAAGCCCCCGCGTGTGGATTACGCGCTCACCGAAAGGGCAAAGCAGGCATTGTCTGTTATCGATGCACTGCATGCCTATGGCGCATTCCTGATGAAGGAAGAAGAGATTACACTATAAGGAAGCAGCGGCTGCAGTCGCTGCTTCCTTATATACTTACCTTTCCAGCTGGAAGCCGGGTTCCATTGCCGGCCGTTCTGCCAGGTTGGATACAGTAAAACCGGTGGCATACATCCACCGGGCTATTTTTGTCAGCTTTTCTATATTGATGGTAGCCGCTTCATCGCCCGGGGTGTGATAAAGTGCATGAGGCAATGAGCTGAAGTAGAGTACCGGGATATTCTTTTTCGCATAGGGATAGTGATCGCTGCGGAAATACCATACTTCCGGATGGGTGGCTTTATCCCATGCTGTATCCAGTTTGAATCCCGGTCCTTTACGGTTTTCTTCCAGTCCTATTTTTGCCAGCGCGGAAGAGCTGAGGTGTGGCGGGATGAGGCCAAGCAGGGCGGCACTGTCGGGCGCATTATTGCCGATCATATCCGCATTTAATACAGCTACCAGTGATTCCCGGGGCACCGTTGGATGATCCGCAAACCAGGTGGAGCCAAACAGTCCTCTTTCTTCCGAACCATGCCAGATGAACAGGGCGGAGCGCTTGCCCGGTTGCTGGCGGAAGGCCCGGCCAATGGCCAGCAGGGCAACGCTTACGCTGGCATTATCATCGGCGCCGTTGTAAATAGAATCGGCTACTCCCGGTACATTCCTTACCCCGTCATGATCCTGGTGGCCGCTGAATACCACATATTCTCCTGCCAGCTTAGGATCGCTGCCTTTTACTTTCGCTACCACATTTACCGAAGGGTAGGTAAAAGATTCAGAGAAGATGTGCGCTTTCAGTTGTTGCCCTGGCTGCTGTACCAGCGGCAGTGCATCCTGCTGCAGCCAGATGATGGGAACGCCGGTTAACAGCTGCCGGTGAAAAAGACTGCCTTCTATCTGGTAGGAACCGCGGTTGTTATATTGTGTGGCTTTACCCCATCCTTTCTGTGCCAGTTCATCCCCAACAAAAATAATGGCCACTGCGCCTTTGGAAGCAAGGTACTTTGCCCAGTAGTTCACCACTATGCCTGCGTATCGCGTAGGTACCTGCACACGCGGATCATTGATGCCTTTGGCGGAAAACTGCAATGCCACTACTTTTCCTTTTATGGTGGCGGCAGATACGGTGTCGGCGTCATTTATAAATACGATAGGCGCATCCACCGCTGCAAAGCTGGGTTCATATACAATGGCGTCCTGCCATAAATGAAACGACCGGTTGCCTATACTGATGGTGCTGTTGTTACTTACCCGTTCCCGTATCAGGGAAAAGAACTGGAAGTAGGTGCCATCATCACCGGCGGGCTCAAGACCGGCTTTACGCGCCTGTTCTGCCAGCCATACGGATGCCTTTAATTCGTCCAGTGTGCCGGCTTCCCTTCCCCTGAAATGATCGTCGGCCAGGTAGTACAGGTCCTTTTTAATATCGTCCGCTTTTATGGCGTCTATAGGTTTTTTGCTTTGTGCCATTAATGCGCTGCCGGTTAACAACAAGGCAGCCAGTGCGGCGGAGAAACGGTTTGTCATAAGCATATCTTTCTGCAATAAAAATAAGGTAATGAGGGCTAATATATTCATCCCGTTGGTGCACGGGAATTTTTTTTGGAAGTTTCAATACCGGAAATTATATTTGTAGAATAGTATAGTATAGTACAGATGCAAATAGTACAGGTCAACTAAAAAAGCACGTTATGAATGATTGGATCACAGCGCCGTTCCACGATTGATGTTTCCACCATTCGTATTCCATTTACGTTTTAAATTGAAAAAAAATGATTGCCAAACACTTGCTGAAATGCGTCCTCGCATTTTTTGCTGCGTTTTGTTTGTGCATACCAGCGTATGCCCAGCAAAAACCATTCAAAGGTAAAGTCATCAGTTCCACCGACAAATCACCACTACCATTTATCTCCATAGTTGTAAAAGGCACCACCGCCGGTGCAAAAACAGATGAGGAAGGCCGGTTTGTGCTCACCATGCCCGCGGGCAGCAACACAGTGGTTGTTTCGGGAATTGGTTTCCGGCAACAGGAGTTAACGCTCACGCAGGATTTCACCACTATTGCCCTGGAACCCTCTGTGGAAAACCTGAACGACGTAGTGGTAGTAGGATATGGCACCACAAAAAAAGCCACGTTAACAGGTTCCGTTGCGGCGGTGAAAAGCGCGGAAATAGTAAGAAGCCCGCAGCCCAATATCTCCAACTCACTCGTTGGCCGTATGCCGGGCCTCATTGCGCCCAACACCAGCGGGGAACCAGGTTACGACGATGCCCGCCTGCTGATCCGCGGGGTAGCTACCACCGGTAACTCTGCCCCGTTAATTGTAATTGATGGCGTACCCAATGCACTCGGTGGATTTTCCCGCTTAAACGCCAGCGATATTGAAAGCATCAGTATCCTGAAAGATGCTTCTGCCGCCATTTATGGCTCGCAGGCGGCGAACGGCGTTATATTGGTCACCACCAAAAAAGGAGAAGCCGGCAAAACAAATTTCAGCTTCAGCCTGAACCAGGGTTTTATAAAACCTACCCGGTTGCCGGAATTTGTAGATGCCGCTACCTACGCCACTATCGTAAATGAAATAGGCTATTATAACAATCCTTCACAAGGCCAGCGCCAGCGCTATTCCGATGCGGAAATAGAATTGTTCAGAAACGGGAAAGACCCCGTGTCTTACCCGAACACAGATTGGGAAAAGGAAGTGATGAAACCACTGGCGCCTCAAACTTCCGCCAATCTTTCCTTCTCCGGCGGCAGCAATAAACTGTCGTATTATATCTCCGGCGGCTATCTGAACCAGGATGGATTGTATCGCAACAGTCCACTCAATTATAAACAATATAACATCCGCGCAAACTTCGATATTAACTTCTCTTCCCGGTTTAAAGCAACGGTACAGATGTCTGGCCGGCAGGAAGAAAAGACCGCACTGGCCGGCTTTGGCGCCTCCAACGTATTTGAGTTTCTTTACCGTACCTACCCAACACTCCCGGCTTATTATCCGAATGGTATGATGGGGGCCGGTGTGGAAATGGGGAAAAACCCGCTGGCAATGGCACAGTTATCCGGTGCGGATAAAAGACCCATCACCACCGGTAGTATCATCGGTAAAGCGAGTTACGAATTAGCTAAAGGATTATCAGTAGATGGAATGGTATCTATCGACAAGCGTTTTGAATTTGATAAACAGCTGGCTAAAAACTGGATCGTGTACCAGTACGATAAAGGCACACAAACCTATGACGCGGTGAAAGGCGGTCCCAATAACCCTTCCATGTCGGAAAGCCAGATCAACTATACACTCCTGAACTCTTTTCTCCGTTTGAGCTATGATAAACATTTTGGTAAACACCAGCTCAGCGCGTTTGCAGCAGTACAGCAATCGAAAACAACGTATGAAACTTTTGGCGCCGGCCGTCAGAACTATATCACTACCTTGTTGCCGGAACTGAGCCAGGGCGGTGCTTTGCCAACAGATGCGAGTAACTACGGCAGCAGTTACATCATTACCCGCAGAAGTTACTTCGGCCGTATCAGTTATAACTATTCAGAAAAATACCTGTTGGATGTACAGCTCCGTGAAGATGGATCCTCCATTTTTGCACCGGGAAGGCAATACGGATTTTTCCCCAGCGCAATGGCAGCATGGCGTATTTCAGAAGAATCTTGGTTTAATAAAAATACGATCAACAGCTTAAAGCTCCGCGCTTCCTACGGACTGCTGGGAAATGAAAATATTAAACCGGACGATGCGCCCGGCTATCAATATCTTCAAAACCTGAACCTGCAAACCAATGCGCTGAGCACATTAACAAACGCCGGACAACCTTATGGCGCCAATATTCCCACCATTGTATATGCCAAACTGGCGAATCCAAATATCACCTGGGAAACAGCAAAGAAGGCCAACATCGGTATAGACGCTTCTTTATTCAACCACTTTAACGTTACCCTGGATGTGTTCAGTGAAACGAGAGACAATATCCTGGCGCCGAGAAATTTAAGTATCCCCGGCGTAAGCGGTATCAGCAGCAGCCAGATCCCCGACGAAAATATCGGTAAGGTTACCAACAAAGGCATTGAAGCCTCTGTGATGTATGAAACCCGCTTCAACGACGTAAAATTCAATATCGGCGGTAACTTCAGCTTTATCAAAAATAAAGTCATCTTCCTGGATGAAGCGCCCGGCACCCTTTCTTACCAGAAAGTGGAAGGACACCCGATCAATGCCGGCCTGTACTACCGCAGCATCGGCATCTTCAAAGACCAGGCACAGATCGATGCTACACCACATGCTCCCGGCACCAGGCCCGGTGACCTGATCCTGGAAGACTACGACGGTGATAAGGCAATTACCGCAGCCGACCGCGTAAGAGTAGACCAGAACAATATTCCGCAAATCGTATATGGCATCACGTTAGGCGCCTCCTGGAAAAGTTTTGATGTAAATATTTTATTACAGGGACAGGGAGAATCTGCACAATACCTCCTCTGGGAATCCGGTGAATTTGGCTCCTTCCTCAAGGAATGGGCAGATAACCGCTGGACACCGGAAAATACCAATGCTTCCTGGCCACGCCCCGTATCCAGACCGAATTCCAGCAACCTCGGCGCATACCCAAGTACTTTCTGGAACTGGAATACTTCTTTCCTCCGCCTTAAAAACGTAGAGATTGGCTATAACCTCCCCACTGCTTTATTGTCGAAAGCATCTATTAAATCTGCCCGCTTTTATGTGAATGGATTTAACCTGCTCACCTTTACAAGAGTGAAACAAATAGATCCGGAAGGCACCGATGGCAGCGGATATTTTTACCCGCAACAGAAAGTGTTTAACGTAGGCGTGAATGTGAATTTTTAAGAGGGGAAACAAATCATTTACTATTTCAATTGCAAAGAAATGAAGACTAAAAATATATCACTGATCCTGGTAGCAGCCGGCCTGGCCGCACTGGGAGCATGTAAGAAAGATTTTCTTGACACCGCACCAACCAGCATCATCACCGATGCTGCCGTGTGGGGCGATTCCTCGCTGGCGGAAGCCTATGTTACAGGAAGATATATCGGTGTGGGCGGTAGTAACGATGGTGGAAAACCCGGATTTGGCCGCGCTTTTGAAGATGCCTGGATGAGTTCTGTAACAGATGAATCCGTGGTAGTATGGGACAACAATACCTGGTTTGTGCAACAGGGCGCCCTCACGCCGGACAGAACCGGCTGGATGAGCGATACCTGGATCAGGAGCTATCGCAGCATCCGGGAAGTGAATTACGCGTTAGCCAACATCGACAAAGTTCCAATGAGCGATTATGGAAAAGAACGGCTGAAAGGAGAACTCCACTTTATCCGCGCTTACCGCTACCAGGACCTGATCCGCAACTTCGGTGATGTGCCTTTGGCCGGCGACCGCGTATACAACCTGGATGATACCAACTTCGATTCGCTTTTTATCCGTAAACCGGTGCAGGAATGTATTCAGTATGCAGTGAATGAACTGAATACTGCCGCTACTATGATGAAGGATAAAAGTTATCCCACTGGCCGCGGCTCCTACGCTGCCGCACTGGCATTGAAAGCGCGCCTGTTGTTATACGCTGCCAGCCCTTTGTATACCAATGGCTCCAATGATAAAACAAAATGGGCCGCCGCTGCTGCTGCAGCTTCCGATGTAATAGCGCTGAATAAATTTACGCTGTATAATAACTACAAAACTTTATTCACCATCAGTGGTACCAGTGAAGATATTTTTGAACGGGTATATTCTCCTACCAACGAACACACCAACCTGGAACTGGTAAACGGTCCCAATGGTTATGGCGGATGGGGCGGAAATACGCCGATGCAGAATCTGGTAGACGATTATGAAATGGCCGATGGCTCCCGTTTCGACTGGAACAATCCTGCAGAAAAAGCAAATCCTTACCAGAACAGGGACCCACGTTTTTATGCGAGCATTCTCTATAACGGCGCTCCTTACAGAACCCGCAACGTGGAAACATTCCGTCCCGGCGGTAAAGACAGTAAAGATGGCAATGGTAACTGGAATACCAGTCCTACCGGCTACTACGTAAGAAAATATATCAACGAAGCCAACCCGGTTGAAAACCCGAACCAGACAGCTTACCAGCCCTGGAAATATTTAAGGTATGCAGAAGTGCTGCTGAACTACGCGGAAGCGCAGAATGAAGCTGTAGGCCCGGATAACACGGTGTATAAAGCCGTGAATGATATCCGCGCAAGAGCAGGCATGCCTGAACTACCCAAAGGATTGTCGGCCGACAGTATGCGGAGCCGCATCCGCAACGAACGCCGCATTGAACTGGCCTTTGAAGAACACCGCTACTTTGATGTACGCCGGTGGAAGATTGCAGAGGTAACAGAAAACGTTCCCGGTTATGGCATATTGCCATCCAAACAACCAAATGGCGCCATCGTATACACAAGAATTATTGCACTGGACAACCGCAAATTTGATAAAGCAAAAAATTACTGGGTGCCCATTCCGCAGTCGGAAATTAATTCATCCGGAAGAAAACTCCGTCAGAATGCGGGGTACTGATATACTCCTTAAAATGATACGGATAACGGGCATACCGTTATCCGTATTGCTCATAAATACCTGTAGCTATAAGTTTAAAAAGATTTTTTTCATGATACGATTCATCCATTTGAAACAGGGCATCTGGTTATTGGCGATGTGCTGCTGCGGACATGCCTTCGCACAGGATGCCAGGCCATTTACAATACCTGTGGAATCAAAAAATAATGCCGTGGTATTACAGGTAGATGCAAAGGGACAATTGTCCACCATCTACTTTGGTACCAAACTATCCAATGCCGCAGAGTACCAACAGGTACCAATGGCCTACAAACAAACCGAAGATTATTCAACCGTATCCAATGCCGCCTATACCGCTGCCGGTACAAAGAACCTGATGGAACCCGCCATCGCGGTAACGCATGCCGATGGCAATAATGCACTGGACCTGCGTTATGTAAGTCATAAAGTAACTCCCCGCGGAGCAGATGTAGAGGAGATCAGTATCCTGCTGAAAGACCCCGTGTATCCATTTGAAGTAACGCTGTATTACAAAGTGTATAAAGCTGAAGATGTAATAGAGCAATGGTCCGTAATCAGGCACCAGGAAAAAGGAAATGTAACCCTGCAGAAATTTGCTTCCGCCAATCTTTATCTCAAAGCGCCGCGTTACTGGCTCCGGCAGTATCATGGCGACTGGGCAAAGGAAATGCAGCCGGAAGAAACACCGATTACACACGGCATTAAAACACTGGATTCCAAACTGGGTACCCGCGCCAATTTATTCCAGCCACCAGTTTTCATGGTGTCGCTGGATAAACCGGCTACAGAAGACGAGGGCAGTGTGTTATACGGATCCCTGGAGTGGAGCGGAAATTTCAGGATCGATCTTGAACTCGACAACCTGGATAACTTACGTATCATAGCTGGAATCAATAACTATGCATCTCCCTATGTATTAAAAACAAATACCGCTTTTGAAACACCGCCTTTCCTGTATACCTTCTCCACAAAAGGAAAAGGAGATGCCAGCCGTAAACTGCAAAGCTGGGCGAGAAACTATAAATTACTGGACGGAAAAGGAGAGCGGCTCACACTATTAAATAACTGGGAAGCCACTAATTTCAACTTCGATGAATCCGCACTGAAAAGTTTATTAAAAGATACCAAAGACCTTGGCGTGGATCTCTTCCTGCTGGACGACGGCTGGTTTGGTAATAAATTTCCGCGCAACAGCGATCACGCAGGGTTGGGCGACTGGCAGGAGAACCGCAAAAAACTGCCTAACGGTATTGCTGCACTGGATAGCATGGCGCAACTCAACGGGGTGAAATTTGGGATCTGGATAGAACCCGAAATGGTGAATCCAAAGAGTGAGCTGAACACGAAACATCCGGATTGGGTGTTAAGACAACCCGGCCGCGAAGAACATTATTTCCGTAACCAACTGGTGCTGGATTTGAGTAATCCGCAGGTACAGGATTTTGTATTCCAAGTGGTGGATTCGCTGTTTATAAAAGCGCCCAAATTATCTTATATCAAATGGGATTGCAATGCTGTTATTTACAACGCATGGTCCGCTTACCAAAAGCAGCAGCAGTCGCAGTTCTATGTGGAATATGTGCGGAGCTTGTATAAAGTACTGGCCAGGGTGCGCGCCAAATATCCCAATGTGCCCATGATGCTTTGTTCCGGTGGTGGTGGCCGTGTGGACTATGCCGCGTTACAATATTTTACGGAGTACTGGCCCAGCGATAACACCGATCCTTTGGAGCGCATTTATATCCAGTGGGAAAACTCTTACTTCTACCCGGCCATTGCCAGCGCCAACCACGTAACCGACTGGGGTAAGCAACCCATCAAATTCAGGGTGGATGTAGCCATGATGGGCAAACTGGGTTTTGATATTGTAGTAAAGGATTTAAAAGAGAAAGATCTCGCTTTCTGTAAGGAGGCGATTAATAATTATAATGCTTTGAAAGATGTGATCTGGCACGGCGACCAATACCGGCTGGCAGATCCGCACGAGGGCAGCGTAGCCGCCGTAATGTATCTCGATGAAAAGAAAGCCACCGGCGTATTGTTTAACTACCTGGTAAATTACCGTTATGGCGAAGGCAGCAAATTTCCCATCCGGTTAAAGGGCCTGGACCCTGCAAAGAAATACCGCCTGAAAGAAATTAATCTTTATCCCGGAGAAGATACAGTTATCCCGGATAACACTATATTTACCGGCGAATTTTTAATGAACATCGGATTTAATCCACAGCTGCATGTTAAAAGAACCAGCGTGGTTATCCGGATTAACGAAGTATCCTGATTATCTATGAACAAATTCCAGTTAGAAGAGCACCCCCACCAACGGTTAAATATCTTAACGGGCGAGTGGGTATTAGTATCGCCGCACCGTACCAAAAGGCCGTGGCAGGGCAAAGTAGAGAAAGTAAATAAAGATCCGCTGCCGGAGTACGATGCCTCCTGTTATTTATGCCCGGGCAACAGCAGGATGGGCGGGGATCAGAACCCTGCTTATACAGAGCCTTTTGCATTTACCAATGATTTCGGTGCCCTGATGGCAGATACACCTGCAGGCGTTGAAGTGACCGACAGCTTATTACATGCGCGGGGGGTGAAAGGCACCTGCCGTGTGATCTGTTTTTCACCGCGGCATGATCTTACGCTGCCGCTGCTGGAAGTAGCAGACATCCGGAAAGTGATTACGTTGTGGCAGGAAGAATTCCGCCAGCTTGCTGCCGATACGGATATAAAGTATATCCAGATCTTTGAAAACAAAGGCGACATCATGGGGTGCAGCAATCCTCATCCACATGGGCAGATCTGGGCAACCAGCGATTTACCGGCGGAGTTGATCAAGGAAACATCTCACCAGAAAAAATATTATGAAGCTACCGGCAAAAGCCTGCTGCAAAGCTATGTAGCTTTGGAGCTGGAAAAGCAGGAAAGGATTGTTTGTGAGAATGATCACTTTGTGGCATTGGTGCCCTTTTGGGCGGTTTGGCCATTTGAAACCATGATCATCAGCAAGCGGCATGTACCGGATCTGCTGCATTTTAATGAGGCAGAGCAGCACGCATTGGCGGATATTTTAAAAAGACTGACCATAAAATATGATAATCTTTTTGAAACATCATTCCCTTACTCTGCCGGTATGCACCAGGCGCCCGTGAATTCGGGCGATCATCCGGAATGGCACTGGCATATGCATTTCTATCCGCCGCTGTTGCGTTCTGCATCCGTGAAAAAGTTTATGGTAGGGTATGAGTTGCTGGCCAGTCCGCAGCGGGACATTACGCCAGAATGGGCTGCCAGGAAGTTACAATCGCTGCCTGAAACGCATTATTCACTGCAAAAAGTTGTAAGTGTAGAAAAAACGCAATAGCTTAGTAGGATAGTGTAGTACAGTTAATTCCAGATCAATTTTTCCTTACATGCAGGACGTATACGAACAGATACATGAACTGGACGGCATTCCGGGTCTTTCTAAACATGAACAATTTGTTCAGGGCATCATCAATGCCATCAACTCAAAGTTGTTATCGAGAGGCGACTCATTGCCTTCTGTGAATAACCTGATCGGGGAGCTCGGATTTGCGCGGGAAACGATTGCCAAAGGTTATAAGGAGCTGGTGGAAAGAGGGATTGTGGCATCGCAAAACAGGAAAGGATTTTTTGTGAGCAGCGACGATACCGGGCAGCAGCTGAAAGTGGCGTTGCTGTTATTTGCGTTTGATACTTTCCAGGAAACATTTTATAAAACCTTCCGGGCAAATCTTGGTGAAAACATCCAGCTGGATGTTTTCTTTCATCATAACAATATCGAGGTATTTGAAAGCATTGTGGCTTCCGTAAAGGGCCGCTACGGGATGTATGTGGTAGCGCCTATCCCTCATCCCAAAACGGCGGAGATCCTGCGGGAGCTGCCGATGGATAAGTTCCTGATGATTGACCGGTACGAGCCGTTACAGGCAGATTGTTCTTACATTGTGCAGGAGTTCGGGGAATCATCCTACCGGGCATTCACCGCGTTAACGGATACCATCAGGCAGTTTGATGAAATGATTTTTTATTACCGGCCGTCTACCGATACGCCGATAGAAATACTGAAGGCATTCAAACGTTTTATAAAAGACCATCAGATCAACGGTGTTATTAAAACGGAATATGTACCCGGCACGGTGGCCAAAGGAAAAGTATATTACACCATCAATAATACGGAGTTGTGGGCCATCCTGAAAGATTGTGTGGGAAAGAAAATGACGCTTGGAAAAGATGTGGGCATCTTATCTCACAATGATGATGTGGTAAAGGAAATTATCTGTAATGGTATCACCACTTATTCCACGGACTTTAAACTGATGGCGGAGAAGGCAGCAGTTTTTGTACTGAACCGGGAGAAGATCCAGGAAGTACTGCCTACCGTGCTGATAAGAAGAAAATCTTTGTAACTGTAATTATTAATGCCACTTTCTACTATTATAAGCTTTGCTTTTTTCGTGGTACTCATGACGGTATTGTCGTGGTACATTACAAGAAGGCACCAGTTGAAAACCGCCGCCGACGTATTTCTTGGCAGCCGTAGTTTAAACTGGCTGGTAATAGGCGGTGCGCTCATCATGACCAACATCAGCGCCAACCAGTTTATTGGTGAAAACGAATCTGTTTTCATCAATAACATGTCTATTATGTCGTGGGGTGTTACCTCTGTATTTGCGATGTTGCTGGTAGGCGAATTCCTGATGCCCATCTATTTGCGGATCGGGGCCGTTACCACGCCCGATTTCCTGGAAGTACGGTATGATAGCGGCACCAAGAAAATAGTATCCGTTATTTTCCTGCTCAGCTATCTTGTAAACCTGATCCCAGCCGTATTGTATGGCGGCGCAGTGGCCTTTAACGGTATCTTTCACCTGAATGAGCTGCTGCATATCAGCTATTGGTCCACCATCTGGATGCTGGCCTGCCTGATAGGTATCACGGGCTTTTTCTATAATGTATTGGGCGGCTTAAAAGTGATCAGTATCTCCGACACATTGCTGGGCGGTGGTATGATCATCGGTGGATTGTTGCTGCCTTATTTCGGGTTTAAATACCTGGGGCATGGCGATGCGGAAACCGGTTTGCTGACTGTGCTCGGAAGCCATACCGATCACTTAAATGCCATCGGCTCGGCACACGATGCGGTTCCTTTCAGCACTATTTTTACCGGTATGTTGCTGGTGAATATTTACTACTGGGGTATGGAGCAGTTTATTGTGCAGCAGGCGCTGGGCTCCGTGAACCTGGAGCAAAGCCAGAAAGGGATTGCACTGGCGTGTTTGTGTAAGTTATTGTCGCCGCTCATGCTCAATATCCCCGGCCTCATTGCCGTACACCTGTATATTCATCCGCAGGCAACGGCGGAAGTATTTCCCAGGATGGCGGCAGATGTGTTGCCGCCGGTATACACCGGTTTAATTGCGGCCATTGTTTTTGGTGCGGCGCTCAGCACTTTTAATGCGGGGCTGAACAGTGTAGGTACGTTGTTCACCATGAATTTATATAAGCCTTTCATGATAGCCCGCAAAGGCAGCGTAACGGATAAAGAACTGATCAGCAGAACCCGTATTTTCCAGGTGTTGGTATTGTTGTCGGGTATTATCATTGCGCCGTTTATCATGTTGTTCAAAGGCGGCTTTTATAATTATATCCAGATGCTGGCGGGGTTTTTCAGTCTTCCCATTTTTACCATCATGGTGGTGGGCATGGCCACCCGGCACGTTCCGCCGGTGGCGGCCAAAGCGGGACTGGTATTTTTCCTGGCCGTAAACGTATTACTGCAATGGGTATTTGATACCGGTATCCATTACCTGCATCTGCTGGCGATCACCTTTGTGGTAACGGCGGTGCTGATGCTGATCATCGGCAAAATAAAACCAATGGCAGTACCTTATCAGCCGGCAGTAATCCCGGTAGTATCCGTGGAGCCCTGGAAAAACCGGCACTGGTACAGCGCTGCCTTATTGATATTAATGGTGTTGCTATTTATGATCTTTTCACCACTAGGACTTGCAAAATGAATAACGCTCTGATCTGGTGCAGATACTTTTTATCTGTTACGGGAATGCTTTGCCTGTTAACGCCGTTACACGCACAACAGGCCACTCATGTGAAACATATTCCTTTCGGGAAAAACAATTATATCGCCTACGATTTACGCAAAGGCACTTACTCTGTTTGGAGCGGAAAGGAAGAAGTGATCCGGAATGCATTTGCTTTTTATGAAGATGCCCACCGGCCTGATACCCTCACTGCTACCCGTACTTTTGCCAGTGCACGTATAAAAGACCGGATGGGAGAAGGTACCCGGTATGTGATTACTTCTGCCGGTAACGGCATGAAAAAACAGCAGGTATTTTATGTGTATAAAGGGAAAGATGGTTTTTATACGGCTGTAACCCTGCAGGGAAAAGGCGCGCGCTCCAGGGCGATGAGCCCTTTAACAGGAGAAGCCGCGATGTATACCAGCGGGGTAGTGGTGCCCTTTGACAATGATGCCTGGATCAGGTACCGCGTAGCGGACCAGCAAGGCCCGGCATTCACCAGTTCAGAAGTAACCGCGTTGTACGACAGTATCACCAACGCCGGGCTCATACTCGGCTCAGTAGAACACAGCAACTGGAAAACAGGGGTAAAGGTGGAAAATTCACGCATTTCTGTGGTGGCCGGGTGGACTGACAGTCTTGTTACCCGCGATAAAATACCCCACGGCATCGTTACGCAGGGCGATACCCTGTGCAGCTCCCCGAAGATCCTGGTGCTGCCCGCCGTCAACTGGCGCAAAGGCATGGAGCAATATGGCAGCGCTAACAGCCTCGCCGAACCCCGGTATATTTTTGAATGGACCGGGGCAAAGCCGCTGGGCTGGAACAGCTGGGGAAGCATGCAAACGAAATTGAACCTGGCTAAAGCCAAACAGGTTGTCGATTTTTTTGCAGACTCCTGTAAAACATTCCGTGGTAAAGACGGCAGCATTTACATTGACCTCGACTCCTATTGGGATAACATGACCAAAGGCGGCATGACAGGCGATTTCAGCCAGCTGAAAGAATTTGTGGTGTATTGCAAACAACGGGGATGTAAGCCCGGCATTTACTGGGCGCCGTTTGTAGACTGGTCCAAATCCTCCCGCGTGGTAGAAGGAAGCCACTACAATTATGAAGAAACCTGGACAAAAGTAAACGGGCAATACCACGATTTTGACGGCGCCCGCGCGATGGACCCCACCCATCCTGCTACCCGCGAGCGCATCGCCTATCTCATTAAAAGGTTCAAGGAAACCGGCTTTGAAATGATTAAGATTGACTTTATCGGGCATGCAGCCATAGAAGCAGATGCGTATTATGATCCGTCCGTGCATACAGGCATGCAGGCATTCAGGAAGGGCATGGAATTCCTCGTAGATCAGCTGGATGGCAAGATGCTGGTATACGCCGCCATTTCGCCCGGTATGGCCACCGGCAGGTATGTGCATATGCGCCGTATTGCCTGCGATGCTTTCAAAAATATTGACGAAACAGCCTATACCCTCAACGCCACCAGTTTGGGATGGTGGCAAAATAAAGTGTACGGTTTTACCGATGCAGATCACGTAGTGTTTGCAGGCGCCGCTCCCGGTGAAAACAGGGCCCGTCTTGCCTCTGCCATCGTTACCGGCACCGTTATTACCGGCGACGACTACTCCGCGTACAGCAGCGCTTCCGGCGTAGCGCAGCAACTGCTGCAAAACCACGATGTGCTGGAAGCGGCACAGTTGCCAAATGGTTTTGTTCCGGTGGATCATCATACCGGTGATACGCCGTCCAGCCTGTTTGTTCACAACAGCGGCCGGTTTACCTACCTGGCCGTGGTGAACTATAACAAGCGCCCCACTACCTTTGAAGCTGATTTTAGGAAGCTTGGACTCGGCAGCGGGGAATATCTCTGCAAAGAATTATTCTCCGGTAAAACATCTACGGAGAAAGGGAAGATCCATATAACTGCAGATGCGGCAGACGCCATGATCTTCCGGTTGGAAAAGAAATAAAGGAAGAGCGGTCATGTGCCATTTTTATTATTAACTTTAATAAAAAAAATGGAAAACAAAGGGCTGCTTTTTATTCCGGATATAAGTGGCTTTACCCGTTTTGTGAATGAAATAGAGATTGAGCACAGCCGCCATATTATCCAGCAATTATTGGAACTGCTGATAAACGCTAATCAGTCGGGCCTGGAAGTGTCTGAAGTTGAAGGTGACGCCATCCTGTTCTATAAGTTTGGATCCCCGCCGGAACTGGAAGTACTGTATAAGCAGGTGGAAAAAATGTTCTGCGAATTTCACCGGTACCTGGTCAACTACAACCACCGTAAAATTTGCCAGTGCAAAGCATGTGTATCCGCTATTGACCTCACCCTGAAGGTAATTACCCACTATGGCGAGTTCACCACCTACCAGGTGAAAAATTTCAGTAAGCTGATAGGGAAAGATGTGATTGTAGCGCACCAGCTGCTGAAAAATGATATTGAACAACATGAATACTGGCTGGTAACAGACAACCTGTTGCGTGATGAACCACCGGAAGGACTGGCGCAATGGATGACATGGGATGCCAGCACCAAACAAACAGAAACAGGCGCTATTCCTTTCCATTATACTCATTTAAGTGAACTGCGCAATGGGTTGCCGCCTGATCCTGATCCACAGATAGAGCTTAAGGACAAAACAAAAATGATTTCAGTGTCGAAGGAGTTTGACACGGATATCAAAACGCTTATTTATACTGTGGTGCATTTTGAGTTCAGGCACCTGTGGCAAACAGGTGTGAGCGCAATAGATGAGGTAGAACATTTTCTGCCTGGTATAGGTAGTCGTCACCGCCATGTGATGGATAACGGTAAAGAGGTGATCATGTACACCAGCAGCTTCTCGTACGATCCCGAACAAAAGGCGTTGTTCAGTGAAACAGATGAGAAGCGGCATAACGCTTTCTACTATACGGTTGAAAAGATAACAGACCAGAGAAGCCGGTTGACGATAGATTATTATCTTCCTAAAAATTTTATACGGCAATCTTTGTTCCGGCTCACGGAGAAAGAAAAGATGGAAGCCGATTTGCGGAAATCGCTTGAGAAGCTGGAACCTATTGTAATGAATATGGTATTGCCGCTGGATTTTTAGAAAGAGGGTAAGGTATATTCTTAATCCAACATAGTGTTTATCATTCTTATATACCGAAATGTTATCAGGTAGTTAATACTTTTTTATTCACTTACCTCGTTCATTTCTACTTCAAGAATTTGAATTTGTGCCACAACCTGTGGCACAATTACCCTGGTCTTATCAACGACTCCTGATTTCAAAAATAAAAGAGAGGGTGTCTTAAAAGTAAATTTGAGGCACCCTCTCTTTATTTCATCCTCTACTCATGAAACACAGGCATGGCCGGGAAATACCATCCGTTGTAAGTGAGTGTTTTTTTCAGTGTAGCGGTAGTAGCGTCATACATCAGGACCCTGTTCACATCTCCGGTGAAAGAGCCATTCAATGTAGTCATTACCAGTTCATTTTTATCCTTGTTATACGCAGCACCGGCGCCATAGAAATATTGGCCTGAAGGCAGTGTGATAAAAGGAGATGCAAGCGATGCGGTGTTGCCAATGATATAGCGGTACAATTGGGTACCACCGGCAAAACCGTTGTTACGCACAATGTAAACAGCATTCTCTGTTGTAGAGGCAGTGATCGCCGCGTGGCGCCATGCTCCCCACGGAGATGGTACTGTGAAAGGCAGTTTCACGGCAGTGCGCACCAGTGTAGCGGGGTCTATGCGGATCAGGGAATCGGAGTTGGTGGCATATACGCCGCCATCTTTACCGGCAGCAAAGGCCAGGTTGGCTGCGCCGAATTTTTTTACTACAGCGTACGTGGTGCTGTTTAGAGCAACGATACCATCTGTTTGGGACAACACAAAAATATAGCTGCCGGCTTTTAACATATCACCGGTGTAACCGGCTACACCAGTTACTTTAGCGCCTACTGCAAGGGAAGGTAACGTAATGGGATATACGCCATCGCTTGCACTCAGCAGTCCACGGGTGGCATCCACACCAATAAAGGCATGACCATCATTACCTGGCAGGGTAGTGATACGGCCGGTTTCAGCCAGGCTGCCTGCATCTGTTACTACCAGTGGTCCGCCGGCTTTTACAACGATATACATTTTGCCGTTGAATACAGTGGCATACTGCAGGGTATTGGAAGGGCCGCCCAATGCGCCTGTGGGGTTTTCTGCATGGTAAATGTTGGGGACAAGACTGTCGCCGCTGTAGGAATAGAAATGCAGATCGCCGGTACCATGACCAAACCATCCTTCGTTAGCGATAAAGAATCCATTGCCGTATTTACCGGCGATTAATGATGCCGTAACGCCGCCGGTACCCGCTTCGTTGGTGCGTTGGCGTTCGAGGGGTTGTAAGGCATCATCTTTTTGACAGGAAGCAACAAACAGCACTAATGCTGCAGACAGAAAGGATAATAACTGTTTTTTCATATTTATTGTTTTGTTAAGAAAATACAACGCACTTTTCTCCGGGGTAAAAACCCCGGAAAAATGATCATAATACCGGTTATCCTCCGGCATCACGCCTAAGGCTAAACGAAAAAAATAACAGCGCATAAATGGCTGGCAGGCCTACATTCATGGCATTTCACCCGAAAGCGTTGAATGATCAATTACAAAAGGCAGGTCTTCTGGCTTACCTGCTTTTCCGGGACCTTCCCATCTGCCGGACAGGCAGACAGTGGTATGGAGTTCATCCGGAAAAACAATTTATCTGACGATAAATGCAGGATTACAGCTACGGGGATAGCTCCGGTTTTACACCGGATTCCCTTTTAATCCGCCGCGGGGCGGAACCAAATGCGGAGGCAAACCTACGGTAATTAGGTATAAATGCCAAAATGAAGTGGAGGAGGGTGTGGGCAATGGATGGATGGCTCCTTTGTGGCCCGTATGTTGGCCCCTTTGTGGCCCCAATAAAAAAAGCGTGATACAATTCAACATTGCATCACGCTTTCGTAAAAAGCACGTATATAAAACTTATCCTTTCATCTGCCACGCCTTTGTTTTCGTAAACGCCCTCAATCCCTGGTGCGATAACGTTGCGCCAAAACCTGAATGCTTTCTGCCTGCCCACGGTAGTCCTGCTGTAACCCGGTCGCAGCAATTCCAGTAGCCGGTGCCTGCATTTACCTGTGAAAGAATTTCCTGCGCACGTTCCCCGTTGGAAGAGTATACCGAAGCAGTGAGCCCGTACTCCGTATCGTTCATCAGTTCGATGGCTTCTTTATCACTGCTTACTTTCATGATGCCTATCACCGGACCAAAGCTTTCTTCCTGCATAATTTTCATGTTGTGATCCACATCTGTGAGGATGGTGGGCTCAAAGAAGTTGCCTTCATGTACAATGATATGGCCGCCAAGTTTCAGGGTGGCGCCTTTTGCACGCGCTTCCAGCACCTGGTTTTCGAGTACTTTTAGTTGTTCTTTCCTGGTGATGGCGCCAAAGTATACGCCGTCATCTGTGGGTAATCCCAGTTTCCAGGATTTAACTGCCTTTACAAATTCGGCTACATATTCGTCGTATACTTTTTCGTGTACGTAGATGCGTTCTACGGCACAGCAGCTCTGGCCGTTGTTATAAAAGGCGCCATCGGCGGTAGCTGCGGCTACTGCTGCAATATCTTCGATATCGTCTGTTACATAAAGCGGATCTTTTCCGCCAAGTTCAAGTTGACAGGGCAACATCCGGGACGCTACTTTTTCATAGATGTATTTACCGGTTTTATAGGAGCCGGTAAAGAAATAACCATCCACGCGCAGGTCCATCAGGTTTTCGCCGGTGGCTTTTCCACCAATGGCTATTTTGAAAGCATTTTGTTCAAGACCGGCGTAATAGAAAAGTTTCTCTATTTCCATACCCGTGAGGGTAGCGTATTCCGAGGGTTTATACAATACGGTGTTACCGGCCAGCAGCGCAGGAATAAAAACGTTTACACCTACCAGGTAGGGATAGTTCCAGGCAGAGATATTGCAGATAACCCCCAGTGGTTCGTAAGAGATTTTTTCTTTTAGTGTATCCGTATTGGTTACCCATTCGTCCGACAAGTACTTCTCTGCATTTTCCAGCATCCAGTTGATCCGGGCTACGGCGCCGTTGATTTCATTGCGTGATTGCTGCAATGGTTTTCCTGATTCGGAAGTAAGTATGCCCGCCAGTTTCTCTACTCTCTTTTCCAGCTGCTGGTTGAACCGGGCAATCACTTTGATACGCTCTGCCAGTGGTTTGGCCGACCAGTGGGCGAATGCCAGCCGGAGTAGTGCGGTTTTCTCAACTACTCTTGCCAGTGAATCTTCTCTGAGAACGGCGAGGGTTTGTGCGGTGGCAGGATTAAAGATTCTCATTTCGTATGGTTTCTAACTGCTTGAAGAAATTGTGTTTTGATTTGTTGGGAGAGCGGGTTGCTTTCTTTCTCCGGCATTCTTTCCGGATGCCATTGCACGCAAAGCATAAATCCTTTACCGGTTTTATCTTTGAATTCAATACCCTCAATCATTTCATCGCTGGTATCGGAAGTGGCGCTCACCATAATATTATTCCCCAGCTTAGCCGGATGGATGCCCTGGTGATGCGCACTGTTCACCTGTCCTTTTTCCTGGCCGGTAACGGCGTACAGCAATGAATCTTTCCGGATGTTTACTCCATGTATTTTATCGCTGGTATCTTTTTTATGAATTTTGTTGGCGGCTTCGCCGATGTCTTCATATACTTTTCCGCCTTCGAGAATATTGATGTATTGTAACCCGCGGCAGATGCCCAATACAGGCAGCTGTTGCTGTTGGGAATACTCATAGATGCGTTTTTCAAAGGCATCCCTTTCAGGCAAAAATTCATGCGGCTGATGCGGATAGTTTTCAGCGCCGCCGTACAGGGAAGGAATTACATCCACGCCACCGGTAAGCACCAGGCCATCGCAGGTATAAATATCTTCCACGTTATTACGCAGAAAGGAAAGGATCACCACTTCGAGGTCATCACCGAGATCTTCGGGTGTAAACCAGTTTTCATAATTGGTAAAGCTGGCTTCTGTGTAGCTGATCCCTATCTTTTTCTTCATGGTCTATAGCGCGTTTAGGTACAACTGTTTGAAATCTTCCCGGGTAACCGGTTTCGGGTTGTTGGGATGGGCAAAATCGGCAAGGGCCAGGTCTGCCAGTGTTTCCACGTGTGCATCCGTAACGCCGATATCGCGGAGATGATGCGGGATGTTTATTTTTGAATTAAGATCAAAAAGATATTGTACCACTGCCTCGCCGGTTTCTTCTTTTAACTCCAGGGTTCTGGCGATGCGGCGGAACTTTTCTTCAAAGCCCGCAATATTGAATTGCATGCCGTAAGGAATATTTACCGCATTGGCGAGGCCGTGATGCGTATCCAGCAGGGAGGAGAGGGGATGCGCAAGGGAATGCACTACACCCAGTCCTTTCTGAAAAGCGATGGCGCCCATCATAGAAGCCATGAGCATATTGCTCCTGCTTTCAATGTCCGGTTTGTTGGTGGCTTTTTCCAGTGAGTTTTTAATGAGATAGATACCTTCCAGGGCAATGCCATCGCATAAGGGATGCGGATTCTTTGCCAGGAATGCTTCCATGTTGTGGGTTAAAGCGTCCATGCCGGTGGCGGCGGTGATAAACGGAGGCAGGTCCATTGTGAGGGCCGGGTCCGCAAATACAATCTTCGCCATCAGTTTGGGCGAGAACAGTATTTTCTTCTGATGGGTTTCATCGTCGGCAATGATGGCGCTTCTGCCTACTTCGCTGCCGGTGCCGGCGGTAGTAGGTACGGTAATAAAATGAGGTACTTCATTGGTCACATAAATATCGCCGCCTATGAGGTCGTCGTATTTAAAAAGATCTTCGCGGTGATTTACCCGCAGCACAATGGCGCGTGCCACATCCAGTGCGGCGCCCCCGCCAATACCGATGATACTGTCGCGTTGCGTATGATCCCAGAGATCAGTGCCTTTATACACATCGCTCTTCACCGGGTTCTTGTGGATATCGCTGAATACTTCCACGGAAATATGATGCGCCTGCAGGTCATTCACGATCGATTTAAAAAATGATAATCCTGCTATCGTTGGATCGGTAACGATCATAGGCCGTGATAATCCGTTTTTCTGTAAATAGGCCGGCAGCTCGCCGATTACGCCTGCGCCAAAACGGATGGTGGTAGGAAAATTATACTGAAATGCCATATGCTGATGCTTAGATGATTTCAAAATATCTTTTAAGTTCCCAATCGGTCACTGCTTTGGCATATTGCCGCCACTCCCATTCCCTGGTTAACGTAAAGTGTTCCACAAAAGATTCGCCAAAGAGTTCTTTTGCGAGGGCCGATTCCTTCATTTGTTGGGTGGCTACATGAAGGTTCTGTGGTAATACACCATTCGAGGTGTCTTTGTACCCATTACCGGTGGTTAATTTTTTCTCCAGGACCATTTTATTTTTCACGCCGTACAACCCGGCAGCCAAACAGGCGGCCAGTGCGAGGTAGGGATTGGTATCCGAACCCACCACCCTTGTTTCCAGGCGGGTGGCCTTTTTATCGCCCGGTAAAGCCCGTAATGCCACCGTTCTGTTATCTATGCCCCAGGTGAGCGTAGTAGGGGCCCAGGCGCCTTCTACCAGCCGTTTATAGCTGTTGATAGTGGGCGCTATCATAGGTAATATAAAAGGTAAACAATGCAGCTGACCGGCAATGTAATTTTTCATGACGGCACTCATTTTATGTTCGTCGTGTTCGTCGTAAAATAAATTCTGTTTACTGCCGGCATCCCAGAGGCTCTGGTGTACATGCCCGCTGCAGCCTGGCAAACTTTCATGGATCTTAGCCATGAAGGTAGCCATTACGCCATGTTTGTATGCAATCTCTTTTACCGCGGTTTTAAAGAGTATGGCCTGGTCCGCCGCCTGTAAAACCGTACCATACTTAATGGCTGCTTCATATACACCGGGACCGGTTTCCGTATGTAATCCTTCTACCGGTATATCAAATTTTACCAGTTGCTCAAACAGGCTGCTCATATACTCATTCTTTAACGCGCTGCGCAGGATGGAATAGCCAAACATGCCGGGCGATAAAGGCGTAAGGTCGCGGAACTGTTTCTGGTGGACCGTATCAGGTGTTTCTGTGAAGTTAAACCATTCAAATTCCTGTGAGAAATACGGCAGGAAGCCACTGTTTTCTGCATCCACAAGTACTTTCTTCAGGAGTTGCCGCGGACAGGTGTATACCGGTGCATTGTCTGCCTGTACAAAATCTCCCAGGAAAAAAGGCACGTCGTTTTCCCAGGGAATTTTGCGGAAGGTACCCAGGTCAATTTTTACCTGCGCATCAGGATAACCGGTATGCCAGCCGGTATATTTTACATTGTCGTACACAACATCGCTCATGTCCCAGCCAAAGGTAACATCGCAGAAGCCCAGCCTGCTTTCGGTTACAGACGCAAATTTTTCTGCTGCAATGTATTTCCCTCTCAATACGCCGTCGATGTCCGCTACCGCTACTTTTACCTTACCCGACGGATGGTTTTTTACGTACGTTAATATTTCGGAAGTTGTCATGTGTGTGCAGGTTTGAAAATTTTGTACAACAAGAAAGAAACGGCCAGCAGGGAAAAATAGATCAGTCCCAGTGCGAGGTTGAAGATAAACATCGCAACAATGGATATGGTGGCAATCACCAGTGCAATCACCGGGAAGGCAGGGTAGAAGGCCACCCGGAAAGGCCGCGGCAGATCAGGCTCCTGTCTTCTCAAAATAATAATAGACACCATTGAAATGATATACAAGGTGAGTGCGCCGAAAACGGATACGATGATGATTTCGGAAGTTTTCCCCGAAAGCAGCGCCAGTATCCCGATCACCATGTTGCCAAGCAGTGCGTTGGCGGGCGTATGAAACCGGGGTGAAATTTTGCCGAGAGCAGCGGGGAGATTGTGCACCCTGCCCATCTCGTAGGTGGAGCGCCCGGCGGCGAGGATTAATCCGTGAAAGGACGCCACCAGCCCGAATAATCCTACCGTGATGAGCAGGTGATACATCGGGTGATTGCTCCCGGTGATTTTCGCCAGCGCCAGCGGAAGAGGCGAATCGGAGGTTTCCCCGCTTATCCCGTTTTTATATACAATCGCTTCCCATCCGGCGATGCCGGTGGCGGAAATAAATATCAGGATGCAAAGAATGGCCAGCGTGAGGATGGCCCATCCGAAACCTTTGCTGATATCGCGCTGGGGATTTTTGGTTTCTTCGGCTACGTTGGCAATGCCTTCAATACCCAGGAAAAACCAGATGGCAAAGGGGATCGCGGCAAAAGCGCCGCCCCACCCGTTGGGCAATGCGTTGTTGGTAAGGTGAACCGCCTGGAATTTCGGAAACGACAAACCGGCGAAAAGCAATAATTCTCCCACGGCAAAAATGGTAACAATCACCTCGAAGGAAGCAGCCGCCTTTACACCATATACATTCAGCCCGGTAAAGACGAAATAGATGGCAATGGCGCTGGTGAGGATCGGTACCTGCGGGAAAAAAGCGTTGAAATAAGCGCCGATGGCGAATGCAATGGCAGGCGGCGCCAGAATAAATTCAATGACCTGGGCTATCCCGGCAATAAAGCCGATGTTCTTTCCCATTGCCCTGTTTGCATAGTCAAAAACTCCTCCTGCTTTGGGGATGGCGCAGGCCAGTTCAGCATAGCTGAAAGTAAACGTTACATACATCACCATGATCACAAGTGTGGCAATAGCCATACCTCCTGTACCGCCCTTTTCAAGGCCAAGATTCCAACCAAAATACATACCTGAAATAACGTACCCTACTCCAAGTCCCCACAACATAAAGGGAGTCAGTGTTTTCTTTAAGCCCTTGTTTTGTGTCATTTGAAAGATCTCTATTGCGTGTATGTGTAATATAATATAAATTAAAATATTATTTTACTACAGGCCCCACGTAAAAAATTAAAACGGGCCGGATATCTTTACCACATGAAACTGATGGCAAACGGACGTATATGGATTGAAACCGAGGAAGGCCCTTTTCTCGGTTACGGGAGAATTGAGCTGTTGCAGAAGATCAGTGAGCTTGGGTCTTTGAGAAAGGCGGCTACGGAAATGAAGATTTCCTACCGGCAGGCATGGGATTTTGTGGACCAGATGAATAAGCGGACCGGCAAGCCCTTGGTGATATTTGAAAGAGGCGGGAAAAATGGCGGTGGCGCCTTGCTTACACCGGAAGGAGAACAGGCCATAAAGTTATTTCATGAATTAAATACCGCCTTCCGGCAATTCCTCGCTACCAGAACTGCCGGTTTACAGAAGCGTAAGTAAGATGTTTAGTCTTTGGCAAATCGTACGGTCATGGTCGTTACCTCCCAGATCCAACGTGCCGGTTTCTTTTCGCCCGGAACCACTATCCTGAAAGGCCCTTTGCCATCGGGCAGCGGCTGCCCGTCTACCTGGTCGGCCAAGATGATTACACGATCCGTGAAAGCACTATCCAGCTCCGCGAGGGAAAACAACACCTCATATCCATCGCCCGATTTCACGAGCAGGTATTTCGACATATTTTCCCCCTTCAGTTGAGCGCCCAGCGTAACGCCTGCTTGTTGCAAAATAGTTGTTACCGGTACGCCGGAGTAACGATGCGGTTTCCCATCGCGGTCAGCCGCGGTGACTTCAGTTCTTTTCATTTTGCTGATATCGGCAGCACCCAGCTTTAACGGGTGGGTTACTTCACCTTCTACGGAAATAGTTTGCGCAAAGGCAGCCGTGGCTGCGAAAATGGTAATGAGTAAACAGGCTGTGAGTTTGTATAGCATGATTATTTAATTAAAAGGATTGGAGAATGCAGGATTGGTGATTTTATCTGTGCAGCGAGTGGTGTGGTAATACCCATCAGCAGGGCGGCGAGTAACTTTTTTGGCATAGACAATGCGTTGTTCATTTTTTTGAATAACGGTGATAAATGCTTACCCGGATGCTGCAAAAGGCGATGACACGGAGCCGGAAAGGAAAGCGGAAAATAATGTGGTTGTTTGGGTGTATGGTTGAATAAGGTACAATATTAATATTAAAACCATAGAAAATCAACGTAAATTCTTTCCCACCCATTTAGCGCTGCTATTATTACCTTTAACTACAAGTTAATCGCTTTATGAGTATCCGTATGCCAAAAATAGCGGGGATAAGTATGATCACTATTTTCTCCCTGCTGATCCTTTTTCACCTGCTGATCATTGCAAAAGTTTTACCTTATTCCATTGTATGGGGGGGCCGGTTGAAATCGCCCATGGAAATGTACCGGTTAGAAGCCATCTCGGTACTGGTGAATGTATTTTTCCTGCTGGTGGTGCTGGGGAAAAGGAAGATCTTGAAGCTACCGGCCAATAGTAAGGTGTTGAGCCTGGCGCTGTGGCTGATGTGTCTTTTATTTTTTGTAAACACCCTCGGCAATCTCATCTCCACCAATAAATGGGAGCAGCTGATCTTTACGCCGATGACGTGTATCCTGGCTGTTTGCTCCGCCGTACTGGCCCGCACGCGATAGTATCCATGAGGATGCAAAAATGGATGAGAAGATTACAGGAATGATGCTTAAATTACAGGGGAATAAACCGATGCTTAGATGAAAACTGGAAAAACACTCCCCGCCGCCATCACCATCTTCGGCGCCAAAGGGGATCTGACTAAAAGAAAACTGATACCTGCGCTTTATAATCTGTACACCGATAAACATCTTCCGCCCGTATTCGTCATCTACTGCGTGGATTTCCTGCCGGAAGACGAAACTGCCTTTAAACTCGACCTGCTGGCAGGGATTAATGAGTTTAGCCGCAACGGGAAAGCAGATGAAAAAGAATGGGAAGGATTTGCTAAGAATATCTTCTATCTCCAGGGTGATTTCCTGAAAACGGAAACTTATACCGGCCTGAAAGAGAAACTGGATGCATTCGGCAAAAAGCAGAAACAGAACGGTTCCCGCATCTTTTACTTTGCAGTAGCGCCGCGCTTTATCGAAATCATTGCCGAAGGCTTATACAAACACACCATTTGTAACCGTGATGGCCTGGACCGCATCGTTGTGGAAAAGCCTTTCGGCACCGACCTCGATACCGCCAAAAAACTCAACAGGTTCCTCACAAAACGTTTTGCGGAAAAACAGATCTATCGCATCGATCACTACCTGGGTAAGGAAGCGGTGCAGAACATCATGGCCTTCCGCTTTGCCAACTATGTGTTTGAACCACTGTGGAATAAAAAATATATCGATCACATTCAGATCAGCGTGGCGGAAGAAGTAGGCGTAGGGAAACGTGGCGGCTACTACGAAGGTAGCGGCGCCCTGCGCGATATGGTGCAGAATCACCTGCTGCAGCTGTTGTGTATTGTTGCGATGGATTCACCGGAGTTTTACCAGTCGGAACTGATCCGCGATGCAAAAGTAAAAGTACTGAAAGACATCCGGCCATATACACCGGCGCAGGTGCTGAAAAACGTGATCCGTGGCCAGTATACAGCCGGCAATGTACACGGCGTGCCACGTTTGCCCTATCGTAAGGAAGAACATGTGCTGTCTGCCTCCAATACAGAAACCTTTGTAGCCGCCAGGTTGTTTATTGACAACGACCGGTGGAAAGGCGTGCCTTTCTTTTTACGCACAGGCAAATCGATGCCGGTGCAATCGTCTGTAATTGTGGTGCAGTTTAAAGATTCTCCCCATAAAATTTTTAAAGATGATATCACGCCAAACAGGCTGATCATCAGTATTCAGCCAGAACTGGAAATAAGTTTATTGTTTGAAAGTAAAGTGCCTGGTTTGAAAATGAAACTGAAACCGGTGGAAATGGATTTCACTTACCAGGAATCTTATACAGAAACAATTCCGGAAGCATACGAAGCTTTGTTGCTGGATGTGCTGGATGGTAACCCTACCTTGTTCATGCGTGCGGACCAGGTGGAAGCTGCCTGGAAAGTAGTGATGCCCATCCTGGATACCTGGAAAAAATATCCGGCAAAAGAACTGCATCTGTATAAGGCCGGCACCTGGGGGCCTACAGCGGCTACCGCCCTGTTAAAGCCTTACGCGAAGGATTGGTTCCGTTTATCAGCAAGGGAAGACAGTATAAAATAAATAGTATTGCATAAAAAGAAGGGAGCGGGTTTTTATACCCGCTCCCTTCTTTTATTAAGGTGTATAGGTAACATTACTGCCGTAAAGAATACTGGATACACCGGAGAAGTACACATGTTTATCGGTGCTGGTGAGGTTATACCAGAGATAAATACCATAACCATTGTTCTTCGTTTGTGTGGCCAGCGAATTGGCGGTGCTCTGGCTGGTACTCTGGATATCTACGGCCGCCGGGCCTAACTGGGCCTTTGTAAGGCCGGCCACATTGGGTACGGAGTACGAGCCATAAATAGCATTCCAGCTGTAGTTAACAAAGTCGCCCACTTTTTTTCCACCCCACGATAACCTGGAAGCTGCCGGGCCATAGTAGTAGAATGAAATAATTTTTGTGGGCATCAGCTTGCGCAATTCGTCTACCAGCATTACAAAGGAGCTGTCGTTTGGCTGCGTGGTGCCGTTGTTGCCGTAGTCGGCATACTCATCATCAAAATCAATTCCATCCAGACCGTAGTAAGTAACGGTATCGCTGAGTTGCTGTGCAAAGGCTTTTGCAGCGGTTCTGCTGGTGAAGTTACAGAAGCCTGCTCCCTGGTGATTACCGAGAATAGACAGCAATACTTTCATCCCTTTATTTTGCAGGGGGACAATCTGCGTGGCCTTGTTGGTCAACACGTTGGATACGTTGGGATTGTTGTACAGCACGGCTTTCTGGGTAGTAGTGTTGTAATTGATATTGGCCGCGAAAATGATGGCAATATCAAACAGCTGTTGCCCGCCGGTGGTTAAAGTGTATTTACCGGTATTCAGTAAACTGTTGCTGTTTACTTCCACATAGCAAACGGACATTCCTCCGGCTTTGGTAACGGTTTCTACATGTGCGCTGGCAGCGCTTTTACCGGTGTCTTGTGAAATACTGCCGGTGTTTTCTCTTTTACAGGCGGTGAAAAAGAGGGCGGCGCACGCCATTCCTACGGCCAATAGCCGTAAAGGGTGGAACTGTTTTTTCATACTGGAATGAATGTTTAAGTGATCAGGAAATCTGGGTTCAAATTTTGGTTACGGGTTTTCCGGTCTGGTGGCTCTTATAACAAACTATGCTCAGGTTAACTTTAAATATTGATAGAAGAGATGACCGGCCATTCACCGGCCATCTCTTTAAGTGTTTTTTACTTTATTTATCCCACCAGAGACGGGTGCCCCCGTTATCTGCCGGTGTGCTCAGCAGCTGCACGGCAGCCGCCACTGCAGCGGGATTGGTATTATATTCATTTTGCGGGAATGGTAGTCTGCGGATCTGTACATCTGTTGAGATAGTATTACCGCTGTTGTTGTTCACTACCGGAAACAATTTAGGATAGCCGGTGCGGCGGAATTCCGTCCATGCTTCCTGTCCTTCGGGGAACATGGCGAGCCATTTCTGGGTCATGATGCGTTCCATTTTCTTAGCTTCAACATCGCCTTCATTCCATTTAATAGTAATGGTAGACGGGCTGTTTATATTATTAACCGGATTTTTTGGATCTGTGTAAGCATCGGCATGGCTTGAATCATTTGCCAGGTAACCGGGAGCGCTTACCTGCCACTGCGCCATAGATGTAGTAACGCCTTGTTCATACAGTTGTTGTGCACTGCCGCCTGTATTGCTCCAGCCTCTTATAGTTGCTTCTGCGCGGAGGAAATACACTTCTGCGGCGGTCATTACCTGCATCGGTGTTTTCAGGGTGAAAGCAGGGGAGGCGCCGTCTTCTGTATTCAGGGAAGAGTAGGTCTGGTACTTCGGTTTATCTACGAGGCTGCCGATGCGGATGCCTTTGTATACGCCTTTAAGCCCGGTGGCGGGATCGGTGGCTTTGTCCATATACCTTGAAACCCGAGGGTCTTTATAACCGGTGAGGTAGCACTGCAAAGAAGCGCCGATGCGGATGTCTGCCCAGTTTTTCGCAATGAAAACAAGCGGGTTGGTAAAGTCGCCGGTTACTTTTACGGTCATGTTATCGGCGTTATCTGTAATTACGCCGCCATTAGCCGGGTTCAACGCTTTCTCTGCTTCCAGTTTTGCGGTGGCAGGATCAGCTTTTACGATATGCATGGCCAGGCGTAACCGCAGGGAGTTAGCAAAGCGCAGCCACTGTGGGAAATTGCCGTTGTAAACAACATCGAAATTGGAAAAATTAAACGGCAGTTGAGTGCCGCTGCTAATCTGGGCGCGCAGGCTTCCTGTTGCGGTGTCCAGCTGTGCGAAAAATCGTTTGTATACATCCTGCTGGCTGTCGTAGGGAACAGACGACAAGCCCTCACCTACACGGCTATACGGAATGGGGCCGTAAATATCCGTTACACGGCTCATGGCAGTAACCTGTATTATCTGCGCCACCGCCCATACGGCGGGAAAGTTTTTATCTATGCCACTTTCCCTTAGTTTCAATACCGGCGACATTACATTGAGATAACCCACTTTATAAGCTTCCCCATTCCAGCCCGGCACCAGGCCATAATTGGTATTATTGGAGCTGCTGAAGGGGTTGGGTGTCATGAAGTAACCGGAAAAACAGTCCGCGTTGAGGTTCTGTTGCACCTGGTAAGAGTTGGGATCTCCACCGCCGGAAAAGTTAAGGATAGACATCTGTGCGGATTTCAGATACAGTCCCAGTGAATTAAAATCAGGTCCCAGCTGACCATCTGTTACGCCGGTATTATCAGTATTATAACGTTCAAAATTTTTGGTACATGCACTCATCCCGGTTACCAGGGCTGCAGTAGCCACCAGTAAGCCAGATCTGTAACGCTTCATTTTATTATACAGTTTCATCGTTTTCAGTTTTGCGGTAAATGATTAGAAAGTGGCATTTACAGTAACGCCATAGCTGCGGGAAGCAGGTAACATAAATACATCCACGCCACTCAGTCCGTTGGAGGTAGACATGGTTTGCTCAGGATCAAACGGAGCTTTCTTGGAGAAGTAGAACAGGTTACGGCCGTTGGCAGATACCTTCAGCGCCTTCACTGCGTTGCTTTTCAACGGAATGGTGTAGCCCAGCGATGCTTCTCTTAATCTTACGGTAGTAGCGCTGTACATATATTCCCCGGAAGCACCGGTTCTGCCGCCTACTACATTATACCAGGTTTGTGCATCCACAGAAGTAACCGGGTTACCATTCTGATCTACCCCGTTTACTTTTACGCCGCCGGCATCCCTTGCCTGGCCGGAAGTTGCTGAAACGCCGTAGCCGTCCATCATGGCCTGGGTTACAGACATTACCTGTCCGCCGAATTTACCATCTATGAGGAACGATAAGGTGAAGTTGTTGTATGCAAAACTATTGTTCCAGCCCAGCTGCCACTTGGTGTTGGCGTTACCGAGGTATTGCATCTGGCCACCAGCGAGGGAAGGAGCGCCATTGGTAATGATCACACGTCCTTGTGCATCGCGGTTTAATACAGTGCCATAAATGTCGCCAAATGAACCGCCTACTTTAAATTGTGAAGCGTAGTTGGCGCCGGTGCCGTCGCCGGTCAGGCTGAAACGGTCCACAAACGGCGAGAGGGAAACGATCCTGTTGTCGTTTACTGCATAGTTTAAAGCGGTATTCCACTTCAGTTTAGTGTCGCGCAATACATCGTACCGTATCATCGCTTCTACACCCTGGTTCTGGATATCGCCTGCATTAATGAAGTAGGTGTTATACAATGTTGCATTAGGTGCGGCAATTTCCATCGTCTGGTTAGTGGTATTGGTTTTATAGTAGGTAACATCCACACTCAAACGGCTGTCGAAAAAGCGCCATTCTGTACCTAATTCAAGCGATTTTGTTTTTTCCGGTTTCAGGTCCCTGAATGGAGCAGTCGTGTTCACCTTTACAGTACCGCCTGTATTGATCAGGTTATCAGGTGTATTACTCTGGTATGCCAACGGAGAATTACCTACAATAGCATAGGAACCACGGATCTTACCATAGGTGATCGCAGTTGGCATTTTCAGCAGCTGTGTCAGGATTACATTCAATCCCACTGATGGGTAGAAATAGGACAACTGGTTGGTAAATGCCAGGTTGGAGGCCCAGTCATTTCTTGCTGTCAGATCCATGTATGCCCAATCTTTGTAGGAAATATTCACACTACCAAAAACAGATTGCCACTGGCTGTGTTTCTCCTGTGTACTACCGGAGTTTGCAGCGTTGATCGTTTTCATATTCTGGATGGTGAATATATTCGGGAGATATAAACCTTCCTGTCCTGCTGCAAAGTAGATACCGTTTGTTTTTACATCACGGATACTACCACCAACAAGACCCGTAAAATGAAAGTCATTTGCAGGGATATTAAAGTTAGCGATCAGGTCTCCGTATTGTTGGGTGGTGGTATTGTTGGTGTAGTTATAGCCACCGTTTTTAGATGCCAGCGTGGTTTGGGTACCGGCGTATATCTTCTGTTCATACACATCATTCATACGGTCAATACTTCCCCTTCCCTGTACATTCAACCAGGAGTTAATGTCATATTTCAGGCTGGCGTTGGCAAGTATCCTGTTGCGTGAAAGCGAATTGGTATTGCGGTTGAGGATCCACCACGGGTTCTGTTGTACATCTTCTGAAAAAGGCCAGTTCTGCACCATGAGATTATTCCGGGAAGGATCAGGTATTTCGTAGTGGTCCCTGTAAGGGCTGATATCCACTCCGCGGGGGAAGAGATATAAACCGGTGAGCGGGTTGAAATAAAAGCCGGATAAAGGCGTGTTGTCAATTTTCTGGGTCATGTAATTCACATCTGCAGAGGCAGTGAGCTTATCATTCAGAAAGTGACCGGTTTCTTTAAAGCTCAGGTTATGACGTCCGAGTTTATTGCCTTCCTCTAAACCTCTTGCGGAGGTATTGGCATAAGAGAAATAAGTTTGTGCCTTTTCAGAACCACCGGCCAGGCTGATAGCATTCGTGAAGTTTTGCCCGGTTTGAAGAAAGTCGGATACGTTGTCGGTTGCCCCGCTGATCTTGCTGCCCCAGCTTTTGGTAGTAGGGTCGGTAGACTGACCATAGTTATTCTGGAACTTAGGCTTATAGGCAGCCTGGCTGATATTGAATCCGGATGAGATGTTAATAACAGCGCGACCAACCTTGCCACTTTTTGTAGTAACGATGATCACACCGTTGGCGCCCTGGCTACCATAAAGCGCTGCGGCTGATGCCCCTTTCAATACGGAGATACTTTCAATGTCTTCCGGGTTGAGGTTGGAGATCGGGTCGCCGCCATCATAAGAGGAGCTGCCACCATAGATACTACCTGGTTGGTTGGTGATGGTATTGTTCATCGGTACCCCGTCAATTACATACAATGCCTGGTTGCTACCTAATCCTGATTTACTACCGCGCAGGATTACTTTGGCGGAACCGCCTACGCCGGAAGCGCTGGAGGAAATAGTTAAACCTGCTACTTTACCGTTCAGGGTATTTACGAGGTTCGCATCTTTTGCTTTGGTAAGTTCCAGTCCATCCAGTTGCTGCGCAGAATAGGTAATGGATTTCTCTGATCTTTTGATACCAAGAGCCGTTACTACTACGGCGCCTAACTGGCTGTCCTGTACGGCCAGGGTTACCTGGATGTTGGGATCATTGCCCACGGTTACCTGTTTGCTTTCATATCCTATGATGCTGATGATCAGTACATCTCCGGGGTTGGCCGCTAAGGTAAAGCCACCCTGGGCATTTGTTACGGTGCCTTTGGTGGTGCCTTTTATCTGGATAGATGCGCCTACGAGTGGCAGCCCTTTGGTATCGGTCACTTTACCCTGTATGTCAATCGCAGCTATGGCAGCGGCGGCAGGCGCCATTGCTTTGGCTTTCGGGCTGATCACAATTGTTTTATCTACGATGTTGTAGTTAAACAGTTTGTTATTCAAACAGGCATTCAACACTTCGGTGAGAGATGCCTGGTTCATATTGAGATTCACCGGAGGCGCCTTCTCCAGTAACTTCTCATCATAAATAAATTCATAACCTGTCTGGCGGCTGATGCTGTTGAAAACATCATAGAGAGGAAGACGTTTCCCTTTGATGGTAACAGACTGAGAGAATGTTTTGGCGCTCAGATTAAGGGTGAATACCAGTGTCAGTATTGCAGTTAATCGCATAATCAACAGTAATTTTCTTTGCATACGTCCTCCTTTCCCGGGGACTTTGCAGGTACCAAGTAGTTCCATACTTTTGTGTTGTTGGCTTAATAATTCAATTTTCTAAATGATTCAGGGAGTTGGGTTGCCTTCTATAGCCGGGAGCATTGCAGTGCTTCCGGTTTTTTTACAACCGGCAGTGGAATTATTTACGTCTTCATAACCTAAATAAATTTAAAAATGATCAATTCATAAGTGGACAAATAGCGCCTATTGCTCAGGGTCATATGGTGTTACCACGACCCGGTTGTCATTAATATCAAAGTGAACTCGTTTTGTTGTTGACAGGATCTTTAATAAAGAAGCTGCGTTTTCCCGCCGGGAAATGATCCCTGTTAAGCGCACGTCCGACAGATCACCCTCATAGGTAACCTCTATATTATACCACCTGGCTATCTGGCGCATGATGGTTTGTATGCTGGTATTGCGGAACCTGAATTTGCCTTCTTTCCAGGCCAGTGCCTGTTCCAGGTCTGCTTTTTCGATGGTGAATGCGGCATCACCGGCATTCAGGCTGCCGCCGTAACCAGGTTGCAGCAGGCTCCGGTTGTTGCCATGCACCAGTTGAACAGCGCCGGCTTCCAGGGTAGTGGTAATCGTTTTTTCGTCGGTGTAGGCCATAATATTGAAGCTGGTGCCCAGCACGTTTACTTCCATATCAGGATTGTCTTTCACTTTCACCCGGAATGGTTGTTGCGCATTGGCAGCCACCTGGAAATAACCTTCTCCGGAAATCTCCACCAGTCGTTCTTTCCCGCTGAATGTAGTAGGGAAGCGGATGCTGCTGGCGGCGTTCAGCCATACTTTGCTGCCGTCTGCCAGGGTAAGCTGGTATTGCCCGCCACGGGGCGTTACCACGGTATTATATACTACTTCTGTGGCAGCGCCTTCTGCTTTATAGGCAAGGCCCTGCGCTGAATTTACGATGCTGCTGTTGCCTTGTTTCGCCAGTGCGCCGGTGTTGGTGCTGTCGAGCGAAATGGTTTTGCCATCCGCCAGCACCAGTACAGCGGTATTGGTGCCTGGCGCCAGGGGATTGGCTTTTTGTGCGGCCACTATAACCGGCTGTTGTTCACGGTTCAGGTAAAAGACGCTTGTTAGCACAGTGGCTCCCAGCAAGGTTGCTGCGGCTGCATACCAGATCATTCTGCGGGTATGGCCGGTAGCGCGGGGAGGTGTTGTTTGCAGGATGTTTTGTAAAATGGCTTCACCAACTTCCGCAGTGAGGCCGCTTTGCGACGCTTCGCTGTTGTACAGGGCCGACAGGATATCTGCTTTGATTTCCGGCTCATAGTCGTTTCCGGCTACCATCGCTTTCAGGCGCAGCAGTTCTTCCTGGCTGATCCGGCCATTCTTATATTTTTCAAGCAGTAACTGTACTTCCGTTATGGACATTATCAGCGATTTTGGAAGGGTGATATGGGGTAAAGACGAGCAACCGGCAAAAAAGGAGTATCCGGGGTGAAAATTTTTTTTCGGGAGAAGATATTACCTGCGGAAGATGAGCAGGAACAGGAGGAAGGGGACGATATCATTTTGCAGCCGGGACTTTACAAACGCCCGTACAGCGTGCATGGCGAGGCTCATTTGCTTCTTAACAGTATGTACCGAGATGTTCAGCTGCTGGGAAATTTCCTCGTTGCTCCAGCCCTGTCTGCGGGCCAGGTACACCTTTTTCCGCTCCGGTGGCAGGCCGGACACGGCTTTGTCCAGGATGGCATCGTATTCCCGCTGCAGCAACAGGTGATCGGTATCATTTTGTGCTTCCGGCTGGTTTTTGAGATGGAAATCATAGGCTTTCAGCCGTACTACCTGTTTTTTGAAGCCATCGTAAATGTGGTTGCGGGTAAGAATAAACAGGTAATCTTTGAATTGTTTGATGTGAGACATATCGGCTTTTTTCAGCCATACTTTCATAAAAACTTCCTGTACAATTTCCCTGGCGAGGCTGCTGTCTCTCAGGTAAAGCATGGCCACGTCATATACCTGCCCGCTGTAGCGTCTGAACAGGATGGTATACGCGTCCCCGTCACCCATGGCAACTTTTTGCAGCAAATCATGTTCATCAGTCAAGGAAATGTCTGGCAAAGCTGGAAGTTTTGTACCCTCACAAAAACAATAACGGGGTAAATTTAGTGGACATGAAATTAATAATAAAATAATTTATGTGAGAGGGAGGTTTTCGCAGCCGGGTTGAAAAGAAAGGAAATTATTGCGTATTTTCAATGCATGCCGATACACTGACCGCTGATTTTACTACGCATTTACACTGCGTTTCCTATGTATATCTTACAGTTAATTCTTAATGATCATTAATTTCTACTCTTATGAATGAATTTAAATTCTGGCAGATTATTGAAGAAGCGTGGGCTGCATCCCCGGCATTACTGGATATGCGCAATACGGCATTGAAAACCAATGATGCTATATTGATCGAGGACCTGACCGGTGAAGTGTATGGCGCTATCACCAATAATATCCGGGATATCCTGCTGCAACTTGATAAGGAGGAGCTGACAGGATTTAATCATATCATGGAAGAGAAATTATTTCAGATCGACCGGGAAGATATCCAGGCATATACGGATGGATCAGACGACGGTTTCCTCTATTGCAGATGTTTTATTGTAGGAATGGGGAAAGCGTACTATGAAATGATCGACGAAAATCCTTCGAAGGCTACCTGCGATGCAGAAGCTGAGATTGTAGGATTTATCGGGTATATGGTGTACCAGGAATTATTTGGAGAAGAATTTGAGCGGTATACAAGGCATTGCATCGAAACCTGCTCGAATACCGATGGATGGGGTAAAGCGTAGTTTAAAACAACATATCTTATGAAAGAAGAAATCTATGGCATAGATAAAGATCATGCACATGCACGAGCTATTGCCCTGATATCTGAAGACTTTTTCTGGGACCCCGCCGATGAACTGGCGCCTTTTGGATCAGATGAAGGAGACACCGGACTTGCCTCATACCGGGAATGGCGCCGGGCATACCCCTTTACACCTACCATTGAATGTTTAAAATGGACCATTGAATCTGTAGGGGAAATGGCTTTTGAAGATTATAATGAAACACTGTTGGACAGGGACCTGATCATACGCATGAAAGAAGATCCTGCATTTGATGATCAGCAGTTTATTTTCACATTGGATGTTTCTGTGATCGCAGCAGGTTTCGGACAACTGGCAGATGAAGGTGTGATTGAAGAAGCCAACAAACCGGTGATCAATATTGCCCTGGAACGGCAAATAGCCTGGGCGCAGCTCTCTGAAAGCAGTTCCTATGCGGAACAACATATCGGGTACCTGAATATCCTGAAACGCGTGCTGGAAGAAGCATAGTATACAGGCATCCCCGGCTGCGCACCGAGGATGCCTGTCTCTCTGAACCATTATCGCTGCCAGCCGGTAGCAGTTACTTCAAAATGCCTGCCCGCCGCTTCATAAGCCTGCTCAAAATTTTTATGCTTAGCGCCCACTCTTGTAACAGGAAATACCTTACCGGGAAGCAGGTCCGGGATGAGCAAATGTTCTTAACTTGGAACGGCCTTACACTTGCAGCTTATGATCACACTAAACGATAAAACATACACCTGCCCGGTAGACGTAACACTAGGATTTATTGGAGGGAAATGGAAACTGTTAATACTCTTCCACCTGCATTATTTTACGAAAAAAAGTTACGCTGAAATCAGGGATAACCTGCCGGGCATCTCCGAAAAAATGCTCAGTCAGCAACTTAAAGAACTGGAGCACGATCAACTGATTGAGAAGAATGTGATCACCAAAAAACCATACCGCGTGGAATATTACTTATCCACCGAAGGAAAATCACTCGCCCCTTTGTATGAATTTGCCAGCGAATGGGGAATCGCTTATCTCAAAAAACATGATATCGATTATATACAGGATCAGCATCTGTATAAATAAAGTCCCGTGCATGCAACCGGGAGAAACCGCTTAATTACTGCGTTTGTTTGCTTATCTTAAGAAAACAAACGCTATGTTATGAAAAAACTAATCCTGTTATTTACGTTATGCTGTTTCTGCCTGGGTATACTCAGCGCACAGGACTCGCCGTTAGGCGCCTGGAAGTCAGTGTCGGGAGACGCAACCAGCGTGCTGCTCATTACCCCCACCTGGTTTACCGTTACGGATTACAATAGTCAACGCTTCATCACCTCATATGGCGGAACCTGGAAACAGGCAGGCGACACACAGGTAGATGTAGCCATTCTTTTTAATACTGCCAATGCCTCACAGGTAGGACAAAAAACTACGGTGCCGGTAGGCATGGAAAATGGGCAGCTGATCACCAGTAGCCCCGGGGGCGGCAAACAGGAGTGGACCCGTATCGACGATGGAACCGGCCCGCTGGCAGGCAGCTGGCAGATCACTTCACGGGAAAGAGAAGGTAAGATGACACCCATCCCCAACAGCGCAAGGCGAACCATGAAAATACTCACAGGCACCCGCTTTCAATGGGTGGCTATCAACCAGGAAACAGGCGAGTTCTTTGGCTCCGGCGGAGGTACCTATACTTTTGAAAACGGTACCTACACCGAAAAAATTGAGTTCTTCTCCCGCGATAGCTCCCGCGTTGGCGCTGAGTTGTCTTTTAAAGGCAGCGTAAACGGCAACAACTGGGACCACAGCGGCAACAGCTCAAAAGGAGATCCTATTCATGAAGTGTGGAGCAGGGAGTAATTTACTTACCAACCTATTCCATAATCTTCTCCATGATTACTACTGCCACCCCATAAACTGCCATGCACACGATCCATGTAAATAGCATTTATGGGGCCGCTGGTACGCTCTCCAAACGTGAGGTGATAACCCATTTGCTCCAGGGCCTTGCGTGTTTTCTCCGATGTATTATTATTGAGCAGGATGCTTCCCGGACGGGGCTCCCTGTCTTTGATGGTAGTACCGCCTAACGACAACCATAACTGGTTGGTATTTATATTCGCCGCTTCTGTAGCCTGTTGTACCGTCATACCAAACTCCACTACGTTCAGGAAAAACTGCAACAGGTTCTGGTCCTGTGTATCGCCGCCCTGTACGCCAAAGGCCAGGAAAGGCTTGCCGTCTTTCAATGCCATCGAAGGCGTAAGCGTTACCCGCGGACGTTTACCGGGAGCAATCACATTAAAAGGACATACCGCAGAATCCAGCACAAAGCTTTGTGCCCGCTGACTCATACCAATGCCGGTTTTACCTGCAATACAGGCGGGCAGCCAGCCGCCACTGGGTGTGATAGATACTACCCAGCCATCTTTATCTGCTGCTTCCACGCTGGTGGTACCACGCCACAGCCGGTCCATATAGGCGCTGTCGGGTGTGTTGGCGGCATACAGCTGATTCAGATCCCCTTCCGGCGACATAGCATCTCCATGCAGCAACATCGTAGTGGCGTCATGTTTAGGAACAAATCCGCCGGGTTGGCGGCCACTGCTGGTATCTGTCAGCTGCTTGCGCTCCTCCAGGAAATGCAGGTAAGGATTCGTTTTCCCGATGAAAGGATAGGGATCGCCCGGTCCTGCGTTTGCATCATTTTGTGCCAGATTGATCTGTTTGGCCCTCGCCTTGCCGTATTCTTTGCTCAGCAATCCTTTGATAGCAGGATTGGTATTGAACGCAGGATCGCCGTAATAAAAGTCACGGTCCGCAAAAGTGAGGTTCATGGTTTGATACAGCGTATGAATATATTCAGTGGAATTATATCCCATTGATTTCAGGTCAAAATTTTCCAGGATGTTGAGGCTTTGCAGCAGCATGGGCCCCTGTGTCCATTCCTGCAGCTTATACACTTCTATGCCTTTGTAATTAATATGCAGGGGTTCTTCTTCCACCGGCTTCCAGCGGGCGAGGTCTTCCAGGGTGATGAGTCCGCCCTGCTCCTGGCAGCCGCGTACAAATTCTTTGGCAATGTCTCCTTTGTAAAAACGGTCGTACGCTGCCATGATTGCCTCTTTCCTGCTTTTATGGTTGCGCAGTGCTTCCTGTTCGGCTGCTACCATTTTGGTGAGGGTAGACAAGAGGTCCTTCTGCACAAAAATTTCTCCTGCTTCAGGCGCTTCTCTTTTTTCACCGGGATGTGTGAGGAAAACAGCTTTACTGTAAGGCCATTCGTTGATATATTTTTTCCCGCGTTCAATACTGTTAGCGGTTTGTGCTTCTATCGGGTAGCCGGCGGCCATTTCCATTGCAGGAGCCAGTACCTGTTTTAAACTGAGGGTGCCGTATTCTGCCAGCATGTAGCATAGTCCACCGGCGGTTCCTGGCGTTACTGCTGCAAGCGGACCGTATTCAGGCGGAAAGTCGTATCCTTTTCCTTTATAAAATGCGGGAGTAGCGCCGGTAGGAGCCACGCCGAGGGCATTGATGGCAATTACTTTCCCGGTTTTGGGATTATAGATCAGCGCCTGCGTTTCTCCGCCCCAGCTGAGCACATCCCACATGGTGCAGGTGGCGGCCAGCATAGCGCAGGCGGCATCCACGGCGTTGCCGTGTTGCTGGAAGATCATGGCGCCGGCTGTTGCAGCCAGTGGCTTACCGGTTACGGCCATCCAGTTTTTGCCGTGTAAAGGTGGTTTCTGCGTTTGCTGTGCCTGCATGCCGGTATAATAACCCAACACGAGGGAGAGAAGGAGGAAGCGTTTCATAGGGCTAATTTATAGTTTTACGGATAAAAAATATCCGGATTTACACGAAGGGTAATGGCAACATCGCTTTTAACGCGTGTGCATATCCAGCAGCACTTTGGCCGTAACAAGCAATTGCCCGGTGTGCCGCATGGTGTGTTCCGCCGCGTGAAACAGTAACCCCAACACGGTAGAGGGGAGTTGTTTTCTGCCTACGCCCCGGAAAGCAGTGAGCGTGTCTTCCGGGGTGGTGGACAATTGCATCAGCGATTGATGTACCTGTGCATTGAAATGATCCAGCAGATCATGAAGGGATGCGCCTGGGTTACCTTCATCAGCCAGGGCGGCAAACTGCTGCTGACTGAGCGCTTCTGCCCTGGCGTAGGTAAACAGCCGGTCGAGCACACCACTCACATGCTGAAGATGATATCCCGGAGAGGCCAGTCCGGCTGGCTTCTCCCATAAAAGATCTTCCGGGAAATCCTGCATTAAATTATTGATCTCCTGGTTGGCCTGCAGTAAAGCATGTGCCACGGGTTGCAGTAATGCCGGTATATTTTCTACCGGCCCGCTCATCCAGTATTCCGTTGCCATGATATCTTTTTATACTTCTACGGCATCATAAACAATTACTTTCTCCCATAAATGACTGCAGTTTTTTATAAACTCCAGGTGAATGGGATGGGTTTGATAGGTGGCCTGTCCGGCGAGGTCACTGAAAAAGATCAGTTCTGATACGCCCCAGCTGTTATCCACCACCTCGCGTTTTTCGGTACTCGCTACCACGCCTACACGCAGGTCACGAACAGTTTCTATTTTCGACAGGGTTTTTACGCCGGCCACCAGTTTATCGCGGTCTTCTTTGGAATCCGGGTTCTTCAGCCAGAAGAATACGTGATGCACAATCGGGTATTTCTTTTCCATATTTGTTGAGGGGATTGCTGCGGCAGCGGCAGTACCGGCGGCAAGCGCTGCTGCGGTTCCTAAAAATTTACGTCTGTTGGATGTGCTCATATTGGGCTTGTTGAGGCGATGAAAATAATAAAGATTGTCGATTTATTATAATTATCCCTGTCAGCCCGACACTTATAGGGATGGCTTCCTGAGGGAGTTCTTATTTTACCATCAAAACCGATTTCATACCGGATTACACTACTTTCATCCCATTTTGCCCCTGCCGCATAGCAACAATTGCTATTATTGCCTTAAATACATCAACCTTATGAATCAATTTAAGAAAATTGAATTCGGCATCGTAACCGCCATTTTTGTGTTGCTGATGTTTTCGATCCTATACCCCAGCATTATTTATAACGTATTTGAGCTGCAGGAGATCTATGGCAGAAAGTTCGCCACCTATCACCAGGTGTTCGACTATTACATTCATTACCTGCTGCCTTCTATGGGACGGGTAACGCTGGTGTATGTGACCTTCCTGCTGGTGAATTTTGTAATTGTACCGGAGTTCCTGGAGAAGGGGAAGTGGCTGGGAGGCATATTGCTGCTGATCCCGGTGGGGGCGTTTTATTTTGCCATGATGATGGTTGCCAATTCTTATTACAATGGCTACCTGCTGGGCGTATATGATACGGTGCGGGGGGCGCATATGTATTTTGCAAAAACAGCTTTCATCACTACTGTTTTTTCCGGCGTGCTGTATGTGGCGTATTATTATTTCCGCAAAGCACTGGTAAGTCTGCTGTATCCGCGTATTGTAACAGATCCGGCTTTCCGGCAGATGCTTACAGAAATTTGCTGGGCTGCCGGCGCATTTACAGTATTGTTTTGCCTGTCGTTTTCCGATTCCAGGGACATGGCGCTGATGATCTTTTTCTTTGGTCCTTCGCAGATTGCTGTGTTTTTTATTCTCCGTTATAAAGTATTTCCGGCATTCGAGGACACTCACCGGAATAAGAGCTTACTGATCCGGGATGTTGTTTTTACTATCGTGGGAAGTAATGTGCTGATGGCGCTGATATGCCGCGCACTGGTACACCGCGACGGAGGCTGGTTTGTGGCGCTTGCACTTATTGGTATAGCAGTATCCGCAGGCATTGTGCTGCCCGTTTGCTGGCTGTTGTTTAAAAGCCGCCAGAAGCAGGTGAACACGGTGGTAACGCTGAAGAAGGCGCTGGGGCATTCCGCCGCCAACCTCGACTTCCTGCGTTCCCAGATCAATCCGCATTTTTTATTCAATGCCCTTAACACGCTGTATGGCACCGCCTTACAGGAAGAGGCTGCCCGTACCAGCGAAGGCATCCAGAAACTGGGTGATATGATGCGGTTTATGCTACATGATAACCATATGGAAAAAATTCCATTGGATAAGGAGGTGGCTTACCTGCAAAATTATATCGCCCTGCAACGCCTGCGCGTATTGTCATCTCCCGATATCCTGATAGAAGTAAATATAGATGAAAGTCAATGTCAGCATGAGATTGCGCCGATGTTACTGATCCCTTTCGTGGAAAATGCGTTTAAACACGGGATCAGCCTGCGGCACCGCTCCCGTATCGTGATTTCCCTGAGCTGCACTGCGGATCAGATCTTCTTCGATGTGTATAACAGCGTGCACCCCCGCCCGGAAAATGATCCGGAGAGGGAGGGTATGGGGATTGGTTTGAATAATGTAAAAGAAAGACTAAATTTATTGTATCCTCACCGGCACGAGCTGAGTATCCGTCACACGGCTACTGAGTTTTTTATCCATCTGACAATTGATGTTAATAAATAAGTAAATGAAAAAAGAAGAAGAAGTGGTACCGGGCCCTGATGGCATGACGCGCTTTTTATGGTGGCTGGCCGCTGCTGATGCCGATGTTTTGCAGGAGTGTAAAACCGAGAAAGAGCGGTACCGTATCATCGGTGTATCTGTATTGGTGACGTGGATGTTTGCCACACTGTCGTGGGGCTATTTCTTTTCCACCATCGTAAACGATGATATGGTGGTAGCCGGGCTGGCGCTGTTTTTTGGCTTTGCCATTTTATCAGTCGACCGTACCCTCATTGCCGCCATGTCGCGCACCAACGGCAGCATAAAAGTGATGCCGGTAATATTTCGTTTAGTCCTTGCCGTTACCATAGGTTTGTTTATTTCCCAGCCTGTGGTGTTAATGTTATTTAAGAAAGATATAGATACACAGCTGGAACTTGGCAAGCAGGCAAAGCTCGATGCTTACCGGGCGCAACTGGTAAAGCTCAACGCCGGCCAGATGGCCACCCTGCAGCAATCCCTTGACCAGGGCAAGCAACAGCTGGCGCAGAAAACCGCGGAGCTGAAAGTATATAAAGATGGTTACATCAAAGAAACCGATGGCACCGGCGGCTCCGGCAGAATAGGAGAGTCGGACATTGCTCGCGTAAAGAAATCGGCTTATCTCAAATCGGAGGAAGAACTACAGGCTATGCAAAGAGCCTGGGAGCCGCAGCAGCAACAGCTGCAGGCACAAATGGCACGTATGCACAGCGTGGACAGCCTGAAGGAAGCCGTATATGTTAGCACCCTCACCAACGGATTCCTGGCGCAGATAGAGGCCCTGAACGAACTGACCGAAACGCATCCGCCGGTAAAACAACGCTACCGCCTCATTGTATTTATCATTACCCTCATTGAAGTAATGCCGCTGCTTAGCAAAATACTGATGCCCAAAGGTGAGTACGATGAAAAGCTGGCTGCCGCCACTGCCCAGGGCGTAGCCTCCGCACGGCTGCAAACAGATACCGGCAAAGAATTAATGGAACACTACCAGGCCGCCGCACTGGCCGCCGATAAGGAAACGGTGGACCACCTGTTTGAATCTACCCGCGACCTGCGCCGCGAACAGGCCGATGCCCTCGTAAAAGAGTGGCAAAGCCGGGAAAACAGCCAGTACCAGAATCTCTGGCAGCAGGCCCGGCGACTCCTGCTCGGCAAAATTAGTTAGATCCCTGTATTGCTTACCCGTAAAAATAGCCAAAGATGACTGCTATTGCGATAGATGATGAACCGGTGGCGCTGGCTGTTATCAAAAATCACGCTGCCAAGGTTCCCTTCCTGGAAATGAAGGGGTTTTTTACCAATGCTTTTGAAGCAATCGACTTTCTCAGTAAGGAAAAAGTAGACCTGCTGTTCCTGGATATTAAAATGCCGGATATTTCCGGGCTGGATTTTTTATCCAGTTTGCCGCATCCGCCCATGACGGTTTTTACCACCGCCTATTCTGAACATGCAGTGAAAAGTTTTGAGCTGGACGCCATCGATTACCTGCTCAAACCCTTTTCCCTGATACGTTTCATGAAAGCCTGCAATAAAGCCAATAACCTGTTGCAGCTGAAACAACAGAATGGCGTTCCTGTGAATAAGGAACAAACAGACTACATCTTTGTGAAAAGCGGCTATGAACAATTCCGCATTGTGCTGGATGATATCCTCTACCTCGAAAGCGCCGGCAATTATGTGAACTTCATCCTCACCGACCGTAAGCTCATTTCGCGCCTGTCTATGCAGGAGGCGGTAGACCTGCTGCCCATCGGCTCATTCACCCGTGTACACCGCTCTTATATTGTGGCCAATAAAAAAATTGAACGCGCCGACCGCAACTCCCTTTACATCAAAAATATACCAATCCCCATTGGGGCGGCGTATGCACCGGCGATTGAACGCATCTTTAATTTGTAACGCGGAGTTTGTCTTTCTCTGGATTAGGCTGATTATACTGATTATACTGATTACTTTGATTTTATTCTTTGGATTTTATAAATGATTTAGGGAGATGTAAGCGGATAAAATAAATCAAAAGTGATCAAGCCAGTATAACGGGTTAAATCAGTGTAATCCCGGGAAAGACAAAGTGATCCTCGCTTCTGTATCCCCAAATCCTTTATAAAATCCAAAGAATAAAATCAAAGTAATCAGTATAATCAGCCTAATCCAGGGAAAGACAACTTCCGCGTAGAAAAAATATTTGCCAGAATGGACCAATTGGTCTAATTTGCTAAAAGCATGGGTAAAGCAGAAAAAACACGCCAGTTCATTATAGAAAAAGCCGCTCCTATTTTTAACAAAAAAGGAGTGGCCGGCACCTCTATCAGCGACATCCTCAAAGCCACCAGGCTGGCGAAGGGAGGCGTGTACGGCAACTTTTCCTCCAAGGAGGAAATAGTGATGGAAGTGTTTGATTATATCGCGGAAGAAGAGAAGCTGAACCTGCGGCAGGTAACCGCTACCGCCAATACTTCGGCTGGTAAGTTTGAAGCGTTGTTTGAATATTATACCCGCTTCCCGGCGGAGCAGAAAATAGCCGGCGGCTGTCCTATGCTCAACTTCGGTGTGGAGGCAGATGATACTAACCCGGGGCTGAAGAAAAAAGTGAGCGAACTGGTACTCTACTACCAGTCGCGCATCGCCAAAATGGTGCAGTACGGAAAGGAACATGGCGAGTTTAAAAAAGACTGGGACGAACGGAAATTTGCTATCCGCATGTTTACCATGCTGGAAGGCGCTATACTCGTAAGCAGCGTACTCGGACATAACAAACAGATGCTCGTGGTACTGGAAGCGCTAAGAGAAGAAATCAGGCATCATTCTCTTTAACTTTTTTTATTCCTAAAAATAAACCAATCGGTCTAAAAATGCAACACCAGGTTTTACCATTGTCACTGCGGATGACCGGCGCGATATTATCCGCCATGAGCCGCCCGTTTCCGGTTACCACGGCAAAGCTGTTTTACCGGCTGTACTGCACACCGCCCGCATTAAAGCTCCGGCCGGTACATCAGCAGTTCCGCGACCAGGCCGTATTGCAGCATTTGCAGGTAACCAGCTATCCTTTCGATAATGCGCCCCTGAAAGTAACTACCTACCGCTGGGGAACCACCGGTCCTAAAGTATTATTGCTCCACGGCTGGGGTGGCAGCCCTCTTCATTTTAAACAACTCATCAGTTCAATGGTGGCGCAGGGCTATCAGGTAGTGTCTTACGATGGGCCGGCACACGGCCTTTCCGGCGGCAAACGCACCAACCTGGTACAATGGATGCATGTACTGGAACAGGTGATGCAACAGGAAGGTCCCCTGCATGCTATCGTTGGCCATTCGTTCGGCGGACTCAATGCCGCGCTTACCCTTTCCCGCAAAAATGTACACGTGCCACGCCTGCTGATGCTCAGCACCGCATTGAGCGCACCCGTATTCTTTGATGAAGCGCTCCGCCTGTTCCGTATCCACCCGGTAGTAATGCCCGTGCTGCATCAACTGATCCGGCAAAGACTGAAAGAAGACCTCTCTGACATGGACATGCACCGTTACATCAATAACATCAAGGCAGATAAAATATGGATGGCTTACGATACTACTGACACCCTCGCAAAAGCCACGGAAATAGACGACTACCTGCAGCAATACCCGGCTATACAATCGCTTCGCATCACCGGCGACGGCCATTTCCGCATCATGCGCCATGAAGCCGTGTTACAGGGTATCCTGACGGTACTGGCAGCCGACATAAAATAAAAAGCTACACAAGACCATGAAATAAAATCCGGACCTTTGGTGATATAACTTCGCATATGCCCAGGTATATAACGGTTACGTCACTACTGAATAAAACCAAAAGAAGGGACCCCTGGTTCCTGGACGACTATACCATTAACCCGTATAGCGGTTGCGCATTCAACTGTTTGTACTGTTATATCCGTGGCAGTAAATACGGTATCAACATGGCGGACAAGTTGTCCGTGAAAGAAAATGCGTTAACCATTCTTCGCCGGCAACTCGCTGCCAGGGCGCGTAAGCAGCAACAGGGCTTTGTGGTGCTGTCGTCTGTTACAGATGCATATCTACCGCTGGAAGAAAAGGAACGGCTCACCCGGAGCATCCTCGAACTACTGCTTGAATACCGTTTCCCGGTACATATCATCACCAAATCGCCGCTGGTATTACGCGATCTCGACATCCTCCGGCAAATCAACGAACAGGCCCTATTGCCCGCTGATATGGCTTTGTACCGGCACAAGGCCATGATCACTTTCTCTTTCAGTACCATCGATCCAATTATCGGAAAGCAGTTTGAACCCGGTGCGCCTGATCCCGTGCAACGGTTACTGGCCCTGAAATCCTGCGCAGATGCAGGGTTTATGACCGGCGTGAGTTTAATGCCTCTCTTACCGTTTATCACCGACAGGCCGGAGCAACTAGCACGGCTATACGCTGCTTTTCATCAGCATGGCGCGCGGTATGTATTCCCCGCTTCCACTACTTTGTGGGGAGACGAAGCGGCCGATAGCAAACAGCTGGTGATGCAGGCCGTGCAACAATACTATCCGCAGTATGCGGAACAGTACCGTCTTCTTTTTGCCCACGGCAGCCAGGTTCCGGCCACTTACAACAACGCCCTTCAGACCGCGGCAGCAGCGGAAGCGGCCCGTTATCATCTTCTTCCTAAAATCCCTTTTGAATAGTTCTTTTTTATTTCTCCCTGAAAATTTATACGCTTAAACTTGCTTTCCCCCGTGTAAATGAATATTTTAGGAGAATGAATTTTAAAACCCACGTATATGAGTAATGTTAACAACCGCAGGCAATTCCTGCGTCAAATGGGCGTGTACACTATGGGAATGGGGATGTTGCCCGCTATACTGGCCGCCTGTAATGAGGGGAAGTCCACAAAGAGTGAAGGCGACAGCGCCGCTGCTGCAAAGCCCGGCGAAGCCACCGCCCACGAGCTTTTCTTTAAGATCTCGCTGGCGGAATGGTCGTTCCATAAAGCTTTGTTTGCAGGTAAAATGAACCACCTGGATTTCGCCTCCCGCGCAAAGAATGAATTCGGTATTGAAAACATCGAATACGTGAACCAGTTCTTCAAAGACAAAGCAAAGGATCAGGCATACCTCACAGACATGAAGAAACGCGCCGATGATTTGGGTGTTCGCAGCGTACTCATTATGTGCGATGGGGAAGGAGAAATGGGCGACCTGGATGTGAAGAAAAGAATGAAGGCGGTTGAAAATCATTACAAGTGGGTGGAAGCAGCTAAGTTCCTGGGTTGTCATGCGATCCGTGTAAACGCAGCAGGAGAGGGATCTCCGGAAGAAGTAGCCAAAGCGGCTGCAGATGGCCTCACGAAGCTGGCTACCTTTGGAAAGGAACATGGTATCAACGTGATTGTGGAAAACCACGGCGGCATGTCTTCCAACGGCGAATGGCTGAGCGGTGTAATGAAAACCGTGAACATGCCCAACTGTGGCACCCTGCCGGATCTGGGCAACTTCTGCATAAAAAGGAGCAAACCGGAAAGCAACACGCCGGAGGCATGGGCTAAAACTACCTGCCTCGAAGAATACGACCGCTACAAAGGTGTGGCAGAACTGATGCCTTTTGCAAAAGGCGTGAGCGCAAAAACATACGACTTCGATGCCAACGGCAACGAAGTAACCATCGACTATACCCGTATCCTCAAAACAGTGAAAGACGCCGGCTTTAATGGCTTCATGGGTATTGAGTACGAAGGCGAAAAATTATCTGAAGAAGAAGGTATCAGGAAAACAAAAGAACTGCTGCTCAGACTCGGCGGTAAGTAAAAATATTTCAGCGGAGGGAATATTTCCCTCCGCTGAACATTTACAGTGAAAATGCTTTTTTCAGAAATGGCATTACATACCCGTAAGCATCCGCAGTAGCGGCGCTGTCGAAAATAGGGTTGCTCGGATTGGCAAAGCCATGCGCCGCATCATAACGTTTAACCGTAAGCGTTTTACCTGCTTCCTTCATGTTTTTCTCAAATTCATCTACTACCTGCGGGTTAATGCCTTTGTCTTTATTGCCGAATAATCCCAGTACCGGCCCGTGTAAAGTTTTCAGCTTACTCACATCTTTTTCAGGCATGCCGTAATACATTACTACGCCCACATTTTGAGGCCCTGCCAGTAAACCCGACTGCAAAGACAATCCACCGCCGAAACACCAGCCAATGGACGCTATTTTAGCCGTTTTCCCGGCATAGGTAATTGCCCCCTGCATAATGGCCTGTAATCGTTCCCTGGGGGCTCCCTGCATTAATTTAGCGGCATCTTCCCGGTTGGTGGCCACCTTCTGATCATACATATCCACGGCCAACACATTTACTTTGCCTCCCAGGTCGTTATACAGTTGCTCCGATTGCTTCTTTATGTAGTCGTTGAGGCCATACCATTCCTGGTATACCAACAGGTATTTATCGGAGGTTTCTTTGGCTTTGAACAGAAAGCCATGCGCAGGTGTTCCATCTGTAGTGGGAAACGTGACAGCCGCGCCGGTAGTTCCCTGGTAGGTGAATGGCAGCGGGTCTTTGTGCGCCATGCGGAATTCTTCCTGGCTGGCCAGTGCGGCAAATTCCGTGATGGCATCTGTATGACAGCAGGGAGCCGTTTGGGAAAAAGCACTCACAGCCATGAGTAAGCAGCTGGTTAAGAAAGTTAGTGTTTTCATGACAGTTTGATTTTGCTGACAGAAGATACGAATTTCTTTGGTGCAGCTTTTGTAAAATCAGTAAGTATGGATCTTCAGTCAGGTTACCCTTATTCGCTCATCCGTAACGGCCTCCCATATAATTATCCCTGGCTGGAACAGGACATTCGTACGCACGTGGCAGTTATAGGCGGCGGTATTTCCGGCGCGTTAACGGCCTATGCCTTAACAAAAGCAGGCATCCCCTGTGTAGTAGCCGACGCCCGGACCATTGGCCTCGGCAGCACCGCTGCCAGTACTTCTCTGCTGCAGTATGAAATCGATACGCGCTTATCAGAGCTAAGGGAGAAAGTGGGTGCTCGCAATGCCAACCGCGCATACGAACTATGCGCCGCTTCTATTGATGAACTGGAGGCTATTTGCAAAGCCTTGCGCTTCCCGCATTTTGAAAGAAAGCATAGTTTGTATCTCGCTTCTTACCGGAAAGATGTAAGAAAGTTATCGGAAGAACTGGAAGCCCGTCGTGAGCTGGGGCTGAAAATGGATTGGTGGGACGCCGCAACAATAAAAGCAAAGATGGGCTTTGATGCGCCGGCAGCCATCTATTCACATACCGCCGCACAAACAGATGCGTATATGCTCACCCATGCGCTGCATCAGCATAATATCAAACACGGCGCATCCGTATTTGACCGTACCGCCATAGTGGATATTGATTTCCGCCCGCGCAGCGTGGTGTTGAAAACTTCGCAGGGGCACCAGGTTACGGCGCGCTATCTCGTAATCGCCACCGGGTATGAGGTGCTGCAATATATCAAAACCCCGCTGCTGAAATTAACTTCCACCTACGCCGTGGCAAGTGAACCCAATCATGCGCAAGAACAATGGTACCAGGATTGCCTGATCTGGGAAACAAAATCCCCATACCTCTACATGCGTACTACCAGCGATCACCGGGTGCTGATAGGAGGGCGTGACGAACCTTTTTATAACCCCCGCCGCCGGGATAAACTGATTCACCGTAAGGCAAAAGACCTGGAAAAAGACCTGCGGAAGAAATTCCCGGAGCTGCGTTTTCATCCGGAGTTTAAATGGACAGGCACCTTTGGCGCTACGGAAGACGGGCTGCCTTTCATCGGCGCATTCGCGCCCATGCCACATACCTTTTTTGCACTGGGCTTTGGCGGCAACGGCATCACTTTCAGCCAGATTGCCGCCAATATCATTACAGACCTGGTGCAGGGAAAGAAAAATCCCGATGCGGCCATCTTTTCTTTCAACAGGAAAATAGGTGACTAACGGTAATGGATATACTAAAATGTAATCACTACCTTATTGTCACGGATCTTATATTTGAAATGCTGTTGCTCGCCGAGGTTGTTCAGCACATCTTCCAGCGACGCATGAAAAAAAGCAGCGTCTGTGATCGCGGGCGCTTTGGATGCATCGCCCTTCATTTCCACTTCCACGCCAAACCATTCTTCCAGCGTGCGGGATAGCGCCATAGGATTAGTGTTATTTATCCGCAAGGTATCAGACAACCACGTTTCCAGTTCCTCCGGGTGATAGGTTTCTTTTTCCATCAGGTCAATTTCATTATTGGCCAGGATCATCTGTCCACGTTCCAGTATTTCCGGCTGGTTATCGGTGGCGGAATGATAGGATTTCCCCACACGGATCTTCCCGTTGAGGAGGTATACGGTAGCGCCATGCTGACTGGCAAAGGAGCGCATTTTGAATTCGGTACCCAACACAGTAGCCCTTAATTTATCGCTGGTAACAGTAAAAGTATCGGTAGATGGAACAACGGCAAAGAATGCATCGCCATCCAGGATCACCGCACGGTTGCCCTGTAAATAATTGGCGGGTACTTCCAGTACAGAAGCAGAGTTAAGTATTACGCGGGAGCTGTCGGGCAGCGTAACGGAAGTGCGACGGCCGGTAGTGCCTTTATAGGTCTGGTATCCGATGCCCGGCGTTTTCAGGTTCACAGGTGCATTTTCCGGCGCTTTTGTCCGGCAGCCGGTGATCACTATTCCACCCGTTAACAACAACGCCAGCGCATTACGGCTGGAAAAGCAACGGGAGATAGTATCAGGTTTAAATAGCATATTCCGGGAATTTTGTATGTATTCAAAAAGACCTAAAAGTAATAAAATAAACACCGGTAAAGGAGTATGCTTCAACAATTTCTGAGAAGCAATAGACAATATCTGTTAACGCTGTTAAAAAGATATGCTGATATTATAATGATTTTTGTTTAGAAGCCGGACGCACCCTAACTTTGCGGCCCATGGAAAAGCAGCTACCTTTATCATTTGATAATACCGCTATCGCATTTGAGGCAAAGACCGACAAGGCACTGAAAAAAGCCAACTTTCTCTTTAGTAATATCGGGAAGCCCTGGCTGGTAAAATTGGGCGCCGTGATGACTCCCATCGCCTTTAAACTGGGGTTACCCATTAAAGGTATTATTAAAAGCACTATTTTCTCACAGTTCTGCGGTGGTGAAACCCTGGAAGAAGCGGCTACCACTGCGCTGCAACTGGGTAACTATCATGTAGGGGTAGCACTCGATTATGGCGTGGAAGCAATGGAAGGGGAAGAAAGCTACGACGCCGCTGTTCCTGAATTCATCCGTGCTATCCAATACGCTGCCACCAGACCCGATATTCCTTTCATCGCTATAAAAATTACCGGCTTTGCCCGGTTCGATCTGCTGGAAAAAGTACACCGCAAGGAAACTTTAACCCCGGCCGAACAACAGGAATATACCCGTGTGCGCAACCGCGTGCATGCCATCGCTGAAGCAGGCGCCCGTCATAATGTGGCCATCCTCGTGGATGCGGAAGAATCCTGGATCCAGGACCCGGTAGACGCCCTCACCGATGAAATGATGTCACTGTTCAACAAAGGAAAGGTAATTGTGTACAATACCTTCCAGATGTATTGCCACGACCGTTATCCTTTCCTGAAGGTATCCCTCGATAAGGCGGTAAAGAATGGCTACCTGCTGGGCGCCAAACTGGTACGCGGCGCTTACATGGAAAAAGAAAACAAACGCGCGGCAGAAAATAATTACCCAACCCCTATCCAGCCAAGCAAAGAGGCTACGGATAAGGATTACGACGCAGCGGTAAAATTCTGTCTTGATAACATCGATAAGCTCGCCGTTTTCATAGGTACGCACAACGAAAACAGCTGCATGTTTGCCGCGAGGTTACTCCACGAAAAAGGACTGCCGCACAACCATCCGCATGTAAGTTTTTCACAGTTGCTGGGCATGAGCGATAACATCACTTTTAACCTGGCGCATGCCGGCTATAACGTCAGCAAATACCTGCCGTATGGCCCTGTAAAGGAAGTAATGCCTTACCTGATCCGCAGGGCGCAGGAGAACACCTCCATCGCCGGGCAAATGGGCCGCGAACTGGCACTGATCAGAAAAGAAATGAAGAGAAGGGCAATGGCATAAATTCATAAAAAGAGCGAAGCGCATCCGGAGATGCGCTTCGCTCTTTTTATTATGATACTACACTTAAATATTACTTTCACTCTGCGGCAACGGATACCTCGGCCACACATCATCATCCGGCCTGTCTTTAGGCAAAGTTCCCAACAGGTTATATCTCCTTACATCTATCCAGCGATGGCCCTCCATAAACAGGGAATAACGCCTGTTGTATAACAGTTCCGTAATTAGTGCTGCCAGTGTAGGGGGGCCGCTATATACCGGAAGGTTATGCGCTGTGCGTATACGGTTGATGGCCACTGTGGCATCGGGGATTGCATTTTTCTGCATCTTTGCTTCTGCATAAATCAATATCAGCTCCTCGTTCCGGATAATGCTGATGGGTGCATTCAGGGAGGTCCAAACTATTACATCACGGTTGCCGGTTAAGCCGCTCTGGCTGGCGGAGGAAGTGCGCAGCGATGTTTTGGCGATGCGGTCGTCGCCTGGCAGGATATTGGTGGCAAAAGAAGGATGCGCTACCCTTATTTCTCCATTGCCATTTGGCGGGAGGTACATGGTATTGGCAAGATCGCCGCCATTGGTGGAAAAGGCATGATAAACACCCCTGGTTAAAGAGCCGTTCAGGTCAAAGAAGGATTCATTGAGCGCGCTCAGTGCGTTATCCCATTTCTGTTGGTAAATATACACCCTGGCGGCAATGGCGCGGTTAAATTTAATCAGGCCCGGGGCGTCTTTAAATCCCAGGAATCCATCTGACAAAGGAAAAATAACTTCCGATCCGGTCAGGTCAGCTTTCCCTTCATCAAGGAATTTTAATATAGAATCCATCACTACAGCAGGATTGGTAATAACAGGTCCCAGGGTAGCGCCATTGGGTACGGGTATGCGTACACCATTGGTATTGGTCATGTTGAGATTCAGCAACAGCTGATAGCCGATCAGTGTTTTGGCAAATCCTGTGAATGCCTTCTTTTGTACATCAGATGCTACTTCTGTACGGGTATTGTTAATGGCATCGAGTAAAATGAAACACTGTCTTGCTACCTGGTAACGGGCGGACCAGGGGTTGGTAATGTAAAAGGTGTTATTGTCCAGCAGTTTGGAACCGCCACCCAGCAAATCGGTGGTATAGCGGGGCTCTGCACCGGAGAAACGGTAAATTTCCCGGCCAATAATACCGGTGCCATCGAGATAAGTGGAGAGGCTGTTGCGCATACCGGATTCGGCGCCCGTTACCAGGTTAAATAAGTCGCTCCTGGAAGGATCGGTGATGATACCGCCTACCACGGGTGTATTCAAACTGTTGATCTCTCCTTTCTGACAGGCGTTGAGGGCCAGCAGGAAAAGAGTTACCGTTATAATGGAAAGATACTTTTTCATATGTAATGATTTTAAGCAGATGGATAATGATCAGAAATCGACGCCAACATGAAAACTGGCCCTTTTGGATGCAGGGAACGGCATAACATCTACGCCTGTTGATAAACCGTTACTGCCGCGGGTTTGAGCGGTAGTAATGGTGTTACTGCCGAAGTTGGATACTTCCGGATCATAACCCACGTACTTTGTCCACGTAAAGAAATTATTGGCGGATACGCCAACACGGATCGCTTTCAGTATCGCAGTATTTTTGATAGGAATATTGTAATAAAGACCTATCTCACGGATACGCACATACGAAGCGTCCTGTACATAGATGGATGCATCGCCGGCGCCAGGACGGTAAAGCCCTGCCTTCGTGCCTTTCATCTCATCATCATAATCAAAAGAAGTAGCTCCGAGATCGGTGAGCAGCTGGGTGAGGTTAATGTTGTCGCCGCCTTTTTTCCAGTGGATGAGGAAACGGAGGGACAGGTTTTTGAATACGGTTAATTCATTGAAGAAGCTCATCTGGAAATCCGGTTCGGCATTGCCGATCAGTTTCAGGTCGCCGTTCACGGTGCCTTTGATCTGCGTGGCAGGTTGTCCTTCTTCCAGGTAAAAAGTACCGAGTGAATTACCAAAGGCGCCAATGGCATACGGAGGAATGATCAGCTTGGTGACTTTGGAACGGTTTTGCCACCAGTTGATGCTGCTGTTCCATCGCACATTAGGCCTGTTCACAGGTATCAGGTTTAAGCCCAGCTCTATTCCTTTGTTTCTCAGGTCACCGCTGTTTTTCCACTCAGTGGCATAACCGGAGGAGCCGGGAAGCGCATGACGCAATAGTACATCGTAGATCTTTTTGTTATAGTAGGTTGCCTCCAGGCTGATGCGGCCATTCAGTACGCTCACATCCAGCCCGGTTTCAAATTCTGTTTGCCGTTCCGGTTTAATATCGGGGTTGCCCTGCAGGTTTTCTACGAGCACGCCGGGGAAGCCGCCGATGTTGCTACCCAGCATCTGGGTAAATTTACTGCCATATGGAGGTACGTTACCGGATTGGCCATAAGCTGCACGCAGCTTGAGGTTATCCACACCGGGTACCTTCCAGAAATCCATTTTCGCAATATTCCAGGAAATGGACCCTTTGGGGAAAACGTAATATTTCTGGTATTCACCGTTGTTGGTCGACCGGTCGAAACGCACACCTGCACTGAAAGTAATGGCATCTATCAGGGAAAGGTCTTCCTGTATGAAAATACCATTATCCCGGTATTTCTGGCGGAATTGCCGGGTGGTGGTGTTGGCGCTGGCATCCAGGTTACTTTGACCGGACACCAGGTTGGTAGCTACCGTAACAATATTATCAAGGTAGCCGGTTTCCAGTGTGGCGCCGGCGGTACTGGTTAAGCTGAGGTTGTTGTTGGGCGTAAAGGTATTCACAATGAATCCGCCGATATTGGTGTTGGTATTATTGGTATTGCCCTGGATGGAATGTCCCTGCAGGCCGTTCTCTTCAAACTGGAGATTGCGTGGAAATAAGGCAGCGGTTTTGAAATTGAAGTAATCAATACCACCGCGTCCTACCAGCCTGGTAGTGGAACGGTCGCTTTGTTGCAGGCGTATCTCTATATTACCGCCACCCACAAAACGGTTGGTTTGTTCGTTGTTGATCATGTTGTCGCGCATTTCCAGCGGGTTGGAGCTGGCAAAGGTATTGCGTGGATACTCACCCAGTGCATTGGGGAACAGGTTCACAAAATCAGGTGTGGACGACAACGCCACACCGAGGGAAACGCCGTTGTTATCATTATTGGTCAGCCCCCTGTCGGCGGAGGAGTTGATATAGTTGGTAGTAACGCCTACGGATACACGATCACTCACTTTGTGGTCTACATTTAGCCGGATGGAGTTGTTGAAATAGCCGGTTCCTTTCACAATACCGTTTTCCTGCCGCCGGTTTCCGGAAAGATAGAAAGTAGTTTTTTCACCGCCGCCACTGAGGGAAATACCGGTGTTCAGCACCAGTCCTGTTTGCCCGAAAATTTCTTTTTCATAGTCAAAGATCTTCCCGGCATTTTTTGCTTCGGTGAACTGCGCTTTATAGGCGGCGCGTTTGGCCTGTACATCAGGATCGGGGTTATCAGCAGTACCTGCAAGATCGGCGGCCGTTTCGGGGGTAAAGGTGCGTACGCCCATCAGGTGACGCACTTTGGTAAAGCCGGTTTCCTGGTTGAGGGAGATTTTTGTTTTGCCGGATTTACCTTTCTTGGTGGTGATGATAATTACGCCGGCAGCGGCTTTAGCGCCATACATGGCAGCGGCGGAAGCGCCTTTCAGGATTTCAATGTTTTCAATGTCTTCCGGGTTGAGGTCCGCAATACGGCTGGAAGGGTTATCCTGGTTGTTGGGACTGCCGGAGGTAGCAGCGCCGGTTACATCGTTTAATCCTGCGGGAATGCTGCTGTTATTGAAGAAGATCCCATCTACTACATACAGTGGCTGAGAGTTACCAAATACGGAAGTGATACCGCGCATTTTTACGGAAATACCACCACCGGGGGCGCCGGAATTGGCCGTTATCATGGCGCCGGGCACTTTACCGCTGAGGGCTGCGTCAAATGTTTGTGCAGGCGCCACCCCGTTTAATTCCGTGCCTGAAATAGTAGCTACTGCATTGGCAAGATTACTTCGCTTTACATTGGTGGCTAACCCTGTTACCACAATTTCATCCAGCCGGGCGAAATCTTCTTCCAGGGTCAGGTTTATCACATTATTACCCGGCGTAAGATTGATTGTTTTGGTTTTATAGCCGGTGTAGCTCACCATTAAACTTGTGGTGCCGGCCGTGATGGCCAGCGTATAATTGCCATCAGCATCGGTGATGGTCCCTTTGTTGGTGTTGGGAATGCGTACGGTAACGCCGGGAATGGGTTTGCCGCTGACGGCGTCCCTGATTTTTCCGGTGATGTTTTGCTGCGCAAATAGTGCCAGGGTACTGCATAGGCATAGCAGTACCAGCAAGCTGGATTTTGGTAGAAGCATAGCTTGTGATGGTTTAGATAAATGAATGATGATTAAAACGAGGTTACAATATCATGTTGCTGATTATTTTTTGGTTTACAGATAGCACAGATCCTGATCCGATTTTGGTTGTTTAATAAAGTTAATTTTGTTGTGATCCTTGCCGCAAGGGGAACTATAGGTTTTTCATCATCATCGCTGATGGCAAGGACTTCTCACTAAGCCGATCTTGTTGTAACGTAAAATGCTATAGCAGATTACGAAAATTTAAGGGTACTTCCGCTTTTTTTCTTTGACTTAAATATGTTATATTTTTTCAACTGGAAAACTTCGTAAATTGCGACCTTATGGAGCAGTATTTATCTTTATTACAACATATTATACGGGAAGGCGCTGTAAAAACAGACCGCACCGGCACCGGCACTACCAGCTGTTTTGGCTACCAGATGAGATTCAACCTGCAGGACGGTTTCCCGGTGGTGACCACCAAAAAGCTGCATCTCAAATCGATTATATATGAACTGCTCTGGTTTTTAAGAGGAGATACCAATACCGGCTGGCTGAAAGAACATGGCGTAAGCATCTGGGATGAGTGGGCCGATGAAAATGGCGACCTCGGACCCGTATACGGAAAGCAATGGCGCAGCTGGGAAACCCGCAGCGGTAAGGTAATAGACCAGATCACTGAAGCCGTAAATACCATCAAAAATAATCCTGACTCCCGCCGTATTATTGTGAACGCCTGGAATGTGGGTGAACTGCCGGAAATGGCGCTCAGCCCCTGTCATTGCCTGTTCCAGTTTTACGTAACTCCTGCAGATACTGCTAAAGGGGAAACCCGTGGTAAACTGAGCTGCCAGCTGTATCAGCGCAGCGCCGACGTATTCCTGGGCGTACCTTTCAATATCGCGTCTTACGCATTATTAACCATGATGATGGCGCAGGTGTGCAACCTGGATGCCGGCGACTTTATCCATACTTTTGGTGATGTACACCTGTACAGCAACCATATAGAGCAGGCCAACCTGCAGCTGGGCCGGCAACCATTCCCGCTTCCGGTAATGAAGATCAACCCGGAGGTAAAAGATATTTTCTCCTTTAAGTTTGAAGATTTTGAACTGGTAAATTACCAGTTTCACCCGGCCATTAAAGCACCGGTAGCCATATAACTTCCCATATGCGTATATCCATTATCGTAGCCGCTTCGGAAAATAACGTAATCGGTATCAATAATATGTTACCCTGGCGTTTGCCGTTGGATCTTAAATATTTTAAATCCACCACATTGGGAAAACCCATTGTAATGGGACGTAAAACATTTGACTCCCTCGGTAAACCACTGCCCGGCCGGCCTAATATAGTAATCACCCGCCAAACGGATTTTCAACCGGAAGGTGCGTATGTAGTGCGTTCTGTGGAGGAAGGTGTTGAAAAGGCAAAGTCTTTCGGTGGCGATGAACTGTTTATCACCGGTGGCTCCCAGATTTTCGAGCAGGCGTGGCCGTTAGTAGAGCGCATCTATCTTACCCGCGTATACGCAGTGGTTCACGGGGATGCTTTTTTCCCTCAGCTGGATGGGGCAGAATTTGAGCTGGTAAGTGATGAACGCCATGAGGCAGATGAAAAAAATCAGTATCCTTTCTCCTTCCAGGTATGGGAGCGGATTTAAGCTACTAACGCGAACACTTACTTGAAAATAACGGTACCCATACCGTTGGTAAGTTCTTTCTCCAGGGAGTTGAGGTGTTTCTGCATTTCAAGGCAGCTTTTAGCCGCTTCGTAGTCGTTTTCCTTGAAGGCCTTTTGAACTTCGGCCTGATTTTCATAGATTAACTTTTTCACTTTCCGCAGGATCAGATAGTTGGTAGTGGAGAGCGTATCTTTTAAATATGCATCGTCGCCATAAACAGTATCTATTTCAAATTGTTCTTTCCATTTCATACTGAGATCGGCTTCCTGATCTTCCAGGATATTGGCAATCTCTTTTGAAAATTGCTGATCTTCATGATAAAGAAACCAGCGTTTATCCTGGAGATTCCCTGCATCATACAAGGCTTTGTATTCCCTTAAAATCCTTTTCACCAGCTCACTTTCCGCCAGCGCCTCAAAATCGTAGGGGAGATGGAACACATAATCTGCTACAGTACTATTGTCTTCTTCTTTAAAAGGCTTGTCGCCAAAACGTAACAGGATTTTTACCAGTGCCTTTTCCTGCTTTTCGTGCCCGTTGATGAGCGAGTCAACCGAAATGCCTGTTTCTGCCGCTTCCATAGCGGCAATCGCTTCTTCACTCAGGTCATCATCACTGGGTGCGGGATTGTTACGCGCGTATGCCTGCTCGCGTTTAACGAGGCGGTCGCGGATAAATTTGTTGACCAGCTGGATCAGCCCCTGCTCATCGATATGGAGTAACTGGCTGCATTGACGGATATAATCCTGCTGCCGGGTAAAATCTTCCGCCTTATCAATTTTGGAAATGGTTTCAGCGATTTCATTTACCAGCTGCGACTTTTTATTACTGTCGGTGCCGGCTTCCTGCATGCTGAGCTGCAGCTTAAACAGTACAAAGTCCTGCTTGTTATCTTTAATGAATTCACGGAACGCTTCCGCCCCGATCTTCTGCACATAGCTATCCGGATCTTCTTTGTCCGGCAGCAATACCAGCTTCACGTTCAGCCCTTCTTCAATGGCCATGTCCAGCCCGCGGAGCGCTGCTTTCACCCCGGCGCTGTCGCCATCATAAAGGATGGTGAGGTTATTGGTGTATTTCTTAATCAGCCGCAGCTGGTCCTGTGTAAGGGAGGTACCACTGGAGGCCACCACGTTTTCCACACCTGCCTGGTGCAGGGAAATTACGTCGGTATATCCTTCCACGAGCAGGCACTCATTGAGTTTATCGATGGCGTGCCGTGCAAAGTAGGTACCATACAGTACCCGGCTTTTTACATAGATTTCGTTTTCGGGAGAATTGATGTATTTGGGCGCCCGGTCTGATTTTACCAGGATACGTGCGCCGAAGCCCAGTATTTTTCCGGACTGGTTATGGATCGGGAAAATCACCCGGCCGCGGTAGTTATCGGCAGGTTGATCGTTGCGGATGGTAACCAGTCCTGTTTTTTGCAGGTATTCCAGGTTGTATCCTTTGTTCAATGCCGATTTGGCAAAAGCGTCAAAGGTATTCAGACAGTAGCCCAGCTGGAACTTTTTGATGGTTTCTTCCGTAAATCCTCTTTCTTCAAAATAACTCAGGCCCACATTCTGGCCTTCCTCTTTATTAAAAAGGGTATCGGTAAAGTATTCACGGGCGTAGTTGTTGATGATAAACAAACTATCCGCCATCAGCTGGTGCTGCTTCAGTTCCGGGCTTACTTCCGTTTCCTCCAGTTCTATCTGGTACCGTTGTGCCAGCCACCGGAGCGCTTCTACATAGGAGTACTTTTCATGCTCCATGATAAAGCTGATGGAATTGCCGCTGGCGCCGCAACCAAAGCATTTGTAGATTTCTTTGCCGGGAGATACGGTGAAAGAAGGGGACTTTTCGTTGTGAAACGGACACAGGCCCAGGTAGTTGGCGCCTCTTTTTTTCAGTTTAACGAAGGAACCCACAATTTCCACAATATCAATGCGGCTGAGGATCTGTTGTATGGAGTTCTGAGATATCACGGTTTGGTAAATGCAACTGCAAACATACGGGAAAATTAGGATTTGGAGAGAAGGAGGGTAGTATGTCCGCGTGGTTGCTGTTCCCGGCAACTTTTCCTTATATTTGGTAGATTATAAACTAGCCAAATCAATCTTATTTATCAGATGAAAGAAGTATTTATAGTAGCTGTGGCCCGCACCCCTATCGGTTCGTTCAATGGCGCACTGGCAAGCATTCCGGCCACCCAGCTTGGCGCTCACGTTATTAAGGCGGCACTGGAAAGGGCTGGTATTGCCCCGGCAGAAGTAAATGAAGTATATATGGGCAATGTGCTCAGCGCCAACCTCGGCCAGGCGCCTGCCAATCAGGCGAGCCTCGCTGCAGGAGTGCCCAATAATGTTCCCTGTACCACTGTTAACAAAGTATGCGCTTCCGGCATGAAAGCTATTATGCTGGGCGCCCAAAGTATTATGCTGGGCGACAACGACGTAGTAGTAGCCGGCGGCATGGAAAACATGAGCGCTACGCCTTACTACCTCGATAAAGCCCGTACCGGTTATAAACTGGGGCATGGCGCTATCACCGACGGTATCATCCGCGATGGCCTCTGGGACCCCTACAAGGATTTTCACATGGGCAACGCAGCAGAGCTATGCGCCACCGAATACAAAATTACCCGGGAAGACCAGGACGCTTACGCGATTGAAAGTTATAAACGCGCAGCAGCAGCCTGGGAGAAAGGATATTTTAAAGATGAAGTAGTGCCGGTGCAGGTACCCGGAAAACAGGTAGTAACAGTATCTGAAGATGAAGACTACAAAAAGGTCATCTTTGAAAAAGTACCTTCCCTGAAACCAAGTTTTCAGAAAGATGGAACCATCACTGCTGCCAATGCCTCCAACATCAATGATGGTGCTGCAGCCGTAGTGCTGGTAAGCGGCGAAAAACTGAAAGCGCTGGGATTAAAGCCACTGGCAAAGATCATCAGCTTTGCAGATGCTTCGCAGGCGCCGGAATGGTTTACCACTACGCCGGTAAAAGCTATCAACAACGCGCTTACCAAAGCCGGGCTGAAAATCAGCGATATGGACGTGGCAGAAGTGAACGAAGCATTTTCGTGCGTGCCTATTGCCAATGCGAAAGACCTGGGACTGTCGCTTGATAAGGTGAATGTATGGGGCGGCGCCGTAGCAATGGGGCATCCTATTGGGTGCAGCGGTGCGCGCATTGTGGTAACGTTGAATGCTATCCTGCATCAGCAGCAGGCGCGTTACGGTGTTGCAGGGATCTGTAACGGCGGTGGCGGCGCCAGCGCAATTATCATCGAAAGAGTTTAATGAAGGGTCGTCAGCTGATGGTTGTTGAAAAACCATCAGCTGATCTTGATCTGTAGCGAACCGGGCAGTTATACGGTTCCCGGTTACCCGGGTATTACTTCTCGCATACTTCTCCGGTACTTCTCAGATACTTAGGAGTCGTCTATGTGTCGTATTCCCCATACAGTTCCTATACAGTCCCCATACAGTCCCCATACACTCCCTATACTGTTCCCATACACTCACCATACACTTCCAATACACTCCCCATACACTATCAATAAATAGCAATCACCGTATCTATGCTGTTTACCTGTATCCTTACGCTGTCTTTTCCCCGTTTTGCCATCTTCAGCGATTGCAGTGCTGCCTTCGGTTTTACCACATCCGGTACTATTTTCTCAAAAAACAGGTATTTGTCTTCCACCAGGCTGTAAACCGGGTAGGTGGACAATATGCCGGTGCTTTTCGTTTGCAGGGCGTAGTCGTCGTCGATATTGTAGCGGTGAAACTCGCTGTCGGACAGCAGGGTGATGGCAGCTACCAGGGTAAGGGTACGCAGTGGTGGCAGGAGCAGGCCAAGCAGCAGCACAAACGGAAACCCGAAGAAACCGGTCAGGTAGGCGTACCGGGCGTCGTTATCCGGCTTGGTGAGGCCGTAAATAAGCATGCCGGTACCTGCGTAGAGGGTAAAGAACACCCGTTCAGTTTGGGTGCCTTTGAAGCCGTAATCATTCAGCATCAATAATACGCATAAGAGCGCAAAACAGCCAAAAATCAGGTGCAGGTACCACAGGAGTGCCTGTAGTTCCGGCGCTTTTGCCTTTTTAATTTTACAGGAAAGGGCGGCTAAAAAGCATAAGGTAAGGATAGTGATGGTAATCATGACAGCGGGTAAAGTTGTTGGCAGGTCTTAATAAAGTTTGAAATATAAATATATGTATTTATTTTAATTAATACTATACACACTGCTTGTCGGAGGTATAATAATTATTAATCGGGTGTTTGCTTTGCTTTTTCGCTAACAAACAATATTTTTGCCCTGCCTTTCAATAAGGCATTTAAACTTTCAATTAAGAATAGCATGCGTCAGATAGCTTTCAGACAAGCCTTAAGAGAAGCCCTGCAGGAGGAATTTCGCCGTGATGAACGGGTATTCCTTATGGGGGAGGAAGTAGCCGAATACAATGGTGCTTATAAAGTGAGCCAGGGAATGCTGGATGAGTTTGGTCCAAAACGTGTTATTGACACGCCGATTGCTGAACTTGGATTTGCTGCTATCGGAGTAGGTGCTGCACAGAACGGCCTGCGTCCGGTGGTTGAATTCATGACCTGGAACTTCGCTGTACTGGCGTTGGATCAGATCCTCAATACTGCTTCAAAAATGCTGGCAATGAGTGGCGGCCAGGTGGGTTGCCCGATCGTTTTCCGCGGACCAAACGGTTCTGCCGGACAATTAGGTGCACAACACTCTACTGCATTCGAAAGTTACTACGCCAACATCCCGGGCCTGAAAGTAATCTCCGTTTCCAATCCATATGATGCAAAAGGTTTGCTCAAAGCGGCTATCCGCGACGACGATCCGGTTGTTTTCATGGAAAGTGAACTGATGTATGGCGATATGGGTGAAGTTCCTGAAGAAGAATATATCATCCCGATTGGTAAAGCAGATATCAAACGTGCCGGTAAAGATGTAACCATTGTATCTTTCAACAAAATGATGAAAGTAGCGTTGGGTGCAGCGGAAGAGTTGGCAAAAGAAGGTATCGAGGCAGAAGTAATCGATCTCCGTACCATCCGCCCGCTGGACTGGTTCACCATCCTGGAATCTGTGAAGAAAACAAACCGCCTGGTAATTGTGGAAGAACAATGGCCATTCGCAAGTATTTCTTCCGAAATTACTTACCGTATCCAGAAAGAAGGTTTCGACTACCTGGATGCGCCTATCCGCCGTATCACCGCACAGGATGCACCTATGCACTACGCGCCTAACCTGGTTAAACAATACCTGCCGGATGTGGAACGTACCGTGAAACTGGTGAAAGAAGTGATGTACATGAAGAAATAGCAACCGCTATAAGTATAAAAAAGAAACGGAGCGAAGATTTTCTTCGCTCCGTTTCTTTTTATCTCTTTAAATATTTATCAGGAAAACAGATCGCTGGAAAGGTACCTGTCGCCACGATCACAGATGATACTAACGATCACGCCACTACTTAACTCCTTCGATACCCGCACTGCCGCTGCCACAGCGCCGCCGCTGCTCATACCGCAAAATACCGCTTCTTCTTTTGCCAGTCTTTTGGTCATGATCCTCGCTTCTTCTTCTGAAATATCCATAATACGGTCTACCCTCGGTTTTTCAAATATTTTGGGAAGATAAGCCTCCGGCCATTTGCGGATGCCCGGGATTTTTGAACCTTCTGTAGGCTGGCATCCCACAATCTGTACTGCCGGGTTCTGCTCTTTTAAATAGCGGGATACTCCCATAATAGTACCGGTAGTGCCCATTGCGCTTACAAAGTGAGTCACTTCCCCGTTGGTATCTTTCCAGATTTCCGGTCCGGTAGTTTTATAGTGCATGCCGTAGTTATCGGGATTGGCAAACTGGTTGAGCATATAATAGCCGCCTTTCTCCATCTGGGCATTGGCGTAGTCAATAGAGCCTTCCATCGACAGCTCCTTTGGCGTGAGCGTAACTTTTGCGCCATATACTTCCATAGTGAGCACCCGTTCGCGGGTGGCGTCTGCAGGCATTACCAGCTCTATTTCAAGCCCGAAAATACTGGCAATCATGGCCAGCGCAATACCGGTATTACCACTGGTAGCTTCTATCAGTTTCATGCCCGGTTTAATATCGCCCCTGTCCAGTGCGCCTTTGATCATGCCATAGGCGGCCCTGTCTTTTACGCTGCCGGCAGGATTGTTTCCCTCCAGCTTGGCGAAAATTTTAACGGCCGGGTTAACGGATATCTTCTTTAATTCTACCATCGGCGTATTGCCGATCAGATCTATGATGGAAGCCATTGTACTAGTCCTGGTTTGTATCTGAAAATTTATGTTCTGCTTTGTAATAGATCCGGGAGAAAGGTTCCACACTTTTAATCAGCCACACATTCCCGCCTATTACGCTATGATGGCCTATCACTGTATCTCCGCCAAGAATGGTGGCGCCGGCGTAAATCACCACATGCTCCTCAATGGTCGGATGGCGCTTGCTGCGTGCCATACTCTTCTCAATGCTCAGTGCACCCAGCGTTACGCCCTGGTACAGTTTTACATGTGGTCCTATCACGGTGGTTTCCCCGATCACAATGCCGGTACCATGATCTATGCAGCACCACGGTGCAATTACGGCGCCCGGATGAATATCCACTCCTGTGCGGGAATGCGCCAGTTCTGTGATCATCCGGGGTAATACCGGGATCTTCAGCTGGTACAGGGCATGCGCAATGCGGTAAAAGGCAATGGCATAAAACCCGGGATAGGCGCGGATTACCTCGTATAAACAGGATGCCGCCGGATCGCCCTGGTAAATGGCCGAGGCATCTTTTGTCAGTTCATCATATATCACCGGTACTTTATTCATAAAGTCGCGGCTCAGGCCCGCGGCATCTGCGGGCAGCTGATTTTCCATTGATTGCAGCAATTGCTGCAACTGAGCTTCCAGTTCATGGCCAAAACGCTCCAGCGCCACCGGATCAGCAATTACCTGACCGGTATGTTCAGGGAATAACCAGTTTAACAGGTGGCTCACAAATTCATCTACTGCACCCGTGGCAGGATAGGCGTTCGCCGCTGCCAGCTGATGCCGCCGCTTCAACTCTTCCAGAAAATCATTCATATGCGGATCGAATTACAGGTATTGGCACTTTAATAGTTACTGAAATTACGCATTAATCCTGTAAAGGTAGTAGACTGTCTGCTAATATTCAAGCCTTCTTGTCTGCCCAGATATAGGCTCCTTCCATGAGTATATCAAATACAGGATCTTTGATATCGTAGTAAGCATTTGCATCGTTGGGGAAGTATTTTGCCAGCTGCTGCTTCACTACGCCGTAAGCCTGCGCCGCATGCGGATGTGCACGGAGATAATCGCGGCACAGCAAAGGATAGCGCTGGTTAAACTTCCCGGCTACCCGTACATGCAGGTTTACTCTTCTGTCTTTTTTAAAATAAAAATGTTTCTCCAGTTCATCCTCCGCCAGGTCATCCCTGCCGGGTGGGCGGTGATCTTTCAGGTGTAATTTACGCTGATAGCCCAGCAGCTCCAATGCAGGCTGCAGGGGCGCTTCCAGCGAAGCCACTGTAAGCTGTACGTCAATAATATCTTTCGCCGGCAACCCCGGCACACTCGTAGAACCAATGTGGTCAATAGCCAGCGCGTATTCACCGGCCGCATCGCCCAGCTCCCGGGCTATTTCAAGGAATTCTTCCGGCCAGCGCGGACTATATGGTAATATCTCAATTGTTTCTGACATGTTAAATGATCCCTGATATAATGCAATTTTAAGGGATTAATCTTTATTTTTGCCCGTTGTATAAAAGGCAGGTATTGCCGGTCGTACAAAATAAAACTGATTATGGCTAACATTTTAATAATAGACGACGAAAAAAGTATTCGTAAAACACTCACGGAAATTTTAACTTATGAAGGTTATAAGGTAGATGAGGCCGCGGATGGTATGGAAGGATTTAAAATGTTCCAGGCAAAGTCATATGATGCCGTTCTTTGCGATATCAAAATGCCTAAAATGGACGGACTGGAGTTTCTCGAGAAAGCCCGTGAGGTGAACGGAGATATTCCTATTATCATGGTTTCCGGCCACGGGAATATTGATACGGCAGTAGATGCGGTGAAAAAAGGCGCCTATGATTATATTTCAAAGCCGCCGGATCTGAACCGCTTACTCATTACCCTGCGTAATGCAATGGATAAAACCACCCTGGTTACCGAAACCAAAACCCTGCGCCGCAAGGTGAATAAGGTACCGGAAATGATTGGTCAGTCCAGCCCGATCCTGAAAATTAAAGAAACGATAGAGAAAGTAGCGCCCACGGATGCCAGGGTACTCATCACCGGAGATAACGGGGTAGGTAAAGAACTGGTAGCCCGGTGGCTGCATGAACGCAGTAACCGCGCCGCCGGCCCGATGGTGGAAGTGAACTGCGCCGCCATCCCCGGAGAGCTGATAGAAAGTGAACTGTTTGGTCACGAAAAAGGTTCCTTTACCTCTGCTGTAAAGCAGCGGATCGGAAAATTTGAACAGGCCAGCGGCGGTACCCTTTTCCTGGATGAAATTGGCGATATGAGTCTCAGTGCCCAGGCAAAAGTACTGCGCGCCCTGCAGGAAGGAAAGATCACCCGCGTAGGCGGAGATAAGGAAATAAGTGTAGACGTACGGGTGGTAGCCGCTACCAACAAAGATCTGCTGCAGGAAGTGGAAAACAAGAACTTCCGCCTGGATCTCTATCACCGTTTAAGCGTGATCCTGATCCACGTACCTTCCCTGAACGACCGCCGGGATGATGTACCTTTGCTGGTAGACAGCTTCCTGGACAGCGTTTGCAGTGAATATGGCATTACCCGCAAAGTAGCAGATAAAGAGGCCATGAAGGCTTTACAAAACCACAACTGGACCGGTAATATCCGTGAGCTGAGGAACGTGGTGGAAAGGCTCGTGATCCTTTCCGGTAAAACCATCACTGCGGAAGATGTGGACGATTTCGTGGTACCGAGCCGCGACAAAAGGAAAGTAAGCTCTTAACCGGCTAACAATATGCAAAAACACCTGTATCTGATCAGTGGGCTGGGAGCGGATGAACGCATTTTCAACAACCTGCGTTTTCCCTCCGGCTACCAGGTGCATCACCTGCATTGGATCCCTCCATTGCCGGATGAACCCATCAGCCGTTATGCGGCACGTATGGCCAAAAACATTACGGCTGATGGGACGGTTACCTTAATAGGCGTGTCTTTTGGCGGTATCATGAGCCTGGAAATAGCCCGGCACATCCCTGTAGAAAAGAATATCCTGCTATCAAGCATTAAACGAAGCTCGGAAAAACCTCCCTACTATAACTGGGTAAAGAAACTCGGCCTGCACAAGTTGCCCGACAGCCTGCTGTACCAGCGGCGAAGCGCTATTGTCAGGAAATTCCTCAATATTGAAACACCGGAAGAACGTACACTGGTAAACGAATATCTGGCGAAGCGTGATTACACTTATAGACGGTGGGCGGTAAATGCTATCCTGCATTGGGAAAACGAGCAGGTACCGGAGGGCGTGGTGCATATTCACGGTGCACGCGATATGCCTTTCCCGGTTAAATATCTTCAACCTACACACCTGATCCCCGATGGTGGCCATTTTATGGTGCTGAACCGCTCGGAAGCCATTAATCGTATCCTCGAAGAAGTGCTCTGAGAAATGGTCAGCTGAATGCCTGCAGCTCTTCCAGGCTTTTTATTACAAATACATTCGCCGGCAGCGGCATGGTCAATTGCCAGGACTGTGGCCCCGATAACAGGATTTTAATGCCCGGGAACTGCTGTGAGAGTGTGGCAGCAAAGCGGTTCATTACCTGTTGCGTAACATTGGTAAGCAGATGGGTATAGATGTGGGTCACCGGACGGGCCGGGGCAAATGCTTCCAGGTCTGCCAGGGGAACATTGGCGCCAAAACTGGTGACCAGTTTGCCACTCTTCTTCAGCAGGTATTGTGCGTATAACAAAGGTATTTCATGAAATTCTCCCTCCGGGAGAAATAACAGGTAATGGGCGGTAGCCTGTTGGTTCATCTGCTGGCCGTCGATAGCCGTCATTATTTTAGTACGGATAATATTGGAGCAGAAGTGCTCCTGTGCCGGAATCACGTTGCCGGTAAGCCATAGTACGCCTATCTTTTCAAGGAAAGGGTAAATGATTTTTGTAATGCAGTGTTCAAATCCCAGGTGCAGTACCTGGCTGTAAAAAACACGTTCAAAGCGGAAGTAATCGTAGTCGAGTGTGGCGGCAATCAGCTCATTTACCTGGAGGCCGGCGGAAGATCCTTCAGCGGCCAGCTGCAAGGACAGTTTATTTTGTTCCTCGTCCGACAAAGCAGCTATGCGCGAGATCCTGATCCCGTGATGATATAAATACGCAATACGCAGTAAGGTTTTCAGATCCTCCCCGTCATAGATCCTGTGGTTGGTATCCTTCCGCCTGGCGGAGAATAACTGGAACCGCTGCTCCCAGATCCTGATGGTATGCGCCTTTATACCGGTAAAGTTCTCAATATCCTTAATCGTAAATGTATTCAACGGAGGTATAGTAAACGTCAAATTTAGGCAATTCGGCGTAGGGTACACCATATACCTAAAAATTATAATAAACAATCTTTTAATCTATTTTTAAGAAAACTTTTGTAAAGTAATAGCAACTGGCTAGCAACAGAATATTATATTTGCCTTTTTAAGCATCTAATAAGCGTAACTGAATGAACCTGGCATTTTGGAAAAAAAACAAAGACAGTCAGCCTAAGAAAAAGAAATCTGCGGTTAGAGAATGGTTAGACGCTGCGATCTTCGCTATTATAGCAGCCACGCTTATCCGCACCTTTATTTTTGAGGCCTATACGATCCCGACCCCTTCAATGGAAAAAACCTTACTTGTGAACGACTTCCTGTTTGTGAGCAAGATCAGTTACGGACCACGTATCCCAATGACCCCACTGGCAGTACCTTTTGTGCATCACACGCTGCCTTTCACCAAATCTGCCAAAGCCTATTCAGAGGCGGTAAAATGGAAATACAGACGTTTACCCGGTTTTTCAGCAATCAAGCGGTATGATGTAGTGGTATTCAACTTCCCCGAAGGAGATACTGTGGCCATTGATTCGCCCGATCCCAGCTATTATGGCATGGTGCGGCAGTTCGGCTGGCAGTCGGTCCAGAATTCTTACAAAATCATTCAACGCCCGGTAGATAAAAGGGAAAACTATATCAAACGCTGCATGGCCGAAGCCGGCGATACGATCCGGATCATTAAAGGTGCAGTATATGTAAACGGACAGGCAGCACCGGTTCCCCCTGGCAGCCAGCATAAATATGTAGTGGAAACTACCGGCGATCAGCTTAACAGCAGCCGCCTGGAAGACCTGGGCATTGCTACTTCCGGTTCTGACTTCTACCAGCTCGATGCCAGCAAGTTCATTTACAACCTCACACCGGCCAATGTTGCAGCGCTGGAACAATTTAAGCCGATCGTAAAAGACATTAAAATATACCAGGAGTCTGATTTTACAGATTTCAATTACAATAACGTTTTCCCGCACGATACTGCCCATTTCAAATGGACAGAAGAAAACTTCGGTCCGTTGTATATTCCTAAAAAGGGCGTTACGGTTAAGCTGGATGAAAGCAACATTGCTTTATACGACCGCATTATCCGCGTATATGAAGGCAATACACTGGAAAGAAAAGACGGTAAATTTATCATCAACGGTCAACCCGCTGATAGCTATACTTTTAAAATGAACTATTACTGGATGATGGGGGATAACCGTAACAACTCCCTGGATTCCCGTTTCTGGGGTTTTGTGCCGGAAGATCACGTGGTGGGTAAAGCCTGGCTGATCTGGATGAGTTATGGAGAAGGCGGTATCCGCTGGAGCCGTATCTTCAGAAATATCAAGTAAGCAACCGCCCGAAATATAATTTAAAGTAAATTACGGACCGGCACTATGCCGGTCCGTCGTTGTCTTACCCCGACAACGGCTATACGAAGAACCCTTTTCAACTGTTGTTATGGAGAAACAATTGCTGCATATCGAATACGAGGTATATGATGATCTTGCCGGTCTTTCCGACGCTGATGCATGGCTGCTGAAGGAAGCAAGGGAAGTAACGGAATACGCCTATGCGCCTTATTCCCGTTTCCAGGTGGGGGCAGTGATCCGGCTGGCCAACGGTGAAATCATTGCCGGTTCCAACCAGGAAAACGCTTCTTATCCGATCGGGTTATGTGCGGAGAGAGTGGCGCTGGCTTCTGCTGCGTCGGTATATCCCAATATTGATATTGATACCATTGCTATCAGTTATAATAATCTCAATGGGGAGAGTACGCATCCTATTTCTCCCTGCGGGATCTGCCGGCAAACATTGTCGGAGTACGAAAGAAAACAGGAAAGCCCTATCCGGGTGATTATGGGGGGATTAAGCGGTAAGATATATGTGATCAGCCGTGCGAACGACTTGCTGCCCCTTTCATTTAGCGGGGATGAACTGGGTTTGTGATTACTACATATAGATAAGTTTTCATTTGCAATATATTCTTTATATATTTGTCCGGCGCCCCACAAGTGCTGCGACCTATGAAACCCTGTCAGCTATCAGTTAGTATCTGTTGTATTGTATTACTTACTGCAGTGTATAGTGAACCGGCAGCCTGTTACTTTGATAAAAAAGAAGTGAACTACCGTCCGGGGCTATACGTTTTTAAGGATACCCTGAAAAGAGTTAACCGTTATCAGCATCTGGCACACGACTTGTACGAAAGGAAACTTTTTAAACAGGCAATAGTGCAATGGAAAAAAGTTTTACACTTGCAACCTACCAATGCTTTTGCTATGTTTATGCTCGGAAAATCGTATATGGGTGCGGGTGAGCAGGAGAAGGGAGAACGCCTGTGCGATGAGGCCATCATAATGGGAGAACTACATGATAAAAATATTTGCCACAGTGTAGAGGGACTTTAAACAGCGCATAAAGGATAGGCAAGCTCCTTTTTCGCTGCGCTGCTTACTGTGGTATTTTCTTCGGCAATTTCGGCTACGGCGGCCGCAAGTTGCTAACGCTGCAACCCGTAAGGGCTGCAGCGTTTTAATGAAACAAAAAAGGAAGGCATTGCGCCTTCCTTTTTCTGTTTATAATTTAAATCGTTATTACATTCTTTCCGGTACACGGATACCCAGTAATTTCATGCTTTGAGCAATAGTGTGGGCGGTGAGCATGATAATCTGTAAACGCAGCTTCTTCTTTTCTTCACTGGTTGCGCGGATGATGGAATAGGTAGGTACCCCTTCCACTTTCTCGGCATAAAAGGAATTGAATAACTGGGCCAACTGGAACGCATAGTTGGCAATCACAGAAGGACTCAGCTCGCGGTACGACTCTGCAAGTATACCCGGAAACTGTTCGTTCAGGATGATCAGTTCCTTTTCCAGCGGCAGCAATTCTCCTGCGTAGGTGTATGCCTCCAGCCCTTCCGTTGTGCCGGCATCGCGTAAGATGGATTTGATACGCGCGTATGCATACTGGATAAACGGCGCAGTGAATCCATGCAAATCGATTGATTCTTCCGGATTGAAGATCATTTTCTTTTTAGGATCTACGCGAAGCAGGAAGAATTTCATGGCCCCCATGCCTACAGTATCATACAGTTCGTTGAGCTGTTCATCGGAAAACATATCCAGGTTTTTGCCGGATTGCTGTGTTTTTTCGGCGGCAGTATTCACCATTTCTGTAATCATATCATCTGCATCCACTACGGTACCTTCCCGGCTTTTCATCCGGCCATGCGGTAATTCCACCATGCCATAGCTGAGGTGGTGGATACCTTTGGCAGAAGGTTCTCCCAGTTTCTCCATAATCAGCTGGAGTACTTTGAAGTGATAGTTCTGCTCATCTGCCACTACATATACACTCTGGTCCATGTGGTACTGCTCATATTTCAAACGCGCCGTACCCATGTCCTGGGTCATATATACAGAGGTGCCATCTCCGCGGAGTAGCAGTTTCTGATCCAGGCCGTCGGCGGTCAGGTCTATCCATACAGAGTTATCTTCTTTTTTAAACAACACGCCTTTCTCCAGTCCTTCGGCTACGAGGTTTTTACCTAACAGGTAGGTTTCACTCTCGTAGTACATCTGGTCGAAATCAATACCAAGCCGTTTGTAGGTTTGATCAAAGCCTTCATACACCCAGCCGTTCATAGTAGCCCACAATTCCCTTACTTCGGGGTTGCCGGCTTCCCATTGCTGCAGCATGATCTTCGCCTGCTGCATGATCTCTGTTTTATTGCGCGACATCTCTTTGATGTCGTCCATGATCTTGGCAGACTTTTCTTTATCGTCTTTTACTTCCGGCTTATGCAGCGCAGTAACCAGCTTCTCCAGTTTTTCAGTTTCGGCGCTGTCGAAGTCACGGAAGTCATTTTCCAGTACGCGGTCGATGATAATCTCTGCCTGTTCCTTCACTACAGATTCAAACTTCACGTAGTAGTCGCCCACCAGGTGATCGCCTTTTATACCGGTAGATTGCGGGGTATCGCCATGCGCAAACATTTGCCATGCCAGCATGGATTTGCAGATGTGTATACCGCGGTCATTTACCAGGTTGGCTTTGATCACTTCGTAGCCATTGGCTTTCATAATTTCAGCGATAGCATATCCCAGGAAATTATTACGCAGGTGACCGAGGTGTAAAGGTTTGTTGGTATTGGGAGATGAATACTCTACCATGATCCTTTTACCATTGGCAGGCTGTATCCCGATGTTTACGTCACTATAATGTTGCTGCAGGAATTTTGTCCAGTAGGTATCGTTAATACTCAGGTTCAGGAATCCTTTTACTACATTGAATCGCGCAATCAGTTCCGGATAGTGGGCAGTCAGGTATTCTCCGATACGTTGTGCAGTTTCTTCCGGTTTCTGCCGGCTGAATTTTGTAAAAGAGAAAACGACAATGGTATACTCACCTTCGAATTCAGGCTTGGTGGTATTAATAGCAATATCTGCTGCTGTTAACTGCTGATCGTAAAGTGAATTAATGGCGGCCACGGCGGCCGTTCTGATGGATTGTACAACACTCATGCTGAAAATGATTAATGCGAGGGGCAAAGATAGTTAATTAGCCGAAAGCAGCGAAGGTTGTCTTTATCAGACAACCTTCGCTTATCCGGAATATTTTATTCCTGCATTAAAAAGTGTAAAACACACCGATCTGTGCTACGGAGTTTTTGCTGTCCACTTTGTCGGAATCATACACATTGGTAAGTCCAAAATTATACCGGCCGCTAACACCGAGGCCCATATCGAACTTATAACCAAAGCCGAAGCCCAGTCCAAAGTCTACGGATTGCATATCATCTTTGATATCTACCGTTACGTCGCCGGATTTAACCTTGGCTGCTGTGAGAAAGCCTACCTGCGGACCTGCTTCCAGGTAAAATTCAGGCACAATGGAATACTGCACCATTACGGGTACATTAATATAGTTAACCTTTACGGTGTTGGAAGTGGTTAACCATAATACACTTCTTTCTGCTTTGGTGCCCTGGGTAGAATACAATACTTCCGGCTGGATAGCCCAGCTTTTATCCAGCCCGATGTTAACAAGACCTCCTGCGTGAAAGCCTGCGAGGGTTTTGGAGCCGTCGGTATCGGTTAGTTTGGAGATATTCAAACCACCTTTAACACCGAACTTTACATTTTGTGCTTGTACTGCCAGCATAGTTCCAATGGCTAATACACCAGACAGAATAAGTTTTTTCATGATATGTTATTTTGTAAGCCCCAGTTGGCAAGAAGTGTGCCGGTTTACGAAGAGGAATAGAAATCCACCTGTTGAGGAAAACTACAAATCCTTCAGCATCCAGCTGTCACAGCCAAAATGGCCGGTATTACCCATCGGACCTGTCAGGTACCGGAATCCGAACTGTTCATATACTTTTCTGGCCCTGGCCAATTCGGGGGCAGTTTCCAGGTAGCATTGCGTGTAGCCGTTTTGTTTAGCGTAGTCTAGGCATAAGGTGATTAGCTTGCCTGCCAGTCCTTTTCCGCGGGCTTCGGGGAGGAGGTACATTTTCTGTAGTTCGCATACGTGCGCTTCACCGCCATCCAGTGGGTGGATGCCGGCCCCGCCGATTATTTCATTGTTTGCCACTGCTACGTAATAAACTGCACGGGGAATATCAAACAGTTGGGAAAGGTGGTCGGTGGTAGGGTCTGAAAACGCAGTACCGGCCTTGTTCATGCCGAATTCTGTCAACGTGGTTTTTACTATGTGGGCAATTGCCAGATCGTCTGCTGGTGCTATTGTTCTGATGATGTATGGTTCCATAAAATGAAAATAGGGATTTTTTGATTTTTACATCAAAAAATCCCTATCATCTTATAGTCAGCCTGTTAGAATATTGTAAACTCTACTCTTCTGTTTTTCTGTCTGCCTGCCGCTGTTTTATTGGAGGCAATAGGTTGTGTCATGCCATAACCTACGGCTTCAATTTTAGAAGCGTTCACGCCTTTTCCCACAAAATAAGCTTTAACGGATTCCGCTCTTTCCTTTGACAGGGCGAGGTTCCGTGATTTGCTGCCTACATTGTCGGTATGGCCGGCCAGCTTGAGGTTAAGGTTTTTGCGTTTCAGCAGTTCCGCCACCCTGTCGAGAGCCGGATAGGAGCTGGGTTTGATACTGGCCTTCGCAAATTCAAACTCCAGGTTCTGAATGGCTTCTCTTACAAGACGGTTATCTTCTTCTGTAATCACTATTTTTTCTTCTTTCACTACTTCCGGTACCGGCAGCGGACAGCCGGAGCCGTCTACTTTGGTATTGGCAGGTGTGCCCGGGCATTTATCGAAGAAGTCGGAAACGCCGTCTCCGTCACTGTCTTTTGTCAGTTTATCCACATCAGCCGTCAACCTGGCATTGTTCTGATTGGCAGCATCCAGTGAGGCTGCGAGGGTGGTTTTCTGGGCTTCCAGCTCGTCGTACATCACTTTGGCCGGATTGGACCACTGCAGCTGTTTTTTGCCTTTCTTTCCCAGGGCGAACTCCAGTCCTGCGTAGCCATAGGAGTACTTATCCTTATTGGGACCGTAGTTGTAACCGTCGAGGTTATCACCGTCGGTGTAATACATGGTATAGCCCAGGTCCAGGTTAACAGCTTCTGACAGTTTGAATTTGAGCCCAGCGCCTACAGGAATAATCAGCTCCTTGATGGCTTTATCTTCTGCTTTATAAGGAAAGCTGGTGTTATCATTCCTGGTTACGGTTGGTTTATATCCGGCCAATCCGCCGCCCACAGAGGCATACAGCTGAACAAAGTTCTCCCGGAATAACCAGTTGACCGTGGTGATATTAAATACGGCGTTTAAAGTTCCTGACCAGTTTAGTTTGGTTTCGTAGGATTTATATGGTCTGACAGGAAGGGAGCCATTGCCTAGTTCCTTGCTGTTATCGGCCTGGAGTTTACCGCCTACATAATCGGCCCGGAGGGCAAAGAAATGCAGGATCTGGTACTTCACATAGGCGCCGTAACCGGCAGACCCTTTCCACTTGGTAAAGTCGTTACTGCCACCGGTGGCAGCAACTGGCGCCAATACGCCGCCGTTTACGCCGATTGACCATGTTTTATAGTCACTGGGGCCACTGAATAATTTCGCTGTGGGTACAGCCGCGGAAGTGGCAGAAGGTTGATCCTGAGCCTGGCTCATCATTGGGGTGGTTGCTAACAACAAGCACGCAGCCCTCCATAAAATGGATGTGTTCATAAGAAATAACGGTTAGGTTACACAATTTGTACAATTATTAAAACAAAGGATCAGGAATAAAATAGCTTAAAGGAAGGCGAGGTTATGAACAAATTAAACGATACAGTTATTAGTAATCAGGTGTGTTTACCAACAGGCTAACTGCGATCTATGATCAAATATAGGGTACCTGACTGACATAATTTCATATTTTTTTGCTTGGCATAATCATTGACAAACCAACGACAAACACGAAAATACTTACAACTAAAGGATAATCTTTAATACTATGGGAAAAATAATAGGCATTGACTTAGGAACTACCAATTCATGCGTTGCCGTAATGGAAGGTAACGAACCGGTAGTGATTGCCAATGATGAGGGCAGGAGAACAACCCCATCTGTAGTGGCTTTTTTAAAGAACGGAGAAAGGAAAGTAGGTGACCCCGCAAAGCGTCAGGCTATTACCAACCCCGTAAACACTATTATGTCAGTGAAGCGTTTCATGGGCCGTCATTTTGACGAAGTTGCCAGTGAAGTGAGCCACGTTACATATAAAGTGGTAAAAGGGGACAACAATACCACAAGAATCGATATAGACGGCAGATTATATACTCCGCAGGAAATTTCAGCAATGATCCTGCAGAAAATGAAGAAAACGGCCGAAGACTACCTGGGCCAGGAAGTAACAGAAGCAGTAATCACTGTACCTGCCTACTTTAATGACGCACAACGTCAGGCTACCAAAGAAGCCGGTGAAATTGCCGGTTTAACTGTTCGCCGTATTATCAATGAGCCTACTGCTGCGGCACTGGCTTATGGTATGGACAAAAAACACCACGACAGCAAAATCGCTGTATTTGACCTCGGTGGTGGTACCTTCGATATCTCTATCCTGGAATTAGGTGATGGCGTATTTGAAGTAAAATCTACCAATGGTGATACTCACCTGGGTGGTGACGACTTCGATAAAGTGATCATGGATTGGCTGGCAGACGAATTCAAAAAAGATGAAGCAGTAGATTTACACAAAGATCCAATGTCATGGCAGCGTTTAAAAGAAGCTGCTGAAAAAGCAAAGATCGAATTATCTTCTTCTCAGGAAACTGAAATCAATCTTCCTTATATCACCGCAGTGGATGGTGTTCCCAAACACTTAGTGAAAAAATTAACCCGCGCTAAATTTGAGCAACTGAGCGACAGCCTGGTGGAAAGAACACTGGAACCTTGCCGCAAAGCACTGAAAGATGCCGGTATGAACACTTCTGAAATCGACGAAATTATACTGGTAGGTGGTTCTACCCGTATTCCTAAGATCCAGGAAGTAGTAGAAAAATTCTTCGGTAAGAAACCTAATAAAGGTGTAAACCCGGATGAAGTAGTAGCCGTAGGTGCTGCAATCCAGGGTGGTGTACTGACAGGTGAAGTGAAAGACGTACTGTTACTGGACGTTACTCCGCTGTCACTGGGTATCGAAACAATGGGTGGTGTAATGACCAAACTGATCGAATCCAATACCACTATCCCTACCAAGAAATCTGAAACCTTCTCTACTGCAGCCGATAGCCAGCCTAGCGTGGAAATCAATGTACTGCAGGGTGAAAGGCCAATGGCTAACCAGAACAGAACCCTGGGCCGCTTTATCTTAGGTGATATTCCTCCTGCTCCGCGTGGCGTTCCACAGATCGAAGTAACTTTCGATATCGATGCCAACGGTATCCTGCACGTAACTGCAAAGGATAAAGGCACCGGAAAAACACAGAACATCAAGATTGAAGCTGGTAGCGGTTTGAGCAAGGAAGAAATCGAAAAGATGAAAGCTGAAGCAAAAGCCAACGAATCATCAGATAGGGAACAACGTGAAAAGATCGAAAAGCTGAATAAAGCAGACAGCCTGATATTCCAAACCGAAAAACAGGTGAAAGAATACGGCGACAAACTGCCTGCTGATAAGAAAGCAACTATCGAAGCGGCACTTGAAAAGCTGAGAGAAGCACACAAATCACAGGATAGCGCACAACTGGATACTGCTACCGCAGAACTGGAAGCTGCGTGGACTGCTGCTTCTGAAGAGCTGTACAAAGCCTCTCAGGGTCAACCGGAAGGTGGCCAGCCTAACGGCGGTCAGCAACAGGGCCAACCTCAGGGTGGTGGCAACGATGGCGTTACCGACGCAGAATTCGAAGAAGTAAAATAAGCGCATATGTTGTCTTTCTCCGGATTAGACTGATTATGCTGATTTCTTTGATTTTACTTTTTAGATTATAAATGATCTAGGGGAGATATAGGCGAATATAATCGCTTATGTCTCCCCTAATCTTTTTAAATCACTGTGATCAAATCCCTGAATCAGCATAATCAGTCTAATCCGGAGAAAGACAAAATCCGCCTATTTTTTCCTACTTTGTTCCGGCTTAGCCGGGACCAGATGAGTTATAGTGTACGTTTTTATCTCCGTTATCATACTTATTACGGGCAGGATTTATACCTGCTTGGTAATTTACCCGCGTTGGGTAATGAAGTACCCCTGAATGCCCGCTGTATGCAATGGGGAAATGAAGAATGGTGGTATACGGATATCCAGCTGACACCCGGTGGTACTTTTACCCTGCGATACCAGTATCTGTTAAAAGAAGGGGAAGAAGCAGTATATGAAGGCGCTGTGCGCGAATTTGTTTTCATCCCCGGAGAACACCCCGATATTGTTTTCATAGATAACTGGAATGATGCTTATCGCCCGGAGAATGCCTGGTTAACGGCTCCCTTTTCACGTGTTTTTTATAAAAGGCCTGCCGCTGCGATTACTGCTGTACTAACGGCTACGCATATATTCCGCGTACAGGCCCCCCTGTTAGCTGCCGGTAAAACCGTTTGTTTGCTGGGTAATGATCAGTTGATGGGTAACTGGAACACCAGTAACCCCCTGCTGCTGCAATACGATGAACAGGGCTGGTTTTCTATAGCGCTGGATCTTTCCGGCGTAACGGCGCCTGTGTATTATAAATACGGCATCTACGACCTGGAGCGGCAACAATTTGTTCAGTATGAAACCGGCAGCAACCGTGAATTACACACCACTGCCGTAGTAGGGCGGCAGGTAATTTTACACGATGGATTTTTGCGCGTTGTGCATACCCCCTGGAAAGGCGCCGGTGTGGCCGTACCCGTGTTCAGCCTGCGCAGCCCGGAAGGATTTGGTACCGGCGAATTTGCAGACCTGCCCGCACTTGCGCAATGGGCGCAGCGTAAAGGACTGCAACTGATACAGTTGCTACCGGTAAATGATACTATACAAACCGGTACCTGGAAAGATTCCTATCCATATGCCGCCATTTCTTCCTTTGCGCTGCATCCACAATATATCCGCTTACAGGACGTAGGCAGCCTGCCCGCACAACACCCGTTGCAACGGCAATTCGACCGGCTACGGCAATGGCTCAACGAAAAGGAAACCGTGGACTATGAAGAAGTGATGTCGTTTAAACTGGCCTATCTGCGGGCGCTGTTTGAAGTGGAAGGCAACCGGCTGCAAACACCTGAATACCGGCAATGGCTGGGTGCCAATGAATATTGGTTGCTGCCTTATGCCGTGTATTGTTTCCTGCGCGACCGCTATGGAACCGGCGATTTTACGCTGTGGCCGGAGTATAACGTATATGACTATACGGCTGTAAAATATCTGGCGGCGGCAGATAAAAATGCTGCAGCGGCCGTGCAGTATCACTTCTTTGTACAGTATCACCTGCACCGGCAACTGGTTGCCGCCAGCACCGCGGTACACAGCTACAATGTAGTGCTGAAAGGGGATATCCCCATTGGGGTAGCACGCCACAGCGTGGATACCTGGATGAACCCGGATCATTACCACCTGGATATGCAGGCAGGCGCGCCACCAGACAGCTTTACCAGCGAAGGCCAGAACTGGGGATTTCCCACCTATAACTGGAAACGCATGATGGAAAACGGGTTGCAGTGGTGGCAGCAACGGCTCCGTCATATGTCTGTTTACTTTGACGCATTCCGCATTGATCACATCCTCGGTTTCTTCCGCATCTGGCAGATTCCGCGGGAAGCGATACAGGGAATCCTGGGATATTTTCACCCAGCCGTTCCCGTTACCCCGGAGGAAATACACCGCCGCGGCATTCACTTTGACGAAAGCAGGTACTGCCTGCCTTATATAACAGACGCCATCCTCGGGGAATTATTTGGCAACTACGCAGGCATGATGAAAGAACAGCTGATGCATCCCTTGCCGGATGGGCGCTACCAGCTATTGCCGGCATACAGCACGCAACGAAAAGTAGCGGAATCAGCATTGCCGGAAGCAATAAAAACAATCCTCTATACCCTGATTGCGGAGGTGTTGTTTATAAAAGTTACTGACGCCGGCAAAACGTTGTACCATCCCCGTTATGATATGGCCGCCACCAGGTCGTTTGCTGCATTGGATGCCAATAGCCGGGAAGTACTGTCTGCATTGTACCACGACTACTTCTACCTGCGGCAGGAAAGCTGTTGGCGAAGGGAAGCGCTTGATAAGCTCCCCCTGATAAAAAGGGCCACGCATATGCTCATCTGCGGAGAAGATCTCGGCATGGTGCCCACCTGCGTGCCCGGCGTGATGCAGGCACAAGGCATTTTAAGCCTGGAAATTGAACGCATGCCCAAATCAGGAGATGCCCTCTTCGCAGACATATCAAAGGCGCCCTACTTGTCTGTTTTAACCCCTTCCACGCACGACATGAGCACCCTGAGAGGGTGGTGGAAGGAAAACACATCTGTCTCCCGGAAATACTATCAGCAACAACTGCAACATACCGGACCAGCTCCTGCCACCGCCACGCCGGAGCTGATCCGCGAAATTATCAGCCGGCATATGGCGGCTCCTGCCATGTGGCGCATCTTCCAGGTACAGGACCTGTTAGCTGCGGAAGCCCCGGAAAGTAACGGGCATCCTGATGTGGAAAGGATCAATATTCCCGCAGTAGCATCGTATTACTGGCGTTACCGCATCCCACGGAACCTTGCCGACAGATGACCGGGCGCAGTTAACAATATCATAAATGCGTTGTATTTTCACAGAAAGAACCCGTTAGTAAAATGAAGCTCACCCTTTTTCCTTTTGAACTGAAATTCAGGCATACTTTTACGATTTCCCGTAAGTCAAAAGATCTGCAACCCCTGCTGGTAGTAAAACTGGAACAGGAGGGCAAGAGCGGGTTGGGTGAAACCGCCGACAATGCCTATTATGAGATGACTGTACCACGGCTGATGGCAGATATTGAACAGCACCGTTCTTTTATTGAAAATTATACCCTGCACACACCTGAGCTTTTCTGGCAGGATATGTACCCGCTGCTGAAAGATAACATGTTTGCACTATGCGCGCTGGACATCGCCGCGTGGGACCTGTACGCCAAACAACAACAACAGAAACTCTACGAGGTATGGGGACTGGATATTTCGCATAACCCACTCACCGACTATACCATCGGTATTGATACCATTGAAAATATGGTGCGGAAACTACAGGAATTTCCGTGGCCTATCTATAAAATTAAACTTGGCACAAAGGAAGATATTGCCATTATCAAAGAGTTGAGAAAGCACACCACGGCTGTTTTCCGGGTGGATGCCAATTGTGCCTGGGGAGTAGAGGAAACCCTGCGTAACGCGGTTGCCTTAAAAGAACTGGGCGTGGAGTTTATTGAACAGCCAATGGCTGCAGCAGATAAAGAGGGTATGAAACGGGTATATGATGAAGTAGTGTTACCGGTTATTGCCGATGAAAGTTGTATTGTAGAGCAGGATGTAGCCCAATGCCACGGCTATTTTCACGGCATCAATATCAAGCTCACCAAGTGTGGTGGCATTACGCCGGCGCTGCGGATGATTGCGGAAGCGAAGCGTTCAGGCATGAAGGTAATGACCGGCAGTATGAACGAAAGCACCGTGGGCACCTCTGCAGTGGCGCATCTGCTGCCGCTGCTGGATTATGTGGATATGGACGGACCGCTGCTACTGGCAGAAGACAGCGCCGATGGTATTAAGATGGAAAACGGTCGTATTATTTACGCCGACAGGTGGGGAACCGGTGCTGAGTTGTTACATGAAGATCACTCTTCTTCTTTCCACGTTTGAGCAAGGAAAACATAGTCTTCAATGCAGCCGGTGGCTACTATTATTTTGCCGGCCAGTGGCATCAGCGGGTTAGGCATAAAAGGATTTGCCCCTGACGGGCGTATCAGGTAGTCTCCCTGATCTGTTACCAGGAATACGCCGAGGTGTTCACTTTTACTGTGTTTACCAAATGTACGGAGCACCAAACGCCCGGTAAGTGTAATAAAGGGACTGTTTTTGTCCCTGTTGCTGTTATCTGCTGACATATTCACGATACCCCAGTATTTGATTATTCTTTTCTTTCACCACTATCACCTTTGTTGAAGGAGAGTCCCCAATGGTGGCAGATTCCGAAAATACGTGAAATTTTACAGATGGCATGGAACCGCTCACATCTTCTTTCACTGCCGGGTTATTTTTCTTGTTTATAAATACTTTCGGATCTCTTTTTTCGGCAAAGTTTTTTTCATCCAACAGCTTGTGCATCGCATTGTGCAGCGCGGGATCTGTGGCATGCGAGCCGTCGGATGGGTGAGGCACGGCGATAAAGTCGTCCAGCATTTTACCCCGTGCTTCGAGGTTATCGCGGCGGTTTTGCAGGGTGTTCACAAAAAGTTGTGTATCACCGGGGCTGCTGGGATCTTTGTCGTTGATCACCGGCTGCCACGATGGGTCGCCCAGCAGGTAAAACTGTGCAGCTGTTTTCAGTTCGTAGGGGTCCAGCGTGGGGCCCATTTCATTCAGGAACCGTTGCCTGGCCTCCAGCAGGGCTCTGCCGGTAGAGGCGCCGTTCAGCACATTGATCACAAAATACTGTGTGAGCAGATCTGCCAGTCCCTGCCCGGTGGGCGGGCCATAGGCAATATTGGAGCTGCCTACAAAAGCGAGGGCATGATTCAGCAGGTAGCTGTTGGCCATGCTGATCCGCTTACCGCTGTTTTTCTTCGGGTCAAACAGTTGGCCGCCATAGCAGCATTCTGCCGCTACGATGGTACCGTGGGTGATTTTATCTTTCAGGATATCCGATCTGAGCGCCAGCGGAAACTCGGTGGATTTTTGTCCGTAAAACCCCGGATTATAAATTGCCCCGTGGCAGTTGATGAAATGTGTTTTTGCCTGTAGTTGTGCGGCAGTCCAGTTGGTGCCATTCAGCGTTTCATCGCTGCCGGGAAATATCAGCAGGTTGGCAGTACTGCCAAAAATGTTCTGGAGCGTGTTCTGGGTAGAGTTCTGCCAGTCGAAAGTGCTCATGGAAAAATAGGGGAGGTAGTCGCCCTGTTTGGAGGGCACTGCCGCCATAATATTGGTAATGAGCGTGTGCAGGTAAGAAGCATCCGCCACGCCGGGAATATCCGGCAGGCGGCCTACCACCCGGGTAGGTGAAATAAACTTACCAGGATCCGTATCATATGGCGTGTCGCACGCATAGGGCAGATCGCTGGGGATAAAGGTATCGGGGTCATTATCTCCCGGTAATAAATTCTTCAGCCGCTGAAATGGAATGATGTCCTGTGAGCCCAGCAACAGGATATATCCGGGTGAAAAGAAGTGGTACAACTCATCAATCGCTTTTTTATTCTGGGCGTCGTCCGTAGCCTGTGTCACTGCGGTAGACTGGCAGGCTTGCATCTGTGCCGCATCATCAAGGAAGATAATGTGGGCATCCAGGTGCCTGTTGTTATCAAATGCCTGTAATGCGTTTATATCATCCAGGATCTGCTGGTGAGTGTCGCCGTATTTCTGTTGAAGGGCGGATTTATTGGTTATAATGAGTTTTGTTGTCAGCATATTAATGTGAGGGCCGGCCATAATTATCCTGATTAAGCGTTCAAAAATATTGAATTAAAGGGTAATATGGTACCGGTCTCCAAACAATATTAATATTTCCCTGCGCAAGGTATTTGCATACTGAAAAAGTAAACCGTATTTTTCAGGGAATCTACCGGCGCGTTATATGAAAAAATTCCACCTGTTATCGTTACTATCTGTTTTCTTTTATACCGGCACTTATGCACAGGTAATTGCACACTTTACTGTAAAGGCAGGGAAACTAAACCGTTATAACAGTATTGTATATACGGGCGTTCCTTCGTTTGCCACCGGTCCGGTAATGCTGGAGGAAGTAACCGGCAATAAACGTATGCCCGTTGCCGTTAGCCGGCAGGCGGGCCAGCTCTGCTGGATCCTTACAGGAGCCACTGCGGCCGGTGCAGAAAGGAAGTATGAACTGAGCAAAGGTAAGGGCACCGCCGGCACCCTTATGAAAGCGCTTCGCCAGGATGGGCACGTACTGCTGGAACAATCCGCGGAGCCTATCCTGCAGTATAATTTTAAAACGGTACCCGCGCCTGCCGGTGCAGACACCGTGTATAACCGCAACGCATTTATCCACCCGCTCTGGGCGCCCAATGGAGTCGTGCTCACCAATATCTTCCCCAACGCTGGTCACCGCCATCATATGGGCATCTGGAACCCGTGGACGCATACGCTTTTTGAAGGACGTGAAACTGATTTCTGGAACGTGCAGAAGAAAGAAGGTAAGGTTCGCTTTGCCGGTAAAATGGAAACCTTTTCCGGAAATGTATGGTGCGGATTCAGCGCCAGCCAGGATCATATCGCGTTGCTGAAAGATGGTACCGAAAAAACAGCCATTCATGAAACCTGGCTGGTACAGGCGTATCCCGCCACCAACGATGGCGCCCGCCGCCTGTGGGATTTTACTTCTACCTTTACACCGGCAACTCCTACCGGCATCACGCTGCTGCAGTACCGCTATGGCGGCGGATTCGGATTAAGAACCACTGCCGACTTTACGGATAAAACAAGCCAGGTGCTTACCTCCGAAGGCAAAACGCGCCGCGACGCCGACAGCACCCGCGCCCGCTGGGTAAAAATATCCGGAGCCACCCCAAACGGAAAGGCAGGATTGCTGATCATGAACTATCCTGATAATTTTGATTCTCCGGAACCGCTGCGTGTATGGCCCGAAAATGCGGAAGGCGGCGAACTGATGTTCAATTATACCCCCACCCGCATGAAGCCGTGGCAGCTTTATCCGGATGCCCGCTACCAGCTGAAGTACCGGGTAATGGTGTACAACGATGATATCACCGCGGAAGAAGCAGAGGCGGCCTGGCAGGATTATGCGTATCCCCCGGAAGTGATCACAGCGCCGTAATGTGTTTGTGAATTATCTCTTTTTCATTTATTTTCGTAACGTGAGTGATTCGGTTTCAATTCGGTTAACCTCGGAGAAGCCATGTGAACAGCAGCCCTGTATTTAATAACCCTTAACCATCATCCAAATGAGTAATTTAAATGAACCTGGTAAAGACGTGCGTCCTGACAGTCCTGAAGAAGACGATGATCCGCCTTCCTGGGGTGGCGTTATTGTTGGCTTGTTACTCGGCATAGCCGGTATCGTGCTGATCTTCTACCGTTATAAACAATTTCACGCCATTAGCGACGCCAGTATCAGTATCACCAAAATTGAAATGCTGATCTATAAAGTAACAGGTGAAAGCATCTGGGCACTGATGGCTGCCTATGGGCTGGTAGCGCTGGCAGGATTCTATCTTGCTATCAGTAATTACAGCAAACTGCGGGCAAAATAATTTCTCAAAACCGTATCTGATGAATAACTTCTCCGAGTTGAAAACAACGCTGCTGGAAATCCATGAGAAAGATAAAAAGCAGACCATCACCGCCCTCATTACCGCAGAAGTATTGGCGGTACTGGTGTTTGGGCTCATCGGCTACAGCATCTTTGCCGGTAAAAGCACTGAAACACCTACAGCCGTTCTTTTTATACTGCTGTTTATGCCGGTAGGCGTATTGATCCCCTATCTTTTTATGTTTGCACAGATCAGGAAACGGCCGGAGAAAATCAATGATTTGGTGAGCCGTCTTGAAAGAGGCGAAGCTGTGAATAACGTGAATACCTATACGGACTATAAACTTACTTTGCCACTGCGGATTATCAGGGTGCGTTTATTTCCTATGGAATATGCGCATATACAACTGGGACAAAGCCGGTCGTTTTTCAAACTGCCTTTGTCTGCGGAAAATGTGCAACCGTTTAAAGCGCTCATCAGCCAGCCATTTACAGGCGAGGTGGTAAACAGCATAGGTGGCACTGCTGCACACTGGTCCTCTAACTGATAACAGCAATTGTAATGAAAACACTGGAAGAATTCAATGCCTTCCTGGATCAGCAGCTCGGGGATGAAGTAGAGTCGCTGGAACAGCAGCGTATTACCGGCCGCAACTGGGTACGCCGGATGTGGGTCGCCTCCCTGGTGCCGTTTGCTATTTTTGTTTTTTTTATGGTGCGTTTTTCCCTGCAGCCCGCTTCGGGAAATGAAGGGAACAGAACGTTCATCATAGTTGCACTGGTAGTGCTCGTTACCCTGGGCAGTTATGTAACACGCTATTTTATGATGAAACGGGGAGGGGTAAACGAAGCAACAGATTACCGGCCTGATTTTAAGAACAGGATTGTAAAACCACTGATCAGCTTCCTCCATCCGGACTATCACTACCAGCCTCTCAATCATGCCAGCTACGAAGAGTTTACAGAAAGCGGGCTGTTTGAAAAGAAAGCATATCAGATGACCGGTAACGACCAGGTGTATGGTAAATTGGGGGAGATGAATTTTCAGTTCTGCGATCTCACGGTGACGCATATGCCGGTTGTAACCGTACGCGGACAAGGACCGGATACCGTTTTTTGCGGCAGTTATTTTATCGCGCAATTTCCACGGTACTTCAGTACGCCGGTGTATGTACTGTCGCGCAACAATAACGCTGCCGGCGACGGGTATATCCAAACCTGGCATCTTGGTAAGAAAGTGTTACCGGCTGATGCCGCTTTTAATAAACTGTTCATGGTGTACGCTCCTGATGATGCGGCAGCACAACAGCTGCTTACGCCGGCGTTGATGGAAAGGATTGTGGCGCTGCATGAACGCACGGCGGCAAAATTGTTTATTTCTTTTTATAATAACCGTGTTTATGTGGGCATTGATCATGGAACGGATTACTTTGAAACGACCCTGAATAAGTCACTACATAACCGGCAGATGCTGAATAATTTTTACCTCGATTTTATGTCTATGTTACAACTGGCAGAAGACCTGAAAAGTAATCTGCCTATCTGGACGTCCCGTTCGTTTTCCCCGTCTTGAAAATTCCGGATGAGTATGCCTGGATTTTTTTTCGGGAGATTTAAAGACCGCACGTTCCTATTTAATTGGTAGACATCCTCCCTATATCCGCTGTTATTTTTTAATGATTATTTATATTAGTAAAATATTAAATAATATTGTTTGGTTATTGACGTTCTTTAAAACCCTTTACTGTATTGTGTTTGGTGGGTTTTGTTTATTGCGGGGAATAAGATATATATCCGGTGCCGGTGCGCTTAAAAAAAGAGTGCATTTTTTTCCGGAATGAATTCTACGTATATGTTTTCGCTGTATCTTTACTTTGCTTCCAAAAGAGGCAACCCGGTAATTGTAATTGTTAACTGAATTCTGAAAAACCTGGAATCATCCAAATGACCCTGTCAACCTTGACCATATTCGGCCCGGCATTGCAATCTGCTATTAGAATTGCAACAGCCATTGCAAAGGAGTATCATCATCCGCAGTTTACGCCTGCGCACTTATTGCGCGCCTGTTTGCATAAGGAAACAGGTCTGGCTCCCGCATTGCATCAAATGGATATCGATGTATACTACCTGGAAGAATGGGCGGAAGTGCGGCTGGATGAGATGCCCAGGGCATCGCGTATTCCGGATGAACCGGAGCCCGATGAAGCCGCAGCCGCAGTGTTGAATGAGGCCATCAGCATAGCGCAGGATAACGACAGTGAACCGGATGCGTGGAGCCTGCTCATCGCTTTGTGCACACCGGGTGTTGGCTTTTCCTATGAGCAACTCAAAACATTTCCGTTCACACGCGACCAGCTTATGAGCGCCGGCAAAAAAGGAAAAGAAACCAATACTGCTAATACCGTTGCGCCGGGCGCTATTAAGCCGGGCGCACTGAAATATGTATATCGTATCACCGATCCGCAGCTGCTGAAATCCTTTCACCCGGTAATTGGCCGCGACGGGGAAATCAGGGCAGTAACGGAAGTGCTTACACGTAAAGACCGCGCCAGTGTACTGATCATTGGTGAAGGCGGGGTAGGGAAAACCGCAATGGTAGAAGGGCTGGCCCGCGCGATTGTGCAGAAGCAGGTACCGCTGCAGTTGCAGTCCTCTGAAATTTACGCACTGGACTATGGCGCATTTATAGCAGGCGCCGCCTATAAAAGTGAACTGGAAGACCGTCTCCTCCAGATCATCCAGCAACTTAAACAATCAGGCAGGCATATCCTCTTTATTGATAATCTTCACAGCCTGTTGGATAAACAATCCGGTACCGGCATGGCCAATGTGCTGAAAGCAGCGCTGGGTAAAGGGGAGATCATCCTGATAGGAACCACCACACCGGAAGGTTTCCGTAAACTTATTGAGCCGGATGCTATCCTGCGGCACCGTTTTGAAACGATTACACTGGCAGCGCCCGATGAAACGCTGGCAGGAAGAATGGTAAGTGCCGTGGTACCGGTGTATGAAAACTTCTACCAGCTCAAAGTTTCACCCGAAGGGATATACGAAGCCATCCGTTTGTCAAAACGTTATCTGAAGGAAAGAAGCCTGCCGGATAGCGCCGTAAACCTGCTGGACCGTACAATGGCCGCAGTTAGAGCGATGGAAGATACCAGCCAGCCGCTGCTGCAAACTTTACAACAGGAATTTGCTGATTTAAATAGTAAGGAATCCTTACAGGAAACCGATCTTCATTGGTTTTACCGCCAAATGAAAGAAAGACTGGGGGTACTGTTATCATCCCGTTTGCATACAGATACTGATCCTGATAAGATAACATCTGTTCCGGAACTGCAATCTTCATTGCAGCAATTGCTGGAGCAGCTGGAAACAATAGCCGCCAACCGGCAGGAGGAAGTAACCCCGGTGGATCTGGCCACCATGATTGCCGCCATAACAGGCATTCCCCTGGGAAAGGTGCAATCGCAGGAAAGGGAACGGCTGATCAATATGGAAGCGCAGCTGCGTAAACGGGTAGTAGGGCAGGACCATGCCCTCAAAGCAGTAGCAGATGCGATCCTGGAATCCCGCTCCGGCCTGAGCCGCCCCGGGCAACCAATAGGCTCCTTCTTTTTCCTGGGGCCAACAGGAACCGGTAAAACGGAACTGGCAAAATCACTGGCGGATTTTCTCTTCCAGGACGAACGCTCCATGATCCGTTTCGACATGTCAGAATTCAAGGAAGAACACGCCGCAGCGTTGTTATATGGCGCCCCTCCCGGATATGTGGGATATGAGGAAGGCGGATTACTGGTAAATAAAATACGGCAACAACCCTACGCAGTAGTGTTGTTTGATGAAATAGAAAAAGCGCATCCGTCTGTATTTGATATTTTTCTGCAGATCATGGATGAAGGGAAGCTGCACGACAGGTTGGGGAAAACAGGCGACTTCTCCAATGCGCTGGTGCTGTTTACTTCCAACATAGGCAGTGAAGCCATTAGCCGCTCTTTCCAGGAAGGAGTGATTCCTGCTTCACAACAGCTGATGGAGTTAATGGCCCGTCACTTCCGGCCGGAGTTTTTAGGCAGGCTCACGGAGATCGTTCCCTTCGGACCTATCCAGTCTGCCAACGTAGAAAAGATCTTCGATATTCATTTACAGCATTTACTGCAACTGCTGCAGCAACAGCAGATCAGTTTTACCGTAACAACAGATGCCCGCCGGCACCTGGCGCTGATGGGATATTCTCCCCAGTATGGCGCAAGGCCACTGCGGGAGGTGATACGGGGACAATTACGGAAGCCATTGTCGAGAATGATCATCGACGGCAGCCTCCGGAAAGATATGACGGTAACACTGGATATAAAAAATGATCAGTTAGACTGGACAATAATTTGATGATTGTCAGATTCCAAAATTCTAAATTTATCTCAAATGAACGACAACTACGGAATTGGCGGCACAGAAGTGAAGCTGGACGCCAACGAAGCCATCGCGGAAATTTCGCACAACCGTACCTTGTTTGCTGAAAAGTTAACCCAGCAGGCACCTGTTAAACCGGAAATAGTGGAAGGGCTTACTTCCGTAGAAAGTGTGTTTGAACACTTCAAACCGGCAGTGAATGTAAGTTTCCATGATGCAGAAGGCCGCCCTGTGCCGGAAAAATTACAGTTCCACCACCTGGGCGATTTCGGCGTAAAAGGTATTACTGCACAAAGCGCTTTTCTGAACGACCTGGCCACTGAAAAGGAACAGTACCTGAAAATTATGAAACAACTGAAAACGAATAAGATCCTGAAGTCAGCGCTGGCAGATCCGGACGCCCGTAAAGCCATGCTGAACGCTATTCGTGGAATGATGAAAGACCTTAATACCAAATAATTAACCGTTGCCTATACGGGAACATAACCTCAATGATTATGGCAGAATTACAGAAAAACGAGGAACTGCAGAATGAAAGCCTGTCTTCACAGCAATCTGAAGTAAACCTTGCCGGAAGTATTGAAGACCTGGCAAAGTATGGCGGCTTCGACCTGCTGGAAGCAGCCGTGGAAGGTGCGCAAAACCTGAACCCCGATCGTAAGGCGCGCCGCAATATCTTTTTGACCGAAGCCGGCAAAAAAACAGAAAGAGATAAATTAAAGAAGATACTGTCCCTCTGGGAAAAAGTATTGTCCGAAACAAACGAACTGCCTGAAATGGTGGACTACTGTACGTCTCATGCAGAAGAAGCGGAGAAGGTGCTGTCAACTAATCTCGGGGAAGCAGTAGAGGCTACCCGCGAGCTGGAGCAGTCGTACCGCAATGTAGCCCTCTTCTTCAAAAATACAGAGTCGGACAAGGTGAAAAATATATCCTTCATCAACGTGGAACTGGAGCAGCTCAAAGACCTGGATAACACCCGGTTTATTGATGCCATCAGTACCGAACTGGTGAACAACTATGATCGCCTGGATCTTCGTACCAACTACAGCCTGCTGGTAATTCCCGGCTACCTGGGCTCCAACAAGGTGATAGAAAAATGGGCAAAAATTGCGCATGAAAATAAAGCCATGCTGGTAACAGATTTCGCGCATCTCGACGCACCGGATGATGTAATGGAGATGTTTGAACTGGCGAATCTGACCGGTGGGGAAATTCATCGCTCCAATGTAATCATGTCCTGCAACTGGCTGGTTGGCCGCGGGAAATTTGATGAAGTCGGAGAGCAGGAACACCTGTATGTACCACCTTCCGGCGCACTGGCAGGTAAGATCTATAAAACCCTGATGTCGCAGGTGACCGCCGGTAAGAAATTCGGTGGCATGAACGAAGTAGATGGGGTGAAATTTGAACTGAAGAAAAGTGAAATCGCCAGCCTCGAAAAAATGGGCCTGGTACCAATGGTGAAAGAATACGGAAAAGTAATGGCGTTCAGTGCCAAAACACTGTTCAACGGGGATAACCTGGGCCTGCAGACCTATTCGGTAGTACGTGTGTTCGACTTTGTAACCAAAGTGCTCATGGACTTCCTGAACCGCAGGGCTTTTGAAAACTTCAACGCCAATACCCGCAAGGACCTGATGAAACAGATCATCCGCTTCCTTGATGGTATCACCGGACCGGACAAGCTGATCGAAGATTTTAATATCCGCCGTTTCGAGCAGGACCCGATACAGAAAGACCGTATCCACCTGGATATACATCTGAAGCCTTATTTCCCTGCCAAGAACTTCCTGATCAAAATGGAGGGGCAAAGAGGCGATGATGCGGCAGATTGGGATACTACTTACGAACAGGATGGTAAATAGCCGTCAGCGGTCAGCTTTGGGGCTCAAATGTACATTTGGGAGTAACCTCCCATCCCGGAGCTGATTGCTTTAACCCCCGTAGATAAAATATCATAAGCATTAAAGCCAATTGAAACGATGAAACATGTGCTGTGCAGTTTGCTGCTTTGTTTGTTAATCACAGGCGCCTTGTCAACGGTAAGTGCCCAAACGGGCACAGATAGTATTCTGACCACCAAAGGGGCTGTGACGCTGATCACATCCGGTGCACCTATCAGCACTTTCCAGATCGGCGACGGGAAAAACACCGACTACGATTACCGTATCGTGGATGGTAACATGGTTTTTCTGCGCCCTATAACGCCTACTCCCCGGCCTACCAACCTGATAGTGAGAGAGGGAGAAAATATCCATTACATGATTATTGCCTTCCGCGATAAAGTGGACCTGGCCCGCCTGAAGTATACGCTGTCCGGTAAAAATAAAACAACCGGCGCGTTTACCACACCCGAAACAGCGCCACAGGCGCCCCGCGCCGGCTATGGTGAGAGGGACGGACAGATCTCCCTGGCAGAAGTGCCCGAAGAAACCGGACACCTGATCAGTGTTGATACTGTAACAGTAGGCAAAATTGCGGAAGACTTCGGGAAAGACCGTAAAGTGAACCGCCAGTACGAAGTGAAAGTGGAAGATGTGAGCGTTGGATATGCACAGGCCATGACACTGAACAACATGAACTACTTCTGTTTCCGTATCCGCAATAAAGGAAAGGTACCCTTTGAAATAGTGAAGACCAGCCTGCTGCATAAGGAAAAGAAAGATACCGCCCTGCTGCATGCAATGCCTATCCTCTATAAAAAAGGACCGGAAACCATAGCGCCAAAAGAAGAGGCCAACGAAGTATTTGTGGTGCCTTCCAAACAATTCAGGAAGGAAGATGAAGTGATCATTGTACTGCAAACCACCGAAGGAAAACAACAGCTGGTATTGTATATACCGGTAACCGTGTTCCCGAAATACATGCTGGCGAAGCAATAGAAAAACCAAATGAAGAAACAGGTTGTTCTGATAGGAATACTGCTGTTGCTGCTGCCGCGTTACACCACGGCGCAGCAGGTGGATTTCTGTGGTGAGGTGGTGCCAATGGAAAGGGACTTTGTTTCTTACCGCCTCATGGATGTTATTAAACGCAACCTGCGCTACCAGGGCTATCTGCCGGCACTGCGGCTGAAAGCGGAACAATATTTCCCGGTGATAGAACCCATATTGCAACAATACCAGGTACCACTGGATTTCAAATACCTGCCTATTGTAGAAAGCGGTTTAAGCAATGCCACCTCACCTGTTGGCGCACAAGGCGTGTGGCAGATCATGCCCGGTACTGCTGCTGAACTGGGACTAACCGTTAGCGCAGGCTACGACGAAAGGAATCATCTGATCAAAGCCACACACGCCGCCTGTAAGCTGATACGGTTATTGCACCAGCAGCTCAACTCCTGGACACTGGCCGCAGCAGCCTATAACGCCGGTTCGGGTAACATCTCCCGGAACATAAAACGCCAGGGGAGCAGTGATTACTACCAGCTACTGCTGAATAACGAAACAGCCCAGTATATCTATAAGATCATCGCTATAAAACAGCTTTTTGAAAGTCCCGAGTTATACCTGCCGGGTTTTGGATACAATGTGTTCAGTAAAAGTTCTGCTAACGGTTCCGTCTTCTCTACGCCCGCACCAGTAAGCAAAACGGGCGACAAAGATTTTAATTCTATCCGTATCTCTGTAGGTAAACAGGCTGCTATCCGGCCGGCAATGGTGACATATGCTGCCCGGCTGAAAATCAGCAAAGCCTTTGAAGATGGCCAGCTGATAAGCATCCAGCTATTGGACGACCTGCAGGCGAATGGCGTGTACATCCGCAAAAATGCGAGCCTCTCCGGCAAAGGCTGGATGGTGGGGAACCGGATCTATGTAGATCTTGGCTTTGAAAATGCCGTGGTGTTATATGCCGCGGATGGCAAAAAAGGAGTGCCCGCCGATTTGCTGAAAACCGGCGGAGATGTACAGTTGCGCGGAAGAAGCGATAACAGGAGCGCTATTTCGGCACTCTCCTCACCAGCTGATGCACTTACATCAACACTTCATTAATAAACACCCGGAATGGAAAAGTATTGCTGGACTTTTCTTCCAGCTGTAAAAGCAATTCCTCTTTCATGTATTGCAAATTGGCAGCAGGATAACGTTCGGTTTGCTGGAATAATGAAATACGGATATCAAGCGTACGGCTGTACCCCGCATTCATGCCTGGCTGCAAGGCCATCCCTTTAACAACAGCGGCCGATTTCATTTCCCTTCCGAAAATAGTACGGCAAAGCGCCTTGATATCTTCCGGGGTAACCACACGGTTGTGCGACAGTAAATGAGAGCGGTACAGGTTAATTTTCTCATCAATATTCAGCCTGTCTTTTCCTCCCTGCGTATTGCTCAGCAGTGTAATGCTGTTGGGACGGGCATTGATGCTGCCATATTCCAGCAGCCGCGTACCCATGCGGATATTATTGGCGGCGGTGCCGTTGGTAGAATAGAATTCCAGGAAGATGTATTCTGCATTTTCTTTGGGCTTCACCATCACATAAGGAATATTTCCTTTATTGTTACCGGGTTGCAGCTGTTCTTCCAGTGAGGCAATCAACTGATGCAGTTCCCGCATGCGGTTGGTAACAAAATCATTCTTTACTTCTTCAAATAAAGAGCTTTCGTCGCGGATTACTTCCACGAGATAGGCAATCACTTCTTTGGCTTCGCGGGTATCGAAACGCCCGATGCCACTGCTGCGGATCACCAGCTCCCCTTCCTGCATTTGTCCGGCTGTAGAGAAGTTGCGCACATAATAATCGGTTCCTTCCAGATCGTACACGCGTTTGATATCAAAGAAGATATCCGGTGTTTGCAAAGGAATGATATTCAGATAACGATTCAGTTTCATGGACTGCTCGTTATTTTTTTTGTTGATAACCGGGAAACAGTTGATGCTGCAATACAGATCTTCCAGCAGGGTATGGTGCAGCGCTTCGGGAAACTCGATGCGTAACCAGTGCACCTCTTTGTTTAAACGGGCGGTATCCTGACCAAAGATCCTGGTGAGGGCTTCCGGTGTGCGGGAGGCAAGAGGAGGCTGCGTATCCGTGATGGTAAGGAAGTGACGGCGGAAACGTTGCAGGATATGCTGGCTGTAACGGGAGTTATTATTTACCGCCACCTGGATCATATTATCAGTTTCTTCTTCTGCCACGCTCCGGCTGTGGTGATAGCCGCCTTTTATCATCAGTTCCCTGTTGCCGCTGAATACTTTTGCCAGCGGGAGATAGTGATAAAACATTTCCTGCTGATGGATATTCCGCAGGTCAAAAAAGAAGGACATGCCTTCCCAGGAGTTCGGTACATCTTCCAGTGAAATGCCTATCCATAAATGATTGGGGGCCATATCCGGGAAAACCTGACCCTGTAATATCTGCTCTTTGAACCAGTGATCGCGGGTTTCGTACAGCTTATTACCAATGGCCATGTATTGTACTTGTCCGCGGAACAGGCGGTGACTGGTCACCGGCGCAAAGAACAGGTCGCGGTTATGCGTGCCTGATTTGGTATGATGATAAAACTGGTGATCGGCATGAATATCGGCTACCGGTTCAGTGGCAATGGCGTGGAGGATGCCATAGGCAGGCTGACTGCTGGTAATTGGCTCCGGCATCATGATCTGTGCGAGCCGCTCCACCAGCCGGGCATGTGAAACATCCACTTCTCCTGAAATTTTCTCCAGCTCGCTGGCGCAGGCTTCCAGCAGCAGTTGCACCACCGGGTCAAAAGAAGTTTCCACTTCTGCATCCGGATATCCCCATAAACGTGCAGCTGTTTTCAGCATGCGGTCTTTTATTCTTTCTTTTTTTTCTTTCATGAGAGCGGTTAATAAACAAGTAATCAATCGTACGACAACGGGCTGATGTAAAAGAAGCTGCTGTACTGAAACGGATGATTGTTTTTGGTAACGTTTCCTGAAACGGTTACCCGGATCTTCTTTTTCATCTTACGGGTAGATGGCAGCAATAGCTCTTCCTGGTTCACAGCGGCCACTACCCTTATTTGCGAAATCCGTTTTTCGTACCGGGTAATGGATGCTTTAACCGCATTTTCTATCTGTTCTTTTACTTCGTTATTGGAAGCTTTGATGTCAAAGTCGCTGTCCCACCATTGGCAGCCGTAATTGGGATCATCTTTATTTTCCCCCAGTACGGTAGTAATGAGCAGGTGGATATGCTGTGCGATAGAGTCTTCCAGCGAAATGGCCGGCATATCTTTTTTCTGCAGCAGCTGCGAAAAGTCGATGGGTAATTGATAATATTTTCCTTTCATGATATTAGCTTAAAATATGCCCAGCACTTTTTTGCGGTCGTACATGATGAGAATTTCCTTTACACATCCTTTCTCGTCTTTTGCCAGGTTTACTCTTTCGATCTTGAATTTCTTCTTTCCATAAATCCGTTGGCAGAAGTGCGTGAAGTTATCCACGTCGTTGGTATTGAGTACTACTCTTGCGTTGAGGTTATTGCAGAGGTATTGAGCGAAGTCGGTAGCCGTTTTTTGTTTCAGCGTCACCTGGGTGAGCATGTATTTAAACTCATCATCGGAGATGGTAGGCCGTGGCTCTTCTTTCTTTACCGGTGCTTCAGGCGTTGGTGCAGGCAGTGGTACCGGGTTAAAAGCCGGTTCTGGCTGCTCTTCATGCTGCGGGGCTCTTGCAGGGAATACGGTGATATGTTTCAGCACCATATGGCTGCTGTCGCCGTTGATGATCAGTGACAGGGTCCTTTCACCGGGAGAGGAGAAAGTATAGGTAACAGAAGAACCGCCATGAGGCTCTGCATTATCCTGTAACAGGCGCCAGGTCCAGCTTTTGGCAGTTGGAGTAGAGTTGGTGAAGGTAACCGGCCTGCCTGCAAATGCTTCAGCGGGGCCATCAATAACCGGGAAGATATCGGGTTGACTGCTGGTGGCGGCAGGCGTATTCATGATCACCAGTACTTCTTTACGCCAGGTGCATTTGCCGGAAGTGAGGGTGATCATATAGCTGCCGGCTTTGTTAAAAGAGTGGTATACCTGTCTGCCGGTGGCCCTGGCACTGGAGTCGCCGAATTCCCAGGAGTAGTCTGCAATTTTTTTATCAGCGCTTTCTGCATTAAAGGTGATCACTTCTCCTACGGCATATGCTTTACTGTTACTATTTTGAATATGACTGAGTTTTATATCTGTATTACTGCAATCTTCCCGGCCGTCGAGCTGAAAAGCCAGCAGCACAATGCTAATGAGGAACAGGCCCAGGAAGGTCCACAGTACCATCGGGTCAACATGACTGGCAATTTTTCCAAAGGGTCTGAATGAATTTACCTTGCGTTCATTTTCGGGTTTACGGGGGGCCATCGGTTTTTCAGGTTTTTACAATTTTAGTGTTTTTTTTAGATAAATTGCCAAAGATAAATGACCGTAGAAAAAATTTTTTCCCGGTTCAAAATTTAAGCCGTAATATTCATAATAATAAAATCAAACCGCTATTTTTGTTACTGGAGTTGTTAGCCCGGAATCATAGACGAAAGATAGTTATGCTAACAGTTTACCGCTAATAGCAGAATCAGAGAAACCTAAATATGACCTCATGGTAAATAATGCGCAGAAGGCTGCCGTGCTGGAAGAAGTGATTGACCACGTCAATGCTTTACCATACGACGTAAGAGCCGAGGTAGTGGTGGGGGAATTACTCGATAATCATGTGCGGGAGGAGGAAATTGTAGTGCAGTTGCAAAATGTGTTTACCCGTTCTTTTGCAACAGATATTACAGGGGTGAAGCTGGACGACAGCCAGCCCTATCAGCCGTTTATTAGTTTTTCCCTTTCGCGCGATGGTATTTACGACCGGCTGCCGCAGGGAATGTTTCATGAATTTAAGCAGGAGCCTTCTTCCAGGCAGAACGCTGTTGCCGAAATGGTGGTGCGGTATAAAAGGCAGCAACAGCAGCAACAGCAGGCGCGCCGCTTTTTTCAGCCCCTGGAAAATGAGTTCTTCCTGCAACGTGTATACCTGGAGCAACGGGAAAAGCACCTGTTGTTTGATGTATTCGGCAAGGATACGGACCAGTTATTTCATGAATTCTGGAAATTGCCCGCCGGGCTTCCTGATGCCGCCGTGAACAGGCTGGTAAAGCTGTTGCCATATGTTCACCGGATAGCAGGTAACATGACGCTGGTTAAACTTTGCCTGGAACAGGTACTGGAGGAAACGGTAACAATCAGCTGGCAACGCCAGCCGCAGATGGTTAGCACAGGGAACAGTGTTCCGCTGGGCGAATGTATGCTTGGGGTAGATGCGATGGTAGGAACAACGTGCTATACTGACATGCCGGTGGTAACGGTGAGTATTGGCCCGGTAAAACGCCAACGGATATACGATTACCTGCCCTGGCAACCCTATGGGAAGCTGCTGGAAACCTGCTATGGCTACCTGTTTCCGGCGGATGTGGAAATTAATACCTTGCTGGTGCCTTCTTCCGGGGAGAAAAAAGTAATCCTGTCTGATAAGCAACCTGAGCAGGGAATTATGGGTTATAATTTTTTTCTCTGAAAACAGCGGGCAGCAGCTTACATGGAATCATTTTTGCTATTAACGACCATCTGAAAAAACCTGAAATGTTAGTACCCAAACCCGAAAAACCTTGACATACCAACAGAACTATGAGATACACCGCTAAGTTTTATATCATGCTGGCCGGCGCCCTGGCTATAGGCTCCTTTATAGTGGCTCTGCTCAGCAGGTACATCAAAAATTTCAGTCTTTATAAGAAGAAAGCACTGCTGTATTTAGTGTGTATGACGCTGGTATTTGCTGTAATCAGTTCCATTCCTTTCCTGTTTACCCACCAGAACCTCATGAACCAGTATCTTTTTTATGAAGTATGGTTCCTGGGATTAGGTGTAGTGCATTGTCACTTTATGTATACCCGCTTCTGGGCCAACGAAACCACCCTGGTATCTGAACTGGCTTTTATACTGGCCATCTGGCTATTTGGAGGCGCCGGATTTGTGTTGGTAAACCGCTTCCTGGATAAGGACACCTTTCTTTACTATCCGATGCTCACCAGCATGTTTTCCTTTGTACTGCCCACCTTCGTTTATAAAACTTTTGAAAAGATGATGGCCATCCCGGTAAAGGTGCATAAGTGGTGGCAGTATCCTGTTTATAAAGATGTACCGGAAGTGAATGAGGAAGAAATGAAAGATCTGATTGTCATTGGCCTGGAAATGGAAAAAGGACCGCTTGACAACAGCCGTACTTACTTCCGCGCACGTACCCCCATCAAGATGGACCTGGGCGACCTGTTCTATCATTTTATCAATGACTACAACGACCGTTATCCCAATACCCCGATTGATTTTGTGGATCACACCGGGCAGCCATATGGCTGGGTTTTTCACCTGAAACCACGCTGGTTTGGCAGCGCCAAAACACTGGACCCCAATAAGGCCGTGTTTATGAATGGCATCAAAGAAAACAGTGTGATTATTTGCAACAGAATTATGTTATCGTAAAAGCAGTATTATGGCAGAACCGCTAAAGCATTTTCCCGTTAACTGGGTTGATGGTATGAAGATAAAAAAGCAGCATTTCATTGATACGGAAAATGCTTTGCTGGACCAGATCAGGGATGCATTGGCGTGTGGTATCCATGCACTTAATTATGGACTGCTGCCACCCAAAGCAGAAAATAAAGAGTCGCTGCGTTGCTGGTTTGTAAGCGACAACCAGCAGCAGTGGAGGATCAAGCTAACAGAGTGCCGTGCGGTAACCCCTGGCGGCGGCCGTATTGAGATCCCTGAACATACCGTGCATTCATTGAAGTATGCCACCACTTTCCCGGAGGCCACTTACACCTGGGACCCGCAGCACACAGAAAACACCTACTACATATTAATACAGGTAAATCCCTTTAATAGGCAACCCAGTGGAGAACCTTTGCTGGATGAAGATCCGCCAAGACTGCCTTATGCTACACCGGAATACAGCCTTTATGTGGCGCCGGCGTCGCAGCTGCCTTCCGGCCAGTTAGGCAGCTACCAGATGGTACTGGGCCGCATCAGCGTGGCCGACGGCCGTCCCCAGATGGATGATGATTACATTCCACCCTGCAGCATTGTTAGCGCGCATCCTGCACTGATAGATCTCTTTCATGAACTGGATCAGTTCCTCGGACAAATGGAATTATACGGTGTGCATATTGTGCAGAAGATCTATGGCAGAAACCAGCAGAATGACCTGGCGCTTGTTGTGTTGTATATCACCGAAAAAATGGTACAATTCCTTGGCACCAGGATCACACAATTCAGGTGGCTGGCATTACAACAACCACCGGCTCAAATGCTGGAAATTATTGCGGGCCTGGCCCGTACCATGAAAAACGCTATTGATCAGCGTGCCGGCGCAGGTAAAGAGGAACTGCTGAACTACTTATCCGAATGGTGTGAGCTGCGTCAGGGTGAACTGGAAACACTCATGATCAACTGCGCCAATATCAAATATAAACACCTGGATGTAAGAGAGTGCCTGCAACCAATGATTCCTTTTGTAAGGGCCGTGAATAAACTGTTTGAAAGCCTGAGCAGGCTGGATTATATCGGACGCAAGCAGGACAGCAATATTTTCGTAAAAGAAGAATCACAGGAAGATGCAGAATATCTGCGGAAGCATAAAACCAAACGCTGGTTTTTTACAGACTAATATGGTTACTGCAGTAATATAACGGCTACCATAAACGTGTAAGCCAGCTGCCATAACACTATATGTTTCAACAGGAATTCAGCAGATAAATCAACAAGATAATTTCCATCAAAAAAAACGATCCGCAATATGCAAGTATTAAACAGGCAGGAAAGAAATGTTTCCTTTATTTGGTTCCTGTTATTTTTCATCATAACAGTCGCCTTATTTGTATTGGCTGTATTCTTTAATTACCAGGTGCCTGCCAGGGAAAACGCATCCCTGCGGAAAGAATTAACTTCATTCAGGGAAGAGCAGGCGTTCCAGTCGGAGTTCCTGCAAAAGCTGGATAAGGTAAAACATAACCTCGATTCTATTAACCTGCCTAACCAGAATGCGAATTACATGGATCAGGTGATTGCCGCATCCCTGGCGGATATGCGCAACTCTATTCCAAAAAATGCGGTAACGCATTATGGCTTGTATGATAACATTGTGCAGAACTGTTTATCGTTGCAACAAACAAAACAACAGCTCCGCGAATTACAGAATGCACAACAAAATATTGCAGGTTTGAAAGAGCAGGTGGCCGACCTGAATGCGAAGCTGGAAAGTAAGAGCAGGGACCTTGATAACTGCAGGCAGATGATGTTGTTAAACAGCCGCGCTCACTAACTTTAAGAAGGGTATTAATCCGGTAAATATTGGAATAATAATTATTTGTTAGGACTCTTGACTATTAAAATTTTCATCCTATATTTGGTACTTATAATTCATAAATAAATACTAATTATTTTTTCTTTATTGTAACCTTAAAAATTAACCCAACATGTCATTCAAAGCCAAATTTGAAGCCGGCGGCAACGAGTACAATGTACAGCATGTCGCCTACGATCTCACACAAGAAGTAGATGCAACCGGTCGCCCTTCAGCCATTACGCGTGGCGGACGTATTAAGCTGACCGTAGAATCTACCGGAAAAACAGATCTCTTTGAGTGGATGGTAAACAACTTTGAAAGAAAAGATGGTACCATTACTTTTTACAAAAGAGACACTGATTCCAAACTGAAAACCCTCGAATTTAAAGAAGGGTATCTGGTAAAGTTTGAAGAGTCTTTTGACTACGAAAACAAAAATCCAATGGTAATTTCCTTTACCATTTCGGCCCGTGAAGTTAGCATGGGTAATGCAAAACATGTTAATGAGTGGGTATAAAAACTCCTTACATTATGCAGAAAGGGCTGTCACCGGAAGGTAACAGCCCCTTTTTTTGCGGGCAAAAGCTCCGCATGAAATCCTTTTTATGAAAGACTAATCCATTCACCTTGTTCAGGGATAATTGCCGACAACTGTTCAGCGGCAACAGCTTCCCTCAGCGCTTCCCTGCTGAGGAAGCAGTGATTAATAGCACCCATATGCACCGCTATTACTTTCGGTTGCGTGGCATGCCGGATGGTTTTAATAACGTCTGCTGCAGTCATGGTGATGGGATCTCCCTGCAGGAATTGTGCAGCGCCTGCATTTACTACCACGTAACCGGGGCGGAAAGTATCCAGCGCAGCCACTACGTCCTCACACCAGATCGTATCACCGGCGATGTATAATGTAGTGTTCCCCTCTTTCAGTACAAAGCCGGAAACAGGCGCCATCATTTTACCTATTTCACCAGTGCCATGTTGCCCGCCTGTACGGGTAATCTCTATGTTTTCCCAATTAACCGATGTAACAACAGGAATCACCTGCGTAAAAGCCTGTTCCCTGATAACGGCTTCGTCTTCCGGCTGGCAAAACAAGGGAATACTTTTAGGCAGTATAGCCTGTGCCGTTACATCCCAGTGGTCACGGTGCCGGTGGGTAACCAGTATAGCATCCAGGGAAGATAACAATTGTTTTAAAGCGTCGTCGTCGAGCGGAAGGTCGGTCATGGGATTCCGGATGCTGTTGGCTGCGTTGGGAACGGGGTCCAGGCTGTCTTTAACGCCGAGCATGGGATCAACCAGTATTTTCTTATTATTCCATTCTATCAGCAATGTGGCATTGCGTAAATAATGTATGCGCATGGTTAAATTTTTTATAGCATGGCATAAAGTTATTGATTAATTGATGGCCCACCATATCCATAAAATATAAACAGGTTGAAATAATAAGCGGCTCCATATGTACCAGGGTTTTGAAGGTAATCCACCAGGCGCCGGTAAGTTCAGTACTGCCACGCGGATGTTGGCGGGAAACATGGCTACCAGGAGTATTATTAATCCCCATCCGGCATAATATTGTGTAGCAGGAAACAGCAAACCTGCACCCAGCAGTATTTCCAGCGCCCCGGTAAACAGCACCATGAATAAAGGGTACGGGATCATTCCTTCAATCATATAAGTAAGCTTGCGCGGTTTGAGCAGATGCGTAACCCCTATCATGAGAAACATAACGGCGGCGGATATACGGGCATCCGCAGGGAGTTGCTGTAACAGCGGAATCTGGAAGATATAACCAATCGCCAGTAATAAGAGGGCAATGCTGCATAACCCGGAAAAGAAAGCCATTTGTATATTTTTTAGGACTCAAAGATCCACATCTTCCGGAGGAATAAAACTAACAAATGTTAGTTAATGGGGAAGGGAGCAACTCAGGTACTTCTTTTTTTCCTGATCCGGCTTAAACTCTCCGGCTCAATTCCAAGGTAGGAAGCAATTTGTTTGACAGGAATATGCTGCACAACTTCCGGGTGTTCCTGCAACAGCTGCGTATACCGCTCCTGTGCGGAGTACTGCAGGAAGGATAGTTCCCGGTTGTATTTCCGCAGGTATTGCTGCTCGGCTATCAGTCGCCCGATCTTCTCCGCCTGGTGGGAGGTGCGATACAGCTGTTGCAGATCAGCATAATAACAGGCGTATCCACTTACCGGCGTAACCGCCTGTAAACTAACCGCAGCGGGCTTTTGTGTAATGAAAGAGGCATAAGAAGTAGTGAAGTTGTGTGGAAAGGCAAAGTCCATACTGATGTCTTTACCGTCGTGGAGGGTATATACCCGCACTACTCCTTCTTCAATATAATAAATGGCGTTGGCAGTTTTACCGGCTTCCGACAGGTGATCGCCTGCCGGAAAAGTTACCGGCTGCAGGATGGCTTTAAACAGTTCCCAGTGAACTATTGGTTCCTGCAGCAGTGCCTGCAGCTGTTGCCGGATAATTTCTGTGCCTTGCATTCAGGTCTTCCTCAATTGAATGGATTGAACGAAATGATGATGACCTTTTTCCAGGATCAGGCTGGCGCGGTAGCGGGTAGGCGCAATATTTTGTTCCAGGTTAGGCTTATTGATATCGTCCCATATTTGTGTGGCCAACTCGATAGTGGCAGCATCAGAAAGGTGTGCATAACGGTGGAAAAAAGACTCCGGGCTCTGAAAGGCAGTTCTGCGCAGGGTTTCAAAGCGTGCAATGTACCACTTGCGGATATCTTTTTCTGCAGCGTCTACATAAATGCTGAAGTCGAAGAAATCGGATACGAATACAGCGGGATCTTTTTGTTGCTGACGGTGACGAACCTGCAGTACGTTCACGCCTTCTACAATCACAATATCGGGTTGCTCAATCCATTGCAGCTGGCCCGGCAGGATATCGTATTCGAGATGGGAATACAGCGGCGCTGCTACCTTTTCTTTGCCTGATTTTACATCTGCCAGGAAGTGGATCAGTCTTTTGATATCATAACTTTCCGGGAAGCCTTTTCTGTTCATGATATTATTGGCTTCCAGTACTTTGTTGGGATACAGAAAACCATCCGTTGTTACCAGGTCTACCCGCGGATGATTGGGCCATGCCTGTAATAATTTCTGTAACACCCTGGCGGTGGTACTTTTTCCAACGGCCACGCTTCCGGCGATGCCAATAATATAAGGCACTTTATGTACCTGGCTACTGAGAAAATTGCTGGTGGCGGTATGCAGTTGTTGCGATGCTGTTACATATAAATTGAGCAGATGTGCCAGCGGAAGATATACCTGTGTTATTTCTTCCTGTGTGAGTGGTTCGTTCATACCGTGCAATGCTTCCAGGTCATAATCCTGTAGTTGCAACATGGCATCATCGCTTCTTTCTGCCCATTCTTTACGGGAGAAACTGATATAGGGAGTATAGCGGTCGCGTTTCAGAGAGGTGGTCATTCCAGTGCTTTATTGTTGTATATAGACAGTCTTTACATTCAGAAATTCGTGTGTGCCTTCCAGTGATAGTTCACGTCCGTAGCCCGATTGCTTTACGCCGCCGAAAGGCAGGCGTGCATCGGAGCGAACCATCGCATTAATAAATACGTTGCCGCTTTCTATCTGTGTGGCCAGTTGTGCCGCTTTGTCGAGATCGCTGGTCCACAGTGCTGCGCCCAGTCCAAATTCAGTTTCATTGGCTAGTGCAATAGCATCCGCTTCATCTGCAGCTTCTATGATTACTGCCAGCGGACCAAAGGTTTCTTCTTTGAAAGCAGTCATTTTGTTGGTAACCCCGGTAAGCAGGGTCGGTGCAAAGTTACAGCCTTCATGCGTGCCACCCAACTCAAGCTTTGCGCCCTGGTTAACAGAGTCCTGTAATTGTTTGGCCAGCTCCTCTGCCAGGTCGGGGCGGGCCATCGGGCCCATTTGTGTGCTTTCCTGTGTGGGATCTCCCTGTTTGAGGTCCTGTAAAATCCGTTTTACTTCCGCAGTAAACGCGGGAACAATATCTTTTTCTACGATCCACCGTTTTGCGGCAATGCACGACTGACCGGCATTTTGCATACGGCCCTGTACCGCTGTTTTAGCGGCGGCTTCGAGGTCGGCATCTTTCAATACAATAAAAGGATCGCTGCCACCCAGCTCCAGTACCGTTTTCTTAATGTATTTCCCGGCAAGCGCAGCTACACTTTTACCTGCGGGCGTACTGCCGGTAAGGGTAACGCCCTGCACACGGGGATCTGCGATAACGGGTTCTATATCTTTGGAAGATATGAGTAGCGACTGGAAAGTACCGGCGGGAAAATTACTTTCAGAGAAGATTTTTTCGATGGCCAGTGCGCAGCCGCTTACATTGCTGGCATGTTTCAGTATGCCGGTATTACCGGCGAGGATATTGGGAATAGCAAAGCGGAATACCTGCCAGTAGGGGAAGTTCCAGGGCATAATGGCCAGGATAATTCCTTTGGGCTCGTACGATACATAACTTTTATACGCGTCGGAACCAACAGGTTTGTGTGCCAGCATTTCCACGATGTTTTCCGCATAATATTCTGCGGAGGTGGCGCATTTCAATACTTCGGCCCGTGCTTCTTTCAGCGTTTTTCCCATTTCCTGTGTGATCAGCGCGGAATGTTCATCTGCATTGTCTTTCATGGATTGCGCTACCTGCACCATCCATTGCCGGCGTTGTTCCAGGGGAATCTGTAATAACTCCCGGTAAGCTTTATGCCCCAGCTGTAATTTTTGCTCTATTTCTTCCGGTGTGTGTGCTGTATATACAGCGATGGTTTCCTGCGTAAATGGATTGATGCTTGTAAACATACTTATAGCATTTAGCTGTGCGTGAATAGTCAGACAAATTTACCGTTTTCCGGTAAAAGCTCGTCTTAAAAGCTAAAGCGTAACTGCTAAACACGAAAAGGCTATCTTTGCATCTCTCGGAAAACAGTACAATTTTATGGCGCTTAGCAGATGGAATATCATGATAATGGCCCTTTGCACAGGGCTGATCGTTGCCAATATTTATTACAGCCAGCCTTTACTGGTGTTGATGAGCAACGAATTTGGCGTATCGGAAAGTAACGCAGGACAGGTCACATTTTTTACGCAGGTTGGATATGCGCTGGGCCTGTTATTTTGTGTGCCGCTGGGCGACAAACTGGAGCGCAAGTGGCAGATCGTAGTGATGACACTGGCGGCGGTAGTAGCCCTGGTGGCGGCTGCAGAGTCTGTAAACATCACCATGTTGAAAATTACGGGTTTGCTGATTGGCTTTACTTCGGTAGTGCCGCAGCTGATATTGCCGCTGGCGGCGGGCCTTTCTGATCCTGCAAGTCGTGGTAAAGTGATTGGTACTATTATGAGTGGCTTACTTGTGGGTATCTTATTATCCCGTACGCTCAGCGGCGTAGTAGGGCATCATTTCGGCTGGCGGGCCATGTTCTGGATAGCTGCCGGTATCAGTGCTTTGCTGGCGGTAATCATGATCGTTTCCTTTCCTTCGAGTAAACCGAATTTTAAAGGAAGTTACGGCGACCTGATGAAATCTTTGCTTACGCTGATCAAAGAACAGCCGGTATTGAGAGAGGCTTCCGCTATTAATGCCTGTTGCTTCGCCATGTTTGGCATGTTCTGGACAACGGTGGTGTTTTTATTATCAGATGCTCCTTTTAAATATACCAGCGAACAGATCGGATTAATGGGCCTTGCAGCTGCTGCCGGCGCTTTGGGCGCTCCATTGGTAGGACGGATTGCAGATAAAAAGAATCCGCGCATTGCTGTTGGTTATGGCATCATCTTTTTGTTTCTCGGTTATTTTCTCTTCTATATTTTCAAAGCCAATATTATAGGTATTATCATTGGTATTATCGCCATTGATCTCGGTTTGCAGGGCATACACGTATCCAATCAAACCCGCATCTACACGTTGTTACCGGATGCAAGGAACCGTTTGAACACGGTATTTATGACAACCAGCTTTATTGGTACGTCACTTGGTTCCGGTATCGGGTTGTGGGTATGGTCTTTTGCGCAATGGAATGGTGTATGCGTGGCCGGTACTTCACTGATCACTATTGCACTGATCATTTACCTGGCTACTTATAAAAAAACAAAAGGAGCAGTTACCGCTTAACCCGGTTTAACACTATTACCCTTTTGGGCTCCCTTTAATTTTATATGATTCACTTTGCACAAACGCTGCGGCAGCATTTCCTGCATACACTTCATTATTGGTTAAATTGAGCCTCCTGGCAGAAGCACTGGAAGAAAAATCAACTGTTTTGAAATCTACCCAAAATGTATTAGGCGTTTTGGATGATTCAAAGTAATAAATCAGGTTTTTTTGATCTGACACTGTTCTCCATAAAGTAGAAGCAATGTTTGGCTGATCTGCTGTCGATATGCCAAGAGGTACAGAACAATTCCGTATTACACTTAATATGCCGGCTACAGCAGTGTGTGCATCTTTGGTTTTAGGCAGAACACTACTGTAAAAGGATGCACGAACAAACCGGTCCGCGGCACGGTTGGTTCCAGGTAACATGGTAAGTCCTCCAATAGCTTTCCAATACTCGTTCAATGCAAGTTGTTGATCAAATATGGGGGAGTTAGTCATAACCGTGTAGGCTGTATCGTGGTGGATTACTAATTTTCCATTGATGTACTCGAATATGGCATTATCTCCTGTAGGGTCTGAGATGGACAAATGAAGTGTAGCTTTAGGCCCTTCTCCTGGCATTGCACCTGTCATGAGGATAAAAGGCTCCTTTTTCAACGCATTCACGGCCTCATTTACAGTTGCAAAATTATCCAATACATACTGTACCCACCCGGCCATAGACAATTTTGGTCGTTTGCCGTCCCATTCAGGATATTGGGATTCTGCAAGCCAAAGCAGATTTGCAACAAGCCCTTTTTCATTCATACCATCTGTCGCCGCCATATCATAAACAGCAGATATAACACTTCCATATTTTGACGTCCATTTGATGGATTGGGAACCTTCTTCTCCCGTACGTTGAATACCTCTGGGTAATATCCAGAGATTTGTATGAAGATCAGAACTCCAATCCATTGATCGGGCAGTTAGCACCAATCCATCCGTGCCTTTGTACACAATCCTTGTGCAAGCAGAAGCATGTTGCGTGTACATAAAAATTGTGGCTAAAGAAACAACAAACAGTCCGGATTTAATCCATTTTTTCATATAAAGAAATTTTTATAACATAACACTTTAAATGTTAGAAAAGTTTTAATAAATTCTGTCACAAAAAAAAGCGGCGGAAAGGAATTTCCTCTCCGCCGCTTTACTAAATCCTTATAGCTTATTAGTCCACTTTTGTGATCTTCAGCATGTTTGTTGGCAGGTGTTCTTTAACAGGGGTGCTGCCGGTGTTAACGGCTACATCTCCTGATTTGATGAATCCTCTTTCTTTCAGGATATTGATCTGATCAAATACGATATCATCCAGGCTTTCTTCTTCTTCGTAGTAGAAAGCGCGTACGCCCCAGCTCAGGCTCAGCTGATTTACCAGTGATCTTTCTTTGGTGAAGATATAGAGCGGGCTGCGTGGGCGGTAGCTACTCAGCATAAAGCCGGTGTAACCGCTCTGGGTCATACCAATGAGGGCATCAGCGTCCAGGTCTTCCGCAATTTTACAGGCGTTGTAGCACAGTGCATCGCTGAGGAAGGTAGGAGAGTGACGGTGAGGGATCAGGTTACGGTTGTAAATGATCGCTTCTTTTTCCACTTCCTGGATAATTTTATTCATGGTCTGGATAACCAGTTCCGGGAACATACCGGTAGCAGTTTCGCCGCTCAGCATTACCGCATCAGCACCTTCCAGTACAGCGTTTGCCACGTCGGTGATTTCACTACGGTTTGGACGGGTACGGTCCATCATGCTCTCCATCATCTGTGTAGCCACGATAACGGGTTTTGCACGGTGGATGCACTTGCGGATGATATCTTTCTGGATCATCGGGATCTGCTCTACCGGCAGTTCCACACCGAGGTCACCGCGGGCAATCATCACGCCATCACTTTCCCAGATAATTTCTTTCAGGTTCTGGATAGCTTCAGGTTTCTCAATTTTAGAGATCACCTTCATTTTAGAATTACGTGCTTCCAGGCGTTTGCGTAATACGGCCAGGTCTTTTACGCTTCTTACAAAGGAGAGCGCTACCCAGTCGCATTCCTGGTCGATGATGAATTCCAGGTCGATAATATCTTTATCTGTCAGCGCAGGGAGGGAGATTTTGGTATCCGGGAGGTTAAAGCCTTTTTTGGAAGACAATACACCTGGCAGGGATACTTCAGCTTTGATTTCGCCGCTGGCAGTGATTTCTTTTACAATTGTCTCGATTTTACCGTCGTCCAGCAGAATTTTCTGGCCAACTCTAAGATCTTTGTACAGGTCAGGGTAGGAAACGTAAATTTTTTCCATGTTGCCCACCAGCTTTTCGTTTACGAAAGTGAGGATATCACCTTTCTTCAGCGGGAGCGCATTGTTTTCGATTTCACCTACACGCAGTTTAGGTCCCTGCAAATCGGCCAGGATGGCTACAGTGTAAGGTTCTGTTTTATTGATCTGGCGGATATATTCAATAATCCGCAGTTTATCTTCGTGCGAGCCGTGTGAAAAGTTGAGGCGGAAAACGTTAACGCCGGCTTTCACCAATGTCAGTAAGCCTTCATAGGTATCGCATGCCGGGCCTACAGTGGCCACGATTTTTGTTTTGTGCGAAGAGTGCTCTCTACCCGCAGCGTTATCCATCTGCTTGTGATAGTATTTCGAAAGATCCTTTGTACTCATAAGTCTAATTTTTTAACTCGCAAGAATTTTAACAATCTTAAACCATTCGGGGTCAATTTCCTGTTTGGCTTTTACAGCTTTATCAAGAGGAGTGTAATGGATCTTGTCGTTGACAACACCGATCATTACATTGTGGATGCCTTCGAGAAGGGCATCTACGGCTGCATAGCCCAGACGGCTGGCCAGAATACGATCTGTGCAGGTGGGAGCGCCGCCACGCTGGATATGTCCAAGGATACTTACCCGGGTATCCAGTTGTGGGCACCTTTCTTTAATGATACGACCAACTTCAGTAGCACCGCCGGTTTCATCGCCTTCGGCCACTACAATCAGGTTAACCAGTTTTCTGCGGCGTTCGTTCGCCTGCAGTTCTTCAATAATGTCATTTACTTCGGTTTTGCGCTCAGGCAGCAATATGTGCTCCGCACCGGTGGAAATGCCGCTGTGTAATGCAATGTAACCGGCATCGCGCCCCATTACCTCAATTACAAACAAACGGTCATGCGCATCGGCAGTGTCCCTGATCTTGTCGATAGCTTCCACCGCTGTATTCACAGCAGTATCAAATCCAATCGTTGAATCAGTTCCTGCAATGTCCTTGTCAATAGTACCAGGCAAGCCTATACACGGAATATCAAATTCCTGGCTGAACTTTTGCGCACCATTAAACGAGCCGTCTCCACCAATTACTACCAGCCCGTCAATGTTGTGTTTTTTCAGATTTTCGTAAGCCATTTTTCGCCCTTCATATTCATAGAACTCTTTGCACCGGGCGGTCTTCAATATGGTGCCTCCGCGCTGAATAATGTTGGCAACGGATTTTGACTCCATTGGGAAGATCTCGTTCTTCAACATTCCCCTATAGCCGTACATAATGCCATACACATTCAGCTGATGATAAATGCCCGTTCTTACAACGGCACGAACGGCGGCGTTCATGCCAGGAGCATCTCCTCCCGATGTAAGGACTGCAATGTTGTTCAGTTTTTTCATATAAATTGCTAAAAAAATATCTTAAAGGCGCACAAAAATAACATTTTGCAATTGTTTTCTAACTGTTATCTGATGAAATAACCTAAATTTTTAATTTCCATCAAACAAAGTAGATAAATTTTTCAAAAAATATTACGCATGTTAAATAAAAATAATAAACGGTGGGTCTTTATGAGCGTAAGTTTAATCGCCGGGCAGGCAATGGCACAGCAACAGCAAACGATTACTTATCCCGAAACAAAAAAAGTGGATACCATTGATAACTATCACGGTACCCAGATCGCAGATCCTTACCGGTGGCTGGAAGACGATCACAGCCCCGCAACAAAAGCATGGGTGGACGCCCAGAATAAGGTAACAGAAAACTATCTCTCCAACATCCCTTTTCGCGCAGAAATCCGGAAAAGACTGGAAGAATTGTGGAATTATCCCAAAAACGGCGCCCCCACCAAACATGGTAATTATTATTACTTCTTTAAAAATGATGGTCTGCAGAACCAGTCCATTCTTTACCGCTCTGCCACTTTAGGCGGCGCCCCGGAGGTTTTCCTCGACCCCAACAAGCTCTCGGCAGCCGGCACCACCGCGCTGGGCAGCATGTCGTTCTCCAAAGACGGGAAACATTTTGCCTACCTGCTCTCCAAAGCAGGATCCGACTGGCAGGAAGGTTTTGTAATGGATGTGGAAACCCGCCAGGTCCTGTCCGATAAACTCGAATGGGTGAAGTTCAGCGGCCTCTCGTGGAAAGGTAACGGCTTCTATTACAGTCGCTACGACAAACCCGATGAACAAAACAAGCTATCCCAGAAGAATGAATTCCAGAAAGTGTACTACCACCGCCTGGGCGATCCGCAGGAGAAGGATGAACTGATTTATGTGGATAAAGAACACCCGCTGCGAAACGCCGGCGTGGACGTAACGGAAGATGAACGCTTCCTGATCCTCTCCACCTCGGAAGGCACTTCCGGCCGGGAGCTGTGGTTCCGCGACCTGCAGAACCCCGCACAAAAGGAGTTTACCCTGCTCGTAAAAGGCTTCGCCAACGAGCCGGACGTTATAGATAACGATGGCGACAAACTACTGGTGCGTACCAATCACAACGCGCCCAACTATAAGATTGTGCTGATAGACCCCGCCAACCCGGCGGAAGCCAACTGGAAAATAATTGTTCCCGAAAAGAAAGAAGCCCTCCAGGGTGTGGGCCTCGCCGGCGGCAAATTATTCCTGTCCTATCTGAAAGACGCTTCTACCAGGGTGTATCAATATGATTATAAAGGTAAGCTGGAACATGAAGTGAAACTGCCGGGTCTTGGAACTGCCAGTGGATTTGGCAGTAAAAAGGAAGACAAGGAATTCTTTTATACCTATACTTCCTTTATTACTCCGCCCGCTGTATATAAATATGAAGTGGCCACCGGTGCTTCTACCTTATATAATAAGGCGGAAGTAAAATTCAACCCCGCAGAGTACGAAACCAAACAGGTGTTCTTTAAAAGTGCCGACGGAGAGCGTGTGCCCGTATTCCTTTCCTACAAGAAAGGTATACGGCTGAATGGTAATAACCCCGTGTTGCTTTACGGCTACGGCGGATTCAATATTGCCATGACCCCTTCTTTCAGCGTTTCCAACCTCTACTTCATGGAACAGGGAGGCATATACGCAGTGGTGTCGTTAAGAGGTGGCAGCGAGTATGGAGAAGCCTGGCACAAGGCGGGTATGATGGAAAAGAAACAGAACGTATTCAATGATTTTATCGGCGCAGCCGAATATCTTATCAAAGCAAAATATACCAATCCCGGCAAGATAGCGATCCGCGGCGGTTCCAACGGCGGTTTGCTGGTAGGCGCCTGTATGACACAACGCCCGGAACTGTTTAAGGTGGCACTGCCTGCTGTAGGCGTAATGGATATGCTGCGCTTTCAGAAATTCACCATCGGATGGGCCTGGGCAGTAGAATATGGTAGCAGCGACAACGCAGAACAGTTTAAATACCTGCTGAAATATTCACCACTGCATAACCTGAAACCCGGCACCGCTTACCCGGCTACGCTGATCACCACTGCTGATCACGACGACCGTGTGGTGCCGGCGCACTCGTTTAAGTTTGCAGCCACGCTGCAGGCAGACAACGCCGGACCCAATCCAACCCTGATCCGTATTGAAACACAGGCAGGGCACGGTGCAGGCAAGCCCACTTCCAAAATGATTGATGAAGCCGCCGATATCTGGGCATTCACCATGTACAACCTGGGCATGCACAAGTAAAGTTGCAAGTGATTAGCTTTTAGCTGTTATTGAAATGCCCCGCATTTTGGTGAACAGCTAAAAGCTTTTTTTTCTTATCTTTAGAAATAGCGTATTGAACATGGCTCTATGAAGGTACTTATAACTGGTAGTAACGGATTATTGGGACAACATCTGATCCCGCTTTTTCTGCAAGATGGAAAATATGATGTGATAGCCACAGGCAGAGGCCCTAATCGTTTCCCCCTGCGGGATAAATACACTTATGAGGCTGTAAACCTCCGCGATGCAGGCAGCGTAAAGCAGCTGGTAGAAAAACATCAGCCGGATATCATTATTCATGGCGGCGCCATGTCGCAGGTGGATGACTGCGAAAAAAATAAAGATGCCTGTTGGGATACCAATGTAGGAGCCACCCGTTACCTCGTACATGCAGCAGAAAGTTGCAACGCCTTCTTCATCTTCCTGTCCACCGATTTTGTATTCGATGGCTTACAGGGCCCTTACAGTGAAGACGCTACCGTAAATCCTATCAATTATTATGGTACCAGTAAAGTTGCCGCAGAGCGACTGGTGATCAACAGCAAACTGCAGTGGGCCATTGTACGCACCGTACTGGTGTATGGCGTAGTGGCAGACCCGCACCGCAATAACATGATTACCTGGGTAAAAAATAATTTGCAGCAGGGTAAAAAAGTGAAAGTAGTGGATGATCAATGGCGTACACCTACTTTATGCCACGACCTCGCGAAGGGTTGTTTGCTGATTGCAGATAAGAAAGCAACCGGTTTCTTCAACATCTCCGGAAATGAAATTCTCACTCCTTATGATATGGCCATTCAAACGGCTGAATATTTTAAACTGGATACTTCACTCGTAGAAAAGATCAGTGCCAAAACACTGGCGCAACCTGCCGCCCGTCCTGCCAAAACAGGGCTGATAATAGACAAGGCCGCGAAAGAACTGGGATATAAGCCCCGTACTTTTGCAGAGGGGCTGGAAATTGTAGCAGGCGAAATAAAAGCTTAACAGCTAAAATTCAAGAAATACTTTATTACCAAACACTTTCCGGATACTGTCGCGTTGCACGGTGGTATCAGCTACGAGTGAATGCAGTTCCACAGCAGTTCTGTACATGCTGTCTCTTTTATAGAGCACCAGCGTTTTTCCCCAGGCGAGCTGCTGTTTCTGTTTTTTCACCGCGATAGTGCTGTCTTTATACCTTTCCACTACTGCATAATAAGTAATGGGTGTAATTGCTGCTTTCGCTGTGGAGTCGGCCAGGGCTTTTTGTATGGAATCTGCGGCAGCAGCGGCGAGCTGCTTTGCATTAACTTCTGTATCGGGAGGTGTTTCGGATTGGGATACTGCTTTGGAGATACCAGACAAATACCACCAGGCGGCTAATCCAATTACAATGGCGGCAATGGGAATAGCAGCCCACCACCATTTAAAACCACTTTCTTCCGTTACGGCTTCCAGAGTATCTTCCACTTCTTCTGTCATAATAGGCTCCAGCGCTTCCGGTGGTGGTGGCACAAAAGCTGGCGCCGTGCGGCTATCCGTTGTACGTTCAATCGGCGTAAGATCCAGGGTTTCTTTTTCTACCGGCAGTTCTTCCGCATGGAAATGAATGTTGCCGGTAAAGTCGCCCTGTAACTGGCCGATGCCCGGCAATACCAGCGGCTTCCCGGATTGAAGCTCCGCTTTCAGTTCCTCCAGGTATTTTTCCAGCTTCCGCTGTGCCACGGCAGGCACCAGGTTTTCTTTCAGGGCAATCCATTCCACGCAGGAACCATCGTCCTGCCATTGCTGGGTAAACATCACCTGTTCACGCGGCGCCGTAAGCGTTTGTGCGTGGGAGTTATAATGTGCCGGGAAATGTTGTACAGAAAATGTTCCCAGCTGTGGTACTACACAAATCCGCTGTTTAAACAGCACTTCCTGGATATATTGCTGAAGTATCAAGTGGAGAAATTTTTAGTGAATAATGCCGTGGATGTTGTCTTTCTCAGGATTAACCTGATTTTACTGATTAATTTGGTTTTCAAATTTAAATTAATCTCAAATGTAAAAAATAGATCAATGTAATCAGTAAAATCAGGTTAATCCTGAGAAAGACAATCTCCGCATAAAGTTAAAACTTAATCATCACACCACCCACAATATTGAACCCATAAGTAGGGTAGAGGTAATACCGCTGGTAGTGTGTATTGAACAGGTTATTTGCATTCACCCATAGCCCGAAATTTTTACTGATATCATAAGAGGCGCCTGCATTCAGGTCCCACGCGCCTTTGGTTTTGCCAAAGTCTTTGTTGGGGAGCAGGTAATAGCTGCCGCTCAGTGCAAAGAGATCGGCATTCAGGTGTAATTTTTTAGCGATGGTGTATTGTGCAAACAAATCACCCTGGAAGGCTGGCAGATGCCACGGCTGCACTTCTGTTTCCTGTTTGTTATAGTTATACCAGTCGAAGCTAACGCGCGCCTGGAATTTTTCTTCTTCAATATATCCTACTTCGCCATGCAGCTGGAAAGCGCGTAGCTGGGCTTCGTTACGGGTGGTGAATTTTTTGGTGTCGGCGCTATCGTTTACAAACAGCGGCATATTGTACCAGGTAACGGAAGCGAATTTGGTGTTGTAGTTGAAATGGCTGCCCAGCGTACCTTTGATACCGGTATATTTTTCTTCTACACGGGTATTCATCATTTCTCCCGGTAAGCCGGCGAGGAAAGGATTTTTATTGGCAAGGTTACGGTAGGAATTCTTTTCAAAATAAGAGATCCATCCACTGCTCAGGATCAGTTTTTTACGGATCAGGTGCGACTCATTCACGATGTCGGGCAGCAGGTAAAATTCGCCGTTGCTCCAGGTCGGATTTACACCGGCATGCAGCACAAATCCAGGTTTCATGATATCTACCGCAGGATGGATAGAAGCGATGTTGTTGTTGATGGCGCGGTTATTATCTTCTTTATAGGTAGAAAGATCAAACACACCTTCTACTTTTATGTAGATATCTTCAAACACCTGCTTGCGTACCGGCACATTCAGCTGGAAGGTATTTTCGGTACGCTTGTAGGAGTCGTTGAAAAGAATAAACTTCACTTTTGGCTGGAAGGTAAATGCCCAGTCGTTTTGCGGCCTGTTTTGCATACCCACGGAAGCCGTGAGTTGGTTAAACGTTTGCTCGATATCCTTCTTCTTATAGCTGGCCGTATCATGACCATAACCATAGTAGTGAACGGTGTTGCGGTCGTAGCCGATGCTTCCGTCGAACCGGAATTTTGGCAACAGGTAGGTACCTGCTGCCAATACATTCAGGTTACTATAGTCCTGGTCTGGAATTTCCTTGCCTTTGGAGCCGGTATAGTTTACATACAGGCCGTAGTTGTACATATCTTGCCTGCCGCTGCCGAAGCCCGCCTGTACGTATGGCGTCTTATAATTACCATATCCCAGTTTCACGAAGTTGTTCTGCAGGTACGACAATGAATCTTTGCCCAACGCCAGTGGTTTCAGTGGCATGGCCTGGTACATAAAGTTCAGGTTCAGCGCCGGTATCTCGTACTTCATGGATGGCCGGGTGGTATCGATCCCCGGCAAAGAAGCCGTGAGATTGAGTTTGTAGGCATCGCGCAGTTTGGGTTGGTTGGTGGAAATGATATCAATCGTTTCCTGTTTCAATACCTCCTGCGCGGTGGCCGTTTGTGCAAACAGCATTCCTGTCAGGCCCAGTGCTGATATAATAAAAGTTCGTTTGTTATATATTGCTTGAATGTTCATGCTTTGTTGCGCTTAAATGTCAGGTTCCGGAATCCGGGTGATTATTTCTTCGGTTTTTTGCCAGCCGCTTTTTCTTCTGCTTCCGCTTTTGCCAGTTTATCTTTCGCTTCCTGTTTCAGCTCAGGAATAGAGCTGTTGGTAACGATACTCTGGTAAGTAGCTTTTGCATTGAAATAATCCTGTTGGCGGGCGTATACATCTCCCAGCAGGATATATGATTTAGCCACCCAGTATTCGTAGGACGGCGTATTTTTAATCACATCAAAACCGGCTTTTTCGGCAGCGTCCAGTTCATTTTGTTGCAGGTAGCAATCCGCAATGTTGTAGCGGGCTTCAGCGCCTGTTTCAGATTTGGTCATGTTGGCCACTGTTTTGAATTCAGACAGGGCGCCGGCATAATCTTTTGCCTGCTGCAACGCTTTACCACGATAGAAATGCGCGATGATCTGATCATCTGTACTGATATTGGCAGCAGCCAGTAACATTTCCGAGTAGTTGGTTACTTCGTCCCAGCGTTTCAGCTGGTAGTTGCTGCGGAGTAATCCCCTGGTGGCGGTAAGACTGTTTTCCTTGCTGGTAGCGAGATCCTGCAGTTGCAGGTAGTAGCCTCTTGCCTTATCGTAATTTTTTACCTGGTAAAAGTTGATGTTAGCCGCCTGTAGTGCAGATCTTTCTGCATACAAACTGTTGTTGCGGGATAACACAAATTCGTAGGCAGGCAATGCGCTCGTATAGTCTTTACTGTTATAAGCACATTCTGCTTTGTAGAAATAAGCCGGCAGGATAAACTGGCCGTTCGGATATTTCTGGATATAGTTATTGAAGCCGCTGGTGGCGCCTGCGCAATCGTTGCTGGTGAACCGGGACTCGGCAGCAGCATAAGTGAGGGAGTCTTCAGCAGAAGTGGTAACGGTTCTGCCGCTGGCTTTCAGGAAGGCGAGGTAGTCGTCGGTTTTACCCTGACTTACATAAATCGACTTCATACTTTGCAATGCTTCATTGGATTCCGGTGAGTTCGGGAATTTCTCCACTACCTGGCGGTAATAGGCCAGCGCTTTGCTGTCGTTGTCTTTGTTATAGTAGCTCAGGCCCAGTTTCAGGAGTGCGCGTGGTGCATTCGGTCCGTTGGGTTGCTTCTGTAATACATTTTCCAGGAAGGGGATGGCTTCTGTATATTTTTCTTCCGAGAGATAGGTATTGGCTATCTCAATATCTGTTTCGTTATTAAAGCCGGACGATGGAAACTTGTTACCCAGTTGTTTGAGCAGTGCCAGTTTTTCACTTTGCTTGCCCTGTAAACCGAGGATCACGGCTTTCTGATAAGTGGCGTAATCGGCGCCGGGAGCGTTGTTGCTGATGATACGGTCATACAGCGATAATGCTTTCGGGAACTGGCGGAGCATATAATAGCAATCGGCGCTGCGGAGGGCGGCGTCGGTGGCAATACGTTCTGCATTGGGGCCGCTGGTGCGCTGGGCAGATTCAAAGTAAGGCAGTGCTTCGGTGAATTTGTCCTGTTTCAGGAGGCTGTATCCCAGGTTGTAGCTGGCGGTTTGTGCATTCGCTTCGCCGGATACCGGGGCTGTATTATTCAGATAGGCGTTCAGGTTAGTAACTGCCTGGTCTGTTTTATTCTGGCGCAGCGCAATTTCTGCTTTCCAGAAGTGCGCCAGTTGTTTGATCTGCGGATCGTATGGGTTGCTGATGGCAACATCCAGCAGGCGGTCGGCTTCTGCCAGCTGCTGATCATTGATCAGCTGGGTGGCGCGGCCGTAGGCTACTTTCTGGTAGGCTTTCAGCACCGTAGGGTTTTTGTCGGGAATCGATTCAATTGTCGCTAAACCATCTTTATAGTTATTGCTGTTCATGAAAAGATTAACGAGTATTTCCCTGGCTTCTTTGTTATAAGCAGATTGCGGATATGTTTTTACAAATTGTGTAAGCTCGCCGAGCGCGGCATCGGGGTAGCCCAGTTCATACGACAGTTTGCCGTAGTTGAACCGGGAAATTTCCTGTTGCTGTGCGTTGGAGCTGTTGTTGGCGCAAAAGGCAAAAGCGTTGCGCGCATTGGCTTTCTGACCGGTGCGGAGGTAGCAGTCGCCCAGCAGGTACATGGAATTTTGTCCCAGTGAATCTTTGGAGCTACTCAGTTGTTTAAATCCGGCAATGGCTTTCGACAGGTTATTTGTCTGGTAATAAGCGTATGATAACTGGTAGATGTCTTCGTTTCTTACTTCATCAGCATTATCCTGGAAGTCCTGCAGGTAGGGCAGTGCTTTGGGATAGTTCTTTTTTTCAAAGTAGGCTTTACCGAGCAACTGTTTCAGTTCTGCTTCGTAGTATTGTCCGCCTTGCCTCAGCAGTGGCTCTGTGTAGGCAATCAGCTGATCCGTTTTTCCCTGGAAGTAATAAATTTCAGCGATGTAATAAGGAACCACATTGCTGTATTTGGGTTCGTTCACTACTTTCTGGAAACTATTGAGGGCTTCTGCATACTGGTGATTGTAGTAGCTGATGAAGCCATAGTAATAGTTGGCCGGGATGCTGTATTTGCCGGGTACTTCTTTGATGGAGGCAAACAGGGGCTGTGCCTTTTTAAAATCTTTTAAATTGAAATAGCAATAGGCCAGTTCAAACTTCGCTTCCGCAATTTCTGCATTGGAGAGGTTTTCGATATTGGCTTTCTCATAGAGGGGAATGGCCTCTTTGAGTTTATTCTGGCGGAAATAATATTTTGCCAGCTGATAGCTCACCAGTTCTTCACGGGCATTGTTATTGGCCAGTTTCAGAAATTCCAGCGCCTGTTTTTCCGCATTGTCCTGTTGCAGTTTCAGTGCACAGATGGTATAGTAGTAATACGCATCTGTTTTAACAAGATCGCGGTTGGTTTCGTGGAAATAGTCGATGTTATCAAGGGTTTGCTTGAAAAGCTGCATGGACACGGCATATTTTTCCTGCTGGAAATATTGCTGAGCGTCCTTGAATACTTTTTCCGGATCTGTGTAAATGCGTGTTTGCTGTGCCTGTGCGGCAGGCAGTGCTATCAAACCTGTACCCGTAAAGGCCAGGAGTGATATATACAGATGTCCGGGAACAAAAACTCTTCTTATAAATTGCATGCTATAGCTGTTATTTCTTGAATATGCGTTTAAAACGAATCCCGGGAGGAAATATTTTCCAGCCGGGGAAGTACTCTGCCGTGGCCTGACCCTGGTAGTCCGTTTCTTTGGTGCCTGTGTGCCTCCGACATTCATGATGAGAAACGAACCAGGTGATATCAGCAAATATAAAAGTTATATCTTTTCCTTTCCGATTGTGTTTCTAACAATGTGGATAACTCCGGTAGCAAGGCAAAGGCTATTCATTTATCTTGCGGAAAATAATTTTTAAGTACAAAAACCTTACCTACTATGAGAAAACTGTTCTCTGCCGGCTACTCGAATGGCGCTGTAAGTTTTTCCATGCTCGTGCTCCGACTGGTATCCGGTGGTCTGATCCTCCTGCATGGCTGGCCCAAGCTGATCAATTTTACTGCCAAAATGAATTCTTTTCCTGATCCATTGGGAGTAGGACATAAAATTTCTTTGGGAATGGTGGTTTTTGCAGAAGTGTTCTGCGCGGTGTTGCTGATCATGGGACTGTTAACCAGACTGGCTTCTGTGCCATTGGTGATTTGTATGGGCGTGATCATTTTCATGATTCACGGACATGACCCGGTATCAGAAAAAGAAATGCCCATTCTCTTCCTGGCAGCATTTGTAACGCTGCTTTTTACAGGACCGGGCAGGTTTTCACTGGATGGCGCATTGGGCAAATAAAATATTCAAGTAAACGTTTAGGATAAAAATAGCGGGGAACCATGTTTATCAGCACAACAACAATCAGGGTACGTTATGGGGAAACAGACCAGATGGGATATCTGTATTACGGCAACTACGGCCTGTATTATGAAGTAGGCAGGGCAGAAGCCATACGCGAACTGGGGTTCAGCTACAGAGAGCTGGAAGAACAGGGCGTGATTATGCCGGTAGCCGAATTGAATGTAAAATACCTGCGGCCTGCCTATTACGACGACCTGATAACGGTGAAGACTATACTGAAAGAGATGCCGAAGGGCTCTAAGATACAGTTTCACAGTGAGTTGTATAACGAAAAGAATGAATTGCTGAATGTTGGGGTGACCACACTGGTATTCATTGACGTGAAAACGAAACAGAAAGCCGGCCTGCCGGAAGATCTGGGGAAAATACTGGCACCGTTTTTTGGATAGCAGTTTAAACAACGCACTATGGATAAAATCACCACCAGCATTATCACCATCGGAGATGAACTGCTGATAGGACAAACGATTGATACCAATTCTGCCTGGATGGCACAGCAGCTGAATGCAATGGGGATCTGGGTACACCGGCGTGTAGCCATTGGCGATATCCGGGATGATATCCTGGATGCCCTGGCAAAAGAATCGGCAGTGTCGGATATTGTGCTGATCACCGGCGGCCTCGGGCCAACAGCCGATGATATCACGAAGCCTACCTTGTGCGAATACTTCAATACCAGGCTGGTACAGCACCAGGAAACGCTGGAAAACGTATTGCATATTTTTGAAAGCAGGGGCCTGCCCATCCTGCAAAGGAACCTGGATCAGAGCCTGGTGCCCGAAACGGCAACAGTCATTGAAAATAAAAGAGGTACCGCGCCGGGAATGTGGTTTGAGAAAGAAGGCAAGATCTACGTATCCATGCCCGGAGTGCCGCATGAAATGAAGGGAATCATGGAGGATTATGTGCTACCCCGGCTGGCAAAGGATTTCAAAACCCCGGCGGTAATACATCAAACACTGGTTACCTCCGGTATGGGCGAATCCTTTATCGCCGAACGGCTCGTTGCTTTTGAAGCAAAATTACCCGCCCACATCAAACTGGCTTACCTGCCCAGTTACAGCCTCCTGAAACTCCGGTTAACCGGCTTTGGTAAAGATAAATTATCAGTGGCCGCAGAGGTGAGTATCCTGTTTCACCAGCTGAAAGACCTGCTGGCGGATATCACCGTAACCGACCAGGATATTTCAATAGGAGAAGTATTGGGTAACCTGTTAAAGGAGAAAGGTAAAACGATGGGTACCGCGGAAAGCTGTACCGGCGGACTGATTGCCAGCTGGATTACGGCCGTTCCGGGAAGTTCCGCTTATTTCAAAGGCAGTGCGGTAACGTATGCCAATGAAATGAAAGTGAAGATGTTAGGCGTGAAACCCGAAACCCTGCAGGCGCATGGCGCCGTGAGTGAAGCCACCGTGCAGGAAATGCTGACCGGCGCACTGGCACTGCTGCAAACCGACTACGCCATTGCTGTATCCGGGATCATGGGACCCGATGGCGGCACGCCGGAAAAACCGGTAGGCACCGTTTGGATAGCAGTGGGAAATGCAAAGAGAACGGTTACCGTAAAATACCAGCTGCGTTACGACCGGGAACGGAATACGCAAATGACAGCTGTTTATGCCATGAATGAGTTGCGCAAACTCATTCTGGAATAGGGATATTCACGTATTTTGAATTGGTACAATTCCCTTATTTTTGTTGCGCACTAAAGCAAAAATCAATCTTATGGCCATTGTAGAATTGGTAATGCCAAAAATGGGGGAGAGCATCATGGAAGCCACCATTTTGCGTTGGCATAAAAAGGCGGGCGATCACGTAAAAGTAGATGAAACCGTACTTGAAATTGCCACCGACAAAGTGGACAGCGAAGTTCCTTCCACTGCGGAGGGCGAAATCACTGAACTGCTCTTTAATGAAAATGATGTAGTACCGGTAGGTACGGTCATTGCCCGCATTAATACCAATGCCGATGCAGCGGCGGTTTCCGCCCCTGTTACGCCTGCAGCCCCTGCAGCCACTGAACCAAAATTCACTACCGCGCCGGCGTATACACCCGCTGCCGAAGCGCCTGTTTCCGGTGGCGGAGCCAAATTCTACTCCCCGCTGGTACTCACTATCGCACAACAGGAAGGCATCAGCTTTTCCGACCTGGAAAAGATCCCCGGTTCCGGCAACGATGGCCGCGTAACCAAAAGAGATATCCTCCAATACGTAGCCGATCGCCGCGAAGGAAAGGTAATCCCGGATGTAACGCCTGAACCGGCCACCTCCACCGCTGCGGCCACTACCCGTCAGCCGGTGGTGACTACTACCGTGGCTTCCCCTACCTACAGCGGTAATGTGGAAATCATTGAAATGGATCGCATGCGCAAACTGATTGCCAACCACATGGTAATGAGCAAACAAACCAGTCCGCATGTGACCAGCTTCGCCGAAGCAGATGTTACCAACATGGTGAAGTGGCGCGACCGGGTAAAAGGCGACTTCGAAAAACGCGAAGGCGAAAAACTGACTTTCACACCACTGTTTATAGAAGCCATCGTAAAGTGTATCAAGCGTTTCCCGCTGATCAACTGCTCACTCGACGGTGATAAGATCATTATCAAGAAAGACATTAACATAGGCATGGCTACGGCGTTGCCCAGTGGTAACCTGATTGTTCCGGTGATTAAAAGCGCTGATATGCTCAACCTCACCGGGTTAACCAAACAGGTAAACTACATGGCTAATTCCGCCCGCCAGAATAAGCTGAAGCCGGAAGATACCCAGAGCGGTACTTTCACCCTTACCAACGTAGGTACCTTTGGCAGCCTGATGGGTACGCCTATCATCAATCAGCCACAGGTGGCCATCCTGGCAGTAGGCGCTATCAAAAAACGCCCGGTGGTCATTGAAACTGAAGACGGCGATACCATTGGTATCAGGCACATGATGTACCTGTCCATGTCTTACGACCATCGTATTGTAGATGGTTCCCTGGGTTCTACTTTCCTGAGCGCAGTAGCGAAGGAGCTGGAGAATTTTGATCCGAAGAGAGGAATTTAAAGATAGCTATTCATTTAGCAGGAATGCAGCAGGGATCATTTTCTGCTGCATTTTTTGTTTTTTAAAGACAACAAAAAAAGAGACACTCGGAAGAGCGTCTCTTTTAGTTCCTTAGTGCCGAATAAAGGGGATTATTAATAACGACGGTCGCGGGAACCATATCCTCCGCCGCCACGGTTATTACCACCGCCACCTTTGAAATTATTATTCGGTTGTTTAGGTCTTGCTTCGTTTACCATCAATTGCTTACCTTCGATTTCGCTGCCGTTCAAACTATCCATAGCCTTTGCTCCTTCTTCTTGATTAGGCATTTCCACAAAGCCAAAACCACGTGAGCGGCCTGTTTCGTGGTCTTTGATAACCTTAGCGGAGGTAACCTCTCCAAAATCGCTGAAAATCTGATGGAGATCCTCATCGTTCAACCTATAGTGCAGGTTGGCTACGTAAATGTTCATGATAACTGAAATTAAAAAAATGAAAAATAATATACTGAAGTTATGAAAATTACGCTAATAAAAAAGTTAGCGTCAAAATATTTTTGTAATTACCTAGTTTTTTACTACCATTTGACATAGTCAGATCCTTTGTAGTACCCCATTTGACTGGCACAGAAATATTATTTAAAATACTGCTCTGACGCTTATAAACGCTCCTTTTTACGGTTTTTTTTTCGTAAATTCAGTACATGATCCATTAAATTAAATTCATATGGGAGCGTTAAGTGAAACATGGTTTGCCGATGGTTATATAGACTTTGAGCTGAAAAAGTACACGCTATTGGCTTATTTACAGGACATTAATCAACACTTCACCCAGAGCAGGCTGTACCCGCAGTTGTCAGACATCATCTTTCATTACAACAACTTGGTTGCTTTCCGGGACAACAAACAGTTTTTACAGCAGCAATTTCCAAAAAGGCTCACGGCAGTGAACATCCAGAAGCTGGAATTATTGTACGAGCAGCTGATTGCCGACGATGAACTGATGGAAGAACTGGAATCCATCATCCATTATTCCCTGCCACAGCTAAACAGCACTATTAAGGAAGGAACGGAGATCTACGAGTACGTGGCGGAACACCTCAGTATTTTCCCCGTAGGACTGGTGCCGCTGGAAACAGCCGAAGGCTACCTGCTGCTGTGCGACGGGCGTGGCAGGCAAACGCTGGTATATACCTACCGGCTTACTATTTTTGAAAGACATGATGAAAAATACCGGGGTATTCATACCCAATATCTCCAGGCTTATAAAAAAGACCTGGTACATACCATCAGCCATATTAAAAGTATGCTGATCCGGGAGCGGAACAATTTGCCCAACCCCGCGGTGTATTGTGTGGAAACGCCGTTGGTAGTGCCGGTAGATGAAACCTTGCTGCCCATCGCCAAAAGAAGCCTGGTAAAGTACATTGCGCAGGAAGCAGCGTAGCTATTTTAAAGCCGGCGCGCTGGTTTCCCCGTCGTAGTGGATTTCCAGGGTATGATCCTTCAGAAATGGAGCATAATACTGCTCCATTACTTTCCTTATTTTCTCTTTGGATTGCTGGATGTAAGTAGGATTGTTTTCCAGCTGGGCACGGGAGGTCCGGTAAAGTTCTTTCTGTACAGCGGTATAGGTTTCGTCGTCCTGCGACAGCAGCCAGCCCTTACGGTTGGTGGTTTCCATCCGGTCCATTTTCAGCTCATAGCTGAGCAAACGGGGCGCCGGCAAACTGATAATGATCTTCTTATCAGTCATTTGCACTTTAAACAACTTATCGTCGATATTTACGCCGTATTTGGCCTGGTACGGAATAGTAACCCACACCGTATTTTCCAGGAAGGCTTTCTTCAGGTTATCTGTCCATTCGCCGCTGTTTTCAATATTACTCCTTTTAATGCTGGCGCTTCCCTGCACATCCAGGCTGGCCAGTTCTGCAATTTCCTTTACAATAGTGCTGTTGGAAATTACCTGCTGACTCACATTGGTGCTGCCGAAACGCTTGCCCAGCCAAAAGATCAGGAGCGCGAATAATATAAATACAACGGGGTAGAGGACTTTTTTCATGCCTAAATTTAGTAAAAATGTAAAGAGCCTGCAGCGGATAGGCGTTACCGTTACCTGGTAAGACTATCAATCAGCGCTGCATGTTCCGGGTAAGCCGCCTGCAGCGGCGCTTTTTCCGCCAGTTCAAAATCTGCAAAATCAAACCCCGGCGCTACGGTGCAACCGGTAAGGGCGTACCCGCCGGGTACTTCAACACGGGAAGCAAACCAGTTGCCCGCGGTGATGATCACCTGCAGGCTTTCGTTGTTTTGGATATCGCGGCCAAGCTTGTGTACCAGCAACTCTCCGCCGGGAGCTATCTCGTAGATCGTCAATGTATTGCCATCATAAAAATGCCAGATCTCATCGGCTGCGATACGATGGAACGCAGAAAACTCTCCTTCTTCCAGTAAAAAATAAATGCAGGTAGAAGCATTGCGGTTACCGCTCATGCCGGCAGGCAGGGTTTTCATATCGAGCACCCACTCTGACCGGTAAGTTTCGCGGAAAGCGCCGCCTTCAACATGGGATTGCAGTTTCAGTTGTTCACGCCAATGGGCTGCGGAATATTGCATAGTAATGCCTGTTAGGAAAAGTAAGTTAAACAAAAAGTGCGGTTATTATACTTTTTCGTGTATAGGTAGAGGTTATACTACACGTGGATTTTCCGGGAGCAGGCAGGGCCTGTTCCCGGAATGTTGGTTTTTTCCATATTTGTGCAAAAAGTATCTTTTTCTTAGCTGGCTACTGCTACCTGCTGCAGGTTATCCACCTGCATATGTGCAATAGTTCCTGTGGAAGGAGTGAAGTAAGAAGGCGTTTCATGATTAAACAGCAGGTAATCTTTTATAAACATGGCCTGGTTATACCACGGCGTTGCTGCCACCGGTGTTTGCCACTCTGGTAAATTCAGCTGGCGGAGCGCGCTCAGGGCTGTTTTATAACGGATCATCCGGGCATATAACTGCGGCGGAATACCTACTATTTTGCTGAAGAGTCTTTCCAGCGTTGGGCGGGAAAGTCCGTAGCGGGCGGTGAGTTCTGCGATGCTTACATTGCCCTGCATGATCACCAGGTAATCGGCAATGTCATCTACTTCGCGGAGATTGCCCGGTTGCTGTGAAAGCGCCTGCAGGCAAGCATCATCGAGTAATGATTCCACACGTTGTGGCTCCTTTTCCTGTTGCAGGGCAGTGATCAGTTCCTGCCACACAGGTTGTTCTGCCGTGAGCAGGTTGCGGTAATAGTTGGTGAAATTAGCGGCGTCCATGCCTAAAAGTCGGTAGCATCCGTAGGCGTTCAGCTGCACTACTGCTGCTTTTACCGGTCCCTGTACCTGCAACTGGCAGGCGCAGGTCATATGACCCAGTACCGAGCCCGCAGGCAGGGTGAATGCTTTGTGGTTCACCGGCTTCACTTCTGCCTTCCCTTCAAGGATGAATACCATGTACTGATCGCCCAGGGCAAACAGGTTTTGTGGTAGCTGAATAATACCACGGGTATCATCTTCCCAATAATAATATTGCTTTACAAATGGACGTAATGCATCCGCGGGATGATGGATATGGAAGTTCATAGGTACAATAATGTGGTGTTAAGGATATCGCTATCGCTGCAGATCACACCATACGCTAAAAGTGGCGATGTTATTGTAAATATATGTTAAATAATTTATATTAAGAAAAATATATTTAGGGAGAGATAGAATCACCTGACACTGAACAGGATATCCCTGGCAGGGATACTTTGAATACTCCCTTTTTTATCGCCGATAATCAGTTCCCGGTTATGGCGGGCACTCGTTTCCACCAGGTTACACATCGCTGTATTAAGGCCCTCCATTATTTTCCCGGAGCGCACTTTAAATTCATACCGGCCGGCTATTTCCGGTTCCTCCCTGCCGCAATGCAACGGGAATATATCCCATATACCGAAAGATTCCGCAGCGATGTTGGTACCTGAACTTATTTCCAATGGCGCTGTACTGGTATTATCAATCATCAGCCAGTTGTCGCAGATGGGGATATATAAATTCATCAGGTTACTGATACCCCGGTGGTATCTTCTTTTAATTACTTCTGCCGGCATATCATGGCCCCCCTCTTCCACCCGTTTCAATACCCTTTTTTCCGCCATTTCAGGTGAATTCAGCCAGAAGAAAAGCAGGGTAACCGTGTACCCGGTTTCTTTTGCTTTTTCAATCAGTGATACATAGCTTCTGGTGGCCAGGGTGGTTTCAAAAGCAAAGTCGGTTTTTTCCAGCATCAGTTCCCGGATCCGGTGTAACATCTGCCTGCCTGCGGGCAAAGCAACGCTTTGGGGGTTAAGAGGGCACATCTCAGCAGCAATGATATCTGCATTCACAAATTCTTTACAGCCCAGTATTTCAGGCAATAAAGTGAAACTGGCAGTTGTTTTCCCTGCTCCGTTGCAACCAGCTATGATATATAATTCCGGCATTGCTCAAAAATGCGTCAACCATCGTTAATAGCTGTTAATAGGATTATCAGTGGTCCTGTATTAACAAAAAACGCCGCAGAAACCTGCAGCGTTTTTTTTGTTAATACGTTTAATTTACTGTTGCGGATCCCAGCCCCAGTTGATCCCTTTTTCCGTGGCAGGCACGCCGCTTTCCAGCCATTGCGGCGCCGGTGCGCCTTTCAGGAAGTGATCAAAAAACTGTTGCTCCCTGCGTTGAATATCTTTGCGGTTCTGGCGTTGTACCAGGTTATGCGCTTCATTGTTATAATTCAGCAACCACACCGGCTTGCCTAAACGGCGTAACCCGGTAAACATTTCGATGCCCTGGTACCAGGGAACGGCGCCATCGGCATCGTTGGCCATAATAGCCACCGGCGTGTTTACACGCGGCAGGTTGAACAACGGTGAGTTTTCAATATACAGTTCAGGCTTCTCCCATAGGGTAGCGCCGATACGGCTTTGTGAATGCTCATACTGGAATTGCCTGTTCATACCGCTTTCCCAACGGATACCGCCATAGGCACTGGTCATGTTGGCCACAGGAGCGCCGGCCCACGCTGCTTTAAAGAGATTGGTTTGCGTGATCAGATAAGCCACCTGGTACCCGCCCCAGCTCTGACCCTGGATCCCCATATTTTTTCCATCTACCCACGGTTTTTTGGCCAGATCTTCTGCGGCACTCACAATATAATCGTACGCACTTTTACCGGGATAACCATTTTCATAGCTGATATCCGGTGCTACTACCAGGTAACCGCGACTTACAAAAAATGAAATATTGAGTCGTGATGGCGTTGGCGCAGGCGCCTGGTAATTGTACAATCCATCTGTTAACTTCTCGTAGAAATAAAAGATAACCGGGTATTGTTTGGCGCTGTCAAAATTTTCAGGCTTATAAAGAATGCCTTCTGCAGGTTTGCCACTGAAGGTAGTCCACTTATATAGCGATGCGGTGCCCCAGTTATAATCCTGTTGCTGGGGATTAGTATGACTGATCTGCACAGCTTTTGCGATATCATCTCCTGTAAAAACGTCCGGGGAAAGCTCATACCGGCTACGGGTATACGAAAACACGTTGGCGTCTTTTGCTTTCAGCAAATCAGTGTAGGAATAAGGCCCAAGTACCACGGGTTGCAGGCTGGCGGCCTTACCGCTTTTACGTGGCAGTTCCAGTGAATAAAAGCCATTGTATTTGGTGCTGTCCTGGAAAGCCGTTAACGTCAGGCGATCGCCGGGCAGGAAAAATTTCTTATCGGGATCCAGGCGCAGGTAACGGAAACGTATTTTGCCGGTACGGCCCATACCTTTGGTGATGTTCAGCGGCGCTGCTTTTCCGGAAGGATCTACCTGCCATATATCGTAGCGGTCGTAGATGTACACGTAATTATCATCCGTCATCCAGCCGGCAATACCATAGGCATCCGGTACATCGGGATGGTCATCTTCCTCATCATATACTTTGGTGGGAATGCCTTTGCTTACACTTACCGCTGCGCCGGTAGCGTTGTTATAACTGAACCACTCCCGGTTTGCCAGGTCGTACCAGATGATATATTTTCCGTTAGGGGAGATGAAAAAGCTACCGTCCAGTTTTTCTTTGATCTTTTTTCTCGTACCATCTTGTATGTTCACGAGGTAAGCAGTTTTCAGTGTGCGGCCCACCCATTGCATGGGAATGCGCGCGCCTTTGTCCGTATAGCCGAGCGCGTTAGGGCTGTTGCCTTCCGCTGTGGTGATCACCGTTTCCAGGTCTTTATCGCTTAACTGGATCACCCGTTTGCTGCCCGGATAGTATACGGCGGCATAACTTCTTTTCAGTTCTTTATCTGCATTTTTTAACTGCATGGGCTGCAGGTAATCATCTTTATAATTCCAGATATCTACTTTAGCTACTTCGAAATCCACGAGGGTGGTATCTTTCACGGGCAGTATGGGAGCGGTGCCAAAAAACAGGCGCTGACCATCTTTGCTGAAATAAATCAGGCTGTTGGGGCTGATGCTCCAGTTGGCCGGAATGCCGCTGCTGTTTTTATCGGCTACTTCGTAGGCGCTGTCCTGCCCGGGTTTGAAATAATAGAGCTTATAGAATTGCTGTAATGCTTTGGCCGAATCGCGGGTACCGAAATACGCCGCCTGTTCTCCTTTTTCGTCGAAGGCGAATTGTTTATAATCGCTGTTGCCATTGCTCAGTGCAGTGGCTTTCCTGTTGGCGGTATGCCACAGGAGTACACCGTTGCGCGATAGTGAATCTTTTTTATCTGCTTTTGTTTCTATAAGGAGTTGGTTACCGGGTTTGCTGAAGGCAAATTCAGTCACATTCTTAATGGTATCCTGTGTACCGCTCAGCAGCTGACGAATCACCAGCGTGCCGCTTTCAGCGCCGGCAGCAGGCGTTTTGTCGTCATCTGCACGATCGTCGTCATCCATCGGCTTAGGCGCTTTGTTGCCTTTGCCTCTGGCGCTGTCAGCTGCCGGTTTTTCCAAAAGGTAGGCGAGTAAACCACTGCCTTTTTCCGGTGTTTTAAAAGATTTTACCCCGGGAAATTTCAGGATACCGGGTTGTCCCAATGCAATGATCGCCAGGGAATCTTTGGGCATTTCTGCCGCTTTCTTCTTTTTGATCTTTGCTTCGCGGGTATCTTTAAAAAACGGTTTGATGCTACAGATCACGTAGCGGGAATCTTCCGTGATAACCGGGTTGCTGCCACGGGCAATGGTAGCTGACTGACCGGTTTTACGGTCGTAAATTACCAGGCTGGCGTCGCCTTCCTGTGGTACCACTGAATACACTACCCACTGTCCGTTATTACTGATCAGTTTAGTGCCAATGCTTTGCCAACTGTCGTAAACACTGTGGTCCAGCGGCTTTTTTGCAGGTTGCTGTGCATAGGTAAGAAGGGAGGAGCCCAGGAGGGACACCCCTAATAAAACTTTTCTCATAAGCGCAAAGTAATAATTACGGCGCTCAAGTTACAAATAAATGAGGATGAGCGGGGGGACTACGATGCGGTTTTGCCCCTTACCACACGCAGCATTTGTAGTCCTACGGAAAGGATGATACAGCCCAGCCCGGCGTAGAAGGCGTTATTCAGAAACTGGTTTTCATGAAACAATATAAACGCCATCACGATGCTGTAAACCGGTTCCAGGTTGAAACACAGGTTCACGGTAAAAGCGGATATTTTCTTTAATGCACTCATATTCAGCAGGTACATCAACACGGTGCAGAACCAGGCCAGTATAAACAGGTAGAGTAAATCCATAGATGAGGGCAGCAGGGAAGGTGCCGGGAATAAGTGGAGGTATAAAGGCATAGCGAGACTCAGTACCAGAAAGCCTGTTGACAGCTCATAGAAAGTGATGGTGGGCGTATCGAACCGTTTGATCAGTCTTTTATTGAATACGGTGAACAGTGCGGCAAACATGGCGGAAATAATGCCCAGTATGATGCCGGTACGGTATTGTGTATCAAAGTGGAAGATCAGCAGGATTCCCAGCAGGGTGAGCATACTCAGTAACATTTCGGCTACATCAAAGCGGCGCCTGTTAATGAGCGGGTCAAATATGGCGGTGAACAGGCTGGTAAGCGAAAAGCAAACCACCCCGATAGATACGTTGGAATATTTGATACTGCCGTAAAAGAAAAGCCAATGGAGGGCTATTACCACGCCGGTGCTGCCAATGGGAAGGATATCCTTCCAGGGAAGCTTTTTAAAAGTACCCTGGAAGCGGAATAAAACATACAAAGTAACGGAGGTGATCAGTAACCGGTACCATACCAGTAATCCTTCGTTGAGGGAAATCAGTTTACCTAATATCCCTGTAAATCCAGCCAGAAATACGGAAAGGTGTAGCTGGAGAAATGCTTTCTTCATGGTCCGTTAAAATGTATTTAGGGACCAGGTCATTTTTTAAATGAACAGGTCCCTAAATGCTATGCAATTGATGTGATTTATTAATTAATTCTGTACTCTTCTTTTATAATTGCGGAAGAGGCTTTGCCATTGTATTTTGAGTACCCCGAGGATCCCTTCTTTTACAATGCCTTTGCTCATTTTGGAGTATCCTTCTTTCCGGTCTTTAAAGGTGATAGGTACTTCTTTTATTTTAAAGCCGAGCTTCCATGCCGTAAATTTCATTTCAATCTGGAAGGCATAGCCTACAAACTGTATCTGGTCCAGGTTAATGGATTCCAGTACGGTATTGCGGTAACATACAAATCCTGCGGTGGGATCTTTTACGGGCATCCAGGTGATCATACCTACATAAATGGAGGCGCCATAAGATAATACGGCGCGGTCCCACGGCCAGTTTTCGGTTTTGCCGCCTTTTACATAACGGGAACCTACGGATACATCTGCTCCTTCTTTGGCGCAGGCGTCGTACAGGCGCGGGAGATCTTTAGGATTGTGTGAAAAATCCGCGTCCATTTCTATAATGTACTGATAGCCCCGGGCCAGTGCCCATTTGAAACCGTGGATATAAGCTGTACCTAAACCTTGTTTGCCGGACCTTTCTTCCAGGAATAATTCGTTGGGATGCTGCTGTTGTAATGATTTCACAATAGCGCCGGTGCCGTCGGGCGACCCGTCATCCACAATGAGGACATGAAAATTCTGCTGTAAGGAAAATACAGCGTCAATGATGTTACGGATATTATCCTTTTCATTGTACGTAGGAATGATGACAAGCTTTTCCAATCAGCAGATGATATTTTTGGACTGCGAAAATAATTCAATTCCGGCGCAAGATATGACGTTCCCGAATAACATTACATTTTTTTTAACATCATATTATGGAAGATCTCAGTCAGTTTCTGTTTGGTATTGAGCGGAAAATCCGCTTTCATCATCCAGTCGTAGTACTGAGGTTCTGCCTTTAGCACGTCTCTGACAGGACGGCCTTTATACTTACCAAAGTTAAATACTTCCTGTCCGCCCTGCATCACGAGGCGGCGGGCAAAGTCGATATAATCTTCCTCTTTTGTAAAATCGGCCAGTGAGTCGATATCCTGTTGTAGTTGTTCGTAGCGGCCCAGTTGGGCTTCCAGGATCTCGTACGTAGCCAGTGCGTCTGCTTCGGCGCTGTGTGCGTTTTCCAGCAGCTTATCGCAGTAGAACTTGTAGGCGGCGCCCAGGGTGCGTTTTTCCATCAGGTGGAAGATGCGCTGTACATCTACGAATTTGCGTTTGGATACATCAAACTCGATGTCTGCTCGCAGGAATTCCTCTACCAGGAGGGGAATATCGAAGCGATTGGAGTTATACCCGGCCAGGTCGCAGTTGTCCATGAACTGTTTGAGTTCATGAGCGGCCTGTTTAAAGGTAGGTGCGTCTTTTACATCCTCGTCTTTAATACCATGAATTGCTGTAGATCCTGCTGGGATCGGCATTCCGGGGTTAATGCGTTTCACTTTGGACTGGGTTGTTTTGTCCGGAAACACTTTGATGATAGCAATTTCAATGATACGATCGGAAGCCACGTTGGTACCGGTAGTTTCCAGATCGATTACGGCCAGCGGCCTTTTGAGGAGCAAAGAAGGCATTATGAATAATTTATAATTTAGTTTAATGTATTTACTAATCTGACGGCAATAATGCTTTCAGTTTGCTAAAATCGAGGCCATCGTACGTTCCGGAGCTCATCAGCAGCAGGTTGGTGTCCTGGTATTGTTGTGCGGCCAGGAATGCTTCCAGTTTTTCCCTGTTATGGAAAACGTGGAGGTCATTACGGCCAAACCGCTGTGCAATCAGTTCCGGCGCCAGGTCTGGCATTCTTTTTATTTCCAGTGCATGTTTGCTGTAAAATACAACGGCGGTATCTGCTGTATCGAGGGCGCCGTGGTATTGTTCCAGGAAATCTGCATTTAAACTGCTATAGGTGTGTAATTCCAGCACGGCTATCAGCTTCCTGTCTGGAAACTGGTGTTTGGTGGCTTCCATAGTGGCTTTCACTTTAGAAGGCGCATGTGCAAAATCACGGTAAATAACGCAATGATCATTTTTTGCTACCAGTTCCAGTCTTTTTGCGGCGCCCTTAAAGGTAGCAATTGCTGCCAGGAATTCCGCATCAGACAGGCCCAGTTCATTACAAACCAGTTTGGCGGCGTGGAGATTCAGCAGGTTATGATCGCCAAAAACTTCCAGGCTGGCCTGCTGGTCGCCGAAAATAACACGGGTTACGCCGTTGGTAATGGTATGTTCCGGCAGGCCGTAGGGCACCAGTTTCAGGTGACCGCCGGTAGCAGTTACCAGGCTAACGAGTTCCGCATCGGTATTGTTGTAGATCAGTACCTGACCGGCTTCCATCTGCCTGATAAAAATGGCAAACTGTTCTTTATATATTTCGTAGGTAGGAAATACGTTGATATGATCCCATGCAATGCCTGTTAACACCGCAATTTGAGGGTGCAGGAAGTGGAATTTGGGCCGTTTTTCAATGGCCGAGGCCGGGTATTCGTCGGCTTCGCACACAATTACTGGGGCGTCTGTAATATTTACGGACTGGGCAAAACCTTCCAGCCGGGCGCCTACGAGGTAGTCGAACGACTGGTGATTAACCTGCAAAGCGTGCATGACCATCGCGGTGGTGGTAGTTTTACCATGACTTCCCCCGATGGCTACCCGTGTTTTATTTTTACTTTCCTGGTAGATATATTCCGGGAAAGAATAAATTTTCAGCTGCAGTTCCCGGGCTTTTATCAGTTCGGGATTGTCGTCCCGGGCATGCATACCGAGGATCACTGCGTCCAGATCCGGCGTTATCCGGGCAGGGTCCCAACCCATGCTGGCTGGTAAAATGCCCGCCTGTTGCAGGTTAGACAGTGCCGGTTCGAAAATCTCATCGTCACTGCCGGTTACCTGGTAACCTTTATTTTTGAGCGCAATGGCCAACTGATGCATTACGCTGCCGCCTATGGCAATAAAATGTACTTTTGTCATAACGCTGGATATTTTCGGCTTGCCGAAAATTACATTGTTGTTTTTTTTAATGTATTTTCTATATTTGCAAAATAACGTTACAAAAGACGATTAAAAAAGTGGTCGTATCATATTTCCTGTGAAATTTCGTTTTAGTCATAAATTATTTAAAACTGCCAGTATGCAATCTTATGTAAGAATTTTGGGCTACACCGCTATGGTTTGTATCTTTGCCGCTTTCTTGACGTCCTGCGTAAGCCATCAGAAATTAGGCTGTCCCATGAAGGGCATGGCCAAGTCGCCTGCGATAGAACATAACAAAGCATGTTAAATGAATTGGAAAACGTTAACCAACGAGGAACAACTATCTGAAATCAATGCGGCATCAGCGCATCAGCCGGTAGTTATTTACAAACACAGTACGCGATGCTCTATCAGCTCAATGGCCAAGGCCAGGTTGGAACGGTCGGCTGAACCGGAAGGGTTAACGTTTTATTATCTGGACCTGATCACCTACCGGCCGGTATCCAATAAAATAGCGGAAGTATATGATGTTCCGCATGAGTCTCCCCAGGTACTGGTTATCCGCAACGGCGAATGTGTTTATAATGAAAGTCATGGCGGCATCGCAATGGACGAAATAGTTGCACAGGCTGGCGTATAACCACTCAAATAGGCTAGCTTTGTAAATTCAACAGCATAGCCAATGAAACATCGTATAGTAGTAGCAGTTACCGGGGCAAGTGGTTCCATCTATGCCCGTCAGTTGTTACAAAAGCTGCAGGCAGCACATGAACAGCTGGACCAGGTAGCTGTGGTGATGACAGAAAACGCCAAAACGGTATGGGAAACAGAGCTCAGGGACGAAGAATATAAACACCTGCCTTTCCGTTTTTATACCCAACAGGATTTCCACGCTCCTTTTGCTTCCGGGTCCGGACGCTTTAACACCATGATCATCTGTCCCTGCTCCATGGGCACACTGGGACGCATTGCCACCGGCATTTCCAACGACCTGATTACCCGCGCGGCAGACGTAGTGCTGAAAGAAAGAAGAAAGCTGATCTGCGTAGTACGGGAAACTCCCTATAATCTTATTCACATCAAAAATATGGAAGCGGTTACCCTGGCCGGCGGTATTATCTGCCCTGCCACTCCTTCCTTTTACAGCGTTCCCGCCAACCTCGAAGAAATGGCCGCCACGGTTGTGGACCGGATCATAGACCTGGCCGGCCTGGAACAAACTACTTACCGCTGGGGAAGCGATAGTAATAATAAACAGGATTAATTATCTTAGTCCCTCATTCTTCATTCTATAACCATTATCATGCAAATAGCTATCATCAACGGACCTAACCTGAACCTGCTCGGCAAGCGTGAAACGGGCATCTATGGCAGCGAATCTTTCGAACAGTATTTCAAACACCTGCAAAAACAGTTTCCGGCAGTAACTTTTAGCTATCACCAGAGTAATATAGAAGGGGAAATTGTGAACTATCTGCATGAAGTAGGATTTTCATACGATGGCGTACTGCTCAACGCCGGCGCCTATACGCATACCTCCATCGCCATCCGCGACGCTATTGCCGGCATCAAAACCCCGGTGATGGAAATTCATATCAGCAACGTGTATGCAAGGGAAGAATTCAGACATACTTCACTGATAGCGCCTAAATGTATTGGCTGCATCTGCGGACTGGGGTTGAAAGGGTACCAGCTGGGCGTGGAGTATTTCGGGATGAATGATTTGTAGGAGCGCCTTCGGCGCTGGAAATTGTCTTGGAGCAGGATTAGATAGATTAATCGTGACTACCTTGATTTTATTATGTTTTGATTTTAAAAAGATTAGGGGAGATAAAAGCGGAATTCGCTTATATCTCCCCTAATCTTTTTATCAAAAACCCAGAAAATAAAATCAAGGTAGTCACGATTAATCTATCTAATCCTGCTCCAAGACAATCGCCGAAGGCGATCCCCACCCGCTAGCAACAGCTGGCTTCCTGTGCTTTGAAAGCCTCTCTGGGCTTCAGTCCCAGCAGCTCAAACATCATGTGGTCTTCTTCAAAGGAAGGATTGCCTGTTGTTAATAATTTCTCTCCTGTGAAAATAGAGTTGGCGCCTGCCATAAAGCATAATGCCTGGTCGGACATACTCATTTCCGCACGGCCGGCACTCAAACGTACCATTGCTTTTGGCATCAGGATGCGCGTGGTGGCAATCATGCGCACCATATCCCAGAACTCAACTTTTGGCAGATGTTCCAGCGGCGTACCTTTTACACGGGTGAGCGCATTGATGGGAACAGAATCCGGATGGGACGGTAAGCTGCTGAGTGTCCACAGCATGGCGATACGGTCTTCATGCGATTCTCCCAAACCTATAATACCGCCGCAGCATACGCTTACACCTGCTTTTCTCACATTGTCCAGCGTTTGCAAACGATCATCGTAAGTACGGGTAGTGATAATTTCTTCGTAGTGGTCGCGGGAAGTATCCAGGTTATGATTGTAGGCAAACAGGCCGGCATCGGCTAATTTCTTTGCCTGGTCTTCATTCAGCATGCCCAATGTGCAGCATACTTCCATGCCAAGTTCATTTACACCTTTTACCATATCCAGTACACGGTCGAAATCGCGGTTGTCGCGCACTTCACGCCAGGCGGCGCCCATGCAGAAACGGGTAGATCCCGCCTCTTTTGCTTTTTGGGCATAACTCATCACGTCCTCTTTTTTCAGGAGGCCATGCACATTGATGTCAGTATTATATCTGGCAGCCTGTGGGCAGTAAGCGCAATCTTCAGGGCATCCGCCTGTTTTGATGGACAAGAGGGTGCAAACCTGCACCTCTGCTGTATCCTGGTATTCACGGTGAATAGAGGCAGCACGGTACACCAGTTCCAGTAAGGGCGTGTTGTAAATAGCTTTAATTTCTTCTAACGTCCAGTCATGACGGATCATAGATCTGATTTTGTTTGAATAGCAAACGTAGCAAATTATTACGAAATACAAATTACCAATTAGTAGGAGTGAAAATGAGGGAAATTTGATTATTCTGTTGAAATACACTTAATTGCGGGACTCAATTTAAATAACCAACATCCAGAAAACCACTTCTATGAAACATTTCCCCAACGGCAGCAAGCTGTCCGTGCTCGTTCTATTTGCCGCGATGGCATTTTCCAGTTGCAGTAAAAATGATGATGACCCAATCCTGCCTCCGCCGCCGGTGTACACCCTGGATCAACTCTACAATCAGGCTGTAGACGACGCCATGATTGCAGACAGCAACGAAATTACCGATGCACTGTGGCCCATCACTCCAGACAACCCGGACCTCCAATGGAAAACCATCAATGGCCAGCAGTATGTATTGATGGCTACCTTTATGCGTTTCCCCGGAAGTTACCCGGCCGGAGATTCCATCAACACAGTATGGGGCGAATCCTGGCTGTTCATCCCCAAACAGATGAAGAACCGGATCGGACCTTCCTTTACAGCCACTTCAGATACCATTCAACGTATCTGCCAGTTACTGGGCCTGCCACCCGTTAATGCAAAAACGAATACCCATATCGCTACCATGTGGGTAAGCGCTTCGAGGTTGTACCGCCCTGCCGGCAACCCCGCCATTACCACCAAAACCACCGGTGCCGTACCCATCAGCGGTGTATCGCCGGAGTTTTCCACCTGGTTTAACAACTACATTATTTTTGCTTATTACCGCCCGCTGACGTCAGCTACAGATATGCATTATCCGTGGACGCGGCTGGGGTATACCTACGACTGGGCGCCGGGCGCCAGCAGGGTAGGACTGAGTGAATATGTGATGCAGGCCAGTTCCGGCGCATGGGTAGAGAAGGTGAACAGGGCGGCAGACTTCTTTAAAAACTAAGTACACACAAGCATAAAATTAGTTTAAGCGGCCAGGATCCGGTATATCACCGGATCCTGGCCGCTTTGCTTTGGGGGTAAAAACCAATACTGGCGGCAGCGCGTCGCTACGCTGAGCCGGGCGTTACCCTGGAATATTCCCGGGTATATTCATATTATATTTCCGGCAAAGACAGAGATAAGCTGTATCTATATAGATACGGGTTATCTACGGGTTATATACGGCTTATATACGGCTTATCCTATGATGGGGCATGCCGGACGCTACCAGAGGATATAGCCCTTGTATAAACAAAAATGCCCCCAAAAAGCGCCTGGCTTTTTGGGGGCATTACGTTGATCTTCTCTTTATATCTTACAGGTACTGAAAATTCGTTTTGGGCGTAATATTCAGTAATGTCTGGTAAATCAGCTGAATTGTATTTTCAATATCATCTTTCTTCACCATTTCCACAGTAGTGTGCATATAGCGCAATGGTAAGCTGATCAGGGCGGAAGGCGTACCGTCGTTGCTGTAGGCAAAAGCATCGGTATCAGTGCCGGTACTGCGGCTTACTGCATGCAGCTGGTGAGGAATGTCGTTCTTTTTGGCCGTTTTGATGATGAGATCACGGAGAATGTTATGTACCGCCGGACCGTAAGTGATGCTCGGACCACCGCCACATTTTATTTCTCCCTCAATATTTTTGTTGATCATCGGGGTGGTAGTGTCGTGGGTTACATCGGTGATGATGGCTACATCCGGCTTAATGCGCTTGGCGATCATTTCTGCGCCGCGTAAGCCCACTTCTTCCTGCACCGCATTTACGATATAAAGACCAAAAGGTAACTGCTGCTTCTTTTCTTTCAGCAAGCGGGCTACTTCTGCAATCATAAAACCACCGATACGGTTGTCGATAGCCCGGCAGATGTAGTAATCGTAGTTCAGTTCCTCGAAGCCATCTTCAAATGTACATACGCAACCTACGTGTATACCGAGGTCCTCTACTTCTTTACGGGAGCGTGCGCCGCAATCGAGGAAAATGTTTTCCACCTTTGGCTGTGGTTCTTTACCATCGCCGCTACGGATACGGGTGTGGATAGCCGGCCAGCCAAAAACAGCTTTTACGGTACCTTTCTCGGTATGGATATTCACGCGCTTGGAAGGAGCAATTTGCTGATCAGAGCCGCCATTGCGGATTACATAGATTAAACCTTCCGGGGAGATGTAGTTTACGAACCAGGAGATTTCATCTGCATGGGCTTCTATCACCACTTTAAATTCCGCTTTAGGATTGATAACACCAACCGCAGATCCGTAAGAATCTACAAAATATTCATCGATGTAAGGCGTCAGGTATTTCAGCCAGAGCTTTTGTCCTTCTTTCTCAAAACCGGTAGGAGACGGGTTATTCAGGTAGGTTTCCAGGAATGTCAGGGATTCCTTGTTGAATATTGATTTCTGTTTTTTAGACATAATATTTGCAGATTGTGACGCGACAAATGTAAGGAAAACGCGGGATTGTGCTGCCCCGGTTTAAACGATCATGAGATATAACACGGCCGACAAGGCCATGAAGCCATCCAGTACGAAGTAGAACAGGTAATCGGAATCGGTGCGTTGCGCTTTACGGGTGATGAGTGCGGTGGCGATAACGGGTATCATCAGGGTAACAACAGCAGGCAGCGTTGTATAGGACCACATCAAACCGGCGCTTATGGCGGCTATCACGAGGGATGAATAGTAGAGCCGCATCAGGTTTTTCTCATCCAGGGCGGTGATGAGGCTGCGGATGCCTTCTTTCTTATCAGATTCCAGGTCGCGGTAATCAAATAAGATACAGATCGCATAGATGAGTCCAAAGCGGTGTATAGTAAGATATACCAGTGGCTGTGTAACCACGTTGTTGGCTATCAGCGCGGGAAGTACCGTGGTTACATACGTCCATACGAAGGTGAGGAACAAGGTTTTGCCGATGGCTATTTTACTAAGCCACCGGAATGCTTTGTGCGGCACTTTGGGTGCAGAGTACAAAAAGGTGAGTACTGCACTGCCGCTTAGCACCAGCCAGTGTTCGCGCAGTTGCCAGAAAAACCATAAAGAGCCCGCCAGGCCAATGCCGCATAAAATGAGCATAAGGGCACGGTGACGGTTACCCCAAAGTATTCTTTCTGAAGCGGAGTAGCTACCAGGTGTAAGGTACCAGTGAAAATTGTAGCTGCAGATAGTAGAAAAGAAAACGAAAAGATAAAAGGTATTATGCGGGTAATCGAGGGCCAGCAACTGGTTGGTTTGCCAGATCATCCCGATGGCGCACCCGGAAATATAAACGGAAGTGAAGAGAATAAGATTGAAAAGGCTGCGGAGCATATGTTTAGCTTTTAGCCTCCCGCTTTTTAGCACTAAAAAGCGGGAAGCCAGTTGCTACAAAGGTATATTGCCATGTTTTTTTCGTGGCATATTTACCACTTTATTTTCAAGCATTTTGAAAGCCTTGATCAGTTTGATACGGGTCATTTCCGGTTTGATCACTTCATCGATGTATCCTTTTTCTGCTGCCAGGTAAGGGTTTGCGAACCTTTCCGTATAGTCGGCCACGAGTTCGTTCATGCGTGCTTCCGGATCGGCGGCGGCATCGATTTCTCTTTTGAAGATGATTTCCACAGCGCCTTTAGCGCCCATTACGGCAATTTCGGCCTGTGGAAAAGCGAAGTTGAGATCAGCGCCGATATGTTTGGAGTTCATCACGCAGTAAGCGCCGCCGTAGGCTTTGCGGGTGGTAACGGTAAGTTTGGGTACGGTGGCCTCGCTGAGTGCATACAGCAGTTTGGCGCCGTTGGTGATGATGCCGTTCCATTCCTGGTCGGTGCCGGGCAGGAAACCGGGAACATCTACCAGTACCAGCAGCGGGATGTTAAACGCATCGCAGAAGCGGGTGAACCGGGCGCCTTTTACGGAGGCGTGAATGTCCAGTACACCGGCGAGGTGGGCCGGCTGATTGGCTACTATACCGATGCTTCTGCCGGCGATGCGGGCAAAGCCCACGATCATATTTTCCGCAAAATTTTTATGTACCTCAAAGAAGCTGTCGGCATCCGTAATCTGTGCGATAGCCTCTTTCATGTCGTACGGCTGGTTCGGATGTTCCGGGATCAGCGTGTTGAGGGCTTCCCTTAATTCATTGCCAGGCTCGTACGGGTATACCGGCGCTGTTTCTTCGCAGTTCTGCGGCACATAGCTCAGGAGCTGTTTAATATACTGGATGCATTCTATTTCATTGGCGCAGGCGAAATGGGTTACGCCGCTTTTGGCAGCATGCGTTTGGGCGCCACCCAGTTCTTCTGAAGTTACTTCTTCATGGGTAACGGTTTTTACTACGTTAGGCCCGGTCACAAACATATAGGAGGTTTGTTCCACCATCATGATGAAGTCGGTGATAGCAGGGGAGTATACGGCGCCGCCGGCGCAGGGGCCCATGATGGCGGAGATTTGCGGGATCACACCGGAAGCCCTGGTATTGCGGTAAAAGATATCGGCATAGCCGCCAAGACTCACCACACCTTCCTGGATACGTGCGCCGCCACTGTCGTTTAAACCAATGAGGGGAGCGCCGTTCTGCATAGCCAGGTCCATGATCTTGCAGATCTTGCGGGCGTGCGGTTCGGATAAACTACCGCCATATACGGTGAAGTCCTGTGAGAAAACATAGGTCAAACGGCCGTGGATAGTACCGTAGCCGGTTACCACGCCATCGCCGAGAAACTGCTCCTGGTCGGCCGTAAGACCGCGGTTGCGGTTAGTAACCAGCATATCCAGTTCTTCAAAAGAACCTTCATCCATCAGCAGCTGTATCCTTTCGCGGGCGGTGAGCTTACCTTTTTTATGCTGGGAAGCAATACGTACATCTCCTCCGCCAAGCATTGCTTCGGCGATCTTTGCCTGTAGTTCTTCTATTTTATCCATATGCTAAAAATCAAAAGTAAAGCTAAAAATAAAAGGATCCCTTTAGTAAAAGGAATCCTTAAATGTATGATATTTTAGAATGTAACGTTTGTCAGGGAATGTTGTAAGGTATTTTTGGAGTAGCGAGGGTATCGCTGATATTTCCGGCATTATCGCGGATAAATACCAGGAAGTGGATGCTGTCGTTCAGGCTTTGGTAGGTTCTGAAATCTACGGGATCGAGCCGGATAGCTACTTCTGCTTTTACGCTGTTGCCCCTGTTGGCGCCAATTTCAGGCATCCGTCTTACAATATAGAAGGTATCCTGTATTTTAGTATCGTAGAGGGGGGCTATCTGTAAAGTATCTTCTATATCACCGTCCCCGTCCCGGACATCAAGCGTTACAAACATTACCTGGGTATTGGCTACCACGCTGTCGAGCGAATATCCTTTAAAGCTGAGAGTGGGCTTAGTACCTATTTTATCCTTTTTACAGGCGTAAAATAACCCGGCCAGCAGGAACAAAAACAGAATTTTCTTCATAAAACAAACCTACATTAATTTAGGAAATATACAAATATTCGGTTATCGCCATCCATCTATACCAAAACGTTTTTTTGTGACAATTGTTACTTACTGCGGATAGATTTATTCTTCTCCCTAACTTTGTGCGATTTTAAATTCAGCTTTGCATGACCGCCGTATCACCGGAATATATATTTTCATTAACCGAAAGTGGGCTGGAAGCCGCTGCACTGGAGCTGTTTCAGTACCAGTACCGGGAAAATGACCTGTACAGGGCCTATACTGATGCCCTGCACATCCCGCCTGCTTCGGTGAAAAGCATTCTTGAAATTCCCTTTCTCCCCATACAATTTTTCAAATCACATACCGTGGTATGCGGCCGGTTTGAGCCGGAACTGGTCTTTGAAAGCAGCGGCACCACCCAAACGGTGAACAGCCGGCACCTGGTTAAACATTCCGCCATCTATACCCAGAGCTTCATGACGGCCTTTGAGCAGTTTTACGGCCCGGTGAGCGATTACGTAGTAGTGGGGCTGTTACCTTCTTACCTGGAGCGGCAACATTCCTCGCTGGTGCGCATGGTACAGGAAATGACTATCCGCAGCGGGCATCCGGAAAGCGGCTTTTACCTGTACGAACATGATAAGTTGTTCCATCAGTTGCAGGAGCTGGAAGCACGCGGACAAAAGGTATTGCTGATAGGCGTTACTTTCGGATTACTTGATTTTGCAGAACAGTACACCCTTTCCCTGAAAAATACCATCGTGATGGAAACGGGTGGAATGAAGGGGAGAAGGGAAGAGTGGACCCGTGAGGAAGTACATGCTTTCCTGAAAGAAAGACTGGGAGCAGCCTGTATCCATGCGGAATATGGGATGACGGAGCTGTTATCGCAGGCTTATTCCAAATGTGATGGTTTGTTTGAAACGCCGCCCTGGATGAAGGTATTGCTACGCGATGAGAATGATCCTTTCCAGCTCACTGCCGGCAAAGGCGCGGGTGTTATGAATGTAATTGACCTGGCCAATATATACTCCTGTGCGTTCATTGCCACTGAAGATATTGGCCGTATGCATGCCGATGGCCGGTTTGAAGTACTGGGCCGGCTCGATAATTCTGCTTTGAGAGGCTGCAGCCTGATGGTTAGCTAGTATGTTGAATTTATGTGATGTATTTATTCGTCCATTGCGGCGAGGTGCAGGAGCGCCGGTAATTTCCCCGGATCGTGCATAATAGCGGAAAGAGACGACATATAAGGAAAGGAGTGATGATCCATCCCAAATTTATGAAGCAGGTATACATCCAGTTGCTCCGGTGAAGTATGCCCCTGTATGTAATCACCGAGGTAAAAGAGAAAACGTTGTCTTTCTTTTTCAGACAATAACACCAGCGCCACCTTGTCTTTCAGGCTGTTATGCTGGCCCGACCGGAAAATCCTCAGCGCCTGTTTGTAATGGGCTACTGCCAGTTCATCAGCGGAAGCGGGCAATAATTGTGTACAGAAATAGTCTACAGCGATATCATCAAAGAACCCGGTTCCATCGTCGGTATCCGGCTCGTTGTGCCAGGTAGCCCACTGGATCAGCTGTTCCGTGGTGATATAACCGGTAAGCATTGCCTCCAGCTGGTGGATAACTCCTTCGCGTGTGGGAGTGGTATCGGAAGCATGGGAAATAGCAGTTACAATATCCTGGTAATAATGTTCATTGATTTCACTGGCAGTCTGGAACAGCAACCTGCTCACTTCAGTGTTTGATTCTTCTCCGGCCTTCTGTTGCAGCGGGGATACGCTGCGCAATTCATCTATTACTTCCTGTCTTGTTTTAGTACCACGTAAATATGCTTTCAATAATGTTACAAAGTAAACGGACGTTACAGGCGACATTTCATTTTTCATGGGCCGAGTTTAATTCATATTTCATTGGGTACAGGCCAAAAATAGGATAAAATGCTGAATAGTGGATGCCGTTATCCCGCCATTTAGCTTCCTGTCCTTGCCGGTTATCCGCCTTTAACATTTTTTTGGGTTGCGGAGAAAACTAAAACAGGTAATTTTCCGTAACCTTTCTGCTACAACAGGCAAAACAATCATATGCGGGCAGAAGCTTTTCAGACAAGCGCAACTGGAGAAATAACTGAACTACCTGTAAGGATTTTTTAATCGCCATGTCTACCTCTCAAACACATATATTTTCTCACCAGTTTTTTAAATTTTTAAGAAGATGAAAAACAACAATCCTATCAGCAAAAAAGTACTGTTTTCCGGCTCTCTTGTTGCCGGTGCTATCCTCGGTATGGCTGCATTGCAGGTAACAGCAAGGCCCGCCGGGTATACTAACCTGGGCTCCGGCGCAGCAGTAAGAAGCGCATTAACCGGCGCATCCGGCAATACAGCCAATGCTATTGAACTGTCTTGCGGCGCAAAAAAAGACAGCGCCGCGGCAGGTAAAACAAAAGAAGGTAAATGCGGTCAGGGCAAATGTGGTGAAGGAAAATGTGGTGACAAAAAAGGTAAGAAGGGCGACAAGCATAAAAAAGACACTACCAAATCCGGTAATTAATTTCCAGGTCAGGTAAAGGCCGGTGTGGTACGCACAGGCCGGTCTTTACTTTATTTTAACCTCCTAAAATGTACGATCATGGTAGGTGTAGGTTTTCGCAGGGAGTTTGCGGAAGAAATGATCAGCGGTGAACATATCCGGCCCGATTTTATTGAGTTTGCTCCTGAAAACTGGATGAACATCGGCGGATACTGGAAGAAAGTATTACATCGTGTAGTAGAAAAATACCCGGTGCTGTGTCATGGGCTTTCCCTGTCAATCGGCAGCCCCGAAGCACTGGACAAATCATTTCTGCAATATGTAAAAACATTTCTCCGGGAATACAACGTACAGATTTATTCCGAGCATCTCAGCTATTCCAAATGTGATAATGCACATCTGTACGACCTGCTGCCCATCCCTTTTCGGATGGATGCGGTAAAGCATATTGCAGGCCGGATACAGCAGGTACAGGATTATTTGCAACGCCCGCTGGTAATGGAAATTGTATCCTATTACACACCTGTAGCGGCGGAAATGAGTGAAGTGGATTTTATCAATGAAGTGGTAAAACAATCCGGCTGCCAGCTGCTGCTGGATGTGAATAACATCTATGTAAATGCTTTCAATCATCAGTATGATGCCAAAGCATTTATACAACAACTGCCGCTCAGCAAAGTAGCTTATATCCATATGGCCGGTCATGAGCAGGTAGCGCCCGACCTGATCATCGATACCCACGGGGAACCGATTATAGACCCTGTATACGACCTTTTTGAATGGACCATTCAACACCTGCAACCGGTACCGGTTTTACTGGAAAGGGATTTTAATATCCCGGAAATGGCGGAGCTGCAGGGCGAGTTAACAAGACTGAAAAATATTTGTCATAAACAATGGAAACGGAAAGATGAACTTGTTGCCTGACACTTATCATATCCAGCAAACTTTTTCCACCTATTGCAGAACAGGTGAAAAAGTAAAGCTGCCCGGCGTAGCGCCTCACCGGCTGAAACACTACCGCCAGCTGGTGTTTAACATGATCCATGACACAATGGAAAATGCCTTCCCCATTGCATTCAAACATATTCCCACCGCAAAGTGGAATAAAATGGTGAAGGAGTTTTTTTCGAAACATGCGTGTCAGTCGTACCAGGTGTGGAAGCTTCCACTGGAGTTTTACACCTACGCGGTAGCGCATAACTGGGAAGATACTTATAGTATCCCCTTCCTCAACGACCTCCTCGCTTTTGAGTGGGCGGAAATGGAGGTGTATAACATGGAAGATATACCTGCACCCGCGTATTCCCTTTCCGGCAACTGGCTGGACACGCCGCTGGTACTCAATCCTGAACACCGGTTGTTATCGTTTCATTACCCGGTTCATTTGTTAGCGAAGCCCAAAGACATCCTGAAAAATAAAGGTGTTTATTTTGTGTTGTTGTTCCGCCACCCGGAAACAGGGCATGTGGAGTTCACGGACCTGTCGCCCTGGCTGGCTTTTTTAACCGAGCAGTTAACATCAGGTATCACGGTAAGGGATATACTGGAATATGCACCGCAGCTGAATATAACGGATACGGGCACACTGGAACAGGACACGCTTGCTTTTCTGAAGCACATGCAGCAATTACATTTTGTGCTGGGCTTTCAGCAATAAAGAAAGTCAGGTTATACTTTCCCGCAGAAATCGTAATTTCGGCCCCGTTCTTAGTGATGATCATATGCAATTAGCCAGGGAAACGATTGGTAGCGAACTACAACGGTTTGAGGAGATTTTTCATGATGCCATGCAAAGTGATGTACTGTTGCTGAACAGGATTATGGCGGATATTGCGGCCCACAAAGGGAAGCAGATGCGTCCTATGTTTGTGTTGCTGTGCGCCCGCTTGTGTGGCGCTATCAACGATGGTAGTTACCGCGCCGCCCTGTTGGTGGAAATGCTGCACACCGCTTCCCTTGTACACGACGATATGGTTGATGATGCGATGAAACGCCGCAGCGCGTTTTCTGTAAATGCCCTCTGGAAAAATCGTGTATCCGTAATGGTGGGCGACCAGCTCTTTACCAAAGGCGTACTGCTGGCGCTTGATAATAATGATCCTGGTCTGCTTAAAATTTATGCCGCCGCCATCCAGCAAATGATAGAAGGAGAACTGTTGCAGCTGACCAAGGCCAATAAACTGAGCTTTGAGGAAAAGGACTACTATGATCTTATTAACGCCAAAACGGCTTCCTTCCTGGCCGCTGCCTGTGCCGCCGGCGCTTCCTCTGCCTGCGATAACCCGGAAACCATCCGGCTGTTACACGACTTCGGGCAAAAAGTAGGCATGGCCTTTCAACTGAAAGACGACCTGTTTGATTATGGCAATACCGACATCGGTAAACCTACCGGCAATGATATCAAAGAAAAGAAAGTAACCCTCCCCCTGATCTATACCGTTCAACATGCCGACCCGGTGCTGCGGAAAAAGATCCTTCACATTGTAAAGCACCAGCATACTGATAAAGACAAAGTGAACTTTGTAGTGGAAACCGTGAACCACTCCGGCGGCCTCGATTATGCCACCCAAAAAATGATGGACTACCGCGATGAAGCATTCCGGATCCTCTTTACCTTTCCGCCTTCCCCTACGCGCGCCGCACTGGAGGAATTAGTGCGTTATACCACCGACAGGGCATACTGATCCTGGAATTTTTGCTGGTGGCACGCTTGCCCGACCTGCGCATCTTCGCGTTAATCCGCATGGGGATTCATGATACAGATAAAATTGCGCACATCCTCCGGTACTCAGTAAACACTATCAACACTTATAAAACCCGGATTAAGAATAAGTCGGTGGTGGTGAATGAAGAATTTGAAAAAAGGATCATGGAGATGAAGGCGGTGTAGCCCCACAGGATTAAATTTTTAAAAATAATTCACAAAAAACTATGAAAAATCCATTTAGCTAATTACATTTGGTACAGTAGCGTTAAAAAAACAACCAGAATTTAAAGAGCATTGATAGTACAAATGACCAGTTAGACCCTGTGTTTGCTGTAGTTTCCCCACTGTGCGTTGGTACTAGCAATTATTGAAAACCAGAATTACAGATCGATTGAAAATTTCACGTTAATTAATCTTTGTTTCCATGACTCAACGTTCATTACATCCTGACAGGGTTACCCGCTGTCCCTAACTACTTCACGGGCGTTATGTTTTCACAGTAGACATTATTTTGGCATCCTGCTTATGCTGCACGAGGCATTTTGCATGGCAGATATTGTGCTGTAGTGGCCATGGCGTGCCCTGAACTCTAAATTTACAGACATTCCCCGAAAGGGAACAGGGCAACCTATGCCCGTTCATGTCAAAAAAAAATTAATGTGGTGTAAAGCTTCTTTTACGCCCTGGGATTCTCATTCCTAAATATTGCATGTATGAAATACTTTTACTTTTTCCTGCACAGAGGTATTTATTTTTTTGCAGCCATGTGCCTGGTGAGTACCTCATCGGAAGCACAGAATGTGTTGTTTAAAAATAAAAAAGATACCTCCGGTGTGAATGCAGATTCACTTGCCTTTTCCAAAGTGACATCTACCAGGCGCGACACGCTGGGATATTTTCCCAACAATGAACTTTTCCTGAAACGTAGTGCCAGCGGGGCTATTTCTTCAGTAGACATTGGAGAAGTGAAAAAACTCCCTTATACCAGTATCGATCAGATGCTGATAGGAAGGGTAACTGGAGTGGATGTACGAATTCCTTCCGCAGAACCCGGAAAACGCAACAGCGTATTCGTAAGAGGCACCTCTTCCCTGCTATTGAGCAACCGCGACTTGTTTTACGCGCAACCTACCTATGTGGTAGATGGTGTGCCCCTCATCATGGAGCATGCGTTTGCCTACGACATCCAGCGGTTCGATTTTAACAGGATGGGGACAGAAACCAACCTGCTTGGTTTCCTGGATATCAATGATATCGAAAGTATTGAAGTGCTGAAAGATTTTGCTGCCAGCGCAAAATACGGTCCCAATGCAGCCAACGGCATTATCAACATCACCACCAAAGCGCCCCGTGTAGGGCAAATGCGGGTGTCTGTAAATGCTTATGCCGGTGTGGCGCTGAAACCCTCGGTAGATGCGGTTAACGGCAGATACGAAAGTGATTTCCGCCTGCCCTTCTACCAGAAATATGCGGATGAAACACAATGGCGGAACTTCCCCCGCTACCTGGCAGATTCTTCCCAGGCCCGCTACTATGGCCCCGCTAACTGGGATGATCTTTTTCTCCGGAACGCATTTACAGAAGGTATACAGGCGGCTGTAAGCGGAGGTACCCCTTATGCGAACTTCCGTTTCAGCATCGGGCAATCCTCGCAGCAGGGCGTATATGATAAAACAGGAATCAAACGCTACGATGTAAACTTCGGTATCAATATTCAACCGGTCAGGAACCTGATTTTTACAACAGATATTTCCGTAGCTAATCAAAACCGTAAGCGGAATGAGTTTATCCGCGACCGTGCCGGGGATGAAGACTATCTCTTTAACTACGACGCCCCCTTATCACCTAACAAAGCCTACCTGCAACAATATTATACGGCGCTGGAAAATACCATTAACCGGAACAAGAATAATTCAGCCCGTATCATTGCCAATGCGAAGTACAGCTTCTTATCGCACTTCACCTGGAATACCCGTTTCGCTATTGACTACGGGCAAAACTTCCGCGACTTCTTTGTGCCTACGGCGCTCGGTGAAGGCAACAGCTATGTATCAAACTACGATGGCCTGAACAGGCGGATGATTCTCGATAACTCCCTGCAGTTTGCAAAAACTTTTCCCGGAAAACATCATGTTGAAATAACGCTCGGTCAATATGGTCAATGGGACAAATGGCGCTATGACTACGGCCGCGCCTACAAGGGCTCCAGCGATTATGTGAAGATTTACCAGCCAGGTACCGATCAGCAGAAAGAAGGCCGCTTCGGTAACTTCCGCCTGATGTTTAATACCAAAGATTTTACGCAGTCAAGGCTGGCATCTTTCTACACCAACATCGGGTATAACTTCAATGAAAAATATTTTGTTTCCCTGTATGTGAGAAGGGATGGCAGCTCTTACCTCGATGCGGATAACCGCTGGCTGATATCGCCTACTTTGTCTGCATCATGGAAAGTACATAAGGAAGATTTCCTGAAAGAATCTTCCTGGCTGAGCAACCTGAATGTCCGCGCCAGCTGGGGCCGCGTAGGCCGTTTGCTGATGGATGAAATGTATACCGGCGGACCGGTATATAACGTGGATGCAGGTTGGAACGGTGTGCCCAATATGTCGACCTACAACGGTTTCCCTGTTATCAACGCTGCCTACACCACCGGTTACGTAGTACCGGGTACTTCCTGGCCGGTAGTAGAACAGCTGAACGGCGGCATTGATATCGGTCTGTTTCACGACCGGTTACGTGCATCGCTGGATGTATACGCCAAAACAGACCGCAACCTGGTACTGAAAGTGCCTACGCTGGAAGAAGAAGGATACACCGGGATTGTAAAAAATGGTATGGACATCCGCAACTATGGCTATGAGCTGTCTATCGATGCAGATGTAGTGAAAGGAAAGAAATTCCAGTGGACCACCGGTATCAATATTTATACAAACCAGAATAAGCTGATGGCTTTGCCTGACGGGATTACCGACCTGGTGATCAACAACCGCCGCTTCCTGGTAGGCAAGCCGGTAGACCGCTACTGGCTGCTCCTCAATGAAGGCATTTACAACTCCGATGATGAAGTGCCCGTAAATCCAAAAACAGGCAGGAAAATGACCTACCAGGGTGTTACCCTGAAAAAGGGTGATCCCAAATGGACAGATTTAAACCGCGATTTTGATATCAACGACAAGGACCGTGTAATGAAAGGCCGCTTGTCGCCCGCTGCTACCGGAGGTTTCACCAACACCTTCCACTACGGCGCATGGGATGTGAATATCCTGCTGAATTACTCTTTTGGCCGTAAAGTGATTAACCAGGCGCTGGCCGATCGCTTTGATTTTGCCAACAGGGAAGCTATTGATGATCCAAAGGCGATCAAGGAAATCAGCTGGTGGTCGAAAGTAGAAGGCGACTACAGCAAGATCCCGCAATACAATCCCTGGAGCGCGGTATATGCCTATCAGCCCAATCAAACACTGTTCCTTGAAGATGGTTCCTTTGTAAAGCTCCGCGCATTAACAGTAGCCTATAACATGCAAACAGAGTGGATGAAACGTTCGGGTGTTGAACACCTGCGCATTTATGCCACCGGTAACAACCTGCTTACGTGGACAAAGTACAAAGGCGGTGATCCGGAAGCAGTGAGCTACTTCGGGTACGACGAAGGGTATTACAACTGGGCGGCTCCACGCACCTTTACACTGGGCTTTAATTTTCAATTCTGATGTTAAAAAACAAGATCATGAGAAAGATAGGGTTGATACTATTACTGGCGGTAAGTATGCCGTCCTGTAAAAAAATGCTGGATGTGCCGTCACATCGTGCCCTGACAGAAGAAAATATGTGGCAGACTAAAAATGATGCACGCGCGGGATTGTCTGCCTGCTATGCTTTGATGCGTGCTGCCATGTCAAATGAAAACGCGCACTGGGTGTACGGGGATTTGCGTGGAGGCGACTTCCAGTCGACCAAACGCGGTGATCTGCGTGCAGTAGTGGAAAATAACCTGAACGCCAGTTATTCCACCATGGAAGAATGGCGCGACTGGCGAAGATTTTATACAGCTATTGCGCAATGCAATCTTACTATACAAAAATTACCGCAGGTAACTGCTACCGACTATCGTTACTCACAAAATGAGATGACACTGGATCGCGCACAGGCCATTTACATCCGCGCATTTTTGTATTACTATATAGTAAGGATCTGGGGAGATGTGCCACTGGTCACTGCTCCGTCTGATGGGACCTCAAAAACGATTGCCCGTGAAAAATCGGACAAAGTACTGGACTTTGCAGCAGCCGAAGCAAAAGCCTGTATTGATGGCTTACCCTGGAAGTACAATGGTAAATCGCCGGAACAACAGGGCGATTACCGCGGCCAGGGCGAATCACATCATATCTCCATCACCATCACCAAAGGGATGGCCTACACGCTGCTCGCACATATCTATAACTGGAAAGGGGAGTATGATAAGTCGCTGGAGTATGCCAACACCGTTATCAATAACCAGTCGAACACCGGTTATGGCTTTGTAAGCCTGAACGACCTTACCCGGCTGGATGGCGCTTTCCGCGGACGTATCGGGGCCAATATCTTCCAGATAGATATGAACTTTGACCATGCGGAAATATCTTCCACCGGTCAGCTGGAAGACTGGACCCTGCGCGAACCCTATATTCCAAAAAGGGAGTCTGAAATTTACGTGCCGAAAGACAGTGTACTGAAAATTTACAGTGAACCGCGCGAACAACGGCCTACTTACTTCTTCACAAAAATGGAAGAAGCCTATCCCATCTTCTTTAAGATGAAACAGATCAATGGCGCGGTGAAAGACCCCGTGTTGAAAATGTATTCATCCTGTATTATCGTATTCCGTTATGAAGAACTGTACCTGCTGCGCGCAGAAGCCAAAGCGCGGTTAGGACAAACAGCGGAAGCACAAAAAGACCTGAACCAGATCCGTAACTCCCGCGCACTCAAAAATGTAAACGTAGCTATGGCCGGCCAGGAGCTGATGGATGCTATTTTGCTGGAACGCAGAAGGGAGTTGATGGGAGAAGGATGGTACTGGTACGACCTGGTACATTTCAAAAAGATCCCGCAATACACCAGGCTTACACAGGCTGATGTAGACAGGGGAGCGGCCCTGTGGCCACTATCGCAGGAAGCGCTGTCCAACAATGGCGCGCTGGTTCAAAATTCTTTCTGGAAATAATAAATCACTGCCATGAAAAAATATTTAATACTACTGGCTGTCACGGCTTGTTTTGCATGCGAAAAAGGGATGCAGGACTACCGGAATGCAAAGCCCGTATCGGAAGTGAAAGTAAGTACTTATGATTTTCTCAAACAGCAGGGAGGATTGTACGACACCCTGCTATTATTGATAGACCGCGTAAAGCTGACCGATACGCTTAAAAGTCAACAGGTCACTTTTTTTGTTCCGCAGGATAACAGCATCACCACTGCCATCAGGAACGTGAATTTTTCCAGGGAACGTCTTGGCGATAAAGGCAACTGGACGTTGGACAGTATTCCGCTTGAAGTATGGGACAGTCTTTTGCGGCGCTACATTGTACGCGGACTGGTAACTGCCGATTCGCTGAGATATGCGGATGGCAGCGACCTGGAATCTTTATACGGTCATGAGATGAACGGCAAAACCGCCAGCACCAATGCTTCCGGCGCAGTGGGCGCAGGCACGGCGGTATTGCAGTACAGCGACAAAAACGAGTCGAGGTTTACAAAAGACTGGTCCATTGCGCTCACGCAGAATGTGGATATCAAATCTACCAATGGTTTGATGCACATCCTGGAAACCAGACATGTATTTGGCTTTACCTCCTTTGTAGGAAAAGCCTATCCCAAATCGCTGGAACCGCTGCAGGGGCCATACCTGGGCTACCCGATTGAAATACCCGGTATCGTAAACGCAGCGGATTATGATGAAGGTCCCAAAGAAGTGGCTTACCATTACCGTAATCCCGATGGTGGCCACACTTACCGCCCCGATGATCCGGGTACAGAAAACTGTTCGCAGGGTGATGGCTCCACAAGTCCAGGTGGCAACTACAACATCGGCTGGACCAGCGACGGCGACTGGGTACGATACACCGTTGATATCAAAGAAGCCGGAAAGTATAAAGTGGAACTGAGGATTGCCGGTAATGGCGGTGGTCTTATTTATCTGCTGATAGATGAAGTAAGGGTATGTGAAGATATCCCGATACAGGGCACCGGTGGCTGGCAAAACTGGCAGGGAGCCTTTGGTACGGCAGATCTGCCCGCAGGAAAACACCTGATGAAAGTGATGATCAAGAAAGCAAATCTTAACCTGCACCGTCTCATCTTCACCAAAATAAATCCATAAAAATGAAAAGGCAAGTATATACTTTATTAATAGCCGGCACACTGGCAATGATGGCAACAGGCTGTTACAAGCAACTGTTGCCGGATGAGAAAGAACACTTCAGCAACAACGCCAACTTCGACGGGGATACGTACCAGGCTAATTTTGGTCGTACCAATGTGTTCTACGGAAAATTCAACGCAGATAATTCAACACAGCCACTCACTTTTGAAATGAAGAACATCGCCCGGCCGGATGGTATGCCTGCGCCGGAGCTACTGGAAGAAGTGAATACCTGGCAATGGAAAGAATACTACAGCGGCACAGAAAAATCCGTAGCGGAAATTGAAGCCAAACGCATCCAGGTGAAACGGCCTATCCTCGATATGCGCTCCACTTCAGGTGATCTTGTGTTCTGGTCTACAGATACTTCCAAAATAAAACAAGGCATCTACACTTTTGATATCCTGGTGAAGAACAAAGGCGGACAGAAAACTTTCCAGAAAAGAAAGCTGGACCTCCGCCGCCCACGACCGTATGAGCCATACGAGTTTGATGATATCACCGGTCTGCAAAAGAAAGAGTCTAACAGCAATAACCTTGTTTACAACCATCCTACCGTAATAGGCGTGCAGGATATGCAGAACAACGAGATTAAAAGTGAACAGGTAAATGTGTATTTCGTTAAAACAGGTACCACGAAGAATACGCTCACATTTAAATTTTATGATCAGGATTCCTTACCTATTAAAATGTCGAAGTTTAATGTTACCAAATGGGATAGCCTGAGATATTACAGCAATACCGCCGGCTTGAATGTGAATTTTGGCTTTAACCGGAAGTTTTCATCAGACAGTGCCACCGTTACCTGGGATGTAACCAGTCCGTACCCGGTACTGGCCGATGTAGGCATTAATGAAAAAGCCAGCATCATGTTCACCTATGAACGGGTTTCCTACGGTATCCGCCGGCAGGCAGGTATCGGTTATGGCTTTGCCGTATTTGAACCCGGCAGCTGGGACGTGATCTTCAAGTTTAAAGTAAATCCCAAGTTTACCAACGATTAACCTGGTAACTGTATTCTGAAACATTAAAATATTAGTGCCATGAAAAAACGGTACATACATACGCTGGTTGTTCTATTCCTGTTACTTGCAGGAGCCGGCAGCACGGTATATGCCCAACAGGCTGTTACCATCAAAGGCCGGGTGACGGATGCCGCTTCGAAAGAGGGTATTCCGGGCGTAACCATCATCGATATAAAAAATAATAAAGGTCTTGGTGTTACCGATCCAACCGGGCGTTTCACCATTTCCGTAGAGCCAGATAAAACCATCCAGTTCCGCTACATCGGCTACCGCCTGGAAACGGTTAAAACAGGGAAGATAACCACACTCAATATTACCCTGAGCCCGGAAAATAAATCGCTGAAAGAAACGGTGATCATCGGTTATCAGAAGCGTACCAAAGAAACATCCTCCGGATCTGCCGGCGTGATCGATGGAAAGGCGCTGCAGGATGTACCGGTATCCAATATCCAGGAATTGCTGCAGGGTAAAATCGCAGGTCTTAATATCCAGAATAATTCCGGTGCGCCGGGTTTTCGTGGTACCATGTCCGTGAGAGGGGTTTCCCAGCTCGATGTAAGCGGTAGTGGTGATAACGCTTATCTTACCAGTAATAACCCATTGCTGGTAATTGATAACGTACCGGTAGATTTCGACGGCGGCATTTCCCAGTCGATGTTACAACCCGGTGCCGCCACCGGCCCGCTGGCGTTGATTCCACCGGAAGACGTAGAATCCATCGTAGTAATGAAAGATGCACAGGCTACTGCTTTGTATGGTTCCCGCGGCGCCAACGGCGTAATTGTGGTCACCACCAAACGTGGTAATTCACCTACTCCAATCATTGACATCAACAGCAGTTTGTTTGTGAATCTGCCGCCAAATCTGCGGCCTACTATTGGTGGTAATGCAGAGCGGAGGTATCGTATTAATTCCATTATGAAAAATGCACGGGATGCACAGGCGGCGCGCAGCATACTGGGTGATCCCGGTTCCCAGTTCCTGACAGATAGCCTCAATGCGTTCTATAATAATTCTACCGACTGGCAGGGATTATTTTACCAGACCACTTTAAATACCAATAACAACGTCCAGATCAGCGGGGGTAACCTGAAGATGAACTACAAGGCCAACTTTGCTTACCAGATGAACCAGGGCGTATTGAAAAATACGGGCTTTAATAAATACAGCCTGAACATGCAACTGAATATGCAGCCAAGCAAGAAGCTGCGTATCGGCGCACAGTTGTTCAGCGCACTGGGTCAGAAGCAACGTGGTAACGGTGGCGGCTTGACCAATAATGGTGCAGGAAACTCCTTCACCTCTTCCCTGATGCCCGGCCCTTCTACCTTTGTAGGTAACCCTCAGCTGAGCGGATATGAAAATAATATAGACGATAATAACACCCTCAATATCCGTGGCTTCGTGGATGTAGACTATGAAATTATCAACGGGCTGCGTATCAACTCCACTACTTCTTACGATTACTATACAGATACCAGGGACCGGTTTAACCAATCGTTTTCCAATAACAACCAAACCGGTTTGTATGGTTTCGTAGGCCGCCACGATGAGCTGAACACCAGGAATGGCGTGAACTACAGCTATAGCAGCAGACCGTCTGACCTGGAGAAAAGCCATAACATATACGCCAGCGTATTCAGTGAAATCAACATCAAATCAGATGACCAGCATGTGAAAGACATACGCAATGGTCCGAACGATTATTACTGGGGTCCCCGTGGCTATTCCCCGAGGTTTTATCCCGGTAATCCCTGGAACAATGCGAACGAAATAAACGTAAATGGTACGCCGGTATCTTATGTGTATCATGCCGCGTCGTGGGCGGGGTTCTTCTCTTATAACTACCGCACCAAGTATGTATTGGACCTCGCTTACCGGTTAGATGGAAACTCTTCTGCAGGTATCAATAATCCCTATACGAAAAATCCATCTGTAGGTGTACGCTGGAACTTTAATAAAGAAAACCTGATGCGGCGCTGGAACTGGCTGGATTACGGATCGGTGCGTGTAACGTATGGGGTTAACAGTCGCCCTACCGCTACTATCCTCAATTCACTGGGCGCTTATGAAAGTGTGAAAAACTACAACAACGCCGTTTCCATCAATCCTAATTACAATATACTGGCTAACCCCTACATGGAACCGGAGAAGTCTTCGCAGTTCAACTTCGGGGTAGACCTGGGCTTGTTTAAAGGCCGCGTGGAAGTGATCTATGATACTTATTATAAAAACAACTACAACCTGGTGCGGGATATCCCGTTGCCCAATTCTACCGGGTATGGTAAGATGCAGGTGAATGGTGGCGCTATTGTGAACTACGGTCATGAGTTGTCTATCACCACGCGCCCTATTATGAACCGCGATCCTAAAGGATTTCAGTGGATCTTTTCAATAAACGGCGCCTACAACAAAGGCGTGCTCACGGAATTACCCGGCGGCTCACAGCTTTTTATAGCAGTGGATCAAAACACTTACCAGAGCATTGCTTTGAAAGTAGGCAGAAATCCGCAGAGTAACTACATGTATCAAACAGATGGTGTATACAGCAATACTTCCGATGTACCGGTAGATCCTATCAGGGGTGTACGTTACAAAGCGTTTAAAGGCCCCGGTACCCAGTATTTCCAGGCAGGAGATCCTATCTGGAGAGATCTGAACGGCGACTACGCACTGGATGGAGCCGACTATATGATTATGGGTAACCCGGAACCAATGTTCACCGGCGGTTTGAATAATACATTGAGCTACCGGAACCTGTCGCTCAATATCAACTGTACTTTCCTGGCGGATCGCAGCATCCTGAATAACGCTATTGCTGCGAGGATTTACCGCCTGCAGTATCCCCAACTGTTGAGTAAAGACGGTACCGCCGCCGGCCCTATCAACCTGTATGATATCAGTAAAATCGATTACTGGACAAATCCGGGCGATAAAGCATCGCATCCTGCCATCGTAGGGTCTTTTGATCACGATGCACAGGTAGCGCCTAACAGGCTGGATCAGAGCCTGTACATGGAAGATGGCTCTTACTTCAAAATTAACCAGATCACACTGGCTTACCAGTTCCGTGATTTTGATTTTATGAAGAAGTTAAAACTGCGGGTATTGCGTGCTTATCTCACCGCATACAATGTGGGCATCTTCTCAAAGTATACAGGGCCTAATCCTGAGACCGTGACTTCACTCGGCAGGGACGATATCAATGGATATCCGAATGCCACCAGTTTGACATTCGGTATAGGCGCTCAATTTTAATGACACTTAAATTATTTTCAGATGAAACATTGGTTTAAAATAGGAATACTTTTCTGCCTTTTGCTGGGAGTGGGTTCCTGTAAGAAGTTCCTGGAAGTAAAGCCACTGGATACGCTTTCCGGGAAGGATTTCTGGAAAACAAGAGGCGATGCACAGAAGGCCATCAATGGCGCTTACGCAAGATTGCTGGAGAAATTTACCAAAGGTGTTGTATATAATGTAGGTGATTTCAGACCCGGCAACTGGAACTGGTTTGATAAGAACGGGTTCCGCAACCTGGCCGCCAACCGCCTGTTGCAGGCCGGCGGTGATGGTATTGAAGATATCCCGGATTGGGGATTGTTTTACCAGGCCATTGCTACTGCCAATCTTTGTATCGACAGGATACCCGGTATTGAAGATCCTGCCTTCAGCTCAAAAGAAAAGAAAGCCCTGGTAGCAGAAGCCCGCTTTATCCGCGCCTTCATCTACTTCTATATGACACGGCTATACGGAGATGTGCCCCTGCAAACAGACCCGTATGATATCACGCTGAGGCCGCGTGAAAAAATGCTGACCGTGCTGGACTTCTGTCTCAAAGATCTCGAAGCATGCAAAGAGGATATGGTAATTTCCTACGATGACCCTACCAACAGGGCTGTGCGTGGCACCAAAGGCGCCGCACTGGCGCTGATGGCACATATCAACATGTGGAGCGCCGGTTTTGATCCCGCCAATCAACAAAAATACTGGACACAAACCGCCGATCTGATCAAAGAACTGATGGATCTGCACGAATACAAACTGCTGCCTTACACCAAAGAAACCTTCCAGACCATTTTCAAAGGCCGCTCTGAAGAGGGCATCTTTGAACTGTCGCTGGATGCCAACTATGGCGGCGCTTTCCACTATCTCATCTGCCAGTGGACTTTACACGATCCTATTATCCGGGATGGATTGAACGGTAACAGCGAAATTACCCCGATGGTAAGGCACCTGGACAGGGTATATCCCCGCGGTGAATCCGACAGAAGGCTGGAGCTGTGGTTTGATGACCCTTATGCCTCCAAGGGAGAGAAGAAACCGATGTTCCTGAAATTTTCTGCGATCACCAATCCTATTACCAGGGACTACGATGCCAACTTCATCCTGTTCCGCTATGCAGATGTAATTCTGCTGAGAGCAGAAGCACTGGCCAACCTGGGTAACAGAAACGCAGAAGCCATAGCGATGCTCAACCTGGTACGTGAAAGGGCAGGCGCAAAACTGTATGCCGGAGGTGGTGGTGAGCCCCTGAAAACGGCTATTTTCTATGAAAGGGAAAAAGAACTGATGGGAGAAGGACACCTGTGGTATGACCTCATCCGCACCGGCAGGATTGGCGACAGAACCCTGACGGAAAATCCACTTACACCAGACCTGATGGAGAAAGGTGCATGGACCTGGCCAATAGCCACATCCGCAGTAAACAACAATCCGCTGGTCACCAGAAATCAATACTGGATACAATAACTGTAAAAAATATTCACTATGCGAAAGCTATTGCCCATAGCCGGCATTCTGCTGATAACAGGTCTGTTGTTATCTTCCTGTAAAAAAGATTATTATATCGACAGCGGTATTGCAGATCCGCACTATAAAGGAACCATTTACGAGTACCTGGTACAGAACCCGGACCTTTTTGATACCGTGGCGTATGTAGTAGAAAAAGCCGGGCTGAAAGAAATGTTGCAGAACGATTCCGTTACCTTCTTTACCCCAACAGATCAGAGCATTGTGGATGCGATCGACGATCTGAATGAATACCGTTACCGGATGGTGGAAGACAGCGTGAAACTGGCTGATATTCCTCCTAAAGTATGGAAGAAATTCCTGGGTATGTACATGCTCAAAGGGAAGTATACCGCCAATAAATTTGCGCGTATAGACCCGGTGAATGTATATGCTTACCCGGGAATTAACTACGTGATGAACAGTGGCTATATCCTCAACATCGGGTTAATTTACCAGAACTATAACGGCGTGGAAGCGGTAGGTGCGCGTGTATTGCTGCTCACAGACATCACCTATGATCCGGTGACTTTTGCCAATAATCAGAAAGTACAGGTGATGACCTCCGATATTCAGCCAACAAACGGTGTATTGCATGTGCTGAATTTCCGGCACAACTTCGGTTTCCGGCCGGGAGAATTTGTCAGAATAGCGGAACAGGAACTGCAGAATCAATAACTCATTAACGCATTCAGTATGAAAAAATATACGTATTTAATAGCGCTGCTGGCAGTGTTGGGCGCCTGTACCAAAGATAAGATCAGCTCCAAAGGGGACGATCCTTATAAAGAGCAGGTGAAGCCGGCGATCTATATCAATAAAGATGGTATCAGCCCGGCTCGTGCACGTGTAGGAGAGGAAGTGCTGATCAGCGGAAAAGGCTTCCTGGCAAACAAGGATAAGCTGGCCATCCTTTTTAACGGCGTGAGCGCGCCTATCCTGGCGCTTACAGATACCACCGCGCGTGTAAAAGTGCCTGCGCAGGCAGCCACTGGTAACGTGGCTGCACAGGTAGACCAGCAGTATTTCTTTGGTCCTTTCTTCCGCGTAACCGGTGTTTTCGAGATGGATACCCTTTTCCCCAGTAAAGTAGCCGCTAACGGAGGCATCTCGGATATTATACCTGTGGAAGACGGGAAGTATTTAGTAGTGGGTGATTTTACAGACTTCGATAACTCCGGTAAAGAAGGAAAACTGAACCGCGTGGCCAGGATTAACCACGATGGTAAAGTAGATGGCAGTTTTGGCCCTTCGAAGAAAAACGGTACCAATACCTTTGTGGCTACCGCCGCCGCACTGCCCGGCGCCGACCGGAGATACCTGGTAGCAGGCGCCTTTAATAACTATGAAGGCGTAAATTTTGTAAACAGCATCGCGTTGTTGAATAACAACGGCTCCCTGGCTGCGGATAAAATATTCAGTCCTACCGGGAAGGAAATCACCGTGTCTTCCCTGAAGGGCGGCATTTCCGGGCAGGTAGCCAATATGCATGTGCAGGCAGATGGCAGGATCCTGCTCACAGGCTTCTTCCGTTTTTATGTACAACCCAACTACAACCTCACCGGCGCTGCCGGTCAGGATTCCGTACATCTTGATTCCGTACAGATTAACGGACTGGTTCGGTTAATGCCCGACGGAAGCCTGGATAGTACCTACAACTACGACCTGGCGAAACACATGGGTAAAGAGGGGCCCAATGGTTATATCAACCGTTCTATCCTCCTGCCCGATGGAAAACTGCTGATTGCAGGTACTTTCACCAAATACAACGGACAAGCGGTGAACCGTATTGCCAGGTTGAATGCAGATGGTTCTATTGATCCTTCCTTTTCGGCAGGAGCAGGCCCCGATCAGAATATCCTGAATATGACCCGCCAGGCGGATGGAAAGCTGATTATTGTAGGTCGGTTCAATACTTTCGGCGGACTTAAACTCGCTAACGTAGCCCGTATCAACGAAAACGGGGTGGTAGATCCCACGTTTAATGTAGGTGCAGGCTCCAATGGTTACCTGTTCAATGCGCATGTAATGCCCGGAGGAGAGGTAATTGTGAGTGGTATCTTTACGGAGTTCAGCGGACTGGTTCGCAACAACATGATTGTGCTCACCGACAAAGGCGCTATTCATCCTTCGTATAACACTATTGGCGGTGTAACGCTGGACCAGAACGCCAACAGTGGCGGTATTACACAGATCCTGCCGCAGGTGGGAGAGAAGTCGCTGCTGGTAGTAGGTACCTTTACGAAGTTCGATTACCGTGATGCCAACAGGTTTGTACGGATTACTTACCCGTGATCCCCTAAAAGCAGCGTACCTTTGAGGTATGTATGTTTTACCGGAGATAATAAAAAGTATTTCGTCACAACATGATCAACATAAAGAACTGAATCTTTTTTATGGCGGGAAAAGCGCCGCACTGGCGTGGACGCCTTATACCAGGTTCCTGCTGGCCACCTATCCGCGTGAAATTTTACAATTGAACGCGGATGGGTTGACAGCAGGTTTGGTTAATTACCTCACTACCCAGGCCCAGCTTACTTTTTGCGCTGCCAACCAGTATATGAATGTTTCCGGTATTGCCGGCGAGTCGCTAAAGGCGGTATATGTTACTTTAATGGAGGATATTGTTACCCGCCTCAAAAGAAAACAAACCAATTTCGATGATCTGGAACAACTGCATGGGCAACGCTTAACAAAGTGGTTGCTGCACACCAATCCATTTGTAAAAGAGCTGAACAGCGACCTGGAGCCTCATGTAAAAAGGGTGGTGTGTGCAGAATATACACCCGCCACGCAATTATCCGTGCTGCGGCTAAACCTGGCTACCATCAAAGGTCCTGTGCTGGATATCGGTTGCGGTCAACATGCTTACCTGGTGCGATACCTGCGTAAACAGGGCATCAAAGCATATGGAATAGACCGGTTTATTGAACAGCCGGAAAGTTATCTCGGGTCTGCCGACTGGCTGGAATACCGCCTGGAGCCCAACAGCTGGGGCACTATCATCTCCAATCTGTCTTTCTCCAATCATTTTCTGCACCATCACGGGCGCAGCAACAGCGCTTATATGAGCTATGCCCAAAAGTATATGGAGATACTGGCATCGCTGCAAACCGGCGGTAGTTACCATTATGCGCCGGCTTTACCTATGATTGAATCTTACCTGCCTGCTGCGCAATATGATATCAGCCACGACAAAGTAGGCGATCACTTCAGGAGTACCGTGATCACCAGAAGATAGTTATCCGTACCTTCACTGCTATGGTATATGATCCGGAACAGGCAGCAGCGGTAATAACACAAACTCAGAACTGGGTCAGGGAACTTGTGATTGGTTGTAACTTCTGTCCCTTTGCAAACAGGGAGGTAAAGAAGAACAGCATCCGGTACCAGGTGAGTGGCGCTGTATCGCTGCAGGTGGCCAGTGACGAGCTGTTACAGGAGTGTTTGTTGCTGGACAGTGAACCGGCTGTATCTACTACATTGCTGATTTTTCCCGCAGGCTTCCCGGTGTTCCGTGATTATCTCGACCTGGTGTCGGTGGTGGAAAAAATGATTTATAAGAAGAAGTACACCGGTATTTACCAGCTGGCGAGTTTTCATCCGCTGTACCAGTTTGCCGGCGCTGATCTGGAGGATGCGGCCAATTATACCAACAGGTCCGTTTACCCGATGCTGCATCTTTTACGGGAAGCGGAAATAGAGAAAGCGTTGCAGCAATATCCCCACCCTGAAAACATCCCCGAACGCAATATCAGCTTTGCCCGTGAAAAGGGCACTACGTACATGAAAATGCTGCGGGATAGTTGTTTATAGCCCTGACTTTGTAGAATTTCTTATAATCAGTGAAGAAGGAATCACCTGTTGCTGCTCCTGTAGCGGGAAGCTGCTGCTTTTGAGCGCTTTGAACAATACGGTAGCGGCGGCGTGTCCCATGTCGAAGGCGGGTTGCGAAACGGTGGTCAGCGATGGCTGCAGGAACCGTGCAGTGCTCAGGTTGGAGAAGCCGATCACCTGTACATCGCCGGGAATAGTGAGGGATAGCTCTTCACAGGCGAGGTAAACAGCTGTGGCCAGTTTTTCCGTGGTGGCAATGAGGCCGTCGTAATGATTTTGCTGTAAGGCTGTTTGCAGCAGTTGCTGGGTAGCTGCGGGATCGTTGGAGCAATAGAGAATGCTGGCGGGAGTAAGCGGAAGCTGATGATCGGCCAGTGCCTGCCGGAACCCTTCTGCCCGCCTGTTGCTGATAGAAAGCTGTCTCGATGCCGATAACAGGCCGATATTACGGCATCCGCCGGCAATCAGGTGTGTGGTGGCGTTATAAGCGGCGTTAGCGTCGTCTGTGGTGATCCTGGCGGCTGTTACTTCTTCACAAACCCTGTCGAAAAACACTACGGGTATTTCTTTCACCAGCTGTGTCAGTCCGTGTGCTGCTGCCGATGTTTCTGTAGTAACAGAAATAAGTACGCCATCTACCCGTCCGCTCTGGAAATCTTTCAAAATAGCCTCTTCTTTCGCAAAACTTTCATGGGTAAGATAAATAAGCACATGGTAGCCTTTCTCCTGTGCAACAGATTCAATACCGTTGATGGCTTCTGCAAAAAAGCTGTCGGCTACCTCGGGGATGACCACCGCAATGGTATGACTGGACTTTTTCCGCAGGCTGCTGGCATATGGATTAGGTACATAATTCAGCTCTGCGGCGAGCGCCAGCACCCGCTGCTTTGTTTCTTCGCTTATTTCATGACTGTTGCTCAGCGCTTTTGAAATGGTGGCAGTAGATAACTGCAACCTTTCCGCAAGCATCCTGATGGTGACGTTTTCCATATAACGGCCGTGTTACTTAATCGGTTAAGTAAATAAAGTTATTCTATTATGCGGAAGATTTTTAAAAAGATCGCATATTTAGAGGAGGATATTTTTCTGCATTTCCACGAACTTTTAAAATCTGATATTATGGATAGCGTTAACGGGCAGCCAAATCCTGCACCACTTACTTCACTTGATCAATGGGAAGATGATTTACTGGAGCGATATCCTGATCCCGCCAATATCAACAAGGAAAAAAGCACTGCTGAATTCCGGAATTATGAAGCGCCTCCACGCGACACCGTGCGGGAGTTTTACCGGTTAAATCATACTTACCAGTCTTACGCATTTGTAAAAGAAAAAGAGAAGGAATTTCTTTCTTTCAATAAAAGAGAAATGTCGGTATGGGATGCCTTCGATTTTCTCAACCAGCTGGTAGATGATTCCGATCCGGATACAGACCTGGACCAGTTCCAGCACTTGCTGCAAACATCGGAAGCTATCCGTGCTGATGGCCATCCTGACTGGATGGTGCTCACCGGCCTGTTTCACGACATGGGCAAAGTATTATGCCTGTTCGGCGAACCGCAATGGGCAGTGGTAGGGGATACGTTTCCTGTTGGCTGCGCCTTCTCCGATAAAATTGTTTTCCCGGAATTCTTCAAAAATAACCCGGACATCAACAACCCGGATTACAACACAAAGTATGGCGTATATGAACCTAACTGCGGTTTGGAAAATGTACACCTGAGCTGGGGACACGACGAATATATTTACCAGATCATGAAAAATCATTTGCCGGAACCGGCCCTGTACATGCTGCGCTATCACTCCTTTTATCCGCAGCACAGGGAACATGCTTACGGTCACCTGATGAATGCGCATGATGTGGAAATGTTTAAATGGGTGGATCTGTTTAATCCGTACGACCTGTACTCGAAGAGCCCCACTCCACCTGATTGGAAAGTATTAAGACCATATTACGAAGACCTGGTAGCAAAATATCTACCATCCACCTTGAAGTTTTGAACAGTGATATTATGGATTACCGGTGGAGATGCGGCTTGCTGACGTCTCTCCGGTGATCCTTTTTTTTACATGCCGGAAAGTGTTATATTATATCCAGGTATTACCCACGTTAAAAAAACTGCTGATCAACCGCTCCACTTATGAGTAATCAACTTGTGTTCAAAGACTACCTGGTATTTGCGTTGTATTTTGTGATTGTTGCTACCTACGGATATTGGATTTATAAAAGAAAGAAGAAAGGAGCTGTAAGCGCTTCAAAGAATTTTTTCCTTGCAGAAGGATCTCTTACCTGGTGGGCCATTGGTGCTTCCATCATTGCTTCCAACATTTCAGCGGAACAGTTTATCGGGATGAGCGGCGATGGCTTTTTTGTGGGCATCGCGGTATCCGTGTATGAATGGGTGGGTGCAGCAGCGCTGATCATTGTGGCGGTATTCCTGATGCCGGTGTATATCAAAAATAAGATCTACACCATGCCACAATTCCTGAAAACGCGCTACAATGAAACCGTAGCGTTGATTATGTCTGTATTCTGGTTGTTTTTATATGTATTTGTTAACCTCACTTCTATTTTGTATCTGGGCGCTCTCGCTATCAACGGACTACTTGGGGGCGCCTATTTTCATGAAGTGATGGTGGCGCTGGCGATCTTCTCTGTAGTGATTACCCTGGGTGGCATGAAAGTAATTGGTTACACAGATGTAATACAGGTGGGCGTGCTGATCATCGGCGGACTGGCCACTACCTGGATGGCGTTAACCGTAGTAAGCGAAAAGTTTGGTATGGGGAAAGATGTGTTGGCCGGTTTTAATATCCTGATACAGGAAGCACCCGATCATTTTCATATGATGCTGAAGAAGCCCGCTGTGGGCGCACCGCAGGACTATGTGAACAAATACCTGATCCTGCCGGGCTTTGGTATGTACATCGCCGGACAGTGGATCAGTAACCTTAACTACTGGGGCTGTAACCAGTATATCACGCAGCGCGCACTGGGCGCAGATCTGCAAACCGCCCGCACGGGTATCTTATTCGCCGGTTTACTCAAAATACTCATGCCGGTAATTGTAATGCTGCCGGGTATTGTGGCGTATGTGTTGTATCAGCATGGGCACCTGCCACAGCTCGAAGGAGGACAAAAAGACGGCGCCTATGCGGCCATTTTAACCCTGCTGCCGGCCGGTTTGAAAGGGCTTGCCATTGCGGCGCTTACGGCAGCTATAGTAGCTTCGCTGGCTGGTAAGTCCAACAGTATTTCCACCATTTTTACTTTAGATGTTTACAAGAAATATATCAATACCAAGGCAGATGAAAAGCAGCTGGTATGGACAGGCAGGCTCACTATTATAGCCGCTATCGTCATCGGCGTGTTATTCACCTGGAACGATGTGCTGGATATTGGCGGCGCCGGCGGTTATACTTTTGTACAAAAGTATTCCAGCTTTATCAGTCCCGGGGTATTTGCCACTTTTATCCTCGGCATGTTCTGGAAAAGAACCAGTGGCGCTGCTGCCATAGCGGGGATTATTACTGGTTTTGCTGCTTCGCTGTTCTTTAACCAGATTGCTGTGAAAATATTTGGTCCTGAAACGGTATTGTATTCCGCTTTCCACAATGCAAAGGGCGAATACGAAATTCCTTTCTTTATCAGCCTGGGATGGTCTTTCCTTACTACGGTGCTGGTAATGGTGGCTATCAGCCTGGCGGGGCCAAAGGTGAGTGCCAAAGCTTTTGAGCTGGATTATGAGATGTTTAAGCTGAAGCCTTCTTCCGTGATTTTAATTGTAACGATATTATTGTTGCTGTCGGTTATTTATGTGAGGTTTTGGTAAGATGATTTGCTGTTTGCTTGTTATTTTCAATTAAACGACTGCCTGTACTCCAGCGGCGTTACCTTCATTTTACTCTTAAACAGTTTGCTGAACGACTGCGGGTGTTCAAACCCCAGCTCGTAAGCAATTTCACTTACAGACAAACCGGTGGTGGACAATTTCTCTTTTGCCTTTTCCATTAATTTGTCGTGGATGTGTTGCTGGGTGCTTTGTCCCGTCAGTACTTTAAGCAATGCGCTTAAATAGCCGGGTGATACATGGAGTGTGTCGGCGATGTATTGAACGGTGGGTAACCCTTTGGTTGCGAGGGAATCGCTGTTGAACCACGCGGTGAGTACGCTTTCCATTCGATCAAGAATAGTGTGGTTGGCTATTTTTCTTGTGATAAACTGGCGATGATAGAACCTTTCTGCATAGGTTAATAATAGTTCCAGTTGCGCTATCATTACATCCTGACTGAATTTATCAATGCTGGTATGATATTCCTGCTCCATATTCTGCACAATGCCTGTAATAATCTCCTCTTCTTTTTCTGACATATGCAGGGCTTCATTCACTGAGTAGCCAAAATATTCGTATTGCTTTATTTTCTTTGCCAACGGGGTGTTCCAGAGAAAATCGGGATGGATCAGTACAATCCATCCCGAATGTTGAAAATCTTCCTGCGTTTCAATGGAATACACCTGTCCGGGTGCAATAAAGAAAAGGATTCCTCCGTCGAAGTCGTATTCCTGCTGGCCGTATTTCACCCTGGTATTAACGGCCCTTTTCAGGGCGATGGAATAAAAATCCTGTATCAGGCTTTTCGGTTCACCCTCGCCGATGCGTTTAATCGTTTCAAAATTGATTACACTGATTAACGGGTGCAGCGGCCTGGACAAATTCCGGAGCTGGTGAAATTCGTTGATCGTTTTAATTTTATATGGTTGTACACCTGCCATAATTATTTTTTAAAAGCAGCAGCAAATTCTTTTGCAAAATCCTCCAGCTTTACTTTTCCCATAGCCGGTTTATTCAGGTAATAGTCGGCGGTTAACGCGCCGCTGTGAATGCTTGCAAACATCTCCACGAAGCTGGTTGCGAGGGATGCCGGTACCCCATGTGCTTCCATACCGCTTTGCATTTGCTCATTAGTGATAACCGTCCACTTTAAATCCGGCTTTCCGATAGCGGCGCCCAGAATACCTGCAATTTCACTGGCAGTACGTTCGTCGCTGGCCACATAATGCACATTGCTGCCGGGAGCTGCGGGGGTTACTATTTCACCGGCAATGGCGGCGGCAATATCAATTGGCGATACCAGTACAATCCTATCTTCTCCGCCATAATTTGCCGTTATCACGCCCGTGTGTTTTATCATTTCTATAAAGCTAAATAAATTATAGTAGAAATAAGCGGGGCGCATATGCGTAACAGCTATGCCTGGCAATTCATTCAGCATCACTTCTACATGGTGGGCGCCGAGAATCAGGCCGGTACCTTTATCCAGGTGGGCGCCATAGCTACTGAGATGGATCACCCGTTTTACGCCTGACTGTTGAATCGCCGTTATGTAATTGCCGGCAATTCTGCGATAGTACGCAACCTGGTTGGGTTCGGAGAGATCGGGAGGTATCATGCAATACACGGCGTTTGCCCCGGTGAATGTAGCCGATAGGAAATCCGCATCTTCCAGTGTGCCGATGGCGGCGGTGGCGCCCAATGCTTCAATGTCTTTCTGCTTTTCCGGTTTGCTGCTGATCACCACTACGGCGTGACCTTGCTGTACTAACTCCTTTGTCAGCGGCTTACTGATATTCCCTAAGGAACCTGTAACGATGATTTTCATGTTGCTGTTTTTTTGATGCTACGAAGGTCCGTAGCATCAGGAAAACAGCTGTAGCCGGATCTGCTATTGTTGTAGTCAAAACGAAGGTTGCTATCAATTTAAACAGGAGGTAATTATTCCTTTTTTGAAGGGATCATGAGTTCTGTGTTATTCACCAGCATTACGAAGTAAGCTTGTGCGGCTGTCTTTTTTTTCATCATCAGCAGGAATGGTTTATCAAATAGCATTGTCTTAGGACGAGGTCTTGATGAATCAACGGCTGAAACCGCTATTTCTGCTTCGCTTTCCATCATGCTGCCATGTTCATTGAATACAAGCGCAGTACGCTGGGCGGCTGTTATTACCTCGAAAAAACGGAGGCCGGTTGTAAAGGTCTGTCCTTCCAATTGCGGGTAATGGGCGGCAATGTTGAATGCTAATGCTGGTATCAGCAATTTATCTTCCGTTGTGAGAAACCGTTTCCAATATAAGTCACTGTTATTGGCTTCTTCCTGGCCCAGGCGCTCCTGTTTTTTCAGTTGTTTGATAATATCATCAAGATTGGTGGCTGTGTCTATCCCTTTCATTAAAATAATTTCCTGGGTGCTGTCTGCGGGAATTAGTTTAATACAGAAGTGATCATCATCTTTATAATACACGATATCTACATTTTGTGTCAAGGTGTAGTTATAATCGTAAATGCCAAAAGAAACCACCGGCTGCTTGTTAAACCGTAGTAAAGTATCCCATCGTTGCATGGAAGTGTAAAAGGGGAGTGATTTGTTAAAGGAAGCGGTAGCGCGGATCGTGTCGCGGCTAACATACACGGTTGTTTTAAACTCCGCCTTGCCCAGAGAGGCTTGATGGCTGGCGGATTTATTGAGCAATAAAAAATCCGCTGAACTTCCATCAGAAGGCAAAACCCCGCCAGGAAGATGTTCCTTTACCTCATCCCATGCAAACAATAGTGTAGGCGTATAAATCACATTTTTATCATGTGGAATCCTGCTTTCTAGTGTGGGTACAAATACGGTAGTCTTTAATTTTTCAATAGCTATAACGGGAGGGAATCCGCCGGGAAGGCTATCTGTGGCGTCTGTCAGCGGCTCGTTACTGTTTGTATGGCAGCTGCTCATGGCCGCGGCCAGTGCGATTAATACAACATATACTTTCATAGGTAATAAATCTGCCCCAACATACAAATAAAATGTATGCCAGGACAGATTTATTGCGATCCAGCTATATCTTCACCACCACCTTTCCCAGCGTCTTCCCGGTAGCTACCTGCTCATGCGCTTTGCCTGTTTCCTCCAATGCATACACATGTGCTATTTCAGAGTGCAGATCTCCCTGTTCCAGCAACGCGGCAATGGATTTCATATCATCGCCGTTGGAAACCACGGATATCCGGTGTGTATACACGTTTTTAGCAGCAGCTTTTTGTTTTTGCTCATCACTGAAAAATACGAGTAGGCTGATCAGGCGGCCACCATCTTTTACGGCTGCGAGGGAGCGGTCGATATGATCAGGGGCGCCGAGCGAATCGAGTACGATATCTGCATCGGTCACTACTTCTTCAAATTTCTGGCTATTATAATCGATGTGCTCATCTGCACCAAAACGGAGTACTGCCTCTCTTTTTTCGGCGGAAGACGTACCTATTACATAGGCGCCAAAGTGTTTGGCAATTTGTACGGCATAATGTCCAACACCGCCTGCGGCTGCGTGGATCAGCACTTTATCGCCCTTTTTTATTTTGCCATAGGTTACCAGTGCCTGCCATGCAGTGAGGGCAGCCAGGGAAGCGGCGGCTGCGGCTTCGTAGGAAGTGTTGGCGGGCTTCAGTGCCAGTTGGCTTTCGGGGGCGGCTACATATTCTGCGTAGGCTTTACCATGACCGGTAAAGTTCACCATGCCAAATACAGCGTCTCCTGGTTTAAACTGTTTTACATTTTTACCTGTGGCGGTTACTTCTCCCGCAATATCCCATCCAATGATAATATCCTCGCCTTCCTGTGGTTGCAGGAACATGTTGAGTGCGCCTTCACTGGCCCTTACAAAGGCATCTACCGGGTTAATGCCTGCGGCATGGTTGCGTACCAGTACTTCATTATCCTTAATAGCGGGAACCGGGATATCCCTGAGTTCCAGGTTTTCTGTACCGCCTACCTGCTTTAATACGATTGCTTTCATATGCTTGTTTTGTTTTTTATGATTTGATGAGTCAAAATTCCAATAAATTTGCAGGTATACCCTTGTACGAATCAGGGTACATTTTGTACAATTATAGGTTATGGAAGTATTGAATCTTTTTAAGCCGTTTGACATTGCATATATAGAGGAAGAGGTATGCCCGATGGGACAACACCGTAACAATTTCTTTGAGCTGGTATATATTGTGAAGGGGACTGGCACCTTCCACAACAACCAGCATGCTTTTCAATATGAGCCGGAAAACCTGTTCCTGCTTATGCCGCAGGACGTACAGTATACCCGCATAAAAAGCCGGACCGGCTTCCTGTTTATCCGTTTTAACGGTATCTACCTGGAAGCGCAGCGTACGGGCAGTACTCATAGTAACCTGGGCGACTGGGCAAAGAAACTGGAGTTTATCTTCCATAATAATCATCATTTCCCCGGCTGTATTTTATATAATTCAGCAGACAGACCGATTGTAAATGCGCTGATAAATGCACTGATGCTGGAGTATCCGCGCGAACAATCCCTGCGCAACGAGGTGGTGCAGCAGCTGGTAAATACCATTATCACCATCGTGGCACGTAATGTATCGCTGCTCACACCGGAAAAAACGGCGGTAAACAGTGAGGTATCCAACGATATCATCGGTTATATCCATCAGAATATTTATTACCCGGAAAACCTGCGTGCCGAAAAACTGGCGGCGCGGTTTAATATCTCCCCGAATTATATCAGTGAATATGTGAAGAAATTAACCGGAGAGAGCATTCAACGGTATGTAACCAATTATAAGCTGAAGCTGGTAGAAACGCGGCTGCAATACAGCGATATGCGGATGAGTGAAATTGTGGATGAACTGGGCTTTACGGACGAAAGCCATCTGAACAGGACGTTCAAGAAATACACCGGTATCAATCCTACCGACTACCGGAAAAAGATGTGGGCAGAGAGAAATTACCAGCCGGGGTTAAGCGGCTGATAATTTCCCGGAACGTTTACATGGCCATCAATACCGCCACATAATGACAGATAGCCGCTGCCAGTACCAGCAAATGCCATACGGCATGCATATAGGTGTATTTATCCCAGATATAGAAAATAACCCCTATTGTGTATAATCCGCCGCCAATGGCCAGCATAATGATCACCGGCAGGGGAAGGTTGTCAAAAAAACGGCGGCCGCCAAATACCATGATCCAGCCCATCAAAAGATAGATGATAGTGGACACAATATCATATTTTCCCGTAAACCAGGTTTTAAATAAGACGCCGACCAGTGTAAGCCCCCATAGGATCGACAACAGCGTAATCCCAAAGGCATTATTCATATACACCAGCAGGAAAGGTGTATAGGTGCCGGCTATTAAAAAGTAAATACTGATATGATCAAATATCAGGAACAGTTTTTTTATGGCCAGCTCCTGCGATAAATGGTAAATAGTGGAGTTTGTAAACAACAATATAAAACAGAAGGTATAAATACATGCGCCTACAATGCCCGGCGTATTACCATGTGTGGCGGCAATACCCGCCAACATGGGCAATGCACTTACCCCGAAAATAACGCCTACCCCATGTATCAGCCCGTTCACAATTTCCTGTTTACGGCTGTACCCCTTTTCTTTCATTATAACTGCCATCCCTTCCTTTTTTCTAATGTTAGCAAGCTGCATTTCCGTGCAGTATCCCTGCAAAAATAAGCTAATATTACTCAGAAGGCAGATCGAGTTTATCTATTCCTTTATAAAACTATTCGTTTTATAAAGGGTAGTTGATTCTCAGCATAAATAAGCGTAAGTTAGACCACCAATATATTTCTTCAAAGCACTTCAATCCTGTGAACACGAACGAAATAAATGAAGCCACTATTAAAGAGGCGCTGAAACGCAGCGACAGGGAGGCGCTGGGGCAGTTGTTCCGCCTGTATTATCCCCGCCTGCTGGGATACGCATGCAAATTTGTGACGAAAGAAGCCGCGGAAGATATTGTGCAGGATGTGTTTATACAATTGCAGCATAAAGGCGCCGCCGGCGATATCAGGCAAAGCCTCCCCGGATACCTTTTCCGCTCCGTACACAACAGCTGTGTGGATCACCTGAGACATGAAATGGTACACCGGCGCTATGTAGATGCCGCCCTTACCGCCCTTTCCCTGGAAGAAGCAGCCTGGTACGACCCCGAAAAAGGACGGCAAAGCCTGGTCCTCACCGCGGGCGACGATGAGGTGCAGCAAGCCATCGGGCAACTGCCTCCCAAATGCCGCGCTATACTGGAACTCCGCTACAAAGACGGCCTCCGGACCAAAGAAATATCCGGTATCATGGGCATATCTGCCCGCACCGTAGAAACACAACTCTATAAAGCCATGAAACAACTCCGCTCCAGTATTAAAAAGGTGAAAATCCTCCTCTGGTCGTTATACTGATCGCCCTCTCCGGCCGGTCAAATTTTTTTTTATCCACGTACGTAGAATTGATTTACTCATCCGTCTTTATATTATCATGGAAGAACAAGATTTTGATTATAATCTCCTTGTCAGGTTTATTGAAGGGAACGCAAATGCCCGTGAAAAGGAACAGGTGATGGATTGGCTGCATCAAAACGAACAACATAAACAGCTGTATTTCCAGGTAAAGGATATCCTGGACTATACCGCCGCACCCGGCGTAACCGCCGCAGAAACAGAACAACGCTGGCAACAGGTATCCGCCCGGTTAGCAGCAGCGCCAGCCACCGCAAAAGTATTATACCCGTGGTACCGTGTGGCCGCAGCAGTAGCCGTATTGATGATCCTGGCCGCCGCCATATTATACACCTGGTTCCCCGCGCGTCCCGCCCTGGTAACCATCCTTAATAAGGACGCCGCTCCCAAAGTGGTGATGCTGCCAGACAGCAGCCAGGTATGGTTACTGAAAGGCAGTGAACTAAGCTATGCCCCCGGCTGGGAAAAAGAAAGAAAAGTGACGCTGAAAGGAACCGCTTTTTTTGAAGTAAATAAACACACGGAGCATCCTTTCACGGTAAAGATGCAGCAGATGGACATCATAGTACTGGGTACCTCTTTCATTGCCAACAGCGGCGCTGCCACCGCCGCCGCAGCGGTGAGCGATGGTATGGTAAGAGCGGTGCTGCCGGGAAAAGAATGGACGCTGAAACCCGATGAAGGCGTTTTCTTTGAAAATGGAAAAAGCAGCAAACAGGTAGTGCATGGCAGCTACTACCGGATGATGAAAGCCGGCTACTTCGACTTTAATAATACCACGATGTCCGAAATCGCGGAAATCCTGCAGGTGGTATATGGCTACCAGGTAACGGTAAGGCAGCCGGAAGTATTGCAGCAACGCAGTATGAGCGGGCATATGGCGATTAGTGATGAGGCCAGTCTCCATAAAGCCATTTCAATTATTATGCGCGTAGAGATAATAAAAGATGGACAACAAATAATTATTCAACCAAAATAAACAGATCGAACGATAATGAATGAGCCTGCCGGCAGGAACAGTGTACTGAAAAGGAAAACCAAAATTAAAATCAGATAAATCAAATCCCGTTATGAAGAATTTGCTTCCACTTACGTGGGGACTGGCACTGCTATGCCTGACTACCAACGTGTTTGCCGCAGACGACGGCTTACGGCAAAACTTTGCCGGTAATGGTTATAACCATAACGCCTATACGCCGGTAAACGAAAAAGTTTCACGCGATACGCAGCTAACGCTAAAAGTTGCGCTGGAGGAGATATACAGGGTAAAAGGCATCCTGTTTATTTACAATGATCAGCAAATAGAAGGGATCACCTTTCCCCGCCAACTGCTGAAGCTGGAAGCAGCCCCGCTGATAACAGCCATCGATAAAATATTGACCAGTCACCAGCTGCGATGTAGTAAACTCAATAATAAACAGTATCTCATTGTAGCGGCATCAGAAAAAGATGCACCCGCCGCGCAGGTTACGGAGCTACCGCGGAAACCGGCAGTCGTCATCTCCGGAAATGTAAAAGATGGTATCGGTAACCCGCTGCCGGGAGTAACGGTGAAAATCAGCCGCACGGGCAAAGGTATCATCACCAACGCTGCCGGCCATTATGCGATCGACGCAGAACCACTGGACACCCTGGAGTTTTCTTTCATCGGTTATAAGAAACAGCTGCAGCCGGTACGCAACCGCCTGGAAATGGAAATCACGATGGAAGCAGAAGAAGGAGGACTCAATGAAGTAGTGGTAATAGGCTATGGCAAGCAACGGAAAATAAGTTTGATCGGCGCGCAAACAGGCATTAAAATAGAAGAACTCAAACAACCGGTCCGCAACCTCAGCACCCTGTTGGCAGGCCGCCTCGCCGGCATCATCGGTGTACAACGCAGCGGCGAGCCGGGTTACGACGATGCCCAGATATGGATCCGCGGCATCTCCACCTTTACAGACAGCCGTCCACTGGTGCTGGTAGACGGCGTTGAACGGCCTTTCTCCAATATTGACCCCGAAGATATTGAGAGCTTTAATATCCTCAAAGATGCCTCCGCCACAGCTGTATACGGCGTAAGAGGCGCCAACGGCGTTATTGTGATCACCACCAAAGGCGGTAAAGCACAAAAAACACAGATCAACGCCGACCTCAACAAAGGCATCACCCAATTTACCCGCCTGCCTCATTATGCCGATGGCGTAACGTATATGAAAATGGCGAATGAAGCCACCACCACCCGCGGAGGCACGGCCCAGTATTCGGAAGAAGCGATCCGGAAAACCGCCACCGGAGAAGATCCGGAGCTGTATCCCAACGTGAACTGGATAGATGAAATTTTCAGAAAGAATGGCAGTAATAAACGCGCCAACCTGAATATGCGCGGTGGCACAGATGTTACCAGCTACTATGTGTCCGTTTCTTATTATGATGAAATAGGATTGTTTAAGAGAGATGATCTCGCCAAGTACAATTCTGATATAAAATTTACCAGGTATAATTTCACTTCCAACCTGAACATGAAGGTGACAAAAACCACCCGCCTCGAATTTGGCGTACAGGGTTATATCGGCAATGGTAACTATCCCGGCACCGGTACCGACGCTATTTTTGATGCCGCCATCAAACTGCCGCCAATCGTGCATCCTCCCAAATATTCGGATGGCCGCATCGGCGGACAACGGACCGGCGACGTAACCAATCCCTACGACCTGCTCACCCAAACCGGCTATGCCACCGAGTTCCGTAACCAGATCTTTTCAAATATCCGCCTCCGGCAGGATCTCGGTTTTCTCGTGAAAGGACTGTCGTTTACCACCATGTTTTCTTTCGATAGCTATAACCTGCATAAAATGGCCCGCACCAAAACAGTAGATAACTGGATTGCCACCGGCAGGGATGCAGACGGTAAACTTATATTTGAACAAACCCGTATCGGGACCAACTATTTGTCTTACGCCCGGAGCAACGGAGGTAACCGCCAGTTCTATACAGAAACCGCGCTGAACTACGACAATACCTTTGGCAAACACCGCGTAGGCGGATTACTGCTGTATAACCAGAGCGATAAAATTGATGCCTTCAAAGATGATTTTATTGGCTCTATTCCACGCCGGCAGCGCGGCCTGGCAGGAAGGGGTACTTACTCCTGGAGCGACAAATACCTCGCGGAAGTGAACTTTGGTTATAATGGCTCTGAAACATTTTCCCCCAACAGGCGATATGGATTTTTCCCCTCGGCCGGTTTGGGCTGGGTAGTATCCGGTGAAAACTTTTTCAGATCCATCACCAACACCATCCAGTTCTTAAAGTTCCGCTTCTCCTACGGACTGGTAGGTAACGGGGAAATCCTCGATGGTGATAACATCCGCCGTTTCGCCTATATCCCTATCGTGGCATCTACCACCGGGTATACCTTCGGAAAAGACCGCAACAATACGTTTAACGGATATGATATCGGTGAATATGCTTCTGACGTAACCTGGGAAACCGCGAAGAAAACAAATCTCGGGATGGAAATCACCACGTTCAGGGACAAGCTGAATATCCAGGTGGATGTTTTTAAAGAGAACAGGAAGAACATTTTCCTGCGCCGCTCTTCCATACCTGCTTTGATAGGGCTGCGCAGCAATCCTTATGGCAACCTCGGCAAAACAGAAAACAAAGGCATCGATATCTCGATAGATTACAACCATAAAATCGGCGCCGTACAACTCAATCTTAAAGGCAACTTTACCTACAACCGTAACAAGGTAATAGATGACGATTTGCCCGCGTGGGCCTATCCCTACCTGGAAAGAAAAGGACAAAAGATTGGTCAGCGTTTTGGCTACATCGCTGAAGGACTGTTCGCTGATTCTGCAGAGATCCTCCGGAGCCCGGTGCAGAACGGTAATGTACGTCCCGGCGACCTGAAGTTTAAAGATATCAATGGAGATGGTGTCATCAATGCCTACGATCAATCGGCCATCGGGTATGGTTCCGTTCCTGAAATTGTATATGGTTTTGGCGTAAATGCCGCCTATAAAAACTTCTCCATCGGTTTATTTTTCCAGGGTATTTCCAATGTGGATATCTATGCTTATGGAGAAGGCTTTGTGCCCTTCCAGCAGGGCGGTACCCGCGGCAACCTGATGGATGTGATCACCGACAGGTGGACGCCCGAAAATCCTAATCACCATGCGTTTTATCCGCGCCTGTCGTTTGGCGATGTGAATGATAATTATAAGTCCAGCACCTGGTGGGTAAAAAATGGGCGCTACCTGCGACTGAAAAATGCAGAGATCAGCTACACCCTTCCGCCGCAGTGGCTGAAACGGGTAGGGGTACAGCGGTCCCGCATTTATGTGATGGGGTATAACCTGGTTACCTTCAGTCCTTTTCAGTTGTGGGACGTAGAGCTGGGCGAAGGCCGTGGTACTAAGTATCCGCAGCTCACTACCTATAACGTAGGCGCATCATTTCAGTTTTAAAGCTAAAATCTAAAGGGATGAAAAACATGATTGTAAAATATACTTTGCTGGCGGTGATCCTGGTGATAGCGGCCGGTTGTAAAAAGGGTTTCCTCGACCAGGTGCCGGATGACCGTATTACCATCGAAGAAATTTTTTCCAGGAAAAGAACTACAGAAGAATATCTTGCCAATGTATATTCCTACGTGAGGGATGAAAGCAATCAGTGGCAAAGTAACCCGTGGACAGGCGCCTCCGATGAGGCAGACATGACCTGGGCCAGGAGCGGCTACAACTCCTATTTCATGAACATCGGGAGCTGGGATCCTACTTCCGGGTTCTTTGATTTCTGGATAGATAATTATAAAGGCATCCGTTCTGCTACCTATTTTATGGAGAACGCCGATAAGTGTCAGGAAATACTTAACCAGCCCGGCGGCGCAGATATCATAAAACGCTATAAAGCGGAAGCCCGCTTTCTGCGCGCTTATCTTTATTTCGGATTGTTACGTCAGTACGGGCCAGTTCCATTGCTTGGTGAAAGCGCTTTATTACCGGACGTTCCTTTTGAACAAACACAAATTCCCCGCAGCAGCTACGACGAATGCGTGAATTTTGTAGCGGCTGAACTGGACCGTGCAGCGCAGGACCTGCCGCTGCAGCAATCCGATGAACTGGAGTATGGCCGCATTACCAAACCCGTGGCCATGGCCGTAAAGGCCAGGATGCTGCTGTATGCTGCCAGCCCGCAGTTCAATGGCAACGCAGATTATGCCAGCTTCACCAACCAGGATGGGCAGCCGCTTGTCAGCACTACCTACGATGTGAATAAATGGAAAAAAGCAGCAGATGCGGCCAAAGCCGTCATCGACCTGAACCTGTTTCAGCTATACCGGGTAAATGATGCCAGCGGCGCCTATGATCCGTTTGCTTCCTGCCGCGATGCCATCATGTCGCCGTGGAATAAAGAGGTGATCTTTGCGCGGGCAGGCAACGGCGTGGACCAATGGGAAGTACATTGCTCCCCACGTTTTGCCGGCGGCTGGAGCGGTGTTGCGGCCACCCAGCAAATGGTGGACGCCTTTTTTATGGAGAATGGAAAAGCTATCGACGAAACCGGCTCCGGGTATGTGTCTTCGGGCTTCTCCACTGCGGATACACGCTACACCACTGCCGGCACTTACAATATGTATGTAGGAAGGGAACCGCGTTTTTATGTGTGCATTACCTACAACGGTATGACCTGGTTTAATAAAAGTGAAGGTGAGAAGAAAGTAGAACTGTTTAATACCGGCAACACCGGGAAAAGAGGTACGTACGATTATTCCCGCACGGGTTATCTCGTCCGCAAAAACTATCACCCGGATACGTATCCCCGGTTGGGCCGTTATGTATACCGTCCGTTTGTGCTGTTCCGTTTGGCTGAAATGTATCTCAGCTACGCGGAAGCCCTGAATGAAGCTGAACCCGGAAACGCAGATATCCTGAAATATATAAACCTTATCCGCGACCGCGCAGGTATTCCCGCTTTGCCCGGCGGCCTTTCGCAAACAGAAATGCGGGAGCGCATCCGCCGCGAACGCAGGGTGGAACTGGCTTTTGAGTGCCATCGTTACTTCGATACCCGCCGCTGGAAAATTGCAGAACAAACCGATGGCGGACCATTTTATGGAATGGACGTAGATGCAGGTACCAGTTTAACGGATCTTTCTTTCTACAAGAAAACAGTATTCGAAACAAGGATCTTCCAGAAAAAACATTACCTGTTTCCAATACCGCAATCTGAAATAGACAGGAATAAGAAACTGGTGCAGAATCCGGGCTGGTAGAGCGGATGTTGTCTTTCTCAGGATTAACCTGATTATACTGATTACTTTGATTTTACTTTTTTGATTTTATAAATGATTTTAAATGATTTTGGGAGATATAAGCAGGTATTCGCTTATATCTCCCAAAATCATTTAAAATCAAAAGTGATCAAATCCCTAAATCAGTATAATCAGGTTAATCCTGAGAAAGACAACATCCGCATCACCATTAATAAATTGGCTTTAACCCCTTCGCTTTCCAGTAGTCGATAATGGGTTGATAAGGCCCGAATTTGTGTTGTGCTACAGAGAACGTATCTGCAAAAGGACCGTGGTCATAGTCAATTGCTTTTTCCGCGATATGCGGATAATCAAAGCTTTTTGGATTGGGCCTGGTGTGGATCTTGTCGTTGTTTACAAATGCGGCAATGTCCATCGCTTCTTTATCGGAGAGGAATGGTTTGCCAGGTGTTACTTTATCGTAAGGCATATTGTTTTTCAGCCATTCTGCCTGTTTAATAACGCGGTGCATACTGGAACCGGGTTGATAGGCAGTATTGCCCCACAGTGGCGGATATACGTAAGTGCTTTTGTCTGCGTTCCATTGTCCTTCTCCGTTCTGACCATGACAGCGGGCGCAGTTGGTTTGATAAAGCACCTGTCCGTTTTCAGGATTGGCGGCAATATCTGGGAAGGTAACGTGCAGGTTTTTGGCGCCTTTGAAAGGTTTGTTTTTTGGAACAAATGTGCTGATCCATTTAAAGTAAGAAAGAAACGCTACCATCTCTTTGCTGTCCAGCGGCAGCGGCTTGCCGTTGTGCGGACGCATCACGCAGTTGTTCACCCTTTCGGCCAGTGTAAGCACTTTGCCCTCCCTGCCGCGGTATTGCGGGTAGTTATCGTGCGACGACATGAGGTTAAAGGAAAATGCTTTGGTACCCGCATCCTGGTGGCAGTTGGTGCAATTCATTTTATTACCAAGATACTTCCCGGCGCTGCCATCCGGCCCGATGTAACGGGCGGTGTTGAGCATCAGTTCCCGGCCATACTTCACGGACTCGCCAAATTTATCATTGGGTATAAGGGTGGTATCGATGTTGATGTATGTTTCGGTTTCAGGTATTGCAGCTGCGGTTGTTTTTGTTTCTCCTGTTACCGGCGCTCCGCAGGAAGATATGATGGCTATTATCCCCCAGCAACCAATCACGCAAATCACAATTAAGCGTTTCATGTATAGTTTTTTTAAGTACACAATTATTGTTAATAACCTGGCTGAATGATGTATGGGGCCAGTCTCTCCGCCGGGATAAAAGACGCCCGGTAAGACGACATGCCTGTTCTCAGCAGCCAGAGAAACCTTCCCTGGAAGTTGGTTAGGATCACAGTATTTCTTTTCGTAGCGCATTGCAGCAGGGTAGTGTCTCCCACTAAATAACTGCTTCCCATTCTCTCATTATAATTTTCCCGCGGCAGCAGGGTATTGATGCGAAGCTGCGCCTGTTTTGTGTTTTCATCCAGTTTAAAGGAAAGCGTTCTCGATGTTTTTTTACTCACCCCGTTGTCGAAGAACATCAGTTCACCGTGTTCATTGATATGCAGGCCGTGCGCCTGGTCAAACAGCGCTTCCGCCGGCATATCAAAGTCGCCGTTTTTCCCGAATGTCCAGTCGCGCTTACCGGTGCGGGCATCTATCTTCCATATCTGCCCGTTGTTATAAAAAGAGATGAGGTAGTTACCATCTTTATCAAACGCAATGCAGTTGGCGTGCATCCAGTCTTGTTTTTCTTTTAAGATGTTTTTATCGTCCAGCGGATTCAGTGCATCAAATACTGTCCATTTCCATACCTGTTTGCCTTGCCTGTTCAGCACCAGGATGCCATCGCCTCTTACGGTATCCTGTTTACTGCCGCCTTTACTGCTCAGGTCAAAGATTCTTTCTTCCACGCAAAGCGTTACAAACTCATTGTTGGGATTCAGCAGTATTTCGTGATGGATGGTTTGTTTGAAATCCTGTTGTCCTTTTTTGAGATTGGCCAGCGTATCGCCGGAAAGTGACAGTTCCAGGATCTGGTCGCCGTAACTGGTTTCGTAGCCGGGGCCGCCCAGCAGGGTGAGGAAGGTGTTGTTGTCCGTAAACTTAGCTACTTTAAAACCGGTGCCGCTTACCTGGTGGTACCAGGTAACATCGCCTTTTGCGTTGAGCAGGAAAAGCACACCCGGATCTTCGCGGCGGGTAAGCATTACATAGCCCTTCCTGAAGGTAGCCGGCAACACGGAACTGTCGGGGCATACCACGCTGAACATATCTTTCATCCATACCGGGAAACCGGAAGTGTTGAAAGTATAGGTTTTGCTGGGATAAAGATCTTTACCATGACCGGTTAAGATACGGTATTCGTATGCTTTTCCCGGCAGCAGGTTGGTGAGCACTATCGTATGACTGATCCGGTGTTTGGACAGTGGGGTAGTAGTGCGTTGTTGTACCTGTTCTTTCGGCCAGTATTCCACTGCTGCGTCTACAGTGTCGGTACAGAGGATATCCGTTTTTACCTTGATGGCATTTTGTCCCTGCGGGTTGAGTGTAATGGAAACAATATCATTGCCGCCACTATTCATACAGCCGGGTGCAAACAGCAACAACGCTGCTGCCATTGATAGCAATGGCAGCAGGCGTTGTATTTTATTCAATTTAATCATTTGCAGTATTGAATAATTTAGAAAGACAGTAATGCCGGTTATTGACGGCGGCCACTGTTGCTGAGATTTTTATTAAGATCTGTTTGCGCCTGTGGATAAGAGAAATATTTATCCCGTGCCAGGTTGATGGTAGGGGTTTTTCCTACGGCGGTGAGGTAAGTGTTTACCACGCTTTCGTATTTACCCATGCGGATCAGGTCTTGTCTGCGTTTGCATTCAAAGAAAAATTCCCAGCCGCGTTCCTGCAAAATAGCATTGCGCAAACTTTCTTTGGTGAAGGTACCGGCAGCGCCCAGGTTGGTAGCATGGGAGCGGTCTTTTACCTGGTTAATCAGCCCGATGGATTCGCTGTTGGGGCCATTCAGCTCATTCAGCGCTTCAGCTCTGCACAGCAGGATATCTGCATAGCGGAGTATCGGGAATACGTGACCATCGTAATAAGTAGTAGAACCATTAGGATCGGCAAATTTGGTGGTGGCTACATCCGGCATGTAGTAGTAACCATCCGGTGGATTGGTTTGTCCCGGAGGCGCCTGCATGTAATGCAAGCCATCGGTACCGATATAGTCAGAATAGAACATCTTTTTACGGTCGTCGTTCGCTGCAAAAGTATTCCAGAAGTACCAGGTTAAAGCGAAATACTGCCATCTGTCGGTTACCTGCGGATTGTTGATAGGACCGAAGTGGTTCATGATTTCCACGGCATCTACCAACGGATCGGCGAGTGCGCTGAAAATACTTTCCTGGCACCATTTGTTTTTCTCTGCAAATAACCCTGCGTAGCTTGGATACAGTCCATAGCCGAGCTTCATGATTTCAGTGGTAAGGTCCAGTGCTTTCTGCCATTCATGTTCGCGCATGTACAGTTTGCAGAGTAAAGACATGGCGGCGCCTTTGGTGGCACGGCCAATATCGTTGGAGCTGTAGATGGCGTTGTTTAAATAGTTGACAGGAAGATGGGCTGCCGCAAATTCCAGGTCGCTGATGATCATTTTATTGATTTCTGCTACCGGTGTGGTAGGCAATGATGCTTCATAATCCGGTTGGGCCACATTCTTTGCTACTGTTTCTTCCGTTACTACTATTACCGGTCCGAAAGCATCTGTGAGATCTACATATCCCAGTGCGCGCAGGAAACGGAGTTCCGCGGTGAACTGGTCTTTTTGTGCATCGGTGATGCTGCTCATTTTAGGAATATAGTACAAAGATATGTTGGCATCCGCCACCAGCTTGTACTGATGCTGCCAGGCAAAGGCAAGATAGGTATTGGCGGGCGCCCACTGGCAATCAGACATCAGGCCCACATCCCCGCCGGAGCTGGCGTGGCCTACATCAGTAGTTAAATCTGAAATGGTTACCTGGAAGCCTGCATAGTACATCCATGCATCCGATCTGCCGCTGGGTTGTTTGAGTCTTGAATAAACGCCGTTCACAGCAGCTTTGGCATCACTCAAGGTGAGGAAGGCGTTGGCGTCTGTGAGATAACTGTATACTTTGGGTTCCACCATTTTTTTGCACGAACTGGCGCCGAGCAGCAAGGTGGCTAATGCGATATATGCGTATTTCATTTGTTCCGGATTTACAGGTTAAAAATTCAATTTAAGACCCGCGGTAAAGGTGCGGTAAGCAGGGAAAGCGGTATAATCCAATCCTGATGAAAGGTTGGCGTTGCTGCCGCTGCTATTGAGATTGCTGTTTACCTCAGGGTCCGATCCTGTATATTTAGTAATCGTGAATAAGTTTTGTACGGAGCCATATACTTTAATGCCTCTCAGGCTTTTCAGGAAAGTTTTAGCTACCGGGATATTATAACCGAGCATCAGCATTTTACAACGCAGGTAAGATGCGTTTTCCACAAAGCGGGAGTTCATCATGCCGCCGTAAGCAATAGCGTATCCATCTCTTGGAATATCGGTGTTTTCGTTGTTGGTAGTCCACCGGTTCAGCGCCGCTTTACCCGGACCGGATTCCAGCACAAGACCGGTACCGTTATACAGGCTGTAGTCCAGTGCGCCCTGCAGGAAGATGTTCAGTTCAAAACCTTTATAGGCAAAGTTGTTATTGATACCATAGATATAATGCGGGTTGGCATTGCCGAGATAGGTACGGTCGTTGGCATCAATAATGCCGTCCGGCTTACCACCGGGACCACTGATATCCTTGAATTTTGGATCGCCTGCTTTTGAATTTGGTTGCGTAGGATGTGCTTCACCGGTTTTTATTACGCCATCATAAATGTAACCATAGAAAGTACTTAACTCCCTTCCCGGTTCCAGTTTGGTAAAGTCCATACCACGGCCGCCATACAGGTTAGCCGTTTGTGTAATTACATACGGGCGGCCACCCAGGTCGAGGCAGTTTTGTTTATTGTAAGCGATGTTCACCGTAGTGTTCCAGGTGAAGGCATGGTTGATAACGTTTTCTGTAGTAACTGATAATTCTATTCCTTTATTTTCAATGCTGCCGGCATTCACTGTTTGTACTGCAAAACCATTCCAGTCGCCGATAGGCATATCAAAGATCAGCCTGTTGGTTTTTTTCCGGTAGTAATCGATGGTAGCGGAAACGCGGTTGTTGAAAAAGCCCATGTCTATTCCCACGTCCAGTTGCGCGGTGCTTTCCCATTGCAGGTTTTCATTAGGCAAACGGGTGATAACCGTACCGCCATAACTGTTGCTGCCTTCTCCAAGCGACACATTGGTAGGGCCAAACAGCGACATATAAATATAATCACCGATCCTGTCGTTACCGGTAACACCGTAACCACCTCTTACTTTCAGGTTGGAAAAAATATTCAGGTCTTTGATAAATTCTTCTTCACCTGCTCTCCAGGCCAGGGAGCCTGATGGGAAAATACCAAAACGTTTGTTGCCGCCAAACTTCGAAGAGCCATCCCGGCGCACGGTAACAGTAGCGAGGTATTTATCTTTCAGGGAATAGTTGAGCCTTCCGTAGGCAGAAGCCATCTTCGCGGGAATAGTGCTGCTGGTGCTGGATAACCGCTCTGTACCTGCTTCCAGGTTGTGGTAGAGAAATGCGTCTGTACTGAATTTCTGTACCAGCGAATAATGTTTCTGGTACTTATCAGACTGGTAAGATACCCCTGCTACTACGTTGAGGGAGTGAATGGTGTTAAACACTTTCCGGTAAGTGAAGTAGGCTTCCACCAGGTTACGCGTAACGGCCAGGTCATTTAAGCTGGCTTTACCCTGTACTTTTTCGCCGTCTACCAGGTCGCGTGGCAGATAGGTGCCTTCTTTGGTAGTGGTATACTCGCTACCACCGTTCACGCGGAAGTTAAGGCCGTCCATGATCTGGTAGTCCGCATATACGTTAATATTCACCTTGTTTTCAAACCGGTCGTTGGTAGGCGCCATTAACCATGCCAGCGGGTTATCCCTTCCTTTGAAACGGGCATAGGAGCCATCTTCATTATACACGGGGATAGCCGGTGAAGCGGTGAGTACGCCATACATTACGTTGGAGGGAACGATGTTACCATCATAGGTTTTGAAATTGGTATAAGCGTGTGAGGCGTATACGCTGGCTCCTGTTTTAAACCGTGCTGCGAATTGTTTATCGTAATTGAGTCTTACAGAATACCTTTCAAAAGAAGTATTTTTTAATGCACCGTCCTGTTTGAAGTAGCTGCCTGATAAGGCTACCCTGTCTTCCGCCGTACCGCCGCTTACGCTGAGGTTATGGCTTTGCACCATTCCGGGCCGGGTAGTTAATTTAAACCAGTCGTTATCCCGGCCGCTGGCCAGGTCGGCAGCGGTATAGAATGCAGGTTGTCCTTTTTCAATGGCTTTGGCATTGGTGACCTGCATATTTTCCAGGCCATTCATTTTATCGTATTCTTTGATGATCCTTTGCGTACCGTAGTAGCCATCATACTGAATGGCTGCCCTGCCGCTTTTACCTCTTTTGGTGGTGATCATCACTACGCCGTTGGCGCCGCGGGCGCCGTAGATGGCGGTGGAAGACGCATCTTTCAGGATCTGTATATCGTCGATATCATTCGGGTTGATGTCCTTTCCGGTTTCGGAAGGGAAGCCATCTACCACGTATAATGGTTCGTTGGTGGATTTGATGGAGTTGCCGCCGCGGATGCGCACAATGGTTTGTCCGCCCGGCGCAGCGTTCGACTGGCTCACCTGTACCCCTGCGGCGCGGCCCTGGATGGCCTGTGCAGCGTTGCTGGTTACACCGCCGAGGTTCATCTGGTCGCTGGAGATGGAGCTGATAGAACCCGTCAGGTCTTTCTTTTTGGTAGTACCATAACCCACAACCACTACGTCTGTGAGGTTAGATACTTCTTCAGAAAGCGTCACTTTAAAGTTGGTGGTTTTACCATCAAACTTTACGGACCAGGCTTTAAAGCCCACCATAGAAATTTCCAGTGTTTCACCGGGATTGGCATTGATCTTAAAGCTGCCGTCGGTGCCGGTAACCGTACCGAGTTTGGTGCCTTTTACGGTCACAGTGGCACCGGGTAAAGGCTGGCCTTTGTCGGTGGTAACCACGCCATGTACTTCAATTGGCGGCGGTGGCGTAGTAGCCGGCTGTATGGCCGGTTTTGTTTTTACAATGATAGCGCCACCTTCAATACTGTATGTGAGGGGCTGATTACGCATGAAAAGATTCAACGCATCATTTACAGGCATATTGCTTACCGTGATATTGGCCCTGCCGCTTTTTTCCAGCAAGGCTTCATCTGCCAGGATATTGAGGCCGGTTTGTTTATTGATTTCCCGGAAAACCTCTTTGGCGGTAGCATTTTTCATCGACAGGCTTACTACCTGGTTTTGGCTGCTGGCTACGCTCACCTGTGCCGTGGTGGCGAAACATAGCAGGGCCAGGAACTGACTGACCTTTAGATGTTTGGTTGGACGCCGGTTGTGCTTACACCGGGAACTGGCAATAGTACGTAATTGCATACTTGTGCTGAGTTTTGATTGAGAGAATGGTTTGGTTGTGCTATCTGTTTTAATAAATCCCTGTTACCATGACAGCTCCGTCATGCTGGTTGATATAATTGTTCACCTGTAGGCATTAATCGCCCTGTACAATCAGTTTTTTTCCTTCTAAACGATAATTAACATCGTTGGCATTCAACATTTTTAAAACATTCACCAGGCTGCTGCGGCGGCTGATCATCCCAAAAAATTTCCTGGGCTTCATGTGTCCTTCGTATACAATCTCCACGTCGTACCAATGGGAAAATTGCCGCAATACAGTAGTAAGATCTGTGCTCTCGAACTGGAAGTATCCTTCTTTCCAGGCTATTATTTCTGCGGTATTTACACCGGTTACTCTTTTTACATTTCCGTTAGGGCTCACCTGCGATTGTTCGCCCGGCGCCAGTTGTATGCTGCCCTTTTTACTGTTTATTTTCACTGCACCCTGCAACAGGGTGGTATTGATAGTAGCTTCGTCGGCGTACGAGTTGATATTGAAATTGGTGCCCAGTACATCCACGGTCATCTGGTTTACCTGGATGCGGAAAGGGCGGTGCGCATCATGCGCAATTTCAAAATAGGCTTCGCCGGTTAGTTCAATGCGGCGTTCATCGCCTGCAAAAGTGGCCGGGAAGCGGATCGAAGAGGCGGCGTTCAGCCATATCCTGCTGCCATCGGCCAATACCAGCGGATAGGTTTCGCCTGCCGCGGTAGTTAGTGTATTATAGATGGGAGCGCTGCTGGCGCCCTTTGTTTTTACATATACCAGTTGTCCGCCCTGGTTGTGGATAGCGCTGTTGCCCTGCTGCGCCAGCTGCTGGATCCCGGCGCTGTCCAGCACTATTTTTTCCCCGTTGGCCAGGGTGAGTACCGCTTTATGCTGACCAGGCGCTGCTGCCGCCGGCGTCGTTTTTTTTGCTACCGTGGCCACCGGGGTGGCTGGCTGCCGGAGAAAATAGACAACCGGGATGGCGAGCCCAATGATCACGGCTGCTGCGGCGGCAAGTTTAAACGGACCAATATTCCTCCGGGTGGGAGGCATGGCTATTACGGGAGTGCCCTGGATATGCTGTAACAGCTCTTTCCTGACCCGGTCGCCGGGCTCGCGGGAGTTGGCGCTGCTATCGGGCTTTACCTGCCGGAATGCCGCCTGCATTTCGTCCAGCAGCACACGGCCGGAAGCGTCGTCCCGCAGATAGTCCATCAGCTCAAGGGCTTCCTGCGGACTACAAGTCCGTTGTTGCCAGCGTTGCAGCAATAACCGGTAATATTCATTGTTCCTTTCGGTGGGCATATATATACTATCCCAAAAAAAGAAGGTAGGGTGGGTTGGGAGAAAAAAAATTATTTGGAGGGGTCGAGGAGGATCCCTGAAACCAGTAACAGGGGGAGAATACCATCGGTATTGGTATAGAAGAAAAATTTAATGCTTTTCATGGCCAGCACCATATGTTCTTTTACCGTATTACGGGAGATGCCCAGTTCTACGGCTACTTCTTCATAGCTTTTGCTTTCTTCGCGGCATAGCCTGAACACCTTTTGCCGCTGAGGGGGCAATTGTGCAATGGCTTTATGGAGTAAAGATTCGTATTGTTTCCATAATAAGGCGGTATCCGCATCTTCCGTTTGCTGCTGTAGTTCCTGCATTACCTGTAAACGGAGGGCGGCGTCGGCGCTGATCTTCTTCATCAGCTTAAATACATGATTCCGGGTAATACGGTACAGATAACCGCTGAATGATAATTCAGGGTTGATCCGCTCCCTAATCTCCCAGATCTTTATAAACACTTCCTGCAGTGCATCTTCGGCCAGTTCCGGGATATTGATGAAGTGGAGAATATACGTGTAAAGTGAAGGGTAATACTGGTCATATAAGGTGATATACGCTTCAGTATCCCCTTGCTGTAGTCGTTGCAGCAGAACCGCTTCTTCATTGCTCACTGGATGCTCTATTTGATAACTAAAGTAAGCAATTGGCGGAAAATTTCTGCAAAAATTTAGGGATCGTCGCGGATGTTGTCTTTTTCAGGATTAACCTGATTATGCTGATTTAGGGATTTGATCATTTGGATTTATAAAGGATTAAGGGAGATATAAGCGGATAAATCCATTATATCTCCCTTAATCCTTTATAAATCCAAAAAAATAAAATCAAGTTAATCAGTATAATCAGCCCAATCCTGTTCCAAGACAATTTCCCCATCGCCGAAGGCGGTCTAAGAAAACGCCGGTGCATACTCCGCAGCAAAGGAGGAGAAGCTCCGCGCTGGCTTCCCCGTTACGTCCATTACCGCTGTGGAAACAGCCGCCGCTTCGCCACGGGCGTAATGGGCATAGTCTTCAATAAGCCCCTCCGCCTGCCAGGCGGGGAATCCTGCGTGCAAAAGGGCGGGTAGCAGTTCGGCATCGGTAACATTAATGTAGCGGATGGTGCGTCCCAATGCATGCGACAGGCTTTCGGCCAGCGCTGCATGGGTGAGCGGTTGTGGCCCGGTGATATCGTAGGTTTTGCCTTCATGCCCGCTGGAGGTGAGGGCGGCTGCCGCAACGGCGGCTATGTCGCGGGTGTCTACCAGGCTGATGGAAGCATTGCCGGCGGTGGCAAAGAATTTATTTTGCGTGGCAATTGTTTCGCGGAAGCCCAGTAGCCCCTGCATAAATAAATTGGGCCGCAGGAAAGTGTAGGCCATACCGGATAAACGGATCTCTTCTTCTACCGCAGCATGGTACCGTAAAAAACGTACGGGCGATTGCGCAGCTGCATGCAGCTGGGAAAGCTTTACGATATGTGGCAACCCGCTTTTAACAGCAACGCTTACAAAATTGCTTTGCAGTTTCCCGGCTTCTTCAGATGAATTGGTGAGCAGGAAAGCGCGCTCTATACCTTTCAGTGCAAGGGCTAAGCTGTTCGCATCGTTAAAATCGCCGGTTACTATTTCAGCGCCGGGTAAGGCGGCGATCGTGTTTGCGAGATGGTCTGTTGTCCGCACCATTGCCCGGAACGGAACGCCCTGTGCAGATAAATGTTTGGCCAGCGTAGTACCAATGTGTCCGGTAGCGCCGGTAATCAGAATATTTGCCTGTTTCATAGCTGTTTGTTTTTATGATGTAAAACTCGGCTTTCCGCCAGGGAGGAAATTGTAAGAAAACGAAACGGATTTGATAGTTGCGGGGATTTACTATCTTCGCCCCCGGTTCTTTATGTATTACTAATCGAAGCAAATAATGGTTCCCGCTGAAAAGCGGGATTAAAAGGGAACTGTGTGTAAATCACAGGCTGTCCCGCAACTGTAAGCTTCCGGCAGCGTAATGCTGCAACTGGTAAATAATATGCCACTGTTCCTGACAGGAATGGGAAGGCGTTTACCAGCGGAGCAAGCCAGGAGACCTGCCTTTATTTCACTTTGACAATGCTTTCGGGGATTGAAGCGTGTCAGGTTTCGGTATCGGTAATTACTAAGAACAGGCGTATGCATGATTACATCATGCGCTTGTTCCTGTATGTATACCATGCCTTCTCCTTCCGTATATATCTTCTCAAAAACATTGCTGTACTATATAAAAGAGCGTGAACGTCATGTATCACCTTTTAAACAATCAGTAATGATTATCCACAACTTAGGCTATCCGAGGATAGGTAGCCAGCGTGAATTGAAAAAAGCCTGCGAAAGCTACTGGACAGGCAAAATTACCCTCGATGAATTACAGGCAACCGCCCGTAATATCCGTTTACAAAACTGGGCATTGCAGCAACAGAAAGGGATCGACTGGATTCCCTGCAATGATTTTTCCTTCTACGACCAGGTGCTGGACACTGCCCTGATGGTAGGCGCAGTACCACAGCGTTACCGCACCTTACAGGAAAAAAAGATCGGGGAAACAGACCTGCTTTTTGCCATGGCGCGTGGCTACCAGCGCGATGGCGATGATATCACCGCAATGGAAATGACGAAATGGTTTGATACCAACTATCACTATATCGTTCCTGAATTTACAGCCGACCAAACATTTCATTTCTTCTCCCGCAAAGTAACTGACCAGTTCCTCGAAGCAAAAAAAGAAAACTATGCTGCCAAGCCGGTGATCCTCGGTCCTGTATCTTTCCTGTTACTCGGAAAAGAGAAAACGGCTGGCTTCAACCGTTTATCACTGATTGATAAACTGCTGCCGGTATACCTGGAAGTGTTGTCGCAGCTCACCAAAGCCGGCGCTGAAGTAGTGCAGCTCGATGAGCCCTGCCTGTCGCTGGACCTGGATGAAGCGGCCCTGCAGGTATTTATCGATACCTACGCGCAAATTCACGCGGCCTTCCCGCAACTGCATATTCTCCTGGCTTCTTATTTTGAATGCTATGGAAAGAACCTGCCGGTAGCGCTGGCATTGCCGGTGCAAACCTTGCATCTCGACCTCGTGCGTTGCCCGTTGCAACTGGATGATATCCTGGAAACAGCCATTGCCAATACTTCTTTACACCTCTCGCTGGGCGTAGTGGATGGCAGGAATATCTGGAAGAATGATTATACACGATCTTTACAGCAGATACAAAAGGCAGTAAGCGTGTTGGGAAAAGACCGTATTGCCATTGCGCCTTCCTGCTCATTGCTGCATGTGCCGTGCGACCTTGATAACGAAACAGCCCTTTCTCCCGAAATTAAAAACTGGATGGCCTTTGCCAAACAGAAATTGCAGGAGCTGAAAGACCTGCGTGATATCGTGAACGGCAACACTGCATTGCTGGATACCAACAAAGCGGCTATTCATAACAGGGCCACGTCGCCACTCATTCACCGCAAGGAGGTGAAAGACCGGGTAGCGGCATTTACCGCCGCAGATGCACGCAGGAACAGCACGTTCCCGGTACGTCAAAACATCCAGCAGCAACAGTTTGGACTCCCGCTGTTTCCTACTACCACTATCGGGTCGTTCCCACAAACGGATGACATCCGGCAGTTAAGGGCGCGTCTGAAAAAAGGAGAGCTGACTACCGAACAATATGAAGCCGCCATTGAAAAAGCCACCATAGAAGTGATCCGCTGGCAGGAAGAAATTGGCCTGGATGTACTGGTGCATGGCGAGTTTGAGCGGAATGATATGGTGGAATATTTCGGGGAACAACTGCAGGGATTCCTGTTTACAAAAAATGGCTGGGTACAGAGTTACGGCAGCCGTTGTGTAAAACCACCGGTTATTTTTGGAGATGTAAGTCGCCCGGCAAACATGACCGTGCGCTGGAGCAGCTTTGCACAGGCGCATACCGATAAGCTGATGAAAGGCATGCTCACCGGGCCTGTTACCATTTTGCAATGGTCTTTTGTAAGAGACGACCAACCGCGTTCCACCACCGCCAACCAGATTGCATGGGCGATCCGTGATGAAGTAGTGGCGTTGGAACAGGCAGGCATTAAAGTGATCCAGATAGATGAACCGGCTATCCGGGAAGGCTTACCTTTGCGTAAAGAAAACCGCGCAGCCTACCTGGAATGGGCGGTACAGGCGTTCCGTATTTCCGCCAGCGGCGTAAAGGATGAAACGCAGATTCATACGCACATGTGTTACAGTGAATTCAACGATATCATTGAGCATATTGCCGCAATGGATGCCGATGTGATTACCATCGAAACTTCCCGCTCGCAGATGGAGTTACTGGATGCCTTTGCCGGGTTTAAATATCCTAACGAGATAGGACCCGGCGTATACGACATCCATTCTCCCCGCCAGCCGTCTGCGGAAGAAATGATTTCACTGCTGGAGAAAGCCGCTGTTACGCTGCCAGCAAGGAACCTGTGGGTAAACCCTGATTGCGGTTTGAAAACCCGTAAATGGCCGGAAACAAAAGTGGCATTGTCGAATATGGTCCGGGCAGCGGAAGTGATGCGCGAAAAAGCATCTTTATAAAAAAGAAAAACAGTACAAACATGACTATAGAAGAAAAAATTCTTCATTCGGAAACCCGGATCTTTAAAGCCGTATTTCCCAGTACTACCAACCATTACGATACGTTGTTCGGCGGCACGGCCATGTCGCTCATGGATGAAGTGGCGTTTATTACGGCTACCCGTTTTGCGCGTAAAAAAATGGTGACGGTATCTTCCGGGAAAATAGATTTTAACCGGCCCATTCCGGCGGGTACCATTGTGGAACTGATCGGAAAAATAACCGAAGTAGGCAATACCAGTGTTAAAGTGCTGGTAGAAATATACATTGAAGAAATGTATTCCTATTCACGGGAAAAGGCCATCACCGGCACTTTTAGCCTGGTGGCCATTGGAGAGGATAAGCTACCGGTAAGCGTGAAGTAGTCAAAAAAGAAAGAGGGGGCGCTTGTAAACAAACGCCCCCTTCTTTTAGATTATTCACGGATATTTATTCGAGGTTAAGATCTTTTACGCCCAGTACTTCTGTGGAAATTTCTCCTAGCCATCCTGCTTCTGCACGGATAGCCGTATGTACTTTTATAAAGTTGATCCCGGTGAGTTTCACCGGTTTACCGGTTTTATCTACTGCCCAGTCCAGTTTTATTTTCGCATCACTATCATCATTCGCGTGGTTATCTGCATAACCCCAGGAGAAAGCGGGCGACACATAGTAAGGAGAGAACGGATCGCTGGAAGTATTTTTGATGTTGAGATCTGTCAGTTTAGTACCGGTAAAAGTGATGCTGTCGCCTTTCCACTGCGGGTAATATGACTGATCATGAAATACATTTTTTGAGAGGTAACCGGTATGCCCCTGGTTGTCTTTCCAGCGGATATACTCTGTATCGCTGGTATACGGATCATCCGGATTAGTAACCCTGTCTTTTGCTTCGTTAGGTTTATAGTAAGTGATCTGGTAGTTCTTTACCGTTTTGGAACTGTTGTATTCCGAACCGGCAATTTCATACCATTCATCATCGGGTAAACCGTTTTTATTGGCGTCTACAGAAACAGAGATAACGCCGGGTTCTGCAAACTGGTTGAAAGCATTGCCTAATACGATGAAAGAATATTCGCCGGGTACATTTTTAATGGTATGGTCAAAGCCCATTACTACATAGCCACCGAACCCGCCGAGGGAAATCATGTTTTCCTTTCCCAAAGCAGCCAGTGCGTAATCAGCCATTTGTTTGGCAGAATCGCCTTGCTTCCATACGGGCAGTTCGTTGGTAAATTGTCCGGGTGCGGGGAAGTATTCAAAAACTTTGGTCACCTTGTTCAGGAAAGGACCGGTAGGCTCCGGATCTTCTATGGGCGGTGTTACGTCTTTATCCTTTGAACAGCTGCTTACCATAACAGCGATGAACGTGGCGGCGAGTAGAAATTTACTTTTCATTTGTATAGATTTAGTTGGTTATGATTATTTGGTTGCAAAAACAAATGCAATGTGTGCAGGTATTTCGCCCGTGGTGACAGACCATTTCTTTTTGCCCGCTTTATCAAAGCAGTAAAGGGTTCCGGAAGACACGTAGTCCTTCGCATCCGTTACAAGAATTTCTTTGGTAGCCGGGTTTACCGCTACGCCGTAAGGCATCCGGATGGATTTATCCGTACCATCGGTAATGAAATTTGCGTTTAACACCGTTTCTGTTTTTACGTTTACCATGTTGTAGGTGATGGTCCATTGACCGGTGTTATAACTGAAAACAGAGCCGTATACATAAGCGGTGTCGCCGGAAATGCACAGGTTGCTCACCGGGATATCAAATTGTTTCTTTACCGCATCTGTTTTGGTGTCTATCACAAAAAGGCGGGATGGTGTATTGTAATAATCGCCGCGGGAAGTCACATAAATATCGCCATCGTTGTCGGCCTTGAGACGGTCGAGGTTAATAGCCACATCAATCTTTTTTATCTCTTTAAAAGTATTCAGGTCTATTACCGACACGGTGCGGTCATAATCAGGTGCGCGGTAACCGCCGGAATTGGCTACATACAGCTTATTGCCTACCACGGCCATTTCTTCCGGTTGATAGCCCACAATTACTTTGCGGGTAATTTCCAGTGTAGCCGTATCTATTTCTGCCACAAAACCGATGGGGGCGTTGGGCTCTACCACTACCGGGCCGGCATAAGAACTAACATATGCTTTGCCGTTGGCGAAAGTTATATAGCGGCAGTTGAGGATGTCGATTTGTTTGATCCGTTTGGTGCTGGCTGCATCCATCACTTCTACCTTATTGGAAATGTTGATCACTGCATACAATTTTGTACCGTATGCTTCTATGTCATTGCCTACATCGCCCAGTTCCTTTACCGCAGTGGGATTGGCAGTAGCATAGATATTACTTTTGTAGACGCCTGTAGTATAATCGTAATAATCCAGGGAGGCTTTATTACTGCCCATATTGCCTTCGTTCAGGAGATAGAATCCATTGAGCAGAGATCCCGGTGTGGCCGTATCTACCGGCGTTACTTCGGGCGGAACAATCCTTTCTCCTTTCCGGCATCCGGTGATGGCCAGTGCTGCCAGGGCGGCCACCCATACTGCATTCCTTAATTGTTTCATCATGTTTATTAAATATTCACGGTTAAGATGAAGCGGTAATTCCTTCCCGGCATGGGGTAGCTGATCACCACTTCATAGAACTGGTTGGCGAGGTTATTCACCTGCGCCGTTACATGGAACCGGGTATGTTTATAATTGAATTGTTTACCCAGTGAAAGATCGCTGGTATACCAGGGTTCCACGTAGTTCTTTAACTTATTTTCCTTGCTGTTGTATCTTTCCCCGGTATAGATGAAGCTGTAGTTGGCTTCCCATTGTTTATAGTCGGCGCCGAGTATGAGCGAGCCGCTATGACGGGGAATATAAACGATCTGATCGCCGTAGAAGCTGTCGGACGGATCGGTGAAATCCTGTGCGCGCTGGTAGGTGTATGTGAGGCGTGTACTAAACTGCACCTGTTTTTTTATAAGCCACAGCGCTTTTGCTTTTACATCCACGCCTTTTATTTTTACAAATCCCAGGTTCTCCATTTGCCAGCTGAGCATGCTGGCGCCGGGAACGGCTACTATCTTATCATTTACTTCGTTGTAATAAGCGTCTGTTTCAATGCCTGCCTGTGTGATCCAGCTGTTGGCAAAGGTTTTATTCCAGGTGAATCCCACATCGTATTGTGTGGCGAATTCCGGCTTCAGGAAGCGGTTGCCGATCTCGGTATAATACAGGTCGTTAAAAGTAGGCATGCGGAAGATCTGTTTGTAAAACCCGCGTAGCCGGAAATCCGGCGAATTCGTGGGTTGCCACGAAACAAATACTGCCGGTGTAAATTTCTGCTGGTATGGCGCCGATGCATTTTTCTTTACTGTTTCGTTTACGAAGGTACCCAGCAGGCTGGCCTGTGCGCTGAAGCGGTTGAAGCTGATATTTGTGGCGGCGGCAGTCAGCGTTGTATAACGGGTAGGGTAGCTGAAGTTGGTAAGATCGGCATCCAGGCGGTTCCATTGAAAGTCGCCGGAAGCCGCGATGGTCCACCAGTTGGTGAGGGCATACTGGTGCGCCATTGAGAAATACATTTCATATTGGCGGTAGTGGTTATCGATATAAAGCCGGGCGGTATCCGGCGCCAGGAAGCGCGTATAGTCGTAAGCGTATTTTCCGTTCAGCAGGATGCTGTAACGTTTGGTGATATCTTTCCGGAAGGTGGATTGCACAAAGATGTTCTGATCCCATTGGCGGTCCACATGCCCGAATACGCCGTTGACGATGAATCCTGGCAGCCCGCGTTCCGACTGGTAATAATACACTTTGGTGCTCCATTCGCCGCCATTCAGCAGGCCATTGAATCCACCTTCCACACGCACGGCATTGATATCGCCATTCTTCCGGTAAGCGCTGGTATCATATACCAGGTGCCCGTTTTCATCGCGCTTCTGGTAAGAAAATTTATACCTGCCGGTTGCATTGATCCATTCGGTGCTGAAGGAGGCAGAAACTTTGCTGCTGATCTTTTGCTGCCACAGCAGGGATGGGTTGAACAGGCCAAAAGAACCGGTTTTTATGGTGCCCCTGAGATGTGTTTTTTCTCCGGGTGCAAATTTGGGTTTGAGAGAAGTGAGATAGATGGCGCCGGCTGATCCAAAGTCTTTCGCGGGCTGGAATATGTTACTTTTCTGCCCGTTGTACAGGGCAATTTCTTCCATATTATCCAGCGAAAACCGGCCCAGGTCTACCTGGCCATTCTGGGCGTTACCCAGTTGGATGCCATCATAAAATACGCCTACCTGGTTAGTGCCCATGCTGCGGATATCAACGGTTTTGAGTCCGCCGATACCGCCATAGTCCTTTACCTGCAACCCGGCGAAAAAACGGATTGCATCTGCCACGGAGTGACTGCCCAGCCGCTCCAGTTCTTTCGCCTGCATTTTCTGCCCGGGGCTTACTTCCCTGGCAGTGCGCGGCGCTGTAACGGAAACCTCCCGGAGGTCTTTGGATGTTACACTGTCGGCCTGTTGTGCAAAGGCAGCAACTACTCCGCAGAGTAATAGCAGCAACATCCCGGCGGCTTTCGCCGGTGTTTTGAAACGCATCATTCCCAAGCTTGTTAATGTTCCATCAACAGCTTTCGCAATAAGAAAAATAATCAGGAAAGAGACAAGATACGGGGGATACCCGCAGATTGAATTTATTCCCAAGCTTCATTCCACGAAAGCTTAAAAAATCAGTCGTATGGCAGGTATTCTGACTTATCTCTGCTTCAGGCGACCTTCCCATTGAACGTTCAACAGTGGTCTGATTGGCGATGCCTGAGCATTGTATGAGACTTACAGCAGCGGGACTGTCCGGGATTTTCACCCGAGTTCCCTTTTAATCAGGCATATCCGGAATGGACATACCTGAACCATAGCGGGGCAAAAGTAGGTTATTATTTGATCGATTCAAAACATGGGACAGATATCCGGACGGCAGGCAGCTTGCCGGTATCTGAACTGATCATGTGGAAACCTGCATTCACCAGTTCTTCGAAATTATGCCATGTTGGGTTGGTGGGGAAACAAATCCGCCGTTTTTGCCGCTTTTTGCCGGATTATGCCAGGCGCTTTTTATTGATAGTGTATGGGGAGTGTATCATGAGTGTATGGTGAGTGTATGGGAACAGTATGGGGACAGTATAGGGACTGTATGGGGAATACGATGCATAGACGACTCCTAAGTATCCAAGAAGTATCTGAGAAGTATGTGAGAAGTATGGAGGGAGTAATATCATCTCCCGGCGGCAGCTGCTTCCTCGCAATTATCTTTACGCCTGGTATCAATGAGATACTGGATCTTCCATCCATCGGGGAGCTTCACCATTTGAAAGGAGTCCACCCCGCAGTGGGAGAACTGTCCTTTGAAAAAGAAGCGGTAGGGCGTCCATACGGATGCCAGCCGGCCATCTATCAGGATGCTGCCAAACACGATACGCTCGTCGGCCGCATTTGCAGGCAGTCTGCGTATAAATGACGTAAATTCACTGATAGGAGTGGTAAGGACAGTATCCTTGCCCGCTTTGTTTTCCATTACAGACTGCAATATCGCCCCTGGTGTGAAACAGGCGGCTACCGCAGCGCTGTCTGAATTATTCATGGCCGTGAACAACTGGTTAATAGTGGCTTTCACCGCTTCTTCCTGCGATTGGGCATAGAGTGAGGTGCTGACGATGGTTAGTAGGAGGCTGAATATAACAGGGCGCATTTTTTTTCTTACAATATACTGAATTGTTCCTGGTGCGCTATGGGATGATTCCTTTTTCTTTTAAAACATCTTCCTCGTTTTCATGGCTAACATACATGATTATTTTGAGAGCATCATTAACGTGATATAAAATGTAAGTAATCTCAAATTCAATGATCTCACTTGGATTTTTTGAGTAAACAGCTCCCCACCTCACCAACGCCCTGGTGTAATATTCCCCCATCGGAGATGTTTCTACTTTAATGACTTTCATTTCCTGCATGCCAATCTTCCGGTTAAATTTAAACATCTCTTCCAGCCATTGCATGAACTTTTCATCGTTTTTGAAAGTCATGTTTCCTGATGGCCCTGCGGCCATAAAGTTCTCTGCATAGCAGTTGGCGATGATACCGGCGTTGTTGGCTAAGGAGGCACGACCATATGCAGTGAAGAAGTCTGTGAATGATGTCATAACGGGGAGTTTTTTGAGAGATTGGATTTATGTTTTTTGTACAAAGAAATATCAGAAAAAACTAAAACGGTTATAAAGAGTAGAAATTTCGTCGGAGGTAACGATTGGCTCATTCGATGAAGAATGTATTACATCGCCCAATTACGACATATTTTCGACAATATGTGTCGTAATACCTGGCTTTACGACACATAAGAAGTATGGGAGAAACAATAAAGCCGCATAAACCCTAAGATTTACGCGGCCTGAAATACATTACTTTATAACAATCTCCGCTACCACCGGCAAATGGTCCGATGGATACGGCTCATTTACCACACTACTGCTTTTCACCGCAAACTCCGGGGCGTTCGTCCACATAATGTGATCAATCACCCTATTGGGGTTGTTCACCGGGATGGTGAACCCGCAACCAGTACAGGAAGGAGTGAACTTCTTCAGCAATACCTGGTAAGAAGCGCTTTCCGGTTGGCAATTAAGATCGCCTGCGAGAATGAAGGGGATCGATTTGGCGGCTGCAATTTTGTTGATCTCAGCTGCCTGTTCATCTCTCACGGCTGCATTACTAACATCCATATGGGTGCATGCGAAAACGAATTTTTTGCCGCTACGTAAAGTGATATTTGCCAATGCTACTACGCGGTCTTCACTGGCGGGATTCGCTGTTTCCGGCAGGTGTATGGTTTGCGTACCGGTTAAAGGAAACTTCGATAAAATGGCTACGCCGTATTCGCCGCCATCATGATCAATGGCTTTGGCAAAATATACCTGCATACCGGTTTTGGCGGCCAGCTGTGCGGCCTGGTCAATACTGCCGGAGCGTTTTGTATTTACATCCACTTCCTGTAACGCTACCAGGTCGGGTTGTTGGCCGTTGATCACATTGGCAATGGCATCTACTTCAATTTCACCTGTTTTGCTCTTTGTAGGAGGATTACAGTGGTGAATATTATAAGTCATGATCCGGAGAGTATCGCTTGCCGATGCTTTGTAAGAACAGGCACACAACAGGATAAAAGAAAATATTTTCATGATGTATGTTTTAGGTAAGCATTATTCCCAGCCGGGATTTTGTGGTCCGAGTGCAGGATTGCGTTGCATTTGGGTCAGCGGAACCGGGAACAGGTAGTGTTTCGGATCTACAAACTGCCTGCCGGTCATTACAATAATATAACCGTTGGCATCTGCCGCCATATTGCTTACCTGTGAGGGCACTGCGGCCAGTGATTTCTTCATCCCCTTCACATCAGCGGCCAGCAGGCTGCCCTGTTTCCAGCGGATGATATCGTACCAGCGTTGTCCTTCACGTGCCAGCTCAATCCTTCTTTCTCTCCGGATCTCTGTGCGCAGATCCTGACCATTGGCAGCCAGTTCTGTGAGCATCATTCTCTTCATGCCAACCCGGTCGCGGAGTTTATTGATGCTGAGGTCTATGTCGCCCTGTGTGAGCGTACCCTGTTCCATTTTGGCTTCTGCATAGGTTAACAGCACCTCTGCCAGTCGCATTACATGGATATCATTCTGATCTTTACTTACCTGTGAAACGGTGCTTACTTCTACGTATTTGGTGTAGTAATAACCGGTGATGGTAACGCATCCCAGCTTATCAGACACAAATTTTGGTGCAGTAAAAACAGCAGGATTGGTATTAGCCGGGTTACCATCTCTTTTACCGCCCCAGGTAGCGCCGGGTGCAAGAATGGTTTGCTTCATGCGCGGATCACGGTTCTCAAAAATATTAGCATAGGTATCTTCCTTGTACAGCGGCGATTTATCGATGGTAAGTCCATCACTGCAAAGATACGCATCCACCAATGCTTTGGTAGGATTGTAGCGGGAAGCCTGGTCGGGTACCTGCGATTCACGGCTGATGTTGTGCATACTTACATCGGTAAGATTGATGCGGGCGGCAATGGTTTCTTTATTTGCGCCGGCACTGAGTTTACCTTTGTAAGTGAACAGGTCGTAGTAGTCCTGCGCAGGTTTGCCTGTGCTGTAAAGGGTGTATACGTTGAGGTCCATTACATCTTTGGCTGCTTTTTCGGCTATATCCCAGCGACTGTCGTACAACGCCATGCGGGCTTTGAAAGCAAGTGCGGTGCCTTTGCTGAAGCGTCCCAGCGTGGGGCCGGTCTGGCGATCCTTTTTCATCATGCCGGCGGCTTCTTCCAGTTCGGACAGGATAAAGTCGATGATCTCTTTGCGTTTGTTACGCGGGCCATACAGTTCATCAATATTCAGCGGTTTGGTTACCAGCGGAAGATCGCCAAAGTAAGATACCAGGTTCATGTACATGTAAGCCCGGATGGTTTTGGCTTCGCCGGCCATCTGGTTTTTTATTTCCTGTGATACGCCGGTGGCGCGCTCGTAATTGGCAAGGAATACATTACACTGGCGGATACCGGTGTACTGACTGCGCCATTCTGCATCCACTGCGGAGAGGTCGGGACCGAAGTTGCCGCTGCCAAAGATACGGTAGGTATCTCCGGTGGAAGAGTTGATACTGTTGTCTCCCATCTGGTCCATTGCCACGGTATTATTGTTCTTCACGTTGGCATAAAGCCCGTTCAGCGCCAGTGTCAGCTGTTCTTCTGTTGTCCAGTACGTTTCATCAGATATAGCATCCAGCGGCGTACGGTCAAGGAATCCTTTCCGGCAGCTGGTAGATGTTACCGCTAATAACACGCAGGTATATAGCAATATCTTTTTCATAATTATTTAAAATTGATGTTTAAACCAAATACAAATGTTTTCACCTGTGGATAGAAACCACCGCTGCTCACCGGTGTTTCCGGATCATATCCGTAAAAGAAGTCGGAAGCAGTGAACAGGTTGTCGGCAGAGAAATAAAGCCTGAAGCGGTCTATCCTCAGCTTTTCGGTAAGACTTGCAGGAAGCGTATATCCTACCTGGATATTTTTTAACCGGAGATAGGAAGCATTTTCGAGCCAGAAGGTCGACAGGCGCTGGTTATACGAGTAACCATAGGCAAGCCGCGGATAGCTGGCGCCAGGATTTTGAGGCGTCCAGCGGTCGAGGTGGATCGGCTGCGGATTGGAACCATCGTTAATAAAAGCATGACGGGCAGCGCTTGTGATCCATCCATCTGCTTTGCCTACTCCCTGTAAAAAAAAGCTGAAGTCAACACCTTTGTACGCAATATTTCCTTTAAAACCATAGGTATACCGGGGAATAGCGCTGCCTATCACCTGGCGGTCGTCTGCTGCGGTGATCTTTTTATCATTGTTTAAATCCTTATAAATGATATCACCCGGCATCATAGGATAGCTGGCATCATAGGGAAACAGCGGCGTGTATTTGTTGGTAGCGGCATCGTAAGAGTAATCAGAGATCTGTGAAATACGGTCTGCCACAAAGCCATAAAACGCGTCAATCGGCTGACCCACTGTTCTGATCTGGTCGGCAATAGTGGCCGGCGCATTGCCTAAGCTTATCACCTCATTCTTTACATCAGATAAATTTCCGCTTATGCCGTAGCTGATATCACCGATCCTGTCCTGCCAGCCTACCATCAGCTCCCATCCTTTGTTGCGCACTTTACCGGCATTCTGGTAGGGGTAGCTGCCATTCATGCCAAGTACATCCGGCAACGGAACCCGGAGGAGAATGTCGTTGGTGTTGTTGATGTAGTAATCTGCCGTGAGGCTTAAACGGTTGTTCAGGAAGGTGAGATCCAGACCGATGTCCTGTTTGGTCATGGACTCCCAGGTGAGCAACGGATTGGGAATACCTGTTTGGCGGTAACCGATAGTCAGCACATTACCGATAGGCATAGTCGCAACGGAACTGATGGAAGAAAGATATCCAAAGTCATCCTGCACTTTATCATTACCCTGCGTACCATATGATGCCCTGATTTTACCAAAGTTGATAATGCCTTCCAGTGATTTGAAGAAAGGTTCTTTTGAAAATACCCATCCTGCCGATCCGGAGAAGAACCAGTTCCAGCGCAGGTCTGCGGCGAACCGGGTAGATCCGTCGTAGCGGAAGTTACCTTCCAGCAGGTATTTGTCGCTGTAGGCGTAATTCACCCGGCCAAACATGGATTGCAACGCATTCTGGCTGCCATCTGAACTGTTGAGCGGGTTGAGTGTACCGAGGTTGATGCTGCCCAGATCCTGCGTAGGCAGATTGGTTCTGCTGGCGGTGAAATTACGGCTCACCGTTTCTTCAGAAGAAGCCGCAGCCAGTGCTTTTACGTAATGTTTTCCTGCAAAGGTTTTTTCATATTCTGCCATCCCGATTACGGTCTGGTAGAGAGAAGTATAGTCCCGGTTGTCAATCTTGTTAGGATTATTGGTCTGGTAAATCAGTGAATTATCTTCGGGACTATAGTAGTTAATAGTTTTTGTAAAGATCTGTCTGAAAGAATTACTTTTCACAAGACCATACTGCCCTTTTAAGCGAAAGTCTTTTGTAATATTCAGCGTCGCCTGGATGTTACCGGTAATTTCCTGTGAAGAGAAATCATTGGTGCCGCCATCTGTTACAAGAGCAACCGGGTTCACCGAACCGCCAAGATATCCCCAGCCACCGGTAGTAAATCTTACCGGTACCAGCGGAGAGATCTGGTGGGCTGATTGGATAGGGCCGCCTGTACCACTTACATCGGCGCTGGAACCGGTTTGGTTCCGGTCGATATAACCGAGGTTGGCATCCAGTTGAAGAATATCGAACAGCGTGGTATTAATTCTTAAACGCACATTGTGTCTTTTGGCGTTGTAGTTGTCGCCGGTAATAAGGCCGCCCTGTTTCAGGAAGCCGTAAGACAGGTAATAGTTAATATTATTGGCGCCACCGGAAAGGTTCAGCGTATGGTTTTGCTGTGGTGCGCTGGACTTGTACATTTCTTCCAACCAGTTGGTATTGGCGTAATAATTCGGATCGCTGCCGTTTTTGGCAATATCAATTTGTTCCTGCGTATAGGTAGGATTATTGCCCGCATTCACTTTGGCTTCATTCAGCAACGTCATGTAATCCACGGAACCCAGGAAAGTAGGTAACGCAGTAGGTGTTTGTACGCCGAAATAATTGGTATAGGTTAAAGAAGGCTTGCCGCTTTTACCTTTTTTAGTGGTAACAAGAATAACGCCGTTAGCGCCACGCACCCCGTAAATAGAAGAGGAGGCCGCATCTTTAAGCACGGAAACTGTTTCAATATCGTCAGGGTTCAGGATACTGAGGTTGCCGCCGGGAATACCGTCTACCACTACAAGCGGACCGGCATCATTGAGCGTACCGATACCGCGGATACGGATTGTATTTTCATCGGAACCGCCGGGAATGGCTGTGGCATTGATCACGGTAACGCCGGTCATTTGTCCCTGCAATGCTGAAACAACGGAGGTAGCCGGGCGGCCTTTGAAGTCTTCGCTGCTCACCATACTCACCGCACCGGTAAGGTTGGCTTTTTTCTGCGTGCCATAACCTACCACTACTACCGCATCCAGGCCCACCGTAGATGGCTTCAGGCGGAAGTTGTAGTCCTGTTTACTATCTGCCGTAATAATAATTTCTTCATATCCCAGCATTTTTACAGACAACTTTTCACCCGGATTCATGGCAATCTTAAATTCACCCTTGTCGTTGGTGATAGCTCCTTTATTGGTGGTTTGATTCAATATCCTGGCGCCGGGAATAGGAATACCTTTTTCATCGGTAACGGTACCGGTTATTTCTTCAGCTACCACCACCGGTGTGGCCTTTCTTTTAACAACAATGGTGTTGTTGTTGATCGTGTAAGTAAAAGGCTGTCCTTCAAAGCACTTGTTTAATGCCTCTTCCAGCGTGGCATTCACCAGGGTGAGCGTTACCGGCCGGGCATCTGCCAGCATCTCTGTGTTGAGCAGGAAATTGTAACCGGTTTGTTTTTTTATCTCTTTAAACACCTCCCTCAACGGGGTTTGTTTCTCAGAAAGATTTACCCTTTGCGCATAGGTAACCGCGCTTACCTGCAAAGAGAGAAAAATAACAAGAGAGAAGGAGAGCTTGACCATCCTGAGTTTCTCCCATGACAGTAGACCTGCCTTTTTCAAGGCATGAGCATTACGCTTCATAAATAAAGTTTTGTTTACGAATTATTGACCTGGCCGATATGTTGTGGACGATAGGTTAATGAATGACAGTGATTTTTCCTGCTTCTATTTTAAATTGTACTGTTCCTGTTAATGCCAGCATATTTAATACTTCTGTAACATTTTTAAAACGGGAGATACTACCCGCAAAAGATAATTTCTTTGTGCCACTGCTATATTCGATATCCACGTTGTACCAACGTGAAATTTTACGCATGATGGATGTCAGGTCTTCATCATTAAAAATAAAATAGCCATTCTTCCATGACATTACCTGTTCTATATCTGCTTTGTTCACCTTAAAACCTTTACTCCCGGTAAATACTCCTTCCTGTCCGGGGGTTAGTGTCACTTCGGCTGCCCGGTCGTTGCGCAGTCTTACTTTTCCTTCCAGTAACGTAGTGTTTATAGTGGCTTCATCCGTGTATGCCATCACGTTAAAATGCGTACCCAGTACTTCTACCTGCATTCCTTTTACTTTCACTATAAAAGGCTGCTGCGGGTTATGCGCTACTTCAAAATAGGCTTCTCCCTCCAGTTCTACCATTCTTTCTTTACCTGTGAACTGGATAGGGAAACGTATTTTACTGGCGGCATTCAGCCAGATCTTACTGCCATCCGGCAGTGTCAGGTTGTATTGCCCGCCCCGCGGAACGGCCAGGGTATTAAATACTGCCAGGGAAGTTGTTTGTGGTTTATCCGCCAGCTGGTAAATCAACTGACCGTTGCCGGACTTGTTCACCGTGGTATTACCCTGCGCTGCTATCTGCCCTTCTGTGGCCTTATTCAGCTCTACTTCGCTGCCGTCGGCCAGGATAAGCACGGCCTTATTGGTACCGGGTGGAATGTCCTGTTTTAATACGGGTGTTTTTTCAATTGCTACCGCCAGCGGTTTGTTCCGTTGCGACAGGTGGCCGTTAAAATACAGGAAGCCGGATGCGGCCACCAGCAACACTGCTACTGCTGCCGCTACCGCTTTCCAGGGGAACATCCGTTTTACGTTCTCTTCCCGTGCAATACTTGCAGAGAGCCTGTTGTATATTTTTTCTTTTAAGATTTCGTCGGAATGAGCTTCATCGGAAAAACAAAAGTCATCCTCATACTGCTGCAGCCGGGCCAGTTCTTCCGGGCTGCAATCCCCTTTCAGGGACCTTTCGTACAGATCAAGGTATTCTTCTTTTGTCATCACAGGCGATTCATTTACTCTATAGAGACAATTATTTTCCCTAACACACCTACTTTTTAAAAAAAAGAGTATTTTGTCAGGGAAGGAAGCACCAACAGGTGTTACAGTGACAATCAACCAGGATCAATTCCTTGATATTTCATCTTAATTTAACACGGAGGTAATTTTATTTTGTCAATTTTTGTGACATGATTAGGTGGGATGCTAACACAGCAGATGCTGATTTATGGCTTGCAGTCAGAGACGGTGAAAAAACAGCGTATAACCTGTTGTTTAACCGTTATTGGGGAAAGATGTATCAAACCGCCAACAACATACTAAGCGATCCGGAAGCAAGCGAAACAATTGTGCACGATGTATTCCTCACGTTATGGCTTAAAAGAGAAGAACTACAGATTAATCACTTTCGTAACTATATCATTTCTGCTACCCGCTATCACGTATACCGCGTGCTGAAATCGAGAAAAGTATTCCAGGTAGTAGAAGCCGAAGAACATATGGCAGCCATCGGTAATGCTGCTGAAGAAAAAATAGAGGAGCAATCTTTCCGCCGGCAACTGCACGCTTCCCTCAGCAATTTACCAAAACGCAGTAAAGAAATTTTCCTGTTGAGCAGGGAGGAACAACTCAGTAACCAGGAAATAGCAGAACGTTTGAATATTTCCAAGAGAAGCGTGGAAAACCAGATCACACATGCGCTGCAACACCTGCGATTGTATCTCAAACATTTAATGATGGTGGGAATTATGGTGCTTCCCACCTTTCTTCATTAAATGGTTTTACCCTGTAAACAGGTGGAGCAGCTACCTCTTCCCGTATAACTGTATTTCCTTCACTGCTATCCTGCTGCTTTCAGGCTGGATACCGGTAATAAGATAACGGACATACCTCACCGCTGCATGATCGAAAAGCACCGGCTGATAATTTTGACCGGATACCCGTTCTGTATTCTTTACACTTACCCAGTCGCTGCCATTGGCGGATACCGCAATGCTGTAAGTGTACCAGTCGCTGTCTTTTCCCCACACTACGCGGCTGCCGCTCAGCTGGTATTCATTTTTCAGATCCAGGGTGATGCTTACAGGAATACTTCCCTCGCCGGATACCCATCCTGTGGCGGTGTTGCCGTCGATAACCGCACGCAAACCATCATCCGCAGGTTGCACAAAGCCGGCTTTGCCGGTGAGCTTAATCTCCTGGAGTTGTTTGACAGGGATGGTGTCTGTATAGTTCGCCGCCATTGTTTTTTTATCTTCGTGTATCCATTGCCGGCGGGCGCCATCTTTTACGTATTCATACGGCGATGCGGTTGTTTTAATCACCTTGCTGCCGGGAGCCATGCCGGCGCTTTTTACATTGATCTGTATGTTTCCGGCAGTGGCAGCGTGACGGATAACACCATACGCAATACCTCCTTCTGTTTTCTGCAAAGCGATACCTGCTGCCGGAATATTTCCGCCTATGAGAGTGCCTTGTCCTGATACGCTGATCTGAACAGTATAGGATTGCCCGGCGGTTTCGTTAGATACAAGCGTGCCGTTGCGGTCGCATACCTTCACATAAAAAGGTGTCATAGAAAAGCCGTCGGCAACGGAAGCCCCAGCATCTGCCGGAATTTCAATTTCGAGGTGATGAGGCGTGCCGGGTGTTTTTACAATATGTGTGCAGGTAGCTTTCCCATCCAGGATACCGATGGCTTTCAGTTCCCCGGGCTCGTATTTGCCGGTGTGGAAAACAAAGTAGGGGTTGCCGCCTTTAGCCGCTACAAAAGGTGCGGTACGGGCGTTTTGCTCCCTGGTTATTTCACCGCAGAATTTGTTGTTCCGGTAAAGCTGTACGGCGTCGCAGTTGGAGAATATCATGATCGCGCTATCCAAAGCCGGCTGGTTGTTGTAGCTGCCAATATATACCATAGGACCATACGCGGGATTGCGGGCATCCTGCATGGCCTGGAGCTGGTAGTAACTGAATTTTTCATAGCGGTCAAGATCGGTAACGCCGCTGAAAGCGGTGATAGGATCGGAGCCGCGGGTGTAATCGTTGTAGCTCCATACAAAGTAGCCGCCTATCCTGGAATTGGCATCCAGTCCGCCGTGATCCCAGTAGCCGCCCAGTGCTTCAGACGTTTCCCCGTTCAAGGCATTTTGCCGCAGTACGCATTGGTTGATCAATCCTTTTTCCGTGTACATCCTGCTGGCACGCAGGCTGTTTTCTTTTTCCGCATCGGCCATCCAGGTATCGCCCCATTCACGGGTAATAAACGGGCGTGACGGCATAGGATCGGAGCCATCTTCATTGACTACTTTATAGGAAACGTTGTAATGATCTTTACTGCGTGCATTAAAATCGTCGGCTACAAACAGCTGGTTGCCGGGCATTTCCTCCCGTGCCGTTTGCACAGCCTGCTGCATCCATGCTGCCGTGGCAGGCGATTCATTGAGTGACGTTTCCCACAGGAAAACGGATGGGTGGTTGCGGTCCCGGCGGATCATCTCGCGTATGTCGCGGTAAGTGTTTGCAACGAACAGGGAATCTTTGGAGAAGAACTGCCATCCGGGCTCGCACGCAATCACCAGCAAGCCTGTTTTGTCGCACGCATCCAGGAATGCGGGGGAGGCGGGATAATGCGCAGCGCGCACCGCATTAAAGCCTCCTTTCCTGAGCTGAAGGGCATCGCGGTATTGCAGGTTATCTGTTGCTGCGTCGCCGGTGTATTCGTATGCCTGGTGCCTGTTAGCGCCACGCAGGTATAGCTTCGTTCCGTTGATATAAAAGCCGTCGGCAGCAAAGGCAATGTTTCGTATGCCCGTATACGTGATAAGGCTGTCCACCGGTGCATTGTCTTCATAAACAACGGATACCAGGTGATACAGGTAAGGATGATCGGGATGCCATAAATGAGGTGCGCTCACGGTAAGCGATTGCCGGATATCCGCATCTGCCTGTGCAGGGATATGCTGCTCACTGGCTGCTGTTGCTACCGGCATACCACTGGCATCTACCAGCGTTGTTTTCAGCGTGGTATGTACCGGTTTGCCGGAAGCATTCACAATATTGGTTTTTATGGCAACAGCCGCGGCGTCGCTGCTCACCGCAGGGTAGGTGATAAACACGCCGCCACCGGCTACCTTATTGGCTTCCAGCGGATGGGAGATAAACACTTTTTCAGTAACCACCATCGACACATTCCTGTAAATGCCGCCAAAGTAGTTGAAGTCGAGCTTCGACTGTGGCTTTCCCGGTGGGATCTGCGGGTTATCTTTATTAGATACCCTCACTGCCAGCACATTATCTTTCTCAAAGTTCACATACCCGCTGATGTCTACCACAAAGCCCATATAGCCGCCTGTATGGGTAGCTATTTTGTGGCCGTTGAGATATACATCAGCAGTGGTTTGCACACCCTCAAAACAAATGGTGATCCTTTTATTACGGGAGGAGGGGGGTACTTTAAAATATCTCCTGTACCAGCCAATGCCCTGGTATACCGCATTACCGCCGTTATGCTTTTTCTCAATACGCATTACATGCGGGATGCTGACGCCCGACCAGTTTTTATCATTGAATGTTAGCTGCTCCGCGCCGGTGATATCGCCTCTTTGAAAGGCCCAGTGGGTATTGAAGTTAAGAACGGTCCTGGTTTGCTGTGCGTACGAGGTGAAAGGAAGCATAAAACAAACCAGCAAACCGGTAATGAAACGATACATGTGAATACTTTTTGAGCATAAAAAAATCCCGCTCATCTTTCAACTCGCGGGATTTCGTTTGATTGTTACAGTTGTATTAGTAGCCTGGATTTTGTGTCAGGTTTTTGTTGATATCCCTTTCTGCCTGTGGTACGGGCCAGAGATAATCCCTGTTTTCCACAAAGGTGCGCTGCTCTACGGCGATATGATCCCCGCTGAGGGTGAGCTTACCATTGGTAGGGTCTACAGTGCCCAACCGGGCGCCATATACCGTGCCGGATCTAACGGCGGTGCCTATCTTCCAGCGCTGCACATCGTACCAGCGTAAGCCTTCCAGTGCCAGTTCCACCCTGCGTTCGCGTCTTACCAGTGTACGCATTTTATCAACGGTGTTATAAACTGTTCTGTCTACCGCCGGCATGCCTGCACGGGTTCTGACAGCATCTATCGCATCATACACGGTATTGTCAATAACGCCTGATTCAATTTGTGCTTCTGCATAAGTGAGCAGTATTTCTGCGTAGCGGATCACAATCATATTCAGGCCGGTGTTCCACATATCCGTATAGTCGGAGAGGTTAGACGTGAATTTTTTCGGGATATAAGCCGTTTTGGAATTGTTATCCCCGTTATAATAATCGCCGGATGTGTTTTGAATGGAGTTGTAGTACTTACCTTCATACAACTGGCCAGGGCACACGATGGTAGCGGTTAAGCGCGGGTCCCTGTTATTATACGGATCATTTTCGGAATAGCCGGATGTTGGATCTGTGATGAGTTTACCGTTTTTCATTTCGTAAGCATCCACCAGCGCCTGTGTAGGATCGAGGGAACCCCAGCCGCCAAAAGAAGAAGATGGCATTACGCCGATATCGGCATTGGGATAGTCGTTCTCTTTGTATTGTACATCGAGGATCACTTCTTTATTGTTTTCGTTCTGGATACGGAACAGGTTCTGGTAATTTGGAAAGAGTTCATAACCCAGGGTCATTATCTTTTTACAATCGGCGATACAGGCGGCGTAATTTTTATCGTACAATTCCAGCCTGGCTTTCAGGGAAAGCGCAGCACCTTGTGTAATACGTCCAACGTCGCTGCCGCTATAGCTTACCGGCAGGGTAGGCGCAATGGCTGCCAGTTCATCCAATACAAATTTGCGTACTTCGGTAGCGGCTGTTCTGGAAATGGTATTGGCTTCTTCCGTGGTTACGGTATTTTTAGCCAGCGGCACATCTCCATAAAGCTGTGTCAGGGTAAAGTACTGGTAAGCTCTCAGGAAACGGGCTTCGCTTTTGAACTGTGTTTTTAAGGTTTCGTCCATCTGCGTTTTATCAACGTTTTCCAGGAACCAGTTGCATTTCTGGATGGAGGTATAGCTCCAGCGTTTGGAGGCGCTGGTATTGGCAGGCGTAATGTTGCCATTGCCATAGTCCGTATAGCCTTCCCAGTAGTATTGGCTATACATATTATCGCTCACAGCGTCCATATAGAGCAGGGTGTAGTCGCCTTCCCAGTCTTTGTAGCAGCCGTTCAGCGCAGCCTGGGCGTCACCCTGCGACTTCCAGAGGGATTCGTTACTGTAGGCATATGGTGGTTGTCTGTCCAGAAAATCTTTGTTGCATGCGGATTGCAGCGCAGCAGAGAATAAAATTATATAGAGGATGTTCCTTTTCATGATGTTGATTGTTTTTCGTTAAAAACTAACATTTACGCCAAACGTGTGCACTTTCACCTGCGGGTAGTAATAGATACTGCTCGTAATAGATGCTTCAGGATCTATCCATTTATACAGGCCGTCGAAGGTGAGGATGTTTTGTCCGCTGTAGTAGAAACGTACTTTGTTGATACCGATCCTTTTCACTACTCTTTCCGGAAGTGTATATCCTACCTGCAGGTTTTTAAGACGCAGGTAAGATCCGTCTTTCACCCAGAAGGAAGAAGGCGTTCCACCAGGATCGTTTTGCGTATAGCCATTCCAGATACGTGGCAAAGCAGCGGAAGTATTTTCCGGTGTCCAGGTATCCAGTAAAGCAGAAGTAGGTTTGCCCGCAGAAGAACTTACACTGCCCAGTTTTCCGGCATCGATGTATGTTTTTACGCCGGCAGCGCCCTGCAGGAAGATATTGAGGTCAATATTTTTCCAGGAGCCGCCCAGGTTAACACCAAAGGTTACTTTCGGGAAATAGTTGCCCAGGTATACTTTGTCGGCGCTGTTAATGGTATCGTTACCGTCTTTGTCTTTATATCTCAGATCACCGGCAGCAGTCCTGTTGGATTGATAAGGCGATTTGGACACTTCGTCGGCCGATTGGAAAATGCCATCTGCTTCGTATCCATAAAGGGAGTTGATCGGGTAGCCTACCTGTCTAAAGGTATAGCCGTCGATAATCGGACCGGTTCCGTGAAGGTCGGTTACTTCATTCTTGATAAAGGCTGCGTTAACAGAGGCATTGTACTTGAAATCACCTGCGTTGTTCGCGTAGCTGAGTGAAAATTCCCAACCTTTGTTCAGCACAGAGCCAGCATTTTGAACAGGCGCGTTCAAACCATATACTCCGCCAACCGGTACTGAAAGGAGGATATCATGTGTTGGTTTATAGAAGTAATCTGCGGTAAAGTTTAATTTTCCATCCAGGAAGCCTGCGTCAATACCCACGCTTGTTTCTGTGGTGCTTTCCCATTTGATATCTTTATTAGCTCCATTGATAGGCGATACGCCGGCAGCAATAGCGGCTGCAGTGCCACCAAAAGTATAGTTCTGGCTTCCGTCAATGGTAGAGATCCACGGATAGTAAGGAGCTGCGGGGTATTTAGTAGCATCCGGGCCTATTACGTTCTGGTTACCCAGTTGTCCCCACGAACCTCTTATTTTAAGATTGGAAACATATTTTTTCAATGGTGTAAAGAAGTCTTCCCTGTCTATGTTCCAGCCGGCGGAAAAGGATGGGAATAAGCCCCATCTGTTGCCGGGAGCAAAACGGGAGGAACCATCATACCGCAGGTTCGCTTCAAACAGGTATTTACCGTCGAAGTCGTAGTTTAACCGGCCAAAATAAGATTGAAGTGCCAGTTGGTAGGAATAGCCGCTGGTTTTCTGTCCATCGGTTGAACCCAGGTTAACATCGGTTAACTGGTTATTCAGGAATCCTTTCCGGTAGCCGTCATCAAAGCTGAATTTGGTCAGCTCCTGGGAGTAACCACCCAGTATTTTGAAGTTATGTTTACTGAAGGATTTGGTGTAGTCCAGTAAAGCCTGCTGGGTAACAGTATTGCCAAAGGTATTTTCATCCGTTACGTAATTTGGCCCCTGGTAAAATGTTTTGTTACCGGCGGCATCATAATACTGCTGATCCGCAATGAACTTCTTGTTATGGGCGATCTTCATCACATAGGCAAGGGAGGGCTTGAAATGCAGTCCTTTCACAATTTCCCAATCTGCGCCTACATTACCTATCAGGTCGTAGTTATTGTATTTATTCAGGCTGTTTCCTTCCAGCCATGCCATCGGGCTACCATCTGAAATATAGCCATAGTGACCATTTTCATATTTGTAAGGAATGGTAGGGGAGATACGGTTGATTTGTCTTACCAGCTGCGTAAAATCGCCGGTGTAAGGGTTGCTTGGTTCATTTCTGCCGGAAGAAGTAAAGGCGATATTGCCGATTATCTTTATTTTATCGTTGATGTTAGAAGTGATGTTCAGCCTGCTGGTGTAGCGTTTTGCATTTGTTTTTTCAATCAGGCCATTCTGATCAAATACGCCTAAAGAGAAAGCGTATTGTGTATTGTCGCTACCGCCGGAAACACCTACATAGTGATTCTGTTGCAGGCCGTTGCCCTGGTAAAACAGGTCGAGCCAGTCGGTATTGGGATATCTAAAAGGATCAGAGCCATCTTTGAACTTCTGGATTTCTGCATCTGTCCAGCGGGCTGCTTTTCCTTCATTGCTCAACGCCTGGTTGTATAATGTGGCTGCCTGCCAGGAAGGTAAAAAGTCTGGTAAGCCGGTGGCCTTTTGTTTACCTACATAGCCGGTATAGGTAACCTGGGGCGGGCCTTTCCTGCCTTGTTTGGTGGTGATGAGAATAACGCCGTTGGCTGCACGGGAACCATAGATAGCGGAAGATGCTGCATCTTTCAGTACCGATAACGTAGCAATATCGTCGGGGTTAATATTATTAAGACTACTCAGGTTAGTAACTACTCCATCTATCACAATTACCGGGTCGGCATTGTTTAGTGTACCAATACCGCGGATACGGATTTGGCCTGCATCACTGCCTGGTTGTCCGCTCTTGGCGGCTGTTACGGTAATACCAGGCATTGTACCCTGTAATGCGTTGCCCAGGCTTGTTACCGGCCTGTTAGTAAGTTGTTCTGTACCGATAGAAGTAACGGAACCGGTGAGGTTCGCTTTTTTCTGTGTGCCATAACCCACTACCACAAACTGTTTCAGAGCGCTTACATCCGGCGCCATTGAGATGTTGATCTGTGTTTTTCCGGCCACCTTGATTTCCTGGGAGATGTACCCGATACTGCTTACTACCAATACCGCGTTCTCCGGCACATTTGCCAGCTGGAAGCTGCCATCCGGTCCGGAAACAACCCCTTTCTGGGTGCCCTTTATAACGATGGAAACGCCCGGAAGCGGCGCCCCGGTATCATCTATTACCTTTCCTGTAATGGTAGCAGGAGGAGGTGCGGCTACCGGCGCTGCTGCCGGTTTTTCGTTTTTTGTAATGAAGATGGTATTGCCCTGGATTTCAAAGCTCAGCGGCTGCTGACGCAATACTGCTTCCATCGCGGCTTGTGGCGACGCATTTTTTATGTCTACCGAAACAGGATTGCTGTTCTTCAGATCATTTTTATCGTAAAAGAAAACATAGCCCGTTTGTGCTTTAATCACGTTCAGCACTTTCTGGAGACTCACCGCTTTGGCGGAATAAGTCACCGTTTGGGCGCTGCCCTCAGCGCTTACCTGCAAGGCAGCAAGGAGCAGCAGAAAAGAAGTTAGCTTCATAACTAACAAAGTTTTGGTTGAGAGCCCCGCAAATTTCCAATATCTGCGGGTACCGGAATTACAAATAGCCTTAAGTTGCATACTTTTGCAATGTTTGGTTGAATTAATAAATAATGTTTACCGACTTGTTTGTTGATTAAATTGAACAGCAGCCGGGGTAGGACGCCAATCTCAGCCCCGGTTTTTTATTCAATGCGCATAGAACGCCGCTGGCAATAGCTTTGATTTTTTCATTGTTCCATATTTTTCATTGTTCATAACTATGGTTGGATAACGATCCGGTTACCATTCTCAATTCTATATTTAATCCTTGTTTTTGTGAGTCCTTTTAACACCTGCGATAAGGTGAGGTTCCGGCCTATTTCCCCGGTGAATACCCGTTGAGGAATGTTGCCTTCATATGTTACTTCTACGTTGTACCAGCGCGACAGCTGGCGCATTACTGTAGGAAGATCTGCATCATTGAAAGAAAAGAACCCTGCTTTCCAGGCCAGTACTTCCGACAGGTCGGCATGGTCCAGCACCTGGATCGACTGCCCCTTTGCGGCTACCCTGGCTTGTTGTCCGGGCTTCAGCATTTGTTGCTGCTGCTGCACGCTTACCCGCACAGCCCCCTGCACCAATGTAGTATTGATAGTGGCTTCGTCTTTATAGGCGTTAATGTTAAAATGTGTGCCCAGTACATCGATGGTAGTATTGCCGGCCTTTACATGGAAAGGCATCTTATCATTTTTCACCACTTCAAAGTACGCTTCACCGGTAACGGTTACACTTCTTTCATTGCCGGTAAAGGCAGTGGGATAGCTGATAGAAGAGGCGGCATTCAGCCATACGCCGGTGCCGTCAGGCAAAATAAGCTGGTATTGTCCACCCAGTGGGGTGCTCATGGTATTATATAGTATCTTATCCTCCGCACTGCCGGTGCCATTGTAGGCGAGCTGGCCGTTACTCAGTTTGGTGATCCGGGTATTGCCCTGTTGCGCCAATACGCCGTTGCCTGCGCTGTCGAGCGGTATCTGGGAGCCATCAGAGAGGGTGAGTACCGCCCTGTTGCCGCCCGGTGCAATGTCTTTTACCGGTGAAGTGGCCACTACAGCCGGAGGAGGAGTTTGTTTTGAGAGGTAATAAGCGCCGGTTGCTAAAACAACGATACAGGCGGCAGCCCACCAGTAGCGTTGCAGAAAATAGACCCGGTTCCTGGCAGGCAGTGTTGCCGGCTGCTGCACAAGTTTATCGGCATCCAGTATTTCTTTTACGGCCTGCTGCCAGTAGGTGCGGTCGTAATCCGCATTGGCAGCAGCTTCCAGCGGCCAGTTGGCATGATATGCATCCAGCTGCCGGACTATTTCCCCCGAATCATCCTCACTGATCAGTTGCAACAGTTCCCTGTACTCCCCGGTGGTGGCACGGTGCAGCCGTACCTGTTCCAATAAGTATGTTAGTCTTTCTGATGTGGACAACGGCCTCGTTTTAAAGCATTCGGAATTCAGTTGATATCGCCGGGAACTGCCTGGTTGCAGAAAGTCCCCTGCATATACGTACCGTAAGCAGCCAAAGAGTACCTATGTCTTTCAAAAAAAAGTTAAGAAAAATATAAAACACCCCATGCAAGCAGGAATAGCGGGAGGATGATACCCTGGTTGGTGAGGTATTCGCGGATAGATTTGAGGGAACGGACCAGGGAATTTTTAACGGTTTGCGGCGAGAGTTGCAGCTCACTGGCAATTTCCGCAATTTTAAGATCCTTCTCCCGGCTGAGCAGGTAGATCTTTTGCGCCTGCGGCGGCAATTGAAGGATGGCCTGCTTTACCAGCAGCGCCGTTTCAGAAAAAGCAATATTTTCTTCGGTAAGATTGGAGTGATCAGTGCTTTCACGGGTAATGATCTGGCTGGCTTTATTCCGCACGCCCTGTTTCTGCAACCAGCTGTAGCAGCGGTGATACACCATTTTGAAGATCCAGTTGTGGGGAACCATTACTTCTGTCAGCTTCTCCCGGCTGAGCCATATGCCCAGGAATATTTCCTGTATGATGTCTTTCTCCGGCCCTTCTACCTGTATAATACGGGCAATTACCGGCTTGATCTTAGGCACATACAGGTGGAATAATGCTTCAAATGCAGATTCATCCCCACCGGCAATTTGGTGGAAAAGTGCAGTTTCATGTACTGTGTCATTATTCATCCGTGTGTATCCAGTTCCCCTTAAAATTAAATATCACGCTATCTCCGTTAATCCAGCTATAAAAATAGACGGATTACCAGGTGTGATCGATAAAGATGTAGCTTGCAAAGTACAAAAAAATCGTGGTACCCTGTCAGGTGGGCAATTCCGGTTTGGGGAAGAAGATAATATCAGTGATCCATCACCACTACATTGGCCGTTTTTTTCTTCTTTGCAGAGGCCATTAACAGCAAAGGAAGCGCCGCAATAAATATAATACCTACCAGCAGGAAAGCATCGCTGAAACTCAGCAGGGTGCTTTGTTTTACCACTGAATTATCCAGCAGCTTCAGGGCTTTATGATGTGCATCGGTTGCCGTGGCGCCTTTGCTCAGAAAGAAGTGCGCGTAGCTGTTTAGCCGGTTGGCTACGGCGGGGTTATCGGTAGTGAGATTGCTTACAAGATCCGACCGGTGTTGTGCATTCCGGTTGGCGAGATAGGTGTTCACCATTGCAATGCCAAAGGAGCCGCCCAGTTGCCGCATCATATTATTTAATGCTGCTCCCTGCGGAATATCGGCCGGCGCCAGTGATGACACGGCCAGGGTGGTAAGCGGCACTGTTACCAGTGCCAGCCCCACGCCCCGCCAGATGAGGGAGGTAGTTATAGTGGCCGCGCCGGCGTCCTGGTTGAGCGCCGACATCTGCCAGCTGAAAAGAATAAATAACCCCATCCCCGCCACGATGAGATACACCGGCGATACGCCGCGCTGCAGCAGCCGTGCAGAGATGATTAGTCCACCTATGGCTAAACACGCGCCGGGCAACAGGAGCATCCCCGTTTGCAGCGGTGTGAAATTAAGCAGCCGCTGTGCAAATACCGGCGTCAGGAAAACGGAGCTGAAAATACCCATGCCGGAAACAAATGTCAATATTGCGGCAATGCTCAGGTTCCTGCTTTTCAGTACGCGCAGGTTTACTACCGGGTCTTTGATCCGTAGCTCCCACCACACAAATATGATGATGGCAAAAGTAGCGATCACAGAAAGCCAGGTGATGTAGGGCGCTTCAAACCAGTCGTCGGTTTCCCCTCTTTCCAATACGGTTTGCAATGCGCTCACGCCAATGGCGAGGAGCAGGATCCCGGTCCAGTCGATGCGTTTGGCCGGTGGCACATTACCGGGTTCTTTGAGCAGTATATAACAAAGCGTTGCCACGGTGATACCTATCGGTACATTAATGTAAAAGATCCAGGGCCAGGAATAAAATTCGGTGATGTAGCCGCCGAGGGTAGGGCCTATCGTGGGACCAATAAACACGCCTACACCAAAGAGTGCGCTGGCCACATTCTGTTTTTCTTTGGGGAACTGTTCAAAGATGATCACCTGCGATACCGACAGCAGCGCGCCGCCGCCAATGCCCTGGAGGAAACGGAATACTACCAGCATCCAGATGTTGGTGGCTTGTCCGCACATCAGCGAAAAGAAGGTGAAGGCGATGATGGAGCCGATATAATAATTGCGTCGGCCCAGTTTCGCGGCGAGGAAGCCGGTAATGGGAATGATGATTACGTTGGCAATGGCGTAGGCAGTAATGACCCAGGAGGTATCTTCCAGCGTGGCGCCGAGGTTGCCACTCATATGCGATAAGGCTACGTTTACAATGGAGGTGTCTATCAACTCCATGATGGCAGCTGTAATCACCGCCAGGATCAGTACTGTCCGTTTCATTGCTGTTATTTAATATACCGTTTGGTATATTATTAGATAAATTTTTTATTCGCCGTTACTATTCATAGCGGCAAGTGCTGCTGCAGGATTGGTGAGCGATAACTGGTAAATCTGTTCGGTATCGCCTACACGGATTTCATAGTCATTTTTTGCGAGTGCAGTTAAAAGATCGGTGGCAACCTGTGAAGGAGGGATGCCTTTACTACCGCCGATGTCCTGTGATAAATCGGTGTTTACCAAAGGAGGCATCAGTTCAAAGATGTGCAGCTTGGGAAACGTTACCCGCATAGAGTGGGTGTAGGAGCGGAGGGCAGCTTTGGTGGCTGAGTACGTGGCTATCCGTGCGCCGGGTGCAAAGGCAACGATAGATGTTACATTTACAATGGCGGCTTCCGGCTGTTTGTTGAGTAACGGCAATAATTTTTCTGTGAGGCGGATCACGGCGAAGAAGTTAGTGTCCATTTCTTCGACTGCCTTTCCCGCTGCATTCGCGTTTTCCGACAACTCATAGGCAAATGCGCGGCCTGCGTTGTTGATCAGGATATTTAAAGACGGATATTCCTCCTGCAGGGTGGCTACCAGTTGAGCTACCGCTTTATCGCTGGTTACATCGCTCACGATGCCTTTTACACCCGGCAGTTGCTGCGTGGCCTTTTCCAGGCGGGCGGCGTCCCTGCCGGTGATAATTACCTGGTTACCCTGTTGGGATAATTGCCGGGCTATTTCCAGTCCGATACCTGCGCTGCCGCCGGTAATAAGTACAGTATTTCCTGTTGTTTTCATGTGTATTGTTTTTATATACCGATCGGTATATTTATAAAGAAAAAATTTGAGTTAAAGTGCGTCCACCATTTTTGCGACCGACTGCATAATGGCGTTGCGGTAATTCATTTTACCGGTTAGTTTGGCAATCATGATACAACCTTCAATAGTGGCGATCATCGTGAGAGCGGTTTGTTCTGCATTTACATCTTCACTGAATTCCCCTTTCTCTTTTCCTTTTTCGATCAACCCGGTAATACCGGCCTTCCACGAAAGAATGGCATCAATTGCTTTCTGTTTTAATAAAGGATGCGTGTCGTCTGCTTCAACCGCTGTATTGAGGATGGGGCATCCGCCGGCGGGAAACGGGTGTTTCAGGAAGTTTTCATAAATATGCACATACACCATCAGTTTGTCCCTGCAGGTGTTTTTTTTGTCCATTTCCTGCCGGATAATGCTGGTCACCTTTTTCAGGTTGTAATCAAAACATGCCAGGGCTACTTCGTCTTTACTGGCGAAATTGCCGTAAATACTTCCTTTGGTCAGCCCCGTGGCATTCGTCATATCATTCAGAGAAGTACCGGTGTAGCCCTTCTCGTTAAAAACAGGGGCCGTCATCTCCACAATAAACTGTTTTGTTTTCTCTGCCTTGTTCATATCCCTCTTTCTTTTGACACAGCAAAAATATACCATTTGGTATAAAATGAAAAATATATTTTGGGAGAAAGAGGAACCCGTTGATTCACAGGCTATACCGGTTTCACTGCCGCTACCAAAAGAAAGATGGGCCTGCGCGTTTCATCCTTCATTTCAGGATAGGCCGCTATTACTTCGGCAGTGGGTTGCGGCTCCGCGATAGTGGTAATACGGAAGCCGGCATCCATCAGTGTATTCAGCAACGTGGCTACGGTGCGGTGATATTTCACCACATCGGTATCCAGGAAGCGGGTTTGCCGCAGGGTTTCCTGCTGGTAGTTATCCACCGGCCAATGAAGGCGCTGCCCCTGTTCATCGTAGTACCAGTCCTGCGCCGCAAGCGCGGTAAATACAGGATGCTCCACAGAAAGCACAAAAGTGCCGCCGGCAGCCAGGCACCGGAATACCTTCCGGCAAACCACCTCGTAAGCCGCTACATAATGGAGTGCCAGGGAGCTGATCACCACATCAAAGGAGCCGTCTGGAAAATCAATATCTTCAATAGCCTGCTGCCGGTATTCGATGGCTGTATCATGTGTAGTAGCCCGCGCCCGCTCCAGCATCCTGGCAGAAATATCCACTCCCACCACAAACTGCGCACCCTGCTCACGCGCATAGCGGCAATGCCAGCCAAAACCGCAACCCAGGTCCAGCACCTTCTTATCTTTTAACCCGGGAATCATACTACGCAGCACATACCACTCGCCAGCCGCATTCAGTCCGCCAACAGAACGGGGCATCTGGCTGTACTTCTCAAAAAATAACGGATCGTCGTATTTATTCTGCTTCATAACAAAACGAATGTAAGAAGAAGAATTATACAGGCAGCTACTTCGAAATAATCCTTTCTTCCTGTTTACTGGTGAGCAGATCAATATCATTTACCTTCTCCGGAAACCATACCATCATTTCTCCCTTACCCCTGTTGGCCCAGGCGTAGTAAGGGATGGCGGTAAATGTTTGTTGCGTGGTGGAAACAGTAAGCCCGTTATTGCTCACATGCACTGCCGGTACCTGGCTGCTGATAACGGTTACGCCATTCAGCAGTTCCGGCCGCCACGCGGTAGCGAAAACAGCATCGGAAGGAATGATGATATTGCTGGTACTGCCATTGTTATCGGCCCATTCGCCGCAATAAACAATAGGTCCGCGTTGCAGGGCTACTTTGCCGGCATCGTCTTTCACATTTTCATTTGCTTTTATCTTTCTTACTTCCATTGGTAACACTACTTCTACACGGTCATTTTTTTTCCAGGTCCGCGCAATCACAGCGTATCCTTTTTCCATATTATAAGTAACGGGCACACCGTTTACACGGATAACAGGCAGCGGGGTATTGTTGCCGGCAAAGGTGTATAAACCAGAAGGAACGGCTGTATTCTGCGCCCATCCGGGAATGCGTACCAGGAAATTAAATGCCACCGGCTTTTTGGCAGGGGAGATGTTAAATACCAGGTCGCCATTCCAGGGATATTGATTTTGCTGGTTAATGGAAACGGTGTTGTCGGATACTTTCAAAGTAGCGCGACTGGCAACAAAAAGATTCACGTATACATTATTATCTTTTTGCGCGTACACATAACCGGGAATAGAAGGGATCAGGCGGGTAAGATTGGTAGGGCAGCAGGAGCATTCAAACCAGCCGGCGCGTTCGGGTTCCAGGTGTTTGTGTGAAAAGGAATTTTTTACCTGCATGGCGTTGCTGTAAAAGAAAGATTTGCCATCAAGTCCCAAACCTGAGATGAGTCCGTTGTATAACATCTTCTCCAGCACATCCATATATTTTGCATCCCCGTGCAGCAGGAACATGCGGTAATTCCAGTACACACCGGCAATGGCCGCACAGGTTTCATTATAAGCGGTGGTGTTGGGCAGTTCGTAGTTGTCGCCAAACCGTTCCCCGGAGGGTACGGCGCCCAGTCCGCCCTGTACGTACATTTTATAGGTAACCATATTCTGCCAGATGGTATCTACTGCCTGTAGCAGGCTTTTATCGCCGGTTAATGCGGCTACATCGGCCATAGCAGCGTATAAGTAACCAGCCCGCACGGCATGTCCTTCTACTTCATATTGTTCGGTAACCGGCTTATCATCCTGCCAGTAAGTTCCGCTTTTCCAGGGATCTTTGCTGTTGCTGTCATAGCCGGTATAGCGACCGCGTTCTTCAATAAAGAATTTCGCTGTTTCCAGGTACGCCGGCTTGCCGGTGATCCGGTAAAGCTTTACCAGTCCCATTTCCACAATTTCATGACCCGGCGCTACATGCTTTTTTCCCGGGCCGAATACACTGCATACCAGGTCGGCATTTTTGAGGGCGATGTTCAGCAGCGTTTTCTTTCCCGTAGCATAATAATGTGCAAAAGCGGCCTCATACAAGTGGCCGGCGTTGTACAGCTCATGGCTCCCTTCGCGTTCCTTTACCCATCTTTCCGGTCCGGCCCATGAATGCGGCGCCGCGGGATTAATGGTTCTGGCGGTATACAGGTAGCCATCTTTTTCCTGCGCATTGGCAACTTTAACGATCAGTGAATCGATGTAGTTGTCCAGCTTTTTGTCCGGGAAAAGGCTCAGGGAGAAGGAAGCTCCTTCAATTGTTTTGTAGATGTCGGTATCGTCGAACGGAAAGGTGGTACAGAACTTACCCGAATGGGCCGCTGCCATTTCAAAGTTCTTTACCCGGCCTGTATTTTCACAGCGCTCAAACGAGGCAGGAATGGTAACCAGGTGATTTGTACGCAGGCGTGGCAGCCAGAAACTGTCTGTGAGTTGTACCGCCGTGAAGTTGACCGATTTAACCGGGTAGTCCTTTACCTGCGCCCATGCAGTGGAGGCCGCGCAGATACTGATGAACAGGCATATCTTTTTCATATAACAGATTATAACGTGAAATTTATCCAAAGGATGGGGAGCTGGGTGGACAGGTGTTCCCGCTCCGGTATCCCGGTTGAAAATAGTAATTTTTATTTATTAATCGTCAAATTGACAATTAATTTTACAGCCGCATGAAATCAGGGAGTAGTGGACAGGAACCGGCATTCCGCGGCAGCAGTCGGAACAATCATCTCCCGGAATTTTCCATAACATTAAAGGAAGGGGTATTTTTTACTGCATTTTTTCCGGTGGCCTGGTTGTTGTTGCTCACCATACAGCAACAAAATGGTCGTCCGGCTGTTTTATAACACAGGTAAAAGTTCATATTATGAAACATATTGTCATTATCGGCGGTGGATTTGCAGGCATTAACCTGGTCAGGAAACTGGCCCGCAACGATGAGTATACCGTTACACTGGTTGACCGTAATAATTATAACTACTTCCCGCCGCTGGTGTACCAGGTATCCATGGGCTTTTTAGATCCTACAGATATCAGCTATCCGTTCAGGAAACTGCTGCGTAAAAATAAAAACGCCCGTTTTGTGATCGGGGAATTTCTGAAAGTAATACCGGAAGAAAAAAAGGTGGTGCTTTCCACCACTGAACTGAAATACGATTACCTGGTACTGGCTTTTGGCACTGCTACCAATTATTTTGGAATGGAAAGCGTGCGGCGGAATGCAAAGCCGGTGAAAACAGTGAATGATGCACTGGAACTACGCAACCACTTTCTGCAGATAATGGAAAAGGCGGCGCTTACCACCGATCCGGTGGAAAGAACAAAGCTGCTCACCATCGTGGTGGTAGGCGGTGGTCCTACCGGTGTGGAAGTATCCGGCTTACTGGCGGAATTAAAAAGGGAAGTTGTTCCGAAAGATTATCCCGAAATAGCCGGGAAAGGATATGAATCGCATATTTACCTCGTAGATGGTATCTCCAAAGTACTGGCCGCCATGAGTGAGCAGTCGCAGCTGGATGCCTACGATGCGCTCATCAGGATGGGCGTGGAAATAAAGCTGGGTATGCAGGTAAAAGATTATGTAGATGATACCGTGATCTTTTCCAATGGAGAAACCATTGCCACCAAAACCGTGGTATGGGCAGCCGGCGTAACGGCTACCATCACGGAAGGCATCCCGGCGGAATGCTATGGCCGCGGGAAAAGACTGATAGTAGATGAGTTCAACGAAGTAAAAGGAATGAAGGATATTTTTGCCATAGGCGATATCTGTATTCAAACTACTGATCCCGCTTTCCCCGACGGACATCCCCAACTGGCACAGGTAGCCATACAACAAGGCAGCCACCTGGCAGATAACTTTGTGGCGCTCGCAAAACACGGAAACCGTAAGCCTTTCCGTTATTATGATAAAGGCAATATGGCTATTATAGGCCGCAATAAAGCTGTGGCAGACATCCCCAAACCCAAACTCCACTTCAAAGGTTTTATCGCCTGGTTTATCTGGCTTTTCATCCACCTCACCTTCCTGATCAGTTACGGCAACCGGTTCAAAACACTCTACAATTGGGTGGTGGCCTACTTTACAAAGGACCAGTCGCTCCGGCTGATATTAAGACCACTGAAAAAAGAGGAGGTGAGTTGACCGTAAATATTTTATATTTTTTTCTGCCACCAGATATTGATAAATTAGTGATACATGTAATGTCTTCGCTAAATTATCCCAAATGAAACGATTCGTATCACTATTTATCTGCTCTTTATTGTTCAACTCCCTGTTTGCACAATTTCCAGGTGCCAGCCATATTATTGATTCGATAACAAAAAGCAGCAATTTTAACGGGACGATAATTATTAAGAAGAAATCAGGAATAGTTTATCAAAAGAGTTTTGGCCTGGCCAACTTTCCGTTTAAAGTACCCAGCACCATTAAAACAAAGTATAAAATTGCCTCTGTCACAAAGTTGTTTACCTCCGTGCTTATCATGCAGCTGGCTGAAGAGGGAAAGATAGATGTAACGAAACATATTATCGACTATCTGCCCGACTATACAGGAGAAGGCGGTAATAAAATAACCATCCGGCAGTTATTAAATCATACGTCAGGAATGCCCAATATTGATACCGTAAAATCAATAGAAAGCGCATTGAAAAATGGCATTCCCGTATATCAGCACCCTTTTACCACCGACGAACTTTTAACCCGCTATTGCAGCGATAAACCTGTAAACGAGCCAGGCAAAGTATTCGACTACAACAACGCGGATTATATTGTATTAGGGAAAATTATAGAAAGAATCTACCATAAAACCTATGACCAGGTGCTGACGGAGAAGATCTTAAAGCCCCTGCACATGAATAACTCCGGGCTATTGTATCAGCAAAATATTATTACCGGCCTGGCAGATACTTATTTCATCAGGGATGATCTGGGAAAACTGGTACCCGATTTACCGGTATATATGGAAAATTGGTACGCCGCAGGCGCCATGTACTCCGATGCCAACGACCTGTTGCTGTTCTCAAATGCACTCTTTGGCCGCAAGCTCCTGAAGCAGGCATCTTTAAATGAGATGTTCGCTCCCGGTCTTGATGAATATGGCTATGGCGTATGGGTATACAAAGACTACACGATCAACAAAAAAAATTATACCATAGTAAAAAGACCCGGCCGGATAATGGGCGCACAGAGTATGTTGTTTCACATCCTGGAAGAAGACGCAACCATGCTTATACTCAGCAATACCGGAACTACCAGCCTGGATGACCTGGCCGCGAAAATAGCAACGAAAATTATTTGAGTAATATCGTTGGCGACAGTAACTTGCCGGCTGATGGCAGTATATATTAACTTTATGACATGATCATGAATAAGCCGGTTCAATACGAAAAAGGTACGTATGTTGGTACAAAAATAAAGGAACGGACCTTTGGTAATATCATTACCAGCGAAACCGCATTTGTACCTGATACGTCTTCCGCATATCACTATCATGCCAACCCTCATTTCTCTCATATACTGGCAGGCGGAAGTAAAGAGATCCGGAACGGTAGTTCCGACATACAATATGCAGGAAAGGGACTGTATTACTATCCCGGTATCGCACATCAGAACGTTGATTACCGCCCCGGCACACGGATATTTAATCTTGAACTGGACGCTACATTTTTCAATACATTCGGGTTATCACTTCCTTCGTCGTCGCTGATGTTTGAAAACAGCCACCAACTTAATACGGGTGGGCTTATCAGGATTATGAAAGAGCATTACCTCGATGATGCGGACTCGCGGATGGCAATAGACCAGCTGTGTATTAACCTGGTGCATCCCGCTAAAGAAGGCGACGCCTGTTTCCCTGAATGGACGAAAAAGATAAAGACGGTGATGAATGATTATTGGAACCAATCGTTGTCACTCTCCCTGCTGGCCGCCCACCTGGAGCTTCATCCCGTTACCATTTCAAAGCACTTTCCCCGGTACTTTGGCTGCTCGGCAGGTGAATACATGAGACGGATGAAAGTGGAACGCGCGTTTCCCTTAATAAAGCACGGCAAATATTCGCTGACTGAAGTTGCCTATGAGTGCGGGTTTACAGATCAGGCGCACTTTACCAAAACATTCCGTCATGTAACCGGTCTGCTTCCGAAGCAATACAGGAACATCTGACGGGAGGCTAATTTTATACAATTTTCAGAACTTCCCGCTTACTAGCTTTGTCCGGTAAACAAAGCGGTTATGTCTAAAAAAAGAAAAGTGCAGTTGTTCCTGCTGCTCATAGCAAGCACACTATATGTTACCGTTGCGCAGGCGCAACAGAACAATGAAAAGTTGCATCGGCTATTTGATCACTACTATAATGAACGCATGCAGCTATTTCCCACAGAAGCCACATCTGCAGGCGATCACCGTTATGACGATCTATTGTCGAACGACGGTGCCGGTTCCCATATCGCCGCTACCGGTAAATTCTATCAGCAATACCTGGACGCATTAAAAAAAGTTGACCGCACCAGCCTGAATACCCCGGACAGGATCTCTTACGACATCCTGAAAGATATTCTCACCACCGGCCAGGAATCGCTGCAGCTGCACCTGGAGTACCTGCCAATGAACCAGTTTGTATCTACACCGCTGGAACTGGCGCAATTCGGATCGGGAAGCAGCGCACAACCCTTTAACACGGTAAAGGACTATGAGCACTGGGCAAAACGTATGACTGCATTCATGGACTGGACCGACACCACCATCGCCAATTTTAATAAAGGTATTCGTGTAGGTATCGTACTCCCTAAAGCACTCGTGTTACAAATGATTCCACAGATGGAAGCACTGGCGGATAACGACACTGCTAAGAATGTATTTTATAAGCCGCTGTCGCAGTTCCCGGCTTCATTCACCGACGCAGAGAAACAACGGATCACCACCTTGTATCACCGGGTTATTGCCACCAGCATGGTCCCTGCTTACCGCAAGCTGGCCGTTTACCTGAAGGATACATACCTTCCCGCGGCACAGGATCACGCCGGGCTGTCCGCCCTGCCGGGAGGGGACCGGATTTACCAGTACTACCTGCGTTTGTATACCACCTCTCCTGGTCTTACCCCGGAAAAGGTGTACCAGACGGGTTTGGAAGAAGTGGCGCGTATTACAAAGGAGATGGAGGCAATAAAAACAAAGGTGGGATTCAAAGGCTCTTTGGCTGATTTCTTTCATTACCTGAGAACAGATGCCCGCTTCATGCCATTTAAAACACCGGAACAGGTACTGGATGCGTATCGTACTATCAACAATAAAGTGCAGCCGGCATTAGCCGCATTGTTTGGGCATCAGCCCAAAACTCCTTTTGTGATCAAAAGGGTAGAGGCTTACCGGGAAGCCTCGCAGGGCGGTCCCTTTTACATCAAGGGCAACCTGCAGGAGAATATACCGGCCACCTTTTATGTACCGGTTCCGGACGCCACAAAGATCAACGTTACCTTCCAGGGCATGGAAGCCACCTTTATCCATGAGGCAATACCCGGTCATCATTTTCAGATAGCGTCCCAGCAGGAGAATAATGATATCCCTGCATTCCGGAGGCAGCCGGCCTTCTATGCTTACTTTGAAGGCTGGGCATTATACTGCGAATCACTTGGAGAACAACTGGGTTGCTACACAGATCCCTACCAGAAAATGGGTGCGTTGAATATGGAAATTCACCGGGCTATCAGGCTGGTAACAGATGTGGCTATTCACACCGGCAAGATGACGCGCGAAGAAGCCATCGCTTATATGATGCAGCATGAATCCATCAGCGAGCCGGTTGCCACTGCCGAAGTGGAACGCTATATGGCCATGCCGGGACAGGCACTGTCTTACAAAACCGGTGAACTAAAGATCAAAGCACTGAGAGATACACTGGCAGCAAAACTGGGTAGTAAATTCAGCCTGAAAGATTTTCATGACGCCCTGCTCGGGAATGGAGATATGCCATTGAATGTGCTGGAAGATTATATGAACAGCTGGGCGCAAAGTTATAGTGAGAAATAACACATTACCGGAAGAAATGAAACAATTGGCCTGCTAATCAGGTTATTATCAGAATATTAAGCCGAAGTACCTTACTTCGGCTTTTTTATGCGCGCAATTGCCCGCCCTGCGGCCTTGTCGCAGCCGCTATCTGACCGCCTGATAGCATATATTCCAGGATCAGTCTATCTGTAACATCACTGCGGCTCTACTGCAATAGTCTATAATAATTTCATAAAAGACTATGACGATAAGGGCTTTAACCCCTGACCAGATTCTATTTCTATTTCATCCATTCAATTAACTACTCATCCATGAACACACTTGAACTGCTTCGCACTAAATTCAATTATCCGTTCCCGGCCCTTAAAAACCCCTATGCGGACCAGTTGCAGGAAATTACAGAAACGCAGTGGATAGACGGGGAATACTTATGGCTGTATGAGCAAAATCCGGACCTCCGGAAAAAGTACAAGAAAACTAAAACGGCCCACATCGCCTCTCATTGGTTCCCTACGGCTTCGTTTGAACGGCTGAAACCCATATGCAGGCTCATGCTCTGGACCTTGTACAACGACGATCTGTATGAAGAAGGGACTCCTGAGGATATCGGGTATGTACACGATAGAACAGTGGCTGTACTGAACGGTGAGATAGGAGCTGCTGAAGCAGAAATACCTCTGGGTAATATGCTCGAATCGTTACGTCAGGAACTATTGCAGTTTATCCCGCAGGAATCGATCATTCGTTTTTCGGAAATGATCAGCCGGTATTTTGCCGGCCTGAAAATGGAGCTGACCTACAAAAGGAATAAGACCTTCCCTACCGTGGCAGAATGTATTGCCCTGCGGGAAGATTCCATTTGTCTCTACCCCTTCCTGCAATTAACAGAAGTCGAAACAGAAATAATCTTACCACCCGAAATACACCAGCATCCGGTGATCCGGCGCCTGCAGGCACTTGCCTGCCACCTGGTAACCTATTTTAACGAGGTGCAATCGGTGAATAAAGACGAAGCAACCGGCAGTATTTATTATAACATCGTAAAGGTGATCCAGCATGAGTACGGAATCTCCCTGGAAGAAGCGTGCCTCGAAGACCTGCGTCTGCATAATGAAGACCTGAAAGAATTTGTCACCTTGCAGGCGTCCTTACCCGACTTTGGGATATGGCAGGATGCCGTGGTTAACTGGGTGCACTATATGAGCATGGTGCTCAGCGGCTGGAAAAATGTATCTACTAAGCTGGACCGGTACAATGGAACTGCTTTCCCCAATGCTGCGGAGCTAAGAGAAAAATTCAACCAGGTGTAAGGTAGATATTGAAATGGAATAAACCTGTTACCGTTATACATTTTACAATCTACAAAACTCAAACTTCAAACAAGATGAAACCAGAAGAGTTTAATTCAAAAGATTACCTGCCATGTGGCTATTATCCCTGGCCGGACCTTATCAGTCCACATGCAGAACAGATGGGGAAAGATATGGATGGCTGGATTGATAATGACTACACTTTTTTGACTGAAAAACAACGGGAAAAATACAAGAGAATGAAGCTGCATATCTGCACTGCGCGTATGTGGCCGGACTTAACCTATGAGCAAAGTATTCCCTGCAATAGGTTTATGCTCCAATATGTGGCTTTCGACGATCAGGTGGAACATTCGTCTCTTGAGGAAATCCAACAGCTACGGAATCGTTGTACAGCCATTCTAAAGGGCGATCAACCAAGACCAGAAGAAAACGCAATCTATCAACATATGGCATTGATCAGGGATGAATTCCGTGCTTTGATGCCTGAAATATGGGTGGAACGCTTTATTTACTACTTCTATCAATCCGTCAGATATGGGATTGAATTGGAGTATCCTTATAAAATAACCCAGCGCCCACCGTCGCTCACTCTTTTCAAAACCATTCGTGAGTATTCCGTTCTTATGCGCCCATATCTGATCTTTGGTGAAATTGAATCGGGGCTTGTGCTGCCAGAACATATCTTTGAGCACATTGTCGTTCAAAAGATCATATCTCATATGACCCTGGTTATTGCATGGCAAAACGACATTCATTCCCTGCCAAAAGAAATGGCGAAGGGAACAGAAGTTTTTAACCTGGTCTTTGTATTGCAGCAACAATATAATCTTTCGCTGGAGGATGCCTGCAAAGAGGCCTTCCGCATACACAATGAGGAAATGGCGGAATTACTTACTTTACACGCAGAGTATCGTGAGTTTGGTGAATATCAGGAACACGTTGATAAATTCTTTTATTATGCAGGAGTCGGGATCCAGGGAGTGAATACTTTTTATTTGGAAACGGAAAGATATCTACATGGAGGAGTGGGTTTCGCCTGGCCCGAGGAGGGGCGTACTGCAAACATTCAGGCAAATGGAGGCTAAGTTTTCCCTACTGTTAACGATTTTATCCGGTTGTGAGCGAGTTTGATTGATTTGACTCGTCCTAAAACAACTATCCCTGTTTGCTTGTAAGCGTGGTGGAAAAATGCTTTCTTTGCGGGAAATTCATCCAACATGACTGGCATCTTGAAGACTGGGTTTATCGCATTGCTGATTTTCTCTTGTAACATTAGTGTTTTTGGACAAGCAGACAGCATTGATTTTTTTATCCAAAACCAGATGCAGAAGCGCAGAATTCCCGGGTTACAACTGGCGATTGTAAGACATGGAAAAATTATTAAAACGGGCAATTATGGACTGGCAAATCTGCAGGACTCCATTCCGGTAAGCGACAAAACTGTTTTTACTATTAATTCAATCACCAAGGCATTTACAGGTGTTGCAGTTGTTCAATTAGTGGAAGCCGGAAAATTAAAATTGGATGTACCCATTTCTGAATATCTCACTGACATACCTGACACATGGAAGCTAATAACGGTTCAGCAACTCCTGTCGCATATTTCGGGAATCCCGGATATTGTAAATGAAGAGGAATCCGTTTTAATAGCCGATGATCCGGAGGAAGCCTGGAATAAGATACTTCGAATGCCAAATGAATTTAAGGCTGGAGAGAAATTTAGTTATAACCAAACCAATTATTTACTACTCGGCCGCATTATCGATAAATTAAGCGGTATATCTTTCCAGGAGTTTATTACCAAACAACAGTTGGAAAAAGTAGGGATGTTGAAAACTACACAATCTGGTTTTGGTGCTACCAAAAACATTATTGCCCATGCAGCTTGTAGTTACCAATATCAAAAAGGCCAACTCAGGAATATGTTCTTTTCGTTTCCTCCTTTTTTGCAAACGGCTGCCGGAATGAGTTCAACAGCAAAAGAACTGGCGGATTGGGTCATTGCCTTACAAAGTATGCAGTTATTAACACAACCAGCAAGCCTTCGGGCACTTTGGACACCTGCAGTACTGAATAATGGCGAAACAAGTGGCTTTAGCAGCTTACTTAATGGTTATGCTGCAGGCTGGCCTGTTGTTAAAAGAACAGATCATCCGGCCCTGGCGCCTGTTGGTGGCAATCGTTCGGCTGTATTTGTATATCCCAATGATGACCTTTCCATTATTGTGCTTACAAATCTCTCAGGCGGGACACCGGATGTATTCATTGATGAACTCGCCGGATTGTTTATCCCGGATATGAAAGAAGCGAATGGTTTCGGCCTTTCCGCATCCCTGAGAGCATTAAAAATTACCTTAGATAAGGTGGGATATAAAAATGCCATAGAAGAAGTAAAGAAACTGAAGAAAGCAAATGCTGGCTTTACAATAACGGAAAAAGAAATAAATGGCTGGGGATATAAACTGATCCCACAAAAGAGAATCGCTGATGCGCTGGAAATATTTAAACTGAATGTTTATTTATACCCCACAAGCGCTAATGCATTTGATAGCCTGGGCGAGATCTATGAAGAACTGGGCAATAATGTATCCGCTCTTAAAAACTACGAACAGTCCCTGAAACTGGATCCTCAAAACAAGAATGCAGAACAGCATATAAAACAGCTTAGATCTGGTAAATAAGGTGCGGCATCGTATTCAGCTATTTAAGCTACTCATGGATAGCATGCAGCACAAGTTCAGCTAATAGATCCAGTGAATTATTATTCTTTTCACCGGCGTAAAAAGGGTATCTAATTTTATCTGCTGATGAAAAGAGAGTGTTATTAGCTGGCAATCGCCTGGTTGCCAGCTATGTTTTGGTAAAACCCCAATGGTCAATTTCCTCATGCTCCGCATTCGAAGTATTACTCCAGCGCCTTCTTACGCTCAATTCTTTCCTCAGCTTCAATGAAGAGATGATGTATTTTTTTCTCCAGTTCTTTTTTAGGAAGTAGTTTTGTCCAATATTCAGCTACCATGATCCCATCCTTGTGCATTTCCAACAGCTCAACTTGTTCTCGTCTGCTTTCGACACATAAGATTAAGCCAATCGGGGATTGTTCTCCTTCTTGCTTTTCGCCCGACTTAAAAAAGCCGTTAAGCTAATATATACGCTGGAAACGGGTTTTGCCGAAAATAAAAATGGACAAACCGAGATGAATTTCGATTTGTCCACTTTAGTGCCCAGAACTGGATTCGAACCAGCACACCCTTGCAGGCGCTGCGACCTGAACACAGTGCGTCTACCAATTTCGCCATCTGGGCAACTGATATTGTGTCAGGGGTTGCAAAGATAAGCAGCTAAAACATTCTACCAAATATTTTTGCAAAAAAAATACTAAAATCTATTTGAAGCACCCATACGCAACTTCCAAACGGGAAAGGTCACACTCCAGTGCTGCACGGTCCCAATGCCCTGTGTTGGCCGCCGCTTCATAGGTCGATTGCATGAACGCCAACAACGTTTCCTCCGGATTTGCGGCCTGTTGTACCAGTTCATAAGGCAGCATAAATTCTCCCATCTCCTGGCTGTAAAAGGCGCCGGCGGGTTGAACGGCTTGTTCGCTGAAGGCAGGAGGAACAGGGTAGCAGTAAGCATAAAAAACGGCATGCGGGTACTGTTCACTGCCCGGCCAGAATCCGCAGGAACTCACTTCTTTGGAGTAAGCTTCCCGCATTACTGCCGCTGGCATATTAGGCGCTTCTCCCTGGTGAGGAGGCGCATCCCTTCCGGAGAACCGGGTTACCGCCAGGTCAAAGGCGCCCCAGAAGAAGTGGACCGGGCTGCATTTGCCGGTGAAGCGTGTTCTGAAACGGGTGAAGATATTGTGGATCTTCACCAGTGCCTGCCAGAAGTCTTCCATTTTTTGCCGGTCGTACGACTGATGCACTTCATCTTTCTCAAACGGAATGGCGTCAGCAATTTCGCTGGGTACTGTGTAAATAGTTACGTCAATATCCAGCGCCTCCAGCTTTTCAAATAACGCATTATAGAAGTCGGCCACTGTTCTGGGGCGCAGTTCCAGCGTCTCTCTTTTACCGGTGCTGGTAATGATAATCAGCTGATGCTGCATGAAGTTAAAGTCGATCTGGAAGATGCCATGCTGGTATGGCACGCTTCCGGTGCTGAGGCCATCCGGACTTACATACAGCGTTACATGCCACGAGTGATTTAACCACGGCATTTTCCGGAGACGGATCTTTCCCACTATCTGTGTCCACAGGTGCACGGTAGCTAACGTATCTTTCCAGTCGTTGTAAGTGAGCACAGGCCACTGATCCTGTTTGGGATTGGCATTTTGCATAGCGAATGATTGAAGGGTAAGAAGTTCAGTGCCTATTTAACAAAAAGGAAGCAGGGAATGTTCTGTGCAGAAAAGAGGGTGGGATTGAATGAACCAGGAGTTGAAGCGGTTACACATTACCGCATCCGGATACCTTTATAAGTTGCCTGATATCTTTGATGCAGATTTTTTTGCTGTGTGAGGTTAAAATGCCGGCCGACTTAAATTCAGTCAAAAACCTGACAATATTCTCCTTACCGGTACCTACCATATTGGCAAGGTCGCTGCGGGAAATATTGATCATAATATCTTCCCCGGCTGCTGTTTCTTCTTTAAACTTTTCGCGTAATACAATTAATGTGATCGCCAGTCTTTCTTTAACAGAGCGCTGCGCAAATACAGAAATACTGTTTGCCAGTACTGTGAATTCATGACTGAGGATTTTGAGTAATCTGCGCGGCAGTACGCTGGACCTTTCCATAATAGCCATAAAATCTTCTTTGGGAATGAAGGCTATGATACTTTCCTCTATGGTAGCAGCGGAGTCCGGATAACGCTCATCCGCTAAAATAGCATGATACCCGATTAATTCGCCTGCATTGGCAACGTATATAATCTGCTCCCGGCCATTCTGGTCCACCTGGTACTTTTTAACCTTCCCTTTTTTTATAAAGAAAATACCGGAAGCAACAGCTCCCTGTCTGAATATTATTTCCCCTTTCCCATAACGCTGTTCCTGCATATGGGTATGGAGCGCTGCATATTCATCTTCAGGCAGATTACCCAGGATGGATTGAGATTTAAAATTCCATTTATAGATGGGAAACAGACCTTCTAAACTCATAGAAATGACCCACTGGGCGAAAAAGTGATTTTTTGCAGTTTTTTAATTGAAAAGTATCAATGAAACCGAATACCATCAAAGGTACCTTTGCAATATGAAAATATCAACTATTTCCCGTCCGAGGATTAATTTCACAGACAATCATGAGTGGATTGATTTAAATGGTAGTGTTGGTTTTGTAGGTGTTTCTGCACATAGATTGAAAGGAATTAAGAATATAGTTAATATAATATGGCGTAACCCCAAAGGTATTATTGAAAAAGGAACCATTATTGCTGAAATCCACACCGCCGATCAGATTATTCCTGTACATGCACCGGTCGGCTGCAAATATCTTGGCAGGAATCAAAAACTTTCAGGAAATCTGAATCTTGTATTGGAAAGCCCGCAGGACAACGGCTGGATTTTTTTCGTTACTCCGCTGAAATTCTACAACCAGGAGTCACTTCTTTCTCCCGAAAACTATCAGAAATTAATACGCTCCAAAGTTGCTAATCAGTAATGGAAAACACGCTGATGAAACCGGCCTGGTATCTGACAGATGCATCTTTCGATTGGCTGTTCCCGGAAAGGATTCAGCAAATGTCGAAACGGCATTGGACTCCCGTGGGAATCGCCAAAAGCGCCGCTGCTTTCCTGGCATCTGAAGGAAATGGAAAGATCCTCGATATAGGAAGTGGTGTTGGAAAATTTGCGCTTATCGGCGCTCATTATTATCCCGGATCATTTTTTTATGGCGTGGAACAAAGGAGTGAATTACATCATTATGCACTGGCAGCAAAAGAATACACGAAAACAATTAATTCAGAATTTATCAATGGCAACTTCACACAGGTTAACCTGGCAGATTATGATCACTTCTACTTTTACAATGCCTTCTTTGAAAATTTAGACACCAGGAATAGAATAGATCAGCAGATTGATTATTCCACCAGTCTCTATCAATACTATTCCCGCTATTTGTACAGGGAACTGGATAATAAACCTGCAGGAACGAGGCTGGTAACCTTTCACAGCCTCGAAGACGAAGTGCCTCCGGGGTACCGGCTGATAGATGCCTCTGAAGATTTTTTACTGAAAATGTGGATGAAGAAATGATATAAAAAATAATACGCAGGAACATGACAATAGATAAATATGTAACCACAATAATTGAACAAATAAGGGTAGCAAAAAATAATGCAGAAGTGAAAGATGTTATCCAGGTATCTGTCAATAATATGAGGGAGAAGAAGAAGAATGGATTTATAGTACAACGATGCCTCAACAAATTAGAGGCAGCATTGGAAGGAATCCCGCCGCTTGAATGTAGCAGCGAACAATGGAGTTGCTACCGTTTTGCACTTATCTGCATCAGAGATACATCCGTTAAGCAGGTCACTCCGGACCAGAAGAAAATATTGTGATGAAGAAATCCAATTTTATTGCCGGCATTTTAAAGAATAAATGTCCCCGTTGCAGAAAAGGGAAATTGTTTAAAAATGATAATCCTTACCAACTAAAAAGAGTCCTGGATATGCACGGTAACTGCCCCGTGTGTGGCCAGCGGACAGAACTGGAAATAGGATTCTGGTATGGAACCGGATACGTTAGCTATGTGCTGGCTGTAATGTTCTCCGTGTTTAACTTAATATGGTATTGGCTGATTTTTGGTATAACCTGGAGAGATGACAGCATCTTTCATTGGCTGATCGTTAACGGGATTATATTAACGCTTTCAATGCCCTTATTAATGCGATTGTCCCGGACGCTATACCTGACCTTCTATGTGGGCCATGATCCTGAAGCTGAAACGCGGAAGCAAAAGGAGCGCGTGTTGTCTTAAATTCCACTTGTTTAATAATGCTCCCCGTAGCGGGCATGTCATTTAACCAACCATCATCTGAGCGCTGTGATACATTTTATCACGGCGTTCAGATATTTTATACCAGTAAAATATCTTTTCGCCCCCCGGTCAATTATAATTTAATCCAGAATTTTAACAGATGATCTATATCCGTGCCCACAATATGATATCCATGTGGTGCCTCTGCTTCGGCGCCGTGGTAGGTGGCAAGCCTTGTACCCGCCGGCATTCTTTCAAGCTGGGTATACAGGTACCTGTTATATTGATTATACAAAGACCTTGAATAAGTAAGTTTATCATCTATTTTATAGGTGCCGGGAAGATTTTCATAAAAGGAATTGAAGAAGTAAAAATGATCATACTGGCGGAAATCCAACTCTGTTAAATTACCATACATGCAGGTAACATTATTAAGCCCCACCATTTCTTTCGCAATAAAAGCATAACGTACCAGGTCGCTGCGTTGCTCAATGCCGTAAAAGAAAGCATCCGGGTTATAGTAGGCGCCTCCCAGGCAAAATTTACCAGGCCCGCTGCCAATGTCCAGTATTTTGGCACCCGGTGTGGCAGCCAGGAATTTAGATGCCTTCTGAACCACCCTTAAGGGAGTCCAGTGCCTTTGTGCCAGTGCCTGTATGTAAAGGGGATAGAGATGATGAAAGTTAGCGTCTGATTCAAACCACTTATCTGAATGCCCACGTAATGAAGTTGATGATGCAAGTGACATGTATTATGCTACGGTTTACAGTTGAAATATTGACTTGCAGATAATCTTATCTCCCTGCTTTAGTCATAGCCCCAAAGGTATCTATCATTCAATAGCGTTGCGGTGAAGTTTATCACCCTGAAAAGTGAGTTTTATCAATTTTAAAAATGTTAATTTTGCATGCGATGAGTATCAAGGGTATATTTCCAATAGATAAATGGGATTTCAAGAGTGAATCCATCCTTGCGGATCTGCCGCCGGATGTTTATGAGGTGCTGGTAGCCCATAAAAGTGAACAGATATACAAAAAGAATGAGGTGCTTTTCCGGGAAGGATCATTTCCATCCGGCATATTTTATATCACCAAAGGAAAGGTCAAGAAATATAAAGTTGACAATGACGGTAAAGAGCAGATCATTTACCTGGCTAATACAGGGCAGCTGATCGGGTATCATGCCATCTTATCGGAAGACCGTTATCCGGATTCTGCAGCCGTTATAGAAGAGAGCACCATCGCATTCATTCCCAAAGAAGATTTCCTCAAGGCACTCGACTATTCCCCCTTACTAAACAACAGGCTACTCAAAACTTTAAGCCATGAGTTTGCCGTATTGGCAAACAGTCTGACCATGTTCGCCCAAAAGACCGTAAGAGAAAGACTGGCACTGCAATTAATCATTATCCGGGAAAAGTATAAGGAGAATTATGTAGAAGGAATGTCGATAGAAATAAACATAAGCCGTGAAGACCTGGCCAGCCTTGTGGGTACCGCCAGGGAAAATATCGTAAGAGTATTAACTGAATTCAAAGAAGATAATATACTGGAAACAAAAGGAAGGAAAATTATGATAAAAGATGTTGGTAAGTTGATTAAGATAGCCAACTATAAATAGATGCAGCCAATCAATTATCAGCTGGTTGCGTCACTATTTTTTTATCCTGAATCCTTATCCGGTGTACCATTTTGGATAACCTCACCCGGAAAGCGTCGTAGAACATCGCAATAACCAGTACCGCCGCCGGTAAATAAAAGGTAACATACTTAAATTTCAGGAACATATATCCCCCCGCAATTCCACCTGTCAGGAAAAAAGTGATGATAACGAGCCGCAGGATAATTTTTTTCCTGACAGTTGCAACGCTTTTGCCTGAAGTGGATATCCATGTGTACAGGTCAATACCAAGATCCGTAAACATCCCGGTCAGGTGTGTAGTTCTAACCACATACCCGGAAATTGTGGATACCAGGGCGTTTTGCATTCCCATTGCAAATAACAGGCTGCCGGCAAAGTATTCTGTTTTGATAATAGATTGATCAAAGGTATATCCAAAGCTACCTACCAGCACAAGGATAATGATTTCGCATACGATAGGTATTGCATAACCAAATCTCTTGTGCTGTCCTGCTTTGCCGGTACAGAAGCTAGAGAAAAATGCTCCGGCAAGAAAAAGTACCAGCCATAAACCAACCATTCGTGCAGACCTGAAGTCGCCCGTTGCCAACTTATGCGCCAGTAATGCCGCATGGCCGGTTACATTGGTGGTTAGTACCGCAAAAGCAAAGAAACCGGCCGCATTTACTACTCCGGCAGTAAAGCATAAAAGTACGGCGAGCCGTAAATTATGCCGGTAGTTTCTTTTTCTTCCTATATGACGCAGCATCTGTTAATATTTTCACAGGTACACCCTGCGTAACCTTATCGCCTTCCGGTTATCTTTTTATCCACATTTTTAAGAGAAAATCTACTGTAGCATCCACCAGCTGGTAACTTGGAGGAATTTCGTCTTCCAGGCTATGAAACGTCACTAACCTGGTACCACTGGGTTTGTTGTCCAGTCCTTTGAACATATAACGTGTATAATAGTTATACAGGCTTGTGGAATATTCGGTATCCTGGTCTATTTGTCCCTCATCAACCAGGTTTTCAAAGAACGCATTATAAAAGTAAAAGTGATCAAAGTCGTTAAAATCTACCTGTGTAAAATTACTGTTGATAAATTCAACATTCCCTGATGCGGTCCGTTCCCTGGCTGCCTGCGCAAAATGATATAATTCTTTTCGCTGCTCTACACCATGAAATGTAGCTTCCGGGAATTGATGTGCTCCGATAAGACAAAACTTACCCACACCACTTCCTATATCAAGTATTCTTTTCCCGGTTCCGGAAGCCAGGAATTTGGCCGATTTTCTCGCTACCGCCATAGGTGTCCAGTGCCGCTTGGATAATTGTTGTATTCTCTCAGGATACAACCAGTCAAATGCTGCATCACTCACATACCACGTTGGCCCGGATATAATATTTTCCATGTTTATTGCTGACTATTTTAGAAAGAACAGGTTGTTGGTTAGCAATGAAAGGTTAACCGGAAAAATGCCTTCCGGGAGCACTATTAGTGGTGCAAAGTTACCGGAAGATCGATTCGGTTTAATTGATACTTTTCAATTAAAAAATTGCAAAAAGTCACTTTTTGAAGGGCGGGGTTACTGGTTCTGTTTTGGGGAAGGGCATAAAAAAAGACAGGTTGTAAATCATTTGATTTACAACCTGTCTTCTACGTTGGGTTATTCCACCCAATAAGTTAATGTTACAACAATATAACCATCCGGTCCAACTGCATCACTGCTGAGCGTAACGGTTGAGGAAACCGCTCCTTCCCAGTTGCCCGGATATGCGCCAAAGGTGTAGGTACCAGCCGGCAGGTTATCAAATTTATCTTCGTCTTCCTGTCCGCCCGGGTAATAGTACACGCCGGTTGCTACGTTTTTTGCCCAGTAACCGCGTAAACCGGTGCCGCCTGTAACCGGCGCACCATAAATGTCTGCCAGTGTAATCCGGACATTAAATTCCGTCAGGATTTTGTTGTTGGCCGCGCTGTTAATGGATTTCCCAGTGCAATGGGTGCCGCCGATTTCATCGTTTCTGCCGGAAGTGGGGGTTGCATAGCTCTGTAATAAAAACAGCAGGGGCAGAAAGCCTAGAAAGATTGCTTTTCTCATGGGTTAAAATTTAAATGTTAGGTTTTCAAATGAGCATTTAAGTTAGAATTTTATTGTTGGATGCTGTAAGATTTTATTGTTAAATCGGCAGAGCTGTTGGAGGAAGTTTCAGGGGAAATAACGAGGTTGTTTTAAGGAACGGCCCGCAATACTTTCTTAAGTATTGCGGGCCGTTCCTTAAATATAAATTAGTCAAACTATTTGCACCTTCAAACTAATATCCTTTTGTAGGTATCAGATTGGGGTTATTTCTCAACTCGGTACTTGGTATCGGAAATAAAAGTTCTCTTTCCGTTAGAACCGGCCCGTAAGAAAACTTATGACCTACATAATTATCAAAGCCTTTGGTACTTACGTTAAATGCTTTACGAAGACGTACCATATCGAACCAGGTAACGTTTTCAAAACACAGCTCATACCAACGTTCCCGCCAGATGGACTCCCGCAATTGATCTTTGGATAACCCCGCCAGTGCCGGTAATTTTGCTCTTGTACGTACCTGGTTAACCGCGTCATACACTTTTGCGGCCGGACCGCTTACTTCATTGGCTGCTTCGGCATACACCAGCAATATATCGGCGTAACGGATCAACGACCAGTTAAGATCGCTGTTGGCAGTGGTGGTTTGTGCCGTCACATCAAAAAGCTTGTATATAAAATATCCGCCCAGGTTTACCTTCAGGTTTCTGTTGTCCTGGTTGGTGAATTCGGTAAAAAAGAACTGACCTTCTTTGGCGCGCAGGTCTGCAGCATCATACGATTTTACAAAGTCGCCCGTTGCGTAAATACCTCCTGTTTCAGCAGAATAGGCGGAGATATTCTTGTTGTAAGGAATAATGAGCGACTGCCAGGGGCCGGGAATGACCTGTGTTTTATACTGGATCATAAAAATGTTCTCTTCTATATTTTTCTTTGCCGGATTATGCAAATCACCGTAAGTGTCAAATAGCTTGAACTGTTTTGAATCCAATACTTCCCCTGCTTTTTTTGCTGCCAGGTCAAAGTAGGGAGCTCCTTTTTGTAAAGGGTAGCCGGCCATCGTGAGATACACTTTTGCCAGCAATGATTTTACGGCGCCCAAACTTACTTTCCCACTGGCATCTCTCCAGGGTAACCCGGCGTTCTCTGCTGCTGTTAAATCATCCACAATTAATTTATAAACATCTTCCGGGGCTGCCTGCATGGGCCTTAACTGTTCCGACTTTAAATCAACAGGCTCAGTAATTAAGGGAATATTACCAAACATTTGCACCAGGTTGAAATAATACCAGGCCCGTAAAAAGTGAGCCTCGCCTAACAGGCTTTTGGCTTCTGCTGCATCCATGTTAATGCCTGGTATTTTTGCGATGGATAGATTCGCATTACTGATGCCCTTGTAATAATTTTTCCAGTAATTCTCTCCATAAGTGTTATCGGCTGTATTGTGCAGGTCTTTTATAAAGTAGCTGTTAACGGCCTGTCCAAGATCAGTAGCGGCCTGCCCGGTGGCAAATTCTGTCATGGTCCAGGGTGCGCCGTTGAAACCACCGTCCATAGGATCCCGTAAACTGGCATAGATGGCGTTTACGGAACTCCTGGCATGCTCGGGTTTTGTAAAATAAGTATCCTCTGTATAGTTGCTGGGATCTGTCTCATCTAAAAATTTCCGGCAACCGGTTATCCATAATGCACCGGTTGTTAATACCAGCAGTCCGAATCTTATTATTGTTGCTTTCATAGTTTTTCGTTTGAAGTTTGTTATGTATTATAACCCCACGTTAAGCCCCAGCATAAATACCCGTGGCTTTGGATAATCGTACAATGTCAGGCCCTGATCAAAAGGAGAGCTGGAGTTGGAAACTTCAGGATCGTATCCTTTGTACTTCGTAACCAGGAAGAAGTTTTGCACGGAAGCATATACTCTCAGCCGACTGAGTTTTAAAGAAGAAACTGTTGTGGATGGAAATGTATATGCCAGTAATAAATTACGGCCACGGATAAACGAACCGTCTGTTACTTTATGGCTGTCGTTATTAGTGGTGTAATACGCATTGATAGGACGTATTTGAGCTATAGGCGTATTTTGGTTTGTTTCCGTCCAGGCGTTGAGCACAGTTTTATAGCTATTGGCAATGCCTTGCCTGTCTTCGGCAGAATGTATGCTCCTGTCTAATACATCGTTGCCATACATAAACTGCAGGTCTACTGTCAGCGACCAGGATTTATATTGAAAGGTGTTCAGAAAGGTGCCATACCCGTCGGGTATGCCTTTCCCGATGATGGTCCGGTCCAGATCATTTATGATACCGTCGTTGTTGATATCTTTATATTTTACATCACCAGGGAGCATATTGTATTTCTTTGCCTCGTCAGCTTCCTTGCTGCTCCAGGTGCCAAGATGCACCCTTCCGAAGAAAGAGCCGACAGGTTCGCCCACCCTGATGATACCGTTACCGGAGGATATATCGCCATTGGCTAAAGCAAGTACTTTGTTTTTATTGATGGAGATATTGAAGGTAGTATTCCAGGAGAAGTTATCGGTTTTAATGTTGGTTGTATTGATCCCAAATTCAACCCCTTTGTTTTCCATACTTCCTACGTTGGAGAAAATTTTATCACGTCCGCTGGTGTATGGTAATGGGGCATCCAACAGCATGCCATCCACTTTTCTGCGGTATAGATCCAGTTCGAGATTTACCCTGTTGGAGAACAAACCGAGTTCAAGTCCGAAGTCGACCTGTTTTGTTTTTTCCCACTGTAAACCAGGATTGGCGATACGGTCAATACCAACGCCGGAATTGCGTGCGCCGTTGAAAATTACACTATAATTTCCCATGCCCGCAAGTGCCCTGTAGGCGGGTATTTCAGAGTTGCCTGTGGCGCCATAGCTGGCACGGATTTTTAAGTTGGATATAGCGGCGATACTCTTCATGAAATCTTCTTCCGTTACTCTCCAGGCAAGGGCGGCAGAAGGGAAGAATGCAAACTGGTTGTCAGTTCCGAATTTGGAAGATCCATCCAGGCGGCCGGTAAAGGTGACTAAATATTTGTTGCGGAAGCCATAATTGACACGGCCAAAGTAAGAGTTCAATCCATTCGCCGTACCTACCGAAGATGGCGGCTGGGGACTGGAGCCAGCACCAAGATTGTAGTATTGGTAGTACGAGTCGGTGAAGCCTTCTGTACTCGCCTGGTTTTCAAAACGGTCAATATGTTGCCAGGATACTCCCGCCATAGCATTTAAAGCATGCACTTTTGAAAACTGCCTGTTGTAAGTAAGGTAGTTCTCAAACTGCCAGGAGTTGTAGCGGTTATTATTAATGAACGCATTTCCGTTGTCAGAAATGTATTGCATTCCTTTTGCGGCAAAATAATCTTCCCGTTGATTAATGATATTGACGCCAATAGTCGATCTCAATTCCAACCCCGGCGCCAGGTGAATGTTTGTATACATATTGCCAAGAAGGGTTTGTGTATGCAGAATGGAAATCCTGTCGGCAGCTACCCTTAGTGGATTATCGCCGCCCTCCATGCCCGGATAATCCCTGTTGCTGGCCCACGATCCGTCTGCATATCTTACGGGGATAATAGGCAGCGCTTCCAATACCTGGCGCATCATGGTGATACCGCCTCCATCAAGTTGGTCCACCTGTTTTTCCCGCTGATCCGTATAGCTCATTGTACCGCCAATCTTTAACCAGTCTTTTATCTGGCTGTCGTACACCACGCGACCGGCATACCGGTCCTGCCAGGAGCCCCGTGCCAGTCCATCCTGGCTACGGTAGTTTAAAAAAGCGCCTATGCTTCTTTTTTCGTCACCATCCGTAAATCCAAGTTGGTGGTTCTGTGTAAATGCTTTTTGGAATGCTTCATCCTGCCAATCTGTATCGTATAAAGGGTTTCCCTGTGAATCAAATAGTTTTGGATTGGTGCGTTTGGTTTTGGGGTCGGTGTATTTTGTTCCCGTTGCCCATCCTACGGGATCATATTTTTGAGCGTTTGCATAAGCCAGGTCTTCTACTGCCAGAAATTCTTTTGCATTGAGCAGCTCCAGCTTCTTTGGCAACACACCTATACTGAAGTCGGGATCATAGGTGATCCTTCCTCCGGCAGAAGTACCTCTTTTGGTGGTAACAAGGATCACACCATTGGCGCCCCTGGCTCCATAGATCGCTGTGGAAGAAGCATCCTTCAGTACTTCGATGGAAGCAATATCGTTGGGGTTGATATAGTCAATCGGCGTACTGCCATTCCTCAAACCCACAGGATTCAGTATTACACCATCTATTACATATAATGGGTTATTGGAAACGCTCAGGGAACTGGACCCACGGATACGGATATTGGTTCTGCCACCGGGTCTCCCTGAATTTGAGGATACATTCACCCCGGATACGCGGCCGGATAAGCTTTGGTTTAACGAGGATGACGGGCGTTCCTGCAGCGTTTCAGCTTTAACGGTACCAACCGCCCCGGTCAGATCTGATTTTTTAGTTGTTCCATAACCTACCACCACTACTTCGTCTATCTTTTTAATTTGCGGAACAAGTTTAATCAGCATATCCGCGGAAGTAACACTGACCTCCTGGGTAATATAGCCGATATAAGAAACGATCAGCACTGCATCATCGGGAACGCCCTTAATGTTGAAGTTCCCGTCACCATCGGTTGTTGTTGCCTTATTGGCATTCTTTACTTTGATGCTCACGCCGGGTACGCCCACACCATTCTCTTCCAGCACCTTACCACGTACATCCTTGAGCGATGGTGAAGGATAATTAAGCGTTGCCGGATTTTTTGCATGGAGGGGCATTACTATTCCCATGAATAAGGCAAAGGTGGCATAAATGATTTTTTGGCGCAATGCTGGCATTTTAAAAATCACCGTGGAAAATTGTTTCATAGTTAAAATGTTATTAGGTTAATTTGATAGTATCCTATTATTCCAGAAACATTTGTTAAGTAACAGACAGATAGATGTGCCAGGGCAGTGGAAATGGCTGCCTGTGCTGATCATAACGTATTATAATGTGAGTGCTGATGTGGTCGTTGTACAGTGAATGCTATCTGAGTAATGTGGTTTTTTGGTTGAATGCTTTTGTTATATCTATGTGGCTACGGTAATTATTTATATTGGTTAGAAATCCTAACAATATTAAATATACAAACTGAAACTTCCTTGTGATATTTTCGCTAAGTGATATAGTAAATTAACAGAAGAGCGTAAAACAGGAAGATGAAATAACAAGTCGTTTTTTTGTTACTTCTTTTCCATAGGATGCTCTTTAAGCAACTGTTCGGAAGAATAGAAGTCTTTTTTACTTTCTATGGCTTTCCTTATTTGTTTTACTTTTTCCGGCGAAACAGGCGTTCCCTTGTTTCCGAACGAATTCCGGACGTAGGTCAACACGGCGGCAATCTCATCATCCTTCAGTAGCCCGCCAAAAGGCGTCATGGGAACCTGGCCGGTATATTTTTTATTGTTTACCTCTATTGGTCCTAAGAGCCCTTTCATCACCAGCTTGATCAGCCGTTCATCGTTTCCTGTTACCCACCTGGAGCCGGCAAGAGGAGGGAAGCCGGAATCAGGAAGCCCTTTACCGTCTGCCTGATGGCAGGTTTTACAGTATCCTTCTATAGAATAAATTTTCTTTCCCTGGTTAAACAATGCGAGGTCTGCGCCTTTCAGGTTTGTATTGGTACCTTTCTCTTTTCCCTTTTTCACGTTTTCGCCATTGAGATGTGCCACTGCGGTTTCATACGCATGGATCATCCATTCGTCCAGCGGCATTTTCTTTGCTTCTGCTAAAATGGGAAGACCTTTTTCCTTACCGATCCAGGAGGCGGCTACGATAGCCATCAGGCGTACGCGGCTGTTTTCATCTCTTGCTGCCTGCATTAGCAGGTCTGCCTGGTCAGGCACCTGGTGCCCGGTATACCGCAACACCTGTACTGCTGCGGCTCTTGCATGATAATCTTTAGCTGTTAATACCTGTTTTAAAAGAGGCTGATCCACTTTATTCATTCCCCAGCTCACCCAAAGTCCTTCGAGCAAATGATGCTCATACCGCGGATCTTTTTTATCCAGATGGGATACCCAGGTTTGCAGTTTGGAAAGTACGGTTGAAACATCGCGTCCTCTCAGTTCACGGCGGGTTCTGTAGCGGGTTCTGTACTCCGGTAATTTAAGGTTCTCCAGGAGTTCTTCTATTGGTGCTCCAGCTATATTTGCGGGTTTCACCAGTGGTCTCGACGGATAAGTAATGCGGTATACTCTCCCGTGCGAGTGATCGCGCAACGGATCGCGTGCATTATGCTGCATGTGCCCGATCAGAATATTATGCCAGTCGATCACATATAATGATCCATCGGGAGCAAACTCCAGATCTACCGGGCGGAAGTTGGGATCTCCGCTTACCAGCAGGTCCATGCGGTGATGACTTTTATAGCCTGTTCCATCGTCCTGCAGTGTATGTTCTTTTGTTCCGAGGAATCCTATGGTATTGTTGATGAGGAAGTCGCCCTGCACTTCATCCGGGAAATGCCGGCTGGACACGAATTCAAGACCGGATGTTGGCCGTACTTTATGTTTATCTTCTATCAGCTGGATGGATTTATGCGTAGCCTGACCATACCTGGGCAATACGGTTCCGGGGAGCATCCAACGCATATCCGGGCTGGATGTTTCTGCAAAGAATGGCTGTCCCCAGTCGTCGAATGCAATACCCCAGGGGTTTGGAATAGAAAGCTGCGCAGTACGTTCCAGTTTTCTGCGGCGTGGGTCGTACCGGTAAAAGCCGCCGTTGGATGCGCGAATAGTTCCGTAAGAAGTTTCTATATGTGTATGAAGAAAGACACCTTCTCCTGAATAGATCGCTCCTGAAGGATCTACTGTAAATGCGTGACTGCTGTGATGTGTATCATGATCGTCAAAGCCACTGAGCAGGATCTCTGTTTTGTCTGCTTTATCATCACCATCTGTATCTGTTAATAATTTAAGATTGGTCCCCTGGGCAACATATACTCCTTCTGCTGCTATCTCAAAGCCGATTGGCAGGTGCAGGCTATCTGCGAATACAGTTTCCTTGTCGGCTTTGCCATCATTGTCGGTATCTTCAAAAATAATTATTTTATCATTGGGTTTGGCATCTCCGGGCTTATAGTGAGGATAACTCGGCATCACCGCTACCCACAGTCTGCCTTTATTATCAAATGACATCTGCATTGGCTTGGCCAGGTCAGGGAACTGTTCCTCTGAAGCAAAAAGCTCAACCTTGTACCCCGGTGGTACTTTCAGCTTGCCTGTTGCTTCCTGCCCGCTGAGATACCGGAGACTCCCGTTTTTAGCAGGGTTATAGTTGGTTTTAACGGGAGGGAGTACTTTGGTATTTTTATCGGCAGCCGTAATATCCATCTTCTCACCTTTTGAAGCGGCCAACCAGATTGCGGTATCCCTGATCGCTGTCATCTCACGGATTTTTTCTATTTCCGCAGGATAATTATCAGGTCCGTAAGGATCATACCGGCGACCAAATACATGTACTCCGTTTGGTATTTTATAGTCGTTGAGCCACATCCAGTTTTTTTCCATTACAGCGTCGTGTACCAGCTTTCTGTTGGTTTCTGTGCTGGTGGCAACATTTCCAAAGATCTGGTCTGCCAGCAAACGTCCCAGCTTTTTATAACCTTCTTCATTCAGTTGTGAACCGTCGATAGTCAAAGGCTCCTTCGTATCCTGGTACCATTTTTTGGAAGGGGTGAATGCATCTACAAATAATACGTTATTACGGGCGGCTACTTCCTTCATTGCCTGGGTATACAAAGCAAGGTTTTCATTTTCTTTCCGGCCATCGGGGAGATCATATTTATCAGAAAGATTTTCGAAAGCAATGGGTGAAACAATGGCCAGTTGCGGTGCTGAGGTGCCATTGTATTTTTGCTTCAACGTCCATTTTATAAAGGCATCCAATTCGGCTTTATAATTATTCAGCCCTTCATTTCCATCAAATGATTCATTATAGCCGAAAAAGGCAATGATCACATCTGTTTTGAGCCTGGTGAGCCATTGATCAGGCGTTTCAAAGTGTCCTTCGCTCGGGCCTTCTATTGTCTGAACCTGGCTGTCCAGCACAGGACGGAATTTCTCTGCACCGGGAAATGCCCAGGGGGAATTCCTGCCGGCGTGTGGCCGGAAGCCGGGCGTTTCGCCACCATCGCACATATTGCGGATGTGTAGTTTATATTCCGGGTAGCGGAGATACAGCTCCGTTTCAAAATTATCATAATTTATCATTCTCGATCCCAGGTTGTTACCGATCAGGGATATATGTGAGGTCCCGGAAATAGTAAGCGGAGCGGCTACTTCGGATTTACAGGCGTGTAGTATCATTATCGCCAACACTATGGGAATAAAAGGCGCGTAAATGCCGATTTTAAATAGTCTGGGCATCTTAGATAAATTTAGCTGAATCAGGAAACGTGGTGTACTTATTTCGCTATGCGGTAGGGTACCTGTATATTCATTTTGCCTTTCCATTTTCGTGGAACTTTGAGGCCCAGCTCATAATGAATGGCATTGATCACGAGGCGCTGAAAGGGTTCCTGTCTGAAATCTTCAGGGTGGCCCAGGGTTGTCATAAAAACCCGTCCGCCGAAAGCGTTGGTACCGGTCCAGGCAACAGGGTTTTCAATAGCTTCTTTATCGGGATTAACCGCCTTTCCCATCAGCAACCAGGTAGAACCTTTCACCGGATAATCCGGTAAAACACGGTACAGCCATGAGCGGACATGGAAGTTTGTTGCAACGCCCGTGAGGATAGGATTGTTGGCTTGTTCAGGTATGATGCGTACATCCGTGCTGCTCTCGTGTCCATAGTGGGTATGTTTGGCGGCGCCGCCCCATCCCGGAGGTGCATTCAATGCAAACTCTCCGAAAGCATTCCACTTTTCACTGGCATGGCCTTCCGGAAAATGGAATGCATGGGTGGTGGTGCGGAAACCCATTACAGGCTTGCCCGATTTCAGATAAGCATCTATATACGCAAGTTGTTCGGGAGGAAGCCTGCGCCAACGCAGGAAGAAAACTGCGAGGTCTGCGTGTTTTAATGCCTCGAGACCCGGAATATTTTCTTCGCTGTTATAATCAGGAGATGATTTGAGAACGATCGTTTTCATGCCATAATCCTTCTCCAGTGCGGCGGCAATTAACGGCATGGTTTCTTCGCTGCTGTACTCATGATCACCGGTCACGAAAACAACCAGTGGCTTTTTTACCTCTTTGGAAGATTGTGCAAAGAGCAAGCCGGTGCATGTAATACTGGTGCTTACCATAAACAATAAGCAAACGCAAATTTTTTTCATTTGAACAAAGATTATTGATGACCGTTTTTATGCGATTCAACCCGGCTACTTATCAGTGCAACGCACTGCGGTTAAATATGCTGCCAGGTTCCGGGTTCCTGCCAGTAAGCGCTGCTACTACATTATTGATGGTGAGCAGGCATATCTGCTGATAGGTGGCCGATGTAAGGCTGCCGGTATGAGGCGTAATGATTACCCGCGGATGATGTACAATACCGAGGCTCTCAACGGGTGGCTCATCAGGCAATACATCTGCAGCAAAACCCGAAATCACCCCGGAATTTAATGCCTGTAATAATGCCGGATGGTCGATAAGTGCGCCTCTTGCGGTATTGATTAGTAGTGAACCGGGTTTCATTAAATGCAGTTGCTCTTCTCCTATGATCTTACCTGTTTCGTTATTAAAAGGAAGGTGGAGACTAACTACATCCGAATACCGTAATACATCTTCCATCGGCAGATATTTATAAGGCAGGTCCTGGACAGATTTGCTCCAATACAGCACTTCCATCCCAAAAGCTTCTGCAATCCGGGCTACACGTTTTCCTATATTGCCCATTCCCAACACGCCCAGTGTTTTCCCGTTCAGCTCATCTCCTGTATATTGATTGCGCCAGTTCCAGTTGTTTTGTTTCACCTGTGAAACCGATTCATACATGTTGCGCATCAGCATCAGCATCAGGCTCAGGGTATGCTCCGCAATAGTTGCGGCATTACTGCCCGGTGCATTAATTACCATGATCTTTCTTACTGTTGCTGCAGCTACATCTACATTGTCCAATCCTACGCCACATCTGGCTACCACCTGTAAATGCGGGAAAGCATCTATGAGCGGTTTATTGATCAGGCCTTTCCCTCTTGTAATGATGGCATGGATGTCTTCCTTGTTCAATACGTTGTTTAAGCTGGCTTCATCGTATCCTGTGAATATATTCACATGCTGCTGAAGAAAGGCGAATGCTTCATCTGCAATGGTTTCAAGCAACAATACGTTTTTTCTCATTTCTTGTGATATAAAGTGGCATCATCAGATCTGTATCCTCTGAAGTCATTTCTGTTTGAAACATACAACCCTTCTTCATAGAGTTCATCGGTAAGTATCCGGGAGTCTACTTCCGCCCCTGGTATGGAAGATATTTCCACGAGGTTGCCGGCAGGATCACGCACAAACATCTGCATGGCGCCGTCAGGCAGTTTTCTCACCTTTCCCCAGGGTTTTATATCAATTACATTGAGTTCTTTCATACGGAAAAAAAGACTGCTGAAATCGTCTACCTGCACACAAACATGCCCACGGAAGGAAGTATGGTCCTCCCATTCAGAGATATGCAGTTGCTGCTCTTCGTTGAATTTGAAAAACATAACGGGGTAATCAAACCGGAAGGCGGCAAGCGGCTCCAGGCCTAATTCATGCTGATAGAAATGACCTGCTTTTTCCAGGTTATCTACAATCAGCGTTACGTGATTAATTTTAAGTGCTTTGGCCATAAATAGTTATTTACAAATATCACTTCTAAACTTTTTGTTTATACTGCCGTACGAAATCCCAGTCGGGGCTTACTCCTAATCCCGGGGCAGTGGGCGCCTGGATGGAGCCGTTTGTAACGGTAATCTGCTCCTTCACCAGCTCATACATCATAGGATTTCCTCCCAGTGAGAACTCAATGATAGTGGCCGAAGGCGATGCAAATGCTACGTTCAGGCCCGCCATAAAAGAAAAGGCAGAACCCCAGCAATGCGGCGCCAGCTCCAGCTGATGCACACTGGCGAGATGCGATACCCGCACTGCTTCCGAAATGCCGCCAATGATAGCTGCATCCGGTTGTATCACATCAATTGCTCTTAATTCCAAAAGTGCATTAATATCAAAACTGGTATATTCACTTTCTCCTGCTGCAATGGGAATATGTGTGGAAGCCCTTACTTCTGCAGTTCCTCTTTTATTGTCAGGACTGATAGGTTCTTCAAACCAATACAGGTTACAATCTGCTACTCCCCGGCAAAATTGTTTCGCTTCCGGAACACTAAAGGTACCGTGTGCGTCGGCCATCAGTTTTACATCCGGACCTATGGCGGCCCTTGCCGCTTTTACTCTTTCAATACTGTTTTGTACTGTCTGGTCCATCACGCCAACGCGCATCTTAACACTCCCAAACCCTTTATCTACATAGCCCTTCAGTTGGGCGCCAATGTTGTCTGCATCTGCCCAGCCACCACTTGCGTAGGCCGGCATCTTATCCCTGCAGGCGCCACCGAGCAAATCCATCACCGGAACCTGCAGCATTTTTCCTTTCAGATCCCACAAGGCAGTATCAATGCCACTCATGGCTGATATGGTGAGGCCTCTTCTGCCGAGGATAGGGAATTTCCGCCCTCTCAGCAATGCGTAGTGATCCCTTGTGCCGTTGTACATCTCCTCCCATAAACGGGAAATGTCTTTCACATGTTTACCCAGTAATGCAGGCTTCAGCTCATTTTCAATACAATTTACAATGGAAGCACACACGCCCGAAGATCCAACCGCTGCTTTGGCTTCTCCAAATCCCTGAAGACCGTCATCTGTAGTGATCACAACAAGCGTCATGTCAAAATTGGCCAACAATCCATAGTCAGAAGTATGTTGTTTTTCTTTAGGAACCGGACAGCGCAACCAAAATGCCTCTACATTAGCTATTTTCATCTGTTAGCAGTTGACTTCTTTTAAATAAGTTTTGATAAAGTATTAAATGATTGGGTGGTGAGCATAGTATAAAACTCTTCTGTAACAGAAGCGCTGCCGTGGTCTACCAGGAATTTCGCCTGCTCAGCAGATAAGTTTTCAGGATTTTCATCAATAGAATCCGGGTATGGATTAGCCGGCGTACGATCCAGTGATGCACAAAATTCTACGGAAAGCACTTCATTATAGTTTATTTCCTTCAATGTATCGATGATCTTCCTCCAGTTGAGGTTACCCATTCCGGGCGCCATCCTGTTGTTATCTGCTACATGAAAACCTGCCAGTTTTCCCTTCGCCTTTTTAATCGCCTCAAACATATCTGCCTCTTCGATATTCATGTGAAAGGTATCCAGGCAAATGCCACAATTGGGTCCTGTCGCTTCTGCCAGCGCCAATGCCTGATCGGCCCTGTTGATGAAATAGGTTTCAAACCTGTTGATGGGTTCAATGCCTATCCGGATGCCGGAAGCCTCGCTATAGTCGTAAATTTCTTTCAGTGCATTAACGGCCCATTTCCATTCTTCATCAGGTCGTCCGTCAGGTACAATTTTTCCGACTGTACATGGTACAACCGCCACCATATGGCCATCCAGTTCCTTTACCATTTTTATTACATCCTTCACATATTGCACCGATCTTGCGCGCTGCGCCTCATCCCTGGCAAGCAGGTTCCGGTCTCCCAACATCAGTGTTACAGCTCCCCAGCAGGACAAACCATGTTCCTGCATTAGTTTTCTTAGTTGCTTCGTATCATAATGTTCGGGTGTTCCGGCAATTTCAAGTTGGGTATATCCCAGCGCAGCAACTCTCCGCATGGTAGTTTCTATCGTTTCAGACCGCATCCAATTGTGTATCCCTAGTTCCATAACGCATTAATATATAAAAGTGGAATAATGTATTTGCAGGTGATTTATTTGTCCATCACAGAAGAATAGACAATAGTATGGCACAAACTTGTTGGTTTCATGACGGGAACGTTTTTTTAAAAATTCATTGTTTCACAAACTTATTCAGACTTCCATTGAAATAAAAGTACTTCATTTGCAAGATATCGATACTATATTTACCATATTCCTGGTTTTTTTGCTTTAGAAAATAAATAGTGTACTAAAGATAAAGACGTTATGAAAGTTTCTTACCGACACATATCCACTCCGGAGGATGCCAGTTTTGTAATTAAAGAATTCTGTCAACCCCGGTTCACCAATACGTTCCATTTTCATCATGGGCACGAGTTGATCCTGATTGTAAAAAGTGCGGGCAGAATGTATGCGGGAAATAAGGTGATGAATTACAACGAAGGAGAAATTTATATGTTTGGTCCGGGTTTGGTCCATTGCTTCTGCAATAATAGTTCACCTGTGGGAGCCGACGAAATAGCGCATGCTATTATCGTACAGTTTACAGAAGATTTTGTTGGCAGGGATTTTTTTGAAAAGCTGGAATTGAGAAAGATAAAAGAACTGATGCAGTTATCCCAGTATGGAATAAAATTTAATAAAATATCGGCTGCTGTTCATAACCTGTTTTTTCAATTTCAGGCAAATCAGCAAATGAAAAACCTGATCATACTTTTACAGGTTCTGGATGAATTGTCGCTACAGGGCAGGGAGAGTGTGCAACTACTAACAGATGATCCCGGGAAAACACGTTATAAGGATGCAGATTCAAAAAAGTTAGAACCCATATTCAAGTACGTATTGGAAAATTACCCTAATCATGTAGATAGTAAATCTGCCGCATCTCTTGCCTGTATGAACGAAGCGGCGTTTTGCCGCTACTTCAAAAAGAGAACCACCAAAACATTCTCACAATTTGTAAATGAGATAAGGATTAGTCACGCTACGAAGTTGTTAATAGGCACAGAAAATGGGATCTCTGAAATATGCTATGCCTGCGGTTTTGACAATGTTTCCTACTTTAACAGGCAGTTCAGAATCTACCAGGGAAAATCTCCCAGGGAATACCGCAAGGCATTTATAGAAAGTAATGTAAGCACACCGAGTTTCCGGCCTACGGGGAGTTAAGTTGTTCATATGCATATTTTTCAAATTTTACCTGAAATCACTTTCCGGTACAATTAAATAGATTTGAAATGTTAAGATTAGTGTCACTTACGGAAGAAGCAATTAATTTATGTGCGGAAGGAATTTCGTTAGTTTATGGCGGCATGTTAAAGAAACATGGCCTTACCTTTTATAGTCATATTCAAATTGTTCATACCAGCGAAAAAGATCAGGATTTGGTTATTGGAGAGAGAAAGGATTTTCATGTCCGGATTAGTTATGATCCTGGAGTGGATTTCGTATTAAAAGATGATCATACAAGACAGATTATCATGATCAATATAATACACGAAGCTCTTCTTAAGCTGGCTAGACAGAAACACCACCTCGACATTGAAGTACTGAATTTAATTAAAACTGAACTTATTAAAAGCCCCCTTGAATTTAGGGTTAAATATAAAATGTTCACTCATCCCAAAGACAAAACACTTTTAATAAATGTTATTATTCACCCTTTATTAAGGCACTTTAATATTTATTTGGAGCTGGAAAAAAGTGAAGAGATAGTAGCCAACCTCTTAATTTATAAGGGCGTAAATGTACCGGACTACTTTACGGACTTTTTCTCTAAAGGGAAATGGGCAAAGAAGGAATTTGTATTAAGTGGAAAAGCCACAGATATGGAGATTCATCTGTCTCTTGAAGATTATTCGCTTAAATATGTGAGTACATCAGGAATTGAGGGCAAAGCGCCTAAATTTGAATTAATGAAAGCGGATGCCGATAAGAGAACTGCGTTAGAGGAATACTTACATACACTGAATCCGGCGATAGTTGCAGTTTTGATGGGGAGCGCAAATTAATAGAACTAAATGTGAACGCGTATGGCAGCGGGGACACCATTGAGCCATATGTCAGCATTATGAAGCGGGCATTCGAAAGGCTCATCAACTCTATAAAGCCGTTGAGCCAGTATATACACTGGACGAGAACGCCTCCCAAAATAAAACTGGTCAAACAGTGTTTAAACCATTTGACCACTTTCGTGCCCAAAAGCAGCGTGCCAACCGAACGCTGCATCTACCAATGAGCAACAGTACTGTAAATCTAAAGTACTACGCTTCAACCGCCTTGCTCACCTTACGGTACACAAACTCATGGTAAATATGCCTGCGGCAAAATCTGCCCGGCGTATCGGAGTTAATCAGCTTAATGTATAATGCTTTTGGAACATCGAGGTATTCATAGCTGCTGCCATCTTCAAAGTGAAGCTGGAGCGTTTGTTTCTGGTAGGAGAAATCCACCAGTGTAGATGCTGAAATGGTGGCGGTGTATTGTGGTAAAGCAGCGGCAATTGTTTCAGGCGCTATGCTCACTAAAAAGTGATAAGCTTCAATCAACTCTTTACTCTTTGCTTCCGCTTCCAGTTTCTGATCTTCTGCCAGTCCTTCAAATTTATCAGGATGCCACTCCTTCATTAAATTTCTGTAGATCGTTTTTAATTCTTTTACTTCAGTAGTTTTGGTAACGCCCAGTAACTTCCTGTAATCAACTATTTTACTCATAATGTATTTATTCAAAAAATAAACAGGCTGATCATTATGAGCAGGCTACCATTTATCTTACCCCGAAAAACGGGCAAAGTTATGCTTTTTTAAGCTCCCGGCAAGGATTTATTTAACCTTTACAGTGGCGGCTTTCAGGGGTATAGGCGTGTTATATGCCCAAAATCACCTATTTTAATGTTGAAAAACCATCTTATGAAACGGTTGTTATTGTTAACCATGTTGCTGTATTGTTTGCCCATTTACGCCCAGCAGCTGGACTCCCTGAAATATCCCAACGGCTGGCTTTATTATCACGTATATGGCAAAGGTAGCCCGGTAATAGTGCTGTCCGGTGGTCCCGGCAACTCCTGCATGCAGCAGGAAGAAGTGGCGATTGAGCTGGGAAAGCATTACAGGGCCATTCTGCTGGAACAACGGGGCACCGGCTTGTCTATCCCCGTACCGTTCGATTCTACTACTATCAATCTCAAAGCCGCCGTGGAAGATATAGAACGGCTGCTACAGAAGGAAGGTATCCGCAAAACCATTATTTACGGCCATTCCTGGGGCGCCATGCTGGCAATGAGCTATGCAGCTGTCCACCCGGAAAAGGTACGTGCGCTGGTGCTGGCAAATCCCGGCTATTATAAGTTCTCGGCCGATTTCATGACTACGCATATGAATAATCTGCGCGGGCGGCTGGGCGTGTCCGACCTGGCTGTAATGGATTCGCTGGGCAAAAAGATAGAAGGAGGGAAGGCAAATGGTGTGGATAGTGCGCTGTATAACCGTACGGTACGACTGGCATACATTTACAACAAAGCGGACATCGACAGCCTCATGGCGAAAATTTATGTCGCAAAACCCAATGGCCGTATGCAAACGCTGATGGTGTCGGACCTGCAGCGGATACATTTTGATCTCAGTAAAAACCTGCCGCAATATAAAGGGCCGGTAACCGTGATTGGCAGCCGCCAGGACCCATTGGCTTTCTATACCTACGAACTGAAAATTATCCGTCCGGATATAGTACTACATTGGATCCAGGCTTCGGGCCACTTCCCGATGTTTGAACAACAACCCGCTTTTTTCCAGGTATTGGAAAAGGTGATGACAGCCAGCGTTACACATCCATAAATTCCCAGGCGCTTTGATAAGCGTTTTTATGTTCTGCATAAGTGATGAAATCAGCATAAAACCCAAGCTGGGAAAGGGTGCCGCTGTCGCCTATCACCACCAGCTTCTTACGGGCGCGGGTCATCGCCACATTCATCCGGCGGATGTCTGATAAGAAGCCTATTTTATTTTCTGTGTTGCTGCGCGTCATGCTGATGTATACAATATCACGCTCCTGTCCCTGGAAACTATCGATGGTGTTTACAGATATTTTGTCTGCATAGGGCTGTAACAGCGGGGAGTGTTGCAGCTGTTCTTTTAATAATTGTATTTGTTGTTTATAGGGAGATATAACCGCCACCGTTGGAAAGTCTTTCGGCTGGTAATGTTCCCCCAGTGCGGTGACCAGCTGTGTAAGATGTTTAAATAAAAATACAGCTTCTTCCGGGTTGGTGGTACTGGTGCCATCCAGCTTTTCATCAAAACCGCAACCGGCGGTATCCACAAAGCTGAGCGGGTTATCTTCAGAAAACAGCAGGTGTCCGGCAACAGAGGCGTGTGCTTTTAATTTATCTTCATAAAAGATACTGGAAGAATATCCCATGATGGTAGCATGCATGCGGTACTGCTCTTCCAGCAGTGTTACGCTTTCCGGGTGCAGGGCAGTGCATTTCTCCAGCAGGGTGGTGCTGAGTCCTTTGCGGGCGGCTTCGTCCGATTTTACGGTGGGCGACAGCTGGCAATGATCGCCCGCGAGGATCACCTTCTGCGCTTTCAGGATGGGAATCCAGCACGCGGGTTCCAGTGCCTGCCCGGCTTCATCTATTACTACCGTGTGATACTTTAAATTTTTCACGGTATAATGATTGGCGCCTACGAGCGTGGCGGTGATCACCTGCGCTTTGGAGATGACGTCATCAATAATATATTGTTCTGTATTGCCTACTTCTTTCATGATCTTGCGGGCCTCGTCAAACAAGGCTTTCCGCTGATCCCTTTCTGCTTTGCCAAAGTTACGTTTGTATTTATGCGCCATGTCGCGGAATTCATTGGCCTGTTTCTTCAGGCGCTTGATTTCTTTGATGCTGGCATGTTCTGACACTTTGCTGTCGAGCGTGAGCGACATCAGCCGCTCTGATACGCGCGCCGGGTTACCTACCCGCAACACATTCAGCCCTTCGTCCGATAGTTTTTCGCTGAGCAGGTCTACGGCGGTATTGCTGGGCGCTACCACGAGTATTTGTTGCTGTTCCTGTTTGATCAGCGCTTTAATGGCCTGTACCAGGGTAGTGGTTTTACCGGTTCCCGGCGGACCGTGTACTATAGCCAGGTCGCCGGCGGAGAGTATTTTATTAACGGCCGATTCCTGGGAAGCATTCAGCGCGGGATTTACATAAGGAGTTATATCAGGGTGAAACACGGGCTTCTTTTCCCCGGTCAGTATTTTTATCAGCCGTCCTTCCGGTTCTTTATCCTGCAATGCGTCCGCCTGTTTCAGCGCGTTTTGCATTTCATCATAACTATTGTCATCAAAAAGTACATCGATGCCCAGTTTGCCGTCACTGGCCCATTCCGGCAGCTCGTCGGTGCGCAGGGTGATTTTCAGCCGGTTGCCGCCCTGGTAGGTGATGGTGCCTTCAAGATGATCCTGTTTGGGATCATGGTTGGAAAATAAAACAGCAGAAGCGCCAAAACGCAGCTGATGCGGCAGGTCCTGATGGGTGGTGCGTTCCACTTCCACGGTTAGGTAATCTCCCCGGCTCATTTCCGATCCCCTGATGGCAATCGGATACCAGGTAAGCCCGTTTGCCCTGCGATCTGCTACAGACGTGGATTCCGTCATTTGTTTATATGATCTCCGGTCTTCTTCCCGCTCTGTTTTTAATAAATCAAGCTGCTTTTTGAAATAATCCATGACGCAAAGGTAAGATGTTCCTGAATTGTCGCAATCAACCATTAAGAATGTCGTATTCGCCCAGCAGAAATAAAAACAAATGCGGGTAAGTTTGTATTGTCAATCAAACAACATAAAAAACAACCTATATGGAAGCGCAAACAATTTATCTGAATAAAAAAGCTCCTTCAAAAGCAGCTAATATTACCGGTTGGGTAATCACTGTTCTTTGTGTACTCTTTCTCCTGGTGGATGCCATCATGAAAGTAATTAAGAACATCTATTCAATGGAAGGCAGTGTGAAGCTGGGCTGGCCGGCAGAACAGGTGCAGGGCATCGGCATTGTGTTGCTCATTGCTACCATACTGTACGCAATCCCACGTACAGCGGTACTGGGCGCAATCCTGATCAGCGCTTACCTCGGCGGCGCGGTAGCTATCATGTCAAGGATAAACGAACCTTATTACTTCCCGGTGGTATTCGGTATCCTGGTATGGGTAAGCCTTTTCCTGCGCATCCCTGCGCTGCGCGCGCTTTTCCCAATACAAAACAGCCAGTCGTAATCTTATTCTGTAATCCATAAACCCGGAAAAAATGGCAACGAAGATTTTTGTAAACATTCCTGTTAAAGACCTGGATAAATCAAAGAATTTTTTTACCAGTCTTGGTTATTCTTTCAACCTGCAATTCACGGACGATAAAGCTGCCTGTCTCGTTATTTCAGAAGATATCTTCTTTATGCTGCTGACAGAACCATTCTTTAAAAGCTTTACCAACCAGGAAATAGCAGATACCTCCAAAGTAAATGAAGCCATTATGTGCCTGTCGGTCGATAGTAAAGCAGCCGTAGATGCACTGGTAGACAAGGCGGTAAAGGCCGGCGCCAAAGCGCCTAAGCCGGCGGAAGATCAGGGCTTTATGTATTCCCGTGGCTTCCGCGACCTCGATGGCCATTTGTGGGAAATCGTATATATGGACCCATCTGCAGTAGATGCAGTAGAGCCTCAGTAAGTATATAATTTATAGAGAAGACAACGCCTTTGTATTGCCCCGCAATACAAAGGCTTTTTGTTAAGGGTACAGGAAAAAAAATTCCCCCGGCGGATAGGGGAATGGCAAATTCCATGCGTCCTGAAAATAAACGGACTATTACCATGCTACTACCAGATACATTGAAAAATTATTTCCGGCAAACGATGTTCACCGCCTGTTTGGCTGTGGTCGTTACTTTTACCGCATCGGCACAGGACAGCAGCGCCCTCGCCGGGAAGAAAGGAATGTTGCTGCTGCCGGCGCCCCAAAACGGTTCCTTTGGCGAAGCCACAAATAATAAACAATGGCAATGGCAGCAGTACCTGCCTGCCGTAAAGGATAGCAGTAACAGCAGGAGCTTTATATATGAGGCGTATCCATCTCACTACCATTATAATATAAACAACAACCGGCAAACATCCCCTTTCCGGTGGAATGATGTGGCAGGCATAACCGCGATGGCGCTGATAACTTATATCCTTTCCCGGTAAGGAATCGCCATTTTATCATGTTACTTAACGCCTTATCTATAAAAAATCGAATTATTTAAGTGTTCCAACATAAAATATCAGGTTATTATTATGATAATTGGTATTTTTTTCGTTTGTTTATGTTTATAACATCTGAACAAGCGAAAATATTGAACATTATAAAAAAATATAATCAATCAGATGAATCTCACATATTGGCCTTACTGAAAGAAGGTGATATGGGTGCATATGAGGCCATCTACAACGAATATTGGCCCCGTTTATACGGATATGTATACAACAGGTTAAAAAGTAAAGAAGTAGCAGAAGAAATCATCCAGGAAGTATTTTTCTCCCTCTGGAAAAAACACGAGCAACTGCAACTCACACACTCGCTCTCCGCTTATTTATTTACCGCGGTAAAATACCAGTTACTCAATTATCTCAAATCAGACCGTATCCGCAAAACCTATATCCACCAGTTTGCGCAATTGCCGGAACAACCATCCGATAATTCCAACGAGGAAAATATGGCCGCCACTGATCTTAAAAATACAATGGAGAAAGAAGTATCGCGGCTGCCGGAGAAATGCCAGCAGGTATTCAGGATGAGCCGTCATGAACATCTCTCTGTTACCGACATCGCCAATACATTGAACATCTCCCATAAAACAGTGGAAAACCATCTCACCAAAGCCCTCCGGCAGCTGAGAATGGTGCTGGGCCATCACCTGTGTTTGATCATCCTGCTGGATGCAGCCCTCAATTTTTAATTTTTTTTTAAAAGACGTAGGTGTTACTGTTTTCCTGGTGTACTTATCTATAGGTGACACTATTAACTGCCTGATTAAATACAAGTGTGAAAAACTGATGAACAACCAGGATCTTAAAAATTTAATCGAGAAATATTTAAATGGTACGTTGGAGGCTTCCGAGGCACAACAGCTGGAGCAGTGGCTGGATGCAGCCGGCGACGAGCACGCATTTGATGCCATGCCCGAAGCAGAAAAAGATGCAGCCAGGATAGCAGGATACCATCACCTCGTAGAACGGATCAATAAACATAAACAACCGGATATTATAAGGCCATTACTCCGTTACTGGAAAGCCGCTGCCTGCATTGCCTGCATAGTTATTGCCGGCGCTGTATTCAGCAAGGAATTGCTGAACATGGTGGCGCCCCATCGGTTGGTATCGCTGCAAAGCATTCCCGGCAAAACAAAAAAACATATCCTGTCGGATGGCTCTATCGTATGGCTCAAAGGAAACAGTAAGCTAATATTCCCGGCAAGCTTTGGCGCCGGTAACCGCGAGGTAATACTACAGGGAGAAGCGCTTTTTGAAGTTGCCAAAGACCCGCGGCACCCTTTCCTGGTGAAGTGTGGCACACTCACCACCACGGTGCTGGGCACCAGTTTCAATATCCGCGAAACAGGCAAAGAAACACAGGTAACCCTGCTCACAGGGAAAATTGCACTCAGCGCGCCGCAGTCGGCTCCCATAGTATTATACCCGGAACAACAGGCTGTATATGCTGCTACCGGCACGGCTATACGTAAACAGGAAGAAGGAACGCCGCCCATTAACGACATCACAAAAGGTACGGAATATAACATGGCATTTAATGATGCCACCATGCAACAGGTTTTACAACGGATAGAAAATAAATTTGAAGTAGACATACAACTGCAGGACGCAGTGATCAACTCTAATCTAATCACGGCAGATTTTACTGACCAGTCTTTACAACACACAATGGAGATGATCAGCCAGGCACTCAACCTGGACTTCAGCATCAAAGGGAAAACTATTTTACTCAAACAAAAAAAGTGAAAAATGAACCTGTTATCAACCACAATCGAATCGAGTCAAACACAAAAAATCAACATCATGGCTAACATCAATTCCAACTAAAAAAGCTGGAGGGGTGACAGCCCCGCCAGCTTATGATAAATAGCCCTGTTTATCACCGCGTGACAGCGCGGTAAGGGAATTCCTTTGTCAAATTCTTTCCGAAATCTAACAAAGTACAAGGTCTATGCTCATAAATCTAAAAAGAAATGCCTTCCTGTCCAAATGCAAGAAAGTAACGGCGATCAGCCTGATAGCAGGCGTATTACTTTATGGGATCACCGGCCCCGCTGCCGCACATGCCCAGGGAATCCTCGACAGGAAAATATCGCTGCAGGCAGATGATATGAGCCTGAAAGGTGTGCTGAACCAGATCCACAGCAAAGCAGAAGTGAAATTTGTATATAGCTCCAGCCATATCGCACTCGACAGAAAAGTATCAGCAAAAGCCGACCAGGAAGCACTCGGTAAAGTGCTCGACAGGCTCCTCGGCCGCCTCGAAATAGGTTTTGTAGTGAATGATAATTATATCATTCTCACAGATAATGAGGCCACCTCCAAACGCGCTGCCACCCCCGATATGAACTCCATTCCTCCGGCAGACATTGTAGTGAAAGGAAAAATATTGAGTGAAACAGGCGATCCCTTCCCCGGCGCTACCGTCATGGAAAAAGGTACCGGCAACGGCGTTACCTCCGCAGGCGACGGCACCTTCACCCTCAAAGTAAAAGAAGGCGCCACCCTGGTGATCACCGCCATCGGCTACAGCATCACTGAAGTAAAAGCATCAGACGCCGGCATCGTTCGCCTGAAGGCCGCCGTAAAACAATTGCAGGACTTCGTGGTAACCGCCGCTGGCATTGCCCGCCAGAAAAACAGTCTGGGCTACTCCGTAAGTACCATCACCTCGGATAAACTGGCACAGAAATCAGAACCGGATCCCGTAAGAGCCCTCACCGGCAAAGTAGCCGGGGTGAATGTACAATCCGCCGGCGGCGTGGCCGGAGGTGGTACCAACATCACCATCCGCGGTAACTCCTCCCTCAACGGTAACAACCAGCCACTGTTTGTGGTGGACGGTGTGCCCTTCGACAACTCCAGCTTCGCCAACGTAGGCGCTACCACGGTAGGCGGCGCTGGCGTTACCAACCGCGCATTCGATCTCGATCCGAACAACATTCAAACCATGACGGTGCTCAAAGGCGCCGCCGCCGCTGCATTGTACGGATCAAGAGCCGCCAACGGCGCTATCATCATTACCACAAAAGCAGGTAAAAAGAAAAGCAGGAAAGGCACGGAAATTACTTACAACACCGGCTATTCCGTGGAACAGGTATCCGGTCTGCCTGATTATCAAACCAAATACGGACAAGGTACCAACAACGACTACCGGCAAGGGGTATACGCTTCCTGGGGCCAGCCCTTTGAAGGTGTGAAAAGCATCCTGCCTACACGCGCCACCATTCCGCACCAGCTCACAAGGCAATTCTCTTCCGCGGTATTCCCGCAGTTCTACGAAGCCGATGGCGTAACACCCATCCAGGTGCCTTATAAGTCATATGCAAAAGAGAACGCAAAGAATTTCTTCCGGCAGGGTAGTGTATATGAAAACGCCATTACCATCTCCTCCGGTAACGAAAAAGGAAACTTCAACGCAGGCTTCTCCAATACAAAAAATAAAGGCGTAGTACCCGGCAACGAAATAAGCCGCACCTCCGTTAACATCGGCGGAAACATCCGGCTGGAAAATAAATTCTATGCCAGCGGCGCTATCAACTACGTCACCACCAGGCAGAAAACGCCACCGGTAGGCGGTCTCACAGGCTCTATTATGTCTACCCTCATGTACGTACCTACCAGCTACGATCTCACTAATTATCCTTACGAGAACCCGATAGATGGTAGTAACGTATACGACTACACGGGAGTGGATAACCCCTACTGGTCGGTGAAACATAGTCCTTCTACCAGCGACGTGGACAGGTACTACGGTAACCTGGTACTGGGCTTCGATCCGCTGCCCTGGCTGAATGTACAGAACACCATCGGCTTCAACGCGTACACCGACAGGCGCATGAGCGTACGCGGTAAAGGCAGCTCTTCCTATCCCAACGGAAGCATCACTTCAGATAATATTTACCGCCAGGAACTGGATAACACCCTGCTGGTAACCGCCACCAAACCTCTTACATCAGATATATCACTGCGCGCAATTGTGGGTAATAACGTGAACCAGCGGCTCACAGACAGGAAAGCTTTTTACGGGGATAATATCATCGTGGCCGACCTGATAGACATGAACAACACCAGCTCTGTAACACCTATACAGCTGATCAATAACAGGAACATCCTGAAACAACGCTACTACGCCTTCTTTACAGACATCACCTTTGATTATAAAAACTTTGCCTCCCTCAACTTTGTAGGACGCAACGATATTTCCTCTACACTGCCCTCCAATAACAGGAGCTATTTCTACGGCGGTGTAAACGGATCACTGGTGTTCACAGAAGCGCTGCATCTGCCAAAAGGAGTGCTGAACTTCGGTAAGGTAAGAGCAGGTTATACTAAGGTAGGTAACGAAGCATCTCCTTATCAGACACAAAACTTTTACCAGATCAATCCTATCCTCGGCGCTACCACTACGCCCGCAAACGTAGGACTGCCCTTCACACCGGCAGGTGGAAGTGTGTATAACGTGGTAACACAGGCTAACCTGCTTACCAACGCCAACCTGAAACCGGAGTTTATTACAGAACTGGAACTGGGTACAGAACTGCAGTTCTTCAATAATCGTATAGGCATTGACTTTACCTGGTACAATAAAAAGAGTACCTCGCAGATCTTCGAGGTTACTGCTGCACCATCTTCCGGCTACACCACCCAGATCCTTAATCTCGGTGAAGCCACCAACAAAGGAGTGGAGCTGGGTTTGACGGTAGTGCCACTGCAATCCAATAACGGTCTCAACTGGGATATCTCAGCCAACTTCACCCGCAACAGGAACATCATCCGCGACCTCGGAGGATATGAACGCTTCAGCTATGGCGGCACCAACGGTACCAGCAGCGTACACGTAGTAGGACAGCCATATGGCCTTATCCAGGGAACGGCCTATGCACGTGACAATGAAGGCAATGTGCTCATAGATCCCAACACCGGTAAACCACTGATCTCCGGCGCACTCAAAGCTATCGGTAATCCCAACCCCGATTTCATGGTGGGCATTACCAACACGTTCCGCTTCCGGAGCTTCTCATTGAATATCCTGTTCGATTGGAAACAAGGCGGACAGCTATACTCCCGCACCGTTGCAGAGATGCTGTCACGCGGTGTTACACGCGACATGGAAAACCGCGAATTCACTATCGTATCACCGGGTGTACTGGGTGACATCAATACACAAACGCCACTGCTGGACGATAAAGGCAATAAGATCCCGAACAATGTGGCGCTGTCTTTTGAAGATCATTTCTTCAGCGGCAGTATGGGCCCCGGCAACGGCGGTATCAATGAAGGATCGGTATTCGACGCCACCGTATTCCGCCTGCGTGAAGTGGCGCTGGGATATGAAATTCCCAAAAACTTTTTAGGTAAAACACCTTTCGGCTCTGCGTTCATTTCTGTTACCGGCCGGAATCTCTGGTACAGCGCACCCAACTTCCCGAAGTATACCAACTTCGATCCGGAAGTAAGCTCGCTGGGCGTTGGTAACTCACAGGGATATGATAACCTGGCAGTACCTACCACACGCCGCTTTGGTGTAAACCTGAAATGTTCTTTCTGATCATAAAACCTGATATGATGATGGCACTTAAATATATTGCATATACAATAGCACTGGCAGGTGTTTTCTCCGTTACCGGTTGTAAAAAGTTTGTAGATATCAATACAGACCCCAATAACCCCACCACTGCCCAGTTATCTTTATTGCTGCCGGCTACTGAAGTATCAATGGCCGCCAACATGTACCAGCTGAACAGCGGCACCGCCACTTTTATGCAGTACACTGTTTTCTCCTCCGGTCTGAGCAGGCTGCAGCAGCAGGGTACCAGCTTCAACGACTCATGGGACGGCTTTTATACACAAACGCTGAACGACCTGGAGTCCATTATAAGAACCGGTACAGCGCAGGAACAATGGGGCTATGTGGCCATTGCCAAACTGGAGAAGGCATACCTCGTAAGCCTGATGGTAGACATGTGGGGAGATATCCCTTATTCACAATCACAGAAAGGCCAGGAAACCGTGAGCCCACCCTTTGAAAAAGGCGCGGATATTTATGAAGATTTGTTGAAGATGATCGACGAAGCTGCTGTTGATGCCGGTAAAATTTCCGCCACCACCCTGGTTCCTGCTACATCCGATCTTTTGTACAGCGGGCTTAAAAGCTCCTGGCTCATGATGGCCAACTCGCTGAAACTAAAATTATATAACCAGATCCGCCTGGTGAATCCTGCGCGGTCCACTGCTGCCATACAGGCGCTGATTGCTGATCCGGCGACACTGATAGGCGGTACTGCCAATAGCAACGCATTGGACTTTACCTTCCGGTTCGGACCAGGGCAAAATCCCAACAACCGGCATCCCTGGCACCGGTCGGAATACCAGGGCAGCAAAACGTTTTACATGAGCCAGTCGCTGATTGATCTGCTGTTTAACAGCGACGATCCCCGGTTGCGCTACTACATCATCCGTCAAAATGCCACCGCAGGGTTAAACAACTCGGCCAACAGCAACGGCTACTACGGCCGCAATCCCGGCGATGGTACAGCCGCACCGGCCGATCTGAACCGGCGCTCTACTTTCGGTATCTATCCCGCCGGCGGATTGTACGACAATGCACCGGTGAATAACATCCCCGCTACCAATCAATTCCTCACCAATACCAATGCCACCGGCACACTCAAAGTAGTAGGCCCCACAGATGGCACAGGTGCAGGCATCATGCCCATGATCACCAACGCAATGGTGAAGTTCATCCGCGCGGAAGCAGCGCTTACACTCAACACCGGCGACGATGCCCGGCAGGCTTTTAAAGACGGCATCACCGCACATCTCAACGCGGTGAGTACTTATGCTGTTGCTAACGGTGGCGTTGCATTGTCAGCCACCACCATCGCTGACTTTGCCGCGGGGCAACTGGTGAAATATGATGCCGCCAACAATGCCGGTAAACTGGAACTGGTGATGACGCAGAAATACATCGCGCAATACGGCAACGGCATGGAAGCCTACAACGACTATCGCCGTACCGGCTTGCCGGCATTGCGCACACCACTGTCGCCGCTCAACACCTTTCCGCTGCGCCTGTATTACTCTGAAACCGAGCTTACAGCCAATACCAGCTTAGGTGACGACGCCAGCCGCTTACAGGTGGCGCAGCAAACAACACCGGTTTTCTGGGATAAATAAGTGAAAAAAATTACGGGACTAAAATTATAATTATGAAACATTTTATAGTTGCCATACTGCTTATTTCATTGGTTGCATTTTCCTGTAAAAAGGTGAAGTACGAATGGGAGGAATATACCTATACCGCCGTGCCGGTAGTTACCATAGATACTACCAAAACAGCCCTGCCAACGCGGCAGGCGGGCAAAGTAGCTTTCTTTAACCTGAAAGATCCGGATGTGGCCAGTCAGCAGTTTGCCTTTACCCTCAGCTGGGAAGGATTTGGGAAAGAAACAGTTACTTCTATCGAAGTTTATACCAGCTATAATAAAGCCGAAACCAGCGTACCTGCTTACCCGTTAGTCATCTCTTCTCCCGGTAATCAATATACGAATATCGCACAGTTTCCACTGCCCAGCATAGTGGGTACCAACGATCATTTATATGAAACGGTGACTACCTTTCCAAAAACGTATTCCTTTACAGCAGCGCAATTGGCAACACTGAATAATGTAAGTCTTTCAAATGTGGGCGTAAACGATTACTTTTTGTTCAAATTTATCCTCAACCTGGCCGATGGCCGCAGAATCGTTACCTTCTTCAACAATATCTGCGATGAAGCAAGAGGTGAACCCGGCGATTGCCGCGTAGGCGTGAGGTTTAAAAAACAATAGAAAACCCGTTTTGATCAACTGAAACTGATAACCCGTATGAATAGTAAATTTTACTACCTGGTGCTCCTGCTGCTCACAACCGTAGCGGTGGCATGGGCACAGCAGGTGCCATCTCCCAAAGAACATTTTGGTTTTAATATAGGAGATGATTATAAACTGGCTAACTATACTCAAACAGCTGCCTACTTTAAAAAACTGTCCGCGTCTCCCCGTACCAAACTGGTAGATATCGGGCTCACGGAAGAAGGCCGCCATCAGTATATGCTCATCGTTTCTTCCCCGGAAAATATAAAACGGCTGGAACGCTATAAAACCATCTCACAGCAACTGGCCCATGCAGAAGGACTTACCGACCAGCAGGCCCGCGAACTGGCCGCAGAAGGAAAGTCCGTGATCTGGATCGACGGCGGGTTGCATGCCACAGAAGTAGTAGGCACGCACCAGCTCATAGAAACGATGTGGCAACTGGTAAGCCGCACCGATCCGGAAACCATGAACATCCTGGACAACGATATCATCCTCTTAACACACGCCAACCCCGACGGGCAGGAGCTGGTGTCCGACTGGTACATGCGGGAATCCGATACCAGCAAAAGGGCTACTAACATACCACGGCTATACGAAAAGTATGTGGGGCATGATAATAACCGCGACTTCTACATGATGAACATGAAGGAAAGCCAGAACATCAGCCGCCAGCTGTTTGTGGAATGGCTCCCGCAAATCATGTACAACCATCATCAGCGCGGCCCCGCAGGGTCTGTACTCGCCGGTCCGCCCTACCGCGATCCTTTCAACCACGTATTTGATCCGCTGATCGTAACCAGTATCGACGCCGTAGGCGCTGCTATGAACAACCGGCTCAATGTGGAAGGAAAACCCGGCTACACCCAGCGTGCCGGCTCACAATTCTCCACCTGGTGGAACGGCGGCCTGCGCACTACGCCCTATTTTCATAATATGGTAGGAATCCTGACAGAAATAATCGGCAGCCCAACACCGGAAAATGTACCCCTGGTACCGGAACGGCTCATCCCCAACGGCGCTACCCCCAACCCGGTAACGCCCCAGCGGTGGCACTTCCGGCAGTCGATCGATTATTCCGTATCGCTCAACTACGCGGTACTCGACTACGCCTCCCGCTATCGCAGCGAACTGCTGTTTAATATCTATCGCATGGGCAGCAACGCTATTGCAAGAGGAAACCGCGACAACTGGACGTTCTATCCAAGCTATATCGACAGCATAAAAATTGCCAATAAGAACAATAAAAAATCCGAACCCGGTACAGAAGGAGAAGGTGGTGGTGGTGAATTCTCCTTCGGCCGGGAGGATACCGTGGCGGTGAAATACTATGATGCCGTACTGAAAGATCCCGGACGCAGAGATGCCCGCGGATACATCATTCCGGCAGATCAGGCAGATTTCCCTACCGCTGTCAAATTTATCAATGCCCTTATTCAATCAGGCATAGCGGTGCAGAAAGCCACGGCTGCTTTTACAGTGGCAGGAAAACAATACCCTGCCGGCTCATACATTGTAAAAACCAGCCAGGCTTTTCGCCCGCATGTAATAGACATGTTCGAACCACAGGACCATCCCAACGATTTTCAATATGAAGGCGGTCCGCCTATCCGCCCTTACGATGCCGCAGGTTGGACGCTGGCGTTCCAGATGGGCGTGAAGTTCGACCGTATTTCCGACAGTTTCAGCGGCCCCTTTGAGAAACTGCCTTACGGTAGTTTGCAATCCCCGCCAAAGCAGGAAGTAGCCACCGGCAAAGGATACCTCATCGATGCGCGTATCAACAACGGTTTCATTGTGGTAAATGATCTGCTGAAAGCAGGCGTGAAAGTATTTCGTGTACCCGTTGGCGTTAAAGAGGCCGGCAGCTTCTATATACCTTCTTCTGCAAAGGCACATGAACTGCTCGTAAAAGACGCCGCCTCATTTGGTATACCCGTTACCGTTAGTGAAAGTAAGCCAGCGGGGTTAAAAGCAGTGACGCCTATGCGCATCGGCATCTGGAACAACTACGGCGGGTCTATCCCTGCCGGCTGGATCAGCTGGCTGATGGAGCAGTATCATTTCTCTTACGAATTCATCTATACTTCAGCGATTGACAGCGGAAAGCTCCGCAGCAAATACGACATGATCATCTTTGCTACCGGTGCTATACCCGACACCGGCAAACCTAAAAAGGCACGCAACGGATTTGAACCCAAACCGCCCAAACCGGAAGAGCTGCCCGCGCAATACCGCAGCTGGCTGGGAAAAATTACGGCAGATACCTCTATTCCACAGCTGAAGAAATTCCTGGAAGATGGTGGCCGCATTGTTACCATCGGGAGCAGCACCAACCTTGCTTATCACCTGCAGTTACCGGTGCAGAATGCACTGGTGGAAAAGAACAGCAAGAATGAAATGAAACCACTCAGCGGCACCAAATACTATATTCCCGGCAGCCTCCTGTTGGCGGATATCGATACTACTGTAGCAGAAACCTTTGGCATGGCTGCAAGAAATGATGTATATTTTGAGCGTAGCCCCGTTTTTAAACTGAGTGCCACCGGTGATACTGCGGGCATCAAAAAACTGATGTGGTTCTCTGACGATAAACCATTACATAGCGGATGGGCCTGGGGCCAGCAGTATCTTAAAAATGGCATTGCGGCATTTGTGGCGCCGGTAGGCAAAGGTAAACTATATGCTTTCGGTCCGGAGATCACGTTCCGGGGCCAATCTCACAGTACCTTTAAATTACTGTTTAACCAATTGTATAAATAATTTATGAGGCAGCAAATCATTTTGGGCAGTATCATGTGTTGTTTCGCGTTATCTGCGGCAGCACAACAGAATAAAGACAAAGCAGCTATGATCACGTACCTGGATCAGCACACCGCCAGCTACGATACCATTGCAAAAAAGATCTGGAGCTATGCAGAACCAGGTTACCTGGAACAACAAAGTTCAGCGCTGCTGCAAACAACTTTGCAGCAACAGGGCTTCACCGTAAAAGCCGGTATCGCCGGTATTCCCACGGCGTTTGAAGCCAGCTATGGCAGCGGCGAACCGGTCATAGCCATCCTCGCGGAATACGACGCATTACCCGGTTTATCACAGGAAGCAGTGCCGGAAAAACACCCGGTGAAAGACGGTGGACCCGGACATGGTTGCGGGCATAATCTTTTTGGAACTGCCTCCGTGGCTGCTGCCGTTAGTGTGAAAAACTGGCTGCAATCCAGCGGTGCAAAAGGAACCATCCGTTTGTATGGTTGCCCCGCGGAAGAAGGCGGCTCCGGGAAAGTGTATATGGTAAGGGAAGGATTGTTTAAAGATGTAAGCGCGGTGTTACACTGGCATCCGGGCAACCAGAACTCTGCGGCAATAGCGCCGTGGCTGGCCAACAAGAATGCTAAATTCAGGTTCTATGGCACCGCGGCACATGCGTCCGGTTCTCCTGAAAAAGGCCGCTCTGCGCTCGATGGCGTGGAAGCAATGGATTATATGGTGAACATGATGCGGGAACACGTACCATCTACCACCCGCATTCACTACGTGATCACCAAAGGTGGCGACGCTCCAAACGTAGTACCCGCCTTTGCAGAAGTATATTACTATGTAAGACACCCGGAAATGAAAGTGGTGAAAAGCGTGTGGGAAAGATTGGTGAAAGCCGCGGAAGGTGCTGCCCTGGGAACCGGCACCCGCATGGATTACGAAGTAATAGGAGGGGTGTACAACATGCTGCCCAATATCACGCTGTCGCAAATAATGGATAAGAACCTCCACCAGGTAGGTGGTTTCAGTTACACCCCGGAAGAAAAGGATTTTGCCAAAAAGATCCAGGCCACCTTCGTGGAAAAAGATAACACCCCCGACCCTGATACCGTTACTTCCCGCGTGAGTCCTTTTACCATGATCAAAGATGCCGGCGGCGCTTCTTCCGACGTGGCGGATGTAAGCTGGGTAGCCCCTACAGCCGGTATTGTAACCGCCACCTTTGTGCCGGGATCATCAGGTCACAGCTGGCAGAATGTGGCTGCCGCCGGCAGCAGCATCGGCGTAAAAGGCATGATGGTAGCCGCCAAAACAATGGCGCTCACCGCATACGATTTGTTTAAAAGCCCGGAAGCCCTGAAGGTGGCAAAAGAAGAACTGAATAAAAGACAGGGAACCGGGTTCAAATATGAAGCAATGCTGGGCGATAGAAAACCCGCACTGGATTATCGTAAATAACTCAATCAGTAAACGCTATGAGAAATAAACTGCTTGTCACGCTCACCGCTGTTGGACTGTTTTGTACAACTGCGGTGGCACAAAATATTCCTTCTCCGAAAGAACATTTTGGATTTAACATCGGTGACGATTACCAACTGGCCAACTACACGCAAACAGCGGCATACTTTAAGAAACTCGCGGCCACGTCGAACCGCGTGCAGCTGGTAGACATCGGCAAAACAGAAGAAGGCCGTGATCAGTATATGCTGATCATCTCTTCTCCGGAAAATCTTAAACTGCTGGAGAAATATAAAAAGATTTCACAGCAGCTGGCACGCGCAGAAGGTATCTCTACGGAACAGGCCCGCGCACTGGCCGCAGAAGGAAAAGCAGTGGTATGGATTGATGGCGGACTGCATGCCACCGAAGTAGTAGGTACCCACCAGCTCATTGAAACCGCCTGGGAACTGAGCAGCCGGAAGGACCCTGAAACCCTGCGCATCCTTGATAATGTGATCATCCTCATGACACACGCTAACCCCGACGGCCAGGAGCTGGTGTCCAACTGGTACATGCGCAATGCCGATACACTGAAACGTTCTGTTGATCAGTTGCCGGTATTATACCAGAAGTACATCGGCCATGATAATAACCGCGATTTCTATATCATGAATATGAAAGAAAGCGTGAACATGGGTCGCCAGCTGTTCCTGGAATGGATGCCGCAGATCATGTACAACCACCACCAGCGCGGACCGGAAGGATCGGTACTGGCAGGCCCTCCTTACCGCGATCCGTTCAACTATTTCTTCGATCCGCTGATGATCACCGGTATAGATGCACTGGGCGCGGCTATGTATAACCGCCTCAATGCAGAAGATAAACCCGGTTACACCCGCCTCAATGGCTCCAGCTTTTCTACGTGGTACAACGGCGGCTTACGCACCACCACACAGTATCATAACATGATCGGGCTGCTCACGGAAATTATCGGTAACCCCACACCGGAAAAGATCCCGGTAGTACCGCAACGCTTAATACCCAACGGCGCTACGCCCAACCCGGTAACGCCGCAAAACGACTGGCGCTTCAAACGCTCTATTGATTACTCGGTGTCGCTCAATTACGCCGTACTCGATTATGCAGCAAGACAACGCGATGAAGTGCTTTTCAATATTTACAAAATGGGTAAGAATGCCATCGAAAAAGGTAGCCAGGATTCCTGGACATTATCACCCAAACGCTCCGAAGCCATTACTGCCGCTTTTAAAAAGGATAACGTGGATTCCACCGACAAAAACGATGGCAGCGATCCGTATGGCTGGATGCGCAGGGGAAGTAATATCCCGATGAAGTATTATGATGCGGTGTTTAAAGATCCTGCCGGGAGAGATCCCCGTGGCTACATCCTGCCCGCCGACCAGGCCGATTTCCCGACAGCCGTAAAGTTTATCAATGCCCTCATCAAAGCAGGCATACAGGTACAGAAAGCAGATGCGTCATTTACCGTGGCAGGTAAACAATATCCCGCCGGTTCCTACATCGTAAAAACAAACCAGGCTTTCCGCCCGCATGTATTGGATATGTTTGAACCACAGGATCATCCAAACGATTTTCAGTATCCCGGAGGTCCTCCTATCCGGCCATATGACGCCGCCGGATGGACACTGGCCTTTCAGATGGGCGTGCAGTTCGACAGGATTCTCGATAGCTTCGACGGGCCATTTACAAAGCTGCCCTACGGCGCGTTACAAACGCCTCCCAAAGCAGCATTGGCTAGTGCCGGCGGCTATCTTCTGAGTGCGCGGGAAAACAATGCTTTCATCGCGGTAAATGACCTCATGAAAGCAGGTGTGAAAGTATACCGTCTTACCAAAGGAGTGGCCGGCAACGATAAAGCCGTTCCGGGTAATTTTTATGTGCCCGCAGATGGCAAGGCAAAAGAAATACTGCAACAATCAGCTGCTACCCTCGGCCTTAAAACCACCGGTATCAGCAAACGTCCGGCAGGAACCGTAAGCATGGCGCCCATGCGTATTGCATTATGGGATACTTACGGCGGCTCTATGCCTTCCGGCTGGATGCGGTGGATCATGGAGCAGTATCATTTCCCGTTTGAGGTAATATATCCGCAGGATATCGATACCGGTAATCTCCGCAGTAAATACGACGCCATCATCTTCGCTACCCGCGCTATCCCGCCGGTATCAGGCGCAGAGCCCAACAGGTATGGATATGCCCCTAAAGATCCTTTGCCCGCAGATATCCCGGAACAATACCGGCACTCTTTAGGTAAAATCACCAAAGAGAAATCCATTCCGCAGATAAAAACCTTCCTCGAAGAAGGCGGCACCGTGATCACCATCGGCAGCAGCACCAACCTGGCCTATCACCTCGGACTGCCGGTACACAATGCGCTGGTAGAAAAAGATAATGCCGGTAAGGAAAAACCGCTGCCCGGTACCAAATATTTTGTGCCCGGAAGCATCCTGCAGGTATCGTTCGATAGCACGCACCCCGCTGCATGGGGTCTCCCCGCTGTAGGAGATGTAAACTTCGATAACAGCCCCGTATTCCGCCTGGATCCGGATGCCACAGGTAAAGGAATTAAACCGATTGCCTGGTTTTCTACGGATAAACCATTGCATAGCGGCTGGGCATGGGGACAAGCATACCTGAAAGACGGGGTAGCCGCATTTTCTGCCCCCGTAGGCGCCGGCATGCTCTATGCTTTCGGTCCTGAAATTACTTTCCGCGCACAGTCGTTAGGCACCTTCAAATTATTGTTCAATGACCTGTACGGAATGGATGCCAAAGAAGCAAAACTGGTGAGAAAGAAGGGATAAGAGATATCATTTAGTCATATATTAACAGAACGGCCAGGCAATTTGCCTGGCCGTTCTGTTACCGGGAAACCGTATCCAACGGGTGTTACGGTTTCCCGGTACAGTTTTTGTTTTTCCCAGAGTAATGTCACGCGAATGAATATTCGTATATAAATAATAAATAATACCAAATCTGTCACTATCTTTGTCAACTTTATTTTATCGACTCAAATTCAATTTTAACCAACAACTGTTATTCAATTCAATCTTTGAATCATGAAAAACCAATTCTTCGCCACGTTAATGGTGGTTTCCGCATCAATGCTATTCTTTAGTGCGTGCAGCAAAGACGAGTCTTCTTCCAACAGTGGCAAGTCGAAGCTCACCGTGTACCTGACAGATGATCCGGCTATTTACGATGAAGTGAACATCGATATCCAGGACATCCAGGTAAATGCATCGGCCGATGCGGCAGAAACGGGTGCAGGTTGGGTATCTGTTCCCCTGGCACGTCCCGGCGTGTATAACCTGCTGGATTTCAGAAATGGATTAGACACCTTACTGGCGTCAAAAGAATTACCCGCCGGTAAAATTTCACAGATCCGGTTGGTATTGGGTACCAACAACAGCGTAGTATTGAATGGAGTATCTCACCTGCTGGAAACGCCTTCTGCACAACAATCAGGTTTAAAACTGAATGTTCATGCCGACCTGGTTGCCGACATCGAATACCGCCTCTGGATCGATTTTGACGCAGGCCGCTCTATTGTTACCACCGGAAGCAATAAGTACATCCTGAAACCAGTGATCCGTACTTATACACAAGCAACCAGCGGTACTATCAAAGGAATCGCTTTACCATTGCTGCAGGTGAAAGGCGTTTACGCCATTCAGAACACGGATACTGTTGCTTCCGCATTGCCGGACGCATTAACCGGCGCCTATGTAATATCCGGCTTAAGCGCGGGTACTTATAATGTGGCTATTGCCGGTAATGGTATCTTAAAAGATACTACCGTTGCTGCCGTAGCAGTAAAAGTAGGAGAAGTATCTACTGTAAGCACTATCACATTGAAGTAAGTCATCAGATAGCATTGATAAAATAGGCTGACCAACCCGGTCAGCCTATTTTTTTTGTAATTATATGGAAGGTATCAGCTGGTTTAAATGATGCTCCAGGTGACGCACATAATCTTCAATTAAAAACTGTAACGTGTGAGGCGCAGGATCACCGTTGTTACAGGTTTTCTGTAGTTCATCTTCTTTTATTACACTGATAATAGCAGCAAGATGACGATTGTAATATTCCCAGAACAGCAGCAGTTGTGCGCGGTCCATTTCCTGGTAGTGTTGTGTGTTCACCCAGTCGTCCCCGTTATACGTAATAACAGGTACGGGTTCCAATCGTGCCCTTACAAACCGGTGATGGTTGTTGGTGGCAGAATCAACGAGGTGGCCTAATATCTGTTGCTTCGACCATTTGCCTGCTGCACGCGGGGTGGTAAATTCAGCATCCGGTATAAGCCGGATCTTTGAAGGAATAGTATCACACAGGTATAATAACCGTTTAACAACATGTTGCACCGCCATTGTATTTATTTTTGGAGATGCAAAAATAGCTTTTAAAAAGAGGCCATACGTCAATTAAACTTCTTCCCCGGAAAATAATAGCTCCGCACAATAATAATAACAGGCAGGGCTAACGCTACCCAGGAAAATATATCCCAGAAACCGTCGCCTGCCAGGGCTGTAATTAATCCGGCTATCGACAGCAATGCTATTAGCAGCGGTTTTCCCCATAATCTGATCCATGCATTATTCTTCATTTTCGTATACGGTTTTTTCGGTGAGCCTGCTCCATTGCAGCTTGGTGGCCTTTCTGCGCGCAAACCACAGGTAAAGGCCCGTAATCAATACAATGATGGTACCCAGGTCAAATAATGCCCAGATGACCTTTAAAGGCATACCGCCATAATCACCGAAGTGCAGGGGCTCTGATAAAAACAGGGTGTTTACATACCAGGGCATTCTCCGGGCATCGGTAAGGGCGCCGGTTTTGGCATCCACCAGTGCGGGCATCAGCAACCTCGATGTGAGAGAGGTGTTGCCCCGCATAAATACAGCGTAGTGATGTTTGCTGGAAAACAGGGTGCCGGGATAGGTAACTATACGCGGCTCCATATGTGGTGCAGCTTTTTGTGCTACCGCCATTGCGCTGTCTAATGAACTGAGATTGCCCGTAAGTGGCTGCTGGTGGGCATACGGCGCCACCATTTCTTTTAGCTGTCCCTGCTGCCATAAGGCCAGCACTACATCAGACAGGGTGTTGATAACACCGGTAAGTCCTACCACACTGGCCCATGTAAGTGTAACAATGCCAATCAGGTTATGGGTATCCAGCCATTTCAGGCGGTTCGATTTATACTTCCGCACCATCCCGAAATCGTACTTTTTCATGATGCGCCCATAAAGCACTACGCCGGAAATAATGGCAATAACGAACAGGATCCCCATGAGACCCAGGAATAATTTCCCGCCAATACCAAGAAACATATTGATGTGAATCTTCAGAATGATGTCCATTACTCCATCGGTAGTGGGCTTGTCCAGTACCGCGCCGGTATACATGTTGAGCATGGCGTACCGGCTTCCTTCCGGAGGAGCGTCGGGTTTGGCGGCGAGATCAAATATGATCTTGTTTTTATCTTTTTCATCCCAGAAGATATACCGTATCTTTTCCGCCGGGTATTGTTTGCCGGCAAGTACTGCCAGTGAGTCCAGGCTTAGTTTACGGGCGCCTTCAGGGATTTCTGCCACTACCTGTTTTTCCAGCAGTCCATCCAGCTCTTCATGAAAGATCAGCGGAAGACCGGTTAAACATAGCATCAGTAAAAAAACAGTGCAAACAAGGCTGGTCCATTTATGCCATAGAAACCAACGCCTGGCGGTTTTTATATTCATTATTCAAAAAGTGTAATTCAACCCCAAAGTTGATAGCTTCCCTTAGCTTTAGTTTACGGGATCCGGAATTACATTTTACAAATCCGGAATTTTATAGGGTACAGGTTATCTTCTTCTTTAATAATTCTGAATAACTTTGCATGCATAATCTGCATTTTATGAAAATAGCATTGGCTTCTCCACCACCCCCCACATCTGTTAACGAAGGTTTATCATGGGCTGAAAAACTAATAGGAGAGGCCGCAAAGCAACATGCGGAAATTATCTGTTTCCCTGAGTCATATATCCCCGGTTATCCCGGAATGGGAAGTACGGAAGCAGAGCGTTCTCCCGGAAAATTACAGGAGGCATTGGAAAAAGTGGGCCAGCTTGCCGCTGAAAATTCCATTGCCGTTATTATGCCGATGGACTGGTACCAGGGAGAAGCATTGCTGAATGTAGCTTTTGTGATTTCAGCAACCGGAGAAGTATTGGGATACCAGACCAAAAACCAGTTAGATCCCACGGAAGATAATATCTGGATCCCCGGAACAGAGCGTAGCATTTTTGAGGTGAATGGGGTGAAATTTGGTATCACCATCTGTCATGAAGGATTCCGTTATCCGGAATCTGTCCGGTGGGCAGCCCGGCACGATGCCAAAATAGTATTTCACCCGCATTGCACCGGCAGCAACACCGCCGGTGAATTACTTACCGAATGGGGCCATATCAATAACCCCTACTATGAGAAGGCCATGATGATGCGCGCATTGGAAAATACCATCTATTTCGCCAGCGCCAATTATGCGTTTACCTACCCCGATTCAGCCAGCTCGTTAATAGGTCCGGACGGCGCCTGCATAGCACACGGGGAATATGGCAAACCAGGTGTAATTGTAGCAGATATTGATCCGGCGTTGGCTACGGGTTTGCTGGCGAAGAGGTACAGGTCGGCGTTATATGAAAAGCGGAATAAAGAAGCCACTGAATGACGACCTGAGCGAATTACGAAAACCTATACAGAATTATCAGGTAAAGAAAAGAATCACCCCAAAATGGGTGGTTCTTAATATTTTGTATTATCTTCATAATAGAAATTGTCGCGATTATAATAACTGGATTATGAAAGCCTTACGGCCCCATCTGATATCTGTAGCTTGTGATAGATAACGTTAGCCATTCTATTTTTATGTAGCCTGAAAACAATCTTTATACATATTCCCTCATTATTTAAAATAGCTGAGAATGAAAAGAACTAGCCTTATCTCCACTGTTACGCTGGTATTTGCAGCTTTTGCAACCGATGCATTTGCGCAGGAAACAGCTTCTGCTACTGCTACCGCCACTATTGTAACACCCATCAGTATTGTGAAAGATGTAGACATGAACTTTGGTAACGTAGCCGTACAATCCACCGCTGGTGGTACAGTTGTGCTTACCCCGGCAGGTGTTCGCAGCACTACCGGCGGTGTTACGCTTCCCTCCACTGCTACAGGAACCATTACTGCCGCTTCCTTTACCGTAACAGGTACCGGCAACTATTCCTACAGCATTACTTTGCCGTCTACTGCCCTCACTATCACCAGCGGGTCCAATACCATGACGGTTACAAATTTCACCAGCGACCCTTCAGGTGTTGGTACACTTACAGCAGGTACCCAAACGCTTAATGTAGGCGCTACCCTGAATGTAAGCGCTGCACAGGCCGCCGGAACATATGTTTCCGGTACCCCATTCGATGTAACCGTTAATTACAACTGATCAACCGGCTTTAAATACGGCCGCTCTTCTTACGGACAACCTTAATCATATCCTGTGTAGCTGCACGCTTCGCGGCTATACGCTTATTACAAAGTATGAACCCATGAACTCATCGGTACGCCCGAATAACTGCTTCGTTAGGTATCCTTACTGTTTTGTGATCGCATTTATTGTATGTTGTTGCATGATATTACAGGAAACATGCGCCCAGGGTAACCTGTTGGTGACGCCCGTACGGGTTGTTTTTGAAGGCCCCAAACGTGCGGAGGAACTGAATCTTGCAAACTCCGGAAAAGATACCGCCAGGTATCTTATTTCATTCGTAGAGATCCGGATGAATAAGAATGGTACGTTTCAACAGATTAATGAACCGGACTCCGGGCAACAGTTTGCCAGTAAATACCTGCGCTTCTTCCCGCGCAGCGTGGTACTCGGACCCAATGAAGCACAGGTGATAAAACTGCAGTTAACCGGCGCGGCCCAGCTGGAGCCTGGCGAATACCGCTCGCATCTCTATTTCCGGGCGGTACCGGATGAAAAGCCCATCGGGGAGGATACTGCACCTGCAGACAGCAACGGTATCAATGTGAAACTGACCCCTGTTTTTGGCATCACCATCCCGGTTATTATACGTGTCGGCGAAACCGCCGCAAGCGTGCAACTATCAGAACTGTCTGTTGACCTCGCAAAAGGTCCTGGTCTGAATGTACTCTTTAACCGGCTGGGCAATTCTTCGGTATATGGTGATCTCACAGTTGATTATGTGTCGCCCCAGGGGAAAACAACACAGGTAGCAGTGGCCAGGGGGCTGGCAGTATACACACCCAACACGCAACGTTACCTTCATCTTCCGCTTGAAAACAAATCAGGTATTAATTACCATACCGGGAAATTACGCATAGCATATACTGCCAAATCAAAAGCTTCAACGGAACAACTGGCCCAGGCCGAGTTGCAGTTACGGTAGCCGGAAGAAAGCCTCAACCAAATAACGCTCCTATGGAAGTGATTATACATTGGTTCGTTCATCAGTGTTACAACAAAATAACCAGGGCTTTCCTTTCCGGTATCCCCGGCGCACTCCTTTATGCCTGCCGGTATCCGCCGGGTAGAAGGCTGCTGTTGCTGCTGTTGTTGCTCTTTCCCATTCTGTTATCGGCGCAAACAAGCTGGAAAGGAACCGTAAGCAGTTCCTGGTCCAACAGTGCCAACTGGACTGCAGGCATACCCAGCGCCACTGTCGATGCGATCATAGGCGACGCCGCTTTCACAGGAATATATTACCCCGTGATCAGTTACAGCTCCAGTTGTAAATCACTCACCGTAGGCGCCGGCGTTAATGCTACATTAACCATTTCCAAAAGTCTCACCGTAGCAGGCAACCTGGTGCTCAGTTCCGGCAGCACCATATCGCAGCGCGGCGTTACACTTACTGTAAAAGGTAACTGGACTAACTCCGGCAGCTACACTACCTCCAGCACCAATGCCAGGGTAACTTTTGCAGGAACCACCCAATCTATAGGCGGCACGTCCGCTACCACTTTCAGAAAACTTACCATCGGCGTGGGCAGCACCACCACGCAAAATGTGAACATGACCGTATCCGGTACCTTTACCGTAAACGGAACGTTTGTTCCGGCAGATGTAGCCACACCCGTTCTCATCTCCGGCGCTGCCACCACTTCAGTAGCCGCCGGTGGCATCCTTCACGTAAAAGCATCCGTCATCGGAAGTAACTACGGCCTCACCGGAACAATAACCCTGGCCGCCGGTAGTATTGTAGATTATAGCGGTACGCTGGTAAATCAAACGGTCAGGAACACGCTTACCTATTCCACCCTCCGGATCAGTGGCAGCGGCATAAAGACATTGGGAGGAAACCTGAATCCGCTTAATGCCACTGTTGAAACAGCAGGAAAAATAGAAGTACTCGCCGGTACGCTAGATCTCTCCACCTTTACCGCAAACAGGGGGACCACCGTGGTGGGCGGCGGCCTGACAGTAGCCAACAACGCTACCTTGAAAATCGGAGGTACCAGTACCTTCCCGGTTAACTATTCAACTGTTTCTCTTGGCCTCACCAGCACCGTGGAATATAACGGTACCAACCAGGCAGTAGCAGTACAGCCATATGGAAATCTCACTTTGTCTGCCAGCAGCGGTGCCGCTGTTAAAACCATGCCGGGCACAGCACTTACGATCTCAGGAAATCTTACCTCTGCCATCGGCAGCGGTACATCCGTTAGCTATACTGCCGCCTCCAATATCACCGTGAGTGGTAATGTGAATATTGGTACGGCTACCACATTCAATGGAGGCAGCTTCACCGTCACTACCTCCTCCAGCTGGGTAAATAACGGCACCTTTAGCGGCAGTACGGGAACGGTGGTAATGAACGGAGGAGGTACTTCCATCAGCGGAACAGGCACACATAATTTTAATAACCTCACAGTTGCTGCTACCAATATCACAGCGGCTGCCGGCACAGCTGTTACCTTAACCGGAAACCTTACCAGCACAGCCCCGGGTACATTCACCCACCTTGCTGGTGGAACCCTTACCATGACCGGCGCCGGCAAAACAATCACCGGTACCGGTATTACATTTGAAAACCTTACCGTTTCCGGTTCCGTGACCGCAGCCGAGGAAATAACCATCACCGGTAACCTGTCTGTAAGTGGTAGTATGAATGATGCTACCGGCAGTGTAACCATGAGCGGTACAGGGAAAACTTTATCCGGCGCAGGTACTGTTACTTTTGGAACACTGGCGGTAACGGGTAGTATCACCTCCACCGCAGCTTTTTCTATCGGCAACATCCTGGATGTATCAGGCACTTTCACGGCCAGCGCAGGTACGGCCACTTTCACCGGCAGCAGCTTCCTGAACGGCACCGCCAACCTCTTCAATGTTACCCTCAATGGAACATCATTACAACTATCGGCCAACGCAGTGCTGGGAATAGCCAATGTATACACCGTTACGGCGGGAACACTCAATGTAACATCCTCCGTTCCCAATACGGTTAACTTTAATGGAACCGGCGCGCAAACACTGGCAGCCGGCACTTATAACAAACTCACCGTAAGCAACGGCAACACAAAAACGCTGGGAGGTACCGTGGTGGTCAACAGCGATTTTACCATCGCATCGGCCACTACCTTCAACGCCTCTACGCAATCCATTTCCGTTCTGGGCAACTGGATCAACAACGGTACTTTCACACCCGCCACAAGCACAGTAACACTGAGCGGCGCGGCTAATACTTCCGTAACAGGCGCCACTACTTTTAATATACTCACGATCAATAAAACCAGTGCCGTTAACCAGGTAACCCTGTTGAATAATGTGTCAGTAACCACGCTTAACATGACCAGCGGAACGATGATTACCGGCGCCAACACCGTTACCATTACAGGTAACAGATCAGGCAACGGTATCATACTGGGTAAGATCCAGCATTCCCACACGTTTGCATTGGGTACTGCCTATGCTTTTGAAAGCCCCAATAACACCGTCACCCTCACAGGGATTACTACGTCTGCTTCCATCACAGTGGAGGTTAACCCGCAGAGTGTAGCCGATTTTCCTTCGGGAGCAGCCGTGAACCGTGAATATACCATTACGGCCAGCGGTATCACCCTGGCAGCTACGCTGCTGCGCTTCCACTATGAAGATGCAGAATTGAATGGTAACACCGAATCCAGTCTCAGTATCTGGCGCAATGCAGGTTCCGGCTGGTCCATCTATGGTAATTCAGGCAGCAATACCACCGCCAATTATGTGGAGCAAACAAGCGTGTTGGCTGCATTTACGGGCCGTTATACACTGGCGTCTGCGTCTAACGTGGTGAGATGGAACGGGTCCGTGAGCAGCGACTGGAATACGGCTGCCAACTGGACCATTGCACAGGGCAGCCCTTCCCGGCCACCCGGTGTTAACGATATTGCTGAAATAGGCACCATTGCTTTCACTAACCAACCGGTGATCAATAACAGCGCCAACGTGAAAAGCATTTCCTTCGGCAGCGCACAGGCAGCCACGCTTACACTGGCCGCCGGAGGGTCATTGGTAACACAGGGTAATATCACCGGCCTGTGGTCGGCCAATGCCAGCCATACTATTAATGTAAATAACCAGAACCTTACTGTAAATGGAAACCTTACGCTGAGTGATGGTACCGCCGGTCATAATATACAGTTAAACATCGGGAATGGTAACGTTACGGCCACAGGATCGGTTATTCAATCAGGTGGCGCCGGTATTGTCTTCTCGGGTGCAGGTACCCTGAATATTGGCAACAGCTTCAGCTACAGTAGTGGCACGTTTACGGCAGGCAGCGGTACCGTGGTGTATAATGGCTCCTCCATCCAGTCGGTAGCCGGACTTACCTACAATCACCTCACCATAGCCAAAACTGCCGGTAGTGCGCAAATCAACAGCGCCGTTACAGTAAACGGCAATCTCACTGTCAGCGGTGGTGACCTGAGCATTAACGCGGCCACCACGGTAACCGGGGATGTAGCCATCAGCGCGGGAGCTACCGCGAACGGAGGAGCCGCCACATTAACATTAAACGGTAACTGGAGCAATAGTGGCACATTTACTCCCGGAACGGGAACGGTTAACTTCACCGGCAGCAACGCACAGAATATTTCTGCTACCACTTTTAATAATGTTGTGGTTAACAAAACAGGAGCAACAGCCACGCTTACCGGTAATGTGATTACCAACGGCAACCTGTCTGTAAACGGAGGCACGCTCGACCTGGCTACGTTCACGGCTAACCGTAGTTCCCCGGGAGGAACACTTACCATCGCAAACGGCGCCACACTGGTGGCAGGAGGAACAAATAATTTTCCTGCAGACTATTCCCAGTACCTGCCCGGCACCACCAGCACCGTTAACTACAACAGGGCAGGAACCCAAACCGTATCAGGAAATATTGCCTACGGGCATCTTATACTAAGTGGCAGCGGCACCAAAACCCTCGCGGCTAATATTACCGTAAATGGCGATCTGCAGATCGGCAGTGGTACTACTTTTAGCGCCGGTGCATTTACCATCAACCTCTATGGCAACTGGGCCAACAGCGGCACCTTTGCCGGTGGCACCGGTACAATTACCCTTAATGGCAGCGGGAAAACAATTACAGGAAATACTACGTTCAACAGGCTTACTGTTTACGGCAGCTATGCAGTAGCCGGCAGCGATATTACTTACAATGGTTTATTGCAGGTAATAGCCGGCGGCGCCTACGATGGTGGCAGCGGCTCTGCAACAATAAACGGCGACCTTACCAACAGCGGATCACTCACCAGCAACGGCGTCACCACTTTTACAGGTACTTCCCTGCAAACGATCCGCTTCTTAAATGCCATTATTTCCAATTCAAGCGGCGTCATTAATTTCAATGGTAACGTGTCACCGGTATTAAATTCTACCAGCGCCCCTACCTTCGCTACCCTGAATGTAAACAACACTGCGGGCATCAATCCTAGTGTGGGGTGGACAGTACTGGTGGCCTTTAATATCAGCAGCGGCGCCATTTTCAACGGGGGGCTTTCCACGCACACCATCCGCGGCAGCTTTACTAATAATGGTACGGTAACCAGCACAGGTACACTTTACTTTAATCCTTTTGCAGCACAGAACATCACTCTCAGGGGAACGGCTTTTTCCAGTACGGGTTCTGTGATATTCGGCGGCAGTGCGGCCCTTACCGTTTCCGGGTCGCCAACCATGCTTACAGATGTTACCATTGCCAATACGGTTGGTGTTACACCGGCCACCAGCTGGAATATCAGCGGGGATCTTCATATCAATGGCAACTCCATTTTTAATGCAGGCAGTAACAATTTCACAGTTGGCGGTGATATCGAAAGCAATGGTACATTGAACGGCGGTACTTCTACTTTTACCATGACTTCCCCTGCCGGTATTTTAACCGGTAGTGAAGGAACTACCTTTTATAATCTCGTGATCAATGGCGCCGTAACTTCGGACGCGGACTTTAATATAGAGCATAACTTTACCATTAACGGATCGTTGGATGCATCGGCAGGCATGCCTGCTATGACGGGCGCCGCACCTTCTGTTATCGGCGGTACCGGCAGCCCCTTTAACCTCGCACAACTGCAGGTACATAAAGAAGCTACCGCCACAACTACACTTGCCAGAACCCTCAGAAACATGATTGCACTGGACATCACCAGCGGCACGCTCGATGCCGGCGATTCTACCATTATCCAGGATGCCACAAATGGCGGGGGAATGGTGATCGACGACGGCGCACGTCTCATTGTAAGAGGAGTATACAGTCTGCCGGATTTTGAAACCTATCTGTTGGATACACTAAGCACCGTGGAATATGCCGGCAGCACACAAACCGTTGCTGCAGTGACGCCATATGGTAATCTTACTATCTCGGCAGCAGGTACAAAAACTGCCACTGCGCCATTAACCATACTGAATAATTTCACACTCAGCAACGGCACGTTTGTACCGGGCAGCTTCACGGATACACTCAGGGGAAACTGGAGTATGACCGGCGGAACATTTACCAACACCGGTTCTACCATTTATTTCAATGGTACTGCTGATCAAAGCATTGCTTCCACCGGCGCTTTTAATCATATCAAAGTAAATAAAACAACCGGACTGGTTACCCTGTCTACGAACGCCACGGTAAACGGTACACTTACATTTATGGCCGGAAAAATCCGCACCGGGACTACCAACGCGGTGATTATTCCCGCCACCGGAACAGTAAGCGGCGCCGCGCAAAATACAGGATGGGTATATGGCCGCCTGCAAAAAAATGTAGCCACCGGTACCAATGTTACCCGCACTTATGAACTCGGCGACAGTCTCAATTATACACCGGCAACAACGCTATACGCCAATGTAAGTGTTGCCGGTAATGTGCTTGCTGGTGTATACGCCGTCAGCCATCCGAATCTCCTCACCTCCGGCTTAAATACCAGCAGGAAAGTAAACAGGTACTGGGCCTTTACCAACAGTGGCACCACCTTTACCACAGTTTCAGTAACACTTAACTGGGTAGCCGCGGATGTGGATGCAGGATCGGTCACCACCAATTTTAAAGTGGCAAGATATAACGGTACTTCCTGGTCGCTGGCTGCCGTAAGTTCCCCACTGCCTACTTCCATACAGGCAACAGGACTCACCGCATTTGGCGACCTGGCAATAGGAGAGCTGGCCACCGGCGCTATATGGACCGGCGCAGTGAGCACCAACTGGTATATTACCGGTAACTGGTCGTCTGCCGCCATACCGGTGAGCACCACTAATGTCACCATCCCAACAGGTCTTGTAAACTATCCGCTTATCAACTCCGGTGTAGCGGTAGCCAATAATATAACCATACAAACCGGCGCTACGGTAACAGTAAGCGGCGCCACACTTCAGGTAGGAGGCGTTATCGCTAACAATGGCAGCTTCACTGCTACAGCCGGCACCATAGAATTAAACGGGGCCGCTGCACAGGTAATTCCTGCCGCAGCCTTTACCTCAAATACATTACTGCACCTTACCATCAACAACGCATCGGGCGTAACGCTGAACGGTACACTGAATATCAGCGGGATTCTCAAAGTAACCAGCGGACAGCTAAATACCGGTGGTTATCTTACGCTGCTGTCTACCGCTACTCAAACAGCGCTGATCGATGGCAGCGGCGCCGGACAGGTAGCCGGTAATGTTACCATACAAAGGTATCTGCCCACTGCATTCGGATATAAATACATCAGCTCTCCTTTCCAGGCCGCCACCGTAAATGAGCTGGCAGATGATATTAATCTCAATGCTACATTCCCGTCTTTTTACCGCTATGTGGAAAACCGCACATCTTCCGGTTGGGTAGCGTATACCAGCCCTGCGGGCGTGCTTACGCCTATGCAGGGATATACTGCCCAGATGGGCACTTCCAATACACCGGTAACAATAGATATCACCGGCGTAGTGAATAATCAAACCGTTACGGCGCCCACGCTTACCAATAACAATCAACCCTATACGCAGGGCTTCAACCTGGTAGGGAATCCGTTTCCTTCGCCGGTCGACTGGGACGTTGCCGCCGGATGGACCCGTACTAACATCGATAATGCCGTTTACTATTTTAACGGAGGTACTGCCGATCAGTATACCGGCACCTACAGCTCTTATATCAACGGCGTTTCCAGCGACGGCGTTGCCACCAACGTGATCGCTGCCATGCAGGGATTCTTTGTACACGTTACCAATGGCGCCTTCCCGGTCACCGGCACGTTGTCGGTAAACAACAGCGCAAGAACAACTAATCTCTCGCCGGTATATCACCGCGTTTCGCAAACAACGCCTATACTCAGGATGAGCGCCGCCTTTGCAGACGACGGACAAACGGCTGATCCGGTAGTGGTGTACTTCGATGCCACTGCATCAGCAGCCTTCGAGAAAACAATGGATGCGCTAAAGCTGATGAACACAGATCCGGCAGTGCCTAACATCTACGCACTGTCTGCCGACAGCGCCCGGCTTTCTATTAACGCATGGCCGCAGTTCCCCGACAGCACCGGTGTAATACCGCTGGGGCTCAAAACAGAAAAGGCCGGATGGGTAACATTCAACACCGTGGATATCGCACGCATGCCGCAACAGCTGCATATTTACCTGAAGGATGCCGTAACCGGTAAAACGGAAGAATTGCGACAGTATGCAAAGTACAGGGTATACCTCGATGCAGGCACGTATGAAAACCGTTTTTCACTCGTGTTCCGGAATAACAGCACCACATCCCCGCCTGCTTCAGAACCGGTGTTCAGGGCTTACAGCGTTAGCGGAATACTTTATGGCTACTTCGATAAAGTGCCCGGTGAAAAATGCCGCATCACCATCTCTAATCTCCTCGGACAGGTATTATGGCGGCAGGATATTACCGGCAACGGCCAGCATGTAATAGGGAAGCAGTATAGCAGCGGAATATATATTGTTTCATTTTATACAGATGATAAAGTGGTGTCTAAAAAAGTATTTATAAATAATCAGCAATAATTTTTAAAGATGTTTTTCACCAGGATGATAAAGGATATAAATCTTCTCAAACAGTTCCGCTGCCGGTTAACAGTAGCAGGTATCCTGGTACTGTTCGGGTATGTTACGGCATCTGCGCAGGAGCCGCCTCCACGTCCTATTGCGGTGTATGTAAACCCGGCGCAGGGGCTCATTTTCGGCGCCTTTTTCCAGGGATTATCCGGTGGAACAGTGATCATCTATCCCGATGGCTCACGCTCCGTCACCGGCAGCGTTGTGCAGGCAAACCTGGGGTATCCGTTTTCACCCGCCATTTTTGAAATAGAAGCAAACAGGGGTACGCTCATTTCTATACTGAACGGACCGGACGTAGTGCTTACCGGAAGCAATGGAGGCACCATCACTTTACACGTGGGCGCTGCCAGTACGGGAAGCTCATTTATAACAACGGCTACACCACCGGCAAGGAACCTGGTGAGGATCGGCGGAACGCTCACCGTAGGCAGCCCGCCATCTAATCCGTCAGGTTCCTACAGCGGTGTATTTACGGTCACGTTTATCCAGGAATAACGGAATATGACAACAGCAGGCAAAAATATCATCCTCAACTGCATCCGCAGTATATTCCGGGCAACACCGGTGTGGATAATTTTTTGCCCCATGTTATTTGCCGTTCCGTTGAAAGCCTTTGCCATAGAGCCGGAACCTGTTTTTTATGAAACCTCTGTGTTTGTGGTGGTGCAGGGGATAGGAGGGGCGGAAATCCCCGCCGTTATCAACAATGATTCTGCCTATCTGTCTATTACCGATATTTTTAATTTTCTGAAGATAAGGAACACGGCCTCACCCCACATGGATTCTGTATATGGCTTCTTTATTAATGAAAACGCCCCGTTCCTGGTAGATAGAAAAAATAATGTGATCCACTACCAAAACAGGATCATCCCGCTAAATAAAGATGATATCGTCAGCACAGAAACTGCGCTCTACCTGAAAACCGGCCTGTATGCAACGGTGTTCGGATTGCAATGTAAATTCAGTTTCCGTTCCCTCTCCGTTAAACTGGAAACCAGGCAGGAACTCCCTGCTATCAGGGAAATGCGGCAGGAAATGATGCGACGGAATATCAGCCGGTTAAAAGGAGAACTGAAAGCAGATACCATCATTGGCCCCCGCCGGCCCATGTTCAGCATTGGTATGGCCGATTGGTCGGTGGTAGCCACCCAACGCCCCGAAGGCGGCGCCGGGAACACCTGGTTAAACCTCGCCATGGGCGGCGTTGTTCTTGGAGGAGAAACAAATGTATCGCTGAACTATAACAACTACGCAAAACAGCAGTTGCCCTATAGCCACGACAGCGTCCTGATCAAGCCGTTCGACCAGCGCCAGCAATATTACCGGTGGCGCTATGTAAATAATGATAACAGCGCCTTACGGCAGATCATTGCAGGTAAAATATTTACGCCATCCACGGCCTCACTGTTCGATCCGGTGGTAGGGGTGCAGTTTACAAACACGCCCACTTCCTACAGGAGGTCTTATGGTTCCTATACCCTGAGTGATTTTACAGATCCCGGGTGGACCGTGGAATTATATGTGAACAACGCGCTGGTAGATTATACCACTGCAGATGCAGCCGGCTTTTTTACTTTCCAGGTACCGCTGGTATATGGTAATTCCGTGGTGCGCCTCCGCTTTTATGGCCCCTGGGGCGAAGAGCGGTCAAGGGAAGAGAACATCAGTATACCATTCAATTTCCTGCCCCTGCATGAATTTGAATATACTGCGAGCGCCGGTATGGTGGAAGATGGACATCAGAGTATCTTTTCACGGGTGCAAATGAACTATGGTCTCAGCAGGAATGTCACGGTAGGAGGAGGGATGGAATACCTGTCGTCTATTACAACGGGTAAGGCTATGCCTTTTGTGATGGCTTCTGCCCGCGTGGGGTCCAGTCTTTTACTGGCGGGCGACTATACCTACGGCGTACGGGGCCGTGGTATACTTACCTATCGCATGCCTTCCAACCTGCAGTTTGAATTGTTTTATACAAGATATAAAAAAGGCCAGCAGGCCATTATTTATAATTTTGTGGAAGAAAGAAAGTTTATTATTTCAAAACCTTTCCTGGCAAAAAAGTTTTCTTTTTTCAACCGCGTAACGCTTAACCAGATCATCTTGCCGGAAACAAAATATACAACGGCCGAATGGCTGCTCTCCGGCGCTATATTCCGTGTAGGCGTTAGCGTGAATACCTATGCGATCTTTATAAAACCGGAACCGCCATTTGTATATACCAACCTCGCCCTCACCTACAGGCTGCCGGGCGAAATTTTAATTACGCCACAGGTGCAATATGAATACAACAGCAACAGCCTGATGGCCGTAAGATGCGAACTGGGTAAATATCTTTTCAGACATGGTTACATGAACGTATCCTATGAGCGCAACTATAAAAGCAATATCACAAATGTGGGCATAGGTTTACGATACGATTTTGCTTTCTCACAGATCGGGTTTTCTGCCTGGAAAGGAACTAACATGACCACCCTCGTGGAATCTGCGCGGGGTAGCCTGATATACGACGATAAAACCAACTTTGCAGGATTCAGCAACCGCACCAGCGTAGGCACAGGTGGCGTGGTACTGCTGCCTTTCCTGGATCTCAACGCCAATGGCCGCCGCGATCCCGGCGAACCCAAAGCCTACGGCCTGAAAACAAACTGCAACGGCGGCCGCATTATCCAGAACCGGCACGATACCACTATCCGCATCGTTAACATGGAACCCTACGAATATTATTTCATCGAACTGGGAAAAAATAGTTTTGATAATGTGGCATGGCAGGTAAAAAAGCCGGCCATCAGCGTGGCGATAGATCCCAACCAGATGAAGCTGGTTGAAGTACCGGTGGTGATTATGGGAGAAGTATCCGGTAAAGTGCTCCTGGAAGAAGAAAACGTAACAAAGGGGATAGGCCGCCTGTCCATCGGTTTTTATAAAAACGATTCTACACTGGTGGCGCGTACCCAAACAGAAGCAGATGGCTTTTTTAATTATATGGGACTACCGCCCGGAACCTATACCGTAAAAATAGACCCGGTACAATTGCAAAAACTCGGTATGACTGCCACTCCCGTAAAGCTGCCGCTTACCATCAGGCTGCGCATGGAAGGAGATGTGGTAGACGGACTGGAATTCAGGCTCCGGAAAGAAAACGCCGAATAACATCCACTGTTTTTTCTTAAATTGGGCTATATCTTTTCCGGGAATGAAAGTTTATGAAGCGGTTCTTCCGCTCATTGCCAACGGATCCCCTGGCATTACTTTCCAGCTGACAGACACGCAAGGATCCGGTTTGTTGGGGAAAAGAATTAATTTTAACCCATGCATCAGTACAAGGAACAAATAGAACGGATCAGGGTAAAACTGGCAGCTGCAAAGCAAAAGGATCAACAGCTGAAAGTATTTGGCGCCAGCTATCATAAATACGTTATCCACCAACCACTGGAGGAGTCCGAACTTTCTGATTTTGAAAATGCGTACAACATTTCTTTGCCTGGAAGCTTCAGGGCATTCCTGCTTCATGTGGGAAATGGAGGAATATCCCAGGCCGGTTCCGCAGCCGGTCCGTTCTATGGCATTTACCCTTTGAAGAAAGGTGCAAATGACCTGATAAGTAATCCTGAAAAATATTTAAGCGAACCTGTGAAAATTTATCCCGGTATAACAGAGGATGAATGGAATAACCTTACAAAAGAAGCCGAAAAGGAAGATATTTCAGATGAAGAGTACGATGAAGCGATACAAAATATTTACACCGGAATTTTACCCATCGGATCTCAGGGGTGCGCCTATATCCACGGCCTGGTGTTAAACGGGGAACATGCAGGCAAGGTAGTGAACATCGACATAGACAGGCAAAAGCCAAAATTCACTTTTGAAGACACTTTTTTAGATTGGTATGAACGCTGGCTGGATGAAATCCTTTCGGGGGACCTGCTGGCCGCCGGCCCCACCTGGTTTGGCTATGCAATGGGTGGAAGTGTATCTTCACTGCTGGAAAAATACCATACTGCAACAAACAAAACAACCCGGTTGGATTGTATCACCGGTATACAAACTAAGCGAAGCATTGAACCCGGCGTTGTGGCCATACTGGAAAATGAATACCGGTTATCAGAGGCGGAATACAAACGGACCTGGCTGCAGGTACTCACAAAGTTCAGTTACCCGCTGGCAAAGCCCCACCTGGTGGCATACAGTGCTGTTGATCTGCTAACCGTTGTTCAACTTATCTGGTGGTATGCAAAAGATAAAAGCATGGAATGGCGGGAGATCATCGAAAAAAATATCGGGAACATCCATGATGACGAAACATTCCGGTTTTGCACCTACCTGCTGGGAGAATCGAAAATGGATTATGCGCATTTAATTATTCCGATGACAACCAACAGTAGTGAAGAAATCCGGAAAACAGCTTTTTATACTTTAGGGAAACTTAAAAAGAAGGCTCCTTACCTGGATGTTTTTATCAATGGGTTAAATGATCCTTCAAATTATGTAGTGCATGCTACCTTGCAGGCGCTATCCGGTGTGAAGGATAAAAGGTTATTACCGGAGTATAAAAAGATAGCAGAAAGATTTCCAACGGAGCAGGACTATATCTTGTCTAATCTGGGCCACCGGCTGGCGGATATGGGACTAACCATTCAGAAGTTAAGAAAATGAGGGTGTTGCCTTCTTCGATTTCACAAACTCCGCATAAGGTTTAAGATCCTGCATCATCGCTTTCCGGTATCCTTCGCGGTCGCCTTTTTTCAGGTAGTTCAGCAGGTCTTTATGCGAGATCACTTTTTTCTTTTGTGCGAAGAAAGGTGCAAACTCATCAAAATGCTCGTTTACATAATTGAATAGTGGCAGCAGGATTGCCTGGAATCCTTTGATGATCTCATTATTGGGGATCTCATATAACTTGCGGTGAAACGCATGCTCGCTTTCTACTGCGTAACGGTTGCCCCCCAGCGCGGGTTGTTCCTTCACGATCTTTTCCAGGTCTTTAATATCCTGCTGCGTAATATTATCAAAGATCTGGTCACAGATCCCGATGTCCAGCGATATCCTGAATTCAATCAAATCCAGTACAGACCTTTCTTTCAGCATATAAGGATTGATCATCTTGTCCAGGTTTTCCATCACAGCGGGTTCTGATAACACCATCCCGCGTCGCGTTCTGCTTTCAATGATGCCCAGCATCCTCAGCCGGCTCAATGCCTCGCGGATTACACTACGTCCTACCTGCAGCGTGTCGGTGAGTTCCACCTCTCCGGGAATGCTGGCCCCCGGACCAAGTTTGTTCTTTTTGATATAGTCCAGTATCTTTTTTTCCACGAGATCTACTAATGTAACAGATCTCAGTTGGTCGTGCTTTATTTCCATAACTGTAAATTTTCCACAGGATCTGTCAACATAACGGTCATATCTTATTTACAACCATCCTTTCTCTTTATCAGATCTCCCCTGCAAAGTTATTATTTTTTGTCTGACAAATAATTTTTGTCAAATAATTTGTCAGACAAATCTGAATTATATACTTTTGGATCACCATAGCAACCACTAAACAAAACAGATATCGCCACAGTTATGAAAAAGATCTTCATTCTCCTGATCCTGGTATACGCAACAGGCGCCAACGCTCAGCAGCAGCCCTTCTCAGACACCACCTTGTTATTTGAACCCGACCGGGATGGCTATTCCATTATGCATGTACCCGCCCTGGTGGTCACCAAAAAAGGCGTGCTGCTGGCATTTGCAGAAGGCCGCGCCGGCAACGGCCAGGATTGGGCGGAAATGGATCTCCTGATGCGCAGAAGCATCGATAAAGGCCGCCACTGGGAACCGGTAACAGTAGTGGTACCACATACCACCGGCGTTCCCACCAGTAATATTACACCCATTGTGGATGAAAATGGCACCGTACACCTGCTCTATCATGTGGATTATGCACGCGCTTATTATATGAAATCAACCAACGACGGCAAAACCTGGTCACGCCCCGTAGATATTACCTCTGCATTCAATGGCTTCAGCGCTGTCTATAACTGGAAAGTACTGGCCCCCGGCCCCGGCCATGGTATCCAGTTGAAAAACGGCCGCCTCGTAGTACCGGTATGGCTTTGCATTCCCAATAAAAATATTCCTGGCGGCGATCACCGGCCTTCCTGCACGGCTACTATTTATAGCGACGATCATGGGAAAACGTGGAAAAGCGGCGCCATCATTGCCAACACCGGCGATAAGATTGCCGGCTCAACAGATACCGTGGTAAACCCCAGCGAAACAGTAGCATTGCAACTCACCGATGGCCGCGTTATGGTAAATATGCGCAACGAATGCGCCCCCAACAAACGCCTCATCAGCTATAGTCCCGATGGCAGCAGTAACTGGTCCACCCCGGTGCTGGATGAACAGCTGTTTGAACCGGTATGCATGGCCAGCCTGCTCCGCTTATCAGGTAATAAACCAAACAGCATCAACAGGATCCTGTTCGTAAACCCCGACAGCCGCCACAATGCCACCGAAATCCGCAAAGGACAAAAAGTATATAAACCCCGCGAACGCCTGGCAGCTAAACTCAGCTATGATGAAGGACGTACCTGGCCCGTGGAAAAAGTACTCTTCGAAAAAGGCGCGGGTTACTCTGATCTGGCGGTAGACAAGGACGGTACCATTTACTGCCTGTACGAAATCAGGGACGGCGACGATAACGACTGGAAATACCGCATCGTTATACAACGCTTTAACCTCGAATGGTTAACAGCCGGAAAAGATTTTACCGGAAAAAAACACTGAATAAACCCAAACCATAAGTATATGTTGATCTTTGTTGACGCTCCCCTTGCAGAGCGCCATAAATCCGCACTGGCTGCCGGCGCCGCCGGCGATAGCTTTATCTTCAGAGATGAATTACCCGGCGAAAGCGAACAACGCGAAGCGCTGTTAAAAGCGGACATCCTGCTCGGAAATCCCAAACCCGTGGAATGGCTGGAAAAGGCTGTGAACCTGCAATGGATACAGTTGTACTCCACCGGGTTTGAATATTACCGGCATATTAAAATACCGGCCATAGTCACCAATATGCAGGACTACTACTCCCAACCCTGCGCGGAAACAGCCATTGCAGGCATCCTGTCGCTATACAGGGGCGCCGGTGAATTTGCAGCCCTAAAGAACAAACAACAATGGGTAGGACATATCATCCGTCCCGCATTACAAACACTGCAAAACAAACACGTCATCATCCTCGGCGCCGGTAACATCGCCAGGAGGATAGAAAAAATACTGCAGGGCTTTGATTGTACCATCAGGCTTTATGCCCGCCGCTCACCAAACGCCGTTATAAGAACAACAACTGAACTGGAAGCCGCCTTGCCTGCAGCCGATATCGTGATAGCCTGCCTGCCCGGTACAGAAGAAACAAAAGGACTGTTTACCCGGGAAATGATCGCCGCACTGAAACACAATGCCATCTTCTGCAATGTGGGAAGAGGTAACCTGCTCGCCGACGAACAGGCACTCACCGAAGCACTCATGCATCGTCGTATAGGCGGCGCCGTATTAGATGTAACACAGGAAGAACCACTGCCGGCCGGCCATCCGTTGTGGAGTTGCCCCAACACCGTTCTAAGTCAGCATTTCGGCGGAGGCAGCACCTCAGAATATGAAGGTATTGTAGCCTGCTTTCTCGAAAACCTGGCTGCTTTTAAAAATGGTATCCCCCTGAAAAATATAGTCCGCTTCGATAAAGGCTATTGAAAAATAATAATCATGAAGATCACAGATATTACTACAAAAATTATCAGATTATCATCTGAACTTTGGTACGCTCCTCATCCGGTGCCATCGGGCTATATACCTTTTTTTGATTTTCCGCTGACCATCCTTCATACAGATGAAGGAATCGAAGGATATACAATGGACTATTGCCCGTTAGGCCAGGGGATTGCATCAGCTTACGCGGTACATGATATTTATTATCACGACCTGGTTGGTCATGATCCCCTGAACCATGAAGCTATCTGGCAACGGCTGAGAAGCAAACAACGACACCTTTACAACTTCCGTGAAACCATCTGGGGCAACCTCGATGTAGCGCTATGGGATATCAAAGGAAAGGTCGCCGGCTTACCCATCGCCGTGCTGCTGGGAAAATACCGCGATAAAGTACCGGTGTATTCCAGTTGCCCGCCGCAAACCATCACCACGCCCGAAGCCCTGGAACAACAGGTACGGCTGAAAATAGCCCAGGGCTTCAAAGGAATAAAACTGCAACTATCCGGCGGCTCGGCACAGGATATCCCAAAGCTGCGGCTGGCAAGGGAAATAGCCGGCAGCAGTTTTCCGCTCATGCTGGACTCCTCCGCCGTATTAAGCTTTGAAGACGCATTGAAGATAGGATATGAGCTGGACGATCTTCACTACGAATGGTTTGAAGAACCGTTCCCCGATGCACACATCCTCCAGCTGCAAAAACTATCGCGGGCCATCAGAACACCCGTGCTGGCGGGAGAAACCGTGGGACTCTTCGAATTACCCAATTACATGATACAGGGAGCCATAGATATTGTTCGCGGCGATGTTCATCATAAAAGTGGCATCACCGGTGTTATGAAAGCCATCGGCATGTGTGAAATGATGGGCTTTGAATTTGAAATCCACACCGCAGCCTCACCATTACTGGATATCGCTAACCTCCACGTGGCATGCGCTGCACGCACCACCCGTTTCCTGGAATCCCATCACCCCATGTTCCGGTTCGGCCTGAAAAACAATCCGCTCGAAATCCGGGAAGATGGCTGCCAGCATTGCCCGGAACAGCCAGGACTGGGCGTGGAAATAGACTGGGACTGGATCAATGATCACACCGTGGAAGAGATAAAAGGCAGACGATGGTAGCATGGCGGACTGAAAATATTTTCGTATTTTCAGTAAAAATGTTAACCCCTTATGGCAAAACAAACAGGGTTGCTCCAATTCACCGGTAAATTGGGCAACGTCATAGGATACCGGAGAAATGGATCTTACTTCATCCGCAGCATGCCGGATACAGTACAGCAAACCACCGCTACACGGAGGGCATCACGCGATTTTGGTATCGCCAGCAGGAAAGGGAAACTGATCCGGCGGGCTATCACTCCTCATTTGGCGATAAACCCCGGCGGCACACTGGTGAACCGCTTAAACAAAGCGCTGATCACCGCAACACGGGATTGCCTGCCGGAGCTGAAAGGCTTCCGCTTTAATCCGTACACGGGTGTGGATCAGTTCTTTTCGCTTCAACCCATTATCACAACTGGCGGCATACTGCATATACCAGCCCAGAAGCTATGGCCACCGGCCAAAGCAACACACCTGGAAATTGTTGTGGTAGCCGTTCGCATTAACTTCGCGCAGCGGCAAATAACAGGACACACTGAATCGGCCATCATAGTCGATTTGGACCAGCCTTTCAACGGCGCCGAACTGGCCGCCACCGTTCCGGGGAGAGGTACATTGCTGGTTACCTTACAGGTAAGAGCATATGAACACGGCGCTGTTATCGAAAACCGCCGGAGCAAGGCCGCCGATATCATAGCGGTTGTTGCACCTGCTACTATAAAGAAGCAGCCCGTTAAAGTAAACAGTATCCCCCGTGTAAAAAGAATGCTGCCTTATCAATCTTTGTCTGCTACGGGAAAAGTGGTATTGTCGGTGCCTGCACGGCAGCGGGAATGAAGGTAGCCACTGCCAGCAGCACCAGTACAACTCGCATCAGTATATATTTCCCCTGCAACGGAAACTACCTTTCCGTGCGTTGTTATACCCATAAGCATGCATCTGGTGGCTTTAGGAGGATAATCAGGTATCCGTATCAGCAGAAATCACATCATTATCTCTCCCAAAATACATTTCACGAAGATCAAATTCATCCCCATCACATCTCCTGATCAAGTCCACCTTTCCAGCACGTTTTCTGCAGGTAAACGCCTGCTGCTATTGCATTCCTGCCCGATACCAAAGCGACTGCACTGTATTCCCTACGCCTGTTTTAAGCGCACATAAAAAAATATATTTCAGTGCCGGGAGTACTATTTTCGCATCAATAACCTGACGCATGAAATACTTATTGTTACTGATAGCTATCATTGCTGAAATCATTGCTACCTCGTCGCTGAAAGCCTCCGAAGGATTTACCAGGCCCTGGCCCTCCGTGTTGGTGGTAGTATTTTACGGCATCGCATTTTACTGCCTTAGCCTCACATTGAAAAGCATTCCACTGGGAATTGCCTACGCCATCTGGTCGGGTGTAGGCATCGTATTAGTGTCGGTAATTGGATTAGTCCTCTTCAAGCAGAAATTAGACCTGCCGGCTGTTATCGGTATTTCATTAATCGTGATAGGAGTAGTAGTGATCAATGTTTTCTCCAAAAGTTCAACACACTGATGCTGAGAGTTAGATCCATTAAATAAAAAAAGCTTGACTCTCACCCTGCGTCATGTTTGAGGCAGCCGCTTTGTTTTTCAAAAGCGATGGAATAGCTGCCGCCAATTTTGTACGATTTGCAGCAGTCAAGGTTTACGGGGGGAAACTTTGTCGAAGAAGTGAGGGTTTATAAATTCTATTTTTGTGCCCGGTTCCTTTGTCAGATGATTAATGAGATCCGTTGGATCATAGGTTTCCCGCGGAGTGGTCATATGCGCAAACGCTTCCTGTACCTTTTCTTTTGGTATTTCTAATCCAATGGTGGGAATGTTTGCCTCTTCCAGCATAGCCAGATAGCCCATGCGGCCCATTTTTAATGTATATTCAGGCCACTTATGAGCCATCATTTTCCATATGCCAAAGATACTGGCATTGGCAATCAACTGTTTGTTATCAACGTCGATAAACAGGTGGTCAAGTGCGCGCGTTTGGCCTTCCGCCGGCATCGAAATGGCTGGTCTTGTTTCCAGTAGGGCAACAATATCTTTGCCATAACAAATAATAGATTCCAATGTAATATTCGTTTCGGCAACAAAAAGCTTTTCGTTTTGTCTGATAATGAACAATACGTTAGGATAGTCACCTAAAGGATCATTAATAATATCCGCTGGATCAGTGCATTCAAATTTAGTGGCTGGTTGCTGTGAAACATAGTCAATGCCTAACAATGGTTCCGCATCGTACATTTCATTAGCTAAATGCATAATCTGCCAGCCAGGCCATTTTTTTTTCAATGCGGATAAATAGTAACGTAAAACAGAAGTCTCATTTTCGAGTTCCCATGCCCAGAAGCCAAGCAGTTTTTCTGCCATATCCAGTATTACAAAGCCTTCCATCCAAATAGGATCCATTAATTCCTCACGGACTGTACATTCGCTTATATAGCGTAGAAAGGGCTTTTCACCGAAATATAGGTCTGATGCAATAGAGTTGGCCCGCCAATGGTGATAGTGAATGGTGAGCTGATCCCCGTTTTTAATAACATAGTTAGCACGTTGTCCCAATTAAATACATTTGTACAAATATAATATTTTAATTAATATATGATTGATGTCGGTTATTGATAAGTTGCGTGAAACGGGAATGATAACTATCGCCTTCTATAAAAAAGAGTTTTAATAGATGATCCAAATCGTTTTACTGTATTTATGGCCCGGAATAATTGTTTTACAGTATTCAGTAATAGATTTACTGTAAATAAGAATAGAGTAATTTTCAAAATTAAAAGATGGGAAATGGAGGATGCTAATCAAATACGAAAACACCCTACGGGGGAACGCATACACTATGCAGTTGTTTTTACACCCCAATATTCGTAATTTGGATAAAACAATTTACCACCTTTGAAACACCTGATAAAAACAATTGGCACTATAATCTTCTCTGCCGTAACCCGCCTGGCACTGTGTATATGGTTGCTTTTTACCGACCCCGGGTCTGTTACTTTCAGGTATCTTCTCGTGATTATCTTTTGTATTCCACTGCTGAGATATTTTATCCATAAAACTGCGGGTACAAGCATGCAGTTTTTTTTTAACAGGAAGCCCCGGGGCGAAATAACGCGCCTTGCACTGTTTGCAGCGATGCTTGTTGTATATCTCTTTATAGTTCCTCATGTATTTTCCGTTTATAGCATTTCCTTCCCAGGATATTTATTGGTCATTGCTTCATCTGTAGCGGTAGCCTACATCCTGGTTAAGAAAACAGAACGGGCGCCGGATGATGCACGGATTAATGAGCATGCTTTGCTGATGACGATGGCCTTTTATACCCTGCCATTCTTAGCCGGTATTAACTACGCCTTTGATCTATCCCGTCCGGCAACGATAAAGTACCTCGTTACCGGTACAGGCAAACATTCTTTTGAAGGTTATTCAGAACCTGAAGAAAGGAAAGGAGAGATCACTTCGTATTATTTGCACCTGCTGCCCGCTGATAGTATTATTGCGCCACCTCAATGGATAGAGGTGGGTGAGGAGCATTATAAAAAAGATGTAAATCCTGGCTGTACCAATTGCCTGGTATTGGATAGGGAAAGAAGACTCAGCAGCGTAAAGGCTGCTTCAGCCGGACTGCCTGATAGCGTAGAGGCAACTTATCACCTGCTGGTACTCAAAACAAACGCCCTGGTTGCCAGGCGGGAATTTGAACAGGGGGTATATAACCGCTTTACGAAAGGGGACTACCTGTATTCCGAAGCCCATCATGGCCTGCTGGGGTTTTCATGGCATAGCTACAGATAGGTTTTGCAGGGCCATATTCCACCCATTTATACCACCAGATGTCGCACATTCAATAGTATTTGATGCCGCTCCCCAAATAATTCCGGCCTGAAATTTTATTTTTTCTATATTGACCAATGCTTTTGCTAAAGCACTGAAATACTATTTTATTAATACCGCGAACCAAAATGACGAAATTTTCTATTGGCCTGATCTATTCTCTAGCAGTATTTATTGGCACAAAACAATTTATAGGAGAGCCTCAAAACACTTCTCCTAATCCCCCTGATTTAACAATTACAAGATTTTCCGGTCCTGATATCACGCCCAGCCCCGCTTGTCTCGCAGTTGCGCCAACCGGCGAAGTGTTTGTAGGCGTGGATATGATGGGTTCATTGGGAAAAGACCCGGGGAAAGGCCGGATTCTTAAGCTTATAGATAAGGATAATGACGGTAAAATGGACGAGCATATTGAGTTTGCAACGGTGGATAACCCACGTGGCATCATTGTGCAGGGCAGCCGGGTTTTTGTATTGCACACCACATTTTCCAAAGAATCCGGTAAAGCTTCCGGGATGGCGCTGGTTGTTTTTGAAGATAAGGACGGAGATGGAAAAGCAGACGGACCTCCTCAGCCACTTATCGAAAATCTCAGTAATACCAAGTACATTCAGGAGCGGGGAACGGATCACGCCACTAACGGTATCAGGATGGGTATTGATGGCTGGATCTATATTGCGGTTGGTGATTTTGGGTTTCATAATGCAACGGATCGTTCCGGTAAGAAACTGACCATGCTTGGCGGTGGTATTGTAAGGGTACGCCCCGATGGTACCGAAATGGAGATATTCACCCACGGTACACGGAACGTGTATGATGTGGCCATTGATCCATATATGAATATTTTTACGAGAGAAAATACCAATGATGGTGGCGGATGGAATGTGCGGTTTTCCCACCATATCCAATCCGGGGAATATGGATACCCGGTATTGTTTCAGCATTTTACAGATGAAATATTACCTGCGCTGGCAGATCTTGGTGGCGGCTCCGGTACCGGCGCTTTATATATGGCGGAACCCAGCTGGCCTGAGAAATACAATAACGTTCCCATGATGGCGGATTGGGGAAGAAGCATGCTTTACATTCACAGGGTAACGCCTGATGGCCCCACATTCACCCAGAAAGACGAAGATTTTTTAGAACTTCCCCAGATTACGGACCTGGATGTTGACGGATCCGGCCGGCTTTTCCTTTCAGCATGGGATGGCGCAGGCTACTCCGGCAGTCCGGATAAAGGCTATGTGATCCGGGCAGTACCAAACAACTGGACTTACCAGGCATTTCCCAACCTGGCCACCGCCCCGGTGGAGGAATTGGCAGGATTGCTTAAATCGGCCAGTGCGGTTGCCCGTTTGAATGCCTCTCAGGAATTAATTGCGCGTGGGGGTAAACAAGGAATGTCCGCGGCATTGGAAATCGCTTCAGATGCCCAATTGCCATTATTTGCCCGCGTGGCCGGTATCTATACTTATGCGCAGGCTGCAGGCGCAGATGGCATCCCTGCTTTAACATCATTAACAAAAGATGCTTCCGTAAGGGAACATGCATTGCGCGCGTTGGCAGACAGGAAAGGCATCCTGAAAGATGTTTCAACTGAACCTTTCCTGGAAGGACTTAAAGATCCGTCTCCGCGCGTGCAGGCGGCCGCGATTATAGGGTTGGGACGTTTAGGCCGTATCGAAACAGCCAGCGCTTTGTTGCAGACTAAAGTTCCGGCATCATTTATTGCCCCTGTTAAAGATGTGGAAGGACCGCACGCTACGCCCAATGCTGCTATTGTGCTGCCTCACCTGGCTGTCCGGGCCCTGGTTGGCCTTCATGCAGTAGATGCCGCTGTAGCGGGAATCAACGGTGAAAACTCCACGCTGGCATTGTGGGCACTACGATATATGCATGATCAGAAAGCAGTGGACGGCTTAATGAATGCTTACACGGTGTCGAAAAATGAGCAATTAAAACGGCAGATCATTATCACATTAGCACGCCTCTACAAAAAAGAAGACACCTATGATGCATCCTGGTGGTGGGGAACCAGACCGGATTCACATGGCCCCTACTACAAAGGCGTAACCTGGGAAGCATCACCGGCTATCGAAAAATTCCTTAAAACAGCGTCGCTGAAAGCCAGCCCCGGCAAGGCGTTTTTCAGAGATCTTGATGCCCGCAACCGGATGGATATTGCCGCATTCGCACCAGAGAAAAAAGTGATTGCAGCTCCGGTCAAAGAACCCAAAGTAGATCTTGAAAAAATAAAAAGTAAAAAAGGTCAGGTGGGCAAATCATCTATCGAGGATGTTTTGTTAGCCATCAATAAATTAAAAGGAGATCCGGCCAGGGGGAAAGTACTGTTTACCAACCAGGGTTGTGTAGCCTGCCACAGTATTAAGAAAGGAGAAGTAATGAAAGGTCCTTTTATGGGACAAATCGGCTCTATCATGAACCGGGAGCAGATCACAGAGTCCATTCTCAAGCCTAACGCATCTATTTCACAGGGATTTGCCACCGTGATGATCACTGCGAAGGGTAACAAGTCTTACATGGGATTTGTTACGGAAGAAACTTCTGCCAGGGTAGTTATGAGAGATATCAGCGGTGAAGTATTCACCGTAAAAACAGCCGATATCCTGACCCGCAAGGAAATGAAAACGTCTATGATGCCAACGGGTCTTGCCAACGCGTTGTCATACGAGGAACTTGCATCGCTCGTTTCTTTCCTGGCACAGCAGAAAAAATAAAGTATAATACATATCTGAAAGAAAAGGCCCGCCCGATTGAGCGGGCTTTTTCTTTCAGATCACATATTGTGATTATGTTAGCATTTTAATAAAAAAAGGATGCTTATCTTTATTGGTATGTTACGGATAATTCTTTTTGCTGCTATTTTAATGTCGGGTATGACTGTAAATGCACAGATAGACTCATCTTTCGGAGCTATGAATGGCACGGAATCAGTCTTCAAGCACCCTCAACAGGTAAGCGATACCAACAATATCCATAAGAAATGGTTTGTTACAAAATATAGCGGCGTTTCCGCTGGCTTTGTAGCATTTAAAGGAGGAAGTGGTTCTTTCCTGTCGGTACCTTTGGGATTGCAGTTAAACCGTCAATTGACCAATAACCTGTACGCCTTCGGAGGCGTATCGGTGACACCTTACGTTTTCCGTTACAACAGTGTACCCTATCAACCTACGATTAACAAGAATAATAGCCTGATGCAGAATAACAACTTTGCGGCCTATTCAGATGCAAAAATAGGTGTGATGTATATCAGCAATGACAAAACATTCTCCATTTCCGGTAGCGTTGGCGTAAGCAGAGGCGGTTATAATGGTTATTCTCCTTTTTATGGCCCGCTGTATTCTCCGGTCGGGGGAAATATTCAACGATAAAGTAGGAAGCCTTTAATAAGGGTGACGCATTGTTAACCAATTAGAGCCGCTGTAGCATTTTGCAAAAAAACTTTGGTTAAGGACTGGATGCCAGCTCTATTTTGGTAGAACCATTTTGATATGTAATCCTATTTCTTTTGTATGAAGTTTAAGAGATTCAGAGAACAGTATACTTTCATAATTTTCACCATCGATACTTTTGATTACATGGAGATATTCAAATAGTTTTCTTTCAGGCTTAAATGCTTTTTCCAATGCTCGTTCTGGTTGATTTTTTACTTTATCGAGGAGCGTACAAATATGAAACCAGGGCAATTTTGCAGCAGCCTGCTGCAAAATTGAATTCATGTTCCTGGCTGTGTCGTGGTTACTCAACACTGATAACCCTGGCCAGGCTATGGCAAAGTTTCTCATATAGCGAAGATTTCTTGGGGAAAGACCTCTGAAGTCGGTGAATGCTATGCTCAAATCTCTCGCTAACTGCTCTGCCACTTTTGATCCCCATCCCTGGTCCTTCTCTTGTTGCGATATAACATTACCTATCTCCCAATAAGTGGCCAGCAACTGCACATTCGCGGTTAGAACAGCCTTCAATCTGGCTTTTTGTATTGTTTGTTTCAGTGATTCAAGGGTGTGAATATATGTTTGGGGAAGTTGGATTTTTATGTTAAATAAATAACATGAAAATTAGATAATGAAAGAATGATAAGCGTTAGTTACAAGTTAATGTTGTGAGTGAGTTATCCATTTATTAAGCGAAGAATAGTTCTTGATCCCGGACTTTTCCCCAAATAAAAAATGGACAAACCTAAGTTTGTCCATTTCGGGCCCGGTAGCGGTAAATATTCGAACCAGACAGCATTGATTATTATGAAGTTAATGTAGACGCAAGGAATAAAGAAACAGGCTTACTATCTCTTAGGCTCTGAGGATCTCAACAAAGAACCAGGTTCTGCAGCCTTGTACCCACCGCTCTGTAAGTACCGGTCTCACCTGTTTGTTCCATCGATGCCACATGTCATATAATGCCATGCACCAATTGTCGCTTTCATCAATCGGATGTTCCGGCCCTTCCAGTTGCTGGAGCATTTTAGCCGTAACAGCAGCAAGTGCGATAGGTTGTTTGCCAATAGGAGTTTCATCGCAGAAAGTATCGTCAAATGCAAATGCAAACTGGGTGAAGTCAGCAGCGATTTGTAAGGCCACCTCAGAACCTATTGGTGCAAGATACCCGGCGGTAGCGCCGCTATTTCCTACCTCAAAGCCGGAGTAACTGTTCTTCACTGTGATATAATTTTAATTTTCTGACAAACGTTACAGACTGTTTATTAGTCCTCTCTGTTGCCGGATGTATCATGAATGGAAATGGCATGTAAAACGGCGGTAACACCAATGGCTTTTTTCCTGCTGCATGGGTAATAATAATTGAGCAGATAAATTTAAAATCATACAGCAGAAATCTGACAGCAGCAATCAAAAATTAAATGGACTTTCGGAATTGTGGTGTCAAATATCTTTCCTGCACCCATTTATATGTGTTACCCACTTTTTGAACATAACCAAATCCTGGCCATGGAAGGTGGTATGAAAAAACGCGCTGCCTCGAACGGGCAAATTGATCCAGTATATCTTTTCTTGTCGTTGCCGCCAGTTCAAAATCAATGTCGAATATGGTACCCCAATGCGGATTGGAAAACAAAATAATTTCATCATGAACAATATCAGCCATATGAATAAACATTTCGTCGTTAGCGGAAACGGCAAACATACAGTGTCCAGGCGTATGACCTGGCGCTAAAACAGGAGTTAGAAAATCAAATAGCGGTTCTGCTTCATTAAATAATTTGAGTTGATTACCTAAAATAGTAAAGCAATCCTTTGCTTGTTGCTGCACAAACAGGCAAGACTCGATTGTATTTTTACTTTTGGAGAAATCAGGAGCCGCAGACATCCAGAAATTATATTCCGTTTTGGACAGATGTACGTCTGCACGGGGGAAAACCAATGTGTTTTCTTTATTGATTAATCCATTAATGTGATCAGGATGAGCATGTGTTAACACAATATCTGTAACCGATTGTAGAGAAATTCCGGCGCGTAACAGATTTTCGGGCAATCGTCCTACACTTTTTTCACTCCCGTCTCCATTGCCAGCATCGATCAATACTGTTCTATCTCCTGTTTGTATCACAAGAATATTATGAGCAAGTTCAAAGTACTCAGATTCAATATAATGATCATCTAAAAGCTGGTTTACCTCTCCTCTTGCGATACCAGGAGCAAAGCAATTCTTATCATAATATCCGATCCCATCTGTTACGATGATGATATTTAGATGGCCCAGTTGAAAATTCATATGTCCTGAAGGAACAGAAAATTGAAATGCCCCCATCTGCTTGATTTCTTTGTTAAACATTTTTTATTCATTAGACTGCAAATTTATTCGGGGCTTCCTATTTTTATGGTATAGTCCATATATATGGTTATAGGCAATAATTTTAGACTAATGGCAAAAGAAAAGATTAGAAAAACAAAGGACTTCAATCCAAATAATTGTGCTGTAACGCATTGCGTGAATATTATTGGTGGAAAATGGAAGCCTGTAATTCTGTTCCTTATCCGCAATGATAAAAACAGATATAGCTTATTACAGAAGAATATAGCAGAGATCAGCAGACAAACTCTTACAAACCAGTTACGTGAATTGGAAGCTGATGGCGTAATTGAGCGCATCATTTATCCCGAGATCCCACCAAGAGTAGAATATAAAATTTCAGAATACGGAAAGACATTATTACCTATAATTGATGCAATGACCATATGGGGCCGAAAGGATATGAGAGAAAAGGGAATCAATTTCAAATAAGAATAGGAATGCTTAATTTACCCTGGTGGTTCAAATACCGGAATTAAAAAAGGCTTGTAAGTTTAAACTTACAAGCCTCTCCGTGCCCAGTAGCGGAACGTTTTTGAACCAATTGATGTTGATTTTAAGCAAGTTGAATTGGTTTCTACATGCTTTATGCCGTCAATTGTCTGAATAGATGTTTGCTTTCTAACATTCTGTTAACTTGAAAGTTGGGAATGTAGGCCATATATGTTCATCAGACTAATATATTAAGAAGACTTTTTCTTTACCTAGATAAAGCCCTCTTAGTTTTCGTGGTTCTAATATTAGAAAACCGCCGTATTTACCGGCGGTTTCCGTAATCTATATAAGTGCAACTTGATGATATGTCAATTTACCCGGTGACCTTTAAAGATTCTATGAGTCCGTTCCTAAATTCCAAATGGAACTTTAATACTATCGGACTTCCTGGGAAAGTGCCAGACACTTTCGATGTCAGCACTCCGTTTGATCCGGACTGCTCATAATTTAGAGGCTCCATTGAAGATTGATAAGTCTCATTTGCATGTTCGATCCATTGGCGAATTTCTTCCTTGCCATTATGGATTCTGCCTTCGTCATGCACAACGGCCGTTACAGTGAAGCAGTCGGTATAAGCCTTGCTATTATAATTGTTTTGTGTCTCTATAAAACGCCTTACTACTTTGGGTAATTCCATGATGATGTGATTTAAGTTTTTAGATTGTTGGTATTGTTCCTCCGTCAATGACGAAATTTGTTCCTGTTAAGTATTTAGCTCTTGGTGAAACTAAAAAGCCGACCAATTCTGCGACTTCTTCCGGTTCGGCGGGTCTGCCGTAAGGTATTCCACCCAATGCATCCATGACACTTTGCTGAGCTTCTTCTACAGTACTATTTGCATTTCTTGCAATCTCGCCCAACCAGGCTATCGATGCTGTTGTATTTATCCATCCCGGCGAAACAGTTAGCACGCGGACACCTTTAGGCGTAACTTCATTTGATAAACTTTTACTGTAATTGATTAATCCTGCTTTTGAAGCTGCGTACGGCAAGGTAGAATCGTATAGCGGCAATTTGCCCTGGATGGAAGCGATGTGAATAATTACACCACTTCCCCGATCGATCATTTGAGGTAAAAATCCCCTGTCAAGCCTGACAGGAGCAAGTAAATTTGCTTGTAAGGTTGATATCCAATCCTCATCATTCAGTGCTGAAAAACCACCGGCGGGTGTTGATGAACCACCAAGGTTGTTTACCAGGATATCCAGCCTGCCATAGGTTGACAGCACTTCGCTGATTACTTTTTGCGCCTCTTCTGCCTTGCTTAGGTCAGCAGGAACAAAATAAAGGTCTGCATCTGACTGTTCGGGTTTGTTCCTCGCGGTAATGACTACTGTTGCACCAGCGGCCTTTAAGCGTTCTGCGATTGCTCTGCCAGCCCCCTTGGTTCCACCTGTTACTAAGGCTATCTTACCGGATAATTCATTGCTGTAGTTGAATTGCTGTTCCATGTGTTTTTGTTTGTAGTGCAAATCTCGATAGTATGCGGGAAGCAAACAATTACGGGCTTACGAATCAGATACGGGCAAATTTATCCGTATTGACCGTTCATCGGGTGTATTGTATATTTGTAGTTATGTACATTAAAAAAACTACTCCGACGCTCAATTGTGGACTTGACCTGGTTGGTGAAGTATTGTATGGAAAATGGAAGATCCGTATTCTTTGGTTCATCCATATAGGCAACTTACGGCCAAGTGAACTTCAGCGGAAAATTCCGGATGTAACCAGACGGGTGTTGAATGTGCAACTGAAGGAACTTGAAGATCATGAATTGGTCACTAAAAAGATTTTTCCGGTTTTGCCTCCAAAGGTAGAATACAGTCTTACGGAATTTGGCAAAACACTCATTCCGTTGATTCAATCCATTGGTCTTTGGGGCGACGAACATGAGGAGCGGCTACGTAGGGTCATTTTGCAGCACAATGCGGGGGCATCGGAAGACGTGGGAAATGTTGTTTAAGGAAATGCTTTAATCCGAGCGGCGTAAATTCCCTCAAAGTTTTAAAGTATTATTTGTGATTGTCCATAGACTTTAGAAACTTGTTGAGAGGGCGTTAATTTGTAATAGTCCAATTTGATTTGACAGTGGGTTGTCAAGGGATTTGATCGAACCAATTTCAGAGTGAATATGAAATACTTAGAAACACGAAGAAATAATAGAAAATGCAAAATCCGCTCTTAGAGCGGATTTTGCATTTTTTGTGCCCAGAACTGGATTCGAACCAGCACATCCTTGCGAACGCTGCGACCTGAACACAGTGCGTCTACCAATTTCGCCATCTGGGCATCGCATATCCCCGTAAAAGGGATTGCAAAAGTAAACACTTTTTTAAACTAACCAAATTTTTTTTCCAGGCATAAAAAACGGCACCCGTAAACAGGCGCCGTCCATCAATATATAAATATTTATACTGCTACATTGAACTCACGCAGGGTATCGTTCAGGCTGGTCTTCAGGTCTGTAGAGGCTTTGCGCTGACCAATAATCAGTGCGCATGATACCTGGTATTCGCCGGCAGGGAATTTCTTGGTATAAGTACCCGGAATTACCACGCTGCGGGCTGGTACACGGCCTTTGTATTCTATCGGCTCGCTGCCGCTTACATCAATGATCTTGGTAGATTGGGTCAGTACTACGTTTGCACCCAGTACAGCTTCTTTTTCTACAACAACGCCTTCTACCACAATACAACGGGAGCCGATAAAGCAACCATCTTCAATGATTACCGGGCTGGCCTGTAATGGTTCCAGTACACCGCCGATGCCAACGCCACCGCTCAGGTGCACGTTTTTACCAATTTGTGCGCAGGAGCCTACTGTTGCCCAGGTATCCACCATTGTGCCTTCATCTACATAAGCGCCGATGTTAACATAAGAAGGCATCAGGATACAGCCCTTGGCAATGAATGCGCCATAACGGGCCACTGCATGCGGAACTACTCTTACGCCCAGGTCTTTATAGTTCGACTTCAATCTCATTTTATCATAAAACTCAAACGGAGGCACTTCCATTGTTTCCATTGGCTGAATGGAGAAGTACAGTAAAATTGCCTGCTTTACCCACTCATTCACCTGCCAGCCGTTTTCTGTTGGCGCCGCAACTCTCAGATGTCCTTTGTCTACCGCTTCTATCACCGCTTTAACTGCATCTGTGTACTGTGTCTCCTGTAAGAGACTGCGATCAGCCCAGGCAGCCAGTATTTGTTGTTGTAAATCCATTTTTTTTATTTTTTGCAAACATAATACAAATGTGTTTTAAATTGTATTATCTAACGTGAAGAAATATTATCTGTAGCCCACTGTGGCCGTTTTTATAAGTGTTGCTGTTTATAAATTTATCCGCTTATTTATCAATAATTCCCTATTTTAGTCATAAAATTAGACACAAATGTTTGTTAGGTCCGGAGAGTATCTATACTTCTCAAAATACTGCGACGATGGTCGCGCCCGGGTGTCACTGGGCATAAAGATAAATAAAGATTCAAAAGTTTTGGACTTCTCCAGGTTGAAGGAATCAGAACAGCTTACCGTGAACCGTATAAAAGAAGCGGTCATTAAATACGAAGAAAGTAGTAATCGTATGCAGGTTAAGATTCTAAAGGATGAACTGGAGGGAGTAGTATTGACTGCGATAGGAAGGGATCGTGGCGCAAAACGAGGGTTCATTGCTGACTTTAATAAGGTTATCACCACCATGAGAGATAAGACACTCTTAAAATTCAAAACCAAAACCCCATTCAGTGAATCAACAGCAATAGCTTATGAAAATTGCTTAATATGTTTAGAGGCTTTTTCCCAAGACACAGGAACCCCACTCACCTATAATATTGATTCCACTTGGTTTAATGCTCTAATGGTCTGGTTTGTTAAAAACAAATACTCAAAAAACAGCATAGCGACGATTGGGAATAATTTCCGGGGATTCCTCACAATCACCTATCGCGCAGGAAAGCACAAAAATCTGTTTCACAAATCCGAAGAATTTGCATTCAGCCAGGAAGATGCTGATGGGGTAGCTCTCTCTGAAGACGAGATAAAGACGCTATATGCGCTGAAATTAAGGGTAGCTGCGGGTCGGGCAAGAGATGTATTTGTTTTCGCCTGCTGGGTCGGGTTACGGGCAAAAGACCTGCGCAGAATTAATAACTACAAGATCCGGGGCAATGTTTTTGAATTCCTCGCCAGTAAAAATGGAGAGAAGGTTATCATTCCGGTTCATCCAATTGCCAGGGAGATTTTTGAGAAGTACGCTGGTAACATGCCGGTTTTGAATAGTACCAACTTTCATTACCATATCTGTGAGATCTGCAAAAAGGCCAAATTCAACGAACAGCACCTTATCACAATGACTCTGGGAGGCGAAAGGAAAGGAGAGTATTACGCCAAACATGATCTCGTTAGCCCGCACTCAGCGCGGCGTAGCTTTGCTACAAACGCTTATATGGCCGGAATCCCGGTATTAAAAATAATGAAGATAACCGGCCATAAAACTGAATCGGCATTCATGAAATACATTAAGATAAAAAAAGAGGAAAACGCCCAGGAGTTAGCAGAGCATCCATTTTTTAAAGGTTAGTATTCCCGAATTTTTTTCCTGGTTCTAAGTTTACGGTATGGATCTAGTAGGCTCCCTCTAATGTTAGCGAGCTTGTATTGTCACTACTCTTATTGCTATATATCTCTTTCATTTCAGATCCATCTACCTTCATTGAATACAGCTTTATTGCGCCATTTAATCCAGTAATACAAGTGCTGAAGAATATCATTTTTCCGTCAGGAGAGAGTCTGCCATCAACATATGTTTCACCTACCGGGGGCTCAAATGGTGCTATCATAGCTTTTGGCTTTCCGGTGTAATCCAAAAGCATAAGTCGATGTTTAACATTACTGTTCGGATTTGCCAAGTAGAGCAAAATCGTATTTTGCTGAGTTAACCCACTCGTATCAGGTACAGCCTGTGCCATCGATTCTTTCCGACAGCTCATTTGCGTAATAATTACGGCAGCATTGAATGCTAAAAGAACAATTGTTCCTAAGAGTAGTTTTTTCATAGTTGTACGTATATAGTTTGCGTAGTGGAAAAATAACTTCAGTTCATAACTGCACCTGGCAAGTAGTTAACCCTCAAAATAATACCGTGAAGTATGCAAGAGAAGAAAACCGAAATTGATCCTATCACTTGTCAGACCGTCTTAGATCTGCTAAAGTCAAAGTGGTGTTTTTATCAATCTCTTCCAAACAGTCCTCAACTGGACGATTGTAAAGTTTCGACTGAACTTTTGCCAGTTCATGAGTCAAAACCTTGATAACCGCTCTTTCCCAGTTGAGGTGGTCATCAGGAGAAAACGGGGAGTTTCCAGTAAAAGCATCCATAGTAAAGCCGTTATCCTTACCGTATAAGTCACAGAATTTCTGTAATACATCCATTCCGATGTTCTGACGCCTATTTTTAATTTCTGTAATCGAATTACCAGAATTAAGTCCAATTTTTTGGGCTAAAATCTCATTGGAGGGTAATTTTTTTTCGTTCTTCAACTTATTGAAAATCAAAATAAATCTTTCCGTATGAGGGAGAATTTTCGGCATGTTTAAAATTATATTCACAAAAATTTTGTGATTTCCCAGAAATATCTGTAATATTGTATTCAACAATTGTACAACAAATGTACATCACGTTATCAAATTGACAATAGGTATATCTACGCAAAATCTGTAATACATGATTACGCCAGAAAAGAAACAGGAAATATTAAGCCGCCTTGAAGGTGTAAACGTTCGTGAAATGTGTCAGCGGGCAGGCGTAAAACGCAACACTTTCTACGCTACTCTGAATAACGAATCATCTCAATACGAGGTTATAGAAGCTGTGTTGGAAGAGGCGGAAAAAGAGAAAGCAAATATTCAAAACAAAGTCAACTCCTTATAACATGGAAGCAGTACAGCTCATATCCTTACCGATCTTAGAATTTAAAGCGATGTTGAAAGACTGCGCAAAGCAGGCGGCAGAAGAAGCTGTGGCTGCATTTACTAAAGTTAAGGAGAACCCCAACGAAGAAATCACAATCGCATCAATAGCCGGTAATTGGAATTGCAGCAAGCAGACTGTCGTGCGTCGCATAAAAGACCACATGATACCTACCAGTAAGCTGGGACGGGAGATTGCTATAAAGAGAAAATATCTGGAAATGATAAAAAATCCTAAACCTGCTCACTCATGACAACTGCTATCTGCATAGGAGTGGCTGCGGCCTTACTCTTTTGGCATTACTGTATACTTAAAACTGGTCACGATGATTTCACAGATAATAACGATGATGATTATCCTGGTTTTGTTTGATGCTCTTCATCCTAAATGTTTCACCAATAAACTTATCAGAAAAATGGCAACAATAGCTACTCAACTCGTTCTGGACTACGGCCGTTTCGCCGTATTGGTAGGTTGCTTTATAGCAGTTTGGTTTGCCCGCGATTTCGTTCGTAACGAATGGCGCGCTTTCACCTACCGTAAAAGAATTTCATAGGTATAGGGATATAGGACAGACACCGGCGGTTTTTACCGCTGGTAATTTTTAAACCTCGCAATTTATTAATCATGAATCAAAATACAAAAGACATCGGGTGGTTATTTAGAGCCGGCATCGTCACTGCTCTGGCCTGGGCGCTGCATGTTCTCTACACCATCATCTAAAAGAAAAGGCCAGTGCGGCAAACACTGACCAATTATGTAAAAACGTAAAACTATTACAAAGGTATGGAAAACTCCACAACAATTTACCTCTATGTATCTGGCGAAGGCTGGAAACCTTTCCTGCTGAGCAACACAGATGAGTTGCAAAAACGCAACATCGTTATTAGCCCTTCCGCCCAGATCGGCTACGCGGCCCGGATCGGCTACGCGGCCCGGATCGGTGACGCGGCCCAGATCGGTGACGAGGCCCGGATCGGCAACGCGGCCCAGATCGGCTACGCGGCCCGGATCGGTGACGAGGCCCAGATCGGTGACGCGGCCCGGATCGGCAACGAGGCCCGGATCGGCAACGCGGCCCGGATCGGTGACGAGGCCCAGATCGGCAACGCGGCCCAGATCGGCTACGCGGCCCGGATCGGCTACGCGGCCCAGATCGGCTACGCGGCCCGGATCGGCTACGCGGCCCGGATCGGCAACGAGGCCCGGATCGGTGACGAGGCCCAGATCGGTGACGCGGCCCGGATCGGTGACGAGGCCCAGATCGGCTACGCGGCCCAGATCGGTGACGAGGCCCAGATCGGTGACGAGGCCCAGATCGGCTACGCGGCCCAGATCGGTGACGAGGCCCAGATCGGTGACGCGGCCCGGATCGGCTACGCGGCCCAGATCGAGGAAAAAGAGATCCTGATTAAGTCCATTTTCATTACTGGTACCGCACATACTGTAACCTGGTGGAAAGATACCATTCAGATCGGCTGCCAGCGACATGATGTTAAATGGTGGGTGGAGAACTTTGAATCCGTTGGCCGTGACTACGGATACACTCAGGAACGAATCGATGAATATGGTAACTACATTAAAGCCATTGCCCAACTGGCTGGTATTTCTGCAACTGTTTAAAAGCCCTGCCGGTGGTTTACCGGTCCTTAATATATGAATATCACAGTAACTCACACACTCGCCCCTGAGATCCTGTCATTGATTCAGGGCGCCATTGGCCTCGCGGGCGCCGCGGGTGCTATCGCTTCACCTGCGATAAAGAAAACTGCGGATCCAACTGTCACTCAGAAAATCGAAGTCCCTACGCAGGCAGTTATCGAAACAGCTGAGGAAAGCACATCCGATGTTAAAGTAACTGTTGAACAGGTTCGCCTTGCTGTCAACGAAAAGAAGGATACGCACAAAGTGCAGATCAAAGCGCTGCTTAATGAATTTGGCGTGGCTTCTGTATCAGCGTTACTGCCGGCTAATCGTGCGGATTTCCTTGCAAAAGTAAACGCCCTGTAGTATGGCACACGCTACACTATCTCCATCAAGTGCGGAACGGTGGCTTAATTGTACACCGTCCGCCCGCCAGGAGAAAAACTTTCCGGATAAGACCAGTGAAGCGGCACTTGAAGGTACACTCGCGCATAGTCTGGGAGAGCTGCTTCTACGAAAGAAGTTAAATATCATTGGCGCACTGGATGAGATAAAGGCGCTGGAAACAATTCAATCCAACCGCCTTTACACCAATGCGATGATGGAACATGCCGACGACTATGCCACATTCGTTATGGAGAAGTACTCCGAGGCTTTAGCGGTCAACAGTGACGCACAGATATTCCTGGAACAGCGAATCGACCTTACAGAACATGTACCGGAGGGGTTTGGCACCGGTGATGCCTTTATCATCAGTGACGGAACCATGCGGTTTATCGATCTGAAGTATGGCAAAGGCCATTTCGTAGAAGCGAAGGAGAATAAACAGATGATGCTTTATGCCCTCGGCGGTCTGGCGCATTTTGATTATCTCTTTGAAATCACCCAGGTTGAAATGACCATTTACCAGCCGCGGCTGGAGAACTTCAGCAGCTGGGAAATCTCTGTCGCTGAGTTGAAAGCCTGGGGCGCAGAAACGTTGATTCCGCGCGCGAAATTGGCTTTTGCAGGAGAGGGGGAGTACGTACCTGGTAAACACTGCACCTTCTGTAAAGCAAAAGGCATGTGCCGGGCATTCGCTGAGCAGAATATGCAAATGGCCAAACATGAATTTAAGCCGGCACCAATGCTCACACCCGAAGAAGTGGCCGACATCTTAAGCAAAGCAGATGTCTTTGAAAAATGGCTTAAAGCTGTTGAAGATCACGCCCTTTATTCTGCGGTGCATAATGGAGCTAAATGGCCGGGCTATAAGCTGGTTGAAGGTCGCAGCAACAGGAAGTATAGCGACGAAGAAAAAATCACTGAAGTGCTGAAACAAAACGGGTTTGGCGAAGATGTCATATTTAAACCGCAGACGCTTATAGGCATTACGGATATGGAAAGCAAGATCGGCAAAAAGACCTTTGCAACACTTCTGAACGAATTTATTATTAAACCCACTGGCGCGCCTGCGCTGGTACCTGAATCAGACAAAAGACCTGCGCTGAACAGCGCGGAAGCAGCTGTAGCTGACTTCACAGGTATTGAAATCTAACATCTAAAAACATAGAATTTATGAGTAATCCACAGCAAGCCACTAAAGTGGTGATAGGACCTGTACGTCTCAGCTTTTTGCACATCTGGGAGCCTACAGCACTTGAAGAAGGGCAAGAGAAGAAGTATTCCGCCTCTCTCATCATCCCGAAATCACAGAAGCAAATTATCGCGGATTGTGAAAAAGCCATCAACGCAGCCAAAGAACAGGGTAAAACCGGAACCTTCGGCGGCAAAATACCAACGGCAAACTTTAAAATCGCTTTGCGTGATGGTGATATTGACAGGTCAGAGGATGAAGCGTATCGCGGCGCAATGTTCATCAATGCATCTGCACGGAATCAACCTGGTATCGTGTCGGGGCCTGGCAGAACTCCGGTAACTAAACAGGATGATGTATACAGTGGGTGCTATGCCTATGTAAGCATTAATTTTTACCCATTCAACAAAAATGGTAACAAAGGCATCGCCGCAGGACTTAATCACATCTGGAAGGTTAAAGACGGCGAGCCACTGGGTAGCCGCAGCACTGCCGAATCTGATTTTGCCGACGTTGAAGTGGAATTCAACGATGACGACGATTTCCTGAATTAAACGGAGGGCTACGGCCCTCTTCTTTCTCACCTGCAAAACTGCACTTATATGGAAACGAATACCGTTACCGATTCAACTATGATGCCGTTCGGCAAATATAAAAACAAAAAGACGCTGGCCAATGTGCCGGCGGTATATCTCCTATGGCTGTATGAAAATGGTTGCGACCACCGCGGCGTCATGCAGTACATACAACGTAACCTGGATGTGCTCCGTAAGGAAGCGTCAGCCGCAAAACGCCGTTAAAAATGGATAAACTCGGAATTGATATTGAAACATATAGCTCTGCAAACCTTTCTGATACGGGCATATACCGGTATGTAGAGGCATCCGATTTCGAAATACTACTTTTCGGTTATTCCATTAATGGCGCTCCAGCAGCTGTAATTGATCTGGCTTCCGGAGAACAAATACCGGACTATATCATGAAAGCATTAACTGATCCGGATGTGCTTAAAACTGCGCATAATGCGGCCTTTGAGCGTGTCTGTATCGCCCAACACTTTCTGCTAGAGTTACCGCCACAACAATGGGAGTGTACAATGGCCCGTGTTGCGCAGCTAGGGTTGCCGCTTTCATTAGATGGCGCCTCAAAAGCACTGAAACTTCCTGTTGAAAAAGATGCGGTAGGTAAAGCGCTTATTAAATATTTCTGCACTCCGTGCAAAGCCACGAAAACTAACGGAGGACGTACACGCAACCTACCGGAGCACGATCCGGAAAAGTGGAGCGCTTTTGTTGGGTATTGCGCTAAAGATGTGGATGTAGAACAAGCAATTCGTCGTAATATTTCCAGTTTCCCTATGCACCTGAAGGAAAAAAGGGTATGGGATCTGGATCAGCTTATAAACGATGGTGGCGTCATGATTGATTGTGAACTGGTCGAGAATGCTATCAAATTTGATTCGGCCTACCGGGAAAAACTGACCGCCGAAGCGGTGGAGATCACTGAACTGAATAACCCAAACAGTGGAGCTCAGCTGAAACAGTGGCTCGGTAATGCTATAGGGGAAGAGGTTACCAGCCTTACAAAGAAAACGATTCCCGGACTTATGGAATCAGCGGATTCCGTATCCGATGCAGGAAGTGTTAAACGCATCCTAGAAATCCGGCAGGAAATGGGAAAAACCTCCGTTAGCAAATACATCACCATGAATGATGCAGTTTGCGCTGATCACCGGGTTCGTGGATTGCTGCAGTATTATGGAGCCAACCGTACCGGACGCTGGGCCGGCAGATTGGTTCAGGTGCAAAACCTGCCTCGTAATGAAATGGCAGATCTGGATCTCGCTCGTAACACGGTTCTAGCCGGTGATCTGGATTGGATGGAATTGCTTTTCGGTAATGTTCCTGACACACTCTCGCAGCTTATACGCACGGCTTTTGTTGCAAAACGCGGGCATCGTCTCCTGCCAGCGGACTTCTCCGCTATTGAAGCGCGAGTGATTGCCTGGCTCGCCGGAGAAAAATGGAGACTCGATGTCTTCAATACTCATGGTAAAATCTACGAAGCATCAGCTGCACAGATGTTCAAAGTTCCGATTGAAAGTATTACCAAAGGCTCAGACCTGCGCCAGAAAGGGAAAGTATCAGAACTCGCTTTAGGATATCAGGGCGGCCCTAATGCACTGATCACTATGGGGGCTTTGTTAATGGGCCTCCTTGAGGAAGAATTGCCGAAGCTGGTGAAAATGTGGCGTAATGCCAATCCCGCCATTGTGAAATACTGGTATGACGTAAATGATGCTGCGGTAAGGGCCATGAACACAGGCCAACGTATACAGTTGTCCTTTGGTACCTACATGTTTCTTGAGAGAGGTATTTTCTTTATACAGTTACCCAGTGGCCGGCGTCTGGCTTATTACGAACCGCTCCTTCGCCCCAATAAATTCGGCGGTGAATCACTCTCGTACATGAACCTGGAGAAAGGCCAATGGGTACGCACAGATACCTACGGCGGAAAATTGGTGGAAAACATCGTACAGGCTGTTGCCCGCGACGTGCTGGCCGACGCTATGTTGCGCCTGAATGCCGCGGGATATCGCATTGTTATGCATGTGCATGATGAAGTAGTGCTGGAAGTACCAGATGGTTGGGGAAGCACCGAAGAAGTAAACCGGATAATGGGTGAGCCTATCAGCTGGGCGCCCGGTCTGCATCTGAAGGCAGAAAGCTACGAAACTCTTTACTACAAAAAAGATTAAACATGAAAAACGTAATTAACGCAACTACCGCGGGCGCAATAGCCCGACAGATTATTGCTGAAGCGAATAAATCAGCAAACGAAACTGCCGTAAAGGTTACTGCTGACATAAAAAAATCAGCGAATTATAAAAAACTACTTCGACTGATCAAACAAAAGAAAGATGTAGAGTCCAAAATACAAGAGACGCAATGCACTATTGCTGATCAAGTTACAAAGACTCACTCTATCGTATCTATACAGATGGTAGTATTACCGTTTCAGAAAAGTCTAACAATCAGTCTAAACTGAACTTTGATGTTATCCGTGATCATGTTATCGTTCAAGCTAATATTAACGGTAAATCAATTGATCAGATAGTATCCCAATTCGTAAAGCCATATAAATAGCCTATACATGGCCCAGCTACTCATTTCTTTCTACTTAACTGTTTATGCGGTGGCGCTTCTCTGCGCAATTGCATGCAGTGAAAAATATAGAACTCATGCCGGAAATACAGATAACAGACGCTAACCGCGACGCCATCATGTCTGGCAACATGTGCCCGTACTGTGGGTGCCCGACGAAATACGTGGATAGTATCCGGGTGTATAAAGTCCGTAGCTACGGCATGGTGTATGTCTGCTTCAACTGTGATGCCTGGGTTGGCACCCATAAAAGTAGTACCCGGGCACTCGGCAGGTTGGCAAACGCTGAACTCCGGTTATGGAAACGCATGGCACACGATGCCTTCGATCCAATTTGGAAAGCACAAGAAGCCGCCGGAACGCCGAAATACATTGCCCGCACAGAAATTTATAAATGGCTATCCGGTGCTATGGGCATTGATCCACGGTATACGCATATCGGTATGTTCGGCGTAGAACAGTGTCAGGCAGTGATTGAATTATGTAAACACTATAATCCGATTTTATGAGTAAACCATCCCGCGAAGAAATGGAAAAAATTTGTGTTGAAGCTATTAGGGAAACCTATGGAATTGATCCGACTAAAGGGTGTACTACAGTGGCGGTGTTCTGTTTTGATATGGGGTATGTTCATGCAGCTAATAGAGAAGTACAGCTGAAGAAGGCAGTAACACTCCTCAAGAAAGTACGCCCGATCATTTACACAAAACTAGAAAAGGAAATATCAGATTTCCTACTTGATCTTAAATGATATCCTCATGTATAAGTTCAAACGCGACAGTATGCAGATGGTGTGGGATATGGTGGAAGTAGATCACCAGACACCCAGGCAGGTAGCCGCCGCATTAGGTACCTCAGTTGAAAGGATTTGCGAGGTATACACCGAAGCTTGTAAAATGGTTCTGGAAGACGAGCGCATCGCTCTGCAACAGCCTTCACCTTTAAGAATGGTAAAATGAACAATCTACAAAAAGGACTGGATTTCCAAACGCCGGCAAACATAGCCGATTATATGGCCTCTCTTGTGCCTGCTGGCGTGAAAACAATACTGGAACCAACACCGGGATTAGGAAATATAGTGAGCGCTTTAGAGTGGTACAACTTATTGGGAGATACAGCATATAATATCACTGCACCGGAGGACTTTTTTTTTGCATATACCGCAGCGTTACGATTGTGTGGTAATGAACCCGCCATTCGCTGCGAAATACGCGGTTCTGGATAACGCTAAAGAGGATTACAGCAAGCATGGTATGCGGTTAGGTTATAAAATTCTTACTGAATGTATGGAGATGAGCGATACAGTCATTGCACTTATGCCCTGGTTTACCATCAGTGATTCGGATGTAAGACTACGTTTCCTCAAAGATTATGGTCTTAAATCAATCACCGCGTTGCCGCGAAAAACGTTCCAGTATGCCCGTATTCAGACCTGCGTTTTAAATCTCAGTAAAGGGTTCACCGGATCAACAGAATTTATTGTTTACGACCGAATAAACGTCGGATAAGATGATACAGATACACCACAACGGTACATTCGATATAGCCCTCGGCGGCCACCGGGATGCAAAGAACTGGAAGAACAGACAGATACAATGGTCGGAGTTCCTCAATAAGATCAGTGTTACCCACCATACCGCTGAGACGCACAAAACGTACATGGCCGCCAAACGTGAGCGCCAGGATGAGATAAAGGATATCGGCGGCTTCGTAGGCGGATACCTGAACGGCGGTCGCCGGTTGAAAGGCAGCGTCCTGCACCGGCAGTTGGTTACTCTGGATCTGGACTTCGCCAGTCAGTCAGTGTGGGAGGACTTCACGATGCTATACGACTGTGCCGCTGCGATGTATTCTACGCATAAACACACTCCAGAAGCCCCACGTTTACGTCTGATCATCCCGCTGGATAGAGAGGTTGCACCGGATGAATACATCGCCATAGGCCGCCGTATAGCCGGTAATCTGGATATTGAGATGTTCGACCATACCGGGTACCAACCCAGTAGACTGATGTACTGGCCATCAACCAGTAAAGACGGTGTGTTTGAGTTCCAATACCAGGATGGTCCGTGGTTATCCGCTGATGAGGTACTCAGCTCATACCGTAACTGGTGGGATAGCAGCGAATGGCCGATGGGAAGCCGGGATAAAGACAGTGTGCAGCGGGATATAAAGAAACAAGGCGATCCACTGGAAAAGCCGGGTTTAATCGGCGCCTTCTGCCGGACATACACTATCAGCCAGGTGATAGAGAAATACCTCAGTGAGGTTTACGAAGTATGTGATATCGAGGACCGGTATACGTATGTTCACGGCAGTACGTCTGCCGGCCTGGTCACCTACGAGGATAAATACGCCTATAGCCACCACGGCACAGATCCAACCAGCGGAAAGCTGTGTAACGCCTTTGACCTGGTACGCCTGCATCTATATGGCCTACAGGACGAAGATGCCAAAGAGGGTACAGCGCCGAACCGGTTACCGTCGTATACAGCAATGGTGGATTTAGCTAGTAAAGATGTAACCGTGCGGCGGTTGCTCGGTACAGAACGGCTCCAGGATGCAAAACATGAATTCGACGGTATCCCGCTGGATGAACCGGCCGAGGAACTGGAAAACAATAACTGGCTGGAAGATCTGGAATACGACCGGAAAGGCAATCTACTGGGTACCATTGATAACGTTGTCACCATCCTTGCCAAAGATCCGAATCTTAAAAACCGGTTGGCGTATAACAATTTCGATAAACGGGAAGTAGCCCTAAAACATCTGCCGTGGCGCCATGTTACCAAAGAAACCAGAAATCTGACCGATGCCGACGACGCCAGCATCCGGCATTATCTGGAGAAAACATACACCATCCACTCGGCGCAGAAGGTCAAAGACGCTATGGATATCAGCATGCGCAACAATGCTTTCCACCCGGTGCAGGATTATCTGAACAGTCTTACCTGGGATGGTATCCCCAGATTGGAAACGGTGTTTATTGATTACCTGGGCGCCGAAGATACGGAACTCACCAGGGCGTTCACCCGGAAGAGTTTAACCGCCGCTGTTACCCGAATCTTCCGGCCCGGTTGCAAATTCGACTACGTTGTTGTGATGGTTGGCGAACAGGGTAAGAAGAAAAGTAGCCTGATCGACGCCCTGGGTGGTGATTGGTTCTCTGACAGCTTCTCTACTATTCAAGGTAAAGAAGCCTATGAACAGCTGCAGGGTGTCTGGCTGGTGGAAATGGGCGAACTCGCGGGGCTGAAAAAAGCCGATGTAGAAACGATCAAGCACTTTATCACAAAGCGAGTAGACCGGTACCGGGTGGCTTACGGCCGGCGTATGGAAGATTTCCCACGGCAGTGTGTATTCTTTGCATCCACCAATAAACCGGATTTCCTCCGGGATTCATCCGGTAACCGCCGGTTCTGGCCTATACCGGTACACATGCAACCTCCTACCAAAGACGTATTCATAGATATGGCCAAAGACACAGAAGCCGGGAGGTACGAACGGGCTCAGATTTGGGCTGAAGCTGTGGAACTGTATAAAGCCGGGGAACCGCTTTACCTGACCCCTGAACTGGAAGCATTGGCCGCACAGGTACAGGAGGGCCACAGTGAGGTGGACGAGCGTACCGGTATGATCGCCAGGTACCTCGATATGTTACTGCCGGATAACTGGGATGATATGAATATCTACGAACGCAGGGCGTTTATCGCCGGCGATGATATCACCCTTCCGATAGGCGCAAAACCACGGACGAAGGTCTGCATAGCGGAGATATGGTGTGAAGTTCTGAACGGGCAGCATAAAGATCTGAACAAGTTTAACACTAAAGAACTGCATGATATTATGCGGACAATGCCAGGATGGGCGGATAACTCCAAAAGTCCTTTACGATTCGGTAATTATGGTACACAAAGGGGGTACAAACGTGTTGGAAACGACTACACGAAAAACGGGGGCAGGTGTACAGACGTCAACACGGACTACACGAACGACTACACGAAAAAATAATAGTGTAGTCGGCTAATAGTGCGACAGCGATTAATTACATCTAAATGACTACACCGACTACACGAAAAGTACTAAAAGCATAAAAATGATAATTAGAGATAAAATATATACCCGCAACGCTCTAAACGCACATTCTGGCCCGCGTAAGAATTTCGTGTAGTCCGTGTTTTCGTGTAGTCACCTAATTAAAACTTGAATCAATGACAAACACCGAAAGTGAAAAATACCTGGAAAGGAAACTAACCGACAAAGTGAAAAAGCTGAAAGGCAAAGCGTTTAAGTTCTGGTGCATCAGCTTCACAGGAATGCCGGACCGGATGATACTACTACCAGGGGGCAGGATCAGGTTTGCAGAGATCAAATCTACTGGTAAACCACTGAAGCCCCGACAGAAAATAGTCATTCCCTGGTTACGGTCTTTAGGTTTCATTGTTACCGTGATCGATACTGTAGAAAAGCTCAACGAATTTTTAAACGAACTGGAAAATGATTTACAAACCACATAACTATCAGGGTTTTTCATCAAAGCATATCATCGATAACCCCGCTGCCGGTTTATTCCTTGATATGGGGCTGGGTAAAACAGTAAGCACCTTGACTGCCATTGACCTGCTGATATACGACAGCTTTGAGATCAGCAAAGTACTGGTGATAGCGCCAAAGCATGTGGCGGAACATACCTGGAGTGCTGAAATTGAAAAGTGGGATCACCTGCGACATCTGAAACTGGCTAAAATCCTCGGAACGGAAACTCAACGTAAAAAAGCGCTCCTGCAGAAAGCCGACATCTACATCATCAACAGGGAAAATGTGGTTTGGCTTATCTCTCACCTGGGCGGGTCCTTCCCGTTTGATATGCTGGTGATAGATGAACTGTCCAGTTTCAAAGATTCAAAATCAGCGCGGTTTAAGGCTCTCCGGACAATTCGGCCACGTATTAACCGGGTAGTAGGTCTTACCGGTACCCCCGGTGACCTAGTAAATCTCTGGCCGCAGATATACCTGCTTGATCAGGGCGAGCGCCTGGGCAAAACCATTACCGGCTACCGGGATAAATACCTGAACCCCGGAAAGCGGAACGGCCATGTGGTGTATGAGTACAAGGAAAAGAAGGATGATACCGGCTTACTGGGTGATGATATTTACAAGGAAGAGATTTACGAGAAGATCGGCGATATCTGTATCAGCATGAAAGCTGAAGATTACCTGGAGCTTCCGCCACGTATTGACCGGGATATCGAAATTGTTCTGCCGCCAAATGTGTTGAAACAGTACCAGGATTTTGAACGGAAACAGGTACTAGCTATGGAGGATGTGGAAAACATCTCTGCAGTAAACGCCGCAGCGTTATCCGGTAAACTCTGGCAGTTCGCCAACGGCGCTGTATACGGTGAAGAGGGAAGCAAAGGTCCGTATCACGAAGTTCATACAGCGATGTTGGAAGCTCTGGAAGAGACTTTGGAAGCTGTCAATGGTCAGCCAATGTTGTTATTCTACTGGTATAAATCAGATTTGGACCGGATTAAACGTAAACTGAAGGGTTACAACTTCCGGGAACTGAGAAACCAACAGGACATTGAAGACTGGAACGCCGGTAAGATTGAGGTGTTTTTACTTCATCCGGCCAGTGCCGGCCACGGGTTGAACCTGCAATCCGGTGGACACCATTCTACCTGGTTTGGTCCTCTATGGAGTTTGGAGCTGTATCTGCAGGCGCTTAAACGTCTGGACCGGCAGGGCCAAACCAAATCGGTAATCAATACCCGGTTTATCGTGAAAGGCACAATTCACGAAGACATGGTAGCTTCTCTCAATGGCAAGAATGCAAATCAAGATGCTTTAATGCTGGCGATTAAAGCACGTATCAACAAATATTTACCTCAACTAAAAACCGCATAAACATGGATCTGGTATTCCAACTTAAAGAAGTATTGCAAAACCCAGTGTTAAGTACAACGGCACTGATGGCCGTATTCGGCAGTTTTCTTTATACAGCAAAAGATTTGCCTAAGCAGTTATTGACTTTCTGTCAGCGGAAAATCGCAATGAAAGTTATGTACAAGGTGACTATCTTCCAATACGATGACCTGTATGACATTTTCGAAAAATGGCTGGCTAAGAACTACGTACGTCAGTACAGAGATGTACAGGCTTATATTTCCTTCATGTGTACTTATCCAGGTACACATGATGTTAAAACACCACCTCCGGTAACCTATCGGCAAGCTCCCAACCACTTTGTTATCAAAATTAAAGGTAAAATATTAATCATATCAAAATCGGCTATAGAACTCGGACATGCACAGACATTTAGCAGCTTGATGGGTTATACCTACACAATATCTGGTTTTAACTGTCGGGCTACTGTTGAACAGCTTCTGCAGGATATCGTAAAAGAATATTGGGCAGCTATGCAGGACAATGCTGTGCGAATATATTCCGGGCTTGATTACGGCGAGTGGCGGATGAATGGGAGCATGGTAGTGAAGGATTTGGATAAAGTGATTATCGATCCGGAGATTAGACACGTTCTGAAAGCCGATTTGGAACAATTCAAGGTGTCGCAAGCATGGTACGACAATTTGGGAATACCATACAAACGAACTTTTCTATTTCACGGCCCTCCCGGAACCGGTAAAACCAGTTTAGCAAAAGCAATTGCGATGTTTACAGGGCGAAATCTCTATTCCCTGAACATCAGTTCCATAAAAAACGATAATGCACTTCAGCAACTATTCAGCGGCATACCTCAAAACAGTGTATTGGTTCTGGAAGACATCGACGCAGCATTTAAGCGCAGGGAAAACAGCGAGCACCGTGTTACTTTTTCGTGCCTCCTTAATTGCATTGATGGAGTTTTTTACAGGCATGGGCTGATTACCTGCATCACCACAAACCATTTGGATCACCTGGACGCTGCTTTACTTCGCGAAGGGCGCACAGATCGAATCATCGAAATAGGTTTACCGGCGGTGGACCAGATAAACGAATACCTAACAGCCTTTTATGCGAAACCCATAAGTCTGGACTTTAGACATGAGAATTTCGCACTACCCATGAGTGGTGTACAGGAAATATGCCTTTGCAACAGAGAGGATTCTCAAAGGGCAATTCAAGAAATTAAAAAGCGTCTGGTAAACGGCATGAAGACGGTTGTGGTAAACAACAATTGTACAACATAAATACAACAATTAAACATCACAAAATCCTTTACAGCAAAGGATTACAGCTGAAATTAAATTTGGTGAAATCGAATATATTTTGATAAATTTGTAACGGCTTCCGATTCTTATTTCCGATTTAAGCCAGTGTAATACCACGGCAAACATGATTACAGGTATAAACGTAAAACAGTCAAAAGGCGAAATCTTACTGGGCATCAGTTTGGATGAGTTCATCCAACAGCTACAGGCTTTGCCATCAAAGAACGGCTGGGTTAACCTTATACTCTCTCCCCGTAAAACCATGCATCCGAAGGGCTACACGCATTCTATTCATGTAGAAAATCGGAAGTCCAGTGGCAAGAAAGAAGTTTCAACAGAATAATCAACTTTGGAAGTTAAGGTCAAAACATGGTCGCGACAAGATATTTGCCTCGCCTGTACTGCTATTGGATACAGCCACTGAATATTTTCACTACTGCGATACAACACCAATACTTAAAGAAGATTATGTCGGCGGTGCCGGCAAACGGGTTATAAGAGAATTGCCCCGCGCGTATACCGTTGCGGGGTTTTGTCTTTATGCAAGGGCCTCGCGGGGATGGTGGAACGAATTCCGAAAAACTTGCACGGCTAAAAGCGATAAAGGTGATAAAGAAGCCGTGGATTTTTTGGAGGTGCTTACATGCATAGAGGATATGATTTACAATCAGAAGTTTGAAGGTGCTGCGGTTGGCATCTTCCAACAAAATCTGATCTCCCGTGATTTGGGCCTGGTGGATAAGAAGGAAATCGAACAAACAACCATCGTGGTGGAAACCAGTGAAGATGATGACGAATGATAAAGGTAGTATGGCCAAAGTGGCGAAGGATCATCAATGAGAAGTTCGTCGGTTTAGTAAAGTGCGTTGACCGGTTTATAATCCTTTACGGTAGCCGTGGTTCTTCCAAATCGGATTTCATTGCTAAAATACTTGTTTTTCAATGCTTAACTCATAAATACTTTAAGTGCATACTGTACCGCAAAAAGTACAACACCATACAGGAAAGTAGCTATGAGAACATTAAGCAGACGATTATAACACTCGGATTACAGCAGCTCTTTGTATTCAGGACAAGCCCTTTGGCGATCATCTGTAGGAACGGTAACCGGTTTATTGCCCGCGGCGGTGATGATCCGGCCAGCCTTAAATCGATAAAGGATCCGACGTGTGTGTGGTATGAAGAAGATATTCCGGATGAAGAAGATTTCGCAACTATCTCGCTCACTATACGGTCGGATCGGGCGGATTGCCTTCAGGAATTCTTCAGTATCAACCCGGAGATAGAGGGCGACTTTACCGAGAACTGGTTTTGGAAACGGTTTTTCAAAGATCACGACGAACTATCGTTCAGAACCACCACGACCATTGAAGTGGAACACCGGCAGATCGAATACTCTGTTACTGTTCATCACTCTGTTTACCAGGATAACCGGTGGTTACCTGACCAGGTGAAAGCCCAGATTGAGGGGTACAAAACGACAAACCCTTATCTGTATTCGGTTTATGCGAAAGGATTATGGACACGAAAACAGACAGGTGGCAACTTTTACAAGCTCTTTGACCGAGCCAGGGATACGGCGGATACGATTTACCGGCCGGAGCAGGCGCTACATATCACGTTTGACTTTAACGTGAATCCGTACATGACCTGTTGTATCTGGCAGATAGACGGTAAACATGCCAGGCAAATTGATGAAATATGTCTCGAAACACCGAACAACCGTACAGAGAATGTGTGCAGGGAGTTCATACGGCGTTTTCCGGCCCATTCTGCCGGCTTATTCATCTACGGTGATCCGAATGGTAAGAAAGAGGATACCAGGTCCGAAAAAGGGCAGAATGATTATGTTATCATCCTGCGCACCCTGGCCAGGTATCGACCGACACAACGAGTATTAACCGCTGCGCCTCCGGTTGTGATGCGCGGCAATTTTATAAACACTGTTTTCGCTTTCAGGTACGATGGTCTGTTATTCACAATAGGTAACAACTGTACAAAGACTATTTCAGACTATATGTACCTGAAAGAGGCAGCAGACGGAACGAAAGCAAAAACCAAAGAGAAGCACCCGCAAACCGGGGTACCGTATGAAAAGTACGGCCATACTTCAGATGCAAATGACTACTTCTTCTGCTACGCCTTCGCCGGAGAATTTACTAGGTACCAGAAAGGCGGTGTTGAAACGAAAGTTACCACTGGTAAGAATACAAGCAAAAACAGTTATTAATGAACTACTTAACTAACGCAGACTTTAAAAAGCAGATCCAGGTTGAAAACCTTAATCAGGTGATCAGCTCAGATCCGTCTATCCTCGATAGTGCAGTAAGTACTGCTATTGAGGAAGCGTCCAGTTACCTGGTTCAGAAATACGACCTATCAACTGAGTTACAGAACGTACTATCCTATAATCCGATATCGGTGAATTATAAAGCCGGCGCCCGTGTTGTTTTGGATTATCCGGTATACGCACCAGCTACCAACTACAACATTGGCGACTGTGTAACGAACAACGGCAAAGCTTATCAGTGTATTGCTGCAACAACCGGCACGTTTAATCCGGCAAGCTGGCACGAGTTGGGCAACACCGGTGCTATGTATTATGCAGTGTACCCATTCCCACCATTCAGTTTATACCAGCAGTATGTAGTCGGGGATAAGGTGTTTTATCAGAACCGGGTTTACACTAACCTGATCGCCACTCAACCAATGAGCCAGGAAGCGGCACTGCAATTCAGAGATTATGAGAATTTACCATTCCTCAATGTATACCCAGATAACGTGAACAACGGCGCCCAATATTGGGGTGTCGGTGTTCCGTATTCTGTTCCGGCCGGCCAGCTCGCCGTATCACAGTATTGGGCTGCCGGTGATACACGTAGTCAGCAGCTTGTTACCTACATGGTTGACATAGCGCTGTATCATGTGCATAGCCGGATCGCTCCCCGGAATATTCCGGAGCTGCGGGTTAAACGATATGACGATGCTATCGACTGGTTGAAGAAATGTGCAAAGGGGGAGGTTACACCAGTAGTGCCGATGAAGCAACCCAGACAGGGCGGCCGTGTGAGATGGGGCGGACCAATTAAAAACATAAACAGTTATTGAGTATGCCAGTTAAGGATATTGAAGCGCTAAAAGCTCTTTGCGGAGACAGTAAACCAGGGGGTGATCCGGCCTACCGGGGTATTCTACCATTTATGGGCTTGTCTGAAGAACAGTTAACTGCGATTAATAAGATCTCAACAGACGTGTCCACAGCAACCGGTATACCTCTATCTGAAACTGACTACTTAATTGCTCGATTAGTTCAAAGGAATGACTTAGAAGGTATAAAGCGCCTATGTAGCAGTGCGGATGATTACCGAGCCCATATGTCAAAACGTTTAGCCTTGAATGCTGCGGTGGATGAATTGGGTAAACAGATTATTGAAACGGTAATGAACAATGCCGCAGCTTTATTTAAATACTTAAAACGGTTAATACCGAAAAATAAATGAGTAAACGCAGTCGCATACATAAGGTTAAGAACTTCGGTTTCAACACGCAGTCGCTTCCCGGCAGTGCTTCCAACTTTAATAACACGAAGCAGGGGGTTACGCAGAACCTGGCTAACTACATCAGTCCGGTACAGCTGCAACGTCTGCGTACTGATGTAAGCATGTGGCGGGAAGCTATCCGGGAAGCGGAGAAAGCCTACTACCCATTTCGGGTAAAGATGCAGCGCATCTTCATTGATACGATCCTCAACGGTCATGTGTTCTCACTCATGGAGCGCCGGAAGGATTTAACCCTACTGCGGGATTTTAAGATATGTGACAGCAAAGGCGTGGAAAGTGCTGTACTTACTCAGGAGCTGGAGGAACAGTCTTGGTTTTACGATTTTCAGGAATACGCACTGGATGCGAAATTCTTTGGATACAGTCTTATTTCATTGGGTGATATTGTCGGCAATCAGATACAGGATGTTTCTATGGTGCCACGTTGGTTCATATCCCCAGATCGTCACCAGGTAGGCAGCTTTATTTACGCCACATCCGGTAAAGATTGGCGTGAAGAACCGCAAAGCGACTGGCACGTTTTCGTAAACACTCAAAGCGATTCAGGAGTTAGCCCCAGCGGATATGGTCTTCTGTACCAGATCGCTTTATACGAAATCTTCCTGCGCAACACCCTCGGCTTTAACGGTGATTTCGTAGAACTGTATGCAATGCCTTACCGTGTTGGTAAGACCACAAAGACCACTGAAACAGAACGGGCAGAACTTGAACGGGCTATCCAGAGCATGGGATCCGCCGGCTACGCTATCATCGATCCAATGGACGAAATAGAATTTTTGGAAACGAAACTGGGCGGTACCGGCTATCAGGGTTACGATAATTTGGAGAAACGCTGTGAGGCTAAAGTATCCAAAATCATACTGGGTCATGCCGATGCTATGGACAGTACGCCAGGTAAACTGGGCGCCGGTCAAGGTGATGATAACAGTCCGGTTGCACAAGCGTTACGGGATAAGCAGGTGAAAGACGCCCGTTTTATGCTTCCGGTGATCAATAAACAACTTTTCCCGAAACTGCGCAACCTGGGATTGATGAATATTCCGGAGGATTACAAATTCCGGTATAAGAACGATCAGGAAGAAGAAGCTTTCCGGGAACGGCAGGATAAAAGTAACCTGGTTACTGCTCAGATCGCCCAAACTATGAAGAATGGCGGGTTGAAAATGTCAGCTGACTATTTCCAGGAACGTACCGGTATTGAAACTGAAGAAGTGGAGGAAGTTGACCCCGAAGGTGAAGAAATCCCCGAAGAAGATGAAAAGGAAGTAGTAAAAAGCGTGAAGAACATTCAGAATAAAGTAAAAAAGTTATACGGTAAATGACTCCGGCAGCGGTAAATAAGATGCTTAAAGGTGTGTATTCTGGTGATATCAACACCCGAAATCTCCCTATTAAGTATTACCGGTCAACGGTAAAGGATTTTACTAAAACGCTTAGCCAGGGATTCGGCAGCAAAGCAGGCCAGAAGGAGTTTTATGGTGAGCTATCTGTTAATGTTCAGGCGTTTTCCGGGGCTAAAACCTATCAGCTCACCAGGGAATTACAAGCGGCGAGACGAGGTACAAAGACATACAAAGAGTATGCTGAAAAGGCGCTTCCGATTTATGAGAAGCACCAGGTATGGGCCGAATCTGAACATGAAACGATTATGGCGCAAGCGCAGAATGCTAAGCGTTGGAAACAAATTGAAGCAGATGTGGACATCTATCCAAAGTTGCGGTATTCTGCTGTGATGGATGAAGTTACATCGGATATCTGTAGAGCATTGAACGGTTTGTGTTTGCCGGTTAATCATCCGGTTTGGCGGACCAAATCGCCGACTAACCATTGGCGCTGCCGGTGTACGTTGATTCAGGAAAGTAAGAGCACCAGATCCACCAGTAAAGCAAAGGTTGAACGCCTTATGGTTATAGTGGATGAACAGATGCCAGGATATTTTCAGAATAATGTCGGTATCAGTGGTGAGATCTTCACCAAAGAGCACCCATACTTTACCGAAATGCCTAAAAGAGATTTGGCCTTCGCCCGGAGAAATTTTGATTTACCCATAAAGTAACAGTGAACAATGAATCAGCCTTTTAATTTCAGTGATTATAACCGAACATACAATAACGCCATTGATCTGGTAGCCCAGGCAGTGGGGTATCACCGTAAGCGGCAAAACCCCTTAAAAGCGATCATCTTACGACCTGCTTACTACGATCTTTTCCGTAAAGGGGTCGAGGTGCTTATGCTCACCAGTAAAAATAAACAGGTATTAAAGGATGAAGAGGAATTGACAATGGACCACATCCCGGTAAGAAGGGGATCACCTTTCCAGTGGGAGCCGCTTATCTGTGAATTTCATAAACCGGTAATGGCATAATGGCATAATGGCAAAGAGTAAGTTTGGCTTTGATGTGGTGCTTAGCAACTTTAAGCGTAACGAACTTAAACTAGTTCGGGAAATAGCTGTTGCGCAAAAGAACTACTTCATGCGGTCTTTTGATAAGCAAGCTTGGGGGAATAAGCCGTGGAAGGAGGTTAAACGCCGGATAAAAGGAACACCAGAATGGAAATACCCCAAAAGAAAAGGACTAAGCCGGCGGAAACGGAAGATCCTGGTAGGTTCTGGAGCGCTTCGCCGGGATTTGAATAATAGCATCAAAGTAACAACATCTAAGGGTGTTCGGTTTCAGATGAAACAGCCATACGCAGCCATACATAACGATGGTGGGATAATGGGTAACGGCGGTAAAATGCCAAAACGCCAGTTTATAGGATGGAATCGTGAAGTAGACCGCATCACCAAAGCATTAATTAAAAAGAACACCGATCAGAACTTTAAATAATAGCCGTGGCAGGGATTAAACAACCGATACTGGATATACTAAATGCGCTTAAAGAGATTCCCGCTCTTCAGTTTATCCGTGTTTGGAATAACCAGATAGATTATGAGAAGAGCGGAGAACAGTACAACTTTCCGAAGCCCGCGGCATTCGTAGAAACCTTGCAAGGGCTTTTATGGGATACTCTGGCGCTGGGAGTCTCTTCTGCGGATCTTATTTTCCGTATCCACATAGCGCATGAATACTATGATGCGCAGGACGGCACCTTTGAACAGGATCTCGTAGTATTCGATATACGCGACGCGGTTATTGAGAAGCTGCAGTTATTTAAACCCACTGGATGCGGGCCAATGACAAAGATTTTAGAAGAACAAGACTATGAACACGACAACATTTATCACTACACGGTGGATTTCGCGGTCAACTTCATAGATACAAAAGGCTCTCCGCTGGATCCGGATAGCGGAAAACTCATTACGAAAGATCCGCCAACCGGTTTGCAAATTCAGTTGAACGTCGTTGACAATATTCCCGGTGTAGAGAACAACATCCTTTACCCTCATCCAGGATATAAACCATACATACCACAATAATGGCAAGAAAGATAGCACAAATAGAACAGCAAATACTCGACCAGGTGGCAGCCGACCCGGATTTGTCACCGGGTCTCACCTCTACCAGCCGCAGGGCGATCTACCGATTATGGGCTTACATAACGAGTGTTGCTATCAGTATGTTGGAACAGCTTATGGACATTTTCAACGCTCAGGTAGAAAGTACTGTAGCAAAAGGAGCGCCGGCAAGCGCTGCATGGATACAGGACCGGGTATTTCAGTTTCAATACAGTACTGATGTACCTCAAATCATCCAGTTGGTTAACCTGGCGCCCACATATCCAGTGATCGACCCTTCCTTACGGATAATCACCAGATGCAGCGTCACTACCAATATCGCCAACAATGTTATCGTGAAAGTGGCAAAAGGCGATCCGCCACAGGCGTTGGATAGTTCTCAGCTGAATGCGGTCCAGAGTTACGTTAATCTGATAGGTGCTGATGGTATATCATATAACGTGATCAGTACTGATCCAGATCTGCTTTACATCCAGGGCCAGGTGTTCTACAACGGGCAATACAGTGATGTGATCAGCGCCAATGTGCTGCAGGCCATTAACGCTTTCTTTGCGCAGCTGCCATTTAACGGGCAAATGCGCATCAGCAGTTTGGAGTTTGCTATCCGTAGTGTTGTGGGTGTTACGGACGTGTTGTTGCAAAATGTATCTGCTAGAGCTTATAACACAGCTTTCGGCGCCGGTACTTATCTGGTGCTCAATAACCAGGTGATTTCCCGGCTGTGGCCAACGGTTAGCGGGTACATGATACCGGAAACGACTGCAGGTAATACACCGACAGATACTTTACAATTCATACCTGAGTAATGAGTATATACGATGTAGATTTTAACAAGATTGTTGTGCAGGCATCACCGCCTGATAAGCGCTACCGGCTATTTGTTGCATGGTTGAAAGCCCTGGTGGTACCGATACAGTGGCTACGTGATTTATGGATGGGGAGTTACCGCACCGGATCTACTGCCATAGCCTGGGTTAATGGTACGTCTTACAATAAGTATGACAGGGTGCAGTATAAGCAGAAGGTATACGAGAGCCTTATCGACGGAAATACGGACGAACCTATTGTACAAACCTCCTGGATGGTTGTACAGGAAAACTTTATCGGTGTGTTTGAACGAGTGCTGTATACCGGTAATAAACTGATTTTTGAGTATGCCATTAATAAATACTTCGGCAGTGTTTTCCGGCAGCCTCCCAATGTAAGTGATATATACACCACAGTGACAGCAAAACCGTATAGTGTTTTTACTGTTGGCGGGATTGAGAATATATCATCAGTTGTTTATAGTAACAACTCATCGCAGTTTATTATTAACCAATACGTTTTCAGTCCGTTTGCAAACTTGACTATACACGTACCGGTAGCACTGTTTAACTCGCTGGATCCGGATCCGCTTAACTGCGAAAAGATCATCCGGAATTATGCCGATCAGTATATCATAGCTGGAATACTTTACAACGTTATAACATATTAACAATGAGAAAATTAGATACATCCGCCGTGAGCGGAACTGTTGGATTACCATTAAAGGCCGGTTCGCTGGTTCATATACAGTTGGCTTATCAGGAAGCATTATCAGCACTCGGTAAAGCACTGGCAGGATCTGCATATGACCCAACAAAGATGTATGTGCTGAATGGTTGTGTTAATTCTGGTAGTGGCAATAACTATAACATTTCTGCCGGCTCCGTTTTCTACAACGGCGAAATGTACCTGGTAGATGCCGCAGTATTTTCTGTGAGTGGCGCCAATGTCGCCGTAGGTATCGTACCCAACCCACCAGGCAATACTATCGGGCTATCGTTTTTCTCTGATGTAACTGCCGACCCGGTGCAGTTTACTGACGGTATCGATAGGAATGTTCACCAGATTCGTAAGTGTGTTATTCAGGCCGGTTTAAGCGGGTCAGGAGCAGCTAATTACCTGGACTGGATTGATATTACAAAAAGGCTGCAGGGCAGCATCGGACAGATTACGATGTGGAAATGGCCCGCGGGGGATCTTTACAGTAAGTATTTTGATGCTAATGGAGCCGGTATTCATCCATACACTATTGGCTGGCATGATATGAACGGTTTAGGCAATACCATTGATATGCGGGGGCGTATTCCAGTTGGGTGGACTCCTGCTGATCCTGATTTTAATGCACCATTTAATAATGTGGGAGGAAGTAAAACACACCAAAACACTATTGAAGAAATGGCCCCCCATAGCCATACACTTAACATCCCAAAGCTACAAGCAAATGCAGATAGCTCAGGCACCCCGGATTATGTCGCTATTGAGGCAGGGGAAACAGGAATAACTGGCGGCGGAGAAGTATACAGTATCATGAACCCCTACAGGTCTGTACTCTGGGTTCAACGGGTAGCATAACTATAGCACATGGCCGAAAAGAAAAAAGAGGGTTGGAAAAACCAGGTAAAAGCATCTTTGCCGCCGAAATATCGGCAGCTCGTAACCCAGTACGCAGAACTGAACGAAATGCCATGCAGCCAGGCCATTAAAATAATGGTTCGGTCTTTTTTTGATTCAATGCCGAAGGAGCAGATATCAAAATTACAGTCAAAAAATACATACTAATAGTAACATGTAATTTCATCAATTACCCGCAAGTCCGGAAAAGGCTGTAGAATATGTTTCCGCCACTTATCTTCAATGTAGTCAGTAGCATAGTGGGAATGACTGTAAACCTTTACAGTCCGGAAGCGGCAATATAAACCAAAGTATTTCTCAACAAGAAAAGACAGTTCCCAGGTGTTATGATCTAATACGCCGCCTCCCTCTACTTTACTGGGTATGCGTTTAAATGATAGCAGTGTGTATTTGGGCATAATTGTATTTTAAAGACCCAATATAAGCATCTACAACAATACCGTATTCCGGTTTCCCGTAATCAGTAATTAACTCCAAATAGATAGCCTATCTCAGCCTCCGACCATCGGGGGCTTTTTAATTTCACACCATGCCTTTTTATTACACAGTGAACATTGAATCTGATGAGCCCATAATGCTCATTAACCGTCATATCGGTACAGATGATGAAGACGGTGAAGGTATCCGGGGCGACCTGTTTCAACAGGAGCTGTTAACCCTTGATGGCATGGGTAAAAAGCGCATACAGGTTTGGATCAACAGCACCGGTGGTAATGTAATGGAGGGCTACGCTATCTATAATGCCATCCTGAAAAGCAATACAAAAGTAGATACCTATTGTGTTGGTATGGCGGCAAGCATTGCGGCGGTTATTTTCCAGGCAGGACGTAATCGTATCATGGCCGATTATTCTGTTCAGATGTATCACAACCCTTCCGGCAGCGACAATACCAAACTGATTGATGCCATGAAAGGTTCTCTGGTTAAAATGATTTGTGGCCGGAGTGGTATGGATGAAGAAGCTACTTCACGCATGATGAACCGAACCACTTTTATTTCTGCGGATGAAGCCTACTCTCTCGGGTTATGCGATATAGTGGAAAAAAGTATCGACCTCAATAAAAAACGTCTCTCCGGCCTGAACACTCCTGCTAACTACTGGAAAGAGGCCAACAAAATAGTGAACAAACTTATCACCTTAAATAGTACAAAAATGCTGAAGGTTACTAACAAACTGGGGCTTAACGCAGAAGCTAATGAGGACAGTATCGTAACTGCAATTGACGCTGTTACAAATCGCGCCACTAAAGCTGAAAGCGATCTCGCTGCCCTGCAAAACTCTTCCAAAGAGGCGCTGGATAAGCTGAAAAACGACCTGGAAGAAGCTCAGAACAAATCAAAACAACTCCAGGAAGACTACGATAAGATGAAAAACGACCTGGACGCTTCTAACAAGGAGAAAATCGAAGTGGAAAATAAAGCCAAACTGGAAAAGGCTAAAAACCTCATCGACACTTCTGTTAAAGCCGGCAAAATCAAAAACGAAGCGAAAATTATCGCGGAGTGGACCGAGGATGCCGTAACAGACTTTGACAAAGTTAAAAACCGTCTTGAAAGTTTACCGGTAAACAAAACGGCTTCCAAGTTTGAAGTCGTTAACCGTGAACCAAAAGAAAATATTGAAATGAAAGGTGGCGTCGCTCTGGCTATGTCACAGATTTCAAACCGCTTAAAATAACAGTGAACAATGGCTGAAGCACTTGTAATCCAAGACACCACCTATGCTGGCGAAGCTGCCAGTTATTTCATTACCCGTCCGGTTATTGAGATGGATACCGTACAAAAAGGTTGTATCCACGTACATGACGGGATTAAGAAACAGTACACTATTCCTCGCATTGAGGTTTCTGGCTTTATGCAGAAACGCGCTGCAACCCCCTCCAGTAAAGGTAACATCAACGTTGACGGCAAAGTGCTGATTCCACGGGATATGATGCTTTACCTGGAGTTTAACCCCCGTGACTACGAACAGCATTGGCAAGCCGTAAACCTGGAGCCAAAACTGCTGGATCGTGAGCTTCCTCCTACCGCAGAGGATTTCACAGTGTTACAGACGATGAAGCGTTTGAACGAGTTCTTCGAAAACGCAACCTGGAAAAGTCGGATCATGTTCGACCCTGAAGGCTTAGCAGTAGATCCTACCACAAAAGGACAAGCGGCTACCGATGTGCAGTATTTATACTTCGATGGTCTTATCGTAAAGCTGTTACAGGCTTCTGAGACTGTTAAGGTTTCTTCTCCTGCAACGCTCGTATCCGGCACTGCCGGTGGCGGTCAGGAAAACATACTGGACGCAATGGGAAGAGCCTATAAAGCTGTTCCGCAGGCGATTCTGTATAAATACGGTGCTAAGGGGCTGAAGTTTCATATCAGCTACGCCACTCAACAGATCTATGAAGAAGCGCTGACCACTCAAACCTTTAAGAACAATGATACTACCGAAAAAGGTATCAACAGATACAAAGGCTATGATGTGGTGCCTTTAGCCGGTATGCCTGATAACACAATCGTTATTTGTGTTTCCAGTCCGGATCTGGATTCTAACCCCTGGTTGGGCGTCAACAGTACCGAAGATCAGGACGGTTTGCAACTGGCTCGCCTGCAGGCAAACAGTGAGCTGTACTTTATCAAAGGACTGTTCAAAATGGATACCCAGTTTGGTTTCCCTGATTTTGTAGTCCTCTACACCACAATCACGCTTTAAACTTTATAGCACATGCCTAATAATCCAAGATTCACTCCCGGTCCTAACCAGGATAATACCTTCAGGACCGTTACGCAGGACTATAAAGCCCCTGCATATGCCGCAAGCATCAAAATTACCGCTTCTCAGCAGGATACCCTTGTGGTTCCTGCTACTCTCACTGGAGCGGTGACCTTTACCGCGGATACGACATTGCCTTTTATAGGCGATAAGATGCGCATTCTGCTAAAAGCAGACGCTACAAGCCGAGTAGCAACATTCGGCACCGGGTTTTCATCCGCAGGAACGTTAACATTAGCCATCAGTAAAGAGGGCTACATAGAATTCATCTTTAACGGCACTGCCTGGGTTGAAATGGGCCGTGCATTAACTGCATAACCATGGCAAAAGAAAAAAAGAACAGTGCGAAGAACGAAACCCCAAAAGTGCAGGAAGCGAAAAACTTTGAAAAGGCTATCGCATTTCTGCTTACTCACGAGTATGTAGAGAAAATCTACATCAACAAGGCCGGCGAATACCATCTTCAGGAGGTACCAGGTTTTGTTGAATACTCAGCCGCAGATGTGATTGGTGAAACCGATTCGGCCGGTGATGAGACGGAAGATTATGTTCTCACTGAAGAGGATTTCATCAACAATCCTGATTTTGAAAAACAAGGGCTGAAAGTGGGCGACACGATTCAGATCCCCGTAAAATAAACTTACATGGCGCTTAATAATGTACGTTTCGTTTTAGGTCAGGGTGGCTTGGGTAGACCTTTAGCCGGTCAGGATTACATATCTGGGCTGGTGTTCTATACCGCCACTTTGCCGTCTGGATTCAGTACGAGCAACAGGATAAAACAATTTTTCAGCGTACAAGACGCTGAAAACGCCGGTATTCTCGCTAATTACAGTGATGAAACCCAGGCAACAGCAACTTATCTGGTTACTGCCGTTGGTACCACTGGCAATACACTCACTATCACGGTAACTGAGCCGGGCGGCAAAGTTGTTAACCTGGGCACTTATACTAAAGTAGTCGCGGATGCCGCTGTCGCTGATGTGGCTACTGCAATTGCTGCTGTTATTAACGCCGGTACCGCGACACATGGATATACGGCTACTGTTTCCTCCGCTACCGTAACGATTAAAGCCCGCAAAGGCTTAGGCGTGTTCCTAAATACCGGAACTCCGGTTACTGTTACCATTGTTGGTACAATTGCAGGTACTTTAACTCAGTTTACCGGCGGGGTTGCATCTTTGCAGGCAGTATGGCACTACCATATTGCTGAGTATTTCCGTATACAGCCGCAAGGTAATTTATTCGTCGGCTTTTTTGCCGTGCCGAATCCTTATACATTTTCAGAGATCATCACATTGCAGAATTATGCAAATGGGTTGATCAGGCAGGTTGGAATATACAAAGACGGCGCTGCTTTCAGCGCTGCCGACATTACTGCCATTCACGGAGTTTGCAATACACTGGTAGGCCAGCACAAGGAGATCATAGCGCTTTACGCTGCCGATATATCCGCGGTTACAGATATCTCCACAATTGCGGATCTCTCAGTACTGACAGCCAATTTGTGTAGTGCAGTAATATCCCAGGATGGCGCAGCATTAGGCGCACAGTTGTACGCCGCCTACGGCAAATCTATCACAACTTTAGGCGCTGCACTTGGCGCCGTAGCCTTAGCGAAAGTAAGTGAAAGCATTGCATGGGTGCAGAAGTTCAACATCAGTGATGGTACTGAGTGCGATACATTGGCTTTTGCCAACGGTAAACTGTTCAGTGACGCATCTATCACCGATAACCTGTTATCTGCGCTTCAGGACAAACGCTATATTTTCCTGCGCAAGTTTGTGGGAACAGCGGGATCATTCTTCAACGAGAATAGCTCCGCCATCTCTGTGGCATCTGATTATGCGTACATCACCGATAACCGAACTATTCAGAAAGCGACCAGGGGAGTCTACACCTCTCTCGTACCAGTCCTTAATGGACCAATTACACTGAATGCAGATGGCACACTCGCTGATACAGTTGTTACCTACCTGGAAACAGAAGCTGAAAGGAATTTGGCGCAAATGGTCCGTGATGGCGAGTTAAGCGCTGAACAGGTAGTAGTTAACCCGACACAAAACATTCTGCAGACCGGTTTACTGGTTATTTCTGTCAGCTTGGTACCAATTGGAACAGCGCGGAACATCCAGGTAAACATTGGATTTAACGTCTCAATTTCTTAATCATGGCCGTTGCACTCATTAACGGAGTAAACTACTCCTGGGCGGATATCAAACTGGTGCTTTTCGGAGTGCCGGTGATAGGTATTACCAAAATCAGCTATAAGAATAAACAAAACAAAACGAATAACTACGGGTATGGCAATCAGCCAATCTCCCGTGGCTATGGTCAGATTGAACCGGAGGGTAGCATCGATATCTACCAGGATGAACTGCGTAGAATCATTGCAGCAGCACCTAATCGCGACCCTTTGCAAATCGGAATGTTCGACATTCCTGTACTCTTTGGTAATAACCTGGCAAGTACTTCACGTGATATTCTGCGTTCCTGCGAATTCCTTGAAGAAGGCGTGGAAGCTGCTCAAAATGATACCAAACTTATCGTAACCCTGCCGCTTATTATCGGCAAAATAGACCACCTGTAAGATGAAAAAGGAAACAACCAAGCTGTCAAATGAACAGATCCAGGAAAAAGCCTCGGAGCTGGAAAAGAAATTTGGAGGTAAAGTAACTCCCATCGTTTTTGAAATCCCGGAGACGGAAGAACAGGTTATCGGTTATCTGAAAGAGCCGAACAGACTTGCTAAAACCCGTATTCTGGATAAAGCAATGGCTGGTATGATGGTTTCAGCCGCTCAGGATTTGCTTGAATTAACCATCATCGCTGAAGCGAGCGATCCGAGAATCATGAGTGAGTTACCGGAAAATGATACTTATAATCTTGGCGCTGCTATGGCTGCACAAGGTCTCGTAAAGTTTGCCGTGAACACTTTCAAAAAAAAATAGATGAGTATACCATAACAGATGGTAGCTCTGAATACGGAAAGATCTGCTCTTATATCCTCTACTACCTACACATTGACCCTGAGACACTTTCGGAGGACGATATCTATCGCTTTTGGGGAATGCTCAAATACGTTTTGAAGAAAACCGGACAAATGGAATAACCAGTGAACGAATCCGTAGTATATACATTATCGCTCCGTGATCTGATCTCAAATCAGCTTAAAAGCATAGATGGCACCGCTAAGAACCTGGAGGGTACTATGTCGGATCTGCAATCAAGCATTATGAAAGTTGGTGCGGGTATCGGTATCGCATTTGGTCTTAACGAGATCAAAAATTTTGCGATGGACGTAATTGATACCGGTAGTAAACTGGAAACCCTTAACAATGTAATAAACTACACTTCCTTAAATGCCGCTGATGCAGCGGAAAATCATGCGTTCCTACAAAGAATGATTCATGATTATAAGTTGCCTGTCATGGAGACAACAGAAGGGTTTTCATCTATGAACGCGGCGCTTATGGGATCCGCTCTTCAAGGAGAAAAGGCCCGGAAAATATTTGAAGGTGTAACAACCGGGGTAACTGCCATGCATCTATCTGGTGCACAAGCTAACCAGGTATTCATGGCCTTGAATCAAATGGTTTCAAAGGGCACAGTCCAGAGTCAGGAATTAAAGCTACAGCTGGGTAACGCCTTACCGGGCGCTTTCCAGTTAGCGGCTAAAGCTATGGGCATGACTACTGCCCAGTTCACGAAGCAGGTGGAAGCAGGAAATGTCCTGGCTAATGATTTCTTACCAAAGTTTGCCCAAGCCTTACAGGATAAGTTCGGCGGAGCAATTCCCACAGCTGTACAATCGACAGTCGCTAAAATGACGGATATGCACAACTCCTTCATTGAGTTGAAGCAGACCATATTTAATGATATGGAGCCGGCAATTAAGGCAGGAATTGATCGACTTAAAGGATTTGTAGAGGGATTGAAAGATGTTTGGGGCTGGTTGATGGAGCATAAAAGATTGATCAGAGATGTAGCTACTGCATTAGGTATCGCCGGCGCTGCCTGGCTTACATATAAAGGAATAATGCTCGGAGCGCTCATTGTTACCAAAGCATCGGTTTTATGGGAGACAATTCAATACGCAAGCATTACGCTGTTGGGTGATGGCATGCTAACTGCGTCAGCTGCGACAAAAGCGTGGACCGGTATGCAGATACTGCTTAATGCCGCTTTTGCGGCCAATCCGATTGGATTTGTAATTACCGCAATAGCGGCGGTTACTGCTGCCGTTATCTATGCGTACAACCATTTTTCAAAATTCCGGGCCGCCGTTTGGGCTGCTTGGGCCGTGCTGAAAGAGTTTGCATCTATAGTAACCGATATCTTCACCGGTTTATATCACCAACTTCACGGGCTCTTCACTTTCAACTGGGATGAGTATATGTTGGGTGGGCAGCAGGGGGTAGACGCTGTTTTCAACTCGGCAAAACGCCTCGGTAAAGCGGCGAAGAAAGGTTGGGATGAAGGTCTGGCGGATTTCGCTAAAGATAACCCTGCTGAAGGTAAGACCGGTACACCCAAGACAGTTACGCCGGCAGGGGGCAGTAAGCCAGGCACTAATACTGTTACCCCTGGAGCTGATACTGGTACGTCAAAAGTGTCCGGTACCAAATCATATACCATCAACATAAAAATTGATAATCTGATAAAAGATTTCCAGATAAAAACCACAAATATCACTGAGGGAACAGCAAAAATTAAAGAGTTGGTAACTCAAGCGCTTCTGAGCGCAGTTAATGATTCACAAATTGTAGCAGGGCAATAATGGCAACTTCAGCAACTATAGCATCGCAATTGATACGGACATATAATCTGCAAAATGTGCGGGTTATGAAGGCTTTGCCTAATAATTACGCAGGCAAGATAGACCAAACTACTTATCAGGATGCGGCACTCTATCAATCATCCCTGGGCACTCCGGTGTTGACGGATTTGACTTTTGAAAGTGTGGCCTATGATCTTAATAGTACTCAGCGTATCATAGTTCCTTCAGTAAAGCTCACCACGGTTCTTTTAGCTGTATCACTACCTAAAAACATTGTGGCAACAGCCATACAGGGTAGAGACGGAACAGTAAAGGAATACATCGGCAAAGGGGACTATCAAATCAGCATTAACGGCATTATCACTGGACAGAACGGTCATTACCCAGCAGATGATGTGATCGCATTAAAAAGAATGGTAGACGCGCCAGTACCTATTCGGGTTACCAGCACTTACCTGCAGCACCTGGATATCTACGATGTTGTTATTGTTGACTTCAACACTGCGCAGGAGCCAGGTGGATACAGTCAACAGATATTTACGATTAATGCTATATCAGACACGCCAGTAGAACTACAGATCAGTAATGTATAGAGTAGTCACAAATATCACTTTTCAGCAGCAGCCAACGGCTAGTTTTCCTAACCGAAGATCCGTAATTCGCTATGATTTCGTAGCAGAATACGAAGCATCTGATAGTTGGGCCGATCTTACTAACAAGGCAAAGATTACCCTTCCAAAGAACGTCTATGTGCGAAACGGTGATGGGGCATTACTTTCTCTGAACGGACCGAATGTGAACATAGGGGGATTTTCTACCGGTGTGCCGCTTTTCCTCAAAGGGGATAAAGTAACAATTGAAGGCGGGTATAGGTACTATGAAAAATCGGGTAATGAGGTATTGAGGACCAGTGTACTGTTCACGGGATATATTTCGCAAGTCACCAGCAAATTGCCGATTGTATTGGAGTGTGAAGATAATATGTGGAAACTAAAACAGCTTATCGCGCCCAACAAAACGTACCCAGCTACTGCGACTTTAGAAGATATCCTTCGGGATTTATTGACCGGCACTGACTTTACAGTTAACGCATTGACGAAAACGACCTTCGGCGCTTTCCGCACTCAGAATGAGACAGTTTGCGAAGTACTTGCCAGGCTCAGGAAGGACTATCACTTCGAGAGTTATTTCCGCGGCAATGAACTACGCAGTGGCGCCCAGGTATATTTGGAAAGCGATGCCCTCGCCAGTGGCAGAAAGATATTCAAATTTCAGGAGAACATCATTTCCGATGAATTGGATTACAAACGGAAGGATGATGTTCAGCTTTCCGCTATCGCCTATTCAGTGAATAAGCGCGAGTTGCAGGTCACGACAAAAGCAGGTAAGCCTAAAACAAAGAAAGAGAGGCTGGAAGTTTTGGTCACTCAACAAAACGGTGAGTTTATTGGTAAGGTAAAACCCGCAGGTGAAAAAGCCGATTTCGCGCCAAATACTGCCGGAGAACGTAGGACGCTATATTTCTGGAATGTGGCATCTTCTGCTGAATTAATTGATTTAGCGAAGAAGGAATTACAGAAATTCTACTATACCGGCTTTAAAGGCAAATTTACCACATTCGGTATTCCATATGTCCGGCAGGGTGATAATGTAGATATTATAGATAATGTGTTACCGGAACGCAATGGCCGGTATAAAGTAAAGGCGGTAACATACTCCAACGGTATGAATGGTTTGCGTCAGGTTATTTCCCTTGACTATCAAATAGCTCGTTTGGATGCAAAAGGTAATGTTATATGAGTAACGCAGCAATCAGAAACGCTTTGCGACAGTTAACTGGTACCGATTTGAACGATCAGGTTTCACTATTGGTGTGCAATGTGGATTCGGTTGATGTAGATAGCAGAGTTTGCACCTGTAGTAATACTTCTGGAAATGCAGTTGCCGATGTTTTGGAAGTTCAGCTCATGGCCGAAGTCGATGATGGGATGCTTTGCGTACCTAAGGTGGGTAGCACTGTCATTGTGGTTTTAAGCAAATATGTTCAGCCATATGTAGCAATGTATAGTGAATTGGACCGGATGTATACCGTTGTGGGTGATTCGATCATCGATGTGGAACCGGATAAAATTACCCTTAATGATGGCAGTTTTGCCGGGTTAGTCAAAGTGATCACACTTACCCAGAAATTAAATGCGCTGGAAGAAAAGGTGAACACACTGATTAATACATTCAATTCGCATGTTCATACCGGAGTTACTACAGGAAGTAGCAGTTCGGGCACAACATCAACACCAGTTACTGGCACTCTGACACCCACACAACAGTCTGAAATTGAAAATGAAAAAATAGTACATGGCAGTTAATTACGACATAGCACTTATGCAGAATGACCTACAAATAAGGGATGGTGATTTTCTAATAAGTGAAAGTGACGAACAGCACATCATGGATACCATTAACGCTTTTCCAGGCTGGTGGAAAGAAAACCCACCTGATGGTGTGGGTGTGTTTAGCTATTTGAATTCTGCCGGCCAACAGCAACAATTGCAGCGGGCAATTAAACTGAACCTGGTATCAGACGGGTATACAGTTACAAATCCTTCTGTTCAGATCGGAAACGATGGACAGTTGACTATTAATCCAAACGCAACAAAAGACTAAATGGCGATAAAAACATTCACTGCGGTATATGGTCAGAGCTTACTGGATGTTTGCTTGAATTGCTATGGCTCTCTGGATCTCCTGTATAAAGTTCTCCAGGATAGTGGGGTAGATAGTGCAAATGACACACCGTTATCTGGTCAAAAATTTACTTACAACGATGAATTGGTAACTGATGTAAATGTTTACCAGCGATTCACCCTTTCAGGAATTAAATATGCAACGAATTTCGGTAACAATGGTAACGTACTGGCAATAGTCGATCAGAATCCTAACGGGAATACTAATCCTAATCAAAATCCGTCAGATCCATACGTGCCGACTAATCCTACAAGTTCTATGTACCAAAAAACGAGTGAGACGTACTATACTGCTGGTGTAAATGGTGAAACGCTCATTACTCTGGCAGATATTAACGGAAATCCACTTACTGGTAAAAACATACTTCAGATTGAGCTGGAGACCAAGCCGTTAAAGCAAACAGAATACACCTGGAATCCGAATACAAGCCAGGTGAATATTCCGAAAGGGATGTTTAAAGGACAGACCTTATTTGTATTATATCAAGAAATGATAACAGTGTAACAATATAACAATGAAGAAGTTAATTAGTTTTTTAGTAATCCTGTTACTGCCTTTCCTCGTGAAGGCGCAGGATCCGCAACCTGTTTACGGTGATTATATCTATCCGGGAAGTGTCTTATTCGATAACGGGCTTTACATTCCAGTGCGAGATACCACAGGCTTTGCCCCTTATCGTGTTGGCGCCTTAGTCATACTTCCACAGGACACTGTAGGGCATCCTGCGACCCCACCTATACGGTTTTGGAACGGTAATTATTGGGGCAGTATCGTAGGTGGCGCTGGAAATATCTATTTCGGTAATAACGGTGTTCACCTGGCCGGTAATACCTTCCAACTGGGCGATTCGCTAAATCACAACACAGACATCAAAACTAAGGGGTACGCTTTCTCTCTAAACGGAACTGTAAAGGCGGCGCCGTTGTTCAGATTATCCAACGATAAGCAAGAAATAGGGTTCACCGAACTTGACAGTACTGAATCTGGATACATATATGTGCCAAATGGAAAACAGGGTGAGTTTAGATTTTATGCAAAAGGTGTTCCAGTAGGTATGCTAAAACAGGGTTCGTTTCAACTTAATGATTCTTCGTTGAATAATTACTTTTCTTCTGGGAAAGACTTCTTAACCTTAACCGGATCTACTGGATCTGCGTATGCAGAAGTTTCGCCAGGTAGTACAATACTTAGTACTACATCTGGCAGTCCATACGCGGTTTTTAATAATTTATTTGCCCAACTACCGCCATTGGCGAATACCAACGCATCTAAATATTTATCAGTAGATGCTACGGGAAAGCTTTTCTTAAATACCCCATCGGGCATAACGGCCCTCGATTCCCTCCGCTATGATCCTTCAACCGGCATATTCTATGGACGCTATACCACCGGTGGAGAGTTCCCGGTACCCACCGGATTAGTGGATAGCCTTAAATACCGTGCAAAACTTGATACAGGGCAAGCCCAATACCTTGCAATATTCAAGACCGACAGCGCAATCGGGATTTCAGATATTCGCTACTCACCATCGCCTCGGCCAGAGTTTCATGGCCTGAAGGAATACATTATTGGTAGCAAACCATTTACAACCAGGTCTGCCAAATTAATGATAACAGATACTATGGTAGTAGACTCAGGGTATCACAGTATAGGTGATTATAGTTATGTTACACAATCGGCATCAACATCTGGGGGTAGTGCTTTTGCGGTAATGGATATCGCAACTGTTTTTGGCGGTAGCAAAAATTGGTCGCACCTATATGGAGTTCAATCACGTCCAACATTTTCCGGGTCGGGTAATATCACTGATTTTTATGCCCTGCAAGCTTTGCTGCAACATACAGGAACTGGAGTGTTAACAAATGGCGTCAGCCTGATGGTTGAGGATATAGTAGGGAGTGGCCCTACAACAAACCAATTTGGAGTGTACATAAGGCCGCAGACAAAAGGTATTAATAAGTGGGCGATTTATTCGCCAGGGAATACTGTTTCGTATATAGCCGGAAATGTTGGTATCGGGGTTACAAATCCAACCGTCCCCTTAGCAGTATCAGGCGCGGTGACAGCTGGCAGTATAACCTCTTCCGGCATCGTAACAGTGACCGGCACGGCGCCCCAAATTACTTTCTCTGAAACGGATAACACCGCCCCGTTGCTTCGATTATTGTTTAATGATTCCACTTTTTTCGTGGACAGGTCCAGAGACAATATGAACCTATTCTCTATTCGTACACGCGATGCTTTTGCCAGCTTTACGGGGCCGGTTCAGAGCAATCATAGCTTTACAGTTAATAGCGCTGCTCCTTTTTTTAGATTCAAAAATACTTCTCTGTCGAACAAAGATTATAGGATAGTATCTGAAACGGGCGATTTGTCTTTTCAGAAAATGAACACAGACAGTACTAACATCGCAAATATTCTTACGTTAAAAAATACCGGCGCTGTTACTATTGCCACATCTCCTGTTATCGGCTCTACTTCAGATACTATTTTGGTCCGCGGCGCTTCTGGCGATATAAAGGGATTGACCACGGCCTCCTTTGTTTTATCTGGGTCCACTGCATATGTGAGCAACCAGACAGCCACAGATAAGGCGGAAAGCTTTCGTATTTCCGGTAGCGGAATTTGGAATGCCTCACCATATACAAGCAGTATACGGAGCAATTTGATAAGTTCTAATTACCGCGCCGGCTTCAACACGGAAACGAATGGGTCATACAACTATGCAATAAGTAGTGCCCCTACCGCTTCGCCTGTTTTTAGATGGCTCTTCAAGCAGACAACAGCCGTTGACTACACAGTAGATACGGATGAATTGATGCGATTAACGGGGGCAGGGAATTTAGGGGTAGGGAATAATGCACCTACAGCCAGGGGAGACTTCAGTAGTTCAACTGGTTACAATCAGCTACGACTACGTACATCGTATACGCCAACTTCTTCCGCTGACGCCAATGGGAATACCGGAGATGTCAGTTGGGACGCGAATTACATTTATATAAAGACCGCAGCCGGTTGGAAGCGGTCGGCTTTAACCACCTTTTAATTTTTAACTATGAAATTCATTCAGACAATTTTTGGTAAATCTTCACTCACTTCAATAGCCGGGTATATTGTGGCCGGCCTATTGGTTGTTCAGGAAATGCAGAAAGCAGGTGAAACAAACTGGATAAGCATTGCTATCGCTGCCGCTATCGCGGTATTGGGCAGAGTAGCCGGTGATGCAAATAAGGTTAAAAAGGACGACAATTTGATTGGCCCCAGACCCGGCGACAGATGATTGATCGCGCCATCATAAAAGCTGCTGCATTGTTCATGTACATCGTAACATTTACGGTGTGGCCGCTTTTATGGAAGGGTGCCTTCTATCAGGGTTTAGCCCTGGCCATAATGATGCACTGGGTAGCGGACTATTTACCGGTTAAATATCCAGTGTTTCATAAAAAGATCATCCTATGCGGCGTATTGTGCGCCATGAATAACCTGCTCGATGAATTGTTTTTCGATCCGAAGAGCTACCAGGTAAATGAGTATGTACTCCTATTTCTTATAGCCTTAATTATTATCGGTGGAAAGAGAATTTCGGGTGTTTAAGATCCCACAAGCATGGAAAAAATACATATGGGGTGGCATTATTGGTGTCCTTCTTTACTTCCTTAAGCTTTCAGAGCAGGAGCGCAAGGCCATGCAGAAGGATTTAAAAGATTGCTATAAAGGAAGGTTGATGGATAAAGTAATGGATTCAGATATAAAGAGGAAAGCCGACAGTATAATGATTCAGCGCTTGATGGATCGGGCTATTGAAGATGCCGATAGGCGTATCATCCAGCCCAAAATTGATAGCATAAAAAACAGCCAGCTATGAAAAAAGCATTCGTGGCGCTCGTGTTGTCGCCATTTATATTTGCCGGATCAGCCGGCAATTACTACTCGGGAACTCAGCAATCTTTGCCCGATTCCTCCTTAAAGGCTATTATCCAACAGAAAGCCGACAGCTTTGCTTACGCTACACTTGTGGAAATAGATAGCCTGTGCCGGCGACCGGTGATGTTTGTGCAATACAGTGATCTTGATAAACGCCCTGATGGTAGAATTTTCCGGTGGGATACATGGGTGACCGTAACGGGGCTGGATACGATTTATTCTCACACTGAAATAAAACGGATACGATGAGATGGTTGCTGATATTTCTTATTGTACTAACCGGATGCATCACGGAGCGCGGCGCGAGGCACTATGCTACGGATCACCCGGAAAAATTCGCCGATTTCTGCGGGACATATTATCCGGTGGTCTCAGGTCCTATCCCCGAATATCGCCCAGCGAATAATACCAATTACTTAACCGCCCTGGATAGTTTAATCTGGACCGGCGATGATTTGACCGCCCGGTTTAAGATGGACAGTGCCCGCGCAGCGGACAGTATTTCCCGGGCATGTGCTGACCTGGTAACCGGATATGCGCGACAGGTAGATAGCTTGTCTGCCAAAATTAAGAGCCTGCGATCATGGTATAAACCATGCTGGCCGGATACGGTGCCGGCTCCATACCCTGTACTGGATAACGCCAAACTCAATGCCGCCAACAGGAAAATCGCTGAATTGTCTCAGGACAACCAAACCCTCAAAGCGCAGATAGCCGGCCAGAAAACAGCCAATAACCGGCAAAACTGGTATTGCTACCTATTTGGCATTCTGACCATTCCCGGAGTATGGGGTCTTTTTAAACTGATTAAAGTATTTATATGAACGCAAACGATAAGATCAGCATTTTCATAAAATTAAATTTCCCTGCCGCCATTACATGCTGGCGTGATACAGGGATACCGACATTATTCATGTTAGCCCAGAAGGGGCTGGAAAGCGGCTGGGGCGATCATGCGCCACAATTCAATTCCTCCGGCATGACACCTGGTCCGGCATGGAAAGGGCGCACACAGTTGCTAAGAACCGAAGAAGATTTCCCGGATAATAACCGACAGCTGCATAAGTTCCCTGAAGTTATCAGCATCACGGCATATACAAAAGACGGTAAGACCAGATATAAATGGGTGGTGCGCCGGCTATTCCGTGCATATGATTCTGCTGCAGAAGCATGGACGGATTATGGTCGGTTTCTGAAGGAGCAGAAGCGCTATGCTTCTGCCTTTAACTTCAGCGATCCGAGGAAATTTGCCGATGCAATAGCCGCCGCCGGATATGCAACAGGCCCAAAATATGCAGAAGAGCTGAAGAAATGTATTACCTCTGTAGAAAACCGACTACCTATACTTAACCTGACCCTACCAGTATGAAGCACCAGCAGCAACCTGTCGGCATAGTCATTTTAAACCAGTAAAATATAATAAACCTGAATGAAGTAAAATTACCAACTGTTGGAAGCATAGTACATTATCATGCCATCCGAGACAAGGAACTACAGCATTCATTCGGCAATATTCTGCCGGCAATTGTAACGGAAGGATGCGATAAGGCACCAACACTAACGATTTTTACAATGAATGCCACGGATCCTGTTGTGCTCCGGCTGTCCGTCTCTCATAAATCCTCTGTTGAGATAGGTGAAGATGGCCTGCCCGGCACAGATTATTGGGATTGGCCCGAGAATAGATAACTGCGCAAATACACCGCGTACTGCCCCCGGACCTTGCCTTAAAATGATCGCTTATGCAGTAATCCCCCTTTCACCCCGGCCTTTTTAAAATCCGCTCACAAGGCGGATTTTTTATTTTTAATCATCTCCACTAAAATCTGGATATCATCTATTGTTAATTCGGATTTGTTACTATAGTGTCTCCACTCTCCGCGCATTTCAGTGAAAGTTCCCCGGTGGAAATTATCTATTGTTAAGAATATTTGACCGCCCGCACCGCTCGGTTCTGATAATACCACTTTCTTCTTTTCATCTCCGTATGCTGCGTAGAACACAATATCCTTCATTAGCATAAAATACTTATTTACATATTCGTATAATATTAAATGTAATTTTAGTTTTTACTACGTATAGCACAAATTTAGACACAGGTAATTTTAACTCCGCGCAAACGCTTATCGGTACAGCCGATTGACGCTTATTTGTATTAATGCAAACATAATACGTAGAAAATAAAATTACGAATTACAAAGAGGTATTTCCGGAAATCTTATCAGATATACGTAATTCGCCATCTGTAATCCGTAATTTTGCCTTTTGTGGAAGAAAGAACTTTATGAAAATAGGATTCGACGCCAAACGCGCATTCCAGAACGACACTGGTCTTGGGAATTATAGTCGTACCCTGATATCATCTCTGGCAAAGGATTTTCCGGAAGATGAATATTACCTGTTTGCCCCAAAGCAAACAGGTATGTACGATCTTAGTGCCCTGCCGGATCTTAAAGTAGTGGTGCCGGAAAAGCCGCTGTACCGCTGGTTTAAATCAGCCTGGCGCAGCCGTTTTGTGGTAAAGGACCTGTTACGTTACCAGGTTGGTATTTATCACGGCCTCAGTCATGAATTGCCGTTTGGTATCCATAAAAGCGGTATCAGGTCGGTAGTTACCATGCACGATCTTATTTTTGAAAGATACCCGGAGCAGTACAATCCTATCGATGTAATCACGTATCGCCGTAAGGCCCGCTACGCCTGCCATCAGGCCGACAGGGTAGTGGCCATCAGCGAGCAGACAAAGCAGGACCTGATCACCTACTATCATACCCCGGCCGATAAAATTGATGTGGTATACCAAAGCTGTGATCCTTCTTTTGCCGTTACTTATCCCGATGATGATATTGCTGCAATGGGCGCCAGGTACCGTTTGCCGTCGCAATATTTTCTGTATGTAGGGTCGCTGATCGAACGGAAAAACCTGTTAGGCATTGTAACGGCCATGAATACACTAAAAGGTACACTGGATTTACCATTGGTGGTATTGGGCAATGGCAGCGGTTATAAAAAGAAAGTAAAAGCATACCTGGCAGCAAACGGACTCACACAACAAGTGATTTTCCTCAATGAACAGGTACGGCTTAAGAACAGTGAGTTGCCCCTCCTGTACCAGGGCGCGGTGGCGCTCCTTTACCCGTCTTTCTTCGAAGGATTCGGGATCCCCATACTGGAGGCCCTCTGGAGCCGTACACCGGTGATCACTTCCCACGGATCCTGTTTTGCAGAAACTGCGGGAGATGCAGCCCTGTACGTAGATCCCCGGGAGCCCGGCTCCATTGCGGATGCCATGAGGCAGGTAATTGAAAATCCTTCCCTGGTAAAGCAGATGCAGGAAAAAGGATGGCAGCATGCACAACGTTTTACCCCCGAAAAGTGCGCTGCCGCCATGATGAAAGTATATAAACAACTAAATAAGAAAATATAAAATGTTTGAAGATGATATCAGTGCGGCCATGCCGGTGCTGCGTACCGGCGGACTTATCCTTTATCCTACAGACACTATCTGGGGCATCGGCTGCGATGCCACCGATGAAACGGCCGTACAGAAAATTTATGCCCTCAAAAAACGGAGCGAAAGCAAAAGCCTGGTAATATTACTGGCTGATGCGAAAGACCTGCTGCATTATGTGGCTAATCCACGGCCCGATATGGCAGACATCATCGCCGGTTTCACACGCCCCACCACCGTTATTTATGAAGGCGCACTCGGACTGGCCCCCAACGTTATCAGCGAAGATGGCAGCATCGCCATCCGCATCGTGAAAGATCCTTTTTGCCGCCACCTGATCAAAAGATTACGTAAGCCACTGGTTTCTACCTCTGCCAATATCAGCGGGGAACCCTCGCCGGCCAGCTTCCGCGAAGTGTCTGCCAACATCCGGAATGGCGTGGATTATGTGGTAAAGTACCGGCAAAACGATGAAACCACCAGCGCCGCATCCAGGATTATCAGGATAAACAAAGACGGTTCAATCGTGATAATCCGGGATTAAAATCGTTTATTTATTACATTTGCGCCCTGGTTTCAGAGAAAGGAATAAAAATTAACAGGAATATTTAAATATGATCAGCAGCAAGCCGTTGGACATACCCTGCTCCCTGCAGGAAAGAAAAGTGCTGGAAAAGATAGCATTGGCCGCCCATGAACTGGGCGTTCCTGCCTATCTGATCGGGGGCTTTGTGCGGGATAAACTGTTGGGAAGGAAAACAAAAGATATGGACATTGTGTGCGTAGGCGATGGCATCGCACTCGCACACAAAGTCGCAGAAAGCTTAGGCAACAACATTCCCGTTAACTTCTTCAAAACCTATGGTACCGCCCAGGTTAAACTGAATGACCTGGAAATAGAATTCGTTGGCGCCCGCAAAGAAAGCTACCGCGAAGAATCCCGCAACCCCGAAGTGTCTGCAGGTACCCTGCAGGACGACCAGAACCGCCGCGATTTTACCATCAACGCAATGGCTATCAGCCTCAGGGACATCGACTATGGCTCCCTGCTCGATCCGTTCGACGGCCTCGCCGATCTCGATAAGAAAATTATCCGGACTCCCCTGGCGCCCGCTCAAACCTTCAGCGATGACCCCCTGCGCATGATGCGTGGCATCCGGTTTGCTTCCCAGCTGCAGTTTACCATCGAGGAAGGCACCTTCACGGCAATACAGGAAAATGCAGAACGGATCAGGATCATTTCCCAGGAAAGGATCTCCGATGAGTTCAATAAAATAATGCTCTCAGTAAAACCCTCTGTAGGACTGGACCTCTTATATAAATCCGGCCTGCTCAAAATTATTTTCCCCCAAATGATCGATATGGTGGGAGTGGAGATGTACGAGGGAAAAGGGCACAAAGATAATTTTTATCATACCTTGCAGGTAGTAGACAATATATCGGAAAATACAAAAGATCTTTGGCTACGATGGGCAGCACTGTTACACGATATCGGGAAGCCCGCTACCAAAAAATTTGAACCAGGTCATGGCTGGACTTTTCACGGCCACGACGCGGTGGGCGGCAAAATGGTTCCCCGCATCTTTGGCAAAATGAAACTGCCATTGAGCGAGAAAATGAGATTGGTAAAGAAATTGGTAGAACTACACCTGCGTCCCATCAGCCTCACCAAAGAAAACATAACAGACTCGGCTATCCGGAGATTACTCTTCGATGCCGGAGACGACATAGAAGGACTGATGATGCTGTGCGAAGCGGATATTACCTCAAAAAATAAAACCAAGGTTAAACGCTACCTCGAAAATTTTGAACTGGTGCGCAGACGCTTGAAAGAAGTGGAAGAGAGCGACCGGATCCGCAACTGGCAACCTCCCATAACCGGGGAAATGATCATGGAAACATTTGGGCTGAAACCAGGCAGGATCGTAGGTGATCTGAAAAGTGCCATCAGGGAAGCGATCCTGGACGGCGAAATCCCAAATACTTACGAGGCGGCATACGCATTTTTATTGGAAAAAGCCGGCGCATTGAATCTAAGCCCGGTTAAATAAAATTGGTAATTTTACATACCATAATAAAGTACACTAGCATTCAGGATCAACCGCTCATTGCGGAGTGTTTAATCATTAAATAACTTATAACCTTTTTGTCATGCCGGTTTTGAAATTCAGAGTTTACTGGGAAGAAGATGAAAGTGTCTACAGAGACATTGCCATTAAGCCGAATCAGACGTTTTTATTATTTCACCAAGCAATTTTGCAGGCATTCGAATTTGATTCAAAACACAAAGCCACCTTTTTCCGCAGCAATGATAACTGGCAACGTGGCCGGGAAATCATCCTGGAAGCAGATAATCAACCCCGCAAAGCAGAACCCCTGCTGATGGCGGATACTATGATTGCTGCCGCAGTGAAAGATCCTAATCAGAAATTTATCTATCTCTACGATTTCGCCAAAAACTGGTCGTTCCTCGTAGAACTCATCGGCGTTTCCAAAGACGAAAACAGCAAAGTGGTTTACCCTGCCTGCGTGCGCAAAGAAGGTCTTGCCCCCAGCCAATATGGCACCAAAGGCCTGGTAGGTGATAAACTCGTGGAAATGGAAGAAAAATATGACCTCAATAAAGAAGGTATGGATGCCGATGGCTTCGGCGAAGAAGGTGAAGAAAGCGACGCTCTGGGCGGCGATGGTGCAGAAGAATTTGGCGGAGAAGAAGAAAATAACTTTTAAATAGAACTGTCAGTCGTTTTAGGGATCTGTTTATTTTTTGCAGAGATCACCCGTTTCATCCACTTAGCTGAAATGGCCCGTCTCCCGGAAAAAATAAACAGATCCCTAAATATTTAGTGCAATACTTATGCAAAAAACCGTCATCATTATCGCAGGTCCCACCGCTTCAGGCAAAACAGCTTTGTCCGTTCAAATGGCGCAACTGTTTAAAACAGCCGTGATCTCTGCAGATTCCCGGCAATGCTACCGCGAAATCAGCATCGGCACAGCAAAGCCCTCCCCGGAAGAATTGTCGGCGGTTCCCCACTATTTCATTAATTCCCACAGCATCCGTGAAGATGTAAATGCCGGCGTTTACGAGAAACTGGCCCTCGGATACGCCCGCGAAATCTTCGAAAAAAACGACGTTGCCGTGATGTGCGGCGGCACCGGTCTTTATATCAGGGCCTTTGCGGAAGGCATCGACGATATGCCTGTTATTGCCCCGGGCATCCGCACCCGCCTCAATGAACAGTATGCGCAACACGGCCTCGCCTGGCTGCAACAACAACTGCAGCAACGCGATCCCGGCTTTTACGCTACCGCGGAAACACAAAATCCCCAACGCCTCATCCGCGCCCTGGAAGTACTCGACGCCACCGGTCAGTCTATTACCACCTTCCGCAGCGCTACCCGCTCCCCCCGCGATTTCCGGGTGATTAAAGTAGGCATCACCCTGCCAAAGGAACAACTGCATCATAACATCCATTACCGCGTAGATGCAATGGTGCACGCCGGACTGGTGGAAGAAGTCCGCTCCGTACTGCCTTACCGCGAACACAACGCCCTCCGCACCGTGGGATACCAGGAAATATTCAGCTTCCTCGACGGATATATCTCCCTCGATCAGGCCATCGACGATATTAAAACACATACCCGCCAATACGCAAAACGGCAACTCACCTGGTTCAGAAAAGATCCTGCATTCACCTGGTTTGATCCACGCGATACCGCAGATATCATGACCCATGTACAGCAACAACTAAAATGAGAATTGCCCCACGCAGGATTTTACCACCAGCGGTAACACCCCAGTATACATCTCCCGGAAAAATAATTACGGACAACCACTGTACTGAAACCGGACATTTGTCATAAATATAAAATATATAAATCTCTTGTATTTAAAAGCCTGATAACATGGCATTTTCTTAGCTGCTCCGTGTGCGCACACCTCACAAAAACATGTTGCTTATGTTTAAAAATTACCTGAAAACAGCCTGGCGTCATCTGCTGAAAAACAAGCGTTTTACTATCCTCAATCTCATTGGACTGTCTACCGGTCTCGCCTGTACGTTGCTGATCTGTTTGTGGGTGTACGACGAACTGAGCATCGACCACTTCCACAAAAACGACCGCCGCCTCTTCCAGGTAATGGAAAATCAGCCACATGAAAAAGGCATCACCACTTCTGATGGAACACCCGCATTGCTGGCGGCTACATTGAAAGCAGATATGCCGGAAGTGGAAAATGCCACTGTGAGCACACCCGCTTCCTGGTTTCCTAAAATAGCGCTGACCACCGGTAACAAAAGCACTAAATCGGCTGGCATATTTGCCGGCCAGGATTACCTCCAGGTATTTTCCTATCCCTTGCTGCAGGGAAACAGCCGGCAGGTATTACAGGATAAAAACAGCATCGTTATATCTGAACAGCTCGCGCATACATTATTTGGCACCACCGATGCCATTGGAAAAACAATCACCTGGCAGGTAGACCGGTTCAAAAAGATCAGCACCGTTTCCGGCGTGCTGGCCAAACTCCCTTCCAATGCTTCCACCCAATTCGATTGCCTGCTGCCTTTCGATGCATTCCGGGAAATTATGAACATCACTGCATTAGACCCGCAAGGACCGTTCAATACCTTTCTCGTAATGAAGGAGGGCGCCGATATCCCCGCCTTTAATGCAAAGCTGAGTAACTTCATGACCAGCCTCACCAAAGGCAGCGCCACACCCCGCAACCTGTTCCTGCAGCGCTACAGCGATCATTACCTGCATGGCAATTATGAAAACGGCGTTGCCGCCGGTGGCAGGATCAGCTATGTAAAACTGTTCTCCCTCATCGCACTTTTTATCCTGGTAATTGCCTGCATTAATTTTGTAAACCTCTCTACCGCACAGGCTTCCGGCAGAATGAAGGAGATGGGGATCCGCAAAACAATTGGCGCCAACCGCCTGGCACTGATACTGCAATACCTCGGCGAATCTATGCTGATGACCATTCTTGCGCTCGGCATCGCGTTACTGCTGGTAGCCTTGCTGCTGCCGGAATTCAATCATATCACCGGCAAGGCATTGTCTTTTTCCCTGAATGGCAAGATGATAGGTATCATCGTTGCTGTGGCCCTGCTGACGGGCATCCTGGCCGGCGGCTACCCTGCGTTGTATCTCTCCGGTTTCAATCCGCTGCCGGTACTGAAAGGGAAAGTGCCTGGATCACCGGGGCAATTGCTGGCCCGCAAAGGTCTTGTGGTATTCCAGTTCACACTTTCAGTGCTGTTTATGGTAGCGGTGATAACGGTGTACCGGCAAATAGCTTATGTACAGCATACAAATCCGGGTTATGATAAAGACAACGTTGTATACTTCGATGTGGAAGGAAAAGTGCCGGAACATATTCCTGAATTCCTCGCAGCATTGAAAAGGATACCAGGCGTGGTAAATGCTTCCGGCATGGTGGGAAATGTACTGGGCGCGCCTTCCATAGGATGTACCTGGAAGGGCAGGGGCATCGTGGAAACAATTATGTGCCGTCCGTTTCCGGTGAATTATGATATGATAGAAACGCTAGGTATCGAGATGGCCGCCGGCCGTTCTTTCTCCCGCGACTATGGTGCAGATGATTCCAGGATTATTTTTAATGAAGCGGCCATCAGGGCAATGGGCATCGATAACCCTGTAGGCAAAGTGATCGAATTTAATGGAATGAAAACGGAGATAGCAGGCGTAGTGAAGAACTTTCATTTTCAATCTATGCACGAGACCATCAGCCCGTTGTTTTTCCGGCTGGATTCCCTGAACAGCACCGTGATGGTAAAGGTAAAAGGCGGACAAACAAAAGCAGTGCTGGATGCACTGGCAGCCTTCTATCAGAATTATAACCCCGGGTTTACGTTCGATTATAAATTCCTCGACGAAGATTACCAGGCGCAATACACGGCAGAGAAAAGAGTGGCCGCCTTATCAAAATATTTTACCGCACTCGCTATTGTGATATCCTGTCTTGGTTTGTTTGGCCTGGCTGCCTTTACCGCCGAAAGCCGGCGCAAGGAAATCAGTATCCGCAAAGTATTGGGCGCTACCGCCGCACATGTAATGATGATGCTTTCCGGCGAGTTCCTGCGGTCGGTACTGATCGCCGTGCTGATTGGGTTACCGCTGGCATGGTATTGTATGGACCGGTGGCTGCATAGTTTTGCATACCACATCGAGATGGGAGCGGGGGTGTCCCTGCTGGTAGGAATCAGTATGGTTGGCATTACCTTACTTACAGTGAGTTTTCAGGCTATCCGGGCAGCGTTGGAAAACCCGGTGAAGAATTTAAAAGCGGAGTGAAGTATCTGATAAATAGAAACGCCGGGATGTAATTACATCCCGGCGTTTCTATTTATAATAAGATGATGTTGTTTAGAATTTGAATCCTACTGTCAGCATAATATTGCTCCTGGTATAATCCAGTGTAGCTGCGGCAGGACTCAGCTGTGCATCATACACGGTGTAAGGCTGGTACCTGTCTTTGCCCTGGGTATAGCTATAGGTAGCATCAGCATAAAGACCTTTATTACGGAAGCCAATACCACCGCTGTAAACTTTGCGGGAAGCGTTTACGCCTGCATTGTATTTATCATCGCTGTATGGATTGCCATAGGAAGCAAAACCTGCCCTCACCGCATAGATCGCCATAAATTTAACCTCAGCGCCTACACGAATATTGGAAGTAGATTTATATACAGCGCTGATGTTATCGTTCAGATTTTTTTCTCCGGCTCTGTCATCACTCATTCTGAATTTACCAGAAGGGGTGTTCACAAATTCATAGTCGGCAGTAATAAAGCCTTGTGTACTTTGTGGCTCCTGCAGGTTACCGAAGAAATAGGATGCACCGGCTGCTGCACGTAAAGGCGCGGTGTAGTTGTAATCATATTCTACAGGGTAGCCTTCTGTTTGATCAAAGGAGGTGGAGCCTACTTCACCACGACCGTCTTCCACATCTGAATACAATTCAGAACTGTAGCTGTCGTGAAGAGAATACCAGGTAGGGGTAGTGAAGGTACCACCCAGTCTGAAGTGGTCAGTAACCTTATACAGGATACCAATTTTACCACCAACACCTAAACCGGTACGTTTCAGATCCTTGTAATAATCGAAGTAGCCAAAGTTGTTGCCTTTGTTGCTGCTGGCATCATCTTCCGACCATGCCAGGGATTCTTTATAATTAATACTGGGGAGGTTCAGGCTGGCGCCGATATACAGGCGATCGCCGTAGTTACCGCCAATAGCAAAAGTATATTCATTTAAACCACCTTCTGTTTTCAGGGTACCTCTTTGCTGAATGCCTTCGGTAAGTCCTCCGATCTGCCTGGAAGGAGAGGCCAGTGTCATGGGTTCTTTGTTACCACTGGTGGGCTGGTAATCAGCCAGTAAACCGGTGCTGAATCCAAGATCGGTGCCCAGCGCCTGTGTAGAGGTGCTGCCATCGAATATATCATCTACAAAACGGTCTGAATAAGATGATTTGGTATTGTGGCCTGCAATGGCAATTTCGTTGTTATAATTGGCCAGGCGCTCTAAACCCAGTGAAAAGGTAATGTTGTTCCAGGTGCTGCTGCCGCTGTTCTTGTTGGTAGCCATGATCAGCCCGATGGACGGCAACTGGAAATTGCTGCGGCTTCCTTTATTATCAAGCTGGCCGTTACCGAGGTAATTAGAGGTATTTTGAGAGATGCCTACGCCACCTGAAATATGAAATTCGCCGGTCTTAAAGATGGCAATACCTGCCGGGTTAATGTGAGCGGATGAATAGTCTCCTCCCAGGCCCACACCTGCACCGCCCAGCGCCTGGGTTCTGGCTGTACCATGAGGCTGCAGGGGAGAATAAAGTAATGCGTCGTTGGAACTCTGGCCTAGTGCTGTTACAGAAATAAACAAGCCACCTAAAAGAGGATAAAGTCTTTTAATCATAGTCGGTATTCTTAAAATGAGATTTGCTAGCAGGTTATTTAACGGTTGTTAAGGTTTTGCTGCGATAAGTATAACGTGCTGAACTGGCAAAACGTGTGCGAGATAAAAAATAAGCGTAGGTTTTTAGGCTACGCTTATCTTGTAAATGATTTTTATAATTAACGGCCTCCTCTGGATGGACGGCTGTAGCCACCACCGCCGCCGCCACCGGAATTACCACCACCTACACGACCACCGCCGGAGCTGGGGGGAGTGTAACTTGGAGCCGGAGTAGGAGCAGGTCTGCTGTATTCTGTTCTCTGCGGACGGGAATAACCACCGCCATTGTTGCTGTTGCCGCTGTTGTTCTGATAAGCAGGTCTGGTTACTGGTCTTTCAGAACTGGACTGCTGGAATACACGGCGTGGTCTTTCACCACCGGATGTACCGCCATTGGCAGGCTGGAAAGTACCGGTTCTGGAAGGACGGGTATAACCGCCGCCGCCTGTGCCGCCACTGTTGGTATAATCGGCCCTGCGAACTCTTTCGTTACCGCCTCTTACGGAACCATAGGAGTTGGAAGGACGTGTAGTATAATGTCCGTAGTAACCGCCACCACCGTAGTAGCCACCGTGGCCATAGTAGCCGCCGTAGTACGGGTAGTAGTAAGAAGGCCAGTAGCTACCTACATATGGGTAACCCCATCCGCCATAGAAGCCGCTGCTCCATGGGCTGTAGTAACCACCCATTCCCCAGCCGAATCCAAGACCCAAACCGAAGGATGGACCATAAAAGCTGCTGTACGGGCTGTAGCCAAAACCAAAGCCACTACCGTATCCCATGCCAAAGCCACTGCTCAGGTACATGTTGGAGGCTGCGTTGTAACCATCCCAGTAATCACCGGAATAGTTGCTGCCACTGCCAAATCTGTTTAAGCGACGCTGGTAATCACCCTGGTCATCATCCTGGTAGGTTACATAGGTTCCGCCATCTTCCTGTGTTCCTTCAACATAGTTTGCATCGTTTTCATCCTGGCGGCTGTTGCCGTTCGAACCATTGTTGGAGGCATAGGTACGCTGCTGCTGACGCGGAGAATAGTATACATCATCCGGAGTCTGAGCCGTTTTATAGGTACTGGAACACGCTCCCAGTGCGAGCGATGCGGCCAGTCCAATGTATAATATAGGCTTCATTTGAAATATGTTTTAAGCGTGATTCGTGTAGTAAATTTACTTCTTTTAAACGGATATTACGGGAAGAAAGTTACAATAACACAGGCTACGTTATATTATTTTGTGATAAGTGTTTGCAACGTTATGTTTTTCATCTATGTTTGTGGAATTTTCTTCTTAATATAATTGGACAAAAACTAAGCCAATCCGGCCTTTGGCACCCGGCGGACGGATTTAATTTTGTCTCGACAAATTTAACCAGAATTGGCTTAAAAATAACGGTATATAAATAAGGTATAATTTTTATGAGTAAAGAGATTACGGCCCGCTCGGAAGACTATTCAAAGTGGTATAACGACCTGGTATTGAAAGGCGGACTGGCAGATTATTCTGCAGTGAAAGGATGTATGGTAATTAAACCATACGGATTTGCTTTGTGGGAAGCCATGCGCGATGTATTGGACCGCAAATTCAAAGAAACCGGTCACCAGAACGCCTATTTCCCGCTGTTCATCCCTAAAAGTTTTTTAAGTAAAGAAGCCGCGCACGTGGAAGGATTCGCCAAAGAGTGCGCCGTAGTAACCCACTACCGCCTCAAAAATGATCCCAACGGCGGCGGCGTAATTGTTGATCCGGATGCCAAACTGGCGGAAGAACTGATCGTTCGCCCCACTTCTGAAACTATTATCTGGAATACATATAAAGACTGGATCCAGTCTTACCGCGACTTACCCCTCCTGATCAACCAGTGGGCAAACGTTGTGCGCTGGGAAATGCGTACCCGCCTGTTCCTCCGTACCACGGAATTCCTGTGGCAGGAAGGCCATACGGCCCACGCCACCGCGCAGGAAGCCATCGAAGAAACAGAACAGATGCTGAACATCTATGCTGACTTCGCAGAAAACTATATGGCGGTGCCTGTGGTTCGCGGACTGAAATCACCCAGCGAAAGATTTGCCGGCGCCGTGGAAACCTACTGCGTGGAAGCCATGATGCAGGATGGTAAAGCCTTACAGGCCGGTACCTCTCACTTCCTCGGACAAAATTTTGCCAAAGCATTTGATGTCCAGTTCTCTAATAAAGAAAATAAACTGGAACACGTGTGGGCTACCTCCTGGGGCGTGTCTACCCGCCTGATCGGCGCACTCATCATGGTACACAGCGATGATGAAGGTCTTGTAATGCCGCCAAAAATTGCACCTATCCAGGTAGTAATTGTGCCTATTTATAAAGGCCCCGATCAGAAAGCCGGACTGGATGAAAAAGTAAATGTTATTGTTAAGGAACTGAGAAGCGCCGGTATCAGCGTGAAATACGATGATTCCGATAATAACCGTCCGGGCTGGAAGTTTGCCGAATACGAAATGAAAGGCGTACCGGTTCGTATAGCCATCGGTGCGAGGGATCTCGAAAACAATGTGGCCGAAGTAACCCGCCGCGATACCAGGGAAAAAATGAGCCTGTCGCTCGATGGTTTACCTGCGCGCATCGCCGGACTGCTCGACGAAATACAACTCAACCTGTTCAATAAAGCAAAAGCTTACCGCGATAGTCATATTACCAGTGTAGATACTTTTGAGGAATTTGAAAAAGTGCTGGACGAAAAAGGCGGCTTTGTATCTGCTCACTGGGACGGTACCGCCGAAACGGAAGAACAGATCAAAGAACGCACAAAAGCTACTATACGCTGCATCCCGCTCAATAACCCGCAGGAAGCTGGCACGTGTATCCTGACCGGTAAACCATCCAAAGAAAGGGTGCTTTTCGCAAGAGCGTACTAGGAAAGATGTTTCATATTAAGTATTACGGGGCCGGATTTTTGCGGAAGTTTCCCTAAAAATCCGTAACTCGTAATACTTACAGGTAATACTCCTGCAATAAACCATTAAAATCCGATGCCCTTGAACCGTTTTATAATGTTATGGGGGTTGGTCTTCTTTTGCACTGTTACAACAACCCTCGCGCAGGGGCTGATGATCCGTAACTATAATGTAAAGGACGGACTGGCCAACGCTACTGTTTATGCTGCTGTGCAGGATAAAGACGGTTTCATATGGTTTGCAACTCCCACCGGTGTCAGCAAATTTGATGGTAAAAGATTCCGCAACTACGCCAAAAAAGACGGTCTTACAGATAACGAGGTGGTGAAACTCGCCGCCGACTCCAAAGGGAGGGTATGGTTTTTTACCCTCAACGGAAAGCCTTCCTTCTATGAGAAATCAGTGATTCACAGCGAAGACAATGATTCCTCCCTCATTTTTAACAGCCGTAGCCACTACATGCAGTATGCCTTTGAAGGGCAGGGCGGTTACATGTGGTTCCTCAACACCAACAACCGCATCGTTCAATACAACGGCAAAAAAACAATCTACGATAAACTGGGCGCCTCCGGATCAGACCTGTATTTCCTGATGCGGAACGACAGTATCTTTCATCCGCTGCAGGCTTCCTTTCACCTCGAAAGCCTGCACGATCCGGGTAATACACAACAACAGATTTACCCCGTATCCCCGTACCCGTTAGATGACTCTGCACTGCACAACCGGATCAATAAAAGCGCTATCGTCATCATCCGGAACACGCTGTACTCCTATACCGCCAAAGATGCGGTATGCTTTTTTAACGGCGCGGAGTGGGGAATTAAAGATGATATCAGCCACATATGCATTGATAACGATAACCTGTGGATAGGTACCCAGCGCGCCTTATACTACCTCAAAGGTTATTTTAACGGAGAACGGAAAATCATCCGGCTGCTGGATAATCATTTCATTACCTCCCTGCTGAAAGACAGGGACGGCAACATCTGGATCACCACTTTCGGTGACGGTGTGTATAACATCCCCTACAAGAATTTTTACTTCAGCTATCTCGATAATACCAACGGACTTTATTCACATTCTATTTTCAGTATCAGCAAAGACAAGAAAAATGACCTGTTGCTGATAGGGCAGAATGCCGGCATCCTCAATACAATGGACGGGGATAACAATATCCGGCAATACACAGTGGATACCACTTCCGGCCGGAACAGCGTACTTTCCATTACCCCGTATACCACCGATAATGTACTCATCGGCACGGATAACGGTTTGTATAAGTTCAACACCGTGTCCCGGAAAACATCTCTCTTAAAAGCCGTAAAAATGCTGAAAGATGTAGATGTGTCGCCCGGTGGAAAAATCAGGATTGCCGCCAAAAACCAGGTAGTAGCGCTGGATGATTACGCCATCAGCGACCTCGATATGCTGGTTACCTCGTTAGCCAGCATCAACGACTCCGCTTATTATGTAGGTACCAACAATGGCCTGTTCTTTTGTACCGACCGCAAACGGCAACTGCTGCCTGCCGGTGCAGATACCCTGCGGAAGGTGAGTATCAAAGATCTGAAATGGATTGATGGCTCCCTGTGGATTGGCACCAGCGACAGGGGGATTTATGTGATGCAAAACGATAGTGTGGTAAAACACCTGTCAACCGCCAACGACCTCGCCAGCGATATCTGCCAGCAACTTTACTACGATGGCGTGGGCCGGCTGTATGTAGCCACAAACCACGGTGTATCCGTAATTGATGTAAAAACGCAAACGATTACACGTAATATCACCTCCAGCGACGGCCTGATGTCTGATGACATCCGGGGTGTTTACGCAGATAACGACATACTGTACATTGCTACCTCTAACGGCCTGTGTTACTTCAATGCGGATCATATCCCGGTGGATACCGTGCCGCCGGTGATTTACCTGAATAACATCCGTTATGGCGACAGCACGTTCCTGGCCTCCAATAATTTTGTACATCTCTATAAACGTAAAGCTTCGTTTGAAGCAGAATTTGGTACCATCGTTTTTGATTTGCCGGAGCTGGTGGAATACCAGTATAATTTTTCGGGAGATACAACCAGCGGCTGGGTAACCACCATGTCTAACATCATCCCGTTCCCCGACCTGCAGCCGGGCAACTACACCCTGATGATAAGGGCCAGGAAATACAAGAGCGACTGGTCAAAACCGGTGAGTATAGATGTGAATATCCTGCCCCGCTGGTACCAGCAATGGTGGGCGAGAGGTATTCTGCTGCTGGCCGGGCTGCTGGTGGTGCTGATAGGATTGCGGTATATCATCCGGCGGATTAAGCAGGCGGAGAAACGTAAAACGGAATATAACCGGCGTATTGCAGAGCTGGAAGCCAAGGCGCTGACCAACCAGATGAACCCGCATTTTATTTTTAATTCGTTGAATTCCGTTCAGCACCTTATATTGGAGAAAGAAGAGAAGCAGGCGCTGAACTTCCTGGCAGACTTTGCTACGCTCATGAGGCAGATGCTCAATAACTCCAGGAAGTCGTATATATCGCTGGAAGAAGAAATCGCTTTCCTGACCCGTTACCTGGAGTTGGAAAAGATCCGGTTTGCCCATTCCTTTACCTATCACTTTATCATGGAAGATGCTTTGAAGGAATATACCATCTACATCCCGCCCATGATTATTCAACCGATAGTGGAAAATGCGATTAAACACGGATTGGCGCCTAAAAATATCAGCGGTTACCTGGAAATCCGCCTGGAAATGGTGGATGACCTGTTATATTGTTCGGTAGACGACGACGGAATAGGCTGGGATAAGTCGAATAGCATTAAAAGTTCAAGGCTCATTAAACACGAGTCTACTGCACTTAGCGTGATTAAAGAGCGGTTGCAGATTATAAAATCTTTTAATGGAAGTGTTGGAAAGTTAGAAATTATTGATAAATTTAAATCTGGTTTCGGCAATAAGGAAGGTACCTTAGTTGAAATACTGATTCCCATTGTTAAGATGTTATGAGTAATATAAAAGCTGCCATTGTAGACGATGAAGTCCGCAACATTCATATTTTACGCAATATACTCGAGAACTACTGCAAAGATGTGACAGTTGTCGGTGAGGCGCAGAATATCAATGAGGCGGCAGAAATGATAAAAAATAACCCCATTGATGTTCTGTTTCTTGACATTGAGATGCCACCACACAATGGATTTCAGCTATTGGAAATGTTTCCGGTGCTGAATTTTGAAGTTATTTTTATCACTGCTTTCCAGGAATACGCACTGCAGGCAATTAAGTTTGCTGCGCTGGATTACCTGTTGAAACCAATCAAGGTCAGTGAAGTGGAAGATGCACTTGAAAAAGTGAAGAAAAGCAAGAAGGGACGACTCAACGAGCTGGCATCCATACTGAAAGACTACGTTAAGAACAACGATAACGCCTTCTCAAAGATCGTTATACCGGTGAATGACGGGTATAATGTAATCGATCTGAAGGATATTATCTATTGTGAAGCCTTTGACAGCTACACTAAAATCCAGCTGATCAATAACGTATCTCACCTGATCTCCAAGTCATTGAAGGAGTATGAGGAAATGCTCTCCGATAAAGGTTTTTACCGGGTGCATAAATCCTTCCTCATCAATATTCACCACATCGTAAAAATCATTAAAGGACTGGGAACAGCCGTGGTGATGAGCGATCAGAAGAATATTCCAATCTCTTCCCGTAAAAAAGATGAGTTCTTTACCCAGCTGAAAGGGGTGATCAATCTCTGATATTATTAATTTACGCTAATTATTAAAGCCGGTGAGCCATCGCTCAACCGGCTTTTTTGTGCGTTGCCTAAGCCAATCCACCCGTTTACGGATTGCCCCGCCAACTTATCATATGCTTATACTATTTTTCTAATAGGTTTTCATAGAATGACTGATTACATGCCCTGCTTTTTCAGGCAATGCGTGTACGACTTAAATGAAAAAGTCCCGCTCCGGCCAGCCGGAAACGGGACTTTTATTTTTTAAGACCTAAAACCCGGTTACTTCAGGGGATCAGAGGTTTTCGGCGCCAGCGCCGGTAGCAATATTATAGTAATAGATATTTCCGCCTTTTTCAGGATAGAAACCTATCAGCTTCAGATTCTTTTGTTTTTCCACCACCTGGCTGAGTTCATCCACAGAGGTGATCTGTGTATTGCCGGCTTTCAGGATTACAAAGCCCGGAGCCATTGTGGTTTGTTTTTTCAGGATACCGTTGCCGATATCATTTACGATTACACCGCCATTCACACCCAAACGGGCGGCCTGGTCTTTATCAAGTTCGGAGAGGTCCGCACCCAAACGATCCAGTGCAGTTACCTTTACCAGGTCCGTATTGCCTTTCAGGTTCTTCATCACTACATTGTCCACGGTCACTTCTTTACCATCGCGCAGGTAGCTTAAACTGATCTTATCGCCTGGTTTATAGCGCGCCACCTGTTCGCTCAGCTGGGAAGTGGTAGGAATTTTTACGCCGTTCACTGCAGTGATCACATCACCGGTACGGATACCTGCGGCCGCAGCAGAGCTGTTGGGCAATACATCTGTTACCTGTACGCCGTTTACATCCCTTTTGATACCGGCATCCTTTAACTGCTCATCGCTCATATTGGCAATGAGGGAGGACGGCGCATATCTTACACCGAGGTAAGCCCGTTGTACGTTACCATATTTCAGGATATCGTTCACCACTTTTTTGATGAGGTTTACCGGGATCGCGTAGGAGTAACCTGCATAAGAGCCTGTTGGAGAGGCAATCGCAGAGTTAATACCTACCAGTTCGCCGGCAGTGTTCACCAGTGCGCCACCGCTGTTACCCTGGTTTACAGCGGCATCCGTTTGTATAAAGGATTCGATGGCGCTGTTCACTTTGCCGCCGCTTCTGTTGATACCGATAGAGCGTGATTTGGCACTCACGATACCCGCAGTTACGGTAGCATCCAGGTTAAGCGGATAACCTACCGCCAGTACCCATTGTCCTATTTCCACATTGTCGGAGTTGCCATACAGCAGGTAAGGAAGGTCTTTGGCGTCAATTTTAATAACCGCCAGGTCCGTGCTGGGGTCGGTTCCTATCATTTTTGCTTTGAATACTTTGTTTTCGTTGCTGAGGGAAACGCTGATTTCATCGGCGTCTGCAACTACGTGGTTGTTGGTTACAATGTAACCATCTGCAGAGATCAGTACGCCGGAACCGGAAGCCATCTGGCCTGGAACGTAGTACCTGCGGCCATCTCCGCCACCGTTAAATTCATCTCCAAAAAAATCATCTCCAAAAAGGTCCTGCAGGATACTGCGTCTTCTTTGCAGGTTATTGCCATTGGTTACCTGCCTGGGGTTGATCTTTGTTTTGATATGTACTACACCCGGCACTGCTGCCTTGGCCGCGGTGGTAAAGTCGGAAGGTGGGGTGGCATTCGCATTCCCTTCCGTACCCGGCATGTAGCGCGCATAGTTTACGGGAATTTCAGTACCATTCTGGAAAACAATCGGCTGCTTCGGCTGGATATATTTGCCATACACAAATATGGAGGCAGCTGCCGTTACAGCACTGATAAGAACAGTCGTAACAATTTGCTTGAATTTCATATTATAGTGTGTTTGCGTGATAATTAATAATAACGCCGGGATATGATCAATTTACATGCCCTGACTACAAATTTAATTCGCGCCATGAATCAAACGCAACAGGGGTGATTTACTTTAACACATTTTTATATCAATCGTTAAACACAGCTTAATACCCCACTGACAGGCATGGCAGCCCGCCTGTCAATATAACAAGTAATTGCGACAAATTGTTAGGAGGGGAGTGCCCTCCGTTCTTATAACTCCAGCAGGAACTTCATGGTATCTACACCGTCTGCGTAATCAGTAAGTGATGGTTGCTGGGCATAACCGAACGGCGTGAACTGTTGTCCTACCAGGCATTGCACGGCGTCTTCCCCGGAAAGCTCCTGTTGCAGCTGGGCCATATCTACATAATAACTATAGTGTAAAACACTGATGGGAGAAAACAGGCCGGTATTTTCCTGCAGCAGGATACTGCCGTTAGTCATATAGGGGCTGCTGTTCAACAGCAGCAGGGCCAGGTTATAATCGTAGTTGTTTTTGTATTTATGATGATCGGCGAGGTGGCTATACTTTTCCAGCGCTTTCAGCAGGGGGGCAAAGTCGTAGTTCAGCGGTACATATATCTTGGTAACGTTCCTGCATCCAAGACCGAAGTACAACATTACATCATCGGCCAGGGCAGCCAGTTCTTCCGGCGTTTCCTTACCGGTAAGGATGGCGGCGGAAGTGCGGTTATGACGGATAATGTGCGGGTATTTGGCGAAATAGTAGTGGAAATACCGGGCGGAGTTGTTGCTGCCGGTGGCAATATAGGCGTCGCAGTTTTTCAGCATATCCTGTATTTCCGTTTGATTGGCCTGGTCCGGATACCATTCACCGATCTTTTCCAGGATATGTTTCATCAGGATTTCATCTTTCCCGGAAAGTTTCATTTTTACCCGGTGCCCGCTGATGAACCCGCAAAGCCAGTCGTGGAAGCCTACCAGGGGAATATTTCCGGCAGAAACGATCCCCACGTTTTTAGGTGTCCGTTCTTCCGTAACTTTGGGGTATCCCTGCAACCACTGTTGTAAAGGGGCAGGGGAGAGGAAATAGCGGGAGATATTATCCAGTGCATTGTCTATAAAAGGGGGAATAAACCAACCATTGGCAATATATGCGCGTTCTTTTACTGCTTCCAATTCCGGGCTCTTATCCGCCAGATACTGCCCCAGGCGCACCAATGCGGCTTCTTTTTCTGCTATGTTCATGAAACTATATAAATAATGACCTAATTAAACCGGGAAAATTTTATTTTTGTCACACAAAATTAATGGCTTACTACTTAACCAAAAAGTTTACACTATGGCAATTAAGATAACAGACGAATGTATAAACTGTGGCGCCTGCGAACCGGAATGCCCCAATAATGCGATATACGAGGGTGGTGTTGAATGGGCGTTAGCCGACGGTACCACCGTAAAAGGCTCCTATACATTAATGGATGGTAGTGTACTGGATGCTGACCAGCGAAATGCGCCTATCAGTGTAGATACCTACTATATTGTGCCCAACAAATGTACAGAATGCCAGGGATTTCATGAAGAACCGCAATGTGCGGCGGTTTGCCCGGTAGATTGCTGCGTTCCTGACGAAATGTACCAGGAAACCGTAGACGAACTGATGGAAAAGAAGGCAAAACTGCACGTTTAAAATATTCTCAAGGAAGCTTAATAACCGTTCCCGCTCTGGCTGGGACGGTTTTTTTATGTAATTTGAACAGCCACCGCCCGCAAGTGCTGTGGCTCTTGACAATTAACAAATAACCTTTAACTTTACCCGCTTATAGTAAAATATCTTATGAAGAAGAATATAGCTTTGGTCGCCGGTGGATATTCCGGAGAATATGTGATATCCGTACAAAGTGCCGTAACTATTGAAAATAATCTGGATAGCAGTAAATATAAGGTATACAAGATTATTATCACCAAAGAGAGCTGGAGCCATACAGGCGCCGATGGACAGGTGACTGAAGTAGATAAAAATGATTTTACCTTAACCATCAACGGAAAGAAGATCATTTTTGATTCCGTATTTATTGGTATTCATGGCACACCGGGAGAAGACGGCCGCCTGCAGGGATACTTCGAAATGCTCGGTATTCCGTTTACCAGCTGTGGCATGGTTACCTCCGCGCTCACATTCAACAAAAGCTATTGTAATAAGGTAGTAGATGCGCTGAAAGTGGTGAATGTGTCTAAATCCGTACATATTTTCCGCCATCAGCCATATAATACAGCGGAAATACTGCAGCAACTGCGTTTACCCGTGTTCGTAAAGCCGGCAGAAGGCGGCAGCAGCATCGGTATGTCGAAAGTAAAAACGGCCGAAGAGCTGCAACCCGCTATCGATAAAGCCTTTAAGGAAGACACCCAGATCCTGATCGAAGAATTTATCAAAGGCCGGGAACTGACGATGGGACTGTATCGCGCCAACAACGCCATTACCGTGCTGCCTATCACGGAGGTAGTGAGCAGCAAAGAGTTCTTCGACTACGAAGCAAAATATACCCCAGGCGTATCCAACGAAATTACCCCTGCACCCATAACAGACGATATTGCCCGCCAGGTACAGGAAATATCTGCTGTTATTTACAACAAACTGAATTGTAAAGGCATTGTGCGGGTAGACTTTATATATGAAGAAAGCACCGGGAAATTATATTTCCTGGAGATAAATACAATGCCCGGGCAGTCTGAAAACAGCCTGGTTCCCCAGCAGGTAAGGGCTGCAGGAAAAACACTGACGGAATTTTATGGCCTGCTTTTGGAAGAAAGCCTGAAGTAAGGATTATCACACTTAATATAATTATCGTGTTCGACTTTATTACCAAACGCTCTTTTTTATTTAATCTGCTGGCGGTTATTGTAATGTTTTTTGCCCTGGCCCTGTTGTTTTTCTCCATGCTGGGTTTCATCACCAAACATGGACAGCAGCAAACCGTACCGGATGTTCATGGGAAAAATATAAAGGAAGCTATTGAGTTGCTGGAGAAAGCCGGCTTTGAAGCCGATGTAAGAGATTCTATTTATATCGATTCTATTCCTCCCCTGGCAGTGTATGCACAAACACCCGACAAGGGAGCGCAGGTAAAGGTGGGCAGAACTATTTACCTGACAGTAAATAAAACAGTGGCGCCTATGGTGAAAATGCCGGACCTCGAAGGACTTACCTTCCGCAGTGCCGAAATGATGCTCAAAAGCATGCGTCTTAACGTAGGAGATACCATTTATAAACCCGACTTTGCCACCAACACCGTATTACAGCAACTGCTCAATGGCAGGAAGGTAAAGCCCGGCACCGAAGTGGCGGAAGGCAGCAATATCACCCTGATCCTCAGCAGCGGAACCGGCAGCGTGGAAAACCCGGTGCCTAACTTTGTAGGACTCACCTATGCAGAAGCCCGTGAAATGCTCAGCGCCAGCAATCTCAATCCAGGTACTGTGATCATTGATCCCAGTGTATCCGATACGGCAAACGCCTATGTGATCAAACAGGTGCCTACCCGTAAAAATGAAATCGGCGACTTTAACATGGTAAGAGCCGGTGAAAGCGTTGACTTCTGGTTATCAGCCACCAAACCGGTAACCGACAGCACCGCCGCCCCCAAACCAGTTGAAGAGGATAATTGAAAATGATGTAATTTGATTTTAAATACTTAATAACATGCAAAACATTACGGCAGAAGAACTGAAACAACGCATAGACAACGGTGAAGAACTTTATATATTAGACGTAAGGGAACCACATGAACGCGCAGAGTTCAACATTGGCGGTACGCATATTCCTTTGGGCTTTGTACAGCAGATGCAGGTGGATGAAATTGAGGACTGGAAAGACAAGGAAATTATCGTGTATTGCCGCAGCGGTAACCGCAGCGGGCAGGCATGTATGTTGCTCGACTCTATGGGCTTTACCAACACCAAAAACCTGGTAGGTGGTATGCTGAAATGGACAGAGCTGTATAAATAAGATGTAGTGCCTTCTGCGCTTGTTTGCCCGATTTGTGCCGGGAAGAATAAGCGCAGAAGTATTCCCTTCATCCCGCTTTCTGCTCTACAATAGCAGTGGCTTCTATCTCCACCAGGTAACGGGGATCAATCAGTTTACTTACTTCCACCATAGAAGTAGCCGGTTTGATGCTTTTAAAGAATTCCCCATGCGCCCTTCCGTATTCTTCCCACCTGGAGATATCTGTTACAAACATCCGGGTACGTACCACATCATGCAGTGTGGCGCCGGCGTTGATCAGCGCTGACTCTATTTTTGCCAGGGCAAATTTCGTTTGTTCATAGGCGTTACCTTCTGCTACCACCTTGTCGTTATCGGATGCTACGGTGCCGGATACTTCAATTACATTGCCTACCCTTACCGCACGGGAGTAACCTACTTTTCCTTCCCAGAGTGCGCCGGAGGAATAATTGGTGCGTTTCATAGCTGTTTTTTAGAAAGATGAGGAGATACACAAATCTACAACATCTTCTTTAGTGTGTGGCAGCGGTGTTATTCCCGGGAGTATCTGCCGGGGGCTGTGTAGTTCTGAACTTCACCACTTTGCCCAGCAAATCAAACCAGAAGGGCGCTCCCAGCGATATTGCCAGCGCGGTAATGCACCAGCCGGCGAAAACCAGCCAGCCGTTTTGCTGGAAAGGATGCGTATAGCCGCAACGCATGGTGATATGCCCGCCGGTAGTATCGGTAACACAGGCCCGGCTGATGCCCAGCACGTTCGCCGCATCGCCGGCATCGCTGCGTAGCAGGGCATATACGCCGAGCAGGGAGGTATCGCTTACCAGTATGCGAACGGAAGTATCCGCCCGGAAAAAGGCACTGTCTTTATGCAGCACGTTTTTACGTATAAGCGTATCAGTGATAGCGGTATAACCCGGCGCCCTGCTGGCTGCCAGCTGCACCATCTGTGATCTTACATTTTTGTCTTTCATCAGGATCCGCGCTATGGCAATGGAATCCACGTTAAACAATGCCGCAATGGCAATACCCATGCATAACAACCAGGTTTGCGTTTGCTTCCGGTACCAGCCGCTGGCCCGGGTCATGGTTTCGTTGAACCAGCCTTCCATATTGATCCGGAAGGCGGCTGTATTATGCCCGGCATCTTCAAACAATTGCAACAGGTGCTCCCTCGTATCCGGTACCAGGTGCAGGTAGTTATGCGTCAGCGCAGCTTTGATAGCCTGGGCATCGGTGCCTTTATGCTCCTGCACACTGCCGCGTAGCAGGTGTACCATTGTTTGGGAAAAGATCTGCGGACTGATATAGGCCGGGCGGGAAGTGGCGCTGTTTTCCCCCAGGTTCCGGATGGAAGGCGTGCTGTAAAACTTTTTAAGGAAAGGATTCTTCCGGAAAGGCTCAAAGAAATACACCACGCTCCACCCCAGTTCATAAAACCAGTTAAAGAAAGTAAACTTCCCAAACCAGCCCAGGTCTTTACTGTGATCATCTTCCTCCAGCATCCGGCGCAACCCTTTCGTTAACAGCCGCGCCCTGGAATTGAAGATCCTGGCAACCAGTTCCTGCACCACGGAGGCCAGCAAACTGTATAGCAGGTAAATGAAAATAAGGCCAAGCGCCACATCTATGGCCAGGTTACTAAACATAAGGATAGGTATTAAGTTGACATATTTACATAAAAGTAAATATTTATACCAAAGATAAAAGCGCACTACGCAATGTATTTGCAAACTCTCCGTTATGTTTTTTAACAAATTGCTGTGTCAGGTGCAGCACCGAAACAATATATCTTTGCCAATATTTTAGTGTATATGAAATTGAAACATTTAGCCTTGTGCCTGGGAATGGCAGCCTCCTTCGGCGCTACCGCCCAGATCAAATACAGGGATACCGAGAAGAAGCCGACTTTAGTTCCTTACGACAGCAGCATTGCCTTTCAGCATCTTACACCGGATATCGCCCAGCTAACACTGGTAGGACAGGAGATCACTTTCCTGAAACTGAACCCCAGACGCTCCGTGAGAAATAAAGAAGACACCCTGCTGGATAACCTTAAAATGAAAGCCGTAGTGGAAGTGCCGTATAAAAGTGTACTCAAAGGCGGACATTTTTATACGCCCTACAAGGCGATAGAGAATAAAACATTCATGATCGTTGACTACGACCGTAGAAACCTGGAAGGTACGTCCACGCTGATTTTTACGCTGCGGGATGAAGACCGGAAACTCCTGCTTTACCAGGTGCCTGAAGACAATCTTTCTAACACACCGGTTATTATTAACGGTAACTACGAATGGTTGAAGCGGCAGTATGTAGGAAGAAAATTACATCTCCGGAAGGAAAATAAAAAAACGGAAAATGTGCTGGACAACAACAAGGAAATTACGCTGACTAACGAAGACGTTTATTCCTGTACAGATATTGCCGTAATTTTTGCCGGTAAACAGAAATATGGTCAGCCTTTCCTGATCGTTAAAAACAACGAGAACCAGGAACTGGCTATCGGGGTGGGGAAAAAAAATGAGTACACCACCGGACCACTGATTGAAGAATTTGAGTTTTAGTGCTAACAGGAAAGCGGTTACAGTAGCCGCTTTCCTGTTATTTATTTTGGATCGCCGAATTCAAAAAAGCAACAGCTGCCACCTACCCAGGTATCTTTGCTGTTAAATCCTACACCTATCATTTTGCCTTTGCTGATCCGGGCCAGGTTGTGCACCAGCATTGGCCGCGCAGCACCATCCTGCCAGATATAGATCATGCGTATTTCGCAGATAGCCGGACCGGTAGGCGTTTCCACGGCAGGCGCATATTTCACTTTATGCTGTAATATCCAGTTCTCAGGATCTTTGATCCCATCAATATCTTCGGGAGTAACATCTATCAATACCCCTTGTCCGGCAAAGGAGAAAAGTGGTTTCAATACATAATTTTCAAGGTCGGCAGGTACCACCGGTAACTCATGCAGGAACCAGCTTTTGGGCACATATTCACTGTGAATAAACGGCATGATGTACTTACTGATGCGATAAAACCAGTTGGGGTGCGTGATCCACTCCACGTCCAGTTCCTGGAAAAGATTTACGTGTGTATCAAGATTTGCGGCCTGGCGTTGCAGGTCATCAAAAATGATCCGGTTATAAATACGGCGTACACGGGTTTTTACACCGTCTTTCAGGTAAAATAACTGTTTGCCTTCCTGTATCAGCGAGGTTAAGCAAATGGTGGGGATATCCAGATTTTTTTCGGTGCTGTAAAAATCAATCCGCGTTTTCTGTTCTTCCGGCTTTACTTCCAGCAGTATTACTTCTTCCGGCGCAAAGGGGCCAATGATCATTTCACGCAACAGCTGGTAATAGGCAGCTTCATCCAGTCCGTTGAAAAAATTACTGAGCGTATCCGGTATATTGAAATGCGTTTTAAAACGACGGGCCATTACTTCCTGGAAAGCCATCATGGTAGGGAATCCCTGCAATTCAATGAGCTGCGGCACCAATGAATCATCTGCGGCTTTGCAAACCGCAAAATCGATCACAATAAAATGCGGATGCTCATTTTCATGCGGCACTTTCAGGGCAGGCGGAATGGCATCGCGGGTAATAGTTTTAAAGTCGGGGCGAAGCAATACATCCACTATTTCCTCGCATGCCTGCACCAGTTTACTACTGAGGGCTGCCGGTACAAACACGGGTGTTTCGGCCACCCTGAAAGCAGGCGCCACGCCGGTATCAGCCGCAATACCTGTTAAAAAAGCCTGGTATTGCGCTGGTGTAAATTGTTGATTATATGCTTTTCTGACAGCAGGAATCATAAGTTTTTAATTAGAAGAACGAGTGCTCGTTATCATGATGCGCCGCAACCTGCACCAGCCTTTCAATGGCCGCCAGCCTGTCCGACAGCCGGCCATAAATAGCATAGTCGAGGAATGCAGTAATAAACCGGTCGTGTGTAAGCATAATCCTGCCGGGATCAGTAAGCTGGCGGATCATGCTGTTATATTTTTCCAGGCCGTGATGCTTTACTACCTGTTTTTTCTTTTCTTCCTGGAGGAGGTACATGTGCATACCGGCAGCATCGGCTTCCGGGTGGAACTGTGTACCAATAAAGTGTTCATTAAATCGGATGGCCATGGTGGCGCGTTCCAGCGGAACATGCGGCCGTTCTTTTTCCAGCGCAATAACGTATCCGCCCATTGCCTGGAGATTTTCATAATCCAGTTCAATCACCTGCCAGTCGCGGCTATCCACAATGTAAAAAGGATCGGGGAGTGCGCTGAATACCTTTTCCTGCATGCCTGCAGCGGTTTTATGCACGGGGAATACGCCAAATGCCGGTGATTTCCGCCTGCATACATTTCCCAGTTTATAATAGCGGCACATGAGCTGGTAGGAGTGGCAGATAAAAAAGACAGGCTTCTTCTTTTCGTTGGTACGGTTCCATTCCAGGAGGCTTTCTATCAGGGAAAAGTAAGCGGTTTCCCAGTCGCTGCCTTCACTGGCCACCGGGCTGCCGGGGCCGCCTGTGGAAATATATATGTCATAGGAAGTATCGGGAACCTGTATTTGCTGCCTTACTTCAAACTCATCAAACTGCAGGTCCAGGGCATGCATGCTGGCATATTTCGCCAATATTTCACGGATACAGCGCATCCCTTCATTGGGAACACCCTCATACATATCCAGCACAGCCACCTTCCAGCTATTTTTAATTGGATGCATGCCACAAAATTACGCGAAATTTATTTTACGGGGGTACTAACAGCCCAGCAGGAATTGTTCCTGGATAAAATCCGTTACCGCTACAAGGTCGTTGGTATCGGCATATACCTGCAATTGCTTATCTGCGCCGGTGCCGTTTTCCAGCAACCGGGTGGTAGCGGCTATAATATCGCGGCTGCCGAGGTCATCTACTACATCGTCAATAAAGTCGAGCAGTTCGGAGATAAGTGCCCGCGTATTTACTTCCATCTCCTTACCAAAATCAATCAGGTAGCCATCGATCCCATAACGGGAGGCTCTCCATTTATTTTCATTGATCAGGGCGCGGTTATAGATAATGAAATTGAGATTCTGCATCCGCAGCTTATAGATCTTTGCACATACTGCCTGGAAAAGGCCGGCTATCATGATGGTGTCGTCGAGGGTGAGCGGCACATCACAAACGCGGAATTCCACGGTGTTAAAGAAGGGATGCACCCTTAAATCCCACCATACTTTTTTAGCGTTATCGATACAATTGGTTTTTACCAGCAGTTTGATATAGTTGTCGTATTCTTCTATACTGGCAAAATAATCGGGAATACCGGTCCGGGGAAATTTATCAAAAACCTTTGTACGGAATGATTTGAAGCCGGTGTTGCGTCCTTCCCAGAAGGGGGAGTTGGTGCTCAGCGCAAAAATATGCGGGAGGAAATACCGGACGGAATTGGCGATGTGAATGGCCATCTCCCTGTTTTCCATGCCTACGTGTACGTGCAAACCAAAGATCAGGTTGGAGCGGGCGGCGTCCTGCATTTCATTCACTATTTCAAAATAGCGGGGATGATCTGTGATGAGTTGTTTTTCCCATTTACTGAAAGGGTGGGTACCGGAAGCGCCTATACTAAATCCCAGGTCGCCGGCTATTTGTGCAATGGTGCGGCGCAGGTAGGCTACATCTTTCCGCGCCTCGTGTATATCCGCACAGATCTGTGTTCCTACTTCCACTACAGCCTGGTGAAACTCCGCCTTTACCTGGTCGTTGATCACCTTATGCGCCTGTTCTACTATTTTTTGTTCATGTGATCTTAGTTCCCGGGTAACGGGGTCCATTACCATATACTCTTCCTCGATCCCCAGCGTGAACGCCTTAAACATGTTGTTAGCTTTTAGCTTTAATGCTATCTACAAATGTAGGGCAGTAAAACGGTTTCATTTTTCTTTTTGTTGTTTTTTGGCGGGGCTTTTTTTAGCGGCCGTCTTTTTCTCCTTTTCGGGAGTGGTTTTCTTTGCTTTGGGAGCGGCGGTTTTCTTTTTCTCAACAGCAGCTACAGCTTTTGCTTTTGCCCGGCCGGGATGTACAAATTTTCCCCAGGTGAGATTGTCTTTTCCCGGCTTTTGTGCGATAGCCCTTTCTATGGCGTACCGGGCGCTGGTTTCCACTACCCATTCAAAATGTTCGGCGCCAATGGAGTGAATATCGGCATCGGGTGCAGGGTTGCAGAAATCAATGGCGTAGGGCACATCGCTGCGCACGGCTATTTCCACGGTATTGAAATCGTATCCCAGGTGCTGGTGAAGGGTAAGCACCTGTTCTGTGATGCGGGCGGCTAGTTCGGCGCTGGGTTCATAATCGGCCTGGTAACGCTGATGTGGTGCGTGTTTGGGATTATATGGCATAATCCGCACGTCTTTACCGCCTATGCAAAAACAGCGGTAATATTGACTGAAGTCGATCTCTTCCTGTAGCATCATTACCAGCTGACCTGTTTCACTGTGTTTATGAAAGAAATCATCCTTATCCTCTACGCGGTATACATGTTTCCATCCGCCACCGGCGTAGGGTTTCATGTATGCCGGGAAGCTAACGTATTCAAAAATGCTGTTCCAGTCGAACGGATAAATCAGGTTGCGGAATGATTTATCGGTGGTATCGTCCGGCAGTTTATAGGAAGGCAACAGTACGGTGCGTGGCACATTTACGCCGATCTTTTCCGCGAGGGCGTTATTAAAAAACTTATCGTCGGCGCTCCACCAGAAAGGGTTATTGATTACCGCGGTGCCGGCAGCTGCGGCATTTTTCAGGTAAGACCGGTAGAAGGGTACATCCTGCGAAATACGGTCTACGATAACGGCATAGCCCGGATCGGCGCCCTGCATTACTTTGTCGATGGTCACAAATTCCGCAAAGATACCGGGAGGGTTAATGCGGTTTACACGGTCTACAAATGCCTGTGGAAAAGTGTTTTCCTGCCCGAAGAGAATCCCGATTTTTTTCATGGTGCTTACTTGATAAGTGAAACATAATGCGGCAGCATTTCCCGCCATACCGGCCAGTCGTGGATGGTTTGCGGGCGGATATCCAGCCAGTGGGCTATTTTTTTGCCGGTAAGTATACCGGACAACAGTTCGTTTTGTGGCCGGGTTACATCCCTGTCTGCCACGCCCAGTACAATACCCATGCGCCAGAGGTCTGCATGCTGGTTTTCCGGCACATAATCGGCCGGGTTATTATAGTATACGTTGTCGTCGTAGTATCCGTCCATGCGGAATTTAATATCGAAGATCCCGCTCAGGCTGAATAAATAAGAAACACGGTCCGGATGCCGGAAGGCGAAGTTGGCGGCGTGATAACCGCCGAAGCTGCAGCCCGCAGCCACTATCCGCTGATGCCCTGTTTCGGTAACAATGCGGGGCAATATTTCTTCCATGAGGAGCTTGTCGTAACAGGTATGATTATACGCTCTTTGTTCCGGGGGAATATTTTTATTATACCAGCTGAGTGCATCAATACTGTCGGGGCAATACACTTTAATTCTTCCTTCTTCAATAAACCAGCGGAGGGCTTCAATCAGGCCAAAGTCCTTGCTTTCATAGTAACGCCCCATAGAGGTAGGGAACAGGAGCAACGGGTACCCGCTATCGCCGTATACCAACATCTCAAATTCCTTTCCCAGGTTGGGAGAATGCCATTTTAAATAGTTTTCGGTCACGGGAAAGTGTTTAGTTAAATTTAAAAAAGATTATTGGTTTATTGGTAAATTGTTCCGGTGCAAATACGTCAACATTATATCAATTCTGCGCATCTGGCGCGCAGAGTGCAGCTGGATAGCTACTTCACCGGTACATCTCCCCATATACTTTTACTGGTAAATGATGGTCAGGAACTTTCCGGGTTATTACCGGCGCTGCCGGCCACTGTACTGGCAGTGGGCATTTATGCGGATGCCGACCGGAAAGCTGTTTATGGCACCGCCGGCGTACCGGATTATATGGGGCAGGGCCAGCTTGCCGAAAGTTATACCCGCTTCATTATTGCGGAGTTGCTGCCATTCCTGCAACAGCAGTATCCGGATATGCGTATCGTGCAGCGCGCCTTTGCAGGTTTTTCCCTGGGAGGCTTGTCGGCATTGGATATTGTGTGGCATCACCCGGATCTTTTCCAGTTGGCCGGTGTTTTTTCGGGGTCGTTATGGTGGCGTAGTAAAGCGCTGGGAGCGGAATACCGGGATGATACTCACCGGATTATGCACCAGCTGATCCGCGCAGGCAGCTATCATCCGGGGCAGCAGTTTTTCTTTGAATGTGGTACCGCCGATGAAACGGCCGACAGGAATAACAATGGGGTGATTGACAGTATCGATGATACCCGGGACCTGATAAAGGAGTTATTACAAAAGGGCTACAAACCGGACAAGGATATTTTTTACCTGGAGATTCCAGGTGGCCGGCATGATATGGCCACCTGGAAAACCGCTATGGATCTCTTCTTACAATTACCTTTCTTTTATTAATAATTAACGGCAATGCCTATATTAAAGGAGGCGCCTTTTCCTTTGGAATAAAACCCTGGCTGCATAAACCACTGGGCGCGTGCCGGGAAATAATCTTCGTTGAAGAGGTTATCAATACCCAGTGTGAGCAGGGTACGGGGCGCCACTTTGTAGCTGGCGTTGAAATTCACCAGGTTGTACGCAGATACTTTTCCTTCGTTACCATTGTAAACGCCTTTGGCATTTTTCTCAAAACGGTTCCGGCCATTTACGCCCATGTACTGCAGTCGTACTTCCAGCGCCGGCACCGGCCGGTAGCCGATGCTGCCGGTTACTTTTGGAGGAGCAATCCTTCTGCCGTTCAGGTATACATTATAGCTGCCGCCTGTTTTGGCGGTATCGGCTTTTCCTTCGAGGTAGCTGTAACTGGCGCTGATGTCGAGGTTATGCAGCACCTGGTATTGCAGCGACGCTTCAAAACCGTATACACGTTCAGGGGTTCTGCTTACATTGAACAGGTCGGTGTTAGGGTCAAAGATCATGTCTGCACCCAGTTTGGAGGTGCTGATAAATCCGCTTAACTCAAAGCGAAGCTTTTTATATTCGCTCACAAAACCCAGTTCATAGTTATTCACCAGTACTGCTTCTGTATTGATCTTTTTAATATCGTTTACTTTCGCATCGCGCAGCGCCAAGCCTATGTCAGACACGGAGAAGCCCTGTGAAAAACTAAAGTAGGGCATGAATACCGGCAGGCGGTTGTAACGGATACCGGCATTAAATAAAGTAGCTGTATAATCCAGGTCGCCGCCTTTTACTGCGATGCTCGGCGCGCTCGTAGTGCCGTTGGCGTTAGTAAGCTGGAGAGTGGTGTAATCATCCACACTTACCCTGACTCTTTCCACGCGCACACCGGCTTTCACGATCAGGTTTTGCCAGAGCGACCACTGTGTTTCCGCAAATGGTGCATAGTTCAGCATATTCATCTCCGGTACCCATATCCTGCCGTCTACCAGCGGCTGCGAAGTAACGTTGTTCAACAGGTCAGCGCCATAAGAGAGTGTACCATTAAAAGCAGTTTTGTTGGACAGGGGGGAGTTAAACATTAACCGCAATCCTTTTTTCTTATCGATGGTATGCGACTGTCCATCGCCGCCTTCAAAGCGGCCGAACGACACATAAAAGATATCATCCCTTGATTCGTAGTATGCATCTGCCGTGAGAGAGGTACCGCCAATCAGGCTGTCGGCCTGGTAGAGGAGATGCAGGGTTTGATTTCCTCTCGGCCCGGTGGCCACGCCGGCGGGCGTACCCAATACACCGGAGGCGGGGATGCCTTTGGCGATATCTCCGTTCACCAGGTTGTAGTGGGAGTTCTGCTGGCTGCGGTAGTAGTTGTACATCAGCTGTATACGCTGACGGCTGTTTACCTGGTAGCCAACTTTTGCAAAGGCGTTGTAGCTGTCTGTTTCACCCAGGCTGTAGTTGGGGCCTACCAGCTTGCCTTTTGCGTCTTTAAATTCGCCGGTTTGTTCTGCCACACCGCTCACGATGTAATCGAACTTCTTGTATTTTCCCTGTAATACCTGGTTCAAACGGCCGCCCACACTGTTTTTGATACTGGTGAGTGAGCCGGTGGCATTGATCATCGTTTTACCGGATAATATTTTATCTTCTTTGGGCGTAACCGTGATGTAGTTGATCAGCCCGCCGGTAGCGCCGTTGCCATAGATGGCAGTAGCGCCTTTCAGCACATCCACCCTTTCCAGAACGGATGGGTCAATGGAACGCATATCCACTTCCCCGTTGCGGAGCGGGGTGGATTGCGGAACGCCGTCGATCATGATGAGTACGGAGCGGCCACGGAGGGATTGTCCTACGTTGCTGTTGGTTTGTGTACCGGGCGCCAGGCCGGGTACTTCCCGTGCGAGGATATCCGTTACATCTGTATTTACAGTCATGTCATTTTCCAGCGTCTTCCGGGTGATAACGGTTACGGAAGAAGGAACGTTATCCAGTGTTACCGGCTTGCGGCTGGCAGATACTACAATTTCTCCCAGTGCTCTTGGTTCACCCAGTGTATCTTTTTTATGGTTGGTGGTATTTTTCTGTTGTGCCATCAGAGGAGCGGTTATTCCGCAGCCGGAGAGTAGCAGGACGCATATTTTTTTGTGTAACATGTGGTGTATAGCAGTGTTTGCCTTTTTATTTGCGTATTGGCCGAATTATTTACGGGGGCGAAATTAGGTAAAAGGATGGCCATTGATTTACGCAATCGGGAAAAATTTGGGGGAGGGAAGGGGTTTTAAATTTCCTTCCGGGAGAAGTAGATCATCTGAGGTTGCCAGCTAAACAGAAGAGGGCTGACCATCCGGCCAGCCCTCTTCTTATAAATTAAATCCTGCTTTCTTAGAAGCTGTAACGAAGACCAAGTTGTCCTCTCCAGCGTGCAGTGAAGTTGTTGATATAGTATGGTTTTTCATCGCCAAAACCATTGATTTCCCTTCTTCTGTCATATTGGAAAACTGCGTTGCCTGTAGCATCCAGTTTTCTGAATGTGAGCGGAGTAGAAGCGTTGTTGGCAATAAAGTAAGTTCTGCCCCAATCCTGGTTCAGCAGGTTACCTACGTTGAGGATATCGAAAGTGATTTCCACTTTATGACCTTTGTAAATAGGCAGTACCTGCGCTATTTTAAAGTCAAAGATATTTTCGAACGGAGTGCGGCTTGCATTTTTCTTTGCATTTTCACCACGGTGCTTATTCAGGTAGCTGTCGTTGCTGATCAGGCGTTCCAGGTCAGCTCTCTGCTCATCCGGTGTGCGGGTGTAGATCACATTACCTTTAGAATCTTTCTGAGAGATCAGGTCGAAGGCCATAGTGGCTACTTCTGTTGCCTTTGGAATGTAAATCAGGTCGTTGTTACCGCCGGAGTTCAGGTCGTCGCCGGTAGGATCAACAGTGTTGAAATATACCCATGAGTAAGGAATACCGGATTGACCATTATAGAACAGGGTTACAGTAGTACGGAATTTATCTTCTTTACCATATTTAAAGGTTTTGGAAGCTACTGCCAGTACACGGCTGCCCATGCTGTAGTTGGAACGGGCCATTTCCAGGTTATTCAAACCATTGATGTTTGGTCCAAAACGCCAGTTGGAACCGGCAGTAGAAGAGGTACCATCATTTACAGAGTAAGAATCACCGTAAGAATAGCCAACTTTCAGGAACAAACCGTTACTTGTTTGTTTGGTCAGTTCACCGGAGATGTTATAAGTATAACCTTCGCTGGTGTTTTTCAGCAGGAGGATCTGGTTACCCCAGTCTTTGTCTTTCTTTTTCCAGGTTGGTCTTTTAACACCACCGCCTAAAGAAACGCTGTCGCCGGTAGGAATAACGTTCAGGTTTTCCCAGATCGCGTTGTTGAGTGTTTTGGTGAAGTTACCTTCAATAGTAGCGCTCATTCCCCACGGAAGTCTTCTTTCTACAGCCAGGTTGGTTTTAAACATCTGGGGGAATTTGAAATCCTTGTCAGACAGGTTAATGTTGGAAGGGCTGCTTCCTACGTTAGCACCCATTGCAGAGAGATTAGCTGCAGAATACTGTCCGTAAAAAGGACTGTTGCCATCGTAGTTGAAGCGGAATTCATTTGGTAAAGCTGAGCCGCTCAAGCTTACGTTGGTATATACGTTACCGGTATTTCCATACTGGTTGGAGATCCATACAAACGGTACACGGCCTGTGAAAATACCAACACCACCGCGGATGGTAGTTAATCCATCGTTGGTTACATCCCAGTTAAAACCAATGCGCGGAGCAATCAGTGGTCTTGATTTTGGAATGGTGGTAGTGGAATATCCAGCAAAGCTTGGGGATTTAGAGAATGCTACGTTATCCGGAGGGGTGGTTGGGAAGATAGGAATGTCTATTCTTACGCCATAAGTCAGGGTGAAGTTTTTCCTGATATTCCACTCGTCCTGTGCATAAATACCGATCTGTGCTGCTTTGAAGCCAATACCATCCCGGAGGGTAGAATCTGCGGTGTTATAGTTGATCTGGTATTGTCTTGGTTTCAGGTTATTGATAAATCCGCTGATGGAATCATAAGTGTAAGAACCGAAAGCACCCTGGATAAAGGTATTTTTGATCTTATAGATTTCAGCATTGGCACCTACTGTAATGGTATGTTTACCTTTATACATGGTCAGGTTGTCTGTGATGGTCCAGATACTCTGATCCAGTGCATTGGCAGTAGAAGAAAACTCGCTGCCCAGGTTGATGGTACGACCGTTATCATTAATGGTAACAGTAGGGAAAGGTTGACCCAGGGAAGTTCTTCTGTCTTTTACATTATTATAACCAATCCTCAGTTCATTACTCAGCCTGTTAGAGAAGTTGGAGTTCAACTCGATAACGCTGGAGTTACTTTTTGAAGGAAATTTATAATAGTTATTTGCAAAAGCTGCAGTACTGTTAGTCCGGCTGTAGATCAGGTCACTTGCATTCAGGTAGTTATGACGTACGGTCAGTTTATGTACCGCGTTGATGTTCCAGTCGATACGTCCAAAGAGGGTAGTAGCTGGTTTGTCACGTTCCTGGTCTGTATAACTTCCCAGATCTACTTTATATTTATTCTGAACAAAGTCGTAGATACTTTTCAGTTCATCGGTAGTTACGTTGGACGATCCGGTTGCAGGGTTATAATCTATCGGGTTATTCCTGACAGATCTTTCTGCATTCACGAAGAAGAACAATTTGTTTTTGATAATTGGTCCGCCCAGTGATGCACCGAATATTTTATTGGTGAAATTGCCGTAGTCAGCACGGGTAGAATCCGGGGCTTTACCTACGAGGGATTGTCCCTGGTAGTAGAAGTACGCCGAACCGTGAAAATCATTTGTTCCGCTTTTGGTAATGGCATTGATACCACCACCTGTAAAACCGCTCTGTTTAACGTCGTAAGGATTCAGTACAATTTGTAGCTGATCAATAGTTTCTATGGAGATAGGGTTGGCACCTGCCTGGCCACCGTTGGTACCGGAAGCAGATAAGCCGAATACGTCGTTAGTTACAGCGCCGTCAACCGCAAATTGGTTGTACTTGTTACTCTGGCCGCCAAAAGAGATACCCATAGGTGAACCGTCCTTACCATTGGTAGAAACAGATGCCTGCGGGCTCAGTTTTACGAAATCCTGTACACTTCTGTTTACAGTAGGAATATTGTCCATCTGTGTACGGGAAATGTTCAGTGCGGTACCGCCGTTTCCTTTGGCGATAGCCCTGCTGGCGGTAATGCTCACTTCTTTCAGGCTGGTAGAGCCTTCAGAGAGCGTTACATTTAATTTCAGCGGTTCTCCCAGTTTGAGGAAAATGTCGTTGTAAGTTTCAGTTCCATAGCTGATAAATGAAACTTCCACCTTGTAAGGTCCGCCAACACGAACGTTAGGGATGGTAAATTCACCACTGCCGCGGGTAGTGGTGCCATAAATTGTTCCAGTAGGTGTGTGGGTGGCTTTTACAGTGGCCCCGATCAGGCCCTGGCCTTTAGAATCGGTTACAACACCGGTTATGCTGCTGGTAGTTACCTGCGCATAGGTTACAAACACGGTGAGCAACAATGAGAATGTAAAGAGTAGTTTTTTAAACCCCATAAAGCAAAGAAGTTGTTGTTTCAGACGCAAAGTTGAACAATTTTCCCGTGAAAATTTTAACGCGGAATTAACAAATTGTTAAGTACACTGTGGATATCTCAAGTGGCATATCAAAATTTGAATGGCATCTAGCCATATCCTTCTTAATAAATAGTTTTTTCAAGAATTTCCCCGAAAATTACGATTTCTCAAATATGAGATATTAATAATGAGAAAAATCTGCTACCACAGTGAACCTTATCGGGTTTCAGGTGTATAAATCCCCTATTAAATTGGCAATCATTGTTATATGTTAAAATTACGCTGTATAATTAACATCTTCCCAATGGTTTTCATATAGAACAGCACTTACTTCCACCGGCAACTTTTCACATGTATATGTTGTAACTTTGCGCAATTCAACATTACTGACCCGGAGGGAATAATATATGTTAGATACAATAGAAGCAGCAATAGAAGATATAAAAAACGGTAAACTGGTGATCGTGGTAGATGACGAGGACCGTGAAAATGAAGGTGATTTTATCACGGCAGCACGCAACGTAACACCTGAAATCATCAACTTTATGAGTACCCACGGCCGTGGGCTCATCTGCGCACCGCTGGTAGAAGAGCGCTGCGAAGAACTGGGACTGGACCTCATGGTCCGCGATAATACCGCCCTGCACCAAACCCCTTTCACCGTTTCGGTAGACTTGCTCGGACACGGTTGCACTACCGGCATCTCCGCACACGACAGGGCTAAAACAGTACAGGCGCTGATTGATCCCACCACCAAACCGGAACATTTGGGTAAACCAGGCCATATCTTTCCGCTGAAAGCCAAAAGCGGCGGCGTTTTACGCCGTTCCGGCCACACGGAAGCCACCATCGACCTGGCCCGCCTCGCAGGGTTTGAGCCTGCCGGCGTATTGGTGGAAATTATGAATGAAGACGGATCTATGGCCCGCCTGCCGGAACTCCGCGAAATAGCCACCAAATTCAACCTGAAACTCATTTCCATAAAAGACCTGATCGCCTACCTCCTCAGCACGGAAACGCTGATTGAAGAAGGCGTGAAAGTACAGATGCCCACCAAATACGGCAACTTTGAACTCATCGCCTTTAAACAAATCAACTCCGGTGAAATTCACATGGCATTGAAAAAAGGCGACTGGAAAAAAGATGAACCGGTACTGGTAAGGGTCCACTCGTCCTGCGTAACAGGGGATATCCTCCATTCACTACGTTGCGACTGTGGCGAACAACTGCACGCCGCCATGCAAATGGTGGAAAAAGAAGGGAAAGGCCTTATATTATATATGAACCAGGAAGGAAGAGGTATCGGTCTTATGAACAAACTGAAAGCCTACAAGCTGCAGGAAGAAGGCATGGACACTGTAGAAGCCAACCTGGAACTGGGCTTTAAAATGGATGAACGCGACTATGGCGTAGGCGCACAGATCCTCCGCCACCTCGGTATCTGCAAACTCCGCCTCATCACCAACAACCCCCGCAAACGCGCCGGTTTAAGTGGTTATGGCCTGGAAGTTGTTGAAAATGTGCCCATAGAAATTCATCCCAACCCGCACAACGAGAATTATCTTAAAACCAAACGCGACAAATTGGGACATGATATCCTCAGAGGATAAAGTGACAGTCATCATTGAGAACGCGTATAGTAAGGAATGAACCCATTCCTGCAAAGTAAACCACACCGGGGAGTAACACTGTTTAACAGCAGTTGTTGCTCCCTTTGTTGTTTTATTCAATGTTGGTAGTATCTGCTTTAATGCGGGAAGAATCATCCTGCTCCTGCTTCAGCATCGCTGCACGGCGGAGGGAATCCAGTAATGGTGTACGTCTGCGCCGCCTGTCGTTAAACAGCTCGCTGAAACGGTTGTATTCCCTGATATAGGAAATGCCCACGCCGGATTTTGTGCGGTTGTTGAGGTTATACACATCGTAATCCGTTTTACTGAAGGCATTGATACGGAAACGGCCATCCGGAGTAAGCAGGTATTCAATGCGGAAGTCGCCCGCAAAACGGTTGGTATTGGCGGAAGTAGCCGTTTTACCCCAGTCGTAATCACCACCGGCATATAAACGGAAACGGTTATTAAACAAATTGCTTGTAATACCGGCACTCACCTGGTTACGGTCTACCGAGGAGTTATCCTGCGGTCCGCCCACATTGTACGCGCGATAGTTCACATTCACCCCGATTCCACTTCCTTTCAGCAACGCCCCGGTGATGTTATTGAGAATGGCCTGCGCCTGGGCAGATAAGGCTTGTCCCACACTGTTTTTACCGGTAATACCCACATTGGCAGCAGCGGTAGTAGTGGCATCATCCGGCAGGAACTGGTTGGAAAACAGCAACCCCCACACCTGGAACAACGCCTTGTTCTGGTCGTTGTTGATCTCTTTCAGATGGGCAGCTACACCACTTTCATAAGCCAGGCTGCCCACTTCAGGCAACTCAATGGAGTAAGTAATATCCGGTTTCAGCAGGGCGCCACGCAGGTTGATCAGCACATCCACTTTTTCGGTGCGCGTAGCCAGCTTATCGGTGCTCACATTGGTACCCTGGCCTACCAGGTTATACAGGCTTACCTTTGGCAGGGAGTACTTCGCCATAATGTTTACCCGCGCTTCCGACGGATCACCGTTCCAGGTAATGGTACTGTTCTTTTCTATGTCGAACTTCCAGCTGGTGAGCCGCTGGAAATTGAAGTTATAGGAACCGTTATTAATCTCGTAGTTACCAAACATGGTGAAATCGCCTTCTGTATTCACCGTGATCTGCAGGTTACCGGTACCGTTGGCGGAAATAATATCGCCGGTGGTGGCGTCCAGGATCACATCGATCTGCGCATCAGGATTGGCGGCGATATCCAGCTTCACGGTGAGTTTGGTATTGTCTTTTTTCTTCTTCTTTTCAACAATCTCGGTACCGTAGCTTTTGAACGTAATGTAATCGTACTTCCCGATATCCTTGCTGTCGGACATAGGGAGATAGAAGTGGGTGCCTTTAATCGGACGGGCCAGGATGTGCATCTGCATATCGTTCAGCGGACCGGAGAAGTATACTTTACCATCGGCCAGCACATCTCCGTAAAACAGGTCGTTATCGGTGGCGCTGGTATTCAGGAACAGGAACCCGCGGCCGGTAACATCAAAGTCGAAGTTGAGCTTGTCGAAATGATCATGACTGATATACCCGCTGGCAGTGCCTTTGGTATTGTATTTATCTACCAGCGTAAAGTTGCCGAATTCAATCAGGTTGTCATCTATGTTCACATTCAGTTTCGGAATGCGGTAGTGGGTGCCCAGGTAATCCACCGTAACCCCTACAGTATCGAGGGTGAGCGCGCCTTTAACGGAAGGCACCCGCGTGGTGCCGCTTACATTTAAGGTGCCGGTTACTGCGCCGGTGAGATTGGATACATAGCCCGCGAGGTATTTATTCAACAGGCTCACAGAGGTGCCATTGAGCTTCACGCTGGCATCAATCCCGTTGTTGGCCGCGGTTAATCCCACTTTGCCCTGCGCCAGGAAAGCCTTTCCTTCGTTATCAGATTGTATGTTAAAGGTGGCGTCGCCGGTAAGATGATGATAGGTGCCATCTATATTTAAAATGCCGATGGAGTCGTTATCGATACGCAGCTCCCGTGTTCTCAGCGCGGTATTGATGTCGAGGTTTGCGGTAGGATCTGCAATATTAATGGTGCCATCCGTAATACCCTCCACCCGTGTGGAAATCAGCTGGGAGGGAATTACATCTGCCAGGTTCAGGTTTTTAAGTGTAACGATGAATTTTGATTCATCGGGATTATACTCATTGGTTTCTACGGTAATGCTCTGGTCATTGCGGGTAACCCGGAGATTTTTTACCGTGAGAAAATGTTTGCTCCAGTATATTTCGTTGCCGGGGGTAACATTCCATTGCCGTTCATTTACGGTGAAGGCACTGTTGAGGAAATTGATCTTCAGCCCGTCCGCTACCGTGATGATCCGCGCATAGAAGCCATCCAGGGAAGAAGTGTCTTCCGCGGCCAGGTCCACTTTTACAAAAGAGGTGTCATGCCCTGAACTGGCCAGTATCACCGGGTTTTCGAGGATCACATTTTTACCGGATAATACTTTGCCAATGCTTGCACTGATGTTCACCTTATTAAAGTTGCCATCTCCCTTAACCTGTAACTCCTGTACATGATATCCCAGGTAGCCGGCTTCCGGTACCTGGATGTTCAACGCCAGGTTGCCGCCATTCATGGTATTGAGGGCGCCGGTTACGGTAGCATGGTCAAACCCGGAAAACTGTTTGGTAAAGCCACTCAGCAGTTTATCCACTTCACCGAGATTAATAGCATAGGTGAAGTTTTGATTGATGACAGCATTTTGCGGCGCACTGAAATAGCTGGGGTAATATTTATACAGCAGCAGGTGAAAAGCATCCGGCAGCTGGAGGAAACTGTATTGTCCTTTTACAAAACCGTCGATTTCACTGCCGGTAAATTCGAGCAGCTTCTGGTTGTCCACCATGTGCGACGATATATACAGGGAATCAAATTCCAGGCGGCGGTTGTCCTTAAATGCAGATACATCATACATCCGCGCGGTACCGTCGAAGTTATCGATGTTGCTGCCCACAAAGTTCAGCTCCAGTTTGGCCTGCAGCGTTACGGAATCTTCCGTGATATGCAGGGCCTTCAGATCTCCCTTACGGATTTCTGAATTAAACTTAAATTCCGGCAGGGCGGCATTAAAATCAATGGTCCCGGCAAAGTCCATATCCAGGTTGGGATCATTGGCGGTGAGCGAGCCATTAAAGAATTTGCGGCTCATTTCCCCCTTTGTTTTGATGTTGCGGTAATCGTATCCAAACAGGGATATTTCCTGCACATCGGCATCTACGGTAGCTTTCAGCGTTTTAAAGTTAAAGCCGGCGCCGTCTACTTTGGCATCTAGCGAAATGGTAGACAGGTTGGCATTATTAAAAAGGCTGCCAATATCAAAGTTGGTGGCTTTTAAACTCCCGGAGTAAACGGGGATATCGCGGCTGGTTTTAAAGTTAAGATCGGAGTTCAGCTTACCAAGATTGGTCTGGAACTGGCCATAGGCCACAAAGTCGTTGATGAACCCGGTATAGCTTCCCTGGAAGCGGATGGAAGAAAGGCGGTCGATACGCACCGTGCTCACAATATCTTTTACAATGGGCATGATCTGCATCACGTCATTGCCCGTAGTAACCAGTTCTTCTGTATGAAAATCGATAAATGTTTCATAGATATCCGGCAGTCCGCGCATTTCCAGGCTCCCTTTAAGACGGGTGGTGGTGCCGGCGGTAAGATCTATTTCAGAGGCTTTCAGGTTGCTGACAGGGCCCCTGGCTTTACCGCTCAGCGTAATTTCTTTTTTCCAGGTGGAAAGGGGCGGTGCAAAAAAGGCAATATCGTCTGAAGATAGTTTACAGTTTTTGAACCTGGCCTGCATAAACACATCATTGATATAATCGCTCATATCGCTGATGTCGCTGTATTGCATGGTGTAGTAGTCGCCGATATGACTGCGGTTGGTTTCAAGATCGAGCTGTGAAAACTCCATCTCCACGGGCGACATTTTAAACCGGCTGGTTAATTTTTTCACTTCAAAGCCGCTCCGCTCTTTGGTGCGCAGGGTCAGATCCCCGATCACACTGTCTTTTACCAGGCTGGTATTGGTGAGGGAGAGATTGATTTCATTGAAGCGGATATGATTCGGCGCAAAATAGCCGGGTTCTATTTTCGTGCTGTCGTCGGGGTTATCCACACCGAAGATGCCGTTTTTAATATTGAGTTCTTTCACCACCAGCTTCCAGTTATCATTGTTCCAACGCAGCTGCTGCAGTTGCCCGGTGTCTGGTACGGGGTGGTCCGGACTGGGTTTCCGGCGGCGCCGCAGGGGAGAGGCCGCGTAGCTGCTGATAATGAAATTGGGATCGGTGAGGGTGAGTTCCTGTATATCGATGTTATGTTTCTGGAGATCCAGGTTTTTGGCATCGAGATAAATACGTTTGGCGGATGCCCGCATATCTTCACCTACCCAGGCATCCACCTGGTTGAGCCGGATGTTTTTAAGATCAATCTTTTTCAGGTCCAGGGAAATACCGCCGGAAGGCTGGGTGCTGGTATCCGGTTTGGAAGAGCTAAATGCTTCTTCGAGAAAATGGTAGTTCCACACGGAATCTTTGCGGGTACGCAGCAGGTTTACCTGTGCATTTTCCAGCCCGATGAATTTGATAATGGGCTTGTCCTGGAAAAAGAACCAGTCGGTAATGCGCACCTGTAGCTTGCCTGCGTACAGCAGCGTGTCTTTGTGCTGGTCTTCAATAAGCGCGCCTTCCAGCTGCATACTGTTGAACAGCCGGAAGCTCACGTGGTCTATTTCCACGCGGGTTTTAAGCTGCTGCGACAAGCGGCTGGTCACTTCATGCACAAGGAAGTTCTGCACCACGGGGATGTTTACCAGTATTCCGATCAGAATGACAAGGCCTAACAAACACAGTAACACGACAGATAATATTTTCCGTACTTTTTTCAGGCGGCAAAGTTTATCCGGCAAAAATAATTAATAGTTGGCAGTCAATGCCATTTAGCAGATAAATAAGATGGATTTCCGGTTTAACCGGCAAAGTATGCTGACCAGTGATTTCGTATATAGGTGCCAGTGAGTGTGTACCGGTCCCTTGTACACCCGGAAAAAACGGCCCGTTGAGTTTATCATGAAATTGTCGGACCTTCTTTTTTATTGTGGTATTATATTCTTATTTGATAATAGTATTTTATCTTATAAAGATGAAGGAATAAATGCACCCATCTTCTTTAAATCTAATTATCAATACTTTATAGAGATATATAGCTATTTCTCACCGTATGAAAATATCCGTCATAATAGTGTCACTAATTCTTTCCGGCCTATTAGGAAAACTTTAACATTTCTAAATTTCCTTCCAGAACAATGAAAGTACGAGTGAGCAATTAATGAACAATGTAGCATTTCAGTGAACAAACAAGTGAACAAACATTTAAGTAACCAGATTTATTCAGCCAAATTATAGTATACCAGCAACAATTGTAATTCACCCGTTCCAATAACAGTAACAACGATTATTTCACCAGTGAACAAAATTCCGTAAACATTCAGTCAACCAGTCTGATAATTCCAGAATAATTCAATAAACCAGAATCTATGCACAAAAAGTTGCTACTACTAGCGCTAATGGGATTCCTATGCCTGCACGCATGGGCCCAGGAGCGAAAAATTTCAGGTACTGTTACAGATGATAAAGGAGGGGTATTACCCGGTGTATCTGTAAAAGAAGTAGGTACCAATAATGGGGCGGCCACCAGCCCCGAAGGCCAGTTTACGCTTACCCTGAAAGGCAATTCCAACAAACTTTCCATTTCATTTATAGGTTTTGAAACGCAAACAGTGGTGTTGTCGGGGAAAGCATCTTACTCCATTTCGCTTAAGCCGGATGCCAAAAGCCTGAAAGATGTGGTGGTGATCGGCTACCAGGAAGTACGGCGTAAAACGGTAACAGCAGCGGTTTCCAGCGTGAAAGGCAAGGACATCGAAAACCTGCCTTCTCCCAGCTTCGACCAGCTCCTGCAAGGCCGTGCAGCCGGCTTGAACGTGCAGAACTTCACCGGTGAACCCGGCGTAAGAGGCTCTTTCGTGGTAAGGGGAAACACCTCTATCAGCCGTGATGCCAGCGCCGCCCGCACCCTCAGCTCCCCGCTGTTTGTGATCGACGACATCCCCGTGTCACTGGACGATGCTGCCGCATTTGACAACACCGGTACCAACTACATTGCCGGGCTGAATCCCAACGACATTGAATCGATCGACATCCTGAAAGATGCATCGGCAGCAGCTATTTACGGCTCCCGTGGCGCTAACGGTGTGGTAATCGTGAAAACCAAACGTGGTAAACAGGGCAAACCACAGGTGAACTTTTCCACCTACGCCGGTATGATCCAGAAACCAAAGTTTGAAACAGTATATGGCGGCGCAGAAGAAAGATGGTTCAAAATGGACTACCTGCAAAAGTATCTTACTGATCAGCAGAAAGTGAACGGTATCCCTATGATGCTCACAGATAGTCTGAACCCCGCTTTCAGCGGAGCGGTCGACTGGCAGGATCTCTTCTACCAGAACGGTATTATCCAGAACTATGACTTGTCTGTTTCCGGCGCATCAGAAACCACCAACTACCGCGTGAGCGGCAACTACTACAATGAAGATGGAACGATCCGTGGTACCGGTTTTAAGCGTTATACCGTTTCCGCCGCAATGGGTGTGAAAATGTCGTCCCGCCTGAATGTATCCTCGCTGTTCCGTTTAAGCCGTGGCGACAGATCCCGCGGCCGTGGCGTATTCCCCGGAGAAAATACCATCCCGTTAATAGGCGGCCAGTATCTTTCTTCCCTGTTTAATATCTCGGATATCGATCGCAAAAACTTTACCGGCGACCTGGAATCCGGTCGTGATAAAAACATCAACGATGATATCACTGCCAGTCTTACCGTAAACTACGATATCACTAAAAAGCTGCGCTTTGCCTCCATCGGATCTATCCAGTCCAGCATCAATACCCGCGACATTTTCCGTCCCGGAGAGTTGAACACCGCCGGGTTGTCTTATGCACAAAGTGGTAAATCGCGCTTTGAAAATGCGAACCTCGATAACACGTTGAGCTATACTTCCGACATCATCAATAAAGACCATCACTTAAACGTGCTGCTGGGTAACACCATCAACAATATCCGGAATGAATTTACCGGTATCGGCAGCGGCGCGCTTAGTAACGACAACGTGAAAGTGGTACAGGGCTATAACCTCAGCTATATGATGTACAGAGACGCATATGGCAACCTCGTTTCCGGGTCTGATTACCAGTCATCCGGCATGCTGTCCTTTTTCTCCCGTGTGAATTATAACTATAAAGAAAAATACCTGTTGTCATTTGCCTATCGTGCGGATGCTTCTTCCCGCTTTGGCCGTAACAGCAGATGGGGCTACTTCCCCTCTGTATCCGGTGGCTGGAATATTTCAGACGAGCCATTTATGGCCCCTTTCAAAAAGTGGGTGGAGTATTTCAAGATCCGTGGAAGCTATGGTGTAACAGGAAGTTTACCAAAACAATATTACCTCCAGTATAATACTTACAGCATCAACCAGGGTACCTATGGCGGATCTACCGGCGGTACCTACAACGGTGTGAATGCCGTTACGCCTAACTTCTCAGATGGTGTGGCGCAGGACGGATTAACCTGGGAGCAGGCTATCCAATCCAACATCGGGGTGGATGCAAGTTTCTTTGGCGGAAGATTGAATGTAACTGCCGACGCGTTTAACAGGGGTACTTCCAAACTGTTGTTTAACCTGCTGCTGCCTTCTACTTCCGGGTATGATAAAGTAAATACCAACGCGGTAGATGTACGCAACACCGGCGTGGAATTCACGATACAGGGTCGTATTACACCGCCCACCACTAAGTTCCAGTGGAGTTCTACCCTGATATTATCTTTCATCAAAAACCAGATTGTTAAATTACCCAATGATAACCGCGATCTGATGGTACCGGACAACAACACCGGTATGACCTATGTATTGACCAAAGGACGCGCTATCAATGAGTTTTACCTGATCAAAAACAAAGGCGTATACGCCAGTGAAAAAGATATTCCGTTTAACCCTTACACCGGTGAAAAGCTTACCTACTGGGGCGGTAACCATACCGTGCAGGCAGGCGACTTTATCTGGGAAGATCAGAACGGCGACTACGATGTTTGGGACTGGAATGATAAGGTGCGCAGCGGTAATCCTAACCCCGCGTGTACCGGCGGTTTCACCAACGTGTTCTCTTACGGACCCTGGAGCATGCAGGTATATCTGACGTTTACCCTTAAACGTGATATCTATAACAAATACATGTCCGACAGGCTTACCGGTTTAACCAACAGCTATGCAACCATTGCAGCTATAGATCCTTCTACCATCGACAGCTGGCATAAAGAAGGCGATAACAGTAAGTATTCAGAAGTGATTCCTTACAGCCAGAAATATTACTACCAGTTCCTTCCTTTCTCTTCTGCATTTGTAGAAAATGGTTCCTACCTGCGTATCAAATACCTGAACCTGGCGTACCAGTTCAGTCCTAAGTTCCTGGAACGTGCAAAGCTGAGCAAACTCCAGATCTACGGGGTGGTAGACAATGTAAAGATGTTCCAGAAATCAAGCGTTCCGGATGCGGAAGCAGTGGATGAAAAAGGTACTTACACCGGTGGCGGCTACCCGATACCACGTAAGTTTACCCTCGGTGTAAATGTTGGTTTTTAATTTTTAAAAAGAAGAAGATATGAATTGTCTGAAAAATATATTCACGGTAATAGCTGCAGGACTGCTGTTGTCGCCTTTCGTGTCCTGTAAGAAGCTGCTGGATCAGGAGCCCATCAATTCTCCCTATAACTCCGTTTTCTGGCAAAACCAGCGCGATGCAGAACAAGGCGTGGCCGGCGGCTATGCGTTATTGCGCAGGGCTTTAACTTCCAATACAGACTGGGATCAGAACATGTCGCATTTTGCATATGGTTCCTTACCCGCGTATGAATTTAACGACTACGACGTATACGATGTAAGGTTCCTGGTGAAAGGAGGAGATGGCATGAATACCGCAGATTTCCTGGGATCTTATCTGGATAAGTATCACGACTGGTCGCCCTACTATAAAGTGATCACGCAGGCGAATATTATGCTGCATAATATTCCCAATATTCCGGATGCACAATTCACGGATCAGGCTACCCGCACCCGTAACCGTTTCCTCGGAGAAGCTTACTTTCTGCGCGCCTTCAGTTATTTCTATATGGTGCGTATCTGGGGCGATGTGCCGCTGGTGATGAAGTATGATCCTAATCCAGTAGGAGCAGAGAATATTCCGAGAACCAATGAGAAGCTCATCCTGGATACCTGTATCGCTGATTTGAAGAAAGCTATCAGCCTGTTGCCGTGGGAATATAAAAGCGGCAGTGAAAGAGCGGTAAGAGCCAACAGGGGCGCTGCATTTGGCTTACTGGCGCACGCCTACATGTGGAGAAACTTCCTGAATAAAGGACAGGTAGCATCCGATGTAACCAATGCCATTGCAGCCGTAGATTCGGTTGAACAAAGCGGTCAGTACCAGTTACTCACAGCCGATATGTATCCAAAAATCTTCCACGGAAAATCAATGGAAGGCATATTCGAAATCAATATGCAGGTAGCGAATGGCGAACAGCAGGTAGAAAAAGGATTTTATTATAGCATCCTGAAAACACCTTTTATCAGTAATAAAGATGGGAAGGTAGATGCCCCGAATATTGACCTGATCAATATGCTGTATGATGAAGCCGGCACCGATGTACGCCGCCATTATTACTTCACCAACCTGGATGCGTTTGGTCAGTACGATGTGATGATCTGCAAGTTTGCTGGCCCTAACCGGGAAAACATCAACTACCGTAATCCCGGCAACTTCACCGATGCTTCCGTAGATGCCAACATCATCCTGATGCGGTATGCTGATCTGCTGCTGTTGCGTGCAGAAGCCCGCGCCGACCAGGGAAATGTAGGCGCCGCACTGCAGGACATCAACAGGGTAAGAGCCCGCTCATATGCGGAACCAATTCTGGCTGAAGATGTGACCGATATTAAAGAAGAAGCATTCCTGGAACGCTCCCGTGAATTATATGCAGAAGGACAACGTTGGTACGACCTCGTACGCACCGGTATGCTCATGAACGGCAACGTGAACGCTGCTCCTGGTTTCCCGCGGGACCGGTTTGATGCCGGTGGCTGGAAATGGCCGGTAGGACGCGTATTGTTCCTCAACAACAGCGTGCTTACACAAAATGAATACTGGCTGGGTAAAGTGAAATAGCATCTTGAAATTTTAAATGTACTGACATGAACAAACTAAAAATATTTACCACAAAAGCAGGATGGGGCATCTTACTGGTTACCCTGTTGTTCGCTGCCTGTAAGAAAGATGATCATTTCCTGGGCGGTAGTCCTACCAACGATCATACAGATCTTACCACCTATGATTACCTGAAAGCCAATCCAAATTTCGATACGCTGATCCTGCTGATAGACAAGGCCGGCCTGAAAGAAACGGTTAATAGTGATGTTACTTTTGTAGCGCCTACGGATTACTCTATCAAGCAGTTCCTCGCTGTACGCACAAGGCTGTTGCAGATTGAAGAGAACGATGAAAATATCAAATATACCATCGACAGTCTGAAAGCGCCTGAGCTGCGCGACTCCCTGCTGGCTTATATCTTCACAGGTAAAATTGTACGCGCAGATCTTTCGCTGGAATCACAGATATATAAAAATAAAGTGAACGAAGACTTCGCTTTCAAGCTGATTAAAAGCGGCGGTTACGACGACATTTTCTCGGCAGGCGTAAGGTTTATGGCGTTAACAAAAGTGATTAATGGCCTCGATCCGGACCCACGCCCGGATGACTATCCGGAAGAAGACAGGGATATGCAGTATACCTTGCAAACAACCGGTATCATTACCAAAACAGGTGTATTGCATGTACTGCAAAACAACCACGTGTTCTATTGGAAATAGTCATCACCATTAAACTAAAAAGTATGTTGCATAAATATAAAGGGATAAAACTGCTCACATCCGCTGTTCTGCTCGGACTACTGATTGCCGGATGTAAAAAGATTGAAGAAGGCTTTCTGAGCGACGGCCTGTACGTACCGGATACCCCGATAAAAGTACAGCGGGGTAACGCTTTCCAGAAAACAAACGCTATCCTTGCAGATGGTACCACCCAGCCCATGACCGTGAAGCTGCTGGATATCAGGAGAGCCGATAACAAAAAACATGCGGACGAATTTTACAAAGAATACCCCGTTTACGTATATACGGCAGCGGTAGATCCTGCCAAAGACACTACCATAGAGCTGGTGAATAAAAAGCGGGAACTGAAAAAGATGCAGCCCTATGTATTCCTGGCCAGTGGTCAGTTTGTATTTAACGGCGCTACCGATAGCTTACCGCTGGGCGTTACCTACGAGTATGATGTGGAAGTATCCAATGTGGCCGGTTCCAAAGTGTATAAGAATATTGGTACACTCACTACTATTGATCCGCCATTGGTTACCGAAACAACTGCCAACTGTAACTTCTTCCCGGACGATGGTTCTCCTACCGTGCCAATGGGCGCGCCGGTAATGACGATTACCAGGGTTAGTGAAAGCGGCGCTTCTGTTATCCTGAAAATAACAGATAAAGATGGTAAGACTTTCAATCCTAAAAAAGGAGAGATTATTAAACGCGGCGACCGTCCTATTTTTGAGAACTACGCCAGGTTCCATCCGATTGAATATACCGATACAGCTATGATCTGTAACTTTGAGATCGCACCGTTCCCATTGAGCCGCTACTCTAATGGCGGTACCAACTGGAACTACCTGATGTATTACCGTATTCCTTCTGCTTTTGTATCGGTAGATAAAAATTTATCGAGCAAAATCGGTAGCGTGAATCCGCTGTTTGCCTTCCGCCTGATGAAAGCAGGAACGTATGTAGTGGAGCTGAGAATGCCTAAAACGGTAAAGGTTACACCGTAAGAAATGTAGTGAAACATACATAAAACGGGGTTGCATCAACAGTAATGATGCAACCCCGTTTTTATTTGGTATTTCCGCTGATCAGGCTTATTTTTGATATGTGTATAAAGCATTGATATCCAACATCTTCATTTTTGAAGTTCGCAGAAGTAGCACGGAAAAAACCCTTGCAAAGCATTGATCCCCAATATCTTATCGATCAAGTCCACATCACCTCCACATCACCTCCACATTAACTCCATGTCAAAGGCATGTGCTAAGTATCTCCAAAGCAGGTGAAAGGCAACTGCAAAGTATAAGCTATCTATCTTCCAATACACTATGGTTTTGCGATACCAAACTCCTGGAGGAACCGGTGCAGCGTTGTCATATCTTCCTGCAGATGCAGTGCCGACACCACCGCCCTGTTGATTACCGGGCTATGCGGCTGCGGATAAGGAAAGCTGGAAATAATTACGTCCCGGTCCAGCAGGTATTGCACCAATGCCTCGCCCGGTGGCAGGATAAACATGGGCAGGCCATGCGGGTTATGCACAGCAGTGTTGGCCGTAAGATGAAGGAGATAAGCAATGTTTTGCTGTAACGACCGGTGCATTTTGACCATCAGTTCCCCGGCCTGTAGCCAGGCGTAGGCGTGGGCCGGTATCATAGGCGTGCTGGCGGAAAAAACGGGCAGCCTTTTTATCGCCATGATATCTGCTGCATGCCCGGCAACAACCCCGCCGGAAACGCTGTATGCCTTTGCCAAAGAGGCGGTGAGCAGGTATCTTACAAATGGGGTTTGCGGTAAAAAATGGATAGCCCCCTGCCCGGCAGGGCCTAATATACCGATCCCGTGAGAGTCATCTGCCAGCACCAATACCTTGCGCTGCAATTCCTGCAACCAGTGAAAAGGGTGGATGGTGCCGGTAAGGGGGTTCACGGTGTCGGTGATAATCACAAAGTGATGATCCGGGTGCGTGTTTACTTTTTCGATGGTTTGAGCAATCCATTCCTCCCGGCTCATGACCGGCAGTTCCGGTTGCTGATGCCACAGCGAAGGGTGTGCGTCCGGTGCATACAGGGGCTGTTTACCGCTGGTGGCGTATTGTGCCGCTGCCTGTGATGCCTGGTACCCGGAGGAAAAAACGGCCGCTGATTGCTGTTGCAAATGGCTACTCAGCGCATGTTCTATTTCTTCGTATATGGATAAACGTAAGTTAGCCGACCTGGAGGAAGGAAACAGGGCGCCGTATTTTTCAATGCCCTGCGCGAGCAGGTGCTTGAAGGCAGGCAACTGGTGCAGCCCCAGGTAGGCAAACCCGGAAAAAAACAGGCAGCTGCGGCCGTCCTGTGTAACTGTTCTTCCGGGTGTATAATCCGTATGCAACATAGCCGTTAATCTTTCTTAGTACATAAGATAAACTGGAAATCGGTAGATGTTACCTGCATGTCGAAATAATCTTCGGTAAGCCTGGTAACGGTCACAAGGTTTTCCACTTTACGGTCGCCGTTCTTCGCGGTAACAGAAATCATGGCGCCATTGCTGAGGATAAAGTATTTACCGGTATCCGACCTGCCGGCAATAGTAGCCACAAAAACATTATTATCCAGGAACTGGTAATAAGCATCCCGGTAATAACCTTTTTTAAGATCCTGCGCCTGTATGTATTGCGTGTTGCTGATGGGCGACTCCGGTGGAATTTTTACATCGTATACCCGCCACTTTTTATTCATCAGCAGTTCATTGTTCTTTTTACCCTGACAGGCGGTGATCACGGGTAACACCGCGATAGCGGTAAGTAGATAACGTATTTTCATGAATGATCAGTTCCCTGTTTTTTCTTTATTGTAAGCGGCAGATCCACCTTTGGGGATGGACAGGCTTTCCCATTTATCTTTCAGGATCATTTTCCCGATGTATACGATTTGTCCCACATGGTAAGGCACATGCGCCAGCTGCCGGTTAATGGCATCTATCACGATGTGAGGCTCGTTACGGATAAACACGGTCCTGTCCAGGTCTGTTTCCTGCAGGCTGCGGATGGCCAGCAGCATACAGTTCCAGCCTTCATCCCAGCGTTGCAGGAGCTGTTCATGGGTAAGATCGCTTTCTTCAAATTCGAGGTCGCGGTTGCGGCCGGGCTTCTCTCCATCGGTGGTGAGGAAATCAGTCCAGCGCGACAACATATTGCCATGCAGGTGTTTGACGATCATGGCAATGCTGTTCGGCTCTCCGTCCGGTTGCCAGTTCAGCTGGTCTTTATTGAGCCGCTGGATGGTTTTAAGACCCAGCTCCCTGTGTGTTTCCAGCCGTTTTAGTACGCTTTGTAAATAGATAGACTGAATAGACATGTCAATATTTTTGAGTTAATATCCTGCTGCGCTGTCGTCGCCGCGTTTATCACCGGAAGCTTCCAGGTAGCGGCTTTCAGGCGCTCTTTTAATAATTTCAGTACGGCCAATAGGGCCGCGTTTCACTACTTTATAACCCATTCCTTCCAGCGCCTGGATGGTGGTGTCGGGGAAATCGTTTTCCACGGCAATTTCATCCGGCAGCCACTGGTGATGGAATTTAGGTTTGTTGATAGCCTCTGATGGAGTGAGTCCGAATTCCAGTGTATTCATCAACGTTTGAAAAACGGAAGTGATAATGGTAGAACCGCCGGGAGTACCCAGTGAATACAACACGTCGTCCTTTTGTAAAACGAGGGTAGGCGTCATGGAGCTGAGCATGCGCTTGGCCGGCGCGATGGCATTGGCTTCGGTGCCTACCAGTCCGTACATATTCGGTACGCCGGGTTTTACACTGAAGTCGTCCATTTCGTTGTTGAGCAAAAAGCCTGCTTTGCCCACTACTGTTCTGCTGCCAAAGTGGCCATTGAGGGTAGTGGTTACGGCTACTGCATTGCCATCGGCATCGATGATGCTGAGGTGCGTGGTTTCTTCGCTTTCAGGAAGTACGCCTGCTTTGGTATGTTCGCTGGAACCTGCTTTGCCGGGCGTAAAGTCCTGCATGCGGGTGGCCAGGTATTTTTTGTTGGTGAGTTGGGAGACAGGCACCTTCACAAAATCGGGGTCGCCGAGAAACTGGGCGCGGTCGGCATAAGCGCGCCTTTCAGCTTCCACCATCAGCTGAACTGCCTGGGGCGACTGGAATCCCCATTGTGAAATGGGATAGTTTTCCACCATACCCATCAGCTGTTGCAGGCAGATGCCACCGCTGGAAGGCAGGGGCATGGTTACAATCGTATAGCCTTTATAGTTAAAGGCTACGGCTGTTCTTTCTTTTGCTTTATAGTTTTTGAGATCCTGCAGGGTCATGATGCCGTTGCCACGTTTCATTTCTGCTACAATGCTGGCGGCGGTTTCCCCCTGGTAAAATCCTGCGGCTCCTTTATTTCGTATAAGCGTGAGGGTATGTGCCAGTTCTTTCTGTACCAGTGTATCGCCGGCTTTCCAGGGTTGTTCTCTTACAAAGGCGGTTTTGCTGGTGTTCAGTCTTTCAAAATCGGCTCTTGCGTGGTTGAGTCCATTGGCTTCTGCTTCGGTGATCACAAACCCTTTCTCTGCCAGGCGGATTGCGGGCGCTATGAGTTTTGCAAAAGGCAGTTTGGCGTATTTCATGGCAGCAAATAATCCGGCAACAGTGCCGGGTACACCTGCTGCGAGGTGGCCATCAAGACTTAACTGTGTGACCGGATTGCCGAGGGAGTCGAGGTACATATCCCGGTGCGCTTTTGCCGGGGCTGTTTCCCGGTAATCGATGGCGATGTTCCGGCCATTTTTGAGATGGCCTACCAGGAAGCCTCCTCCGCCGATGTTGCCGGCGCCGGGATATACCACTGCCAGCGCGAGCTGTGTGGCTATTGCCGCATCCACCGCGTTGCCGCCCTGTTGCAGCACAATGGCGCCTACACGGCTGGCCAATGGATGCGCAGATACTACCGCTCCGTGCAGCACTTTAATATCTTTCTCAATACTATAATCGTAAGGATGTAGTTCATCTGTTATTTGCTGGGCACACGCGGTATGTAAAGTGCATACCGTCATCCCCAGCATGATAAGGAAACGCATGGGTATCTGTTTGGATCGAAATTAACGATATGCGGGGAATTATAGGAAATTTAATAATTTAAGTGGTGTTAATAATTATCACCGGAAAACAATTCCTAACTTACAGTATTCAATAATTGCAGGCTTTCTATGCGCAGATTTGTTCTAATGGCCGTTGTTATACTGGGCGCTTTTTTCGCGGATGCCCAGGTGCCAACACCCGGTCAGTTTCTCGGTTATCCCCTGGGAACCCAGTTTACGCCACATTATAAAGTGGTAGATTATTTCAAACAGGTAGCAGCTACGGCGAAGAACGTAAAGCTGGAACAGTATGGTACCACCTATGAAGGCAGGCCGCTGGTGATGGCTATTGTTGCTTCTCCTGAAAATATAGGCCGGCTGGATGAAATCCGGCAGCACAGCCTGGACATGTCTAACGCAAAAGGCGGCAACACCGGCAACCAACCGGTAATTGTATGGTTAAGCTATAACGTGCATGGCAATGAGGCCGTTTCCACAGAAGCAGCTATGAAAGCACTGTATGAACTGGTGAATAACGGGAATGCACAAACGCAGCAATGGCTGAAGAACACAGTAGTGATCATTGATCCCTGCCTTAACCCCGACGGACGCGAAAGATACGTGAACTTCTATAACAACACCCGTAGCGTTACACCCAATGTAAACCGCTGGTCGAGGGAGCATAATGAACCCTGGCCGGGCGGAAGGGCCAATCATTATTACTTTGATCTGAACCGCGACTGGGCCTGGCAAACACAAAAGGAATCGCAGCAGCGGGTGGCGAAGTACAACCAGTGGATGCCACAGCTGCATGTGGATTTTCATGAACAGGAAATAGAGGCGCCTTATTATTTTGCGCCTGCTGCAGAACCTTTTCATGACGCCATTACGCCCTGGCAGCGCCAGTTGCAGGTGCTCATCGGCAGGAATAATGCGAAGTACTTCGATCAGCAGGGCTGGTTGTATTTTACAAAGGAACGCTTCGATCTGTTCTATCCCAGCTATGGCGATACCTATCCCATGTACAACGGCGCTATTGGTATGACATACGAACAGGGTGGCAGCGGAAGGGCAGGTGTGGCAGTACTGAAAAAGGATGGCGATACGCTTACACTCACCGACCGTATTGCGCATCATTTCACCACCAGCATGTCTACCGTGGAAGTGGCATCCCAACAGGCAGAAAAGATCATCAGCGAATACAAACAATATTTTGAAGCAGCGCAGAAAACGCCACAGGGCGGGTATAAATCGTATGTGGTGAAAGCCGGTGGCAATACGGAAAAGCTCAATACACTGGCAGAACTGCTGCGTAAAAATAATATTGCGTTTGGGTTTGGCGCCAATGCCGGCAGCGCCAGCGGGTTCAATTATTTTACGGGTAAAACAGAAACGTTTACCATCGATAAAGAAGACCTGGTGATCAATGCCTACCAGCCACATTCCAATATGCTGCGGGTATTGTTTGAACCGGTATCTCATTTAACAGATTCAGTTACTTATGATATTACTGCATGGGCGCTGCCTTATGCTTACGGACTAACATCCTATGCGGTGAAGCAGCCGTTAACACCAGCAACAGATGCCCCGGTGGTGCGTAACAATACGCCGTTATCCATACAGCAACCATACGCCTACCTGGCTAAGTGGAACAGTGTACGCGATGTGAAATTCCTGTCGGCCTTACTGCAAAACGATATTAAAGTACGCTTTACAGAAACGCCGTTCACCGCCGGGGGCAAGGATTTCCCGGCAGGTACGCTTATCATTACCCGTTCGGGCAATACTGCTAAAGGGGATCAGTTCGACCGGTTCATTACCATGCAGGCCAATCACTTTAAAATTTCACTGGAAGCAGTGGCCACTGGTTTTGTGGATAAAGGAATGGACTTTGGCTCTGATAAGATCCGCTTTATCCGCAAGCCGGAAGTAACCCTGCTGGCGGGAAGAGGCATCTCTTCACTGGGCATGGGAGAGATCTGGCATTTCTTTGAACAACAGCTTGACTTCCCTGTAACGGTAGTGGATGAACGAAATGTGGATGATATTAACTGGGACCGTACGGATGTATTGATTTTAGCAGATGGAGATTATAAAATGTTTGAAGACAAAGCAGCTACCGATAAGCTGAAAGAGTGGGTGAATAACGGTGGAAAACTGATTGCGCTGGAAGGTGCGGCCGCACAGGTAGCAGGTGCTGAATGGGGTATTAAACTGAAGAAAGAAGAAGAAAAAGATAAAGACGCCAAAGATAAAGCGGCAGCAGCGCATCCGTATGATGCGGTGAAACCGTACGCCAACAGGGAGCGGGAAAGCATTAAACAGTTTATTCCCGGCGCTATTTATAAGGTGCAGCTGGATACTACACATCCGCTGGCTTTTGGCTATCCTGCTTTGTATTACACGCTGAAACAGGATGCCCATTTATATGAGTTTATTGAGAGTGGCGGCTGGAATGTAGGCGTGTTAAAGAAAGACAGCTATCTCACCGGTTTTGTGGGCGCATCTACCCGGCAGCAGTTGAAAGACGGGCTGTTGTTTGGCGTGAAAGAGATAGGTAACGGAGCTGTTATTATTCTTGCAGATAATCCTTTATTCAGAAGTTTCTGGGAAAATGGCAAGCTGTTGTTCAGTAATGCAGTTTTCCTGGTAGGACAATAGTTTAAAGGTTCCTTTTTATGTTGCATCCCAGGCTATGGGAGGTGTTGATGCTAACAGGTTTACCAGCCAGCATTTCATTGATGGCATTTTGCAGGAGGCGCGTTTTTACGGCATCCGCGTTACCCGGACTATCATCAATTCCTCCCTTATAAGCGAGGCGGCTGTTTTTATCAAACAGGAAGCATTCGGGTGTATGATTGGCATCGAAAGCATTGGCCAGCACCGCATTTCTATCTACTACATAATACCAGCTGAATTGCTGTGAGGACGCATACTGCTTCATGGCGGCAAAGGACTCACTGCCGGTACGCGCGGCTTCATTGGAGTTGACCATAATTACGCCGATCTTGTTTTTTGAAGCATACTGACAGATGTTACGCAGCCGCTCCTGGTTGCGCAGCATGTACGGACACTGATTACTGCCAAAGATGACCAGTAACCCGTTAGTGCCTTTTGCGGTGGCCAATGAAATCTCTTTTCCGGAAATATCGGTACAGGCAACTTCTGATTTTGGTAAGGGAGATCCTGGTTCCAGGGGAACTTCCCGGGTTGGATGAAAGGAAGAAAGTAAAATAGTACAGCAGGATAAATAAAAGGTGGCCTTAATCATAGCAAATGGTTTTCAGGTCCTGACTAAATATAGTAAAATGCTACAGGATATTCTTGCCTTTTTTCAGGCAAATAATCGTTTAAGATATAATAAAAAATAATAAGATAGAAATATTTGTCAGGTAATAAAAAGGAACGAATTGATAATGTGTATTATGCGGGCAGGGATTCTTTTTTTCTTGCGTCGCTGACGGTTCTGATACTGGCATTCAGTTCAAATCCAACCAGGAGGATAAAGGAGTTGAAGAACACCCACAGCATGAGTACGAGGATGGTACCGATGGAGCCATAAATTTTATTGTAGTTGCCAAAATTATTTACGAACCAGGAAAACCCAACGGTAACGAGGATCATGCATATGGTGGCTACGGCGGCGCCGGCGGTAATAAATTTCCAGCGGGTGGTGGTAGCGGCGCCAATGCGGTACAGCACTGCGTTAACCGAGTAAAAAAGCATAATGATCAGCACCCACCGGGCTATATCGATCACGTTCCGCAATAGTGTACTGTGGATGCCAATAATATTAAACAACCAGCGGAGGGTAGCTCCCTGTGCAATGATAAGGGCAACGGTAATGAGCAGCAGGAGAACCAGGATAGCAGTAAGTTGCAGGGCTATCAGCCTGTTTTGCCACCACTTTCTTTTCCGGAAGCCGGCGCCCTGTATTTTGCTGAAGGAACGGAGGATGCCCATTACGCCGTTGGAGGAATAGAAGAATCCCATCAGGAAGGCGATAGAGAGCAATCCGTTGCGGTGTGTGTAGAGGAAGTCGTGGATCATTCCCCGCACAATCATGTAGGTGTTGTAGTTGGGGGTAAGATCTTCTGCCAGGTCGTAGAGCGTGGGCTCTATGTTTTGTACCGGGATGTAGGGTACCAATGTGAACAGGAAGATGAAGAACGGCGGGATGGCCAGGAGGAAGTTAAAGGAAATGGCCCTGGCGCGGTCGCCCAGTCCCCTGCTTTTGGTTTCCTGCCCGAAGTGTTTTAGTACGTCGTATAATGGGATGCCTTCAAACCCGGGAAGGATCAGTGTTTTAGTCCTTTCCACCAGCCGGCGGTAGGGTTTTGAACGGAAGATGATGTTTTCGGGTCTGAAGGCCAAATTTGTTATTTTATTTAGAATCCTCTTTTATTCAGTTCTGCCTGGTATTTTCTTGCGTTTATCAGGTGCTCGGCATAGGTGGCTGCGAAAGCATGATAGCCGGAGAAGTCGGCTCTGGCACAAAAATAAAGGTAATCTGTTTCCGGAGTATTCAATACGGCATTTAAAGTTTTTTCCGAGGGGGTACAAATTGGTCCCGGAGGTAACCCGGCATAACGGTAAGTGTTATACGGAGAATCGAAGAGGGTATGATTTTCCCGGATCCTTTTCAATCCGAAGTCCTGCAGTGCAAACTTCACGGTAGGATCTGCCTGGAGGCGCATGCCTTTCCGGTAGCGGTTAAGGTATACGCTGGCCACTATTGGTTTTTCATCGTTTTTATTGGTTTCCTCTTCTACAATGGAGCCGAGAATAGTTACTTCATTGGCGGAGAGTCCCAGTTTAGCGGCTTTTTCTTTTCTTTCCGGCGTCCAGAATTCTTCCCTTTCTTTTTCGATCTTTTTAAATACGGCTTCTGCGCCGGTATTCCAGTAAAACTCAAAAGTATTGGGGATGATGGCGCACATTACGGTGTTGGTGTCCAGGCCAAACTGGCGGAGGTATACCGGGTCGTTCATCAGGGAGCGCATTACAGTGGAATCTGCTTCCAGGTTGTTGGAGATCTTCCTGACGAAATCGTTTTTAGTGCGGAGTTTATTGATAACGAGTACTACCGGCGTTTGTTTTCCGGAGCGGAGCATACGGGCAATGTCGAAGTTGCTCATGCCGCGGGTAATTTTATAGCGTCCTGCTTTTACGCGGTTGGGGTAGTCCAGTTTTTCCGCCACCCAGTTAAAGCTGTTGCGGTTGCGGATAATGCCTTGTTCTTCCAGTCCGTCGAGTACAGCAGCATAGGTGCTGTTGGTGCGCACATAAAAATACTTGCTGTCGCCGAAGGGTTTGGTATTGGGGCCAAATACGCGGTAAGAGGTATATACCAGTGCCCCGGCTGCCAAACAGCCGGCAATGACCAGTATCCGTCTTATCCAGACAGATTTTGCGCTGGATTGTTTGCTTTTCTTCGCCATAGATAGTGTTGGAAGTTACAAGTGGGCAAAGGCGTGATCAGTCAGGTTTTTCAATTACTCCGCCGGATGCCATTAAAAAAAACCTCGCTTTTAACGGCGAGGTTTCAAATATTATTATTCCGATAGTGTTAATTACTTGCTGGGAGCGGGAGCGGGAGCCGGCGCCGGAGCAGGTGTAGTACCTGGTAACGGAGTTGACTGTGCCGGAGGCGCAATTGGCTGTCCTGCGGATGCTTTTTCCACTGCACTAGGTGCTACCTGCTGAACTTTGCTGCCTTTACCAATAAAGAAAGGAGCAGTCAGGCACAAGATGGCAATCAGTGCCGCCAGTATCCAGGTACCTTTTTCCAATACGTCAGTTGTCTGACGCACCCCAATCACCTGATTTCCAACACCACCGAGGTTGCCGGAGAGTCCGCCACCTTTTGGGTTCTGGATCAGCACGAAAAAGCCCAACAACACACAGGCTAATATGATCAGGATACCAAAAATTATCAACATAGAAATTACTGTTTATTTTTATCTGTTTTTGACTTTAAGTCTAATATCTTCTGCGCAAAATAAGCGTTTTTGTCGGGATTAAGCAAACTTAATTTTTGATATATCTTAATCGCGTTGCCATACTGCTGCTGGCGTACCCAGATTTCAGCCAGGGTTTCAGAAACGATATCGTTGTTGAATACAATGGAGTCCATCGCCATTTTTTCCACTGTTTCAGAAACTTCCGGTTCTTCGTCTTCTTCATACATCCGGTGTAATTGCTGGTGATACCAGTCTTTGCTGGTTTTACCGGCAAAATTGTCCTTCATTTGCCGTAACCAGGAAGTAAAACTCTTCATTTCTGCCGCTCCCTGTTCGTTTAAATCATCTGCTTCTTCAGGATGTTTGAGCCTTTTGTAAGCAAAATAATCGTCCGTGTATAAAGGTTGAAAGATCAGCTCCGTTTCTTCTTCGGCTGCTGCCATTGGGAATATCTTAATAGGCCCGGAGGAAGTTGATTCCTCCTCTTCGTTTGCAGCCTCCACATGATCCACATGATCCTGCCCGTTTGTGGCGGCCGGCATCACTACCGGTGGTGGCAGTACTTCCACGGTATGACTGGCGCCTCCGGGTTCAAAATCGGCGATGGCTATGGATGCTTCCGTTTCCGGGGCGGTAGTATGATATTCCGGTGTATGTGCTGTTTCTGTTACTGATGCCAATGCTATATTTTCTTCTTCTTCCGGTTCAGGAGTGGTTACCGGTTCTTCCATCACTTCCTGTTCTTCCGGATCTGGAATAACTACCTCTTGTTCCGCTGGTTCAGGAATAGTTTCTATTTCCGGAAGTGCATCTTCCGGAATAATGGCGGCCACGCGGTTTTCTACCTCCTGTAACACCTGTTCTGCTGTAATCAGCTGATAAGCATAGTGATGCTGATCTGAATACAGGAGCGCTTTTTTAACAGCAGGGTGATGAAGGTTGCCGGTTTGCTGGTATACTTTTCTTGCCAGCAGGAGACGGGCTGCGGAAAAATATGGGTGATCCGCTACCAGTTGCTCCATTGCAGCTTCATTTACCAACTCCAGGGAGGGTTGTTGAAACACATGTGCTATAATCCTGTTTGCCGTCATAGGTTGCTAATGTAATAAATTAATGATTACACACTACCAGTTTGCAAAAGCCCTGTTGAAGATATCATCTGTGATACCTGGAATAATATTGCTTTCCAGCAGATTGTTTTCCACGGTGCTGGGCAATTGCGTGGCCGGGAACTCTGCGGAACGGGAAAAGGATTGGGTAAAGCCTTTTTTATCGCCTATCCTTTTAATGAAAGTAACGTTTACGGTAACATTGAGCCTGGAAGTAGCTGCCTGGTCAACGTTGGTTACCGCCGCATTGGAAAAGGAGTAGCCGGTAATGGTGGCTTTGAACTCATAATCGGCGCGGGGTTCTGTTTCGTTCACCTGTGTAAGAGAGGTTTGTGAAGTGATCTTATCGCGCAGTTTCATCGTCAGCTTCTGGCTTAAAGTGGGGTTATTGATGGGCGCCCTGTTTTCAATAAAGCGTACGTTCACGGTAGTGGCTCCCGGTTCTATACTGGCGCCGGTGGCAGAGTACTTTACGCTGCAACCTGCCAATATTACCATCATGCCAACGGCTATAAATACTTTGATATTGCGGATCATTGTGGTGCTAAGATTAAGATTCGTTTATTCAGCGATATTATATTCTTTGAGTTTGCGGTAAAGCGTTCTTTCGGAAATACCGAGATCCAGCGCGGCATCCTTACGTTTGCCTTTGTGCTTTTTCAGTGCTTTCACAATGAGCTCTTTCTCTTTGTCGGCAATAGATAATGTTTCTTCTACTTCTTCGTGATGATCAATTTTATTATCCGGCAGGATAATGGGTTGTTGCGCCGGTCCCAGGCCTGCGCCGGGAGGCGTATTCATTTCTGCAGCGCCGGGATAGCTGTGCAGCACATGATTATCGGCATGATACTCGGCTGCATGGGCCATATTCGGATTTTGCAGGATGTCGAAGAACATTTTCTTTACTTCTGTTACATCTTTCTTCATATCGAAGAAAAGTTTGTACAGGATATCCCTTTCACTGTTAAAATCGCTGTTCTGTTGCGGCGCTGCCAGCATAGGCAGGCGGTTTACTTCCGGCTGATCGGGAAGGAACCTTTTCAGGTCATTGGCAGTTACCAGCTTATCTGAGGATAGAACGGAAATTTGTTCTGCAATATTTTTCAGTTCACGGATATTACCTCTCCAGGGATAGTTCACCAGGATATTACGGGCTTCTTCATCCAGTTGTATCGAGGGAGTTTTATATTTTTCGGAGAAGTCTACCGAGAATTTTCTGAACAGTAAGGGAATATCTTCTTTACGGTCGCGGAGCGCAGGCACCCGGATGGGTACTGTGTTGAGCCTGTAGTAAAGATCCTCGCGGAATTTGCCCTGTTGGGTGCGTTCCAGCAGATCACGGTTGGTGGCGGCTACTACCCGCACATCTGTTTTCTGTACTTTGGAGGAACCCACGCGGATATATTCACCGGTTTCCAGTACACGGAGTAGTCGCGCCTGTGTACCCATTGGCATCTCCCCAATTTCATCGAGGAAAATAGTGCCGCCGTTAACGGTTTCAAAGTAACCCTTACGGCTGTCTACTGCGCCGGTAAACGATCCCTTCTCGTGGCCGAAAAGCTCGGAGTCGATGGTGCCTTCAGGGATAGCGCCGCAGTTAACGGCAATAAATGGATTATGTTTACGTGCGCTCAGGGCATGAATGATCTGTGAAAAAACCTCTTTACCAACACCACTTTCACCGTTAATGAGTACCGTGAGATCGGTATTGGCTACCTGAACAGCCACCTGCAAAGCGTAATTGAGTGCAGGACTACTACCAATAATGCCAAACCTGTTTTTTATAGCCTGTATGTCCATAAGCGGTTATTCATATGTTTGATGGTTTAAAATACAGACAGCATATTGCTATCTGTTATTGTACTGCTTTCCCGATCAAAGTACCTGATGTGCAGCTTTCCACTTTAACCATAACGTAATCGCCCTTTTTAAAATTTTCCTTTGGAAACACGATTACCTTATTCTGATCATTACGGCCAAAAAGCTGCTCATCGGAGCGTTTGGAAGTGCCTTCCACCAATACTTTGAAAGTCCGGCCTACTTCTTTCAGCATGTTTTCCTGCGAAATGTCGCGGTGCAGCGCCACTACTTCCGCCAGTCTTCTTTTCTTTACTTCTTCCGGAACATCATCTGTATACCGGCGCTCGGCCAGTGTACCCGGACGTTCGGAGTAGAAGTACATGTAAGAGAGGTCGTAGCGGGCATAGCGCATAAGACTGAGCGTTTCCTGGTGATCTTCTTCTGTTTCGGTACAGAAGCCGGTGATCACGTCGGTCGACAGGCCACAGTCGGGGATCAGTTCACGGATGCGGTCCACCTTTTTGATATACCATTCACGGGTATACGTACGGTTCATGAGCTGCAATATGCGTGAGCTGCCGCTTTGCACGGGCAGGTGAATATAGTTGCAGATGTTATCGTACTTCAGCATGGTGAAGAGTACTTCATCTGTAATGTCTTTTGGATGGGAGGTGCTGAAACGTACGCGCAGCAAAGGATTGATGAGCGCTACTTTTTCCAGCAGCATGGCGAAGGTGATGGTTTCGCTACCGTCGTTGCTGGTCCAGTAGTAGGAGTCCACGTTCTGGCCCAGGAGTGTTACTTCGCGGTAGCCATTGGCAAAGAGGTCTTCCGCTTCCCTGACAATAGAGTAGGCATCGCGGCTGCGTTCACGGCCACGGGTAAAAGGCACCACGCAGAAGGAACACATATTATTACATCCCCGCATGATGGATACAAAGGAAGTAACCCCGTTGTTGTCCAGTCGTACCGGGCTGATATCCCCGTAAGTTTCTTCGCGGCTCAGCAATACATTCACCGACTTCTGACCGGTACCTGCTTCTGCGATCAGCGCAGGGAGGCTGCGGTAGGCATCCGGGCCTACCACCAGGTCTACCAGTTTCTCTTCTTCCAGCAGTTTACCTTTGATGCGTTCGGCCATACAGCCTAAAACACCCACCAGCATGCCGGGGGTTTGCTGTTTTATTTTTTTGAATTCGGTAAGACGTTTACGTACGGTTTGTTCCGCTTTTTCGCGGATAGAGCAGGTGTTGAGCAGTATCAGGCTGGCTTCTTCCGCGTTGCGGGTGGGGCCATAGCCTTCCTCGCCCAGGATGGAGGCAACAATTTCACTATCGTTGAAATTCATTGCACAACCATAGCTTTCTATGTAGAATTTTTTAGTATATGTTTGGGTGCCAGTCGTTGCAGGAGCAAAAGCTTCTCCCTGGCGACTTTCATCATGCACTTTGGTATCCAGATCAAGCATCCTGACAAAAATTTTGGAAGGCAAAAATAGGTAATAAAAATAACAAAATGACAGAATGGCAGAAAATAGTATTTCCGGATGATTAATGTGCTTTCCTATATAAAAGGACATTAATGATCCGGAAACAGCTAATGGTGTATGCCTTATACCCGGCGTATCCACGAAGTATCCCCGAAGGAAAGGTGGACTTGAAGCGCTAACGCCCGCGGGACGGAGGTTACGCGGTTTTTACCCCCAGCTTCTTCGCAATCCAGCTGTTTTTCAGCGGTTGCAGCCATTGGGTATCCAGTTCCTGCTTCGTGAGTACGGTATTATTCAGGTAGATGGTGTTTTCATCGATATAACCTTTCTCCAGTGCATAGGCGACCTGGGCCATAGGCAATAGCTCTACTTTATCTTTTACGATGAAGCCGAGCAGGAGGCGGTCGAACATATTTACGCTGTACTGTTGCTCTATACTTTTGATAATGCGAACGGAACTATCTGTACTGCAGCCACTTACGGTGGTCTGCGATTCATCTGCCATCAATACGATCACCTGGTTCAACACTACCTGTCCCCAGCCTTTTACGGGAGCGCCGTGGGCGTTCCACTGGGCTGTGAACTGATGCAGCTGCTCGTTAATTTCCAGTATCTCCTGTTCATTGAATGGTCTGTTGCTCTGGTATATCCAAACCCTGGAGGCGGGAGAAAAGCCTGAAGGGAAGATGTTGCTGGTGTTCATAACACAAATTTAGGTAAATGGATTCATTTCATGCTCTCTGCGATCAGTTCTGCGATATCCAGCACCTTTACGGATTCTTCCTTGCCGGCGTCTTTTACGCCATCGGTGAGCATGGTCATACAAAAAGGACAGTTGGAGGCGATTACCGCAGCCCCGGTGGCTACAGCCTCACGTCCGCGCTCAAAGTTAATACGGGTGGCGCCTTTTTCCTCTTCTTTGAACATCTGCGCGCCACCGGCGCCGCAACAGAGTCCGTTGCTTTTGCAGCGCTTCATTTCCACGAGTTCAGCATCCAGTGTTTCCAATACCTTGCGGGGCGCTTCATATATATTATTGGCGCGGCCCAGGTAGCAGGAATCATGATAAGTAATTTTTTTGCCTTTGAAGGTGCCGCCTTCCTGCATCTTTATTTTTCCCTCATCAATCAGCGACTGGAGGAAGGTGGTATGATGTATTACTTCGTAGTTGCCTCCCAGTGTGGGATATTCATTTTTCAGGGTATTAAAACAATGCGGGCAGGCAGTAACGATCTTCTTTACCTCATACATATTCAGCAGCTGGATATTATTCTGCGCCATCATCTGGAAAATAAACTCATTTCCCGCTCTTCTTGCCGGATCCCCGGTGCAGCTTTCTTCTTTTCCCAAAATGGCAAAACGGACGCCCACTTTCTCAAGGATAGTAGCAAATGCCCGGGTTATTTTCTGGGCACGCTGATCAAAACTCCCTGCACATCCCACCCAGAACAGTACTTCCGGGGTTTCTCCGTTTGCGGCATATTCTGCCATTGTCTTAATATGCATTCTAGTTATTTTAAATTAATACCGAAAATGATTGCATGCAATCAAATGAAAAGCCGAAAAGTCATGCAACTGTCTAAAATTCTGGTGTATCCTTTAAATTTCGACACTTGCTTACTATTATTACTGTTTATATCTTTAAGACGAATTGAATATAAAGATAAAAAACAGAACCGCACAAATTTTAAATCCAACTGAATTGTACGCCAGCCTGAATGATAAGGAGCTATGGATCAAGGTAGTGGAAGGCGATAAGGATGCATTGTCTTTCATCTATACACAGCATTTCCCCGCACTGTTCAACTATGGAATGAAGATTCATGCAGATGAAACTATCGTAAAAGATTGTATCCACGATCTTTTTGTGACACTCTGGTTCAGCCGGGAGCGTTTATCCATTACTGATACCATCCGCTTTTACCTGCTGGCCAGTCTTAAAAGGAATATTCTCCGCAGCCTGAAGCCCCTGTATGTTCCCAGTATGTTTGACCAGTCGATGGACAGGGCCGATTTCAGTACCAACCCGGAACAGATCATCATGGGGCGGGAATCGGAAAGGGAGCAGCAGCAGAAGCTGGTAAAAGTGATCAACCAGTTGCCACGGCGGCAGCAGGAGGTATTGCACCTGCGTTATTTCCAGGGACTGGATACAAAAGAAGCCGCCGCGCTGATGTCGCTCAGCGTGAACGCCACGTATGTACTGTTGTCACAGGCATTGCGCTTCCTGAAAAAGCACAGCGATAAACTGGTTACACTCTTTTTGTTATGGCCATTTTAATGAGTGTTTAACAGACAATTGAAAGACAACGGAAAAAAAAATAAAAAAAAGTGGCGCCGGAACGCTAAGATTTTAACACCGGTTTACTTTACACTATAAGTATTGAAGATGAGATTCAGGGAATTCACTATTTCAGATTTTTTGCAGGAACCTTCTTTCCGGAGCTGGGTGCTGGATAACGACGCCACAGCCGCCGCTTTCTGGGAAGAATGGATAGGCAGTAATCCGGATAAGCGTGAAGACGTAATGCAGGCCAGGCAATGGCTGCAGGTAATAGGCTCCCCCACCTGGGTGCCTGATGCCGCCGCAGCACCCGATACCTGGAACCGCATTGTGCAAACCATCGATAAAACAGAAAGATCCGGCAAACCGGGCATCTTTGCCCTGCAGCCGGTAATGAATACCATAAAAAACAGGAGATGGCTGCCTTATGCCGCAGTGCTGGCGGGTATTGCCGTATTATATGCCGCCGCTTTTTTCCTGTTCACCGGCGGGGAAGTGCATCAGGCTACTGCAATGGGGGAACTGAAAACCATCCTGTTGCCCGATAGCTCGGAGATCCGGCTTAATGTGAATTCATCGGTGAGATATGCAGATAAATGGAATGCGAAAGATGCCCGCGAAGTATGGATTGAGGGAGAAGCATTTTTCACAGTAACGCATAAACGCAATAATCAGCGGTTCATAGTGCATACGCGCGACATGGATGTGCAGGTAACGGGTACCGCTTTTAACGTTAACACCCGGCGGGTGCAAACACAGGTAGTACTGAACAACGGCGTGGTGAAACTGGCGCTGCGCCCCCGCGGAAGCGATACCGCAGCACCTATCATCATGAAGCCCGGCGACATGATCACTTACTCAGCTACCACCAATGAGCTGACCAATAAAAAAGTAGACCCGGAAGTATATTCTTCCTGGCAAAGTAAAAAGCTATTATTTACAGATACGCCAATTACGGAGGTAATCAAATCCCTGCAGGATAACCTGGGCATCACTATTGAGCTCCAGGAGGAAAGCCTGGGCAGGCAAACATTTACAGGAACAGTACCTACAGATAACGTAGAAGTATTTTTCAGGACATTATCCAGGTCGTTACAGGTTACCGTTACAAAAACGGGCGCCCATACATACAGGATCAACCAACAATAGTATTTGAACTGACATAATAAACAATGCCTTACCCGCCGCATCCGGGAGGGGGACTTATGCACCGATGAAATTATAATCAACCATAATAACGAGGTAACAATTATTCAACCAACCTAATCTATTGCTATGATAGAATTTTACGCCAGGCGTGTTGGCGGAAGCATGGCTATGGCCCTGCTGATACAGCTTTGTGTGTCGCCGGCTACAGCGGCGCCTTTGCACCGTCAACATGATGTATTGTACGCCACTACCCGTCCGGTTACACAGCAGCAACCACTTCCCCTGAAGGAGGTAATTGCGATACTGGAAGACCGGTATAAGATACGTATCAACTATACGGGCAACACCATCAAAGACCTGAAAGCAACGGTTCCTTCGCCAAAAGCAGCAGCCATTAAAATGCAGGCTTACCTGCAACGTTTATTGCAACCACTGAACCTGGAGGTAGAAGAAGCCGGCGCAGATAATTATATCATTTTCCGGAAAGATCCGCCGCAGCAAACGGCTCCCGCTCCCAAACAGCAAACACCTGTTCCAGTCCCTGTAGCAGCTGTGGTAACCGCCGCCCCGGCACCCGTGCAGGAAATACCCGTGCGTCCGCCGGTGAAAGGACAGGTAACACAGGAAGACGGCGTGCCCATCCCTGGCGTAACCATTGTGGTGAAAGGTACCCGTAATGGCGTGCAAACCAATGCAGACGGCCGCTTTGAGCTGAGAGATGTTCCCGATAACGCCATACTGGTATTCAGCTACATCGGCTATAAAACACAGGAAATAAAAACAGGAAAGCGTACATCCATTTCCGTTACCCTGCTTACCGATATGCAGTCGCTGAAAGACGTGGTAGTAAACGGTTATCAGAATATCAAGAAAGATAATTTCACCGGATCAGCTATTACTATTACGGGAGAAGAGCTAAAACGATTCAACCCTCAGAATATACTGGCCAGTATTCAATCTTTCGATCCTTCTTTTAAACTCGTGGAGAACAACTTCTCCGGATCAAACCCCAACGCCCTGCCCAACATCAATGTAAGAGGCACCACCGCATTGCCCACCGGCAAAACCACGGAACTCACCCGCAACCAGATCAACAGCACACCCAACCTGCCGCTGTTTGTGATTGATGGTTACCCCGTTCCGGTACAGTCGGTATACGACCTCGATCCCAACAGGATTGCGGCGGTAACCCTGCTGAAAGATGCGGCAGCCACCGCGGTATATGGCTCCCGTGCCGCCAATGGCGTACTGGTGATCACTACCCGGCCTCCAAAGGAAGGCAAGCTGTCGCTCACCTATGGCTATGAACTGAACGTTACCACACCAGACCTCACGGCATACCACCTGCTCAACGGTGAGCAGAAACTGGAATACGAGAAACTGTCAGGGGTATACGAAAACGCATTAGGACAGGGGCGCGATGAACTGCAAATGCAGTACTACGCCAAACGCAGGAATGTACTGGCCGGCGTAAACACCTACTGGCTGTCGCAGCCGCTCGGCACCGATCTCGGTCACAAACATTCCGTTACGCTGGAAGGAGGCTCACAGTCGCTTAAATATATTATCGATGGCCGTTATCAAACCAATGCAGGGGTGATGAAAGGATCAGGACGCGACCGTTACAGTCTTGCTACCAACCTGCAATACAACCTGAAGGATAACAAGATACTTTTCCGCAACCAGTTCACCATTTCACAGGTAAACGGCCGGGAATCCCCATACGGCGAGTTTTCCACCTATGCCCGCATGAACCCCTATTTCCCTAAAACTGATTCTACCGGCAGACTGCTACGGGAACTGGATAAATGGAATGTACCCGATTACCAGACCAATGGCATGAAACTCAACACCGTGCTGAACCCCATGTATGAAGCCACATTGGCCAGCTTCAACAAATCTGAATACCTGGAGTTTACAGACGCATTTTCTGCGGAATATAATATCACGAATACGTTGAGACTCCGCGGCGATCTGAGTTTAACCAAACGCCGCTCTACCGGCGATCAGTTCGTGTCTCCCTATAGCAACGAGTTCTTTGATAAAACCGGCGATGACCTGAAAGACCGTGGTACCTACACTTTCGGTGTTCGTGATGAGATACAGTACAATGGTAACCTGGTATTGAATTACAACAAAGGAATAGGCGACCACTTCTTTAACTCTTCACTCGGTTTAAATATGCAGGAAGCTAAAAACTCCCTGAAAACCTTTAAAGCGCAAGGGTTTACGAACGACCGGTTTACTGATATCACCTTTGCCAGAACATACGAAAGAGACAAAGCGCCTACCGGCGAAACGTATGAAGAAAGACTGGCCGGCGCTTTGGCAAGTATTAACTACTCCTACCAGAACCGCCTGCTGATGGATGCTACCCTGCGGGTAGACGGATCTTCTAAATTCGGGGTAGACGCACGCATGGCGCCTTTCTGGTCGTACGGACTCGGATGGAACCTGCACAACGAAAAGTTTCTGCGTAACACCATTGTATCGCAGCTGAAACTGAGAGCCACTACCGGCTTAACGGGTGAAGTATCTTTTCCGGCCTATTTATCCAATACTACTTATGAATACTATACCGGCGACTGGTACTCTACCGGCGTAGGTGCGCACTTTAAAGCGTATGGCAACTCCAACCTGAAATGGCAGCGCACACAAAACTACGACCTGGGTGCAGAACTGGGCCTGTTCCACGACCGGTTATATGTAGCGCCCCGCTATTATTATAAACGCACAAAAGATCTGCTGGCAGATATCAACGTAGCGCCTTCCACCGGCTTTTACCAGTATAAAGAGAACCTGGGAGAAATGGTGAATAAGGGATATGAGTTTAACATCCGTGGAAACGTATACCGTAACCGCGATATGTCTGCAAACCTCTGGGTAAACATGGTGCATAACACCAACGTGATCACCAAAATATCCAATGCGCTGAAAGCCTATAACGATGATATCGATAAACAACAGAATGAAAAAGATGAGCTGAAATCTTTATCGCTGCTGCGTTACAAAGAAGGACAATCCATGAATACCATTTACGCGGTAAGATCGCTGGGGATTGATCCTGAAAACGGCAAGGAAATTTTCTTGAATCCCGATGGTACCAAAACCTACGTATACGATGTGAAGAATACCGTGCCGGTAGGAGATCAGACACCCAAGCTGGAAGGGTTCTTCGGCGGTAACGTAGTGTATAAAAGCTGGATGCTGGAAGTGAGCTTCTACACTAAGTTTGGCGGCGACTACTACAACCAGACGCTGCTGGACCGCGTGGAAAATGCAGACCCGAGATTTAACGTAGACTCCCGCGTGTTAACTGACAGGTGGAAGCAACCAGGCGATGTTACTTTCTACAAAAACATTGCTGATCAGTCAATGACCAGGGCCTCTTCCCGTTTTGTACAAAAAGAAAACAGGCTGGAATTTAAATCGCTGTACCTCTCTTATGAAGCGCCCGCAGCATTCTACAACCGTTTGAAGATGAGAAGCCTCCGTTTTTCGCTTAACATGAATGATATCGGCTACTGGTCTACCGTAGAGGCAGAAAGAGGTATTGATTACCCGTTTGCCAGGAGCTTCACTTTTTCACTTCAAACAAGGTTCTAAAATCATTATATATGAAGAAGTATTTAGTCCTCATTTTATTACTCACTACCTCCTGCAGCAAATGGCTGGATATAAAACCGATTTCGGAAGTATCCGGGGATGAGCTGTTTAAAACCGAAGATGGCTTTAAAGATGCCCTGAATGGCCTTTACAGCCTGTGTTTGAATGAAGAGATCTATGGCAAGGAACTGATGGGTGGTTTGCCGGATGTACTGGCGCAAAACTATGCTATTCCTGTTATTGATGGAGGTGGTTACCGGCAGGCTGCTATCTATAACTATAAAGATAAAAGCCTGATAGGCAGGAAAGATAAGATCTGGCAAAGATTGTATGAAGTGATTGCCAACAGCAATTTAATTCTTGCTAAAGTAGACCAGCAAAAAAGTATCCTGTCGGGTGTTAACTACGGTCTCATTAAGGGAGAATCGCTGGCAATGCGGGCCTGGTGCCATTTTGATGCACTCCGCCTGTTTGCCCCTTCCTTTGCCAGCAAGCCGGCCGCACAGGGCGTGCCTTATGTAACGGAGTTTTCCAAAAACGCCGCCCCCATGCAAACCGTAACAGCGTTGCTGGATTCTGTGATCAAAGATCTCACCACAGCAAAAGAAATATTGCGCGGCGTGGACCCGATTTTAAATGCGGGTTATAAAGTAGGATATATGATCAGGGATTCCAGTACAGAAGGCAACGGGGAAATGTTTGTGCAGCAGCGCCGTCACCGTTTAAATTATTATGCAGTATGCGGTGAGCTGGCCAGGGTATATCTCTATAAAAATGACCAGGTACACGCGTTACAGAATGCCCTGGAAATTATTAATGCAAAGAAATTCCCCTGGACCCGCCAGGAGGACTTCATGAATGGCAACGATGCCAAGAAAGACAGGATCCTGTATAAGGAACTCATCTTCGGCTATTATATGCCCAACCGGAAAGATGCCATGAACGACCAGTTCCGGAAAGGTAACGGACAAGGATTGTTTATTTCCAGCACAGAAGGCAAAAACATTTATGAAGTAGCCGGAATAGGCGGGGAGGACTTCCGATTTAAACAGTGGTTCAGCGAACAATCCGTAAACAGTACTACTTACCTGCAACTGGAAAAATACAAGCGTACCGATGATAATCTTCATTACCTGATGGGACCTGCATTGCGGCTCAGTGAAATTTATTACATCGCGGCGGAATGCACTTTTGCTACGGCTCCGGATAAAGCCTGGGCGTATTTCAATGAAGTACGACTGTACCGCGGTATCGGGCCATACAGTGGCCCCGCTGATGCCAACAGTTTTTATACCGAACTGCTGAAAGAAGCGCGCAAAGAATTGTACGGGGAAGGACAGCTGTTCTACATGTACAAACGCTTAAACAGACCCATACTGGGATTAGGCGGCAAGCCGGTGGCAGCCTCCGATGGCGTGTTTGTACTGCCGCTTCCTGATGATGAAATCGCATACGGTAACCGATAAAATATAGCACATGAAAAAGATAACAGCGATAAGCATGTTCAGCTGGATCCTGCTGATAGCATGCAAAAAGCAGGATGATCTGGTGTTCCGTGAGAACAGTAATGTTTATTTTGATTTTACAGATGATATAAAGAGTACCAGGGTAGACAGCTTCTTTTATTCCTTTGCCCTTTTTCCGGAAATATCCATAGACACCCTTTTACTGCCGGTAAGAATTTCCGGCGAGCGGGTGCCATACGACCGGTGGTTTAAAGCAACGGTATTAGCCAATGGCTCCACCGCCACTGCCGGATTGCATTACAAAGCGCTGGACACAGCGTATAAGATCCCGGCCGATTCAGGTAAGGCGTATCTGCCGCTGATCATTTACGGAAGCGATCCGCTGTTGCTGGACACCTCTGTGGTGATTAAACTGAAGATCAGTGCTTCCTCCGCATTTAGCAACGACTTCCCTTCTTACGATACCGCCAAGATTACGTTTTCAAACCGGCTGGAACAGCCGTTGTGGTGGGTAGTGTGGGAAAGCGACCTCGGTGTTTATTCCCGGGTGAAGCATGAACTGTTTATCCGTACCTCCGGCACTACGGAGTTACAACTGGATAATTCCGACTGGCAATCCACTCCCAAAACATTGTTTTACCTGCGGCAGTTCCGTGCGTTTATGATGGACCCTATTGCCCGCACCGTCGATTATAAGGATAAGGGTTATGCGATAGGACAGGAACCAAACGGTACTTATTATTTCTATAACACCGGTAATCTTAATAAAAAATACCCGCTCGAATACAGTGCGGCCGACGGCAGGTATTATTTCCATGACGAAAACGGGAACAGGATTGTACCACAATAACAAAAACCTATACACATGAAACATGTATTTCTATATATCATTGGCATCCTGGTATTATTTACCGCCTGCTATAAAGACAAAGGCAATTACGATTATCACCCGGTTCCCGAACCTATAATCACCCGGCTGGATACCGCTTACACGGCGGTTGTAGGGGATAGCTTTATCATATCTCCAAAGGTGGTGCTGGCCTCCGGCAATACAAAGTACCAGGGATTGTGGAAAATTTCCGTTCCCGGCCAGATGGGTACGCAGGATTATACCGGCCAGGAGCTGCGCATCGTATTTGGTTTGGGCGCCTCGCGCTATCCAGCGATGTATATTGTGTATGATAGTATTACCGACATGAAGTACTATTACAAATTTGTGATCAATGGTACTGCTACCTTTACCCGTGGTACAGTGGTGTTGAGTGATGATATAACGGCATCCAAAATATCTTTTATTAAGGAAGATGGCACGGTACAAGCCGATGTATACACCAATATTAATCACGATACCCTTCCTGGTGGCGCATTGCAGCTAACCATGATGAAAAATGTTAACTATGGTAATCTTATTACCGGTTACTGGGCTACTTTTAAAACGGGGGGCGTTTACATTGATCCTAATAACCTGAGCAAGCTGAGAACGCTGGCGAAGAATTTTTATTCCGATCCGGGGCCGCTGGAGGTATCTACTTTTATTCCTTCGAGTCTTGGTGTGCCCGTGGGTATCATCAACAAAAAGTTATACCGCGGTGCTACAGAAACCGCGCCCTTTGCCACCTATTACGGCTTTATGGGTATCCCGCTTTCCGGCACCTATAGCCTGTCTCCGGCCATTATTGCGAGCGATCCTGATAACCGGGGTTATTTCGTGGGCTTTGAGGAAACGAAGCGGAAGCTGGTGCGGATGGATTGGGGCAACTATCTTGATACCAACTACATCGTAAAAGATTCTGCATTTACCCCTAAGAACCTGAAGATGGATATGTTGCACCTGGGTCGTTTTTCAGACAACGAATGTTATGCTTTCTGCGACAGTGTTGGCCAGATCAGGGAACTGCGCTTTGGCGTGGAGTTCAGAACCGGTGGCGATCCTGTTTTCCACGCATTGGAAAAAAGGAAACCGGTGATTGCAGATAAGATCAATGCCACCACGCTTTGGGCAGAGTCGCCGGTGGGGGTATTTTATTTCACACAGGGAGATAAAGTATTCCGGTATAACCCATTGAATAAAGATGTGAAAGAAATGGCCACTTCTTTCAGCGGTCAAACCATTACCATGCTGAAACTGCTGGATAACGGCAACCAGTTGCTGGTAGGTGTGAGAGGCAGCATTTTTTACCTGAATACAGGCACGGGGCATAACGGAGAAACCACTAAGAGAGTGGATGGTATTCCGGGAGCGCCGAAGGATGTGATTGTGAGAGCAAATTAATGAATGAGTCCCTATTGCATAAAAAGAAGAAGCCGTCATAATTGACGGCTTCTTCTTTTTATATGTCTTTATTCCCTTTTATTAAGAGCATAGCTCCTGCAAAAACACAGATCCCGGCATAAAAAGGAAAATTGGTGGTTGCAAGCTGATAGGGGATAGCGAATTTACCTTTTGATGAAATAAAATCAGGGAAGACGGTAGTTTGTCTTTCTGTTAGCATAAAAATCCCCAATAATATCCCAAATATTATGAGTGTAATTCCAATTGACCGGTTAACTAATTTCATGAAGGTTATTTATGTTGATGATGGTGTTGTGCTACTGCCTTATTCTCCGGTCCATTTATCCCGGTCGTCCATACTGAACTTCCAGGGGGCCATATTGTTTTCGATGTTGCTGAACATGCCGGTCCATTCTGCCGGGGCGCTGGATTCTTCCATTACCAGGTGGCGGCGCAGCTGGAGGATAATATCCAGCGGGTTAATGCTTACAGGGCATTCCTGTACGCAGGCGTTGCAGGTAGTGCAGGCGCGCAGTTCTTCTTCTAAAATATAATCGCGTAAAAGGGCTTTGTTATCATCTTTAAAGGCGCCGCCGTTGGCTTTGATGTTGTGGCCTACTTCTTCGAGGCGGTCGCGGGTATCCATCATTATTTTGCGGGGCGACAGGAGCTTGCCGGTGATATTGGCCGGGCAGGCAGCCGTGCAACGGCCGCATTCCGTACAGCTGTAGGCGTCCAGCAAGTTTTTCCAGGTGAGGTCCATTACATCTTTGGCGCCGAACTTAGGCATGGTATCGGAGGCCGGAGCGTTGGCAGCCAGTTCCGGTTGCAGCATCAGCTGTACTTCATGTTGTACGGCAGGCATGTTTTCCATTTCACCTTTGGGTTCCAGGCTGGCATAGTACGCATTGGGAAATGCGAGGATAATATGCAGGTGCTTGGAGTAGGGGAGATAGTTCAGGAAAGCGAGTACACCGGCGATGTGCAGCCACCAGCAGCTGCGCTCCAGTATTTCCAGTGAGCCATCGGACATGCCGCTGAGCATGGGGGCAAACATCCCTGAAATCCAGAAGTTGCCGGTAGCTATGTAATGCGTGGCGCCTTTTGCCTGTAATGCCTGATCGGCTGCGTTCATGGTAAGGAACAGCAGCATCAGCACAATTTCGGTGATCAGGATATAGTTGGCATCTGAACGCGGCCACCCGTTAAGATCCTTGCTCATAAAGCGTTTTAGCTTTAATATGTTTCTGCGTGCCAGGAAGATGGCGCATCCGGTAATTACCAGTACAGCGAGTACTTCAAATAAGCCGATCAGCACCGGGTAAACAGCGCCCAATACGGGAACGAATAAACGATGTGTGCCCAGGATACCATCCAGGATGATTTCCAGTATTTCAATATTAATGATCAGGAATCCGGCATATACGAAAAAGTGAAGTACAGCTACCAGTGGGTTACGGAACATTTTTTTCTGACCAAAAGCCAGCAGCAGCAGGTTTTTCCAACGCTGATCCGGATGATCGTTCAGGTCTTTATCCCGCCCCAGTAGTATGTTTTTCCTTATCCGGCTTGCCTTTTGGGCAAAAAGATATACCGCTGTTCCGAATAGGATCACAAATAATAATTCTTGTACAATTCGCATTAGCTCAGATTTGACTCCCTAATTTATGTCTTTTTTAGCTATCAGCCGTTAGGGGTTAAGGTTTAGTGTATTTGATTTTTTTGCTAAGTGCTAACTGCTAATGGCTAATTGCTTATTTTTGCAACCATGGAAAGCAGGAACATCATTCTAACGCAGGATATCATTCAAAAGAAAATTGAGCGCATTGCTTATGAAATCTATGAGCATAACAGCGATGGCACGGATATCATATTAGCCGGTATCTGGGACCGTGGCGTGATCATAGCCCATAAACTGGCCGCTATCCTCGGACAGATATCTCCCCTGAAAATCCATATTATTGAACTGCGCCTGGATAAGCAGCATCCCGGTGAAGTAGTGGTATCTGAAGAAATAGACTTCGATAATAAAGTGATAGTGGTGGTAGATGATGTGGCTAACTCCGGCCGCACCATGCTGTACGCCCTGAAACCGCTGCTGAAATATCTCCCCAAAAAAATCCAGACCGCCGTACTGGTAGACCGTAAGCACAAATCCTTCCCGTTATCCGTCGACTTTGTAGGATATTCACTGGCAACCACCCTGCAGGACATGGTGCTGGTAGAAATGAACGGGGAAGAGATTGTTTCCGCTTACTTTGAATAAGTGATTAAAAATAGACTGCGTGTAATTTCATGTTCCCCTTTGAATTGATTTCAAAGGTGGGGGCGGGAAACTTGAGCATATTCAATACCTGGAATATTACTTTAACGCCTTTTTTCCGTGTGGGTATTTTGGTAAAATCCACATCGGGGGAAAGATAGAACTGCCGTACGCGACGGAGCTGACTATAGTCGTGGTAGATCCCGTGTTCGTCTGTCCAGGTATTATCGCGCCCGCCTATCATCCCCTGTGAACCATATCCCACGGCAATATTCAGCCATTTAGGTAGCCGGCTTTCTTTCCGGAAGGAGTAAAGGTTTACAGATAGCCAGTATGTTTGACCGTTATAATCTTTCAGGGTTCTTTCCCAGAAAGTGGTGCCAAAAAGCTGATCTGCCTTATGCTGTAATACAGGGTCATCATAATTTTGTGGATGCGCCGAAAACTTCAGCTGGATACGTTGTTCGTTCCAGGCCAGTTCCTGGCTGATGAGCAGGGCCGACCCGATGGCATTGGCGCCCATATCTCCCCAGGAAAATCCCCATTCAGAAGAGTAGCCGTCCAGTACTTCCACAACAGACTGGTAGGCAAACCCGCTCAGGCCGCCGATCCAGATCTGTTTCTTTCGTGGCAGTCCCGACCAGCGCCACATTTCGCGGCTGTATTTCCCGATGAAGTACGCGCTGAAAATATGCCCGGTCTTATCCACCTGGTTCCATTCGCCCATATCATTAAAAAAATGAAACCCCGACCTGGGATAGCCTTTGTACCAGGCAGTGTTAAGCGCTGCGAGTCCGGCGCCATAAAGGGCCGCGGTAGCGCCGCTCAGGATCCATACGCGTGATTGGATGGTAGTATCGGGTATAGTGGAGAAAGGCACTTTTTTTTGTGCCATGCTGCTAAAAAACGGCAGTAACAGGATCAGGATGAGCAGTGGCTTCTTCATGCGGGTAGCTAAACAATACCGGGAATGCTGAAAGGGGGAAATTCCGGAGGAGTCCTTTCTTTCAACATTCCCGGTTTTTATCATCTTTTCAGATGACGGGCGTTATTTCAGTTTCAGATCCTGAATAATGCCGGTTATTTTTTGATTCAGTTCAGCGGTCACCTTGTCGTAGTCACCTGCGTTGGCTAAAGGCGCATTTACGCTGAAGTAGAATTTGATTTTTGGTTCAGTACCGGAAGGGCGGGCGGATATTTTGCTGCCATCTGCCAGTACAAACTGCAGTACATTGGATTTCGGGAGATCCAGTGATTTGATGTCGCCGGTTTTAATATCCCTGATCTGTTGCAGCTGGTAGTCGTAAAGAGTTACTACCGGTGAGCCGTTGATGGAAACCGGTGGATTTTCGCGGTATCCGCGCATCATTTCAGCGATTTCTTCAGCGCCTCTCATTCCCTTCTTGGTAATAGAAATCAAACTTTCCATGTAATAGCCATAGCGCACATAGATGTCGATCAGCTGTTCAAACAGGGTTTTACCCTTGCTGCGCGCGTAGGCGGCCATTTCACAGATCATGGCTACGGAGGCGATGGCGTCTTTATCACGTACATTCTGACCAATCATATAGCCATAGGACTCTTCACCTCCGCAGATGAAGTTTTCTTTTGGCTCTTTCCGGCGGATCAGGTCAGCGATCCATTTGAAGCCGGTAAGTACGTTATAGCAGGTAATATTGTTTTTGGCAGCAAATACATCGATCAGGTCGGATGTTACTACTGTTTTGGCAATATAGTCGTTTGCTTTGGCGAGTCCTTTGCTTTTGCGGCTTTCCACGATGTAGTTAAACAGCAGTACGCCGGTTTGGTTACCGTTGAGCAGGATCCATTCTCCTTTCAGGTCTTTCACGGCAATGCCTACACGATCGGCGTCGGGGTCGGTACCCAGGAGGATATCGGCATCGAGTTCTTTGGCTTTTTTGAGGCCCAGGCTCATGGCTTCCGATTCTTCCGGGTTAGGATATACCACGGTGGGGAAGTTTCCATCCGGTGTAGCCTGTTCCTGGACAATGTTTACATTGGTAAAGCCGTATTGCTCCAGCAGCTGGGGCACCTGTGTGATGCCGGTACCATGAATAGGCGTATATACTATTTTAAGGTCGTGCTGTTGTTTGTTGATATCGGGATTGATGGACAGGCTGAGCAGTTCCTGGCGGTATGCTTCGTCTATTTCCTTACCGATGAGGGTGATATTGGCTTCACCACCGGTCCACTTCACCTCATCCGGGGAAGCGATGTTCTCTACTTCACGGATCACGTTGTTGTCGTGCGGTGGCACCAGCTGTGCGCCGTCGTCCCAATAGGCTTTGTAGCCGTTGTATTCTTTCGGGTTATGGGAGGCGGTGAGTACTACGCCACCCTGGCATTTAAGGTGACGGATGGTAAAAGACAGTTCCGGCGTGGGACGGAGGCTTTCAAAAAGAAACACTTTAATATCGTTGGCGGCAAAAACGTTGGCAACGGTTTCCGCGAAAAAGCGGGCATTATTGCGGCTGTCGTGTGCAATGGCTACCTTAATTTCACCCGTAAAGGTTTTCTTGAGGTAATTGGCGAAGCCCTGGGTGGCCATTCCAAGAGTATATTTATTCATGCGGTTGGTGCCAACGCCCATGATGCCCCTGAGGCCACCGGTACCAAATTCGAGGTTACGGTAAAAAGCGTCGTTAAGGTCATCAGGGTTTCCTTCCTGCATTTTCTTCAGTGTGGCAACGGTTTCAGCGTCGTAATTACCGTTGAGCCATTGCGCTACTTTGCTTTGAATATTTATATCCATGGTCTTTTTTTTGTGAGCCGTAAATGCTAAAATGGATTGTAAAGTAAAAATAAAAAAATGAATGTTGGAAATTACAGATTTCAAAATACATTGAAAATCCCTTGTATTGGTTAATTTTGCGGCCATGAGGCGGTATGAAGATACTTATAAACAAAAAGGATTACGTAAACAGTTAGTCGATAGTATCCGTCAGAAAGGTATTACAGATGAAAACGTACTGGCAGCTATTGGCAATATTCCCAGGCATTTTTTCCTGGATACGGCTTTTGAAAGTATAGCTTACGACGACAGGGCCTTCCCTATCGGGGAGGGACAAACCATTTCGCAGCCGTATACGGTAGCCTATCAAACGCAGCTACTGGAGGTAAAACCCTATGAAAAAGTACTGGAAATAGGTACCGGCAGCGCCTACCAGGCATGTGTACTGGCCGAGCTGAAAGCCAATGTATTTACGATAGAACGGCAACGGAAGCTGTTTGACCAGGTAAAAAGTTTTCCTTTCAAAGCCCAGTATCGGAATCTTCGTTTCTTTTACGGAGATGGTTATGAGGGATTGTCGACCTATGCTCCCTTTGATAAGGTGCTGGTAACGGCGGCAGCTCCCTATATCCCTGAAAAATTGCTGCAACAGATGAAGATCGGCGGCAAAATGGTGATTCCCGTGGGCGGGCAGGAGGTACAGCGTATGCTGCGGATCACCAAAATCAGCGAAACAGAGAATGAGCAGGAGTTATTTGATAACTTTTCCTTTGTACCCATGCTGGCTGGAAAAAAATAATGCAGGGGAGATGAAGCCCCTGCACTGATATGATCCTGTCTTATTTTATTATTAAAGCCGTCCCGCGCCCTCTCTGGGCTTTTCTTCTTCCTGTTTTTCTTCTTCTTCCTGTGGTTTCTTTTTCTTAAAGAGGTTCGGGTCCATTTTGCCAAAACGGTAGCGCACATTCAGCCGGATGAAGCGGGTAGCCCTTTTACGGTCGTAATCCTGGATGAAGGTATTGGTTTCGTAGTGGGAGCTGAACTGCTGCGTATTCAACAGATCCGAGATATTGAGGGCCACCACCAGCGATTTGTTCAGCAACTCCTTGCGCACTCCCAGGTCAATCCCATTCATCGCTTTGAAAGTTCCCTGTGGCTGAATGCGCGGAGAGCGGAAATGACCGCCTAACTCCACACTAAACTTACCGGGTAAACGAAATTGTGTGTTCCCGTTTAACCCGTAGCTGAAGTTTTCATTATTGACGGCGATGCTGGTAAGCTTGCTGTATTCCACATTCAGGTTGGCCCATACTTTCCACCATTTGGTAAGGTTTAAGCTATAAGACACATTTCCGCCCATATTCTGCTGGGTGGCCAGGTTCATGGGTTTGGTGGTGGTAACGCCGGAAATGGTATCCAGGGTGCTGATACGGTCTATGTTATCATTTGTTTGAGCAAAATAGGTACTGGTGCTCAGGTAATTATTGGATTTGGGATAATATACCGAGTAGCTTACCTCAAACTTATGCGACAGTGCCGGCTGCAGCTCCGGGTTACCGGTGCGGATATTCTGCGGGTCGGAGTTGTTGATGTACGGCAGCAGCTGATCAAAGTTGGGCCGGTCTATCCGGGTAGAATAGTTGAACACCAGGCTTTGGTTCTGGTTCTTCGGCATATTGTATTTGAGGAATACGCTGGGAAACAGGTTAAAGAAGCGGTTATTCACCGTGGTATCTTTTGTAAATGAGTATCCTTTGAGCTGCGATTGTTCTGCACGAACACCTACCTGGTAACCGAGGTTGCCAATGGCGTTGGCAAAATTGAGATAGCCGGCGTAAATGTCTTCTTCATAATCATATTTATTGGACAGCGTGGGGCTGATCACATAATCTTTTTCATCCCAGTCGAACAAGGTGGCTACATAGTTATTGTCGATATGCCGCATGGTAGCTTTCACCCCGGCTTCCAGTTTACCTTTCTTACCAAGTGGGGAAGTATAGTCTGATTGCAGGTTCCAGAAGCGGTTGCCGTTTTTCCCTTTATTACTTTGTTTATCGGCGTTGGGAAGCGTATCCACGGATGTAATGTGATACTGGGTATTGTAGTTGCTTCCGCTGCTGCTGTTATTGCCGCTGTAGCTGATGTAGGCCGTGAGTTCCTGGTTGGGCTTATCGAAAGTATGTTTATAACTGAGATTGGTATTTTTATTATTGCCGCGGTTATAGCTGTTATTGGCGCGTTCCCCGTTACGCAGGGATTCCATTTTCTGGTCCATGTAGTTCAGGAGGATGTTGTCTTCATTCTGGCTGTGGTTATAGTTCAGTCCCTGCGACAGTGTGAAGGTATTGTGATCATCCATGAAGTAATCGAATCCGAAGCGGCCACCGTTGTTGGTATTCCTGTTTTCATTTTTACTGATCTGGGAGAAGTACCACGTATCGCTGCTGTCTGCGATAAGATTCTGGCGGAAGCTTTTTCCGCTGCCGTTTACCTGTTCGTAGCGACCGTTGTAGTTAGCGAAGAAGTTAAACCGTTTCATACGTAAGCTGGCATTGGCGCTTCCGAAGCCTTCCCCGCGGGTAGCGCCGCCTACGTTGAACATTACATTGTAGCCGATGGCTTTATCTTTTTTCAGTACGATGTTGATAATACCGCCGCTGCCGTTGGCTTCAAACTTCGCGGAAGGGTTATTGATCACTTCCACCCGGTCGATGCTTTCCGCGGGGATCATTTGCAGGGCTGTTTTAGCATCCCCGAAAGGAGAGGGTTTACCATCTACATAAATAGTAACACTTTTACCACGGAGCGTAATGTTATCATCTATATCCACATCCACGCTGGGGATATTTTTTAGTATATCCGTTCCCGTTCCTCCTTCTGCATTGATCATATTACCGGCATCAAATACCTGCCGGTCTATTTGCATGGAGAAGGCTGGTTTTTCTGCTTTAATTTCCACTGCGTTCAGCACTTTACCGGCGGGTTGCAGGCGGAGTGTGCCGGCCAGCGTATTTTTCCCTTCTGTAACCCTTACGGCTTTTTCCAGTTTTTCGTATCCCATAAAAGTGATGCGGACAACATAAATGCCTGGCGTAATATTATTGAGTGAAAAGGTGCCGGTGGGAGTGGTGTAAGCGCCGGTAACCATAGAAGAATCTACTTGTTTCAGTAGTACCACGGAAGCGTATTCAATAGGTTTCCCGGTAACAATATCCGCTACCTTTCCTGTTACCTTCAGGCTTGTGGGAATTGGCGTTTGTGCGTTGACGTTATACGACGCAACAAACAGCACGACCATGAGTGAGAAAAAATTTCGCATGCGTGGACTTAGCAACTTTAATAATGATACAACAACAGCGTAAAAGTAATAGGCGTATGTTTAAACATTCACGAAATATGATGAGTGGTAGCTAAAAAAACATGGCCGGCAGAGTGTTGTAGCACTACTAACCGGCCTGTGGTTTGCATTCACCTTCTTTAGTATGTTTTTAGAAACTCTGCATGGGATCGCCCATCTGTGTATCGTTTCCGGAGTCTTTCTTTTTCTTTTTAAACAATGATGCATCAAACTTGCCGAAGCGGTAGCTGAAGTTGAGTTTCAGTATCCTGGATTCACGTTTGCGGATATAATCCTGTGCAAACTCCGGCGATGCCTGGTTCAGCTCATACTGACGGGTATTGAAAATATCTGATACGCTAAGCGTTACAGAAGCTGCTTTATTTTTCAGGAAATCTTTTTTCACTGCGAGGTCCACTGTGCTGAAACCTTTGATGGTACCCTGTGCAGAACTTGGGATCTGGTTAAATCCACCTCCTCCGCCACCACGGCCGCCGCCGCCACCACCGCCGGATGACGGAAGTGCAATAGTAGGCGCCTGGTAGGTGGCATTTACCTGCACGGTGAAGTTGGCCGGTAATTTTGTTTCAGAATTTATTTTAGCAAACCAGCTGAAGCCGTTGTTATCATAGTTCTGCCCATTGGCGTTTACCTTCATATCTGTTTGATAGAGGTTCACGTTGGTAGTGAGATCCCATCCTTTCAGGATTTGATTTTTCATGGTCAGCTCTGCACCGTAAGAGTTGCTCCTGTTGGCATTGATGTACTGCGTGAGTAATGTATCCGCGCCAATGGGTGTGCTGATGGTGGAAATCATATCGTTGGTATTCCTGAAATACACACTACCGAGGAAGTTGCTGTTGGCCCAGTTCTTTACATATGAAAACTCAAAACTGTTGGTGTATTCCGGTTTCAGGTTTGGATTACCTTCCCGTTGATTCTGAGGATCGCTGTAATCGCGGTAAGGAATCAGCTGGAAGAAATTGGGCCTGTTTACACGGCGGGAATAGTTCAGTTGTAACTCCTGGTCGTTCTTTAATTTTTCAGAGAGGAAGAGGCTGGGAAAGAAGCCTGGTACTGCTTTGGTGGGCTTGTACTTAGTGCCTTCATTTTCGCCTGCATACACATATTGCTCTACACGTAAGCCTGCCTGGTAGCCGAAGTTGCCAATGGTATTGGCGAAGTTGGCGTAACCGGCATAGATCTCTTCATTGTATTTATAATTGTTGGAGAGCTGCGGGTTGTTGACAAATTCACCGGTGGTAGTATCCCTGTCGTACACGTTATACAAACTGGTGTAATCGCGCAAAGTAGCTTTGGCGCCTACTTCCAGCTTACCATTTTTCCCGATGGGGTTGGTGTAATCTGTTTGAAAAGTAACGAAAGTGGTTTTACCGTTGGTGGTATTGTTTTGCAGCAATGCTTGTCCGAGTGGTGACCCTGCGGCGTTTTGCGCTTGTGTGAGATAGTCGCCGTTGCGGTTATTTTTGCTGTTATTGTAGTTGATATCAGCGGTCCATTCTTTATTCGGTTGTGCAAAGGTATGTTTGAAACTCAGTGCAGTGGTGTAGTTACGGAAGCTGAAGTTGTTATTGTTCAGGCGGTCGCTGATACCGGTTACCACGTGATCCTTATCGGAGAAGGTGCTGCGCAGGTCTTCGTTGTTTTTAAAATCGCCGGCCACAATATTTTGTGAGATGGAGATGGTGTTCCTGTTATCGAGCATATAGTCCAGTCCGAACCGTCCGAACTGGAACAGCGGTTTGCTGGTGCTGTTGCTGTTCTGGAAGAGGAAGTTGGTATCTGCCTTTTGGCCGTTGCTGTAGTTGCTGCGGCTGGTGGTACCATCTGCCCAGTTCTGATTGGCATTGATGTTATAGTTGGCGAACACATTGAATTTACCCTGACGGATATTAATATTACCGCCGCCGTTGTATTTATTACCTGTGCCGATACCTGCATTCAGGGCGCCATTGAAGCCGGCTTTGCGGTTTTTCTTCAGCACAATATTCAGTATACCGGACATGCCTTCTGCATCATATTTCGCAGAGGGGTTGGTAACCAGTTCAATACTTTCTATCGCATCTGCGGGAATCTGATCAAGGGTAAGTGTAGAGGGTTTGCCATCTACAAAGATATTGGGAGAAGCATTACGCACGGTAACATTTCCATCAAGGTCTACATTCACAGATGGTACATTTTTCAGTACGTCCTGTGCGGTGCCGCCAACGCTGGTGAGGTTCCTGTCTACGTTAAATACTTTTTTATCGATGCCCATCGCAAAGGCGCTTTTTTGCCCGGTGATCTCCACGCTTTGCAGTGTTTTTACGTTCTGCTGCATTTTGATATTGCCAAGATCCTGTTCAGTGGCCTGTGGTGTGATGGTTACTTTTTTCTGCATGTTAGTGTAGCCCATGAAATTCACCCGTAGTATCATGGGGCCGAAGGGCAGATTTTCCAGGCTGAAGTCGCCATTGGGTTTGGTGAGCATGCCTGTTACCAGTGAGGAATCTTTCTGCCTTAATAAAGTAACAGAAGCATATTCTATTGCTTTCCCTGTTTTAGCATCCACCAGTTTGCCATATAAATGGCCAATCTGAGGCATGTTGGGTCTTCCCTGTTGTCCCTGTCCTTGTGCCTGCCGCGGGGTTGTAGCTCCGGGCGCCTGTGCAAAGGCGTGCGCCTGCCACAAAAGTATACCAGCAAGAACTGCGTAGCATTTTTTCATCCTTATAGTTTTTTATCCGGACTTTCTTCTCAGATAAGGACAAATGTATCGGGGTACAGGTATGAATGGTTTGAGATTGTGATGAGTGGAATTATTACGCGCAGGAAATCGCAAATATAAGCGCTAAGAGGTCTTAACAGTAGTTAACAGAGGTGTGTTTCAGCGTATTACCAGAGGGAGATAGCCATGCATATTAACCCGGTAATGAGTCCGCTGATGGCGCCGAGGAGTTTAAAACTTTTTAGTTCCCTGCTGAGGAGGTTGTGGGTAATGGTTTCCAGTTGTGCTGCGGAGATACCTGCAATTTTCTGTGCTATCATTTTTTCCAGGTTCAGGTCCTGTTCTATGTTATCGAGGTATTGGCGGATCAGTACGGGAAAGAGGGTGTCCAGTTCCGCTACCAGGTGGGTTTTTATCTGGTTTACAATACTATCGCCGATGAACATGGAGAGTACGGGCATTGCTTTGGGTAGTCTTTCCCGCAGGAAGCTGTCCAGGTGTGCTTCTACGAGTGGAATAATCTTTTTGATCTTTTCCGGATCCGTCATTTTGGTTTTGATATCCTCAAAAGAAAACTGTTGTGCTACCAGTGCCCCGATGCTGTTGGCCAGGTGTGTTTGTCTTTTTGGGAACAATCCCTGCAGGGTGATAAAGCCGATGTTAACGGGTTTATACGGGCGGAAAAGCAGGGTAACAGCAAGGCTATTGAGTAACCAACCGATGACAGCAGCGATGAGGGGAAGGAAAAAGATCATTGAATGAATTGATTTTCAGATGTTACAAATGTAAAAAATAGGAAGGCAATAAGTAAATGAATTTTTTGGTTCAGGTAAAGGAGCCGGATTGGAAAAGGTTGGGGAGGCCCGCGGTGAACCATAGGGGCATTTCGTCTGGCGGGATGTGAAAAGTTATGAGATTGTCCTTTCAATTTCATAAACAGGGACATTATGTCCACCATTCATAGCGCGTTTAAATACTCTATCCAGTGATATTTCAAGTGTTGCCAATCCCATAAAGAGCATGTTTATCCGGTATTTCTCCTTTTTAAAGGTGCGTATCAATGACCAGCTCTCTTCTTCTGTAAAATGGCCTTCATATACAAAATCTTCGTTTTGCTCAAGTGCGGACTTATACTGCAACTCAAAGGTTTGATCAACATATTCATCCGTTAGCTTGCCGGCTTCTTTGTATGAACACCCCAGTTGTTTCCGGAATTCTAATTGTTTTAGCGATTTTAGCTTGTCGCCATCAAAAGGGGAGTGCTTTTTTATTAATTCTGTGGGTAACAAATCTGGCCCGGCTGAAGATTTACCAGCGCCGTTAGAGCCTGCAATAATATAAAGCGTTGGCACTAGTTGTGTTTGGAGTTAAGCCTTTTTCTGATCAGATCAGCCTGTTGCTGCGACAATTCGCTCTCAACAATAAAGTCATTCAGTTTACGGGAGACCGAAACGATTTTCATTTTGCCATCAGGGTATTCCATATAGTATTTGCCCTTTGGAAGACTTTTATGATAGATCATAAAAGGATTGCCTTGCAACAAGGTTTCATCCCGCAGTTTTTTAACCGCAATCTGTGCTCTTTTCTCTATTTCTGTCAATGGCCTTATCATATGCTTAATTTCACGTTAACGAATTTAAATAAAAAAATTCAAGACGGTGGGGCAACTGTTCACACAAACAAAAAGGCTTCCTTTTACAGAAGCCTTTTTAATTTTTCCGGGTGATTGAAGGGTTTCGAACCCTCGACCCTCAGAACCACAATCTGATGCTCTAACCAACTGAGCTACAACCACCATGTTCAACGGTTACCCCGTTTTTGGGAGTGCAAATATAAGTGAAACTTTTATCTGGCCAAGAATTTTTTTAGTACTTTCTGAAAATAAAAAAGGCTTCTTTTTACAGAAGCCTTTTTTGTTTTTGGGTGATTGAAGGGTTTCGAACCCTCGACCCTCAGAACCACAATCTGATGCTCTAACCAACTGAGCTACAACCACCGTTTTATCGTCAATTTCGTGTATTATTTCGTTGTTGGGAGTGCAAAGATAAGCGAAACTATTTTTAAATTCCAAATACTTTGAATAAAAAAAATTCAAGGGATTACGTATAGATCATATTCTGCAAATGAAACCCAATATTAAAATCGTTTTCATTTGTTAAAAAGAACCGTTCCTAACATTAACAAGCGCCTCTATTGGAACTTCCGGAAAAGGTGTATCTTTGCGCACTTTCCCATTCCATTCCCATTTTTATAAGTGATTAATAATCAGTAGGATGTTATTTTATGGCATCAAAGAAATCCCTGATTTCAGGCGATTTAATGCCCTTTAGTCCGGATAAGTTAACCAAGACAGGAAATATTTAACAAAATCCCTTTTTCTCTAACTGAAATAAAAGCAAGTATTTAATATTTAATTGTATATACATTATGGATCAGCTTAAACTGAAGTTGCAGGAGTACTATCAGCGTTACCAGCAAATGGACCAACGGGTGAAGCCTGGAAAGGAGGAGCCTGGTTTTGAGGACGTGCTGGACATGGAAAACGATATTCTTTCACAATTTGGATTGCCTACATCCCGGCGCTTTGTGCAGATACTGCATGATTTCGTGCATCATGGCCATGTGAGTGACCAGTTGCTGGATTATGTAAGTAAAAAATTACGCACGGCCGCACGTAAGTATCTATTGGCGCCTGTTATGTCCGACATTGACCTGCTTGAAAGCGCCCGCGAACAAAAACGCAGTGCTTACGATGTGTTGCCCGAGCTGGGATACCCCGCACAGGAATATGCCCTATTCCTCATTGGAGAGCTTTTTTACCGCCGCAATATGGCCGCCGGGGATATCCTCGACGAATTGAAGAAAATGCAGCATTTCGACAGCTGGAACGACCTGATGCTGCTCAGTAAAATACATAACCATACCACCCACGAACTGTACACCAAACTGAAGAAACACGAACTGCGCTTTATCGACGAGTTCATTCAGTTTACCCGCCGCCAGGAACCATCCAGGCTGGTGAATAAACGTGCTACACCACTGGAAGATGGTTATACACCTAACTATAAAACCATTACCAAAGTACAGGTGGAAGATATCATCTTTGATGAACAAACCACTCCCAGCCTGTTTGGTAAAATAAAGAGCGGCAGGGGATACGCCCGCATCACTATCAGCCTGGAATTTTCAGAGCTGAACCAGATCCTGATGAGCAGCGATGAACTGGGTGTTGAAATCAGCAATCATATTAAAAAACGCCTGGCCAATCCAGCTGCAGAGAAACCAACGGTAATAGATATACGCGCTGAATTCGGCGATGTGTTGAAACTGGACAACTGCTACCTGGAAGTATATAAACCCCAGCACAGGGAAGGAAATAAATGGGTGGAAGACAAAGATCACTTCTACTTTGTAGATAAAATTCTTACAAAAAAAGAATTTGAAAAAAGGACCAAAGAAGCAGAAGTAAAACGTAAAATACAGGAATGCCTGGAACTGATCGGCGGCTCTTATGTATATTACCAACGCCTTCGCCGTTTAGGTATCACCGACGAGGAAGCCAAACTGCGCGCAGGTTTACAGGATGAGTTGTTGTTTAAGTTGTCGTACTTTCTTAACAAGGTAAAGGAATAGCGCGGATTTTGTCTTTCTCAGGATTAGACTGATTATGCTGATTATATTGATTTTACTTTTTTGATTTTATAAAGATTTAAAAAGATTTGGGGAGATGTAAGCGAAAATATCCGCTTACATCTCCCCAAATCTTTTTAAATCAAAAGTGATCAAATCCCTAAATCAGTACAATCAGTCTAATCCTGAGAAAGACAAAATCCGCAGAATTATTTATGTTTACGTAAAAAGAAATGGAAGAACTAACTCTCGGCGTTGGCTCCCGGGTGCAGCACGCACATTTTGGTCAGGGCGTTATTGTGGCTGTTAAATATGCCCAATACCGCGTTACGTTTATGGATCATGGTATTAAGATGATCGATAAAACAGACCCGTTGTTTGAAGTACTGGTGGCAGAAAATGTAACCCCGGAAGTGGAAACCGCTTCAGATGTGGAAACGTCGTTGCTGAAGATCCTGCGCCTCTGGGGAGGTATTACGGAAGTAGTGCCGCTGGGCGACCGCTGGAAAGGTGGTACCCTTGTTCTTCAACCCGGCGATACCACGCTGAAAGCAAAAGAGCTGCCCATCGATACCTTCTTCCATAAAATAGTGATGCTGCGCGACCGCCTCCGCGTATTGGAGCAAAACATCAACAGCCACAAAGTACTCACCGATGAAGAAAAGGTGAACATGCAGCAGTACATTACCCGCATCTATGGGTCGCTCACTACTTTCAATGTATTATTCAGGGATAAGGAACACTGGTTTACCGGCGAAAAAAGCGGTAACGATTAATGGGCTTCTATATGATAGATCTGTTCCAGTTCCCACCGGTAAGCCTCCGGAAAATGATGAATAAAGATATTTTTTCCGTCGAACGGAAACTTTTCATCATAACCGTTCACGGGGTGTAAGATCACTGGCGTGCCTGCCGGCGTATAATTGTGACTGGCCACAAAATCCGGTTGCTGATACTCCGGCAGTATTTTTTTTACCCGCTTGTAGGCGAAGTTGCCCAATACCCGCTGCATGCGCCTGGAAGCCCTTTTGGAAGGACGGTCCAGCCGGCCGTACATATAATTCAACGCACCCCGCACCGGCCATTTCTGCTTCTTTAATGCGCCTTTGATATCGGTAAACGGATTCACGGTATTGAAGTCGCGCGTTGTTTGCAAAGAGAAGGGTGTTTCCGGCACCCAGTCGCGCGCATTCACTACACGCAGTCCCCAGCCATCGCGGCAAATAAAATCGAAGTCGTATGCATAATAGAGGTTACCCGGCTTAGGCGCTGCACTGGCATATGTTTTAAAAACAATGTCTTTCGGCAAACCGGGGGCATATTGAAAATAGGAACGCATTAAAAAAGAAATGGCCCCTCCCTGGCTATGTCCAAAAATGATAAATTCGTGTATGCCTTGCTGATAGTACTCATTGATCTTTTGTATCATTTCCGGTCCCATAGCTGCTACTGCCAGCATCCATCCGGCATGTACATACGCCCTGGAATCTTCTGCCACTTTATAGGGTACGGTGGTGCTGTCGTTTAATTTTACGACGCCCTGTGCCGGGATCATACCGGCATAGAAATTTTCCAGCCAGGAAGCAGCGGTGCCGTTGGTACCACGGATGGAGATGATGCCTACATTGTCTTTTCTTTTCCAGAGATCCCAGCGGTTTACCAATCCTGTTTCCGGGGAACGGTATACCAGCTCACAATCAACGGGCGGGCTGCTTTTTACTTTGGTCCACGGGGTGTCCCTGGAGCGCTCCGCCAACTTCAGCAACTCACCGTATTCGGCGGCATTGAAATTGGGTGACAGGTGCTGCGCAAAACAATTACTTCTTACGGAAAATAAAATTAGAAAAGAGAGCAGAGAAATACGAAACCCCATAGAAAATAACAAATTATGAATGACCAATTACAAATGAATAGTAACAAAAGCGCTGCACTTTAAGATAAAATAAAACAATTGAAATGCTTTCATTGTTCTAAATCCGTTTAACTTTCAGGCCTAAATTACTTTAAATATGGCAAAGAGAATTGAGCACGATTTCCTGGGAGAAAAAGAAATACCGCAGGATGTATACTATGGTATTCAAACCCTTCGTGCAATAGAAAACTTTCATATTACCGGTATTCCACTCAAAGTGGAACCCATGTTTGTGCAGGCCCTGGGCTATGTGAAGAAAGGCGCTGCTATGGCCAACCGCGACCTCGGCGTGCTTGATAAAAATATTGCAGAATACATCATCAAAGCATCCGACCGCGTGATTGCAGGTGAATTTGATGACCAGTTCCTCAGCGATCTGATACAGGGCGGTGCAGGTACTTCTGTAAACATGAATGCCAACGAAGTAATTGCCAATGTAGCGCTTGAAATGATGGGCAAAGAAAAAGGGCAGTATGAATTCTGTCACCCCAATAATCATGTGAACTGCTCACAATCCACCAACGACGCATATCCTACGGCCTTCCGCATTGCACTGATCAATAAACTTACCGGCTACAAATTAACCTTGGGTGAATTGGGAGAGGCTTTCCAGGCAAAAGGAGAGGAGTTTAAAAACGTACTGAAAATGGGCCGTACCCAGTTGCAGGATGCAGTACCCATGAGCATGGGTGATGAGTTCAAGGCTTTCGCTACCAACATCAATGAAGAATTATCCAGGGTGGAAGACAGCAAACGTCTCATCTCTGAAATCAATATGGGGGCTACCGCTATTGGCACCGGGGTAAATGCGCCCAAAGGATATTCAGACCTGGTAACCAAGCACCTGGCAGCTATTACGGGGCTGGATCTCGTACTGGCGGCAGATCTTATTGAGGCCACCGTGGATACCGGCGCGTATGTACAATTATCCGGTGTGCTGAAACGCACTGCGGTAAAGATTTCTAAAATATGTAACGACCTGAGGCTGCTTTCTTCCGGACCACGGACAGGGCTGAACGAAATTAACCTCCCGCCCATGCAGCCGGGATCATCTATTATGCCGGGAAAAGTAAACCCGGTAATTCCTGAAGTGGTAAACCAAACGGCTTTCTATGTGATTGGCGCCGACCTTATGGTAACAATGGCGGCGGAAGCAGGTCAGCTGCAACTGAATGTAATGGAGCCTACCATTGCTTTCGCGCTGTTCACCGCCATCACCTATATGAATAACGCATGCAGAGCACTGAAAGATAAATGTGTGGCAGGCATCACTGCTAATGCTGACCGCACCAGGGACATGGTGATGCAAAGCATCGGTATTGTAACACAGCTCAACCCGATCATCGGTTATGAGAAATGTTCCGCTATTGCAAGAGAAGCATTGGAAACGGGTAAGTCGGTACACGACCTTGCCGTAAAAGAAAAGAAATGGGTGACGCAGGAAAAGTGGGATGAAATTTTCACTTTTGATAACCTAATCAGACCCCAGTTTATACAATAGATCAGTGCGGATTTTGTCTTTCTGCCTGATTAGGCTGATTATACTGATTTAGGGATTTGATCACTTTTGATTTTAAATGATTAGGGGAGATATAAGCGAACATCCGCTTAAATCTCCCCTAATCATTTAAAATCCTTTCTAAAATCAAAAAGTAAAATCAAGGTAATCAGTATAATCAGCCTAATCAGGCAGAAAGACAAAATCCGCTAAAACTCCTGTTCCAGCCGGCCTACACTGCCATCTTCACCTATACCTTCCACGACTAAACGAAAACGCTTAGTGAAATCATTGTTGTAGAATTCCACCCTGGCGGTGTGCGTCAGCGTGTCTATGGCTACGTTCGGATTCCAGTAAAGCGTGAGGCGTTTATCAGGTAATGCGTGTACTTCTTTTTTCACGGAGTAGTCCGGTGAATAGAATTGTTTCACGATCTGGTAGCCTGCTTTTTTATACAGTTTAAAGCCCCTGATACTTGGATCATTTTTAGGTGAATTATCGCCGCCTTTTTTGGTATATACCGCAATAGCGCCATTGGCGCCGCCAAAGCCACCCATAAACGGAGGACGGAATACTTTGATGAGTGCAATATCCTGGATGGAGAGGGTGCTTAGCATACTCACATCCGACTGCATTTCATTGAGATATAATCCCGGTGCGCCACCGCGCCAGGAAAGCGTTGGATTGTTATAATCGCCTGTAATCTGCAGCCCTGCTACTTTGGATTGCAGGTACTGGAATACGTTGAGTGCAATGGGCGTTTCTTTTGTTAAATCGAAAGAGTAACCATCACCACCGGAGAACATACCGGAAGCGTAACGTTTTTCCGTGGTTTCTTCCGGCTTCACTTTTTTCGCATTTACGTTTACTTCCTGCAGGTACACCGTTTTATTATTGATGGAGCGGTTTACCTTGTTGCCTTCTGCCGCATTGGCGAGGAATTGTTTCAGTGCATTATTATCAACCGCAGGTGGTATGCGCAGCGGGTAAGGAATCTTAATTTGTGTAGGACGTTCAAAGAAGTGATTATCGAATTTCACGTTTACATCTACGCCTTTTTTTACGAGGTCGTTGCCCTGGTAGTAGATGTAAGCGGTATCCGGGAATACCATGTTGGCCATCTCAAACTGTCCTTTATCGTTGATGGGAGTAGAGGCAAACATGGAGGAGCTGTCTATCGGGAGACGGATGATCATATCCAGTTTACCGGTAGGCATCGGGCGGCCATTGAGCATGGTGGCTACTCCTTTCATGAGTAATCCCTGTTCGTATGGGAACCTCACTTCAGGGAATTCGTTATTGATGATCTTTTCCCAGCTGAAACGTCTCCAACCGTTGGTCATCATCACCAGGTCCAGACCTTTCAGGGTGGAGTCGGCATCATTACGGAAATACCACGACGGATTGTAGATATAACCTTTGATATCGGAGGTGAGCAGGAAAGTAGAGATGATGTTATTGGAATTTTTATCTACCGGTACCGCGTCTGCATCCGTAATGGCTACAGAGATATTTGTTTGCATGGTATCGGGTAATCTCAGTTCAAAGGCATTCTTTGTTCTGGGTTCCTTGTGGGTATCTGCGTCCAGTACATCTATCTGCATCAGGTCATTTTTGCGGACGAAGGCAAGGCGTTCTGCCAGTGGCATGCCTGATTTAGCAAAAAGCGTGATCTGGATAATACCTGATGGAAGATGATCGGCGGGAATAAATCCGCTGATGCGGCCTTCCCCGATATCCAGGTTGGCTTTGTACACCAGCTGGCTACCCATCTGGGCAATGATCACGAGATCGTTGATGGAGGTATCGGTTACGTTGCCGGGTACAGCCTGGTAAAAGATACGGCTGCCTTTATTGAATACTTTCAGGGAGGCGCCGGCAGCTACTGCTGCGGGGAGGGCCACCGTTTTGGTTTGTCCTTTATTGTTTTTTACCGTTGCCTGGAAGATGTCCTGTGCATTGGCAGGGGTGATCTCGAAAGAGCCCATACCATCGTGCAGGGTTTTGATCACTGCGCTGCTGGCGCCTTTAGCGTCCTTTACGGCGCCGGATACTTCTACCGGGTAACCATTGTTATCGATGGCTTTAAAAGCTACCACGTTAGGCTGGCCCACAATCAGGTTACCGCCTTCAGGGAAAAACTGTACGGCAAAATCCGGTGTGGTGGCACTATCGGCTTCCGGTTGTGTTTTTTTGGAAGGATCAAAGATTTCTATGGTCCGGGTATAACTGAATGCGGGATCAAAGTTGAGCATCCAGGCGGTATAAGCCCTTAGCTGGTATACGCCTGCTTTCTGCGTTTCCGGCAGATCGAAGTTACCGGGTGCGCCGGCGTTGCCAACGGCAAACAGTTTCTTTTGTACAATGTTATTGTTTTTATCCAGCAGCTCCACATACAGGTTGGTGGCGGTGGTGGCAGGCATGCCCTGCAGGGTGAGATAGGCTTTGAACCAGATGGTTTCACCGGCTGCGTAGTAGTCCTTATCAAGATGCAGATATACTTTTTCGGCCGGGTAACGGTTGCCGAAGGTTTGTAATGCCTTTATAATGCGGTCGGACCAGTCAGTAGGGCGCGTTTGTACAGCCAATGCACTCATTACGCCGCCTAACATAACGGCTGGTATTATCCATTTCAGATGTTGTCGCTTTTTCTTCAGGTTCGATTGCATGCAATATAGTTTGAGCGGGTATAATATATGTCAAAAATATAAACTTTGGAAGATTTAATCAGTAAGATTACGGCAGGTTTGTTATTATTGCGTGTTCAACCTACGGTTTTAACAAGATTTTAATGAGTTCAGGAAAGAAACGTTTAGTGATAGCTGGTGGCGGTGCTGCCGGTTTTTTTTGTGCGGTAAATGCGGCCCGCCTATGCCCGCAACTGGAAGTGGTATTGCTGGAAAAAACAGGCAAGCTGTTATCGAAGGTAAAGGTGAGCGGCGGCGGGAGGTGCAATGTAACCCACAATGCGCCTGACATTACGTATATGGCTAAACGCTATCCCCGCGGCCAGAACTTTGTAAAGAAATCGTTTTCCCGGTTCTTTGTGCCCGACACCATCTCCTGGTTTGGAGAAAGAGGGGTAGCGCTGAAGGCGGAAGACGATGGCCGGATGTTCCCGGTAACAGATAACTCCCAAACGATTATCGACTGCCTCCTGCGGGAAGCAGATAAATATCATCTTAACATCCGTACCAATACAGAAGTAACTTCCTTTAAAAAGGGCAGCGACGGGCGCTGGGAGCTGCAATTGCAGCAAGGTCCTGCGCTTACCGCCGACTATTTATGCATTGCCGCCGGAGGCTACGCGCAGGCGGGCAAATTTGCCTGGCTGGAACAAACGGGTCATAGCATTATGCCACCGGCGCCATCCCTGTTTACCTTTAATATGCCGGGCAACCCTGTTACGGGCCTGATGGGAGTAGCCACCAATGCACAGGTGAAAGTAGCCGGTACCAAACTGCAGGAACAGGGCCCTTTGCTGATCACCCACTGGGGTATGAGCGGTCCGGCTGTATTGCGCTTGTCGGCCTGGGGCGCCCGGGAACTGCAGCAACTGCAATATACCTTTACCGCTATCGTTAACTGGATTCCTTCCTACAATGAAAATACCCTGCGGGAACACTGGCAGGATCTGCGTTTTGAATTAGGAAAGCAGAAGATATATAATAAAAACCCTTTCAGCTTACCACAGCGTTTATGGCAATTCCTGCTGCAACAGGTAGGTATTTCTGAAGAGATGAGATGGGCGGACGTTCCGGCGAAAGACCAGAACCGTTTAATGAAGCTGCTGGTAAGCATGGAATTCCCGGTGAAAGGTAAAACTACCTTTAAAGAGGAATTTGTTACCTGCGGGGGTATTACGCTCAGTGAAATAGACCCGGCCACCATGGAAAGCCGGCTGGTGCCCAACCTGTTCTTCGCGGGCGAGGTAATGGATGTAGATGGCATTACCGGCGGCTTCAACTTCCAGCACGCATGGACAAGCGGCTTTGTGGCCGCCAGCGCCATTGCCCAGCGGATGACAACATCCGCATCATAGTTTCAGATAATGCACTCCCGGCTCGTATTCTTTTTCCAGCGCCAGCAGCAGGTGGTCGAAATCTTCCGGCTGCCGGAGAAAATCCACTTTGGTAGTATCTATCATCAGTGTGCGCACGGGATGTTGCTTGATATACTGCATGTACATATCATGCACATTCAGGAGGTATTCGTCGGGTATTTGCTGCTCGTAGGAGCGGTTGCGGTGACGGATATTTTCCTGCAGCTTTGTAACCGGTGCATTCAGGAAGATCAGCAGCTCCGGCTGCACCAGCTGCGGATTGATGATATCGAAAAGTTTCTGGTAAAGGGAATATTCTTCTTCCGGTAAATTAATCTTTGCAAACAACAGGCTTTTAATGAAGAGGTAATCGGAAATGATCACATCGCTGAAAAGGTCCTGCGACTGCAGCATTTCCTTGAGCTGTTTATATCGTTCCGCCATAAAAAACAGTTCCAGCGGAAAAGCGTATTGCTGCGGGCGTTCATAAAAAAGAGGGAGAAATGGATTATCTGCAAATTCTTCCAATATCAGTTTTGCAGAGAAATGGGTAGCGAGCATGTTGGCCAGCGTAGTTTTGCCGGCGCCAATATTTCCTTCTACCGTAATAAATCTATAGTGCATGAAAATGGGTTTAAAATTAATCCAGGTAACGGTTTGCAGGTAATGTATCCGGACAGCTGGCTGCCAGTTCCCTCACGGTTTTATGCAACACGGGGTGCATATAGTCCGGGATAATTTCCATTAAAGGCACCAGCACAAATTGCCGGAGATGCATCCGCGGATGCGGTACTTTCAGATCTGGCAGGGAATGAATGCTGTCGTTGAAAAAGATCAGGTCGATATCAATTACCCTCGATCCCCATTTCTCCTGGCGGATACGGCCGATCTTTCTTTCTATCTCCAAAAGTGTATGCAATAACGTTAGTGCATCCAATGATGTGCGGATCTCCACTCCCTGGTTCAGGTAGTCCGGTTGATCCACGGCTCCCCAGGGAGCGGTCTGGTATAAGGCTGAGGTTTGTACCACCTCTCCGGCTGTTTCAGCAATCAATTGTACCGCCTTTTGCAGGTTCCCGGTACGATCACCTAAATTGCCACCTATAAGTAATATTGCTGTATTCATGTATATTTCAGGACTCAAAAGTAGCCATATTCCTTATTTTTGAAAAAATGTATCTTTCTATCTCAGTTTCATCTTAACAAAAAAGTATGCGTTTCTTTAAAGTTTTCCTGGCCTCATTCCTTGCATTCATAGCATTTACAGTAGTATGCTTCTTTATATTGCTGATAATGATAGGTAGGGCCATTACCCCTGAAAAGGTAACAATTTCCCCCAATAGCGTACTGGTGCTCGAAACGGGGCAGTCGTACAACGAGCAGAATGTAGTTAACCCACTCGCCAAACTGATAAACAACGAATCAGCAGAACCCCCTGGGTTGTATCAGCTGGTAAGATTGATAGAGAATGCCGCCAGTGATGACAACATCAAAGGCATTTATCTGAAAGTAAACGGTAACCCCAACGGCTTTGCCAGTACAGAGGAGTTGCGCAATGCGCTCCTCCGTTTCCGGAAGTCCAAAAAATTTGTATACGCATACGGAGAAGTGATGGACCAGAACGCCTATTACCTGGCCAGCGCGGCAGACAAAGTTTACCTGAACCCAAAAGGTGGAGTCGATTTTACCGGTTTTGCCAGCCAGGTGATGTTCCTGAAGGGAACCCTGGATAAACTGGAAATCAAACCGGAAATTTTTTACTGCGGAAAATTCAAAAGCGCCACCGAGCCACTGCGCGAAACACAGATGACAGAGGCCAACCGTATACAAACCACCCAGTTCCTGGGAGAGCTGTATGGCACCTTCCTGAAAGGAATAGGCACTGCGCGTAATATTGATACAGCTACTTTACATGGCTATGCCAATGAGAATCTTATCCAGGAACCGGCCGATGCACTGAAATATAAGCTGGTAGATGGTTTGAAGTATGATGATGAATTGATGGCAGAACTGAAAAGCAAAACGGGCATTAAACAGGATGAGGAAGTAAGCCTGGTGACCCTCGGAAAATATAACAGCGGTACTGACCTTTCTTCCGGCAGCGGCGAAGGACGGATAGCGCTGATCTATGCGGAGGGCGATATCATAGGCGGAGAATCAGACCGGGATAAAACCATTGCGAGCGAGAATTACATCCGCGAAATCCGCAAAGCGCGTGAAGATAAAAATATAAAGGCAATCGTGTTCCGGGTAAACTCCGGTGGCGGTAGCGCACTGGCTTCTGAAGTGATCTGGCGCGAATTGTCGCTGGCTAAGAAAGTGAAACCGATAGTGGTGTCTATGGGCGACTACGCAGCATCCGGCGGTTACTACATTTCCTGTATGGCTGATAGCATTTTTGCAGAACCTAATACCTTAACCGGTTCTATCGGCGTATTTGGTGTGATGTTTAATATGCAGGACTTCTTCAAAAATAAAGTGGGTGTTACCTTCGACGGCGTTAAAACTGCTCCTTATGCAGATCTTGGTTCTATGGGCCGTCCGCTTACCGAAGTAGAGAAGCGCTTTATCCAGAATGGTGTAGACAGTACCTATGCTTCTTTCAAATCACGGGTGGTAGCCGGCAGGAAGCTGAACCCCGCTATCGTGGACAGTATTGCCCAGGGGCACGTATGGAGTGGCCTGCAGGCAAAGGAACTGGGATTGGTAGACCGTATCGGTGGTATCAACGAAGCGCTGGCCTGTGCCGCAAAGCTGGCTAAACTGTCGGAATACCGCTTACGCGAATACCCGGAGTCAAAAATCTCGATCAGCAGGCTGGTACAAACCTTTAGCGGCAACATGCGCGCGCAGATGGTGAAGCAGGAACTGGGCGCCAACTACGAAATTTACCAGCAGATAAAGGACGTACAACAGTTGCATGGCGATATCCAGGCAAGAATGCCGTTTAAATATAACTTCTAAGCGTATTTTGTCTTTCTCAGGATTATGCTGATTACTTTGATTTTACTTTTTGGATTTTATAAATTTTAAAAGATTAGGGGAGATATAAGCGAATCCGCTTATATCTCCCCTAATCTTTTAAAATCAAAAGTGATCAAATCCCTAAATCAGCATAATCACAGTTAATCGGGAGAAAGACAACCTCCGCTGCATTTTTTACTAAAAGCTGGAAAAACGTTGTAGTTTTACCGCCGGTTTTTAAAATAGCAGAATCAGATGAATGGAGCTAAGTACAGTCAGTTGAGGGCCATGCTGGCCATTACGAAAGGAAGTTTAAGAGGTATTTTCCGTAGTCCTTCCGCAGTAGTGTTCAGTTTGGGTTTTCCGCTGGTATTTATCCTGGTGTTTGGGTTTATTGGTAAAAGTACTGTTTCCGTTAAAGTGGGGGTGGACCGGCGGACTGATATTACCAGCAGGTATTACCAGGAATTGTCGCATGCCGGTACGCTGAAACTGGTCGCCGATCAGCCTGAAGCAGAAATGGAAGATGATCTGAAGAAAGGCCGTTTGGTGGCCATTCTGAACATTGTGCCGAAAGAGGGGGCTGATCATGTAACTGCTTATGATATTAATATCCGGACCTCTACCGCCTCCGATGCTGCAAAAAAAGTAACCCTGTTATCGGTGCTGAAGAGCATCGCCGGCAAACTGGATGATGAAACCTATAAACGCCCTACGGTAGCCACTTTTACACAAACAGAGGTGCCGGGTCGTGAATTTAAGACCATCGATTTTATTTTACCTGGTCAGCTGGGCTTTGCCCTGATGAGTGCCGCTGTTTTTGGTACGGCCTTCCTGTTTTATAATATGCGCCAAACGCTGGTACTCAAGCGTTTCTTTGCTACACCCATCAAACGCACCTATATTGTACTGGCAGAAGCGCTGAGCCGGATGATCTTCCAGCTTATCAGCTCTGTGGTAATTATTGCGCTGGGGCATTTTGCCTTTGGCTTTACGCTGGTACATGGCTTTGCCACCTTCCTGGAAATGCTGGTATTGTCTGTATTCGGGCTGCTGGTATTTATGGGTTTTGGTTTTGTGGTGAGCAGCCTGGCAAAAAACGAGAGCACTATTCCGCCGCTGGCCAATATCGTTACCCTGCCCCAATTCCTGCTGGCGGGCACCTTTTTCCCGATAGATTCCTTCCCTGGCTGGCTGCAGCCGATCTGTAAGATCATGCCGCTCACGTACCTGATAGACGCCCTGAGAAAAGTGGCTTTTGAAGGGCTGCATCTCTGGCATGTAGGCTGGGATATTGCCATCCTTACTTTATGGGGTGTTGTCGTATATGCGGTAGCCGTGAAAGTATTCAAGTGGGAATAAGGCGATTTCGTTAGCTTTGTGATACCTAAATCCAGTCACATGCAAGCCTTTTTCATTATCCTGGGTGCGTTCATTGTCCTTGTGCTGGGGCTTTTCATTTTCAGTTTATTCCTGTCTTCTGCCATTAAGGTAGAGCGTTCGTTGGTAATAACGGCTGCGCCGGGAGATATTTTCCCGCTGGTGAACGTAGCCCGTAACTGGGAGCTATGGTCGCCCTGGAAGGAACAGGACCCCAACGTTAGAATTACTTACGGGGAAAAGGAAAGTGGCGTGGGCGCCGGTTACAGTTGGGAAAGCCGCAACCGGAACGTAGGGAAGGGGCATATGACCATCACGGAATCCAAACCCGATCAGCAGGTGGCCACCCACATCGATTTTATGGGTATGGGCGTTACCAAAGGCTATTTCCGGCTGGACCCTGTAAATGGCGGCACCCTGGTTACCTGGGGAATGGTGTGCGATATGGGGCAACATCCCATCCGGAAAGTGATGGGGCTGATGATGGACAAATGGGTAGGAAAGGATTTTGAAAAAGGACTGGCAAACATAAAGCGGCTCCTTAAAGGATAATATATTTTTTCTATGCGGTTTATTAAGTTGTTACTGATCAGTGTGATCATTTTAGGCGTGGTGATTTTCGGGCTATCGCTGGCATTTCCTTCTACAGCAGTGGTAGAGCGTACAGGTGTTATCCGTGCGCCTGTTGATACGGTATACGCACATATCAGTAACCTGAAAGCCTGGGATGCCTGGAACCCCTGGACCCGCCCCGATACTACCGCCACCCTGGTATACTCCGATCCGCCGTCCGGCCCCGGCGCCTGGTACAGCTGGGATGGAAAACTCAACAGCGGTAAGGTAACGGTACTGGACAGCGATCCGGCCACGGGGATTCATTACCTGCTCGATATTAAAAGCGTGCGTCCTGTAAACGGAGGCATAGAACTGAAGCCAACGCCGGATGGCAAAGCCACCGCCATTTTCTGGCATATGGAAATTAAACTGGGCATGTTGCCGTGGTGGAAATTAAGGGGATTTGTAGCCGACAGGGTATACGGCCCGGCCATGAACGACGGATTGACGAAGCTGAGCCGGATCTGCGAAGGAAAATAGTATGGAGTTATTTTACCATTGATCCAATAGTTTTGTTTACGATGGTTTTTATGATTTAAATTGTTGTCGTATCTCAACAACTTCTTACAGAAAAAACTAAAAAAATGAAACATTTCTTTTTGGCAACCTTATTTCTGGCCTTTACCAGCCTCGTTTTTGCTCAGGAGAAGGCACGTAAAAGCCCCCACGTTACAGTAGAAGCCAACGGTATTAAAGTAGTGTACGGCCAGCCTTCCAAGAAAGGCCGCGAAATTTTTGGTAAACTGGAACCATTTGGTAAAGTATGGCGCACCGGCGCTGATGAAGCCACCCTGATCACTTTCAGCAAAGACGTGGTATTTGGCGGCAAACCTGTAAAAGCAGGTACTTACACTTTCTTCTCTATTCCTGATCCTAAAACCTGGACCGTTATCCTGAATGGTAAACTGGGTCAATGGGGCGCTTATGATTACGACAAGAACAAAGGCGAAGACGTAGTATCCGTGAAAGTACCACGCGAAAAACTGTCTACACCAGCAGAAAAACTCACCTTCACTTTACCCGGTAATGCAGTGGTATTTGAGTGGGATGACACTAAAGTATCTGTACCGGTTAAATAATATTACCGGGAAAAATATCAGGGGGCACAGACACCGCGTCTGTGCCCTTTTTTATTATGATAAGGTAGCCACCAGTTCCCGGATACTGTTGTACACTTCCTCCAATTGTTCGTTGGTGATGCAGTAGGGCGGCAGTATATAAAGGGTATTGCCCAGCGGGCGCAGCATCACTCTTTTAGCCCGGAAGAAGCGGTGCAGTTCATCCGCCAACGCATTCGTGTAACCGTCGGCGTTAGCCGTTACTATTTCAAACGCCAGGATGGTACCCAACAATCTTGGATTTTTTATAACGGTATAAGTAAACAACTCTTTCAGAAAGGCTGCATGCTTTTCGTGTATGCGTTCCCGGTTGGCGGCGCAGGCCGGATCGGTAAAGAGGTCCAGGCTGGCCAGTGCGGCCGTGCAGGCCAGCGGGTTGGCGGTGAAAGAATGCCCGTGGAATAATGTTTTCAACTTATCTGTGGAAAGAAAGGCTTCATATATGGCTGCGGTGCTGGTAGTTACGCCCAGCGCCATTGTGCCGCCGGTGAGCCCTTTGGAAAGACAAACAATATCCGGTGGCGTTTGCAGGTATTCCATCGCAAAATTTTTACCGGTTCTGCCAAAGCCGGTCATCACTTCATCTGCAATCAGCAGTATATTTTTAGCGGCGCAAAACTGCAGCAGCTGTTCAAAGGCGGCCGCATCATACATCACCATGCCACCGGAGCCCTGGAGCAGCGGTTCAAAAACAAAGGCGGCAATATCTTCCGGTTGCAGTGCAATGATGTTGTTTATTATTTGGGAGATGTTTTCCGCAGTGGGTACTTCAATGAACTGGACATCAAACAGGCGGTCATCAAAAACGCGGGTGAACACACTTCTCCCACTTACGCTCATGGCGCCGAAAGTATCACCGTGATAGGCGTTGTGAAAAGCCAGGATCTTATGTTTGGGGGTGCCTTTGTTATCCCAGTACTGGATCGCCATTTTCAGGGCTACTTCTATGGCAGTAGAGCCATTGTCTGAATAAAAAACGCGGCGTTGATTGGCGGGAAGCAGCGGTAGTAATCGCTCCGCAAGATGAACAGCCGGCGGATGGGTGTAGCCGGCAAAAATGCAGTGTTCCAGTTGCAGCGCCTGGGCGGCCAGCTGTTGCGCAATATGCGGATGCGCGTGACCGTGAATATTCACCCACCAGCTGGAGGTGGCATCTATATAGCTGTTATTGTTTTCGTCGAAAAGCAAAGCCCCCTCACCACGTACAATGCCTATTGGTGCAGGCGCGGTTTGCATTTGGGTGTAAGGGTGCCAGATCACGTCCAGATCACGGGCCGACAAAGAAGATGTTTGCATAATTGCTGGCTGTTGGTGCAGGCGCGAAGGTACTATAAAAGGAGGTTATGTTTTCCGGTGCCGCTCCAGTATCTCCAGCAGATCCTCTGCTGCGTATGGTTTGGGCAGCATGTCTTTTACATGCAAACGGGCCAGTCGTTCGGTTACTTCCGGCATAATGTCGGCCGTTAATACAATGATAAAAGCATCCGGCTGTAGTTGTTGAATGTGCGGAATCGTTTCGTAGCCATTCATCTCCGGCATATGCAGATCGAGGATAATACCGTCAAAAGATTGCTGCTGTATTTTTTGTAGCGCCAGTTTACCATTACTGGCTGTTTCAATCTGTGCACCTGAATTTTTCAGCTGCAATTCAAGGATACGGATATTGATGGAATTATCTTCTACTACCAGTAGCTTCATATTTTTCAGATAACCTTCCCGGTGTTTATTTTTCTTGTGCATAGGACCGCGCGCTGTTTCAGGTATTGTAAAGCTGATATCAAAACGGAAGGTGGTGCCTTCATTTTTTTTACTTTCCAGGATGATGTTGCTGTTGTGGAGCGCCACCAGTTTTTTGGTGATGGCGAGTCCAAGCCCTGTGCCGCCATGATGGCGGGTAGTGGCTGAATCTTCCTGTACAAACGTATCAAATATTTTAGCCTGCATTTCAGGGACAATGCCCACGCCGGTATCCTTTACGGCAAAGCAAAGGGTACAGGCGCCGGCGGAGGCATTTCTCCGGCGTACATCCAGTGTAACTGATCCCGCGCTGGTAAATTTGATGGCGTTGTTCAACAGGTTATTGAGTACCTGCGATAATCTTACCGGATCGCCCTTCAGGGTGGCCGGCAAATGATCAAGCCGGGAAATCAGTTCAATGCCCTTGCCGGCTGCCATTGGCTGGTAATTACGCATAAGGCCTGTGAGCAGGGCTTCCGGATCAAACGGAATATTTTCCAGTTCAATTTTCCCCGCCTCCATTTTGCTGAAGTCGAGGATATCATTGATCAGTCCAAGCAGGTGGTGGGCGGAGAATTCCAGGCTGCGCACCACTTCCGCCTGTTCTGCTGCCGGGTTTTCCCCCAGGATACCGGCGATGCCGATAATGGCATTGAGGGGCGTACGGATTTCGTGGCTCATTACGGATAAGAAATCACTTCTCGACTGCGCAGCTTTCTGTGCGTTGTCCCGGGCAGTGGTGAGCGCCAGTTCTGTATCTTTCTTATCAGTAATATCCATGATAATGCCCCTGAAGTGCGTAAGTTGCCCCTGGTTGTCAAATACCGCCCTGCCAATGGTACGCATCCAGGTGGGTTTGCCTTTGGCGGAGAGGTGCCGCAGTTCCAGGTCGAACGGCTTTTTATGATGGATCAGCGCTTCCCTGGCGGCAATGAAAACGGACCGGTCGTCCGGATGATAAAACTCAACGGACGAATGAAAGGTGAGGGGGTAGTCGTGCGGTACCTCTCTCAGTTCATACACTTCGCGGGTCCAGTAGGTTTCGCCGGTGGCTACATTGAATTCCCATCCCCCCATTTTACCCATCTGCTGGCAAATACCGAGCAGCTGGTTACTCCGGTGGAGTTCAGATTGTGCCTGCAGGTAGCTGTTGTTCTTTTTTTCAATTTCCGAGATATTCCGGATCATCAGCAGGATGCGCCGTGGGGCGGGCGACTTATCTTTGATGAGCCGTAACTTCAGCTGGTACCAGTTTTGCAGCCCCTGCCTGATATCCGGGTACACAAATTCCTGGTTTTCTCCTGTTTCCAGCAGTTTATCTGTTAGCCGGTCGAAAGTGCCGGCATGTTCGCCCAGTGCCTCCTTAATGGTTTTGCCGATCACTTCTTCCCTGGGCCGGAACAACAGGTTGTCGTTGCTGCACCATATCCCGGTGAAGATCTTCTGGTCATTCATCTCAAATAAAATATCATCCAGGGTAAGCATCAGCGAATCCCATTCTGCTTTTAACCGGGTAAAATCGGTTTGCAGCTGCCTGGTTTCCCTTTCCCGGAGTGCGTGAAAATGAAGATGCCCTAATATTTGCAGCAGTGGTTGCAGGAAAGTAACGGTATCTGCAGCGTAGCCGCTGGTGTTGCCTGCCAGCCCTATTATGGCCAGCACCTGTTGCTGGCAGGCAACCGGTAACCCGATGAATGCGGGCGTGCTGTCTCCTGCCGGTGCTATCAGTGGTTGTCCGTTGGAGGCCACCTCCTGCAGGGCAGGCGTGAAGTTCCAGCCGTGTTCCGGCGCGTGATTAATGATCGTAATGGTATGCAGTTGTGAAGGCGTATCGCTTTTCTTCAATTCTCCCACAAAACCGTAAGTGCTGCCTGTGAGTTCCATCAGTTGTCCTAACAGTTGCTGAACGGCATTAACGGGATGTTCCTGCGTTGTATAATCCGCAGGAATACTACCAATGATGTCCAGTAACTTTTGTTGACGCAGCGCTGCAGTAGCCAGCATGAGCGATGTTGGTTTAATATTCGATGTTAAAAAAGAGGCCAGATTATGAATACCGGTGTAGTTACATCGTTAAGATAATACCGTGGAAATAAATTTAGGGAATTAACCGGAGAAACGAACAAGGAATTATTGTCACCAGCGGAGGGAACGTTTTTAGGCCGTTCTCTCCGCTGATGGATGTGTTATTTTGCCATGCCGCCGTTCTTAAACAGGGCATAGGCAGTTTGATAGGTGGCAATACTGTTTTTCAGGAGTGTGCTGTCCATCGCGGTGGCGCGTTGTTCATTGCGTTCTTTGTTCCAGCTGAAGCATTGCGCTTTTTGCTGCGGACTCAGGATGAGCAGTTTACCCGGCTCCAGGTAGCCCAGCTTTTGATAGGTGCTTACCATTGCGCGGGGCTGGTACCCGGGCTCCAGCACATTTTCGCCATAAAATTTACTGTTGTAAGTCCAGTGCAGCATACCCAGCAGGGTAGGGTAAATATCTATCTGGGAGCACATGGTGCTGATTTCCTGCGGCGCTGCACCCGGAACATTGTACAGGATACAGGGGATATGATATTTACTGATTTCTATTTCATTTTTACCGGCGCTGCTGGCGCAGTGGTCGGCTACAAAAATGATCACAGTGTTTTTAAACCAGGGTTTGGTGCGGATCTTTTTCAGGAACTGCCCGATGGCGTAGTCGGTATACTTTACAGCGCCTTCGCGGCTGCTGCCGGAAGGGATGTCTATTTTGCCGGAAGGATAGGTGAATGGCCGGTGGTTGGAGGTGGTCATCACAAAATCGTAGAACGGTTTCCCGGCAGCATATTTCTGATCGGCGCTTTTAATAGCGGCGGCATAAATATCCTCATCGCATACGCCCCACGCATTTTCGAACTGTACGGCGCTGTCCGGGATGTTAGTGCGGGTGGTGGTGATATGATCATCCACCAGTTTATGACGGAGCCGGTCGGTGATATCATAGCCATTATTCCCAAAGTATTTGTTCATGTTATCGAAGTAGCCATCGCCGCCATAAAAGAACGTACTCTCATAGCCTTGCTGCTCAAACAACTGGCCCACAGAAAAGAGATTTTCATTCTTTTTCCGGCGAACAATGCTTTGTCCGGGTGTGGGCGGTACCGCCAGTGTCAGCGCTTCCATACCTCTTACGGTGCGGGTGCCGGTAGCGTACATGTTAGTGAACAGGATGCCTTCTTTGGCGATACTGTCCAGCACCGGGGTGATATGCCCGGTGTTGCCAAAGCGGTCCATGAAATCAGCGCTGAAGCTTTCAATGGTGACCATAATCACGTTGGGTGTAACACGTGTAGCCGTATCCGTTATACTCCTGTAAATAGTGTTACCGGCGGCCAGGTAATGGCTGTCGGGCGATTGTAATAAGGTACGCAGGCGGCTGAAGGCGCTGTTATCATCTTCCAGCAAATAATATTTATCATACGCCAGCTCATTGTTCAGGTAGGCAGATATAAACGAATACACACCCGCTTTGGATAACTCCTGCGCATACCGGTTTTTGCTTTTTTCTGCCCAGGTATTATTGACCAGGAAAATGTGAAGGAACATCAGGCCGGTCAGGACTGCAAAGATGAGCAGCCGTTTTCCGAACGGCGTGTTCGACTGGAAACTGTTGCGGAAAACTCCCCTGCGCGCCAAAGCCCAGGTGATAAGGGCGGTGAATAATAATACGCCGCCAATCAGTAATGGCAATGGATACGACTGATTTATATTACTGATTACTTCATACGTGTAAATGAGGTAGTCTACCGCAATAAAATCAAACCGGCCGGAATATTCTCCCCAGAAGGTAAACTCCGCAAAAAAAGAAAACACGAGGATCACCATGGCCAGGAAGAAACCGGTGTAGGTGAATACCCGGTTAAACAGGGTGTTGTTGAGCCGTTGTGGCAGCAACAACAGGTAAAGCGCGTAAGCGATGGTAAAGAATAAGGCTACCCCGGCATCGTAAATAAGACCTTTGCCATAAATAGCCGGTAAATGGGACAGGCGCAGCCCGGATTGTGGGAAAGCCCATACCAGTAAGGCAGTTCTAACGAGGAACGACAGGATCAGGAGTACGGCGCCAAAGCCCAGGAGCACCGCATACCTGTTTTTTACAAATTTCATGGTGTATAGAATAGAAAATTAAGACCGCGAAGGTACATTGTTCCTGATAAATTTAACTATAAATTAACTTTCAATGACATATTGATGATTCTTCCGTCAACAGGCCCCCATAATTGTGCAAATTCCGGGTGTGTAACGGTACCGGTATAAAGGGGAGCATGCTTGCCCTGTCTTGCATCAAAAAGGTTCTCCCCGTTGAGTACCAGCGTAACATGCTCTCCAAACTGCCGGGAAATCATGGCTGCCCAGAACCAGTAGTTGGGCGTTTGTTGATTGTTATCGTCGTACTGATGGCCTACGCGGCTGTTTTCAATGCCGAAGCGCCACTTGCCTTCAATATTGTAGGCCAGCGTGCCGGCAAACTTATCCTGTGGCGCAAATGCTATGTTGGTACGGGCGGGATCGTTGTACCGGGACACGGTATGATTATATCCCAGGTACAGTTCCAGGTGATCCAGTTCAAAACGGAGGTAGGTATCTGTACCGAGACTGTTTACGGCATAAGGCATATTCTGCAGCAGGTACATCCCCTGGTTACCGGGTTGCCGCACCGGCAGGATGGGATCTTTGATATGGGTGTAGTAGAACGCCTGGTTCAGGGTCATGTCTACCTTACCAAAAATGGTGTGGTAGTTCCCGTCAAAGTTAATCCCCTGGCTTCTTTCGGATTTTATACCTGCGCTGAGCGGCAGCAGGTACCGGTAGCCGATGGTTTGGGTTTGGGTGGTGAAAACAGCGGGCGATTTATAGCCGGTCCCCGCGCTCAGGCGGATGGACAGGTCACTCACCGGTTTGTACACAAATGCCAGTCGTGGTAAAATGTACCAGCCGAACTTATTGTGATGATCTGCACGCAGTCCGGCCTCTGCCATCAGCTGATCCGTGATCCGGAGGCCATCCTGTACAAAAGCGCCCACCGTGTTGTACTGGTAGTTGCCCAGCAATGTGCTGTCGCCTTTGGCGCGGTGATATATTTCGCCGGTGTTGTTGATGCCGGCTACCCAGTCGTGGTGGCCGGCAGTTTTATGATAGGCAGCCTCCGCGTAGGTACTGGTTTGATTTCCCAGCAGTGCAAATGTTTCCACGTTATTTTCCAGGTGAAAGAAGCTCCCGGCTCCTTTCACAGACAATGTTCCGCCGGCCAGGTTTTTCCGGGTGAACTGCAGCTCTGCGCTGTGTCTTTCGCTGTTATTGACTTCTGTATACTGATGGATGCCGCCGGCAGCATGATCCAGCACCTGCATATCGCCACCTTCGCGTTTTTCGATGGTGCCGGTATAACCTGCCACGAAAGTGGTTTGTGGATTGATGTACCAGAAGAAGCGGGGGTGGAGCAGGTATTGGCGCAGGCGTGGCACATCGCTGAAGCCATCTTTATTTACGTCGGTGGCGTTTTGAGTAGTAACGCCGGCAAAAAGAGTCATGCCGGTTTTGCCGTATTTTTCTGCGTAGTACGCGTTCACATTGGTTTCTTTCAGCGTACTACGATTAACCAGCACCGTTAGTTCGGGTTTGCTGCCGGGCGTTTTGGCGATGAAGTTGATAATACCTGCAATAGCGCCACCGCCATAAAGCGTGGACACAGACCCTTTTATAATTTCCACCTGTTTAAGATCCAGCGGCGGAATGGACAGTACGCCGAAATTGCCGCTCAGGCCTTCGTACACGGGCACGCCATCACGAAGCAGCTGGGTGTATTTACCATCCAGCCCCTGCATGCGGATGGCGTTGTTACCGCTCACTGCGGAGGTGTTTTGAATATGGATTACCGACAGGTCGCCGAGGATACTGGTCACGTTACCGGGTTTTATGCCGCTTTCTTCCATCATATCTTCTTTTCCCAGTACTTCTACTTTCATGGGGAGGTCTTCGATACGGCGGTTATTCCGGGTAGAAGAAATTACTACTTCTTCCAGGTCCGATACTTTGCTGATGGTGGTATCTTTAAGCGGTTGCTGTGTAGTGTCTTTAACGGGAACGGGCACACGATTTTGTGCGGTTGTAATTCCCGTTATGCTCAATAAAATGATAGCCAGTACTATTTGTTTCATATGCTCCTTTATATGGCAAAGAAAAACACTGAATCTGGAGCAAATCTGAACGGTAGGTTATAGGGTTATCTTGAAGGTATGCTGGCCGTTTGTATAATAATAGGTAAGATGGAAATGATAGGAGTCTGCCATTTTTTTAACGATGGCCAGTCCCAGGCCATTGGAATTGGTGTAGCCGTTGTTGTGTTTTTTAAAGCGCTGAAACAACACATTGGCGGGTATTTCGGGCAGATGGCTGGTGTTGGAAATGGTAAAAGTGTCGGGTGTTAACCGGATGGAGATATTACCTTGTGGATAATTGTATTTAATAGCATTCCCGAGCAGGTTGCTGACCAGTATATCGGTGAGCGCCGGATGCAGCGGCCACGGCGCGGTGGTGGTCATTTCTTTATGAATATGCAGCTCTTTTTCTTTGATAAGCTCTTCAAAAAGCAGCAGGTATTTTTCAACAACGGCGCAAAGGTCGGGCTGTTCCGTTACGGGGTACTGCTGGTTTTCTATTTTAGCCAGCAGCAACAGGTTGTGATTGAGGCGCGACAGGCGTTGCAGCTCATCATAACCGGCTAGGATGCTGTTCTGTTGTGTTTCCGAGAGGGTGTCGTCCTGCAGCAATAATTCCAGTTTGCTCTGGGCAATAGCGAGGGGTGTTTGCATTTCATGGGCTGCATCTTCCGTTAATTCTTTCATACTGGTATAATCCCTGTGAATACGGGTGGTCATGGCGCTGAGGGCGGTATTCAGCCGGTTAAATTCAAGCGTGGCGGTATGTTCAAAAAGGATGTTTTCCAGTTTGTTCAGTTGCAGCTGTTGTATTTTGTCGAGCGACCGGTAAAATGGTTTCCATACACTTTTGCTGATCAGCCAGTTGGAAAGCAATACAAACAGGAGCAGGCCGCCAAAGGCCACCAGCATTACATGGATAATGTTATTTACCAGGTCATCTTTTTCTATCAGCGATTTACGGAGTACCAGTTCATAATTTTTATTATTCACACGGATTACCTGGGTTAGTTGCCGGAAGGGGGCATAAGTGTTTTCCGGTTCCTGGTAAATGTTTACGCCTTTCAGGTTATGTTTTGATTGCACCGGATTTGTAGTGGGATGCAGGTTAAATTCCGGTGTTTTAATACTGAAAACGGGGTTGTTCACACTGGCGGTATCGAGGTACCGCATCCACTGGAGTTTGTCATTCACCAGTTCCTCATCTGTTTCATATTTTATCTCCGTATTGAATTTTGCATACAGGTAAAAAGCGCCTGCTGTAAAAACAGGTAGCATGATCAATAAAAAGTACAGGGTTGTTTTTGTCAGCAGTTTCATATGCGCGCTGTTTTTTAGTAGATGTTATCCGAAACGGTAACCGGTTCCGTATACTGTTTTGATATAATCTTCGCCACCGGCTTCCAGCATTTTTTTACGGAGATTTTTGATGTGGGTATAAATAAAATCATAGGAGCCGGCCTGGTCGTATTCATCGCCCCAGAGGTGGCCTGCCAGTGCGGATTTGGTGACTACCCGGTGTTGGTTGGCAATGAAATACAACAGCAGCTGGTATTCTTTCCCGGTGAGGGTGATCGGTTTATTATGTACCAGCACCGTTTTGGAGGCGGGTTTTATAGTGATTTCGCTGAAGTTGACAGTAGTATTACCATCAAAATTTTTCCGGCGTAAAATGGCATTTACCCGGGCATTGAGTTCTGAAAGATGAAATGGTTTGGTGAGATAGTCATCTGCACCGAGTTCAAGGCCGCTCAATTTGTCTTCCAGGGAGTCTTTGGCAGAAATGATGATGATACCGGCCCTGGATTCCAGCAACTTCAGCTCTTTTACAACATCGAGGCCATTGCCTTTTGGCAGGCCGATGTCTGCCACTATGCAGTCGTAGTCAAATTCATTGACCTTGTCAATGGCCTGTGGAAAATCTGCGGCCAGTTCACAGATATAGCCCTGGTGTTCCAGGTATTCCTGTATGCTTGCCCGGAGAGCTGGTTCATCTTCTATAATCAGCACTTTCATGGGCTAAAAGTAGGGATAATTCCTAAAGGAATTCTGTAGCAGCGGTTTGAGATGGCATGCCTGTGGGAAACGTTGCAGTGGCGGGTTTTGACTGCCTTTGTGGTTAGGTATCCATATTATGAAAACCGGAAATATCAGGGGGACGGGGAGAAAAATCCCCGTCCTTGTTTTTCAGCATTTTTTGGCCGGAATGAAAACTATGTACTCCTGTATCTCGTAGATACAATACCGATATCAAACCATTCATTCAGGCATTCTTATGAGTACTTATTTTAAAATGATGGCAGATAGGCTATTACTGAAAAAGTTACCGGAAGCAGCCATCACACAGCGAAAGGCATCAGATGATGATACGAGGGAATTGTGCGCATTGATGGATAATATCCCTAATGCCAAATCAGTTGCGGCCATGTATCAACAGCTGATAAGAACGGGCAGGCTCACAGAACGTTATACCGGTGGTGATCCTGGCAGAAGGTGGCTCGAAGTGGAGCAGATAGTGCTGGACCGGAACGAGAGAAAGAAAGAAAACAAGCGCAGAATTATATGGATGGTGGTGGTTTTCATCACCGTGGGAATTGCTTCCTATTTCGGAGGCGTTTATCTCATGACCAAAGGAAAACACCTGGCCATGCAGGTAGTAAAATAAGCGTACTTTGTACACCTTTAAAATAATGCGTCCAGGTAACGGTCCGTTGCCTGGACGTATTATTTTAACTATTTCTGATGTTATTTTCTTTCGGGCATCTTTACCGTCAGTGGTTTTTCATTGCGCAGCATCCTGGCGGCTTCCCCGGTCAGCCAGAGATAATGATCTGAGGGCTTCCCATCTAAATTAATAAACGGCGTGGTAGCGCTCACTGGTGGCTGGTCGCTTCCCTTAAAAATAGCCGTGGCTTCATTTACTTCATCAAACATGGCCACATACAGCATAGTGGCGCCGGCGGTGAGTGCGGTGGAAATCTGCTGCCAGTAAAACCGTCCGCCCTGGCGGGGAATGGAGCCCACTGGTTTTACGTCGTCCGGGAATTCATAGCGACTGAGGTTATGCCAGCTGAAGCCGGGATAGATGCAGGGCACATATTCCAGGTGATTGGCGCGGCACCAGGCCAGGTCGTCGATGAGGTTATCGCGGTAGCGGTCCATATCGTTGTGCAGCAGGGGGGAATACCGTTGTACGGTCCAGGGCAGTACAATGTCCGCCTGTTTAATGATGGTATGCAGGTAAGGATCGGGCAGGCAGTCGGCGTTCAAGGTGCGCCAGGCCGTGGGTACGCCCAGCATCACGGCGCAGCCGCCATAAACAGGATCATTTTTGAGAAAGTCGATGAGCCTTTCGAGCCCAATATTCCGGAGGTTATAGGGGCGATCAGGAAACCCGATTCCCCAGATAGCCACTACGGGTTTGCCATTTTGCTGCAGGTAAGTTTTGGCGCCGGGCTGGTTGGTTACTTTCAGCTGATCTACCAGGTATTTCCAGTCTTCAATAATAGCGGAACAATCTTCTCCCGAAGCGCTTAACCCGGAAAGGTCGTACATCACGGCGATGGCCCTTTTATATTTTGATGCCGCCGCAAACGCATTTTTCAGCACAACAGAAGAGGCGCTGTCGTGGCGTTTGGCATTATTAAAAAAACGTTGCATAAAAACACCGTCCACTCCATACTGCTGCATCCATTTGAAGTGAATGTCCACGGTGCTTTTGTCGTACGAACTGAAGAAACGGGCAGGCTGTCCGTTGGCGAGCTTAAAAGGAGTGGCGTATGTTTTTTCATATTCACTCACATCCGGCCACATGTCTATTCCACTGCGGGTTTCATCGCCATAGGAAAAACGCCGGGCGCCGGAGCCATCGCCTTCGGCCCGGAACCATCCCTGGTAGCCGGCCATCACCAATCCATGATAAGTAGGGTACTGCGATTCCCTGCTGTGTTTCAATTGTGCCGCGGCGGATAAGCTCAGCAGGAGGAGGAAAGCTGTTAAAATACGCTTCATATGTATACTGTTTGTTATTAACGTGGAACTTGCTTTTAAAAAGAGGAGAACCCGGCTTGCCCGGATTCTCCAAAGGTTTTGCATTCACCTTAGTTGTGTATTCCGGTTTGTAGCCGGAATAAGATGCAAGTAAAGCGGGGAGACCTAACAAAAGCGTTAACAAAGCATTAATTGACCGCATTAATGGCATATTAACGCAATTAATTTTCAAGAATGGGACATGTTTTTACAGCACGGCAGAATAATATTATCTTCCCGTATACAACCAAAAATATTTATGCCCGAAAAAAGAAACAGGTTACTATCCATCTTAATGCTGCTACTCCCGGTTTTACTTAGCGCCACTCCGCAGATATCCACCGCACAGGCTAAGCCGGTGATCATTGGCTATGTGGGCGGATTCAGGGGATTGGTGAATACAGACGGGATTGCACCGCGGAAGCTTACGCACATCAACTACGCTTTTGTAAATGTGCAGCATAACCGCGCAGTGCTGACCAACGAAAAAACAGATACGGTAAACCTGCGTCGTATCAATGAACTGAAAGCTATCAACCCGGAGCTGAAGATCCTGATCTCTATCGGCGGCTGGGCATGGAGCGAAAATTTCTCTGACGCCGCGTTAACAGATACTTCGCGCAAAGCCTTTGTGGTAAGTGCCGTGGATATTATCCGTAAATACAAACTGGATGGCGTGGATATCGACTGGGAATATCCCGGCCGTGCTGGGGAAGAAGGCAATGTATACCGTCCGGAAGACAAACAAAACTTCACCCTTATGTTTGCCGCGCTGCGGAAGGAGCTGGATAAGTTGCAAAAGGAAACACACCAGAAAAAGCTGCTCACTACGGCAGTAGGTGGCTTTGCCGCTTTCCTGGAAACATCGGAAATGGGTAAGGCCGCCAGATACCTGGATTATATCAACCTGATGACCTATGATTTTTATTCAGATAAAAATGCCGGTCATCATACCAACCTCTTCACACCGGCAGATAACCCCGGCGCGCTGTCGGGCGATAAAGCGGTGAAAGCCTATGTGGCCGCCGGCGTACCTGTGCAAAAGCTGGTAATGGGCATTGCTTTTTATGGCCGTCGCTTCCAACTGGCCGACAGCACCGGCACCGGGCTGGGAGGGAAGATCGTATCACAGTCTTTCGGTAAAGGCTATACGTTTACAAAGGATAGCCTTGTTAATAAAAACGACTTTCATGCCTACCGCGATGAAAGCGCCAAAGCGCCCTACCTGTTCAACCCCGCCACACGTGAATTCATCACCTACGATGATGAATGGTCCGTACAAAATAAATGCAACTATGTGACCGCGAATAAAATGGGTGGCGTCATGTTCTGGGAATATTCTTCCGACGAAAAAGAATACCTGCTGGATGAGATCAACGCTACTTTATATCCTAACCGCAGCAAGCCTTTGTTTTCAGCGCTGGTGCTGTATGAAGGTGGCGGCCACCACGTGGCTTTTTCAAAAGCGGCTAAAGCGTGGCTGGATAGTGTTGCTGCAAAGAAACATTTTTCAGTTACCTATATCAATAATACGGATGCGATTAACGATGACTATTTAAAGCAATACCAGCTTTTTATCCAGCTCGACTATCCGCCTTATGGCTGGAAACCTGCAGCAGCGGCGGCGTTTGAGCGATATATCAATGAAGGCCGTGGCGGCTGGATCGGGTTTCATCATGCCACCCTGCTCGGTGAGTTCGATGGCTTCCCCATGTGGAACTGGTTTTCCACCTTTATGGGCGGGATCCGTTTCACCAACTATATCCCAGATTTTGCCGATGGAAAGGTAACCGTGGAAGATAAAAACCACCCGGTAATGAAGGGCATTACATCTCCCTTTACTATTAACAAAGAAGAATGGTATACCTACGATAAAAGCCCACGCCCGCAAGTGCATGTGCTGGCCAGCGTGGATGAAAGCTCCTATGTGCCCGCTTCCGAGAGGAAGATGGGGGATCACCCCGTGGTATGGACCAACGAACATTATAAAGCCAGGAACGTCTATATTTTCATGGGGCACGGCCCGGCGTTGCTGAATAACCCGGCATATACGCAACTGTTTCAGAACGCTGTTTTCTGGGCAGCCGGTAAATGAATGTGGAAGTTTTTAGTAACTTTAAATACCGCCAAACACCCGCCCGGAAAAAGAACCTGTTGACCTACGGCAATATGGACCAATATACTGTACGCAAGCAAGAAAAAATAAACCATCTAAAATGGAAAAGAAATTTCTTATCAGCAGTATGCTGTATTGTTTCCTCCTGTTGCCGTTGCTTTCAAAGGCGCAGCAATTGCCCATTGGTGCGGCTGCACCGGACTTTACCCTGCCGGCTACCGACGGGAAAAATTATTCTCTGTCCTCTTTTTCCGACGCAAAGGTACTGGCGGTGGTGTTTACCTGTAATCATTGTCCTACTGCGCAGGCGTATGAAGACAGGATAAAGCAGCTCACTTCCGATTATGCCGGCAAAGGAGTAAAGCTGGTGGCGATTATGCCCAACAACGCCGAGGGGTTGCGTTATGATGAATTGGGATATACTGACCTGGGTGATTCTTTCGACGATATGAAACAGCGCGCAAAAGATAAACAGTTCAACTTCCCTTATTTGTACGACGGCGACAGTGAAATAGTTTCACGGGCATATGGGCCTGTTGCCACACCGCATATTTTTATTTTTGATAAAGACAGGAAGCTGCGTTACCAGGGAAGGATTGATGATATGGAAAATCCTGCAAAGAAGCCCGGGTCAAAGGATGCGCAGAATGCCATTGAAGCATTGTTGCAGCAGCGGGAAGTGCCGGTGGCCACTACGAAAGTATTTGGTTGTTCAGTGAAGTGGAAAGATAAAAGCGGCAGCGTGGAAAAAGCAACGCAGGCATGGGCAAAGGAGCCGGTAACGCTGGACACGGTGTCGGTAGGCGGCATTAAGGAGTTGTTGAAAAACACTTCCGCCAATCTGCGGTTGATTAATATCTGGGCTACCTGGTGTGTGCCTTGCGTGGCAGAGTTCCCGGAGTTTATTATACTGGCTAAAACATTCAGTGAGCGTGATTTTGAGTTTGTAAGTGTTAGTGCAGATGAACCGGAGAAGAAAGATAAAGTATTACAGTTTTTACAGAAGAAGCATTCGTCGGGGAAGAATTATCTTTTCACCGGGAAGGACAAGTATGAGCTGATTGAAGCCGTGGATCCCAAATGGCAGGGCGCATTGCCGTATACTATTTTAGTGGAGCCGGGTGGAAAAATCGTATATGCGCAACAGGGAGAAATAGACCCGGTGGCGCTCCGGAAATTAATTTTTCATAACCGCATGATTGGTCCCATGTATAAATAGATTGGTGTCCGGCCACTTTGTGGTGGGATCATTTACTGCTTTCCAGAGCAACCCATCCAGGTCGTTGAAGAAGCTGCTGTCGGTGCGGGTGTTACACAGCATCACCCAGTTGAATCCTTTATGGGCGCGAATTATTTCGCTGGCCGTGCCGGGCAGGGAACCGGAGTGCCACCAGTTGTGGTAGGGATTCACCGCCCATCCCAGGGCATAACCCGGATTCGCTTCCGAGCCGGTAGTCATAGCCGTGACAGATTTTGCATTCAATATATCCGGAGGTAACGGGAACCCATCTACGTAAACAAGCAGGCGGGCGAGGTCGGCGGCGCTGGCTATCCATCCTCCATGTGCATCCATGCGGGTAATGTTATAGATATAAGGTTGTTCGCCATGTTGGCCGTAGTACACTACTTCGCGTGGTTTTTGTTGGGCCAGGGTATTGCCGCCTATCTGCATATCAGTGATGCCGCAGGGGAGCAGCACTGCTTTTTTTACATAATCTTCATAGGGCATCCCGGATACTTTTTCAATTACGCGTCCGAGAATACAGTATCCAAAATTAGAATAGGCGTAAACTGTTCCGGGAATATTATCCAATGGCTGATGATCGATTGTCCATGAAATCAGTTGGCCGGCGTTCATATGCGGATGGCTGAACATAGGATCGGCGCCGTTGTTGGTCCAGCCGCCGGAGGTATGTTCAAGCAGTTGCCGGATGGTGATCTTTTTCAGATCTTCCCGGTAGGGTGGTGTGCCATAAAGGGTACCCAATATAGCGTTGGTGCCAAATACCCGGTCGTTCAGCGATAACTTTTTTGCTTCCACTAATTTTAATATAGCCGTAGCCGTTATACACTTGGATACGCTGGCAATGCGGAACAGGTGTTGGGTGTTTACGGGAATATGTTGGCTGGTATCTGCGTAGCCATAGCTGCCGGTATATACAAGTTTACCTTTGTACGTTACTGCGATGGCCATTCCCGGTACCTGGTAGCGATCCATGAAAGCATGTACGGTGCTGTCTATCTGCGGCAGGGATTGTGCGGTAGTGATGTTAACTGCCAGCAGGCATAAGAGCAGTAAACGGGTATATCTCATAAAATTAAGGTACAAAAATATTTCCTTCCAGGTAGGTCTTACAGGTACCGCCTATCAGTACGCGGTCGCCGGCATCCACGCAGTAGAGCTTTCCTGTTCTGGGAGATACCTGCAGGGCGATCATTTCTTTCTTATCCAGTTGCTGGCTCCAGAAGGGGATGAGTGAGCAATGTGCAGAGCCGGTAACAGGATCTTCGAAGATGCTGGCCTGTGGAGTGAAGAAGCGTGATACAAAATCCACGTGCTTCCCTTTGGCGGTAACAATAATGCCGCCGGGGTCCAGGTTGATCTGGTCAAGGATGGCTTTATCCGGTTGCAGGTTGCGTACTATTTCTTCATCATGATACACGAGGATATAATCCCTTGCTTTCAGTACTTCCATCGGGTATACGCCTATTCCCTTGAGTATTTCTGTTGGAAGGGAAGCGGGTACTGCTGGTCGTGATGGAAAGTTAAGCGTAAGCAGGTCATTATTTTTGGAAACGGTAAGCGCTCCGCTTTGCGTGTGAAAAGTAATCTGGTGCATATCCCATCCAAGATGATTGAACAGCACGTGTGCGCAGGCCAGTGTGGCATGTCCACAGAGGTCCATTTCTATTTCGGGCGTAAACCACCGGAGTTCGTAGTGTCCCTGCTGACCGGAGGGAATAAAGAAGGCAGTTTCGGGCAGGAAATTTTCCGCGGCAATTTTCCGGAGAATATCTGTTGGCAGCCATGCTTCCAGGAGGCATACTGCTGCAGGGTTTCCGCCGAACAGCTCATGTGTGAAAGCATCTACCTGGTAAATGGGTATATGTGGCATGAGGATTAGTTTTGGTGCTGTACCGTAAAGATATTGCTTTTTTGAGCGTGTACCTTCCGGGGAAGGGTGCATGCCCAGAAAAGCAGTCCTGCGGCGCTGATGACGGCGCCGAGTATGCATACGGCGGTCCATCCGGCGAGGGCATATACCGTGGTGGCGGCAATGCTCCCTAATCCGCTGCCGATGGAATAAAAAAGCATGTACCCGGCCACCATGCGGTTGCGTGATTCGGGTCTGATGGTATACAGCATGCTCTGGTTGGTAACATGCACCGCCTGGATGGCCAGGTCCAGCAGGATGATACCGGCAATAAGCGCCATTAGTGAATGCGTGGCAAAGCCCAGCGGCAGCCATGAAATGAGTAGTAACAACAGCGCGATACCGGTGGTGCGCTGGCCGTGGCCGCGGTCTGCCAGCTTCCCGGCACGGGCGGCGCCTAAGGCTCCTGCCACCCCGATTAAACCAAACATGCCAATCACAGATGCCGGAAAGGAATACGGCGGCACGCTAAGCGGTAGCACCAGCGACGACCACAACACGCTGAAGGCCGCGAAAATGAAGAAGGCAATGATCGCGCGGACCCTTAGCACAGGTTCCTGCAGGAATAACCGGAATACAGACAACAATAATTGCGGATAAGTAGTAATGGTTTTCTGCGGATCATGAACGGGCAACACCCGGTAGAGGATACCGGCAGTGAGTAGCATCAATGCAGCAGAGAAAAAATATACCGCCCGCCACCCGGCTATATCTGCCAGGGCGCCGGATACGGTGCGTGCCAGCAGGATGCCCAGCACTACGCCGCTGGTTACGAGGCCCACAATGCGCCCCCGTTCTGCCGGGGCAGCCAGTGTAGCGGCGTAGGCCACCAGTGTTTGCGTAACTACCGCCAGCAATCCAACCGCTGCAATGCCGCCCAGGAAAGGCAGTTTGGCCGGCGACCATGCTACTGTGAGCAGAGCCGCTACCGCCAGTAACAGCTGCGTTACAATCAGCTTGCGGCGGTTGAACAAATCGCCCAGCGGCAGCAATAACAGGAGGCCGAGTGCATACCCTGTTTGCGTAATGGTAACAATGATCCCCAATGAGCGGGACGGAATATGAAGATCGCTTCCCATTGTGTTCAGCAATGGCTGCGCGTAATAAACATTAGCTACTGCAAGGCCGCACGCAATTGCAAAAAGCAGTGCGGTGGACCGGGTGAATTTTTCCATGAGTGAAGTAAATGTTTTGTACTATATGGTACAAAATAGATGATAAAAAAAGGAACTACGAGGTCCCTTGATTAACCGAGAATTTTTAATTGCGTTTCTATCAGTTCGGAGAGGGCTTCATTATCCGGGTAAATGCGCCGGGTAATACCAAGACCGTTCCAGTTATTGAGCAGCAGGCGCGCCAGCAGTGCCGGTTCCAGTTTGGAATGCAGCGTGCCCTTTTGTTTCCCACGCAGCAATGCATCCAGGAATAATCCTTCCAACCCCTGCAGGTGAGTGGCAGCTCTTTTCATCATCGGGTTTTCGACATTGGAAAGCTCTGCTACTGCGTTGCCAAAGATGCAGCCTTTCTGATGCCTGGTTTTGGTGCTGTGCGCTATCCTGCGGAAAAATTCCCGGATGTATTCCACCGGATCTTCTGCAGCATCCAGTTCTCTTCTGAACTGTGCAATCGCCTGATCGCTGTGTTGCCCCAGCGCCTTTTCATAAAGCTCCTTTTTACCACCTTTAAAAGCCAGGTAAAAGCTGCCCTTACCTATGCCCATGGCAGCGAGAAGGTCTTCCGTGGAAGTAGCCTCATATCCCTGCCGCCAGAAGACTTCAGCCGCTTTGCTGAGTACTTCCCCGTCGTCAAATATTTTCGGTCTGCCTGACATAGCGCGCTCTTTTACCACCCAAAGATAGATTCTTTACCAAATAGTACAAAATTTTTCCGGCACAAAAAAACCTGCGGTATACGCAGGTTAATCTTTTGTGTGGAAAATATGCTGACTAGTGATGCGGGGTTTGCGGATGGAGCAGTTGAAACAATTCTCTTTGCAGATCATCATTATGAAGATTGTTTAACTGCTCCGTTGAAATTTCGTAAAAGGCAGTTTTTTTGCCTAATACGCCTATCACAAACGTGTGTCCGGCCTGCACCGGTTCAGCGGTTTGGGGGTGTTTTTTTGATAGTGTTACCACTACATCTTTGAATTTTGACATGTAGTGAATATAACAAAAATTCCGGATTTTGGGTAAAATCACGGATCAGCTCATTCTCACCCCATGCAGTAATTTCTCCATCGCATTTTGTAAAGACCCTGCCCGCGTGACTTCTCCCGAATTCACAAAAAATATCTCATCGGCATTTTCAATCGTATTCAACCGGTGCGCAATGATCACCCGGGTGGTATTTTCCGGCAGTTTTTCCAGGATTTCCCCCAGCAATTGCTCGGTAACGGTGTCAATATTGGCAGTAGCCTCATCGAGAATCAGCAGGTCAGGTTTACGGAGTACTGCCCGCATAAAAGCAATCAGTTGTTTTTGCCCGAGACTTACGCCGTCACCGCCGGAAAGTACTTTTGTTTCCAGCCCGTTTTCAAAAATAGCCAGCAACTTTTCCAGGTTGGCTTCCTTGATCACTGCTGTAAGCTGTTCGTTGGAAAAATCTTTATACGCCGGGTTGCCGTACAGGATGTTTTCTTTTACGGTTCCGGTAAACAGGAAAGGTTCCTGCAAAATGAAGCCTATCTTCCGGGAACGTTCATCCGCATCATAACTGCGGATATCCCTTCCATTCAGTAATACAATGCCCTGCGTAGGATCATACAAACGTGCCATCAGCGATGCCGTGGTGGTTTTGCCGCCACCGGTAGGGCCCACCAGTGCATAGGTTTTTCCTTTTTCCAGCGACAGGCTGATGTTATGCAGTATTTCCCTTCCTTCCGGATATCCAAAATGCACATTCCGGAATTCCAGCAATGCCGGGGAAGGACCGTAAGCCGTGGTGGCGTTTAGTGTAATGAGATCCGTTTCCAGTCCGAGTATTTCAGAGATCCGGTCCCAGCCTGCCATCGCCACCTGGAAGTTGGCCCACAAGGTAGCCAGTTGTCTTAGTGGATTATAGAAATAAGTAGCATACGCGAGATAACTAACGAGTAAGCCTATACTAAATTCGCCTTGTGTAATCAGGTAGATGCCACCGGTTAGTACCAGCAACTGTGCGATACTGGCGCACATGGCATAGAAAGGCAGGAACACGTTGTTGGCAAGCCCCGTACCAATGGCGCTTTCGTAGTTTTTTTCATTGGCATCCTGGAAGCGCTGCCGGAAATAATCGCGGCGGTTGAAGGCCACAATTACTTTGAAGTTGCTCAGGCTTTCCTGTATTTCCGCACTCATGTTACCTACCGTTTTCAGGTTGGCAGCATTTTTTCTTTTTACCCAGGGAGATAATATCCTTGTAAAGATGAGTATCGCCAAAGCGGGTGCCAGTGCGGCAATCCCGATCTTGTAATTAATGATCAGCAGGAAAACACCGGCGCCGATCATGGTAGAAATATTACCGACAAACTGCATCAGCGATTGTGAAAAAAACTGGTTGAGTTTATCCGTATCATTATTTACGCGGGAAATAAGGTCTCCTGCTTTATTCTGATTAAAGAAGGCCACCGGCAGCTGCTGTATCTTACTAAAAATAGCATTCCGGAGGGTAAACAATGTACGCTGACCAACACCACCCATCAGCTTTGTCTGGAAGTAACTGGTGAACAACGCTGTGAGATAAATGCCCAGCAGGATCCCGGAAAAGATCAGTACGCCGTGGTATTGCTTATGCTGTACATAATGATCGATGGTATAACCTATTAAAAAGGGGCCGAGCAGGTTAAGTATAGAATTCAGCAGGATGGCTGTTAAAGCCACCGCCAGGTTTCTTCTTTCGTGGGAAATCAGCTTCAGCAAATTCCTGAATGCGGAGTAGTTGGATATCTTCTGCTCCTTCTCCGTAAACTTATTAAGATTGTAATTCATAGTTGCTGGTGCTTTGTTGGGAATTAAAGATCTGAACGTACTCGGGACAGGTATGCAGGAGTTCTTCGTGTCCGCCGGAGGCAATAATCTCGCCCTGCATGAGCAGGATGATCTGATCGTAATGCGCCACCGAAGCAATTTTCTGCGTTACAGACAGGAGTGTGATCCCGGGGTATTCCACCTGTACGTTTGCCAGGATTTTCTTTTCCGTATTGGTATCTACACGGGCTGTGAAATCATCCAGCAGCAGGATCTTCGGGTTAATGGCCAGCGCACGCGCCAGCATGATCCGTTGTTTTTGTCCGCCGGAAAGACTGGCCCCTCTTTCAGAAACGATGGTATCCAGTTTTTCGGGAAGCGCGTCGGTAAATTCTTTCAGCTCCGCGGTGTGCAACGCTTTTTCCATCGCCGCTTCGGTAACGGTTTCGTTGAACGCAATATTTTCGCGGACACTCATGTTAAAAATGATGCTGTCCTGGAATACAAAGCCCACCTGGCTATGAAAGGATTCACTGTTATAATCCGCTACCGGGCGCCCGTCTACCAGTACTACGCCTGAAGTGGGTTTGATTAAGCCGGTGAGCAGGTAAAGCAGCTGCGTTTTACCGGCAGCAGTGGGTCCGATAATAGCTACTTTTGATCCTGCTTTTATGGAGAAGGAAATATCTTTCAGCACTGGTTTCTGACCGTAGTTCACGTTCACGTGCTGAAACTCAATATCTCCCTTAACAGGAGTAGTAAGCGAACCAGCGGGCATAATGTCGGGCATATTGATCACGGCGCTGATCCTTTGATAGGAAGCAGTGGCCTGCGCAATAATATTGCTCATAAAACCGATCACCAGTATGGGGAAGATCAGTAACGCCAGGTAACTGCTGAAGGCAGCAAAATCGCCCAGGCTCATACTGTCGGTGATCACGAAATGACCGCCCAGTGCCAGGATGATGAGGTTGGCAATGCCGGCGGTAAATGTAATAACAGGGATCAGTCCCGCGAAAAGTTTCACAATGGATAACCCGAAATCCATCGCTTTACCGTTGGCATCCAGAAATTTCTGATACTCCAGTTGCTGCGAATTGATTACCCGGATCAGTGCTGCACCCAGTATACTTTCGTTAATTACTTTATTCAGCCAGTCCATTACTTCCCGGCTTTTGATGAACAGTGATCTTACTTTACGCAATACCAGGAAAAAGGTGATCCCGATTACAGGTAACGTAGCAATCACTGCCAGTGCGAGTTTCCAGTTAATGGTAAGCAACAGGATGCTGGCGCCTATAATAATAAACAGGGAAGATACCAGCGAAACGATGGCTTGCGAAACAAACAGCTTAATTGAATCCACGTCGGCAATCAGGTTGGTGAGCAACCGGGAAGGATTGGCCTGTTCCACCCAGGCATAGCTCTGACCGGATATTTTATCCGATATTTTGGTGCGCAGGTTGCGCGCCACTTTTTCAGACACATATGTTTGTATGATGTTCTGCAGATAGGTAAACACCAGGATGATGATCACCGCCACTGTGAATTTTATCACCAGCGCATTCAGCTGGAAGGTGCCATGCTCATAGCTGTCGATACCGTTTCCGATAATTTTGGGCAACCACAGGTTGAGGCCATTGCTCAGCAGTGTAAACAGGATCAGCAGGCTAACCATACCCATATATGGTTGCAGGAGACTGAATATGCCGGCTTCTTTCTTTTTACTACCCTCTTCTTGTTTCATTTTTAACTGGATGTTTAGCAGGACGCGGCTTTTAAAGGTTTCCACATGAAGACGGATCCGCTCTGCAAATATTGTATAATATGGCAACAAGATATTGATTTTTTAGCGGTTCAGGGAATGGATTTCGATGAGATACCGGGAGTGGAAGGAGAGGAAGCGCCGGAGGAAAGGCCGGTGAAAAGAAGAACCAGCGCAGGTCCCTGCCCGTTGGGAGATGCGCTGGCCACTGACTTAAATACTAACAGCTGCCTTCTTTTTTTCGTAGATGGCGCTGGCAAGCCAATAAAATTCGTCTATAAACCTGGTGGCTGATTTGGCCGTGTGCTCGCTGGTAAGTTCCTGCGTATCACTGAATGCGCCGTATACTTCCGGTACCAGGAGTTTTACCGGCAGTGCATAAGCGCCAACGCTGAGGATCACCTGCTGCAGCTGTGTAGCTGCGTTGACGCCGCCCAGTTTTCCTGCACTCACCGTAACAATACCGATGGCTTTCCTGGAAAATTCGCTGTAAAAATAATCCAGGGCATTTTTCAGTACGCCGGAGAAGCTGCCGTGGTATTCAGGCGTAACAAATATCATGGCATCTGCAGCATGCAGGCGCTGGCTCAGTTCTTTTACCGCCTGTGGCAGTTGCGGGTGCACACCCACCCGTTCTTCCAGCATGGGGAGCGGGTTTTCGGCCAGGTCTATGAGATCAGTCTCCAGTCCTTTGCCCTGTAATTGTTTTTGCAGGTAATGGGCAATTTTGTGTGATTGCCTGCCCTGCCGGATACTTCCGATTAATATGGCTATTCTCATTGTTTTTTTATTTTTTGTGAAGACATGCAGCTCCCTGTACTGAAAGTGATGTTTCAGCAGGAACCGGTTATTCGTATTGTTTGGTTGCTACCAGCCGGAGGGCCCTGCCGGCGGTATATACAGGAGCGCAGTTTGAAAATACGTATGCCTGCGCATGGCATGCGTATGAGATCTGCCGGATAAGCGTGCCCGTGTTGCATATCCCGGCAAATCGTTTTCTTTATGGAACAAAGATAGTATCTTTGCTGAATAAACCAAATAAACACTTTGTTTATTATGAATAATAACTTTGCCGATAATGAGCGGGCTGTATGGATACTGAAAACACAGGGGCCGCAACCCTTGTGTAAGTTGGCAGAGGAGCTGAAAGTAACGATGGAAGGCGCGCGGTTTCAGTTGCTCAAACTGGCAAATGAAGGATTGGTGCAGGCTACCACGGAAGCCAAAGGCAGGGGCAGACCTAAACAAATCTGGGCGCTCACGGAAGCGGGCAACGCGCGTTTCCCCGACCGGCACCAGGACCTGGCATTGCGTCTGCTGTGCAACATGAATAAAACACTCCCTACGGATACGATGAACGAAGTGCTGGAAGCCACGGCTCAAAGCACCCTCGAAAAATACGAGGAAGAGCTGAAAGGCATCACCGGACTGGAAAACCGTGTGAGCACATTAGCGGATATCCGTAACCGTGAAGGATACATGGCGGAGTATATCAACGAAGGAAAGAGTTATCTTCTTATAGAAAATCATTGTCCCATACAGGCGGCGGCCAGCTGCTGCAGCCGCTTCTGCCGGTCGGAGCAGGAGATGTTTTCCACTATATTAGGAAAGCAAGCGAAAGTGGAACGGGTGGAACATATACTGGATGGACAGCGGAGATGCGTATACAGGATCACGGGGAAATGACGCTATATTTTCCCCTCATCTATAAATAAATCAGCTTTTATCGGTATTTTTATACCGATAAATCATCGTTTATATTGTCAGGAGGGTGTTTCCAGGGATGATAGAGGAGTATTCAAACAAGGAGCATATTTTACTGCAAAAGTTCGCTGGTGGAGAACAATCCGCTTTCCAATTCATATTTAACCAGCATTACAAAGCATTATGTTATTTTGCCTTTACCATTGTCGCTGACGAACAGGAGGCGGAAGACCTTGTGCAGGAAACCTTTTCAAAGCTCTGGGATAAACGGGGCGATTTTAAATCCGCCACCAACATAAAAGCCTTTCTTTTTATTGCTACCAAAAATGCCTGCCTCAATTTTTTGAAAAGCAGGGAACGGCTCCATATCAAAGAAAAAGAATTCTCTTATTTACAGGAAGAACAGGTAACTACAGAAATAGCCGGCTTCGATCCGGTGCTTACGGAAACAGAAATTATTCAGCAGCTGTACCTGGAAATAGAGCATCTGCCCACCCAATGCCGGCGGATCTTTAAAATGAGCTATCTTGAAGGAAGAAAAAATGAAGAGATAGCCACCTCCCTGCAGATCTCCTATAATACTGTCAGAGCGCAGAAACTAAGGGCGCTTAAACTTATCAGGAGCAGTCTCATTAAAAAGAACATCCTGCCATTACTGGGTATCTATATTACCCTTCTCAAATATTATCATCATTATTACTGATCCCGTTAGCCGGTAATTTTTTTTTTGATTTATTTAATCGAAAGCAGTTTTTTATTGTTTCTATAGTAAAAGAGGTGAGTTGGAAGCAGATCAAAACAGTGAAACAAATCCGTTATTGCAGCGAATTGCTTACCTGGTAAGCCGTTATCAGCAGGATATATTAACAGCAGCAGAAGAGGAAGAGCTGCGGGCCTGGCGTGATGCCTCCGCAGACAACCGTCTTTTTTTTGAACAGATGACAGATCCGGATATCCTCCGTGATAAGCTGTTGCAATATGAAAAATTTGATGTTGCCGCCGGTTGGAATACTTTCAGTGCAAAGCATTTCCCGGCAAAAGATAACGTGCCGGTACGCCCGGTGTACCGCTGGTGGAGTGCTGCTGCGGCTGTTTTGCTGTTATTGGGGGCAGGCATATATTTTCTTCGCCCTTCCGCCCCGCCTGCCCCGGTAGCGGCCCTTTCCACCACGCCTATACTGCCCGGAACCAGCAAAGCCACTTTAAGGCTGGCAGATGGTTCGGTCATACCGCTGGATAGCAACGGTAACCGCGTGATCACGCAGCAGGGCACCCTTATTCATTTGAATAACGGCCAGCTGCAATACAGCACACAGAATTATACTGCTCAAACCACCCTGAACACGCTGGCTACGCCGAGAGGCGGGCAGTTCCGGCTCACCCTGCCGGACGGTACCAGGGTATGGCTGAATGCAGCTTCCGCTATTACTTTCCCCACCGCATTCGGGCAAGGGAAACGGGAAGTGGAGATAAAAGGAGAAGTTTATTTTGAAGTGGCGGCAATGGCAAAAATGCCTTTCCAGGTAAAGGTCAGCCACCAAACCAATATAGAAGTATTAGGCACCAGTTTTAATATCAACGCCTATACAGATGAACCAGGCATCAAAACGACCCTTATACAAGGAGCCGTGAAAGTCAATGCAGGCAACAGCTCCAGGGTATTATTACCCGGTCAGCAGGCATTGGTAAAAAGTCCCGGGAATATCGATATCGTAGCGCACGCAGATACTGCGGCGATACTGGCCTGGAAGAAGGAGGAATTTAATTTCCGCGACGCAGACATCCCCACCGTGATGCGTCAGCTGGCCAGATGGTATGATGTAACAATTGTTTATGCAGGTAACATCCCTGCCCGCCGGTTCCAGGGAGAAATTCAACGTAATCTGCCACTGTCGGATGTGCTGGAAGGACTGAAAAGTACCGGTATCCATTTCCGCCTGCAGGGACGCAGCATCATCGTGGAACCATAACGGGTTTATTTTTTTAGCTATTGTCAACTGAACATTTATGCACGACCAACTTCAGAGATTGTAATGCCGCTATACGGATAAAAAAACCGGAGGTGATTGGACCCACCCCCGGCGAATATGTCCGGATGATAGTAGCACTAAGCTTGTACATACTTGAATACTGATTATCCATCCTAACAAATGCAAATCTATGCAATTGAATTATTATGGTAAAGTCCTTTCTATGCCCGGACTTTCCCCAACCAAAATTGCACTTACTATGAGATTAACGATTGTTCTCATGATTGTGGCGACATTGAAAGTATCTGCGGGTGCCTTCGGTCAAACAGTGTCTGTATCGGTGAAAAATGCACCGATGGAAGAGGTGTTTACCACCGTAAAACAGCAAACCGGTTACCTGTTCTTTTACGACCGGGACCTGCTGCGCACCGTTAAACCGGTAACCATCAAAGCAGAAAACACCCGGCTCGCGGATTTTCTCGCGGAAATCTTTAAAGGCCAGCCACTGGATTACACGATCAAAGACAAAACCATTTTCATCAAAAAGAAAGCGCTGCCCGCAGGTAGCAACAACATCAGCACCTCACCGGAAGCCATCCAGCAACCGGTGACAGGTGTGGTGAAAGACGCTGCAGGCGCCCTCCTCATCGGGGTAACCGTTAAAGTGAAAGGCACCAACATTGGTACCATCACAGATGAAAACGGACATTTCTCCCTTGCAGCAGGTCCTGGTGATGAACTGGTGGTAACCTACGTAGGCTACGAACCCTATACGGTTCGTATCGGCAACTACGGACCGTTGCAGCTGTTTCTCCGCCAACGCACCAGCAGTCTCGATGAAACCGTGGTGATCGGCTACGGTACCACCAGCAAACGTAATAACACCGGCTCGGTATCCAGCATCAAGGCGGAAGATATTGCCTCACAGCCGGTAATGGACCCGCTGTCTGCCATGCAGGGCAGAATGGCCGGCCTGTTCATTACTTCTTCCAACGGTTTACCCGGTTCCAGTTTTAAAGTAGTGATAAGAGGACAAAGTTCTATCGATCATACAAACGATCCCCTGTACATCATTGATGGCGTACCTTTTTATTCCGATCCGCTGAATCAGTTTACTTCCGCCAACGGCCAGCAAAGTCCGCTGGCAACGATCAATCCTTCTGATATTGAACGTATCGATGTATTGAAAGATGCCGACGCTACAGCTATCTATGGCTCCAGGGGCGGCAATGGCGTGGTGCTCATCACCACCAAAAGAGGTAAATCAGGTAAAACACAGGCTAACTTCAACGTATACACGGGCGCAAGCAAAGTAGTTAATACGGTGAAAATGCTCAATACGCCTGAGTACATTGCCATGCGTAAAGAAGCTTTCAAAAATGACAATAAACCATACGACGAAGAGAGTGCACCAGACCTCACCCTGTGGGATCAGCAACACACCACAGACTGGCAAAAGTTCATGATCGGCGGTACGGGTCATACTACGGAAGCACAGGGTTCTGTATCCGGCGGCAATGAACAAACACAATTTATATTAAGCGGCACGTATCACAAGGAATCAACGGTAATGCCCGGAAGCCTCGGCTACCAGAGAGGTGCAGGCCATTTTAATTTAAACCATAACAGCGCCGATGGCAAATTTAACATCAGCACTTCTGTGAATTATACTGCCAATAAAGATAATTCGCTGGCAAGCGATCTTACTACTTTCTTCAACATGCCGCCGAATTACCCGCTGTATGATTCTACCGGTAAATACTACTGGTTTTCAACCGCACAAAATCCACAGGCATACCTGTTGCGCCGGTCTGAAATAAATACCAATACCCTTGTGGCTAACAGTACTATCAGGTATACCATCCTGTCGGGATTGAATCTGAAAACCAGCCTTGGATATAATAAGTCCAATATGAAGCAGCTACAGGTATACCCGAATGCTACCTTTAACCCGATTACTTCCACCGGGAGTATGTCTTATTTCGGTAATGCCGATGTTGGATCTTACATCATTGAGCCACAGATCGATTATAACAAAACCATCGCAAAAGGCGATCTGCAGGTAATGGTAGGTGGTACCTGGCAGCAAACCATCAGCCAGGGCCAATCGGTAAAAGCAACGGGTTTCTCCAGCGATGCGCTGCTGGAAGACCAACAGGCCGCCGGCCTCATCACCCCCAATCCATCGCAGTACGCCTTTTACCGTTACACCTCAGTATTTGGAAGGGTTAACTATAACTGGGATGGAAAATACTTAGTGAATGCCACTTATCGCCGTGATGGCTCCACCCGTTTCGGCCCCGGCAACCGCTTCGGTAACTTCGGCGCTATAGGAGCCGCCTGGATATTTACAAAAGAAGGTTTTATGAAAGAGGTGAGTTTCCTCAGCTTTGGTAAACTCCGTGCAAGTATGGGCATAACGGGTAATGATAAAGTAGGCGACTATCAATACCTTGATAGCTGGAACTCTAATCCATATCCTTATAATGGCTTACCCGGACTAACACCAACCCGCCTGGCCAATCCATTGTATAAATGGGAAGAGAACCGTAAAAAAGAAATCGGACTGGAACTGGGCTTCCTGAAAGACAGGATCCTGTTTAATACCAACTATTATCACAACATTTCCAGCAATCAACTGGTGCAGTATCAGCTATCACCACAGGTAGGCTTCCCGTCTATCACCGCCAACTTCCCGGCAGAAGTGCTTAACAGCGGATGGGAATTTGAAGTGAATACTATCAATATCCAGCAGGCTAACTTTACCTGGAAATCATCTTTAAACCTGACGGTGAGTAAAAATGAACTGAAATCGTTCCCGGGGATTGAAGGCTCTGCTTACAAAGACATATACGTAGTAGGACAATCATTAACCATTGTAAGAGGATACAAGTTTATGGGCATCGATCCGGAAACCGGATTGGCACAGTTCTACAGCAACAGCGGCACTACTACCGATCCGGCGGAATACGACGACTATGTAACGCTTGGCAAAACCATGCCGGCATACTACGGCGGGTTACAAAACAGCTTTACTTATAAAGGTTTCAGTCTTGATTTCCTGTTACAGTTTGTAAAACAGGAGGGCCCGCAAATTGGCTACGGATACGGCAGCCCGGCTATCGGCACATTCGCCAACCAGGACCTGCGCGCGCTGGACCGCTGGAAAAACAAAGGTGACAACACCACTGTGCCCGGGGCTACTACATCCGCAGGAACGGCTAACTACAGGAGCTATAGCCTCTCTACTGCCAACTGGGGCGACGCTTCATACATCCGTCTGAAAAATGTATCTGTGAGATATGATCTGTCGAAATATACCAAACGCTGGAAAGTCAATAATATCAGCGTTTACGCGTTAGCGCAAAACCTGCTCACTTTTACCAACTATAAAGGTCTTGATCCTGAAACCCAGGGTATGGTAATGCCGCCATTAAAAGCATATACCATCGGTTTACAGTTTGCTTTATAAAGAAATATTCCTGTTTTGCAGATAATAAAAAGATTTACCATGAAACGAATTCATATATTTTTAATCGGCGTTCTCCTCTTCAGCAGCAGCTCCTGCAGCAAGTATGTGGATACGCCGTTACCAAAGAATGAGCTGGTATCCGGACTGGTGTTTACGGATGATAAAACGGCTACCGCCGCGGTTACCGGTTTATATGGCAGCATGTACTCATTCAACTACCAGTTTGCGAATGTGCTTATCAACTACCTCACCGCAATGCAGGCAGATGATATGGCCTATTACTCGTCTTTCGCCAACTATGATGTTTTTAAAGAGAACAGGTTATTGCCCAGCAGCCAGTATGTGCAAAGTATGTTTGCTGATCTTTACAGTTATATCTACCAGACAAATGCCTGCGTAGAAGGGCTTTCCACAGCCACTGCATTAACGCCTGCTGTAAAGAACCAGCTAATGGGAGAGTCCCTGTTCATGCGTGCTTTCTGTTATTTTTACCTGGTAAATATGTATGGAGATGTACCCCTGATCACCGGCACCGACTATAAAGTAAATGGTGTGAAACCACGCGCGCCACGTGCGGAAGTGTATAACACCATCATCACAGATCTTAAAGCAGCCGTAGAATTAATGGGAGATGATTATCCTACGGGGCAGCATATACGCCCCGATAAGTCCGTGGCTAATGCTTTGCTGGCAAGGGTTTATCTTTATAATCAGAACTGGGCACTGGCAGAAACCACTGCATCGCTGGTGATCGACAATGGTCGGTATTCATTGGTAACGGATCTGAATAAAGTGTTCCTGGCTAACAGTAATGAAGCTATCTGGCAACTGCAGCCGCTCAATGTAGTGGGTGGCCGCAACACCTGGGAAGGATTTACTTCTACCCCGGCTATTAACCCCACCACGGGACTCTTTGGTACAGCGGTATTCCGGCTGGATACCATCAACCTGATCAGGAAATACGAACCGAATGATCAGCGGTTTACCAAATGGATAGCTTTCTACAAAACCACTGCCGGCGTTAGTGTTTACTTCCCTTATAAGTACAAAGTAAGAACGAGTACCAGCGCCGTTACCGAATACTCAATGGTAATGCGTCTCGCAGAACAATATCTTATCCGCGCGGAAGCCCGTATTCAGCAAGGAAAGCTCAACGATGGCCGCGCCGACCTGGACGCTATCCGCCAACGCGCGGGCTTACCCGGTTTGTCTGCTTCCCTTACACAACCGGCCTTATTGCTGGCGGTAGAGCAGGAACGCAAAGTGGAGTTGTTCGCAGAATGGGGCCACCGCTGGTTTGACCTGAAACGCACCAAAAGATCAGACGCCGTGTTAGGCCCTATTAAAGGCGCCAACTGGCAGTCTACGGATACCCTGTACCCGATTCCTTCTGATGCCATCAGAACCAATGTTAACCTTACCCAGAACGAAGGGTACAAATAACTATCGCTGATATGAAGAAGTTAACCATCATATTTTTACTGGCTGCCCTGGCAGCCGGTAAAATATATGCACAACAACGGGTGGTGATCAGCCCGGAATACCCGGAACGTGGTCAAACGGTTACCGTCACCTACGATCCCACCGTGCCGGGAGCAGGGATTCCTGCTACCGCAGCCCCGGTAACACTCGTGTTTTCCTATTCCAATTTTTATAACCTTGCATGGCGTATGAACATGCAGCGCACCGGGAATAAATGGACTACCTCCTTTGTGCTGGCCGATTACACCACCTTCGCCACCTTTTACCTGGAGAGCGGCGAGGCTACCGATAAACCGGCAAAAGACCGGCACTACGAAGTAGCTGTGTATAAAAACAAAGTACCGGTAAAAGACATGGCCCTGTACAAAGCCTACAGCCTCAGCGCACAAATGGGTAAGTCTCCTTTGCTGGCAGATAAACAGGCCGCCCTTTATAAAGAAGAACTGAAACGCTACCCGGATAACTACGAAGCAAAACTGCGCCTGCTGACCTACGAAATGAACAAGGCAACCACCACCAAAGAAAAAGAAAAGTTCAGAGCAGAAGCGCACCAGGTGATTGCTGATAAATTTAACAGCGCACCCACCACTCCGGGCAATATGAACAAGGTAACCATGGGCTACCTGATCATTGGTGAAAACACCCGGCTGGATTCCATCCGGCGCGTAGTCATGGAACGTTACCCGGAATCAGGATTGGGCCGGGATATCATGACAGGCGTAGTCGCTAAAGGAAAAGACACTGCCCGGCAAATCACCTTTTTTGAAAACGAACTGAAAAAGGAAACCCCGGAAAACAGGGAATCCTTCATGGAAATGCACGAGGTATTGTTCCGGTACTATGCTGTGAAAAAAGATAGCAGCAAGGCATTGTATCATGCCCGTTTTATGACCACCGAAAAGGAAAACCCTTACAAGGTGGTTACCTGGCAACAGGTGGCACAAACACTGCTGGATAACACCCTCGCTCTGGATACCGCACGCAGTTATGCACAACGTGCGTTAGACAGTGTACGCAGTTACCCCGTAGGCGTGATCCGTCATTTCCCGGAAACAGGATACATTTATCCATATGCGGACGATAGCACGCGCAACGCTGTGTATAATAAGGCCAGCCGGCACCTGGCATCTGTACTTGGCCTCATAGACCTGAAACAGGGACTCCTGGCTGCGGCAGATAAACACATGGAACAAGCCGTGGATTACTATGCAGATAAAGAAACACTCGACAACGCGGAAGCATATTACCAGCAAACCAATAATACCGCAAAGCTGAACCAGCTGCAAGAGTTCCGGAAAAAAATACTGATTGAAAAAGTAAAGAAACAACGGATCAACCGCCCCGCGCCGTTACTGAACACCTTTGTGGATATGAAAGGTCAGCCGGTGTCAGCAGCTTCATTAAAAGGCAAAATTATACTGATCGATTTCTGGGCTACCTGGTGCGTACCTTGTATGCAGGAAATGCCATACCTGCAAAAACTATACGATCAGTATAAACAACACCCCGATGTTGTTTTTATGATTGCCAACAGCGGCGCCAGGAATACCCTGGCCGATGCGCAGGGCTGGAGCGGTAATAAAAAATATACCTTCCCGGTGTATTATAATACAGACCCCGCCATAGGAGATAAATTCAAATTCAATATTATTCCCGCTTCCTATCTTATCAACAAAGAAGGAAACATCATTTTCAGTAACATCGGCTTTGAAGGGCCGGAGGTGGAAGAAAAGCTAAAACAACAGCTGGAAATCCTGTTACACGACTAAAAAACTTAAACGAGTACCATTAAATACTTAAGTAGTCACCATAACCAGCCGGAAACATTCCCGGAAATTTGTCTTATCAAAAAAATAAAACAAAATGGCAACAAAAAACAAAATAGCCCTGGTTACTGGTGGCAGTCGCGGATTAGGTAAGAATATGTCTTTACAACTCGCCAAAAGCGGACACGATATCATTCTTACTTATAAAAGCAACCAGGCAGAAGCCGATAAAGTAGTGGCAGAAATACAGGCCATCGGACAAAAGGCCATCGCTTACCAGCTGGATACCGGCGATACAAAAGCGTTCGACGGGTTTCTCGCAGAAGTAGCAGCACATCTGCAGGAAAATACCGGCGAAGGCAAATTTGATTTCCTGGTAAACAATGCGGGCATCGACAGAAGTTCCCTTATCCCCAACACTACGGAAGAGGATTTTGATGAACTGTATCAGGTGCATTTAAAAGGTGTATACTTCCTCACGCAGAAAGCTTTGCCTTTTATTAATAACAATGGCCGTATTATTAACCTGTCGACCGGACTGGCACGGTTTGCCACACCCGGATATGCCGCCTATGCTTCCATGAAAGGAGCCATAGAAGTATTCACAAGGTACCTCGCCAAAGAAGTGGGCGCACGGGGTATCACCGCCAACGTAGTAGCCCCGGGCATTATTGAAACAGATTTTACAAAAGCTACTTTTGAACATGCGCCACAGGCAATTGAATACATCGCTGCCCATACCGCCCTCGGACGCACCGGCGTACCAGATGATATTGGCGGCATTGTAGCCTTCCTTTGCACCGAAGAAGCCCGCTGGATCACAGCACAACGTATTGAAGCTTCCGGAGGCATGTTCCTCTAATGGACGCAAACAAATTGTGCAGCACGGCAGACTTCCTGCCGTGCTTTTTTTATGGAAGGTGTTTAAAATGCCCTATTTTTAAAATAAAAAGATGTCTGCCGAAGTAGTACTGAAGAAATTATACTTTCATAAAGCAGGCAGCGCGCTGATCATAAATGCGCCTGCTGAATACATCAGCCTCATAGGGAACATTGATTATGACACGGCGGCCGCCGGTAAAAAGAAAGGCACGTACGACTTCGTACAGGTGTTTGCCACGCGCCAGCAGGAGCTGGAGAAGCTGCTGAAATCCGCCGTCAAAGAAGGGAAGTTTGATTGCCTCTTCTGGGCATGTTACCCGAAAGGAACCGGCTCTATCAAAAGTGATATCAAAAGGGAAACAGTATGGGCCGCTTTCAGAGCAGTGGGATTAGACGCTGTATCCAGCATTGCTATTGATGATACCTGGACCGCCCTGAGGGCCCGGCCCTTAAATAAACCATGACCGTAATCGGACACCCCCTGTATTAAAACCGGGCATCCGGGGATCGTTTATGGATACTAAAGCGCTGATTATCATGCCTCCTGATTTCCGGCATCGAATTAGAACGCCCGCATATTATGTTTAAGAATTACTTCAGCATCGCACTCAGGAACCTTTGGAGAAATAAAGGTTTTTCAGCCATCACTATATTCGGGCTTGCCATTGGCATGACCACCTGTTTGCTCATCACCTTGTTCGTAACAGATGAACTGAGCTACGACCGGTTCAATAAAAAAGCCGACAGGATTTATCGCATCAACGCCGACTTTTTTGTAAACGGCAACGCCTTTAAAGAAAGATATACCCCCAGCCAGCTTGGCCCCGTATTACAACAGGAATACCCCAACGTAGAAAACTATGTCAGGTTTATCCGCCAGGGAAATATCCTGGTGAAAAAAGGAACCACCACCCTGGTAGAAAAAAATGCCTGCTTTGCAGATTCCACCCTCTTCGATGTATTCAGCTTACAGATGATCAGCGGTGACCCTAAAACCGCGCTCACCCAACCTCATACAATGGTCATCTCCGAACGGATGGCCCTCAAATATTTCAACAGCACCGATGTAGTAGGTAAAACACTGCAAACAGATAATGTAGCCACTTACCAGATCAGCGGCGTGATAAAAGATGTGCCGGATCAGTCGCACCTGCACTTTGATTTTGTGCGTGCCCTGTCCGAATTGCCCGAAAGCCGGGAAAACGGCGGCTGGATGTCAGACAACTATGCCACCTACGTATTAATGCGGGAAGGCGCCACCGGCGCACAACTGCAAAGCTATGTGAACGCTGTTACCAAAAAATATATGGAAGCCCCGCTGCAGAAGATGACGGGCAGCAACTTTGCAGATCTCGAAAAATCAGGCGGGCATTTCGGGTATAACGTCCTGCCGCTGACAAAGATCCATTTGTATTCCCCGCTTGCAGATGAAGCAGAGCCTTCGGGCAATATCCAATACGTGTACATCTTTATTGCGGTGGCTGTCATCATCCTGCTGATCGCCTGCGTGAACTTCATGAATCTCTCTACCGCCCGTTCTGCGGGTCGCGCCAAAGAAGTAGGGGTGCGGAAGGTGCTGGGCTCCCAGCGTTCTTCCCTGATCTTCCAGTTCCTTACGGAGTCTACGCTGACCAGCTTCTTTGCCCTGTTACTGGCAGTGGCCCTGGCCACTTTACTGCTCCCGTATCTTAACCAGTTATCGGGTAAACATATTACACTGGAGGCCGGGTATTTCCTGTGGCTGCTGCCTTTCCTGCTGGTAACGGCCGGTGTGATAGGGTTGCTGGCAGGCAGCTATCCCGCCTTTTTCCTGTCGGGCTTTGAGCCTATCAAAGTGCTGAAAGGCAGGTTGAACAGCGGTTTCAAAAATGGCTGGTTGCGAAACAGCCTCGTGGTTTTCCAGTTTGCTTCTGCCATCCTGTTGATTGTAGGCACCTTGGTGATCAACAGTCAGCTGAATTATATCCGGAGTAAAAAGCTGGGATACAACCGGGAACAGGTGCTGATCCTGGGCAATACACAATCGTTGTGGATCCATGCCCGCAACTTTAAAAACGAGGTGTTAAATATACAAGGGGTGGAATCAGGTACCATGACAGCCTCTTTGCCTACCGATATGAACCTGAACACCAACATCTATTCAAAAGATGCGGCCCGCAGCGCCGGGCAGGTAACCGGCGTACCGGAATGGTATGTGGATGCAGACTACATCCATACAATGGGTATGCAAATGGCCAGTGGCCGGAACTTTTCGCCCACCATGCCTTCGGATACTTTCGCCGTATTGCTCAATGAAACCGCTGCCCGGTTATTTGGCTTTAATGACCTGAATGAAAAATATCTCTATGCAGATGGAAGCAGGCCGCTGAAAGTGATAGGGGTGGTAAAGGATTTTAACGCCGGTAGCTTAAGGAATAAAATACCGCCAATGGTGTTCCGGCTGAGGGAGTATCCCCGCGTAATGGCATTCCGTATTCAGACCGGTAATATCCAGGGGCTGATGGCAAAAATCAAAAGCACCTATGAAGCGCAGCCCGGTATGAGCGGGCAACCATTCGTGTATTCTTTTCTTGATGACGATTTTAACCGCCTGTATATTGCGGAACAACGCACGGGTAAGATCTTTATTTCCTTTGCCGTACTGGCCGTATTGATTGCGTCCCTGGGCGTATTTGGGTTAATCACCTATGCAGCAGAACAACGTACCCGGGAAATAGGTATCCGCAAAGTGCTGGGCGCTTCGGTAACAGGGATTGTGGCCATGCTGTCAAAAGACTTCCTGAAACTGGTGCTGGTGGCTATTGTTATTGCCAGTCCCCTCGCCTGGTATATGATGAGCCGGTGGCTGCAGAATTTTGCCTACCAGGTAAAAATGAACTGGACGATCTTTGTACTGGCGGCGTTTATTGCCATCGCCATTACCGTTTTAACCGTTAGTTACCGGGCTATCAGGGCGGCCACGGCCAACCCGGTGAACAGTCTTAAAGCGGAATAATCAGTTGGCCAGCGGGAGTTCCAGGTAGAAGGAGCTTCCGCCTTCGCGGTTGTTCTCAAACCAGATCTGTCCCTGTTGTGCGGTAGTATATTCCTTACAGAGGAATAACCCGAGGCCGATGCCCTTTTCATTATCCGTTCCAAAAGTAGAACGTACTTTCAGGGAGAAAATATCGGGTTGCCTGGACAGGTCAATACCCACCCCGCTGTCTCTTACTTCAATTAAACATTTATTGCCGGCCCTGCTGGTTTTGATGAAGATTGTTCCCCCGGAAGGCGTGAACTTGGCGGCATTGCCCAGCAGGTTGCGCACAATCAGCTGCAGCATATTGATGTCGGCCATCACTTTTATAGAAGCGTCTATATTGGTATCCAGGCTGATCCTTTTTTTGGATACGGCCATTTTGTTGATCTTCAGAATGGGGTGTATGGCGGATGCCACATCCACGGGTGTTAGATTTACATTTAGCCCGTCCATTTGCGTTTTAGACCATACCAATATATTATACAGCATCTCCTGGGTACTGTTTACCACATACAGCAGCTCGGTTTCTATCTGGGTTTTGTTTTCCGGGTCCAGTTCTATTTCCCGCATCAGCTGCAGGTACGACTGTATTGCCGCCAAAGGATTACGCAGGTCATGGGAGATGAGTGAAAAGAGTTTACTCTTTTCTGTATTCATGATTTCGAGGGAGCGTGTCTTTTCTTCCCCTCTCTGCTTCTCTTTGCTATACGCATTTTTCAGGTAAACAGTTCCCACGAAAATTACGCCCACGCTGATAATATAGGTAGGAGTCATGTCCGCGAAAATGTCTTTCCTCGTTTTATAAACAGTATCTACCGACGTGGGGTAATAATACTCCCATATGATCAGTCCAAGTACGGTGAACAGGTTCAGCGCCAGCCACCAGTAATATTGCTTGCGCGGGGAAATCAGCATGCCCAGGAAAAACGCCAGGGTAAAGGACAACAGGGAAGCGCCCTGTATCCCCCCACTGTAGAAATAGTTAATAGCGAAGCTCATGTTGATCATGATCACGGCAAGGGCTATACTGATATTTACCTTCTTCCGGTATCTTGAAAGAAAATAAATAAAGGAAAATGCAGGCACCAGTAAGGCAAAGATGAGAGAGGTAACAGTTAGGCCGGTAACATAATTGTACGGGACGTTAATGGCAATAATAAAGAGGGAGATAGCGCATATGGCATTGAATATACGGTTTTCCAGAGAGAACTGTTGGGGGTCTCCGATCAGGAAATGAGAGAACTGTTTCAATCGTTGGGATATCGTTATGGTTCCGGATGTTGACATGTTACTAATTTAAGCAAAAACAACTGCTGTCGGCAGTGAAAATGCCGGGCTCAGGATAATCATATAATTGTAATGTCATAATTTTTTTTCGCTTTTCTACATACCATCTCATTAATTTTTAAAAAAAGAAGCAGCTCAGCCAAAAGAAACGCGGACCGCCATGAGAAGCAATATCCGGGCCATTATCTGTAAGAGGGGATAATATTCCCCCAACGCGAAGGGGTATACGTAAAAGGTTGTAAAGGGGAAATAGCTCTCCCTGTGGGGGCAGCCGGGGATGGGGAGTAAATAATTTTTTAACCTGTTAGAGGAACGAAGCAGCAACAATCGTCTACTATCCCTTTCGGCGGTATTTTGCTAAATGCATTTTACAAAACGCAGCATGTGGAAATGAAGCCAATCCGGCCGGCAAATTAATAACACGGCATCATTTTCATGAGGTAAAACGCTATTTTTGCGCTTCAATTAATATACCTGATGAAAACGATGTTGTTTTTTACGCTGACTTGTTTGTTTACTTCTTTTGCAGCCCCTCTTTTTGCCCAGGACCAGGAACCTGAATTCATCTTTAATACCTGGGAGTTAAATAAAGATGACAGCCGGTATATTTTTGCAGATACCGCACTGGTACGTATCAGCCCCGACACCAAACAGGCCGCCATCGACACCCTGCTGGCCGGCGACGATATTACCGCTATCGATATATTGGCCGGCAAACTGCTTACCCTGAAAGGTCTTACACTTCCCTGGGTACAGATTAAATACAAAAAAGATGGCGTGGAAAAAAAAGGCTACGTATGGGAAGGACTGATCTCCTTTTCTCCTATGCGCAGAGGCGATATGAAATTTGTGTTTGCCTACGACCGCCGCATGGATACGCTGATCGACAATGAAAAACGCCCGCAATATATTGTGAAACTAAAAGCAGTGCAGGCCCGTAAAATCCTCGCTGCCACCGCATTCCGGATAATGGACGATGAATCCGCCGGTTTTTCCAATGCGAAGGTGATGCCCGGTCTCGGCCTTACCAACGTGCAAAATATTATCTCTGTTGGCTTTGGTGGAGCAGCCTGTGGTGTTCCCACAAACTATTATTATTTCGCCTGGATGAAGGATGGACGGATCGCCTTACTGCCGGAAAGAATGGATGTAGGCGATGCTGGGGTATATTATCACAGCGAGTCCTTTATTTTCCCCGGAGAAAAAGGTGGTATGCCCGATACCATCATCCTGAAAATGCATGAGGAAGAAGAAACAGATAAGCTGGATAAGAACGGAGAACCGGTGATGTCAGTAAAAGAAGAATCCACTAAATATAGTTGGGATGGCGTGAATGGCACGTTTAAAAAACTGGGGAAGTAAGTAAGCACCTTCTTTTATTTTATCCCCGGCAGGGATCACATGATCTGCGTTTCTTTGTATCTTAGGTAAATGTTAGCTGTCATGGGAAAATGGATCCTGAAAACAATAGGCGTGCTGCTGCTCCTGTATGCAGCTGTTTGCGTCCTCGTTTATTTTATCCAGGAGCGTTTGCTTTTTTTCCCGGAGAGATTACCACCCGGGTATGTCTTTCAGTTCCCGGAGCCCTTCGAAGAACGCACTATCACCACTGCGGATGGCACACAACTAAGCGGACTGTTATTTAAATCCCGCGGCGACAAAGGGCTTATCTTTTACCTGCACGGTAACTCGGGCTCTCTCCGCTCATGGGGGGAAGTTGCCGGGGTATATACCCACCTCGGTTATGATGTATTTATGCTGGATTATCGCGGATACGGAAAAAGTAAAGGAAAGATCCATAGCGAACGACAGTTTTATGCCGATGCACAAACAGCCTACGACAGCGTAAAAACAACTTACCCGGAAAGTACCATTACCATTCTTGGTTATTCCATCGGTACAGGTACCGCGGCACGTCTGGCCGCCGATAATCATCCGAGGCAACTCATTCTGCAGGCGCCGTACTTCAGCATGAAAGATATGGCCAGGTATTATTATCCCATCCTGCCTTCCTTTCTATTGAAGTATACATTTCCTACCTACAAGAATATACAACGTACTACCGTCCCCGTTACCATCTTTCATGGCGACCTCGATGAAGTGATTTACTATGGCTCTTCCGAAAAACTGAAAGCATATTTTAAGCCCGGAGATACGCTGATAACGCTGAAAGGGCAGGGGCATAATGGTATGACGGATAACCCGGAATACCAGGAGCGGCTGAAGGAGGTGTTGGAATAAACTCATACACCCATCACCGTTACCCCCTTCTTCTTACAATACTTCAGCTCCGCCGGATCACCATCTGTAATAATAGCATCCACCAATTCCAACCCCGCAAAATTCAAATAGGAAGTTTTCCCGATTTTCCCCGCATCGCATAACAGGTAGGTATAATTACTTTGCGTAGCCAGTGCAGTGGCAATAGCGGCTTCCTTTTCGCTGTGTGCAAATAATCCCTGCGCCGAGAGGCCATCTACGCCAATAAATGCTTTGCCGGCTTTATACCGTTGGATGTGTTCTGTGGCCATAGTGCCGTGTATGGCTTGCCGGGCAGCGTCGTATTCACCGCCGATAATATTGAGCGATACTGCGGAATGTTGCAGTTCAAATATCACCGGGAGAGAGTTGGTGATCACTTTAATCTTTTTGTTTTTTATAAACTGGCATAGGCGGAAAACAGTGCTGCCACAGTCCATGAAAATAATATCGCCGTCGTTGATCTGTGCGGCCGCTTTTCTGCAGATCTTATCTTTTGCTGCCTGGTTGGCGGCTGCTTTGTTCACAAATTCGAAAGGCGAATCCGGCTCATTCACCGGAATGGCCCCGCCGTGGGTGCGGTACAGGAGTCCATCGTCCGATAGTTGATTGAGATCCCGCCGGATAGTGATTTCTGAAATACCCAATGCCCGCGCCAGTTCAGCGGTTTCTACTTCTCCTTTCTCGGTTAACAGCGACAGTATTTTTTGTTTTCTTAGCTGGAAATTCATTTTAAATAATTAACTTGATCAAAAATAATCAAAAACGATCATAAACGATCATTTAATATGAAAACAATCAATATTCTGGAAACGGCCATCCTGTCGGACAACTGGTATACGCTGAAGAAAATTACGTATGAAGTGAAGGGTAGCGATGGAGTAGTGGTACAGCAGGAGCGTGAAGCATACGATCGCGGCAATGGAGCTACCATTTTGTTATATAATAAGGAACATGGCACCGTAGTGTTAACCCGGCAGTTCCGCATGCCTACCTATATTAACGGCAATGAAACCGGTTTGCTGATAGAATGTTGCGCCGGTTTACTGGATGAAGATAATGCGGAAGAATGCATCCGCCGCGAAACGATGGAGGAAACCGGTTACGAAGTAACCGATGTGGAAAAAGTGTTTGAAGCGTATATGTCGCCCGGCTCTGTTACCGAGATCCTGTATTTCTTTGTGGCAGCGTACTCTAAAGAGCAGAAAGTACACGAGGGCGGCGGACTGGAAGCCGAACAGGAAAATATAGAAGTATTGGAACTCCCGTTTGTACAGGCAATGGAGATGATCCGCACCGGGGAAATCAAAGACGGGAAAACAATTATGCTGCTGCAATATGCGGCGCTTCACCACCTGTGCGGCTAAACGAAACCGCACGGGCTTATCCGGCTAACACGGCATTGCGCTCATCTTTCACCAGCAAAGCCTGTTTCTCTTTGCCCCATTGATCCATTGCCTTAATCAGTGGTAAGGTGCTCAGTCCAACTGCTGTCAGGTAATATTCTACTTTTAACGGAATACCGGCATATACTTTTTTATACAGGATGCCAAGATCTTCCAGCTCCTTCAGGTGCATGGTGATCACGCGCATGCTGGCGCCATCCACTTCCATCTCGCGGTGAATGTCACTCGGCCGCCTGATATCATCATGGATACACTCAATGATCCAGGCTTTCCATTTACCGCCCAATACCTTCATGAAAATGCTGATGCCACAGTGCAGCTCCGGGATTTTCTTCTCGTACATAGTGTTTCATTTGCCCGAAAGATAAACATTTTACCCTGGTTCATAAAAACGAGCAAACAGCGATGCGCTGTAATGCAGCAGGGGAGCATACCGAAAAAGTTTTCCCTGGGGGAAACTTTTTTCGGTTATTGTCTGTCACCGCCATAGGTAAGACATTTGAGGCATAAAAAAATGAGACGATGACAACAAACAAAAGTGTTTCCGTAATTGGATTAGGCCCTATGGGATTTGTACTGGCGCGCACCTTACTGGATAATGGTTATCACGTAACGGTATGGAACCGCAGTGCGGAAAAAGCAGCGCCGCTGGTAGCCGATGGCGCCGTACTGGCAGCAGATCCTGCCGCAGCCGTATTGGCAAGCCCGGTGATTATTACCTGTCTCAATAATTACGATACCACCCGTAACATTCTTTCTATGCCGGAAGCAGCAGCTGCCTTAAATGGCCGTCTCCTGCTGGAGTTAACCACCGGTACTCCGCAGGATGCAAGAACAGCAGAAGCCTGGGTGCAGGAGCTTGGTGCACACTACCTGGATGGCGCTCTGCTGGCCACACCCCGGCAAATAGGAAAACCGGATACGCCCATTTTTTTATCAGGACAAATAGCTGCTTTTGAAAAAGGAGAGGCCGTACTGAAAGTACTGGGCGGCAACCTGATGTACATGGGCGCAGCAGCCGGCGCTGCCGCTGCATGGGACCTGGCCATACTTTCCAGCCTGTTTGGTTTGATCACCGGCTTCCTGCAGGGCGCACGGATTTTTGAATCGGAAAAGCTGGATGTAAACGCATTGGGCGATATGATCAACAATATTGCACCGGTACTCGGGGAAATGGTGCGGCATGAAGGCGCGGTGATCAGCGCCAATAATTTCACATATCCCGAAAGCAGCCTGAAAACCTGCGCGGTATCTATTGCTTTAATGGTGAAACAGGCCGCTGAATCAGGCATTCCCGGGGAAGTGCCCGCCTTCATTCTTAACCTCATGAATAAAGGCATTAAAGCCGGTTATGGAGAAGAACAGCTGGGAGCGTTGATAAAAGCCATGCGGTAAGTACAGGCGTTAGTGTTTAGTCCGCTGCGGACTAAACACTAATTATGCGTATCTTTATAAACACCTAATTTGTTACCACATGAACATGGAAAGTTATCTCCCGTCAGCGATCCTTTCTCCTTACGTTAGCGCTTATCTGATCATCGAAAGCAAAGACGGTATGGAGAACCGCGTAATGCCGGATACCGCTGTGGTGATGTCTTTCAGGTTTGGTGGTAAAGTGATGACCGGAGATGCTGATCTGCCGGTAACAGCATTGGCCGGTTTGCGCAGAACTTCCCGCCTGTTACATTATGCGCCCGGCACCGGCAATGTGTTAGTGAAGTTCAGGGAAGGTGGGGCTACAGCCTTTTTCAAAACACCCCTGCATGAACTTTTTGATACGCATGAATCGCTCGATCAATTGGTACAACACCATAAAATAAGAGAAGTGGAAGAACGGTTGTATGAAGCGAAAAATAACCTGCAGCGGATCGCTATTGTGGAACAGTTTCTTATCGCCGCACTCAGCAGCCGGCAACCGGACTTACTCATCCGCAATGCCGTACAGCAAATTAAAACCGCAGCCGGCGATGTAAAAATCAAATCGCTGGCAGCAGATTTGTATATCAGTCAGGATGCCTTTGAAAAGCGCTTCCGGCGCAGTGTGGGAACTACTCCCAAACAGTTCTCCGCCATCGTAAGATTACGGCACCTGCTCGATCATTTCCCGGAAGCTGATAGTCTTACCGAAGCTGCCTATGACGCCGGCTATTACGACCAGGCGCATTTTATAAAAGATTTCCGCGCCTTCACCGGGCAAACACCACAGGCATTTTTTCAGCAGGCCACCTGGTGGTAACATCATACCGCCACCGGTGCTTCCTTCTTTTTCATCAATGCCTCAAATTCGCCCTGGTAGGCTTCTCCCCATTTATCCATCGCATCCACTACGGGCAACAACGACGCGCCAAAATCAGTAAGGTAGTATTCCACTTTCGGTGGCAGCTCATGATAAATAACACGTTTGATGATCCCGTGAAATTCCAGTTCCCTTAGCTGCAAATCCAGTACCCGCCTGCTCGCAGAAGGCATCGCCCTTTGCAGTTCACTGGGTCTTCTTACCCCTTTGTTGATCAGGTACACCATATAGGATTTCCATTTACCACCAATGATTTCCATGATGATCGCCATCCCGCACGCAAAACTTTTTGGAATCTTTTTTTCATACATAACCAATCGCTTTTCTGATACGGACAAATTTATCCCTAATAGCCGGATTCCCGGCATACGGATAAAATTTTCCGTATAGGAACATAATATCCGTTATTGTTCTGTTCACCCGATCTGCGTCACTTTGCAGCATTGATCATCAAAAAAAAATAACATGACCAGCACAACAAATAATTACAAGGGAAAGAAAGCAGTAATCACCGGCGGTACACACGGTATGGGAATGGCAGTAGTTAAAATGCTGATAGCAGGAGGGGCAGAAGTATTGCTCACAGGGAAAAATCCAAACAACCTGGAAGCAGCCAAACAGGAACTGGGTAACAGCGCACACATCATCGCTTCTGACACATCTTCCATGACCGATATCGAAACCCTGCGCAACACCGTGGCTGCTACTTTCGGACAAATCGATTTCCTGTTTGTGAATGCCGGTTTCTCTTTGCTGGAGCCATTCGATAAAGTAACGGAAGACACCTACGATAAAACTTTTGCCATCAACACCAAAGGCGCGTATTTCACGGTGCAGCAACTGGCGCCGCTGATAAAAGATTACGGTGCAATTGTGTTCACTACTTCCATCGCCAACAACGCCGGTTATGCAGGCATGAGCGTATATGCCGGTGCAAAAGCGGCGCTGGCTTCGTTTGTAAAAGGCTTTGCCGCCGAACTGCTGCCCAGGAGTATCCGCGTAAATGCGGTAAGCCCCGGCTTTATCAACACGCCTACTATGGGCGTATCCGGCGCATCAAAAGAAGAACTGCTGGCCTTCGAAAAAATCGGGGAAGCAGTAACGCCGCTGAAACGCAACGGCAGCACGGAAGAAGTGGCAAAGGCCGCACTGTTCCTGGCCTTCGATGCTACATTTACTACCGGCGAAGAGCTGACAGTGGATGGCGGTCTTTCTAAAAGCCTCACCCCGCCCGATCTTTCACACTAATTTCAAAGGGCTGGCTATAAAATCAATAGTCAGCCTTTCCATGAATCCCCCTGTCTCAAAAAAAATATTTTAAAATGAGCAATCGCTCACTTATCTTTGTGTCGCATGAGATACAGAGACGAAAATAAGATACAGGCCATCCGTGAGTGTGCCATTGAAATGGTGGCTAAGGATGGACTCGAAAATTTTGGTATCAACCGGCTGGCAAAGGCAGCGGGTGTATCTCCGGCTACTATTTATATTTATTATAAAGATAAAGAGGACCTGCTGACGAGTATCAGCATTGAAGAAGGAATAAAAATGACGCAGGCCACCCTGAAAGATTTTGACCCGAAAATGAGTTTTAAGGAAGGGCTGTGGGTACAGTGGAAAAACAGGGCCGCTTTTGCACTGGATAACCACCTATCCGCCAACTTCTTTGAACAGCTGCGTAATTCTACTTACAAAGACAAAATGATGGAAACCATCACGCATGAATTCCGCAGGGCAATGGGGGACTATGTGCATAATGCGGTAACACGGGGAGAGATCGACGAAATGCCCCTCGAAGTATACTGGTCCGTTGCCTTTGCGCCATTGTACTCGCTGATAAAATTTCATAACGAAGGACAAAGTCTCGGTGGCCGTAAGTTTAAGTTCTCAGAGAAGATCATGAAAGAAACATTCGACTGTGTGGTAAAAGGATTGATGAAATAGCTCTTTTTTTTGTCAAATTAATAAATGAACGCTCGCTCACAAAACAAAATAGTCATGCAACACGTTCTTATTTTCAAAACAAACATTGCCACAGCGCAAGCCCGCTCCAAAGTAGCCCCGTTACTGGACCAGCAGCCCTTTATTGAAAAGTGGACAGTAGACATGGAAGACGTAGATTGCGTACTGAGAGTGGTAGCTGCTGAACCAGTGCCGGATCGCATCATCGCATTGATCAACGCCAGCGAGTACGAATGTGCAGAGCTGGAAGACTAACAAATACATAAGCTGAAAATCTCCCTGAATGAAACAAACATCACCCGCATTTTCCGGTCACCAGAAAATGATAGTAGCCCTGTTGGCACTCACACAATTCACGGTCATCCTCGATTTCATGGTGATGTCGCCACTCGGCGATATGCTCATGAAATCGATGAGCATAAAGCCCAACCAGTTTGGACTCATCGTATCAGCCTACGCCTTCAGCGCCGGTATCTCCGGGCTGCTCACCGCCGGCTTTGCCGATCGTTTCGACCGTAAGAAATTACTGGTATTTTTTTACGCCGGCTTTATCCTCGGCACGCTGTGCTGCGGACTGGCCAATACCTATTACACGATGGTTGCCGCCCGTATTATCACCGGTTTATTCGGCGGTGTAATCGGATCTATTTCGCTGGCCATCGTTACCGATCTTTTTGATATCTCACAACGCGGCCGCGTAATGGGATTTGTACAAATGGCATTTGGCGCCAGCCAGGTACTTGGTATTCCCATCGGGCTATACCTCGCCAATGCCTGGGGATGGGAAGCCCCCTTCTTCCTCGTAGCCGGCGTAGCCGCCATTGTAATGCTGCTGATCATCCTGCAGCTGCAACCGGTTATTGCGCACCTGGCCGTACAACGCGATAAAAGCGCGTTCACACACCTGTGGCATACCGTAAGGAACCGCGATTACCGCATCGGTTTCAGCGCCACCGCACTGATGTCTGTAGGTGGATTTATGATGATGCCTTTCGGTAGCGCGTTTGCCGTAAATAACCTGCACGTTACACACGAGCAATTGCCTTTATTGTTCATGGTTACCGGCGTAGGTTCCCTGTTCATTATGCCGGTGCTGGGAAAATTAAGTGATAAAAGAGACAGGTTCACGCTCTTCTCCATTGCTTCCATTTATGCGTTGGTAATCATCATTATTTATACGCACTTAACACCGCAACCGCTCTGGATCATCATGTGCCTGAACGTATTGATGATGGCGGGTATCATGGGCCGTATGATCCCCTTCACCGCCTTAACCACCGGCATCCCCGACCTGTCGGACCGTGGCGCGTTTATGAGTGTGAACTCCTCCCTGCAACAAATTGCCGGCGGAATAGCGGCAGTAATCGCAGGCATGATCGTAGCACAGAAAGATAAATTCAGCCCGCTGGAACACTACGATACACTCGGATGGGTAATTGTGGGGTTAACGCTTCCCTGTATTTACCTGGTACACCGCGTAAGCCTGATCGTTAAAAGAAAACTCGCTAAAGGCGCCGTGGTGAATACTACGGAAGTAGTGGCGGAGATGTAATATTTTTGGGGAAGCCGGTAATACCGGCTTCCCCAAAAATATTTAATAAGATAAAGGTACTTTCATCACCCGTTTAGGGTTGATTCCGAGAAACTTTTATCTTAGATTTGAATTATGAAACAGATCTCCATTCTCGTTCCCAAAGGCGCTGTTGCGCTCAGCTGCATTGAAGGCCCGTTTGTACTGTTTACCAAAGCCAACGATTTCCTGGAAAGCGTTGGAAAGGACCCGCTGTTTAACGTTAAGCTGGTAGGGCTCTCTAAAGAAGCGCACGAATACGACCGGTTCTTTAAAGTAACCCCGGATGTAGTGATCACAGAAAAACATAAAGCCGACCTGATCATCATTCCCGCAGTGAACGGGGAGCGTGAAACGGTAATAGAACAGAATAAAGATTTCTATCCGTGGATTGTACAGCAGCATGAGGAAGGATCAGAAGTGGCAAGCCTTTGTGTAGGCGCCTTTTTACTGGCGTCCACGGGCCTGCTTAAAGGAAAGCGTTGCTCCACGCATTGGCTGGCAGCCAATGAATTCAGGAACATGTTCCCTGATATAGAACTGGTATCTGAAAAAATCATTACAGATGAAAAAGGTATTTATTCCAGCGGTGGCGCCAACTCCTTCTGGAACCTGCTCATTTACCTGATAGAGAAATATACCGACCGCGATATGGCCATCCTGGCATCCAAGTATTTTGAAATTGAAATAGACCGCACCAACCAGGCTACCTTCACCATCTTCAAAGGTCAGCGCGAACACCAGGATGAATCAGTAAAACAGGCGCAGGAATTTATTGAACAGAACTGGCAGGAAAAGATCACGGTGGAACAGCTGTCATCCATGTTTGCCGTAGGACGCAGAAGCCTCGAAAGAAGATTTAAAAAAGCAACCAGTAACACGGTATCGGAATATATTCAACGGGTTAAAGTAGAAGTGGCCAAAAAAAGCTTTGAAAGCAGCCGTAAAAACATCAATGAAATTATGTGGGAAGTTGGGTATTCGGATACAAAGGCATTCAGAACCATCTTCAAGAAAACCACCGGTTTGTCACCGCTGGAGTATAGGAACAAATACAATAAAGGAGCAACTGCTGCTAAATAAATCCTTTATTTTTCTGTACCTGTGGAATTGGAAAAGATCTTATGCCACCGTCCTTCCAATACGCCTTTCAGCATGGTGCATAGTTCCTGGAAAGTATTGGGCTTGGTAAGGAATAATTTTGCACCCAGCCGCATAGCATCTTCCATGTCTTCTTTCATATCAGAAGTACTCAGGATCACAATATTTGTTAACTGATGCTGCAGGATTTTCTTCAGCTCTATCAGGCATTCCCGCCCATTCATCAGCGGCATGTTGAAATCAAGGAAAATGTAATCGGGAGCAGGAATTTTATTCTCCTGGAACATAGCTATCGCCTGTATTCCACTGTCACATACATGCGTTTCTATAACCGGGGAAATATTATTGATGGCTTCCTGGAAAAAAATTCTGTCATCCGCATCGTCATCAATAATCATTATTTGTTGTGGTCTTGTCATGGCTAAAATTTTAAGCATTTAGGTCTTCACGTTCGTTTGGATCTTCGGCGGGGAAATATGAAGATAAACAAAAATGCGAGTGCATTCAAATTAAAGATTTTGTAATACATATGGTCGCGTTCCTTTAATTGTTATACCAGTGGCGCAAATATTGTAAAGAGGATAGTATCACCCTGAAAGCACATCCCCATGAAAAAATATTTGTTGTCACTCGTATTGTTGTCTTTCATTTATCAGCTGCCCGCGCAGGATAGCGTTCACTTACCGTTACCCGCGAAATCACATACCAACTACAGCCAGGTACGGGGCTGGAAACCGGGAGAAACGCCCATTGCCCCCGCGGGATTCCATGTTTCGTTATATGCGGATGGTTTTGAAAATCCGCGGTGGATGTATGCACTTCCCAACGGGGATATCCTGGTGGCAGAATCCAACAGCAATCACTCCTTTTTTACCAGGATCGGCGCTGCCATTATCGGGGCCAATAAATCCAATAGTATGAAGCATAGTGTGGACCGTATTACCCTGTTGCGTGATGCTGATCACGATGGCATACCGGAATTCCGCAGTACTTTCCTCACCGGCCTGGAGCAACCCTTCGGCATGCTCTTGATAGGCAACCATTTTTATGTGGCCAATACCAACGCTTTACTCCGCTATTCCTACAAAACCGGGGACACCTTAATCACCGCGGCGCCGGAAAAAATAACTGACCTGCCGGCAGGAAAAGCAAACCGGCACTGGACCCGTAATATCATCGCAAATAAAGACCAGTCAAAAATCTATATCGCTATCGGCTCAGGCTCCGACCACGCAGAAAAAGGTATTGAAAAGGAACAATCAAAAGCAGCCATCGTGGAAATTAACCCGGATGGTACCGGGCGCCGCATTTACGCCGCAGGGTTAAGGAATCCCGTGGGCATGGACTGGGCGCCGGGTACTTCCACTTTATGGGTAACGGTAAACGAAAGGGATAAGCTGGGAAACGACCTGGTACCCGACTACCTCACCGGCGTAAAGGAAGGCGGTTTCTACGGATGGCCGTGGGTGTATTACGGTCAGCATAAAGACACCCGCGTGAAAGATCCCGCCCCGCCGGAAGTGAACAATACCATTATCCCCGATGTACAACTGGGCGCTCACACTGCTTCGCTGGGGTTGGTATTTTACCGGGGAGATAAATTTCCGGAAAAATATCACCAGGGCGCGTTCATTGCCCAGCACGGATCCTGGAACCGCAAGCCCATCTCAGGATACAAAGTATTGTTTGTACCTTTTGCCAATGGAAAACCCGCAGGTAAACCGGAAGATTTTCTCACCGGCTTTGTAAAAGATTCCACCACGGCAGATGTAAAAGGCCGGCCGGTAGGACTGCTCGTATTAAAAAACGGCGCCCTGCTGGTAACAGACGATAAAACCAACCGCATCTGGAAAGTGGTATACGGACAATAACGAAATGTTTAACTTGCACGGCATGAAAATATTCCAGCAGGCATTACAGCTACAGCAAAGAAGAAGAGGGTTTCATATTATCACCACAGAAATCATACAGGCATTTCCGCAACTCGCCGAAATAAAAACGGGGATGCTGCAGGTATTTATCCAGCATACTTCCGCATCACTCACCCTGAATGAAAATGCAGATCCCACCGTGCGGAAAGATTTTGAAATGTATTTCAATAAAGCAGTCCCCGAAAATGATCCGGAATATCTGCACGATGATGAAGGTTCCGACGATATGCCGGCACATCTGAAAGCGGCCCTGCTGGGCAGTTCCGTTATGATCCCCATCCGCAACGGACGCCCCGCATTAGGTACCTGGCAAGGCGTGTACCTCTGCGAACACCGCAACTATGGCGGCCCGCGGAGCCTGCTGCTCACCGCATGGGGCGAATAACAATCAGCTTAACGCATCATGAAAAATAATACCCAGCGTATGCCGGTTGCCGGTATGCACCGGGCTTACGCCATGCTTCATGTTCACACGGTAATACCCCTTGCTGCCTTTTACGGGCCGGAAATTGGTGGTAAATATCAGCATGTCGCCCCGCTGTGGCCGCAGCACATTGGCTTTGGACTGCGCCCGCGGAATCTGTTCTGTTAATACAAACTCGCCCCCGGTATAATCTTCTTCCGGCTCATTCAGGAATACCACCAGTTGCATGGGGAAATAAATATCGCCGTACAGATCCTGGTGCAGCGTGTTAAAGCCATCCTGGCCGTATTTGAGGATCAGGATGGTAGGTTTTGTTTGTCCGTTGGCATGGCAATATTCTTTTAACGCTGCATGCGTAGCAGGGTACCGCTGCGCAATATTCAGCACCTCCATCCATTTGTTGGCTACCGGCGCAATAAACGGGTACACCGTTTCGCGGATAGTGGTAATCAGTTCGGGCAGCGGATACTGAAAGTATTTATATTCTCCTTTCCCAAAACGGTAACGCTCCATCACAATGGTTTTACGATAGGTGTCATCTGCCTGGTAGGCATTGATCAGCGAATCACATTCCTCTTTGCCCAGCACGCCTTTCAGCAAGGTATAGCCATGATCGTTCAACTGTACTGTGGCTTGCTGCCAGTCGTGCGCCAGCAACCGCTTTTTAATATCTTTCATCTGGTTTTTTTTATGGAGATACAAAAATAACTGCACGGGCCACCACAGAAAACCCGGTTCTTGCGAATGGTACTATTCAGCGGAACAATTGTATTTTTCAGGGTTTATTATTGCGTGAAATATGCAACGCATAAATTAAATTGTAACGTTGCAAAATCAAAATGACAACAGAATGTTGAAGCTGGCCATCATCAGTGATATTCATGCAAACCTGCCTGCGTTGATATCCGTATTGGAAGACATAGAACAGTTTGGCGCCCACCAGGTATATTGCCTGGGTGATCTTACAGATGCGGCGCCGTGGCACAATGAAGTAATAGACCTGATCCGGCAAAAGAATATCCCTGTAATTATGGGTAATCATGATGAACGTATTGCCTTTGATCATCCTGTATATCCGCTCAGTAAACATACGCCGGAAGAACAGGCAGCACGGCTCCTGGCTATCAACTATACAAAAGAAACCATCAAGCCGCAACACGCAGCTTTCCTCGCAGAACTGCCACGCCATATACAGATGGATGTTGCTGGCCTAAAAGTATTACTGGTACACGGCAGCACCCGGAGCAACGATGAATACCTCTACCACGATCATGATGAAAACGATTTGCTGGGAATGATGGACGAACATCATGCAGACATTATGGTGACCGGGCATACCCATCTCTCTTATATACGCCCGCTGAAAGCGGCAGGAAAAATGGTGATCAACACCGGTTCCGTAGGCAGGTCAAAGGAAAAAGACCGGTTGGCGTCCTACCTGCAACTAACGGTTACCGGCAGCGAAATTACGCCGGCTATCCGTAAAGTACCGTACCCGGTGGAGGAAACAATAGCGGGCATCCGGAACAGTCCCATCCCGGATTTCTATGCACATTTTTTAGCGGGGAGTGATAAAGTGTAGGATGTATCAGGGCTACCTGGCAATTGAAACCGGCCGGGTAGTATCCGCCATGATTACCAGGTCTCTCAATATCGTATATAGTTGTTCAATATTTACCGGCTTGCTTAAAAATCCATCTGCACCGGAAGCAATCACTTCTTCCTTTACTTCACTATAGGCATTGCCGGATACCAGTATAAAGGGGATCTGCCGCAGCTGGCGGTCGGCCCTGAACTGCGACAACATTTCCACGCCGCTGGTATAGGGCATGATCATGTCCATTAATATCGCATCCGGTTGATGCAGCCGCGCTTTGGTGAGTCCCTGCGGACCGGAATCGGCCAGGATCGCTTCTATGCCCATGCGTTTCAGCGCCAGTGAAAACGCGAGGTGGTTCAGGTGGTCGTCGTCTACTACCAGTACTTTCAACCCGTTTAATATGGAATAGTCGATGATATGATCGATAGCAGGAGGGGGCGTCGTAATTTCCACCGGCATCCGCAGCGTAAAGATGCTGCCGCCGCCATCCGGGTTATCTGTTACGGAGAGATCGCCTCCCATCATGCGGGCCATATGCCGGGCAATGGGCAGTCCAAGCCCGCTGGATTCTGTATGTTGCCCCGGTTCACTCACATACGGATCAAAGATGTGTTCCTTCCGGTCGGCGGAAATGCCCACCCCCTGATCGGTTACGGAAACCACCAGCTGGTTGTTTTTCATGCCGGCCTTCACGGTAATGATCGACCGGAACGTGGTAAACTTAATGGCATTGCTGAGCAGATTCACGATAATGGTGCGAAGCTTGGATTTGTCTGCCAGGATATACTCCGGCAGGTTGTCGCTCAACGAAATGTTTATATGTACAGATCTTCTTTTGGCGAGGTATTCATAGGTGTCGCATAAATGCTGTACCCAGTCGCTGAAGTGGAACGGCGAATGACAGATCTCATCTTTTCCTTCCTCAATTTTCGCCCACCCCAACGCGTTGCTCATCACCAGCTGCATATCCTGGCAGGCAAAATGTACTGCTTCCAGGTGGGCAATGCCTACCTGTACCGTCTTTTTTCCCTGGTCGGCTGTTTCAATATAATTTTGCAGGATGCTGTTCACCACGTTTAATGGTGATCTTATTTCGTGCGTGGTTTCACGTACGTAGATGCGCATGGCCTGGTTGGCTTTGTCAAGCTGGTTTACCAGTGATTTGAGTTGTTTATTCTGAAACCTGCTTTCCTTTGCAAAATAATACAGGGCCGTTCCGTTCAGGAAAGTAGCCGCAATGATCACCAGCCAGTGTAAATATAATTCGGTTTCCTTACTAAGGGGAAGTGAAGCAATGACCGGGTACCTGAAATTAAGCACCACCAGTATCATTACCACCGCGCTGGCAACAAGCGCCAGTACCTGCGACAGCGGCTTTTCAAATACCAGGAATACACAAAAAGCAAGGAAGGGGGCAAACAGGTAGATCTGGGAAGCAGGCCCCAGCAACACACCAAAAAACCAGATAGAGATACTGTGTAATAAAAACATTAACTGTTTCCCGTAAACCGGTTTACTGTACCGGGTAATCAGCAGCGTGGAAAGAAAGAGGGCGCTTTCCAGCATGGCCGGGTAAAAAATAATTCCGTAGCCGGTCATATAATATAACAGGCATCCAAGCGTAAATGCCAGCAGGCTGGCGCTTATAGCCAGGGAATTGACAATCTTTATAATCCGTTCCTTTGTTTCGTTTGCCTCCGCATTACGGCTGTTCATCCTGGTAAGGGTAATGTTGTTTTTCATAAAATCCAGGTTTTCGTGTTAAGGGGTTGCAGGTTTTTCTTTCCTGACGCATTCAAGGTAGAAGAATGCAGATTATCAAGTGTAAATTCTTTGTAAACAACATTCTTGTTTTAACAGAGGTTTAAAGTTACCGGGTGAAGATTTGAACAATTAACGCACATTTTTTTGTCAGTTATAAACACTACTTTCATATTTAAATTATTGTGTAGATGAATGTCCGTTTGTTTTACCTGGTCATCTGGCTGTTTATCATACCTGTGGCGGGGAAAGGCGCCATCGTTATTGAAGGGCAGCTACCCGCAAACCCGCACAGCCTTGTCACCCTGTACGGCTATGCTGATTATATCAGTAAAGCACCGGTGGAAATACTAAAGGTACATACAAACGGCGCGGGAAATTTCCGGGTAACCGTAACGGATTCCTGCGGCCCATTGCTAAAACTACTGGTGGAAAACAGGTCGCTGTCCTTTTTTGCACTGCCGGGCGGTGCCTATACCATCCGGGATACTACCGGCCAGCTCGTAGTAACCGATGCGGCCGGCGTTCCCGTGAACCAGCTCCTGCATAACATGGAACAGGAGCTACTGAAAAACTGGTATTCCTTATTTGTGGATACCACCGGTAATTTCCGGCTAACCATGCCGGCAGATACCGTTTTTCAACGCTTTCACAACATAGTATTAAAATATACCGGAGATACTACATCAGCAGCTTACCCGCTGCTGCGCTATGATGCGGCGGGCTATTACCTGGCATTTATCCGTCAGCTGCCGGATACCATTGGTTTGATGGATCATTTTGAGAATGATTATTTCAATAACCCGCGCATCCAGGAAAGAAATCCGTTTTATATGGAGCTGCTGGGAAATGACATGATGATAAGAATACTTTACCTGGCCCATCAGCGGTACAAAGGAAGCCCTGGTCAACTCATTGATAAGGTGACCCACGAAGCCGCTTACTTTAAATCGCCGCAGCTGCAACAACTGGCACTGGTAGCCGGCTGCAACCAGGCATACCGCATCAGCCGCGAACCGGAGATGAAAGATGAACTGTCGCGCCGTATCCGCGCCACCATCCCGGATAGCCTCTCCAACTTCCGCATCAGGAACATGCTTTCCCGTGTTATCTCGGAAAATACCCGCGCCCGCATCGGGAATAAATTTCCGCTGCTCACACTGAAAAATGAAAAGAATGAAACCGTGAATTTTGGAGATATCAAATCCGATCTTATCCTGGTCGACTTCTGGGCCACCTGGTGCTGGGGCTGCGTGGAAGGAATGAAAAGCTTTCCCGCATGGATCAGCCAATGCAACGGCAAACTAACCATTGTTACTGTTTCCGTTGACGACAATCTTCAGGCAATGAAAGCATTCCTGGATAAACGCGAAAGGGTTCCCGGGGTACTGTCGCTGTACAACGGCCGCACCGGCGGCTATCCCGATAAATTACAGCTTGCCGGCTACCCCACCTATATCCTTCTTAATAAAAAACGCGAAATAATTGCCATGCCTGGCTATACTTCTGCTGTGGCAGAACAGCTGAAAGCCGCACTGCACTAACGTATATGGATAATTGAAAAAAACAGCTGTCGCAATCCGGAAAAATAAATCCCCCGAAAAATTCCCGATATCGAAAATGCTTTGAGCAATATACGTCTACTTTTGCAGGAGATCAGATACCTGTAAGTATGCTGTATGCTGAATACCCGGATACCTTATGCCCTTGCCTGTACATCGTTTCAATAAAAGCTGTTTAAAATGTATATCAGAAAACTAAGGCTTCAGTTGGGCTCACGGTTAATGGCGGAAAGATGACGGCAATCGCCAAAGCAGATTATTGATATTACCTTTTATGCAGAAAAATATGAATGCAAGTTCAAAGAAAATGGCCGGGAAAAAAGCAAACTCCCGGTCGCTGTTTTACCGCATCTCCGCCTGGCTGCATTTGTGGCTGGGCATTGCTTCCGGTATTATAGTAGTGATCGTATGTATAACAGGGTGCATCTATGTATTCAATGAGGAAATAACCGGCTGGATGGAGCCGGAAGCAAATGTTCCGGTGCAGTCGCAGCCGCTCATCGCTCCTTCAAAGATCCTGGAAGTAGCAGCGAAAGAATATCCCGGCAAATCCGTAGGATATGTACTTTATAAAGAAGGCAAAGCAGTGGAAGCCAACATCGGCGCGAGAAGGGGAGGTTCTACCCTGAAGCTGAATCCCTACACCGGCGCGGTGATCAATAAAGTAAACCGTAAAGAAGGAGAACTGAATTTCTTCAGATGGGTGCTTAACGGGCACCGCTTCCTCTGGCTGCCGTTTAAGATCGGCCGCCCTATTGTGAACTACAGCACCCTGATCTGCGTAATCACCCTCATCAGCGGCCTGGTATTATGGTGGCCGAAAAGATGGAATAAAAGTACCCGTAATCAAAGCTTTAAAATAAAGTGGGGAGCCAGCTTCAAACGGGTCAACTACGATCTGCACAACGTACTGGGCTTTTACGCACTGCTGGTACTTTTTGCTATAGGCGTTACCGGTATGGTATATGGTCTTGAATGGTGGAGTAAAAGTCTCTACTGGGCTACTTCCGGTGGAAAAACACTCCCCGAATTCAGGGAGCTGAAATCCGACTCCCTGCAGGCTGGCAAAAAACACTATGATAACCTCGGCCAGAAAATGGACATCGCCTGGAAAACAGCGGTGGATAAACATCCGGAGGCATCCGGTTTTTACATGGCCTTCCCGGATACCTCCAAAGCCACGGCTTCTATTACCGTTATTGTATATCCTGAAAAAGGACAGTACTACAACAATCAGCGGTACGTATTTGATCAGCACACGTTGGAACCGCTTACCGGTAATAAATTATATGAACAGCGCTTCGAAGAAGCTGAATTTGGCGCTAAGCTCAGGCGAATGAACTATGATATCCACGTAGGCAGCATCCTGGGTTTGCCCGGTAAGTTCATGGCGTTCTTCGCCAGCCTGATCGGCGCCACATTGCCCATCACCGGGTTTATTATCTGGTGGGGCAAAGGCCGGAAAAAGAAAACGCCGGCGCCGGTAAAAAAGAAGGCGCAAACAGCGGCGGCATAAAACAAATGTTCCCCGGATATATAGATTCAGAAAAGAAGGGTATCATTCATTTGATACCCTTACCATTGCCTTCAGCTCACACAGTGGAGACAAAGAGTACCATACTGCCATAAAGAAGGATCATCAACCGGTATTGATACAGGAAATGTACAGAATTATACCATTAATGTACAGGGGAATAGCGGTATTATAGGTATAAATTTGCGCTCATAAATCCTGGAATATGAAAGCAATTGTTTTGAATAGCGCAGGAAGCGTAGATAACTTAGTACTTACGGACCTGCCGGTACCTGTACCGGCTGAAGCCGAAGTGCTGGTAAAAGTAAAGGCCATCAGCATTAACCCGGTAGATGTTAAAACCCGTGCCGGCAATGGCCGGTACAACATCCTGAAAGAGGAAAACCCCCTGATCCTCGGCTGGGATATTTCCGGTGTGGTAGTAGCTTCCAACTCACCGCTGTTCAAGGAAAACGACGAAGTATTCGGAATGGTCAACTTTCCCGGTCACGGCCGCGCCTACGCGGAGTATGTGGCGGCACCGGCGGCGCACCTGGCGTTAAAGCCGGCGAACATCTCCCATGAGGAAGCGGCTGCAGCTACCCTGGCGGCGCTTACCGCCTGGCAGGCATTGATAGATCATGCCAGCATAAGACCCGGTCAGAAAGTGCTGATCCATGCAGCCGCGGGCGGTGTGGGTCATTATGCGGTGCAGCTGGCCAAACGCCTCGGTGCGTATGTTATCGGTACTTCTTCTGCTGCCAATAAAGACGTAATCCTGGGATTGGGTGCAGATGAGCATATCGATTATCACAACCAGCGGTTAACAGACCACGTACCGGAGGTCGATTTTGTGCTTGATACCATTGGCGGCGATACCATTGATCAGTCGCTCGAAGTAATGAAACCCGGCGCTACCATCATCAGCATTCCTTCCGGTTTCCGGGAAGCTGTAACCGCCAAAGCGGAAGCGAAAGGCATGATCGGCTTTTTCATCCTGGTGGCTTCCAACGGGGCGGAAATGGCCAGCATCGCTGCTTTGATGGAGCAGGGCCTGCTCAGGTCCATCGTGTCCAAAACATTCTCCCTGGAAGAAATGAAACAGGCACATCTCCAGATAGAAACCGGCAGAACAGTAGGTAAAATTATCGTACGGGTTTAACCGTTAGTAACGATCTCATTATCACAGCAGCGCAGTTTACACAGGCGGTGGCCCGGCCGCCGGCGCTGCTGATTTTTTTAGAGAGATGTAAAGAAATATTTCTATCTTGTGGCCCATAATCAAGCACAAATGCACCGTATTTATTCAAGCACACCTCCTCCTGCTGTTGTTGTTTTGTTCGCAAAATAACCAGCATTACTACGGCTCTTAGCTATTCCTGTTGCAGGAATCAGTTCGTCATTTATATGCACTAAGTCTGTTTATTGACCTGGTTATTTTCGTGTACCCGTATTCTCTCTTATTTTTTTACACAACCGAAAATAATGACCAGGTATATATTAATGGTTTTCGCCGGCGCATGCAGCTTCGGCATCCTCTCTACTTTTGTAAAATTAGCCTACCGCGAAGGCTATACTGCCGCGGAAATATCCGTTACACAAGCCTTTACAGGCATGATTGTTTTATGGCTCCTGTATCTCATCACCCGGCGGCAACGCCACCCCATGAAGCCCCGCGATTGGGCCTGGATGCTGATTACAGGCGGGTGTATTGGCCTTACCAGTTTTGTGTATTATGTGTCAGTGGCTTATATCCCGGCATCAGTAGCTATCGTGATCCTGATGCAGTTCACCTGGATTGGCCTGCTGATGGAAGCACTGCTGTTTAAAAAGAAGCCATCCGTATTACAGCTTATCACCACCATACTGATCCTGGTGGGAACCTGGATGGGCAGCGGATTGGCTGGTGGCGGCCTTGCCGGGCTGTCGGTGAAAGGCATGCTGTACGCAGGAGCTTCCGCTTTTTTATATGCAGTGTATGTGATTGTCAACAGCCGCGCAGGCAAATCGCTCGATGCCGGTAAGAAAAGCGCGGCTACCATCACCGGGTCCACGCTTTGCATCTTCCTCGTGAATGCGCCGCAACTGGTGGCCAGCACTCACTTCGATATAGGGCTGCTAAAGTGGGCGCTGTTCCTGTCGCTTTTTGGCACCATTATTCCGCCATTGCTGTTTGCAAAAGGAATCCCTAAAGTAGGTGCGGGTATCAGCGCCGTGATCATGACTGCCGAATTGCCGGTAGCCATTGTATGCTCGCATTTTATCCTGCATGAACCGGTGAACGGCCTGCAGTGGGCGGGCGTTGCACTAATGCTGCTGTCGATGCTGCTGCTCAATGCACATTATTTCCGCAAATAGAGGAGGGGACCGGGTATTTTGCCCGGTTCTTTTTTCATGCTGCCACGAATTTTACGCAATCGTTTGTGCCGGAAAAGTCCGCTGAAATCGCCTAACATTATCCTCCGTTCAACAGCTGCAACCCATGAAAAGAAGATCCGTTTTTATTGCCGCATTACTGCTCTCCCGTTTATCTTTATCTGCACAGGTGTATTATGCCGGTACGGCCCCGGCGGCAGCAGTGGCGCAGCCTGCCACCAATACACTGGGAAATAATATCCTGGAAGTGAAAGTAAGCGTATCGAAAAACCATCTGCAACAGGTGGCATTCACCGATAAACTGTCTGCAAAAACCATCTCTTTTCCTCAACCTAATTTGTTTGAATTAAAATTGAAAGATGGTACCATATTAACTGCCGCCGATTTCCAGGTTAGCACAAAAGACGCGGGTAACATCGCTTCCTCACGGGCCGCAGTACGGCTGATAGACCGCCTGCCGGGTAAGCAACTCACCTTTACATTGGTAAATACCGCAAAGGATATTCACGTGATCTGGCAGATCACTTTACATGATAGCTGTAACTTCATCCAGCAACATTTTCATATCACCGACCCTGCGTCTGCCGTGGATGAACTGCTACTGGTAAATGTTCCATCGGCGTATCAGCCGCAGCTCTCCGGTATAGTGGATGGCTCGCCGGTTATAGCCGGCAACAGCTTCTTCGCCCTGGAACATCCGATGGCGCAGGGTCGTGTAACAGATAAAGGCGTTCAAAGCAGTGTAGCGGCATCTGCCACACTGCGCTCCGGCAACGGCTTTGATGTAAGCGCGGCCTGGGGCGTTACTCCGGAAAAACAACTGCGTCGCGGCTTCCTTTACTACCTGGAAAAAGTACGCGCCGTACCTTACCGCCCTTTCCCGCATTACAACTCCTGGTACGATGTGGGCTACGACGGCAGAGAAATTACGGAAGCCAACGCAATGGACCGTATCCGCCTGTTTGGCGACAGCCTCGTGGTAAAACGCAAAGCAAAGATCAGCGCTTTCCTGTGGGACAGTGGCTGGGATGATTATAATAAACTCTGGTATTTCAGCCGTCACCTCCCCAACGGGTTTAAGAAGATGGAAGCGCTGGCCACCAAATATCATTCGGCAATGGGTGTATGGGTATCGCCCTGGGGTGGCTACGACCAGGAAAAGATCAGTCGCCTTGCCAGCATTAAAACGCTCCGTCTTCCTTTTACACCCAACGATAATGGCCTAAGTCTGGCGGATAAAAACTACTTTGACTATTTCAGAAAACTAACTACCGGTTTTGTGAAAGACCAGGGCGTGGTAAGTTTCAAGTTCGACGGCGTAGGTGCAGGCAACGGCGCCAGCGGGGCAGGAGAGAAGTATGCCAAAGACGTGGAAGCATTTTTACGGGTCATCACCGATCTGCGCAAAATGAAACCCGGCCTCTTCTTTAATTTAACCGTAGGCACCTGGCCTTCTCCCTACTGGCTTAACTATGGCGATGCCATCTGGCGCGCCGGCGGCGATATGGATGTACAGGGCGCCGGCACCAAAAGACAGCAATGGATCAACTACCGCGATGCGGAAGTATATAAAAATGTAGTGCAGCGCGCAAAATTATATCCCCTGAATGCGATGATGTATCACGGTGTGGTAATCAATAATGAAAATGGCGTGGGCGCCGGCTTCACCAACGACGACAAAGGCATTGCAGAAGATATCTGGGAATTTTTTGGCAACGGTACCGGCATGCAGGAATTGTATATCAACCCGCACCTGATGAGCAGCAACAGCTGGAATGTGTTGGCCCAGGCCATGCGCTGGTCCGAAAAACACCGTGATGTATTATCCGATGTGCACTGGATTGGCGGTGACCCCGGCAAACAGGAAATTTATGGCTTCGCCGCATGGAACCACCAGGAAGGCACCCTGACCTGGAGAAACCCATCTCCCGAAACAAAAAAAGTTGCTTTCCGGTTAAATGAAGTACTGGAATTACCGGTTGGCTATCATGCAAAATTTTCCGTCTTTAATGTAAGGGAAGATGTAAAACAACAAAGCGAAATGGACAGTGATGAAACGATTATGTTTGAACTGGAGCCGTTCGAAGTGAAAGTGCTGGAACTGAAACCGGTGAAATGATTCCCGGTTATTTATGACGGGCGATTTTTATTACAGCGTTTAATGCTGCTAAAAACAAATCAGCTTCTTTTTTATTTCGGATAGACATCGAAAGACTATCATTGCTTAAACGCTGCGCAGAAGTATCCTCAACCGGCTTGTTTACCTTCGTGGAAGTTGCCGCAAGCTGGATAATTTTATCTGTTTTTTGCTGGATATTCTTCGTCATTAAGCACTTTGTTTAAGTACACGACGAAGACATAAATAGTAACATGTTTTTTTAAATTTAAAACAGAAGGCGCCTCACTTCTCCGTGAAGCGCCTTCTGATCCTCATTTAAACGGGTCCGCATACTTAGGCTCCGTCGCCAACGACTGATCAGTCAGTGTTTTGAGAAAAGCAATAATATCATTTTTGTCTTTCGCGGAAAAAACCAAACCTCCGCTTTGTATTCCCGAAAACTGTATCCCGATATTTGGATTTTGTTTGATCCCGGTGGAATAGTGTTCTATCGCGTCTTCGAGAGTGGCAAAGCGGCCATCGTGCATATAAGGGGCGGTCAGCTCCACATTCCGCAGGCTTGGAATTTTAAACGTGCCCTGGTCGGCGGGTTTGTGGGTGATCTCACCAATGCCTTTGTCGGTGTAGTTACTTTCCAACCCGTTGTTGGAGCCAAAGCCGGTATTCACGCCGGTATTGTCCACAATGAGGTAAGAGGCATTTTTTCCTACTCCGGCAGTGGAGAAATCGCTGTGACATTCAGTGCAGAAATCCGCCTGCATCAGCCGCATACCATTCTTTTCTGAAGTGCTGAAGTTGCTGAATTGCGTGGCTACTCCCTGGTCATATCTGGAATTGAAGGATACAATGCTCCGCAGGAACTGCGATAACGCCCTGGCTATTTTATCGGAGGTAACCCCTTCGTTTCCGAAAGCAGCTTTAAATAGTGCAGGGTAGTAACTAATACCTGTTAACTTCGTTTCAAGAGCAGCGAGGGAAGGTATGCCCATTTCTATATGATCCAGGACCGGCATCAGCGTTTGCGTTTCAATATCTTTGGCCCGCATGTCCCAGAACATGGTGGCCGACCGGAAGAAGCGGAGATTCACCACCGGCATACTGTTACGCCGGGTTAAATTCCCTTCAAATCCTTCAGATGTAGCTACGCCGTCGGTAAAGCCTTTTTCCTGGTGGTGACAGGAACCACACGACCGGGTATTATTCACCGACAATGCCTTATCATAAAATAATACCCGGCCCAGGGTAGCTCCGGCATTGGTAATAGGATTGCCAACAGGAGTATTGTCCAGGGTGGGATTAGCGTTCATAAATGCCTGCATGTAAGGCGGCATATTATTGCGGGTGCCCACATAGTCGTAAAGTGTACCCGGCAGGTTGGGAGCGGTAGGATCGTTTCCTCCGGGTTCCGGGTTCGGCTCATTGGGTATAGGAGCGGGTGTGTCGCCGTTGTTCTCCTTTTTACAGGAAACCGAATTTAAAATAAGGAGGGCTACCCCGGCTATCAGGCAAATCAGGTTTCTTTTGCTGATGGTTTTCGTCATGAGTACAGATATTTGGGCTAATACACTTCAATTCATTTTTACCCTTACCGGGAACCATTAAAAAATTATTTTTGAAACAGATAGGGGGATTTGAAAGCTGAAGTGTATAATCAGGGAACGATCACTTCAATCACGGTAACCGGTTTTGTATTGAACGCACATATTGGCAAGGTAGATGACCTGTACAGGCAGATAGAGACATACTTTCATACTTATTTTGAAGGTTTGCACCGCTATGCCTTTACCATACTAAAAGATAATAATGAGGCGAAAGATGCAGTACAGGCGGTTTTCCTGAAGTTATGGGAGAAAAGGACAACAATAGACGGACAGCAGTCGGTGAAATCCTATTTGTATACTGCCATCTACCATTATTGTCTTAATATAAAAAGACATGAAAAAATAAAAGATCATTACGTATCAACCAACAATCATACTACCGGCGAATTCAGGAATACCCTGGTCAGCAAAGAAACTCAGCAACGGATCATGGTATGTATCGAAAAATTACCGCCACAATGTAAACTGATTTTCACCAAAAGCAGGTTTGAAGGAAAGAAGTATGCAGCCATTGCAGCAGAAATGAACCTTTCTGTAAAAACCGTGGAAGCCCAGATAGGAAAAGCCTTGAGGATCCTTCGTGAGGAGCTGTCGGACATGATGATCGCTGTATTTATTTTACTTTTATTACAACCATAATGAGCAACGGGGAGCTGTTATACGGGTTATTAGGGAAGTACTTTTCCGGGGAAGCCTCTCCGGAAGAAGCGATGACCGTGGATGACTGGATCATGCAGCACCCGGATCACCGCAAATTATACAACGAAGCAGCAGCAGCCTGGGAGGCAGCAGGGAACAATCCGCACCACCAGTTGCCGGATAAAGCGCTCTTATTTCAGGAAATCACACAAAAGACAGCAGGGCATAAACCGAAAAGGAGCACCTGGCGCATGGCGGCAGTCATACTGGTGCTGATAGGCGCCGCTACCCTTTATTTTGTATGGCGGCCATCTCCTGCAGACACTCCTTTGGTCATCAGGCAAACCACCACCGGCATTTACCGCGATACCCTGCCGGACTACTCCCAGGTAGTGGTGAACAGCCACTCGGCTATAAAGTATACCCCGGGACTCGCAGATAAAACAAGGTTCATTCAGTTAACCGGGGAAGCCTGGTTCAATGTAACTTCTGATCCGTTAAAACCGTTTATAGTATCAGCAGGGGATCTGCGCATTAAAGTATTGGGCACTGTCTTTAATGTCCGCGGACTGGCAAATGTGATTGAAGTAGCGGTTACCAGCGGCGCTGTATTGGTCAGCAAAGGAGATACAAGTATCACAGTAAAAGCAGAACAACAGCTGGAGTACAATATCATCTCCCAACGTTTCAGTATCACCCGCGCTTTTAATCCTAATAAAACAGGGTACGCTACAAGGATCTTTAATTTTGAAAATGCCTCGTTGAAAGAAATCATCGCCCAACTGGAAAAAGCATACAACATTAAAGTGATCCTGGAAAATGAACGCCTGGAGAACTGTACCATGAGCAGTGCCTTTGAGAATAAACCAATACAATACGTATTTGAAGTGATTTCAGTTACGTTGAATGTACAATGTAGATTTGAGAATGACAGGGTATATATCAGTGGGGCAGGATGTAATTAGTCTGCTATCGAAATTTTTTATAGCTGTAGGGTTAACCTTTTTAACAGCCACCGTTTTTGCTCAGGAAGCTACAGTGAACTTACAGAAAGAAGTAACTGTTCCGGTTGCAGACATGCGCCTGGACGCCTTGTTGACCCTCGTCAGCAAACAGGCAGGCATCCGGTTTTCCGTGAACACACGGAAGTTTCCTACCTCCAGGACCGTACATGTGAAAAAAGGTCCACAATCCTTATTAAGGCTGCTCACAGATCTGCGTGAACATACCGGTATTGATTACCGCGTGCTGGGTGGCCATATTATTTTTGTAGATGCCCTGGCGCTTATCCTCACAAAAAAAAATCCTGCGGTTGTAAAACAGGAAAGAGTAACACCCCCCGCCCGTTTTGTAATTATCCCTGTTTCCCCGGTAACTACCAAACAGACAGACGCAATATTTCCCGCGTTGGACACAGTGAAAACAGATACCGGCTACATCAGGCCGAAGGCCATAGCATTCCCCCCGGTTCCGCAGCGGTATGCAGAAAACGGCAACACACCCATTGCCGGTGGCGTTAAAAGAAACGGCCCCGTGTTTTCGTTGAAACCATATGCCGCCGCAGGAATAGTAGCAGATGAATCTTTTTATGTGAATCCAACTATCCAGGCAGGTCTCCCATTCCTTTACGCACTGGGCTCCTGGAGTACTAACTTCTCCTTCTCTATGCTCCGTTATGGCGCAGGTACCTCCATACGTTTATCAGACAGCTGGCGTTTACATCTGCAGGGTACTACAGGAAACATGGAAGCGGGCTACGACTCGCTGGGATATATACAAAAAACAGTAAAGGTGCAGCTACACAAATTGGCACTCGTTGGAGAAAAACAAATAGGCAATCATTGGCGGCTTCAGCTTGGGGCAGCACTGAATAGCCTGCAAACAGCCTATTATACAGATGGCAAACCCACCGCCCTGAAAATGGAGGAGAGCGAGGCGCTCGCACATGTAAAATATTTTAAACCACCTTATACTATCAGTAATAATTTCTCTCCGGATGCAACCCGCAGTAGTAAATTATGGATAGGTTTTCAGATCGGGATCTTCTACCGCCTTAATTTTTATAAAGAATAATAAGTTTTTTTTCTCCATTTACGAAGAGAACAATAAAAGTATCATAAAAAAGAAGCCGTCTCACGATATGGAGACGGCCTCTTTCCCTTTTAATGGTTGGTAATATCATCAGAAGCCCGTCATCGGAACGCTTGCTGCTTGCGACGCTTTGGCCTTCGTGCCTTTGGAAATGCTTTCCTTTATTTTTGCTTCAGTATCATCACTGTACCCGGTGAATCTTTCCATAATTTTACCTTCCGTATCCACGAGGTAAAGTGTGGGAATACCTGAAAACTGGAACTGTTCCATCGTTTTATCCTTGTTATCGCTCAGTAACTGATCCCATGGCATTGCTTCTTCTTTCATGGCTTTCTTCCAGGCATTTTTATCTGTATCAATGGAGATGCTTACTACTTCAAATCCTTTGGCTTTGTATTCATCATACAGTTCCTTTACTTTTGGAATAGCCTGGCGGCAGGGACCACACCAGCTCGCCCAGAAATCTACCAGCAGGTATTTACCCTTGTATTTCTCCAGTCCGGCCAGTGCACCGTTGGCGTCGGGGTATTTTACGGTTGGCATAGGCTGACCGGTTTTCAGTTTCATCGCCTGTGCTTTATTGGTGATAATGGTTTGCTTTAGCTGTTTGGCTTCAGATAGCCACGGGTAACGCGCAATGAGCTTGTCGAGCAGCTGCATGGCCTTGTCGTATTTGGCGCCGGCCTCTGTGCCTGCCATGCCGCGAAGGGCGTATACCAGTACCGGGCGATCGGCATAGGACCGGGTGAGCACTTCTTCCCGGATGCTGAAATCTTCCCGCATAGGATTATACTTCTTCGTATTTTTCATATATCCGTACCAGGTAGTATCGGTTGCTTTTTTGGCGTAATACTCCATGTTGTACTCATCAATCATTCTGCGGTAATTCAGCTCACCGTTCAGCGTCATCAGGTTAATGAAGTTGTTATCGTAAGATCCTTCTACATAGTTATAATGCGGGATTTTAATTTTATAGAAAGAAGTATCATAACCCCTCAGATCCATTTTTACATCTGCATCGCTCCAGAAAGTAGCCCGGTCCCAGTGAAGGGCGTCTACCGTATAAATGCCCTGGTGGTCCTGTTTGATCTTAAAGGTGAAGGTATTGTCTTTCGCCAGCAGGCAGGAATCTACCACTACAGGCTTTCCGCTGAAATTGTCTTTCAGCAGCCATATTATATTGCTGCTGCTTTTAGGATCGGTAAATTCCACGGTACCCTTTACGGTGATAGATTTTACCACGTTGTTCTGCTGTGCCAGCAGGGCTGCCGGTGCGGCTAAAAGGGCCACGGGTAGGCACATCGCATAAACTGCTTTCTTCATTATTGGTAGTAATTTATTTTTATGAATGTACCGGCAAAGTAAACATCGTTTCTTTGATGCTTACAGATAATGGACATACCGGGTACAATAATGTACGAACCGGCAGGAGGCAGGGACCAAAAAAATACCCGCTGTTTTATGGAAAAACAAAGAGGGTATATAGTACCTTCAGCACTTGTTGAACAGTAAACGCACATATAAACCATACCGGTACCTGGTACATCTCGCTGTGTGGATGGCATTAATATTCTTATACGCCTTTCCCATGATCCGGGTAAACTGGCCTTCATCTTTTGGGATGAAGTGGGTGCTGGTACGCGAGGTGTTGTATGGCTGTATTAACTTCCAGTTGTTTTACCTGCTGGCATTTGTGTGGCTGCCCCGGCCCCTGAAAGAACGGAAGTACCTGGAAGCAGCCGCCGGTACGCTGCTGCTGATCGGTATCTTTTCTGTGATCAAGTACGCAGCAGGCTATTTCTTTTTCCCCGACCAGGTATTGCTGGGCATGATCCCGCTCATTGGATTTCCCAAAGTGTATATGCCGTTTACCGATTATTTACCTGCTACGCTTAAAACCGGCGCCGGCGTGGCATTGCTGGCATATGGCTATTACCTGTTCCTGCAATGGCGCAATACCGGCCCGGCCAACCGCCTGCTGGCTGTCACTGCAGCCCAGGCCCATGCACGGTATGAGCGGATGCATACCGGCTCGCGGCACTTGCTCCACCACCTGCAGCTGCTTACGCCGGTACTGGAAGATGAACGGACACGCGAACACGAAGGCACACAGGCCATCCTGCTGCTGTCCGACCTGCTGCGGTATATGTTGTACGATAAAGCGCTGGAAAACGAACGGGTGGCAGTAAAAAAAGAACTGGTGCATTTTGAGAAGTATGTCCACCTGCGCGCATTGCTGATAGCCACCCCGCATTTACATCTCCGGGTAACCGGGGAAGAACATCCGGGCCTCATTGCTCCGCTACAGTTACAACAGCTAACGGAAGAAAGCCTGCAACAGTTCAAAGACACAACCGCGGATATTAATATCACAGTAGAAGTGAATACGCATGAACTAACGCTGTTACTCACACAGCGCGACATTGCTCTTGCTCACAAAATAAAACTATATGCATAGCGCCCGTAAACATATCAGCCAGTTTTTGCTCCTGCTGCTGGTATGGATGCTGCTGGTATATGGTGTAAGTCTCCTGATGGCCACCCGGCACATTCCGCAGTTGCTGCGGCGCATCACCATCAACGACGGATTATTTGGCTTCCTGAACTTTATCCAGTTTTATATTTACCTGAAATGGATCCTGCCACCTTTCCTGGAAAAGAAAAATGTGGTAAAACTGTTTAGCTGGTTGATACCAATACTGCTGGGGTTTATCCTGTTGAAGTATGCCGTGGCAAAAAATTTTTTCCCGGAAGAAACGCTGCACAGAGGCTACCGGATAGAACAGGGGCAACGGGTGGAAGTATATACCACACTGCCGCAATACCTGGTAAACGGATTATGGAGCGGGGCCATCATCCTGATAGCCGCTTTTTCCGTACATCTTTTTATGTTGTGGCTGGACGAAGATAAACGCAGGGCCATTTTACAACAGAAGCAATTACAGGCAGAATCAGGTTTTTTAAAGATGCAGCTGAATTCACATTTTCTTATCAATAGTCTGAACAGCATTTATTCACTGGCGCTAACAGGCTCGCCGGAGGTAGTGCCGGCCAATAAAACCCTCACTAACCTGCTTGCCTATATGGTAAATCAGTCGGCTGATATTGAAGGCAGGGAGTCGGTATTGGCGGAGATCCGCTACCTGCAGGATTTTGTAACCCTGCAGCGGATCCGCACAGGTTGTGAGCAAGGTGTTATTTTCAACTGGCCCGCGCAACTGCCGGATAAAAGTATCGCGCCGCTGCTGCTGGTGCCTTTCGTGGAAAACGCTTTTAAACACGGGATCACTAATCGTCCGGAGAGGCCCGTCACCATTACGTTGCAAGGCAGTGAACAACAGCTGGTGTTTAGTGTGCACAATTTTATTTCAGGCGCTCATCACGATAAAACAGGCGGCATCGGACTGGACAATGTGCGGAAACGTTTACAACTGATCTATCCCGGTCAGCATCAGCTGGAGATCACCGAAAGTAAAGCGGAATATTTCATTAACTTAACGGTCAACTGGTAACAATATGGCAGTAAAGTGTATAGTGGTAGACGATGAGCCACTGGCCGCACAGGTATTGGTGGCCTTCATCAACAAAACGCCGGACCTGCAGTTGTTGAAAACATTTCATCATCCGCAGGAAGCGCTGGCATTTGTGAAAAATGAACAGGTAGATTTAGTATTCCTGGACATACAAATGCAGGAACTCAGCGGTATTGAATTTATGCAGCTCGCACCGGGCGGCATGCAGGTAGTGATTGTTTCTGCCTACGATGAATACGCTGTGGAAGGTTTCGACCGCGAAGCGGTGGACTATCTCCTGAAACCCGTATCGTTTGAGCGCTTCGCCCGTACCGTACAACGGGTGCTGGCAAAAAGCGCTCCCGCTATTTCACAGCCCGCAGGCACCGATTATATTTTTGTGCGCACCGATAAACGCATCGTGCGGGTAGATGTAAAAGATATCCTTTTTGTAGAAGCGCTCCGTAACTACGTAGCTATACAAACTGCCAAACAGAAGATCCTTACGCTACAAAACCTCCGAAGCTTTGAAGACATCCTGGCGCCCTTCCGTTTTTTGCGCGTGCATAAATCGTTTATCATCTCCCTGGATAAAATAGACAGCATAGAACGGCAACGTATTTTCACCGGCGATCATCATGTACCTATTGGAGATGCGTATCTGAAACAGTTCATGGAAGCGATTAATATGCACCGGTAACATTATTGCATTTAAACTAAAAATGGCCCGCCAACCGGCAGGCCATCTTTAATTTGAACCCCTGAAACCCGGACTTCTCAGGTCCCCGGGGCTACTCCTTTTCTAATCCTCCGCCTCATGAATCGCCATCACCGTTTTTATGATTGCATCTGGTGTAACTGAAATACTATCTATACCTAACTGAACAAGGAATTTGGTGAAATCCGGAAAGTCTGATGGGCCCTGCCCGCAGATTCCTACCTTTACTTTCTGTTGCTTCGCTACCTTGATCAGGTGTGCAATCAGCCGTTGCACGGCGGGGTTACGCTCGTTATAAAGATTGGCCACCAGGGAAGAATCCCTGTCGAGACCAAGTGTGAGCTGTGTCAGATCATTGGATCCTATCGAGAATCCGTCTATGTATGCAGAAAATTCTTCGGCCATCATGATGTTGGATGGCAGCTCGGCCATCAGGTATACTTCCAGTCCGTTCTGTCCGCGGCGCAGTCCGAATTCCTCCATCGTAGCCAGCACCAGCTGAAGCTCTTCCACGGTGCGGCAGAAAGGGATCATCACCACTACATTCTTTAGCCCCATTGTTTCCCTTACTTTGAGGATGGCTTTACACTCCAGTTCAAAAGCAGGTTTGTATTCGGGGGAATAGTAGCGGGAAGCGCCTCTCCAGCCTATCATGGGGTTTTCTTCCGTGGGCTCAAAGTATTTACCGCCTAATAAATTGAAGTATTCATTACTCTTAAAATCGGAGAAGCGAACAATTACTTTTTCCGGGTAAAAGGCGGCAGCAATTTTTCCTACGCCATATGCGAGTTTATCAATAAAGTAATCTGTTTCGCTGGCATGTCCCTGGATAAGTTGTGCAATCTTTGCAGACAGTTCGGGATCATTCAGTTCTTTGTGTTTCAGCAACGCCAGCGGGTGCGCTTTGATGTAGTTGTTGATGATAAACTCTTCGCGGGCAAGTCCCACGCCTTTGTTTGGCAGGTGTGTGAACTGGAACGCCATCGCGGGAGATCCTACATTCAGCATCAGTGGCGTGCGGATGGCAGGCAGGGTGCTCAGGTCCAGTTTATCTTCCCGGAACGGCAGGATGCCTTCATATACAATGCCATCGCTGCCTTCTGCGCAACTCACGGTGATGTCCTGGCCGGCGTTTAATTTTTCGGTAGCATCGCCGCAGCCAACAATGGCGGGAATGCCCATTTCACGGGCTACTATGGCAGCATGACAGGTACGTCCGCCCTTATTGGTTACAATAGCGGAAGCCATTTTCATGATGGGTTCCCAGTCGGGATCAGTCATGTCTGTAACGAGGATGTCGCCCGGTTTAAATTCGCTGCCGGTAATCAGGCGGTTGTCGAGGGAGAAGAGGATATTCACTTTGCCCACTGCAATCTTATCGCCAACGGCGATGCCTTTCAGCACTTGCCGGGGAAGCGTGCCGTTATGATTGATTGCGTAGGTGGTGATCTGGTTATGATCTTTGCGCGAATGAATGGTTTCCGGCCGCGCCTGTACAATGAACAGTTCATTGGTAAGCCCGTCTACCGCCCACTCTACGTCCATCGGGCACCAGCGGCCTTTTTTCTCCGAGTAGTAAGTTTCAATGCAGCGCACCCAGGTAGCCAGCTGCATGATCTGTGCATCGTTTAAACAAAAATGTTGCTGCTGCTTTTTTTCTACCGGGATAATCTTTGTTCTTTCATCACTGCTTTCACCGTACACCATTTTCTTATCCTTCACACCCAGTTTCTTTTCAATGATAGGAGTGTAGCCGTCTTGCATACAGGGTTTGAACACAATAAATTCATCCGGTGATACGGCGCCCTGCACAACCATTTCTCCCAAACCAAAAGAGCCGTTGATCACCACTACTTCCTTAAATCCGGATTCGGTATCGAGGGAGAAGGCTACGCCGGAGGCGCCAAGATCCGCACGCACCATTTTCTGCACACATACGGATAAGCCTATACTAAAATGATCATACCCGAAGTTCTGGCGATAGCTGATGGCACGGTCGGTGAATAAAGAGGCAAAACAGTTTCTTACGGCATCAATTAAAGCCGCGGGGCCTCTTACGTTGAGGAAGGTTTCCTGCTGACCGGCAAAGGAGGCATCAGGAAGGTCTTCCGCGGTAGCAGACGACCGCACGGCCACATCGGTTTGTTCCTGTCCGTATTGATGCGATAAAGCATAATACGCGGCAATGATTTCTTCGCTCAGCTCGTGCGGAAAACGGGTGCTGCTGATAGCCTGCCGTATTTTCTGACCCGCCCTGCGCAGGGTGATGATGTCACTGTAGTCTACTGTGGCCACCTGCTCTGCAATAAATTGTTCGAGCCCGCTTTGCTTCATAAAATCATAGTATGCTTTGGTGGTGATGGCAAACCCGGAAGGAACCGCTACGCCTGCTTCCGATAAGTTGGCAATCATCTCACCCAGCGAGGCCGATTTACCGCCAACTAAGGCAATAGCATCCATGCCCACCGCGTGGAGCGGCAGTACAATACTTTCTCTCATGTAAAAATGAGTTTAGTGAATAATAATATGGAAGGACGGTTTTTTGTCTCCCAAAACGTGGTTAGATTTCTATGACACCAAATTAGATCATGCGGAAATGGAATAACGGCAACCCGGATAAAAGCGAAAACAAATCTAAAAAAAGGGGATACCTCCGATTTTTTTTCATCAAATCAGTAGCAGTATCATTATTTTTGATAAAAAATCGGCCCATGAATTTTATACCTGACCAGATTGATATGTGTATAATGGACATATTGCAGGAGGACGCCAGGACCACAAATAAAGAGATTGCCGCCAGGTTGGGTAAGTCAGTTACTTCCATATTTGAAAGAGTGAAACGCCTGGAAGCAGAGGGGTATATTTTACGCTATATCGCCGTACTTAATAAAAATAAACTGGGCAAAAATCTCGTGGCCTGGACCAGCATCACCCTCAAAGAGCATGGCCAGGACCGGTTTCCGGAGTTTGAACAGAAGATCAATACCTTCCCCGAAGTAATGGAGTGTTATAAAATGAACGGGCAGTTCGACTACCTCCTGAAAGTACTCATCGCCGACATGGAAGCCTATGAAGTATTTAATTTCACCAAATTATCCAAGCTGGATAATATCTATAAGATCCGCAGCCTGTTTGTTTTAGCAGAAACAAAACAGGAAGTGGAACTAAACCTCAAAACAGGACTGCAAACAAAACTGCAACAGAAAAATAAATAATTTTAAAAAGTAGGGAGACGGTTTTTTTTCCGGATTATCGTAATTTCAGGAAAAGTTAACCCACATGGCAAAACAAACCGGGATACTCCAGTTCACCGGCAGGCTCGGTAATATTATCGGCTACAGGCGAAACGGATCCTACTTCATTCGTACCATGCCGGAAACAGTCCGGCAAACTTCCGCTACCCGCAAGGCAGCACAGCATTTTGGCATAGCCAGCAGGAAAGGTAAACTGATCCGGCACGCTATTTCCCCTCACCTGGATATCAGGTCCGATGGGGCATTGGTGAACCGCCTGAACAAAACACTTATTCCGGCAGGGCGTGAACATCTGAAGGCCATCAAAGGATTCCGGTTTAACCGGCATTGCGGCCTGGAATATTTCTTCCCGGAACAACCGGTTATGCAGCACAACACCCTGCAAATACCTGCACAAATAATTCCATCACAGGAAACAGCCACCCACCTGGTTGTAAAACTCGTTGCGGTACGGCTCTGCTTCAAGGAACGTTGTATCGAAAATGTGCATACTGCCACAGCTACCATTGATCTGAGCCAGCCCTTCAACGGCATGGAACTGGAAACAGCCGTTCCCGGAAAAGGATCGCTACTGGTAATATTACAGGTGCAGCCTTTCAACGGTACCTATGCCATACAGAACAAACGCTCCATGGCAGCGGATATCATAGCCGTAGCCGCACCCGCCCCCACGAAGCGAAAGACCATCACAATAGCATCTGATCACCGCATCAAGTCCACCTTTTCTGCACGCATTTGGCGTGTCCTAAGCGACCCCTCGCCTAATCCTCCGCCACTGTTTAGTACCCTTAATGGCCATTCACCACCGGGAATTGTGAAATCCGCAACTTAGTACTTCCAAAAGGCACCAATGTAATCTCTTCTTCTTCGCCTGTTTCCATACCATAGGTAATACTATACGGAATGGGGCCGGTCATCTCATTGTATAACTGCCAGGAAGGAATCCTTTTTGCCCTTGTTTTAAGGGAGATGGGTACCTGCCCGGGATTCCACGGCCAGCCGGTTTTATTACCATGTTGCACTACCTGGTAATGTGCCGCCAGCTTATCATCAGGAGTGGCTATCAGCGCATAGTTCCACGGAGTAGCGGGGCGCACTTCCAGGTAACCGGCGCCATATTCCACCGGGTCCTTATCATTTTTTACGGCAGTTACTTCTTCGCCTATCTTCAGCGCATAGGTAACCGGACCGCGTTCTACCGATATCGAATTTTCAAACCAGCGTTGCTGGTAGATATGCATCGGCAACGCCAGCTCCATTACGTCACCCGGCTGCCAGGTTCTTTCCACTTTCACTACCTGGTTACCTGCGGCCTCCTGCCATACTTTACCGTTGATCTTTATAATCCCTTTCTTACACCACGCAGGTATCCGCAGGTGAAAAGGAAAGCTTACTTTTTTAGGTGCGTTAACCGTAAACGTAACCGCTTCTTCAAACGGGTAATTGGTTACCTCCTTCACCGTAACAGGTGTTTGCCCGGCTACATATATTTTCACTTCGCTGGGGGCATATACTAAAGCTGCCACGCCACTGTCGGCGGTGGCATACCAGAGGTTTTGCGCAAACTTGGGCCAGCCCTGGTGCATATTGGATGTGCAGCAAGGATAACCGGACAACAACCCATAACAAAGATCCGTACCGCTGTGGTTCATATCAAAGTTGCGGATATGCCGCGTAGCCATCACCTGGTTGGCCTGCTGGAAATACTGCCGGCTCATAAAGTCTTCCGTGATCTGCGAAGGCAATACATTAAAGGCAATCTTCTCCAGCTGATCGGCATACCTTACGTCGCCGCTTATTTCCAGGATACTTTCCAGCGAAAACATCATCTCTACGGCCGTGCACAGCTCCGATCCCTGCGTGGGGTTGTTGCCATGCAGGGATTCATCACCACCATAAAGACCATTCGCCATCCCATTGAATGTACGGAGGTCATCAAACCCTTTGGCGGTGGCCTGCGGGTATAACGTATCGGGGTGCTGCTGGAAATAGATCATAGGTTCTTTGATGCCCTGTGCAAGGTTTACGCCGTGAATGCTGCCTGTGGTAGATAACAGGTTGGTATGCATAAATGCACCGGCATAGTCGAAGGTTTGTTTATGGAGCAGGGCTGCAAGGTCCAGCAGGAACGCATCTCCCGTAATATTATATAGCCAGTATACTACCATCAGGTTATCGCCGGCGCGGTACTTTGCCCAGAAAGTCCAGTGATCCAGCGGCTTTTGCGGCAGCTCTTTCAGCTGGTAGCGGAAGTAGTTGGTCATGAGCGTAATGATCCGCGGATCGGCAGTAGCGTCGTAGTATTGCTTCAGTACTTTCAGCATCACCATCTTGGGCCACCAGTCGCGGCTGTTATCCCTTTGAATCCCCGCTTCATAGGGATAGTCTTTCGCCGGTCCAAAATAACCATCGGGTTGCTGGCTTTTGATGGACCATTCCACCCAGGGTTTTACCTTGGCAATCAACGCCTCATCTTTCAGAAGATAAGCCAGCGGCAGGAGTCCATCGATCCAGTAAGGACCGCGTTCCCACTGGTCTCCATCGCCGCCCAGCCATCCGTTCCGCTGGTTCATTACCAGCGGGTACAATTTATCCAGCTCACCGGTAGCGCCATTCTTTTGCTGCACCAGTACGGTGCGCAGCCATCCCTGTGGCGTAATAGCGCCCAACGGGAGCATGGAGTAAGGTTTGGGATGGAGGGGAGCCCGGTTGCCGTAATAATGCGGCACAGGCGCTGTATTCTTTTTTCCCTGTGCCGCTGCCTGTAAAGTAAGACCCAACAATATCGTGGAAGCTATAGCAAAACGTTTCATAAATGATTTGTAGCGTGGCATAATGAAACGCCAAAATATACTTATTTTATACGGGTAGTTATCCCGGTTGACTCATTCTTTCTATAAAATGTCTCTCTATATTTTCTTATGTTTGAAAGAAAAAGATGAATCGTATACTGGCAATCCTGTTACTTGGAATTTTAGGAATCAACACATCAAAGGCACAAACCACTCCTTTTACCTTAGGCGAAACACACCAGCTGTCTTCCGCTGTATTGAATGAAACACGCACCCTGAATGTATATCTTCCCGATGGATATGCACAGGCTGTAAACGCCCGCTACCCGGTGGTGTACCTGTTGGATGGATCTGCCAACGAGGACTTTATCCATATCGCCGGCGTAATGCAGTTCCTGACCATGATCCAGCATATGCCGCCCACTATCCTGGTAGGCATCGCCAACAAAGACCGGAAGCACGACTTCACCTTCCCCACCACCGTGAAAAAAGATAAAGCCGATTATCCCACTACAGGCGGCTCGGAAAAGTTTATCCGCTTCCTGGATACAGAACTGAAGCCATACGTACAACAACACTTCCGCACCAACGATACTACCACCCTCGTCGGACAATCACTCGGCGGATTGCTGGCTACCGAAATATTACTCAAACACCCGGCAATGTTTAATAACTATATCATTGTAAGTCCAAGCTTATGGTGGGACCAGGAGTCACTATTGAAACAAGCCGGGAAGCTACTGGCTACCGCAGGTAGCGCACAGGCCAACGTTTTTCTTACCGTAGGTAAAGAAGGAAAAATGATGGAAGAACCTGCCCGTCAGCTGGGTGATGTACTGAAGGCTAATCCCGGGATACGTGTTCATTATGTACCACTGCCGGATGAAACACATCTCACTATTTTACACAATGGGGCGTACAAAGCGTTTCAGTTGCTGAACGGGGCGAAGTAATCTACTCATAGTGTATCTGGCAGTTGTTGCAGAAAAAGCTCCGCCGGTTGGTTTTACCCAGATAGGCTTTGATGAGCGGAATCTCACAACGCGGACAAATCGTTTTCGTATGTGCGAGCCAGTGCTTTTTCAGTACAAATGCTTTCTTCCATGCAAGAAAGTCGTAGCTGTATTGCACGGCTTCGCGCACGAGTTCCTTTTTCTTCTTCAGCGGCAGCTTTCCCACCAAACTTTGCGGATGCACGCGGATGCGGAACAACACTTCATTCTTGATAATGTTCCCTACGCCGGCAAAAATATCCTGGTTCAGCAGGGCATCACAAACCAATGCATCGGGTATCTTTTTAAGTTTAGCCATTGCCTTTGAAGCATTCCAGTTTTCATTCAGCACGTCGGCGCTCCAGTCGTATACTTCATCCAATGGCTCATCTATGATCCTGATGGAAGAAGTATAAAAATTCAGTTCTCCGCTGGCAAACTGCAGATGCAAACGGGCAGGCATATCTTTGGTTTCATTGATCCGGTAAGTGCCAAACATCAGGAAGTGGATTCGGACTGTAAAGCCGGGGAAACAGATCAGGAAATGCTTTCCCCAGCTTTTAAAGGCAAGGATCTTTTTCCCCGTCATCCGGTTGAAATCAATTGTTTTGGAATTGCCGGAGGCGGTGATCACCTTCTTCCCGGTAAAGCGGGCTGCTTCTTCTTTCAGTATAACTATAGAAGGTCCTTCTGGCATAAAATTGATGTAAATTTATCTATAGTAGTTTTACTAAATTATGTGCCGTATATATGTCGCAGTTAAGTTTTTTTGATGACAACGAAAGCCTGCGCTTCCCGGAGAACCTCCTGGAATACTATCCTCATTTCCTGGAGGCAGGGCCTGCGCTGGCACTTATGAACGAGCTGATAGCCACGGCGCCGTGGAAACAAACCACGCTCACCATCAAAGACAAAGTATTGCTTACCCCGCGGCTCACGGCCTGGTATGGCGATGCGCAGAAAAGCTACCGGCTGTCGGAGAAACAATTACACCCATTGCCCTGGACGCCTGCGCTGAGTGTGCTGCGGGAAAAGGTGGAAGCCTTTACACATATGCATTTTAACAGCGTATTGCTGAATTACTACCGGGATGGAAATGATTCCGTAGCCTGGCACAGCGACAATGAAAAAGAACTGGGCCAGCATCCCAACATCGCCTCCCTGAGCCTGGGGCAGGCGAGGAGCTTTGATTTCCGGAATAAGAAAGATCATCAGCAGAAGTATTCCCTCAAATTAGGCAACGGCTCCTTATTAATCATGAAAGGGGATCTGCAGCACCATTGGGAACACCGCATCCCGAAATCGGTCCGGCCCCTGCAACCAAGGATTAACCTCACCTTCAGGATTATTTATTAGGAGGTATTATTACACAGTTGAGGAATAATTGTCACACCCGCTCATGACATCTTGTTACAAATGCCTACTTTCGCAATACGTTAAACACCTGTTTTATGAATCTATACACGGCAGTAGCATTACCGTTATTCCTTTTGACCCTGCATCCACAGGATGTGCACAGCAAAGGCAAAGCTGATACGGAATTTCCGGCTCCAAAACCCCAGTCAAGGATCTCTATCGGCAACGGTATCGATCTTATTGTAAAAGGACTCGGTCTGAACATCGACAATGTCCGTTTTATCAAAGCGCCCAAAGCCACCGATTATTTTAAAAAGGCGAACGATAAAGCATCGTACGCGCCTTCACTTATCATTGCGGCGTTTAACGGCGTGGAGTCGCTGCGCGATGTAAACCCGGAATCGCCGGCTACCCGCGAACAGTTTGCCCTGGCACTGTACGACGCTATTCAGTCGACCGGCCAGTACCCCGTGAATATGATGTTTATTAACATCAAGGATGAAAAGTCTTTTGTAAGCGGCGGTATGAATGCCGTGCAAACATTGATCAAGTTTAATGTGGTGGCACTGGAAAATGGTAACTACCGTCCAAAGGCGTATATCACCAAAACAGAAGCGTCAAAAATGGTGAAGAAGGCCGCCGCCTTTATCCAGTCGCATAAAAGCGCAGCCGTAGAACACAGCGGAAAGGAAGCCGCCAGCTTTACTTCTACACCGGTGAATGATAAAGTAAACAGTGTGGTGATCACTGCGGAAAACCAGCCTACGTCCGGTTATTCGGTTAAAGTAACCAGTATTGTTTTTACAGAAGCAGGCGAAGCAGAGATCCATTATAAAATCATTGCGCCGGCTTCCGGCAGTATGAACCTGCAGGTGATTACATCGCCAACAGCAGAAACATTTGTACCTGCTAACTATAAGGTGGTATTAAAACAAGACTGATAATCTATCACAATAAAAAGCGGGCATTTCATATGTGAAATGCCCGCTTTTTTATTTTTAGTTTTTTATTCAGATGGAATCCTTTCCTATCACGGTCCAGTCGTCGCTGCCGTGGCCCTTTTCAATCCACCGGTCCATTTCTGCGGCAATGGCCGGCAATACTGCCAGTTTCACATCGCTTTTATTTGCCGCGTCCATAAACAGCTGCGTATCCTTGCGCGCCATGCTCAGTTCCCAGGAAGGGCTGCTGTAGTTGCCGGAAGTCATGCGTTGTAAACGTGCGGGCAATGCTCCTCCGGGGTTCCAGGAGTTAAAGAGGGTACTGACATCGCTCAGCGGAATTGCCAGCGCTTTAGCCAGCGACAGGGTATCTGCGAGTCCGGCGGTGAGCCCCACGAGGAAGCTGTTCCCGATGAGTTTCATGCCGGCGGCCTTACCGGTGGTATCCCCGAAATTGATCACCTTTCCGGTCATTTTGGAGAGCGCGGGCTCCCATGCACCAATCACCGCCTGATCGCCGGAAACCAGCATATAACCGGTACTATCCAGCGCATTTGCCGGACCCATAAATACCGGTGCATGCAGGTAGGTGAATCCACGTTCCTTCCATTCTTTTGTTCTGGCTACTGCGCCTTCGGCGGAAGTGGTAGTATGATCAATGATTACTGCGCCTGGTTGGAGCCCTTCGGCGGCGGCGGCCAATACTTCATTTACAGTATGATCATCTTTTAAGGTAAGATGAATGCGGTTTGCACCATGCACAGCAGCGGTTACATCAGGAAATGCTTTGGCGCCGTATACTTCCAGCGCTGTGGCTTTTGAAGCAGTGCGGTTCCACACCTGTACCTGTTCACCCTTGCCAATCAATGCCCTCACGAAATTTGACCCCAGGAGGCCCATGCCTAAGAATGCTATCATAACCTTTTTTTTCCGAAGGTAGGAAAAAGTTAATCCTCCTGCAGGATCGCTTCTTTCAATTCTTCTTCATGCTCATCTGCCCATTCTCCCAATGTTTTTATTACTGGAATGAGGGATGCGCCCAGCGCTGTAAGACTATATTCCACCTTTGGCGGCGCCTGTGCAAATACTACTTTCGACACCAGCCCATGCTTTTCCATTTCATTGAGCTGGATGTTCAATACCCGGCGCGTAGCATCCGGAATCTGCCGCTGTAGCTCACTCGGGCGCTTATGCCCTTCATGGATGAAATACAGCAGGCGTACTTTCCATTTACCGTAGAGCACTTCCCCTACGAGGTCGAGACCGCAATTCAGCGTAATGGGTAGTTTTTTTACATACATGATTCAAAAGTACTTTATTGTTCTTAAACAGGCTATAGGGATAAATTCCACTCTATGCGAATCGTTTTTCCGTTATTGTCAGGCAAGGTTGATTGACGGATTTTTGCTGAAAATAATAATAACAGATGGAACCAAGATTAAGTTTTGATAACGAGCTATCCGGTAAAACAGCCCTGGTAACAGGCGGTACAAAAGGTGCAGGAAAAGCCATAGCAACACGACTGGCCAATGCCGGCGCAAAAGTGATTATCACAGCCAGAACAAAGCCCGCAGATACTGACCCGGCGTTTCATTTTATAGGCGCTGATCTGAGCACCCCGGCAGGCACTACTACGGTGGCAAACGAAATAAAGGAAAACTATGGCGGGGTAGACATCCTCGTTAATAACATGGGCGGCTCCGAAACGCCCGGTGGCGGCTTTGAAGTACTAACAGATCATCACTGGGACGCCATTCTTCAAACCAGCCTGCTGGCAGCAGCTTCAACGATGCCTTACAGCAACTCATGCAGTTCCTGGGTGGCATTCCTATGGGGCGTCCCGCCAAACCGGAAGAGGTAGCCGAATTTGTGGGCTTCCTCGTATCCCCGCGTGCGGCGTATTTAAGCGGCACAGAATACATCATTGATGGCGGTACTATTCCTACCATTTAAATAAAAAAAGATTGGGAAGATGAAAATGCTGTTGTCATTTTCATCTTCCCAAAAAATAAAATCAATGTAATCAGCCTAATCAGTTTAATCTGGAGAAAGACAACCTTCGCGCCGCATTAAGTTTTTGCTTTTTCAAACAACCCATTCTCCGCACCTGCGTTGCCGGTTTGCAACAGGATCACGAAAGGCGCTGCATGTGGCGCATTCCCCACCTGGATAAAATATTCATTCCTTCCAATCGACTCCGGAGTTATTGCCGCCGCAGGTTGCGCTACCGGCGAGGCTTTCAGCAGGGTAGTGCGCGCTGGTAACTTCACCCGGAGGTTGCCGGATACCGGCACATTGCACACCACCATATAAACGCTGTCGGTTCCGTTTTTGCGGATATAATAACCCCAGTCCTGTTTGTCAAAGCCAGCATAGCCACCGCCATAAACAGCGGCGCCGTTTACTTTCATCCAGTTGCCAATTTCCTGCATACGCTGTGTTTCTTCACTACGGAAAGTGCCATCTGCTTTAGGACCAAAATTGATCACGAAGTTGCCGCCGAGAGAAGCGGATTTTACCAGCATCTCTATCAGCTCGTTCGATGATTTGATATGTCCTGTCCATTTGGCGCAATATCCCCACTGGTTCTCGGGGATGGTCATCACGCCTTCCCAGTCGTTGCCGTGAATGTCTGTATATTTCTCCGGCAGCTTGCGTTCCCAGCCCTGTTCGTAATCGCCCATTAAATGGTTGTTGGAATCAAAATGCCGCACGCCTTTTTCATCTGCGCGTAAGCGGCTGCCAATGATCAGGCCGGGGTGCAGCTGTTGGAGGTATTGTTCCAGTTCATCGGAAAAGGCGCCATCATTTTTCCAGGAATCATCCCAGGTGCCATCAAACCAGAACCCTTTTACGGTAGGGTATTTCACCAGTAACTCCTTTAGCTGGTTCTTCACAAATACTTTGAAGCGGTTATAGGCAAGGCTGTCGGCCGGTGTTTTGAGCGAGGCGCGCCAGTCGGGGTGGTTCCAGTCGATGATAGAAAAGTAAAGATATACGTCGATGCCTTTTTTATTATAGGCATCTACCATTGGTCCGATGATATCTTTTTTATAAGGCGAGGCAGCTACCGTATAACGGGTATACTTGCTGGGCCACAGGCAAAAGCCATCATGGTGTTTGGTGGTGATGATCATATACCCCGCGCCCATATCTTTTGCATATTGCGCCCATTGTTCCGGGCGATAGTTCACCGGGTTAAACTGTTTGTATAAGTTGTCGTAGTCGGTGCGTGGCATCTCTTTCCAGGAGCGGATCCACTCCGCGGCGCCGTTATAGGTTTTCCCGTTCCACTCACCGCCGGGGATGGCATAGAGACCCCAGTGGATGAATTGTCCCAGGCGAAGAGAGCGCCACCGGGCCATATCGGCATCGGTTCTGTTGCCGCTGCGGTGCGCGCCGTGCCGCAGGGCGATGGTGTCTTTAACAGGATTGTTTTGCGCACTGCTGTGCAGTTGTGCGATGAGCAACGCGGCGGCTATACAGTATTTTTTCATGTTCCTCTTTTAATGGGTCCAGGTAATTGTATCCGTGTATACTTTACCGTTAGATACGCCGGAAGCTGTGAGGGTGTTCACACCTGGCTTCAGGGTAAGGTTATCAAAAATAAAATCTTTACTGTTGGCGCCTGTGCGGCCGGTAACAGGCGTACCGTTGTTCAGCGTGAGCGTTACTTTTTCCAGGTTGCTGAACACTTCTGCGTGTGCCCGTTCGGGTTGGCGCGTGTTATTCCGCCGCTCCGCAATATAGATCATGGGCGCAGGATTCCAGTTGGCCTTGTACCAATAGAAAGCGTCTTTTTTTTGTTTACGGTCGTAGGTAATGAGTCCTTTCAGGTTGCGCGCATTTACGCCTCCGCGGTTCCACATGGGTACGGCAAACTCAAACATATTCCATAAATACGAAGCTGCAATATAGGGATGCTTTTCTATCACTGCCCACTGTTGTACGTGTGTGGCAGTTTGATAAGTTTCCGGAAAAAACTGCCCGTTTACCGGGTCAAAGTGCGTGTTGAGGCTATCGGTATGCTGATCAATATTTCCATCGGCGCCGTATTCTGCAAGCATCAGGTTATAACCGGGGTAATTTTTCTCCAGCCCGGACACCCATTTTCCTATGTCCCCGATTTTACCTTCATACCAGCCGAAGTAGCGGTTCATGCCTTGTATGTCGGCTGCCAGGTTGGCCGGGCGCGTCATTTCGCCATAGCCGCTTACCGCTACCGTGTACCTGTCGGGATCTTCGGTTTTGGCAAGGTCGTTCAGCTGCCGGGTAAGCACGGCTACATATTCGTCCGGTGTTTTGGAATATACTTCATTGTGCATGCCCCATACGTAAATGGAAGGATGGTTGAAGTTCTGGCGGATCAGTTCTGTTAACTGTTGCCTGGCATTTTCACTTTCTTTAACGGAGAAGTTATTCACAAAAGGGATCTCTGCCCATATTACAAAGCCCATGCTGTCGCATTGTGAATACAGGTATTCAGATTGCTGGTAGTGTGCAAAGCGGATAGTGGTGGCGCCTATTTCCCGGATCAGGTCCAGGTCTGCTTTATGCTGTGCATTGGAGAGCGCATTGCCGCAGTCCTGCCATTCCTGGTGACGGGTAACACCGTGCATCGCATAAGGCTGCCCGTTCAGGAAACAGCCCTTGCCGGCTACTATTTCAAAACGGCGTAAGCCCAGCGGCTGTGTAACCGCATCCGTGATATGCCCGTTAATAAGGATGGAGGTAGTGAGGGAGTAGAGATACGGATCTTTTAATCCATTCCACAGATGCGGACGTATCACCGGTAATTCCTGCCGGATAATATTAACACCCTGCGGACTCAGACTTACTTCCTTAACTGTAACGGCTACACGTTTCCCCTGCCGGTTGCGGATCTCCGTTTGTACCTGTACGTTAGTATGATGCGGTTGCTTATTTTCAATTTTTGCCGTAACGCCCACTATGGCTTTTTGATCGCTTACTTCTTCCTGTGTAATATAAATACCGGGAGAGGCATAGTCGGTGGTGGTGATGTTGATATCATTGGTGATAAGAAGATTTACCGGCCGGTAAATTCCCCCGAAAATCCCAAACAGGAAATTGTTGATAGGCAATACATCTTCGCGTGCAGTGTTATTGGCTTTCACCACAATGGTGTTCTCTGCTCCGTACTTCACCGAATGGGTGATTTCAAAACAGAAAGCGGCATAAGAGCCTTTGTGTTCGCCGATGAAGCGGTTGTTCACATACAGTTGTGCTACCGAACCCACGCCATCGAAACGGAGGAATAATCTTTTCCCTTTCAGGCCGGCATCCACAGGAAAGGTTTTCTGGTAACAGGCTTCACCTGCATAGAAATTCTTTCCTTCCTGCATATCCCTGTTGTTCCATGTATGCGGAATGTTAACGGTTTCCCAGGCCGTATCAGCCGGGGTGTTTAATGATCCTTTCCTGAAAGTCCAGCCGTCATTGAAGGGAACTACTTTTCGTCCTTCCTGCGCGTACCCCTGTAAAAACAGGAGTACGTTCAGGAAAGTTATGATACAATATTTATTCATTTGCCGGATTATTTCGTGTAGCCTGTGTTCTGTGTCAGTACTGCATCTTTATTCACGTCAATTTCAGATTGCGGGATGGGGAGGTGAATGTTATAGTCGTTGATGGTAGGCGCTACTTTAGGATTGTATTTCTTGACACGTTCCACCAGTTTTTTTGTTCTTACCAATGTAAGCCTGCGCAGTTCTTCTGCGGTGAGTTCACGGGCTCTTTCATCGAGGATATAATCCAGGTTTACTTCGCCGGCCAGTACTTCTTTGGCGTGGGCGCGGTTGCGGATCACGTTGATGCTGGCAGCCGCATCGCCGGGACGGCCCTGGAGCAGCTGCGCTTCCGCGAGCAGGAGGTAGGTTTCACCAAGGCGCATCTGGATACGGTCTTTGTACGATTGCGCTCCCTGCAGATCCTGTGGCTGGAATTCATACCACTTGGTGGTGTGTGCATAAATATTCTGTATGGTATCAAACCCGCTCACTATTACCGGCTGGCCATATTTCGGTGAAGCCGGATCGTTGTAATAGTAGTTGCGGCGGATGTTGTAAGAAGAGTTACGCATATCGTCCCTGTCATACAGTTGATAAGTCCACCAGTTGGTAGGCCTGATCCTGCCTATGCCGCGGCCTCCCAGCGAATCGCAGATCTTCATACCTGCCACGTTAACATAGAAAGGGCCCCACTCACGCCGGCGCTGATCAAAGTCCGATCCGCCGCCGGTTACATTGTAATTCTGTTCTATTACCCAGATGGCTTCTGTATTGCCCTGGCTGCGGCGCATGTTGCCATAGGTGAACATGTCTGCAAACGGATCGCCGGGTTGCAGTGCTTTAGCGCCGTAACGTGCGGTGATGAGCGTAAAGAACTTACTGTCGATGATCCTTTTGGCAGCGGCTTCTGCATCTGCAGGTTTGTTGGCGCGCAGCAATGCTTCTGTGAGCAGCTGCGATGCGGCAAATTTATTGATCCGTCCCTGTTTGATCACATGCGCAGGGTCGGGCAGGTTGGCTTCTGCAAAAGTAAGATCCGCGATGATCTGGTTTATCACATCGGCTTCCTTTGCCCGCGTGTAATCCGTGCGTGGTATGGTTACAGGGGCAACGATCAGTGGTACATCTCCAAAAAGTATAGAAAGATGGTTGTAAGCATAAGCGCGGAAAAAGCTGGCTTCTGCCTTGTAAAATTTCCTTTGCTCATCGGTAAGCTGTGCCGCCGGGTTATCCGATGCTGCAATGATTACGTTGGCGCTGTTGATCAGTTTATATCCCCAGTTCCAGATGGTGCTTAATGAACCGGTTTGTGAGTTGAGGTTCTGGTAATTTTCATAGGGCGCCTGCACGGTGTTGGGCTGGCCGGTAATAGCCATATCGGTACCCACATAAAAGGTGGCGAGCAATCCCTGGGTGTTGCCGTAATCGTTACGCATGATGCTCAGCATACCGGTGCTGGCGGCTTCAAAGCCCAGTTGGTCTACCAGCGTGTTATCCGGCGCATAGCTGGATTTCAGCTCCTCATCCAGGAAGCTTTTGCTGCAGGAAGATACCATCATCAGCGACATACCCGCCAGTACAAATCTGTATATATATTTAGCGTGTTTCATTGTTTATCTCTTTAAAATTATAAACTGATATTTACACCCATGATCACCGTGGTATTCAACGGGTAGAAGTCTGAACTCTGCTGCCCTGCTCCTTGTCCGTTGCTCAAACGGCTGCTGCTGGAGGTAATGGAAGAAGGGGATGTTTCCGGATCATAGCCCTGCCATTTGGTAAACGTGCCAAGGTTTCTTCCGCTGATATATACCGTGAGGTTGGAAATCTTGTACCGCTGTAAAGTGCTCTTGTCGAAATTGTAACTGAGCGTTACATCCTTTATACGGATGAAAGAAGCATCCTGCGCGTATTTGTATCCTTTCGGATTGGTGTAAAACAACGCCGGGTTGGTATTGATCTTGTTTTCAGAAGTCCAGTAAGGAATTTCCGCCGGCAGGTTAATAATGCCCGCCTGGTCCCTGTTATCAAGGATGTTGTTGGCACGCAGGGAACCATGTACATCCTGTATGAAAATATTCAGCACGAAATTTTTGTAGGTAAAGGTGTTGGTGAGCCCCGCAATATATTTTGGTAATTGTGTACCAAGATAGGAGCGGTCTGCCGCATCAATCTTTCCGCTGTTATCAATATCCGCAAATTTGATATACCCTGGTTTGGCGCCCGGATCTATTTTAGCATCTTCTCCTTCCTGCCAGATACCGGTCATGGTGTAATCATAAATGCCCAGCATGGGTTTCCCGATGAACAGGTTGTTCCCGATATCATCTTTGTTATCGCCGTAAAGGGCTACCACTTTATTTTTATTAAAGGAGATATTAAAGCCGGTATTCCAGCTAAAGTCGCCCGACTGGATATTGCGGCTGTTCAGCATTATTTCCAGTCCTTTATTGGCGGTTTCGCCGATGTTGTCGTACACGGAGGTATAACCATTGACGGAAGGAATTTTCCTGCTCAGCAAGAGGTCGGAGGTACGGGTGCTGTAGCCTTCAATGCTGCCGCTTAAACGGTTGTTCCAGAGGGCAAAGTCGATGCCCACGTTTAAACCCGCGGTGGTTTCCCATTTCAGGCGGCTGTTGCCCAATGTATCAGGGATCACGCCAATGGAGGTAACGCCGTCATAAATATAGTTCACGGTGCTGAGCCTCGACAGCGTGCGGTAAGCGCCTATGGCCTGGTTGCCCGACTTTCCATAGGAGGCCCGTAATTTCAGCTGGGAGATCACCGGCGCGGCGGCCATGAACTTTTCGTTGTGGATATTCCATCCGGCGGCTACGGAAGGGAATACAGCGTATTTGTTATTGGCGCCAAAACCGGAGTACCCATCCCGGCGGATGGTGGCGGTGAGCAGGTAGCGGCTGTCGTAGTTGTAGTTGGCGCGGAACATCTGCGATAACAGGGTGCTGGCGCTGTATCCGGTGGTGGTTTGCTGTACCTGTGCGGCCTTCATATTGTTGAAGTCCAGGTTATCATTGATAAAGGTATTGGCATCCAGTTGTGAAAAAAACTGTTCATCCTGCTGGGCACTGTAAAGGGCGGTAAAGTCCAGTGCATGCTTATTCTTCGTGATGGCATAGGACAGCAGGTTTTCCACGATCCATTGTTTATTTTCAACATTGTCTACGCTGGCAGTTCCCTTCATATCGCCCATTTTCCGGCCGTAGTAATCGCCTGTACGGGAAGGGCGGAAAGCATAGGAAGCGTTTACCCGGTATTTAAGTCCTTTCAGGAACGTGGGGGCTACTTCTGCATAACCACTGGCAGTCATGTTTTTGCCGCGGTTGATGCCGGGGTTGTACAGGTTGATCAGCGGACTCATATACAGTGTTTGCGGCGCAATGGGATATACTTCATAATCGCCGGCGGCATTGTATAAAGAGCCATACGGACTGAGGGCATTGGCATCAAACAGGGTTACTTTGCCGCCGTCCTGGTTATTATTTACGAGGAACAGGTTTACGCCTGCTTTCAGCCAGGAGGTTACGTTGGCATCGAGGTTGGCCCGGATGCTGGAACGGTTGTACTGGAAGCCTTTCAGGTTCCCCTGTTCTTTCAGGTAGGTGCCGGAGATATAGTATTTTACGTGATCGGTACCACCGGAAATGCTTAGTTCATGGCTGTGGATATAACCCTGTTGGGCGATTTCTTTGAGCCAGTCTGTTTCCGGTACACCGTTGGCATAATTCGTTTGTTCAGTGAGGTAAGGAAGATCCGGTGCATCCGGGCGTCCCGCCTGGATATTGTACCAGTGGTTTTTAGTGCGGTATTGTTCGCCGTTCATTTGTTTTACGGTGTTGCTCTGGTATTCCGGTCCGGCGTATCCGTTGTAGGAAATTACGGGTTTGCCCGTTTTGCCTTTCTTGGTGGTGATCATGATCACGCCGTTAGCGCCCCTGGCGCCGTAGATGGCAGATGCAGATACATCTTTCAGAATATCCACTGCTTCCACATCATTCGGATTGATGTCGTTATAACTGCCGCTGAATGGAATTCCATCCAGTACAATGAGGGGGGCGTTGCTGGCGTTGATGGATTTAAGTCCGCGCAGGTAAAACGCAGGAGAACTACCCGGCTTGCTGCTGTTGCTGATGATGTTCACGCCGGGAGTGGTACCCTGGATGGATTGCAATACGTTGGTCACCGGGAGGTTTTTCAGCCGGTCTTTTGGTACGGAAGACACGGAGCCGGTAACATCACTTCTCTTTTTGGTACCGTAGCCCACCACTACTACTTCGGTTTGTTGTTCCACAGAGGCTTTCAGCACAATATTAAAAGTGCCGCTGCCGGTTACGCTTACTTCCTGCGGGATCATGCCCAGGTAGGAAAATTGCAGTACCAGTGGTCCTTCTGTAGTGATATGAAGTGAATAACTGCCGTCGGCGCCGGTGCTTACGCCCTGGGTGGCTCCTTTTACCCTTACAGATACACCGGGTAAAGGATTGCCTGCTTCGTCGGTTACTTTACCTTTCACATCGGTGGCGGGAGCGGCGCTGATATTGTTTTCCCGGTCACCGGCGGGTTTAGGTGAAATGAAAATGGATTTGTTTTCAATCACATATTTCAGTGGCTGATCTTTCAGCATGAGATCGAGGAACTCCCGGATGGAGACATTCTCCACTTTCATGGTCACCGGGTTGGCCTTGTCCAGCACGTCTTTGCTGGCTACTACGGTGTAGCCGGACTGTACACGGATCACGGAAAATATTTTTTCCACGCGTACATTCTTGCCTGACCAGGTGATCAGCTGGGCGTACCCGGTGGCGCTCACATTCAGAAAAACGACGGTAAGTAATAAAAACGTCAGTTTCATAACTAACAGCATTTTGGTTGGAAACCAGCTCCGGGTATGCACTTTTCCTGATTTTGGCGCATAGGGGAACCGGTTACAAAGAGCATTTTTTTGCATAGCTTTGTAATGATTAGGCTTGTAAATAGATAGATGTACGGAATTACTCAACTGTTTTGCATAGCTGTAATCTTTTTACCGGAGGTGGGTCGAATCACTTCCGGTTTTTTATTACCCGCTAACTTCATTGGCTGATCTCTTAAATTTTGTTCACTGTTTTTCTATAACTGTTTTTTCTGTTTTGATGATTAGCTATTTATTTTCCTATAATTAACGTCCTGTTTTCGAGGCGGAAGTGTACGCCGGATTCCCGCAGGAAGTTCAATACACTGGAAAGATTTACATCACTGCCAATTTCCCCTACAAAAGTGATATCGGGAGGAGTTGTTTCGTACACTACTTCAATGTCGTACCAGCGTGCTATCATGCTGATAACGGTCGTGAGCTTTTTATCCTGGAAATTCAGGAGATCGTTTTTCCACGCAATAATGGCGAGGGTATCTACCTGGTTATTGAGGGCCGTAGCGCCGGATTTTTTGTTGATGTCCAGTTGTTGGCCGGGCTTCAGTAAACTGGTTTGTTGCTGTATATTCACCCTTACCGCGCCTTCCATGAGCGTGGTGCTGATATTATTTTCATCGGGGTATGCATGAATGTTGAAATGAGTGCCCAGCACCCGGATGCTGGTTTCGTTACTGAGTTGAACAATGAATGGTTGATTTTTGTTGGCGGCAACTTCAAAGTAGGCTTCCCCGGTGAGGGTTACGCTGCGGATGTTGCCCGTAAAGGCAGTAGGGTAGCTGATAGCGCTGGCAGCGTTGAGCCATACGTTGGTGCCATCGGGGAGGCGCAGCCTGAATTTGCGGCCGCGGGGCGTGGTCATGGTATTCTGACTCACCGCGCCGGTGCCGGCAGCATCATAAGAGAGCTGGCCATTGCTGAGTATTACGCGCGTGCCCTGCTGTGTGGTAACGGTGCCGTTGCCCAGGCTGTCCAGCACTACTTCGCTGCCATCGGCCAGTGTGAGCACCGCGCCGTTTTTGCCGGGTTTTACATCGGCGGCGGCAGCTATCGGTGCAGCGGCTTTGCGGGAAACCCGCTGCCAGGCAAAGTACCCGGTGGCGCCTATCAGTAAGGCAATGGCGGCAGCGGCAACATAACGCAGAATCACCGGGCGCATACTTCTTACCGGTTGTTGCAGGATACTATCTACCTGTTGCTCATATAAAGAGGGATTGTACGCCGGATCGGCAGGAGCAGCCGCGTGCAGTTCACTGATCATGACGGTCCAGTCTTCCTCATCTTCGCCAGTGCGCAGTGCGGCAAACAGCTCTTCCTCTTCCGCCGCAGTAGCGGAACCGTTGTAGTAACGCTCCAATAAAAACCTGTAGTACTCTTTTGCTTCCACGGTACAAACCCTTCTTTTGCTGATAGACGCTGAAATATTGTCACTGTACTATGCGTCTCTGAAAAAAATTAAAAAAACTTCGACAGGAGTATAATCAACAGGATAGGAAGTCGTGTGCCGGTATGTTTTTCCAGGTATTCCCGGATGAATCTGCGGGCCGTTACCAGCTGGTTTTTAACGGTGTTTTCAGAGATGTCCAGGGCATCGGCTATTTCTTTGCGTGATTTGCCTTCCTGGGTATTCATCATAAAAACTTCCCTGCGGGAGGCAGGTAATTTTTCTATGGCATGCCTGATCAATGCCTGTAATTCTTTGGCGTAGATGCCCGCCGGCACATCGGCATCATCGGGCATATCGTCGGCAATATCATCCTGGCGATGCTTTTCACGGGCGTGTTTCCTTAGCGCAGAGAGGGAATAGTTTGCCGCCAGGGTATACATCCATCCGCCCGGATTTTCAATGCTCTCCAGGGTATGACGCATCATCCAAACTTTAAGGAATACTTCCTGTAATACTTCCTCCGATGCCATGCCGGACTTCAGCAGCTTCTTTACAGACCCCGCCAGTACTGCATTATAGCGGTGGTATAATAAACGGAAAGCTGCTTCATCTCCACTTGCAATTCTCGAAAAAAGTATCCTGTCCTCAGATAAACTCACAGCGTGATCCGGATTTTGTGGCAAAAATGATAAGCTATGGTCAATATTATACTATTTAGGGGTTTCCTGCAAGCGCTTTCTTTGCTGCATATCTATTTTCTTCCCGCGGAAACTATAAATTTACAGCATGAGTCATCACCCGCGTTTTACTGAAATGGCCTCTGCAGCCATCCATGCAGCCCAATCCAATATGGCCGAACACGCCCACCTGGTGCCGGTTTTCGCCACTGCTACCTTTACATTCGACGATGCACAACAGGGCATGGACCGTTTTAAAGGAACCGCCCCCGGCTATATTTATTCCCGCTTTGGCAATCCCACTGTAACAGTGGCCGAAGAGCTGATCGCCGCCCTGGAAGCTTTTGGCATTACCGCCGCAGATGGAGAGCCCCTGCAGTTGAAAGCCCTGCTGCACGCCAGCGGACAATCGGCGATGGCCAGCATGTTCCTCTCTAATGTAGTAGCCGGAAATACCATTCTAACGCATTACTCCCTCTATGGCGGCACGCATGAATTCCTGTTCGATTTCCTGCCGCAATTCGGCGTAAAGGCACTGATTGCGGACCTGCATGATACTGTTGCCGTAGCTACCCTGCTGAAACAGGATCCCTCTATTAAAATGATTCATATCGAATCGCCCGCCAATCCATCTATGCGCTGTGTGGATATTGCGGACATCTGTAAAATAGCCGCTGCACACGGTGTAAAAGTAAGTGTGGATAATACCTTTGCTACACCCTATCTTCAGCAACCGTTCCGCTATGGCGCCGATTTCGTTTTTCATTCCACTACCAAATTCCTGAACGGTCATGGTACCGCTATTGGCGGTGTGCTCATCGGAAAAGATATTCCCCTGATGCAAACGAAAGTCAATAAAACAGCGAAGCTACTTGGTGGCTGCGCCAATCCGTTCGATACCTTTTTACTGATCCAGGGCATCAAAACACTGGAACTGCGCATGAAGCAACATTGCAGCAATGCACAAACAGTAGCGGAATTCCTGCATGCGCATCCCGCCGTAGCGCAGGTAAATTATAACGGCCTCCCTTCCCATCCGGATTATGCACTATCGGCCAAACAAATGCGCCATCCCGGTGCAGTGATGAGCTTTGAACTGAAAGATGGGTTTGATGCCGCCGTACGTTTTATTGACCGGCTGCAGATGTGCTTACGTGCTGTATCACTGGGCGCCGTGGATACATTGGTATCCCACCCGGCTTCTATGACGCATTCCGGGATGAAGAAAGAAGACAGGGAGAAAGCAGGTATTTCTGATGGATTGATACGGATTAGTGTAGGACTGGAAAGTGTTGGGGATATTGTGGCGGATTTGAAGCAGGCATTGGAAGGGTAAAAATATAACAGCGGTGTGGTAAGCAATTACTACACCGCCAGCACCAGCGACAATAAATACACCAACCCCACTGACACCAGCCCCATTACTACCGTCCCCGTACTATACACCCGCAGCATATCTTTTATTTCCAGCCCGGAGAATTTAGAGATCACCCAGAAGTAAGCGTCATTGGTGTGTGAAATCATCATAGACCCTGCGCCCATCGCCAGCACACAAAGGATACGGCCATTGGCGGAATCCAGGCCCATTACGGGCAGCAGCGGTTGTACAATGGCGGCCGCGGCAATCACTGCTACAGTAGAAGAACCTTGCGCTGTTTTCAGCAGCGCGGTGATAAGGAAAGGAAGAAATAGTCCCAGCGTAGCGATAGACTGGTTCTGCGCAATATGGCTCCCGATATCCGCTTTGGCGAGAATAGCCCCAAAGGCGCCGCCGCCGCCAATAATCACCAGTATGCCTGCTGCTTTTTCAGCCCCTTCCTGCAGGATGGCGTCCATATTATTTTTCAGTTGGGATAGCGCCAGCAGGATACCCACGCTGATAGCTACTTCGGGGATGCCTAGTATAGAAATCACCTGCAGTGCAGGAGACGGATGTGTTAATTCCAGTCCGCTCAGGGAACGGATGGCAATGAGTAGTACAGGAACAGCAATAGGAAGTACCGACATCAGCACAGAAGGACCGCGGCGTGCCTCTTCCGCAACGTCTGCTGTGTCACTAACGTCAACGGCTATGCGTCGCCCGGCGAATATGGACCACAGGTAGCCTGCTGCCGATGCCGGGATGGCAATGAGCAATCCATACAGCATTACCCTGCCTGTTTCTGCATGTATGGTGCCGGTGGCAGCAGTAATGCCGGGGTGCGGCGGCATCAGGCAATGAACGGCATACAGGCCGGTGGCCAGTGAAGATGCCATTACAATCATGGAGATACCGGAGCGTTTGGCCAGCGCTTTATTTAGTCCGCTTAATACAATGAAACCGGAGTCGCAGAAAATGGGCATGCCTACCAGGTAGCCGATGATATTCATAGCCAGGGCAGAGCGGCCGGTACCGGTACGGCGCAGTACGTAGTTGGCCAGCACGGTAGTGCTGCCGGTATGTTCCAGGATGAGCCCCAGCGTAGTGCCGAGTATGATGAGCAATCCTAATGAGCCTACAATATTCCCCATACCGCTTTTAATACTGCCGAGGATTTCCGTTACGGGCAACTGTAAAATGATACCGGTGAGCACACTGGCCAGCAGCAATGCAAAGAAAGCATGCACCCGGAAGCGCGCAGTGAGCAACACAATGAGCGCAATGCCCGCCAGCAATCCCAGCATGCTTTGTATCAAAGGAATGGTATTCATATCCCTCCAAGATAAAAAGAATTACGCAATACCCCGTATAGGTGTTACCGTAACAGTGTTATAACATTAACGCATATATGTTTTTGTAAATATTAGAGATTATTTATGCAACAGCTTGATAATGGCTATTTTACATACCTTTGCACCTTAATACAGCGGATATGAAAAGAATGTTATTGACCTCACGTTATTGCCTGATGGCAATAGTGTCCATTGTTGTAATGGCTTCCTGCGCGTCTTCCCGGAAAAGCAGCAGCCAGCATGCTTATATGAACAAGCAGTATGAAGAGCTGAAAAATACGTTGAATGATGCGGAAGTAAGTATCATCAAAGACAGCCTGAAAGTGATCTTCCCCAACAACGTACTGTTTTCATCGTCTTCCGACCAGGTGAACGAAAGCGTAAAGCCCACCTTCAAACATTTTGCAGATGTGCTCAACAAATACAATAAAACAAAGATCCTGATCACCGGGCATACGGATAACACCGGCACGGCAGAATACAACCGTGAGCTATCTGAACGCCGCGCAACAGGCGCTAAACAATTGCTCAACAGCTTTGAAGTGAACAACGACCGTATGTTTACCTGGGGCCTGTCGGACCGTGATCCTATTGCCACCAACAATACAGAGGCAGGAAAGGCAAAGAACAGGAGAGTGGAGTTTGTAATTTTGTATGATGTAAAGAACTGATTTTTTATAAAGATAGCAGCCGCTCCGTAAACCCGGAGCGGCTTTTTTTTTGATATAATTTTAACCGGATAAACCACAAATACAGTTTGAGGTTCCGGTCGATAATAAAATAGGTAGCCGCAAAATGTAACTATGGCCGCCTCAATTATAAGGAGCTGCCTTTATGGATGATCCTCTTTGATGCCAGCCCTTTATATTGGGACAGCGAGGATTTGACGTGGCTGGATGATTGAAGTTTAACTAGATAACTTCGGTATAAAAACTCAATATGTAGATAAGTATTTAAGTATTAGTGCAATAAGAAAGTGAAGGTATATTTGTTCTTTTATTTTCATTAGTACAAATACTATTTGTAGTTTGTAGCTAAAAGTATTGAGATTTATAACCCTATACCATATGAGATTTTTGTTTATAAAACCCAGTCTTGTTTCGCTTATTGGAATATTTGTTTTGTTGGCAGTACATTCCGGGGCACAAACAGTTAGTAATTATTTTGCACCCACTGTCTTTCCTAAGTCGCCGACTGCGGCATCAATAGATAAATATGGAGATTATCCCGTAAATCAATTTTCAGGTATTCCGGATATAAGTATTTCTTTATATGAGATAACCGCAGGTGCTTTTAAGGTTCCCATCACATTAAGTTACCACGCAGCTGGTTTTAAGGTGAATGAAAAAGCCGGATGGGCAGGGCTAGGATGGACAGTATTTGCCGGCGGACAGATTACCCGTAAAATCATGGGACGGGCAGATGAAGATCTGTTTGGTTATCTCCAGGGAAAATTGCAATCTGCAGCTAATGTAGATGCTACGACGAATGCAGGCATTATGTTTCTTGGTTCTGTGAGAAGGAAAGAGTATGATGTACAACCAGATATTTTTTCTTATGTCTGTAATAATCACTCTGGTAAATTTTTCTTTGACGGAACAGATAATTATAAAGTAGCGATGATTCCATTTTCCCCTGTGGTGATAACACCAGATAGTAAAAATCTCTCCTACTTTACCATGAAAGATGAAAACGGAAATAATTTCCTTTTTGGAAATACAGCAAAGGAGTCGACATCTAATTCCAACGGCGGCATCAGTCTTTCCAACACTTCTGCGTGGCTGTTGGATAATATGATATCTCAAAGCAAACGGGATACTGTTTCATTTAAGTATAACACTGCGACAACGAGTGAGATACCTGATTTTACGCACACTTGGACAGTAGTAGATAACGTGTATAATTATGACAATGCTCATCCTGCGTTTAGCCCCAGTGCTACCATGCAATCACAGATTAACAATACGAGTACCATTTTCCAACGTACGCTACAGGAAATAAACTACCGCGACGGTAAAGTAGTTTTTGAGTCGGCCACTACGCCCCGTGAGGATTATAGAGCAGGGAGTAATGCTTTGAATGCTATTAGAGTATATAGCTATGATTACAGTAGTGCACAGTTCAAGCTACTTAAGTCAATTCAGTTTTACACCAGTTATTTCATCAATGGCACAGATGTAATGTCCAAACGACTGAAGCTCGATTCGCTTGCTATTATTGCAGGCAATGGCGATATTCTGGAAAAGTACAGATTTGAGTATAACACTGATAAGGTACTGCCCGCCTATACATCAGCATCAAAGGATTACTGGGGATATTACAATGGCAAGCCAAACAGTACACTTATTCCACAGATGACTGTTCCATATAATTTAAGTACTATCACGATCGGTAGTTCCACATTGGATGGAAGGGAATGTGATAATGAATATATGCAGGCATGTGTATTAAAGAAGATCAGTTTTCCGACGGGAGGATATTCAGCATTTATCTATGAAGCCAATAGATATCAATTGAATGGCGCGTTTAAGCTGGCTGGTGGTCTGAGGGTAAAGTCAATAACCAGTAGTGCAGGCTATCGTTCCAAGCCTATCACAAAAACGTATAATTACCTTACAGCTCGTCCTAATTTCACACTTAAGAATTATTATTTCAGTACTTTTCAAACAGGTCGTGCTTTTCTGTTGCATGTGGATGGCATTATATGCCCGGTGCTGGCAGGTACCAGGAATATTACCACTTATGTGTCTTCCCCTGTGATAGACATTGAACCCTTTGATGCAATACCTGTTGCATATTCCGATGTTACAGAATATATGGGAAATGAATTGAACAACATCGGACGCATTGACTATCACTATTCTGATAGACCAGATGCCTTACAAACTGCATCTCTGACGGGTACTCCGATTATCAATAGTTATTTTTATGCACGTGGACAGCTGCTAAGAAAAAGTCAGTACGTTAACACAGGTAGCAGTTACAATAAAGTGCAAGAAGATGTTTATACCTATTCCGCGTTTCCTGAAAAACAGTATAATAATGTAGGGTTTGTAGTGGGGAAGACTATCATTTCTGACGAGTCATCTGGTGGCACCTATACCTCCGATGTTAGTCTTGGTGAAAGAAATCCCAATGGCGCCTGCGGAGATTACCATGATTCGTACAGCTATACTTATTCGTACTATTCAATATCGTCAGATGATAATTATCCTATTAGCAGAACTTCCACGAGTTACGATTCAGATGACCAAACAAAATCGGTCGCGGTATCCGAGAATTATTATTATGACAATATTAAACACCAGCAGGTAACCCGTACCACTACCATAGATAGTAAAGGTAATGTTGCTACAGAAAGCAGGAAGTACGTAGCCGATTTTTTAACCGGAGCTGCCTTGCAAACAGGTAATGCTGTGATGGACACTATGCTTGCACGTAATATGCAGGCTGCTGTCGTTGAAAAAGTATCCAATGTAGCAGGTACTGAGGGAATCTCTGGTAATGTTACAACAGATGCACAACTTACAACTTATAAAGCAATATCCAATAAAGCCATTGTAATGGATAAACATATGGAGTTATTATTGGAGGAACCGATTACTAATTTTGTTCCGGCCGGCATCAGTAGTGGCCAGATGAGTACAGACAGTAGGTATAGTACATTGGCTAGCATGGATAGTTATGACAATAATACTAACCTGTTGCAATACACCAGTAGAAATGCAGGACCCGTGTCAATTATATGGGACTATGGTGCTAAAATGGCGGTTGCAGAAGTGAAAAATGCCGCAATTACAGATGTTGCCTATACAAGCTTTGAAGCAGACGGAAAAGGCAATTGGAACTTTATTGGTACTCCTGTGAACGATAATACAGCTCCTACCGGAAAACGCGCCTACAACCTTAGTAGCGGGGCCTTAACAGCTAACGGTCTTTCCACTGGAAATATACATATCATTACTTATTGGAGTAAATCCGGTGCGGCCACCATCAGTGGGACAACGGCATCAGTAGGGAGCGTCAATAACGGCTGGACCTTTTATGAACATAAAGTACCGGCAGGCACTGCAAGCATACAAGTCAGTGGAGCGGTAATCATAGATGAGCTCAGGTTATATCCTGATAAGGCACAAATTACTACTTATACATATGACCCTAACATAGGTGTTACTTCTATCTGTTCACCTCTGGGAGCGATTGTTTACTATGAATATGATAGTGGGGGGAGACTCCTCCTAAAAAGAGATGCCTTCCGGAATATTATTGAGTCTTACGAATATCATCAGAAAAACTAATTGTTTTCCTTTTAATGATTTTTTATGCTGAGAATATTTAGATTTTTACTCCTGACATTTTTTTATATAAGCAGCGGCGTGGAAGGCTTTGCGCAAATCACTATCACAGGGCCGAGAAATTGTATTATCCCTGGACAGGAATATATATACACTGCTGGAGGCAACTGGCAGTCATCAGATGTGCCACAGATGCAATGGTGCGCACCTGGAAAAATCAATGGCATATCTTATTGCCTTACAGGCGTTTTGCAGATAAGAGTGATATATGAAAGTAATTTTACCTCGGGTACCATTTCGCTGTGGGCACCTAGCGGATCTGTTAATATCACTGTATCCACAACAGCAGCTACACTAACGGATGGTAATGAGGTAAAGGTAAGTCCCGCGACGGCATATACCGATGCTGAGCCGCCTGTAGTAATGGCTGCATATCCTACAGGTGGAAGCTGTAATGTAAGTGACTATGTTTTTCAATGGGAGTCTGCTACCAACGCAGGAGGTCCCTTTACATCCATTGCAGGTGCCAATCAACAGAGTGTGGTACCGCCGATATCTTCCACTGAGAAGACAATTTATCTCCGCAGAAAAACGACTTATGGCAGTACAACTGTATATACACAGGTTGGTTCATTATCCTATGTACATGAACCAGTAAGTGGCGGACAGATTTATTATGCCAATAACTCCGCTCAGGTAGCTTATGGTAATAAGGTGAATATAACACAGGAGCCAGGCGGCGGATGGCAATGTGGTGTATCAGGCATTAGTTACCGCTGGTGGTACAAAACCACACCTGGGGGGACAGAAACCTTGATAGGCACGGGTGTCGATTATCCTGCCAATGGACCAGTTGTTACTAATACCAATATTATTATCAGGAGAGAGACTATTTGCGGTAGTTATAGCGCCAGTTCCAATGAATTGACTTTTACCACCTACGACCTTAATGCTGGTGATATTTATGCGGACGATACAGTGGCTGTTTCAGGTACAAAACCAATAATTACACAAGCCCCTGCATCAGGAGGTAAATGTGATCCATCTTTATATCAGTATCTGTGGGAACAATCCGTAAATGGGACTACCTGGCAAAACATAGGCACCGGCGCAGACTACCCTTCAGCGGCTCCCTCTTTCACTACTAATATGTATATAAGACGACAGGTGACCTGTGGAGGTGTAATCGCTTATTCTAATATTTTACTTTTCAATACATTTCCAGAGAACTTTATTGCTGCGGATCGAACATATGTTATCACCAATAATGTTACTGCTTCCGGAGCACTGACCATAGCAGCTGTAAATGCATTAACGACCGGGAGCAAACAGAAGAATACTACATTTTATGACGGTCTGGGGCGTGAAACACAACGTGTTGTCCAGGGTGGCAATGGGAAAGGAAAAGACCTCGTAACCTTTAAGGAGTACGATACATACGGTAGAATAGAGAAAGAATACCTGCCGTATACCTACAATGATAATGATACCAGGGCATCAGTCAGCAATGGGAACTACAAAATTTCCGCAAAGTCGGATCAGGAAAACTTTTATCAGGGGTTATTCCCCGGTGAGCCGGCGTATGCTAAAACTACTTATGAATCTTCTCCCCTGAGTAGACCACTCGCCTCTTATGCGCCAGGAAGCTCATGGGTAGGTAGTAACCGCGGTATTAACAACAAATATCAGGTAAACACCGCTGCCGATGAAGTTCGCATATGGAATATTCCTTCCGGCACGCTTCCTATACCCCTATCCAATAAGATATACGCAGCAGGTACACTCGCCAAAAATATAACCCTTGATGAACATGGATTACAAACCATTGACTATCTTAATAAAAAAGGACAGAAAATTCTCTCCAAAACACAATTGGCTGTAACCGCAAGCCTGGGTGTTAATCACAATGGCTGGATATGTACCTACTACGTTTATGATGAACTGGGACATCTCCGTGTAGTGATAACACCCAAAGCAGTAGAAGCAATTAAAAGCTCCTGGACGATCACCAGTATGATAATGAATGGTCTTTGCTATCAATACCAGTATGATGCAAAATCGCGGATGATTTTGAAAAAAGCACCGGGTGCAGATCCGTTATCTATGGTATATGACAACCGGGATCGCCAGATATTTTTACAGGATGGTAATATGAAGCTGAACAATAAATGGCTCGCCATGTTTTATGATGATCAAAACAGAAAAGTGATGACGGCCTTTTATAAGAAGAATATCAGCCGTCAGGATCTGCAGACAGCCATGAATAGCGCGACTGCCAGCACCACTATTACGCAAACCGTTCCTGTTATTGAGGATCTGACAGTTGCATCACATGATGGACGTTCCGTTTATCAGGCATCTAATAGTGTCACGTTTACTCCAGGTTTCGACAGTAACCTCGGCGAATTTGAAACGCAACTGGCAGCCGGCAGCGTCACGATCACTATGCCGATAAGTATGTCTTTACCAAGTATTGCCAGCAGTGAATTAGATGCACTTATTTATAACTATTATGACGATTATAATTTCCCTGGCAAACAGAGCTTGCGCTCAGCTGAGTTCAGCACACTAGAAAGTGGTGATAATCCTGTCAGCCCTCAGATAGTAACTACAGCTACCAATATGACCAGGGGCGTAGCTACGGGCTCTCGCGTACGGATATTAGGAACAGATCAATGGCAAACAGCTACACTCTATTACGATAACAATGGGAGATTACTCCAACAGCTCACAGATAATAAATCTGGCGGGGTGGATATCCTCACCAACAGGTACGATTTCAGCGGTAAATTGTTAAGCTCTTTTGCACACACCAATAATTTGTGGTCTGGTATCACTCCTGATACCAGAGTGCTCACGATTAAAAGTTATGACATCATGGGACGGCTACTGACCACAAAGAAAAAGATAAATGGAGAAAGTGCCGCCAGACCCATTCAAACTTTCACTTATAATGCCCTTGGTCAACATGTTGTCAAAGTAGTCGGAAATGCCATCAATACCGAGAATATCAGCTATAACATCCGTGGATGGCTTACCGGGGTTAATAAGGATTACGTCAATAGACAAGTTGCTGGCTACTTTGGATATGAACTGGCCTATGATAAAATCACCTCCGCTGTTTCAGGAACCTCTTACAGTAAGGCCGCCTACAATGGTGACATTACCGGTGTCACATGGAGAGGTAGTGGAAACCAATACCAGTACAATTTTAACTATGACAATGAAAGTCGTTTGATGCTGGCTGATTTTCAGACCAATGCCGGCAGCGGTTGGAATAAAGCCGTTGACTATAGTGTCAGGATGGGTGATGGTATTAATCCGTCTTCTGCTTATGATCCCAATGGAAATATAATTGCGATGCTACAGAACGGGTTGGTTGCCACTCAGGTGGCAACTATTGATAACCTCCATTATAGCTATCTGGACAACAGCAACCAGCTGAAATATGTGTATGATGATAATAACAATGCTAATAGCATGCTGGGAGACTTTCACGAACCGGTACTAAATAATACAGGGAATAAGAATAGCGGTACTGCGGATTATTTGTATGATGCCAATGGTAATTTAACGGTTGATAATAATAAATCCATTACGCAGATAACTTATAACCATCTTGATTTACCGGATAAAATTACGTTTGCAGCGAACAAAGGAACAATAGAATACTTATACAACGCTGCGGGTGACAAATTGCAAAAGATCATAACAGATAATACAGGAAGCAGTGTTAAAAAAACTATCACTGATTATATAAATGGTGCAGTATATAATAATGATACCCTTGAGTTTTTCCCTCACGAAGAAGGAAAGGTTAGGTTGATTTATTTGACTGGACAACCACCGCAGTATGCGTTTGATTATTTTCTTAAAGATCATCTGAGTAATGTCCGTACAGTATTGTCAGAAAATCCTGTTGCCGGTACTTATGTAGCTACTATGGAAACCGCCAATGCAGCAAAAGAGGGTATACTTTTTAGTAATGTGGATCAGACACGTGTTGCAAAACCAGCAGGGTATCCTACAGCAGAGGGCAAGGATAATAAACAAGTGGCGCGTCTCAATGCCAAACAAGATGGCCACAAAATTGGACCGTCTATAGTATTACGTGTAATGGCAGGCGACACCATCAGTATTTCCGCCAAAGCATTTTATAAGTCAGGCATTCCGAAAAACGACAAGTCGTCGTCTACACCTATGGCGATGGCGAATGCCCTGACGCAAGCATTTGTCAACGGTAGTACAACAGCAACAAACGGTCATGGCGCGGCTTATGCAGACAGGATATCTTCTTTTACCGGTAATTTCTCAGACAAGGATTACCAGCATCTTAAAGAGAAAAATCCGGAGGAAAATAGGCCAGGCCGCATGAAAGCGTACCTTAGTTATGTGTTGTTCGATGATCAGTTTAAAATGGTGGATGAAAACAGTGGTGTAAAACAGGTAAAGGAAGAGCCCGATCAGTTACAGGTATTAGAGGAAGCAAAAATGGTGATGAAAAGAAATGGATTTTTTTATGTTTATACTAACACAGAAACGCCGGAAGATGTATATTTCGATGATGTAACGGTATTCGCTACCCCTGGGCCATTGGTCGAAGAAACACATTATTATCCATTTGGTCTGGCAATGAATGGAATCAGTAGCAATGCATTGCAAGGAACAGTATATAAAGAAAATAAGTATAAGTTCAATGCTAAAGAGCTACAAAGTAAAGAAATGGTTGATGGTACTGGTCTGGATTGGCACGACTATGGCCCCCGGATGTATGATGCACAAACAGGACATTGGAATACCATAGATCCGCTCAGTAGGTTGGAGTATGGAGTGTCGCCATATGCATATACCCGCGATAATCCGGTCAGGTACAGCGATCCATCTGGCCTGGTTTGGTTTGATCCAACTAAAATGGAAAAACAGCCCCCAATTAAGGAACCTGATTATCGTAAAAATCCTGGATCGGCCCCAGGTGGAGGAGGTCGGATTTTTCCGTTCAATCCTGGTGGATCCGGATCCAGTAAAATAGATGAAGGAACAGAACGTAATGCGCGCGAGCCTACTCGCATGCCGATAGTAATTGCGGGCTGGGTAAACACAGGCGGACAAATGATTTGGGATGAAACCGTAAATTCACAGGATGAAGCAACCGGAAAGTATGGGAAAGATGCTACTTATGTAGGGACACAACAGATAGTAGTAGGGAGTGATGGACAAACCTATTATTATGCTGCTAATGGACGGGTCTATAATGCCGTAGGGTTGCAAACAGTTACGATTTATAGTCCACCTACCAGAGGAGCAGGGGCTTATGGTCCCTTCATCCCTGCTGCTATGGGGTTCCAGTTCACATTTGGGCATAATCGGTGGTTTGCAAATGGTAGCTATTCAATCGGTATTTATGTCGACAATTGGGGCATAGCCGTTTTTCACGGTTTGGGATATGGTTTTGCTACGCCTACCGGATTCGATGCAGTGTCTGGCGCGATTGTACCAAGTATTTTTATAAGTGAGTATAATGGCGCCAGGTTGGCAGAAAGACATAAGGATTTTGAAGGTTTTGCGGTAACGAATAGTCTATCAATAGGGAAATTCTCTGGTTCGTATTCCCAAAGTGCGACAAGGGTGCCAGGAAAAGGAGTAACAGCTGTTTCAGACGGATTTAATACGGTTGGATTTGGGTATAACAGCAAAGCTGATCCAATTAGTGTGGGTATCGGCCACGAAGTATCGTATACTCAAATGGCTTTCTTTCAGATAAACAGATAACAAGTATGTATAAGCCTTTTATAGTTCTTTCAACTTTACTTTTATGTCAGGGATGCGGAGAGTCCTGCGCCACCTTTGCTAATCGGGAATACCGTCCTGTGGAGTATAATTTTGTTGTTCGCGACAAGCATACAGAAGAGATAAGGTATAATGTAATCGAGGGCACAAATACTAAGGGTAAAACAGAGATATTCAGACAGGCTGGATTTGACAAGATGTATGATTTGGCAGCTCCTGGAGATACCCTGCGGAAGAAGGCAGGAGATTTGACGACATATCTTATCAAAAAAGACCGCATCTTCAAATTTCCGTATCAATGCGGAGGCGTATCGATCTATTAGTCAAATGGATGCTTATTAAAATGCTTTTTTATAATTAGGAAAGAAACCGTTTCATAATTAATTGAGGCGGTTTCTTCATTTTATATAATTTTCTTCAATTGACTTTATCTGATATAGTTATGTTTTCATTTGTCACCACCTGAACATAGAAACAATCAGAGGCTTATGCCTCTTTTTTAATACTATATTGAATTACTTTACTTAGATGGGTATTGATAAATTTTGTATTATTAAGGAATCAATGAAACCCAAATCTCCCGTCATGAATACTCGTCGTGATTTTTTACAGAAAATTGCTGCCTCCGCTATGGTACTGCCCCTGATGCCGCTCGCCGGCTGGGCAAAAGACCTCCAACACTACGATGGCCCGGTATTACGTGTAGCCATTATGGGATTGGGCAGCTATGGCAGCCGCGTGGCAGACGCCATGCAGGCCTGCGTAAAAGCAAAATTGGTAGGCGTGATCAGTGGTACTCCGTCTAAAATAAAAGACTGGCAGAGCCGGTTCTCTATCCCCGACAAAAACTGCTATAACTACGAAAACTTTGATCGCATAAAAGATAACAAAGACATTGATGCGGTATATATTACCACGCCCAATGCCCTGCACCACGACGAGGCGATCCGCATAGCTGCGGCGGGTAAACACGTGATCTGTGAAAAGCCAATGGCACTGAATGCCAAACAAGGCCAGGAAATGATTGCCGCCTGTAAAAAAGCAAACGTAAAATTACTGGTCGGCTACCGCATGCATTTTGAAGCCAAAACACTGGAAGTAATCCGCATGCGCAAAAACGGCGACTTTGGAAAAATCATGTTCTTCCAGGGACTATGTGGTTTCCGCATTGGCGACCCCACACAGTGGCGCCTCAATAAAGAACTGGCCGGCGGCGGTTCCTTAATGGATATTGGAATCTATGCGATTAACGGCTCCCGGTATATGACAGGCGAAGACCCCGTCTGGGTAACGGCCCAGGAAACCAAAACAGACCCGGTGAAATTCAAGGAAGGCGTGGACGAAACCATCCAGTTCCAGCTGGGCTTCCCCAGCGGCGCTGTGGCTTCCTGCCTCTCTACTTACAACATGAACTACCTCGACCGCTTTTATCTCAACGGTGAAAAAGGATTTGCAGAGATGCAACCCTCCACGGGCTACGGTCCCATCCGCGGACGCACCCATAAAGGAGAACTCACCCAGCCACACGTTACCCATCAAACCGTGCAGATGGAAGAAATGGCCGGAATCATCCTGGAAGGAAAACAACCGGTGGTTGCTGTGGATGGAGAAGAAGCGCTGAAAGACCTGAAAATTATTGATGCCATTTACCACGCCGTTAAAACAGGACAGAAAGTAGACCTTAAACTGTCATGATCCTGAACGATCTGCCGAGGAAATATCCCGCGTGATAGTGAAAAACAGCAGGATCATCTATTAGTGGTCCGGGCGCAGCAATTCGCATCTGATCAATTCGTTTCTTTATGGTTAAAATCATCAGCTATGAAAAAACGATCACTGTCAGTATTGTTGCTGGTTTGCCTTGCTGCCGCGGCCAGCGCGCAGGGACTGCATTACGGCATCAAGGCAGACCTGAACATGTTTAAACTGGACGGGGCAGGCATTAAATCAAATTACACATTAGGCGGAAGATTAGGCGTGTACGCCGAATATGATTTTTCAAAAAAATGGGGGCTGCAACCCGAACTCCTCTTCTCACAGGTGGCCCCCAAACGTGGCGATGATTTCGGTGCAAAGTATATCTCTACCGGTAACGACAACGCCAATAAAAGCATTAAACTCAGCTATATTACCCTGCCGTTGTTATTGCGTTACAATGTGAATAAGTTAATTACTATCAATGCAGGACCGCAATACAGTTACCTGTTTTATGCCAACGAAAACCTCCTGACCTACAACCGTAACGCTTTTAAACGCAGCGACGTGGGAGTGGCCGCCGGCGCTACACTGAACTTCGATATACTGCATGTATATGCACGCTATGTGCTTGGACTTACCAATGTAAACGACATTGATGACCGGTACCAGTGGAAAACACGCCAGGTACAGATCGGCCTCGGCGTGAATATAAAGTAAGCGCTTTATGCCTTTACTACGGTATCGTATATACGTTGTAGTTGCTGTATATGTCTTTGCGTGTGAATGTTGATAAACTGTATCCATTCCAATCGTGTAAAAGGCCCGAAGCCCGGCACTTCAAAGCTGGTACATTCTTCGGTAAGGTTCACCGTATTGGCGGCAGTTGTTAACTTCTGCCAGGTAGCAGCGGCGTCCTGCAATACAGCGTCTTTGGGCAGATACCCTTCTTCCGGCAGGATCATTTCCGGGGCCTTCATTTTAATATCGAAGTTCAGGAACAGGGATTTTACGGCAGGCACTTTTTTATCCGGTTGCCGGTCGGTAGGCACAGCGCCGCCATACAACACGCCGCAGTCGCCGGCTTTGCAAATATGCGATGCCACCTGCGCGGCCGTCCAGCTGCCTTCAAAAGGTACCTTGTTCAGTTGTTCTTCATCAAAGGAGGTTAGCAATTGTTGCAGGGTATCACCGGTGGTGGTTATTTCCAGAAGCAGTTCTTGTCTCATGATTTTCTTTTCCACAAACTTAACCGGATATATCGATACGGAAAGGGGGAGAATACGACAATCAGGCGGGCGAAAAAGGACAATAACAGCTGCGGGTATGTAGTTACCTGCAGCTGTTCCTTATTTTTTAAGATATTATTTCCTGGAAGATCCCAGTTTCCTTTCAGCAGATTCCACTGTTTGCGCAATCAGCTTTGCGATGGTCATAGGGCCAACGCCACCCGGTACTGGTGTATAGGCGGCTACACGGTCTGCCAGCGGCCCCAGTTCTATATCGCCGATGCCGCCTTTATGATAACCGGCATCTATTACAATGGCATCATCTTTTATCCACTCGGCTTTTATAAATTCAGGCTTGCCCACGGCGCCTACTATGATATCTGCCTGTTTGATAAGCTCCGGTAAATTATTGGTCCGCGAATGACAAATAGTAACCGTGGCATTTTCATTCAGCAGCATCATGGCTACCGGTTTACCCAGGATAGGACTCCGGCCTACTACTACCGCATGTTTGCCCGCAATGGGTATCTGGTAATGCTTCAGCAGCTCCATAATTCCGGCAGGGGTGGCACTGCCATAAGCGGGTTCATTCATCGACATCCGGCCAAAACCCAGGCAGGTAACCCCATCTACATCTTTATCAATATGTATTTTATCAAAACACGCCCTTTCATCGATCTGGTGCGGAACCGGGTGTTGCAACAGGATGCCGCAGATCTGGTCGTCGTTATTCAGCTTTTTGATGGTATCCAGCAATTCTTTGGTAGTGGTTTCCTTTGGCAGGTGTACTTTTACGGAGGTCATACCCACCCGCTCACACGCATTACCTTTCATTTTCACATATACTTCCGAGGAAGGATCATCGCCCACCAGGATGGTAGCCAGTACAGGCACCACACCCGTTTTTTCAATGATGCGCTGCACCCTGATCTTTAATTCCGCTTCCATTCGTTTGGATAAGGCTTTTCCGTCGAGCAGTACTGTTGTTGTTGTCATATTCAGGTGTTTATTTCCGTGTGTTGAGGTAGTTGTACCGTGGAAGGGCACAAAGATACTAACCCCCTTTGATATATTTTTTTTTAGACAGACACATTCCTGTTACCTTTTTTTTCGTCTTTATAAACATAACGGTCTTCTTAAAGGGCGGTTATTGTTTCACGTATGAAAATCAAACTCTTTTCTATCCTTCTTGTATGTACAGGATATCTCCTTCCGCTTAGCAGTTACGGGTTTACGGCTCCCCCCAGGGAGGTGGACATTTGCGTGTACGGCGGCACCTCCGCAGGGGTCATTGCTGCCTATACCGCAAAGCAGTTGCACAAAACAGTGCTGCTGGTATCACCGGAAAAACACCTGGGCGGCCTTACCTCCGGCGGTTTGGGATATACCGACATCGGTAATAAGTACGCTATCACCGGGTTGTCGCGTAACTTCTACCGCCGGATCGGCAACCACTACGGAAAACTGGAACAGTGGATTTTTGAACCCCATGTGGCAGAAGCTACTTTCCACCAGTATATCGATGCCGCCAAAGTGGAAGTGTTGTACGGATACACCATTACTAACGCTGTAAAGCAAAACGGGTATGTTACGGAAATAACCGTGAACGGTCCCGCTGCACAGGTGGTAAAAGCCAAAATGTTCATCGATTGCTCCTACGAAGGCGACCTGATGGCCAAAGCGGGCATTTCCTACACCGTTGGCCGGGAACCCAACGCACAATACAACGAAACCTATAACGGTGTGCAACTGCTCGATAAGCACCAGTTCCCCGATGGCATTGATCCGTACAAAATACCCGGCAAACCCGAAAGTGGCCTGCTGTGGGGCATCAGTACCGATTCCCTGGCGGCGCACGGGACGGGAGATAAAAAGGTACAGGCGTATAATTTCAGGATCTGCCTGAGCAACCGCCCGGAAAACAGTATTCCTATTACAAAGCCGGACGATTATGATCCGTCGCGTTATGAACTGCTGCTACGCGTGCTGGACGCTACCCAGCCTAAGATCCTGAAGCCCAATCTCAAGATAGACCTCATGCCCAACGGGAAAACGGATATCAATAACTACGGCGCTTTTTCCACGGATATGATTGGTATGAACTACAACTATCCGGAGGCCGATCCGGCTACCCGGAAAAAGATCATCCACGATCATGAGCTGTATACCAAAGGGCTGCTCTATTTTATAGGACACGACGAACGGGTGCCCGCCCATCTCCGGGAACAAATGTTACAATGGGGATACCCGAAAGATGAATACACTGATAACGGGAACTGGTCAACCCAGTTGTATATACGTGAGGCAAGACGCATGATCGGCGGATATGTGATGACACAGGCCAATTGCGAAGGCCGCGAAAAAGTAACGGACCCCATTGGTATGGCCGCCTATAATATGGATTCCCATAACTGCCAGCGTATTGTAGTAAATGGGATGGTAAAAAATGAGGGAGATGTGCAGATTGGTGGTCTTGGCCCTTACCCGGTTTCTTACAGGTCCATTACACCTAAACCGGAGGATGCGAAAAATGTATTGGTGCCGGTTTGTTTATCGGCGTCGCACATTGCCTATGGCTCTATCCGCATGGAACCGGTGTTTATGGTACTGGGGCAATCCGCTGCCACGGCGGCTGCTGTAGCCATCGATCAGCGCAGTTCCATCCAGGAGGCTGATGTACAGAAAATACAAACTATGCTGCGTACCAATCCGCTGGTGGATAACAGCCCCGCTGAAATACTGGTGGATGACAACGACGAGCAACACGTAACCATCACCGGTGAATGGAAAAAGCTGATTCATGGGGGCTATGGTCCATCCCTGCTTACAGACGACAGCAAGGGAGCCGTGCATAAATCAATACGTTTTTCACCTGCTATCCAGAAAGCCGGTAAATATGAGGTATTTACCTATGTACCACGCCTCCCCGGTTTGGATGGGAATGCACACGTAAAAGTATTCGATGGCCGCACCGTGAAGGAAGTGGAAGTTGCGGCAGCAAGTATAAAGGTAGAGGGACAAACCAGCGGCGAATGGGTGAGCCTGGGCACCTACCAGCTGAAAGCCGGAAACGGCGCCTACGTGGAAATAGACAATCACAAAACGGACGGCATAATAGCCGCAGATGCGGTGTTATTTGTTCCGAGATAATTATTTTGGAAAAAAAAGAACAGGAAGGATTCGGTTTACAATTTTTATCGTCTTTATAAGTACAGGTAGTTCCGCGAAATGATTATTTTGTAATAAATTCCATGACCTTCCTTGCCGATAGATAGTCCACATAATGAAAAAGAGCTGTTGCTGCGTGTGGCAGCGGGGGATCAGCCCGCCTTCCAGCGGTTGTTTAACCGTTACTGGGGGAAGATGTATGCCAACACCCTGCAATTTGTTAAGTCGCCTGCCCTGGCAGAAGACCTGACACAGGAAATTTTTATAAAGATCTGGATGAACCGGGAACGCCTGCTGGCGGTAAACCGTTTCGACGCCTTTCTGTACACTACGGCGAAAAACCTGATCCTGGATGAATTCCGGAAAAGGGTATTGCCCACGGTGCAGGAAGAAGGACACCACGTATACATGGCATCAGACCTTCCCTCTGCACAGGACAAACTGGAACTAAAGGATTTCGAAGGCCAGTTGCATGCAGCCATTAACCAGCTGCCCGCACAGATGCAACTGGCCTTCCGGCTGAGCCGCTTCCAGGGAATGTCGCACGATGAAATAGCCCGGCAGATGAATATTTCCAGGGTCACCTCCAAAAATTATATCGCACGGTCCATTGCCGCCATCCGGAAGTATATGGGTGGGAGAGCAGAACATGTTACATAAGTATGGAAACAGGTGATAACGTTGCCGGTTAAACGAAGAATAATATTTTCCGGTAACAGAAGGATTCCCGCCCGTTCTTTTTTCGTCTTTATTATACAACCCTTCATGAGAGTGTTGTGCTTGCATCCGGTTTTATGTTACACGATGAGTTAAAAGATTTATTGGAGAAATACCTGGACAACCGGATCACACCGGAAGAAACCAGGCGCCTGCAGGCATTGATGCAGACGGATCGTAACGGGCCGGCACTGGAAGAAATGATTGCAGCCATACTGGCGGAAGACAGGTATACTGATGCCGCTCATCCAGATCTGCAACAGGCTTTTAATAAAGTGATGGAAACCGCAGCACTGCGGCAGGCGCTCACCCGGAAAGATCATGATGAGGATACAAACGACTCCGCGCAACAACCTGTCCAGGAGGCAGATAACCGTTATCACATCTCCCGGAAAAAAATCCGCACCTTTTATAAAACAATGGCCGCGGCAGCAGCGATAGCATTTATACTGGCAGCGGGTTACACCTGGCGCTATTATTACGTAGGCCCGGCACCGTTAGTATCCAAAAAAACAGTATCACCCATATCCACAGGTAATAAAGCAGAACTGATCCTGGCAGATGGCAGCACCATTGTGCTGGACGATGCAGGAACAGGCACCGTAGGCAAACAGGGGAACACCCGTATCATTAAACTGGACAGCGGCCGGCTCGCGTATCACGCCGCAGGCAGTAACAGCGCTGTTCCCGAATACAATACCATCCGTACGCCCAAAGGCGGACAGTACCAGGTAGTATTGCCCGACGGCAGCCAGGTATGGCTGAACGCCGCTTCCTCGCTGACATTCCCCGTGGCGTTTGCGGGCAGTAACAGAACAGTACGCCTCACCGGGGAAGCTTATTTTGAAATTGCCCAGCAAGCCGCGAAACCTTTTATCGTGCAAACATCCGGTGTACAGGTGAAAGTACTGGGCACGCACTTTAACGTAATGGCTTACACCGATGAAGCCCGCGTAAAAACAACCCTGCTGGAAGGCGCAGTGAGCGTTACACAGGGCGCCGCTACTACCATGATGAAGCCCGGTCAGCAGGCAAGCATCGCTGAAAAAGAAGACCATTTTTTAATTACACGTCCGGATATGGAAGAAGTAATGGCCTGGAAAGAAGGACAGTTCAGGTTCCGCAAAACAGATATCACCGTTATCATGCGGCAGATAGCCCGGTGGTATGATGTGGACATCGAATACAAAGGCGATCTTTCCGGTATTCAGCTGTTTGGCAGCATGACCCGCAAGGAAAATGTAACACAGCTGCTGGAACTGCTGGAGCAAACCGGAAGGGTGCATTTTATCGTCAAAGGAAACCGTATCACCGTAATGCCCGCCACTATGAAATAAATCAGGAGTGCTACTCCACGTATGAATTATTTAAACTCAACCAAAAGATAGTATGGAACTGTTTACTATTGCGCACTCCCACGGGAGCAGGAGCCGTATGCCGGCTAAACAACGAACATGGCTGGTGATCAAACTGACCACCTGGCTGCTGCTGGCAGCATCACTAACCGCCGGCGCTCAAACCGTAAAACTTTCCGTCAGTAAAATGCCGCTGGATAAAGTATTTGATCTTATCAGCAAGCAAACCGGTTACCAGTTTATCTGTGATGAAAAATTACTGGAAGATGCGCCGCCGCTCAGTGTGAATATCGCCAACAAATCACTGGAAGAAGCGCTGAAGATCTGCCTGAAAGATCTTCCGCTTACTTACACGATTAAATATGGCACCGTCGTCATCAAAAAAAATACCACGTCCGGCGGAAAGCTTTCACCACAGGAAGGCAGCTCACCGGGGAAAACCATTACGGGCATTGTTACGGATAGCACCGGCGCAGGTTTGCCCGGCGTAACGGTAGGCATCAAAGGCACTACAAAAGGCGTACTCACAGATGGAAACGGAAAGTTTTCATTGCCCAATGTAACAGACCAGGATGTGCTCACTATTTCCAGCATCGGGTATCTCACAAAACAACAACCTGTGAAAGGTGAAAATTTTTTTCGTATACATTTGTCCGTTACCCCCAAATCATTGGTGGAAGTGGTGGTAGTAGGATATAGTACCCAGAAAAAAGTAAACCTCACCGGCGCCGTAGCCACTGTATCCGGCGAAGTGCTGGCAGCGCGGCCGGTAGGGCAAACCACGGCAGGCTTACAGGGTACCATGCCCGGTGTTACCATCACACAGGGCAACGGTAAGCCAGGCGGCGATGGTGGTACGGTACGTGTCCGCGGATGGGGCACCCTGAAGAACCCCGATCCGCTGGTACTGATCGATGGTGTGGAAGGTTCCATCAACAACATCGATCCTAATGTGATCGCTTCCGTTAGCGTGTTGAAAGATGCGGCATCAGCAGCTATTTATGGTTCGCGTGCAGCCAATGGCGTAATACTGGTAACTACCAAAAGAGGTAAAAGCAATAAGCTGTCTGTTAACTACAACAACTACGTAGGCTGGCAGAAACCCACCAATCTGCCTGCCCTCACCAACGCGCTGGATTATATGCTGCTCGCCAACGAAGCCTATAAAAATTCCGGCCGCACCCCGTTATACTCCGATGCCCTGCTGGAAAAATACCGGCAGCAGGGAAACGGCAACTCTGATTCATTACCGAACACCGATTGGCAGAAGGCTGTGTTAACAGGCTCCGGTTTTCAGCAGAGCCATTTTTTAACGGTGAATGGTGGTACGGATAAAGTAAAAATGCTGGTATCACTGGGGTATTTTGATCAGAAAGGACTGATGGATAACAGCGAATTTAAACGCCTTACCATCCGCAGTAATACCGATATTATTTTTTCGAAGCAATTAAACATGCAGTTTGACCTGCAGTATATCAGCCCGGTAACCACCGAACCGTCAGCAGGCGCTGATGCTATCTTTGCTTACATGAATAATATTTCCCCCAACCAGCTGGCCGTAAATGCCAATGGTACCCGCGGGGAAGGATGGGTGGGCCTCAACCCCGCTGCTGCCGCCAGCGATGGTGGCCTGAACCGCGTAAGCGCCCCCTGGGGAAGTATTAACACCACCCTGAATTACCAGCCGGTAGAATGGCTTACCGCCTCCATTAACATTGCACCCAAATACGTGCAAACCTATACGAATAAATTTAGTAAGGTGCTGCAAACCTATCATCCTGATGGCACGCCCAGTTATAAGTGGCCACAGGTAAGCACACTGGACGTTTCCAGTCAGCGGCAGTTTTACAATAACATGCGCGGTACCCTTACCTTCCAGAAAAAATACGGTGCACACGACCTGAAAATATTGGCCGGTGCAGAACAGAACAGCTACCGCCAGGATAGATTTACAGCCTACCGCGACAACTACATTTTACCCGACTATCCTATACTGGATGCCGGAGCGGCCACCAATATGAATAACGGCGGCGCCGGCGAAGAATGGTCGCTGCGCTCTTTTTTCGGCAGGATCAACTATAACTACAAAGAAAGATACCTGCTCGAAATCAATACCCGTTACGACGGATCTTCCCGTTTCGCGGAAGGCCGCAAGTGGGGTGTATTCCCTTCTGCATCTGCCGGATGGCGTATTTCAGAGGAACCATTTATGGCGCCCCTGAAACCGCTGGTGAATGAATTAAAGCTCCGCGCATCATGGGGCCGGCTGGGTAACCAGAACATAGGAACTTATCCCTCTGCCACGGTGGTGAATTTAAGCTCTTATTCGCTCGGCGGACAAATAGTTGGCGCCGCCACGCTGGACGCTCTGGCGAACAGGAATATCACCTGGGAAAGTACCGAGATGAGTGATGTAGGATTTGATGTGACCCTGTTTTCCCATCTCTCGGTAACAGGAGATTATTATATCAGCAAAACAAAAGATATCCTGCTGTTGCTGAACATCCCGCTGATCACGGGTTTGAAAGCGCCTTACCAGAACGCGGGAAAAGTAAGCAACAAAGGCTGGGAACTTGGCATTAACTACGATGGTAAGATCCGTGACTTCAAATATAATATCGGCGTTAACGTATCTGATGTGAAAAATAAAGTAGTGGATATGCATGGTATTAATCAATCGGCTGTAACCGTGAGCAGGGAAGGATATCCCGTGAACTCCATTTTTGGATTACAGGCAGAAGGATTTTTCCAGGATGCAGATGAAGTGGCAAAACACGCCACACAATTTGGCACCATTGCCCCCGGCGATATTAAATACAAAGATCAGAACGGCGATGGCATCATCAATGAAAGTGATAAAGTAATTCTTGGCAACACCATTCCCCGCTATACTTACGGCGTTAGCTTAAACGCATCGTGGAGAGGCTTCGACCTGGGCGCTTTTTTGCAGGGCGTAGGTAAAGTAGACGGCCTGATTTACGGCGCCGGCATCATGCCTTTTTACGTAAGCTCTGTAGGCGGTACAGCGCAGGAACGTTTCAAAGACTACTGGACACCGGAACATAAAGATGCCGCATTTCCACGGCTGGTGTTTGGCGGTACCAACAACCAGCAGATCTCCAGTTTCTGGATGAAGAGCGCTGCCTATCTGCGTTTGAAGAACCTGCAAATAGGATATACCCTGCCGGCCAGCCTGGTGAAAACCATGCGGCTCAACAGCCTGCGGGTATTTGTAAATGGTTCCAACCTGTTTACGTCCAGTAAATTCTGGCCGGGCTATGATGTGGAAACCGCCGTGGGCGTGGCCGACAACTATGCCATTGTAAAGGTTTACAGTTTTGGTGTTAATGTAAATTTCTAAAAACAGCAATCATGAGAAAGCGTTTTACCTGTTGGATGATAGCGGCTGTTACCCTGTTAGGGATACAGGCATGTAATAAAGACTACCTTGATAAAGATCCTTTAACCGGCCCTTCCGACGCCGATTATTTCAAGAACCAGGATGAACTGCTCCTGGCGGTGAACGGGCTGTATAAAGGGCTGAATAAGCCAATGGACAAGGAAAATGACCCTGGTCAGCTGGATGGACTGCCCCTGGTTTTACTGCTGGATGCCACCAGCGATATTGGCTACGAAAGGAATAACAGCGATCTGCAAAAAATAGGCACCGGTAATCATGACGCCAATAACACGGTTACACAAGGCGTATGGAGCAACTATTATAAGGTGATTGGCCGCTGTAATTATATCCTGGACAATGCGGAAAAAGTAAGAGCGGTAACCAATCCTGCGTTGTATCAACGCAGCATGGGCGAAACGCGTTTCGTACGTGCGTATATGTATCAGCAGCTGTTGTCCATGTTTGGCGGTGTGCCGTTGGTAACGCACGTGCTTACACTGGAAAATGCACAGGTGCCGCGGAGCGACAAAGCAACCATCCTTAAATTTGTACTCGAAGAATTAGATAGCGCCACTGCCTGGTTGCCGGCCACTTACCCGGCTACAGATTTTGGCCGTGCTACCAAAGGCGCTGCACTAACAGTTAAAGCCAGGGCTGCACTGTATAACGAACAGTGGAAAACTGCTGCAGATGCCGCCAAAGCCGTGATGGACCTCGGCGTGTATAAGCTGGACGACAGCTATCCCAGGTTGTTTTCCTATGATGGAAGAAATTCGCCTGAAGTGATATTAAGCCTGCAATACCAGTTGCCGGTGGTAACCTGGGTAGGTCCGTATCCGTTTTTATGCAGGAATGCCGGCGGCGCTTCCAATAAAATCCCTTCACAGTCGCTGGTTGACAGCTACGAGTGTACCGATGGCTTAACCATTGATCAGTCGCCGTTATTCAACCCGCAAAAGCCTTTTGAAAACCGTGATCCGCGGTTGGGTTATACCGTTGCGCTTCCGGGATCGATATTTTTTAACTACCAGTTTGAAACGCATAAGGACAGTCTCAAGTGCTGGAACTACAACACCAATCCGGCTACCCGGATTGTGAACCAGGATGCCGTTAATGCTTATGCGTCTTTCAGTGGCTACTGCTGGCGCAAGTATGTGGATATGAAAGATAAAGACAACATACGCCAGTCCACCATGAACGTAACCCTGGCGCGCTACGCGGAAGTACTGCTTATTTACGCAGAGGCAAAAACAGAAGCCAACGAGCTGGATGCCACCCTATACCAGGCCATTAATGCAGTAAGGAAGCGGCCGGGTGTAAATATGCCCGACATTCCTGCCGGCAGCACGCAGGAAGCGCTGCGTTCCGCTGTAAGGAAAGAGCGGATGTATGAGTTGTCGATGGAAGGATTCCGTTTGTTTGATATCCGCCGCTGGAAGATTGCCGATAAAGTAATGAAGGGACCATTTTATGGCCGTGTGCCGAGAGGCTGGCTTGCTGCTGCCCCGAAGATAGATGCCAACGGTATTGCTGATTACAGTGCGGTGCCCAACAAAGGAGAGATGCGGGTGGTGGAAGTGCGTACGTTTAATGCTGCGCGGGATTACCTGTGGCCGATTCCTTATATAGAAACACAAACAGATCCGTTGATAGTACAAAATCCCGGGTATTAATTTCCGGAGATAAATACCTGGTCATCCTGTCTGCTGCCCGTTGTGTTTACAGCGGGCAGCTTGGTTTTTGAGATCTTTCGGAAGGCAGCCTTCCGGGTAACTTATTTAGTGTAAAAACGACAATTAATATAAAATATCAATTAAGCATTGATTTGTTCCCTGCAAGCCCCTATCCGCCTTATCTCCCGTAATAATTTAAAAAAACCTGGAAAAAAATAACTGGTCAATTACTATTAATTGTATATTAGACAATTAATAATTCTCACGTTCCGGGAAGGAACAGAATGCCGTAGGTAAAGACAGGTTTCACGTTTATGTTAATTTTCCACTTATGAATGGTGTGCATCTTCAACAATATGCAGACGATATTCTTTTAAATTTGCTGAAAGAGGATAGCAAGGAAGCCTTTGACGTGATCTATATGCGTTACTGGGAGCAGCTGTATTGCTACCTGGTAAAGGCAATTAAGGATACCACAGAAGCGGAGGATATCCTGCAGGAGATATTTGTGTCCCTGTGGAAACGCCGCAGCAACCTGCACAACGTAGATTCCCTGTATACCTATCTTTACTCCTGCGTACGGTATGGTGGTTTCCGGTACATCCGCCAGGAAATCAAAAGAAACCATTTCCGCAAATCCTGGAGCATCCTCTTCACGGAGGCAGACGATCTCTTTGAACGGCAACTGGCCGCCAATGAGCTTTCCCTGCTGGTAAACCGTGAAATAGATAAGCTGCCGCTGAAAATGCGGGAGGTATTTCTCCTTAGCAGAACAGAAGAACTTTCTCATAAAGAAATTGCGCATAAACTGAATATCTCTGATAAAACAGTGAAGAAACAGATCAGCAACGCATTGAAATACCTGCATCTGAAACTGAATGTATAATTTCTCAAAAAAAATATTCAGGTTATCTACTACCATCCCTTCTTTTTATACACTTCTATATTAACCACGTGTTCCTATACAAAGAAAAACAGCCGTTATGAATGAAACAGACTTTAACACGCTGCTGGAACTTTACCTGGAAGGGAAATGTACGCCGGAACAAAAAGAGTGGATGGAGCAGTGGTTCGACCGCCTTTCAGAAGAAGGAAGCGGGGAGGAGTTGCCGGCAAACAAGGAACTGGTGATGCAGCGGTTGAAAAACCGCATCGATGGACAAATCAAAAGACAAAATTTTTTTAATCTTCCGGTGCTATTACGTGTAGCCGCCTCCGTTATTGTTATTTTATCATTGGGTACATGGGCATATCTGCGTTATCAAAGCACCGCTACCGTTGCATTGCAGTATGTTACCAGGTCGGCCGCCAGGGGGCAGCAATTGAAAGTAACGCTCCCGGATGGATCAATGGTAACGCTGAATGCAGGTTCAGGTATCCGGTACCCGGAAAATTTTAAGGAGAACAGAACCGTAACATTGCTGGAAGGTGAAGCCTGTTTTGACGTAACCACCGATCAGGCGCATCCCTTTACAGTAACAAGCAATGGTATACAAACAGCAGTACTGGGTACCGTATTCAATGTACAGGCATACAAAGCACTTGACGAAATAACTGTAACGGTTATACGTGGAAAGGTGGCGGTGGAAACATCTTCACAACAAAAACCACTGCTGGTGCTGCCGGACGAACAGGCGGTAATCCGCGCCGCTACCGGATCGCAGCAGAAGAGAAAAGTGAACGCCGCAGCGGTAACCGGCTGGGTAACAGGAAAGTTAGCCTTCAGAAATGAAACACTGCAGCACGTGGCCGTTCTGCTGGAGAATATTTATGATGTTAAAATAGTTTTTAAAGATGAAGCTACGAAGGGAATACGTTTTACAGCAAATTTCAGCTCCACCGATTCATTGGAGAAAATTCTTTTCGCCATCGCTAAAGCCAACAAACTTAACTGGTCTATCAGGAACAAGGTAGTACAATTCTAATCGCATTTTACTTTAACCAAAACTCTCAAATGTATGAAGCAATTCATTTGGTGTCATCTCTATGCCATCCGGAAAACGATGCGCACCGGCTGCAGCATATTCCTACTCATTTCACTTGGAACGCAATTGCTGTTTGCAGGCGCCTTAACAGGGCAAACAGCCAGGGAAGTAAAAATAGATGTGCAGCTGGAGAACCGCTCCCTGCAGGATGTTTTAACAGAGATAGAAAAGAAAAGCGGACTGTCATTTGTATACAATGATAAACTGGTAGCGGAATACACGCGCTTGTCCGTATCCGCAAACCGGCAGCCACTGTCGGTTGTGCTGGACAAACTACTGAAAAATACAAAGCTCAGTTATCTGCAGAAAGATAACCTGATCATTATTGTGGAAAAAGAAACCCCACGCACGGAAATCACTAGTAATGAGATACCCATACAACAGGTAACCGTACAGGGAAAGGTAACCGATGATAAGAATGAAGCTCTACCCGGCGTAAGCGTAAAAGTTAAAAATGGGCAGACAGGCACTTCTACAGATGCAGAGGGGAAATACCGCATTGCCGTTGATCCCGGCGCCGTACTGGTGTTTTCTTATATCGGCTTCCAGGATGAAGAAGCGCTGGTAGGTAACAAAACAGTAATAGACGTAGTGATGCAGGGCTCCATAGCAAGTCTCCGCGAAGCAGTGGTAATTGGTTATGGTACGCAACGCAGAGGCGATGTAACCAGCGCCGTAGCCACTGTGAAGTCCGCTAACTTTGTGAAAGGTCCGGTACTGGATGCCGGACAACTGCTGCAGGGAAAAGTTGCTGGTTTAACCGTTGCCACGCCCAGCGGCAACCCTACCGATGGATCGCAGATATTGCTGCGCGGTAACACCACCTTATTCGGCGCCAATGCCAACCCCCTCGTTATCATCGATGGTATCCCCGGCGATCTGAAAACAGTAGCGCCTGAAGATATTGAATCGGTGGATGTATTGAAAGATGGCTCCTCTGCGGCTATTTACGGCGTAAGAGGCTCCAATGGGGTGATCATCATCACCACAAAAAGAGCTAAAGGTACCTTCGCCAATTCCGTGGATTACAGCGGCTATGCTACCACGCAAATGATCTCCAAAAAACTGGATATGCTCACCGCACAGGATTACCGGGATCAGATAAAAGCTGGTACCAGGCTCGCTTCCTGGGATGCAGGCAGCTCCACCGACTGGCTGAAAGAAGCCACCCGCACACCGGTTACACAGGTGCATAACCTTACTATCCGCGGCGGTAATGCTACCACCAACTACCTCGCTTCTGCCAACTACCGCGCGTTACAGGGGATCTTTAGAAAAAGTGATAACAATACTTTCTCCGGCAGGATCGATGTAAACCACAGCATGCTGGATGATAAACTGAAACTGAATATCGGTATCCTGAACCAAACCAATAACTACACCCGTAATAATAACGGCGATAATAGTTTTAACGGATGGATCTACCGTCAAACAGTAATCAGGAATCCTACAGAACCGGTGCGTAAAGAGAACGGCGACTTCTACGAGCAAACCGGCAACTTTGATTACGAGAATCCAATGGCATTGCTGTATGAAAGCGATGGCGAAGCCAAGAATGTAAATTCCCGCATGAACGCTACACTTACCTACAGGCCCATTAATAATTTGAAGCTGTCGGCCTTATTCTCCTATGCACGCTTTAATTCCAACAAAGGTTACGCGGAAACGAAGAAGCATATCTCTAATATCAAAAGCGGCGTGAATGGCTTTGCATCGGTAGCTTCAGATCTGTCTATCGACCGCCTCACGGAATGGACGGCGGAATATACCCGGTCGTTCAATGCGCATCACTTCACATTGTTAGGTGGATATGGCTACCAGGAGAATGAATCTTCCGGTAACTATTCCGACAACCAGGATTTTCCGACAGATCTTTTTGGCTACAACAATATTGGTTTGGGAGAAGGGATCAAGAACCAGCTGGCGAATATCAGCAGTTATAAAACAGAATCAAACCTGATCAGTTTTTTTGGACGACTGAACTATAGCTACGAAGACCGCTACCTGCTGATGGCCAGCCTGAGAAGGGAAGGAGCCAGCCAGTTGTTTGGCGCGAAGAACCCCTGGGGTAATTTCTGGGCGGTATCCGGTGGCTGGAGAATTTCAAACGAAAGCTTCATGAAACAGCAACGGCTGTTTGATGACCTGAAACTGCGCGCTGGATATGGTATTACCGGGAACCCGCCAAAGGATGGGTTTTTAAGTCAGCCGCTGATCGGTTATGGCGACTATGTATATACCAACGGCAAATGGTCCCGTATCCTGGTGCCCTCCACTAATGCCAATCCGTTTATCCGCTGGGAAGAGAAAGCTGAAGCCAACATAGGGCTGGACTTTAGTATGCTGAGGGGCCGTATCAGCGGTAGTGTGGATGTATACAACCGCCGGATCAAGGGCCTGCTGTATAATTATGAAGTGCCCAGCCCGCCAAACCTCTATCGCACCACTACCGCGAACGTAGGTAAAATGGAAAATAAAGGCATTGAGGTAATGCTGAACTTTATCCCGGTAAAAGCAAAAGATTTCACCTGGAATACCAGTGTTAACTTCTCTACCAACAGCAATAAATTAATCAGCCTTTCCAACGAATTATACCAGACTACTACACCTTACTTCACTACCGGTGCAGCAGGGGTTCCCATCCAGACATTTACCAACATTGTAACCATCGGCAAAGGCATCGGTGATTTTTACGGATATAAAGTGATTGATATAGACGATAACGGGAAATGGATATACGAAGGAAGAGATGGTAAGCCGGTGAACTACGATAATTTTGCACATGCTTTTGAAGACAAGAAAGTAATTGGTAACGGCTTGCCTAAATATTATGCAGGCTGGAATAATAATTTCTCTTACAAACACTTTGATCTCAGTATCACTATGCGCGGCGCTTTCGGGTACCAGATCATTAATTCGCAAAGGATGTATATGGAGAACCCATCTATCCAGAATTATAATATCCTGAAATCGGCGTATGATCCTGTTTTTGGAAAGAAAGTATTAAATGTAAATGCACTCGAGTTCAACAGCTATTATGTAGAAAACGGCGATTTCTGGAAGATAGATAACATTACACTGGGCTACACTTTTCCACAGATAAAGAACAAGTATCTTAAAGGCGCCCGTTTCTATGTTTCCTCGCTGAATACTTTCGTTATCACAAAGTACAAAGGACTGGACCCCGAAGTAAACAGGTTGGGATTGAACCCCGGTATGGACGACCGCGACAAGTACCCGTCTGTCCGTTCCTTTACCGCCGGTGTGAACCTGAATTTCTAATCTTCCAAAAACACGTGTATGAAAATGCTTCGTAAAATAAATCTGCTGATGGTTATTGTTTTACTGTCGGCGTGTACCAAATTAAAAGATACACCATATACCACTATCATCTCCACGCAGTTTAATCCTACCAAAGATGATATAGCCGCGCTGGTGGGTGCAGGATACTCGCAATGGCGGTTTATATTGCTTGACTGGAATGGCCTCTGGCGGGCGCAGGAGGTAACAGGCGATCAACTGGTAATACCCAAACGTCCGTGGGGATGGTTTGATGACGGCGTATACCAGCGTTTGCACAAACATACCTGGACTACCGATGATGATGTGGTAAACCAAACCTGGTCCAGGACTTATGCGGGCATCACCAACTGTAACAGGATCATTTACCAGATTGAATCCGGCCTGATCCCTATTACGGAAGGGAAGGAAGCCACACTTGCAGAACTGAAAGTGCTTCGCGCGTCGTACTATGCCATCCTGTGCGACTTTTACGGAAATGTTCCTATTGTAACACAGTTTGATTTGCCCTCAGGATTTTTGCCCGAACAGAGTACGCGTAAGGAAGTGTATGAATTCATCGTAAAGGATCTTACCGATAATATTCCTTTTCTGAGCAAAGACAATACGGTAGCCACCTACGGCAAATTCAACAAATGGGCAGCCTTTACGCTGCTGGCTAAAATGTACCTGAATGCAGGCGTGTATACCGGCACACCTCAATGGGAAAAATGTATCAGTGCCTGTGATAGCGTCATCAAATCCGGCGCGGGATATATCCTGGAACCGGCGCAGAAAAGTGTGTTTATAACAGAGAACCAGAATTCAAAAGAAATAATACTGGCTATTCCGATGGATGAGGATTATACCAATAACTGGAACGCCTTTGATTTTCATATGCAAACATTGCAGCAGGAAAACCAGGCGACCTATAACCTGAAGAATACGCCCTGGGGCGGTATCTGTGCCATTCCTCAATTCATCAGCACCTTTGATCCTGCCGATGCCCGGTATCAGAATAACTGGATCAAAGGACAACAGTACACCGCCGGCGGCCAGATGCTGTATGTGGCGCAGGGCGATTTCGCCGGTAAGCCGCTGAGCTTTGTAAATGAATTACCCGGTTTGGAAAAAGGAGAATCGGTGCACGGTTTCCGTTTAGGAAAATTTGAAATAAAGATGGGCTCCACTAACCGGTTGAGTAATGATTACCCACTGTTCCGCTATGCGGAGGTGTTGATGATGCAGGCTGAAAGTTTGCTTCGTACAGGCAAAGCCGATGAGGCAGCGGCCATTGTTACACAGGTAAGGCAAAGGGATTTTGCCGCCAATCCTTCCAAAGCAGTGGTAACGGGCGCCCAGCTGATAGGCGGCAGTGCCTACCAGTATGGTATGAAGGATGCTGTGAATAATCAGTTTAGCAATGAAGGTGGCGCGGATCTCGTATTCGGACGTTTTCTGGATGAACTGGGCTGGGAGTTTGACCAGGAAGGCCATCGCCGCACTGATATGATCCGGTTTGGCGCATTTACGAAAAAGTCGTGGTTGTCGCATGCCGCCACTAATAATATTAACCGCACGCTATTCCCGATACCCAGAACGGAGATTCAGAAGAATAATAATCTGAAGCAGAATCCGGGGTATTGAGGCTTATTTTGGTTGTAGATTGATCGCGGGGATGAGTATTCATCCCCGTTTTTTTTGTCGGTATATGCCACCTTAAAATCATAAAAGTGTATTTTTATGAAAGTTAATCTGTAAAAAAACATATATTTCGGCCAACCAGAATCGGGAGAATACCTATGGAAGCTAATGTCCGGAACAAATACACATATTAAAGAGGAACTCCTTTCCCGCATAGCGGAGGGAGATGGGAAAGCATTTACGCAGCTGCTGGAAGAGTATTCCGGCCTGCTGTACAGTTTTGTGGTACGGCACACCGGCAACCGGGAGCTGGCGGAAGAAATTGTACAAGATATCTTTACGCAGATCTGGCAAACCCGTGAAAGCCTGGCTGAGATCCGGAATTTTCGTACTTACTTATATGTGATCTCCCGTAACCGGATTGTGAATGAAATAAAAAAAGCAGCACGGGAACGGAAGAAACACAAAGAATGGATGGAAAGCGTGTATGCGGCGCCGGAGGAAGACAGGTCTGCCACTGAGCAGCAGTACAGTCTTATAGATGCTGCCATTAACCGGCTGCCGCCTCAACAATTGAAAGTATGGACCCTCAACAGACGCGAAGGATTCACCTACCAGCAGATTGCTGCCAGCATGAATATTTCCCGTGAAACGGTTAAAACCTATCTCCAGCACGCAAATACGTCTATTACCAAATACATTGCCGGTCATCTGGAAATATAATTTTCCTTTTTTAAAAAAAATATCCTGGCCTTTACCCCCTTTTTTTAATTTCCGTTGTCCTTATACTTGAATTAAATAAAGCAACAGCACTTGGAAGATTCCCAAAGCAGATTGGAATACCTGCATCATTTATGGTGTACACAGCAACTTACAGACGCAGAAAGCGGGGAGTATATTTCCCTGCTGGAGCAGCGTGAGCTGGAGCCCATGATGAAGAAAAGCTGGGAAAACATGACAGACGATGATGCATTTCCAGTGGAGAAACGGCGGCAGCTGGCAGGCGCTATCTTATCAAGATATCCGCAGGAAACCCGGCGGAGTGGCATTATTCCTGTCATTGCCCGCTGGAAGTTTGCAGCCGCGGCATCGGTGGTGGTACTGCTGGCTGCAGGGGCTTATTTTATTTTTAAACCCGCATCTCCCGTATCTGTCAAACCGCTGATCGCAGATATTGCGCCCGGTGGAAACGGCGCTATCCTCACCCTGGGCGATGGCAGCCGTGTAGTACTGGATAGCCTGGGCGATGGTCTTGTCGCTAAACAGAAAGGTTCAGACGCCGTAATAAAAAATGGCCGTCTTGCTTATCAATCATACAATAGTTTGGCGCCGGAAAGCGCTATTGTATATAATACCATGACAACCCCCCGGGGACGGCAATTCCATATGGTATTACCGGATGGCACACGGGTATGGCTAAACGCTGCTACTTCTGTGAGGTATCCGGTGGCGTTTACCGGTAATGAAAGAATAGTGGAAGTAACGGGAGAAGCATATTTTGATGTGGCACAGGATAAGTCGAAACCTTTCAGTGTCCGTTTCCTTTCCTCCGCAGAAGGTGGCCGGCAGGGCATCGTACAGGCACTGGGCACCGCGTTTAATGTGTGTGCCTATCACGATGATCCTGCCGCAAAAATTACGCTGCTGGAAGGAAAAGTACGGGTATCGCCTTCACCGGCGGATAACCGCAATGAAATACTGACACCGGGTCAGCAGGCAGCGATCTTTTACGGCAAATCACAAAACGCCGGCATGACGGTGCAAACTGCTGATACCGGAAGGGTAATGGCCTGGAAGAATGGGATGCTGAACCTGCATAATATGGGGCTGGCAGAAGTAATGAAACAGATATCCCGTTGGTATAATATTGATGTAGTTTATGAAGGAAATATCCCGGAAATCACTTTCTGGGGCGAAATCAGCAGATCCGAAAACCTGTCAACTGTTCTGAGTTTTATGGCCGAATCCGGCGTGAAATTCATCATCGAAGATGGAGGAAAGAAAATAGTCGTAAGAAAACAATAATTAAATACGAGGTAGCATAAACCCTGTTCCGGTGTATACACCGGGATGACTGCCGCTTGTCCGTAAACAACCGGAGGGAACATTTATCAATCAAAGTAAACCTGATCTATGCATTTTACAACCTGCAAGGGCTGTTCTGAAAAAGAGCGGCAGAGTAAACTATTGAGAAAACTCACCACCTTTATTCTCCTGATCATGTGCCTGCATATAAGCGTAAGCGGCCGCACACAAATTGTTTCTATCTCCGGAAAAAAAATACCTATTGAACAGGTATTTCTTTCCATCAAAAAACAAACCGCTTATGCAGTGGTATGTAAATCCTCCCTCATGCAGCATATCAGGCCGGTAGACCTGAACGTAACAGATATGCCTTTGCGTAACCTGATGGACCTTACACTAAAAGACCAGGGATTGCAATATACCATTGGTAAAGGATCTGTATTTGTATATCCCGATTCTGCCAGTGTGGGTAACCATCCTGCAGCAGCGGCAGCAAAGGAAAGCTCCCGTCAGCAGCAGGATCCTGTTACGGGTAAAATCACCGATTCCACGGGCGCCCCACTGCCCGGTGTAACGGTATTTATTAAAGGGAAATACAGCTCCGCAACTGTGACAAGTCAAACCGGCAGCTTCTCCATCAATGCAGCCGATGGCGACGTACTCGTTATTTACAACCCCGGATTTACTACACGGGAAATCTCTGTAAAAAAAGGACAAACGCTTAACGTTACACTGCGTGTATCACAGAAAGCGCTGAACGAAGTAATTGTAACCGGTTTCCAGCAGCTGAATAAAGAAACGTTTACCGGTTCTGTTGGTAAGGTAGATAAAGCACTGATACAACGTTCCGGTGTAGGGGATGTCTCCAGGATGTTGCAGGGCGCAGTAGCCGGCGTAAGCGTGGAAAACGTGTCCTCTACTTTTGGCAGCACACCAAAGATCAGGATCCGGGGAAGCGCCTCTATCAGCGCCAACCAGGAACCACTCTACGTAGTTGACGGCGTACCTATTACTTCGCCTGCCAATATCCAGCCAAGCCAGTTGTACTCCGGTGATCCGGCAGCGCTGCTGGGCTCTGCCATCGCGGGCCTCAATCCCGCAGATATCGAAGATATCGCCATCCTGAAAGATGGATCTGCCACTTCCCTGTATGGTACCCGCGCCGCCAACGGCGTAGTATCCATCACTACTAAAAAAGGAAGAAAAGGGCAGATGAATGTGAATGTAGGTACGGCTTTAACAATGGGAATTAAACCCAACGTAGCCACCTTCAATCTCATGGATTCCAAAGAACAAATGGATCTCTCCAATGAATTATACCGCTACGGTTATCTCTCTGTATTAAATTATCCCAGTTCTACCGGCGCGTTCACGGATATCTATAATCAATATACGCAGCGCCGTATTACAATGGAAAAAGCAAATGAACTGCTGAACAAATCAAGATCGGCCAACACCGACTGGTTTGATGTGCTGTTCAAAAATAACCTGGTACAGGAATACAACCTGTCAATGGACGGCGGCAGTGATAAAGCCACTTACTTCCTGTCGGGCAGCTACCTGCACGATGATGGTCAGGCCGTTAGCTATAACGTAAACAGGTATACGGCGAATTTTCGTACAGTAATTAACGTTACAAAGAAGCTGGATGTCGATTTTATCACCAACTTCACCTACAGGGATCAGCTGGCGCCGGGAACGTTCAACAGTTCCGTTACCGACGGGCAAATCACCCGCAGCTTTGATCTGAACCCCTTCAGCTATGCAGCTAATACCAGTCGCGCAATGGTACCTTATGATGAAAACGGCAACTATAAATATTACCTGCGTGATTATGCGCCGTTCAATATTTTAAATGAGCTGAATGAAAACTTCAATACGCTGAAAAGCCAGGAGATCAGGACCGCATTAAAGCTGACCTATAAAATTATTCCGGGCTTACGCTATGAAGCATTGTTATCTGCCCGTAAAACAACAGCGGATTACAGTCACGTGATGACAGAAAGATCCAACGTAGCCGCCGCTTACCGCGTAGATAATCCGTTGTCTATCGCCAACATGAACCCTTTACTGTACAAGGATCCTAACGATCCTAACGCGATCCCGCAAACGATTTTGCCCAGTGGCGGTATCCTGGATCAGCGAACTGCGAGAGGAAGTTTCCTTACTATGCGCCACGCATTGAACTGGAATCATACTTTCAGCAGGGTGCATGCCGTAAATGTATTTGGTGGTTTTGAAATGGGCAGCGATAAAGTGAATACTACCTACACCCGTGGTTATGGTTACCAATATTATGCAGGAGGGATTATTTCTCCAAGCCCCCTCGCCTTACGGCAAGCCATTGAAAAAGATGAACAATACTACCTCGAAGGATTTACACACGAGAATAAAACGGCGTTTTTCCTGAGTACGAATTATGTCTTTAATGAAAAATATATCATTGACCTGGCCGCGAGAATAGACGGCAGCAATATGTTTGGCTCTGCTGCCCGCTCCAACTTCCTGCCTAACTATAGCATAGGACTGGCCTGGAACGTAGACAAGGAGAAATTTATGGAGCGCCTGAATGCCTCCGGCAGAGTAGATTTCCTGAAGCTGAGAGGAAGCTATGCGCTGCGCGGCAACGCCTGGCAGAGTTCCCCGGCCCTGAATGCGAAATATAACAATGCCTATCGCGGAGACATCAACTACAATGAACTGGGCATCAATATTATTTCACCGGAATTATATAACCTGAACTGGGAGAAAGATTATACTACCAGCGTAGGTATAGACATCGGCATGTTTAATAAATTTACCCTTACAGCAGAATATTACAACAGGAAGAATAAAGACCTCGTAGCCGGCAGGAACGTGGCGTATGAAGATGGGTTTTCCACAAAAACTATCAACTGGGCCAGCATGACCAACAAAGGCGTGGATGTAACACTGGGTATTAAAAACATTGTGCACACCCGCAACTTTAACTGGAATTTTAATGTGCTCATGGGTCAGGTGAAGAATGAGGTAACCAACGGATATTTCTCCCAGCTGCTCACCGTGAAAACGGCTCCCGGCGGTTATGGTACCATCGGAAAACCGCTGAATGGTTTATATGCTTACCGCTACGCAGGACTGGATAATGTAGGTCAGCCGCTGTTTTATGGCGCCAAAGGAGCGAAAGTAGATAACATCCTGTTGTCTTCGCAAGACGATTCACTGATCTCTTACCAGGGCTCACGCGACCCAACGGTAACAGGTTCCTTTACCAATAGCTTTAACTACAAAGCATTTGAGCTAAGGATCTTCTTTACTTACAGTATGGGCAACAAAGTATTCAGAAATCCATTGATCAGCAGAATTTACGGTGATAACCTGGCTACACAAAAAGATGTGGCAGCCCGCTGGCGCATTCCCGGTGATGAAAAAACAACCAACATTCCCGGCCTGATCTCCAACATCCAGCAGGCATATTATAACTCCGCTTTTATTCAACGGGAGTTTGCCTACAACAGGGGCGATCAGATGGTGGTAGATGCCAGCGTGCTTCGTTTGAGTGAAGTTACTTTGTCGTATGATATTATGCCTAAGCTTAGTCCAAAGAGAGCAGCCGTATTAAAATCCGCCCGTTTATCCCTTGCCGCTAACAATTTGTATTTCTGGGCTGATAAAGACCTGAGAGGCGTGGATCCTCAAAGCATTATTACCGGTGTGAGCTTACCCAATCCTACATCTTACACACTCAGATTAAACGCCCAATTCTAAAATATTTACTATGCTGAAAATAAGAAACACTACGATATACCTGCTCTTCTTTTGTTTAGTATTGGTGAGTTGTAAGAAATTCACAGAAGAGCCGTATGATAACCGGGCAGACATTAAAAGCGCAGAACAGTATGCGCAGGTGCTGGTAAATGCTTACCCGATCCGGCATGATCTGTTTACCGATATCCTTACAGATGATTATGATTATCATGCGCCACTGGTACAGGCATCCAATATTACCAGTTACCTGCCGATGTACCTGTGGGTAGATGATTATCCGGATAACATCCGCACAGGACCTGCGGTTGCATATGCGGGCTATTATTCAAAGATCTTCTTTACCAATTTAACACTCGAAGGAATAGATGCCGCCAGCGGCAATGAGCAACAGAAGGCAGCGGTAAAAGGAGAGGCATTACTGATCAGGGCTTATTGCCATTTTATACTGGTCAACCTTTTCGGGCAACATTACAATGCCACCACCTCCGGCACTGATCTCGGAATACCTATTGTAGCAGCTATTTCCAAAGGAAATATCAATTACTATTCACGCAACACCGTGAAAGAAGTATATGACCAGGTAGAAGCTGATGCCAAAGAAGGATTGGCGCAACTGCAAAAAGGCGGTTCTTATATTCCCGCTAATCCCTACCATTTCTCAGTAGCCAGCGCCAATGCTTTTCTTGCGCGTATCAAACTGTACAAAGGGGAATGGGATGAAGCCGTGAAATACAGCGATGCTGTGATTGCAGAAAAAGGTCGTCCGGTGAGAAAGTTGTCGGAAGACTTACCTTATAAAAGTACAAATGGTGTTCCCTTTTTTGCTAACCGCTATATGGATCCGGCCTTTCATTCAAACATTCTGATGTTATCCTACTCTGTTAATCTGTCGCCCATTACGCCAACAGGGTACTCTATCTGCGGGTTTTTTCCCAGCGATTCTATCCGCCCGCTTTATACCAATAATGACATGAGGTTAGCGGTATTTACCTCTGTAGGCACGGTAATAGATAACCGGAACATCGCTATTAAGTATGCCACACAGCCTAACAGTCCGAATAACACGCCTATCAGAACGCCTTATTTTAATATGGAAGAAGTATTGCTGACGCGTGCAGAAGCCCTGTTAAGAAGTGGAAACGCCAACGCCGTACCCGCTGCACTGGTAGATGTGGAAGCCATCCGGAAAGAAAGGTATATCAGGTATGTAACACTGGATCCGGCTATCACTCCGGCACAATTGCTGGATACTGTACTGGTGGAAAGAAGAAGGGAATTCATTAACGAAGGGTTACGCTGGTACGATGTAAAACGTTTAGGCTTGACCGTAGAACACCGCTTATCAAGAGGAGAAGCATCTGCATCGGTACTCAAGGCCAACGACCTGAGAAAGGCCATACAGATTCCGAGGATGGAACAGGAAAGAAATCTTCCTATTACCCAACAGCTGAACCCGAGATAACATCATCCTTTACCAGTAGACTTAATTTTTTACCATGAAACAAGTAATGAAATTATCCTTTATAGCTGCCCTGATCACGTTAACCTGCTTTTCGTGCCTCAAGGATAAGGACCCGATGGTTAATGATACGATCGATTATTTTTCTGTGGATGCACCGAGGAATGGCCTGGATAGCCTGATAGACAGTATCCGGCATACTTACGGCGTAAGAGTGATTTATAAATTTGAACCGAGAGTAATAGATCCCACTACTTTTTTTGTACCGGCCATGTACGACAAGGCATTGCCCTATACTAAAAATGTGGTGGAGAGAATGTGGCTGGAACCCATCAGCATTTTTGCACCGGCATTTTTAAAAGACCAGATCCCGGTAGAGTTTTTAACAGTAGGTACCGGTATCCATTTTAACTCTATTACTGCAGGAACGGCAGCTGGCGCCGGGTTGAACGCCCAGTATTACCGTTTGGGTATGGGAGATGTGAATAATTACCGTTTGAACAGGGCGTGGATCAGGGAACACATCTGCATTCTTTACCACGAGCACGCACATCAGCTGGACCAGAAATTTGGCCGGCCAAAGGGCTACGACCAGGTTTCACAAGGTACCTACTATGATCTCCAGTATTATACAAAAACGGATGCCCAGGCGCAGCGGGATGGTTTCTTCCGGGCGTATGGCGGTTACCAGGCAGTGGAGGATTTTGCCACTACCGTAGAAGCAATGATCCGTTTTCCGAAAGACTCGGTGTTAAGGATTGTGGCAAAGAATTCCAAACTGGAAACAAAGTACCGGATGGTGAACGCGTTTTACCTGAGCAAAGGAATTGATTTGCACCTGATGCAGGTGAAACTGGATTCTGTGGTGAAAGCGATTGTTCCGTGAGACTATTAATTACTCCTAAAAACAGAAAAATGAAAAATACTTATCAGTTGCTGATAGCTATCCTTTGGGTAGTGCTGGCAGCAGGGTGTACGAAATACGAGAAGGATTTTGACCTGGAGGCAAATGATGCCAGGCAGAATGAACTGAATGATAAAATATTAAAACAGCTGGGAGATGCCCCCCTGGGATGGATTATGTATATACCCAGTATGGATACGGCGCTCATCACTGCAACACCGGTGATCATTAAGTTTGATATTGGCAAAGGTACGTTCACTACGCAGTCGCCTTTTCCGGCTTCGGCATCCAGTGTGCCATCCCTGTTTGAACTAAGCAGCGCTACCGGATCTCCGCTGTTAAGTTTTGCCAGCGGGTCCATTTTCTCCAGCTTTTATGAATCCGGCAATATCAACGATTACTATTTTAAGGTGCTGAATGCCGGTGTGGATACCATTGCAGTACAACCTTACCGCAAAGGAAATATCTACGCATCTGAAGGCGGTATTCCCATGAAGCTGGTGAAGCTGAAAGCGCCCATTACCTGGTTTGACAGCCCGGTAAACCTGCCTGCCTTGTTTATTGCCAACGATGCGCCTTTTTATAACAGCGCCACCAATACACTGAAGCTGACCTATAAGAACGGGTATGTACCTCCCGCCATCAACATGGAGTTTTCAGGCAGTTCAGCTGGTAACATGAATTTCTTCCGGACATACCTGCCTTTCTGCAGGGACCTGGGCATGTACCCGGTAGAGTTGTATGTAAACAGCGACTATAATAATGGCGGATTGTATTATTGCGGCAACAATGCGCTTTATAATCATATAGACAATGGCGTTAGTCCGGTGGAACTTTTTGTAAATCCGCCCCGTAAGTTTATGCGGGCGCTGAAAACCGATTATTTACTGGTACGCAGCGTGAGTGCCGACCGTACTAAAATCGGGTTGTTTGCTGTGGATAAGGATGGTACTGAAATTATTACCGGCACGCTGGAAGTAGAATAAGCAGCGGAAATAATATTTTATAAAGACAGGGCCCGCTTATTGAGCGGGCCCTGTCTTTATAATTAAATTCCTCCTCAAAATAAAATCTCCCCAAACGCTAGGATACTATCATAAATTATTTTAGTTTCAATCTTGTTATTTTGCTTAAACGTGTAAGCAAAATCAGGGGATCCACGGAGAAACGATGAAAAACGAAGTATTAAACCAGCAGAGCCATAGTTGATTTTATTGTAAAGCGCAGCACCGGCGGCACTTGCCGGCTGTTTTAAATTTGAAACCCACATGAAAAAAAGTAACAACCGGCGTTTTTTTCTGAAAAATATTGCTGTTGCCTACCTGGGCGCTGCAACCATCCCTGCTATCGCATTGGCGGCAAAGGAAGAAACGCCTGCGCCGGGGGAAAAGAAGGCGCCGGGCGACCGTCGTTTTAATGAAGCCTACAACGGAAAGTATAATAACCGTATAGCCTTCCCCGTTGGAGGAATAGGCGCCGGCATGTTTTGCCTGGAAGGTACGGGCGCTATTTCGCATATGTCGGTGCACCATAATCCCGAAATGTTTTACGAGCCGGCTATGTTTGCCGCTATCAGTATTAAAGGCGTTCCCAACGGGGCGAGGGTACTGGAAGGAAGTGTGCCCAACTGGAAGAAGTTCGGGCAACGTGATGCCGGGTTAGGCGGTACCGGCGGCGCTACCTGGGGGCTGCCGCGTTTTAACGAAGCCACTTTTAACGCGCGTTTCCCATTTGCGGATATCCGTCTCCGTGATAACGCATTGCCCCTGCAGGTGAGTATAAAAGGCTGGAGCCCTTTTACACCGGGCGATGAAGATCATGCCAGTATGCCCTTTGGCGCACTGGAATACCAGTTTACGAATACCGGTACTAAACCGGAAGAATATATTTTTTCCTATCATGCCCGCAACTTTATGCGGCAGGGAGATAAAGGGAATAGTGTAACGGCCATGCCGCAGGGATTTGTTTTATCACAGGAAGCAATTCCCGATGCGCCGGAAAAGAAAGGAGCATTCGCCATCTTTACCACCGAGTCTTCCACTATTGTGGATCATTGCTGGTTCCGCGGCGCGTGGTTTGATCCCTTAACGATGGTATGGAATACTGTAAAAGCAGGCGAAACACGGGATGCAGCACCAGTGGAGAAAGACGCGCCGGGCGGATCTTTGTATGTGCCCTTCCGTTTGCAACCCGGAGAAAAAAAGGTGATCCGGCTTATGATGACCTGGTATGTACCGGATTCCAAACTGCATATAGGTGATAGTCCGGATGGTGGTACTCCCGCCACAGGTAAGTATTACAAGCCCTGGTACAGCAGCCGGTTTAAAGATATTACAGAAGCAGCCGCTTACTGGTCCGGCCACTATGATGAACTATACCGGCAAACATCTCTTTTTACAAATACTTTTTATAAAAGCACCCTGCCACCGGAAGTACTGGAAGCAGTAGCCGCCAACCTCACCATCTTAAAATCCGCTACGGTGATGCGGCAATACGATGGCCGCTTCTGGTGCTGGGAAGGTTCAGGTGATAACTGGGGAAGTTGCCATGGTACCTGTACGCATGTATGGAACTATGCACAGGCAGTGCCACACCTGTTTCCTGCGCTGGAAAGAAGTTTACGCCATACAGAGTTTCATGAAAATCAGAATACGGAAGGACACCAGGGTTTCCGGGCCAATATCCCCATTTCGCCACTGGTACATAACTTCCATTCAGCCGCCGATGGCCAGCTGGGCGGCATTATGAAAATGTACCGCGACTGGCGTATCAGCGGGGATCACGACTGGCTGAAGAAAATGTTCCCCCTGGTGAAAGTGAGCATGGACTATTGTATCCGCACCTGGGATCCGAAAAGAAAAGGCATTGTGGAAGAACCCCACCATAATACCTACGACATTGAATTCTGGGGGCCCACCGGTATGTGTACCAGCTTCTACCTCGGCGCACTCACGGCATTCACCGCAATGGGCGGCGCGCTTGGTGAAGATGTGAGCGCCTATCAATCGCTTTACGCAAAAGGAAAGCAATACCTGGAAACGGAGTTGTACAACGGTGAATATTTTATACAACAAATAAAATGGACCGACCTGCAGGCGCCCGACCCTGTAAAAGCGCAATCGTTCAGTACACAATATTCACCGGAAGCACTGGCACTGCTGAAAAAGGAAGGACCAAAATACCAATACGGCACGGGATGTCTCTCCGATGGCGTACTGGGCTCCTGGATTGCCCGCGTATGCGGCCTGCCGGAACCCGTTGATACTGCCAAAACAAAAAGTCACTTACTGGCGGTACATAAATACAATCTTAAAAAAGATTTGCAGCAACACGAAAACCCGCAACGCTCTACCTATGCACTGGGGCATGAAGGCGGACTGCTGCTATGCTCCTGGCCCAAAGGAGGGATGTTGTCGCTCCCGTTTGTATACAGCAATGAAGTATGGACCGGTATCGAATACCAGGTGGCCTCCCACCTGATGTTCCAGGGTGAAGTGGAAAAAGGGCTTGATATTGTACGTACCTGCCGTGAGCGGTATGATGGTACAGTCAGGAATCCTTTCAATGAATATGAATGCGGCCATTGGTACGCCCGCGCCATGTCGAGCTACGGATTATTGCAGGGACTTACCGGTGTACGGTATGATGCTGTGGATAAAGCCATTCACATCGATTCAAAGATCGGCGATTTCAGCAGCTTCCTGGCCACGGACAAGGGCTTTGGTACTGTGAGCTGGAAGAAGGGAGTACCGTCCTTAACGGTGGCCTATGGTACTATTCCGGCTGTACACGCCATAGTGGGAGGCAAAACGATTCCATTGGCTTAAATGAAAACAGATGAACATTTACCGCTGCCTGGTTTTTAGCATAATCGTTACCGTTAGCACTGCCGCTGCGCAGCAACCCGCGGAGCCGCAATGGATCCAACCCGATAATACCGCTGCACCGCCGCTGTGGGGAATCCGCAACGGCATTGTGATCGGGTTGTGGCCTGCAGCTATAGAAGGCCCGCGACCCGGCAATGATGGCGGTCCCAGAGGACTGCTCCGCATCGGTTACGAATGGAAGGGCATCATTTATCATCTCAACTATATTGCTATAGAGCCGGTGGTGAATGGCAAAATAGAGTTTAGTGAAATATCGCCTTCACGGGCAGACGGGAAGTGGGGGAAGTTGATGTGGACCGGCGAAACCATTGAGTCTGGCCGCTTTACAGCCACTGCCGGCACCCGCGGCGTGCTCTCACATCCCGATGCGCAGCATCCGGAATACACCACACTCAGCTTTTACGTTTTCATGGAAACATTTGAAAACGGCGCCCGTCCTTATCTCCGCCTGAGCATCAGCAGCCAGCAGCCGGAAGAGCTATGCATAGAAGCATTTGATCAGCCCGGCGGCACGCCAATGGAGCGCTGCGGCATCACTGCTACAATGGGCAACTACGCGCGACTGAGGAAATTATACCTGAAAGATAAAATCGTGTATGCGAAAACGTTATATGACGGGTATGATGGCACCGGCTTTATAGAAAAAGCGCCTTACCCGTTGCCGCAAATGCTGCGCAATAAAAGCGGCGATTACCTGGTGATGGCGCAGCCCGATGAATCACTGAAGGAGCTGGCCGCCTGGCCGGAAGATGAGCAACATGCCGCCCGCTGGGGCTGGCGGTATCGTCCCTTTTATACACTTACGCAATACTGGCGCAAAGAAGCCCGTGAGGCCGATAGCTCGCTGCAGGTCAGGGTAAACGGGCGGGCGAAATACTGGAGCGGTGGAAGCACCGATCCAAACGCATACATAAATATACCCGGTGGCCCATCTTTCGAAAACTTTGAACTACGGGAAAAATATAATGCCGGTCAGAAAATATATTTTGGTCTTACCCGTAAAACTACTGCGGAACTGCTTGCACAGTAACCGGCGCTGCACGTCTTAACGCATAATAACCTACTACCGCAAAACAGATCAACGGTACTGTATATGCCAATTGCACATTGCTGTAGAAGCTCACTGCGCCCAATGCCAGTGGTATCAAGGCACCGCCTACTATGGACATTACCAGGAAAGCAGAGGCAGATTTGGTTTCATTGCCAAGATCGCGGATAGCCAGTGAAAAAATAGTAGGGAACATGATAGACATAAAAAATTCCACGGCCAGTAAAAAGTAAACGCCCGTTCTACCGCCAACGGCTACACTATAACACAGCAATAATACACAAGCGATACTGTACAGCAACAGCAATCGTTGCGGCGCTATTTTCCGCATGAACAAAGTACCTGCATACCTGCCTGTCATAAAGCAAAGCAGCAACAGCCCTAAATACGTGGTGGCCTCTTTCTCTTTCATATGCCCGCTGTAACCGGCGTAACGGATAAAGAAACTGGAGATGCAGACCTGTGCACCTACATATGCGAACTGTGCAATCACACCCCAGCGGAAATGAACGTGTCTGAATACACGAAGATTAATACTCAGTCCGCCGCTGTGCTCTTCCTGTATTTTAGGAAAGCGCACTAACCGGAATAATAATGCCGTGAGCAGCAATACGCCTGCAATGGCGAGGTAAGGAACCTGCACAGAACGCGCTTCCGTGAGCAGGTATTGGTTCAAAGCCTCTGGCGACATGCTGCTGCTCTCCGCCGCGCTGAGTTCTTTCCCTGAAAGGATCACTTTACTCAGGAAGAAAGCCGCTACAAAGGCGCCCAGGCCATTAAATGCCTGTGCAAAATTGAGTCGCTGTACCGCCGTTTCCGGCGTACCCATAATGGTGATATATGGATTGGCAGCGGTTTCCAGGAACGTCATACCGGCTGCTACAAGGAACAGGGCAAAAAGAAATAATCCGAAGGAACGCAGCTCTGCGGCAGGAAAAAACAGGATAGCGCCTGCTGCTGCAATAAGCAAACCCGTGATGATACCGGTTTTATAACTCCACTTGCGCATCACCCAGGCTGCCGGCAACGCAAAAAAGAAATAGCTGATCCAGTAGGCAGCGTCAATAAAAGCCGACTGGAAATCATTCAGCTGACAGGCTTTCCGCAGATGCGGTATCAGCACAGGAATAAGATTACCGGTGAGCGCCCATAAAAAGAAGAGGCTGATAATAAGTACAGTGGCAAGTTTCAGCTGGCGCGATGTAGAAGACGCGGGCGCTGTTTGTTTGACGGCTGCAGTGGAATTCATAAGGATATTTTTTAATTATAAGCGGTAAGTCTGTACTTCATTCACCAGCTGTCCGATATGATCTATACTAATTTCTACCCGGTCGTTGTCCTGTAACGTGAAACTATTGTCCGGTACGAGGCAGGTGCCGGTCATAAGGAAACAACCATCCGGGAAAGCACAGCCACGGTATAAAAAGTCCACCAGCTCCTGGTGACTGCGTTTCATCTGGCTGATAGGCACGCTATCGGAATACTGTACTTCATTGTTCCTGTAAATGGACATGCGGATGAGCGTATCCGGAGGAATAGGTTTATCGGGCACCATCAGGCAGGGACCAAGCCCGGCGCATTTCTCGTATACTTTTGCCTGCGGCAGATATAAAGGGTTTTCCCCTTCAATGCTGCGCGAACTCATGTCGTTGCCTATGGAATAACCTTCAATAGTGCCTTTGCTGCTGATAAACAAAGTAAGCTCCGGTTCCGGCACATCCCAGGAGGAATCTTCGCGGATGTACACCGTTTGTCCATGACCGGATACGCGGTGTGGCGTAGCTTTGAAGAATAACTCCGGGCGTTCGGCTACATATACCTTATCATAAAAAGTGGCGCCGCCGGATACTTCTGACTCTTCCATGCGGGCGGTACGGCTCCGGTAGTAAGTAACGCCGGCTGCCCATACTTCCTGTGAACCGATAGGTGGCTGCAGCGATGTTGCCAGTATTTTTTCGGCAGCAGATTTTTCGATGGGTGATAATCCTTTCAGATCCTCCACCACACGCTGGTACAAGCCTTCCCTGTTTACGAATTCATTCCAGCCGGCAATAATGGTGTAGTATTGTTCCTGGTAGGCGATGAGTAAAGTGGTAGTGGTTTTATAAATGCGGATACTATTCATTTGGAATTATTTGTTGGTAAGAAAATGTTGTACGTCTTCCAGTGGGAGCTGCCACAGTTGCATGGCCAGTGCCTGTAATGCTTTACGGTCGCCTTCAAAGTGCAGCGTGGTTTGCCGGTAACGGAGCGATTCGCCTGCTTTCAGTGCGCGCGCATCGGAAGAGGATTCTACTTCATAGAAGGGACCCATTTGTGTGCCGTCGGCAAGTGGCCCATCATTGTAGCAATTCACCGCATCGCCTTTGAAAGGTTCTTTCTGCAATTCCCATTTTGAATTTACATATTGGCCCTGTGGTACTACGTCATAGAGTAGTACGGTGAGCGTGTTGTTTTCAAGGTCAATACTACCCGCACCTTTTTTAGCTACGAGCGGGGAGAGGCCCAGTTTGCCGCGCGACTTTCCATCTGCACGGAATAGCAGCAGGCTGTCTTTTAACTGTAAATTCTGCGCTGGTATCTTTCCAAAATAATCATCTGTAATATGTTGTTTAGCATCAGGCCCTGGTCTGAAAGGCGCTACAATAGCCGTTTGATCAGATGGTTTAAACATGCCTAACAGCCAGATACTTAACAACCCGTTTTCCTCCTGCCAGCTGCTGTCGCCTTTGTTGGTAATGGTGTTATCTGTTTCATAGGCCACGCTGCTGATACCAGCGGGTAGTGTAAAGCCAATACTGGAAACAATGTCCGCCTTGTTCAACAGGCGGATGGTTCTGTTGATCTGCAAGTGAAAAGCACTGCCTTTATAGTTTTGAATTGTTCCGTCCTGCTGATAGGTGATACTGTTCTCTGATTGTGCAGTTACTGCATAATGTGCGGTATCTATCAGGCCGGGTGTTTGCCAGTTGGCAAAGTCGAAAGGTTTTCCCGGGGGAAAGAAGAGTGCATACTGTCCGCCTTCCGGTCCCAGCCAGAAACGTTCTTCGCCGCCAAAGGCATTGATGTGCGGTGCGTATTGCTGTGATGACACCAGGTTGTAATTGATCCAGCCAAAACTCTTTCCTTTATCGCCGCCGGTAGTGCTGGTCATTACACGCGCCTGGTAGTCGCCGGTAACCACCAGCCGGCCACTGTCACTGCCATTTTTCAATACCACTACATTCTTCAGATGTTGCTGTAAAAAGGTTACATCTTCACCAAAATTTGAAGGCTTCATATTGTTGGGTTCTTTCGTTGGTCCGGCACCGTTACAGCCAAAAAGCGCTGCAGCAATACAACCGGAGAGAAGGATAGATTTCATAACGATGGCATTTTAGCGTGATAGAAAATGAACTATAATGATACACCTCTTTTCCAGGGAATAAAATCATCCTGTCCGAATACCTGTGCTTTTGTCTGGTAGTTGCCGCTGGCAGTGTCTATCACCATTTCCATGATACGCGCAGCCACTTCGTCAATGGTTTCTTCTCCGTTGATGATGGTGCCGGTATCAAGGTCAATGATATCATGCATTTTGCGGGCGAGTATAGTGTTGGTAGATAGTTTAACGACCGGTGTAACAGGGTTGCCGGTAGGCGTGCCGAGGCCAGTGGTAAACAGTACAATGTTTGCGCCTGCTCCCACCTCCGCTGTAGTAGATTCCACATCGCTGCCGGGTGTGCATAGCAGGGCAAGACCCGGACGTTGCACCCATCCGGGATAATCTATTACATCTGTTACAGGAGAGGAGCCGCCTTTTTTCGCAGCCCCTGCCGATTTGATAGCGTCCGTGATCAGCCCGTCGCGGATATTACCGGCAGAAGGGTTGGAGTCGAAGCCAGAGCCTACAGCTTCCGCTCTGCTGGCGTAATCACGCATCAGCTGCACATAGCGTGCAGCCATGTCCGTAGTAACGCAGCGATCGCTCAGTTCCTGTTCCACACCGCATAGTTCCGGGAATTCCGATAGGATCACCGAACCGCCCAAGGCTACCAGGATATCGGCCACTTTGCCTACCGCCGGATTGGCAGAGATGCCGGAGAACCCGTCGGAGCCGCCGCATTCCATGCCGATACATAATTTGCTGAGTGGTGCGGGTTGCCGCTGCCAGTTGTTGGCCTGTGTTAGTCCTTCAAAGGTTTGTTGCAGCGCCTGCGTCATCAGTTCTTTTTCGGAACCTACCTGTTGCTGTTCGAGATAGATAACGGTTCTGTCGAAGCCCGGCGAGCGTTTTTCAATTTCTTCTTTAAGAATGCTGATCTGTGCGTTCTGGCATCCGAGGCTCAGCACCGTAGCGCCGGCCACATTTGGATGGGTGATGTAGCCCGCCAGTAATCCGCAGAGTGTACGTGCATCGTCTTTGGTGCCGCCGCAGCCCATGGTGTGCGTGAGCAGTTTAATGCCATCAATGTTGGGGAAGGTACGGGTGGGCAGCGTAAGCGTGGCCGTAGCGGCGGAATGATCCTGCCGGAAGTCCCGCAGCAATTGTTGCAGCATGGATTCATAGGGAGAGGGTTCCCGGTAGCCCAGTTCTTTTACCAGCATTTCATGCAGCAGCTGTACGTTGCGGTTTTCGCAGAACACCAGCGGAATAATTACCCAGTAATTACCGGTGCCTACGCGGCCATCTTTGCGGGGATAGCCCATAAAGGTGCGGTTTTTCCAGGGAGATGTATCCGGCGGTGTCCATTCAGCGTGGCGCTCGCCGCTCACACTGAACTGGCCGGAGGCATGGCGTATATTCCGGGTGGTGATGAGTTCACCGGCAGCAAGATCTTCGTTGGCCAGTCCTACCAGTACGCCGTACATGATAATGGGTGCATCTTTCGGGATGCTGCCCGCTGCTATTTTATGCTTGGCGGCAATATCACGTATAGCCGTTACTGTTTGTGCTCCATTGCTCACTGCTGTGCCGGCGGGGATGTTTTGCAATGCTACCCAAACGTTGTCCCCGGGATGGATTTGTAATATGCTTTGTTTCATCGTTGCTTGAATAAGATAAATTTATACCAGTGCCCTGTCGAGGTGTACATAGCCACCATCTACATGAATGAGTTGCCCGGTGGTATGGCTCGATTTCCCCGACAGGAGGAAGGCCGTCATTTGGGCAATTTCTTCGGGAGTGGTCATGCGTTTTTCGAAGGGGATGCGTTCCACAATGCTGGCCAGTTTGGCTGCTTTATCGGGGAAGGTATTGATCCAGCTTTCATATAAAGGCGTCCACGATTCGGCTACCACGATGGCGTTTACGCGGATGCTGAAAGGCAGCAGTTCCACGGCCCATTCACGGGTAAGCGCATTGCGGCCGCCGTTAGCAGCAGCATAGGCGGAAGTGTTACCCTGACCGGTTTCTGCGGTTTTGGAAGTGATGTTTACGATAGCGCCCTTTGATGTTTTCAGAAACGGAAGCGCGTGATGCGCCATCAGGTAATAATGTACGAGGTTGCGGTGCAATGATTGCATAAACGCTTCGTAGCTGCCTTTTTCCAGTCCTACGCCATCGTTGATACCTGCGTTATTAACAAGTCCGTCTATCCGCCCGAATTCCGCGGCTACTGTGGCCACGGCTTTTTCGCAGGCCAGCGGATCGGTCAGTTCTGCTACTGTCTGTGCGCCATTGCCACCTGCTTCACGGATACGTTCCAGCTGCAGGAGGTTATCAGCTTCACTTCTGCCGATGATAACCGGAATGGCGCCTTCCTGTGCCAGTACTGCGCTGATAGCGGCGCCAATGCCTTTGGCGCCGCCGGTTACGATGATGATCTTATCTTTTAAACCCAGGTCCATACGTAATATTTAGAGGGAGTTTTTTGAAATGTCGCCATTCACCTGTCGCCATATCTTCATAGGATTTTCATCCTGTAGTTCCGGTGGCAGCAGGTAAGCGGGGAAGTCCTGGTAACATACGGGGCGGCAGAAGCGGTAGATCGCTGCGGTGCCTACGGACGTGCCGGCGGCAGGAGTGGTAGCCGGCCAGGGGCCGCCATGTACCATCGCATGACTAACGGCTACGCCTGTAGGAAAACCATTGATGATGATCCTGCCTGCTTTCTCCCGTAAGATATCTATTAAAGCTGCGTGTTGCTGCAATTCTTCTTCAGTACCATGAATGGTGGCGGTGAGTTGTCCTTCCAGCCGCCGGGCCACTGTGTATATTTCTTCTATGCTGCCGGCGTGGATGTGCAGGGAAGAGGGGCCAAACACTTCATGACAGAGGGCCGGGTTTTCAAGCACCTGCGCGGCTGTAACCTGCAGCAGGCTGGGAGTGGCCTGTTGATCAGCAGGAGTGGCTTCACCCAGTACTTCTACGCCCTGCTCACGCAGGGTGGCAATACCGTTATTATACGCGGCTAATATGCCGGGTGTGAGCATATAGCCGTTTGGCAATGTGCCTACGCCCTGCCGGAGCGCGTTGATAAATGCATCCGTGTCATTACCTGCTGCGGTGATAAACAAACCGGGATTGGTACAAAACTGCCCGGTGCCCAGGGTAACAGATTGCAGGAATTGTGTGGCCAGCGCGGTTCCTTTCTCCCGAAGTATTCCCGGAAGAAAAAACACGGGATTTACGCTGCCCATTTCCGCAAATACAGGAATAGGCACCGCTCTTCGTGTAGCCGTGTCATATAGTGCCTTGCCTCCTTTAAAGGAGCCGGTAAAAGCAATGGCAGATACCAGCGGATGCGCCGCCAGGTATTGTCCCGTTTCATGGGAGGTGCCATGTACCAGGGAGAATACGCCATCGGGCATATTGGTGCGCAGCACTGCTTTGCGTATAGCCGTAGCCGTTAAATGCGAGGTATGCGGATGTGCGGGATGCGCTTTGAACACCACGGTACAGCCGGCAGCCAGTGCAGCGGTGGTATCGCCGCCGGCTACGGAAAATGCCAGTGGGAAGTTGCTGGCGCCGAATATACCGGTAACGCCTATGGGAATCTGCATTTGCCGCAAGTCCGGAGTGGGGGTGGTGATCCGCGCGTTTACCCAGGAGCCTTCCGTGATGGTAGCGGCAAACAGCCGCAGCTGTCCTGTAGTACGGTCTCTTTCTCCCTGTAGTCTCGGCAGTGGAAGTCCGCTCTCCGCAGAAGCTACATTGATTAATTCATCTCCCAGGGAAATTATTTCCTCCGCAATTGCCTGCAGGAAAGCGGCTCTTTGCTGCGGGGTTGTTTTTTTATAAACCGTAAAAGCCTGTGCGGCTAAATTTAAAGCCGAATCAATTTCGCCGGTGGTGGCTTCCCTGAATTCCTGCGGCAGCCATTGCTGCTGCAGGGGAGCGAATGCCCGGAAGGTATGGTCGCCTTCACCGGAAAAGTTATTGCCGATCATCTGCAATCCTGTCAACGAAGTTCTGTTCATCTTCCTGGTATTTTTATGATTAGTTTACTTCCAGCTCATTCATGGCCGGCAGTTTCGGGAACGGTGCATGTGGTTCACGCTGGTACCAGTATACTACGCTGCTGATATCCGATTGTTGCGGAAGATAGCGTCCGCCGCTGCGCCAGCCGAGGTCCTGGATGGTGATCTTCAGTTCTTTTTCAAAACGTATGGGGTCCATAATGTGCCAGCGGTACAATCCAAACCGTTGCTGGGATTTATACAATCCGTCGGGGCGTATCACCTGTGATAGTCCGGAGTATGGTGTGCAAAATTCCTGGTAACGTCCTTTGGTGTCGAAGTTGTAGGAACCGCAGAAGTAATCTTCTGTACCGGTGCCGCAAATAGTTGGATACTGTTTATCGCCGTCCATAAAGAATTTTATTTCTCCTTCGCCCCACCAGCCGTTGTTGTTAACGCCCCAGGCGATGTAGGTGCCTACGTACTGGCCTTTTCCTTTCACGCCGTCGATCATGGTAAAGCTGGCGTCTTTCACGGGATTATTGCGGCGGAACTGTGCATGGAAATAACCGGCATCTTCAGGTACATTGGTGAGGGTGTAATCTACCTGATAGTATAAGGTCATTCTTTCTGTGTTGATATTTTCCATTGTGATGCGGCACTTCTTACGGAAGGGCATGGCCCAGTAGCAGTTGAAGGCGCTGCCTGGATTTACGCATACTGCCAGTGAGTTGAGCGGTGCATATTCGCCCCAGCCCATCCCAAAGAAATCGCCTACGGGCACTTCTACGGAAGGCGTGGTTTCATCGTCCCAGTAAAAACGGATGATAGAGTAGCGCCAGTTGCCGGTGGGTGTCATCCAGATGTGCTGGATGGCGCCGGGGCCGGTAATTTCTGCCAGGGTAACGGTTTTGCCGGGTTCGATATGAATATATGGATTTACTTTCCAGCCCTGGCCCAGCTCTCTCGCAGCGCCGCGGGCGTTGCCCTGGTCGAGTGTGGCCATGCCGCCTTTGCCGGGTTCGCCGGTGAAGTTTTCCGGGCTGATAGAACGGGTTTTTGCATCAGACAAACGATAGAGGTTCCCCATGTTCATCTCCAGGCCATTAAAAGGTTGCTGGGCGCTGGTGGCCGTCCACGTGAAGACTGCAATAAAAGACAGGAGCAATAATTTTTTCATCATACGTGAATATTAAAAGATTAGGTTTCTACGGGTTTCTGCTGAATATAGCTTTATCGTTTAAGCAAGCTGATAAATTTTAAAAGATCACTTTCATACGTGGTCGTACATTACCGGCTGCCACAGGATTTCCTCACCACCAGCGTAGTGTCAATACAAATAGCCGTGGTGGCAGTAGTATCGTCCAGGATTTGTTCCAGCAGCACACGCACCGCGGCCTTTCCTATTTCAAGGATCGGCTGTCTTACAAACGTTACCGGCGCATAAAACAAATCCAGCGCTTCTCCTTCATCAAATGTAATCACCGCCAGATCATCGGGTATGCGTATCCCCAGTGTATTAATATATTTCAGTCCCTCTATGGCCAGGCTGTTAGTGGCAAAAAAGATAGCATCTGCCGGGTGTTTTCCTTTCAGCAGCTCATCAATAGCCAGCCGGATATCTTCTTTTAAATGTGAGTATCTCGCCTTCTTCAGTAAACTGTTTGTTGCCTTTATACCATGTTGTTGTAAAGCATCCTGGTAGCCGCCTATCCTTTCACTGATATGATGCAGCGTGGTTTTATACGCCACCATACCGATGCGCTTCCTGCCCGCCTTAATAAGATGCGATACCGCGCCAGCTGCGGACTCCCGGTTATTAACGGCAATGTAACTGGCAGCAATCTCCGGGAAGAACCGGTCGATCAGCACAAAAGGAATCTTCTGCTCCTGCAATTGCCGGATCTGTTGCTCCGATCCTTCGGTAGGCGTGATAATAAGGCCGTCTACCTGCCGGTTTACGAGTACATTGATCAGGTCCTGCGACTTATCCACGTTTTCGTCGGAGCTGCCAAAAATCACGTTATAATTATGCTTTTTGGCCTCGTCTTCAATTGTACGGGCAATATTGGCAAAGAAAGGATTGGAGATATCCGCTACGATCAGGCCAATGGTAAAAGACCGGCCACTTTTAAGACTGCGTGCAATATGATTGGGCTGGTAATTCAGCTTCCGCGCAATTTCACGGATCTTCTTCGCCATCTCTTCCCCGATCCTGGCCTTCTTGTCTTTGTTGGTCAGCACATAAGATACCAGTGCAGTGGATACACCTGCTTCGGTAGCGATATCTTTCAGCGAGACTTTCTTCATCTTTTAAAAATATGCTTAAACGTTTAAGTTTGCAAGCTTTTGGGAAGATTTTTTTTTGAGAGAAGAAGTTTTTTTGTGCAGAAGAAGGATAGTGGCGGAATACAGCCAGTCATTTGTATATTTACCTGCAATGGTCTATTTTTAAGGGCATGATACAGCTGGAAACATTTACTGCCGCGGATTTTGATCGTTTTATATCGTGGGTTGACAATGAAGAAGCATTGATACAGTTTGCAGGCCCGTTGTTTACTTACCCGTTAACCCACGGGCAATTAACCGCCTACCTGGAACAAACAAAAAAGAAACCTTTTAAAATCCGGTTACTGGAAACGGACCAGGTGATTGGTCATTGTGAACTGAATTTCGAGAAAGAAATGCCCCGGTTGTCGCGTATCCTGATAGGCGAAAAGAGCATGCGTAATAAAGGATTGGGGAAACTGGTGGTGAAAGAGATGGTTAATGAATTATTCAGCACTACGGAACATACGGCCGTTGACCTGAATGTGTTCGACTGGAATCACAACGCCATTGCGTGTTATACACAGCTGGGATTCCGGATTAACCCGGATATGGCCAGTACTACAGTGGTGGGCGGAAAAATATGGCATACGCATAATATGGTGTTACAGAAAGCCGACTGGCAGATGCTGTAATATTTCCTACTTTAGCAGTTGGGCCGGCATGTGCCGCCACCCGTAAACAGAAGCCGATCAGCATGGAAAAATCAGCATTTACTTCACCCGGTTTGGTGAATGAAAATCTCGAAAAACTTGCCGCCCTCTTCCCGGATTGTGTTGTAGAAAGTGCTAACGGTAAAGTCATCGATTTTGATTTGCTGAAGCAGGAAATCGGCCATGCCGCAGTGGAAGGGCCCAGGGAAAGATACCGCCTGGAATGGCCCGGGAAGCGTGCTTCCATTGCCGCCGCTAACCTGCCCGCCACACAGGTGCTGCGCCCGGTAGAAACGGATTCCCTGCACTTTGAGGAAACAGCGAACAGCTATATCGAAGGAGATAATCTCGAAGTATTGAAATTGCTGCAGCAAAGCCATCTTCATAAAATAAAAATGATCTACATTGATCCGCCCTACAACACCGGGCGAAACTTTGTATACCGCGATAATTTTACACAAAACAATGGAAACACGCTGAACGGCGCGCAGGATGAACAGCCGGAAGCACACGCCAACTGGCTTTCTATGATGTATCCGCGGCTGAAGCTGGCCGCTGCTTTGCTGCGCGAAGACGGGATCATCTTTATTTCTATCGACGACAGGGAGCTGCCAAATCTCCGCAGGATCTGTGATGAAATTTTTGGAGAGATAAATTTTGTGAGTTGCCTGCCACGTATCACTAAAAAAGCCGGTAAGTCAACTAACATGATCGCCAAAAATAACGATTATGTATTGTGCTACCGTAAGTCGCCCTACGCCCGCTTTAACGCCTGTACATTTGAGGCACAGGGATATGTCCACTCCGATGAATATGAACCGGAAAGAGGTAAGTATAAATTGAATCAAACGCTGGACTACAGCTCCATCCAGTATTCGGCCTCCCTGGATTATGAAATTGAGATAGAAGGACAGGTGTTAAGACCCGGAAACGCCACCCGGGAAGAGATGTTGAAGCGGCAGCAGCGTAATCCCCAAAGCGATTTTTGCTGGAGATGGAGCAAAGCGTTGTTTGAATTTGGATTAAAGAATGGGTTTGTAGTGTTGAAGCAATCGAGGCACGGCTATCGCATTTATACTAAAACATACGAGAGAGCTACTATTTCCAAAGCAGGCAGCGGATATGCGGTGGAAATGAAAGAAAGAACCAAAGCCTTCACCAGCCTTGATTTTATCGATAACCGGTTCTCGAATGATAATGCCAAGAAAGACATGGGCAGATTGTTCGGGGAGAAAATATTTGAATATTCAAAACCAGTATCACTGATCAGTGAACTGATTGCCCTGGCTACCTCCGCAGATGATATTGTACTTGATTTCTTTTCGGGATCTGCCACCACAGCGCATGCGGTATATTCACTGGCGGCGCACACCGGTGTACAGCGGAAGTTTATCCTGGTGCAGGAGCCTCAGCCTACCGCTGAAGACAGCGACGCTTTTCACGCCGGCTACAAAAATATTTGTGAGATAGGGAAGGAGCGGATCCGGAGAGCCGGCAAAGCAATAAAAGAGGAAACCGGCGCCAGTTTCGACGATGGTTTCCGTGTATATAAGTTGGAAAATCCGGATCGGTAGTTATTTGGAAAGAATATAAAATATTTCCGTTGGAGAAATCCGCTGCCACTTATTCACCGGGTGATACTTAATATTCCAGGAGAATATTTTAGACAGGTATTTATCTATAAAAAGATAAAAGGGATATTCATAAATAGGTTTTGCCAGCAGTTTCTCTGTTTTCCTGACAAGGAAGGAAGTCATGGTGAAAAAGTGATTTTTCTTTACGACTTTGAATCCTATCTCCGGAATATTTTTCCGGAAATATTCATAAGGAATACCTCTTTCCCATTTGGTAAGTCCCTGCCTCGTTTCGCGCCAGTCGCCCATACTATTCACCGGTTCCTTCAGCAGTAAATGCCCGCCCGGCTCCAGGCAGCGGTACATTTCCCTGAGCACATTTTTTACGTTTGGAATATGATGAAGCGTATCGAAGCAAACGATCAGGTCGAAATAGTTATCAGGAAAATCTATTTTACCATCTACATTCGGTTTTTTGTAAGTTACTTTCACCTGCCCGATGGTATCGGACACCAGGTTATCGGAGGGTTCTAAAATATAGAGACTTTCTATTTGCGAACTGATAGGTTTAAATTCATGACCAAAAGCAGAGCCGATGCCCAGTACTCTTTTAAATTTTTTTTCCGGAAGATATTTGAATCCAAAAAGCTGGTTAACCCGGTGATAGCCGTAATGATAATCCTTATACCCGGATACAAGCCCCGCGTAGCCCTCTTTTTCATCATCGTACCATTGCCTGATTTCATCCAGGGTAAAATCATCCCCATGCAACACCTCCCCGGAAAAATATTTCTCCATAAATTCATTTATTTAGAACAAGATATAAAAAAAATCATATAAATACCTAAAAGCTACCGCCAAAATAGTGCCTGTTAAAGCGGCGTGATCAGTACTTCCGCCGTTTGTTTCTTTATTCCGTTATATTTGATGTAGTATGTCCAATTGCTGCCATTCCATTTGTTATAAGGTATATTATCACACTTAAAACTTAAAAAGATGGAAGAATTTATGCTGATTTTCAGACACGAAGATGGCACCAAAGTAGCCTCCCCGGAGCAAATCCAGGTTTGGATGAAACAAACGATGGACTGGATCGGGGGCATTGCCGCACAAAACAAATTCGTGGAAGGTAATGGGTTGCCTTTTGCCGACAGCAGGGTGGTACATCATAACAACGTGGTCACCAACGGGCCTTTCGGCGAAATAAAAGAAACCATTGGCGGGTACATTATTGTAAAAGCGGAATCGGTAGAGGAAGCGGTGGAGTTTGCAAAAGGAAGCCCGGTGTTACAGGGAGATGGTAATACCGTGGAAGTAAGGAAGGTGGACCGTCACTAAAAACTATACAGGCCCCTGTGCAACAGGGGCTGTTTTCATGTATGGCACAAGCTGAATTAATACCACATCTGTTCCGTACAGAGTTCCGGAAAATAACGGCGGTGCTCTGCAAGGTTTTTGGCATCGAACACCTGGAAGTTGCTGAAGACATTGCCAGTGAAACTTTTTTGTCGGCGATGGAAACCTGGACCTATAAAGGAATTCCGGAGAATCCAACGGCCTGGCTATACCTGGTGGCAAAAAATAAAGCAAAGAATTATTTTCAGCGGAATCACCTGTTTGCGGCAAAAATTGCCAGCCAGGTAAAATATACTGCTTCCGGTAGTGAAGAACCAGACATCGACCTGTCTGATAAAAATATCACCGACAGCCAGTTGCAGATGATCTTCGCCATCTGCCACCCCGGCATTTCAAAAGAGGCGCAGATAGGGCTTGCACTCCGTATCCTGTGCGGGTTTGGGATTACAGAAATTGCCAACGCTTTTTTAACCAATAAGGAAATTATTAATAAACGTTTATTCCGGGCGAAAGAAAAACTGCGGGAAGAAAAAGTACAGATGGAATTTCCGGGGGAAACAGAAATCAAAAAGCGCCTGGATACCGTACTCACCACCCTGTACCTGCTTTTCAACGAAGGATATTATTCTGAAAGCCAGGATGTGGTATTGCGGGAGGACTTTTGCCTGGAAGCCATGCGGCTCACTTACCTGTTGCTGGAAAATCCTTCCACCAATACACCGGAGGTAAATGCGTTGTTTGCCCTGATGTGTTTTCATGCATCGCGGTTTGAGGCGCGGCGGAATGAGAATGGTGAAATTATCCTGTACCAGGACCAGGATGAATCGCGCTGGAATGAAACGCTGATCGCCAAAGGCGCATGGTTCCTGCATGAAGCTTCCGGCGGGGAAAAGCTTTCCCGGTATCATCTTGAAGCTACCATCGCTTACTGGAATACACAGAAGCAGGATACACCGGAAAAATGGGAGAGTATCCTGCAACTGTATAACCGTTTGCTGCAGATCTGCTATTCGCCGGTGGCGGCATTGAACAGAACGTATGCATTAGCAAAAGCCAATGGAAAGGAGGTTGCCATCGCAGAAGCAGAAAAGCTGCAGCTCACGGATAATCATTATTACTTTGTGTTGCTGGGAGAATTGTATACAGATATTGATAATACCCGCGCCGTTACCCATCTTCAAAAAGCTTTATTACTCGCTAAAACGGAAGCGGATAAACGAACTATTCAAAGGAAAATGGCCCGGCTGGAGGCGAGGTAAGCCGGCTCAGGAAAAGTTCTGCGATATTTGTTCCAGGTATGTTTCAATAGGCACGGAATTTCTCAGCGCCATCAGGCCGTTGCCGGAGTTACCGATAACCGTCCGGAATTTATTGCTTTTCCTGGTGGCAAGGTCGAAGAGTACTTTTACAATATCCAGTGTATCATCTTTCAGGCTCCTGTCCGCTGTTTCAAACAGGTGTTTCAGTTTGCGGGTAAGATCGTCGTACACTGTGATGTCGGGGTTTACATTCCAGACAATATTGTTGATAAAATTGTTGTCCGTAGAACCGCCCTGCTCAATTAACCGCAACTCTATATTAAGTGGTTTCAGCTCATAGTACAGTCCTTCTGTAAGCCCCTCCAGCGCGAACTTCGACATGTTATACAACGATCCCAGCGGTACGGCTGTAGTAAGGCCCATAAAGGAGCTCACATTGATAAACATACCACCGCCGTTGTTACGGAAGTGCGGCAGAAATGCACGGATAATATTAATGGGCCCGCGCGTATTTACGGCAAACTGCCAGTCGATATCCGCTTCCTTTGCCAGCTCCAGCGCGCCATAGGCGCCCATGCCGGCGTTGTTAATCACCACATCAATTTTTCCGAATGCATTGATGGCATCCTGTGTGGCCTGCTGCACTTCAGCAAGATTGGTAACATCCAGTCGGAATATTTTGATGTTGGAATATTTTGTCAGATCTGTTTCCTTTTCCGGGCTGCGCATAGTGGCCGCTACGTTCCAGCCCTGTTCTGCAAAATAACGGGCGCTGGCCTTACCTAGTCCTGAACTGGTGCCGGTAATAAAAATAGTTTTGTTCATGATGCAATTATTTATGACACAAAACTATCGGTAAATTGGTATAACTTTGTTACCAGTATCACAGAGTATACCAAAAAAGGATAGTATGGAAAAAGTCATCCAGCCAAGAAATCAACAGGCAGAGTTAAAAGCATTACAGGATACAATTTATGTAGTAGGCGGTAAATGGACCTTACCTATTATTAACTCCATTTGCAATGGCAATAGGCGTTTCAGGGAAATAGAACGCAGCATACCTGGTATCACTACGCGCATGCTTTCCCGCGCATTGAAGGAGCTGGAACTAAATAACCTGGTAGTGCGTACCGTATATGACGAATCGCCGGCGTTGGTGGAGTACACCTCCAATGATTATTGCAAAACATTAGGACCGGTTATCCAGGCTATGATTAATTGGGGGCAACAGCATAAAAATAAGATCCGGTCAAAAAAGTAATGTAATGTGGCGCAATCAGCTGCCGATACGCAGCGCTTTTGAAAATGCGCTTGTAATGGCGGCGTTATCCCTTCTCAGGATCGTTGCATTCACCATCATACGCGAAGCGCCGTAAGGTTGCGGCTGACCTACAATTATCCCTTTCTCATCACGGAGCCATTTAGCCGTTTTTACGGTATCTATCTGTTTATCAAAATGCAGGTCGAAGATATTGGTACCTCTTTCCCGTGCAGCTATTTTGATGCCGCCAATGTTATTCAGTTCTTTAAAGAGTGATTGCGCCTTCCTGATGGATTCCTGTAATACACTGTCGATGTTTTGCAGGTGATGCAGCGCCATAGCGGCATTCCCCCAGTTGGTGAAAATGCCGCCGCCGTGTACTTTCAACAGGTGAGGCATTTTATCGATCACTTTCTTTTCACCGCACAGGATAGCACCGCCCTGTGCGCCGAGGTACTTATAAAGACAGAGATATACCGTATCAAAGTTTTTCGTATAGTCGATCACTTTATTCCCGGTGAATGCGGCGGATATATGCAGCCGTGCGCCATCCAGGTGTGTTTTTATGCCTTGTTCCCGGCAATAGGCAGTGATAGCGGTAATATCTTCCAAAGGAAAAAAAGTATTGGTAAATCTTCTCACCGGCGTTTCTATGGATAGCGCGCCTACCGGGGCTTCAAACGCTTCCTCTGCTTTATGCCAGCTGATGGCCTGCTTCAGTTCATCTAACGTAAAAGTGGCCTGTTCTTTTCCCAGCGGGATCAGTCTTTTGTTAAACACCGTTTGTGCAGCGTCGGCCTCATCACGGTACACGTGGCTGCTTTCCTGTACTATCACCTTCGGATTATCGCCGGAAAGCACCTGCAATGCCAGCTGGTTGGCCAGTGTACCGGATGGCATATATATCGCTGCTTCCTTGCCGGTTATCTCGCAGCATTTGTCCAGCAGCTCTTTCAGCGTACCATCGGTGCCGTAAAAATCCCTGGTGATAGGATGTTGTTGCTGGATAAGTTGAAGTTGTTGTATATAATCTGCCGGCCTGTAAAAAATACCGTCGTTGATAAAATAGATCCTTTCACTGTCTTTGTCGGGATCCATGTTGTCATGATGGGGCGTAGCTCTGGATACCAACGGGAAAGCGCCTGCTAATGCGCTGAGGGAGGCTGCTTTAAGGAAATTTCTGCGTTGAATATGGGCCATAGACAGTATGTTTTTACAGGGAGATGTTTACCTGTTTATCCGGTAAATATAACAAACGCGGCACCTTACTTTTCATTGTGCAGTATTGCTTTTTATATGCTTTCTGCAGGAATACCTGTTGTATTCATATATTTTCAGGCAAAGAAAGACGCCGGCAACAATATTACCGGACTGGTTGTTAAAACAAAAGAGAAACATCATACGATCATGAAAAATATCCTGCTTTTTCTATTGTGCTTACCGCTTTTTACTTTCGCCCAGCGGGAGAAACTGTTGTATGGTTACGCTTATGGCATGATCCACGACGGCAGCGGCGGTGGCGGGGTGACTGCTAATGTGGAGTTGCTGAATCATATCATTAGTGTTGGGCCTGGCGTGGAGCTTACTTCTTACAATGACCATACGCTGATCCCGGTATTTGCGGATGTGAAGATCAAACACCGTTTCGGGAGCATCGATCCCTACATCACCGGGCAGTTCGGGCGGAATGGCTATAATGTAACCCGTACTGCGGAGGTTCCGTCAGGCGCAGGGCAGGAGTCGGTTACTTTCAACGAGTCGGGTAAATACTTCTATGGAGCGGGCGCCGGTGTTGCCTGGCACTTTAATAAGATAGGCGTGTTCGCTTCTTATATTTATCGCGGATACAAATACCGGTACCCCGACAGGATAGCGGAAGAAGATCACAGCGTTGTGTTCGGCGAAAAATCTGTAAATGCAAATGTGTTTGTCGTAGGCATTGTATTTTGAAGCAGGTGCTGGCTGCCCCAGTTAAAAATTACCGGCTTAAAATATCGGAAAGCTGTTGTTGCTTGATCTTCTCAATTTGCCGCCTGTGCCGGAGTATGTGAACAATGGCGTGTTCGGCCATTTGTTCTATATCGTATACCTGTCCCCAGCCGGCCTTTATTTTCAACGCGTTATCCATTTGTTCCAATTCATCATCTTTAAATGCTTCAAATACTTTTTCTGTGAAGATGAAAACATTGGTCAGGTCTTCCAGGTAGGCGTTTGTGGTAAGATGAAATGTTTTGGCGGGCCGCGTCAGCTGGGGGCCCCGGAGGTTGTGAATGCTGGTGGCATAGCCATAGCCGGAGTTGACTACATGCGACAATATGGTTTGAACCGACCGGCAGTTTTCGTCAGCCGTATGTGGATCGGTGATGATGGTGAGTGCGTGATCGGGTATGGTGCTGATCACTTCTTTCAAGTCTGAAATGGCTTTTTCATATTCATCAAGCAATGCACCGATGGCGCCCTGTCTGAAAGGTTTTGTCATATTTATCATGATGGTCTTGTCAAAAGTAGGATATTCACCTGATACTGGTGAAAAAAGCTACATTTACGAATGTGGCTTTTTTGTGCCGACAGGCCATAAATTCCAGAAAAACTTTCCCGAAAATGTGATTTTTCTGTCATTGGTGCGAATAATTAAGAAATAGCATTCAACGAATGAATTCAACTGATCTGTTTCTTGCTGTTCTACAAACAAATAAGGGTATTATTTATAAGATTGCCCAATCTTACTGCCAGGATGCAGAAGAGAGGAAAGATCTTGTCCAGGAAATCATTACCCAGTTATGGCGGTCATTTGGCAGCTATACCGGCCAGGTTAAGTATTCTACCTGGATCTATCGTATTGCGTTGAATGTGGCTATTTCATTTTATCGTAAGGGAACCCGTCGCAAACAGGCTTCCAGTCCCTTGTCTGAAGATATCCTGCATATCGTGGATACCAATGTCAAAGACGAAACAGCAGAAAATATTGGTTTTCTGCAGCGCTTTATTGCCGAGCTGAAAGAGCTGGATAAGGCACTGATGCTGCTCTATCTCGAAGAAAAAAGTTACCGGGAGATAGGGGAGATCATGGGGCTGTCGGAAACCAATGTAGCTACTAAAATCGCAAGGATCAAGGGCATCTTAAAACAAAAGTTTTCGTCCATCAAAACGTAACAAAAATGGAAGACAAAGAAATGATTCATCTCTGGAAAACGTATGACAAAAAATTGGAAGAAACCCTGTTGTTTAACAAGGAAGTGGCTGCAGATATTACCCGGATAAAGGTGCAGCACTTTATTGCTTCAATGAAGCCCATAAAGATGTTTACCATCATTGTGGGGATTTTATGGGTCGCCTTTGTGGACACGCTGATCATTAATTTTTTTCACGTTGCCAGCCTTTTTTTCCTGGTTTCAGCAGGGATCCAGGTGTTGCTGACACAAGTGGCCATTGTTATCTATCTGTACCAGTTGATCTTATTGCACCAGTTGGATATTGATGAGCCGGTACTGGCTGCACAGGAAAAATTATCCCGGCTGAAGGCATCCACGCTTTGGGTGGCACGGTTGCTTTTCCTGCAATTGCCGGTGTGGACTACCTTTTACCTTACGAAGGATATGTTGTTGCATGGCAATACGGTACTTGTATTGATCCAGGTATTGGTAACGGCCGCCTTCACCTATCCTGCTGTATGGCTGTTTCTTAATATCCGGTATGAGAACCGGGAAAAGAAATGGTTCCGCTTAATTTTTAAAGGAAAAGAATGGGACCCGATTATAAAATCGATGGACTTGCTGAGGCAAGTGAGAGAGTATAGAAGTGCCGGATGACGGTAGCTTACCGGTAAGGCCGGTCCACAAAGCTTTTGAGGCTAAATGGAACCGGCCCTGCATTTGTAAACTGGAAAATATTAATAATCCGACCGTTTTTTCGCTTCTTCCTTCGCCAAGTCCAGCAACGAATTTTTGATCACCTTTATATAAGCGTCTTTGGTTTTGTCGCTATAGGAGAACGACTGCAGGTATTGTGCATAATCCTTCCCCTCGTAGTTCAGTTTCTTTGCCAGCAGGAGCCAGGTATCCTGGCCGGCCTCTTTCCCGAAAATATGAATAATGGTAAGGGTATTACGTGTTAGCAGTGCAGCCAGGTAATCCTTGTGTTCCTTTGATGTATCTTCTTTTGCAGCGAGATCTGTCATCACTACTGCGCCGAGGTCAACACTGTTCGCATCATATACCGGCTGCGGACTATCATCGGCTTGTTGCAGGCTGTCCCTCCTTTTATAATAAATATCCTGTGTCGCTTTCATGGCGGCTTCTGCTTTCTGCAGTTTTTTAGCGTCTGCCTTCTCATTTCTTAATGTAACAGCCGCTTTCTTTATCAATGCCAGGAATTGCGCCTGCTTAATGCTGTCTGCCTGTTGCGCGAAACAATTGCCGGTAATAAAAAATAAAATGATAGTAGCTGCAAATGCGGGGAATATATGCCGTTTCATAAGATCAGGATATCTTTTTTTAAGACAGACAAATATATAATATATTATGTATATGGCGTTTCGGTTTAAAAAAATAACCTTCCGGCAGATTTTATTAATAAATTTACTTCCACAACCATAATTTACTAATCAAGGAAATTTATCCTGATTTCATTGATTCACATATGAGGGGTTTCGGAATTCACGAGGATCTGCCAGGAGAGCAGGAGTTGCTGCATCGCGTAGCTGACGGTGACAGCACGGCCTTTGCCATATTGTTTAAAGCGTATAAGAAAAATTTGTACACCACTGTTTTACATGTAACCGGCAGTCATGAGATGGCCGAAGATGTATTGCAGGAGGTATTTATCAAGGTATGGATGCACCGGGAGCGACTGCCCGGCATTATTAATTTCCCCGGATGGCTGTATAAAGTGGCTGAATATGCCGGCTTCAAAGTGATCCGCAATAACCGCCGTATAGCAGGCGGGCTGCATGTTTTATCCAACGATCCGTTAACTCCGCCGGAAAAAGATCCCGTTGATATTTTTATTGAGAAAGAATACGAGCAGTTGCTGGAGGCGGCCATTGCGCAATTGCCGGAGAAACAGCAGCTCACTTACCGGCTCATTAAACAACAGGGACTGAAAAGAAAAGAGGTGGCAGCACGATTGTCAGTGTCACCCGAAACCGTAAAATGGAACCTGGACCAAGCCAACCAGTCCGTCCGTAAATATTGCATGGCGCACCTGGGACTTACCCTGGCTTTTATGCTGGTGAACGGCCTGCAATAAATTTTTTTTCGTCCTTACCCCCCAATTGTTATTCCCGTGGCTCTTATATATATGATTCACAGGAAAGGCCGTAAAAATCATACTGTTTATCTGCCTGATGAAGCAGGGTTACTCGGGAGAATTGCCAACGGAGACACCGCTGCCTTTGCCATGGTATTTGCGCATTACAGGAAACAACTGTATACCACCATCTATCACCTCACGGGAAGCCGCGAACTGGCCGAAGATGTGTTGCAGGAAGTTTTTATGAAGGTATGGTTGCACCGGGAACGGTTGCCGGTGATCGCACATTTCGGAGGGTGGATTTACCGGGTAACGGAACATGCCGGTTTTAAAGTGATCCGGGAGTTGCGCAGAACCGTCAGCGATCCGCAGTCACAAGCGGAAACGGACAAAAAAGATCCGCTGGACCTCTACATCGAAAAAGAGTTAGATACCTTGCTGGATGAAGCTGTAGCCCGGCTACCGGATAAACAGCAACAAACCTATAAGCTGATAAAACAGGAAGGATTAAAAAGAAATGAAGTGGCCGATCAGCTCCTGGTGTCGCCCGAAACGGTGAAATGGAACCTGGATCAGGCGATGCGATCGATACGGCGGTTTTGCCTGGCAAAGCTTTCCCATTAAAAACATACACCTAAGAAATTGAATGATGGAACTACCAGATAATATAGCTGCTTTATATCACCGTTGCATCCAGGGCGCCGCTACCGCGCAGGAACACGCGGAATTCCTGCAGTATCTGCAGCAGCCCGGCCACGAGGATATTTTGCGCGAAGTATTGCGCCGCGGTTTGCGGGAACACAAACCGCTCACAGACCTGCCACCGGAGCGGGAAGACGTGGTGTGGCAGGCTATCATGACCGCCACCGGTGCCACCCCTGCTGCAATGCCCGTGTATCGCATGGCCTGGTTCCGGATGGCTGCTGCGGCCTGCATAGCGGTATTGATTGGCATAGGTGGCTATACCTTTTACCGTTCGCTGGAACGCAGGCCAATGGCCGTACAAACGCCACTGGCGCCGGGTGGCAACAAAGCTATACTCACGCTGGGCAATGGCAAAGTGATTACACTGGATAGTATCAGCAACGGCCAAATTGCCGGTGAAAATGGCGTGGTTAAACAAAACAACGGCAAACTCGCCTATGCAGCCGATCCTTCGGGAGCTGTAACTATGCATGTGCTTACCATCCCGCGTGGCGGACAATATCAGCTGCAACTGTCTGATGGTACGGAGGTATGGCTCAACAGCGCTTCTTACATCAGGTATCCCAACCGTTTTGATGATAAAGAAAGGAGTGTGGAAATTTCGGGAGAAGCATACCTCCGTGTGGCTAAGAATGCCACGAAACCTTTTATCGTTGTTTCCAAAGGGCAGCGCATCGAAGTACTGGGAACGGAATTTAACCTGATGGCATACCCCGACGAAGCAGCCATCAAAACCACGCTGATAAACGGCGCCATCAGGGTGATACAGCAGAGAGAACAGAAAATATTAAAACCCGGGCAACAGGCAGCAGTAACAAATGGCGCACCCGGTATTGTCATAACCACACCAGACCTGGAAGAAGTGCTGGCCTGGAAGGAAGGCAAATTCCGTTTTTATAATACAGACATTGCCACCATCATGCGGCAGGTGGCCAGGTGGTATGATGTAGAGATCGTATACCAGGGACAGCTGCCGGGCGAAGAATTTTACGGCGCCATTCCGAAAAGCGAAAACGCCACACAAATCCTGGACGTCCTGGAATTAACACATAAAGTACATTTTGAAATAAAAGGGAAGAAGATCATCGTTATTCCCGGTCCTGGAAAAAATTAAACCAACCAGTCATTGTGAATGAAAATATATAAACCGTAGTACATCAACCAAAAAAAATCCGGAAATGGGGAAAACATTTCCGGATAACAGCAGGACTTAAACGTAAAACCAAAATCGCTTTTCAGCATTACTTTAACATCCAAACCGGTACAAAGATATGAACTTAATTGTACATGGCAGTCCCATGCCTGATCGTATGCCACTTAAACTGACCAGATTTATGAAGGTATGTTTCTTTGTTTTTACAGCAGCATTACTTCTCAGCGCCAATGCTTACGCACAAAAGATTACGATCACAGGACGGAATTTATCCCTGGAGAAAATTTTCAGGGAAGTAGAAAAACAAACAGGATATTCTGTTCTCGTCAGTAAAGAAACACTGAAGAAATCCAAATCTGTAAATCTGAACGTAAAAGATGCCTCCCTGGAGGATGTATTGGATCAATGTCTTTCAGAACAACATCTTACCTGGGAAATAAAAAATAAGGTGATTGTGATTACCCCCGAACAACCTGCTGCAATGGCGCAACCGGTAATGGTGGAGCCAGTGCCTTCCAACCCGGGCAGGATTTTCAGCGGGCGGGTAGTAGATGAACGCAAAAGACCTATTGCCGGCGCCACCGTTCACGCTGATGTATCCGCCGACCGTTTGCAGATGTCTTTTACAGATGAAAAGGGCGTCTTCATTTTATCTGAAGTAGAACTTCCGGTGGTGAAGGCCCGGATTACCGGCGTAAATATAGAACCCTGGACCGGCGAGCTGAACATGGATGAACAGCAACATACCATTGTCGTAAAAAGTAAAGTGTACCAGCTCTCCGATGTAAAGGTGATTGTTAATACCGGCTATCAGAAACTCGATAAAGAAAGGGCCACCGGCTCCTTTGGTAAGCCGGATATGGAGATTGTTGCCAAACGTACCGGCAGCATGGATATCATGCAAAGACTCGATGGACTGATCCCCGGATTAACCCTGGCAGTGGGCGCCGATTATGATGTAGATTCACGCAACATGAATGGAAATGGCGTTACCACCCGGAGAAGTGTGATCAGGGGAAAAGGTACCGTTCAGCTGAACACAGATCCGCTGTATGTGGTCAACGGCATGATCGTAAACGATTTCAGTACGCTGAACCCCGATGATATCGAGAATATCACAGTATTGAAAGACGCCGCTGCTGCCGCCATTTATGGCGCCAGGGCAGCCAACGGCGTAATAGTACTCACCACTAAATCGGGGAAAAATAATCAACGGCTCACGGTTGGCTACAACGGCTTTATTAACTTCCAGGGTAAACCCAATTATAGTTATATCCCGGTGATGAACAGCCAGCAGTTCATTGCCACCGCAAAGGAATTATTCGACCCCATACAGTTTCCGTGGAATACCTTGTATGATCAAACCATTCCGCCGCACGACCAGCTGATGTATGATCATTACCGCGGACTGATCTCCGACGCGCAGTACAACAAAGGAATGGACAGCCTGGCGTCTATCAACAACCGGCAGCAGATCCTTGATCTGATGGTTCGCCCGGCGTTTACCACCAATCATACCGTTTCTGTGAGCGGTGGAAATAACGTGTATTCATTTTATGGATCATTGGGCTATACTATGTCGCAGGATAATATGCCGGGAAATAAAGACAATAGTTACAAAATAAACCTGACGCAAAATCTTCAGCCGAATAAAAATATCAGGATCTCTGTAAACGCCTCTCTCATCAACAGCGTACAAAGCTCAAAGAACCAGGTGGCAGCTGCTCCTAATGTGTTGCCCTATCTGCTGCCCAGGGATGCATCCGGGAAAAACGTAGCAATGCCTTTTATGTCCGGCTGGTCAGATTCCCTGCGACTCGATTACCAGGCGCGCAGCAGGATCAATATGGATTATGTACCGCTCGATGAAACGGATTACGCGCATAGTGAAAGGAATACTATTTTCATTAACCTTACCGCCAACGCAAACATCAAAATCTGGAAAGGATTGAGTTTTGATGGTACCTATGGTTATGTGAAATCTCCGGGTACTAACAACTATTTTAGTGATAACAGGGCGTTTTCTCAGCGGCAGCAGCTCCTGGGTTTTACCATAGCGCCTACTGTCAATTCCACACCTAAATACCTGGTACCCACTACCGGCGGCACTTTCATGGAGGGGCACAACGATCAGCGCAACTGGACCGTACGGAACCAGCTGGTATACACTGCAGAACCCGGACAGGGCCGGGATCACCTGATGATACAGGTAGGGCAGGAGGCACAGGAACAATTCAACTTTTCCTCCACCAGTACTTTTTTGGGATATGATGAAAAACTGGGTACCTATGGGATGGTTGACTATGCCACCCTGAGCCAGGGTGTAACAGGTACGGTTAGTGGTTACGGCTACCTGCAGCGCCCATACTTCGTTAACCAAACGCTCTCCCGTTTTACTTCAAAATTTGCACTGGCCAGTTATACTTTTAACGGAAAATATAGTGTAGATGGAAGCTGGCGGCAGGATCACAGTAATCTTTTTGGCAGCGATGTTTCTTCGCAGAATAAGCCGATATGGAGTTTTGGCGCTAAGTGGCAACTGGCAAAAGAGCATTTTTTCAAACCCATCACATGGGTCGATAACCTTAGCATCAGAACCACCTATGGTATCACAGGTAATTCGCCCTACGTGGGGTCTGCATCAAGGAATGATATCCTGAATGCGAGCCCCCAGGCTATTAGCGGCGGAATAGCCGGTGATGCATTAGGTATTCAAACTACTGCCAATAACAAACTTGCCTGGGAACATACTGAAACCATTAATATCGGTATAGATTATTCCCTGCTGAAAGGAAGGATCAGCGGAAGTATTGATATGTACCGCAAAACCACCTCCGACATGTTGGGCAACGTTTTCCTGAATCCATTTACCGGGTATAGAAGTAGCCTGGGCAATATCGGCAAATATTCCAATAAAGGCTTCGAATTGAATATCACTTCACAGAATATCCAGGGAAATGGTTTGAACTGGTCCACTACATTTATATTCAGCTATAACAAAAATAAGCTGCTGGATTTTGAAACGCTATCCGCCTATGCCAATACCGGGGATTATAAAATACAATCGTTCTATTATATCGGTTATCCCGCCGGACCTGTTTTCGCCTACACCTGGGGCGGACTGGATAATATGGGCGATCCGCAGATAAAACTCAGCGATAAATCCATTATCAAAGATCCTTACTACCAAACAAAGAATGAGGATATCAAATATATGGGTACCACCATTCCCATTTTCAATGGCGGGTTCTCCAATACCTTTCGTTACAAGGGCATTTCACTTTCGGTGAACATGATTTATAACATGGGCAATGTGATGCGCACTGATGCTGCCATTATCACCTCTGACCGGATAGGACAATATGCGTCAGGATTTATGTCCGGAAATCTGCCCAGCTTTTTCCTGGACCGCTGGAAAAAGCCGGGAGATGAAGCTATCACCAATATGCCTTCCTACGTAGCCAATCCATCCGAAGGTTATACCCGCCGCAACATGAACTACTATAACAGGGCCGATATCAATGTAGTGAGCGCCTCCTATATCAAGATCAGGGACCTTACGCTTAATTATGAACTGCCTGCTTCCTGGCTGAAACCTTTGAAGGTACAGGAACTGAGCGTATACGGGCAAGCCACCAATTTTATGGTGTGGAAAGCCAACGATCTTGGTATTGATCCGGAATACCACGACATGCGGCAGGGGGGCAGGACCACGCCTCCTTTTCTGCATAGCTACAGCCTGGGCGTAAACCTTACTTTATAAGTGAACATAAATTGAACAGATCATGATAAAGAAAATAATTTGTCCTTTCTTATATATAACGCTGCTCTTTTCTTTTGCTGCCTGCAAAAAGGATTTCCTGGAAGTAGTGCCGCAGGGGAGCCAGGTAGCTACCACCACCGACGACTATGATAAGCTGATGAACAACCCCTGGTTTTATATGAGTGACATTTCAGGGTGGCAGGAAGCCGTATCAATGGGCGATGAAACAGGCGCAGAAGCAGCTTTTCTGAACAGGGGCTCAGTATGGATGCCGCGGCTTTTTCAATGGGCCGACAGCATCTATAAGCCTGGTGATGAACTGTCGTACCCTTTCTTATTACGGGAAGGACTGGAAAAGATGTACCTGCTCAACAAGATCATCGCAGAAGTGATGGAATCTTCCGGCGGATCAGATGCACAAAAGAAACAACTCCTCGCTGAAGCAAAAGCTACCCGCGCCTGGATAAATTTCCAGTTTATCAATTTTTACGCAAAACCCTACGACGCCGCTACTGCCGCTACAGATATGGGTTTTCCGGTTATCGACAAAGCGGATATTACCGTGCGGGAGTTCAGCCGCGGCAGCGTACAGGGTAGCTATGATTTTATTATTAAAGACCTTACAGAAGCACTGGCGGATGTACCCGTGCGCCCCAGCATTGTTACGCGAATGTCCAAACCCGCGGTGGCCGGGCTGTTGGGCAAAGTGTATATATTTATGGGCCGCTATGCGGATGCCTTGCCATTACTGAATAATGCCTTCACCGATATTGCCGCAAACGGCGCACCGGTGCTGTATAACTACAACGTGGAGTTTGCACCGGGCGGCACATTCCTGCCCATCGATCCAACTTTCGGCCCGCAGGGGCCGGGTGTTAACCGCAATGACACCAGGGAAGCAGTGCTTTCTAAAGTTTATTACAATGGTCCGTTCCGGGGGAATATGTTTGGCACCGACGGACTGGTACTGATGCCGGCCACCGCAGCCTTGTATGGGCCTCATGATCAGCGCCTGCTGCTGTATACCAACAAAGATATGGATGGTAACCTCAACCCCGGCGGCAGGTTGCGTAAATATGGTATTACCTGGTCGCGCTTCGGCTTGCAATTGCCCGAACTGTACCTGCTACGGGCTGAATGCAGGGCCAGGACAAACGACCTGGGTGGCGCAGTTGCAGACCTGGAAACATTAAGAAGGAACCGCATGCCATCGGCTGATGCGCCGGTGCCGGCAATCATTGCAGGTAACCAGGTTGCGCTGATAAAATACATCATCGATGAGCGTATCCGTGAATTTGCACAGGAGGGATACCGCTGGTTTGATATGCGCAGATTATCGGTAGATCCCATTTTCAGCGGTAAGCCGATCACGCATACTTTGTACAACACCAATGGAACAACTACGGTCATTACACTGAAGCAGCCCAACCGCCTGGTGATGAAAATACCGCCCTACTTTATACAGAACAACCCGGGTATGCCCGATAATCCATAATTCAATAAAAAAACAGACCAACACGATATGACCAGCATTGTAAAGCTTGAGCGCCTGTCTCATAAGTATAGCAGCTCATGGGCGATCCGTGATATCAATATAGAGATCAGCAAAACCGGTATTGTAGGATTGCTGGGATCTAATGGTGCAGGTAAGTCCACCACCATGAACATCCTTTGCGGCGCCCTGAACCAAACAGAAGGGAATGTATATATCAATGGAATCAACATGCGCGAAGATCCGCAGCTCGCAAAAAGAGAGATCGGTTTTTTGCCACAGAACCCGCCGCTGTACATGGATCTGACGGTAGATGAATACCTGGGTTATTGCGCAGGATTAAGACAGTTGCCAAAAGACAGAATGAAACCAGCCATAAAAGAAGCCAAGGAACGTTGCGGCATCGACCACTTCAGCAGCCGGTTGATCCGCAATCTTTCCGGTGGCTACCGGCAGCGCGTAGGCATTGCACAAGCCATTGTTCATCGTCCCCGCCTGGTGGTGCTGGACGAGCCTACCAATGGCCTCGATCCCAACCAGATCACGGAAGTCCGCTCCCTGATCAAAGAAATTGCACAGGACCGGGCCGTTATCTTTTCTTCTCATATTCTCTCTGAAATACAATTACTCTGTAAAGAAATCAAGATGATTGAAAACGGAAGGATCGTATTCTCCGACAGCATGGACGCATTCAACAACTATGTGGAACCACACAGTGTAATGATGCACCTGGAAAATCCGCCGGCTGCTGCCGAGCTGTTGAAAATAGATGGGGTTACCAAAGCCGATTTTCTTACAGAGCGGCAGGTACGCCTGTATTTCAACGGCAACCAGGATATCACCGAAAAGCTGATCATCGCCAGTGTGCAGAACGGATGGCGGCTGCGCGAAATCAATCTTGATAAAACAGCACTCGATGAGATCTTCAAACAATTATCCAGTCAATCATCTCAATAAAAATATTTAATGAAGACAATATTCAGAATTGCAAAAACAGAACTGCGGGTACTGTTCTATTCTCCCATTGCCTGGTTTTTACTGGTTGCCTTTTTTATTCAATGTGGTATCGCCTATTTCCTTCAGCTGAAAGGATACGCCGGCATGCAGGAAATGGGCGGCGAACAGTTACGTTATATGGATCATCTGACCATCAAGATCTTTTCCAGTCAAATGAGCGTATTCGATAACGTGATGCAGAAACTGTATCTCTACATACCCTTGCTTACAATGGGATTGATCAGCCGGGAAACCAGCAGTGGTACCATTAAACTGCTGTATTCTTCCCCGATCAAAGTGCGGGACATTGTGCTGGGTAAGTACCTGGCCATGCTTATTTACAGTTTGCTGATGGTAGCAGCCATGAGTGTTTTTATTGTGGCCGGTATGTGGCAGATCAAATCAATGGACAGCGGTATCATGCTATCTGCTGTACTGGGACTTTTCCTGTTGCTGTGTACCTATGCTGCCATCGGGTTGTTTATGTCCAGTTTAACTACCTACCAGGTAGTAGCGGCGGTATGTACTTTTGTGATGATCGGCATCCTCAGCTTTGTAGGCACCATGTGGCAAAGCATCGATTTTGTGCGGGATCTTACCTATTTCCTGTCTATCCAGGGACGTACGCAGAAAATGTTGTTTGGTTTAATCAGCAGTAAAGATGTATTATATTTCCTCGTTATCATCTTTATGTTTATCGGCTTCACCTATTTCAAGCTGAAATCCGGCATGGAATCCAGGCCATTTATGGTGAAAGCAATGAGATATGTGATCGTGGTGGTTATTGGCCTGGCTGTGGGTTATGTCAGTTCCCGGCCTGCCTTTACAACCTATACGGATACTACGGTTCACCAGGAACAAACCCTCACACCCAATGCCCAACGGATTATTAAAGAGTTGGGAGATGAACCACTGGAAGTGATCACTTATAACAATGCTTTGAGCAGATATTCGTGGCTGGGCGTACCCGAGCAACGTAACAGGCTGCTGGACAACTGGGATCTGTATACCCGTTTCAAGCCGGGTATCAGTTTCCGGTTTGTACAGTACTATGCCGAGCCGTTGGATAATCCGCAGTTTCCGTTTTCTAAAATGTATCCCGGCAAAACTGTTAAAGAGGCGGCGGAGCAAACCATACGTGGGATGGGGATGAAGGTGTCGGCGTTTAAAACACCCGAAGAGATCAAAAAAATAATTGACCTGGAACCTGAATTGAACCGGTTTGTAATGCAGTTAAAATACAAAGGCCGCTCTACTTTTCTGCGGGTATTTGATGACCAGATGGTATGGCCAGGCGAAACAGAGGTTTCCGCTGCCTTCAAACGTTTACTGCAGGCTAAGCTGCCAAAGATCCTGTTTGTAACCGGCGACCTGGAAAGGGATATTCATAAAGTGGGCGCCAGGGAATATATGACCATCACCAATACTAAACCATTCCGGTATTCCCTCATTAACCAGGGCTTCGATTCAGATACCATCTCCCTCGGTTCGCGCGATATCCCGGAAGGGATTACCGCCCTGGTACTGACAGATCCGAAAACGGCCCTCAGCGCTGCTGCGCAGGCCAAACTGGAACAGTATATCGATAAAGGAGGAAACCTGCTCATTGCCGGGGAACCAGGCAAGCAAACGGTGCTCAATCCTATCCTGCAAAAACTGGGCGTGCAAATGATGGAAGGCGTGGTGGCCCAACCTAGCAAGGATCTTACGCCGGATATCGTATTGCCGCAGTTAACTCCGCTGGCAGTGTCTTTATCCGCCGATGTAGCGAAAACAGTGAAAGACAGCCTGAAAGTGGCAATGCCGGGTGTTACCGGTCTTACCTACAGCGGTAGTTCCTTCACCATTGAGCCATTGCTGATTACCGATACCCAAAAGAGCTGGCTAAGGAAAACCTCGCTGGTACTGGATTCTGCACAGGTTGTATATGATGCCGCCGCTGGTGATGAGAGAAAAGCATTGCCGGTGATGATCAGCATGACCCGCAAAGTGAACGGTAAAGAACAACGCATCATTGTAGCCGGCGATGCCGATTTTATGAGTAACAGCAACCTGAACAGGTTTGATGTGGAAACCGCTAACTTCCCTTTCATCACCGCATTATTCAGCTGGCTGGATTACAAACAGTTCCCGATAGATACACACCGCCCGGAATCGGAAGACAACCGGGTAAAAGTATCGCTTGACGATGTAGATCTGCTGAAGATCGTATACCTCTGGGTGATGCCGGGAATCATGATTGCTTTTGGCGCTATATTGCTGATCAGGCGTAAGCGGAAATAAAACTTTATGCTATTTACAACAGATAAACAAACACTGGAAGATCTTAACATCTTTGGCAAACATGGCGGAGATTCCATCTTCAATATCTTTAACCGCTGCATCACGAGAGGTGGTGCAGCGGTGCTGGATGAAATGTTCCAGTACCCGCTGTCGGACGAGCAGATGATTAACCGCCGCAGTGGCATCATTCAGCATTTTGCTGCAAAGGAAACCGTGTTCCCGTTTGAGAATACACTCTTTGATGCAGCAGAACCCTATCTCGCAAATACGGATGAACGGACCAGGCTCACCATAGAAGAACATGCGGTCACTAAAAAACTCAGCAGCCTTATTGCACCGGATGCAGACGCTGTTCAGCTCCGCAAGGGAGTGATGGCGCTTGCCAGGCTGATAAAAGGACTGCATGATTTTATTCACTCACCGGAAGTAGCGGGAATGCCTTATTATAAAACAGAGAAAGCCGCTATTGCTGCACTGCTGACGGACCCCGCGCTGAGCCCCGTGATCACACAAACGGGAAAAGACAAGCTGCCGGCCGCTACAATGGCTGCTTTTGACGGTATTTTCCGTTTCCGCCACCGGGACATTATTTTGAAACTGTTGCGGCATATCTATTACCTCGATGTATACATCGCCGTAGCAAAGGTGGCAAAGGAACGGGGATTTGTGTTCCCGGTTGCCCTGCAAAAAAGCCGCCTGACGGTAACCCTGGAAGGCGTGTATCATCCGCAGGTGCCCAATGCAGTTGCCAACACGATCGGGATAACCCCGGATGGCAACGTTATTTTCCTGACAGGCGCTAACATGGCCGGGAAGTCTACTTTCATGAAATCATTGAGCATTGCGCTGTTCCTCGCGCATATGGGTTTCCCGGTACCGGCCACCCGCATGGAGTTTTCAGTGCTGGATGGTATTTACACTACAATAAATCTTCCGGATAATCTAGGGATGGGCGCCAGCCATTTTTATGCGGAAGTGCTGCGTGTGAAAAAGATGGCGCATGAACTCAGTCAGGGTAAAAACCTGCTGATCGTATTTGACGAAATGTTCCGCGGTACCAACGTAAAAGATGCCTACGAAGCTACTATTGCCATTACCAAAGCCTTTGCCACCAAACGTAACAGCCTGTTTGTGATTTCCACCCATATCATTGAGGCCGGGGAAGTATTAAAACAAGCCTGTGATAATGTTCATTTTATCTACCTCCCTACACGTATGAATGGTAACAAACCTGTGTACACGTACAAACTGGAAAATGGTATAACGGACGACCGTCATGGTATGATCATCATCAATAATGAGGGTATCCTTGATATGCTGCGGGCAGGCATCTCAAAAATGAATTAAAAGATAATAACATGAGCTTCATTGCCGATAAACAAACATTGGATGACCTGAACCTGCTGGGTAAATATAAATCGCATTCTATTTACAGTCTTTTTAATAAGGTGCGCACAGCAGGCGGTGAGCGGTTACTGGAATCTATGTTCCAGCATCCGCTTACAACGCCGGAAGAAATCAACCGGCGCAGCAGCACGTTCCGGTACTTCCAGGAAAAGCAGCTGGAGTTTCCCTTTCAGAACGGCTCCTTCCGGGCAGCGGAAAATTATCTGGGCATGGGACCTGCCGGCAACAGGGTATCGGAAATGATTACTACGGTGAAAAAAAAGATTGGGCATTCGCTGTTGAGAGATGACCAGTTTACGATCCTGCACAACGGGCTGCTGGCCTGTATCGCCGCATTAAACGCGTTGAAGGAGCTGTTAAATCATATGGATGATAACCAGCCGCATCCTTTCCGGGAACAGGTAAAAATGTTGCTGGATATTTTTTCCAATCACCGGTTAAAATGGCTTACCGAAGAAAAAGACGCAACGCAGTTGCCGCTGATGAAAGTGGTCCGCTATGATTTCCTGTTGCGTAATACCCTGCGAAAGGAAATGGACATCATCCTGGAAAATATCTACCTGCTGGATGTTTACACAGCAGTGAGCCAGGTGGCGCGGGAGAAAAATTTCTCTTATGCAACCGCGCTGCCGGTAACGGATCATTTAATCCAGATAGATGGACTCCGGCATCCGGGGCTGGACAATGGCGTACCTAATCCTTTATCCCTACACCTGAACCGGAACGTGATGTTCCTCACCGGCGCCAATATGGCCGGTAAATCCACCCTGATGAAGTCTTTTGGCATTGCGGTGTACCTGGCGCATATGGGATTCCCGGTAGCTGCCGCCTCGATGAAGTTTGCGGTGAGAGATGGCTTATATACCTCTATTAATGTACCGGACAGCCTGAGCCTGGGATACAGCCATTTTTATGCGGAAGTGATGCGCGTAAAAAATGTGGCCGCAGAAGTGAGTCGGAAAAAGAACCTCGTCGTAATTTTTGATGAATTATTTAAAGGCACCAATGTAAAAGATGCGTACGACGCCACCCTGGCGGTAACGGAAGCCTTTTCCCAATACAGGAATTCCTTCTTTATTATCTCCACCCATATCATTGAGGTAGGGGAAACACTAAAACAGCGATGTGATAATCTGCAGTTTGCTTACCTGCCAACCGTGATGGAAGGCACTGTGCCACGATATACTTACCAGCTGGAAACCGGTATCACTACCGACCGGCACGGCATGATGATCATAGAAAATGAAGGGATCCTGGAAATTATTTTGTCTTAAGATAGCAACCTCTCATTGCGTGGGATTTATCTTATTATAAATATCGTTGTAGGTATCAAAGTTCCGGAACACCTGGCTGGTGGGTAAATTTAATTGTTGTGCGATCGTGGAAATGCTGTCTGCCCTTGTGAGGAGTTTAATGGCTTCCTTTGTCTGGTTGGTGGCGATTAGCCGGGTAACGGCCTGGATCAAACGTTCCTGGTAGGTATTGCCTTTTACATTGATGATGTAAGGATGTGTAATAAAGCTTCTCGTAAGCTCGTCCAAACGGTTCATGAAGCCGGTGAGGTTGCTGTAAGGTGCATCTATCTGCGAAAAATTATTCCAGTAAAGATCATATTTAACGTAATCGATCACCATATCTATCAGCAGTTCCTGTTCAAAATTAATCCCGCTGTTATTTTCATTAACGGCAAAGCGGGTCATCACGGCAGACAGCACCGGCAAAAGATTGTTTAATTCAATAAGCTGTTTATTGCCCGCCAGCAGCTCAAGATCGGGGAGGGGAAGGAATTCGCAATCTGTAAAGTCTGTATTTTCCCCGGTGGCCAGTATTTGCAGCGCGCGGACAAGCGTTACCAAAAAAGGATGCTCCCGGATGATCCCGTGATCGCTGTCGGTGAGCTGCTGGAAATTTTTATAGTCTTTGAACGCATACATGATTTTGTCCAGCACCAGGTATTCTTCCGCCTCCCGGCGGAATGATTGTTTGTTGGAATAAAAGAAGAAACAATTTTCCATATCCGCTTTATTATGATAGCGGATCATGAATTGGGTTTGATAATGATCGTATATATAGAAGGGGAAGATCCTGGGATCTTCTGTGCCATTGGCTTTCAGGAAGTATAACCCGTTATCCAGTTTGCCGGAAAAAATAAACCAACCTTCTTCATTATTAAAGCGGGTATTATCAGTGTTGAACTCCATCAGTATTTCATTGGTACTGCTGAGAATGGAGTAGCTGGTAAGTAAGGTAACAGGAACCAGTTCCGGGAAAGTGTTTTTGTCGTATTTGGCGCCAAAGAAGAGGAAGTTGGGCCGGTCTGGCGTATTGGGGTTGGTGGATTGTATGCTGAATGCTTCAAGATTTTTGCACAAGTAATCATGGGTGGCTTTGAAAGATAAGATGGGTGCAACAGAGGGGTAGTCGAAGTCGAAGTGAAATGTTTTATCGGCATCCACAATGAGCAGATATTCCTGGTAATAATCGATCAGGTTTACTTTCAGGCGGTAGATGCCTTTTTCCACAAACATATCCAGCTGGGAAGTGTACCCGGCGTAAATGATCTGCAAGTCGCCATCTACGAGTACCAGGTGCAATCCCTCCACTGGTTGGTTGAAAGCTACGAGAATATGGAATTTAACATCAGAATTGTTCATAACCCATAGTATTTTCAGAGAAGTTGATGATAGTTTTTTGTTCACCACTTACGTTGTCCACTAAAACATAATTCCCTTTTTCCAGTTTGTAGTGCCATTTATCTCCTGTAACTACGTTATCTGTACGCAGTTTGTCAGCGTTTTTATTATAGAGGGTCACATTGGAATTACGGTTAAAGGTGATTTCGAAGTTGTAGGCTTCTTCCAGTTTTTTTACTTCGCAGATCACGATGTTATCGCCGCCATTGTCCGTAGAGGCGCTGCCGTTCTGGATCTTATTGTATTTCAGGGCATAGGTAGGGAAATTGTTTTCTATGTGCTGTTTTAGGTCCAGTGCGGTGATCCTGCCACTGTTGTTGGTATCGGCATCGCCTTTCAGGCTTTCGATGAGGAAAGAAGTAAAGGCGCCTCTTTTCTGGTTGGAGTCGATCGATACTTCGTAGCTTAATTTCCCGTAGATGGTGGAATTGCAAACCAATACTTTGGGTACGCGTTCTCCTACTTTATTCTGCCAGTCGCCGATGGGAGGAAGCCCTTTTATCATGGTGTCGTTTTCCCGGCAGCAGTCGAGAAACAACAGCACTTCATCAAAGATTCCTTTGTTAATCAGCCCGGTTAAGTAATCCAGGCTGGAGATACAGTGATTAATCATTTTGGGCCAGAACCGCATGCATAGGGCGGTATTGTTAAAGGTATTGCCGATACCGTGACCTGAAAAATAAAAGTAGATCCGATTGCTTTCGTTCCGGTGTGTTTTCGCATTTTCTGTGATGGCTTCAATGGCATTATCAATTTCATAGCCAATCACAATCTGGTTGTTGGCATCGGATTTCAGTAGTTTGATATTATCGGGGTTGGAAACGAGCTGCATATCGGTCAGGAATTTTGCAAATGCCTCTGCATCGGCTACTGCCCCGGAGAGTGCCCTTTTATCATAATGGTCAATACCTATTATAATTGCATATTCCATGAGTTAAATACTTTTTAGAATAGCGGTTAAAGTGAGTGTGTCGTTGTCAAAATCGCCGTGTTTAAGAGAGCTGCAACGCAGGCTTTCGTCTGCATTTTCAAGATCTGTGGAGAGGATCAGTTTATTATTGCTGATATATTGATTCAGTTTTTTCAGTTCATCAAAGCTTTCGTACCGGCCGGTTGCTTTCAGTTGTTCATGCAGCCCCATAATTTTGGCGTCCACCTCTTCTTCAAAAAGACCGGACACCAGGTACAATAAGGAGTGTGTGTAAGCAAAGGGAATACAATGATCTTTTTTCTCGTTGCTTTCGTCCATTGTAAACATCTTAAAATGTTTGAACACGCCTTTTTCCTGCGCGGGGCTTCCCTTCTGGAGGAAGAAGTCTGTTCTGCAGGCGGGCGCCAGGAAGAAAACATTGTTATAGGTAATGGCATTGAAATGGTTGGCAGTGGCTTCGAGCAGGTTGCATACGGCAATGGCGCCGGCGCTGTGTCCTACCAGTTCTATATCCAGTTTTTTCCCTGCGGCTTTTCGTTTTTGCAGGTGTGCATCCAGCAGGGAGAGGAAGTGTGTGCCGGCATGCAGGTCGTTACCGGTTCGTCCGCTGTTGCTGCTGAACATGTTGCCGGATTTATCTTTGATCTGTTTCCAGCCCCATCCGCCAACTTTATCCAGGTACAGTTTTCTGAAGGCTTCTTCCATGATGGTGGGGTAGAAGTCGTGGTGCGTTTTTTTGAAATAACGCTTTAATACTGCAAAGGCTATCTGCGCTACTACTTTGGCTACAAACAGCATTCCGCCCCTGGCCACTTCATCGCCTTCGGCCTGTTCATATTTAAGTTCGTCAGATCCTTCGGCGCTCACCAGGCCTTTGGCTTCTGTTTCCAGTTTGGCGTAGTAGGTGCTGTAATTTTCGTCTTCCTCATCTATTTCAAGGGGTGTTCCGCCGCGGGCATCCAGCGACCGGTCGAGGTCTTCAAAAGGTTCGATCTTTTGTTTTTCCGCTGCAATGGTTTCATCGCTGAGGTAGGTGCCGCCGCCTTTGGCATCATCCAGTCCCAGTTTTTTAGCCACCAGTTTGGTAACGAATTTCACGATTTCATCGAACACGCCTTTGCCGGTAAGCTCTTTCAGATTTTTCAGGTTTTGCATCACTACTTCAGCGGGACCGGTTTCCCATACAAAGGCAACGGTATGTCTTTTTGCTGTTGTATCAGCAAAGTGTTCTTTCATGACGGTGGCGGCTTTCAGCCCGCTTTTTTCGCTGACTAATCCGCCGTGAAAATAGATGAGCAGTTTTTCGATATCTTTTTCTTCGAGGAAGCTAAAGATCTGTTCTACATCGGCAGGGGTGGTGGACAGGTGACCGGAATCAGCAAAGGTGCCATCGGCGCCTGCATTCACAAAGAAGATTTTTTCAAGTGCTTCCATGATCTTTTTTTGGGGATGATTTGAATACACGGAAAGGCCCATCTTTATTTGGGATGATTGGGGTACTGGTTTGGAGTTACTCGTCTTTTGGGGCTTCTTTTCCTGATCTCTAATATCGGTCATTTTTACAGAAATTCAAATTTATTGTACCGGAGAGATGGGCCGCCGGGTTTAGTGCTATCTGAAAAAATTATTGGTTCTTTTTTAAGAAAACCAGAATACTTGTATACCTTTACATCCGGATATCAGAAATTATATTGGAAAAATACAGGGAAAAGATTGAGCAGCATAGTACAACTATGGAATCAATGGGGCTTACCCCGGTGGCGGCGAGGGTATTTATATACCTGATGCTGAGTGAAGAGCACCAGGCAACCTTTGAGCAAATGGTGAATTACTTTGGCGTGAGTAAAAGCGCCGTTTCCAATGCGCTCAAAATGCTGGAGTCAGTGAAGATGGTAGACGCCAAAACCGTTGGTGGACAGCGTAAGCGGTATTTCTCGGTGAATGTGAAAAGCATGTTCAGTGAAGATTACATTTCAGAGAGGTTAAAACAGTTTTATACCATAATGGATGATATCAGGGCCACGAGAAAGGTAAATGATGTATTCAACGAAGAGCTGAAAGAAGTATCAGACCTGTACAAGATGATGTTGTTTGAAATTCCATTGATCCTGGAACGATGGAAAAGAACCATTGAATTAAAACAACAGCAAAAATAAACCTCTTTTTTTGCCAACTTTAGTTCTTTTCATTCAGAACTAAAAGAAACACAAGCATATCAGATGAAAACAGTCAGCCTGCTGCTGTTACTGGCTCTCCATGTAAGGATAGCAGCCGGGCAAAGCATGCCCGTAAACAGCACTTCTCCGCAATGGACCCTTGAAAAATGCCTGGAGTATGCTACCAGCCATAACCAGGACGTCCTCTCACAAAAGCAGCTGGTACAAGCCGGCACACAAGACCGCAAAGCAGCTGCCGCCCAACTTACGCCGCAGATAACATTGAAAGGAGAAATAGACAACTACTGGAAAATTCCCGTACAGGTATTTCCCGGGGAGCTGGTGAACCAACCTGCGGGCACTTTTATTCCAGTGAGAATGGGAACCCCCTGGATGGGCAGCTACGGTGTGGATGCCGACCTGCCGCTGGTAGACATACAAACCTGGCAACGCATCAAACTCGCCCGCCTGCAGGAACAGGGCGCACAGGCGGAGTACAACTCCCTGCTGAAAACGTTGCTCAGGAATGTACGCATTGCCTGGTACAGCGTACAGCAACAACAGGAATATGTTGCCGTTACCACTCATCTCCAGGAAAATTATCAACACATCCACCAGCTGATCAGCCGCCAGTTTGATAAAGGACTGATCGATAAAATTGTGCTGAACCAATCGGCCACCCTGCTGAAAAACCGGGAGGTGGAGCATCTGGAAGCCGTTGCCACCTTGCAGCAAAACTACCTGGACCTGAAATTCTGGATGGGCTTTCCATTGGAAGACACGCTGCCGGTGGCCGCATCCGGCGAATTACCGGAACTGGCCATCACCGGGTTCAACGGTGAACAGCTGCCGGATTATGAAGCGGAGTTATCTAAAGTAAAAGTAGCGCAGCAAAATTACCGTTCTTCCTTATCGGCCATCTACCCAAGTTTGCATATCAAAGGCACCTGGGAGCAACTGGGCTTTGGCGATAAAACCAGTTTCATTACCCGCTCCCCATGGTTTACTGTAGGCTTTGTGGGCCTGCAACTCAGCATGCCGCTGTCGCTCAGCAGGATCGCCTATCAACCCCGCAGCCAGAAAGCCCGCTGGGAAGCCGCGGATCAGCAGTTCAAAAGTTATACATCTCAACAGGAAAAAAAATACCGGCAGGAAAAGGTACTACTGGAACAAGCTGCCAAAAATATCCAACTGCAACAGGAAAATATCCGGCTCGCCACAGAAAATGAACAACTCACCACGCTAAAGATTAATAAAGGCATCATCGATATGATCCAGCTGAAAGAAGTACAAACAGATCTCTACAAAGCACAGGAACAACTGAACGATGCGAGGATGGATTTTTTCAGACACTATACAGAAATAAATTACTTACAAAATAAATAAGCCTGCATGAGAAAGCTTTTATTAACAGCAGGAATAGCCATCCTGGTAACCGCCTGCAAAGAAAAATTACCCGTTTATACCGTACAGCAACGTACCCTCAATGAAGCCGTATACGCATCCGGGGAAATCATGCCCCAGGCTTATTATTTCCTGAAATCCAACAGCGCCGACCTTCTCCTGCAGGTAAAAGTAAAAGAAGGCGATGCCGTAAGCCGTGACCAGGTACTGGCGGTGCTGGGTACGCCCAGTCAGCTTACCCAATCGGATATACTCCACCGCCAGGTAGCACTGGCCGGCCGCAACGCGGAAGACGGCTCCGCTACCCTCAACGAATTAAAAGAACGGATTGAACAGGCCTGGCAAAAGTATGAAGCCGATAACCTGAACGCCGCACGATATACCGATCTCGCAAAAGATAAAGCCGTTGCAGAAAAGGATGCGGAACAAACACGGCTGGAAGCAGCTAACAGTTTACATACCTACCGTTCATTACAACAACAGTATCTCGCACAAAAAAATGCCCTGGCGGATAAACTGCTGCAAACACGCGAACAGCTGGCAGCAAACAACCAGGTGAGAGAAGGAAAAGTACTGAAAAGCCCGGTAGATGGGAGCGTATTTAAAGTATACCTGAAAGAAGGAGAGCTTGCACCGCTCAACGACCCGGTAATGATGATTGGCCTGCCCGGCAAATTTAAACTGGAACTGCTGGTAGACGAAAGGGATATCAGCAAAATTAAAACCGGGCAGAAAGTATATTTTGAAACAGATGTGTATGCCGGTAAACAATTTGCCGCCACCATCAATAAAATTATTCCGGTATTGCAAAAAGAAAGCAGGAGCTTCCAGGTGGAAGCCGCGGTATTGGATAGCAATGCATTTTATCCACAGTCGTCGGTAGAAGCCAATATCATTATCCGGGAAAATACACGCGCTCTAATGATCCCCGCCGATTACCTGCTGAAAGGCGACAGCGTATACCTGCAACAGGGAAAGGAATGGCGGAAGACGCACATCACCACTCATACAAAAAGCGGCGAGTGGGTGGAAATAACAGGCGGACTACAAGCCGGGGATATCATCGCAAAAAAAGAGTAAGCCATGAAATTGCTAACCGACATACAGCTCACAGCATCTATTGCGCTTACGCATATGCGCACCAGGCTGAAACAAACCGTTATTGCCACCATAGGCGTTATTTTCGGGATCACGATGTTTGTATTTATGGTGAGCTTTATCCAGGGCTCCAATGATTTTGTTAAGGCCGTAGCCTTTGAGCAATCGCCACACCTGCGGCTGTACAACGAAGTACAAACCACGCCCGGTACCATCCTCGATAAGGTGCAAACACACGCAGTAAATATAGTAGATCACGTAAAACCAAAAGATGTTTTACTGAGTTTGAAAGATGGAAAGCAGATTGTACAAACGCTGCAACAGGACCATCGTATCCGTGCAGTCTCCGGCTCTGTCAACGCACAGGTATTTTACAGGATGGGTTCCAGCGCTATCAATGGTATCATCAACGGGATTGAATTTGAAGCAGAGAATTCGTTGTTTAACCTGCAGGCCAAATTGGTGGATGGTAGTTTTCATGAATTATCTACCATGCCCAACAGCCTGGTAATGGGCATCGGGCTTGCCAAACGGCTGAATGTAAAAACGGGCGACCGGTTCGCACTCACAACAGAAAAAGGAAACTCCTTTTATGTTACGGTGGTAGGGATTTTTAAAACCGGCATGACCGATATCGACAAACAACAAAGCTATGCCAGTCTTAATACCGTGCAACGTTTCCTCGGCGTGCCCGCTGCATACATCACCGATATAAAGATCAAGCTGCATGACATGGAGCTGGCACCCGCATTGTCAAAGGAGCTGCAAACGAAATATGGCTTCCAGGTGTCCGACTGGAAACAGGATAACTCTGCTATCCTGGAAGGCGACGCACTCCGGAAGATGATTGTATACAGCGTAGCTATCACCATATTGCTGGTAGCAGGGTTTGGCATTTTCAACATCCTCACCATGATGATCTATGAAAAAATGAAAGACATTGCCATCCTTAAAGCGATGGGGTTTTCCGATGCGGATATCCGGTGGATCTTTTTGATACAGGCGTTGATCATTGGTATTATCGGCGCATTGCTGGGATTGTTGTTTGGCTTTCTTTGTGCTTATGGCATTTCAAAAATGCCATACAAAAGCGATGTCATGATCACGCTGGACCATTTGCCGGTAAGTTTCAACGCGGTGTATTATATCACCGGTTTTTCTTTTGGCATTCTCACCACTGCGCTCGCCGGCTACCTGCCGTCGCGCAAAGCAGCCCATGTAGATCCTATCACTATTTTAAGAGGGTAAACCATGAACCTGATCTCGGTTAAACATGTAAATAAATATTTCCTGCAACCCGCAAAGATGCAGGTGCTGAATGATGTGAGTTTTGATATAGAAAAAGGAAAATTCGTTGCCATTACGGGTAAATCCGGCAGTGGCAAATCCACGCTGCTATACCTGCTGTCTACCATGGATACTGCTTTTGAAGGCAGCATCCGTATTAACCAGGAAGAAATGCAGGGAAAAAGTAATCCCTGGCTCGCTGATTTCAGAAATCATCACATTGGTTTTGTATTCCAGTTTCATTACCTGTTACCGGAATTTTCGGTGTTGAAGAACGTGATGTTGCCTGCGCTTAAACTGCGCAGATATTCATCTTCAGAAATAGAGCATCGTGCGAATGAACTCCTTAAATTGCTCGGAGTAGCCGACCAGGCGCATAAGCGGGCATCATTGCTTTCCGGTGGCCAACAGCAGCGGGTGGCTATTGCGCGGGCATTGATCAACGAACCGTTGATCATTATGGGAGATGAACCGACCGGTAATCTTGACAGCCATAATGCTGCAGTAGTATTCGATCTCTTTAAAAAATTATCAGCAGAAAACGGGCAAACGATATTGATGGTAACCCATGATGAAGACATAGCCAAAAGATCGGACCGCACCATTCATCTCACAGATGGTAAAATAGACGAGGTGCATCTAGGGTAGCCGGGCCGCCAGCTTCTCCGGCATATATTTCAGTACCTGGTAAATGATCTTCCATTTGGCTCCCGGCACAATGGCAAAGCGATTCCCGGCATTCACTATTTTCTGTGCAATAAAGGAAGGCTCCATCAGCAGGTATTCAGGAAGGTCAAGTCCGGCTGTCATTTTACTGCGGATATAGCCTGCTATAATTACATTAACAATAATTTTCCTGGAGAAGAGGTATTGCCGCAGTCCTGCAAGATACTGTGTGAATGCAGCTTTGGTGCTCCCATATACAAAGTTACTCTTGCGTCCGCGTACGCCGGAAAGCGACGATAGCCCGATGATTCTTTCCAGGTGATCGTTTTCTTTGTCTGTGATAATGAGATTAAGAATAGACAGGGCGCCGGCATAATGCACATTGATCATCCGGTAACTGCCTTCCCAATCTACCAGTGCCTGTTCGTTGGTTACCTGGAATCCGGCAGCGTATACCACGATGTGAGGTTTGGCGGGCAGGCCGGCATAGAATTCTGCATGACCGGAAAAAGCGGTGGCATCAAAATAGCAGATGGTCAGTTGCTGATCAGCTACGTTCCTGGCTTTCATAAATGATGCGATGTCGCCCGTGCTGCGTGAAGCAGCTATAACATGATAGCCTTTTTCCAGGTACAGTAGTATTGCTTCTTTGGCCACATCGGAATTGGCGCCGAGGACAAGGACCGTTTTGATAGCATGAAGATTCATAGATCATAAAAATAGTCATTGTCCGGATATTAGTTGCATTGCCGGAAATTACGTTTCCGGCAATGCAGCGGGGAGCAGCATCAGGACCTTCTTTTACTGATATCACACAGCATATCGGAATGGATGTTCAACCCGATGTTGGTAATATTATAAAGATGTTCACTGGCCACCAGCCAAACAATTTCACAGATCTGGCGATCGGAGTAATACTCCGGCAAACGGCTGAAAGTGGTGGGGTTTACCGTTTTATCCCTGGTAAGTTCTGTTACATAGTTGAGCAACGCCTTTTCCGCGGGTGAAAAAAGCGGGCTTGTGGTATAGTCGTCCAACGCATCAAAACGGCTTGCATTCATGGATGCCTGGATGGCTACAAACCGGCTGGTGTCAATACAAAAAAGACAGATATTAATACGTGCCACCTGTTGACGCACCAGCATCACTGTTTCCGGATCCAGTTCCAGCTTTTTATCCAGTTGGGAAACTTTGCCATAAAACATACCGAATGCCAGTGGAAGTCGTGCCGAATGTACTTTCAGCGGGGCCAACACTTTACCAAACTGGCGGCGCGTAAAGAAATAAACAAGTTTCATTACCAGCCCTTTGGGCTGCTCTATGGGAGACAGAAAAGTATCCATACCATTATATTTTAGGTGTGATAGATGATTGTTACACCCTTATAAGGATCGGGAAGCCGGAAATTGGACAAAAGAGAAAAAATATTTTATAAAAGAAGGGACATCTGTTAAAAACCTATCTTGTTAAATCCGGTTATTTACTGTAATCTTATAGGGTAATAAAGTAACCCGATGACAGTACCTATTATTAACAGGTGGATCTCCTGCCTGTGTTGTTTAACTATGGCGGCAGTAGCCACTGCCCAATCTCCCGCAAAAAATAACAAGCTTGAAAAGATAGACGCTGCCCTGACAGATATTCTGCAGGAAGCGCAGGGCGCCGGCTTTGCGGTAGCGGTAGTGGAAAAAGACCAGGTGATATTTTCAAAAGGCTTTGGCTACCGGGACATGACCCGTAAATTACCGGTAACAGCGCATACCCGTTTTGCCATCGGCTCCTGTACCAAAGCATTTACCAGCGCCTTACTCGGCGACCTGCGCCAGGAAGGGAAGGTTGATTTTGATAAACCGGCAACTACCTATCTGCCCGCACTGGATTTTGCCGACAGCTATCTCAATACCCAGGTTACTTTGCGTGATATGATGTGCCATCGCACGGGTTTTTCCCGTTACGACCTGGCATGGTATCTTTTTGAAACCGATTCGAGAGACTCGCTGCTGAAGCGCATGCATTTCATGAAACCCAATGCGCCTTTACGCGCCCGCTGGCAATACAACAACTTTATGTTTATGGTGCAGGGAATGGTAGCAGAGCGGTTAACGGGGCAGTCGTGGGAGCAGAATATTACCAGCCGCATTTTTCAGCCACTGGGCATGAGCGAATCTTCCATCGGTACTATTGCCCTGGCGGCTGCGGACGAGCCGTCGCGCGGATACCAGTTCAGTAAGGAAAACGGCATTAAGGAAATGAAATATCACCCTATAGTGGCAATGGGGCCGGCCGGCGCTATCAACAGCACGGTAATGGATATGTCGAAATGGCTCATCACCTGGATCTATGGCGGGAAGTACCATGGGAAAGAAATCATCCCGGCAGATTATGTGAAAGAGGCCATTTCTTCCCAGATGGTGATTCCGGGCGGTGAACCGGATAAGCAAACACCGTATATCCAGTTTGCCAATTACGGACTTGGCTGGATGCTGCTTTCTTATCGTGGTCATTACCGCGTGGAGCACGGCGGGAATATAGATGGCTTCACCGCATTGACTACCTTCTATCCAACAGATAGTATTGGTATTGTGGTGCTGAGCAATCAGAATAATTCCGCCATTCCCACCAAGGTGACTAACCTGATCACGGACCGGCTGCTGGGCATTGCAGCCGACACCAAACCTAAAAATAAACCCGGTAAAAAAGAGGATGATCCAGCGCCGTCCAGGGATTCAGCGTTTAAGCCGCATCCTGCTACGCACCCGGTGACAGCGTTTGCCGGGGTGTTTAAAAATGATGCTTATGGTAACTTTGAAATTTCTGTGAAGAAAGATTCCCTGTTTGCCACATTCCCTGATGTAACGTGGTACCTGAACCAGGAAGACTATAACATTTTCTCTCCTTATGATGCTGCAGACAGTGTGATTGATGTAAAGTATAAGTCGAATGTAAGAGTACAGTTCCTCATGAATAACAGCGGGGAAATTGACCGGTTGAGTTTTGCCTACGACCCGTCGGGCGATCCGGTGATATTTGACCGCGTGCCGCAACAGGTGGTATTATCGGCCGCCTCGCTGGCGCCGTTTGTGGGCGCCTACAAATTAGCGTCCATGCCTATCCAGATCAAACTATCGGATACCCAGGTGCTCACAATGGTGGTGCCCGGGCAACCGGTGTATACGCTGGAAGCGATCGATAACAGTACTTTCCGTATTAAGGGGCTGAAAGAGTTTAAAGTAAAGTTTATCAGGGATGATAAAGACAAAGTGGTAGCGTTAACTTCCATTCAGCCTAACGGTACCTTCCGGGCGGAGAAGGAATAATGCATTTTCCATGTAAGAAAAAACCGGTGCAGCTCTGTATTACTGCACCGGTCTGGGGAACATTGTATTTATTGATGGGGCCGGGTTACGAACAACGACGTTAAGACACACTATTAAAAACTAAAATTGGGGTGTTACCGAGATGCCATCATTATTACAAACCGTTGCCAGGTATGTGTTTGATGGGATCTCCGGATAAAAGGCCATCAGCTATTCTTCTTGTTAATCCGTAAAGGATTGTATTACAGGGGCAAAAGTATAGCGCGGAAACCAGGCAATCAACTGCGAAAATTCGCAGGTTATGCGATTCTTTATTATTTTTACGATCAAAAAGATGCATCCTGATAAGTTGGCGTTTGGTAGTTACTCGAAAGGATTTATAACTGATGTTCCGGCTGATCTGACCAGCCCGGAGGCATTGCATTTTAAAAATACGATCCGCCGGTTTGCGGATGAAGCCATCTATATTTATTCGTTTAAAGAAAATAAGATGCTGTATGCTGATGGCTGGGAGGAACTGCTCGGCTATGCAGATAATGAAATCAGCATGCTCACCATTGTAAATATCACTGCACCCGAATATGCCCCTTTTTCCAATGAACTGAACGATAAAGCCCTGATGTTCCTGCACAATAAATTTATTGGCGATGAACCATACAGCTTTACCATCGAACTAAAAAAGATCCATAAAAACGGTACGCCGGTACCCCTGATCAGCAAAGTGGGCGTATTTACCACAGAACAGGGGAAGGTGACCAGCATCATTGGCCACTCCCAGAAAAATGAGAGCATTAAATTTGGAAACGTGATGCGCTATGCCGCATACGGACCGGAAAAATCCGAGTTTGAAGAGGAGCTCAACAAGCAGCTGTTCCGGTATTACGCCATCTCTGAAAAAGAGAAAGACGCCCTTTCGTTGGTGGCTGAGGGTTATTCCTTCAAGGAAATTGCCGCCCGGTTTGGCGTATCGCAGTCGGCTATCGAAAAAAGGATTTTACCGATGTATAAACGTTTCGGCGTAAAAAGCCTGACCCACCTCATCAGCTTTGCATTTGCAAATCATATTCTGCCTTAGCTGCCTTGTTTTTCCGGACGTACCGCTCCAGGTTGAGTGAAAGCATCTTTTCCCGTTCCACCCCTATGCTGTGCAGCATGTTTTGCCAGGTGGCAGATAGTTTACGGTCCTGATCGTCATTGCCCAATACCCAGATAACATTGGTATCCTTCAGTGCGGTCCTGTTAATGTCGTTGGTAGAGGAGCCATCCACAAAGCTGAGGAAGCGGTCGGATGTGATCAGGTCTTCCTTCACCGGGTTGCCGGGGTTAATATCATCTATCACCAGTATGGAAGCCTTGCGCCAGGTCCACAGCACATCGGCGGTGGAGTCATCGTCCTGTTCATAAAACATGCAGTAAAGCTTCATGGCGGACGTATACACCGCAGAATAGTGACGGATGGATAACTCGGTAGCTATGGCCACGCTCAAACTTGTTTTGCCGCTGTTCTTGGGTCCAAACAGGAACAGGTGCATGCCCTGTGTATTGCTGTCCAGGAAACGCCTGATCAGATCAATATCTTCCGGGGCAATCTGCTCTGTACTCCACTGGCTCAGCCTGAACTGAAACGGATAGCCGGGTGTTTGCAGGTACATTTTGGTGAGGTACCAGTAATAGGTAGGATACACAAGTAAAGCGGCAGTTACTATAACTACCACTCTGGCCACCGTGGTATCTCTGCATAACAGGGAACAGAAAAACGCCCCCAGCCAGAAAAACAACAGGTCGGTGATGGTATCAAAAGCCACATTTCCCCAGGCGGGCTGAAATACATAAGACTTTACACCGCCTTTTTTCCCAAAGGTCAGTGGCCACAGGAAGTTGATGGCCTCAAATACCAGCCATACGGCGCTGATGCTCCAGGCGGCGGTAAGTGCGGCACGCGTTTCCTCCATGCGGTTTTTCAGCACCAGGTATAAAATGAAAGCGGGAATAAACCCCAGAGAGAAGTGACCAAACTGATTTGCCAGCCACGTATAGGTAAGCGTAACCCCGCGGTAAGAGTCCTTACCTCCGAGGTCAGCCTTCAGCTGACGGAACATGTTTCCGCGGGTAATAGTTTTTTTCATGAGCAGTTCGGGATAGCAGCGGTTGGGTAATTGAGGGTAAATATAATAAGTTGACAGAAATAATATACCGGCTTCCCCAAAAAAGCATTGAAATAACAAGGAGCTCCGGGTTAATACCCTGCGGAAAATGAGTATTAAACCCGGAGCAATAAGTAAGATCTTTATAAAGCATTTAAGAAATCCAGGTACAGGGGAACGCTTTTTTCAATCCATTCGGCAGAAGAATTGTACTCAATCCCATAGTATGCAAACAGCGGTTTGTAATCGGCTTTTACATATTCAAAAGTCAGCTCAAATGGACGGGTTAATTCTTCCAGGGTATATTTGTATACTTCTGTTGGGCCATATTCATGTTCATCCACCCCCAATGAGATAGCCAGGGCAATTTTCTTTCCCGAAACCTTGTAACCGCTTTTACTTCCGTAGGCCCATCCGTGAGTCAAAACTTCATCTAACCATTTCTTGAAAAGCGGCGGACAATTGAACCAGTAATATGGAAACTGAAATACAATTTTATCATATTGCTCTACCAGTTTCTGTTCAGCCGCTACATCAATTTTTTCATCAGGATAAACTTCGTACAACCGGTGAACTGTATATCTCTCGGGAAATTTATTTAATTCTTCCATCCATCTCCTGTTAACAACCGAATTTTCCATATCAGGATGGATGATGATTACCAATGTCTTCATTTTATCAAAGCTTAAAATTATTTGACGCAAAGATAAAATGCATAGCCTTAATTTTGTGGGGTAGCAACCCAATGTAACGTACTATAAAAAATGTAAGTAATGTCTAAGATAAAAGAAACATCCACAAACTTTGCCAACAAACAGGCATTAGCCGATGAATGTTCAGAAGCTTATGCCGCAAACATTATTGGCGGACAATGGGCGCTGGTAATTTGTTCCTGGTTGATAGGCGGAAAACTCCGATTCGGTGAATTGAAGAAGAAGTTGCCCAACATAACGGAACGAATGCTGACTCTGCAACTGAGGAAACTGGAGGAGAACAAAATTGTGAAACGAACCGTTTACACAGAAGTGCCACCACGGGTAGAATATGAACTAACCCCTATCGGATACGAATTGAAACCCATCATCAAACACCTCGAAAAGTGGGGACAGAAACATAAAGATCTGATGTAAACGAATTAGAGGTATTGCTTTAAAGAGAAAGGGCCGGGAGTAGATGCCGGCCCTTTATTTTTGGAGTTAACAACGTTCCGGCGGAAGCCGGATGTGGGGAACTGTTTGTGTGCTGTATAATTAGTCGGCAATAATACCCGGAAGGAAACAGGGATTTGGCTTTTTTTTCTGTAAATTGGGTAAAACCCATTCTGCGCTTTTACTCATTTTATGATACCCTTATCGGCATACAATGGTCAGGAACAGGAAATTCTCGCCGGATTGCGGCAGGGAGGCCACCAAAGGCGCTCTTACGAAGAACAGCTGTATAATACATTCCATTACTTCACCCGGGAAGGAGCACGCAAATACGGATTAACAGAAGAAGACAGCGCCAGCGCCTACTCTGATACCATAATCAGTGTGATAGATAATATCGTGTATAACCGCTTTGAAGGCAGATCTTCGTTAAAATCCTATACTTACCAGATTTTTTCCAATAAATGTGTTGACCTGAAACGAAAAAGCACGACTAATAAAGAGAAGGTACATCAAACCCATCATCTTGATACATTGATCATGATGCTGCCCGACAATGCCCGCAGTGTTGTGCAACAGCTCATCGACAACAGCAACCGCTCCCTGCTGGAGAAAGGTCTCCGGGAAATAGGCGAAAAATGTAAACAGGTATTGTTGTTGTTTGAAGATGGTTACAGCGACCGCGAAATTGCAACCATGCTGGAATACAATTCTGCAGACGTGGTAAAGGTAAGCAGGCGCAGATGTATGGATAAACTGAAAGAAAAAATAGGAGCCTTTAACCGGAATTATGAGTGAGATATCAGACTATATAGATGATTATTTTACCGGCGCTTTATCTGCAGAAGAAAAACAGGTATTCGCAGACCGCTGCGTATCGGACAATGCCTTTGCACAGGAAGTAGCCTTTTACCTGGGTGCACGCGCCGCCCTGAAAGCACAGCTGCAGGACCAGAAGCAACAGGAGCTTGCCGCCACAACTGTTCCCAAAGCAAAGGTGCGCCGCATAACATTATATCTCGCGGCGGCTGTACTCACCGGTATATTGGCGCTGGCAGGTTGGTGGATCTTTTTCAGCACGCCTTCTGTTCAGCAGTTGTCGTCGCAGTATATTAAGGAACACCTGCAACAGCTGGGCGCCACCATGCACAGTGGCAGCGATAGCCTGCAAAGTGGTATTGCCGCCTACAACAATAAAGACTATCAACAGGCGGAAGCCATATTTACCGCTCTCAGCAAACAGGAACCCGGTACACCGGATGCGGTAAAATATCTCGGGCTGGTTTATCTCGTTACCGGGAAATACGATGCCGCTATTGTACAGTTTAACCGGTTGATACAGTACCCCCTGTATGCCAACCCTGGTCCTTTTTATAAGGCATTGGCACTGCTGCAACGCAATGGCCCCGGCGACCGGCAACAGGCCCTGGCACTGCTGGAAGAGGTACGCAGCAACCAGTTGCCGGGTAGCAAACAGGCAAATGAATGGCTTAAAAATATATCACCATGAAACCTCGTAAGTTTAACCCCCTTTTATGGTTGCTGATACTCTGTATCATCATCATTATTATTTTTTTGGTAAGATACTGTGGCCCCCGCGCAAAAGGGCCTGTATCCCGGATCCCCGGCGTTGATAGTCCGTATAGGGCGCCCCGTTACCACGACAACCAGCTGGTGTTGTTTTTCAGGCGACCGCCTACCGCGGAGCAGCGCATCAGCATCAAAAAAAATATGAAAGATTACGGGATAGATACCGGTAAAATCACTATCAATCGTTGTGATAACTGTGGCGATCACCAGGTAGAGTTATGGAATGCGCCAAAGATAGAAACCTATGTACACGCCGAACCTGTAAAAGGCGGCGCCACTTCCAACCCCGGCTCAAAAGGCGTGGGAGAAGACAGCCTGGCTTATTATACGCAGAATTATATCATCAGTGCGCCACCTGAAGTAAACCCGGCAACACCCTACAACAGGCTGGAAACAAAACTGGCGTTTCCTCCTCCCTTCCGGCACAAAAATGATACAGTGCGTGTAGCCATCCTGGATACCGGTATAGATCCGAATTTGCTGAGTAACCAGCAATATTTCTGGAAAAATCCGGACGAACAGTCCAACAATACAGACGAGGATAAAAACTGCCTGGCAGATGATATCAATGGCTGGAACTTTGTGGACAGCACCAATCAAACCGCGGACGACAGCCGCGATGGCCATGGTACACGGATAGCATTGTTTATCATCAATGAATTTCAGCGCGATAACACCAACGCCCTGCAGCTGATGATCCTGAAAACCCATAATGCCAACGCAGAAGGAGACCTGTTTAATATTATCTGTGCTATTTGTTATGCGGTGGATAAACACGCCAATATCATCAATGCCAGCTGGGGTTATTACAGTCAGTATAACCTGCCATCGCCCTATGAACCGCTTGATTCCGTGATTACGAAAGTGCTCGCAGACAAAGGTATCCTCTTTGTAACCGCGGCAGGCAACCGCATGGCAGATGCAGACGACAGCGCCATGCACGTGGGTGTCAAACCCGCGGACCTGCGCAACCTCGATGTACATCATTTTTACCCGGCCTGTTTGGGCGCTGGCGATAACAACATCCTGGTGGTTACTACCACCAACGATACCGCAGTAAGTGCTACCCAAAACTACTCCGCCAGGTTTGTGGATCTAGGTGTGCGGGCAGATGAAACGGAAGATGGTTTCCTGAAATTCAAAGTGCCCTTTGTGCTGAGCCAGCCACAGTATGTTTCAGGTTCGTCCTTTGCCACGGCTATCGCTACCGGGAAAATTGCCGCCCTTTGCAAGACAGCATTATTTGCACCGGGCCTGAAGGAACAGCACTTTATAACAGACCTCGGTACGGATGTAATTGTTTCAGATAAGCTGGCAGGGCAGGTGAATAAAGGAAGATACATCAGGCACCATTAATAAGATATGCATTCCTGTACGCAGGTAAACTTCATAAAAAAGATCTTGCGCAGGCAGCTGTTGATAACAGGTTGCCTGCTAAGTTATTTTTATGCCATCGCTCAATGCCCGCCGGCAGCAATATTTGTGAACAGGATTACGGCCATAGAAGAAAACAACCTGCCGGACAAGGAGAAAATAAAACAACTCGATTCGTTGCTGGCCCTTTACCAGCAATGCTTTTCGCAGAAAGACAGTATATACGCGCGCATTGTACACCGCATCGGGAATCTCTGTCATCTCGAAGGAAACTGGCCGGACGCACTGCGTTATACAAAAGAAGCCATAGCGGTGAACCGCACCGCAAAGGCCAGGCAGGAAGCATTCCTCACCAACAGCTATTTCAACCTGGGCCTGTTCTACAACAAACTGCACCTGTATCCGGAATCACATTACTATTACGACAGCTGCATTATCATAGGATTGAAGTACCCCGGAAAAACGGCTATTGCACTGATGGCCTTTGAAGCCAAAACGTTTTCGCTGTATGGCACCGGCGATTACCGCCGGGCCATAGAAACCGCCGATCTTGGTATATTGGTGGCGCGGAGTGTACAGGATACCATGTCTGAAGTAGCCCTGCTGGCCCAGAAAGCCCAATCCCTGCTGGCGGTAGACGATACCAGCGCAGGAACGGTTATCAGGAACGCCCTGCGCCTGTTGCCTGCAAACGCCCCACCGGCACACGAGGTGGCCTGTTATACTATTTATGCCAGTATCCTCGGAAAAGAAAAACAATTTGGTAAAGCCGTTGCCTGGTATCAGCACGCATTACAGGCAAACCGTGAACAACAACGCTGGGATCAATGCGCCCGTAATACACTGGATCTTGGTAACCTTTATGCAGAAGATATAAAGAATGCTGGTACAGCGCTCCGCTATTACCGGGAAGGGATACAGTTTGCACAAAAATCAGGTGACCCATACGTATTGGCGGGCGTATATAATAACATTGGCTACGCATGCTGGAAGCTGCGCCAGTACCGCAAAGCATTATCCTACTACCAACAGGGGCTCAACGCCCTGCCGCTCCATTTTAAAGATACTGCCCTGCAAAGCAACCCCGGCTATCATATGCTGCGCAATGTGGCCAACGACTATTTTGTATCTACCCTGCTCGGTAATAAAGGGGAATCCCTGCTGGCATTATTCCGGTCTGACGGTGATACGGTGTGGCTGCGGTATGCGCTGAGTGCATTCCGCGCAGCGGATATATCCGTTGACCAGATGCGGTGGAAACAATATGGCGATCCTTCCCGGCTTTTCTGGCGTACCCGCACCAGAACGATGTATCAGAAGGCCATCGAAACCTGTTACCTGCTACAGGACATCCCCTCGGCATTCCACTTCTTTGAAAAAAGCCGCGCGGTATTACTCAACGATAAACTCAATGAGCTGGGCGCCAGGAAGTACCTGTCGGCAGCAGATATTGCACAGGAACAACAACTGCGCATCCAGGCAGTAACCCTGCAACAGCAGCTGGAGGCCACTTCCCCGGATGCGCCGCTTTACGTGGACACCTACCGTCGGCTGCTCAACGCACGGGATGCGCTGGAACGCTTTATTAAAAACCTGGAAAAAGCACATCCCGCTTATTACCAGTATAAATATGATACGGCCGTGTATACGGTAGCGGATATACGAAAAAAGCTGTTGGCACATGGAGAAACACTGGTGACATACTTTACAACAGACAGCATCACTTTTGTGCTTGGTATTTCTGCCGGTAACAGCTGCCTGCTGAAAGCTGCCTGGAACAGCCGGGAAGTGAAGGAACTGATGCAGCTATGCACCAGTCCTTCCCTGTTAAACACCCAACACCAGCGGTATTGTGTATTGGCCAACCGCCTGTACCGGCAACTGTTTGCGCCGCTGCAACTCCGCGGCGGAAGCGTCATCATCTCCCCGGATGAATACCTGTTGCCGTTTGAAGTATTGTTGTCGGACAGTACAGACCCTAACAGTTTCCTCCTGAAGCAATTTGCATTCAGCTATACCTATGCAGCCGGCTCCCTTATGAAGCTGCGGCCGGAGAGAGCCGCCGCGGCGCATAGTTTACTGGGCATTGCCCCCGTAAACTATGCCGCATACCTGCAACAACAACCGCTATATGGGGCAGATGAATCGCTGCTGCAGATCAAAAAAAATTACGCCGCCGTATATAATCTTTCCGGGAAAGCCGCTACGAGGCAACATTTCCTGGAGCAGTTGCCCAACAGCAGTATTGTGCAGCTGTATTCACATGCCAGCGCCGGCAGCCCCGATAAAGACCCGGTGCTGTACTTTGCAGATTCTGCATTATATCTCCCGGAAATACAATTATTGCAGGATACGGTCACTGCTCTCATTATATTATCTACCTGTGAATCCGGCGCCGGCGTGCAGGCAAGGGGAGAAGGAGTGTTAAGTCTTGCGCGTGGATTTACGCTTACCGGCATCCCCGCTATTGTTACTTCCTTATGGCAGATCGATAATGAAGCGACCTACGAACTGACTGAAAACTTCCATCGCCTGCTGCAAAGCGGTCTGCGTAAAGATGTGGCCCTGCAACAGGCCAAGCTGCAGTTTCTCGCAAACAACGATAAAGGCAGCCGGCTGCCTTATTTCTGGGCAGCAAGTATCCTGGTGGGAGATGCCGCCCCGGTGCCGGAAACCCGTTCCCGCAGCGGGGTGTCGATATGGTGGATAGTAGTGGCCATCGCTGTGGGGCTGGCACTGATACCTGTGCTCCTGAAAAAAAACCGGTAATGGTTGTTCCCCTTTCTGCTTGTTATCCCGACTAATATCATGAGCCGGCGTGCCGGCAACAATCCTCTGACTCCAAAAAATACTGCAATGGAAAACACAGCAACCTCCCGGTCTGAACAACTGTCTTCATTTGCCAGCCGGTATGTAAAAGGATATGGTTCCTATCCTAATCCGGAAGACCCTGATCCTCACCCCTGGCCTTTTGGCCCCCTGGTACGGAATGCCTGGAAAAGCAGCCTCTTAACTTACATGGCTCAACGTGATGCCAGGCTATGGGAAATTATTAATGGCCCCGGACCGCAACCGTGGGCTGGCCCTCATCCGGAACCCTGGCAATATGGTCCGGTACCCGACCCCTGGCTGCGACCCGGTCCTGTACCCTGGAAAGTAACTTTTGCCCGCTTCTTTGCGCAGGAAGTGATAGACAAGGCACAACTGATACAATATAGCGGTGAAAGTGCCAATGGTTCCTCAGATCACTCCGGTGGAAGCAAGTTTATATACGACATAACAGATGAACTTTGCCCGCCACCAAAAAAAGTACCACCCCGGCCAAAATTTGATGAACTGGATCTTTTTGTGATTGGCCTGGAATTTAAACAGGCGGCTGAATTCATCCGGCAGGATTCATTGAAAACCGCCTTACTCACTTCTGCCGGAAAACTAATCGAAACAGGTATCAATCTTTCTAATGGTTAATCAACATTCCTGTTAAAACAAATTTGTATGAAAAATATCATCACAATGCTGGCAGGCGTATGCATATTATTACTGGTAAGTTGCAGTAAAACGGGTGATACCGGTCCGGCCGGCCCGGCAGGTACTGCCAATGTAATGTACTCCAACTGGGTAGATACCAACCCGTGGATGCACTCCAGCACTTCCGTTGGCGCCGGCAAGAAAACCTATTATTTTGATCTTACCGCACAACAGGTAACCCAGGCCATTATCGACGGAGGCACGGTGCTCGTGTATATGAAATTTGTTTCCGATCCGGATGGTGCAGGTATTGCTAAAATGCTGCCCAGTATTTATTACAATATCGGCGGCGCCGATACCCAATACCGTTTTCAATACGGTTTGTTTGTAAATAAAATAAGGGTGATCTGTGATATTATACCTGGTGGCTCTCCTGCCAATAATAATAAGATCCGTTATATTGTTATTCCCGGCGGTGTGCCAGGCGCCCGTATGGCCAGCTATGATTATAAGAAGATGAGCTATGAAGAAGTATGTAAACTTCTCCAGGTTCCCCTTTAACCAAAACACCTATGCGTGCAGCAACAGGTATGCTGCACGCAATGTTACAAAAAAATATCGCGGTGTCGGTTTTGTTCTATTTTCCGGCTTACCCCCATAGTAGCTTTGAGAAAAAATAGATCATGAAAACAGCAAATACCACAAAACAAACCGTACTCGTATTAGGTGGCACCGGTAAAACCGGCAGCAGGGTAGCCGCACAACTCAAAGAAAAAGGCTGGCCTGTACGTATCGGGTCACGTTCTGCCGATCCTTCTTTTGACTGGGAAGATAAAACCACCTGGGAGCCTGCCTTACAGGGTATTGACGCCGTATATCTCAGCTATCATCCGGATCTGGCCATTCCCGGCGCAGTGGATAAAATACGTACACTTACCCAAACAGCTGTAAAAAGCGGTGTGAAGAAAATAGTGTTGCTTTCCGGCCGGGGAGAAAAGGAAGCCCAGGCATGCGAGCAGATTGTTATGAACAGCGGCATCAGCTGGACCATCGTCAGGTGTGCCTGGTTTAACCAGAATTTCAGTGAAGGATACCTTGTAGATCCACTGTTGGCCGGCCATGTAGCGCTCCCGGCCGGAAACGTAGCAGAGCCGTTTATTGATGTGGAAGACATTGCCGATGTAGCCGTTGCGGCGCTTACCACAGAGGACCATAACGGCCAGGCGTATGAACTCACCGGTCCGCGTATGATAACCTTTGCAGAGGCCGTCCAGGAAATTGCCACCGCTGCAGGCAGACCCATTCAATACCAGGCTATACCGGTGGAAGAATACAAAGCCATGCTCGTTGAATACAATATCCCGGATGACTTCATCTGGCTGGTCACCTATTTATTTACCGAAGTACTGGATGGCCGGAACGCCCATCTCAGCGATGGCGTGCAACGCGCACTGGGCCGTGCCCCACGCGACTTCTCCGAATACGCCCGGAAAACAGCTGCTGAAGGCGTTTGGAACGCATAGAGAAGGGCATATAATTTGTGGCAGCTGATTAACAATCATCGTTTCATGGCGGAGAAAATTTCCCATAAAAGCTTATTGGAACAGGCACGCCAGCTGGAGGCGGAAGATGACCTGCCCGGCGCCATTGCCCTGTATAACAAGGCGCTTTCCAATGACCCGCTCACGATTGCTGCCTACAACCGGTTAATGATCATTTACCGCCGGCAGAAGGCGTATAAAAAAGAACTGGATACCATTAACAAGGGGATAAAATCGCTGGAAGATAATGTTCATCAAACCAGGACCACCTGGATGAAAGCGCACCGGAAAGCCGCAAAGTTAAGCCAGGCATTGGCAAAAAGCCTGGGACAAATAGATGCCAAAGGAAAACTGACAAATGAAGACCCGGTTATTACCGGATGGAAGCGAAGAAAAGCGCTTGTTTTAAAACGAATGAAGGCCCCATAAGTTTGCCGTATAAAAAAAGCGTCTTACAATGTTATGTTGTAAGACGCTTTCGTATTTTAAATACTGTCTTATACTTGTATATCGGCTATATTTTCTTGTATTAATATGTTAGTCCCGGAAGATGAATACTCCCGTCTTACTTTTTTTTATAACTTTAGGGCGTGAAAAAGGCCGTCGCTATATTTTTAATGGCTCTCTACCTGCTGGGTACTACCGAGGCAGGGCAGGTGTTAAAACTGCCGCTGCTGGTGGAGCATTATATAAAGCACAAGGGTGAAAGCCCTGGCATTACCATCGCCTCATTTTTCAGGATGCATTACGTGGATCCTCAGCCATATGACGCGGATTACAGGCAGGATATGGAGTTACCGTTCAAAACCTGTTTATATTTTTTCACGCTTACGCCACCAAGCATTTTACCTATCTTACCACAATTATCGTTTAAGGTGCCTACCCAGGTACCGGTAAAACGGAAAATAATAAATGACGAGATACCTCCTTGTCTCCTTTCTCACAGCATTTTCCAGCCTCCCCGGGCATAACTATATCATACAATTCAGGTTTTTGTTTTTTCTGAAACCGGTATAATGCCGCCTATGGCCGCATGCGGGAAGTTTTTGGGTGCATTATCCCAGTAATTTACCGGCGCGTGCCTTGCAGGTGCAGCGCATGCTGTATTTGCGGGCCATTATGCTGTTGTATTCATGTAGCCCAATAGATAATCATGTTAAATAAGATCATTCATTTTTCTGTCAGGAATAAACTGATCATCCTGTTGTTTGTACTGGCATTGATTGGCTGGGGTAGTTACTCAGTAACACGCCTGCCTATTGATGCGGTGCCTGATATCACCAATAACCAGGTGCTGGTGATCACGTCGGCGCCGAGTCTTGGTGCGCCGGATGTGGAACGTTTTATCACCGTTCCTATAGAACAGGCCACGCGGAATGTGCCCGGCATTATTGAGCAGCGCAGCTTTTCCCGTTTCGGGCTTAGCCTGGTGACCATTGTATTCAACGACAATACGGATGTGTACTGGGCGCGGCAGCAGATCAGCGAGCGACTGGCACAGGTACGTCCGCAGATCCCTCCGGGCATGGGAGATCCGCAGCTGGGGCCCGTAACTACCGGCCTGGGGGAAATATTCCAGTATGTGGTGAAGCCCAAACCCGGCTATGAAGGCAAATACGACCTGATGGCCCTGCGGGATATCCAGGACTGGATTGTACGGCGTCAGCTTCTGAGTGTGGAAGGCGTAGCCGATGTAAGCAGCTTTGGCGGCATGGTAAAGCAATATGAAGTAGCCATTGACCCTGATAAACTTAAAAGCTTCGGTCTAACGGTAGCGGATGTATTTAAAAGTCTGCGGGATAATAACCAGAACACCGGCGGCGCCTACATTGAAAAAGGCCCGAACGTGGTTTTTATCCGGAGCGAGGGCCTCGCCAAAAATATCGGGGACATCAACAATATTGTGGTGAAGCAGGTAAACGGCGGCGTGCCGCTGCTGGTAAGGGACGTGGCTAAAGTGCAGCAGGGCCATGCCGTGCGGTATGGCGCTACCGTGTATAACGACGAAGGAGAAGTAGCCGGCGCCATAGTGATGATGCTGAAAGGAGAAAACAGCGCCGCCGTAATAAGAGGTATCAAAGACAGGGTAAAAGAAATTGAAAAAACACTGCCGGAAGGCGTGATCATTGAACCCTTCCTGGATCGTACCAAAATGGTGGACAATGCTATTTCCACCGTGGAACGGAACCTGCTGGAAGGAGCGCTCATCGTGGTTTTTGTGCTGGTGATATTCATGGGCAACATCCGGGCCGGGCTGATTGTAGCCTCCGTAATCCCGCTGGCAATGCTGTTTGCCATCATCATGATGAACCTCTTTGGGGTGAGCGGCAACCTGATGAGCCTCGGTGCGCTCGATTTTGGTTTGTTGGTGGATGGCGCTGTAATCATTATCGAAGCGGTGATGCATAAGCTCACCAAAGGCGCCTCCCTGCGCGGAACCACCCTGATGACGCAGGAGCAGATGGACAATGAAGTAGAAACTTCTGCCAAAACCATGATGAACAGCGCGGCTTTCGGGCAAATCATCATCCTGATCGTTTATCTCCCTATACTTTCCCTCCAGGGCATCGAAGGAAAGATGTTCCGGCCAATGGCGCAAACAGTGTCTTTTGCTATTATCGGTGCATTTATTTTATCGCTTACCTATGTGCCGATGATGGGCGCACTGGTGTTAAATAAAAAGTTAAGTCATAAAGAGAGCTTCGCCGATAAAATGATGCGTGCCGTGCAGCGGTTTTATGATCCTTTGCTGAAGAAAGTATTGCGTACGCCCCGGCTGGTAGTAGGACTGGCATTTGTATTATTTGCCGCGGCCATCCCGGTGCTGATGTCGCTGGGCGGAGAGTTTATCCCGCAGCTGGAGGAAGGGGATTTTGCGGTAGATACAAGGCTGCTCACGGGTTCTTCTTTAACCAATACCATCAACACCACGCAGAAGAGCGCGCGGGTGCTGCTGGATAAATTCCCCGAGGTGCAGAAAGTGGTGACCAAAATAGGTTCCGGTGAAATACCGACCGATCCTATGCCGATGGAAGCCGCCGATATGATGGTAATATTAAAACCCAAAAAGGAATGGACCAGCGCCACTTCCTTCCCGGAGCTGGCAGGAAAAATGAGTGCAGCACTGGAAGAAGTGCCCGGTATTGCCACCGGCTTCCAGTTCCCGGTGCAGATGCGGTTTAATGAACTGATGACCGGCGCGCGGCAGGATGTGGTATGCAAGATCTTTGGCGACGACCTGGACACGCTATCAGCTTATGCTGATAAACTGGGTAAAGTGATACAATCCATAAACGGGGCTACGGATCTTTATACAGAAACGGTGACGGGTATTCCACAGCTGGTGGTTACCTACAACCGGGAAGCGATTGCGCGGTTCGGCGCATCGGTAAATGATATCAATAATACATTGCAGGCGGCATATGCCGGCGCCGTAGCGGGGCTGGTGTTTGAAGCGGACAAGCGCTACGACCTGGTAATCCGCATGGACGACCGGCAGCGCCGGGATATCAACGAAATAGGCAACCTGCTGGTGGGCCTGCCCGGCGGACAACAAGTGCCGCTGCATATGCTGGCCGCTATTGAGCTCCAGGATGGCCCTTACCAGATCCAGCGCGAAGATGCCCGCCGGAGGATCACCGTAGGCTTTAACGTGCGGGGAAGGGATGTGCAGAGCATTGTGCAGGAGTTGCAACGCAAGGTGGGCAGCCATGTAAAATTCCCTGCGGGTTACTACGTTACTTACGGCGGACAATATGAGAACCTGCAACATGCTACCCGGCGCCTTGCTATAGCACTGCCCGTGGCTTTGCTGCTGATCTTCCTCCTGTTGTTTTTTGCATTCCGCAACCTGAAATATTGTGTGCTTATTTTTTCGGCCATTCCTTTATCTGCTATTGGAGGAGTGCTGGCGATCTGGCTAAGGGGGATGCCTTTCAGCATTTCCGCCGGCGTTGGTTTTATAGCGCTTTTTGGCGTAGCGGTATTAAACGGGATTGTGTTGATAGGAGAAATGAACCAGTTGAAAAAAGAAGGTATGACAGATATCATGCAAATCATTTTACAGGCCACGCACGACCGGTTAAGACCCGTGCTGATGACGGCCACGGTGGCATCGCTGGGCTTCCTGCCAATGGCGCTGAGCCAGGGCGCCGGCGCGGAAGTACAACGGCCGTTGGCCACCGTGGTAATAGGCGGGCTCATTACCGCTACCATGCTCACCTTACTGGTGTTGCCCTGCCTGTATTACCTGGCGGAAAAAGGATGGCGGCCACCCAATGCGAAGGCCGTTGCCGTTCCGCTGGTAGTACTATTGCTGGCTTGTCCTGGTTTACTGAAAGCACAGGATGCCAAACCGCTATCACTGCAGGAGGCGCTTCATATCGCGGTGGAACAAAACCGGCAGATAGCATTGGGGCGTTTGCAGGAATCTTATTACGAGGCATTGCGGCATTCCTCTGTAGATCCGGCCAGAACCACTGTTACCGGGGAACTGGGGAATATTAACAGCACTTCTTTTGATAATAAGTTTACCATTGCCCAGGGGTTTTCTCTCCCGGCCCTATACAAAAAACAAAAGAATGTTTTTGAACAGGAATGGCTGGGGGCACAATGGCAAACCACTTTACAGAAAGCTGAAATTATCCGGCTGGTGAAACAGGCGTACCTGCAACTGCAATACATCAACAGCAGGCGGTTATTGCTGGAGAAAATGGACAGCACCTATTCCCGGTATACCAAAGTAGCCGCCCTGCGTTTTGAGAAAGGAGAAACCAACCTGTTGGAAAAAACATCTCTGGAGAACCAGGCCAGCCAGATAAAAATGATGCTGCGGATGACCTACGCCGATGAGAAAGTTGCCGGGGTACAATTAGCCACTTTGCTGAATGAACGCGGCGCTATAACGGCTACGGATACACTGAATGCAAATGTGGTGCTGTATGATACCACTTTGCTGGCGCAGCACCCGGTGCTACAGCTTTACCAGCAGCAGCAGCGGATTGCGGCAGGGAATACACAACTGGAAAAAGCCAAGTTGCTGCCGGACTGGAACCTGGGGTATTCTAACCAGTCGATCATAGGCTGGCAGATGGATAGAAACCAGGTGGATCATTATTACGGCAGCGGCACCCGTTTTTCCACCGTGCAGATAGGCGTGGGGATTCCCATCTTTGCCAGAACGCAGCGGGCAAAAATAAAAGCGGCTACACGTATGGAAGATATCGCGGCATTGTCGTCGGAAGTGGCTGCCACAAAGTTGTGGGCGCAATTGCAGCAGAGCCACAGTGAATACCTGAAATACCAGCAGGCAGTGGATTACTATACCGGCAGCGCGTTGCGGCAGGCAGAGATTATGATCAGAACGGCTAATCTTACCTATAAGAACGGAGAGATCAGCTATATAGAATGGGGAACACTGATTAACAGCGCCGTTACCCTGCAAAGCGAGTACCTGGACGCCGTAAAGGAACTGAACCTGCGGAAAATTGAGCTCGAATATTTATTGTCATCCAATCAAAATTAGCGGCATGAAAAAGTTATTGATATATAGTGTGCTGATGGTTGCGGCAGTTGCCTGTAAGCAAAAGAGCGAAACGGCAGCTTCCACATCATCCGCACCGGCAGCATCAGAACAGAACGTGGTGATGCTCGACAGTTTACAGAAGAAGAACGCAGGCATTGTAACCGCTACCGCGCAGGAAGGCACCACACACGCTACTATCCGGGCCACCGGCTCTGTAGATGTGCCTCCCCAAAGCCTCATTTCGGTGAGCTTTCCGTTGGGCGGATATTTAAAAAGCACCACCCTGCTGCCAGGGTCCCCGATTTCCAAAGGACAGGTAATTGCTGTGATGGAAGACCCGGCCTATGTGCAGTTACAGCAGGATTACCTCACAGCAAAGGCGAAGATGCAATACCTGGCCACAGATATGCAACGCCAAAGGGAACTGAGCGAGGCCGATGCTACCAGTAAGAAAAGCTACCAGCTTGCCCTCAGCGAATACAATACACAGGAAGTGATGATACAATCGCTCGCCGCCAAGCTGCGGATCATTCACATTAACCCGGATAAACTAAGCCCCGGCACCATATCCGGCGTAGTGCCCATTTATGCGCCTATCAATGGTTATGTGAGCAAAGTGAATGTGAACATCGGCAAATATGTAAATCCCGCGGATGTATTGTTTGAACTGGTAAACCCTGACGATATCCATGCCGCTATTACCGTGTTTGAAAAGAATATCAACTCCTTTAAAAAGGGCATGCATGGAAAAGTAAGCCTGGTGGATAAACCGGACGAGTGGTACGATGTGGAAACCATTTTGGTGACCCGCAACGTGGATGAAAACAGGAGCGGCGTGTTGCATTGCCATTTTGAAAAGCAGATGCTGCACCTGTTGCCGGGCATGTTCCTGAACGCCGTATTTGAACTGGATAATAAACCGGCCGCAATTGTACCAGAAGACGCGCTGGTGCGTTATAATGGTAAGGAGTACGTGTTTACGACAGCAGATGAAAACAGTTTCCACCTGGTACGGGTAACCGCCGGCGACCGGGAAAATGGCAAAGTAGCATTGCTGCCGGACAGTACCGACTGGCTGAAAACAAGGATTGTTGTTCAGGGTGCATATGCCCTGTTAGGCAAATTGAAAAACAGGATGGAAGAGTAGGGGTACCGGTGCGGTTATACGTCTTTGTAAAAAATTGATATGTTATGTATTCCAATAAGACTGACCTGTTAGGGGAGATAGAAGGATATATCAGTTCATTGCTGAACAGGGGGCTGGCGGCGCCGGTTTCGTTTCACACCATAGCCCATACCCGCACCGTGGTAACGGCAGTTACGGAAATAGGCGCCGCCAGCGGGCTTACACCCGCCCAGCTGGAACTGGTGCAGATAGCCGCCTGGTTTCATGATGCGGGTTATTGCTATACGTACATAGGCCATGAAGAGGAAAGCAAAAAGATAGCGCGGCAGTACCTGACACAACACGGGATGCCCGACGCAGCCATACAGCAGGTACTGGCCTGCATTGAAGCCACTAAAATGCCGCAGCATCCTTTAACGCTTATGGAAGAAGTGCTTTGTGATGCGGACCTTTACCACCTGTCGCAGGATAATTACCAGGAAGAAGAGGCGCTGCTCCGGGAAGAATGGGCGGGCTGCCTGTTCCGGTGTTTTACGGATGAGGAATGGAACCGCATGAATGATGCCTTCCTCATCCGGCACCAATACTTTACCGACTACGGACGAAGGGTATTACAGGAAAGAAAGGAGATGTGGTTGAAAAAAAGAGACAACAGGCAGGCAGACATCTGAAAAAATGGTAGCTTCCCACTATAGAAATCAGTAATGGAAACAAACCAGGTCACTACTTTACGCCAGCATTTCAATGAAACCATTGAAAGATGGATGGCTCACCTCAACGACTACACGTTAGAAATGCTTTGCCGGAAACCCCGCGAGGACGCGTGGTCGCTGGGACAGGTATACCTGCACATTATAGCAGATACCGGCTATTTTGTGGAGCAAATGCAAGCTGCTTTGCTGGACAATGCCAACCATGATAAAGCCATGCACAAACATGCCAAAGTGATGTTTGCCAATAATGCCTTCCCGGATATGTTGTTAGGAAACCCCTCCAATGATCCTTATTCAAGACAACCCCAAAGTAAAGACGAGTTATTGCAGGGCCTGTTGCGTTTAAAGCAGGAGGTGAATGCCATCGATTTTTCAACGGCAGGCGGAAAAACCGAACATCCGGGTTTGCTCTTTTTTAATTCGCTGGAATGGCTTCAGTTTGCAGAGATGCACATGAGACATCATTTGAGGCAGAAAGAGAGGATTGATGAACAACTCTTCAGATAAAAAATGAAGCAGAAAATAGTCATTACACTTATAGCGGTTCTGATGGCGGTTCATGTAAATGGGCAGCCGGAAAGGGTGGCGTCTATAGACTGCATCCTGACTGAAATGGCCCGGCAGGACCAGTTTTCAGGGGCAGTGCTCATCGCAGACCGGTCGGGTGTATTGCTTTCCAAAGGTTATGGCTATTCCGACCGGGAACATAGAATAAAAAATACGCCCGATACGAAGTTTAGCTTGTCATCAGGGTCGAAGATCATTACAGGAACGGCTATTGCCTGTCTTGCGCAGGAAGGTAAATTAAAAGTAACGGATACTCTCGGGCAATACCTGAAGGGATTTGCCGGAGGAGATAAGATCACTATCCACCAGATGCTTACTCATTCGGCGGGGTTGGATGATTTCTTTAAAGCAAAGAACTTCAGCTATGAAGGCGTGAAGAACTGCACGGATATGTTACCTTTTATGAGAGGGTTACCATTGGTATACACTCCAGGTGATAGTTGCCTTTATTCAACAGGCGATTGTATTGTACTTGGGGCGATCATAGAAAAGATTACGGGTATGTCTTTCCAGGATTATATCAGGAAGCGATTCGTTGAGCCGTTGAGGTTAGTGAATACCAATTTTACTGCTTATGGGGAATTGGATGAAGGCCAACGGGGTTATGCTATTGGTTATCGTAAAACAGATACGGCCGGATATAAACGTATCCCTTATAATTACGACAATGGTGCTATCCCGCTGTCGGCGGGCGGGGCCTGGAGCAGCGTAACAGATCTGTATCGTTTTGATAAAGCCGTATTTTCAGGTGAAATACTGAATAAAGAATACCTGGCGCAAATGACGGCCAGGTATACTTCTCAATGGGAGCATACTCACTTTGGTTATATCTGGATAACCACTGATAAGCAGGGCTATTACAGTATCGGGCATGCCGGAGATAGTTCAGGATGGCATGCCATGAACGACTATTACCCCAAACAGCAATACACGATCATCATTTTAACAAATTTAGGATCAGTAGACTTATATGATCTTTCAAAGAGATTTGAAGAGATGTTGTTCCCGGTTAGCTTTACTAACTAAGGAAGGATCTCCACTTCCTCCGGGATCACAAAGAACAGCACACAGCCGGTGTTGCTGGTAACAGAATGCCGGAAGCCCGGTGGTGTATACAGGTAGTCGCCCGCCAGCAGTGTAGTATGTTCCAGTACGGCGTCGCCACTCAGCACAAAGATTTCTTCACCTCCCGGATGGTTATGATACGGATAATGGGCGCCTGGCTCAAATTTGAGCAGGATGGTTGTAGAGCGCCCGGCGGCTTCGTCGTACCGGAGCGACTTTACGAATATTCCTTTATAGTGAATATTTTTCTCTACGAGTGGTTGCCATTCAACCTGGTTACTTTTAGTGATGTAGTGATTGATATCAGTGTTCATGATTTTATTTTTTATTTGGTTAAGTATTGATCAATGCTCCATTTGCCTGCGGGCATGGTAGCTAAAAGGAAAGCGGCTGCGCTGAAAGTAAAAACGGAGTAGTCCAGGGGTTCTTTCAGCCCGAAAGAGTAGGTCATGCTAACCGCAAACAGGCAGGTGAGTATCATGGCGCCGGTAGCCGCCAGCGACGTTTTGAACCCCAGCAGCAGTAAAATGCCCAGCAATGTTTCAAGAATAGTGCTGGTTACCGCCAGTGCAGGGATCATTTTTTTGGGTGCAAATGAATTTACCTGGGCGGTATACTGCAGGAACTTTTCCCATCCCGATGACTGTTGTCCCCATAAACCCAACCTGCTTGCTACTGCAGATAAGAAGCCTGTTGCCAGTGCAAGCCGGAGTAGCAGGGAAGCGATGTGTTGATAAGTTTTCATGTACCAGTTGTTTAACTGATACAAAGGTGGGATTTATAGGTAGCCCTGGGAATAGAGAATCCTGCAAAAAGCATGTAATATTTACCCGGCGAACTGTTCTTTATAAAGTTTGGGGGAGATCTGTGTTTGTTTTTTGAAGAAGTTGGAAAAATAGAAAGGGTCGTTGAAGCCGAGTTTATATGCGACTTCTTTTACAGACAGATCGCCATAGGTAAGCATTCGTTTTGCTTCAGATGTAACAAGGCCGTAAATCACGTTCTGGGCTGTTTTACCGGCATGGAGCTTCGCCAGTTCATTGAGTTTAGCCTCCGTAGTGCCGAGCAGCTTTGCAAATTGTGCGAGGGTATAGTTATGCTCGAAGTTATCCCTTACGGCTTCCAGGAACCTCAGGAATAGCGCTTCCGGTTTCCAGATCTCATCGCCACGTTTCACCTTTGCCCGGTTGATGGACACCAGTATCAGGGCCACGCGGCTATGCACGGAAATGAGGTATTGGTAAGGTTGCTCCTGTAGTTCTTCCCGGATGAGGGCCAGTTGTGTTTCCATGATATCTTTATCCACAGGGATTACCTCATTCATGGCGAAGTGGCAGAAAAGCCCGTTGTGAAAAATGAGTTCAATATCCTTATCATCTTTACAGAAAAAATCCAGTGTAAATTCCAGCACAAATCCTTTGGCTTTTTGGGCCGGCTGGATACTGTGTACCTGGCCGGAGGTAATAGTGATAACGTCGCCCGGTTTCAGGTTAAATACAGTATGATCTGCCTGTACATTTAGTTTTCCTGCTGTACAGTAAACCAATACATACTTCATGATGCGCCGCGGTTTGTCGGAAAACGGGCTATGGTCCAGGTCTTTTATTTCAATCATCCTGTAGATGGTGGTTGTGTTACCGAAGGTAGTATTTTAAACGGTATCCTGAATCTGCATGTTTAATATTTCCGATACGCATTTACAGTGCGTATCGGAAGCGGATTTTTATAAAGACAATTTCTTTATTGAAACCCCAAAACCAAATTAAAAATGACATTTAAAAATGTAACTGAATTGACAGGAACTGCCGGCACAACTAATGGAGAACTTTGCCATCTGTTGGGATATAATAATCCGGCTGATGGAGGAGGTGGCGTATTTTACTGGGATAGTACTTCTTCTTTAAATCCCAACCTGGGTACTATATTCAAAGTGGGTAATCTACCCGGCAGGTGGATCAGGAATATTGATGGAGACATTGTAAATGTCCTGTGGTTTGGCGCTTCAGGAAATCCTGCCATTGATTCAACCGCCGCATTGCAGGATGCCGTCCGGGTAGCAAATGCTTATTCGGCCACTTCGCCGGATCCGGGTTCCACTTATTATGGGAATAAGCCTACGTTATATTTCCCCAGGGGCGACCGGTACACCTGCAAAGCTACCCTCAATATTGCCGCCGGTGTGAATGTGGAAATGGAAGCGCCGGTAAGTTTTGTTGATCCTACTGATTCACTGCCGGGTATGGTGATAGGAAGTGACAGCGTGGCCAATGCATCCGTAAAACTCAGCCTCCGGATCGTTAAGGAAACAATATCAGCCTGGACAAATGAAAGCTGTATTGGGGTAAAGCTCATTAACCTTTTATCGTCAAGACTAAACCTGGAATTTGTAAGTTCCTTTACCATTAATGTGCAACTACTTGGTAGTGGACAATGCGCCTACAACAGGGTGGGGATAGGTACATTAAAAGATGGAAAAATACAGCTGGACCTGCAGGCGTCAGGAACAGATGGGTTTTGTAATGAGAACGTTTTTACCGGCGGGCGATTCAGCGTGAACTCAGTAAGTACCCTGGCGGATAAAGCAAGGTATGGCGTGAGGATAGGCATGTCGGGAACAACCGCGCACATACCCAATAACAATGTATTTTATAAACCCAGTTTTGAGCTGAGTGAGTCATACATCACTGATCCAACCGTTACGGAGTGCCGCGCCGTATTAATAAACCGGGGAATTAATAACCGGGTATGGGATGCACGGAATGAAAACAGCGGGAAGTGTTCAATGAAAATCACCGGTGCAGACAGCGTGCAGAATAGTGTTTATATCGGATATACCGATTTATCTGCCAACGAGGTAAATAATGCTGCTGTTCAGATAGAGGATGGAAGTAAATCCCGCAACAACCGGGTGGCTAATTATCCAAACTATTATAACGACGCCGTTAATAACAGCAATTGCTGGCAATCGCTTTTCCTGCCATTGCACATCAATAAGTATAACAGTACCAATTACTTTTTCAGGGGACTACATTGTGCCGATAAGGCCAGCAGCGCTGTACTGCCGTCAAGACTTGTTGCGGCAGTGACAGCCAGTTATGTTGAAATTTCCGGTAACACCGGCATTGGTGTTTTTATCAATACTTCTTCCGCGAAGAAATTTATTGTAAGAAAGAACGTAGATGCCGGATTTGGCGGTAGGGTATCCGTTGTTTGTTACGATAGTACAGGTAATATACTGGCGCCCGTAATCGGAGCCAACCTCTTTTCACCGCATTTGACAATAGTTAATGCAGGACAGTTTGGAGGATGTTATCTGAACAGTTCAGATGTTGATTTTGCAACCAGTTTTACCGTGGGGGACAATGTAGCGTTTATAAGGGTGATATTAACATCCGGTACAGCGAATCTGAGGATAAGATCATTCTCGGTGGCTACGCTCGACTTTAAACAGATAACAGCCTACACTGGTCTTGAAGCAGCAGGTATTGATCACAATTTATCTTATGCGGCCGTTGTGCCAACGGAAGTGAAGCCTAAAGGAACGATCATATACAACGACTGGAGTATAACAACCGGACATCTCTGCTGGAGAAATGCAAATGGAGGTACTACCTGGAATGAATTGTAAGCAGTAACACTTGAAAGCCCGCCTGGAGCGGGCTTTCAAAATGGCGAATGGAATATTAGTAAGTTTCCTGCAGACTATTTTAGCACTACTAAAGAATTATTATTAATTTCCGGTATAAAAAATTACGATGCGCCATCTATTCAAACTATGCCTGTTACTTTCTGTTTATCTGCCAGCGATGGCTCAGAAACCCGCTAATGAACTACATTTTACCAGCAGCCAGCAACAGCTGATCACCGTGTACAAGGGAACTATTTTCGTGAATGGTAATAAAGCCTTTGTGCTGCATGAAGACATTATTAACTACAAAAGTAAACGCAACCGCCTGGTGGAGAACGGTAAATCCGTTTTTCTTTTCCTGGAAGTAAACGGGAGCCCCAACAAGAACCGGTTGTATGTGTTCAATATTGATCACTCCCTGGCAGACTCGCTGTTGAGTGCAGTGAGTTCAGATGTGAAAGACTGGGATCGTGACGGTAACCTTGAATTTGGAGGCAGTGATCTCACTGAGGTACACCCCGCTGCTGATTCGATGTATTACGTCCCATCGAAGTTCTATGAAATAAAACGTGGCAAGATCACCTATGATGCTGAGCTGACGGAAACCACTGATAAAAAAGTCAATGGTATTTTCCTGGCCCCGCCATTGAACAGCAGCAGTACAGTAATACCTAAACCAAAGAAGCGTTACTAGCGGATAGTTAAATTTCCTGGTCGTTGTTCTTTTCTCTTTGCTCCGCCTTCCAGATAAGGAGGTCGATTCCTGACAACCCGGAAGGGTGGGAGGAAGCGTCCTCCTTATCTGTTTTTTCTTTCTTTACAACCGGTGTAACCGGCGTGAGCGTTTTAAAATCATTTGCAAAATCGGTGGTTGCCGGCCGGTTGTTTTCCCAGAACTTCGACAGGAAGTTTAAGGCTTGCTGGGGCGTATCTATCTTCTCTTCTTCCTTCAGTAATTCCAGCAGCTTTAAATCGAATCTTACCGGTACCGGCTTGTTTTTTTCTTTTGCCATAGCTATAAAGGTACTACCTTACCCGCACACCAGGAAAAGATATCCGCTTTGTGACGGCAGCAGCTGAACAACCCTTTTATCAGTACATCTTCTTTCTGAAATTATATATTGCCATACCCGACAGCAGCGAAGTGAAAACCACCAGCGAAAGAATACTTTGCCAGATGGCGCCGCTCCCATTTTCATAATAACGCTTTAGTTTGAACTGGCTCCAGTCGATACTTTTAGCCGGCTGGTCCTGGAAAATGGCCGGATAAAAATACAGGCGTAGCTGTTCGTGATAATTTCTGAGCGCCTGCTGAAAATCCAGGTGCTGCTGAAGATCAGATCCGGCAATTCCATTCAGCGTGAGCTGGGTTTGAATACCGGGAAGGATAAACGCCACGGCATTTGTAAAATCGTTTCTCTGCGCCAGTTTGTGTTGCATGGACCTGGCGCCGGGTGCGGCCTGGTCGTCGCCGTTTTGCTGCATGGCGAAGTACCAATACCAGCTGAACGCCAGTTCCTCAGGGAAGGGATATTTCTTAAACTGTGGATAATGCCGGTAAAATGAATTGAGTGCAACACGCTTGTCCATGTCCCATTTTTCATGATATCCCTCCCGCTGCATCACCACGGTTTCCAGCGCTTCCGGAACAGGATATTTCCGGGTAAGCCAAACATTCACCAAAGCAGGCGCGAGGATGTTCAGTACCACCCAACATGAAATAAGCGTAACTGCATTCACGCTGGAAGATTTCCCCCGCGAAATAACCCAGAAGGAGAGCGCGAACCAGAACAGCAGGTACAGGCTCAATACCACGATTACGGTCAACAAACGAAGGTCTGCTGCAAGCCGGAGGTAAACACCCGCTGCAGCCATCAATACCAGCACCGTCAGGTAAATGGCGGCCATTCTTATAGCAAACTTCCGCCATAGTATTTTCAATGGAGTGGCCGATTGAGAACGAAGCAGCCCCCATATACCGGATTCCTGTTCTCCCGAAAGTAAATTATAGGTAAATGCAATGATGATAAGGGGAAATATGAAGATAAATACAAAAGCCAGGTCCATATTGCCCAGGAGCAGGGTGGTAGGGTTGTTAAGGTCGGTATCATAGAGTTGCCCTTCCAGGCCCAGCGTGGTAACCCCGATGAGATAAGGATTGATGTCGCGCTGACCATTGGAAAAAGCCGCCCAGTTGCGCGGCTCGCTGGCCATCGAAAATTTGGTATGATATAACACCAGTCCCAGTTCTTTACCAAAGTATTTAATATTCCTGGCGGTATTTTCGGTCTGTAGTTTTTCCGCTTTGCGGATCACTTCTTTCTGCCTCTCTATAAAATTCTTTCCAAAATACAACCCGGCAAACCCGCTGATCAGCAGGATGAGTATCCCTGTCAGCAGTGTTTTATTCCTGAAGAAGATCTTGCATTCCAATAAATATATACGTCGATCCATATTCGCTGTTATAAAGTTTTAACCCATTTTGATGATAGCAGCAGGCATCCCAGCAAGGCCATTAACCAGCAGAGCAGGGAAACGATGGTGCTGATGTGATGCGATATCACCTGGTTAACTGGTTTAAACACATACTTAAAATCGGCCTGCTCCGCCCAGTGGGCACGGCTGATGGTTAAAGGCTTATCCTTTTCCCCGGGGGGCGTGTTGCTGATCTTTTCTTTCTGCAATTTATTCATCCGCTGGGCGAGCCCGTAACGGTAGACTTCTGCCTGATCCTGGAAATCGGCAAAGGTGTTAAAGTCGGAGGCCGTGAGCGCCATGGAGAGATTCTTAATAGCGAGGAACGGGTTCAGGTAGCCCGCTGCCACCTGGAAACTGTTTTGCTGCTCAAATGTTTTTGTAAGCGCTTTCTGATGACGGGTATAAATATCCGCCGAAATCCTTTCCCCTTCAGCCATTACATAGCCACCGTAATTAAAGGGAAGATCTTTGACATCATTTACCCCGTACTGTTTTAATACGTCTGCCCGGAACTTTGCATAATGCGGATCATCCGGATTATGGCTATCCCCCTGCTGGTGAAGGTCTGATTCAACGGCAGCTGCAAATTCAATTTTCGATGGAGAAGGATACACTTTAACGCCAATGGCCTGCGTAATCCTGGGCATCACAATGGTAAAGAACACCCAGCAGGCCAGCAACGTAGTAAGGGCTGCCCTCGATGTTTTGTGAACGGCCGACACTACCACGGCAATACCGGCACAAATGATAAAGTAAACAGCATAAGCCAGTACCAGTAATAAAAGACGGATGGCCGCATCGGCCGTTACCTGCCAGTGACTGAGCATGGCCCACATGAAAATGGTGAGCAAAATGACCGGGATAAAAAGTGTAAAGCTAACGGCAATGATCCCTGCAATTTTTCCTGTTAACAACGCCCGCCAGCTAACGCCCTGGCAAAGCAGTATTTTTAACGTACCATTTTCGCGTTCTGCGGAAATACTGTTGTACCCAAGAAAAAAGATCAGCAACGGAACAAGTAGCTGCAACACCATTGCCACGCTCATTTCCCCGAAACGAAGCATACCATTGGAGAAGCCGGCTTCGCTGAAGTTAACGGTATTTTGTTTGTGCGCTTCCAGGAAAATGGATACGCCTGCGAAGCTTTCAATACCAAAATCAAAAAAGCTCAGTTCATGTTTATCACGGAAAGCGAGGTAGCCATAATGGGCCATCCGGTGCGGGTGCTTATCAGGCTTGGCCAGCCATTGCTGGCGGACGATTTGTTTGTATTTCAATCGCTGACCATTCTGGATATTAAAGTTCTGCCACCCGATATATGTTGCCAGGCACAATGCAAGTCCGAGTATCAGGGTGAGAGCCAGCGTGGCTTTATTCCTGAAGGATGCTTTCCAGGTGCTGCCTGCAATTAGAAAGATTGTTTTCATGCGGTCAGAATTTATAGGTAGCGTTGAACATCACATTTCTGGGAGAACCGGGGAAAAGGCGGAGATAATTCTGCGCACCTATCCAATAGGTTTTGTTCAGGATGTTACCGATATTCAATGCCAGTTGTATCCTTGTTTTTGCCGGGCTATAATATAAAGCGGCATCCAGTAAAGTGTATGCGGGTAGCGTAAAATCGCGGATGTACCACGGCAATTTGTTGCCGCTGTATTGGACGCCGGCGCCAAAGCCAATTCCTTTTAACAGGCTATTGTCGTTCAGATCATAGCGGGTCCACAGGCTGCCGCTGTGTTGGGGCGTGTTCTGTACGCGCTCACCTTTTAGTTTTGGATTTAAGTCTTCGAGGATGATGGCATCCACAAAACTATACCCTGCATTAAACTGCCAGTTGGGTCTGATAAACCCCGAGGCTTCGAGTTCTACTCCGCGGCTGCGTTGCGCGCCCCTTTCCACCAGCCGGTTCACATCTTCAGGGTCGTTGGCATTCATCAGCAAATTTTTCTGATTGATTTCAAAAAGGGAGATGTTCACCATCAGCAGGTCATTCAGCCAGGTTGATTTTGCCCCGATCTCTTTAAGATCGCTTTCCAGCGGTTTATAGTTGGTGCCTGCCGGCGGCGGCACCACCACCAGTGTAGAGGTATTGCCCTGCGGCTGGTAGCCGCGGAGGTAGGTACTGTACAGGTTTATATTGGGAGTGATGGCATAGGTAACACCTATGCGGGGCAGCAGTTTCTGCTGGGAAATTTTCTTTTCATTAGGAAGTTTATAGTTGCTGAAATCTTCATACCATTCCTGCCGCAGGCCAAGCGTGAGGGTGAGCTTCTGATAGTTCACCTGGTCCTGGATATATACACCGTTAACGAGGTAGTAAGCGGGAGGAATTTCTGTTCTGCCGAAAATATAATCGCCCAGGTTACGGATGGTATAACTGGGATTGGCCAGGTTAAAGAAGTCCACATTAGGTACTGGTGCATTTACGCCGTTAATTGTTTTAAAAAGATAGAGCTCTTTCTTTGCCGGATCGTACCGTGTGGCGATGGTGCCATCTTTCAGCCGGTAGCCCTGGGCAGAGTTTTCGCCGCCGCCCCGGTATTTCTGTGTGTTCATGCGGTCGTATCCCACTACGATCTTATGATTTACAGCGCCGGTGTTGGCGTTGATGCTGAAATAAGCGCTGAGGTTATCTGTATTCCATTTCTGTTGCCGTTGTACGGCGCGCATGCCGGCTAAGGTGGGGATAGGAGCATTGTTTTCATCTACGCCAAACGCATTGGTGGTGCGGTGTTCGAAGAGGTCTTCATTCCAGGTTTGCTTCATGTAGGCAACATTGAAAACTACCTTTGATGTAAAGGCGTGGGAGCCGTTAATCATCAGCATCAGGTCCTGTGTATTGAAATAGTCGTTGCTGCCACCCATATTAAAATTGACAGGCGTGCTGTTCAGGTTGGTTTGCCCGGCGATGGCGCCGAATATGGCTTGTCCGCGGTCCAGCCTGGAGTTGCTGTTATTCATCACCAGTTCTACGTTCATGCTGGTGCTTTGATTGGGCACATAGGAAAACGAAGGTGAAATCAGGTATGCTTTTTTGTATTGCAGGTCGCGGAAACTTTTGCTGTTTTCGTATCCTACATTCAGGCGGTACAGCAGTGTTTTTTCCTTGTTCAACGGACCGGTGAAATCGAGTGCGGCTCTTATAGTGCTGAAGCTGCCGGTGGAGATGCTTACCTGTTTCCTGTTTTCCGTGAGTGGTTTTTTTGTCACCATATTGATACTGCCACCGGGATCAACACTGGAAAAAGTAGCGCTGGCGGGACCTTTAATCACTTCAATGCGTTCCAGGTTATTGGTCAACGGCTGATTAAAAAAGTACTGGCGCGTGCGCATGCCATTGATGATAGCGCCTTCTTCATTCTGACTGATACCGCGTATGGCAAACTGGTTATAGTAGCTGCTCTGGGAAACGCCGGTTACATTCTTTACGGCATCAGCCAGCGTAAATGCCTGCCGGTCGGCGATCAGTTCTTTTGATACCGAAGAAATAGCCTGCGGAATATCTTTGTTGGGAGATGCGATCTTTGTGGCCGAGAAGGAATAGTCGCCATAATACTTTTGTGCGTTGGTACCGGTGATTTCTACCGTTTGTAATTCCACTTTTTTTCGGGAAGAATCAATAACCTTTGTTTGCGCCGTTGCCACCGGTGACAAATACACAAAGCCTGTTACCAGGAATAAGTTCCTGGCCACCGGGTAAGAAGAAAGAAATTTCATGAAGTATGTAACTAAATGGTTTGTAAGTATAGTTCCTGGAGATCGCGGGCATTGATATCGCCGGCGTTTAAGGTATGCACAAGCTGACCTTTGCGCATGATGCCAATCCGGGCGCCTACATTAACGGCGTTGAAGATATCGTGCGTAGCCATTAACACGGATTTACCCTGCCTGCCCAGTTCCCGGACCAATCCCGTGAATTCATCGGTGGCTTTGGGATCCAGTCCGCTGGTGGGTTCATCCATGAGGATCACATCCGCATTTTTTGCCAGCGCTATGGCGATGCCTACTTTTTGCCGCATGCCTTTGCTGAAGCCGGAGAGGTGCTTGTCGTGCGCCTCCTGCTGTAAGCCGCAATCAGAAAGAAAAGCAGTGAGCCTGGCTTTATCATACTTAAAACCGGCCAGCCGGCTGAAGTAGTCCAGGTTTTCGGTGGCGGTTAAACTGCCATACAGCATGACCACTTCGGGGATATACGCCAGGTGTTTGCGCGTTTCGGCGTCGCCGGGCAGCACTTCTTTCTGGTGGATCATTACTTTCCCCGATGTAGGCGCTGTAAAGCCCAGGAACAGGTTGATGGTAGTGGTTTTGCCTGCGCCGTTCTGGCCCAGCAAACAGAAAATTTCACCTGGCTTAACTTCCAGGTTGAGATTGTCCAGCGCAACGTGCGACTGGTAATGTTTTGATAACGATATTGCCTGAAGCATAGAAAATAGAATATAAGCAGCAATACACCTCCCGTATAGCAGGTGTGAAAAATCAGGAACCGGATGTTACATCCAATAGCAGTAAATGATTTAGCAGAAAGCGGGAGGCCCTTTATTTGTACAGGAAAGCAGGTAGCCGGAATAAGCCTGTACGCGGAAAAGTGAAGCGGTTGTTTTTTTAACCGGGGAGATGAATACCAGGTGAGGCAATTGTGTTGGCAGGAAGTGATGCGACTGATGTTTTATCAGATCGCACAGCTTACACTTTGCATGGACCGTATTGAATTGATGATCGCCGGTATCCGTATGTTTTTTTAGCAGCAGTTCAGTGCCGGGGTTGCAGTGATGATGGTGGAAAGCCTCTATCAGCGGGGCACTCAGGAAGATGAGCAATAGAAATATTGCTCCGGTCCTGGAGAGTAGCTGAAGGCGGTATTTTTGTTTTTTATTCAAAATATGCAACGAAGTTACAATTTTCATTAAAACGGAGGAAGTTTTATTTTGGGGAGATGGAACAGGAGTAAATTAAAATGCCCGATGATTCAAAAAATCACCGGGCATTTTAATAAAATTCCCCGCTTAGTTCTTCAGATCAAAACTGATAAAAATATTACTCAACGTAGCCAGCAGTGAATTAGCACTTGTTGGCGGCGTGGTACCAGGTGTTCCTGTATTGCCTGATGCGTTGAAAGAAAAACTATTGATGGTGCTGAGGGCCGCCAGTTCCCCGGTAGCCGGGAAGTTTGTTAAGGAAGAAGCGCCTTGTATCAGCACATCATTTACCCATAGATTATAGGTTTGTGCCGGCAGTGTATAGCTGTTGGCGCCTTTTGTATAATTCTCTCCTGCGCTGCTGTTGTTGCAGTATAATTCAATTTTATAGTTCCCGGTTTTATTGAATACCGTATTGTTGATGGTGGTGTATCCGAAGGTAGCATTGCGGTAGGAGAGGGTGGCAAAATTGCCGCCGTAAAAATCCAGGCGGATAGCTGCGAAAACGCCGGGCGTGTTAACGGAAGTGAGCTGGTTGGTGTTATTAAAGGTACTGCTGCTGGTGGTGCTGTAGCCAAACGGAATGATCAGCTGGCCGTTTGTTAAGGCAGCATTGAGGTTGAGATTAAAAGTGAGTGCGGCCAGTGGCTTTGCCTCGTCGATATTATACCACGAAAGTTTTGCCGGGGTGTTGGTGGAGCTGGCGGCGATTTTCAGGCCGGGAGGATTAGTGCCGGGTTGTAGCTGAAAGTATCCGCCGCAGGTGGCCGGCAGAAATACCCGTCCGTAGCCATATGGCGGAGCGGGGAGAAAGCCGGGAGTTCCTTTTACGGAAACAGAGGCTTTGGCAGCGGTGGAGTCGGTGAAGGTGGCAGACGCCGGTGAGCTGAGGTCAAATTTCCAGGTGATGTAGGGATGCGCCCATCCGGTGCTGCTGTTTATTTTGTCGTGAATAGCATTGAGCAGGGAAAGCGATCCGCTTGCATCCTGGAGTACCTGCCAGAACATAATGCCGCCGGCTTCCTGCTGGGCATAGGCTGTTTTATTCTGAATGGTGGGGATGCCGTTGTAGTTAACTACGTTTCCATCTGTGCGCCGTACGGTGTCTTTGTTTTCGGCGCCGGGATATTGTGCGGTGATCTCACTGAATTTCATGGATTGTAAATTGCCGGATGCCGTGTATAGTCCGTAGAACGGCACGCCTACCACTATTTTATTTGCTGCCAGTCCTCGTTGTCCTTTCCAGTATTCTACATGTTGTTTCGCATAGCTGTATGGCGAATGTTCGTCGCCGGCTTTGTCGTAGGCCATTACGTTTATAAAGTCAAAGGCAGTGAGACAGGAATCTGTAACACGGTCACGCGTCCACCAGGCAACGGCTGCGGTGAGCAGTTTTCCGTTGGGTTTGAGTTGAGCCGACAGTCCGGTGATAAATGCTTCGTAGTTTTCATCGATGTTATCTCCTTCCAGGTCTACATCGATACCATCCACATTGTATTGTGATACGAGGTTGACCACTTTGGTAATGAAAGCCGCCCTGTTGGCTGCGGTGAGCAGGTTGGCATACTGGCTCTGATTGGAGCCGCCACCGAGCGACAACAGCACTTTAACGTTGTTAAGATGCGCTTTTGACACAATGGTATCCAGCCCGGTGCCTTGTGATGCAGGGAAGTTACCGTTTACATCCGGGTTAAAGAAAGCAATGTTCAGGTGGGTGACTTTGGAGAAATCAAAGGCATTGATATGATCTGCGAGTGTGGAAGTATATTTAGGCAGATAGGCTACTATCTTAAACCCGGTTTCTTCCAGCTGCAGTGTGGACATATGCCCTGTTTTGTTTGCGTTAAGCATATACCGGATTTTTGTACAGCCGGAAATAAGTAACACCAGGATAGCGGATACGACTAGTTTTTGTTTCATTTTCTTTGGTTTAAATGAACAGTAAATGATAAGCGGAAATGTTTTAAATAGCTGGTTTTGCCCGGTGCGGAAATTACCGGGAACCCCTGATCTGGTTGATGTTATACAATCGGGTAGCCGTCATCGTTATACCACTAAAGAAGTGGTACAATAATGCAGCATGGAAGCCTGTCTTTTAAGACCTGCTTTCTCAATAATGGGAGATGTGTTTTTGGGCGAACGTTTTTTTACCTATTTTCGTGTACGTACACAAAAATAGCCTTTATTTCTTCATTTCCAAGTTTTACAATAAAAATATCAGGCATTAGTGTGGGAGGCAGGAATAGATGAAAACAGGATTAAATTAGTATTTTTGATGTATTACCGGCTGGTATAGCAGGTTTTGCCGGAACAGGCATACCTTCGCTGCTGTAAGCCGAATAATTGAATGCTCAATAAACCAGTTAATGAAAGATACAAAAGAAGCAGCATTGGTAGGAGTGAAGGAAATTGCCCGCAGGGCAAATGTTTCCATCGGCACTGTAGACAGGGTACTGAATAACCGTACGGGTGTGGCGGATAAAACGAGGGAAAAGGTACTGGAGATTATTAAGGACCTGGATTATCAGCCAAATATTATGGCAAGGCGATTGGCATCCAAAAGGCTTCTTCACCTGGCGGTGCTGATCCCGGCGGCTTCCGGCGAAACAGGATACTGGAATGCGCCACTGAATGGTATCAGGCAGGCGGCTGCCGGTATACGTGACTTTGGGGTAACCGTGGAAATTTACTTTTTTGATCAGAACGATAAAACTACGTTCACTGCCAGGGCCAACGAAATTTTAAAGAAGGAATACCAGGGTATCCTGCTGGCGCCTATGTTTGAAGAGGAGTCATTGAATTTTACTAAGAAATGCCGGGCAAAGAAGATCCCTTTCGTATTTATTAACTCAGATATCGAAACAGCCGGAAGCCTCACGTATATTGGGCCGGACCTGTACCAGAGCGGTTACCTCGCGGCGCATCTCATCAGCTATCTTGTAAGGGAAGGGCAGCAGGTACTGATTGTTAATATATCAAGGGAAATGGACCTGCATCATCACCTGCTCAGGAAAGAAGAAGGGTTCCGGGCATATTATAAGGCACATCCTGCAGACATCCAGATAAGAAAAACCGATATCCGGCAAACCGATTATAAATCTGTAAAAAGTAAATTACACAAAGCACTGGCGAAAACGCCGGTGGATATAATTTTTGTTACCAATTCGCGTGTAGCCACGGTAGGGCGTTACCTGGAAGAAGCCGGTCTTGGCCACATCAAACTGATAGGCTATGATTTCCTTGCAGAGAATATCGACTATCTCAAAAAGTCGGTGATCGATTTCCTCATTTGCCAGAAGCCGCAGGAGCAGGGACACAAAGGCATCATGGCTTTATACGACCACCTGGTTCACGGCGCTGTGATTGAACAGCAGCAGTACATGCCTATTGATATCATCACAAGGGAAAACTATCTCAACTACAGGAATTAACCCTGTTTTTATCTCTCCGGAAAAAAAATATTTTACGATAGATAGCATTTTCTGATTTTTATTTCTATATTCGTGTACGTTAACGAAATGAGGGATATTGTAATTCCTTTACCTCTTTCGTTAAACGTGCAGGAATTGTGCTTTGGGGCGATTCCTCTTTTTTACCTTTTTTTCGTGTACGTTAACGGTCGTAATTTCAGCCATCGTTTTTAACAGCCTGTATTATTTCATCGTTGTTGCCAGGGAGTATTTAGTCAACCAGAATGCGCTGCGCTTTATTCCGGATAAAGTGAAGCCGGGCGGGTATTTATTGATCACTGCTTGTACTTATCGAATTAGGCCAGAACCAAAATCACTACCACCATGAATGCAATTGTCAAGTTTAAACATCTGTACTTATGTATAACGATGTTGGCGGCTTCCCGGCATTATGCCGCTGCGCAGGCCCCCGCTGTTATAAAGGGCATCATCACCGATGAAAAAGGCGCTATCATTCCCGGCGCAAGTATCTTCAATAAAAACAGTAAGGAAACGGCCATTTCGGCGGGCGACGGTGGTTATTCCATCAAAGCCACGGGCGGCGACAGTATCATCATCCAGATGATTGGATACGAACGTACCGGCTTCCTCACCAGAACGCAACGCCTCATGAACGTAAGGCTGCAGTCGCGTTCAGAAACACTCAGAGATGTAGTGGTAACCGCCCTCGGTATCCGGAGAGAAGAACGGGAGCTGGGCTACGCATTTTCCGAAGTAAAAGGAGATGATATCAACAAAGCAAAAGAAACCAACGTGATCAATTCCCTCGCAGGAAAAGTGCCGGGCCTGATCATCAACAGTACGGCCGGAGGCCCCTCTGGTTCTTCAAGGGTTATCATCCGCGGAAATACCAGTATTACCGGCAACAACCAGCCACTATATGTTATCGACGGTATCCCGATGGATAATTCCAACTACGGCCAGGTTGGCGATACCAAGTTCGCGGAAGGCGTGGATATGGGCGATGCCATCTCCGCTATTAACCCGGATGATATCGATAAAATCAGCGTACTGAAAGGCCCCTCTGCCGCTGCATTATATGGTAGCAGCGCAGCCAACGGCGTAATCCTTATCACTACCAAAAAGGGCGCGAAGTCGAAGGAATTGGGCGTGGAACTGAACAGCACCGCTACCATTGAAAACCAGCTTACAAAAGTAGATGGCAACCAATACCTGTATGGACAGGGCCGTTCCGGGCAATTGCCGCAGGATCAGTCGCAGGCGCAAAGCACTATGTTCACCAATTTCGGACCCCGGTTGGATCCCAGTCTGAATGCCATCGGATTCGACGGCGTAACCAGGCCCTATGCCCTCGCAAAAGATAATTTCGGAAGCTTCTTCAGAACAGGATCTTCCCTGAATAATACACTGTCGCTCACCAACGCAACGGACCGGTCCAACTTCCGCTTCTCCGTTTCAGACCTGCGGTATAAAGACATCCTGCCGAACAGTGATATCCGCCGCAATAATTTTACATTCAGTGGCCGGTCTAAATTCGGCAGCAAACTCGATGTAGATGTAAGGGCCACTTATTTGAACGAAAGGGTTAACAACAGGGCCGGACTGGGAGATGCGCCCACCAACATTGGCCAGAATTTTAACGGCCTGGCCAATAACATCGATCAATCTGTTTTTTCCGATACCTATAAATCCGACAAAGGTGAATACGTGGAATGGGGTGGCGGCGCTTACCGCCTGAATCCTTACTGGATCCTTTATGAAATGTCGAACGTTACGCTGAAAGACAGGCTCACCGGTGCTTTCAATGCTACCTATACGGTTAACAGCTGGCTCAGTTTCCTGGCAAGGGCTTCCACCGATATCACTTTCCTGGACTACCGGAAATACAGTCCGCGTACAACACCGCTGGCGCTTTCGGGCATGATGAATGTACTGGACCAGAAGTACTCCACCACCCAGGCCGATTTCATGGCTACCCTTACCAAAAAAATTACACCCGATCTTAACTTCTCTGCACGCCTCGGCGCCAGCCTTAACCAGCGTATCAGGAAAGGCACTACCGCCACTTATTCCAATATGACGGTAACAGATGTTATCAGCATCAACAGCTACCAGGATAAAAGTATCGAAGAAAATAACAGCCGCAGGGAAATAAGATCCGCCTATGGATTGTTCACCTTTGGCTATAAGAATTATCTCTACCTCGATGCTACGGTGAGAACCGATGCTTCGTCTACCTTACCCGAAAACAACAACGTATATACCTATCCATCCGTATCTGCCAGTTTCATTTTTACCGACGCGTTTAAAATGAAGAGCGATGTATTGTCGTTCGGAAAGCTGAGGGCTTCCTGGGCAGAAGTAGGTAACGACACTGATCCTTACATGCTGGATGTGTATTACAGTCTTTACCCACTGGCATTTAACGGTGTGCAACCGGCTAACCTGGCCACCAAAATATTACCGAACATTAACCTGAAACCCACCAGGACCCGCTCATTTGAAGCCGGTACCAATCTGAAATTCTTTAACGGCCGTCTCAATTTTGATGCAACATATTACACCTCCCGCTCCAGGGACCAGATCAATATTGTACCGGCGCCTATCTCTTCCGGGTATCCGAAACAGATCATCAACGCCGGTATGATCACCAATAAAGGAATAGAATTGTTATTGTCCGGTACACCTGTATCTAAAAAGGATTTCTCCTGGGATCTCACATTGAATTTTGCACGCAACATCAATAACGTAGAATCACTGGCAGATGATGTACCGTTTATTGCTTTATCAGAAGCAAGATGGCTTGGCCTGCTGGTGGCCGCTATGCCCGGTCAGAAATACGGCGCTATCCTCGGATATGACTACCAGAGAGATCCGGACGGAAACATTATCCTTAACCCATCTTCACTAAATCCGATACCTACACCCGACAGAAAAGTATTGGGCAAAGGCGTGTTCGACTGGACCGGTGGTGTGATGAGCCGTTTTACCTATAAGAATTTCAGTCTCAATGCCGCATTCGACATCAAATACGGCGCTGATATTTTCTCTATGACAGACCTGTTCTCCGTAGTAAGAGGCAGCAGCGTGAAAACATTACCGGGCCGCGAGGAATGGATCCTTTCAGAACAGGAAAGGCTCGCTGCCAAAAAAACTCCCGGCGAATGGCAGGCAGCCGGAAATGTAAAAGGATATGTGCCTGAAGGCGTAGTACAAACCGGCACCGATGCAGGCGGCAAACCGGTATACACAAAAAATACACGGGCAGTAGATCCCTCTGTTTACTGGGGTGGTTTTTATTCCGATGGTAATGGTATCGCGGTGCCGTTTATTTACAAAGCTACCTATGTAAAAGTGCGGGAAATCACGCTGACGTACAGGTTGCCGGGCGCCTTCAACAGGAAGTTAGCGATCAAAGATGCGGCGGTTGGTTTGGTAGCGAGGAATCCGTTTATCATCTATAAAGATATCCCCAACGTGGATCCGGATTCCAATTATAATAACGGTAACGGCCAGGGACTGGAGTATGGATCACTTCCATCAAGACGGGGCTGGGGAATTAACCTGAATGTCAAGTTCTAAATGATCACAACATGACAGACATGAACACTAAAAGCAACCATTCAATGAGATATATACTACTGGCGCTGTTGCTGCTGATATCCGCCTGCAGCAAATTCGGCGATCTGAATACAGATCCCACCAAGTCCAGCAAAATAAACCCCGAGAACCAGTTGATCTTTGCACAACTATGGTTCTCCGGAGATCTCTCTACGCAGGAACGGACCAACAGCATTGTGCTGATGCCGATGATGCAACAGCTGGGCGCCGCTTATTATGCGCGGGTAGGAGGCATGTATATCAAAGACATTACGCGTATGTGGGTAATGTGGGAAAACAGTTATCAGAATGATGTGGTGAATATAGTAGATGCTGTAGAACGCACCAACGGAGTAGCATCAAAAACCAACCTGAATGCTATCTGCCGGATCATGAAAGTATATACTTTTGCCAGGTTAACGGATCTGTATGGAGATATACCCTATTCCCAGGCCGGCAGCGCTTTTTACACCCAGGTGAAGCGTCCTGTGTATGATCAGCAGCAGGACATCTACAACAATTTTCTTGAAGAACTGAAAGCCGCATCCGCGCAACTGGACCCTGCGAAGGATAAAGTATCCAATGAAATTTTTTACAAGGGAGATATTGCCGCCTGGAAAAAATTTGCCAATTCCCTCCGGATCAGGCTGGCCCTGCGCCTGGTGAAACGTGATGCAGAAAAGGCAAAGAAGGAAATACAGGAAGCCTTTAATGCAGATGGCGGCGTTATGATCAGCAATGCGGATAACTGCATGACGAAGCACATGGATATCCAGAATAATTATTCCGACCTGCGTGGCAACTCCGTGTCGGCCGCCATCAATCAGCAAAGCGCGATGCCGAAGCTGGTTACCACTTTCCTGGATCAGCTGAAAAATACCAATGACCCACGTATCAACTACATACCACGCTGTTACAAACAGAATGTGCCGCTGAAGCCTTTTGAAAGGGAAGATATTACCGCGCAGGTAAGAGCCAGCGTGCTGGGGCTGGTGGGATCCAAACCTGGTAAGTATGTGTATGAAGACTGGGTTGGTCCGGTTACAGTTAAACTCGCCAATGGCGCCAATTATAACGCAGTGAACGGTGATTTGAAATGTGAGATGAATACTTGTTTTATGCGCAATAACGCTCCCTTCCTGCATTTGACCTATGCAGAAGTGGAGTTGTTATTGGCAGATGCGTCTGTACGCCTGGGGCTCACACTGGGTGCAGACGCGGCTACGCATTATCAGAAGGGGGTAGAGGCAGCCATGAAACAGCTGAGCCTTTACCCCGGCGGGCCGGTGATCCCCGATGCGGAAATAGCTGATTTCTTAACCAACAATCCGCTGCAGCCGGGAACGGAATTAAAGCAGATCAATAACCAGTTGTGGATCGCTTTAATGCTGAACGGGCCGGAACTGTTTGCCAACTGGCGCAGGAGCGGGTATCCTGAACTGGTAGCTACGCCCAACAATGAATCCACCTCCCTGACTATACCACGCCGGTTTCAGTATCCATTGTCCGAAAAAGAGCAGAACAAAGTGAATGTGCAGGCTGCTATTGACCGGATAGGGGAAGATGACTGGCTGAAAAGAGTATGGTGGGACAAAGAATAAACATCCAAACACAGGAATAAAAATATTAACTGATGAAACGATCCATTTATTTATTGCTGGCGGTTTTTATGGGATGCTGCCTGATGATAGCAGGATGTAAAAAAGATGAAGCAGATGAACAGGCCGATGGAAGGCCGTTCACACCGCGCGTATTCAATGAAGCGGCCCTGTTCCCGGAAAGCCCGGACAGTGTAAGGGTGTTGATGATGGGGGAGAAGCTGCCCTTTACCGGTATGCAATATTCCCCCGGAGGCAAAGTGGCTATTTCGTGGAAAGTAAACGACAAAGAAGTGTCTACTGCCGATACCTTTGCATTTACCGCCACAACCGGCGGCGCTTTCCGTATCCGGTTGGAGGTGTCTTATGAAGGTAAAACCACCAGTCGCTACCGCGATGTTTTTGTAGTGCCGGATACTTATCAGAGAAAGACGGCCGCCGGCGTTGTGCTGGCATACCTGAATGATACAGCCGGCTATAAGTATATCGACTGGAACACGATCACGCACCTGGCGTACAAAGTAGGCACTATCACTGCAGCCGGTGTGATGGATATATCGAAAGGAGAACCTTACCGCAAGGCCGAGGAGCTGACAGGCAGGGCGCACATCAACGGCGTGCCGGTGCTGCTGAGTGTAAGCGGCGCGTTGTCGGGTGATGGATGGAGCGTAAGCCAGAGTAATAATTTTGGCGCCGTGATCACTGATGCGGCAAAAAGAGCGGCGCTGGTAAAGGCCATTGCAGGTTATATTGCCGCGAAGAAAATGGATGGTGTGGATATCATGATGACGGATATCAACGCATCTTCTGCTATTATTAATGCTAACATTGCAGCAACGGGTTTGTTATTGAACGAGCTGCGGGCGGCACTTGGCGCAGGCGCTATTATTTCAGTAACAGTGCCCACCAATCAATATCATGATCGTTATCCTGATCTCTCCGCCGCCACCTGGCTAAACGTGCATGCCTTCGAAGACGGTGTGCATGTAGGGCCGGGTAAGATTCCGGGCCAGCCTTCGGGATATGATTATTTTGTGAGCGGCGCGCAGCTGTGGAAAGCAAAGTACCCCGCTTCAAAACTGGTGCTTGGTATACCGGCTTTCGGACTGCGATATAACCAGCTGGATGCAGACGGGAACAACCTGAGCTGGTCGTCTTATAACTATATTCCCTACAAGGATATCCTGGCAGCAGTGCCCACAGCAGCTGATAAAGAATACGCGGCGATTTCCAAAGGAGTATACTTTAATGGCTTACCACTGGTAACGCAGAAAGCCACTTACCTGAAACAGAATGGCTTCCTCGGTGCTTATATCTGGACGGGTGATTATGATGTAAAAGGCGCCAATTCTTTAACCGGCACTATATTCAACGTATTGAAATAAAACAAGCAGTACTATGATGGCAAAGCGTGTATTAACAGTGGTGTTTATATTGGCCATGTATCTTTCCGTAAATGGCCAGGCGGATACTTTCCGCGTGAAAGGTTTTCATCTCGACCTGCGCATACAGGTGATGAAGATGCCGGCGTTGAAAGCCTTTGCGCGGCAGTTAAGTGAACATGGCATCAACACACTGGTGATGGAATGGGAGGCCACCTATCCTTATCAGCAACACGCCGTTATTTCCAACCGGTACGCCTACACGCGGACGGAGGTTATTGATTTTGTAAAGTACTGCAACGGGTTGGGTATTGATGTGATCCCTCTCCAGCAAAGCTTTGGCCATGTTGAATATATTCTCCGCCACTGGCGCTACCGGGAACTCCGGGAAGACCAGAAAGATTATTCCCAGGTGAACCCAACCAAAGAGGCAGCCTGCAAGGTACTATTTAGTGAGCTGTATAAGGATCTCATCTCCACACATACCTCCCGGTATATTCATATTGGAGGCGATGAAACTTATCTGCTTGGTCATTCGGAAGCCTCCAGACAAAAAGTAGCAAAAGTGGGCAAAGGACGTTTGTATGGAGATTACATAAAAATGTTGTGTGAAGAAGTAGTAAGGTTGGGCAAGATACCGGTAGTGTGGGCAGATATTGCATTGAAATATCCCGACGCGTTACAGGGCTTACCAAAGCAAACTGTTTTTATAGACTGGAACTATGGATGGGACCTTAACCGTTTTGGAGATCATGAAAAGCTTATGCAGAGCGGGTTTGAAATATGGGGTTCCCCGGCTATCCGGAGTGGTCCTGATAATTATTTCCTGACCGACTGGGAGAAACATTTTAATAATATCCGTGACTTCATTCCGCGGGCGAGGAAGCTGGGTTACCGTGGTATGATCATGACCTCGTGGTCTACCTCCGGAATATATTCACCGGTGTTTGAGTCGGCCACCGATATTACGGACCTGTATGCGATTCGCCGGGTATATCCCATAACAGGGTTTGATATGCTGATAGCGGCGTATTTTGAAAGTTTGCGTACCACGGCCCCGCTGGAGATAGAAAAATTCATTGTACGCTACTGTAAAGATCAGTATGGCTTTAATGAAACGCAGGCCCTGTCATTTTGGAATGCGCTGAAAAAAACGCCTTATGAAGTATCGCAGGGAGCGGTGGCGAAGCCGGGCATTTCGCTTGCCGCGTTGCTGGACAGCGCCCGGGAAACAGCCAGGGTGCTATATTCCCTGCAACCTTCCGCTAACAAAGCCAGCTTCGGTCACTTCCTGTTATTGAGTGATATCCGGATTTATTACCTGTCTTGTTTAATGATAGAAGCCAGGATGAATGATGTTGCCTACACCCGCGATCAGGCTGCGGGCCTGCTGCAACAGCTCAATGATCTGAAGCCGGAAGAGCTGAACAAACGTTTCTCTCTTATGAACAGGGACGTATTGTTTCCTGCTGAGATTGAAACGGAGAATACCTTGCGTAATGAAAGATGGAATCAGTTAAGAACTAAGCTGGAGGCTAACAAATGACACATATGAACATGCAGGGAGTATTGTACAAACGAAGGGAAGATACCATCCCCATTATGATCATCGGGTTGATGTTTTTTATTTTTGGGATGGTCACCTGGATCAATGCGATCCTGATCCCTTATTTTAAGATAGGCTGTGAACTGAATAATTTTCAATCCTACCTGGTGGCATTTGCTTTTTATATTGCTTACCTGGTGATGTCGTTGCCGGCCGGCTACCTGTTAAAGAAAACAGGTTTCCGCAAGGGAATGATGATCGGTTTCTGGATCATGGCATCCGGTACATTGCTCTTTGTGCCCGCGGGTATTACGAGGGCTTATCCGCTTTTCCTGGCGGGGCTTTTCACGATCGGTTTGGGCCTTGCTATCCTTCAAACCGCGGCCAACCCATATATCACTATACTCGGCGATAAGGAACGGGCCGCGCAGCGGTTCAGCATTATGGGTATCTGCAACAAAGCAGCCGGCATACTGGCGCCGCTTTTATTTGCGGTGGCTATCATCCGGCCGGGCGATCAAACGCTTTTCAGGGAGCTTCCCGCCATGCAGGGACCGGAAAAGGAAGTGATACTGGACCAGTTGATCCAACGGGTGGTGGTACCTTATGCAGTAGTATCTGTTGTTTTATTTTTGTTGGGATTATTGATAAGATTTTCTCCTTTGCCGGAAATTGATACCGATACGGAACCCACAGCTACGGCGGTTCCGCAGGAGCGCCCGAAAAGCATCCTGGAATTTCCGCACCTCGTGTTGGGCGCAGTCGCCATTTTCTTTCACGTAGGCTCACAGGTGATTGCGGTGGACAGTATCATCAACTACGCTTCCAGTATGGGGATGCCATTCCTTGAAGCAAAGGTATTTCCGTCGTATACTTTAGCGGCCACTATCACGGGTTATATACTGGGTATTTTGTTGATACCGCGGTTTCTTTCGCAACTGACGGCACTGCGTATCTGTACGGTACTGGGTCTTTTGTTCAGCTGTATGATTCCCTTTGTACAGGGAAAGGTGCCGCTGTTGGGGCATCACACGGATGTTTCTGTATGGTGTATTGTACTCCTGGGATTCGCCAACTCCATGATATGGGCGGGAATATGGCCACTGGCGCTCGACCACCTCGGACGCTTTATAAAAACAGGCGCTTCTTTACTGGTGATGGGATTATGCGGCAATGCTATTTTGCCGCTCCTGTATGGCTATTGGGCCGATAAGTATGGATTGCGCATTGCCTACCTGGTACTATTGCCCTGTTATGGCTACCTGATCTTTTACGCATTTTATGCATTTGGCCTGAGAAGCTGGAACCGGAAAACTATAAATGAATAATGAAATATCTGAAGATATATAACGGAACGGTGCTTACGCCGCAACGCACTATTAGCGGTGGTTGCGTGATCATTGCAGATGGCGTCATCGCAGAGGTGAGCGATAAAAACATAGCAATACCCGGCGCAACAGAGATCGATGCCCGCGGAAAATACATTGCGCCCGGCTTTATAGATATGCATGTGCATGGTGGTGGTGGTCACGACTTTATGGACAATACGATTGAAGCTTTCCTGCAGATTGCGATTACGCATGCGCGTTATGGCACCACGGCCATGATGCCCACCACCCTGAGCTGCGATAAGCAGGATTTGCTGGATACCCTGGCTATTTATGAACAGGCACACAAACTGAATGATAAAGGCGCCGCGTTTGCCGGGCTGCATATTGAAGGGCCATATTTTTCCATGCAGCAGAAAGGCGCGCAGGACCCGCGGTATATCCGCCATCCGGACCCGGCTGAGTACATGGATATACTTTCCCGCTCGCCGGCCATCAAAAGATGGAGCGCTGCGCCCGAACTGCCCGGTGCGCTGGAATTCGGAAGATATTTAACCAACAGGAATATCCTCGCAGCATTGGCGCATACCGATGCCATTTATGAAGAAGTGATAAAAGGCTATGAAGCAGGTTTTACACATGCTACACATTTCTATTCCTGTATGTCCGGTGTTTCTCGGCGTAATGCGTACCGCTATGCCGGGGTCATTGAAAGCGCTTACCTGATCGACGGCATGACCGTAGAGATCATTGCTGATGGAATTCATTTGCCTGCCCCGTTGCTGAAGCTGGTGTATAAAATTAAAGGCCCCGAACGTACGGCCCTGATCACCGATGCCATGCGGGCTGCGGCCATGCCGGAAGGACCATCTGTGTTAGGCAGCCTTAAAGATGGTTTGAACGTGCTGGTGGAAGATAGCGTAGCCAAATTGCCCGACCGCAGCGCTTTTGCAGGAAGCGTAGCTACCGCCGACCGGTTAGTGCGGAACATGATAGAACTGGCAGAGATACCCCTGCGTGATGCGGTAAGGATGATGAGTGAAACGCCCGCATCTATTCTTCATATACAGGACAGGAAAGGAACTTTGGTAAAAGGCAAAGATGCGGATCTCGTCATCTTCGACGACGGGATAAACATTGACACCACCATCGTGAACGGAAACATTGTGTACATGTCGAAAGAATCTTTCTCCGGTTATCTTATCTAAATAAAACAAACATGATAAAGGAATTTAAAGCAGGGAAATTAACCGCGAAGATTTATCCGGACCGGCAGGAAATGGGCAGGGCAGCTGCAGCAATGGCGGCAACCACCCTCCGGTATTTATTGGGAAATAAAAAAGAAGTGAATATCATTTTTGCAGCCGCCCCTTCCCAGAACGAGTTCCTGGAAGCACTGCTACACGAGAACGGCATTGAGTGGAACCGCGTAAATGCTTTTCACATGGATGAATACATTGGCCTGCCGGCAGATGCACCACAGGGATTTGGCAACTTTTTGAAGCACCGGATCTTTGACGCGTTACCTTTTCATTCCATCCACTATATCGATGGCAGTGGAACGGAAACAGCCTGTGAAAAATATGCTGCGCTGCTGCAAACACATCCTGCAGATATAATATGTATGGGAATAGGAGAGAATGGTCACCTTGCTTTCAATGACCCGCCGGTGGCGGATTTTAAAGATCCGCAAAGCGTGAAAATAGTAACGCTGGATGAAGTGTGCCGGCAGCAACAGGTAAACGACGGTTGCTTCACCACGTTGGAAGAAGTGCCCACACATGCCGTTACATTAACCATCCCCACATTGCTGGCAGCGCCGTATATTTTTTGCGTAGTACCAGGCCCACGGAAAGCAGCGGCAATATATGATACTATTCACCGGGATATACAGGAACAATATCCGGCTACTATCCTGCGAAACCACCCCGGCGCCATACTTTTCCTGGATGAGGAAAGCAGTGCCCGGTTAAGCCATCAAAAGGTATCATGATGCGGAAACTGGAGGTGCCCTTTATTCCGTTGTATGGTAAACCCGCGCCTGCTGAAGTGAGCAGGATGCTGGACAGGCTACAGGTGATCCCGATCAGTTGTAACCCCTGGCCTCAGTATGCGCATGCGGTGGAGGCAGCGTTTTCCATTGCCCATAGTGAAGATGCCATCCTGCTCAAATACTACGTAAAGGAAAGTCATTTGCTGGCGGCAGCTTCTACCAATGGGGATATTCATAAAGACAGCTGCGTGGAATTTTTTGTAGCCTGCGACGATGGCGGCAACTATTATAACCTGGAGTTTAACTGCATCGGCTGGTGTAAAGCCGGGTTTGGATCCAGCCGTGAAAACAGGGCCCCGCTGCCCGTTACGGCTACTGACCTGATCACCACCGCTACTCATATTATATCGGCAGTGGAGCAGGGCAGGAGGTCATTTGTTTGGGAATTAACGGTGATTATACCAGCGGTGGTATTTAGCTATCATAACATTACCACGCTCACCGCCATGAAGGTAAAAGGCAATTTTTATAAATGCGGAGATGAAATGCCGGCGCCACATTTTTTAACCTGGAATGATGTAAAGGCCGCTATGCCGGATTTCCACCGGCGGGAAGATTTTGCTGACATCTGTTTTCTCTGATTATTCAATAACCTATAAAAAGTACAAAATTATGAAAAGCATTTTTGTATGGCTGTTGGCAGCCATCCCTGTTTGTTTTGCAAATTGTACCTCCTCCAAACTGGATGGACCGGTTCAAACAAAAACAAGTGTGGAGCACGGCAAAACCAATACGGTTGCGGTGAACGGGGTGAATCAAACCACCATCCAGTTTTCCGGCTACACCTGGATCGTAAAGGAACCGGCCGGTCAGCAAGGGCCTCACAATAATTACTGGAGCGGTGATAACGTTTGGGTAGACAGCAACGGGCGGTTACACCTGGTGCTTAAAAAGCATAATGATACCGGCCGGTGGGAATGTGCAGAAGTAAGAAGTACCCAGTTGTTTGGATATGGCACCTACCAGTGGAAGATCGAAGGAGCCGTAAATGCGCTGGATAAAAATATTGTATTCGGGCTTTTTAATTATTCCGGGAACAGCCGTTTTGATGAAATGGATATTGAGTTTTCACGATGGGGGTATCCCAACGCGCCAATACTGAACTATACCGTTTGGCCGGCTACCGGTGCTACCGGCGTCAATAACGTCACCTATGCGAAGGATTTTGTGCTGAACGGAACCTATACCACACACCGGTTCCGGCGCGATGCCACGTCCATTCACTTTCAGAGTTTGCACGGCTTCCAGAATGGAAACCTGAACCAGTTTGAAACGAAAACCTGGACTACGCCCACCTCTATCAGTACCTTACAAATGCCCATACACATGAACCTCTGGCTTTTTGATGCACCGCCTTCTAATGGCAACGCCGTAGAAATCATCATACACGAATTCAAATTTACCCCCTTATCTTAATTAAGTATGAAATCTGTACCGGAAAGATACCCTGCGTTGGATGTGCTGAGAGGGATGACCGTTGCTTTCATGATAGTGGTGAATACCCCGGGCAACTGGAATGCGATTTATGCGCCTTTTAAACACTCCGACTGGCACGGTTTTACGGTGACCGACCTGGTGTTTCCTTCCTTCCTGTTTGTGGTAGGAAACGCGCTTAGTTTCAGTATGGGGAAGATGAAAAGTCTTGCTCATACTGAATTTATGGAGAAGGTATTCAAACGTACAGCCATCATTTTTATAATTGGCTTATTGCTCGGTATGTTCCCTTTTGTTCAGTACGAACAGGGTCATTATATGTGGAAGCCTCTGGCTGACATACGGATCTGGGGCGTTTTACAGCGTATTGCGGTTTGTTACTGCATCGCAGCTTTTATGATCCGTTATTGCAGTAGCCGGACGCTTGTTAGTATGTGCGTATTGATATTATTGTTGTATTGGTATGTGTTGTATTGTTTTGGTGTGCCGCCCGGCCCTTACAGCCTGGAAGGCAATGCGGTTGGCAGATTGGATGCGCTTTATTTATCTCCGGGGCATATGTATAAGCATTATGGCTTTCCGTTTGATCCGCTGGGACTATTGAGTACATTTCCTGCTGTTGTTAATGTGGTGGCAGGTTTTCTTACAGGGAGTTTTGTGCAGAAGAATGGAGGTGTTCTGAAACTGTTTGCTGCCGGCATATTGCTGGTGGCAGCCGGCGCGTTGTGGAACAGGTGCCTGCCTATCAATAAACCGCTCTGGACCAGCTCCTATGTTATTTATACCACCGGTTTTGATTTGCTGATCCTCGCTGCACTGATTACCATTATAGATGTATGGTTATTCCGGAAATGGACTTACTTCTTTGAAGTATTCGGTAAAAATCCCTTGTTCATCTACATTGTTGCGTGGGTAGTGATTGTGCTGATGGGGATGATACAGATAAACGAAGGATCGGTGAAGGGGATTATTTACAGGGATGCTTTTAGCAGTTGGTTATCTGACAAAAATGCTTCCCTGTTGTTTGCTATTGTTTATATGCTGATGATGTGGCTGCTTGGGTATGTGATGGACAGGCGGAAGATATATGTGAAAGTGTAATTTAAATAATGGCCCAGGTATGCCCGGCTAAAACAGGGAGGCTGATGAACCCCGCGGATGCTTCTGCGATGCCCCGGACTTGCGTATGTCATGGATAGCCCATGCACTATCAATACTGTTCCCATGCACTCCTCATGCACTCCCCATGCACTGTTAATGCACTCCCCATGCACTATCTCCCCCCTGGAGTCCCGCATGGGTTCGCTAAGATAGGGGAGATGCGGTTCTAATAGTATATTTTCATTTTATTTAATATAATTCTTCAGATATCCACTTTGGGCCAAAAAAGCCTTATAATCCTTAATGTCAAGAATTTCCCTGACAGCCTGCTTTTTATCTGCCGCCTTCATGAAATATTGTTGTGTGATCTTATAACCCATCCAGTAACCCAGGTCATTAGGCCGGTCGTCTTTCCGGGAAACATCGTATAGCCAGTCGATATAGTTTGTACTGTCAATTCTTGTTACAAATTCCCGGCATAGTTTGTCCTCGTTTTTATTCCCATAGTCTATTGCGGTTTTATTGGTGGTTGCCCCGGATATCAGTTCTCCCAAAAAATCCGCACTGCCTTCAACAATGCTCTGCTGCAATAAAGTTGGATTTTCCATCCAGTTCTTTTGCTGAAAATGAATCAGCTCATGCGCCACAATAAACGGGATGTTGCCGGTATCAGTTTGTTTTTCGGCGCCAATAAACAAACCCTCCTCATTGAATGTTCCACCTGAATTGTAAGCGCCGATCACAAAATAAACAGGCGGATACTGTGCCGGCGGGTACCAGTATTTTAAAGCGTAGAACGCGCTTCTGCATTGTTTTTCCTTTTCTTTCATCTGCAAAGTTGTGGTCCTCACTTTTTCATAGTCGCTGCTGCGCCTCCTGACCACCTTATACAAATTTTCGGCGTTTTTAATCCTGTCCGGAATAAATCCTTTCACCCCCGCACTGCCAATGTCGATGTAGGCACTGCCAAACGGGTTAACGGTGGTATCTTTTTTAAAAAGATCAAAAGCTTTCCAGAAATTATCTATGTCTTTTGTAAGAAAAACAGCGCTGTCGGGGTTATTTGAAAAAGTTGTCTGGGAATAAGCAACGGTGCTGATAAGCACAGCTGTTAATAATGTCAGGCAATATTTAAGCATAGCGGCAGGTAATTGAAAGGGCTTCATAATGATGTAATGTAATTTTTCTGAAGCAAATTTTAACAGGAATGTCCGGGTTGAAATAAGTAATTACTGAGAAATTCCCTGGCTAGGGGAGAGTTGTCATCTGGCAAAAGTTTTGACGGAAAATTCTTTTTTTAACAGGCTTTTCGTATAATTATGCAACGCGCCGGTAACCCGGTTAACCCAATTTCAGGAAACCATATCAAAAGAACGGGCTTATGGAACTTCATGCTTTTGCGCCACCAGCGGATGGTAAAGATCACTTTCAGATAAACGATTTTATTTTTGAGATGGATGATGCGCAGTCCGGACAGGATTTCGATTATTCCGGCGTTTTACTTATTACTATTGTTGCCCGCACCAGCGATGTGGAAAGGGCTGTAAAGGCGGAGTTGCTGGACGACTACGAGCCCACCGGGGAAGTGAAAATAGTGATTCCCGCCCTGGGGATTTATAAAAGCGATGCACCGGAAGGAGTGATTCATTTTAAGGAAGATAAACACGAGGAGCCCTATCTTTCTATGAACCGTGAACGGTTTCATTATACGCTAAAGTTTTTTGGGGATGTTGTTTTTAAAGATGGCTGGGTAGCGCTGTTGGGGCAGCTGAAACCTTCCTGGAGTGATCAGCCGGTTTTTCCGGTTACTATTTACAGGAAGATAGATACCGCACAGTTAAACTGGGATCGATATTGCTTTACTGCTGTGGAAGAAGCAGCAGCCGCCCCGGTAGAATGGGTGAAAAAGCTGGTGCTTATCAATCCCACATTCGACCGGCTGCCGAATGAATTTTATCGCCTGAAAGCATTGCGGCATGTAGAGATCACCGCTAAATGGCCGGTGAAGAAGCTACCCCTGGAACGGCTGGATGATAAGCTGCTTCATCTCCAGGAACTGGAGCACCTCGTGATTGTTGATTCAAGCCTGTGCCGTATTCCCGAATATATGAGCAAGCTCACAAAGCTCAAACATTGTTCGTTTGCCGGCGGCGACCTGTCGCGTGTGCCCGCCCACCTCATGGATATGCCGCACCTGGAATATCTTAACCTGAACGGCAACCAGCTCAGCGAAATTTCAGTGTTTGAATTGCCGGAGCTTAAATATCTGCACCTGGCGAAGAACCAATTAAAAACTTTGCCCGAAAACCTGCTGACTCTGCCAAAAATTGTGAAGATCAACGCCGCCAATAACCCGTTTTCATTCCTGCCCGCTGCTTATTCAGCTTTTGCCGGGCTGGATCTGGATATGAATAATAAACAGCAGGTGCTTGATAATACCTACAAAGATGCAGATGGCAACGGACCGGTTAAGTGGAACGATGAACTGTTTTTTGCACAACAGGATGAAGCGTTAATCAGGCCCGTCGACGAAATCCTCATGGAAGACGGGTTACTGCTGCACCGTGAAGCCTTACGCGCGCTCGTAAAACGGACGATCGGGTTTAATCATTCCGGTGAGGAAGACTACGCCGCTACCGGTAATCACCGGTTTGGCGGCATGCCCGACCTGCCTGGGAATATTGAGTATCCTGATTATTACGACGATTATAACAAGCAGCATTATAAGTATGAATTTATAGCCCAGGTTAATTGCGAAGCACTGGCGCCGTTGCAGGAATATTTACCGGCAACGGGAACGCTTTTCTTTTTCCTGGAAACTATCCATAACATCGGCGCCCGCGACGGGCATTTGCCTTGTAAAGTGTTGTATGTGGCCGATAACTCCATGCTGCAATCGGGCAAAAGGTTTTCCTTCCCGGAGGAGGACTTTTATGAACTGGAGAACGGACAATACACGCCCTATAAAGCAAATGCCGTTGTTAAAAATTCGGTGCCGGGGTTTTACTCCTGGCATTCCAACCAGTACATTTTCCGGGAGGTTTCAAAACCTTTGCTGCAGGAGGAAGCACTACTCGATAGCCTGTACGAAGTTTTTGAAGAACCGGTTAATTTCCTGCAGGAAAGTGATTATGAAATCAATAACTATGGTTTCACCCAGCATCAATCCCCGGAGTTGCAGGCGGCGCTGGCCTGCAAAGGAAACCCTGAAGACTGGACCATCCTGCTTACTGTAAAATCCCGTGGGGATTTTTCGTGGGGAGATGCCGGCGATTTGTTTTTTGTTATACATAAAAGCGACCTTGCGAAAAAGGATTTCCGCAAGGTGTTTATAACGATAGAGAGCAGCTAAGTTTCACAGATTACATAATGAAAGTTATATTGTTATGAGAAGAAAATTAATTTTGTTCTGGCAGCGTTATGGTCCTCCTATAGAAGTAGCGGGACTTATACTTTTAATTATCGGGAGCACCTATATGAAAAACTCCGTTACTTTTAAAAGTATCGCCGTTGCTTTCTGGATTGTGTGTATGGTAATTTATATAATAGCGGAACCAACCTACCGTACGTTCCGGTTCTGGCTTTTTCTGATACTTGGTTTAACCCTGGCCACCAGCCAGGTACTTCAGTTGATAGGTACCTTTAATTAATTATCCGGGGGGAGATAGATAACCGCACATAGTGGTCGCTTTCTTTTAAACAGGTTGCCGCGGGCACGAAATTCCTTTTTGATGCGTACTTTCGAAGTTTAATAAAGCTCCCGGTTTACAAAGTTATGGATGCAGGAATATTTATAACCAGCACATCGCTGCTGGATGATACCTTTTTTGAAGATGCGACCCTTTTCATTACTGAATATAATGAAAAGGGAGCGATGGGGTTTGTGGTGAATAAGGAGTTTCCCCGTAAGTTTAATGAATTGGAAGAGTTCAGATATAGTCCGCCGTTTCCGCTGTATGATGGCGGCCCTGTGGACCGGGAACATCTTTATTTTGTACACCGGCGCCCTGATCTGATAGCAGGAGGTGTCCCGGTAGCGGATAACATCTATATGGGAGGTGACTTTAAGGCCGCGGTGATGCATATGAATAATGGAACAATATTGGAACAGGACATCCGGTTATTCATCGGGTATTGTGGCTGGAACACGCATGAACTCGAAGAGGAAATAGCAGAGGGCAGTTGGGAGATATGGGAGGAAGGCAGGCTGTTTTAATGGCTGACAGGTGGATTTTTAAAAAAGAAGTTATTTTGCAGGTTGATTTTGCGAAGTAAAATTGATAAATAGTATTAATATGTCTACAGGTGAAAATGTAAATGCCAGCTTAGGCGGAGATCCGTATGAAAATTTTCGTTCATTGTTGCAGCAATCAATAGTATTCCCTACTGAATATACTTTTAAGTTTATTATTAAGGCGGACGAGGATAAGATAGCAGAGCTGAAGTCGATGTTTGCGGATGTAAGCGCAAGAATTACAGAAACTAATTCTTCCGGGGGGAAATATAAGTCCTTTACGGTGCAGGTACCTGTTCAGGATGAGGAGGAGGTGATCTCGTACTATAAAGAGGTGTCAAAAATTGATTCGGTGATTATGCTGTAGGAACGGTTGCTATGCAAAAAAGTATGCATGAATTGTTATAATATTGACATTTTTCGATATGTTGCATCGTGATTAAACCCAATTGCCTATATTCGGGAACTTATATATAATTTTAATTTGAAATTTATGAAGCAAACAGTACCTGCCTTTGCCCTGCTGCTTACACTTGCAGCATGTGGCGGTGCTTCGACTGATCAGGCGAAGACCGAAGAAAAGAAAGAAGCAGCTGTGACCGCCGGCGCAGCTTATACAATTGACACTGCCACTACAACTGTACAATGGCGTGCTACTCACAAAGGTGGATTTGCCCCCCGCTTTGGTACTATCAAAGTTGCAGATGGTAGTCTCAACGTTGAAAACGGAGCGGTTACCGGTGGTAGCTTTGATGTAAACCTGACTACCCTGTTGGCAGACCCGGCTTCTGTTACTGAACCGGATAAAAAGGCTTCCGATCTGGAAGGGCACCTGAAAAGCCCCGACTTTTTTGATGTAGCCAAATATCCATCAGCTAAATTTGTTATCACATCTGTAGCTCCTTTCGACAGTACCAAGCAGAAAAGCCTGCTTCCTGGCGCTACCAATCTTATCAGCGGCAACCTGACCCTGAAAGACAGCACCCTGAACATCACTTTCCCTGCACAAATCACTGTTGGCGAAAACGACGTTACTGCTAATGCAAAATTCGTGATCGACAGATCTTCATGGGGTATCAACTACAAAACAGAAGGTAGCCCTGAAAACTGGATGATCAGTAAAGATGTTGAAATTGGTTTCAGCCTGAAAGCAGCAAAGAAATAAATTCTTTACTACGGCTTAAAGCCCTGATATATCAATATCAAAATAAAGCAGCCTGGCACGAGCATGTGCCAGGCTGCTTTATTTTAGCTAGTTGCTACCAAAAACTCTTCTCCGTACTGAAGGGCGGAAGTTATCTGTTCTGCCTGGCGGAAATTTCAAAGTTAATTACAACAAAATGTAGTAAATAAATGTTTACATCTAAATGGTTGAGTATGATATATATACAACAATAGATTGATGATACATATATTTAAACATCATATTCATCTGTTGTAGAAAATACGCTTAAATTATAGAACGTTCAGGTATCTAAAGCTGTCAGATGATTATCAGATCAAATAAAGCCGCTCTATGGAAAGGAGCTTTAATTCCACTGGTATATTTTATATTGACTTTCTTTATCGCACAGCATCATACCTTGTTTGAGGAATGGGATGGCGCCATGCAATACCTTGCTGGTGTGGAAATCTTTGAAGGAAAAGGATATCGTGGAATGAGTTCACATTTCTGGCCTCCTCTTTTTACGCTTTTGACGGGTATATTCACCTGGGTTTTTCAGGATGGTTTTGTGGCTGCCAAATTTATATCCGTGCTTTCCTCCTCCGTGCTACTCCTGGTTGTTTATCGCTTTGTGAGGAATTTCACCGGCGGGGAAGTCCCCGCTTTTTTAGCGCAGCTACTGATCGCCGTTAATCCCACTTACTTCGTTTATAGTATCCAGGCACAAAACGCCATGCTGGATACGTTGTTTTATGTAAGTGCCATTTGCTTTTTTTTTGAAGCCCTGCAATCTTCTTCCTATAAATATCTTTTCATAACGGGAATAATAGCCGGCCTGGCAGGGTTAACACGGTATACCAGTTACGCATTGCTGCCTGCCTTTGCAATACTGTTGTTTTTCTACAACCGGCCACGGACCGGCTGTTTAAATGTGCTCACCTTGTTACTGGGATTTGCAATTGTTTCCCTGCCCTGGTGGATCATCAATACACTTAATAACGGAAGTCCTTTGAATACCTGGCATTACCTGAACGTTGGCTATGGTTTATCGTTCCGGTCAGCTCCCATTAACCCGAAATGGTGGTGGCATGATCAGACCGCATATCATTCCGCCTGGCAGATTATCCGGGAATCTCCATTAAATTACGGGAAGCATTTTTTATATAATGTAATGCAGGTTTTCTCCATACTCACGATAAAAACTTTACTGTCTTTTATTGGTTGCATTATTTTATTTTTTGTACAGTTTTTTTATACCAGGAAGAATAAATCCTCTGCGGCAAGTAATAAATTTTTTATTGTGATGGCAACCTGTTTAATACTATATACAGGTTTAATTTCCCAGGCATTTATTGTGGATCGTTTGCTTTTGAGCTGGTATGTAATAACCGGTATAGCTGTAGCTGTTTCGTTGTATATAATAAGCATTTCCAGCCCGGAATGGATAAAACTAAAGCCGGTTATTACAGTTGGCCTGCTCTGTTTTTTGCTGGTAAATGTAACAGTAGCTGCCAGGAAGATGGATATTTACCTGAATGACAACAACGATAGCGGGCAGTTGGCAGACACCAAAAGAATAGCACAGCTTTTAAAAGCAGAAGACCCGGATCTTGCCCAAAAAACGGTTATGGCCATACATCCTGCTATTGCCTATTATCTGGGATGCCAGTTTGTGGTGACGCCACTTTATTATGAAAGTAATAATATCAATGATTGGATCGCGTATCGTTATTTTGATCAAAAGATCATTAACTATGTTCCCCGCTTTCCGGGTGATCTGAATATTAAAAAGTCTCCTGTCAATTATCTTATCTTTGACCGGGTCAGTAGTAAATATCTCCCTCAATTTTCCTTTTTACTGGATGAGCATACCAATAAGTTACCCGCTAATTTCGAGCGGTTGTTACTGACAAAGGATGTGGCGCTTTACCGGATCAGAAATTATAAATAGTTATCTGCTATAATTGCACTTCGCTCTTATCTCTTCCAGATATTTCCTGATATTTTTTTCCAACTCTGCCGGGTAACTATATCCCAGCTTTTCAGACAGTTCAACGCCCAGGAGATGCACCAGGTCAGCGTAAGCAAACAGGGCATTCCAATTTTCCCCGATGTCACTTCCCGAAAATGTGGATTCGATTTTTTCCCACAAACCGGAGGGCAGGTATTTTTTGAACAACCTGCCGTGTTTGTTGGTAGTGATATCCCAGTTGTGGCGACTGGCGATATACCACTCTATCATGGGAACTAAATAATCCGTTCTCATCATATTTTCGGTCATGAATTTGGCATAGAAAATTTCATCACGGGCGAGGCATTTAGCCACGTAGGTCATGTCCCACCAACAATCATTCATTACCTGGTTGAACTTTTGCGCTGCAGGTTTTTTAATGATGACAGATTGGTAAGTGGGCGCCTTTAATTGTTGGGTAAGATGGTGCTTGTCAACAAGAACTTTGTAACCCACGTCCCAATCCTCCGGTAAGGTGTCACTATGGACCTCTTTTATAAATTCAGACTTTTTATATAGTTTGAAATCTACTTTTACATAATCATCATACAGCACCATTTTCATAGCGTGTTTATTGTCAAATACGGTTTCATCTTCTTCAACCATTGAAACAGGTGTTCCAAAGGCATGCGTCCATTCATTGTTCAGCTGATAGGGCTCCATGTTTTCAAAAACCAGTTCAATATCAAGGTCGCTGAAGTCGTCGACCGGGGCCAGTGGGTTTACCAGGGAGCTGGTGAGGAGCATTACGCTGACATCTTTATTATCTTTAGCCCAATCAATAATTTGCTGTAGTTTTTCGTCTCTTACCTTCACCGGATGAAATTAGCTTTAGTATTAAAGATAATGCATTTTTAAACTTATTGGAGATAGCCCATAGCCTTATCCCGGTTGAATATCACAGGTTTTACGATGTACGGTTTTTATGAATGAAGATATAAACCCCGGCGCCTGTTAGTAGTAGTACCAGGCATAACAGGTACCCTGCCTGGACTATTAAACGGTGGACAGGCAACGCTGGTGCGTGGTATTGAAAAACCGGGAAGTTTTTATAATCTGCCGGCGTAAGGTGTTTCTCGGGGATATGAAAACCGTAGAGGAATGTTTTCCATTTTTGCTGATAGATATCAGACTGCCGGGAGAAATCCTGGTATGCGGTTAACTGGGTGCCGGCTAAACTGTTGAGCCATTGTTGTACCAGGGAAGATGGATTCCGGTTGGAAAGCGTTTCAAAATGAAGATTGCGTTGCTTTATCTTTTCCTGGAAGGGAGTAAGCACCCTGTCCATCCGTTTTTCCAGCAGATCGTAATAGCCGGCTATGTACCGTGTACTGAGCGGCAGCGTGTCCCTGGCAGGGTTGATGCTGGCGGCATACTGCGGATTATACCGGTTGAAGCTGTCGGATAACACCCGGGCCGGCGTATTCCAAATTTCTTCTCCCTGGTGGCGCCGATATGCTGCAATTTCATCTTTCATCGGCAGGGGATGTTTTTTTTGTACATAGGTATTGATGAGCGACGGCAGGATAATGAGCACCAACATCCAGCAACTTACCAGGTACAAACCCGTGCGGGTACCGCTGAACCGGAAGGCGAGCACAACATAGGCGACCGTGATCCAGAACAGGAGATATAACAGGGTGGCAGAACACCATAGCAGCATTGTGATGAAGGAAGGAAATGATTGTTTATAAGCCAGGATAAATCCCAGTGCGTTAACGGTGAGCAGGAGCGTAGCCAGCACCAGCAAGCGGAAAAGCAGCTTTAGTGTAATGATGCGGTGAATGCTGCCCGCATGGATCATGAGCATGGTTAATGTGCCGGTTTCTTTCTCGGAAGCATACAGGTTATAACAATATACCAGGACGAGCAGCGGCAGTAAATAGATGATCACGAATGCAAGATCGAAGTTACCGGCGAACAGCATCACCGGGTTGCTGACAGGTATATCGTTTGCCTCCTCAAAGCTTTTGGTGTACCTGATTTGCTGGTACCAGGGCTGGATATCGGTGAGGCCCAGTGAAAGGGCCGCCAGCGGGGCCGGCAATTTAACGGCATTTTGCGGCAGCCAGTAATTGACCATAACTGCCAGCCCCGCATTTTTTGCAGTTGCTTTGCCCTTATCAGTGAGGGTGTCTGAAAACCGCTGCAGTGCAGTCACGTAGTCGCGGTGGTATTCTTCCCGGATACTATCAGCCTGGATAAACCGGCTTTCAATAGTGCGATTGGAGGAGCGGATGGACAGTAGGCTGATCAACATAAACAGCAACAGGCTTACCAGCATCCATCGTTGCCGCAGTAATTGTTGCCATTCAAACAGGAAAATAGTTTTTAACAGCATCATAGCTTTATTTTAATAAGTTGTTTTGCAGTCAGGTTTGTAAGTATCATCACCAACAAGCACCAGGCGCCCAGGGCCAGCCATGCCAGGTGATGCCAGGTAACGGCGCTTTTCGCCGGAGGAGGATCATAGGTGAAGTCTTTCATTCTCTTAAAAAAATCCGGTCCTGCTTTATAATCATAGGTAAGATATTGCGCCCCGCTGTTGGCCAGGTTCATATTCAGTATGCGGATGAACTCATCCCGGTACTTTTTCGCCTGGTGATGAAAGGAGCGGTGATGATAATAATCAGATCCGGAAAGTCCCATCGACACCTGCTGGATAGCGATGAACGGAGATCCCAGCCCGGCTTTTTCCAACTGCTCCTGCTGCAGTTCGATGATCTCTTCTACTTCACCATTGTACCGTTCGTATACTTTGGTGTTGTAGTCTTCGCCATATTGCATGGAGAGGCCATCAAAGTTGACCGGCAACTGCTTCACAGAATCCACCCCGTATTTTTTCAGCGTGCTGTCGAGGTAGCGCTGGTGGCGTTGTATGCTGGTGCCATCGCCATTCATTCCTTTGCTGTATCCCTGCGCTATCCGTTTGTTTAATTCATAGCGGGAGGGTAGTGGATGTCGTTCATCGATCAGGCGTACCGTTAGCCTGGGCGCCAGTACCGACAGCAGGAACCATATGCCGATGCAAGCGACCATGGCGGCGCCGGAGCTGCGGCTCCACGCCGATACCAGTGTTCCTATGCTGGTGAATACGAAAAAGTAAACCAGGTAGGCCGCGGCAAACAGGCCGTAACGAACGGGGATATCCGGCTGACTGCCTTGTTGAGATACGGGTAAGCCCAATAGTATAAAGGCCGGGATAACAATCGTAAGAACGATCGCATAATTGCCGGCAATTTTCCCCCAGATGAGTTGCTCAGGCTGTATGCCCTGCATTAACAGTAAGGGCAGGGTGTTGCCTTCCCGCTCACGGGTAATGGTACTGTAGGTGATGAGCAGGATGAGTAAAGGCATCAGCAGCTGTAAAACCATCGACACAGATAATTCCCCGAAGCGCAGCTGACTGTCGGTAGTCTGTGCTTCCGCCTGGTTTACCTCATGCTGAACATGCGCTTCCACTCTGTAGGTAACACCGAGGTAGCGGTTAAGGCCATAATCGTATATGCTGAGAAAGGTGTTGGGCTTAAACAGGTACGTGCCGAAATGAGCCGCTGAATGGGGATTGGCTTGTTGCTCTTCCCATTCATGACGGAACATGGCAGCGGCCCTGTTTTTTTGCAGCGCTGTCTGCTGCCCGCGCTCCCACCCTGTATACGCGGCAGCCGCCAGTAAAATCCAGGCGATCATCGCCAGCAGCATCACGATCCTGTCTCTGTAAATCATCACATACTCATGAGCTGCAATGGTAAATAGCGGTGAGCGTTTTTTCATAAGGAGATGTTTTACCTGAATGAGCAATTCAATGATACCAGCAGATTTCTGGGTGCGCCGGGTGTATAGGAGTTGACAACTCCGCTGGCAGCATACCGTTTGTTAGCCAGATTATTACCATTAACCTGGAGGCTGTATTGTTTATACCTGTACCCGATGAGGGCATTAAAAACAGTATAGGCAGGCATTTCCAGCACGTCGGTACTGGTTTCTTTTTTATTACTGAAATAACGGGCATCCACATACTGGAAACCTGCACCTATGAAAAGCCCTTTCAGCGCGTTGGTAGTAAAAGTGTATTTAGCCCAGCCATTGGCTGAATTTTCAGGGGAGTTGGCAAAGAGCTGACCAATATCTTCCGGCTTTATACTTTTCGTAATTTTTGTTTTGTTGTAGTTGTAATTGACATTGAGGAAGAGATTGCCCAGTAACGTACCTTTTGCGCCTATCTCAATTCCCCGGCTCTGTACCTGCCCGATAGCCTCTCTCCAATAGGGCAGATCAGGTTTGGGAACCGACTGTAATACATTCTTCCGGTCGCTCTGGTAAATTGATATAAAAGGTTGAAACGTGTTTTGGAAGAATTCTCCCTTGGCGCCGAATTCATATTGCTTAGAGGTTTCAGGGGCAAAGGGGCCACCGTTTTCAACGTTATTGCTATAGTGGGGTGAAAAGCCTTCGTTATAATCCAGGTAAATGGAAACGGTGCTTACAGGCTGGTAAACAACTCCCAGCCGGGGTGAAAAGTTTTCGGTGCGTAGGGGGCGTTCATCATTCTGAACAGTACCATCCGGCTTATCAGCAAAATAGCGCCGGAAGTAGTTGTTATATCTCAGGCCGGCCAGTATTTTCCATTTGGAAGTAATTTCAATCTGGTCCTGCACATAGGCGCCGAATGTATTATAGGTGAATTTTTCTGTTCTTGATTTACCATAGAAGGTCATTCCTGTAGTATCGTAGCGGCTTTCCTGTTCTGTGTCGAATACCGGTAACCGTGTGGCGGCATACTGCAGGATGCCGTTGGGATAATTGTTGCGCGACAGCATGGCATCGCCACCGATGGTAACCTGGTGGATGATCTTCCAGGTATTAACTTTTACGTTCGTGTAAATATTAACGGTAGTTTGTGGAGAATTGATCTGTTGCCAGCTATAGGAACGGCTTACGGTATTGTCGGTGGGCCGCACAAATCCGGAAGCGGTGTATTGATTACGGTCGGCCCTGGATTCGCTGTAAGCTGCCAGCAGTCCGATTTTCCAGTTGCCGGAAATACGATGTTCCATCACGGATTGCAGCTGGTAATTATTGCCTTTATAACGGCTGTCGTAGCCCGGGTTAAAATCATAAGGCACCAGGAAGATGCTGTCTTTATCCTTGCTTTTGTAGATGGGAACGCGGGGCTGATAATTATTGCTGGCGTCTTCATTTACATAGTTACCATTTATCTGCCAGCTGGTTTTGGGATTTACTTCCCATTTCAGCGAGCCATATACCTGGATGCTGCGGCGGTCAAAATGCCGGGTAAAGCTGCCTCCGTTTTGCCATCCGGCGCCGGCGAGAAAGTAGAGGTTTTTCTTTTTATTAATGCTGCCGGTGATATCGGCCTGCGCCCTGATAAGGTCAAAAGAGCCCGCGGCAACAGTGGCGTTTACCACCTGGTATTTCTTCGGTTGTTTAGTGACCATATTGATATTGCCGCCCATTCCGCCTTGTCCGTATAGGATAGCGGACGGGCCGTGTATCACTTCCACGCTTTCAATATTGCCGAGTAAGGGAAGCTGACCTTCCGGGTAGGGCGAGCCGGTTATGCCATTGGTGGTAACCCCGCCAATGCCGGAAGTGTAACCCCTGGAACTGAAGCTGCCGTAATAGTCGGTGGAAGTGAAGCCTGCCACATTCCGGAGCGCTTCATCCAGCTGGAAAAGCTGCTGATCGTTGATAGTAGTGCGGTCTACCGACTGGATATTTTGCGGAATATCTCTCAGCGGCGTGTTGGTTCTGGTGAGTGCGCCGGATTGAGCGGATGGCCGTTTACCTGCAATATGTACCTCTCTTAACGTGGAGGTGGCGATATCAAGTTCCAGGCGAAGAAATATTGTTTTATTATTTTCTACTGTTATGCGGCTGCTTTTGGCTTTATATCCAACGCCGCTTGCAATCAGCACATAATTGCCGGGTTGCATACCCGTGAAGAAAAAGTTCCCGTCATCATCCGTTTGCGTAGCTTTCGGCCACCCTTCCATACTGATGGTAATGCCTGCCAGTACTTTCTGGTCGGGACCGGAGATATTTCCCTGGATTTTGCCATGCTGGGCATAAATTATATTTGAAGCTACGCAGAGTAGCAGTATAAAACAGAAGCGCTGAATCATTGTTTGTAATTAATAAAGGATAAATGGAGATATTAATGTGGCATAGGTGTGCAGCCAAACGCGCGGGCGCCGGCGGCATACATTGAAGTAGTGGACTCAGTATCAGGGAGCAGCAGGAGGGCCTTTATTGGAGCAGGCAAAAGAGGGGATTTCGCAGGTAGCCACAGCGGGGAAGGCATAACGATGCGTGGCCGGCGTAAGCACAGGGCCTGCATACATATCCTGCTGATTATAATAAACTGTATACTGATGATCGCATACTTTACATCCGGCAGGAATATATTTGCAGGCTTTAGCAATGCCCGGATCAAAAGATGTTGCTGCTGTTTTTATCGTTTCCGGATGCGAATGCCAGTAGTGAACAGGCATGGCAATAAACGCATATAGCGCCAGCAATATGCTGGCGATCCATGACCGATATTTCTGTGGCAGTATCAATTTTGATGCAACAGGGTATAAAATTAATGGTTGTTTTTTAGCAGATATCCGGCTTACAATGCCCCAAAGCTGAACAGTATTTCTCCTTTATTTACCGGTGGCGTGGCGATCTGGTAAACGATAAAGCCATCAATGGGCGAGTAGATATCGGTTAGCAGGTTCCCTTTAAAATCGGTGATGTAACCTAACTTCATCCCCTTGCTGATCAGCTGTCCGCTTCTGCAATCGCTGTAAAAAATACCGGTGTATTCACTGTTGAGAGAACTGCGTTTGGTGATTTCCAGCGGATGATTGGGCATTTCAACTTTGCCGGGTAAGAATTGCAGGCTTCGCATTAAATTCAGCAGGCCACTGTTTATTTTTGTTACTTCCGCTGTTGAAACATTTCCGAGCCCGCCACACTCAATTGCAACAGTTGGTATTCCCTGCCGCACTGCTTCCTTTGAGCAATACAGCGTTGGCACTCCGTTTACAAAACTGGCTTCGGATTTCATGATCCAGTCGAATCCCAGTGCTTCCGCCATCTGCCTGGCTTTGTCGGTTTGCCCGCCATATACATAGTATCCCACATAATCGTGCAGGTCTTCCGGGGCATCGCCTGCATGTATATCTACGAGGTAATTACATCTTGGTAATATTTTCTGTGATAGTACCCAGGCAATGCAGGGCGTTTGACTGCCTTTATTATCTCCCGGAAATTCCCGGTTAAGATTTTTTCCGTCGACCGGGTTATAGTATACAGACCTGCCGAGAAACGCATTTACATTGGCTATATGAACAATGATGACCGTGCCGCTTAATACAGCGGGATTAAGCTCCCGTGCCATTTGCTGCATGGCCATAATGGGTGGATATTCAAATCCATGAATGCCGGCTATCAGCCCGATTACAGGACCTGTGTTTTTACCATGTATTACGGTAACGGGGATAAAGGTGCTGTCTTTTGAAGCCGTGATAACCGGTATATCAAACGAAGCTTTTTCTCCTGCCGCCACCTGGTGACCTTCTATTGTAAATGGAGCCTGCCGGGCAAATATTTCCGGCGCCCGGAAACTTAACAACAAAGTAAAAATGTAGAAAGGAACAGATAATCGCATACAGTAAAGCCAGATTGTAAACATATCATTTGCAACAATGATGCAAATATATAGTATTTCCGGAATTACCAATATTTAAAGGATCACTGGTAAAACGGGATGTTGTGCTGCCAGGCAGAGGCGGGCAAAAATAAATTTGTGTAGTTAAATAACTACATTTATATTTGTAGTCAAATAGCTACACAATGAATTTACGACGAGATGTATTTCAAGCCATAGCGGACCCGACAAGACGGGCTATACTTCTATTGGTAGCTTCGCAGGCCATGACTGCAGGTGCAATAGCCTCGAACTTTGACACGGCAAGGCCAACCGTTTCAAAGCACCTGCAGATACTCACGGAGTGCGAGCTACTTGAACAAAAGCAAAACGGCAGGGAGATTTATTATCACATCAACGCAAAAAAAATGAAAGCAGTAGCAGACTTTATTGAGCCATTCCGCCAAATGTGGGATGACCGGTTTAACAAATTAGAAGCCATCATGAAAAAGTACAAATCAAAAAAATAACACCCATATGGAACGTAAAACAAAAGTTAATGCCGAAGACGGCAAACAGGAATTAGTAATAACGAGGGAGTTTGATTTGCCGGTGGATCTGCTTTTTAAAGCCTATGTAGAGCCCGAAATTGTGGAGCAATGGATGGGAACCAAAGTGCTGAAGCTGGAAAATAAGAAGCACGGCGGCTGGCATTTTGAAACAAGCGATGCCAGCGGAAAGGTAGTGTTTGAAGCCAGTGGCACCATCCACGAGTTTGTTCCGGACCAGAAAATTACCCGGACATTTGAAATGGAGAACGCGCCTTTTCCCGCCCAGCTCGAGTTCCTGGTATTTGAACCCCTTACAGACGACACCAGTAAACTCAGTATGCATATCGTCTATAAATCTGTTGCACTCAGGGATCAGATGATGCAAATGGGTTTTGCCCCAGGTCTGAATATGGCACATAACCGGTTACAAACTATTGTAAGCAAATTAAAATAACACATCATGTCAAAGAGAAATAAAATTATCTACTGGATTGCTACGCTCTGGCTTGCATTGGGAATGGTATCTACCGGAATAGTACAATTATTCAAAGTGAAGGCGGAAGTAGATTTTACGGAGAATTTAGGCTATCCCACCTATTTACTGACAATACTGGGTGTCTGGAAATTGTTGGGAGCTGTGGCAATACTTATTCCTAAATTTCCTTTACTGAAGGAATGGGCGTATGCAGGCTTTTTCTTTGCCATGTCGGGAGCGGCCTTTTCACATCTGGCAACAGGCACCACGAACCATATATTTCCCTCGTTGTTATTACTTGCACTGACTGTAATATCCTGGTACTTCAGGCCGGCGGATAGAAAAACTATTTCAGTTAATCAATAAAAATGAAATAAAATGAATCCCAAGGTTGATTTTTATTTTGATAAAGCTAAAACGTGGAAGAAAGAAATAGAGAAGTTGAGAGCGATTGTGCTCGACTGTCACCTGAGTGAAGAATTGAAGTGGGGGTGTCCTTGTTACACCTTTGAGAAAAGTAACATTGTTTTAATTCATGTTTTTAAAGAATACTGCGCAGTGTTATTTTTCAAAGGCGCGCTGTTAAAGGATCCTAAAGGTATCCTGATCCAGCAAACAGAGAATGTACAGGCTGCGCGCCAGGTGCGGTTTACCAGCCTCCAGGAGATTACCAAGCTGGAGTCTACCCTGAAAGCCTACATTTACGAAGCCGTTGAACTGGAAGAAGCCGGCGTGAAAGTGGAGTTTAAAAAGACTAAAGAATACCCGGTTCCGGAAGAATTTCAAAAGCAACTGGATAAAACGCCTGCCTTGAAAACTGCTTTTTATGAACTGACGCCAGGCCGGCAAAGAGGATACCTGCTTTATTTTTCTGCCCCTAAACAATCTAAAACACGGGAGTCGAGAGTGGAAAAATATATCGAGCAAATTCTTGATGGAAGAGGATTAGATGATTAAGAAGAACAGTTTGTAGCAGCCAAAACAAATACCCGACCTGAATCACAGAACTTTGTGGATCTGATGCTGTAGATTTTTAACCTGGAGGGAAGAAATATTTTTTCCCTGAAACTTATGTTTTCATTCTCTTTTCCCGGAGAAGCATGTATCTTTAGTAAGCATGAAAACACTATTTGCATCTGTTATATAATCCCAATAACATGGCCAGCTTCAAACCCTCATGGTCGGGTGTTACCCTTACTATTATTACGCTGTTTAGTCAATTACCGGTAAATGCACAGTCCCGCCAATTCTCGGTATCTGGCGGTGGCGCCCTGAACGTAAATAATTTCGACTGGTCCATTGCAGGCAATTCAGAGGGGCAATCCCCCAACGTTTTATCAGAGCTGCACTTTAACAGCATTACCTCTTTTGGTTTTTATCTGAATGGCGCCTACAGGCCGGTGAAATACCTGCGGTTTGATACATACTATCAAAGAAACGGTGTAGTCAGTGGCAACGGGATGGACACGGATTATAAAGGCGATGATCGTACAGAACCTACGTTTCAGCAATCCTTTTCCAGCGACAGGGGCTATTTGGAGGTGTTCAGGATAGGCGTCAGCGTTATATTTCTCCAACGTACCAAATTCAGTTTAGGGGCCGGCGTATCCTATAAAAATACCCGGCAAAACTTTGTTATCCTCAGCCCGGAGTTAACAGACCTGCAAAGCACTTACGCGGCAAGATGGCGTGGACCAGCGTTCTCACTGGAAGGTAATTACCTGGTTAGCCGGTCGCTGTCAGTTGGCGCCAATATAGCCTATACGCTGATCAGTTACAGGGGAGAGGCGGACTGGAACCTGATAGATATCTTCATGCATCCATTGAGTTTTGAACAAACCTCAAAGGGACACGGTATGGATTATGGTTTGAATTTCAGGTATGCTGTTAACGGTTTTCTTTCGTTCTCACTTGACGGAGTGCTGGGGAATGCAAGGGTTTCCAAAGGAACCGATATATCTTATTTAACAAACGGCACACAGATTTCCACACAGTTCAATGGTGCCGATAATTACTTTTATGGCGCCCGCCTGGGAGCCATTGTTCAGTTCTGATTGGTTTAAATGAACCGGCTATAAACACGTAAAGCCAGTTTTAATAACCGGCAGTTTATAAATTTTTTAAGTAATAGTGCTTACTTTTCCAGTTTGTATTTTATCGTAATCGCCGGCGATACTGCTGTGTTGAGTACCACTAATGACGTATCCGGGGAATAGGTTATTTTCCCTTTCAGATCTGTTCTTGGCTTACCGTTTCCATCCAGGAAATAGATACTGTCGGCAGTCAGCTTAATTGCAAATACAGAATCTTTCCGGATAGTATATACAAATTCCGTTTTGATATTTGTGCGAAGACCATAAGCCGCGAAACTGGTGCTTTGCAGCGTGTTGTCTTTTGCCAGCCAGGAAAATACGTTGCCATTACTGATCTTTGTCCAGGTCCCTTCCTGTTGTGTCTTTATAGAATCTTCCCGCCAATCGAATTTAGTACCATATGTAAAAGGGTCTACCTGTAAGTCATCATCCTTATCGTTCTTATCGCAGGATTGTAACAACAACAACGTCACAATTGGACATAAAAAAATGAAAAAGCTTTTCATCCGTCGATATTTTAGCTATGTTGAAAAGTAAATTACGTTTTTATCTTTTAAATGAGAAAGAAGCCCGTCGTTTTTGACAGGCTTCTTCCCGGTATTATTAACTTAAGGACAAGTAAATTTTCCTAAATCATTGGTCAGCGTACAACAATTAGGAGGCGTTGGATTGCCGTTGTTCAGGTATGCCTGAAAATCGAGTCTTTCACTCGGCGTCATGATCGTGTTATCCGACTTGTACACCGTAGGCGCTAACTCAGCATACACATCTGTTCGTGCCATATACGGAATATAGAAGTAGTTTATCCAGGATCTGTCGCTGTTGGAAAGAAAACTACCCTGGTAAATATCAGTGCCGTCTGTTTTAGTGTACATCGGCAGGCTGGTGTTATGTACAATGGAGGTACTGCTTGTATAAGAGCTGTATCCCATTACAGAAGTGTAGTCGTAAGTACCTGTCTGGTAGTAATTGGTGGACGGGATATTAAATTGCGCCAGTCCGGACGAAGTAAGATTGGATGTATTCACAGTAACAAACGAATTCCTGTCGAGGCGCGTATGTTCATGTCTTAATCCCAGTGCATGGCAGATTTCATGAATAATTACACTGTTATCCCATGAATTAAAGGCAAAATCAGCGAGGTTGATACGTTGTACACCGCCTGTTCTTCCGAGGTTTGATTCACTGACATCAGCGCCATCTGTAGACCAGAACTCGATGTTGGGATAGGTAAATCCATAAGTGGGGTCAACGAGTGGTTCGCAGGTAGCGTTGTAGAATCTTACGTTGGTATTGGACTGCATTTCAAGCAGTGCGGAACGTACTTTCTGTTTCTCCGCCAACGTTAAATTTGATCCGTATATAATCCTCACCATTGCCCATAAATTATAGGCGGTGGGGTATATACTGAATGCGCGTGGAATGGTGCGACCCTGAGCGGTGTTTTGAAAGGGCACGTTGTAAACCGGGTGTGCGTTTTTTTCAGCGCCTACATAGTCGGGCTTCTTCGACTGTAATTGACCATAAATTTCCAGGTTTTTGTATTGTTCTTTAGTAAGGCGGATGTCACCTTCCCAAAAATAATCAGCTCCCTTTTTTTCGACTATCACACCGGATTTTAAAGTGATGGGGCCGTCTTTCTGGTTATCTGATTCATTAGATTGCTTATCCTTACTGCAGGATAAGAAAAACAATACTGCTAACAATGGGATTGTTTTCAAATAGTGGGTACGTTTCATGGGTAATTTTTATTGGTTGAAAGAATACTTGGGTTATTGTGAGACTATAGCAAAAAATGAGAAATAGGTTAAGCAAATTAGTTTCGTGATACCTGAGGGTCAGTAGCACGTATAACGATATCTAAAGTAAAAGAATATTTCTAATTATCAGGAATTTATTTTTAAGCAGATGATTTGTAGTCCTAATAATAGGAATAGTCCGGATTGAAATCAGCCTGTATATTTATGATAATCAATTGTTTCCCTCCTGGTTAATTTTCCCCGGGCCGGATGTAAATAGTTTTGAGCCATGCCGGGGCTAATTTTATCAAGCACGTAGCATTGACTTATCTACTTCTTATACCTGAACTTTTTCAGTAACTCTTCCTTTTTACGCCGCGACACGGTTACATACACCCCGTTTTCCAGTTCTATCTGCCCGCCTTCTCCGCGGATGTAGCGCTTGATGTAGTGCAGGTTGATAATATGCGAATGATGTGTACGAAAGAACAGGTTCGTTGGCAACAGTTCCTCAAAATCTTTCAGGGTGCGGCTGGCAAGCAGGCCAGGATGATTGGAGAAGTTGATGGCGGTGTAGTTGCTCTTCGCTTCCAGGGATACAATGTCGGATATATTGAAGAAAAGCAGTCCTTCTACAGTGGGAATGGCGATCTTGCCCTGCAGGGAGCCTGTGTCGAGGTTTTGTTGCAGTACCTGGAGCTTTTCTTCTGTATGTTCCTGCGACTGCCCGCTAACCCTTGCAATGGCCGATTTCAGTTCTTCAATATCAACAGGCTTGAGTAAGTAATCAAAGGCTGCATAGCGGATAGCCTTGATCGCGTACTGGTCGTAAGCGGTGGTAAAAATAAGATGGAAATCTTTTTGTGGGAGCATGTGCAGCATTTCAAAACCACCCATACGCGGCATTTCAATGTCCAGGAAAACAATTTCAGGTTTTTGTTCCTGGATAAGTTTCAATCCTTCGGCGCCATCTGCCGCTTCGCCCAGCAGGCGTACTTCCGGGCAATAGTCGCGCAGTTTTTCACGCAAGGCAAGACGTCCTTTTTGTTCGTCGTCAATGATTATAGCTGATAGCATTACTGAATTTTTAATAGTACCTGAACCCTGGTGCCGGTGGGCTTTCCATTGTTCTTTAAATCTGTTACCACTACAGAGGCATACTCTTCGTTGTTAAAAAACTTTACCCGGTCGCCGCTCATTTGCATGCCATAGGAATAGTCATGTTTCCGGTTGCCGTTCCTGGGTGTATCTCTGCCTACTCCGTTATCTTCAATAATATATTCAATGTGTTCTTCGTTTTTGGTGACTGTAATCGTCAGCCTGCCATCGTTATCCGGGCGATGCCTCAGCCCATGCAGGATGGCATTTTCGATATAAGGTTGTACCACCAGCGGTGGCACCTGGTAGTCGTCCTGCAGCAGGGATTCATCCGCTTTGATGGAAGCGGTAAATTTATTTTCGTCCCTGAGTTGTTCCAGGTCGATATACAATTGCAGCGTTTCCAGGTCTTTTGCGAGGCTGACGGTATTTTGTTTTGAGCTATCCAGCACATTGCGAAGCAGCTTGGCAAATTTGTTCAGGTAAACGGTTGCAGAGTACTTATCATTGCTTTGGATCAGCGCATCGATGCCGTTGATACAGTTGAAAATAAAATGGGGATTCATTTGTGCCCGCAGCGCCATCATTTCGGTTTCGGCTATGCGGTGTTTTAATTCCGCTTCCCGCCAGATGTTCCGGATTCTCCTCTTTATCAGGAATGCCACCAGTCCGATGAACAGGATCAACGCCGCGATACGGAACCACCAGGTTTGCCACCATGCCGGATGGGCTTTTACAAACAGCAGCAACGTTTGTTCCTGCCTGTTAGCGAGGTTATCTGACACCTCTACGGTAATGTTATACTCTCCCGGGGTAATGTGATGAAGAGATAGTTCCGGCCGGTGTCCCAGGTCATGCCAGTTATTTTCATCACTATATTTATACCTGAAGTAAACCTTATGCGGATCCAGGTAGGACAAGTCGGAGAAGTACAGGTAAAGAGAGGTTTCTTTCCTGGATAATTCAATGCGGTTGGTATTTTCATTTCTGAAAACGCCGTTTACACTGGTTTGCGTGAGGCGCAGGCGATTGGTTAACCGGGTTTGCAAAATCTTTTCAGGATCTATTAATACTATTCCGTTGGGAATACCCAGGGCAAGTTTGCCGTTGAGTAATTTTTTATGGGCATTCACCAGGTAGTCCGTAGGCAAACCATCTATCTGTGAAAGCCGGACTACCTTATCTTTTCCCTTCAGCCAAACATGCAGCCCTTCGCGGGTACCAAAAAAAACATTTCCGTGCCGGTCTTCAGAAATCCCTACCACATAGGTATCTGCAATATCGTATTCGTGCGTATCTACTTTCTGGATTATTTTCCCTTTCTCATCTGTACGGTTCCATCCGCCGTAGGCGGAAAACAAAAGGTTATCATCTGCAGCCAGCCCTATGCTGTTGTAATAATCTCCTACAAACACGCCTAATGTCTTTTTATTAATGGTGGAATCGGATATCTCCACAAACGCATTTTTAGCGGCATCATAACGGGCAATACCCCACGCTTTGGGCATCCAGCCAGCCAGCCAGATGGTGCCGTTGTTATCTGTCAGCATATCATTCCATGTATTGCCGGTCCAGAAAGCGCTGTCGTTATTAAATGCCCTGGAGAATTTTTCAAGACCGGGATAACTGTACCGTGCGATCTGCTGACCGGAGAAAACAACCCAGCATTCGTTTTGCGGTGTTACCAACACTTTTCGTATGGCGCTTTTTATTTGCAGGCCCGGCAAATGCAGCAGTTGAAACCGGTTGTCCTGCCACCGGAATATTCCCTTTTGGGTAGATAATATGATTTGATGATCCACTTCATCCAATGTATAACAAGTGTTATCCGTTTGTTTTGAAAAGCGCCTGTCCAGGGAGCCGTTTTCATAAAACCAAACTTCTCCTGCGCGGGTCAGCATCCACAGTCCGCCTGCTTTTTGTTCTACAATAGATATTACCGCATCATTTTTATCATTTGTTCCGGGAATCGGGATGGTTTCAATAGCTTCGGGGCCGGGTGTTAATTTTACCAATCCTTTTGTGGTGGCAATCCAGAACAGGTTGGTACGCGTATCAAAACTGGCGGAATTGATCACCGCATCATCGATGCTGCAAATTTCCCGGTAATCATTTTGTTCTTTCCGGTATATCTTCCGGGAAGTGTAAAGAAACAATCCCTTTTTTGTATGCAGGAATCCTTTCACCACATCGTGGGTGGGCAATGACGGAAGATATTCAAATTGCCCGGTAGCCGGGTTTACACGGATCAACTTTCCATCTGTGGTGGCAAGGAGTACTTCCCTGTCACTCACCTGAACGGCGCTTTCATAACTTAATTGGTTAATGGCTGCAGGGTGCAGCTTTAGCTTGTTGCCGGCTTCCTTCCAAACCCAGAGCCCTGATCTTGCGGGCACCCAGATCTCTCCTCCTGTAACTTCAAGTATATCTATATTTATCTCCGCATCTTTATTGTCGGGCGCAATGAGGAATGAAGAGATCCTGCCATTTCCCGGCAGGTAGTATTTCACATAGTTAAAGTCTGTGGACCATATTCTCTTCTTTTTATCAATGAAAATATTCCTGTAGGCATCGTTATTGGGATCGGTATCCGTAAAGATATTCGCTGCCAGCAGTTCGGGGGCGGCCTGAAAATTTTGTAAGCGATTCAGTCCTCTGTCGTCATAAAAATAAAAGGTATTGTGATCCTGGTATAAATCACTTACTCCCCCTTGCAGGGATGGATGATTGACGAACCGGTAACCATCATAAACTGAAACGCCTTTTTGGGAAGCGATATATAAATACCCGGATGAATCAGGGAGGGCAGTGTATACATAGTCGGACGGAAGTCCGTCCATGTAGTTCAAAATTTGTTTTCTGTAATGATCCTGGCTGTGAAGGCTCCCTGTATAACAGATACAGCATATCAACCCAAACAGGGTATGTGATATAATACGTGGTAAAGCCAAGGGTTTTTATTTAAATTTACAAACATTTATAGTTATCCTGTTGTATTCCTTTCTAATCCTCATTGGGCAAGGGCTGAGCTGCGCAGGCGCCTCCGGATAGCAGTCCGTATGCGTTGTTGTGAATGATATCACTGCCATAGGGAGTTAACGTATTAAACTCTCCATTGGTTGTCATTTCGCGTGGTTTACAACAGTCCTGGCTAAAGGTCCAGGCGAGCCAGCCGATATTACGTTTACATGCTTCGTTCAGCACAATGCGATAGAGGTTAGTTATATCATAGGCACAACAGGTATTACCATCCTGCCAGTTACCTACTTCTCCAAAAACAAAGCATACGCCTGTTTTATCAATTTCGTCCAGTTTCGCTTTAACGGCGGCTTCGTTGTTGGCATAATCTGCCCAATAGGTATGCGCCGAGAAAATAATATTCTTTGCGGGATCGGCATTGAGAATATCTTTCGCCACTTTGGCAAGTTCCGAAGAGGACGTGCCGCAATCCGGTGCATCAATCATAAACGGGATGGTGATACCTGCACTACGGAGCCGTTGCACTGCCTGGGTGTAATTGCTTTTGAATGTTTCCTGTGCAGCCGCTGGATCTGCTGCCCACAACACGTTGCCGAATTCGCAGGCGATGTTGGCGATCAGGTATTTTTTATGTTTATTGATAAGATCGAGTACCATCGGTTGCTGCCACCAGGCTACGGCTACACTGTTAAAATAATTCCAGTCGCTTTTGCACACGGTGTTCTGGACTACGAGGATAGGGATCATGCGTTTCTGGTGGCAATACCCGATGATATTACTCAGCGTTCCGTCATTGAGCAGGCCATCTACTGTTCCAGGTGTTCCGGAGCCTGTTTTATCCAGCCAATGGGTGCCGTTAGTGTACCATTGAATGCGGATGGCGTTGGCGCCGGTTTTCGCAGCTTCATCAATTTTAAATTTGTATTGGGTAGGGTTGCCCAGGGTGGGCAGGCCCTCATCGATAATGGGGTAATTAATGCCGCGCAGGAGGAATGACTGGCCGCCGGGCAGTACCAGGTTTTTTCCTGATACGGTGATGGTGGGTGAGGAGTGCCCGACATCGACAGGATCTTTATCGCGGCAACCTGTTATGATGGCCAGCGCCATTATAAGAACGGTGAAGGTTTTCTTTGTCGTTTTCATTTTTTTGGGTTTTTAGTTTTCATTAAGATATTCTGGATATGCTGATTCAATTACACGAATATTGGAACCTCATTTCGCTGCTGCTTGCAGCGGTGCTACCAGTAAGGGTTGCCGTTTTGATCTTTCCCGTTTCATCATACTCATAATTTACGTTTATGACCGTTGAGCCGTTTGAGGATGATTTGACCAGGTTTTTATTTTTAAAGGGACTGATACCGGTGATCATTAAGCTGTTAATGGCGATGGGATCTCCTTTTTGAACAGGTTTATCGGTATAATACTCATAATTTGTTACCACGCCGCCTGTCACTTCTTCTTTTATCATATTGCCATTGGCCCAGGTATAAGTGGTGGTACTGGTGGTATTACTGGCCGGTCTGCCGATATATTCGTCTTTTTGAGTGGTCAGTTGTAGTTCTCCCTGGCTATTGTATTCGTAAATATAGGTGGTAGTAGCGGTATGTTTGGGTGGTTGACCGGCTGGCGTATAGTCGTAACTTTTCCGGGTGATAAGGGTAGGTAGCCCCATACTGTTAAGTTCTGCCCGCAGTTCACTTGTTAGTTGTCCATCCCAGTGATCGAAGTAGCCATTGCGGGTGAGTAGGCCAGGTGCATAGTTAAAATTGTAACGGGTTTTGTAAAAGTCGTCCATACCAATTTTACTTACCCTGCCGTCGTTGTCATAGCTGAGCGTGTAGGAAACAGCGGTACTGCCGGATTTTGATGTGATGGCTGCTATACGGCAGCTTTTATCCGGCGGCAGCGTTGGACCGTCATTGTCCTTACTGCAGCTTGCCAGGATGAAGGCCGGCAGTAAGAGGATACATTGGAGAAGCGATTTGATTTTCATGACATTAAATTTTGAATTTGTGATTATTGGGGTTGTTGATGATCAGGTTATGCTGCCAGCCAGTTTTGCATTTTTGTAAACAGCCGGTTTGTCCAGTTGCCCCCGCAATGGCTGTTACAGCCTGTATCGGTCACTCCTTCGCTGTTGAGCTTGAAGGGAGAGCTATTGTTGATGGCATCATACAGGGCTTTACCTGCGAGCCCGCCGGGATCGGGCGAGCCGGAGCAGGTAATGGTATATATGGGCAGATGAAAATAAGTGGCGCCCTCTATAGCTCCGCAGGCAGCAAGTACGCCTTTGCAATAGGCCAGCTTGGCCGTCCATGCGGTATTGTTCAGGAGCATATAGGCCGCGTAAGAATAGCCTCCCACCACGGACTGGTTTTTATCCAGTCCGAATTTACCTGCCAGAGCGGTTATACATTTATCGTAATCCTCTGCTACGATGTTGGAGCTGGCATCCCAGTCGGCCAAACCGGGTGTTTTCCGGTATTGCACGATGGCGGCTATATAGTTATTTTCCGCTGCTTTGCGGCAAAGCGCTATCTCGGGGTCGCCATCCAGGCTACCCGGTCCGGGGTTTTCGGCGTCGTTGCCGCTGCCCATCACCAGTATGCCGTAGGGACTTGTGGCGCCTTCTTTTACAAATAGCTTGTAGGTAACGCCATTGGTGGTTTCCACGGTGACTTTTATTCCGTCATCGGGCTTATTGTCAGCGTCTTTACTGCAGTACAAAATAAAGAAGGCGAGTAGTCCTGTGCAGCAGGCGAGTTTGAAAAAGAAACGTGTTTTCATGATTACCTGATTTTTGGGGTTATTGGGTTATCTGCAATCTGCAGGGATCAGTTTCCAGAGCTGTTGACTACTGTTTGCGGTGATGCTGCCAAAGCCTGGTTCTTCGCTGGTTTGCGTGCCCTGCAGGGCATCATTATTGAGCTTTGCACTTCTTATTCTCCAGAGGCCGGGTCGTCCGGCGGGTTCTATATGGAATTGCGCGCTTCCACCTCCCATAAAATCGGGGCTCACTACAGGGGGGCGGTCGCTTACGGAAGGATGGGGCTGGAAGATGAGGGCGTCATAGCCGCATAAGTGGATAGACGTGTTCTTCCCCTTTACCTCAAGTACCCATTTCTGTGTACCGCTATGGCTGAAGGGCCGGAGAAATACGTTTTGTCCCTCCGAAGGGGAATTGGGTGTCAGCGCTCTTCCGCTGTTCGCATGAATGATATAATAACTGCCGCTGCCCAGTACAGACACGCCTGTTTCTGTTCCCCTTCTTTCGGGTACTGTAGCCGTTTTGCAGGATATCATCAGTAACGTTATTGCGCCGTAGGCCATATTTGTTTTCATGACGGTTAATTTTATGATTAGGTTGAGCGGAGCCCGGTGTAGGGCTGTATTACCTCATTCCCGATGCCGTTGCAGGGGTACTTCACCATGCCGGATCAAAATTGCCATACAAACGGGAATGGAGGAAGTGCCGTTTAGCAGATGGGGGAAGTGAATGAGCCGGCGGCGAGTTGTGCTGGCAGCCGGCAGCTAAAAGGGATGGCTGCTTTTGAGTCCTGATATCAAAACAAATTGCAGATTTAATCGTAATATTAGATCATTGAACCGCGCAGTATATGTATTTTACCAGTGTGCCTGATCATACAGAACCAGGATTTGATGAAGTATTGTATTTCAGCAAATTCAAAAAGCATAATATTATTATTAATGCGGAAAGCAGTCATAGTCATTGCGACGATCATGTAGGATGTCTTTCTGTTAAAACGGTGCTCAGCGGAGAGGAGTGCTATGGAATTGATCGTCGCAGGCTGGTTATAAGGCCCGGGCAATTCCTGGTGTTGAATGACGACCAGCGTTATTCCTGTCGTACTGACGGCGACGAAAAAGTGAAATGCTTATCCGTATTCTTTCAAAAGGAATTTGCTTCATCAGTGTTTGATGATATGCTTAACAGTGAGGAAACACTGTTGCAGTACCCATCTTCAGATAATAAAACCGCACCTGAGTTTTTTCAAACACTTAATACTATCACACCTGATTTGCAGGCGCAGCTAACCGGGCTTACCACCACCATTGAAAACAGGGGGTATGATGCAGCGATGGCAGATGAACGCCTGGTTTTTTTATTGCAGCACCTGATCGGGGTACATAAGTCCGAAATGGTTCGCGGGGATAAGGTAAATGCGGTGAAGGCAACCACGAGAAAGGAGATCTACAAACGGTTATGCATAGCCAGGGATGTCCTGCATTCTTCTTATACTGAAAATCTTGATTTATATAAGATCAGTCATCTGGCCTGTTTATCTGTTCCTCAATTAATCAGGCAGTTCAAAGCGGTGTTTCATTGTACGCCTTATCAATACCTTATCCGCATCAGGCTGGAGCATGCTGCCCGGTTGCTGCAACACACCAACAAACCTGTGCAGGAAATCACCTGGATATGCGGGTTTGAAAATACGAGCGCTTTCTGCCGGGCATTCAAATCAGCTTATGGCATTCAGCCTATGATTATCAGAAAAAAATAAAATTGAGCATTTTTGCACATCTCATCGGCTGGCGTATGTATAATTTGGGTGTTATATGATGTTTATAAAGATGAAAAGAATAATATCAGTATTGGCTTTTTTGTCATTTTTACAGTTAGCCCGCGCGCAGGAAATAATGATACCGCTGTATGAGCAACATATTCCGAACTCCAGAAAGATACCGCCGGATTATATAGAAGAAACGGATACCTCGGGTTTAGTAAGAAAAGTAACGCAACCTGGCCTGATACCTTTTTTCCCAAAGAAGGGAACCGCCACTGGCACGGCTATCCTTATTTTTCCCGGAGGCGGATATTTTGTGCTGGCGCCGGCTACCTGTTATGAAATTGCCAAAGCGCTCACTGAAACGGGCGTCACTGCGTTTGTAGTGAAATACCGTTTACCGCATGATACGATCATGATTGATAAAACGATTGGCCCGTTACAGGACGCCCAGGCAGCCATCCAACTGGTACGTAAAAGGGCCGCAGAGTGGGGCATTGATCCTCACAAGGTGGGCACAATGGGACTTTCAGCAGGTGGTCACCTGGTATCAACAGCAGGCACGCAGTTAAACAGGGTGGTGGTTGAAAATAAAGCAGGGATCAATCTCCGGGCGGATTTTATGGCACTGTTGTATCCTGTTATCATCTATGATCCCGCTATTCCAAGAACCCGCGAAAACCTGATTGGTAAAAATCCATCTGCCACATTGCTGGATCTTTACAGTACCGATAAACAGGTTACTGCAAATACGCCACCAACGTTCCTGGTACATGCTGTTGATGACGATGTAATACCTGTTAAAAACTCACTCCTGTTTTTTAATGCTTTACTACATGCAAATGTAAAAGCGGAAATGCATATCCTGCAATCCGGTGGTCATGGTTTTGGCTTAACAGATCTTAACAGCGGGAATAACTGGTTTAATTTATTCAAAAGCTGGCTGGCGGAGAATGGGTTTTAGGGTGATGATGCATAATAAAACGGTCATCATTTTTTCATATTCCATTCTTTTTGCCTGAAAGAAAATGATGGAACCCGAACCGTAAGGGGTGAGCGGAAAGATATTTTTCCTTAAAGAGCAGCACGATAGCTGCTGCAGCCAGCAAAAGCGTGGATGGAAAGGCGGAACCGGCACCCAGTGGGGCTATCGCTATCAGGAACGTAGTGACGGCGATTAACCCCAGCTTCCTCAGTGCGCCCCTGGCAGCGATAAAAATCCCTGCTGCCAGCTGGCATATTGAAATAGACACGACAATTGCGGTAATGTTATCCCGGAAAGCCCCATAAATGAATTGTTCATAAACCGGTGAAACGGTCATGGCACCGTAGACCATAAACAGTTCTGGTTCCCGGATGGCCATAACAGCATTAAAAAAGGCCGCCCCGATGAATATCAATGCCAGGAGGAACCTGGCAATAAGCGGCCAGAAAATCGCTGTTATCAAAACTACCAGGCTAATTAGGTTGGCTACCAGGTAGGTGGGAGAAAAGATATTGGCGTGCATGATATCAGGTTTTGAAGTATGAATGACCCGGAATAATTTTCTTCTTTCGGTAATAAAATTATAAGAATATTTACTGCGGGTGAATGATAGCGGTCATACCTGTTCTTGATTCAGGTCATAGCCCCAATGATGACGAAAATCAGGATCCTGACTAATCCGGGTCATAGGTCATTTTCCCTTCCGGCGCTACTTTTGGGCAAAACAATGCCATGCAGAAGATCGCAGCTATATTTGATGGCCTCAGATTTTCAGAAAGTACCCTTCATTATTCCATCTGGATAGCGAAGCAACAGCACGCACATCTGACCGGGGTTTTCTCCAACGACCTGACCTATAATAGTTTTAGTTTATACCAGTTGTTGAAAGCAGGAACGGACCAGGCTACTCTCAGGAAACTTGAAGCCGCTGATGAAGAACGGCGGGAGGCTGCTGCGGGCATATTTGAAGCTGCCTGCCAGCAGGCGGACATAGCCTACAGCGTTCACCGCAATAGGAACATTTCCCTTCAGAGTGCCCTGGAAGAAAGCATTTATGCAGATTTACTGATTGTAGACGGGCAGGAAACATTTGTGCACGATGTTATGAAGCCGCCCACCCGTTTTATCCGCGACTTGCTGACGGATGTGCAATGTCCTGTGCTGATTGTGCCCGCCCGGGTGCTGGCGCCGGCTGTTTTTAGCGATATCAGGAATGTAGTGCTGTTATACGACGGTGAACCATCTTCTGTATATGCGATAAAAATGTATAATTACCTGTTACCCTCCCTGCAAGCATTGCCAACAACTATTGTATCCGTTAATCCCGAAGGAAACCACCTCGAAAATAAGCACCTGATAAAGGATTTTATAAAGAGGCATTTCCCCAAAGCTGGGTATAAAGTAATGGATGGCATACCCGAGGAGGAAATTGTGAGCTATATGCTTGAACAGCCGGAGGGGACCATTGTAGTACTGGGAGCTTACAGGAGAAGCACAGTTTCCCGGTGGTTCAGGGAAAGCATGGCAGATGTACTGATGCAAACATTATTTTCTCCCCTGTTTATAGCTCATAATAAATAATGACTATGATCATAAACAGCCAGATTACTGATCGAGGTCATGTTTTGCAGGCCCGGCCGGTAATAATTTAGCGTATTAGATATTAAAAAATAAGATGATGCCAGATAGTTTGAACGGACATGTGCCAGCGCATGAGTCCTGGAGATATATATTGAGAGTGATGGAAGATGAAACCATTCTTTTTAAAACAAAACTAGCACATATACTCTCTGATAATTTTGAAAGAAGTCATCTGAAACATCTCGAAGTTTTTCAGCACAGGTTCCTGAAAATGGATGAACAGATAAGTTTACTCAGACATGAAGTAAGAGATCTGCAGGAAGCAATGCTATGTAGTAATGAACAAACCACCCGTCCGGTAAGTGTTACCATATTACAGAAAATGTTAACCGAAAAAATGGACCGGATACAAAGCAGCTTTGATATATTAGCCTCAGACTTTCAGCTGTATTTAAAAGAACATTTTCCTTCCAGCTGATACTTTAAGTTGGCTGGTTTCTCCTGTTATTCTCCTAAGAGGACAAACCGGAACCATCCGGTTTCCGGATATCTTCTTTCCTGTTACCTGACTGCTGTCATATAACAGGGTGATTATCCTCATTTGCCTGTGACAACAACAATGGTAAACTTGTATTAACTAAAATGCTTTTTTATGCAGATATATATTCGTGGAGAAGCAATAGTAAAGGATATACAGGAGAAATTTCAGACGGCATATCCATACCTGAAACTGGAGTTTTACAGGAAGCCACATCGGAAAGGAGAGTATTCTCCTGAAGAAGAGAAAATATCTCCGGATACTCCAATTGAAAAAATAAGGATCCGGAATGAGCCCGGATGGATGGATATCAGCTATTACAGAACAGCCGCTGCAGTGGAACATGATTTTAGCTACATTTTTGGATTAAGCGCGCAGATACTTCGCAAAGCAGGGACACTATGGCTGGAAACTACCAGCACCGATAGCTGGACGTTGGAAGAATTGAATAATGCAGGAAAACCGTCAAAGAACCACACTTTCCGGTTGCCGGAACGTCCGGATGACGATTGATTTAATTCGCCCAATCCCACCGGTTTATACTTAGATCACAGAACGAAAATCAGGATGTAAAATGACGGTGATCATTCCTGGGTTTTAAAATTGCCGCTAACTTTATTCAGACAGACAAAAAATCACTACGGAAGTCTGTTATTACCATCATTGTTTAACTAAGAAGCATGAAAAAACTACTGCTGGCCTTAGATGGCTCCCACTTTTCCAAAGGCGCTTTTGAGTTTGCCTGTCAACTGAATGATATGCAACCGCTGTTGCTGACCGGTACATTTTTGCCTAAAATGGATTTCTCACCTTCCTGGAATTCTGCTCTTGTTTCCGGTTCTGTATTTGAATCTACTTTGGAAAGATATAGTGATGAACTGGTAGACGAAAATATAAAAACCTTTGAAGAAGCCTGCATCCGGCACCATATTGAATACAGGGTACATAAGGCGCCATACGACTTCACTTTAGGAGACCTGAAGAAGGAAACACGCTTTGCAGATCTGCTGATACTGGGAAGTGAGAAATACTACGAAAACCTGGGCACCGACGTTCCCAATGGGTATTTAAAAATGGCGCTACATGACGCAGAATGCCCCGTGTTGCTGATACCGGAGAATTCCTGTTTCCCCGAAACGATTGTCATGGCCTATGATGGCAGCAGGGATGCCATCATTGCTATTAAGTCTTTTTGTTATCTCCTGCCGGAACTGTCAGGCAAAAAGGCTGTTCTTGTATACGCTACCGATAAAGAGAAGGCGGCTGTCCCTGAAATACAACTGATGGAAGAATTCGCAGCACGGCATTTTACGGATCTCACTATTCATACACTGGGAGGCGACCCCGGAAAATATTTTGATACCTGGCTTGCAGATGCCGATAAGCCGATGCTGGTGTGTGGATCTTTTGGCCGTTCAGCGCTTTCGGAATTATTCAGGAAAAGCTTTGCCACGGAAATTATGAGCGAACATAAGATACCTGTTTTTATTGCACATTCTTAAATAATAAATACCTCAGGTATGTCCGGAATTGTCACCATTACATTAAATCCCGCAATAGATAAGAGTACAAGCGTTCCTGTGCTTGTGCCGGAAAGAAAGCTGAAATGCAGTGTACCTCTTTTTGAACCCGGAGGTGGCGGGGTTAATGTGGCCAGGGCTATTATACGGCTGGGGGGCAACGCGAATGCGGTGTATCTCGGAGGAGGGCACAGTGGTAAATTTTTTGAATCACTGTTACATGCAGAGGGTGTTCCCGGAATATCTGTTCCCATTGCAGGCCATACCCGGGAGAACCTGATCCTGACAGACAGCAGTAGCCATGCCCAGTATCGTTTAGGCATGCCAGGGCCGGTGGTGGATGATTATGAGTGGCAGCACTTACTGGAAGTGATCCGGCAGATGGAAGGGATTAAATATCTCGTTGCCAGTGGCAGTTTGTCGCCCGGTGTGCCGCCGGATATATTTGCCTCTTTCAGTGCTATAGCAGCCATCAAGGGCGCCCGTTTTATTGTGGATACTTCGGGCGAGGCACTACGGGAAGCTTTACGGGAAGGGGCTTATCTGATCAAACCTAATATCAGGGAGCTGGCGGGCTTTGCAGGCGTAAGTGCCCTTAATGCAATGGAAATTGTGGATGTGGCCAGAGGGATCATCAGCAGGAACCGCTGCGAAATAATAATAGTATCTATGGGAGAAGACGGGGCGATGCTGGTAACTGCGGATCTTTCAATAAAGATACCGGCGCCCGTGGTTCGCAGGGTAAGCACCGTTGGCGCAGGAGACAGCATGCTGGCCGGCATTGTTTATAGCCTGTTTACCGGCAAGGATATCCTCGAAGCCACACAGTTTGGAGTAGCCTGTGGTACCGCCGCTACATTGCATCCCGGCACTGCATTATGTAAGAAGGAAGATGCGCTGACACTTTTTGAAGAGATACGCAGGAAGCAGCCGTTAACTACGGGTATTAAGAAATGAAAATATCAGTAATACGCTATGCCATTGAATATATAAAAAGCAGACGATGAAAAATGAACTGAGTGGAATGCTGCATCAAAACGAAGCCTGGAAGGAAATATTAAAGCAACTGGAAAATGAGAATATCTTCTTTAAAACAAAATTGACAGATATTCTGACAATGGATTTTCCTAAAGTCCAATTGGCACACCTGGAGTTTTTCCAAAGCAGGTTTCTGAAAATGGATAGCCAGATAGGTTTACTCCGGCATGAGATCCGGGAGTATACTATTTTGCTGAAACAGCTTTTGCAAACAGACAGGCCGGAGCAGGAATTCCTGAACCGGTATAGAAACCTGGAGGAAAACATCTTTTCCATCCGGGAAAGCTTTCACCTTTTAAGGGCCGACTTTCAGGACTATTTGTCGGATGCGTTTCCGGGTGTTTCAGCAAAGCATATTGGATAATTTTTTTTCATCCAGGAGCACTACGGCACCATCCCTGATATCAATCAGTTTTTCGTCGCGGAAATCGCTCAGTGTGCGGATCAGCGACTCAGTGGCTGTACCTGCAATAGTTGCCAGGTTTTCGCGGCTCACGTTGATGATGAAAGGCTGCTCTTTTTGAGGATTGTATTTATTATGTAAACTGATCAGTGCATCGGCCACTTTTTTGCGAAGCGAATTGTAGGCAAGCCCCAGCAGCTGTTGCTCTTTTGCGGCTACATTTTTAGCCAGCATGCGGATAAGCTGAACAGCTATTTCATGATTATTATGAATGAGTTCTTCAAAGTCGTTGAGCGGAATCATGGCTACTTCGCTTTCCTCCATTGCAATGGCTGTTTCCTTATAAACGCCGCCTTCCAGTAAAGCGGTGTAGCCAATAAAGTCGCCGGCGGTGAAAAGATCTATGACCAGTTCTTTACCAAGATCATTGGTTTTTATCGTTTTTATTTTACCGTGTTGCAGATAGAATAAGCGGGTAGGGTGATTACCTTCCGTGTAAATGGCCTGCTTCTTTTTAAATTTATCAATGTTCCTTCCTTCTGCCAACGCTTTCAGCGATTCTTTACCGGTGGCTTCATACATCAGCTTGTTCAATCCCTGCAGATCGGGTGCAAAATGTTGTTTTCTGATAGCTGCCTTTTTCAACCGCCTTTCTATGGCATCCCATAACTCGGTTCCGCTGAATGGTTTGGTGATATAGTCATCTGCTCCCATTCCCATTCCTTTGCGAAAGTCGGCTCTTTCAGTTTTGGCAGTCAGGAAAATAAACGGGATATCTTTCATTTCTTCGTGCTGCTGCATCAGGTGCAATACGCCAAAACCATCCAGCACGGGCATCATAATATCACATATCACCAGGTCGGGTTTGTGGCTGAGGATCATTTCCACTCCGATCTTACCATTTTCTGCCGTGATTACATTGTATCCCGCTATGGCAAGAATATCCACTGTATTTTCACGTAATTCCTCATTATCTTCAATTAATAAAATAGTTTTCATGACTGATAGGGGATGTTTTTAGCATCTAACTCAAAATTAATTGTAAAGGTTGTACCGGCATTGAGTTCACTTTTGCAGGCAATGCTGCCGTTCATCAATTCGGTGTATTTGTTTACAATATGTAACCCAAGACCTGTTCCCTGTATATTACTTACATTGGTGCCCCGGTAAAATCTTTCGAAGAGGTGTTGCTGATCTTCGTGCGACATGCCGATGCCGCTGTCCTTAACGGTGAGCGAAAATGCGTGGTCACTTTTCACCGTAAAGATCTCTATCACGCCATCGGACTTTGAAAATTTGATAGCATTTCCAACGAGGTTCATGGTAATATGCTTAAGCAACGAAGGATCCAGCAATACTGTTGGCTCCCCGCTGTGGCGGTATTCAATTACCTGCTTTTCTTTAGCCAATTCCTGCATCTCCTGTATGATGTTATTGAAATAGTCTTCTATGTCGAAATCAGCAAGACGAACCTGTACTTTTCCTTCCTCAATTTTACCTACAGAGAGGAAATCGTTCAGGGTATCGGTCAGCAAAGTCACCGAGTTAACAATCCGTTGTATATGTTTGTTCCGGGTTGGCTGGTCTTTTTCTTCTGCATAATGTTTTACCAGGAATGCAGAAGAAAGGATGGTGCTAAGGGGAGTTCTGAACTCGTGGGAGGCCATAGATACAAAACGTGACTTCAGGTCTCCCAGTTCTTTTTCTTTACTCAATGCTACCGTCAGTTCTTCTTTTGATATTTTGAGTTGCTCCAGCGCTTTTGTGAGCTGCTGGGTGCGTTCTTCCACCATGCCTTCCAGCTCATCGTTCAGTCTTTCTATCTTTTCTTCCGCCTTCTTTCTTTCAGTAATATTATTGACATAGGCGATTACAAAGTGTCCTTCTTCGTTGGCATAATGACTAAGACTGATTTCCACCGGGAATTCTGACCCATCTTTTCGAACGGCAAACAAATCCATGCCAATACCCATAGGTCTGCTTTGGGGGTGGGCATTGTAGCGGTTCCTGTGTTTTTCATGCCTGTCATGAACGCGCCTGGGAATAAGCACTTCCACTTTATGCCCTAACAGTTCTTCCCGTCTGTATCCAAACTGGTCAAGGGCGAAGTCGTTGATCAGTATAATTTCCCCCTGTTGATTAGTTACCAGGATACCTATGCTGGCATAATCGAACAGGGCGCCAAAGCGCTCCAGCTCCCTGTTTAGCTGCTGCTTGAATTTGCGGTCTGTAAGAGAATCTGTGATGCGGAAAAAGCAATATTCTTTATTGTTATTACGTAGTAATATTTCTTCATAAAGTCCCTGAAAGGTTTCTCCCCGGATATTTTGCCATTGGCGCTCTTTGGTCAGAAGATTATCTTGTGTTGCCTGTGCACTGAAACTGCCTCTACCCAGCTGATTCTGGTCAATCAGTAATTCAAGTTCAGCATAATCATCTGTTCCCAGCATTTTCATGCCGGCATCACTGATATAAATCAGCTTACCGCTTTCCAGTTCCCTTATAGCTACAAGGCCCGGCATACGTTCCATGATAGCGGCAAACATTCCCAGTTGAAAATTGATGTCCAGATCACTGATAGAAAAGCTCATAGGCTTACATAGTAGTTGTTACCGGCGGAAAGATAAGGATTTTATCTGTTTGAATCAAGATCAGGGCGGCGAAACAAGGGGATATGACCGCTATCATACAGCCGGCTGACTGATCTCATTTTGGGAGAACCTGCCGTGGGCTAATATTGTAGTAACATAAACTTTTTATCATGGATATCTATATAAGTGAAGAAGCTGTGGTAGGGGATATACAAAAGAGGTTCAGGGAATTTTACCCCTATCTCAGGCTGGCATTTTACTGTAACCCGCACAAAAGAGGGGAATGCTCTCCTAAGGAAGAAGCTGTGCTGCCTGAAACACCTATCAATAAGATCAGGATGATACATAATTCCGGATGGCTGGACGTTAGCTATTACCGGCTGGCGGCGGCTGTGGAACACGACTTCAGCCACGGGTTTGGTTTGAGTGCGCAGATCCTGCGCAGGTGTGGCGACTTGTGGCTGGAAACCACCACCACTGATAACTGGACACTGGAGGAATTGAATATCGCCGGCCGGCCGGTAGAACGGCAGCGGTTCCGGCTGCCGGATGAAATGGAAGAAGAATAACTAAGAACGTTCCGCCCCGGGGAAATGGCCTGCCGGCAGGCTGATCAGGTGCTTTCAAACCTGCCGGTTTTTTCAGTGATCCTTATCCGGTAAACAATAGGTCTTATCATATTTTCAGGTATTCTTTCCTTCACTATTTCCTCATGCATGCCGGATACTCCTGCTGTTTCGCTTACCTGCAGGTGTGCCAGCCGGCTTATAAGGAATTTCATGGCATAAAATCTTTCCTTGGGATCTGTTATTTCTTCATAGTCCCCCCATAAAACAACACTGCGCCAGTTTGCCATATCGGTAATTTCATCCACCTGGAAACAGATATGCGGGTGTTGCCGCATCATATCAATTTTCATCCCTTCGTTGGAGTGTATCACCAGGTAGGTGTTGTTGAAAGCATAACTAACAGGTACTATATATACTTTTTGCCCATCGGTACATCCGATGCGGCCTGTTACATTCCGGGCCAGTACAAGGTCAATCTGATCCAGGTTTAATTTGCCTAACATAAAAGTTTGTGTTATGATGATTAAATCCAGGTCATCAACTGAAAACCCTGCCGGTTGGGCAGCAGTGGATGCCTGGAAGAACTTCCAAATGTATTAAGGTAACGTATGCTTATTCATGATTATGATTAGCCGGGCATATGATTGTTATCAATCTTCCGGTTACTGATAAGCGCCTTGGTATTGATACCGGGCGATATGATTACAATCAGGATCTCTATTGAGATTGATCATTTTTTCATGTGCCGGCGCGCAATAGTTTAGCATAAAGTTATTAACCAAAAACAAGGAGGTATGTATGTTATCTCAGTCAGTAAGTAAATACGGAGGAAATGGGCAAATGATTCTGATGGCGGCCGGTTTTTAGCGGAACTAATTTAAAATCCTGAAAAATAGTGTTATGAAAAAAATATTATTTATCACAGATGCGGTAAGCTTTAACGGACCTAGCCTTGAATTTGCCTGTTATCTCTGTAACCTCACGCATTCAAAACTTACAGGTGTGTTTCTTGAAAACCAGGTGCTGGAATTGAGATCGGCAGAGGATATCCGGGAAATTGCGATCGGAAAACCAGTTCCGGGAATTGCATTGGAAGATCAGAAAAATCTCTTCAGAGATAAAAATATAGACCGGTTCAAAAACATCTGTGAGTCTAATGGCGTGAATTGCCTGGTACACCTGGATGCAGGTATGCCGGTTACGGAAGTGGTAAAAGAAAGCCGTTACGCCGACCTGATAGTATTGGATGCTGCTACGTCATTTTCATGGAAACCGGAAAGCATTCCTACAGCATTTGTAAAGGAGGTACTGGAGAAATCGGAATGCCCGGTGGTGATAGCGCCGGAAGATTTTGACGGAGTGGACGAGATTATCTTCACCTACAACGGAAGCTGTTCATCAGTATTTGCGATGAAACAGTTCACGAACCTGTTTCCTCAGCTTGGAGCATGTAAGGCAACCGTGCTGAGTATAACAGAAACCGGTAAACCCATTAAAGGCGACGAAGCAAGGCTGCGGGAATGGCTGGATACGCACTACAATAACGCGGAGATCCAGGCGGTGGAAGATGAAAGCGTTAGTACCCGTTTATTGGAATTTATGTTCAGCAAGGAAAAAGTATTTATTGTAATGGGAGCATACGGACGGAGTGTTTTGTCCACCGCATTTGTTCCTAACCCGGCTACGCTGGTAGTAAAGCTGGTGACGCAGCCCGTTTTTATCACTCATTATTAATTGTTTAAAACTATAATCACTATGAAAAAGATTATTGCTGCAATAGATGCGCTTCACTTTTCAGACGAACAGGTAGAAGCATTTAAGTATATAGCCAGAGAGGCAGAAAGCTCTTTAACAGTAGTATGCCTGGATGACATTGTAAGTGAGCTGACGCCAATGGGCACCATGTATCCGGGAGGTTATGCCTATAATTATGAACAGATTACTGCTGAGAGTAGGGCAGCGCTGGAATTCCAGCGGGATAAAAACCTGAAACAACTGCATGAGATCTGTGATGGCAGTAATGTGGATATTAAGGTCCGGGAAACTGCTGGAGTACCGGTGGAGAAAGTAGTGGAAGAAAGCAGGTTTGCTGATCTTTTGCTGATTGGTAACAGCACGTCGTTTGCCACACTGTACGAGACGGATCCTCCCCGGTTTGTAAAAGATTTGCTGGCAGAAGCGGAATGCCCGGTGATGGTTTTGCCGGAAGTGATGTCGCCGGTCAAAGAGATCATATTTTCCTATAATGGCACCTTTTCTTCTATGTATGCTATCAGGCAGTTCACCCAGCTTTTCCCGGGATATGCTGATATGCCGGTGAAAGTGGTGTATGTAGCGGAGAATAATAACAAGGTAATGCCCTGGGAACCCAAACTCCGGGAATACCTGGATATGCATTATGACACAGTGGAGTATATCATCCTGAATGGCGAGCCGGCAACAGAGTTCCTGGCATTACTGATTCACCGGAAAGACTGTATTGTTACTTACGGCGCGTACGGCCGGAGTGGCGTTTCCCGTTTCTTCCATCGCAGCGATGCTGATAATATTCTGCGTACGGTAAACATACCTGTATTCGTTACCCATCCTTAAAATGAGCTGATCATGAAAGGTCTTATTATTTACAAAGGCAAATATGGTGCTACCCGTCAGTATGCGCTGTGGCTGGGAAGTATGTTGGGATGGCCGGTTATTCCGGCTGGTTCGGAAACCGCGCAGCAGCTGGCAGACGCAGATTGCATTATCCTCGGTTCCAGTATTTATATCGGTAAACTACAGCTGCGTAAATGGCTGGAACAACATGGCGATGCAATTATCAGTAAACGGTTGTTTCTTTTCCTGGTATCAGGCACGCCTTCTTCAGATAAGGGAAAGCTGGAAGGCTACCTGGCTGCAAATATATCGGAATCCCTGAGGAGCAGGTGTGTGCCTTTCTTCCTGCCTGGAAAACTGGAATTCAATAAGCTTTCATGGATAGACAAGCTGCTATTGACCATGGCTCCAAACTGGCCAGCGATAAAACGGATGACATCTCCATGGAAGATTATAATGATGTTAAAAAAGAGCATCTGGAAGCCATTTTTAATGCTGTCAGGAAGCCGAGTGAGGTGGCTGCGTGATGAAGTACATCATTTCGGTTGTGCTGCCGGTGGCCCCAGGCACTGATCATCCTTTTTTCAGGAGTTGTATTTTATTCTTTTTGAATTTTTCAATTTCTTCCCAGCTTCCGGTGTTCAGGATATCATGCTTACCACAGGCAGCTCTTCTTGTCACCCATACTCCCAGTTGCATAAAGTCGAAGTGAGGCAGGGTATGTGCATCTGTATCAATCACCAGCTTTACATTATTTTTTATCGCCGTTTTAACCAGTTCATCATTCAGGTCCAGCCGGTTTGGGCGTGCATTGATTTCCATAGCCGTGCCGGTGGCAGCGGCCCGTTCAAAAATGAGGTTCCAGTTAACCGGTGAGGGTTTCCGGGCGCCAATCAACCGGCCGCTGGGATGCCCTATACAATGCACATACGGATTTTCGCAGGCTTTTATGATCCTGTCTGTATTGTCGTGAGAGAAGCCGCTATGGATAGAGGCAATCACCCAGTCGAACTGCTTAAGCTGCTCATCTGTGAGACTTAAACGGCCATCTTCCAGGATATCTGTTTCTATACCTTTCTTTATAAAGTTAAAGCCCAGGTATTGATTAACCCGGTCTATTTCAGCAAATTGCCCGGCGAAACTTTCCGGCTGTAGTGACCCTGTTGTTTTTTCATTGGATGCGTGGTCTGTAATTACGATGTACTGGTAGTGTGGAAAAGCATGCAATACATAGTGGGCAATGCGTTCAATGCTCTCTTCTCCATCGCTCCAGTTGCTGTGGATCTGCATATCCCCTTTTATCTGGCCGAATGTGACCAGGGAAAACAGGGAATGTTTTGCCGCTGTAGTAATATTTGTTTCGTCTTCTCTTAATTCAGGATCCGGACATGTCATTTGCAGTAGTCCGTAAATATCTTCTTCGGTGTCCGCGGCTATAAGCTTTCCTGTTTGCAGGTCCGACAACCCATTGGAACTAAACAGGAAGCCTTTGTCCCTGGCCTGGTTTTCAAGCCATTTATTATGCCATACCGGCCCGGTATAGTATAAAAGAGCGGCAGCATAATTTTTCTGGTCAGCCAGCCGGATATCCACCTGCATATGATTCTGTAAAAGGATGCTCACTCTTTCCCTGCCTGCTGCAATGATCCTTGTTACAGAAGGAAGCCTGCTGATTTTGTATATTAAATGTTTCCTGAGCGGCGCTTTTACCTGTACCACCATATCGATATCGCCGATGGTGTCTTTTTTTCTTCTCAGGCTGCCGGTGAGTGCAGCCTTTTCTACTTCAGGGAATTGCTTTACGGCTCTCAGTATTTCTTCAGCAGCCAGCAGCGCGTCCCATAACTGAACGCGGGTATCTTTGGCGAGTTTCAGGGCCCGCCTTATATTTTCTACCTTTCCTGCAGTTAATCCTTTTATGTTGGCCAGCTGTCCTGATGCGACAGCGGTGTTGCATTCATTGATGCTATTTATGCCCAGTTGCTCATGTATAGCCATAACATTGGTGGTACTGATCCCTTTAATCTCCAGTAGTTCAGACAGCGCTTCGGGGATTTTTTTTACCATGTTTTTCATATTGGTAGTTTTAATAGTTATATGTTCCGGTGACTGTTTAAGCCATTTCCGGTTTTGTAAGTTCTTTGCAGAGATGCTGGGCTTCCGCTATCACCAGATCTCTCCTGGGCGCGGCTATCCCTGCTTCTTCCAGGTATGATGCATGTTCCGCTAAAGTTTTGCACAGTATAATTCCTCTCTCCAGTAACCTGCATTTTTCGCTCCGGCTGAGTGTAGTAAGACAGGTAACCGGATATAAACCTGCCTTGTCAATGATATCCTTCAGGCTTTTCCCTGCGGGAAAGTCCCATGACATGAGATGTAATCCCATACATTGTGCGTATTGCACGGCGTCCGTTGAGAAGCGGGTATTGGTAATCAGCCATGCCTCGCAGTGTTGTTGTTTTTTTTCATGCGTGCTTTTCCATTGCCGTTCTATATCCCTGAATCTCGATTCAACATAAAGCGGGATCTTTACATCACAGAAAGTTCCCCGCTGCTGATGATATTTGCATTCCATGATATTGGTGATATTGTTTTTAACCGCCAGTATATCTACCTCATGTTTAACACAATGTCCTTCCAGTATCTGGTTGGTTGTTGCCGTGAAACCTTCCTGCCGGAATAGCTCGGCTACGTATTGTTCAAAGGGAAATCCTGATGGCCCAAGTTCAAATATGGCCTGTTTCAACTGGTATCTTCCGGCGGAAGGTTTCGACAGTTTCTTCAGTAACCCATATGCAATCTTGTATATCATACGGGTCGGCATATTGGGATATACCTGCTGATATAACTCATCCAGAACCGCATCAATCACTTCAGGCCGGGCGCCGGACCTTTTCAGGGATTGCCTGATCTTTTCTGCGGAAAAAGGTACTGTAACTCCGGAGGCTTTGGTGACCAGTATTGATGGCTGTTTTGTTCCCATATGGATCTATGTTTGATAATACTAAAATTAGGATTTGATTCGGGGCCGTTAAATGACCGGTATTAGGTACTTATCTGATTATAATCACCTGCCCATATGAGATGGATCATTTATTTCAACCGCTGCAGGCAATAATTTGGGACCTTAAATCAGAGGTTATGTCAGGTTATTTTGATCATTATTCAGCTAAAGGAAATCACCTGTTAAGTGAGCTGGCGGCAGAACTCGGGGAGCGTGATAATATATCACGCGCTGCAAGGGTGTTACGATGCACACTGCATACATTGCGGCGTTGTTTAAGTATAGAAGAGTCGCTTCACTTTATATCACAGTTGCCTTTAATTATTAAAGGCGTGTATGTTGATGGCTGGAAGGTAAGTCACAAGGAGCGCATAAAAACCTGGGATGAATTTTTGCTGGATTTATTTGATGCAGACGGAGCACTGGCAGGCAGTGATTTTGAAGACAGGGAAAGTGCCGCCATAGCGGTTGCAGCGGTGCTAAGGGTATTAATGGCGCATGTTTCGGCAGGAGAGATGTCTGATATTATAGCACAATTGCCGGCGCAGTTAAGAAGCGCGCTTTTAGCGCTGATGACTAACGATTTTTAGGATTCCTTCCCCCGGAGAGATCCGGAAACCCGGTGACGCGCTTTTTTGTGACCGCCGTTACGATCATGTGTTCCAGTATAGTCCGGTTGTTAAGCCATCGCCATCAATGCCCCGTTTTATCGGCACATTTTCCCGGCATGTCTACTCCCTGAAAATAGCTAAACATAGCGGACTAGTTTTGTGGTACAAACATTTTTATGAAAGCAGCCACAGAACGTAAAATAATCCGCTGGTTACACATTATACTCAGCATCCCCATCCTGGGGTATATTTATGGGCCGGTAGCGGCTAATCCACCCGCGGCCAATGCAGTACGCTGGGTGTTTTTGCCCGTAGTGGCGTTAAGCGGTATCTGGATGTGGAAAGGGCATTTGCTGAAGAAGAAATTAAACAGGCAGCGAAAGCCGTGAGGGTTTGAATATCGTGAAACTCTGGTCCCTGAATTTCTATATATCAGCTACAGATGTTTGAGGGTCTACGTTTTATTGGATACGAGTTGCAGTATACACCTGAATCATATCCGTTTCCTACCAGAAGATCTTTTATTGATGATAGCGTTACATTAAATAAGTAATTCGATATAATTTACCTGGTAATTATGGCTGGGTGAAGCCGGCGTCTCATCTGTCAGTGAGGCGCCGGCTTTCTTTTTATAATCTTCTTTTAGAAGTAAATAATCCCCAGTTCTCCATCTGTTTCAAGGATGGTGGCATTACCCACCTGGTGACTTCTCAATATTTTAACAGGTGGATTTGTTTCCCCGTAAATACCTGTCAGCTGCGCATATTTTTCGCCCTGCTGTTCTATAATTGAAACAGCATTCCCGGATGCGTCATCGTAATCATTTCCATAGGCCATTCTCATGGTATAGGCGGTAGGGAACACATCCCCCGCCTGCAGGGTTTGCAGCTGAAGTTGTCGCCCGGGAACAATTGCGGTAATCAGTAAAGTGTTATAATTATAAGGCGTAGCCATTATTTTATTCAGAAAGGTTTCCTGGCTGATATTATTCCGCCGGTAACTGTCGCTTGCCGGGAGAAAGATCGTGTAGGACCGGTTGGTATTTGCTATATACAGCAACACAGAATCGTAGATCCTTTTGTGAACATCCGGATAGTTCCCGCCAGCCAGTATGGGATACCCGCGCACCAGCGTATCCATATAAGAAAACGCAGGGTCCAGGTGCAGCCAATCCTTTACGGTATTGACTGCATAGCTGGCACGCCTGATAGGAAAAGGGACAGGAAAAGTATCTGAAGGGCCATCATATGTATGCCAGGATAAAAGCCCGGTATTCGTATTTGCTGGCAGTTTAACAAAGAAGGTATCCCTGTCTTTTTTTGAAACAAGCTGTAGTGCATCGTTTCCGATATAGAAAAAATTATCGTTATTCTGTTCACTGAAATTCTCCGTATATAAAGCAATGGTATCGCCTGCATACGCATAGCTTGGCCAGTAGCTTTTTATCAGCGGAGTAGGCTTTACCGCTATTTCAGGACCATTGGCGCTTTTAAATTGCTGGTTGCGGCTAATCGTTACCAGGATCCGGCCATTCAGTACTTTAGGCGGAATGATAATGGCAAGACTGTCTGCGGACTGCCCCACTATTTCGCCGGGACGCCCGCCGATAAATACTTCCGTAAGCAGGCCGTCCTGTATAAGCGCATGCCCATAAATGGTGAGGCGGTCGCCCGCCTGTACAAACGTTCTGCTTACTTTGCTGATCAGCGGTGTTTGTATAGCAGGATCATCTGCCGAAGGCGAATCTTTCTTACAGGCAAAAAGCAAACACAATAGTAAAATGCCGGGTATATATTTAAAGAAGAAAATTGTTTTCATGATTGCGGTTGTAAGGTCAGAAATTGGTGATGGTAGACAGGTTGATGGTTTTATTCACATTGCCATCTATAGGCTGCCGGTAGCCCCGGAGGATCACGGTGTAGCATTTGCCTGCTTCCAGCGGAACCGATTTGCGGACCAGCGTTTTTTCTTCACCGGTAATATCATCCCGGTACATGATCCGGATAGCTGGCTTTGGACCCGGGGAAACGGTGGCATAATCGCTTACACCGCGGAAGGTAAGGTGGCTGATAGTGTTAATCGCAGTAGTATCTACCTTCACATATACCGCGCTCATATCCGGGCTTAGATGTACCAGTCTTATTTTTGCATGATCCGGATCGGGCTTTACATCATCCCGGGTATAAAGTATTTCATAGAATCCCAGGCTATCCAGCAGATAGAGCGTATAATGTTGCTGGTCTTCAAATTTTAGCAGGGTCTCCGAAATTTTATGGGCATTGACGGGCAGATTTGTTGTATCAGTAAACCCGATTTTAAAGATGCCGGTATCAGTGTAAGTATATTTGGAGAAGTTAAAGGCGCCTACCAGCCCATTACCATTATCATTATAGCTACGGGGCCCATAAGCCGCGTTATTCACCAGCACCATACTGTTGGCGCCATAAAAATCCGGCACCCCATTGTATACCATCAGGTAGGCAAGGGGAGGAGCAGTTGGTAATTCACTATCCTTCTTGCATGATATCAGTAACCATCCTGCTGTAAAAACCAGGAGAAGATATTTTTTCATAGTTATTTTTGACTTTAGATTATTTTCCGATGGCAATTTTTACGATCCTCACATCTGCCCCGCAGCACAAATAGTCATAACCTACATACAGATCGCCAAATTGATCAAACACAATCCTGTTGGGCCTGCCGAGAATACAATTATTGCCCGGATGTGCATCCTGCATAAAAGCTCTCTGGGATTTATATTCCGGGGGAATAGGATTTTGCATAGAACCGCCTGCAATCACCGCAATCGTTTCTGACCGAAGATCCATTTTATAAATAGTGGTGAACCCAAAAACAATATTCCCGTCAAAATCCGTATCATAAGTGGTGATCGTGTAAGGCAAACTCACCTCTTTGAAGGTGCCGGTTTCGTAATCACTACGTTGCCCCTCTGGTAATCCCACAATGGTAGAGGCTTCCCGGGTATCCAGGTTTACTTCTGCGATATTGGTGCCCCACCCCGCGCCGTTACTAAGTATATAGAGTTTGCCATTGCCGGCCATCACCATGCTGGTGGCATTATAAAAACGTATCTCATCACCAAACCCGTCACTATGTTCCATGATATTGGAGTATAATACAGGATGATAGGTAACCCCATCTGCATCTTCAAAATCAAACACCTCCCGGTTTACTTTGCCCATTACCGTTTTTATAGATCCATCGGGTTTAAGCACCCGGAGTAATGTTCCCTGGTCCAGGAAGTAGAGATCCCCGTTTTTATCAAAAGTGAGTCCGTTGGGTGAAGTGATCATTGCTGAATCTGCAGGGCCATCTTCCAATCCGCGGTAGTTCATGATTTCATTGGAATAGTAAGCATCTACGCTACGTTTGTTGTTACCGGCAAGAATGGACACTTTACCGGTAGCGGGATCCAGGCTTTGGATCAGTGAGTAGTCGGCGGGTTTTTCATTAGGTGTTGCAGGCACTATCCTGAACTGGTTCCTGAAATATAATTTGCCATCGGGTCCTGGTTTCATGTCTACGGTATTAACCCCGGCAGAACTATAGTCATCTGCGCCCAGTTTCAATTTACTGCTGGTGGTGGCAAAATAGTCATTGCCGCCGCCTGCAATGGTGGTCACCATGCCGTTTTTGATCATCCGGATGCGCAGGGAGTTATCACTCTGTTGAAAATCGACGAAGTAAAAGGTTTGGGTGTTGCGGTCATAGGTCAGCTGCTTCACTACGTTCACTACTGCCTGTTTGGAGGGACCGTCTTTCAGTTCAACAGGGAAAATGTATTCAAATACACCGTCGCTGTTTTTTATGCTATCGGAATAGGAGAAGAGGAAAGGGATTACGGTCACCTGGTTTGGAATAAGGATATTCGGCCGTTTTACCACAAATGGGAGCGCGGGTTTGGTGATCCCGTTCACGGAGAAGTAAATATTACCCGGACCAATACGGGCCGCTTTAGGAACCGTGATATTAAAGGTATCCATAGGTACCTGTACGTGTTCTCCGGTAGATGTTAGAAGTGTACCAGTGCCTTTCCCATGGGTAACTACCGGGGCTTCTGCATCTGAAACAAATATTTTGACAGCCGCTGAAGGATCACCGATCTTGGCGTATACCGTAATTGTTTCATCGATCTGTGCTTCTGTAATGTTCGTCCCGGCTTTTACTACTTTAATAATGCCGGATTCATTATTCTGAACATCCAGCTTTTCCCTGAATTTATTACAGCAGCATAAAAGGAGCGGAAGGAGAAGGAGATATTTTGTTTGCATATGAGTAAATATCATGACAATCAGAGAATGATGTTTAACGCGAGTGAATAGTAAGGATGCTGGTAATACCTGCGGTATATAATATCTGCCTCTTCAAAAGGCAGTACCTGTCCCGGTTCCGGTGCAGCGCCTTTTAGCTGATCATAGTGATAGTTGCGTTTCCAGTCCTGGTAAAGCATTACGGGAGTATTCAGAATATTCTGTACACCGGCGCTGATGCTCCAGGTTTTATTGATGCGTTGCCGCCAGGTAAGATCCAGTTGATTCCTGGCTTTCATCATAATGTCGGTATCCGCTCTTTTCCCCCGGTTAGCGCCTACTGCATAGATGTAGTCGGCGGCGCGGTTGTAGGTAGCGGAAATTTTTGTGCCGAGGCCGGGGTTTTCGTAGTTAAGGGCGGCATTGATCAGGTAAGGGGATTGCCCTTGCATGGGTCTGGACCTGGTGCCTTCATAACCTACATACTGCGGCATGGAAGGTACGTCCACATTGCTTTTGAACCAGGAGCCATTCAGCACCACCGATAAATTCCGGAAGAAATTACCGGAGATAAAATCCAGGTTTTTTCTCAGTTCTGCCTCTATGCCATACACCCGTGCTTTACCGGTATTCACATACACAAACTGGTCGAAGCCTTCATTAAAGATCATCCTGAAACGTTCAATGGGCCGGTCAAGCTGTTTATAAAAGAAACCCACATTTACCAGTTCATTACTCCGGGCGCCGTGGGGATACCATTCCAGGCGTAATTCGGTATTGTGGATATTTACTGTTTTCAGATCCGGGTTACCGTTGTAGGTTTCCTGGTCCAGGTAGTTAATGTATTGCATGGGGGCTGCTTCTCTGAACTCAGGCCGGTTCAGTGTTTTACCATAACCGATACGGATGATCAGCGAACTGTCGGCCTTGAAGGAAGCATTAATGGAGGGCAGCACGCTGGTGAGTGGCTGGTCCACTATAAGCGGATAGGCAGCCAGGCCATTTTCGTAGGATCCCAGGATACGGAAATGATTGTCTTCAATCCTAACGCCACCAAAAATATTAAGGCGGTCCTGTAACAGGTTGATGTCGGAACTGATGTAACCTGCTTTCAGTGTATTATCCGCGTAGTATTGATTATTGGGGGTTGTTTTTTCCAGCCACCGGTACCCGGTTCCGTCTGCGCGGAACATGGAGGGATCAAAATAATGCTGCAGGTATTTTTCCTCAATGAGGTGGCCGTTGCTCATTACTTCTCCGTTGTCTCCGTCATATTTGGAGCCGCGGATAGCCAGGTTGGGATCATAGAGGTTTACACCGTTTACGATAATAAAGATACGGTTATTGAAGTCCCTCATTCTCGACTGGTAATAGCCACCGGCCTTAAATCCCCATACATCCGTGATCCGGTAGTTCAGGTCGATGTTGCCTTGGTAGCTTTTTTCGGTAATGTCGTTGAAAGAGCGGGATAAGGTATAAAAGGAGATGAGTTCCGTGCTGAGCGCCCAGGGGTTTTCTCCCGCATTGGAAAGCTGCCTGTTTAAGGTATAGTCGCGGTTATCCGGCTCCTGCTTGTGGATGGTGGAATAGCCTGCATTTGCTTTCAGTTCATTTCTTTTGTTTTTTCCAAAATTGTAGGTTCCTGCAAGCTGACCGGAGTACAGCGTATTTTGTACATAATAAAGATTGGTATGGCGAAATTCCTGGCCCGGGTAATCATCCAGTTTCCGGTAATCTTCTACAGCAATACGTTGATTATTGACGTTGAAAAAATTATGGAGCGCCAGTGTCAGCCGGTCGCTCACCTGCATCTCATTATCCTGTATTACAGAAATCCTGGCGGCATGAATACCCTGCGTAAGCTGGCCATCATAAAACTTATATAACGAACGTTGTTCTGAAAGCCTTTGTTCATGTGTATTGGAGTAAGAAACGGAGCTAAGGTTTTTCAGGTATTTCCGTCCTGTTTTCCAGGCATCATAATAATTGAGATTCAACCGCAGGTCCGGTAGCGCCTTATAGGTTTTATCCAGTACATAAATGTTTTTGAACTGTTTTGAATACCCGGCATTTTCTGCAGGGATAAGGTGATTGAAATTCGCAGCTCTTGGTATACCTGAGGGGAGTTTGCGCGTACCATCATCAAAACCCAGGAAATCATATTTACCGCCTGCATAAGACCATACGTTATCGAATGTAGAACCGGAACGGTATTGAGTAGAAAGCTGAAGATCCACCTGCCGGGTCATCTGGCTTTTCTTGGTATATATTTTTACAAGTCCGCCTGAGAACTCGCCGGGCAGGTCAGGAGAGGGCGATTTATACACCATCATACGATCAATGGCATTACTGCTGATCACATCATAGGAAAATGAGCGGCTGTCGGCATCATTGGCAGGAGCAATTGCATCGTTGAGATAGGTAAGGTTGTATCGCTTGCTTAACCCCCGGACAATGACAAAATTATCTTCCGAAATATTTACACCCGGTACTCTTTTTACCACTTCAGCCGCATCACGGTCCAGCGTTCTGGCTATTTGTTCGCTGGAAATACCTGATACTACTGATTTGGCGTTGTATAATTCCCGGATCAGTTGTGCATCTGTGGTGTTGGCCACCCGTTTCCGTTTAATGGCAGTTACTACTACCGTATTGGCGGTGGTGGATTTTACCTGTAACTTCACATCTACCGTGTTATTTCCTGTTTCCACCCGGATCATCTGATGGGTAGTAGCATAGCCGGTATAGGTAACCGTGAGGGTGTATTTGCCGGCCTGTATACTATTGAGGTTATAATAACCTTTGTCGTCGCTGATGGTAACTTTGCTGGTCCCTTCCAGTCGTACCGTTGCACCGGGCAGGGGCTGTGCATTTTCAAAATCAACGACTCTCCCTTTTAGCATTCCTTCTGTTGACGCAGGTTTTTTGGGAGAAGCAGCCACTTTTCGTACGGCAATATTTTTTCCGGCTACGGCAAATGCAAGACCATAATGTTCTTCCAGGTATTGTAATACTTTTCCCAGGCTTATTTTGGTGAAGTGTACATCGCGGACGGTGATGCTGTTTAATACGGCCCTGTCAATAGAAAATGTATAGTCCGTTTGTTTTTGTAAGGATTCGAGTAACGCCGGTGCGCTGACAGCGGCAGCCGAGTAGTCAACTTTAGTGGTAAGCCCCGTGAATTTTTCCTGTGCCTGTAAACTGAAAATGGTACAACACATCAGCAGGCTCAAACACCATCGCTTTATTTGTATAGGAAGGAATTTAAACGGCAAAGGAATTCCTTTTGCCTTATAGTGCATAAAAAGCATACATTAATTTATTTTAAGAATAGATGATAACAGGCATGTTGTCCTGCTACTGGTATTGGTTTAAGGCATATTGTAAACGGTAATGTCCTGGCCGCGTTGCTGCATATAGCAGTTGGAAATGAAGAGTATATTATTTAGGATCTCACTACTGCTTTCTTTCCGGAAGATGGCGGTTATCTTTTTATCTGACAATGCTGATTGCGTTCCTTTTGCGTAGTGTATAACCAGGTGATAGCGTGCGGCTACTCTTTGCAACGCATCGGTAAGCAGCAGGTCGTTGAATACGAGTGAGCCTTTCATCCATTCTTCCGGATCGCTGATCCTGATCTGTTGACGTTTAAAAATGCGGCTGCTTTTTTCGTAATCCATTACATCGCCGGGGTGAAGCTGTGCCACCACCTGATCTATGCTGTCTGCCGGCGCTACTGCCACCATCCCGCTTACCAGCGATACCCTTACTGCTGCTTCATGCGGGTAGGCTTCAATATTAAAGGTAGTACCCAACACACGGGTAGCCAGCTCGCCGGTATACACTACAAATGGCCGGGCAGCATTTTGCGCCACATTAAAGAATGCTTCTCCATCCAGTTTTATACTACGTTCGGCTTTACCGGTAAACGGCATATAGGATAATTTACTGCCCGGAGCCAGCCACACCTTACTATTGTCAGGTAATACGGCCAGTTCCGGGTTGTTATGGTGGTTGTAAATGGTGGTCCAGGTAATGGGTGCGGTGTGCTTTCTGTGCGTAATCAACCAGTATGTGGCGCCTGTTACAATGAATACCAATGCAGCTGCCACACGCAGCCAGTTTTTCTTCCATCCCCGGGAAGCGTGTTCAATAGGAATAATTCCCTTTCTGCCATACGTTTTCATTTCCAGCTGCAACAGCATCCGCCGGGTAATGTCTTCGCCGATGTTATCGGCAGGCACTTCTTCCCATGATTGCTCCATGAGAGCAATAAATTCCTGGTGATCCTGTCCTGCCAGGTAACTGAGCACCCGCTGTTCCTCCTGTGGTGTGCATGTCCCGTCAAAATATTTACTAAGCAATGCTTTATCTATCTTCATGAAGTGCATTTAAAACCTCCGCTTATAATAACACAGCACGGACACAGCAAAACCCTACCACGAAAAGTGGAGTTAACATTAGGATAACATTGGGGGAAGATGGTGTATGAATTAATCATTATCTTTTACCGGAGCAGCAACAAAAGATAAATCTTTTCCAACTTTGTGGCTCCCGGATAACGGGAAGCATCAGCAATATGGACACGCAATCACTTCACCTGGAGGAAAGGTTTAAGCGGATCTACCTGGAGAATAAGGACCGCCTTTATCATTTTGTAAAGCGATATACTAAAGATCCCCTTATAGTGGAAGACCTTGTACAGGAGTGTTTCATTAAGGTATGGGATAACCTGCCTTCGCTGAAGGACGATGCCATGATCTATCCCTTGTTACGCACCTATGTTTACCGTATTGTAGTGAATCATAATCAGAAAGAAGCAAGACGTTTGTTACGCGATGCCGCCTTTAATGAAAAGCAACCGCTTTCTGTATCTTTTGAAGAAGACTTCCTGTTTAAAGATGGATGGCGTAGTTTTCATGAAGTGATTAACACCTTACCGGAGAAGCGCCGTAAGATATTCCTCCTCAAACAGCAACATGGTTACACGCACCAGGAAATTGCCGACCAGCTAAAGGTGAGTGTAAAAGCAATCGAGAAACACCTGAGCCTGGCAAACCAGGTACTGCGTGAGAAATTTGTGGCAGATAAGTTAGTGGTGGTATTAGTATTGTTAAGTATGCAGGCGGAGTTTATGTAGTGCTGAGCAGTTGGGAGCTTACAGGCGGAGTATCGTTTACCGGTTTGTTTTTATACCTTCCTATGTAAAACCACCTGACATGTGTCTATTTTCCTATAACTTTACCCTCCAACCAATAAACACTGCATTTGGTGTACTTACAGAAAGATAGCGAAAAAGAACTGCTCCGGCAGGTGGCCGCTGGTTCTCACCAGGCATTTGAACAATTATTTTTGGAATATAAGGACAGGGTTTATCACGTTGCCGGACTTTATTCAAAGGACGATACGATTGCAGAGGAAATTGTTCAGGAAGTATTTCTGACTGTCTGGAAAAAGAGGGAGTCACTGGAGGAACTGGACGATTTCAGGTCCTGGTTATTTATTCTCAGCCGGAACCAGGTGATCAAATACCTGGAAAAATGGGCAAATAACAAAGCGCTGGAACATGCCTGGGGCAGCCAGGCCGGTCCAACCCAGCCTATAACTGAAATAGCGCAGCACCAGGAGCAGCTGCTCCTGGTGCTGAATGAAGCGCTCCTTTCTCTTCCGCAGCAGCAAAGGATGGTATTCTCCCTGGCCAAACAGGAAAAGTTAAGCTACGAGGCTATTGCAGACCGTCTCGGCATTTCGGTTTTAACTGTAAAGACTCATATGCAAAGGGCCCGGCAGGGTATCCGGTCTTATCTTAAACAGCGGGGCGACCTTTTTATAATTTTATTTATTTTAATGAATTATTAAAAATTTTTTGCGCTCCCTGTACTCCATTTATGACACCTGCCGGTCTTTAGTATTAAAAGGGGAACTTCCGGATGGATACACGGCATTATTTTCTTGAACTACTGGATAAATATGTAGAAGGCACCCTTCTTCCGGAAGAGGAGCGTGAGTTTGCGCTCATGTTGCAGAATCACAGCTATCATGAGTGGTTATCTGTAGAGATATTAGATAAATTAGAAATGGACCCTGTGGGTCTGAAAAAAATCCCGGAAGAAAGAACTGCAGAAATACTATCAGCAATATTGAAATCAGAACCAACCACTGGTTTGTTGCCTCTAACCGCAGACACTGAGTCTGCGGTTAATCATCGTTCTCCTTTCCCGCTCCGAAGCACCTGGCTCCGTTATGCAGCCATGATTCTACTATTGGCCGGAGCCGCAACCGTATTATATTTGAGGCACCAGTCGCCCAAAAAAGAAATGACCCACGTTCCTTCAAAGGTGCAGCCGGATATTCTTCCGGGGGGCAATAAGGCTACGCTGACGTTGTCTGATGGCAGCACTATTGTTCTCGACAGCGCAGCCAACGGATCCCTCGCCAGCCAGGGAGGTTTAAAGATCATTAAGCGGGATGCAGGCATGCTTGCATATGAAGGCCGGAACACCGGTGGAGAGCAATTGTATAATAAAGTCAGTACGCCAAAAGGGGGGCAATATCAACTGATCTTACCCGATGGCACCAAAGTATGGCTAAACGCCGCATCGAGTGTGCGATTCCCTACTGCATTCACCGGGCACAGAACAATAGAGATTTCCGGCGAATCTTACCTGGAAGTAGCGCCTGATCACAACAGACCCTTCTTCGTAAAAACCAGGGGAACCACCATCCAGGTGCTTGGCACCAGTTTCAACGTAAATGCCTATGCTGATGAGGTTGCAGATAAAATATCGTTGCTGGAAGGAAGCGTGAAAATTGGATCCACGGTATTGAAACCGGGACAAGCTTACCGCTCCGGTAAAGTGATGGCTGCCGATCTTGAACAGGACCTGGCCTGGAAAAATGGAGTATTTAATTTTGATAATAAGCCGTTTGAAGAAGCCATGCGGCAACTGGCAAGATGGTATGATATACAGGTTGTGTATGAACGGCCTGTTCGTGAAATTCAGTTTGGAGGTACTTTTAAAAGGAATTTACCTTTGTCTGAGGTGCTGCATTTCCTTGAAGGAGTGGGCCTGCGTTACAGGCTGGAAGCTAACAACAGGCTGGTTATATTGAATAACTGATTTCAGAGATATTAATTCCTGTGCCATAACAACCATTACAATTTCATAGTAAGTAAACCAGGGGGATCAAATAAAAAACCGAAGATGCTGGTAACATCTCCGGTAGGATTATTTGGTCAACCAATAAAAACAATTTTCACTCGAAGAAGAACTGCTTATTTATCAACCAAACCAGGACAAAGTTATGCAATTTTCTGCTTTAAACCAGCCGTCAGGAGCCGGTGTATCTCCGAATGAACGCACGGGGCCGGGGCTATCAACCAAAATACTGTTAGCTATGAAACTAACAATCGTTTTTCTAACTGTCGCTTTTTTTCAGGTGCAGGCATCAGCCATAGCTCAATCAGTCACTTTGAGCGCAAAGAAAATGCCTTTATCAAACGTTTTTAAAATTATTGAGAAGCAAACCGGTTTAAGCGTTTTTTACAATAGTGAACAAATCAAAAACGCCGGTCCCGTTACCTTAGAGGCACGTAATATGCCTGTAGAAGATTTTTTAAAAACTGTTCTGAAACAGGAGCAGCTGAGTTACGAAATTTCTAAAGGAAATATTTTAATCAAATACCGGGAGAAGCCGGTGAAGGCATCGGATCTGGTCGTTCCCATAAAGGTTTCCGGTACTGTTTTGGGCGACGACAAACAACCATTGATAGGCGCAACAATCCGGGTAAAAGGGCAAAAGGTAAGCGCCGTCAGCGATGAGCAGGGGAACTTTCAGATAGCTGTTGAACCGGGGGCAGTTATTGTAGTAAGCTACATTGGCTTCGAAGAGAAAGAAGTAAAAATCACCGGCGAGGAAGCCATAAAGATTACACTCAATGCAGTTGAAACAGTATTGGAAGCTGCGGAAATAGTTTCTACCGGGTACCAGAAAATTTCAAGGGAACGAAGTGCAGGTTCTTTTTCCAAACCTAGTTTGGATATTATGAAGAACCGTTCCGGTAGTGCAAATATCCTTTCGAGATTAGATGGACTTGTACCCGGATTGGTTGTGAATAACGCGCCCAGTGCCAGTCAGAACCCTTTTTTAGTACGGGGACTGGCAACAATTGGCCTATATGATGAGTTTGGCAACGCCGTGCCAGGCGGCGCCAGCAGAAGCCCGTTGATTGTGGTCGACGGTGTTCCCCAGGATAATATATCCGCTATCAATACACAGGATGTGGAAGATATTACGGTGCTAAAAGATGCAACGGCCGCTTCTATATGGGGTACAAGGGCCGCTAATGGCGTTATCGTGGTTACCACAAAAAAAGGGAAAGCCGGTAATAAGCTGAGTATTGAATATGATGGATTTGTAAATTTTCAGGGAAAGCCGGACCTGAACTATATCCAAAGACTGAACAGCAGGGATTTCATTACCGCCTCCGGAGAGGTATTTCAGCAGAGTAAAGTCAGTTATCCCTTTGGTTTGGCATCACAGTTAGCAGCGTTACGCCCTCATCAGGTTATCCAGTACAACAGGGAGGCCGGGCTGATTTCCGCTGCGCAGGAAGCCAAAAGCCTGGATAGCCTGGCTGCCATAAACAACACAGGTGAAATTGCAGACCTTTTTTACCGGAATGCCACACTGACCAACCAAACCATTTCTGTATCCGGCGGGGGAAAGGCGTATGCATTTTATGGATCCGTCAGTTATACCGGAACCAGATCAAATCAACCCGGTCAAAAGGATGATCTTTATAAAATCAACTTTCGCCAGGATCTTGTTCTCAACAAAAGCATCTCGCTTTTCCTGATTACCGATATTAGTAATAGCCAAACTTCATCTCCCATTGATATATCGTTAAGTCCAAACTTTGTTCCTTATCAGTTATTCAAAGATGCTGCCGGTAATCCCTTAACCATTAATCATATGGGGGATTTCAGCGACGCAAGAAGACTGGATTATCAGAACCGGAGCGGGATTAACCTTGAATATAACCCGCTCAATGAGCGTAACCTCGGCTATAATAAAAGTGACCAGCTATACAGCAGGATAGTAGGAGGAGGTACCGTTAAGATTCTGAAAAACCTGCGTTTTGAAGGAAACTATGGGTACAATACTTTGTCGGCCAACGCAACAGGGTTTTTGGACGCCAACAGTTATACCGTGCGTAGGGAATTGCTGGACTTTACCGTGGCGGTGCCCGGAGAAGCCCCTGTTTATTATCTGCCAAACAGTGGCGGCAGACTAACAGAGAATAACTCCTACCTGAAAAATTACTCCATCAGGAACCAGCTTGTTTTTGATCAGAACTGGCAAAAACATCAGTTAACCGTGCTCGCCGGACAAGAGGCTACTTCACAGTATGGAAGAGCAACACAGATCATTATAAGAGGCTGGGACGATAAACTGCAGATTGGACAGCCGATAGATTACAAAACATTAAACGCCGGAGTGGATGGTACAATAACCAATGCCTCTACATTTTTAGATCAGAATTTTACCGGGGGAGAATCACCTGTAGTCAGAACCAGCTCTTATTATTCAAACCTGAGTTACAGCTACATGGGTAAATATACACTGAATGGTAGCTGGAGAAATGATCAGAGCAATTTGTTTGGCAGGGATAAATCTGCACAAAACAGACCGGTGTGGAGTATAGGCGGAAAATGGAGACTTGGTGAAGAGTCATTTATGCCGGGTAATGACTGGTTAAACAGACTTGATCTGAGGGCTACTTACGGCGTTGCAGGAAATGCGCCGCAACCGGGTACAGCTGCATCTTACGATATTTTAAAAGCGGATGCAGGCCCGTATTATGTAACAGGTATGGGGCTGATTATCGGCACGCCGGGTAACGATAAACTAACCTGGGAGAGTACCGTCATTAAAAACGCCGGGGTAGATTTTGGTTTGCTTGGAGGAAGATTAGGCGGATCCATAGATGCTTATATCAAAAATACAACAGATCTGTTGGGTAACCTGCCGGTGAGTCCTTTTTCAGGCTATCAGAATGTGGTAGGGAACCTGGGATCCATACAAAATAAGGGGTTTGAAATTGGTTTGAACTCGATTAATGTGGTTGGTAAGAATTTTTTCTGGAGTACTAATTTCACCCTGGGCTATAATAAAAACAATGTTATCCGGATAGAATCCCTGGGTACAATTGCCACCGGAACGGAAATGATCAGTCAGCGTTATGTGGCAGGCTATCCTGCTTTTTCATTGTTCGCATTTGATTATGCAGGACTGAACAACAACGGGGATCCGCAAATCAGGCTCGCAGATGGAACCATCACCACTGATCCTGTTGCTTCAAAGGCAACAGATGTAAAATTTATGGGAACCACGCAACCGCTTTGGGCTGGTGGATTATCAAATGGCTTTAGTTACAGGGATTTCTCTTTAAACATTAACCTGGTGTACAACCTGGGTCATGTGATGTTCCGTGATGTTAATACGTTTTGGAGCGAACCAATGTATGACAACGTTCATGCAGAATTTGCCGACAGGTGGAAAGTCCGCGGAGATGAGAACAAAACAAATATTCCCCGCTACATAGGCAACAAGGCTGAGAACAGCGATAGAAATACCACTTACTATACTGCTGCCAACATTAATGTGTTCAATGCCTCATTTGTTAAAGTGAGAGATATAACACTGGCTTACAATCTTCCCGAAAAATTAATCAACCAGCTGAAGGTCCGGGCAATAACCTTTAGGGCACAGGTGTCAAACCTGATGCTGTGGAAAGCAAATAAACTGGGAATTGACCCGGAATTCCAGAATTCCGGACTCTATGGATCCGGTAGAACCTTACGTACTGGTCAGGGTAGCCTTACCCTGGGTGCACATGTTTCATTTTAGGCCTGATAAACATTCAAATTATGCGTATTCCAAACAGACGATATATTTTACTCTTTCTCACAGCAGTGATTGTAGTTACGGCCTCCTGTAAAAAAGGATACCTGGAAGTAGAACCTAAAGGGGCGCTTATTGCAAAGGCCACCCAGGATTATGAAGCATTGCTGAACACCACTAAAGTAGACCCTTCAACAGCCGCGGGGTTTCTGGGAGACGAGGTGGCTGCACAGCAGAGCTATTTTGGCGGGGCATCTGTATACAGGCAGCGCCTGTTCAAATATATTGGCGATGCCTTGCTGCCGGACGACCTGCCGGAAATGGGGTATCTTAAATCGAACTATGCTTTTAATAAGATCATTGAAGAGATAGATGCTTCCACTGGCGGCACTGAACAACAAAAGGCCCAGATCATGGCGGAAGCTAAGGTAGGCAGGGCGGTTTGCCATTTGCTCTTTTTAAATGATTTTGGCAAGCCTTACAATGAGGCAACAGCAGCTACTGATTGGGGCGTACCGATTATTACTGCTGCTGATGTAACCAAAACTGATTATAAAAGGGCTACTGTAAAGGAAGTTTATGAGTTCATCATCAATGATATCACGGAGGCATTACCAAATTTATCGAAACCTTTCTCCCATTCACTTAAAATATCAAAGCCTGCTGCCGAAGGAATTCTTGCAAGAGTTTATCTCTACATGCATAATTATACCGCATCCCGTGAGCACCTGGATAAGGCTTTCAGTGCCTTAACAGGAGCAACAAAACCCGTCGGTTTATACGATTATAATGTTACGCTTAGTCCGGATGGAACCTGGCAACCAGCTGATCCTGCATATTTTGGACCTGCATTAATGCCAAATTCTTTTTTGGGAGAAGATCAGGAAAGTATATTGAATATGAGTTTAAGCGCTTTTTATATTGGCTCGGCCAATGCATTTGTATGCAGACCGGAAGTTGCAGCCCTTTATGATCCCTCTGATTTCAGGTTACAGATCTATTCGAATACTGAACTTTTTGGAACGGTTATTTTTCCCAATGGAATGAGACGCTATCCAAGATTTAGTGCAGAAGTAGGAATTTGTTTGCCGGATATGTATTTAATGCGTGCTGAACTGAAAGCACGTGCAAATGATTTGGCAGGTGCAAAAGCCGATGTGGAATTACTAAGGGCCAACCGGATGCCTGCTGCGGCGGCTGCTGTTCCGGCCGGCATTGCGGCTAATCAGCAGCAGTTGGTCCGCTTTATCCTGGAAGAACGGATCAGGGAATTTGCCTTAAAAGGTATGAGATGGTACGATGTACGTCGTTTATCTACAGATCCGGTTTATAGCAATACAATTAATTATACCCATAAACTGTATTCAGTTACCGGCGATGTAGTGGAATCTTATACCCTCACTCCGGAGCGGCTAGTGTTGAAGTTTGGAAGAAAACTTACCTCTCAGCATCCGTTACTTATTGAGAACCCTTAATTAAAAGACTGTTTGGAAAAATGATCCGGCAATAGCAGAATACTAAAAAAATATACAAATGAAAACAACAATAGTATTGGCATTGCTCCTTCTTGGAGCAGTTACCTGTTCTCATGCTCAATCGAAAAGTGAAGCCGGGAAAAAAAAGGTGTCAAAAATGATAGGAGGACTGCCTGTTGGTACGAAAGCGCCGGCATTGAAAGTGGAAGAGTGGCTTTCTGAGATACCGGATATGAAAGGGAAATTTGTGGCGCTGGATTTCTGGGGAACCCATTGCGGACCCTGCATTTCCGGGTTTGCTCATGTTAATGAACTGCATCGCAGATACAAAGATAAGATAGCATTCATTGCCTCAACTACAAATGAAGCGCCGGAGGACGTATATGTTTTTGAAAAAGCTCCCATTGAATTTTACAGTATGATGCAAAAGGCCAAAGCGTGGAACGACGATTATAAGATCGTTGGAATACCCCATATGATCATAGTCGACCCTAAGGGCATTGTTCGCTTTTCCGGAAACGGTCATGATGTTACAGATGAAATGTTGCAGGATCTGTTTGAAAAATATGGCAGGTAAAAAACATGGCTCAAAGAATTTATCTTTTAAAGCATTGCAAAATGAAAATTATCCCATTGTTGATATTGGTTTTAACAGCCATCACTACGAATGCACAGGAATTGGAATTTACCGGGGAGTTGAAGGACCTGCAACCTGGTACAAAAGTAATCTTAACCGACCTCCGGCCCCGTTCTGATCTGAAAGGAAAGAGATTTCATGATACTGCGGTTGTAAGCAATGATGCTTTCAGGTTTAAAACCAAACTTCCCGGCGCAGGTATCTATGTGCTTCGGGTAGGGTTAATCGGACAAAATCCTGAACACCGGACATTGTACCTGGATGCAGGAATAGTGCGGCTAACCGGGAAACGTGGCGAACTTAAAAAGGCTGTCGTTTCAGGTAATGATGGGTATATGAAAGATTATACCCGGTTCACGGAGATAATGGAAAGTCAGGAGGTGTTCGGCAGAAAGAAAGCGATTTACGATACCGCTATGGCGCTGATGGCCAGCACAGGTTCTTATGAAGGTCTTTTTAAAGATAAAGCTTTCCTGGAAAGGGAAACCAAAGTGGATCAGGAAGCCCGTGATAAAACCCTGGAAGTAGCCTGGCGGTGGCTGGAAGAAAATCCCGCTTCGGACATCAATGCTTACGTGATTTACACTTATCTGGCCAGGCAGGACGAGGATAAGAGGTATAAAGCAGCAATGGAGAAGCTTAGTCCATCAGCGCGCAAATCCTTTCCCGGAAAAATGCTGACTGATAAGTTTTAATTGAAAGCGCTAAAAACGAAAACCATGGAAAATCCCGGCTGCCAGTCCCGGACATGATATGGATGCGATCCGCGCTGCGCTCAAATAAGGATAATCAAAAATCAATGAGAGATAAAACATGCATATGAATAGATTATTTTTTCTGACAGTAGCCTCTTTTATGACTACATCCGTGTTTGCACAGATGAGTTTTAATATTAAGGGGAAAGTTGCTCCCAATATATCTGCTACCCGTGCAGTATTGACATATGGAGGCGATGCTAAAAGTGATACCGTTAACATTAAGAATGGAGTCTTTGGATTTAAAGGAAATACCCGGAGACCTGAGCTGGTAGTGATAGATTTGATGACTCCTGGTTCACCCGGAGAAGAAGAATACGCTGCATTCTTTTATATGGACCCAAATGCTATCACGGTCGATTTTGATAAAAGTGGTACCGCAAAGATCATAAGCACAGGTAAAGAGCAGAAGATTTTCCGGGAGTATAGCGCCCGGGAACAGGATCCCAAAAATTTCGGTATGGATACTGAACAGGATATCGCCAAATTGATTAAGCAGTATCCCGACAGTTATGTTGGCTTGGATAAGCTGACATATAATTCTGTAAAGATGCAACCCACGAGGGCTCAACAATTGTTTGGCGGCTTAAGCAAAAGAATGCAGCAGACAAAAGATGGTATCGCTTTTAAAAAGGAACTGGAAATAGCCCTTAAGTTTGATGTAGGCCAACCTTCGATAGATTTTACACTTCCCGATACGGAAGGTAAACCGGTATCACTGGCTTCTTTCAAAGGACGGTATGTATTGCTTGATTTTTGGGCAAGCTGGTGCGGTCCATGCAGAGCAACTCATCCTGAGCTGAAAAATACTTACGATAAGTACAAGGATAAAAATTTTCAGGTCCTGGCTGTTTCGCTCGATACACAAAAAAATCTCTGGCTGAAAGCAATCAAAGAGGATCAACTGCCCTGGACGCAGGTCATCGATTTGAAGACTGCTTCTAATCAAGTGGCAAAAATGTATGGGATTACACAAATTCCGCAGAGTTTTTTGATTGACCCCAACGGAAAAATTGTAAGCAGAAATCTGAAAGGAGAGGCTTTGGACGCCAAACTCTCACAGTTGCTTAAATAAGGATCAATACACGTTTAATATACCATTTACTATCATCAGATTGCGATCTTCAGTAGCAATCAGGCAAAAAAAATATTATGAAAAAGTTGCTAATATTAGTTTACGCGTTGACAGCAATGCTTACTGCCAATAGCCAGAATTTTACGGTTAAGGGAAAATTATCCGGACTTAATATACCTGCTGATATCAGTCTCGAATATGACGGGAAAGTACTGAAACAGGTTTCAAATAATGGCACTTTTGAATTCAAAGGTTCTGGTCGTCCGGCGGATGCCTTGCTTAAAGTCATCCCTCGCCATCCTACCCTGACCATGTTGGATACTGCATTTTGGTCGTGGGTAAAGCCTAATATGCATTTAATGGGCGCCAGGAGTTTTTTCCTGGAGGGTGACGTAACCATTAAGGGCGAAACAATAAATGATGTAATGGTGGAGGGGGAGAAACAAGCTGTTTATGAGGGATTCAGAGCCAGGGAGGATGCGCTCAAACGTTCTTTGGATTCGATAAGAGGAATGGAAAGAGGAAATGAAAGTAACGATGAGGACGATGAGAACGCAGAAAAGACTGTGGAGAGAGAGCCCTCAGCAGCTGAAAAACAGTTGTTGAAACAGATAAGTGATTTGAAATTGCGTTTTGTAGAGCAGCATCCGGATAGCTACTTCAGTCTTAATTTAACCGGGGAGCAAAGTAATGGAGATGTACCCACCTTTAACCGGATGCTGGACCTATTAAGTGAGCGTATGCGTAAAACTTCCGTATATGCTGGTTTGAAGTCAATGTCTGCAGGGTTCTCCATGAAGAAAATCGGTAATGCTGCAAAAAATTTTACACTAAATACCGCAGAGGGAACACCCGTATCTTTGGCATCCTACAAGGGCAAATATGTATTGGTTGATTTCTGGGCCAGCTGGTGTGGACCATGCAGAGCCGAAAATCCCAACGTATTACGTGCCTACAATCAATTCAAAAGCAGGAACTTTGAAGTATTGAGTATTTCGGTAGATGCTAAAAAAGAGGAGTGGATAAAAGCAGTGAAAGAAGATAAGCTTCCCTGGACGCAGGTATTGGATTTAAAAGGGAACAATTCAACGGCAATGGCGTACGCGGTTACGGGTATCCCTGACAATGTTTTGGTAGACCCCAATGGGATCATCATTGCTACAAACCTCCGGGGTGAGCAACTGGAAAAAACGCTTGAAAAAATGCTCAAATAAAAAATACTGCTATCGTGATAGGCAACAGTAACAGCCGGGCACTTGCCTGGCTGTTGCTTTTCAGGAAAGAATTGTTCCAAACACGCATTTACCTTCCGGCAGGTAAAACATTATTCACGAAAGTAATTTATGATGATTTTACTAATGGTATCCGCTTTATTAAAAACCATGAGATGTCCTCCGCCCTTAATGCGATAATCGGGATGCACAAGTCTGCTGGCTATTACCCTGTCGGCGGTTCCATGAATTTGAATAGTTTTTTCAGGCGCTTCTTTATTATTCCAATGACCAATGCTTTTCAGTGCCCAGCGAAAAAAGGTGACATCTGTATCTTTCAATAATTTCGTCAGCGCTTTTTTGTCATTCTGTGACCGGGCGCCAAAGTAGCGATAGGTAAGAAAATTGGTACGGTTTATTAATGACGCGGGAATGATCCGGTATAGTCCCAGTTTTATGAAAAAAAACTGCACTTTGTTCAACTCTTTTTTTGTTCTGACCGAAGAGATCAATACCATTTTCTTTACCCTTATCTGTTTGGATACTTCCACCGCCACGATGCCTCCAAAAGAAAGACCGATTATATACGGATTTTCAACGGTGATCTGGCTCTTTATCCTGCCGGCATACTCCGTTATTGATTCATCCGGCAACGCAGGGATCCAGGAGACGTAAACTTTATGGTAGCCCGGAAGTTTCAGGTTCATGAAGATACTTGAGTCTGCCCCGATACCACTAAAAAAATATACCGTCTTTTGTTCCTTTTTAGCTGTATCCTTCGTGGTTTGGGCACCAGCCAGGAAGCTGCAGAACATTAATAAAACAAAAAAAATCACTTTCACATTTTGCGTCATAAATTTCCCCGCTTCTTGTAATGTAGGTTACGATATTATTAAAAAAAAGTACTCATTAAAACAATCATATGTTGGCCCATCGGCAGAGTTAGCATATATACAGGCATGACCATCAGGGAAATCCGGCGGATCTTAAAATAATTGCTTACATTTAGGATATGTTACTCCATTGGCTATTCCTAAAATGCCAAACCTGTAAAAGCCCCTACAACGAGCAAGATTTAACTGTCATAGGATCAGCATTAAAACTAAAATTATGCCTAAGTATGTTATTGAACGCGAAATCCCTGGTGCAGGTAAATTATCAGGAGAACAATTAAAAGCAATTTCACAAGCTTCCTGCGGTGTACTAAGTAATATGGGCCCACAAATCCAATGGGTGCATAGTTATGTGACAACCGATAAGATCTATTGTGTTTATATTGCCCCTAATGAAGAAATGATCCGCGAACACGCCAAACAGGGCGGATTTCCAGCCAACACTATCAGTGAGGTGGCTGCCATTATTGATCCTGCAACTGCAGAGTAAAATATAACTATATCCTTTAAAACGCCCCTGTGTCTCAAAGGGGAATCACCCGTAAATAGGAGTATTTACCGGCGCTTAGCTTTTTTTGTTTTTTTGTGGGCAACCCCATGCTACATTTTGGTGTCCAAATTTGTATATTACCTCCGCTAATTATAACCCAATTGTAGTCTTATGATAAAATACCTGGCCTCTCTTTCTATTGCTTTCGTCTTTATATTATTGTCTTGTTCCGTGAAAAGCCTGGCGCAGCAGCCGGAAATTGCAAGGGGTACGGTACAGCGGATAAAAATTCACAGCAAGTTGCTGGAAGGTAATCTCAGTGGCGACAGTGCCGACCGCTATGTATCTGTTTACCTGCCTGCCGGCTATAGTTCCGGTACTAAGAAACGCTATCCGGTGGTTTATTTCCTGCATGGCTATACGGACAATGATGCAAAATTTTATGGATTTCAAAAGCATTGGATGACGCTGCCCCCCATATTGGATACCGCGTTTTCCCAAAGCCCGGGTCATGAAATGATTGTGGTTACTCCCGATGCCTATACACTTTTCCAGGGAAGTATGTATTCCAATTCAGTAACAACCGGAAATTGGGAAGACTTTGTAGCCAGCGAACTGGTAGGTTATATTGATAGTCACTACCGCACCCTTGCACAGAAAGAGAGCAGGGGCTTATGCGGCCACTCAATGGGCGGCTACGGCGCATTACGGATCGGGGAGAAGAATCCTGGCGTATTTTCAACGGTATACCTGCTGAGCCCCTGTTGCCTGAACTCTCCGCCGATGTCATCGGAAACCTTGCTGCCACAACTTCTCCGGGCAGACAGCATTAAGACGATAGAAGAATTTCAGAAATCAGATTTTTTCACTAAAGCGCTCTTTGCGTCTGCAGCGGCCTGGTCGCCCAATCCGGGAAATCCACCATTTTATCTTGATCTTCCGGTAAAGAATGGGAATTTACAGCCGCAAATATTACAAAAGTGGGACGCGAACCGTCCATTAAACAATTTGGATCAGTATATCTATAACATCAGAAAATTAAAGTCTATCGGTTTTGATGCGGGCGATAAGGATAGGGCCATCGCAGAGAGTATTAAAACGCTGGATGAAGAACTAAGCAAATACAGGATCGAACATTTCTTCGAAATTTATGAAGGTGACCATATCAACCGCATTGCAAATAGAATTGAAGAAAATATGCTGCAATTCTTTTCAAAGCATTTATCGTTTAAACAAAATACAAAGTAGCAAACTGTGCTGCTTCGTCTGGCAGACCGTTTCTTCCTGCTAAATGTTATATTTGCATCTCCTTAAAAAAACATACACGCGGGTCCTGCGCTCATGATGCGGGACAAGAATAAAAATTTAACTGGAAGATGAAAATGGAATTTTACAGGCCGGTAGATGAGATCTTACAAAGATATATAGAGGGTTATTATTTTATCTCTCCCGGTAAAAATTCCGAACAGCTACATTACTGGACATTTCCGAACAACTACTTTATCGTATCAGTGAGCCGGGATATTGAAATTGAAGCAGGGAGTAACAAAATCACCGTCAGACCTTCCCGGCAGGAGAACATTGTAGCCAACTTTGTATCGCGGTATATCGCTCCGATCGAAGTTATATTTGAGGGCGGGGTAAACGAGATTACGATTTATTTCAAGCCGTTGGCCATCAATTATTTCCTGGATAATGCCCACGAGCTTTTTGAACAGGAAAATGCGGTGGATTTTAATCCCTTTGCCGATTTTATACCGGCAATGAAGCAGATCCTGCTTGAAGATGACAGGAACCTTCAGCGGAAAAGCCTGGAAGACTACTGGATTTCAAAACTCAATCCACGGGAACCCGGATTGATGGAGAGAATTATATCCGATATCGAATCTGGTTTGAAGATAGAGGAGATTGCCCGTAACAATAACTTTTCGAGACAATATCTCAACAGGCTTTTTACCAGGAACGTCGGTAAATCGCCTTCAGAATTCTACAGGATCCACCGGTTTAGAAAGGCGATAGCAAAACAGAGAGATGTCAGGAACCTTACTGAACTGTCTTATGAGAGCCTTTTTTATGATCAATCACACCTGATAAAGGACTTTAAACAACTTACCAACGTTAACCCCTATACTTTCTTTAAGAAGGTGGATACAGACAGCGCCTCCATCTGGCTGTTTATCTAGCAGTTTACATTTTTACAATTTTAGCCATAGTGACGGAGCTATATTTGCGGCTCGATCAATAGATATTAATATGAAGAAATGGCTGCTTTGTCTCGCTTTTAATATGTTTTCATTTTCGATATATGCGCAGCAACCAGGCTGCAACTGCGCGGCGACATTGGAAAAACTGGTAAGGAAAGTGGAGACCGAATATCCGGGTTTTGCGGACAAAACGAAGGAAGGATTGCCCTATGAAGAACTAAAACAGCATCTGACCAGGGAGGCTAAAACAGCAGATAAGCCTGGCTGTGAAAAAATACTAAAGAGGTATACCGATTTCTTCAAAGATCCCCATTTATGGGTGGGTTCAAACGGATCTCCTTTTTCTTCAGGTAACAGTGGCCCTGCAGAATCCATATCCTTCGATATCAGGGGTTTTCAGGATAAAATTAAGCTCACAAAGGATCCGCTGGAAGGGGTATGGTCTACAGAAGGCTACAGGATTGGGATCAAAAAATTGAGTGGAAATGAATATACCGGGTTTATTGTCGGGGCAGAATCTGCATCCTGGAAAGCAGGAGATATAAAGTTCAGGTTGTTTCCGGACGGTTCTTTTGAGTATTCAATGCTTGACCGGTCGAAGAAAAAGGGACGTTATACCATGCATAAGGAGGGTATCCTGTTTTTGGACGCTGTTGGTATGGCGCTGGTCAGGGAACTTCCGGCACCAACGGCAAGCGCAGCCCAACTGGAAGAAAAACTAAAGGAGCTTGCGGGTTTTTATTTCAGGAAACTATCTACCAGGACATCGATCCTTAAATTGCCAAGTTTTGAATACCGGTACCTGGAAAAAATTGATGAGCTGATCTCGCAGAACAGAACACAAATTGAAGGTAGCGAGAACCTGATCATCGACCTTCGTGGCAATCCCGGGGGAACTACAGATGCTTATCAGAAACTTCTTCCGTACATCTCCGGAAAATCAATACGCAACACCGGGGCGGAGTTCCTGGCTACGCAAACTTATATCGGAAATCTCGAGGCATACAAAAAGAGCCTGGATAAGAATACCCCAACAGATGAAATCGACAAACAAATAGATCAGTTAAAAAAGAACCTGGGTCATTTCGTGAACTTTAGCGATGCAGGTAAACCTGTGTATATCGAAAACGTTGAGCCGGCCGCTAAAAGTCCCCGGCAGGTTGTTATTCTTGCAGATAAGGGAACAGGAAGTTCGGCCGAGTACTTTTTGTTCATCGCAAAGCAGAGCAGGAAGGTCAAGGTATTGGGCGTACCCAGTTATGGTGCATTGGATTACGGCAATGCCTACCTGGTAGATTTCGGATGCCCGGGTTACCAGGTATTCATGCCTACCTATCGCGCAATGCGCCTGCCGGACTACCCGGTGGACAATATCGGCATCCAGCCGGATATCTATCTTGACAGTTCTGTAGAGGACTGGGTAGCATTTGCATGGCGATACATAGAGGAATGAGATTGGCAAAGTGAGACCTGTACCACCGGCGGCCTTTATCCATCAACCAGGCGCTCAGCATTAATCCGGCCCCGGTATTATTTATTTTGGGATTTTTATTATAGTTTGCAGCTTTGGAAAAAAACATATAATTGTCAGGAATTAAGTCAATTGAGGAGACGGAGCTGTTATCTCTTATTGAAAAGGGTAACAGGAGAGCTTTTGAGCTGGTGTACAAGGACTATTTTGGGCAACTTAGCTACTATGCCTTCAAAATTATTGACAATCCTGAAGAATCAAAGGATATCGCCTCTGATATACTTGTGCAGATAATTGCACGGCCCAAACAATTCAAGAGTCTGAGCCACCTTAAAAATTACCTTTTTTTAGCTACGCGCCACGCTTGTCTGCATTTTCTGGGGCAACAAAAGAGAGAACAGTTCACCTTTGATGAACTGCATAATCTTGCAGACGAAGCGGACTGGGAATCGGATGTAGAACGAGTCCGCGCCAGCGTGGTTTCAGCCGTATATGAACAACTGAACGCACTTCCGAAAGGCTGTGCCGAGGTTTTCAGACTAATATATTTTGAAGGAAAAAGTATCACCGAAGTAGCAGAACAATTAGAGATCAGCACCAAAACTGTATTAAACCAAAAGCAAACTGCCGCAAAACTGCTTAAAGCGGCACTCTTAAAGAAAGGCCTTCTCGCTCTATTCGTGGTCTTTTTTGGGGAATTATAATTTTTTTTAGAAAATTCATGGGAATTTGGGTGACTTCCTCCTATATATATTGTGGGGGAAGAAAACCGATCTTGTATTATGCAAATTGATGATATAATTATTAAGTACATAAATGGTGGTCATGTAACAGAGCAGGAGGCAGCTTACCTGCAGCAATGGCGTGTTTCCTCCGAAGCGCATGAAAGATTGTTCCAGGAATTGAATAACGAAGACTTACTCAAAAAAGAATTGCAGATTTTAATGCAATTCGATAGTAATAAGGCATGGAATGAGCTCCGGGAAAAGCAGACGATGCCGGTAGTGCGTCTTAGAACCAATATAATTAAATGGATGGCAGCTGCTTCGTTACTATTACTGGCGGCAGTTGGCGGTTATGTATTGTTCAGTAACAGAAATGCGGTTACACCTAAAACAATAACCCACAGTGAGATAAAGGCGGGCACGGAAGGGGCTATACTTACCTTGGCCGATGGGTCGAAGATATCGTTGGACACAATAAAAAGCGGCGTCATTGCACTTCAGGGCGGGGTTACAGCTAAATTGGTAAATGGCGCCCTGGTATATGAAGGCGCTACTGATCAGGTAGTATACAATACCATTACCACTCCTAAAGGGCGCCAAATGAAAGTAAGATTGCCGGATGGATCAATGGTTTGGTTGAATGCAGCCAGCTCAATTCATTTCCCTACTGCATTTCCTTCATCGGCGCGTAAAGTAGCCATGACCGGCGAAGCTTACTTCGAGGTTGCCAAAGAGCAAAATGCCCCATTTATCGTGAGCGTAAATGATATGACCGAAGTGGAAGTTTTAGGAACTTATTTTAATGTCAACGCTTATGCTGACGAGCAATACACCAAAACAACTTTACTGGAAGGAAGCGTAAAAGTCGGATGGCAGGGAGGCAGGTTTTTAAAGATCAGACCTGGCCAGCAAGCTCAGATGAACCATGACAATATTGCACGAGCTCAAAACAACATCGAAATCAGAAGTCTTGATCAGGAGGAAATAGAAAATGTGGTGGCATGGAAGAACGGATACTTTGATTTTGATAATTCATCATTTGTGGAGATCATGCGTCAGTTAGAGCGTTGGTACGATATCCAGGTGATTTATGAAAATGGAATTCCAAAAGTAGAATTAACAGGAAATATGACAAGGGACGTGACGCTGAATGATCTTATGGAAGGACTGGAAAAACTTGGTGTTCATTCAAGACTGGAGGGAAGAAAATTAATTATCAGTAAACAACCATAGCATGCTAATATATAAAGAGAGTATTGTTGCCGGAGGTTATTAGGGTCATTTCAGCAGGATTCCCTCTATCGCAAAAAACGAAGTGCTAATCAATTATCAACCAAACTACCTAGAAGTATGCCAAGAATTATTTTCAGGTCCGGGCGTCCTGTGTCCGGATGTTTCAAAAACGGCCGTTTTCGGGCCGGCGTCAGGATTTTTCCAGGAATGAAATTTACCTTTTTGCTAATAGCGATTTCACTTGCATGTTTCGCCAGAAGTTTCGGGCAGACCGTTTCAATTTCGGGGAGGAATTTAACATTGCAATCCATCGTTAAATCTATCCAGAAACAAACCGGGTACGCGGTTCTCGTTAACAGGAATATTTACAATGAAAGCTCAAAAATTTCATTAAACGTTGTCAATATGCCGTTAACTGAAGTGTTAGACCGCGTAGTTAAAGATCAATCACTCCAGTATGTTATCAAAGGGAAAACGGTTTTCATCTCCAAAAAAATCCCGGACACTCCTTCTGATACCCCGGCAAAAGAGTATATCAGGGATGAACCTGTGAAGGGCTACATTATAGATTCAACCGGTAAACCTTTAGCCGGTGCTTCCATCAGTTTGAGAAATAAGCCAGGTAAGACAATGACCGGGGAAAACGGTGGGTTTACTTTGGATGTTTCACCGGGAGATATATTGGTGATAAGGTTTCTGGGATACGAAACAAAAGAGTTGACGATAACAAACCTGCATATTGCGAGCCCGGATGGTTTTGCTATCCGCCTTGATCCAGCCATGAATGAACTGAGGGAAATTGCGGTAGTAAATACCGGCTACCAGAAAATAAACCGCACCAATCTCACCGGTTCCGTGGTAACGGTTGGAAGCCAGGAATTAGAAAAGCGGAACGCGCAAAATGTATTACAGAACTTAGAAGGTATTGTTCCCGGCCTTGTTCAGTACAGGGGCAATGCCACCATTCGCGGAGTCAGTACCTTACAGGCCAATACAAACATCCTGGTGGTTGTGGATGGGCTGCCAATTGAAGGATCCATTGCGGATGTAAATCCATATGATATAGATAACGTTAGTGTATTAAAAGACGCGGCGGCATCTGCCATTTATGGTGCGAGAGCTTCTAATGGCGTAATCGTTGTTACTACGAAGAAGGCAAAGGAAAAGAATAAAATTGCGGTGGAGTTTTCAGGTAATATCACGATTACCAACAAACCGGATTATAGCTACCAGAATTACATGACCCCTGCCCAGCAGGTGGATTGGGAAAGAGATTACTATAGCTGGTGGTTTAATGGCGGAGACGGAACCGTTTCCAACCCCATAGGGACTTTCGAGAATAATCTTGTTTTAGGAAATGCTGCATCTCCCGTCCAATATGCTTATTATCAGTTTAAGACTGGTAAAATCGATCAAAATCAGTTGGATAACCTGCTTGGTGAATACCGGAAGAATGATTTTGTTACCCAATATAAAGATAATGCCTTATTGAACCAGGTTCTTCAGCAGTATAACGTTGCTATACGCACGAACAATGGCAAATCCCAGAACAGCCTGGTGGTAAATTATACCACAGACAATACAGGGATCATTAACGGGTACAACAGGCAAATAAACCTCTTTTATAAAGGTGGGTACAGTTTTGCAAAGTGGCTGGATATTGACTATGGCGTGAATAGTATTATCGGAAAAATCAGGACTCACAACAATGAATTTGCTACAACGCCGTATTCAGTACCATCTTACTACAGCTTATTCAACGCCGACGGAACAAGAGCACAGTATTCCACCAACCGGTTCAATATCTATAATACAGTAACAGAAACAACGCCGGGACTATATTCTTCCAAATTTAACCACCTTGATGAACTGGAACGGGATTTTGCAAATACCTCCACACTGAACACCAGGTATTACCTTAATATGAGCTTTAAGCTGGCTAATGGACTTTCTATTCATCCGATGGTTCAGTATGAAGATTTGCGCAGAACTGTTTCTGCATATTCAGAGGCAGAAAGCTATACAATGAGATGGTTACAGGATGTATATACCACCCGCACCGGCACAGCGGGTAATTACAAGTATACGAATTTGTTGCCCCAAGGAGGAAAGCTGGCCACTTCCGAACTGAAAAGTCCCAATTATACGGCACGCCTGCAGGCCAACTATGATCATGAATTTGGAAGTCACGGTATCATTGCTATTGCTGGTGCAGAATTCAGGCAAACACGCAATTATGGTGTAAATGGAATGTTGTTAGGCTATGATGACCAATTACAGACCCAGTCTACACAAAGTGTTAACTTCGGCAACCTGTACAACATTAACAGCGGTACTTTCTGGAACCCCAATTATCCTGTCAGACAGTATCATTTTAATGACATCGCGGATATGAGTTTGGTTCGTGACGAAATGCACCGGTTTGCCTCAGGATATGCCAACGTCACTTATACCTACGATAGAAGGTATAATATCTTTGGATCATTGAGGAAAGATTATGCGGACCTTTTTGGGGGAGATGAAAAATACCGTGGCCGCCCCTTGTGGTCAGTTGGCGCTTCGTGGGTAGCGTCTAACGAATCTTTCTTAAAAGACGTTGCAGCACTCGATTATCTTAAATTGAGGGCAACTTATGGCCTTACCGGCAACATCAGGAATGTTACCGCGGTTCTTGCGGCAACCACAGGGCTAAATCAGGTAACTCAACTGCCTAACGCAACGGTTACAAATCCACCTAACCCACGATTGAGATGGGAGAAAACAGCTACTATAAATATTGGCGCTGATTTCAGCTGGTTCCAAAACCGCCTGAGAGGTTCATTCGACTGGTATAAACGGAAAGGAACTGATCTGTTTGCGCAGAAGCGTTTAGATCCATCAGAAGGATTTACTTCTATGGTGATAAACAATGCCAGTATGATCAACCACGGACTTGAAATCAATCTTGGTTACGATTGGATAAGATCCTCCTCCGCAAATGGATTCAGGTGGTCATCTGTTTTAACAGGCGCATGGAATAAGAATAAAATAACGGATGTAGATGAATTAACAAGAGATCCGTTGACATTGGCCGCCGGAGAATCCTACAGGGTTGGATATCCTGTGCATTCATTGTTTTCATTCCGCTTTGCCGGACTTGACGATACCGGAGTGCCAAAGTGGTACGACACCAAAGGAGTTGCTACTAAAGCAACATTGGGAGCAAATGATGCGGATGCAGTGGAGTTTTCCGGAAATGCGGATCCTGTCATCAATTTTGGATTGAACAATGATTTTTCATTTAAGGGAATCAGCCTGAGCGTATTTGCGGTTTATTACGGAGGTCATTATTACAGGGCCCGCCCTGTACCTGTGCCTTATCCGTATGCTAATTACGGACCATTGCCTTCTTATTTGTTAAACAGCTGGACGCCAACAAATACAGATACCGATATTCCGGGAAGCGGGCAATATTATCAGATTCCAATTAACAACCAGTATTACTACTCAAACAACCTGGTGAGGCCGGCCGACTTTATAAAGATCAGGAATATCGTATTGGGATATTCAATACCACAAACCGTTTCGTCAAAGATCAGGGCAACCAATCTTAAAGTAAGAGTACAGGTAAATAATCCCAAATCCATCTGGATAAAGCAAAAAGATGTACATGTAGACCCTGAAACCGGTGCTGCACCAATCCCTGCCTCTTTTGTTTTTGGTATCAATGCTAATTTTTAATTCAATGAACATGAGAAGACATATTTACTTTTGGGTAATCACCATTTCAATGGTTATCGCTTCCGGATGTAAGAAATATACTGACATAACTCCTAAAGGACAGAACTTGCTGAAAAGAGCAAGTGATCTGGACTTACTGATGAATGTTGACTATTCCGGTACGGCCTTCACCTGTGTAAAGCAGGCAATATTGGATAATGACATGTATTTGCATGCGTATAATGTACCAAATACTATTTCGTCCAATGTGCAAACCATGAACAAAATCCTCATTACCTATGATGAATCTGCAGACAGGGCAGCGTTGACGCTTACGGATGGACCCTATGAAGGCCTTTACCGGATCATTTCAACAGTAGCAAATATTGTATTAACCAATGCTGATAAAGCCAGCGGAGATCCCGTATTGTTAAAGCAGTTGAAAGCTGAAGCGTATATCCAGCGTGCCTATTTACATTACCTGCTGGTTAATATTTATGCCAAAGCATATGATCCGGCAACAGCGGATAAGGACGGCGGGATATCCTATGTAAAAGATATCGACTTTGAAGCTGTTAACACAAAAAATACAGTTAAAGAAGTTTACGACAATATACTTACCGACATCAATGCAGCACTTGCTTCCGATGCACTGCCTGATCAACCTAAAAATGCTATGAGGATAGGCAAAGCATTTGCATTGGCGGTGAAAGCAAAAGTATTGATGTCTATGCGCAATTATACAGCTGCTCTTGCCGCCACGGAAGAAGCATTGAAATATAACAGCGTACTGGAAGATCACAGATCGCTGCTGTCATTGCCAAAGGCTTCCAGGGTACCGGTTCGCAATGGATTGGGCGCAGCCGATAATTTGTTCTATGCCGTTAATTCCGGCTTTTTACCAACCACCTTTACACCTACTTATGAAATCCTGCATGATTGGTACGAGCCAGGTAACATCATCAGGGATTCTTCCGCCGTTTACAACTATGATTATGGGTACCTGTACATTGGCTTGCCGGGTATCCCTGTCTGGATTGCACCATCTTATGAGTCGAACCAGGCTGGTATGACAACCTCAGACCTTGTTTTGATGAAAGCGGAATGCCTGATCCGTACAAATAAAATTGCGGAAGGAATGGAAGAAGTGAACAAAATCAGAATCCGCCGGATGGTACCGTATACGCAGCTTATAGCAGCAAATGAAGCGCAGGCTATGGCCTGTTTGCAAAGGACATCCCGGATAGAATTTCTATTCACCTGGCGAAACTTCATCAACTTAAAAAGATGGAACAGGGAAGGTAAATATGCTGCAACGATTGAAAGGACTATCAACGGGGTTAAATACATATTACGGCCTGACTCTCCTTTATGGATATTTCCTTTCCCCCGGAGTGCTACACAGTTTAACAGCACGTTGACACAGAATTATTAAGGATCATTGAAAATTAATTAAATTAATATGAAGAAGATGAATTTAGCAGCATGGATGCTGCTGGTATCAGCGTTTGTATTTTCCTATGCAGGAACGGCAACCGGGCAAAGCAAAAACAAGCTTTCCATCGGTGATCAGGCGCCACCGCTAAAATATTCGAAGTGGATTAAAGGAAAGCCGGTTAAATCCTTTGAAGGCGATCATCTTTATGTGTTAGAATTCTGGGCAACCTGGTGTGGCCCATGTAAAGCTGCTATGCCACATCTTACCGAACTTCAGAAAGAGTATAAGGGGAAGGCCACCTTCATCGGAGTAGGGGTTTGGGAAAAAGTTGAGGAGGGTAAACCTTATGAATCTTCATTGCCAATGTTAGAGAAGTTTGTAAAGGGAAATGACGCCAATATGGGCTATTCGGTGGTGGCTGATAATAATGAGCAATTCATGGGGAACAACTGGTTAAAAGCGGCCGGTGAGAATGGCATTCCATCTACCTTTATCATAAAAAATAACCAGATTATCTGGATTGGTCACCCGGGTTCATTAGATAGCACGTTGCCAGGTATCTTAAACGGAACTTATGATATGGCAGCATTTAAGGCTTCATTTGACCGCAAAGCTGAGGCCAGAAGAGGCGAAATGGCTACCATGCAGGCGGCGCTTAAACCCATACAGGATGCTATTACAAACAAAGATTACAAGTCGTCACTGAGTTTAATGGACAAACTGGTAGCAGATAGTCCACAGTATAAGTTTATGGTTGATCAAATGAGATTCGGGGTATTATTAAACTATGTGAATCAGCAACAGGCTATTGAATTTGCCAAAGAATTACAGAAAACGAATAAATCAGTACCAGGAATAGCACTTAGTGCGGTTTATAACAAAAATGGCTTCGATAAGAGCACTTACTTATGGGCAGCTAAAACTTTCGAAGAGGCAAATCCAAACCTCACTAATCCGGTAGCATTAGACGCGGTGGCCAGCTGTTATGCTAAAGCCGGGGACTATGCCAGTGCCATAGCGAATGAAGAAAAGGCAGTGGAAGGCGCACGTAAAGCGTTGAAGAATGGCGAAATGGTTGGTACTATAATGGATTACACGGTGGTGGAGTACGAAAAAACATTAGAGAACTATAAGAAAATGAAAGGTATCTAGTCGTTGCGCTGTCCGAAATCCTGATGGATGGTGGAATGACACTAACCTGATCCCTGTGGCTGTAAAATAATGCCTGGCATTGCCAGGCATTATCAATGGGCGACGCCCGGACAAGCAAACATTTACGCCTGTTTTTTATACACGCGCATCGCAATGATATAAGCTACAAGTATAATCCCGATACACCAGGCAAGCGCCACCCATATTTCATTGCCCACCGGCTGGTTTGAAAGTAACGCGCGAATGGTTTCCACTATGGAGGTTACCGGTTGATTTTCGGCAAAGGCGCGAACCGGCCCCGGCATCGTAGCTGTTGGTACAAACGCTGAGCTGATTAACGGCAGGAAGTGAATCGGGTAGGCAATTGCAGTGGCGCCATCCACCGATTTGGCAGACAATCCGGCAATCGCTGCAATCCAGGCCAGTGCAAGTGTAAACAATGCGAGTATGCCAGCCACGGCCAGCCACGACAATATACCGGCCGGCGAGCGGAAGCCCATTATTAACGCTACGATAATAATAACGGTGAGTGAAATCAGGTTAGATACCAATGAGGTCATAATATGCCCCCATATTGCAGCAGAACGGGCAATTGGCATGGAGTTGAAGCGCTCAAATATTCCCCGTTGTACATCATTAAAGAGCCGGTAAGATACATAGCCGACACTGTTTGCAATAGCAATTAACAGTATACCGGGCAACAGGTAATCCACATAGTTATCTGTACCGGACTGAATGGCGCCGCCGAGTACGTAGACAAATAACAGCATCATGGCAATTGGCATGATAGTGACGGTGATGATGGTATCCATGCTGCGGAGAACATGGCGCATGGAACGTCCAAGCATAACGCTCATATCTGCAAAAAAATAGTTTTTTATTGTCTCCATGTTATTTTTCTTTTTTTCCAACAATTGCAAGAAAGATCTCTTCCAGGGTTGGTTGTTTTTCAATATATTCTACCTGTGTGGGCGGGAACAGCTGTTTGAGTTCCGCGAAAGTGCCGCTCACGATGATCCTGCCCTCATGAAGAATGGCAATTTTATCGGCGAGCTGTTCTGCTTCTTCTAAATACTGGGTGGTCAGGAATACGGTTGTGCCGTTACCGGAAAGTTCCTTAACAATCTTCCAGAACTCAATCCGGGCTTCAGGGTCAAGCCCGGTGGTTGGCTCGTCGAGGAAAATAAGCGGCGGGTTTCCCACGAGGCTCATGGCGATGTCGAGCCTGCGACGCATCCCTCCTGAATAAGTGGAGGCGCGGCGGTCGGCAGCATCGGTTAAGCCGATGCGTTCCAGGAGATCAGCGGCTACCTGGCGCGGATTGCTGAGGTGCCGCAACCTGGCAATCATTGTAATATTTTCCCGCCCGGTTAAAACCTCGTCTATGGCCGCAAATTGCCCGGTCAGGCTGATCGACTGCCGCACGCTTTCTGGTTTTAAAAGGACATCGAATCCATTCACAGTCACATTTCCACTGTCCTGTTTGAGTAGCGTGCTGAGGATTCTGACGATGGTTGTTTTGCCCGTACCGTTGGAGCCGAGCAGGGCAAAAATACTGCCCTTTTCGACCTCGAAATCTACGTCCTTCAGGACATGAAGCTGCTTATAGGACTTTTGGAGTCCTTTCACTTGAATTGAGTTTTGCATATACTTCTCTCTTTATATAAATGTAACCTTCGACAGATCGGCCCCCATGCCTTTGAGTTCGGCATAGGTCAGCTTATCCATCATTGCACCATCAAAGCAGATGGTTTTAATGGCACGGTAGTATTTATTGGTTAAGGCATACGTTGGACGAAAAGATACATTCCTGAGTGTCGCACCATTGAACGTAGCTTCGTTTAACGCCGTTTTGTCGAACCTGACGCCGATAAAGGTCTGCCCGTCGAGGCGTAGTCCCCGCATATCGGAATACTTAAAGTCCACGCCTTTGAAGACGCAATTTTCAAAGACGGTTTTTCTAAGGTCGGTCTTGGTCAGCTTTACATCGGTCAGTTCTGCATCAATGAATTTCGCCCCCGCCAGTCCCGAGGTACTGAATACGGTGCGTACGAGAATAGTTTTGTTGAAGCTTGCGCCTGTAAGGTCGTTGGATGACAGGGTGCAGTCTGTCAGGTTTGTCCCATCAAAATTGGCTGCATGTATATCGCTACCGGTAAACGAACTGCCGGTCAGGTCAGCCCCGGCAAAGTCGGAGCCTTTTAATGCACTCCCGTTAAATTTTCTTTTATGCGCGGTAACGCCGGTGAAGTCGCTTTCTGAAAGGTTGCCGCCGCTGAAGTTTGTCAGTAGCTGCCGCTCCTCCGGCGGGGAGGGAAGGATGGGAACCTCCGTTTGGCCCGTGTCGTTACTATTCTCAATGGTCTTTAAAAATGTGCTATCGTCCGCAGATTGGAAGTTCTCTGAAAAATAATTAAGGTCGACACCCAGGATTTCCGCAAGCCGGTTAATAGTGATGATGTCCGGAATTGATTCCCCGCGCTCCCATTTCCCCACAGCCTGCGGGCTGATAAACAGAAGCTGGGCAAGTTGCGCCTGGGACATATTTTTATCCTTGCGCGCTTTGGCAATTTTGCTGCCGATCATTTTAGTGTCCATGTTTTTGTTTTAGGTTATCGACCCTGTAAAGGTATAGGGATGTATTTCCTGAATCAAAAAAATGCAAACACTCATAGTTGTATTTACGCTACCTGGAGTTGTTATTAATAACCTACGGTGGTATATGGGGGATTAACTGCCTGGAAAGAAGGGGAGGGCTGAGAAATTTAACGCCTGGTCTTCACGCCGGCGCCGTGAAGACCAGGCGTTATGATACTAAGTCCGGTAAGCTTTTAACACATTCATTACCCAGGATTTGCCCCATTGTTCAATCTGTTCTTCAGTCCACAGATAGGGATAGAAAATCCTTTTCTGGAATCTCGGCGGCAGGTATTTCTGCCAGTTGGTGCCACCTGTGGCGGCGATGTCTACCGGGTCGCGTTCGAGGTAACGTACGGCAGACTTATAGTGCGATAACGGCCATTCCACGTTTACAAACAGATCCAGCTTTCTGAGTTCGGCTTCCACAGCACTCATATCTTCCCCGCGCCGGAGCAGCGTTTTGTACAGCGAGGAAAAATTGTGGTCAATATTGTTCTGCGCCAGCTGCAGGAGTTGTCCGGCATATTTCACAATGAACTGTTGCAGGGTAAGCGTCTGTTTACCCGTAGATAATTCTGAAGCGCCGTATTTCCAGTAAATATTTTCAAACTGTTCTGCTGGTGTGGCATGTTTTAATTGCTCCCTTTTGCTTAGTGTTACCAGCTGAATGAGGTCGGTTGAATAGATCTCTATCATACGGTACTGTGCCGATTGGAAGCCACTTGCGGGCAGCAGCGACATCCTGAATTTCAGGAATTGTTCTTTGTCCATTCCATCCACCATGATATCGAAGGATGATACCAGGGCGGTGAAATAAGCATTAATTCTTTTAAGCCTGGAAGCAAAAAAGTCAGGCGTAAGTGAGGTATTGGCGCTTATCTGCCGGCACTCGTGCAGGGCAAGCTTAAAATAAAGTTCAGTGATCTGATGATACATGATGAAGATCTCCTCATCCGGATAAGAAGTTTTCGGATGCTGGAGGCTCAACAATGTATCCAGGTGAATATAATCCCAATACGTCAGGTAGTCTGCATAAAGAAGGCCATCAAGATAGGCGGTGATGTCCTGTCCCATTGCAGCGTACTTCTCCTGCAGCAGGGATAGTCTGTCTTTGATTTCAGCGGTTATTTCCATTGCTGCTGTTATTGTTTTGGTGTGATCAGTTCTTTACTTATTGTCAGCATTCTTTCTGCTGTCAGGAAAACATCCTCGAAGCTATTATACAATGGTACCGGGCTGAGTCTGATAACATCAGGCTCGCGCCAGTCGCCCAGGATATTGTTGGCTACGAGTGCCTGGAATACCTCTTTGCCTTTGTATTTGGCTATGATAGACAACTGGGCGCCTCTTTCATTTTCGGCAGAAGGTGTGATGATTTTGTATTGTTCAAAGCCGAGTGTTTTATTCACTTCGCTGATGAGGTAGTACAGATAGGCCGTTAACCGGAGGCTCTTTTCCCTGAGCGGGCCGATGAAGCCGGCTTTTTCGAAAGTTTTAAGAGAGGCGTGATACAGCGCCATTGGAATGACCTGCGTGCAACTTACCTGCCAGCCGTCGGCGCCAGCCTCCGCAATAAACCCTTTCTCCATTTTAAACCGTTGTTGTTCCTGGTAGCCCCACCATCCCGCAAAACGGTCGGATGATTTATCGGAAAAATGTTTTTCATGTACAAAAATTCCGCTGATTCCTCCCGGGCCGGCATTCTGATATTTATAAGAACACCAGCATGCGAAATCAATATCCCAGTCGTGCAGTTTCAGCGGTACGTTGCCTGCTGCATGCGCGAGGTCGAACCCAACAACAGCGCCGGCATGGTGCCCTGCTTTTGTAATAGCCGGCATATCAAACCACTGGCCGGTAAAATAATTTATACCGCCAAACAATACGAGCGCAAGCTGTTCGCTATTATCGGCAATAGCAGCCAGGATATCTGCTGTTTGCAAAGTAGCTTCACCAACCCGGGGCGCTACTTCAATAATGGCGTCTTTCGGATCATAGCCGTGAAACCTGACCTGGCTCTCTACTGCATATTGGTCGGAAGGAAAAGCGCCGGCCTCCATAATGATTTTAAATCTGGTTGCAGTGGGACGGTAAAAGCTCACCATCAATAGATGCAGGTTGACAGTAAGTGTGTTCATCGGGCATACTTCCCGGGGGCCGGCGCCAACGATATGAGCCATCAACCCCTTCAGTTCTTTGTGATAGTACATCCAGGGTGTTTCACCTTCAAACCATCCTTCCACTCCCAGGTTCTCCCAGTTGTTCAGTTGCTGATCCACATAACTGCGTGCTGCCCTGGGCTGTAACCCGAGGGAGTTGCCGCACATATAAATGAAAGGAGTACCATGCTGCTTTGGGAAAAGGAAATCGGCTCGCAGGTGGTGTAATGGATCTTGCCGGTCCAGGCTTTGCGCGAAAGCCAGATTGTTTTCAAAAATCATATTGATAATTATGTTAATGGTTGGAAATCGCGTGCATAGACATTGCTGTCGATGGCGTCAAAAACGATATACTGGTAAGTTGGATGATCGCAGCAAAATGCTGCCAGCAGAAGGAGCTCCTGCTAGGAAGGCCGGTTGATTATATTTTTATAGATATCTACCATTGGCTGGAAAGTGCGACAAAAAAAATACAAATTGTTTACACTGCCAAATAATATTTACCTGTTATAGGAGTTTGCACACAACGGAGCCTGACCGCATCAACGGCGCTCACCGGCATTTCACGGAACTAAAAACAGGCCATGCTGATCTTCACTGTATGATATGTCATTAAAACGCGCCTGATTTTTTAGGGGGTAGAAATTTTTTATCTATTTTTAGCTCTGCCAAAGCTTGCACTTATATTGCCAGACAATTTCCTACATACAGAGAAAGATATTTTCCAACAGATTGCGAACGGCGATCATGATGCCTTTACCCGGTTGGCGGATCAATACTGGAATAACCTGTATGGGCAGGCGATGGCTTACCTGAAAGACTCTCATAAAGCCCAGGATGTAGTCCAGGAAGTGTTTCTCACCATCTGGAAAAACCGCAGATCCCTCTCAGATGTAGAACGGCCGCAGCACTATTTATATACGATGGCCAAAAACAGGATACTAAGTGAATTCAGAAAGAAGCTGGTGGTCCCGATCCCGGACGATATCGGGCAGCTACCGCCGGCATCCGATTCCCCGGCCGATGAGCAGTTGGCGACCAAGCAGCTCCGGGAGCTGATCCAGGTGGTGATAGAACAGATGCCGCCGCAGCGCCGGACGGTTTTTGAACTGAGCCGGCAGGAGGGACTAAAATATGAAGAGATTGCGGCGCGGCTGGGGATTTCCCGGGAAACGGTGAAAGGCCATATGATAAAGGCCCTGGCGCAGATGCGAACCTTTATGCGGCATGCGCTCCGGCTGCTGTTCCAAATTTTTTTTTAAAGAGAGCAACCCTCTTTTTACACTTGTGCGTCTTTATAGTATATGCACATCGACGAATTCAAGGATCTATTGGAAAAATACCTGGATGACAGGATCACGCCACACGAACGTCAACGGCTGACAATCGCGCTGGAAGACCCGGATTACATGCAGCTATTGGACGAAACGATTTACGGTGAACTGGTGGCGCGGGCCTATGAAGGAGAGCCGGATGAAGGAATCAGGCAATTGATTCAGCAACGTCTTGACCAGGAAGTGACCCCGGTGCATACCATCAGGCCCCGGCGATATCGATGGGCGGTGGCTGCGGCGATACTCGCTTTGGTGGCTGGAACATACGCATGGCTGCAGCGGCCGGCCAAACATCCGGCGACGCAGCAACTCATCGCCAATGCGATGCCCGGCACCCACAAAGCCATCCTGACCTTATCGGATGGATCCAAAGTAACATTGGACAGTACCGGCAACCAGGTGATCCGGCAGGGCGCAACCGCCATCCATCAACAGGGCGGCCAGCTAAAATATGATGCGCAAAGCACCGCTACTTCTATTCAATATAATACACTAGCCACCCCAAGGGGCGGCCAGTTCCGGATCACACTCCCGGATGGTACAAAGGTGTGGCTGAACGCGGCTTCCACGCTACGTTATCCGACCGCTTTTACAGGACCGGAAAGACTTGTGGAGGTCAATGGGGAGGCTTATTTTGAAGTAGCAGGTAATGCATCCCACCCATTCAAGGTGAAGATTAAAGATGCTGAAGTACAAGTGCTGGGAACGAGTTTTAATGTGAATGCCTATGCAGATGAACCAATCATACAAACTACGCTGCTGGAAGGCTCCATTAAGTTCTCCGCCAATAACAACCACGTATTACTTAAACCGGGACAGCAGGCAGTTCTGGCAACTAATAAGGAGTTCCACATCAACGAAGTAGATCCCAACGATGCCATTGCCTGGAAAAACGGCTATTTCCTCTTTAAAAATGAGGGCATCGAAAGCGTTATGAGAACCATTGCACGATGGTATGATGTGGATGTCAGCTATGAGGGCGATGTGAAGAAGCAGCGCCTCGGCGGAACCGTTTCCCGTTACGAAAATCTGGAAGATTTATTAAAGACAATTGAATTAACAAAAAGCTTAAAATTTAAAATCGAGGGAAGGAGGGTAACAATTATGCCGTAAAATCTTTACTCTACATTGCTATTGCTTAAAATAAGGCAGGATGCGGCGCGCGACGTATCCGGCCAAGCCTCAGCGGCCCTTGTCATGGAATAGCTAACTGCCAGCTAGTTTATCAAACCAAACATTTATTTGTAAGATATCTCTAATGCATACGTATGCAGGGGATGTTCTATGCGCTCTTTAAACGTTCCTCAGTTATGAAACTTACAATAGTTCTATTGCTTGCAACAGTATTGCAGGTCAGAGCGGCTACATACGCTCAATCGATTAATTTGAAAGTTAAAAATGCATCCCTCGAAGAAATATTTACCCAGATAAGGCTGCAAACCGGGTTTAATTTTTTATATAACCCCAGCGCATTGGAGGAAACAAAAAAGGTTTCATTAACCGTTACTAATGCGTCGTTAAAAGCAGTGCTTGATCAATGCTTCAAAGACCAGCCCGTAACATACGTGATCACTCAAAACAATGTGGTAATCAGCCGCAAAACTTCAGAACGGGAAATACTTGTCGCCCCTAACGCGGCCATCAAAATAACGGGTCAGGTTAATGACAGTAAAGGCTCGCCCGTTCCCGGCGTATCGGTAACCATTAAAGGCGCCACCACCGGCGCTATTGCAGATGCTTATGGCAAGTACAGCATTTCGGTACCTGATAAATCTGCTGTCCTGGTATTCCGCTCTGTGGGTTTTATAACCCAGGAAATAGCGGTAAATGATCAAACGGTGATCAATGTAACTTTAGCGGAAAAGCCGTCGGCGTTGAATGAGGTAATTGTTGTGGGTTATGGTTCACAAAAGAAAGCGGATGTTACCGGCTCCATTGCGTCGATAGATGAAGAAGCTTTAAAAAGCGTACCGGCAAGTAACCTGGTAAGCGCGCTGCAAAGCCAGGCGCCAGGTATTGATATACAAAAAGCAGGCGGCAACAGTCATCCCGGCGCTACACCATCCATCTCTATCAGGGGGCAACGTTCTTTGGGCGCCACCAACGATGTGCTGTATGTTGTAGACGGTATACCGTTCAACGGCAACTATATTAATGATCTCAACCAGGATGATGTGGTGGCGGTACAAATATTAAAAGATGCATCTGCAACCGCTATTTATGGATCAAGAGGCGCAAACGGCGTAATACTCATCAGTACCAAACGGGGCAAAACAGGTGCGCCTGTAATTACTTACAGCGGTTATGCCGGCGTGGTAAGCCCACTGGGTTACTATGACGTGATGGATACCAAAAGCTACGAGACCTATAAAAAATGGGGCAACTATAATGCAAACAACCCGAACACCATCGGCGCACCTAATCCTTATAATGGAATAGATGATCCTAAGTTCTATACAGATGGTATCACTTTCCTGCCCGCCGAATTAGCCGGTATGAAAAACGGAACTGCTACCGACTGGCAAAAGCTGATTTTTAAGAACGGCTTTAAAACCAATCATCAGCTTGGCGTGTCCGGTGGTACGGCATCAACAAAATATGCGGTTTCCGCCGGTTTTTATAATGAAACTGGTCTGTTTCCCGGCCAGTCATTCAGGCGTTATAGCTTCAAAGTAAGTGTTGACCAGCAATTGGGTAAGATATTTAAGATTGGCGTAAGCTCAATGAATACCGTGAGTAAAATTAATGGAGAAAGTATCAACCCGGTGGCCCAGGCGCTTACATCCAGCCCGCTTACCGTTCCTTACGACGAGAAGGGTAATCTCATTCCATTCCCCGGCGGCGGCTCTTTAACATATAATCCACTGGCCAACCTGAAGGAAGGTGCAGTTGTTCAAAACCGTTCCAGGTATAACACTTTTACAACTGTGTATGCCGAAGCACAGATTACGCCACAGCTTAAGTACCGTTTTAACGGGGGCGTAGAAATTACCCCGGAAACCTACGGCGAATTTTATGGCAGTGCCACCTATCAGAATCTGAGCGGCCCTTCCACCGCTAAAAATACCAATTACGACTATCACGACTATACGCTGGAAAACCTGCTGGTGTATGAAAATACGTTTGCTAAAAATCATCACTTAACAGCTACCGGCCTGTTTAGTTACCAGGATGATTATAAAGCCTCCACTACATTCAGCTACAACAATATCCTGGCAGATTATATTCAATATTTTAACCCGGCACTGGGCGCCAATCTCAGTGGTTCCGGAAGTTATTCGAAGTTTAATATTGTCTCCTTCATGGGACGTATTAACTATGATTATATGAGCAAATACCTGTTAACCCTCACCATGAGATCTGACGGCTCTTCCACGCTGGCGCCGGGAAATAAGTATCATATCTTCCCATCCGCAGCTGTTGGCTGGAATATCACCCGCGAAGATTTCATGAAAAATATTCCTGCAATATCAAGCCTGAAATTGCGCGCCGGTTATGGAACAGTAGGAAATGCTGCAGTAACACCCTACCAGACACTTGGCGGCATGGCATCGATCAATTACAATTACGGTTCCACAAACGTTACGGGCACTTATCCCAACAACGTACCTAATCCAAAACTCGGCTGGGAGTATACGGCAACATTGAACCTTGCCCTGGACTTCAGCTTGTTTAATGACCGCATCAGCGGGTCCGTCGATGCTTATCGGCAACGCACCAGCAATCTGATACTTCCGCAAAATCTGCCTATTACAACGGGCTACACCTCACAGTTCCTTGCCAACGTGGGTAAAACGGAAAATAAAGGTCTGGAGATCAATCTTGCTTCAACCAATATCAGGGCTGTTGACCGAAATGATTTTGGCTGGACCACCAATTTCAACATCACCTTTAACCGCAATAAAATTACGGCGCTGCAAAATGGCGTAACTCAGGATATCGGTAATAACAGATTTGTAGGGGCTCCTATTAATGCGCTTTATAACTATGTAAGACTAGGCATCTGGCAAAATACACCAGCCGATTCAGCCCTGGCCAGGAAGCTTAACCTGACGTTAGTGGGATCGGGTTCGGTGATTGGTACCATCAAGGTGGAAGACCTGAATGGCGACGGTGTGATCAACTCGAACGACCGTACAATTGTAGGCTCACGTCAGCCTAAGTTTTTCGGTGGCTTTACCAACCGTTTCAGTTATCGTGGTATTGACCTCACAGTGGTGTCTACCTACCGCGTGGGAGGAACACAGATCGCCTATTGGCTTCAACCCGGCAGCAACGTAAATGCGCTGAATGGGAAAATGAATAACCTGAATGTTAATTACTGGACCCCTTTTAATCAGGAAAACACTTACCCTAAACCTAATTTTAACGTAGGCTCGCCCGTTTATGGCGACCTGCTGGGTTATTATGATGCCTCTTATCTTAAAATAAGGACAATCAACCTGGGCTACACACTGCCGTCTCATATTGCAAAGAGAATCAGTGTACAATCACTCCGGGTTTATAGCAGCCTGAATGATGCCATCATCTTATTCTCTCCATTGCACGACCGGTTTCATGGTGTAGATCCTGAATCGGCAGGTACGTTAGGCGTAGATACACCGCCGAATAAATCGATACTCTTTGGTTTAAATGTCACATTTTAATTTTTATCACGATGAGATCCAGCATATATAAATCTATTCCACTGGCAGCAATTACTTTTTTTAGTTTGAGCTGTAACAAACAATTAATAGAAGAACCACATTCGGGGCTGACTCCACAGTATTTCAATACAGCGCAGGGCTTTCAGTCCGGCTTGGATGCCGCGTACGCGGGTAACCGGAATATATGGGGAACCGAAAACTTTATGACGATGACTGTACCGGGCACTGATGAGTTCAAATCCGGCGGTGGCGGCAATAATGATTTCAATATTTATTCAAGCAGCTTCGACGCCAGCAGTGGCTGGGTTTCCGGCATCTGGAATGCCTGTTACACCTACATCAATAACTGCAATGGTATTATTGACAACGGACCGGCAGTTACCGGTCTTGATGCGGCCACGGTTAAACAAAAAATTGCCGAAGCTAAATTTCTGCGCGCAAACTATTATTTCGTACTTGTCCGTTTCTGGGGGCCTGTTACGCTTAATACCCATTTTATTGCAGAACCCAGTACAAGCGCTACCAGGGCGCCTGTCAGTGATGTTTACAACTTCATTATCCAGGATTTAAAAGATGCGATTGCCGGGTTGCCGCCAAGTCCTGTGCAAAACGGCGTATTGCCTGGTAAGGCTACCGCAGCTGCTGCATCACACTTGCTGGCAAAGGTATACCTGACCAGGGCATACTCTGAAGCCAAACAATCTGACGATTTTCAGAATGCTTATTCCACCGCGAAGGGGCTGATTGATAATAGTGCGGGCTTAGGTCTTGCGCTGCTGCCGGATTTTGGATCTGTATATGCAGAAGGTAATGAAGGAAGCAAGGAGGTGCTTTGGAGTGTACAACATACTACCAATCTTACTTATAATAACAATAGCAGTGAGTTGAATTTTCACTATGTAATGGGGTATGAAAATTTCCCGGGCCTGGTTCGCTCTATGGCCTATGGCCGTCCGTTTGCGCGCGTAGAACTGACCCGCTGGATGAGCGATACCTGCTTTGCCGATAAAACAAACGACACCCGGTATTACAAAACATTTCAGTCGGTATGGCTATCTAATGCTGCAGATAAAATTCCTAAGGTAAATGGTGTTCCCAAATATGCACTTGGCGATACGGCTATTTATATGCCCGGAGTGGATGTCAGCAATGCCGACATTACTGCTTCACGCTACCTGCTTGTGCCGCCACGGAATTATACCCTGCAATTGTTTCCAACCATGCTCAAATACCAGGATACCAAAAGGGCTAGTATTAATGATCCGTCGGTAAGGCCGGTGATTGCTTACCGCCTGGCCGAAACCTATTTGCTGGCAGCTGAAGCGGCTTTCAATATTGGTGATAATGCCAGCGCTGCTAAATATATTAATGTTGTACGCGGACGCGCAGCATATCCCACCGGAAACGCTGCAGCCATGTCTATTACGCCGGCTGACGTTACACTGGACTATATCCTGGATGAGCGTGCACGTGAGTTAGCCGGTGAACAAACCCGCTGGCTGGATCTGGTAAGAACAAAGAAACTGATAGAACGGGTGAAATTACATAACCCGGATGCCGGGGTGAATATTAAAGACAAGCATATGCTTAGACCAATTCCTCAAAGTCAGATAGACAGAACTATCACCGGCGACAAGTATCCGCAAAATGCCGGGTATTGATCTTATAACAAAAGTCCGCGGATCATTTCCGCGGACCTTTCTTCCTTTATATCGGATGCTTTTACAATGAAACGGAACGTTTTTATCTGGCTGGTTTTTATAGCGCTCGCCTGGTTGCCGGCAGGCGCTCAACAGCCAGCGTACCTTTGCCGGCCCACGGCAAATCTTTCTCTCTTTCTAAACTCCGGGGAAACCATTCGCTGGCAGATGCAGCAAGCGGCCAAAGCAGGGAAAGGCGATGATATATCATCTGTTAATTACGATAGCAAAGCATGGTTGCCGGCACAGGTGCCCGGTACCGTATTAACCAACCTGGTAGCGAATAAAATTTATCCCGATCCTTACTATGGCGATAACAACCGCAAAAAGCGAAATCTCATTCCGGATATAGCCGATGCCGGCCGGGAGTTTTACCATTATTGGTTCAGAACCGACTTTCGTGTTCCTGCTTCCTATAAAGGGAAACGTATCTGGCTTAAGTTCAACGGCATTAATTACCGTTGCACCATCTGGTTAAATGGCGCCAGGCTGGGTGATATGGCAGGCATGTTCAATGACCGGTCTTTTGACATTACAACCCTGGCTGATTTAAAGGGTAAAAATGTGTTGGCGGTAGATGTGCAGCCGGTAGATTTTCCCGGTGCATATGATAAAGCCGGCGCAAAACGAACCGGCGCTGTTGGCGAAAATCATAACGGTGGCGACGGTGAGATGGGCAAAAACGTGAGCATGCTGATGAGCGTGGGCTGGGACTTTACCGCGCCCGATGGTATTCGTGACCGCAATACCGGAATCTGGCGGGATGTTGAGCTTTTTGCTACCGGTGATGTAATCCTCGCGCATCCATTTGTAAAAACTTCACTGCCGCTGCCCGATACAACATCGGCCAGGGAAACCATTTCGGTAGAAGTTAGTAATGCATCAGATCAGCCGAGGCAAGGTATCATTACCGGCAGCATCACCCAACCAGGTATTAAGTTCTCAGCGCCTTTTTCATTAGCGCCTCATGAAACCAGGACACTGGTATTTACACCGGAGGAGTTTAAAGCGCTGACACTGCAGCATCCCAGGTTATGGTGGCCGGTTAATAAGGGCGAACCCTATCTCTATGATCTTGATCTGCGTGCAATTGTGCAGAATAAGGAAAGCCACCATGTGCATACACAATTTGGTGTGCGTACTGTCACTACGGATCGGCAAACACCCGATAAATCGCGCCGCTTCCTGGTGAATGGTCAGCCGGTATTTATCCGCGGCACAAACTGGGTGCCCGAAGCCATGCTGCGTAACAGCAGGCTACGAACTTATTCCGAACTGCGCTATACACGTCAGGCGGGCATAAACCTGTTGCGGCTCTGGGCCGGCGGCGTTGCCGAATCTGATTATTTTTATGAGCTATGCGACCGTTTTGGCTTGCTGGTCTGGAACGAGTTCTGGATAACGGGAGATACCCGGATGCCTGCAGACACTGCATTGTACCTGGAAAACGTGGAAAGCACCGTCAAAAGAATACGCAACCATGCATCGGTGGCTTATTACGTTGGCGCCAATGAATCTAAAGAGATGCCGGGAGAAGGTAAGCTGATTCTTTCTTTGGATGATACGCACGGTTACCAGGAACAATCTGAATGTTGCGGTGTGCATGATGGCAGCCCCTACAAATATGAAAATCCGATGCAATATTTTGAAAACACTGCATCGCGGCGGGGCAGCCGGGTTGATGGCTTTAACCCGGAATACGGAGCGCCCTGTACACCGGTGTATGAATCGTTAAAGCGCATGATGCCGGAAAAAGACCTGTGGCCGATTAATGATTCCGTGTGGACCTATCTTGATGGTAACGGGTTTCACCAGGTGAACACCCAATACCGGCAGGCAGTAAATGAGTTTGGTGAATCTTCTTCCATACAGGAATATGCAGAAAAAGCACAGCTGGTAGGCGCGTTGAATTTCAGGGCTATATGGGAAGTCTGGAACTACAATAAATTCAGTTATGGAGATCGCTGGACTTCGGGCTTTCTGTTCTGGTATCATAACAGTCCGCTTCCGCAAACCGCTTCCCGCATGTACGACTGGTACCTGGAACCCACTGCTGCCCTGTATTATTCGCAGAATGCCCTGGCTCCGCTTCATCCTCAGTTTGATTACCTGAAGAATTCCGTTTCGGTTTACAATGATTATCGCAGACCGTTTACCGGTTACACGGTAGAAGCCACAGTTTATAACCTCGATGCGCAGCCGGTAAGAAAAAAATTGACAACCATAAATATTCCTGCAGATGGCGTAGTGAATGATGTTATTAAGATTGATTTTCCTGAGAATATCACCCAGGTACATTTTATCAAATTAACACTAAAAGATGAACATGGCCGGTTGATTAATGATGCATTCTACTGGCGTTCAAAAGATAGTTATAAAGGTGCATGGACAATGACGGGGCCCGCTGTATCAGGGTTTGCAGACATCAATAAACTGAAAAAGGCAAATCTGAATGTATCGGTTAAAAAGGAGATCAGGGAGAAAAAGATGTTGCTCAAAGTAACCGTTGCTAATCCTTCAGCCGCGCTGTCTTTCTTCACCCGGTTAAAATTAGAGGATACCAACGGGAGCAGTGTTACACCCGCTTTTTATTCAGATAATTTCTTTTCCCTGTTACCCGGCGAAATTAAATATGTTGATATTGAAATTCCGGCGGAAATCAATTATAAAAACCTGGTGCTGGTCACTGGTGCATTTAATTCAAAAAGTATAAAGACTACCTTATGATTAAAAGATATTTCAGCAGCGTTCTTATGCTGTCGTTTTTTATCACCCAGATAACGTTCGCTCAAACTGCCAATACTTTGCCTGATTGGGCTTTGGGTGGTTTTTCGAGACCACCGGGAAAGAATCCCATCATCGCACCGGATTCTACAGCCATGTTCACCGACCCAATGAGCATGTCAGAAATAAAGTGGGAGATCAACGATACCTTTAACCCGGGGGCGGCGGTTAAAGATGGTAAAGTAGTGGTCATTTACCGGGCTGAAGATAACAGTGGCGTAAAGATTGGTACCCGTACATCACGCCTTGGCTATGCCGAAAGCAAGGATGGCCTTCATTTCAAACGGAAAAGTGAACCCGTTCTTTTCCCGGCAGATGATGATCAGAAAACATTTGAATGGCCCGGTGGTTGTGAAGATCCGCGTATAGCAATGACCGAAGATGGCACCTATGTAATGCTGTATACCCAATGGAACCGTAAGGTGCCGCGTTTGGCAGCGGCTACCTCAAAAGACCTGGTACATTGGACCAAGCACGGGCCTCTTTTTCAGGACGCCTATAATGGAAGGTTCTTCAACATCGCTACCAAATCGGCATCTATCTTAACCCAGGTTAAGGGTAATAAACAGGTTATTGCCAGGCTAAACGGTCAGTATTTCATGTATTGGGGCGAGCGGCATGTGTATGCTGCCACATCTACTAACCTTACCGATTGGCAACCTTTGGTTGACGACAAAGGCGAGTTGCTGATCCTGGCATCTCCCCGGAAAGGTTATTTCGATAGCGACATGACCGAATGCGGCCCTCCTGCCTTGCTTACAGATAAAGGCATCGTCCTGTTATACAATGGCCGGAACGATGCCGCCAAAGGCGATAAACGCTTTGGGGAGGGATCATACAGTGCCGGTCAGATGCTATTTGACAAAGCCGAACCAACCCGTTTGATTGCGCGGCTTGACGTGCCATTTTTCAGGCCCCGCGAGGCTTTCGAAAAACGGGGCCAGTATTTAAGCGGAACCGTTTTTATTGAGGGGATGGTATGGTTTAAACATAAATGGCACCTCTACTACGGCTGTGCCGACTCCAGGGTAGGAGTTGCCATTTATGATCCAAAGCACCCGGCAGATCCGGATCCTGTTGAGGACGTTGCCCGGTAAACATTTTTCACTTTTTCATTCTCCTGAAAAACTTGCCAATACTATACGATACGCTCATAGTAATGCAGAGGGGGCATACCCCGAAACGGAAAAATGTTAAGGTCACTTTCTTATACCAGGGCAGATGAGCGGGAATAAGAGGGCAGGTCTTACCATCTCCCTCATATTCCCTTATTCCCCAAATATTGACAGCTGCTTTCATTTTAACCGTTTTTTATCAACCAAAGAAATGATAAAGGCAAATACCTGTTAATACCAAAGAGACAATACAAAGCGTGATTTTTGTTTTTGCAGACATAATTAAACCGTTTAAAGGTGATTTCCTATTAATACCGGTTCCCGGAATTTATCACCCAAAAAACTATCTGCCTTCTTCTTTTGCCTTTATTTTCTTCACCTGTTGAATGCATTTATATTGCTGGTTGGCGGCTGTATGCCTGTTTTTCCAGCCCATTCTTTTCATTAATACCTCCACGGGCTCCCGGTAAAAGAAGATGGCTTTTAAAATACGCTGGCAGTGCCCTGTGATCCTGGATATCCAGGATTGTACTTTTTCATCCTTACTTTTTTCCTGGTGCAGTTCTATTGGAAAATCTTCTGTTGTGCATGAATACACGGATACATCTTCTACGGGCAGCAACTTATTATCCCGCAGATATTTCAGCCAGAGGTTCCTGGCAATGGAAAAAAGATACGTTTTCAGAGAAGCGGTAAGTAGGAAACCGGGTTGTCTCACTTTTTGAAGCAATACAATAATTGCTTCCTGGAAAATATCTTCCGCATCCTCATTTTGCCCGTAGTTATTAATAATATAGGTGGCAATAGTAGGAAAATAGTATTGATACAATATCTCAAAAGAAGCGTTATCCTCACTTCTAAGCATATTAAGCAGGGCATTGTCTGATATTGTTTGCATACAATTATGAACTTAGTCAATACTATATACCGGAAAGCGTGTTTTATCACCCACAAACTTAAAATTATTTAACGGATGATTTGCCGGGGCTTTCCCTGGTAGTGGCTAAAAAAATAAAATCCGCTACTGGAGCGGATTTTAAATGTATGCCGGGAATGCCTGTTTTAATTATCCCACCAAATCTTTGTACTCTGGATAGCTGTTTGTTGCGGTTGTGCATTTGTTAATATCTCGCTTTGCGGATATAATAACCGGCGGGGGATATCTATCAATGCGCCGTCTACTTTCTGCAATTTCGGGAAACCGGTTCTTCTCCAGTCGTTGTACGTTTCAAAATTGAAGATATTAGCTACTGCTTTTTCTTCCATTATCAGCTGTAGTGCATTGCTGCTGGTTAGTTTACGGCTGTTTACATAGGCAGTAGCTGCAGCGGAGGTAGTATCAATACCGAGTTTTGACAGATGGGAGTTGATCGCATTTACATACACCGGCTGCGCTGCGGCGTAACCATTGGTGATTAGCAGGGCTTCTGCCTGTATGAATAGTGTTTCAGAATAATTGAATATATAATTGGAAGATGCTTTGGCGCCATAGAATGCAGCGGGGTAAGAGTACTTCGCCAGGTCTCCTGTGGGCGTACCGATCTTTCTGCCGGTATATAGTCCTGTTGCCGTGGCGGGAGCAATCATCTTTGACAGCCGGGGATCATTCCGGCTACGCAATGAATCTATCAGTGTGGCATTCATCACGTAGGTGGTTACCGGCGTAAAGGTGAGGTACCAGATATTTTCCGATCCTGCTGCGCCTGCGTAATTGAATTTAAGATCGTCTGTGTTGGATGTCATGCCTTGCTTTAAAGCAGCTATCGCACTTTCGGCCTGCGCTTTGGCGGTATATCCTGGTGCTTTGGTGAGATGCAGGTAATACCTGGCTTTCAGCGACCATGCGAGCTTGCGCCAGGCGTTCATATTGCCGTTGTAGAAGTAGTCGTCGCCGGTGGGGCTTTTTAGACTGCTGTTTTTATCGATATTGGCAATGGCATCGGTGAGCAACGACTGGATATTTTTGTAGATATCTTCCTGTTTGTCGTAAGGCACTGTGAAAACGCCGCTGGTAAACGCTTTGGAATAAGGAATATCTCCCCAGAAATCCGTAGCTGTGCCCAGGGTGTAAGCGGTGAGTATTTTGGCAATGGCCGCGTAGTTCCAGTTGTTATTCGCTTCCGCTTTTTTATTCAGGGTGATCAGGTTGTTGAGCGAGGTTACGTAGAAGTTGGACCAGTCGCCATCCATATCAATATTAAACAACTGGTAACTGCCTACATAAGGATTCAGCTGGTTGGCAGCTATGTTCTGCACATAGTTTTGTATAATGATACCGGCGTTGCCACCCTGGATATTGTCGGAAATGTTCAGTTCCGCCGGCGCCAGGATCAGTGATTCCTGTACATCTACCGGATTGTTGGGATCGGTGTTTACGTCCAGGAATTTTTTGCATCCCTGTAAACAAAGACCCGTGAGCAGCAGTATATAAAGAGACTTTTTCATGTTGATAAATTTTAGTGGTGCTGGCATACTAAAAACTGAATTTCAGTGAAAAGTTGATAGAGCGTGCTGTAGGCGTGGAAAACGCATAGATGCCCTGTGAGCTGTTGCCCGTGCCATAGGAACTTACTTCCGGATCAGCACCGGTAAAATGCGGACTGTAGATCCAGAGATTTCTGCCGGATACCGCCAGCGAAGCAGATTTGAATGGTGTTTTAGCCAGGAAGGAAGCCGGCAGGAGGTACGAGAGACTTACATTCCGCAGCTTGATATAAGTACCATCCTGGATGGTAGATTCGTATTGCCTGGTCTGGTAGTAAGTTTGCGCGTCTACTGCCACAGTGTTAGGCTTTCCATCCACTTCGCTGATGCCTTTCACCACCATGCTACCACGGGTAGCAGTTACCTTCGCAGTGCCGTAGTAGAAACCGGCTGACTCTACATCATTTTGCACATCGCCGCCTTTTTTCATGTCGAAGAAAAAGGAAAGGCTGAACTGTTTATAGCGGAAGCTGTTATCCATACCGGCCAGCCAATCAGGGTTAATATCGCCTACAATGCCCTGTTGCGGATCTACTACCGGTAAGCCACCGGCGTCGATGAGCAGCTCTCCGTTGCCGGCGCGCTTATAACGGTTGCCAAAGAACACGTTATAAGGTTGTCCTTTGATCAGGCGTCCCAGCTGGTCAATGTCAGGTCCCAGGGTAAGCACTTCGTTTTTGATCTTCGAAAAGTTCAGGGTAATATTCCAGCTGAAATCTTTTGTCTTCACCGGAGTAGCGCCCAGCAGCAGCTCTATCCCTTTGTTGGATATTTCTGCTGAGTTAAAAGTGGTATTGCTGTAGCCGGTGGCATTGGTGATTTGTGAACCTGGTATGAGTCCATTCTTGGAGCGGCGGCTAAAATAAGATCCTTCAAAGTTAATCCTGTCGTTCAGGAAACGCATTTCAAGTCCTGCTTCATATTCATTGAGCCGTTCATTGATGAGTGTGGGGTTACCCAACGCGGTTGTCAGTAAAAATCCCTGCTGCCCCTGGAACGGGAACTGGAAAAAACCGGCATTCGTGTTCCTGCCTGCCTGTACATAAGGAGTAGATAACGCGTACGCCCCTACGCCGTCGTTACCTACTGTAGCATAACTCAGCCGCACCTTTCCGAAGTTTATGATATTGGAAGCCTTCGGCCCCAGGAATTCGGAGAAGATAAAGCTGGCGGCAGCAGATCCGTAAGGGTAGAAGTTTTTATCGGGATTGAGCACGGAACTGCCGTCGTACCTGCCGGTTAAAGACAGGTTAAGGAAGCGGTTGTACTCAATATTAGCCTGTGAGTAGAAGCCTACTTTCCTGGTCTGGGTATAACTTTCAGTACCGGTGATGGTGCTGCCGGATGATAAGTTGTTAAAATCGTTGATGTTTAACCCGGTGCCATTAATATTCATATACTGGATGTAAGTAGTATAGATATTATTGCCGAGCAGCAGGTTCACATTGAATTTGCCAAATGTTTTTGTGGCGTTGATGATCAGGTCATTATTGAATTGCCGGAAGTTGATGTTCTGGTTCCTGATCTGTCCTGTGAGCCCGATCTGCGGACTTGGATGTTCTATGTACTTATCGGACTCCGTGTAAATATCCGCACCCAGTCTTTCTGTAATTGTAAGCCAGCTGGTAGGAGTGATGTTGGCCGTAAATACCGGGAGAAACCTGTTAACTTTTGAATCGTTGCTGATATTGTCGAGCGTCCACAGGGGCATATTCCTGGAATAGCGGTAGCCGCGCTGGGTGCCGTCCGGCATGAGTACCGGGTAAGGATTCCACGATACCGGCTGCAGCAGCAGTACAAACAAAGGCCCGTTGCTGGCGCCTTCCGGGAGCCTGTCCTGTTTTGAGTTGTTGTATCCCATCTGGAAAGTAGTGTTTACATACTTGCCTATCTTGGAATTGTACTTGGCAAAAAAGGAATGCCGCTTAAAGTCATTTCCCGGCATTACGCCTTTCTGGTTGAAATAGGAGTAGCTGAGAAAGTAGTTGGAATTATTGTTACTGCCGGAGGCAGAAATAGTATTGTTGGTAGTAATACCGGTACGGAAAAAATCGTACGGGTCGTAGGTAGGAGCCGGTTGACCGTTTACTTTGAGGGTATCCATGCGTGGGCCCCAGGAAAGGCTTGTTTTCCTGTCGGCATCCTCACCGTTATAAAAGATACCGGTGGTACCCTGTCCGTAAATATTTTGGCGTTCCGGCAACAGCGGATGCTCAAACGAAGCGTCTGACGAAAAATTGAACACCGGCTTTTTATCCACACCGCCGTTTTTGGTGGTAATGAGTACCACGCCGCGGGCGCCGGAAGAACCGTACAACGCAGTAGCGGCGGCGCCTTTCAGGATGTTCACATTTTCAATAATAGCAGGATCAATATCTGCAATACGGTTTACGCCGGAGCCCGCCGCCCCGCCGCCGATATTGCCGGTTTCACTGTTATCCACCGGCACGCCGTCAATTACAAACAACGCCTGGTTTTCCCCGGTTGGAGAAGAGTTGCCCCTGATAACGATGCGGGAGGAGGCCCCTGCGTTGCCGGAGGAACTGGTGATCTGTATGCCTGGTACCTTGCCGGCCAGTGTATTCACCAGGTTGGGTTCCTTCGTTTTTAACAGTTCCTCGCCGTTCAGTTGCTGGGAGCTGAAGGTAAGGTTGCGCTTTTCCCGTTTTACGCCCAATGCCGTTACTACCACTGCATTCAGCGCGGAGGTGTTGCTGGTTAAAGTAATGGCGAACGTTGTTTTGCTGCCTACCGGTACTTCCGTATTGAGGAACCCGATACTGGAAATGACCAGCGAATTTTTTTCGTCCACGGTTAATTTAAAAGTGCCGTCGGCGCCGCAGGTGGTTACGGCCTTGCCACCTTTTTCCCTGACGGTGGCGCCAATAACAGGCGTGCCGGATGAATCGGCGACAGTGCCTGTAATCGCTTTCTTCTGCGCAGACGCAGAAAAGGAGAAGAGAGCGAGAAAACATACCACACATAGTGGTACGAAGCATCCTGATACTGCTGATTTTGCTGATAGTGCCATTTGATTGAACGTTTGGTTGACAGGTTGAAGGCCCCCATAGAATAGTTAGCAGAATAAAAGTAGGTGTAAGCCGTAAATATGGATTCAGAATAATTAACCGATTGTAAACGTATTTTATCCCAAAAACCGTTACGTGTATTAATATACACGCATGTTAAATGTCATATCGACAATAATATGAATAAGAAGGGGAGTAGCTTTTGTTATAAGCGTTATTTTGACACTAATTTTAGATATTCACTACCGGCGGGATGGAAGAATGCAAAACGGGCACTCAATTGAATGATTGCCTGTATTCAAGAGGTGAATGGCTTGTTTTGGATTTAAAAAGCTTGTTGAAGGATTGTGGATGTTCAAATCCTAACTGGTAAGCTATCTCTGCTACAGATAGTGAGGTAGTGGTTAACAGGTCTTTTGAGTGTTCGATCACCTTGTGCTGAATGTACTGTTGTGTGGTCATCCCGGCAATCGAGCCTAACAGGTCGCTGAGGTAGCGCATGGATAACTGCAACCGCCCGCAAACATACTGCACGGAAGGAAGCCCGTTTTTCAGTCCTTTATTTTCACTGAAATACTGGCTCAGTAAATTATCCAGGGAGGTTACTATTTCGTTGTTAATGCTTTTGCGGGTAATAAACTGACGGTTGTAAAACCGGTTGCTGTAATTCAGCAGTTGCTCTATTTGCGAAACGAGGATAGCCTGGCTGAAAGCATCGATGTTATTTTCCAATTCCGCAGCGATGGTTGCAAATAAATTACTGATTATGCTTTTTTCCTTGTGCGACAGGAATAGCGCTTCCGAGGTGGAATAGGAAAAGAAACCATAATTGTCGATGAAATTATTGAGCGGATAGCCCCTGATAAAGTCAGGATGAAAAAACAGGGCATATCCCTCATAGCTTGATATATCATCCGGCGAAAAAACAATTTGCCGGGGTTTTATAAACGCCAGACCTCCTTCTTCAAAATCATAATATCCCTGGCCATATTTCACTTGTCCGCTGAAAGCCGTTTTAAAGGAGATTTTATACAGATCAAGGCAGATCTTCTTTCCCTTTTCCATATTGCCCGGCTGTACCTGGTTATAATCGATCAGGCCAATCAGCGGGTGTAAGGGCTCCGGTTGCCCCAGATCACGCATCAGTTCCGAGATGCTGCTGATTATACAGATGTCTGGCGTTGATAGATTCATACTATGAATGTTGTATAAACGAAGATACTAATTCTGGCGGGCAGGACGAATAACAATATCGCCCACTTCAACATCTGCAGGCTGGCTAATAGCATACGCCACAGCCCCGGCAACCGCATCCGGACTAATGGCCAGCTGTTCCATTGAAGAAGCAATGGCTTCCCGCATCTGTGGATTTTTCATGTTGTGGGAGAAATCAGTTTTTACAACGCCCGGCGAAATGCCTGTGATCCGGATAGTGCCGTCAGATTCCTGGCGGAAGGCTTCTGTAAGGGTTCGTACAGCATTCTTTGTTGCGGCATATACACCCTGCATGGGTACAATCTTTATTCCTGAAGTGGAAATGATGTTAACAATATGCCCGGATTGCTGCTGCCTGAAAACAGGTATCGCCGCGGCCATGCAATATAGTACTCCTTTCAGGTTGATGTCAATCATATCTTCCCAACCTGCTATATCCAGTTCATCTATACGGCTTAGCTGAGCCACGCCTGCATTATTCACAAGCACATCCAGCCGGCCATACTTTGTCATAGCGGCTGCTACCAATTGTCCGGCATCAGCCTGATGTCTTACATCCATCATTACCGCTATCGCTTCACCTCCTGTTTGATTAATTTCTTTGGCTACGGCTTCCAGTAATTCCTTCCGGCGACCTCCGAGAACAACCCTGGCGCCCAGCTTTGACAAATTAATGGCGATTGCTTTTCCAATGCCACTGCCTGCTCCGGAAATAGCGACTACTTTACCTTCGATCAGATTACTCATGATGCTGATATTTATTGAACCACAAAACTGCTGTATTTTGCTCAGTCGTGAATAGCCGCATTGGTAAATGCTGTAGCCAGGTTGGTAATTGGGGATAGCAAAAAATGTTCGCAGAGCGGGAAAAGTTCTCCTCACGGAGATAAATAAGGATACAATTCCCCGTAATTACCTCAATCTGACCGAAAGCGCTGCAGGAAGGGATATTCCGGCAGGTATTTTCAGGGTAATAAAAAGACATTAAGTTCAGTGACTTAAATTTGTAAATAAACCCGTAAAATTGAAAATAGACAAAATAAGTAATATAGTATCCGGCATCAGGCGTTATTACCCGGTTTCTGATGCCTCAATAGCTCTTTTAGCGGAATGTTTGGTGGCAGGCAGGTATCCCAAAGGTCACTTGCTTGTCAGGCCGGGTATAAAAGACCATTACGTGTATTTTATAGAACAAGGATGTACACGCACCTATTTTTCAGCAAATGAAAAGGAGATAACCAACTGGTTTAGCTGTGAAGGTGATATGACTTTTTCCTCTACCTCATTATACCATAAAGAGCCCGCATATGAATTTATAGAAGTTTTGGAAGATGCCCTGATATATATAATTAGTATTGAGAACCTGGATAAACTATATACAATTGATATAGATCTGGCAAACTGGTCCCGCGTAGCACATCAGGAAGTATTGTTAAAAATGCAGACCCTGCGACTGGATAGACTAATGCTTACAGCAGGTGAACGTTATGATAAGTTCTGTAAAGAGAATCCTCAGCTTCTGAATCGCGTAAACTTAGGCCATATTGCTTCTTACCTTGGTATTACGCAACAATACTTAAGCGCACTGAGGGCAGAGAACCGATTTTAAGATAGATGAAAATTTTTCTGTTAACAGGACATTATCTTTGATTTACAAATAGCATAGCATGAAGTCCGAAATAGAAAAGTGCCTTGACGGGCAACAGTTTAACACTGCTGATCAAGAAATTCAGGCACTTATACATCGCGCCAGGCGTCTTACCAGGGAATATAATACTACCGCCAGTGATGATGTTTCAAACAGGAAAATAATCTTATCGGAGTTGTTTAATCGTGTTGGAAATAATGTAAATATTGACACGCCGTTCTACTGTGATTATGGTAAACACATTTCGCTGGGCAGTAATGTCATTATCAATATCAATTGCACTTTTGTAGACTGTAACAGAATTGAGATCGGCAATAATGTGCTGATCGCTTCCAATGTGCAGATATACACCGCCGCGCATCCGGTAGAAATGCAGGAGAGGTTGGTGGAAGGATGGATAGCGAACGAAGAAACACCTTATTTCCGGACTTATGCATTGCCAGTTAAAATAGAGGACAATGTATGGATTGGTGGCGGAGTGATTATACTCCCCGGCGTTACTATAGGAAGAAACTCGGTAATAGGCGCTGGTAGCATTGTAACGAAATCAATACCTGAAAATAGCGTTGCTTTTGGGAATCCATGCAGGGTAGTGCGTTCAATCGATAATAAATGAAGATAAAAGCCGTTATTTTTGACCTGGATGGCACATTAGCCAACACGTTACCTCTCTGTATTCGGGCTTTCAAAGAATCTGTACAACCATTACTGCAGCGTACACTTTCTGATGAAGAAATTGTAGCTACTTTTGGCCCTTCGGAGGAAGGTACAATTATGGCACTTGTACCTGGTCATTACAATGAAGGGGTTTCCTCCTATCTGCACCTTTATGCTGAATTGCATAGTATGTGCCCGGCGCCGTTTGAGGGGATGCCGGAAATTCTGCAAATGTTGAAACAGAAAAATGTACCTGTTGCTATGGTAACCGGAAAAGGAGAACACAGCACAGCTATATCCTTAAAATACTTTTCTCTGGCTGACTACTTTTCTATGATAGAAACAGGCTCTCCACTGGGGCCACGGAAAGTTCAGGGCATTCAGGCCGTATTGAAAGCATGGCCGGAAATTGATAAAAGAGAAGTTATCTATGTAGGGGATGCTCCCAGCGACATAACTGCCAGCAGAACCGCTGGTATTTCCGTTGTTGCTGCTGCCTGGGCAAGCACTGCTAATGCTGAAATTTTAGAATCAATGATTCCTGATGCGTTATTCTTAAACATTCAGGCTTTCAGCAACTGGTTAATTGATAATATAGAAAAGTAAATACTCCTTCAACAACAATAACAAATTTCGAACTTACTTTAAGGAATTTAAGACGGCTTACAAGTATAGAAATTTGACAGCCAATTATTTTTTTTTAGACGTTAGCCTCTCTAAGAATCCCAGAATTGGGGATAATTTGAATTATTTGATTCCATGGCAAAAAAAAATCCCCGCCGCTGTCCAATTTTCGCTTTCCCGGTCATTATTATAGTGAAACAAATTTTTCACCATGCACAAAAGGAAAGCAATTTTTCGATTGATGATCCTCTGCGGTGTTATACTTCCGGGGATAATCTATGCTCAGACACCGCAAATTGTAAACAAATCAAAAAAGGAGGCAATAATGACAACCGGGAAAAACAAAACAAATGATGAAGCCCAGGTTCGGCAACAAATCGACAATTTTGTTAAGGCATTTCGTACTAGAGACTTGAATCTGATGATGTCTCTTTACGCTCCGGATTTCGTAGCGTTCGACATTGTGCCCCCGCTGCAGCAGGTGGGAACGGCTACGTATAGAAATGTTTGGGAACAAGTATTCGCTTTTTTTCAGCACCCTATTGATTTTGAGACACGCGACCTGAGCATTGTTACGGGAACTGACGTCGCATTCAGCCACCAGCTCCTACGTCTACAGACAACGATGCCGAATGGACAGAAGGTCGATCGTTGGGAACGCCTGACTTTTGGCTTCCGTAAAATTGACGGCGTATGGCTGATTTCGCACGAGCACGTTTCGGTGCCTGCCGACCTTTTCAGTGGTAAAGCAATACTGGACCTCCAACCTTAAATAATTATCATTCATCGTAAAAATCCGGGAGATGTCAATATTTCACTTTTTACTTATGGTGCATTTAATAGCGCTCATCCTGATGGTGGGTACTACGCTGATCGATTTTATTAACTACCAGACATTTTGGCGACTATTTGGCCGTCAAAATGAACGGGCAATAGGGATATTGACGGCTACTGCCAAATTTCCAATATTGATTAGAATTGGCGCGGGGCTGCTCGTAGTCACGGGTGTAGGCATGATCCTCTTTACTCATGGATTGATGGCCCAACAATTGTGGTTCAGGATCAAAATTGTCTTTGTTCTTCTTTTGATCGGCAACAATATTTTCTACGGCGCACGCCTCGGTATAAAACTCAGAAAAGCGATTGACTCAAATGCCCATGATTTGATCGTCCGGGTGCTGAATTTAAAGGACAAATTACGAACATTCCATATTGTGCAGCTTTGCATTATTCTGATCATTATTTTTCTGAGCGTCTACAAATTCAATTAATGGATTCTGAAAATAAAAGATCTGCCGCACTGGCATATATGGATACGGAAAGAAGGCACTTTCGCTGATAAAATTACCGGAATAAAAAGAACAGCACCTTTTTCAAAGCGCTGTTCTTTTTTAATCAGTACTCCTGGAAATCATAGTATGAAGGGCTGCCACTGCCTGTTACAGAAACCTCTACATAGGTGTTTGCATTGTCTGCAGCATTACAATAAACCGGGGTAGATGGTGTAAGGAATCCGTATCCGTTTGCGGAATACACCACGTAACTTCCGGAAGAGACATATAAATAATTTCCTGACCAGCTTAAGCCAGGCACAGGACCATTGCCGAAGGCATAGATGAAATTCCAGGCGAAAGCCGGCGTGTGCAGGCCAGGTATGGAATCAGTCTGTTTGAACGCGGAAGTTGCTTTCATAGTAAAACTGCAGCTAAGAATGATGGCTGCAGTCACAAGTAGCGTCTTTTGGGTCATAAGATAACTTTTAGAAGGTTAATGTGATTAAACTTCTCAAAAGTTAATGAGACTTTATTTAATCCCTTCATCAATTTGTATCATATTGTTGCCAATTTGTATCATTATAGACCATACTACTCATGATCTGTTTTTATAAGAAATGTGTAAAATTAAATCCGGCTAACGAAAAGCGCATATAAATATTAAAGGACAATGGCATAAAGACAGATAACCCCTCGCCCCCGGTTAAGACACTCTTCAATCAATCACCTGGCCCCCTTTTATTTCCCTGTTTTTTTGAAATAATTTCGCGAAAAGCGACTAACGATTTTTTCTGGTAAACGCCCAACGGCAGAGTTATGGTCGCCTGCCTTTGCATGCCTGTTCCTTCAAGTGGTATTGCCTTTAATGATGGAAAATTAAATAGGGAACTACTCATTAGCACAGTGCACCACCTCCCGGTATCCGCCAGTTGCAGCAACGCATTAATATCATTAACCTCAATCGCACCTGGCAACTTTATACCCTCATTTGCAAGAGCCTCGTCAAGATAATTTCGTACGCTATAACTCTTCGCCGGTAGCGCCAATTGTAGCCTGGTTAATTGTTGCAAAGCCACTTTTCTACGTTTAGTCATTTCGTTCGATCGGTGAACAACCAGGGAAAGTGTAGCAGTAAACAATGGTTTTATGTCTAAGCTGTCGCTGGGTTGCACAGGCATGAAGGAGAGCATGCAGTCAATTTTGGCCTTATAAACACATTCAAGCAAATATTCAGTTGAGCCGAAAATTATTTGAATACTAATGCCTGGGTAACGATCATTGAATGCCGCGATGGCCTCCACCAATACCGCTGTGAGACCATATGTCGCCCCAACAGTGAGATTGCCGGTCTTCAAGCCAATAAGATCTTGTAAAACCTGCCTCCCTTCATCAGCCTCCCTGAGCGTCTTGCGGGCGTGTGAGAGGAACTGATTACCAGCGTCCGTAAGCCTGACACGTTTACCCAGTCTGTCGAACAGGGGAACGCAAAGGTCATCTTCCAATTGCTTGATCTGTTGCGAAAGCGTGCTTTGGGTGATGTATAGTTCAGCGGCAGCGTTGGTAAAGTTGAGTTGTTCAGCAGCGTGGATAAAATATTTCAATTGTCGTAATTCCATTTCATTATCATTTTTACTGCAAATCTATATTTTATAAATCGAAAATATCGATGTATTAAATCGAAAAAATGAGTTTTTACGATTTAGAAATATTTGCAAGCTTTGTTTCAACAAAAACAAAAAATCATGGAAATCAAACAAACGAATGAAAATGCTTTGTCTGCATCAACTGTAAGCGCAATTATCAATGCGCCCTTTGAAAAGGTAAATATTGCTGACTGGCTCCTTAACCTGCCGGACGCCGAATACCAGCGCTGCTCCGCACACCATATCGCAGCGGGCAATACAACTACCTATGATGGAGAGCCCATGTCTATCAATGTTGAAACCATTGGCGATGCCCTGGTTATTCAACATTACGTAGCAACAGTCCATCGTCCGGACTATTGTCGTATGTTGTCCATTTCGGACACACTCACAGCCAGTGGCCGATCCAAAGTACAGGTCCTGTGGGAGCTAAAGGCTGAGCGTATAGATGAAAAGACTACCCGATATACAAACAGTATTCATGCAACTGCTACCCCGGAATTCCAAAAGTTCATCAGCGAGCATGGAATTAGTCTTGCCCAGGCAGCTAAAGCCAGACAGGAAGCCTCAGACGCGCATAATCGTGAAGAAACACCCAACTTTGCAAAGAGCATTGAGAATAAAGCCTTGTTCGGAAAGTATAATTTGCCTTTTTAATTTCAGTATAATGGGAGCAGGTGCATTTCTCATTATGCACGGGCAGGCATCGCCTAAGAGATTCCAGGGTCAGAAGCCAGTATGAAAAGCAGAAATGGGATGACAGATCGACTGGGCATCCAATCAGGTGCGGATTTGCGCCGAAAAGCATCTGGTTCACCAGGTAGTTCCTGCACGTTTTGTGTTAAAATAAGCTGGTAAAATCAATATGAATTTTGGAATTTCATTACTTGAAATGCTTTCTGTCAGGGCGACTGTTCAACCAACTGTATTCTCGAAAAAAAATGATGATGACATGATCGTTTAACAGGCTGATGATTATTTTCTTTTTATAGCCCATCATGGCATATAATCGTGTGATGTCCGATAACAATGGCTTCAGGTCAAAGTGCTATGGTGTGCTGGCCTCGTTAAATTCGATGACGTTGGTAAGACTATTAGATGTAGTGGCTATCATCTGAAAAATTCCTCTTGAAGGGTTTTACGAAGACAGGCTCACAACATTGCTATACACTTCCCTACTGACAAAAATTTCGCTCCCGGGAAAAAATGACAGGATTACTGAAAAAAGATCAGTCCCGGACCGCCTTGGCATTCTGGTTGCGGAAACAAAGGCGAAAGGTTGGCCAACCGATATTTAAAAACAATTTATTGTTCACTTATTTAAAAGGAGGTTAATTATGTCACTGATCAAAAGAAACGGGAACACATTTCCTGCATTCCCTTCGCTGTTCGACGACTTTTTTGGCCGCGAACTTTTCAACTGGGGAAACAATAACTTCTCATCTACCAGTACCACTGTACCGGCCGTGAATATTAAGGAAACCACGGACGCTTTTGAAGTGGAAGTAGCCGCTCCCGGCATGGAAAAGGGAGACTTCAGCATTACACTGGATGGTAACCTGCTCACCATTTCTTCTGCAAAACAGCAGCAGGAGGAAAAGAAAGAACAGAATTATACCAGGCGGGAGTTCAGCTACCAGTCTTTCCAGCGCAGTTTTGAGCTGGCAAAAGACGTGGTGGACGAAGACAAGATAAACGCCCGCTACGAGAATGGCTTGCTGCATCTTACTATTCCGAAAAAAGAAGAAGCAAAACAAAAAGGACCACGTACTATCCAGGTAGCGTAAAAATATTCATATGACCTCAGCCAGCTATGAAATCATCATGAATATGCGTGTGCCGGAAGGTTATATTGAAACAGGCAGGTTCTTTATTGGTACTGATAAAGAAACCGCCTGCGAAATGTTCGCCCGGTTGCAGGGAATGCCAGCTCTTACCGGTACTGCTATGCTGCGGATGGATCTTGTAGCTCAGGAGGAAGGCATTGCCACCGTAATACAAACCCTGGGCTGTACCCTGTGTGAAGTATCGGAGAATATGAAGACGATTATGAAGGAAACATTCAAGATGCTTAATCTTAACTCTTAAGAACCGGGCGACAAAAAAATGAATGAAGCTGTCTGTATAAGGCAGCTTTTTTATTACATCGTCTGGTGGCTAAACAATCTGGAAAGGAGCTTTACTTGTAAATCAAATCCCGATGAAAGTGGCCTGCTGTAGCTGATTTTCGCCGAAAAGGTTGTGAAAATACAAGTGAGTTCCTGCGGAAAAATGCACCCTTTTTTAAATAAAAAAGCATGAAATTCAATGTTTTGAACTTCACGCTTTGATATAGTTGGTCGGGGCGGCTGGACACATTTCGAGCTCTTTTATTCAAGACCTCAGCACAATTCAACATATAATTACATCACTAAACATCAACCTGCATAACCCTACATAAGCTGACATGACTCTGCATAACTCAGAATGAGGCAGTCTGGACAAGTTTCGAACTGCAAACTTTTATTTCATGCTGATCTTTGTCTTTTATCAGATAGATTTGTTGGAGTCATTCCGAATTGCTTTTTGAACGAAAATGAAAAATGCGACAAGGTTTCAAAGCCAAGATCTATATAAATATCTGATGGTTTCATACCTTTTTGTTCAATGAGGAAGTACGCTTCTTGTAGACGCTTCAGTACCAGCCATCGGCCTGGTGTTTCATTGAATATGTGCCTGAAATCCCGTTTGAACGCAGATATACTTCTGCCGGTAAGAAATGCAAAACGTTCTATGTTGACATTAAACGTATAATTACGAACCATAAATTCTTCCAGGTTGATTTTGGCTGGGATGCCAAAATCAAAAAGCAAACCTGCAAGTTCCGGTTGATTCTGTAGTAGAATCAATATTAATTCTTCACGTTTTATCTCCGAAAAGGGTTCGCTTATCTTCCCACGGCTATATATTTGATGCAGCGATCCAATATAACTATCCAGTAATTCGCTATTGTTCACAGGAATGCATGTTTCAGTAGAATCGAATTTTGCTATCGTTGTTTTATACTTGTTATAAAACCTTCTAAGGAAGGACTCATCGAGGGTAAGAATTACCTTCTCCAGTTCGCCGTCTTCTCTCATCTTATAGTAGCGCCCCAACCTGTTTTTGCGGGCAATACAACTTTGCCCGGACCTCAGTTCCAGGTATTTACTCCCATCATAAAGCACCACTATTCCTTTTACCACGTAGATGAAATAATGCTCATCAATAAAATGCTGAGATGAAATTTCATCAATGACATATGCTGGATTCACATTTGTTACTTTCATCATAATGATTCAAATTACTATACTTTCTGCAATAGTCCTCTCGTTTCTGCAACAACACGATCCTGAAATTTGGGATCACGCGACAACTCTGAACCTTGCATTGGGTTACCTTTTTCGTCAAAATAAATACCTGTCTGGCCCGTTTCATCCATCAGTACCCTTGCAATAACTCTTGCTGACTTCTCAGGTGTGCTACTGTAATGGGAGAAAGGTGGTATAATGGCCATAAGGTGGCCAAATATAAAGCGCACAACTGAATTTGTGCTTTCACCCCCCAGACTGGTGCCACGGGTTATTCCTGGCTCTACGGCATTAAAATGCAATCTCTTACTTTCACGTGCAAGAGCCATTGTAGCGGCGAGTATGCATTGCTTTGATGTGGCATAAGCATCTATGCCTGCCATTTTTGATCCACCCTCTTTCCATTCACCACGAGTACTTGCCTCAATGGAAATGTAACGGCCTCCGCGCATGCCCATGATTTTTGCCGGCTTACGTTCAGGGTCTTCAATAGCAGAAGCTATAAACACCACATTTGCCCCATCAGGCAGGTGAGGCGATAATGCTTCGGTAAATGCGAAAGCACCGAGATGATTGGTGGCAAAGGTCATGTCCCAGCCTTGTACATTTTTGGCAGCTTTTGATGACATGATGCCTGCGTTGTTGAGCATTCCAGTTATAGGAAGCTTTAGAGCAACTATTTGTTCTGCTGCGCTTCTTACTTTTTTAATGTCTGATATGTCGCACACTACACTTAACGCCTTTTGTCCACGTTCCTCAATGGTTTTTTGTACTTGATCGAGCTTATCGCGGTTCCTGCCTACAAGAATTACCGTACCATATTTAGCTAGTTCCAATGCAGTGGCATAGCCTATTCCTGATGTTGGTCCTGTGATTACATACGCTTTTGTTGTTTCCATTGCTGCAAATTTTATTGTACAAAGGTCAGTATGAAATCGCAAAGTGGCTTTCCTGAAAGGTCCAAAGTTACTGTCCTAAAAAGTCCATAATAGCATGCAAAGCCTTGTGATTTAACTCGAACTCAGTTACAGTTGAATTTTATTTAAATGATCTGGCTGTAGATGCATTGTATTTAATGTTTCTGAAATTCAGTACTCAAAATACTGTGAGGGAGGCTACTATAACTATCTCATTGATCTTGTGTTTTTGATATACACAAACATTGGCTGAAAATTTCCATTCGAATATCCCTAATAGGATTAAGACAAAAACTGAGGCTTAAAATGCTCAACCAGATTCGAACCCAAAGTAATTGGCAATGAGCCAATTGCAAAAATTAGCAAGTGAATAAAAAAACGCCAAAATCGCTCTTAGAACGAGTTTGGCGTTTTTAGTCGGGATGACAAGATTCGAATAAACATTTGAGAATCAAGCTGATGGCCTGTTATGCCAGGCTCAACCATTGCGTACTCACGTAATTGCTCATACGCAGATTTTCATCCTTTTATTTTCATCTCTTTTGACATTACTATGTCGGGACGACAAGATTCGAATATTTGCCCCACTAGTAATTGATTATCAATTTTATATAATTCCAAGTTTTATTGAAACTCACGGAATTACTCATGAATATGGAAAGAGCTGTGAATTGATGCAATTTAACGCTTTTTGGCCACAGTAAAGGATTCGAACCTTTATTTTAAACCATTTTGTAGCCTGGATTTTGAGGTGATACCGGGGAGAAATTCGGAAGCAAAAAATAAATTTTCAGGTGTATGTATTAAAACGGCTTTTTGATGATTATATAGATAAAAGTCAAGCCCATGTTAATGTTTCCCCCGTTAACCAAAACCAGACCAGCCAGAGTAGTCGCAAAACCATTTAATCTCAGTAAATCAGCGTTGAAAGAATACCTGGAAGACCCTGGAATTGGAAACCTTATGTGGGATCTATGCGCCCAGGGGAAGGATACCCGTACTTAGAAAAATGGGATAACCAACAAAGCCTGTCTGGGACAAGATGAACTGAAAACAGTCTAAACCACGATCAGGTTCTGGTAAGTATGGGGATAGGCTAATCAGGTTTTCCGAAATAAAATTGATCAGAAGAAGGGGCAGGCGAAAATAAATTTTGCCTCTTTGTTGTTAAAAGAGACTTTTTAGAGTTGTATATTATAAAAGAAAACCAACATGGGCAAAATGCCGCTTATTGATGAAGATAGATTACAAGAACTGTTGTTAAAATATTACTGTGGATCTCAGACGGCTGCAGAGGGAGAGGAGATCGAATCCTATTGTCAGATTGTACCCGAACTTCGGCTCATCTTACAGCGACTTGATGATAAGGAGCTGGTCCAGGAGCATATTTCTGATCTGAGGGCAGCAGAAAAGAAGTTAATCTGGAAGACTATGCAGGCAAAGCTCAGAGAAAAACCCCATCGTTGACCTGTAAAAATCACAGATTAATCGGACAGGTTATTTTAATCTGGTAAGAATTTAATTTTATACCTATTGTAAGAGATAAATTAATCTGTTTCAATAACTGGTTTCACGAATCGAAGTTTCAAAAAACTCAACGCAATCGTTCTTTTGGTCAAACCCGAACCATTTAGGATGATTTCCTCCACTGTGGCACGATTATAGGCCTTCCTGCAGCCGCCGCCTTTCGCTTTTTATCCTCCTTTTTCACAATATCCAGCACCCTTTTGCGCGACCAGTTTTCCCAGTTTCCTTCCCGGTTTTCAGTCAGGGTAATTTCCCAATACAGATCTCCTCCGGTGATTCCACTTTCCTCATACCACAGGTCCTTACGCCCCGCATCAGCTAAAAATAATTCCACTACAAGGACGGCCAGCCCAATGTCGGGGCACCATACATAAAGAATAGAATCTTCCTCTAGTTCATTCTCCTCCTCATCTGAGGTCACAGATATCTGGTGACCCGCAAAATCCATTACCTTTTCCATTTCAGTGTTGATTTTACCAAATTTACAAACTGGGGCGGGATAATTCCAATATTTCTATAAGAACCGGCGGCAGGGTACTGTTTGGACGGCACCTTGTTATGGCAAAGGGGGCCTAATTAATGTCAATTGATTGGCATACCTTGGATCTTCCAGCGTCCCGTTCTCATCTGGGATGATTACCCGCAATACTGCTCTTCCGCTTTCAACTGAATTAATGATCCCGATTTTATAACCACCTGAGAGTACACCCTCGTAACTATTACCTGGCTCATACTTTGTCCCCGCTTTTATGTTTTCAACCATTTGAGCCAAAATACTACTGGCCAATTCTGGTCTTATGGGTAAACATATCTGAATATCGCGGTGGTTAAAGTTGGTTGAAAGGCCATGGGTATGAATATTTATTCCGGCTGGATAATGAGAAGGGTCTTCATTTAAGATCAAATGTTGTATCCAGCCATTTTTTTTAAACAGCAATTGTTGCTGCGATAGATATTTTTTCGTTTTTCTGCGATGGATCTGCATATTGAACGGTATTTATCTGTTGGCAAATTTTAATGCAAAAATATAATTTTTATAACGGAGCGTCCTCATAAATTATCCCTACGGGATAGCTCAGGTCTATTGATCTTAATGATTCTGCGATTCTGAATGAACAGGGTAAACTGGTCACATTAAGAACTTTTCGCATGGTTTGAAATGAAGACTTTTTTATGGTAAACGAACAACTATAGCGCCGTTTTTAGATTGTTACTAGTACTTATTTAGGTGTTGGCTGTTTTAATTTGCAGGCCCAAACCTAAAGCAAGCATATATAACCCAAAATACTTCCCGCAATGAAAAAATATTTTCTGGCCTTTCTTTTACTATCAGGTTCTACTACCTTGAATGCTCAATGGAGTGTCCAACAAAAGATTGATAAATTTCAGCACCTGATCCTTGGGGATAGCAGCAATTGGACAGACGCTACACATTGTTGTACGGTCATTGTCGGTTTATGCTATCCTCCATTTGATATGAAGGAAAACCAGAAAGCAGTTTCCTTGCTAACCTACAATTATTTTCGGTTCACCAACTCTTTCATAAATGCGGATACTAATAGGGTTATGAAATCTATCGAACTTATTTTTTGTTGCAAATTCTCTAGCGGTTTGCTGGTAAACGGAAAATTTGATAAAAGCCTTTTGGAGGGCGATACCTTAAAAACAGAAAACGATAGGTTCAAGGCCCTGTTGCATATTTTGCCATTTGAAAAAGGCACTTCTCACAGAAATGATACTATCAGTATCGGCATCATGCCAAATGAAAGAACACCACCGATAATAAATAGAGATGGCTATTGTGCTTTACTGGCAGAGGTGATTCACTACTATGTTATTGAGCGCAGACACCAAACGGTTAATGTTTATTTTTTTCAAAGTGATTCAATGATGTTGTACAGCTTTCCCCCAGGCTCAGACTTTCAGCCTAAATCTGGGAAAGTGATTGATTTAATAGACCATAATAGACCTCAGGATTTTATGGATTTACAGGCAGGTCTTAACGTGCCGGGTAGTGAAATGAGGTGGAAAAGAAAGCATCTGAGTATGCCGGCAGCCTTTTTTCCTCTCTTTGCAGCGTTATAGGCCTGCTGACAATAGTTAGTAATGGCAAATTGGGTTATTTATTACGGCGAGGTCGTTGCAAACTTATTTGACGGACGTAATCTGGATTATTCAGGCCGCCAGAGGCGTCAGGAAGTATTATCCGAAGGACCCTTCTTACTCCTTCCGCTGCCGTAATGATAAGTATATTGTAGCCGTTAGCCAATACGTCATTGTAGGACTTATCGGGCTCATATTTGGCGCCGGATTTTATATTTTCTACCATTCTATCAAAGATGTTTAGTGCCAATTCTAGGTTTATATCGAAACAAATCTGCAAATCGGGGTGATTAAAATTCTCCTGTATTCCATGTGTGTGAATGTTGATACCATAAGGATAGTGATGGGGCTTTTCGTCCCTTTCTAAATGGCAATACCATCCATATTCTGTCAGCAATTGCTGATCTCGAATAGATAGGCCGGGCTTTGTACGCATCTTAGATCTTTGGGTTGGTTGGCAAAATGGAAGCGTCATTTAAAATTATGATTTTTTTCTCTACCAGGGTGTCACGAAAAGTATAAAGTAAATTTGCTCTAAAATTTCCACCTTTTTCTCGCCTTTTGAAATGGTAATGGCGCTGTTAAAGTTTCCGCTTTAAAAATGTGCTTAAATTGCCAGTTTTGCCCCTAATCCTACCTAACTCCAACTTAATCACCAATATAGATATGAGGCCTATCCCAGCAGGTACTGGCTAATCCTCCTTCAGTGTTTATTGCCCGGATGATAAATGTTTTCATATAGATAAGTTGAGCTAAATTGATTGTTAAAGCGTTAGGCGGTAATTAATTACCTTTGTAAAAGTTCCCCCTTTTAATCCTACCTCGGTCTTTCATTAATACGACCGGAAAACAACGGTTGTTTTAACTTTTAAACTTTATCTATCCATGCATTATTTTATGTACCGGCGAGCTATGTTAGCTATGTGTGTGATTTTATTTTTTGATCACCACTCTTTACTGGGCCAACAAATACCTTCTGTCATTATCAGCCCCACTTATGATTCCATACTGGTAAGCCAGGTGGAGGCGTCTCAGAATCCCTTTAATGGCGGGGTCGTTATTCATTTGAAATTTTTGAACCAGTATACAAAGAAAATTAAACTTCACTTCAACATCGGAGGGTACGAAGGGCTGGGACTAAAAGATGATAAGGGTGTTAAGTATAAGATATTTACAAATAGTGATGCAGTTGGCACCAATGGTATAAATGACGGTTTCAAACCTGTTGCAGCCGTTAAGTTTGGCGCCAGCGCCTTTAAATATTTTACCTATGTGGAGCAGGATCTGGTGTCAAAGGAGGAAAAGACTTTCACTATTCAGTTGGATAAGGTTGATAAAAAAGTGCAGTCAATTAAAGCGCTTTACCTTAGATGTATTTTATCCATTGACTATGGCCAGGTAGGCGATAAAACCTATATGATTGAAAATATTCCTGTAACCCGAAAGTAGAATGTTTTTTTTGTTTCAAATCCTAAATAAGGAGATCGTTCTTTAGTTTGCTGAACGACGTTTTGCTTTTTCCAATTGAATATCTATATGGCAGGTTTATTATTCTATAAGAAAATGGTGCGATCCTGGCTTAAACTTCATCCGGCGGTGAAAACTTATTTCCCTTCTAAAGGGGGGGCAGAGAAAATTACAATTTGTATTGATAGAAGTAGCATAAGGCCTTATCAGTTCGGTGACAAGCTCAGTTACGCTTACAATTTTAAATGGATTCCATTAATATGCCGCTCATGCCACTTCCCTGTTGATATAAGCGAGATGGAGTATGAAGGCGATTATTCTCTTTGTCCCTATTGTGACGCAAGGGGTTCACTGGATGATGTAGAATTGGAATCTCTGGGTCCTGTTTTACAGGAATTGGGCATGCCAATGTGTTAGCTTTTTAAAATTGGATGAGGTCAATTTTAATAATTGTCCGCAAGTTACCATCGGTAGAAAATCCATCATGGAAATGCCTTCAAAAGGCAGTGAGGAGTTTTTCCCGCTTTTTTTGCTCCTCTGTTTCAGGGGCGATCTGCAATTTCAGAGGTGGACAAAGCGAAGGGTGAGTTTTAGATTTATCTGCCTTTTTGCAGGCTACAAAATCTATGTAAGCTGAAAGGACATTTGCCTTCTTTGGAACTCGATCCACGAAAGCATTGTTTTTTTTGAAGATATTCCAACCAACTCTGTAAACATAGGATGCTGTTCCCACACGTTTACCTGAGGAATTTAAAATGGAGGCTTCATTTCTGCTAATTGTTAGTAATGTATAGTTCATATTGCAATATACCATAATATGCAATGTGTTAATAAAAACGTATCGGTAAGGGACGATTCGTTAGTTTTTTAATGCCAGAAACTCCGTTAAATACTCCTGGTTAGACCTTTTTTAGAACAGTTAAGTAAATGTGGTTTGTTGATTGGGTATTATGAGTGTAGATATAATTTTCTGCCCGACCGATTTTGGGCGATGGTGGCTTTTGCAGGTCATATTTTTCTTCTTTCTGGCGAGCTAAATTTAATTTCTAACGGCATCATTAAAAACAACAAAGCCGGAGGAGTAGCTTATTAATATATTTTCCAGTGGATTTTACCAGTTTATCGGAAATCTTTTACAAAAAATGGTGTTCCAAAGATTTAAGCATTCCGCTAAATCCATCGCCCTGAGCTCTACCGCTATAGTTGCTCTTAAAAGATCGGCTTCAATTTTGACCAGGATGTTTTGCTTTTGTATTTCCGAATTACATGGTTTAATATATCCACTGATACCTACGGGATCTTTTACATTTTCCAAATTAGTATCGTAGAGCAGTTGAAGTATCGCTTTGAAATCGATGTCATAGATCATGTAATCCTGAGATTTGGCATATTTAGCTATACACAATTCAAGATAATAGGAATTGATGGGTACCAGGTAATAATATTTCCAGGCTTTTAGTAGTCGTATCATTTTTCGAACCATTCCGTCCCTTGGAATATCGATGGCATCCAGATAGTCTTGTTGGGCTTTAGGTGATATATATGTCCATACTCCTTCTGGATTTAAAATGGAATAGTAAGGTTTCATTCCCAGGGTGGTCTGCATGTACCCCTTGAATATGGCTGGAAAGATCTGGACGGTTTCGAAAGGAGTGTTTCCCAATGGAATTTTTACACAGCATTTGTTGTTATAAATACCTTTTATTCCAGGGAATTTGCCTTTTAGAACATTTTTAAGTTCAGCTATCGCGTCAGCAGGAGACCAGGGAAAAATTTTTTCCGGACAGACCGCTAATAAGTCCCTGCTGCTGTACCCTCTAATTGTTGTCAGTTCCCGCGCGAAAGAACCTGCTTCGCACAGTTCCAAAAAAGAGAATGATCGTTGCAGGCAAGAGAAAATTGCGCCCATCTGGAAGGAAACCAGTTCCTTCTCTGATTCAAAGGGGATTAAATTTGTTAAGAAGGTGTCAAAGCAATTCTTTAATATTTTTTCCATATTTGGATATTGAGTTTAATCATTTACTATTGGCAGGTTAGGGTTATGGTGGTAATAGAATGGTCTTTTTTAGTTAATAACTGTTGAGTAGCTAGGTAGTGATCAGAGGAATACTTTATAGTTCGCATTTCTGTTCTAGGCTATGTTCAATTAATTGCTTCGATAAATCGGATTGACTTCACCTAACAAAAATGGGGGCTGTAAACGCTTTCTGTTTTATTTTGATAAAACAGATGGTGTAGGTAATACATTATCCTTGATATTAGGTGGTCGGTTACCGTTAAATTTCCATCAATGAAGGAGCGCAGGACATCGCGATGGAATTTGGGCTACGATAATACCTCTTTTGCTCCATCCGGACATGATAAGCTATCGGTTTTGACTATTTTATGGATTTTGCGCCAATTCAATTATGGATATCTGTCATCGTTCTGTTGGCGTAATTAGGACGTTTAATTCCTCAAGGCTGGTATCCGGCAATTTTCCAATATTGCTTTGTATGAATATTGCATGGATTTATGGTGCTTCAAGCTGCACCGCCACCTCTGCAGTCAGGCAAATCTTAATGTCCCCAGCTACAAAGACTTCGGCAAAGAAATTTCCGTCTTTAGAATGGTCGAAAGTTCCTAAGATAAGTATGGGTATTGTGCCCTTAATTCTCGACATTGATTTTATCCGAAGAATAGTGGCCCCCTTCGCTGAATGTACCCAAATGGTATTGCCTCCCGGTGAAAGTTCCATTGCTTCTGCTGGAATAGATATCAGGCTTTCACGATTTGGAAAGGTCGCAACTTCCATTTGCTGATCCCTAAAAACGATAGCTTCAAGGGTTAGAATGTCAGCATGACAAACCGGGTTGCGGCAGTCCTTTTCTGTAATGATAATCTTATTTTCTGCTATCAGAAGTAGCAAAACTTTTCTTTCTTCTGATATAACCTGAAGGGTATTGTCACCTGGTTGAAACAGAATTGCTTTGACTGGAATTGTCAGCATACAATGGAATGATAGATGGAAGTTTTATTGTTATACCCGGGGATCAGTCGCCACCGCTTATTCCGCATTCGTAATACAATTTTCGTTTTCCTCATTACCCTGATCTGTTACAACGAGTTCAATAGGAATACATCATCCTTTTTTTCTTCGATTATTTTCAGCATAAGCTCTCCTATTTTGACCTTCCCTGGTTGCTACTATTTTAAAGGCAATCATTGGATAATATTAGGGGCGCTGATTAATTTACTCAGCCTCAATTTTCTGTTGAGATCTCTGGCTTTGAGTGGGCTTAGTTCTCAATTTTTTCAAAGTGAAAGATTTCCCCCTGGCTATTTACTCCTTCAACCACTATTTGTATGCGCGTTGGTTTTGCCCATGGCAGGATAAATCTTAATTCCTTTTCATGAAAGTAAGGCAACCATAGGAGGGTGGTCCTGTCTGGCGTTTTCCATTCCTGGGGCCGGTCATATCCTTTTACTTTTAAGCTTAGAAGATTTCCCGCAATAGGTCTGAAGTCCTTGCCTTTCCTTCTATAGACACAAATCATGGCCGATGGAGCGTTATCAGAGCCATATGGGTCTTTTAAATTAGGATGAATATCGTCCTCAATGTCAGATACCATTCGAATATATCTGTCATCATCCACAAAATCCTCTATTACTTTGACATAGGCTAGATCATTGATATATAGCTTATTAAGCTCTCTCCAGTTTATCAATTGCTCGTCTAGGTAAAAAACAACAGGATGGCCTTTAAAGGTGGGAGGCTTGATACCAAAAATATTTGAGCCGAACCAAGGCAATTCGAGATTAAGGTAATCCAGTATAGAATAATTATATTTATTGGCATGTATAAGATCAAAACTGAAATGTGCCGGCCAGGAGAACCGGCCAGTTGCATACCGGTTGTCTATGGCCTTTTTATAGGCCGCGATCACCATTACAGGTTTTAAATATTTTAAGGTATCCAGAGTAGGAAGCAATAAGTTGGGGGGATCGTATAGGGTGTTTTCCTGATAGTCTTCCTGGCCGGGCGGCTGGAAAGCTGGATAGCAGGGTTGATTTAGCGTAAGTAGTATGTTGCTTAGTTTGTCACCAGTGTAACCGTTGAGCATATAGTTGAGGTAACTGCTATCGAAAAAAATTAAGCCCGAAAAGGTTAGTTTTCCCGTTGTGTCAATAGAAACCAGGTTGACTTTATTTAGCGAATCCTTGCCTAATACAATTACAAGCTCGTGGTCTCTAATAGGCCCTTTTTTGCCTGTGGTACTATTCACTATGCCCTGGTAAGATAAAAAAGCCGTATCGGTAGGTTTAGGCAGCCCTGGTGGTCTGAGGGAATTTGTGATACTGGCCATTTCCAGGTTTTCAGGCTGGCAGGTGACAGAAAGAGAATAATTCCAGTCAGTGGTATCTCTTATTTTCAAAACGTAGGCGCCAGTATCTTTTATCAGATCAATTGGAATGCTGCGGCAGGGAACGAGTATTTCCTGTTTGTCGATAATGGTGTCATTACAGAGGAAAATCAAACTTACAAATCCATGAAAACGTATTAATGAGCTATCTGGCACCACGATAATATTTTTTTGTCTACTATTTAGCTCAAAGTTGTAGCGGGCCACAAGTTGATCATAGCACTTCACGAGGATTTCTATCTTTTTACTTTGGTATTTACATTTGCTATCGGGAAAAAGTGTACAGGAAATATGTCCTTTTGAGTATGAGCTGGTAATAAGTAGTCCCGGCAGATCTGAAAATGCCATTGACTGATTTGTCTTAAACAGACTTCTGGTAGATATCTGGTTTTCGGCATTTCTGACCGTCAGTGACTGTATAAAGAAATTTGAATTTCGTGTATAGGCTCTAAGCCAGTATTGTCCCTGTTGGCAGGGAACTGGCAATTGCCCCATACTCATAGCTTCTATTACCGGAAAGCTGGTCCTGGTGACAAGATTGTCCTGCTGGTTATATACCTCTACGTATAAGTTGGTGCTGACTGCTGCCGGCAGGTTCTTTATAAAAAAATATGCTCTGAACCAGCAGGTATCACCTGGATAGGCAATGGTTTTATCCAGATGCAGATGAATGCTCTCGGTTTGCCCGCTACTAGTGAGCCAGAAAAGACCCAGAAAGAATGCTACCGGAATTATTTTCATGGTGGATATTTTGAGGCCATTGGAGCTGGTTATTTCCTACTACTGATTATGATGGTAAAGGTCTTTTCATGGCAATTGGGCAGCTATGCTTACTGCAGCACTCTTTCAAAGTGAAATGTCTCCCCATACTTGTTTACCCCTTCGGCTATCAGGGTTACTTGCCCTTGGGGGCCAGGAACGGGGAATTTATACTCGCTGGCTGTAATGAAAGGGGCCCAGAGCAGGGTTGTCCGGTCCGGGTATTGCCAGGTAAGGGGCTTATCATATCCCCGAATAGGCAGTTTTTGGAGATTTCCACTTATTGTTCTCAGATCCTTACCCTTTCGGGTATATATACAGATCATGGCGGCGGGGGCACTGTCCCTTCCCCCTGGATTTTTTAGGGTAGGTACCGCGTCGCTGCCAATTTCTGAAATGCTCCGAGTATAGGGGCTGTCGTCTGGGAAATCCTCTATGACTTTTACATAGGCCAGATCACTAATGCGTAGAAAAGTTAGCTCTCGCCAGTTTACTACCTGCTCGTCCAGGTAGAATGTCACGGATTTACCTTTAAAGGACGGGACACTGTTTGGCGTCGGCAGTAACATAAACCATGGAAGTTCGACATTTAAGTAATCCATGATGGTCATGTTGAACTTGTCTATGTGAATCAGGTCGAACTTAAAGTGCGCCGGCCATGAGAATCTGCCGGTGGTATATCTTTCATCCAGTGCCTTTTTATAGGATGCGGATACAATCACAGGTTTTAGATATTTTAGGGAATCAAGTTTTGGAAGCTGAAAGGTGGCAGGGATATATAGGGTGTCAAGGCTATAATCCTCTGGCTGTGGAGGGTGAAACTGCGGGGTGCTTTCCTGGGTAATTTCGAGCTTAATGTCACTTAGTCTATCGCCAGGGTAGCCGTTGAGCATATAATTTAAATAGGCCGTATCGTAAAAATACATACCGGAAAATGTTATCTCTCCCAGATGACCAATTGGTACCAGCGTTGTTTTAGTGGCCGAATCTTTTTCTATCATCACAACCAGCTCCTGATCCTTTACAATATCTCTTTTTTTAGTCGTATTAATTACCCTTCCTGAATAATTAAGCCAGTTGGAATCTGGATAGCCATTTGTCAGGTATGGGGAAAGGCAATCATTTATTGATTGATTTGCCTGCCTGGGGCCCCGTACAACGGCTATGGCAAAATTCCAGTTTGAGCTGTCTAGGATATGAAAGGTGTAAAATCCCGTATCGCGCGTAAGTTCGACAGCAATTTCACGGCATGGGATATATACCTGTTGGCTTATAACCAGCGTATCACGGTGATAAAAATCAAGGTTTATATAACCATGTACATATCCTTTCAGACTATCTGAAGAAATTAGGATGTTTCTTTGGCGGTTACTGATTTTAAAATCATAGTTTCCGATTTGAGCGCCATAGTAATTCAGTTTGAGCCTTAGAGACTCACCCAAATATTTGCTTTCTTTTTCCGGATAAATGGTGCAGGAAATGCCCTTTGAGGTAAAGATGGTGTTAAACAGCAGGCCGGGGGCTGAGGAAAGGGCAGGGATGGTATTCTGGTGATACAAGTTCCTGGTAACAACCAAGCCATCAATTGCGCGAATGGTGATTGACCGATAAAAAAGCGGGGAAGTCTTAGTATGTGCGCGTAGCCAATATAGCCCGGCAGTTTTTGGTAACTCGATCTGGCCGATAGTCATGCCATTGACAACGGGTATTCTTTTCATTTTCACCTGATGGCCGCAACTATCGAACAGTTCAACATAGAGGTTATTACTTACGTTACCGGGAAGTGAATTTTTAAAAAGGTAAGCCCTGAACCAGCAGGTGTCCGATGGATAGCAGATTGTCTTATCAAATTGTAAGTACAGGCTTTCAGTTTGAGCTGTGCCAGCATAGCTTAAGGAACAAAAAAATGAAAGCGTCAAAAGGAAATTCCTGAGGTTGGTAGGTTCCATAAAATACTTACAAAGTTTGCAGATATAAGCGTTAGGGGTCAGCAAATAAAATTCCATAGGGAGGCAGATTAGAGAGGATTTAAAACGGGAGATCAGGCCCGGCAATTAAATCATAAATATTTATGAGCATGTGGCAGGGACCGGAGTAATTGGGTTTCTCACTGTCAAATAAGCACCTTTTATCCAGTCCCCACCACTTATTCAATTTCTGCTTTATATTGGTGTGGTTATAAAGAGCATTCCTACGTTTTTTGACCTCATTTTTTATGCTGCCAATCGGGTCGATTTTGTAGTGATTGCCGACATTACTGATATTTGATAAGAACCTTTTAAAGGTCGTGTTTTATAATGTACCAATATCAATTTTTACAATTTATTGAACGGACGCCAGATTTATCGGGATTAAACCCGGCAAATAGCTTTATCGAATCTGGCTGATTGATCCTGTGCAGCCTAAACTTCTTGTTTCAAAAATGGAACGGTGCCCGTTTTGGGAAAAGTGAAAGGAGGGAATGTATATTGCGTCCTGGCTTATTTGGCTGGTAAAAGTTTCCGGACTACGACGGTTACAGGATCCACTCTAGCATTGACAATAGTAAAAGCCCCCTTGAAGGTGGTCGTCTCGTCTTGAATTCAGGTTTATGTCAATGTTAAAAAACGTAGCAGTGTAAAAAGTGGTTATTATGAAATTGAGACCAGGCCATTTCGGCTAACATTAATTTTAATAAGTGCGGGAATCTATCTATCTTGGCAGCGTAAGGAAATGCCATCATTTTACCTGATGTGTTGATCAACATTTTTTTAGTTGATATCTTACTTCTTTACCTTTCCTAATAGAATTTCCCTTTTCATTTTTGTCGCGCTGAATTAATATTAACCAATAGACTGGCATTTGATGCGGTAGGTTTTATCTATACTAATATCCTTTGAAGGTGAATTTCTAAACGTTGGTTATGTGTTCCGAATACCTAGTTTCCCAGGCTCTGATCGAGGATTTCCACGCTGGAAAGGAGATTGCATTTTGTGCAATCACCGAAAGGTTCTATGCCACTGTTTATACCTTCGCCACGAATATGTTAGGAGACAAGGAGGAGGCAAAGGACATTGCACAGGATTTGTTTATCAAGCTTTGGCTTAAGCGATCAGACTTTGATTCAATTGGAAATATTAAGGCATTTCTTCTCGTTTCCTGCAGAAATGCCTGTCTGAATTATCTGCGGTTTTCAATGCGTAAGAAGAAAAACGAGAAAAGAGTTACTGAATCGATTTATGCCCTTATAACGCTCGATGACGAGCTTGATGAAATGTTACGCTATACCATACGGAAATATTTGGAAAGTCTCCCAGATCGACAGAAACAGGCCTTAAAACTCATTTTCTTTAATGGTCTTAAGCCTCGTGAGGTTGCTGATAAAATGGGTATTACAGTAGATGGGGTGAAAAAACTTCGTATGAGTGGGCTTGCTAAATTCCGCGAAATTTTCAACTCTGCAACTTCCCCAATTGCACTTTTTCTTCTTTCCCTACTTATTTACGCTCTTCTTCGTAAATAATTGTATTCCAGCGAAATATGGATATTCATATTTAAGGTTTCAAAAAAGTTGATAAATAGTTCAACTTTTTACTCCCGATTTTTTAAGTGTGGTTGTTTATATAGAAACCAGGATGGTGTTTCTAAGGGTTTCTATTTATTGGCTTATAATGAATTTTCTACGAAATGGGGAAGCTAACTGTTGAACAAATAAACGATCTCACGTTTAAGTATGTTATCCGGGTCATAACGGATGAGGAAAAGGCCATTCTTGACGAGTGGCTGGACGAAGTACCTGGCCGAAGAAAAAAATGGGAAGAAAGGGTCAAATTAAAATCCATCATACAAGATCAGATATTAATGGAAGAAGGCCAGCAGCTTGCTAAACAGTTGCAAATGCCTGGTGCTGAACAGGAAGCTGCTCATCTTGGTGACAGATACAGATCCCGAAAAATTTGGAAGTGGCTTGCTGGTGCGGCTGCCGCGATATTAATTTTTGCGATAGGGTATAACTATCAGGCATCTCGTTTAGTGCAAACCTCTATTACCCCTAGTTCCGCTGTCCCTGTTGATCTGCCACCGGGTGGCAACAGGGCAGTTTTAATTTTGGCTGATGGGCGCCGCATTACTCTCGATAGTGCAAGGGCTGGGGCGATTGCTAACCAGGCCGGCAGTCAAGTCATTCAATCAGATTCGGGGATGCTTACCTATCAGCCTGAAACTACGGGTGCAGCTCTTGGCAATACCTATAATACGGTAATTACTCCGGCCGGCGGCCAGTATAAGGTGGTGTTGCCTGATGGTACAGTTGTATGGATGAATGCTGCCTCGACAATACGCTTCCCCACCACCTTTAAAGGGAAAACCCGGGATGTGGAAATGTCCGGAGAAGTTTATTTCGAAGTTGCCGCTAATGCCAGCCACCCTTTTGTAGTCAGATCTGGGGATGTTAAAGTGCAGGTGCTGGGTACTCATTTCAATTTAATGGCCTACCCGGAAGAAAAGAGCCGGCAGGCTACCCTTCTGGAAGGGGCCATCATAGTTTCCACCCAGAAAGGGCAGGAAACCAAATTACGTCCAGGACAACAGGCAATAATTACCACCAATATTTTGGTTCAGCAAGCCGATACTTCGCAGGTAATAGCCTGGAAGGACGGCTTCTTCATATTTAATGGGGAAGATATCGAAACCGTGATGCGGACGATTGGAAGGTGGTATGATGTAAATATTGAGGTTTCAGGTCCCGAATCTTTCCGCTCATCGCAGATTACGGCCAGGCTAAGTCGAAAGAAAAGCGCCGGTGATCTGATCGAAGTACTTCGGGCCAGCGGCTTTAAAGTAAAATTGGAGGCACCAAAGACTTTAAAGGTCTATCCATAAGTTAGTTCGTATCCATATTCGGTCCGGTCAGTTCAAATTCAAGGGGAAAGCCCGGTTGCAGCTACAGAGAGAAATATAATCGGGTTTTCTCCTCCCTTTTGCAATTTTGACCATTAAAAAATTACCGCATAATTCAGGCAAAAAATGTGAAGTTTTTGTCTTCCTGCCGCAAAAAGAATAGTTATTAACGACAAGCCACTGCCAATGAAAAAGCGTTTCTAATTTTCACCTGACCTTAGCTTTTTCAAAATTAAGGGACGGCATTTAAACCAAAGCAATTGCCAGCATAACAAAAAGCCGGCCCCCGGTAGGACGGGGAAACCGGCAATGTTATGAGGCAAATTTAACAACCTGTCAAGACCGTTTTTTTACACTCACAAACACAATTTATGCAAAAAATCGTGCATGGGCAATCCTTTTGTGGAATGTCCAGACAAACCAATTTTCTCGGCATGAAACTGACCCTCCTTTTGCTCGTCGCATTTTTCCAGGTGAATGCAAAATTGCATAGCCAGGGAAAAATAACGCTTTCAGTTAAAAATGCCCCCCTTCAAAGTGTATTGCAAGAGGTGTCCCGCCAGGCGGGAATGGAACTTTTCTTTCACAAAGAAATTCAAGGAATAACTAAGGAGGTATCAATCATCTGCAAGGATTTACCACTGGACCAGGCCCTTGAATTGTGTTTAAAAGACCAGCCATTCGGCTTCATTGTGGCCAAAAATACTATCATTATTAAGGAAAAGGGGCCTGGGCAAGTGCCTGCCCCACCTGGCTTAAATGGCGATATTACAGGACGGGTCGTCAATGATAAAAATGAGCCCGTTGTTGGGGCATCCATCTTTGTCAAAGGCACCAAAAGATCTACAATATCCGATGAGACAGGTACATTTAAATTAACTGATATTGAGCCTGATGCCGTACTTACTTTTACAAGCGTTGGTTATTATGACACTGCTGTTGCTCTTGGAGGAAAGCAGGTGGTTTTTGTGCGGTTAAAGATAAAGATTGCCCAGCTTGGGGAGGCTGTAGTATCCGTTTCCAACGGATACCAACAGATACCACCTGCTGGCGCTTCAGGGTCTTTTGCATTTGTGGATAATCAGTTATTTAACCGGAGGGTGGCCCCTGATGTGTTGAGCAGGTTGGAAGGGAACGTCCCTGGCCTTCTAGTAAACAGGAACGTTTCACTATCCGGAAACAAAAATGGGATAGACATAAGCATAAGGGGCTACAGTACACTCTACGCGAATGCCCAACCATTGCTTGTCGTGGATGGATTTCCTTATGATGGCAATATTGCCAGCATCAATCCTAACGATATTGAAAATATCACGGTGTTGAAGGATGCTGCAGCCGCCTCCATATGGGGGGTACAATCCGGCAACGGGGTAATCGTCATTACTACCAAGAAAGGAAAGAGAAATCAGCCCATGCAGGTGGAAGCCAATGTTAATTTGACTGTCTCTGAAAAACCGGATTTGAATTATTCCCCTAATTTTTTAAACTCAAAAGATTTTATTGGCCTTGAGAAGTATGCTTTTGGCTACGGTTACTATGACAATCTTTTGACTGATCCCCATGAATTTCCGGTATCACCGGTAGTGCAATTGCTGGCTGATGAGCGCAGCGGTGTTATCTCAGCCGCGACAGCGGATGCGAAAATTGCTGCCCTTCAGTCAAATGATATCCGTCGGGACTTATCAAAGTATTTTTATCAAAAGCCGATTCTTCAGCAATACAATATAAACTTCAGGGGTGGGGGGCTTAACAATGACTATGCCTTTTCCCTTGGATACGATAAGGGACGGGACGCCTTAGTTGGAAATAATTCGGACCGGATTACCCTAAATAGCATGCTGAATTTTTACCCGGTGAAAAATTTAATATTGACCGCTGGAACTAACATTGTTCAATCTTCTGGCAGGTCAAATAGCCCTGTTGGAAACATAAATACAGGTGGACAGTACTTGGGTAATATCTATCCTTATGCATCTGTGGTAAATCCAGATGGGAGCCCTGCGGCGATTGTTAAAGACTATAATTATTCATGGATAACAGATCCGGTTTCCCAAGCCGGATTATTAAACTGGCAATTTAAGCCCATGGATGAGTTAAAATTTGCGGATAATACCTCCAAACTTACCGACATAAGACTACTTTTCGGTGCAAAATACACTATCATAAAAGGATTGTCCGCTGAAATCAAATACCAATATGAGAAGACCCTAACATCTTCGAAGAATTATTATAGTGATTCCACATACTATGCAAGAAATCTAATTAACCTGTTTACTAATCTGTCAGGACAAAATATTTATCCCATCCCTGTTGGAGGTATATTAAACCAGTCAAGTTCTGAACTTAATTCTCATCGTTTACGGGGGCAGTTAAATTATACTGTGACCCCTTCCTCCGATCATTATATTTCCGCCATTCTGGGAGCTGAAATCAGCCAATCGATAGCAAATAATACTTCTCCAGGTACTACTTATGGGTATAGTGCTGATAATGGCACCTATCAAAATGTGGATTACGTTGACTATTTTCCGCTGATCCCTTCTCAGAATAGTGCTCAAATACCAAATTCTGTACAATACAGTGTGATAACCAACAGGTATATTTCCTATTATGCCAATGGCTCCTATTTGTTTAAAAACCGCTATTTACTAACGGCCAGCGGAAGGATCGATAAGTCGAACCTATTTGGAGTAAATACAAACCAGAAATCTGTTCCGCTGTATTCAGTGGGTGCAGGATGGGATTTTAGTAAGGAGGCCTTCTATCATCTGGCTATCCTGCCATATAGTAAAATAAGAGCCAGTTATGGCTATACCGGCAATATAAATAAAAATGTTGCTGCCGTTACAACCATTACGCAAATTAGTACGTCTTACTATACCGGTCAGCCATATGCGTCCATTCAAGCCGCTGGAAATCCTGACCTACGGTGGGAGAAACAAAGAATGATAAACTGTGGATACGATTTTGCTTCAAAAAATGACGTTCTTTCCGGTAGCTTTGAATACTACCTCAAAAAAGGCCTTAATCTGTTTGGTAACTCGCCGCTGGCGCCATCAACCGGTCTTTCCAGTTTCTTTGGGAATACTGCCGATACGAAAGGTCATGGTTGGGATATCACCCTTAATTACCGGGTGTTAAGGAACAAGGCCTTGGGCTGGACTGCTTCCTTTTTGTTTAGTTACGCTATTGACAAGGTCGTCAAATATGATGTACAGTCTACAACGGACAGTTATTTAAATGCTGGGGCAAATGCTGGTACCATCACACCAACTCCTGGGAAGCCTATATTTTCGATATTTAGTTTCCAATCAGGACCGCTGACCCATAATACGGGTGATCCGCAAGGCTATATAAATGGTAAGCTTAGTACTGATTATAACACCATAATTGGTAAGACCTCCTTTGATAGTTTGGTATTTTACGGTGCTGCTCGACCTACGACCTTTGGATCATTAAGAAATACTTTTACGTACAAAAATTTCTCCTTATCAGCCAATATTATTTGTAAGCTGGGATATTATTTTAGAAGGCCCTCGATTTCCTATAACGGATTATTTCAAGGGTGGCTGGTCAACAAGGATTATTCCAAAAGGTGGCAGAATCCGGGAGATGAAACCAAGACAAATGTTCCATCCATGCCTGTTCCGACTTCACTGGATCCTAACAGGGATATTTTTTATAAATATTCTCAAGCCCTGGTTGATAAAGGTGATCATATCCGGCTTCAGGATATCTCCCTTAGCTATGACTGGGATTTGTCAAAGGTCTTTAATAATAGCATCAAAAGAGTTCAGTTTTATTTTTACGTGAGTAATCTTGGTATCCTGTGGAAAGCAAATAAAGACGGTTTGGATCCGGATTTAGCACCTGGCTCGTATCCTAATCCACGTAGTTATTCAATTGGCCTTAAAACAAATTTCTAAAAGGAACAAATTACAGTTATCATGAAAACAAATATTGTCGTTATACTCGTTTTTTTAGGGGTTATCTCAGGTTGCAAAAAGCAGGATGATTTTCTTGCGGCTGTGCCCAACAATTCGCTGACTATCCCTAAATCAGTTGGTGATCTTCAGAAGTTACTGCTGAACGAAAGCGTTCTTAATCGGTTTGAGCCGTCATTAGGATTGGTATCAGGAGATGAATATACAGCGCTGCCGGCACTGTATAACGCCGTTGAAATTACCCAGCAGAATGCCTATAAGTGGTCCTCGGTAATATATCCTGGAAATTACCAATTATCGGACTGGAATACCCCTTATAGTCAGATGTTAATTGCCAATACAGTCCTGGATGCCATTCCAACAATTATATTAAAAGAGGGTGAGCAAGGAGCAATGAACACAGTAAAGGGAACTGCTTTATTTTTCAGGGCAAAAGCGATTTACAACCTTGTTGAAATATTTGCTGTCCCTTACGATTCTGTCACAGCAAGGACCGATTTGGGAATACCGATGAGACTAAGTTCAAATTTGAATATAAAATCTGTTCGGTCAAGTGTTCAGGATTGTTATGATCAGGTGGCGGCGGATCTGAACGCAGCAATTACCTTATTGCCTCCATCCACTACGCTGTTTACCCAGCCCAGTAGCGCAGTTGCAAGCGGATTTCTTGCCAGGGTATATCTTTCGATAGGAAAGTACGACTTAGCATTTTCAAATGCTGATGCATTCTTGCATCGATACGGTACCCTTACTGATTTCAATACTTTATCGCCGGTGGGAAATTCTCTTTCATCTGATTATTTGAGCGAGGACATATTCCATGCCGTGATGAATAAATATTTTATTTCTAACGGCCCGAGCGCCCTGATAGATTCCAACATTGTAAAAAGTTTCGATGCAAACGATCTAAGAAGCAAATTGTTTTTCCATGACTATGGCAAGGGTGGACGCACATTTATAGGCACCTTTGATGTGCAAAACTTTGGATTTTATTGTGGAATAGCGGTAGGTGAAATGTATTTGATCCGGGCTGAATGCGAGGCCAGGATGGGGAAAATTGCAGATGCAATGGCCGATCTTAATACATTGCTTTTAAACAGGTATGTGACCGGAACCCTTATTCCCCTTCAGGCGACCACCGCGGATCAGGCCCTCTCAATAATCTTGCAGGAACGCAAAAAAGAGCTTCTCTATAGAGGTGTTTACTGGACGGATCTTCGCCGGTTAAATAAAGATCCAAAATATGCCAAAACGCTGACCCGTATAGTAAAGGGAACCTCTTACCAATTGCCGCCGAATGATCCTAAATATGCTTTACCTATTCCGGATCTGGAAGTTCAGCTCAGTGGTATACAACAAAACCCTCGGTGAATAATTATGGTCCAAATAAAAGTCAAGCAGAATAACTTATGGCCCGGGTTATCGCCTCCTAAGTGCCAGGTCCGCTACCTTCAAACTCTATTTAATAATTATAAAAGCATTTTATGTGTGAATTCGATTTCGGCTTTTGCAGTACTAATTCTCCCCAGGAAAGTTTACAGGAGATCAGAATTGAAATTACGGAGGAAATTTCCGATAGAAAAACGGAACAGACAACGGTGAAAAAACTGGAAATTAATGGTACCTCTTCGAAGGTCAAGCTTGATTATAAATTCAATAAAATCGAACTATCAAGTTAACTGGCAATCAAAAATTAAATTTTTTAAAATGAAACGTTTTGTACTTGTCATACTTCTACTGGCGGCTATGGTTGTTAATGGGTACCGGGGCGACGAGAGCCTGATTAACAGTGCTAGGATCCGGGTTAAGGTGCCTTTTAAAGGGGCTAATGAAAAAATGGTATTACTAACCTTTCGTGAAGGACATGCCTTCAGTGAATATGCGCGTAAAGTGGATACTATTAATTTGATTAATGGGTATGCTATGGTGATGGTTCCCATCTCCAACTATCAAACATTTATAGATATTGTGTTTCCTGGTCATTCTCTTAACTATCAGTTATATAAAGTTGAACCTAGAGATAACATCACGATTGAGGAAATAAATGGTCAAACTTATATGAGTGGTTCTGGATCCAAGAAACATTTGATGTACATACGTCTGCGAAGTATGATCAAGTCATGTGATAGGGCGTGGTCAACGATGGCTGAGTATGTGAACTATTTGCCTAAGTTGGATTCATTACGGGGCAAAGCGTTACGCGTACTTGCTGACAGTGGTGACAGCCTTCCCAAATATGTGCAGAGACAGTTGGCAGAGGATATTGTTTGCGGGGCAGAGATCACCAAGCGCAATGCTTTGCTTTTTGTTGGCGAACATGAGGACAGGGTGTTAATGGAAAAAGAATTCCCTAAATTGAGGCAGTATTTTAACATGGATTATGAGAAAAATATAAAAGGCAAATTTCTTATACCCGGAAAAACCAATGCACAATACTTTGGTAATTACGTTTTCTACACCTACAAAGTTGACTCTTGCTTCTTAAAGGGAAAAGATTACGATTTAAAACAGGCTTACAATTACCTTATTAATAATTTTAATGGTTATGCGCGTGAGCGCCTTTTGGCACTTTTAACGGTTAATAACCGTCATTCCGGAAATGCAAAGAACTTCCCTGAAATGGTTGACCTTGCGGCAAGCTATATTCATGATAGTAAAATGATAGAAGTAATTGACTATGTAAAAAGGACAAGTTTAGGCGGGGTTACGGTTAGTAATTATTCGTTCGTTGATACTACTGGAAAGCAGGTGCGAATTTCAGACTTCGCTGGAAAGGTGGTGGTGTTGGATTTTTGGTATAATGGCTGTGGTAACTGTCGGGAAATTAAACCGGTTCTTGAAAAGGTGGAAGAGGAATACCAGTCAAAGAATGTTGTTTTTCTCGCTATCAATATTGATGCTCGTCGTGACAGGTGGTTAAAAGGAATCTATGGAGGCTCCTATACGAGTCCACTGAGTGTTCAACTTAATACAAACGGTAATGGTGAAAATGATAAAATAATAAAAGATTTGAGTATTAACGGTTATCCAACAGTATTGTTAATAGGTAAAAATGGAATTTTACTTAACTCGGCTAAGGACGTAAGAACAGATTCGGGAAAAGATTTAAAGGAAAGAATTGAAGCGGGGCTGACGGAATAAATACATTAGAATTATAGGAAAATAAATGCCAATCATTTCTGATTGGCATTTATGCGTCAAACGATTAACGGAACGTACCCGGGATTCTCTTGTACAACTTTGAATTAGAAGTTGGGGTTGCTTGTAAGGCTGTTGGTAATACTTGCGCAACAGGAGAATAACCGTTAATGGTATGGATTGTGCAGAACTGTGTGGATGCAACACAATTATACAGGTTCGGGTCAGGTTTAACTTTTGACCAGGTGAAGCCTCCATTGCCATCGGTAACACCATAGTAGGTTGTTCCATTAAAGTGAGCGGGTTTGGTAGCAAATGCGCTTCCCAGACCTACTAAGGCGACCAGTGCCATTAATCCATACTTTGAATTTTTCATAAAAAAACGTTTAAAGTTAAAAAAAATACACCCTTTTTAACAGGTAGATGATTTAACCTGCTTTCATGCGCATGAAATATTTTAAATTGTTTCTTTCTATAATTGTTGACTAACTATGGAATTCGTTTGTAAATTCGATGTGTAGTGCTGGTTGGTGTTGCCTGGGTTGCAGAAGGGGTTACGTTGCATACAGGCATATAGCCGCCTATGGTAACGATTGTGCAATAGCCTCCACTGCAAACATCACAAAAGAAAAAGGCCGGATCGGGTTTTGTTTTTACCCAACAAAAGGAACAATTTCCCAACCCAGAAGTAACGGCATAATAAGTAGTTCCGTTAAATTGTTGTGGCTTGGTGGCATAGGCCCCTCCGATTCCTATAAGTGCGCACGTTGCCAATAGCATTTTATTTAGATTTTTCATATAAAATGTTTTTAGGGGTCAAATATGAATGTGAATGTATATGGCATGTTTGGTATTGGTTGGTGTAGCCTGACTTGCAGTGGGTTCAACATTGGCTATGGGCGAATACCCATTTATTGTATGAATGGTGCAATAGCTGAAAAAGAAAGGTAGACATGCGTATATGTCGATGTCGGGATGGATGTTAGTCCAAACAAATCCACCGGCTCCGTCGGTAACGGCATAATATGTTGTGCCATTAAAATGGGGCTTTGAGCCATAGGCTGTACCGATGCCAATAAGGGCAGATGCTGCAAGGAGTAAGGTTTTAATCTTTTTCATGATGGTTAATTTAAAAAGTCAAGACCAGGGAATTTTTTATATAATGAATGGTTTCCGTTTTGTTTTTCCTGTGAAGTGGTAGGGGCTGGTTATTTACAGATATAAAACCTCCGAGGGTGTTAATAGTGCAATGAGCAGAGGTTACTACACAAATAAACAAGTTTGGGCTAGGACGTGTCCTTGTCCAGGCAAAACCGCCGGTTCCATCTGTCACTCCATAATAGATAGTTCCCGAATTTATAATTTTTGAACTGTAGGCGGCACCAATACCCATCATCGTAGGTACGGTAAGCAGAATTGTCTTTAACCTTTTCATAGTCATTAGTTGCAATTAAGTACCTGGTAACCTTTTGTACAAACAATGCCGGGTACTACTTGGGATCGCCTGTTTCAAATCTGGTACCTGATTGTTTACAGGTATAAAGTCGTTGATAGCATGGATGGTTGCATAACCTAATCCAGGCATTGACGTATAAAACTGTCTTTCAGGAGCTATTTTTGTCCAATAAAAACCTCCGGCGCCGTCTGTTATTCCATAGTAAGTCGATCCGGACAATTTTGCATCAAAGGAAAATATCGTTGGAAGCAATACTAAAAGTGATGATCTGGTCAATAAGTTTTGTTTCATGTTGTTTAGCAATGTTGTTTTAGACTTTTGATGTTTAAGCAATTTTCAAGGTTGCTGTTTATAAGTCCGATTCCAGTTTAGGGTGGGCGTAGCCTCAGAAGGGCTCGGAACGTAATTATCGACTGGAACAAATCCTCCTCTTGTTATTATTGTACAATAGGCTCTTCCTGTAGCACACCAATATATGTTCGGATCTGGTCTTATAGTTGACCAATGGAAACCTCCCACCCCGTCCGATATTGCATAATAGGTTGTACCTGTAAATAGTCTTGGCCTGCGGGCATATGCCGCAATCAGAGCTGATAACGCCGCCGTTAATAGAATAACCGATCTAGCAATTTTCATCAATAAGGGTTTTATGGTAATCTCTAAACTGAAAGCTGGGTAGGATTATAGCCTCGCTTATTATCTGTTGAAGATGGCAAGATTATTCCAACAATTCCGAGCAGAACAAAAAATAAGTTAAAAATCAGGTGCTGTTGCCAGGAAAGTTGTTTTATAACACCTCCACATGAACACGGAACGTATCTAAAGAAATGCAAGAGTACAATACCAATGTAAAGGGTGAAAGCTGTCATTAATGCTGTTGATAAATATATACCAAGCCTCCAGAATTTTTCCTTAAAAAGCAATACCGAGATGGCTATCTCCGAGGCAGGGACCAAGAACATAAGGGCATATCTTATCCATTGTGGAAACGGTTGTTTTTCCATGGAGTCTTTAAATCCTTCTGGATCGAAAATCTTACTAAAACTTGCATAAATAAAAAGTAGGATAAATAGCATCCTGATAATTAAAAGGGCTGAGTCTCGTTTCATAAACTTTATATTAATAAATTATCAATTATGTTTTGCGGTCGTAAATAATTTAAAAGGAAATACCAAATGCCGCTATTGCCTGACATAAAATCTGCAGTCGGAAGGTTTGAATTGACGGTCAGCCAGTAGATAAAATCTAGTTTAGATCCTTGAACAAATGAGTGGCAATAGACCTGGGCAATATGCTCTGCCCTGTTTTTCCATTCAATTTCCTTAAAAACCCGATATGCATGGAGATACACCATTCCAATACCGGCATTCCCTGTCATCAGGCTGTTATTGGGACTTAAAAGGCTAGGGTTAATTCCCGTGAGTACGGTAGTGGCGATCTGTTTGTATATCTTCGATCCAAGAACCTCATATGCTCGAATGAAAACATATGCAATACCCGCGTCGCCTATGTCTACAAATGGATCTGAAAGTTTAGTCTTATCACTTATCGTCCAAGTTGCAATCCCATGTATATTTGCTGCTGCTGATTGAAGCCATCCAAGGCCCTTTATGGCCGGCTTTAGTGCTGACTCATTTCCACAAAAGGCGTAATACTTTAGTAAAAAGTAAATTACGCCGGCAGCACCATGAGAAAATCCAGCGAGCTTTAGCTTAATTCCGGGATATTTAGGATTTGTAGCAATCCATGAGCCGTCATTTTCCTGGCCTTCTGTGATTTTTTTAAAGCAAATTGATAAAGAAGTCGCCACCCAATCGGGATCCAATAAATCTCTACACGCCATTAATGAAAGACCGTACCCGGCAAGTCCATTGCCGATCTCAAAGTTTGATGGAACCCTTTCGAGATTCTTCCCTATAAGTTCTATCAAGGCTACATCTGCTATTATCAATCGGCTTTTTATGGACTCAGATAGGGCGACTGCTGTGCCGTTTGTCCCAAGGTAAAGACCGGGCGTGGGTATGGATGTTTTATTCTGTGGTTGTTGTATTAAATATTCTATATTCTCTTTTACTTCATTGTCTATAGCGGATAAAGATAGATTTTCCCTTACAGCCCTTGCCATTACAAATAGCACCCCTGCTATTCCGGAGTAAAACCCCGTGTGTTCCCCTGTTTCTGAGGATGGATTAGCCACATAATGATAATGGGATTGTGGACGGGAGAACCAGATCATGTTTTCTGCGGCTAATATTCCGGTTTTATAAGCATTAATATGTTTCTGAATTATTTTTTCAATTGCCTCCTTCCCTAATGTAGTGCTTTGAACCGGGCTATTAATGTTTCTAATCCGATGGCGGTATTTTAGCACCTTCTGATTAACCATTTCCATAGATGGTCGTTCCTTCTTATCTTTTGAAGTACATTCCAAAATGAGGTGACATATTTCCTCATCACCAATAAAAAAGTACAAATTGTTAAATAGTAAGTTTTTATCTTCAACGCTAAATTTATAGGGATTAAGCCCTGTTAGAAAACATATGATTACTGCACCTATTGCATAAACATCTTGTTCAATGGTGGGCTTTTGCATATTTTCCTGCTCCGGAGACATAAATCCAGGAGTTCCAAAAGTGTATGGTGGCTTTCGCCCGAAAAGGCCTGGGTGATAGCATAACTCAAGATCGATAAGATAGATTTTACCGGAGGCATCCAGAATAAAATTAGGTGGCGTTATATCTCTATGAATGAATCCTTTGCTGTGAAAAGCCATGACTAACTCGATAACCTGGCATAAGTGAGCTAATACTTCCTCTTTAACCACAAGAGGCAGCGCTTGCCAGGTCCGATTCGAAAATCTAGCATGAAGGTAGTCGTGTATTTGAATACCCTCTATGTATTGCATTGCAAAGAAATGGTTTCCTTTTAATTCAAAATATCCCAGGACTTTGGGAATTGGAAGCTCGGTGGCCAGCAGCTTATGGACCAAAATCTGCCACTCTAGCCTGTCTTTTATTGTTCGGTCGGCGCCGTCAAGGCTCATTTCTTTTTTGCCCTCTTTAATTATGCAGAGTTCAAATTGCAGTTGCCACCATTTTTTTAAGTATATAGCCTTTAAAACATTACCTTTTATATCTGACTTAATTATTTGAATAGGAATGAATCTTTTGTTAAGGATTCGTTTTAGTCTATTTTTTTTAGGTAATGGGAAGGGAAACGGCCAACTTTCTCCGTTTGGGTAGCTGAAAGGAACATTCAATTGTTGATCAAAGTGCACATATACCAGGCCGCCCAGATTAGTGTCTGTTGGCACATCCGGTCCTCTCAGGTCAAGGGTAAGATTGACAAGGAGCTGGGCAGCAATTCCTGCCTCTGCTGCATTTTGTGGGTATACCACAATTACCTTTCCTAATTTTAGATAGCCATATTCGTTGCCTAAAAGGTTAGAGGCTATTTCGGCATTTTGGGGTATAGAGAATGCCCATCTGTTTTGTTTCAATTCCGGTAAAATTCTGTCAAGGCAGGATCTAAGTTGGGTCACAATCACAGGGATGTCAATGACCCAGTTATTTGGACTTTGATTGCCGACTGAATAATAAATGCCTTCTTCATTATATGTTAGTCCATAGGAACGAAGTAGGGGAGCAAAATCCTCATTGAAATGAAGATCCCGCTCTATTTCAGGGTCTATTGTTATTGTTTCATTATGACTTAAGTCAGGATGCATAGTTTACATCAGTTTGGGTTTGTGGTCGGGTAGAGGATATTGCTTTATTCTTAAATATAGAGGCTATTTTCCTCGCTCTATAATACAGCTTTTCCTTATTCAATCGCCATTTCAGCAGAAATGGGGAATTCATTCTAATCCATACTGCGTCTTTTTCGGTAAAAACATTATTTTCTATTTCGAGATGGATAAGAGACTTATATAACTGTTTCGCTTTCTTTTTCTCACCACTGTGATAACAGCATAAATAGTAATAGAATAATAGTTTCCAGTAATATAGTGAGTCATCACGGTATCCTATCGAGGTATCAAGTCTTTTGTTTAGGAAAAAGTGATAATAGCAAAACCAGGAATATTGATTTGCCGTTATCCATTCTTTTTGGTCCATATAATAAACAATTATCTGGGAGAGTGTCTCTGCTCGGCCTAAAAGGTGGTTAAATGCCTGCAGGTAATAGTGCTTCCGATCAGGCCAGCAATCACTAATATGTTCTAGGTTATCACCGAGCTTTCGTAAAAGCAGGAAATATACTTCTCTGCTATCCGGTTTCATCTTCAATGCCTGAATGTAGTAATCATGGGCCTTCTCATATAATTCCCTTGCTTTAGAGCGGTCATTGCAATATCCAGCCGCTGTGCTGAAGCTGTCACCGATAAAATACTTTGTCCTGAATAGGGGTTGGCTTTCTCCGTCGTATTCTACTAGTAAAGAAGCATAGTTCAGGTATTTTTGTACTAGATTGCCTTTCCAAGATGCCCCTCCCGGGTTTACCTTTATCCTGATTGTAGGAAGATTTGTTCTTACCATTGCCAAACCTGGCAAGGATAGAAATTCATGGACCGGGCTTTGCCAAAAGAAAGGAAGATCGAGGCGAAAAACCGTTTCTCGGCAAAAGGATTCGTGGCCGGTAATGTGGCGAACCATGTAGCACTGGTCAGATAATGATTGCTTTACAAAATCTTTTTCGATTTCGAAAGTTTCGTCACAGTCTGCGGTGATTGCCCAGGTTTTATTCATCGACCAATTCTTGTCTTCAACTTTTTGCCTAAGCATTTGTAGTGCGTAGTTTCTCGAATTACAAAAATTATCAAAATCTCTTGTGAAAATAAATGTTGGGATATTATGTTGCTTGCCAAAACTTTCGGTAATAGCTATGGAGTTATCTGTAGATCCTGTATCGACTCCTACAATCATATCAACAAATGGCAGGAGCGAAGAAAGCATTCTTTGCAAAATATGAGCTTCGTTTTTGCAGATGAAATTTAATACGATTCTTTTCATTGCTGGAAGGCTTTCTGATTTTTATAAATATTTTGCAATTGCTCTTCGGAAAACTCCTCTGGATGGCGCTGACTATATATCCATAATTCATTGAATGTTTCTGCTGCCTCCTGGTTGTTTCCAAGTTTGGCGCAAATGGAAAAATGGTAGTTCAGCGTCTTCCAGTTATAATAGCTTGGATCTGCGAACCACTTCATGGTAGCGGGGGAATATTTTCCGTAAAATTGTTCCTTTGCTATGGTAGAATACATGTAGGCTATGCCTAGATCTCCTCTTTCTTTATGGTGTTGGACAATATATTTATAGGCTTCCCCCCTAACCTGGTTATATTGTCCTGCTTTAATAAGGGCCTCTTCCACTTGCTGCCAGGGCAGTTGGAGTTGTTCCATGACCAATGCTAGTTGCCATTGGGCAAAGTAATGCACATCGCTGACGGTTACATGATCACTCTGAAAATCTAAATAATTATTCAACGAACATTGAAGAATTTCTTTAACCAGAAAGCCTTGATCGCAATAATTTGCGGCCTGCTGGCAGAAGTACGCAGGGAATAGGTATTGTAATAGTTTGGGCGTGGAAGTATTGGGTATTTCCTGGTTGCAAAGCCTTGCAAATTCAACGAATTTTTGACTTTCAACAACAATAAGGAAGATTGTATCTGGGAGAGTCGCCGGCAGAAGAGACTTGTAGGATGTTGCAAAGTCTATTGGAGAAGCGGAAGACTTCCCTGTGTCCAATATGGACATGGATAAGGTTTTAAACATGCGATTGTTTTATAAATGTGTACGTTGAATTCTCTCTTATATCTTGCTTTACCCTCTATAACTCGATGAAAGAAACCGAAAAGAAACTCGTCGCGATATAACAATGACATTTTGGGTTCTGTTATACGAAATTGCCAACCTCAGATCTTTCATTAACCTTAATTGATCAAGTAATATTCCTTCGGAAATTTACTGACTTCTGGTACAGAGGATTGGTGTTCTAGTGCTTTTGGCCCTATCATTTCATTTGCCCTTTTTATATTTTAAATCATAGCTGTTTTAGTCTATTGGCCCGGTGGGGAAATAGTCTTTGTAAATTGCCTTTTTTAAAAGAGTAATAAACTGCTAATCAGAGAAGCATACCTGGTGGCGGCCTTTACCTGGGCATGAACCTTATGCCTTGATTTCTGCCAGGAAGGGCCGCCTGCCGGGTTGTATATATGGGATTGCTAATAATGCAGAGGCTAGTCCAAAATTTGAATGTTCCAGTTTTGAAAACCTGTACTGACCGGTTTGGTGTCCCCTATTCGTTTATATATGCAAGGTAGGGTAGGGTAATAACAGGATCAAGAGAAAAAGTAACATAATCGGGGAATATTTTTGTAGTATTTTTTCCTACGTTTTTATAAATGGTTCTCTTTACGGGATATCTCCTCCCTGTATTTTCTTGGTGTAACGCCGTACCTTGCTTTGAACAGCCTGCTGAAGTGGTGGGAGTGGCTAAAGCCATTTCTGGTAGCTATAGAGGCGATAGATAATTTGAAATCTAAAAGGTCCTGGGTTGCTTTATCCAATCGGACTTTCAATAGATAGTTATGGATACTTTCCCCGGTAATGGCCTGAACCACGATCCTGAGCGTTTTAATATCCATTCGGAATTCTTCTGCCAGGCCATGTGCGCTTATGTGTTCCTTGTACTTGGTATCTATATAGGAGATAGCCTTTTTTGCCTGGTTGTATTCGAGGGGGGTATAAATACCGTTGATGGGCATAACAGGATTGGTCTATAATTAGAAATAAGGTTTAATTACCAACCTGGGCCTCAACAGAATATTGCTGCGTATAACTCATAAATATAGCGCCTTTTGAACGAAGACCCTGAAATTTGATGTTCTATACATGGATTTCTGTATAATCAGCGTAAGGAATTCTTTTACCGGCTTTATCGATGTTAAGAATTTCGTAACTTTTGGTTATGAAATTGATGGATAGTACCTTTTGTGTTCTTGATGCTGCTGAGAAATCGGATTGGAAATTCTTTATCCATGGATTTATAGAGGATACGGCGCGGGCTGCAAAGCAAAAGTTGAGAGTGCTATTTAAGAGGGGATATATTTCTGCCAACAAGTATGTTGAGCTATCCATTGATTTTAATGCCGAGCGTTTATTTTTAAAAGGACTGCCGCTAGAGACCATTGCTGACTATATAGAAATATTCATTCTTTCATGGATATATTTTGATGCCGTCCTGGATTATAATCCCTTCCTGCCGGCTTTTGCCGCTCTTGCCAACATAGACATTAGGGTATTTGAGAACTAGATCCTGGGGCCCGGCATGTGCCAATGCCAGACTTTTTTACATCAGTTTTTTCTCTTTCTAAATAGTTTAAAGTAATGTTTATAGGTGGAAACACTTAGTGTTTCTTTACGCTATTACCTATAATTTGTCATTATCTCAATTGCCATTTCGGGCATTTTATTAATCTTTACCGCTGCACCCTATCGACCAGGAAAATAAATCCCGATGATAAAACAACAATTTGAGCAATCCTTACTGGTAAAATTGAACCTCGGAGATCTATCTGTGCTGCCTTCTCTATATGAAACTGTACACTCGGGTCTATATAGACTTTCCAGTGAGCTACTTGTGAACAAGCCCGCTGTCGATAGGGTAGTCTTTAATGGGTTTGTTGATTTTTGGCTTCGTGGTCCGGCTTACAGAGATTTAGATCATTGCATGAACAAAACGGTGTTATACAATTGTCAACGCCTGCTGAAGAGCACATTTGAAAACTGGCCGGTTTGGTGGACGGACAAAATTGAAGTAAATCAAGGTGAACTTTTTAAAGAAAATGTAGAGCTGGAAGAGTTGAGCCGCAGAATCTGCGAAGGTTTTACTTTGCCTGCGGATATTATAAGAAGGATATGTATTGATCACTACATTAGAATGCAATCGAACCGTCAAATTTCACGCAGGTATAAGGTTGAAAAAGACGTAGTACTGCGAAACAAAAAGACTATAATTGAATTATTGAGTTTAACAAAAGCAGTTTCCCGGGGTCGGCATATTTCCTCTGTGGCAATAACAGGCAGCTAGGTTGTGGGATAGGCAGAGACATTTATTACCTGGTAAAATTTTTTTGAGTGTCCCAGTCCCTTTGCAGCCTTTCACTGCTTTTTAATAAATTTCTTAGGTATGCAATCAATTAATGAGAACGATTTGGGACTGCAGGGAAGGGACTTTGAACTTGATTTTATCCATATCTATGAACAGTATGCTGAGGAACTGGTTGATTTCTCCTTTAATCTGGTTAAAAATGTTGATGACGCCTTGTTCTTATGCAATGAGGTATTTGCAAAGTTATGGTTGCAAAGGTCAATGTTTACCGATACCCAGAGTATTAATGCGTTCTTGTTTGTTACTACCAGAAACTTATGCTTGAATTTTTTGAGAGGCTTGCATTGTAAAAACCTTCAATCAACATCTGGCCTAGAGCAGGACTTATTGGTCCATGTTGATTTTAGAAGCCTTTATAAAGAAGCGTCGGATGATCTGGTTAGTCGCCTGCCTGAAAAGTTCCAGGCGCTTCTTAATCAGGGAGGATTGAAATTAAAAGTATAGATGATGGTTTTACCATTTTGGCGGCAGTGAAGGCGCCAGTTTGGAAATGGGCGTCGATGATTGAAGGCGGCTGAGAAGGAAGAAGACATGAATGTTGTGATTGTGCGCTGTAGCCTGGACGTGTTTTGGGGCCTCAACTGGCAATTTTGGGTGGGTTGTGTGTCTTTTTGAGAGTCAGGAAATATTGTGATCCTTATCGTTGAAGAGGTGATTGTAATTAATTACGGGCATAATAATTTGAAATTCAGTGGATTATGTAATTTTGAGATGCCAGTTTTTTAGGATATGCAATTTTTTTTTGTTGGGTCACTAGTACTTTTAATGTTTTGAACTGTTTTTATGTTCGGATGGAGCCAAAGGTGGACCATCCCAGTCAGTCTATAACCACTCCCTGGTAAGTTTGCTGCAAAGCATTTTTTGCACAATTATGGCTTACCGTTCCTTTCATTTAGGCAGGATGCTTCCGACAAGGAAAGGCCTGCACAGAAGAACCCTTGCCAACTTTGGTTGCATAATTGGGATTCAATTATCATATGCCAGTGTTTTTAAAGAAAGGAAATCCTTTCAACATGACCTTGGGAAATATAAGACAAAAAAAAAGAAAAATGAGTGGCTTTCTCTGCAATTAGACCGGAATAATGTTGAGTTTTTTGGTATGCAAACAGCAAGCGCAACTTTGTAAAAATCAATTGTAAGGAAGATGGCACCAGCTTTAATGAGGAACAGATTTATGAGGCCAGCTACCTTATTGCAAGTGGTCCTTTGATAAAGGGGTGTGCAATCATTAATTTGTATGGCTATTCAATTAGCGCTGAAAGACTTGGGACTTTATGCCTTAAGGTAAAAAAGGGGAATGGATATGTAACTCATATCGAGATCAAGCAAGTTTTCAGGCAAATGATGCTCGGAATGGAGTTGTTAAGGACTGGGCTAATAGCCGCCAGGTTATTGAAATTACATAGCGTGTTCGGATCTGTTATGGCAACTGGGAAAAAGCAGTTTGTGCTACGGAAGTTTTTTGAGAAGTTGGGCTTTGAAGTCACAATTTTGAGATCTTTTCTAAAGGCCTTTAAAATGCCCTTTAAGTATGTGGATAACTATTAAGAAAAAGCTTTTGGGGGAAATGCATTTTTCTCGTTTTACAATAGTAGTGATTGGCCTTTAGGGGATAAGTATTTCCATGCCCTCATAAAAACGGCTTCTATTCCGATCGGCAATCGCGGCTGATATCGGGAAAGTATTTTATACTATTATCATGTACAGTAGTCCCTTTTTATGGGAAAGGCAGTTTCATGTCTTTGATGTTGGCTGCACTAAGGACTACTGAAAGCAGGTCTACCAAAAAAAATATTTTGTATGATGATCATAATTAAATCTACTAAGAATTTGTTTTTGACTTATGGCGATACATCTTAAAAAATTGTTATTAAAATTGAAATGGGGAAAGGGTCCGTTGTCAGAATTTGTTGGTATTATTACGCCAACAAACGATCACAGCGCTTTGGAAGGCTTGCTTTCAGGCTGTGGTTATTGCACTGACCGGACCCGGTGTTCCCACCCGGGTCCCTTTTTTTGCCCAAACACTTACCGCACTTAGGCGTCTTTACTTTTTCACTTTTATTTGAGATTCAAATGAGACCAATAGTAACCATCCTATTTAGTATTGTGCTGCTTTCATGTAGTAGGGGTGTGATAACACCTGGACAGCACTCATCGTTGGAAGAAGTTTCCTTTATAGTACCCACTCTTGTTCTTACATATGGAGAGGCTTTTTCTGCATCTTTTAACGTAAACGAAATTTCATGCGTGTACAAGTACTATGAGGATCCGCAGAAACGTACCTTATCCATAACTGCCAACAATGGAAAGTTTGCGATTGAGATCGATATTGAAACCGATAGCATCAGGCTACAGTCATATTCAAATTGCCTTGTCAGGGTTGCCCGGTTTGGTCAACTGCAGGGCGGGCAACTACTCACAGGAAATTTTGCGCTTTCAATTTCCGGGTATTCTCAAGGACGGCTGGATGGTGCTTTTTCCGGTCATGTGTATGATCCTTTTTCAGCGGGCATGATATCTGTTGGTGGATTTTTGAATGACGTTCCAGTTACCTTGAATTAAATATCAGATTTAATGCACAATTCGCTCCAAAGTTATTTAAAGAACAATTATAGCAAGTACCTGGATGGCAAGAAGGAGATATCCAAATACATAAATGAGCAGGTCTTAATTGCCCGAAATACGCTTATTGTCAAGGATATTATAGAAGTCCTGCCCTTGTATAAAAAGGATGATAATTTAATCCGGGAGCGTTATGCCCAGCATTGCGTATCACTGTTGAATTTGTTTACCCAGTATAAGCTCTTAACCAAGGGTATTAAGGATAAGGTTATCTACTATTCCACCGGGGAAGAGATTAGTGTACCTGATCTGGCACAAACGGGAAAAGATGCTACTGAAATTTTCAAGGAAATTTCCCCAAGGATAAAAGAGAAGATTACCGGATATGTTTTTGCTATGAAGGTGGGATCGCAGTTTGTTTTAATGAACCTGGTCCTTCAATTGGATTTGCCTTATAACAACCACCCTGAAATTATCCCAAAAATCAGCCGGTCCACAAAAAAATATATTAATTCACTTGTGAGGAGACGATTTTTAAAGTCTGTTGCTGTTGTCAACAAGCGAATCTTATTATTTGAGCGTACCTCGATAGAAAGCCCTAAGGGCCCAAATAAATAAGACTTACTTTTTTTTAAATATTAATAGCAATTCATGAAATGAAATATTTCGTGGGTCGCAAGGATATGTCTTTGCTATAAACAAACCATACATTTTTGTCCAAACCGTTTCAAAATGAAGTCCTTTTTATCCCTGCTTACTATGACAATTCTATTCTATCCCATTTTTGCCCAGACAAGTTATCGTCCAGGCTATCTTATTTCTAGTTGTTCAGACACTATTAGAGGGCTGGTCTGGTTTGATCCTCAAGGACCCAATATAGGTGGCCTAAGGTTTAAGGTTACAATGGCTGATAAGCCAAGGTCAGTTTCTTTATCCGATATATTGGGATTCGGACTGGTAAATGGAGATACCTACATAAGGAAGGCGGTAGCTGTGGAGGAAGGAGGATTTTGCGAGGATAATTCTTCACCGCCAGCCCAAGGAAGCACGATAACCGTATTTTTAAAGGTCCTCATAAGAGGGGATATGTTGAACTTTTTTTCCCTTAAAGAGAGCCAACGATTTTTCATTTCCGATTGGAGATCCCCCGGCTTATTACGGGAGCTAACTGCTCCCCACTCCCAGGATGTATTTGGCTCCTATGGTAGCACGGCATTAGATCCTGCCTCTGATCTGGCGACGAATGGGGAGAAAAGAGGGTATAGGGAGCTGCTCATGGAGTATGTTAGCCCTTTTGATAGCTTTCGCCACAATGTTGAACATGTACCTTTTCTGGAAGATAGTTTAAGATGGGTTATTGCCCATCTTAACACCCCAGCGCATACGCGCTATAATAGCTGCGCCGTTGCCGGTGTTAAACCTGGCTTATTCTCCTTTTATATCGGGGCTGGCTTGCAAAGTAACTGGTCAACCCTTTGGCTTTCTACCACTTCAGTAATAAAGTATAGACCTGTTTTTAATCCGTGCCTGGATGCAACGGTAGAAATAGGGAATGGTCTTGCCGGGTGGCCTGTCGTTGGCAAGGTAGGGGCTGGGATTAGTTTTTCTTCTCTGTCTTATTCAGGAAATATTGGTCCTACGCTAACGCTGAAAAACTATGACTTCACGTATACGATAATTAGTGGGCGTTTAGGTCTACTCGTCCCTTATAGGCAGCGGCCAGATTGGGAGTTGCTCCCCGGGGTGGAAATTGCATACGAGCGATCATTCATTAAATCGGGTAGGATGGAAAAGATAGAAAGTGGAGTTAGCAGCTATGAAGGCGGGCAGAACAAGAATATTCAGAGGGGAACCTTTGCCCTTTCTACCCAGTTGATAGTGCAGCATAGAAAAATTGGTATAGGCTGTTTCTGGACATTTTACAAACAGGCGGACGAATTATTTGACGGTTTTCAGATGCATTCTCACCGTGTAGGGCTGAATTTTATATACCGAATCAAATAGAGTGAAAGCTGAGCTTATGAAAAGCGAAAATATACCATCGGCAAAAGAGATGCTATTTTGGCCTGTTGCAATCCTGGATTAATCTTTTGATACAAGCATGTGCCCATCAATTATAAATAACTCTATAAAAATGAACCTAAAAACTATCTTACTCTTGGCTTTCATTATTCCAATTTCCCTAAAGGGCTTGTCCCAAAGTGATTATCAGGCTGGCTACATTATTAAAGGAAAAGACACTATACGGGGGTATTTATTTTTCCCGGAAGGCGTGTTAGACCCGACGATAGTCCGATTCAAGGTAATGCCTGGTGATAAGCCGGTAATATACACCTGTAGGCAAATAACCGGTTTTTCGATCAGCGGTGGGGAACTTTATATGTCTAAAAAACCAAATTTATGTAGAGTTGAGCATAGGGAGAATGACGCTAACGTGCAGATCAGTTACCTTCAAATTAGTTGTTTTTTAAAGGTATTGGTTCATGGAGAACTACTTAGTCTATATTCCTTGAATGGGAATGAGCGATATTTTGTTGAAGACAACAAAAGGGGCTATATATATGAACTCGGGGATTATGCATTGGAAAAAATATATAAAGTGGAGGAGCTTGAGGAGCTTGCTTCATTGGGTGTTAAGCACATTAGGGTCCCTCAGAGTTATTGGATGGTTCTTCGTAGAATTCTTTTGGAGGTAGCACCCGCAAGGTTTCCAGCGTACAGGGATACAATTGAAAAATTAGCATTTACTGAGCAGGCTCTTGTAAACGTTGTAGCATATATTAATTCCAGCGATAAACCATTTTATATTGCTCCCTCCTCCAAATCAACAAATTGCTTTTCTATTTATGCAAGTGGGGGAGTAACGGTTAATCAATTATCCTATGAATTTTTCCCCATTAAGCATTCTCTCAAGTTCCAACCGGCCTTCGGCCCATCCTTGGGTATAGCTTATATGTTACGGGGGGATGATCCGCAATCTAATGTAGGTTTTCGACTTGGGTTAACGGCAGATTATAGTTATAATTCCTTCACTGGGCCAATTGATGAGCAGCATTCACTTAGAAACTATGGATACCGTTTGATCAGCCTTACTCCATCAGTGGGCGTGCTGCTTCAAGGTCGAAGAAGTAATGGAACCGTTATATCCTTCGGGCCTGAGATAGCTTACTGCGGGTCCTATGGAACCGCTCTTGATCAATTGTGGGTTGAAAATGGTGTGGCAAAACCCGATGATACAAAGGGGGCTCATATTGTATTGGGAAATTTTGTCATTAGGGGTGTTGTAGGTTTAAAGTATAAAAAAACTGAGATAGCCACTTTTATCCAGTTTCTGGGCAATTGTTCAGCACATGGCGATGACAACTATGAACTAAGAAGGTACTCGGCAGGCATCACCTTTTTTTACAGGCTATATAAAAAATATATATAATAGTCTTAAGATTATGAAATCTCCATTATTAGACCCAACCGCTATTGTTAGCCTAATAATACCCTTGTCGTATTGTTATTCGGCCGGCGCCGGTGGGCTGGGCTGGGCTGTAGATCTGGTATATTGACATACCGGGGGACTGAATGAAAAATACAGAATTCATCAATTATATGGGACTATGAAACATCTTCTTTTGTTCATTTCTGTCACCGGTCTTTGCCTATCGTTATCTGCTCAAGTGTGGTATAAAGATGGCAGGATTGTAGACCAGAGAAATGAAGTAAAATATGGAAAAGTAGGAGCAAGAGACTGGGGGCATACCCCTCAACAATTTTTCTTCAGGCAAGTGGGTTTATCAGGTAAAACAGATACGCTTGATATCCATTCTTCCTCTCAGGTGTTTGCAGAAGGAGTAACATATCGTAGGCTTGTTAGTGGAAAAGATACTCTTTACACGGAAATTGTTGTTGACAATAAGCTTTCCTTATTTAGTTATAAAGATAAGATAGAAGAACACTTTTACCTGCAAGGATCGCAGGATTCCGACTGCGCTGAAGAGCTCATTTCCCGGCGAGTAAAACTTTCCTGTTGGGACGAGCAATCAGACTTTGAGTATAAATGTCAACTGTACCGGTGGTTCTTAAAAAGGTTCGATGAACTATCTTTAGATCGGTGCCTTTTTTTTATTGACAACATTACAAAGGCCAGATATAGCCGTAAAAGTCTCATAAACCTTGTTAATACACTCAACAATCTCGATGTCTCGGATACTACTTACCAAAAGTTAACCAGAGCGAAATATTTTAAGCGATCTTTCTTTGCCGGTGCTGGAAGCACATTATCTATTATAAAAATGGAAGGTAATGGTGATGAGATGGGGCAACTTAATTTTAAGAAACCTGCTTCCCCTTTTATGCAGGCGGGCATTAGTTGGATAGACCCGTGGTATGTTCAAAATTTAATCGGCAGATTCTCTGTATCCTGTTATAGCTTTTCTCAAAAGGCCAACGGAACGCCTCAAATAAGAAGGTATAATGATTCCACGAGACTTTCTTTTAAACAAACCCTAATCACTTTTAATCTTGGAGGGCTGTACAAGTTATTGAAGATATCGCCTTCCATGTCTTTTTGGATGGGAATGGATATTTCCTGGGAGATTTGTCTTACCTCCAAAAGTGTGCTTGATGAATACAAGAACTTAACTGTGGAACAAAAAAAGGATTATATAATTGTCGCAAATACTTTGGTTTCTGGCGGCCTGAGGTCCAGCCTCTTTCTGGACTATGGAAAGGTGGAGGTTAGCGGATATTATAAGTATATGTTTGACTATGTTAATCAAACCCACTATACGCTGCGTCAACGTTGCCTGGGACTGGGAATACTTTATCATTTCAACAGGATTTTTTAAACGGCCGGTCAATGCCCATTCGGTTCTGTATACAGTGTTTGGTGAGTTGATGACCGGCTTAAATACTTAAGACTTATGCCGTGGTTTTCAATTTCTGAATTAGAAAAAGACCCGAAGCGATCTAAGCTTTATAGGAGCAGTCGGCAGGTACTGAAGGAAGCCCTAATGATTAGATGTACGACGGGTACGGAGGAAATCGTTTTTAAAAACCTGTTGGTTGAGCTAAACCTTTATGAAATGGATGATTTCCTCGTTAATTCTGTTTACAGGAATCTTTTCATGGACGAAATGGCAAGATTGGTAAAGTGGGGGGTAGCTTCCCGGAAAAAGTCGCCTTCCGGAATTAGATTTTGGGGGTTGGGTAAGCGATTTGCGGCGGTGGCCGTGGACAGCAAGGAGGGGAAGGACCAGGTTTTTATGGGTGTGGCCAGTAAACAGATGCGAGAATACTTTAGCGTTTACATTTCTTCCATGGGGGAAGGTGAGAAAATTACCGTAAATGCGATCAGAAAAGTGCTGGAGGCAGAATTAGGACATGTTGAAAAGAAGCGACGGCATTCCAGCCGGATTTGCTATTGGTTTAAAACATTAACCAGGGAAGGTAAGCTCAAATGTGAGCGGATCAATGGGGGCACCTTAGTTTATATTCGGACAGAAATACCTATTAAGTAAAAACCCATAAACCTCATACTCATGAATACTTCGTACCAGGAGCGCATAAAAATTACATGGAGAATTTTCAATTTTGTCCAAAACAATTTTGGTAAAAATTACCTGCTGGCTTGCCAAAAATTTAATGGCCATTCAACCCCTATGGCATTAACGGTTCACTCATTCATCATTTACATCGGTGGTATAGTGCGTGGAACCTATCTATTATCACCGCGGCAAATGCGTTTGCAAACCACATCTTTTATTGATAGATATTCCAATTACCAACTACTTCCGGCCCAGATAGAAATATTGGATAAAATCATTCCGTTTTGTTATGGTGAAAGAACTGAAGCTGATCTGATAAGACCTTACAACCCCATGCATTATGCCGTTTTTGAATATTATTACACGTTTCAAATTGAGGAGCGCGAGCCCTTCAGTCTTTACCCATCATTGAGTAATTTTAAAAGGAATGATAGTGTGGCACGAGAAAGAGTTCTCGGGTTTTTTTTCGATATTTTTTCTGGTGTGGCCAATTATGTGCCAGTAGTTTTGTGAGTTTGTATCTCGGTAAGAGATAATTCTGTTTTTTGCCGGATGCCGTTTTGTTGGTATTAAACGACACCCGGCTATTTTTATGGTATGCTCGATATTTGTCTTAATAATGCTACGCTGCCCCCTTTGTGCTCTCGCTGTAATAAAGGGGGCGATTTAGTAGAAGAAAAGTTTTACTGCTTCTCTTAACTTTTCATCCTTTATTTTGGAGGACGTAAATTGCTGCAGGCAATATTTTGAAAAAAAACCGTTATCACCTTCGAAGAGTTGTTCACTGAAAATGGTCGGGCTGGACGAAATTTTACCTTCATGCTGTTTTATTCTCGAAAGTGTGTTTTCCGCCAGCCTTATCCAGGTGACGGTGGGAAATAACTGATTTTCTGCGTTAGAATTTTTAATTTTCTCCCTTTCCTGGATAGTTAACTGAGCAATTTCTGTTTCGAATGCGATAAATTCTGTCATCTGGCTGGGAAACCATTCAAATAATAGTTTTGCTCTCTGGATATCAGTGACACTTTTAAATCCTTTCATGTTTTTAGTTTGATAGATTTGTTAAATTATTTTCCTAAATACCTTTACCTTTTCCTTGAGGGCCGTCTGTTTTCATATTGTGCTCTCGCCTTTTGGGCTGTTTTTCCGGGGGGAAATATGACGGGAGATTAGGGACAAACGAGCGATCTGAATAGTCAGTGTCTGTCAAACTATGGAAGTACTTATAATCATTTTCGGCTTTGCCGATGGCCTTGAGGTAGCTTTTGACAAAAGTCCCCGCATCCATGTCTTCTTCCAGAAATACATATTCTTCCTTTTGGTATGAAAATCCCGAAATTTTGTCCTCAATACCTAGCTGCTTAAGGGCTGAATACGGCATTTTAAGCGATCCGTGACCTGGATCTTCGTAAAACGTAAAATGTTCGGGCAGTGGTGGATTTTCCTGCTTTAGGTTGTTGTTCATAATAGCTACATTTTTCTTTGGAAATTTGATATGGTTATTGGGGATACTAATCGGGATGTCTGGCAGTGACCTTGCTGAAAAAGTGGAGGAATATATTATGAAGGTAATGGGTCATGTTATGGCGGTATATACCTGCCTTCCAGAGAAATGGGGAAAAGATATTTCTGTTTAGGCCTTCTGAACCGGACCTGGTAGGTAAAGAAGGCTTCTATCTGTCGCACTGTTGGAAGTTTGCTGCTACGAGCCTTAAATGTCAGGTCTATTACCAGATCGTTAGCATCTGGCAGGCAGTACCCGTACCTGACTTTTACTTTTGTGATGTAAAAGCATCTTTTTTCATCCTGGCGGCAGCTAACCGTATAATCAAAATAGATCCTTTCGGACTGCTGTTTAAAGAAATGGATTTTCCTGGTTGATTTCTTTTCTGTTATTCCTAGCATTTCCAGGTGTTGAAAACCCAGGTTTTGCAGATGGGATATTAAATTTGCCGATAGATCATCTTTATTTAAAATCATTTGTTCCAATTGATAAAGTAGGAGATAAGTGAATAATAAAGCAGCCGCCTATTTTTTCATGCCGGCAATGTGTCTGGCATCGTATTGTGCGCTGTCGGTTATTTTTCGCTGCCATATTTTTTCATGTGTACAGTGGAACCCTCTTCGATGTAGCTCGATCAGAATTCCTCTCTCCGGCTTTTTACCAAAATCAAGCTGAATTCTGTCTTCTGTATAATTATGGGTGATTATCACCCCATTGATTTCTTCCGTCTTTCCATCTTGGGTTTGGGATTTTTCGGCTTTTAGCTTTAGGGTTTCTACCCTGGCGGTGAGGCGTCTGATCTCAGATCCGTTGTTGGTTAGTTCGTATGACGGGAACCCTTTCCTTTCATAGCTGTATCGGGGATTTAATATTCTGGCGATCTTATCATCTCTGATTCCCAACTTTTTTAATTCCTCTATTAGCTCAGGGCCATTTATTTTGATTAGTTTATTGGCTTGTTTCATTCTTTGGTGATTCTGTTCCCTTTGTAAGAGCTTTTTTTGTGCCTCTTCCAATTCTGAATGAACGGGTAAGGATTGCCCGGAGGGAGATTGCGCTTCGTTATTATTGTTTTCCATTGTAATGATGTTTGAATGATGAATAAATGTTTATGCTTGTCTTGTTATAGAAATCGTCGATAATTAATGGAGGAATAGTGACGGTGAACTGTTTTGGATTAGCGGATAGTTGGTGGTGATTACTTCGCTTTTGGACTTTAGCCGGCCGCTCTTTCTGGAAACGTCCCCGTTTATCTCAATTACCTTTTGGTGCCATCCCTGTTCGCGGCAATAGGTCGATAGCAGATCTGTGGGAAAGGAGGAAAGCAGAAACTTCCCTTTTATGGTGGCAAGACAATTTAGGAGCTGTTGATAATCTATATTCCGGTAGCCGCTATAAGGTCCCTGAGCGGTATTGATATAGGGCGGGTCCAGGTAGAAGAATGATCCGGCGCTATCTCTAGCTTTGAGTATATACAATGCGTCGGCGTTTTCAAGTTGTGTTTTTTCCAGCCTTTTGGCAATATTGTAAACAAAATCTGTTCTGGCATGAAATGCCCGGCTTGTGCTGGCGTTGTTTGTCCTGTCAAATCCCCAACCGGCGCCGGGTTTGCCTGCAAAGCCCTGGTTACATAGTAGCCAGATGGCCCAGGCCTGCTTTACCGGATCGAAAAGTTCCGGAAACTTACAGATCACCACTGCCTGATCGTAAGTACGTCTGCTGCTAAGTGTTTGGATAACTTCTGTTCTAAGGTCTTCAAACCGGGTTGTTACCACTTTAAAAAAGTTGATCAGCAGGCCGTTGGTATCATTTAGCACTTCTACGGGTGAGGGATGCTTTAAAAAGAACAGGGCGGCACTGCCGGCGAAGAGCTCCCCATAAAGGTAATGGGGAGGAATATAAGTGTTGATGATGGGGGCAAGCCTTTGCTTGCCCCCGTAAAAAGAGAAAGGTGGTTTCATTTTCTTCTGGTTCATTTGCACAATTACTTTCTTTCTATTTTTTCTGGTGCCGGGTCCTTTCCGCTGGCAATGTGAACTGGCGGGCACGGAGAAGGTTCTTCTGGGTTAGCTTACCAAATCCCAGGTTCAGCAATTTGCTTCTTGCCAGCGAGCGGTTACCATCACATTCCAGAATGGTAAAAACGGTGGAGGGCCGGTAGCCTTTTTTATTTTCGAATTCTGTGCTAGTTGAAAATGTAAAAAAAACACCTTTTATATGATGATAGCTGCCGGAGATAGATTTATCGGTATCCCCTGGTCTTAAAAAGGTGGTTTTATTGTCTTTTTCAGCTAGTTTTCTCCATCCATGGCTTTGCAGCAGCCCGATTATATCCCCTCGGAAATTAAAGTCGGCAAATGGATTGCTAAGGTCCCCGGGGTCATAGTTTACCTGGACCTGGGGGGAGGGGGTCCTGGTTGGTGAATAAAGGTTAAATGCCTCAGAACAATGGTAAAGCAAGTTAGCATCCTGTGGACTAAGTATTGGTAGATGCAGGTAATCACCCTGCAGCAGGCTATAACCTTTTGTTGGGGGGATTACCACTATACATCCTTCTCCCAGGGTTTCTATGAGCACTTTTGCTTTCTCCTTTGGTTTATCCTTCAGCTCCTTTGGGGTGGTTGGCCTTCTGGCAAGGTGTCTGCCTGGGCCAGGCCGATTACAGCGGTAAATCAAATGAATTCCCTTTGACCTGCTCTGACTGATCAATAGTCTTTCCATAAGGCCTGGGTTCTGCGAGGAGATATTTTCCGTCAGCCGCTGAAACAAATTGCCGGAGAGGTCATATTTAAGGTCAATATCTATTACTTCCAGGCCATCGCTGACCTGTCCGCATACGAGAGCCAGGCCTGATGCTCCTTTATAATTGCACATTTTGAAGATCTCTGCCTGGGTAGGTAGCCTATGCTGGAACTGCTGCCATGGCAATACGGCGGCTTTATTTTGATCTACGGCGATGACCGATAGCCCCAGCCTTAGATAGTTACATGCTGTTTTAAACAAACTTTCCATAACTGCACATTTTTTCTCTTTCACGTTGTTGGGATGCTACAGGGGGGCGGTTTACATCTGGATAGAGTTGTCTGAAGGTCCCGGGTTTTGCCGCGTCTTTTGGTTATGTTTTCGGGATGGATTCTGGCTACCTTTCTGAAGGTTTGGATGATGGTCAAATGCGCCTTTGAAAGGCTCCTGAATATGCATGGTGGTAAAGGAACTGTTGTAAAATCCTACTTTAACCCATTTATACCCTTCTAGTTCCTGGAAGGACTCAGGCATGGGGACTGCTGTTAAACCTTCAAACTCCTGTGCAGTCATGGTTGTATATAGATAAATGCCAGGCAACTGATTTGACTGCTTGTCGCCCGGTTTATCAACATGAATTAATCGCAGTAGCAGGTCGTTATTGCTACCCGAAATATTGGCATCAATGAGCCATCTGCTATTCTGGTTATTTAATGCGATGTCATAATCCATCGCCAATATGTTTTCTTTTAATAAATGGCCCAGGGAGGCTGCCAGATCAGGATAGAAATAATTTCTTAAAAAAATACAGCTTTCATCCAGGTTGGATTCTCTCATGCTTAGTTTAAATCCAGGCTCAAAATGGCCATGTATTTTTTGATGTAAGAGAGAATTGAGCCCATTAAGTGCCGGATCAAATACCGTATCTGGTATTTGAGAGGAGTTATACCGGGCAATCAACAAAGAGGATTTTTTGGGATTGTAACTTTTAAATGCCGTAAAATCCAGGTCTAATGATGCTCCCAGGTCCTGGATACTGCCAAGGGTTGTTTTAATATAGATGCCAGGAGTTTCTTCCGGCATTTTACCGGTCAGTGGCACCTTACTCTCAAGGAAGATAAGAGGATTTTCTTGCTTGGAACCGTTGACGGAAATCTGGTCGAGGATGGGTGTATCAGGATCCTGGCCAGCGCCATAGGCTAGCCGGGTAAGGCACGCCTCCTGCAGGATGTAATAAAGGGCTTGTTCCAGGCTATTAAAATAGGTTTGTTCGGCATACATGGTATTATCAAAGCCACCATAATGGCCGGCCATTTTTACTTGGTGAGATAAGTAAGTCATATTAATGAGTTTGATTAGTTCTTAGTACCAGCGGGCGCGTAGCCTTCTGTGCTTTCACGGCGGTCTTGCCTGGCAGGTAGGATTAAATGGCTCTTTTTTCCCGTGACGGCATCGCCACTTCTTTTGCGGTCTGATATTGCTTTCTGTCCAGCACGGCACCTCTGTCATGCTGATAGCAGGAAAGAATGTTTTGAAGGTTGGACTCCTTAAGCAGTGCAATTCGGGGTGCAATAGAGCTGATTACCTCCATATTCATGGCGGCGGGGTTTATGTCAATTTTAAGCACACCGTCCAAAATTTTATTGGGATAATAGATGGTTTTGGTGGCGATTTCCCGTTTAGCATTGTTATCGGTCACAATGGCGTGCCTGAGACTATTTTTCTCAAATTGCGATTTGTCGATACCGAAAAACCGGTCCATTGCGGAATGCAAGTCGTCAAAATTAAATACAGGTGTAGGCTTATCGGTTGACAATTCGCTTGTCTGCCGTTTGCTGTTATATACCATGTGCAGGGAATACCCCGTCTGTTGTTCATTTTGAGGGGAACTAATCGCTTCTTTTAATTCATTATATTTTGATAAGACGGATAATTTCGATAGGTCATGGTTATAGCCAGCCAGCATCATATATGGTTGCTGCTGGTCTCCTTCGGTCAACTGTCCCAGTTTCACACCTGACCTAATTTCAAAGACGACAGGTGAGATATTAAATTCCAGATACACACCTTTAGGATCTATCCAGCTTCCGGGGGCACGGTGATCTGCATGTACCATTCCCAGCATTTTGTCACCGTTCAGGTCATGGATGGCCGCATAGGTTAATAGTTCGGCTCCGGGCTGGGAGACGGTAGCCTTAGGAGCAAATGCGGCGATATCGAGCTGTAACAACTCGGCAAATGCATCCTTTAACTCAGCAAAGGGGTATTGGTATTTGATGATGCTATCGGTCTGAGGATTTATTTTGTTTAATTGCAATTGATAGCGTTGATGCTGGCCGAAGTCGGTGAGCCTGTCATGGAGTTTTTCCAGTTGCGGATCAATACGGATATTTAGCCCGTCTTTATAATCATAACCGGCAATCTGCAAAAAATTTGTTTGTGGGGCAAAAGACTTAAATGCGGAGATATCTAACTGTATTTTCTCCTGTAATTTTTCCATGCTTTTGTCTGCATATCCCAGATACATCCCTGGGGGCAGGCCCAGCCCATTTCCCGGCCTGGGAGGAATTTCCAGCAGGTAAAAGGCCTCCCCGGGCGCATTGTTATCTGTCAACACGATCCTTTTAAATTTTGGCAGATCTTGCTGGGCAGGTGGATAGCTTCCGAACCTGAGGGTTTGTTGTTGTTCCAGCATCCCGGCAAGGCCAGCCTGCAGGGTATCAAAATGCCTGGTTTCAGCGTATCCGGTTCTGCGCCCGATACCCATTTCTCCTTCCAGGTGTAAGGTATAATCCCATTGTTTCATCGCTATATTAGTTTAGGTATACAAATTGTTGATGGAGTCATTTTTTTTGCTTTTGTCCTAATCCATCCGTGCGGGGGCTTTTAAAGCTTCCTTTCGACCTGACAGCAGCCCTTAATTCAACCTTTTGCTGTTCTGTATTTGATGGGTCTCTGGCAGTCATTTTTGCAAAATGACCGAGTATATCCATTGGCATATTTAAGGGGAAGGTTTGAAAATAGACGCCAGGACTGCCAGTTAATTCCCTGTTTAAAAAGTACTTTTGGGCAAGGGGCTTACCGGTAAGTACATCTGAAAGGATGATTTTGGATAGTGAACATTCTGAGAATCCTAAATTGCCCACATGCAAAAAAGTCTGCACGGCCATTTTGGGATCATCGATGTACCAGGAGCCATAATTTGCGCCCTTTAATTGGTCAAGGAGCCCAAACCTGATTTCAAAGGACATATGAACTTGCTTTCTGGTGGCATAAGCACTAAGCTGTTTTCTGAGTTGCTGAAATTCCATTTTAGGGACAATATCGTTTTGCAAGATGTTGTAGGCACCTGCTTTTAAGTAGATGGCGCCTTCCGGACCAGGGAAGGCCTCCATTGGTGAAATGTCGGTTTCATCAAATGCTTGCAGATCTTTTGCAGATTTTTCCATTCTCAGGTATACACCTTGCGCCAGGGGCGCATTTTCTTTTTGAATTTTCGTGTTGACAAAAGATACCACAGCCGCTTGGTTTCGATCAATAATTGCAGCGTATGGGCAATGGTCAATTCCTGAATATTTTTTGACTATTGCCAGATCGGTATGATTTAGGTCCAGAGCAATGAGATCTGCCAGGGCGGGCTTAAGGGTCGGATAGGAGTAAATGTCTATGGACAGATAATTGCTAAATACATTTTGTTTATGGATCACCTGGTAAAATGCGGATTCGACTCCTGGTAGCTTTTGCTGACCAGCTATCAGTGAACGATAAAGTAGTGTGGTTTTTACCTGGGGATTGTCATCATTGAGATAGGCAAGGACAGCAATATTGATGGGTTCACGCATGTGAGTAGTGAGTATTGGCAGAAATATTTTTCCAGCCCTTTGTTCGGCAATAAGTTCTGCAGTGGGATAGATCCTTAGATACATTCCGGCAGAAACTTTTTGAGGAACGATAGGTTGGAGGCTGACATGTTTTAGTTCCATCAGGGTATTGTAATCCGGACCTAATAACCTGGTACTAGAAATTTTCTCAGGTGGATCTGTTTTCTTGTTCCCGTATGGGCAATGACGAAAAGGCCCACTTTGGAGCATAAATAAAAACGCTTCTGCTAAACTGTTAAAATGGTGCGTTTCACCAAACGATATATTTGGTAGGAAGCGATCAAAATCAGTTCCTTTAACTTCTACTGAAAATTTATGCTGATCCATTGATAGATTCCTTTAAGAGTAAAAACTACATGCTTTTTTTTCTGCCGGTTTCAGTTTCTGTTTTTAAGTAAGTTGCCGCATGTTTTTTTTCAATTGGCTTGTCTTCCTTCTGGCGGCAAATGAGTATATGGGCATTGCTGGCTTCGGGTAATGGGCTGAGATAGGGTGCCATGGCCTTGCTTACCTCGGATGTGAGGGCCATCGGGTCTATCCTGATATAAACACCTGGAGGAAGCTCGGGGGCGCCTGTAAAGGAAAATTTTGTGGCTATGTTTTGCCCGTTTGCATCAATAATTGTGGCTTGTTTAATTTCCCCATTTAAGAACTGATCTTTATCGAGCTGGTAAAGATGCTCAAATGCTGACTGGAAAGTGGGCCGGTCAAATGTTTCCGTCTTCTCTGTTTCCGCACCGGCGTTGAGATTTTTTATCAATTCAGTGACTATAATCTGGTAACCCGCTTTTTCTCCGGTCTCAGGAATATGTAGTTGATCGCGCAGCTCAGAAAACCCCTTTAAGGGATATATCGTATTATGGCCTTCAGAGTATTGTCCTACCGTTATTAAGGTCTGGCCATCCGGAAAAGTGTTTAATGGCAGCTCCATAAACTTTGGCAGGCATAAAGTTCTGATAGTCTCCTGTGTGTTTTCTGTCTGAAGATAAATATACTCAGTGTCAATATTATTAAATTCATCGTAGGGGTCGGCAATAAAGTAACCAATTTGCTTTTTGTTGTGTACATTGAAAATGTCAGCAGCCAGCAGGTACCGATCATCATTTTTGGCTTCATCAGAGTTATAATCAAATATTGAAAGATCAAAGGATATAAGTTTAGAAAATGCTTGTGTAAATGAAGGGAAATAATACCGCTCTATGAATAATTGTGTTTCGGCTATGTCCAAGTAGTTAGCCCTTACATAGTACAATGGATTCTGATCTTTTGGATCTATACTATCAAGTGTTTGATTAAATCTTAAGAAGCCGTCGTCGTATTTTTTTGTAAGGAGTTGATTGTAATGATATGATACAAGTCTGAGATTATTTTCTCCCTCCTGATAGTTCTCAAAATGTTTAAGGGATATGCCGGTATATTGTTCTACGACGTTGCTTGTTTTATTCAAATTTATATCCCCTGGCCAGTCACATGTCAGATATATGCCTGCAGTTGTGCTGTCCTTAATTGCCTGGGCAAGGGGGATTTCCTTTAAATAAATTGGCGGAACTTTTCCGCTTTCGTCGATTAACACCACTCCGTTGAGGATGGCATCTTCATCTGTTGCCTTTCCATACTCTCCAAATCTTTCCAGAATGGAGGGTGAAAGCATTGCCACCATTGCCTGTTGAATACTGTGGAAGTAATGTATTTCTTCCACCGGGAACGGCTGATTTTCCATGCGTTCTCCTACCATGACTATTGAAAAATTCCAGTTATTCATGTGTAAGCTTTTAATTTGGTGTTTGAATGAATTAAACGCGACTTATTTTCTTGCTTCCTTATGTCATATTGCGGAGCACGAGGTGTTTCGCCGATGGTCAAGTGTTACAAATGATTCTTTTTAACTGCCGGGTTATCCGGCTGTCTTGTTCTATCTGGCATCTTTCGGTAAGGGATTTCAGCGGGTCTTTTTTCATTACACATCAGAAAATACCCTGCATTGCCTCCGGCAGTCAGTTGTAGTTTGTCTTTTAATTCATGGAGGGTATCAAGGCCGATGTTCTCTGGGTTTAGCCGGGTATATATCCCAGCATTGAGCACTGTATCTGTTGGGTGCCAGAAACGGGAAAGTACCTCTTTCCCATTCAGGTTGTCAATAATGCTTGCTTTTTCAATCTGGCTTTCATACAAGGCTGGGGGGAGCTCACCGAGCTTTAAGAAAGCATTTTGAAAATCTGCGTCTGCAAGCGTGACCCCGGTTATCTGGCCATTCAAATAAATGGAAGGGTTCTTTGACTTATATTCTAGTTGGAGGGTATATCCGCGGTCTGCAACAACGGGGTTTTTCAATTCCTGGATAATTTGTTTATAGCAATCCAGCAGATGATAAGTTTGGCTGTCAGGATTGTAGGTTGCAATTTTGGCAAGGGACTTTTCCGGCAAAAATACTTGCAGTCCCGAAAAAATAACGCCTGTTTCTTTTTCAATCTGATCTATTCCCGCAGGGACATAAAGGAAATATCCCAGTTCACTCATTCCACGGGTCTGTCGCAGGTGCAGCCCATCGGTGAAATAAGCCATGGTCGTCCCATTGGCATTATAAACTATTGTTGTTGAAGATTGATACATTTTATCCTTTGAAATCTTTACATCTTCTTCCAGCAGTATTGTACTATTTAACCCGGATAAAGCTTCCTTCAAGGTGGATGTATGCAAATTATCATAGGCGATTTTGTCTGCTTCCTTGCTCTGCTGGCAGGTATGAACTCTGAAGTTCCAGGAAAGAGAAGATAGCATATCGATTCTGCTAGTTATTTGGATGCCTTCGCTGGTTGGCGTTATCTTAAATTTTCGGTCGAAGGAATAATCGACAATTTTGATATGTGGATACTGCTCCAGTTCGTGGAAAGGTCCGAATATGCTTTTAGCCAAGCCGGAGTCAATATTATTGATGGTGGCCGGGCGGGCATGAAGGTAGATACCTGCAGTTTTGGTCGTTTCCTTCAGGATGGGGACTGCTTCTTTCAATTCCATTAATACCTGTCCGCTGGCATTACGGATGAATGCTTGCTCTGTTCGTGTGATGCCTTTTGTTCGGCTTTTACCAAAAGTGTCAATAGCGATTTTTATCAGGCCGCGGCTGGCGTCGGCAAGGGAATTGAAATGGTCCATTTCAGTAAATTGAACGGACCAACCTTTTCCAATGCTTCCTTTAGATTCCAGTGTAAATTCCAAGTTTTGCATATAAGAAGTAATAAACTATTACAAATGATTTTTTTTTGTTTCCTCGTGTCTCGGCATGGTTAGGTTTTTATTCCTGTTGGTTTTTCTTTTTTCCTTCGCAGGATGATCAATTTGATAGATAGGTCCCTTATGATGCCTGCCATTTATTATGGGTCCTATTATCCGGATGTTTTCCCGGGTGATATTTTCAAAATTGACCTTTAGAAAAAAACGTCGTTGTCCTTGCTGTGGCATTGATTCCAGATAAGCGGAAAGCAGTTCAGTTTTTTGCCCCTGCCTGTCAAAAAGGGCTATTTTTTGCAGATTATCTTTTTGGGAAGATTGCGAATTTTGATCCATTATCCTGTCCATGGCGCCTTGCAGGGTATCAAAGAATGAGCTTTCCATCATAGTTTTGTTTTCGCCTGATGAAAACTGAAATTGCAATTCGAATGGATTATCCATTATTTCATTCTGCCGGTGGGAAGCCAGGTTTTCCCGCAAATGTTGGTAGGCGGGCTCGGTTACTAGGCCGGTACAGGTTCTATTATATCGGGCAGCGAGTAGATAGTACCGACCACTGGGATCCATATGGTGGAATAAAAAGGAAAGATTTGCCCCGGAAGGTTTTTCAATACCTGATGGCCTTTCACCCAGACGAAGATAGATACCGGGGTAGGGAAGGACAAGTGAGTCAGCAACATGACTGTTCTTTAGTTCAATAATATGGCCACCTCTCCCGTTTTTTATAAATGCGCTGGAAAAGTAGGATTCATTTCCGCGATCTTTCATATATGCCGGGTCGGTGGCATCAAGGCTGATGGAGGTCAAATCAGCTATGGCAGATGCCAATGTTCTGTCATGGAAAACCCGGTCATATTTAAATCCTGTAACCATATTGTTTTCGGTGATATGAAGAGAATATTCCGGCTTTTCCCTATTAACCTGCGCAGTCAGGTTATAAAGGAAACTTCCGATTTGAGGATGTAGGTGTCGTGATGGCTGGTGGTCATATTTGTACCTAATTATTTGGAGCATTCTTTCCTGGTCAAGCCCTGGTTTGAGCATCGTGAAATCGATACCATACCTGGACTTTACCAGGTCCAGCGGCGCCGATGGACTGATAAACAGATAAATTCCAGGGTGGAGACCATTTTTAAGACTTTCATCGAAGCTGCTTTGATGAAGGCTAAAGATGATCTGCTGTTCGGGATTAACCAGATCAACTTTTGAGAGTAACTGACTGGAATTTTCCCTTTCAACATTACCAAATCTGGGCAGATGAAATTGTAGCATCCATTGAAGGGCGTCGCCAAGAGCAGCAAAATATCTTTTTTCACCAAATGACTGAATAGCACCGTTTTCGGTGCTTTCTGTTCCCAGTAGGTGAAGATGAAACTGGCTCTGGTTCATATTTTTGATAATTTAGAAGGACAGCGTTTGTTATCCATTTAACAATATTTGTTACCTGGTGAATTACTTTTTTTTAGTTTTCCTTCCTGTTGATTTATCTGTTCGCGATTTTACTTTTCGTGATGTTTTGCGTGCTACGGGGACATTACTTTTTTGGGAAGCAATGTGAAGATGCAAGGTTTTCGCGCTATTGTACTGTAGCCGGGGAAGTAAAATATTTTGAAGTATTTCAGGCGAAAGGCCTCCCGGGTTAATTCTTATTACCATGTCATCCTCCTCAGACCTGGCGCCCTTTTGCCATACTACGGCAGCGATTTCAGTTTTGTCCTCTTTTGATTGTAGTATTGCAGAAAACTGCGGTCCTTTCTGGGAAACGGTGCGGCCTATCATATTTAGGCTATCGATGGCATTTTGCAGATTCCCTTCATATTTTATTGAGGCTATTTGATCTTTCCCAGTAGTATTTTGGATCAAATACACCTGAAAAAATTTGTTTTCCAGCCCAGGTATTATCTTACCCCCATAGAATTCCTTCAATATTATCCAACTGGGTAAAACCTCCATTTCATATCTTGCTTTATCAATGGTGGCAGCAAGTACATAGTTAATCCCTGTTTTTTCATCCTGGATGGAGCCGGGAAATGATTTAATGGTAAGACCGGATGCTTGCAGCATTTTGTATGGATCGGAATAGAATTTTATGTAAATACCTTGCAGTGGCCATTTTATTTCAAATTGCCGGCTCTTGCTGTTGATTAGTTCGACCACGGGTGAGGCCCTATGATCCAGGATTAATGCCTTGTCGGTATAGGCGTAATGTTCTGCTTGTCGGGCAGAGGTTTTATCCATTTGTAACAGATCAACAGAAGTAAGTCCGGTGATGGCCTCATTTAAATTCGAATAGTATCTATGTTCAATTATTTCATGGGAGGCATCAGAGGGTGGCATTCTGGTAACGAAATGATAATTATTTGTGGCCTGGGTAATTTTGTCAAGGGCAGCGCGTAAATCTATTATCCCTTTATCGACCTTTAGATTAAACTCAGGGGCTAGTTCATATGTTGCAATTCTATAGGCCAGGGTATCGGATTTATAATGCTTTAGAAGGGAAAGTTTTTCTCTTACGTGCTCCTCTAATTTCTCAACTTCTTTAATAGAACATTGCAGATATATTCCTGGCTCATAAGTTCGTACCATTTCTTTTCCTAAATCTACTCTCTCAAGGCTTGCCAGGGTTTCCATATTGTCGTTTTTGAGCATCGCGCCAATAATTTGCTGAGGGCCGTTACCTTTGGTATAGGTGCAAAATATTTCTATATTTAAATTCAATAAAATGGCAAGGCCTTGCTCAAAAGTACTACAGTAGTGTTTTTTGAGCATAAAGTCCTTTTCCTGATTAAAAGGTGCTGAAGCAAAAATGGACAGATAATATTTTGATGGACTCATTTTCATAATTTTCATGTCAATGGAAAAAATGGGGATTTTTAGGGTAGTTTTTCCTAATCAATGTTGCAGAAACAAGGAAAATCCGGGTCAATATGATCAAAAAGGGTAGGGGCCCTGGCCATCAGGTCAAATAGTTGTTGGTAAGAATACCCTTTGTGGAACGTGGCGCCTATTGCCTTTTCCTGATCGATCCACCAGGTGGCCTTTTGTGGATATTGTTCAATGATTTGTTTAATCTTATTCTTGCCTTTTAGAAAGCATAGGTCACAGTTACCTTCATGTTCTAATAGCTGAAGGTTAAAAGGCATCTGCCTCCAATATTCAAGTACGGCTGGTTTATCTACTTTCCAGTCCACCAGTGGCAGCCAGGTGTCAAAGCATTCTCTGGAAGCAATATTTTTCGTCTTCGCCCATCTTTGAGGCTCATCATGGCGGATACCAACTGCGTTAATCCAGTTTCGGTGTCCCAGTGATTTCATGAACCACTTGATAGGACGGATTTTAAGGTCCTGTGTGCAGTAGCGGGCCACTACATTGGGAAGATATCGCCTCTTTTCGATGATAGTCTGATAGGGCTCTCCTTTACGGCTGGCGGTATGATAGTCCACTATCCTGAATTTGGTAATAGGATCATATTCGATCCAGTGAATGATGCCATTCCAAAGCTCGTCACATTGATGAACGAACTTTAAAGTGGCCTCTTCTTCTTTACCGGTGTTGGCAAAACATACCACTCTTTTTTCTGGTGGTATCTGTTCTATCAGTTTTGCGGTCATATAGGCTGATGTGCGGCCTCCGCTAAAGCTGATCATGGTTGTCTCCATCTGTCTCATCACAAATCATTTGCACTATCCTGGAATCTGTTATCGTCGTGTTTACTTAAGGGTGTTTCATGGCACTGGGGTCCTGACCCTTAATTGGATTTTTGGGCAGCCGCTTTCTGTCTATGGTTGTTGGTGGTTCTCCTGTAGATGTAATGCCGGTTTCGGGGGCAGCACTTTGATGCTGCCCCGGCTGCTCGGTAGGATCTGTCTGCCGGCCGCCTTCCTGAGTTTGACGGGTCATCCAATCAGCGCGGCTTTCCTGATGGCGCTTTTTTGCCTCAGGTGTGCGGAACTGATCATGTTTTAACATGGTTCCTGATTCGTCCATAATGGTCAGCGTCCCCTTAGAGGCGTTGACATATGCTAAAACCTTCTTATAATCGGAGTCCTCCCTTGGGGTAAGAGTAATGGTTTCTCCTTTCTGCAAACTTTTGACCACCTCCCTTGATATGGCCTGGTCCTGAAGTTCCAGGAAGGTAAAGTCGGTCAGCCGGTCAGCAATGCTGGCGCTGTAGGCGCTGGAAAAGAAACTGAGCTGGTGATTACCGCTATCGGTAAGTGGGGCTTTAAAATTAATTGAAACCCAGGAATGTTGCAGCTCATTTTGGTCATTAAAGTGGCCTTTGAAAGCGGCGCGGGGATTTTCGGTGTCGGACAAAAGGTTTTCTGCTTCCCGTTTTGTGATACCAATTTTGGAAGAAAACCACTGACTGATTTCCTTGCCCGTTTCCAGTTCTGTGCGGGTGGCACGCATACCATTGTAGTATACATTGTCCTCTTTAATGGCAATTTCAGGCTCATACTTCATGGTAAATCCATTTACAGTTTCTACCCTTGACATTTTTATATCTATTTCACCTGCTGCCACCCGTTTTTCAAGTTCCGCATTAAACTGGGTGCCAAATCCTGCATATTTAAGGCGTTCCTTTACGTCGTAGAGATTGATTTCGTTGTTCATAATGATAATTTTTATTTGATAAAATCCATTGATTGATTACTGGTTCAAATGTGACCGCCAGATATGGCGGTATACCGGTCATATGTGCAATCCCGTTTGTTGGGTTGTTTGCACTACCTTTTCTTTGTTAGGGTTTACTTTCTTTACTACCTTCATCGGCTCAAAATTCTTTTCTCTTGCAATGGCCGCATTTCCATTTTGTGAGGAAGCACCTTGTTTCTTGCTGTCGGCATAGCCGTTAGTTTGGGCCACGCCGTTTTTCTGTTGCCTTTTTTCTTGGTTTTGCTGCTGGGAGGCTCTATCCTGCTGCCAAGATGGGGTGCGCCTTTGAGAATTGGTTACTTCCGAAAGGACGAAGGGACCAAAAACTACTTTTGCCAGGCGTCCTATGATACGCAAGGGGAGGGCCATCATGTTAATGGCGAAAAGGCCCATGTTGCGGGCAAGTCGTACCCATGGATTGGGATAAAGCTTTCTATTGATGGCTCCTGCCTGAGCGCGTAGCATCCTGTATTCTATTTTTTCATGCTGATTTAATGGTTTACCACGGTATTTGTCAAGGATCTGTTTATATATTCCCAGTCTTACTTTTGCGCCAGTTCTATCATTTATTGCTCCCGCACCGTATCGTTTTGCCAATTTCTGCTCCATTCCCTCCCATATGGTAAGGTCCCTGTCTATTCTGTTGACAGGTTGTTTTGCCTTTTGCTGTTCCATAAATTGTTGTTGTTAATAATGTTATTGGATGCCGGTGAAAATGTTAGCAGGGCTATTTTATGGACTTACCGGTTTTGCTTTTAGAAATACTTTCCCTTTTAGCTTCATGGTCAGGTGTCGGTCCCCGTTCTTTTCATATACCTGGGCGGTAAAGACTTTTCTATCTGCTATTGTAAATTTGTCAAAAGCTACTACCAGTATCACTTTTTTCCCGCTGTCTACCTGGTCCATGGGTGCTATCCTTTTGAGCAGTGGCAGGGCCTCTTTCTCGGCATTGATGGTTTTTTTTCCCTGTTGGCTGTCCTGAATAAAAAAGCGGGTGAAGTCAATGTTATAAGGGATGGGGGAATGGTTGGAGACGGAGAATTGGAAAAACATAACGGCGTCTTTTAAGTAGATGCCGGTTAAGTGCAGTTGCATACCGCCGGACTTCTTACTATGTTTACCAATCCATCTTCCCGGGGTCAGTGCTATGCTGTCGGCCACTTCAACTATTCTTGCTTCATTGAGTCTTATGGTGGGGGCTGGGGCAATGGTGATCCTCGGATCAGGTAGGATAGGATAGACCAGCTTGGCCGGTACAGGAGAATAGTCCACCTGGAAAGAATAAATATGTCCATCGGTGGTAAATACTGTCAGGTTTGTTTTGCGCATGGTGGAGTCCTCGGCCTTTACTTTGAGCACATTGTCAATCCCATTGATCGTCTTAGTCAGGATTTGACTAGATCCGCGGTCATGACGTTTTATCGGTTTGGGAAATACCAGGATCGATGTTTGCCCGGTGGTTATTTCCAGGTTTTCGGTGCTCACGGCTCCTGCCAGTATGCCGTCTGAGATGGGATGTTGCGCCAGGGTGGGGCAACTGTAAAGTAATAGTAGGAAAATGAAAAGTTTTGCAGAACGAACGAGTTTTCCTTTGCACATATCATTAATTTTAAGAGATTAGGAATTGGGATGTTGTGTTATCCTTTTTTACTTTCTACTAGCAGTATGGGACAATCTGCTTTCAGTGTCACTTTGACAACTTTAACTTTTCTTCCTATCAGGCGTTTAGCTGCCTCGATGCCGGCCATGGTAGCCTGGGCGCCAAGTGATTCATTCATGGTTCCTATGGAGAGGGCTTGCATGGCCTGGTCGGTTCCCTCCTTGGCGGCCTGGACCTCCATACCTGCATCGGTGGATAATCCCTGCATGCCATGGGTATCGAATACGGAGAGATTTACCGGATAGAAGTTGCCTTCAAAAAAGATGGAAGCTATTTCTACCATCAGTCTGTCCCCGGTGATATTGCATCTTCCGAACACCAGGTTGCCCTTTGGCACCAGCAGTCCCTGCACATACATGTCCTGGGTAAGTCGTATTTTAATGGTGGCCCCGTTTGATACCGTCTTTCCTTCGTGGATTACTGCGCTTATGGCGTTGCTTTTTTTCGGACCCTGATCATTTTCGTCATCAAAGAATGTGTTTGCTCTTTGGCTGGTTAAATGAAAGACCCTGTAGCGGGAGGTATCTGCTTTGTTATTAGGTCCTGCCAGCAGGTCATTTTCCGGAACTGGCGCATCTGAGGAAACGGCATAAACTTTTCCTTTCGCAAGGTCGGTTACCGGTTTTTCATTCAGTTTTTCAGGGTGCTGGATGGCAAGTATCTTATCGAGCATTCCTTCCATCTGTTTAAGCTGTGGGTCTTGGGTAGAAAGCTGTCCTGTATTTTCCTTCATCATGTTTTGTAGGGCGGCAATCTGCTGGTCCGTCTCTGTTTGGGCGGTTTCTGGCGGTGGGTTGCCGGCCGCGGAGTCTGTGACTTTTGAATCCAGAAGGGCCTGTAGATTCTTTAGGCGCTCGTTTATCTTTTCCTCGCTTGACCTCACGTCCCCGCTGGATCTTCTTTTTGTGGCGGCTGCGCCGTAACTGCCCGGAGAATATGGGCTTTCGGTTGCTGCCGGCCTGTATCCGCTGGGACGTCCAGGTGCCCGGCTGTCTACTGGGCGGGTGGTATCGGCCGTCTCCTCAAATGGAGAGGGGTTTGAGTCGGTGCTGCGTCTTCCCTGTTCCAGGGCATAGCGATCCTCTTTTTTATAAAGACTAAGCTTATCCACGCCGTCCTGTTTATCAAGTTGTGGGGATGGAAGCACTGGGTTAAACCCTGCCGCTGGTGGGGGAGCCGTATTTTGGGGTCCTCTGCCGCCGCCGATGGAATAAAACAGCAGGGTAACAAAAGGCAGGACCACCAGTGGAAGAAACAAAAGAAATTTTTTCTTCCTTTCTTCAATCGTGTTTGTTATCATATGCTAATTTTTTGTTGGTTACTTGAAATGATTAAAATGGTGTTTGCAGCATTTTCTCAGCCGTTAGCAGGCTGTCAATAAACCCCTTATGATTGCTTTCAAATTCTTCCAACTGCGCCCTTCCCTGGGGTGTTCGCTGCAGGCTGTCTACCGCTCTGTGAAAGCGGTGTAAGATGGTAGTGTCGGCTGGACTGATTTTAGGTATCCAGGCATGGGAAACTTCCGGGACGGGAATGATGATCTGGTTGCTGGGTGGAACGAGCTCGTATTTGTATTCCTGGCCCCAGCTTGTGAGCGTGTCAACCATGATAAAGATGCTCACTCCACCAAAGGCAAGGCAAACGCAGATAAAGAAGACAACTTTTTGTTTTTGATTCCAATGGTGTGTCTTCTTTCCTATAAAGGCGGCGCTTTTATTTTGCAGGCCACCGAGTAGCCGGGAGATAACGCCGGCAATTGTTTGCGTCGGGGTGACTTTTTCAGGTCCTTTTATTTGCTGTTCTTTTTTCATAACGGTTATCTTTTTCTGGTGTACAGATCTTTATTTTCTTCTATCATCCATCGCTCGATCAGAAAGCCGTGAGGGTTGGAGTCGCTGCGTTCATTCAGGTCCCGGATATATCCTGATGTGATAAGGTTGCGGGTGCTGATGGCGCTGGTACGGGTAATGATGAGCTTACCATAATATTTGAAGGATACTGGTTCTGAAGCCGATAGTTGTATCGAGTCGCAAGTCACCTCCTGGCTGACGTTGCCTGTGACGATGGCCTGATAATACCCCTTTTCCAAAAGATCTTCATACTGCTGTTTTGCGCTGGCATCGCATAGATAAAGGGCGCGGCGCATATTGTTTTCAATTGCTTTTTCATCCGGGGACAGGTTGAAAAAGTCTTGGTGGAATACGGAAATGTGATCGCGCATTTCTACCGGAATATTATCTTTTCTATTTCCCACCATGGCCTGAAATGCTTTGCCACCAGCGATGACGATAACGCGCTGGTTGGCTTTCTCAATTTGTCGGGAAGACTCAAATTCAATATAGCAGCAGGTACAGGCAAAGGCAACGGCCAGCACGGCAGTAAATAGTCGCACATGCTTAAATGCGGTGTCGATGTTTCTTAAGTGTTGCATGGAATATTAATTGCTTTTGAAAGAGAGGTTAGGTCTTTAGTTTATCACCGAAATAGCCGGAGGCAGTGGAGGAGCCACTATATCCCTGTGTCATGCGCAGGTTGGCGTCGCCGAAGGCATCTGCTGCCATTCCAACAGGGCCACCAACCACTCTTGAAGCGGTAGAAGTGGTAGACCGTACGGTACCCCAAAACATATCGTGTACTTTTCTGGTAAGTACGCTTTCGCTGCCTACATTGACGATCATGCTGGCGATATTGGGAATGGTGAAATAGGATACTATCCCTATGATCATGAAAATGAGGTATCCAACATCGGCGGTGGTAAAGGAGGTATCTCCGAATTGGGCGATCTGCTGCATATCCAGTTTGAGCATTCCTATCTGGATTTTGCCCAAGAGTGCTCCCAGGATGTTTGCCACTGGTAGCCATAGGTAATAGTTGATATATCGGGCCAGGTATACTTGCAGGGTATGCTGGAATCCATCAAAGACTGCAAGCCCGAATACAATGGGGCCCAGAAGCGCCAGTATTAATAAGTTGAAGGTTCTGATGGTGTTGATACAAAGGGCGGCCGCCTCAAACAAGATCTCAAGTAGGGTGCTGAGTAGTTGCTTAAACCAGTTTTTGAGATTATAATAGGTTTTTTGCATGGCAAATTTTAAGGAGGCGCCAATGCCCAAAAAGTCATTTTCCTTATCAGACTCGGTCTGGGTATATTGCATCCACAGGTCTTTGTTTCCTGCCCCGTCGTTGCTTCCATACATCAGATAGGTAATGGTGGTATCCATCATCTGTTTTCTTTTCTCTATTAGTTTCTGCACGGATACGTTGGTGTTGTCGGCCAGGGCGCGGGTGCCGGTAACGGTGGGGTTTAGAATGCCATTCATCACGCCGATAACCAGTGGGAATTTGAGGATACAAAAGCCTAGAACGAATGGTCGCAAGAGTGGATAAAAATCGATGGGCTCTGCATTGATGATGCTTCTCCACACTCTTGACCCAATGTAAAAAGTGGCGGCAAATCCGGCTATAGCACTGCCAATCGATATCAGGTCACCACACATGGGAAGCATTTCATAATACAGGTCATCGAGCACTTTCTGTAATCCCTTAATTTCTCCGGCTACTCCTGTTGAGCCGCTCTGACAGAAGGCTATTGCAGGTATTAGCGATACGGCCGTCAGCAGCAGCGATAATTTTAATATTTTAGTTTTCATATAAAGTGCAGGTATTATTTATTGAAAAGATTGTCCAGCGTTCCGATTTCCTGTTTTTCTTTCAACCGCTGCCCTGCGCTGATAGCATTTTCCTGGTTAAAGGCGCGGACAAAGGACAGGTTCTGCTTCATATTGACATATACCCGGTCGATGGCCGATAGTCGCTCGTCATCGCTCATGCGTAGCTTACCGCTGGTAATAACAATGGTTAGTTCATCGAGCCCTTGCAGGCTGGCCGATAGCAGCCGGTCGTATACGCCGCTGATATATTCAAGCTGCTGGGGGCTAAAGGCTTTTGCATCCTTTATGCGGTTAAATGCCGACTTGGATTCGGAAAGTATTTTTAGTTCGTCTTCGATGATTTCGGCGATCCTTTCATACTTGCGAACGGTAGGACTTACCAGGAGGAGGCCATCGAGGAATATTTCATGGATTTTATAGTTGCCGGAGGTGATGTCTCTAACCTTATTGTATCCTTCCACCAGGATTTTATAGCCGTCATACATTTTCTGAAGAATCTGCCGGAGTTGGTTGAGTTTTTCCAGGTCAAGGACCAGGGCGGCCGCTTCGGTTTCCTGCGCATGCAGGGTGGGCACTATCGATATGGACAGGCAGAGGGTTAGTAATAGCAGTAATGTTATTTTTTTCATTTTGCGTGCTGTTAATATGCTGAAAGAAGAGAGGGCTATTTCAAATACATTTCTTTAAGCCACTGCTGTTCACTTAAATCTTTTATGCGCTGGCCCAGGTAGGTGGCCACCTGCTGGCGATAGCTTTGAGCGAAGGCTTTCTGGGCTACCGAATAAGCATATAAGGTATGTATGCGTTTAAGGCGCTCGTCATCGGTCATTTTGAGCCTGCCAGGGGTAGTCACATCATCTAGTTCTCCCAGCACCCTGTTGCAGTCTGCCAGTACTGTTTTGCTGGTCGATTTCAAGGCGTCCCTTGCAGCGGCAGACAGCATGTTGCTTGCTTCGGCGCTGGTGGCATATGCCCTGGCCTGGCCGATTACATAGTCCTCATTTGCCAGGATGGCGGCGATTTCTGAGAATCCTTTTATTGATGGATTTACCCTTTCCAGGGAGGTATAAAAAATGTTATGGAGGTCGAATTCACCACTTTTGATCTGGTGGATGGTATTGAGTCCGTCACGGACGATTTCGTATCCTTTAATCAGCCAGCCTAAGTAGAGTTGCAGTTCTGCGATGGCGGTCAGGCCATATTTTACAGTTGTTTTGTCCTGGTTGCTAACCTCATCGCTGTTAGGCGCCGGGCTGTCCTCGGATTGCTGGGCATGTAGGTGACCGCAGGACAAAGCCAGTAGTATTGTTAAGATGGAAAATGCCTTTTTCATAAAGAAATTATCTTTTAATAGTTGCCTGGAGGGCCTGGTAAAATCATTTTTCCTATTACAGGACAAAAAGCTATTGGGGCAGGCCGTAGAGGTTTTTAATGGTGGATAGTTCCTGCTGGTTTTTTGCCCTTTGCAGGCTTATCATAATATTCTGGGAGGTAAAGGCTCTGAGGTCTGAAAGATTTTTATCTACGCTCACCGATACCTGATGGATGATATCTAACCTTTTGCCGTCAGGCATCTGTGTCAGCAGGGAATTGACTACCAGGGAAAGCTGATCTATATTTTTGAGGCTGGCATCCAGGATACCGGAAAATACCTGGTAGATATGCTCAAGCTCCTGTGGGCTGAAATGACTGTCCCTGGAAAAGGAGTTATATGCCGTTTTATATTCTGCAATGATCTGTTTTTGTTTGGCAATAATATCGGCCACCCTTTTATACATGGAGATCAGGTTTTTCACCTTCCACAGCTCGTCGTAGTAGGATTTAAACAGCGATCTCTCTTTTTCTCCCCACTCTGCTATTTCTTTCAGTTTTAGCTTGGATAGCTCGTTTTCAATCTCCTTTTGTACGTTCTGAAGTTTTACGGTGACGTTCTGTAACCGTTGCACGGCCAGATCCAGGGCTTTAAGCACCTTAATGAGTATTTCTTTAATGATCACCCATACATAAGCCTGGCTTTGCTGAGTCGGGGCTACTGTAAATATTGTCATCCACATAAACATGATGCACAAAAATCTCTTCTTCATGGTCTTTCTCGTTTATAGTGATAAAAGCCTTTTTTATTCTTATACTTCTCCACTGGCCAGCAAGGCACGGATGCCTCGTTGCATATCGCCACCTTCCTGGGCGGTATATCGCTGTACCAGTACTTTTTCTTTTTCTTCGGTGGTATAAGCGTAGTATTCCGCCGGTGATGGCTCATAGGCATATACCTTCATCACCATGCCGGCCATTTCTATATATAGTTCTCGGTATCGCCTTTTAGGATCGTTTGCTTTATTAAGGGAAAGCACCATTGGTTTTCCCTTTTCGGGCATAGACATGGCGTTTTGTATCTGGTCGAATTTGTTCTGGAACTTTCGCATATCCAGCAGGATCTTACAGTCAGCATTGTTGAGGATGGCATCTTTAACGATGGCAGAGGAAAGAACGTCGTCGAGTTCCTGGGAGACGATCCAGGCTTCTCCGAAGAATTTCCTGACGGTTTTATACAGATATCGGAGAAATTCGGCCATTTGTCCCTTGGCAATGGCTTTCCAGGCTTCTTCGATAACAATTACTTTGCGGATGCCTTTGAGCTTTCTCATCTTGGAAATAAAAAGTTCCATAATGATGAGGGTAACGACACCAAAAAGTATGGGATGATCTTTGATAGCGTCCAGTTCAAAGACACAGAATCGTTGGTGAAAAATGTCTAATCTCTCCCGGGAGTTAAGCAAGTAGCCGAATTCCCCATCACCATAGTAAGGTCGGAGCACGTACAGGAAATTATCAATATCAAAATGCCTTTCCTTTACATTTTCTTCCCGGATCTTTTCTACATATACTTCCTTAATGAATTCATAGAAAGAGTCAAAGCAGGGAAATACGTGTTTATTGGCATCCAGGTATTCAAAATACAGGTTAAGGGCATTAGACAGGGCCACGTATTCGCTTCTTTTATATTGCTCATCATCTTTTTTCCAAAGAGAGAGTATGAGTGTTTTGATAGACTCTTTTTTCTCCGTATCCATGCTGTCGCCATCGGGCAGATGGAACGGGTTAAAGCGGATGGGGTCTGCCTCTGAATAGGTAAAGTAATAGCCTTTTACAAGCTGACAGAGGCCGGAATAGCTGCCGCCAACATCTACGATGATGATGTGGCTTCCCTGCTCGAAATAGCTGCGCATAAAATGTTGCATCAGCATCGATTTTCCAGATCCGCTGGATCCAAAACATGCCTTATTCCTGTTTGTGGTTATTCCCTTGCGCATGAATTCATCTGAGATATCTAACCATACAGGTTTGCCATGCTGTCTGTCTACCAGCCTGACACCAAATGGGCTTACCGAATCTCGGTAGGAACTTTCCTGGGCGAAAAAACAGGTGGCTTGCTCAGTAAAGGTGTCGAAACACTCGTTGGTGGGCAGATCAGCGGCGTTTCCCGGAAGCCCTGCCCAGTATAATTGCGGGGCGCCGGTTATCTCCTGTCTGGGGGTGGCATCCATCTGTGCCAGGGCGGCCGATACCTTGTTACGCATTTCTTTAAGCTGCTCTTTGTCCTGAGTCCAGATAAGGAGATTGAAGTGAGTCTTAACAGGCTGGCGCTGCTGGCTGATGGCCTCATTCAGGAAGTCGTTGGTGGCATCTCTGGCGATGGCATTTTCTCTGGAATAATTAGACAATGATTGCAGGCGCCTTCTTTTTGCTTCCAGCTTTTTCATCACCTTTGCGGTATCCTCAATTACCATAAACTGATTGTATATATGGTTTCCCTGAAGTAGTTGTCCTACGGATGCAGCAAAGCTTACCGGGTATTTTGTTTTGTCGGTGGAATACTTATCATAGGTGATGCGTGATCCGCATAGTGATGGCATGTCTTCCACGTCGCTCATGGCATAGAGCTGGCAGTAGTTTTCCCCTACCTTAAATTCTGGTTTGAAGGTGATATCCCGAAGGGTGGGGGTTCCTTTTGCGGGCTGCAGGAAAAGATATCGTTCTATTAGTCCTGTTTTGTCCTCCGTGCCTGCCAGGTCAGTGGCGGTAAGTCTGCGGGGGGTAATAAAACCGGCTTCGGAGATAAGTTTCTCAAATTGACTACATCTATCGGTAAAGTCTGCCAGGGCCACCTGGTCAAGGGTTTCAGCAGGAACAATACCAGGTTTTAACAGATTTGAAAAAACACTTGTTGCTGGCTTTCGTTTAGGTGTTTTTTTTGTAAGCATCAGAAAGCATTCGTGTTCCATGGTTGGCCGGTTGGAAAAGAAGGCGTTACTATTTCTTTCCAGAAAGGAGCTGTCTGCCTCCAGGTCGGGAGCGTATAGGCTTTCCAGGTACCAGTCCTGTTTATGGAGTATGGTTCCGGGGCTTAATACTTTTATGGCCCTGACCCATGTCTGGTGTAGTGTTTCAAATTCATCTGAGGACAGGCTGAAAATCTCAGGCATCACTAAGCTGTAAGCGATCGTTACATCTCCTTGCTTTGAAATGAGGCAATCATTTTCTATGGTAGATAGCGGCAGCCACTGTTGAATGTTTTTAATGTTTGGCTTTTCCTCTTTCAATTGTAGTAGTACGGCTGTTAGTACTACCATGAAAATTATTATAGTTGCGATGAGCATGATTAATTTGTTTTTTATCCATTTAGTTAGGTTGCCTAATAGTTACACGTGAAACCTTTAATGGGGATGGGAGACGCCTTCTCTCTATGGCTTGCATTTAGCAGGAGCCACCCACACTTATCTTGTGTGGTGATATGTTTACTTATCCTTTATTGAATTGAAAATGAATGCCGCGGTCCTTGTTATGCATGCTGGAAATTCGGTATCGATTTCTTTGAAGGCAACCGAGATTCCACCAGTTCATTAAATTGTCTCTGTGTGCCCGGTTCATGGGCATGGGATAACCCGTAATTTTGCCGGCTGGCTATTTCTTTTGTGTTACAATTAGATTTAAAAATGCTTTTCTGCTATGGCATACCACTGCGGAGGGGATTAGCCTATGTGCGTTTTTTTTCATCAGGCCGTGCTCTCCGTATTTTGCATTAAGATTAAACACGGTTGTAAATAGGGCAAAGCCTAACATCCCAACCAGGGCCAGACACAGGTAGACAGGAACTTTAAGGATGTATGCAACGGCAAACAGGATCATCAGGGCTACCAGGCCTGCGGCCAGGTACATGATATACTGTCCTTTCAGGCCCTTGAACTCCACTGGCCTGTTAATGCCTTTATTGATTTGATATATACTGCTGTTAGACATTGGAAAGTTTTTTAAGGTTATTTATGCATGGTATTACCTGTAGCCTGTTCCATTAATCGGGGACGGTTCTGTTGTTTTAGTGCGATAATCCCGGTTTGATCTATCTCATCGGCGCCCATATCTATTACCTTGGCGCCGGCTTCTTTGTGGGCTTCATCCTTTATATTGATGCTGGCGTTATCAATCTTTTTGATGATCTGCTCACGCTCGGCTTTTAATGTTTGCAATTCGGTTTCTTTTTCAAATGTTTTGTTGGATATTCGTGTATAGGTGGCGATGTCTTCTGAAAGCTGCAATTCTTCCTTTTGATGAAATGAAATAACATTATCAATTTTTGTCAGGGCATAGAGAAAGTATCTTCCTGCCATTTTGAGGTTATCATCGTTTGGGACGCCATTATTGTGCAGATAGATAATGCCGCTTGCAGGGTTTATTGCATAAAGATCTTTGCGCACGGTCCCCATAAACCAGGTTGCTCTTGCGTACAGGTCAAAGCCATAGAGGGTGCCGATTTTTTCCTGAACTTGGGGAGATTCCTTTGAGCAGGAAATAGCCTCCTTTGTTTTAAGGATGAATTCACCGATTTGTTCCGCATCGGTTCCACCAAACCCGTAAAGGGAAATCGGGTTGGCTTTACTACCATCCTTCTCTAAGCGGAGGTTGCCGGTAAACAAGGCCTTGTCAGTTGCCAGTTTTGACAAAATCTGGGTATTGTTATGTTGCTTGGACTTTAGAACTTCCATTTGCCATTGGGCATCTGAAACCTCTCTCAGGTGGAGGGTGCGCAGGCTTTCCAGGACGGTAATTTTGTTGTCAAGTTTGGCTTTGTCTAATAGAGAAGTATCCCCGCTGAGAATGGACATACATTCGATATAGCTTATGTTGCCGTTTTCATCCATGGCTCCTTCGTCCAGTGTGCGGGAGGAAAGATTTGAGTTTTTAAATTGACGAATAAAAGAGCTCTTTGTTTCCAGCAGGTTAAATTTGTAGCCATCAAGGCTTCGCTCTGTGGCATAGATATAGCGGATTACTTTATTATCCCTATATCGTTTTGCTACCTGGTTTTTTTGCCTTGCCAATCTTGCTGCCCGTTGCTCCAGGTCGGCGGGGCGCCAGGGTATATCAATGTCATGTTCTGCCACCCCCCTTTCCTGGATGTTGGTTCCTACTCCCAATTTTTCTGTGCTGCCTCCCAATACCCGGATTTGCCCGGCATTAAATTTGTCGAATAGCTCTTTTTTATTTGTATCGTTCCAATCGTGGACAAAGCTTATTTCATGGGCTGGAATTTTGTGTATGTCTACCAATTTCTCTTTAATGGCGTCATATACGTTAAATTCTCCTGGTTTAGGAGTGCCTATATCAGAGAAGAATACCTGGGTACCTTTAAATTCGGTTGTTTCATGGTAGATCCGTGCTATATTGGCGGCACATACATTTACTTTGTTTCCGGGGTCATCACTGTATGCTGGGTCAATAAGGCGCATATCTACCGCCATTTTTTTTGCCAGGTTGGTGACAATGAGCATCTTTCCTTTTTGTTCTTTCTGGGTAAGGGGGCGTCTGCCGATAATTTTCCCGTTGCCGGTTTCGGCAAATTTCATAAGCAGGGGAATGTATATTTCCTGCTCGGGAGTCGGCGGCAGGGCCACCAGTTCGGTTACAAGTTTGGGTTTATCGAGGCCGATGTGTTCAGCCGTTTTATAGCTTGTAAACCGGTTATAAATCATTCCTAATTCCGGAATATTGACAAAATGGCGAAACCTCTCTTTTGCGATTATTGAGCCGGCGACGGAAAACTCATAGTCAACTGTTTTTTGGGCAAATACTGCTGCCCAGGCATCAAAATTTTTCATACCCAGTTTCTCCAATTCTCTGGGCGTCAGATAGGTTAAAATATTGAAGGCTTCTACTATCGAATTAGAAAGAGGAGTACCAGATAGGAATGTGGCATTGTAGTCACTGTCGTATCTTTTTTGGTTGGTACGGATGGCGATGAGCATATTGAGTGCTTTCTGGCTTCCTTCTACGTTTCCAAGACCGGCGACCCGGTCATGCCTGGTGGTATATCCCAGATTTTTGTATCCGTGCGACTCATCAATAAGCAGGTGGTCAATGCCACTATTTAGATAGGTGATGTCCGAATCTTTTCTTTGCTTCAACCTGTGGATGGTTGAGAGTATATTGGCCTCAAGGTTAGACTGACGTATGGAGAGCCCTTTTTGTAGTTGTTTGGTCATCCTGCTTTTGGTTTCTACTAAGAGCACGGCCATGTCGGCGCAAACACAATCAAGTTGGTCTTGCAGAATAGCCCTTTCCATTTCAGGATCTTGTGGAATGGCAAGGAACTGTTCTTGTGTGAGGATGATGCAGTCCCAATCATTGTTTTTTATTTCCTGGAATAGGCGTTCTCTTTTTTTTACGGAGAAGTCTGTTTGGGATGGCGCCAGAATCCTGTCGTTTGGATATGCCTTTCTGTAGGTGTCAATGATTTGAGAGATGTTGCTATTCTTGGCAACAATACACGGCTTTCGAACAACCTGTAGTCGTTTTAATTCATGGGCAGCTACTATTAAAGTGAGGGTTTTTCCCAGTCCCGTCTCATGGTCTATATTACCGCCTCTATTTTCCAGCACCATCCACACGCCTTCTTTTTGGGAGCTATATAGATCCGTAATTCCCAGGTTTTCAAAATTCAAACCAGGAAATTTTAAGTGTGATCCATCGTATTTGCGAAGGACATAGCAGTTGTGGCGTCTGTTATAGGTTTCAGCAATAGCCTTTTTGTCCTCTTCTCCGAGCAGTATAAGCCAATCTGTGAATGCTGCTCTGATGGATTCTATCTTTTGGGCGGCCAGTTGTATGGCCTCGTTATCCGGCCGGCGCTGTTTGGTATTATTTGGACCTGGAACCTCGTAAGTAAAATTTGGAGTCGTGTTTTGAAGACCATGAAGCATAAGCTGGTCTCCATATACTTTATGGCCTTGTTTGGGGTTGACCATATATTCCTTTGATACTTTCCCACTATCTCTGCTCACATCTACGTTGAAGGAGTCTACACTGGGTAGGTAAATTATGGAGGCTTTTTCATCAAAGAATTCAGTGGCAAAGCGGTCATAAAGTTCTTTAGGAAACCATCTGGTACCAAAATTTATCGTCAGGCCGTCAAAGGGTATTTTTGTTGGTTGTACTTTCTCAATGGCTTTCCGGCTGCGGTCATATTGAGTGTTGTCAGGATGGGCCTGTGCAGCCAGTCGGGCCGCTTCCATTTTCTCCACCACATTGCCCGACAGATAATTATCTGCTGTCTCCCATTTATTTGATACCGGATTTAGGTAAATGAGGTCGCCGAGTGCTTCAATGGTCTGCTCTGGGTTCTTGCTGCAAGCGTTGCCAATTTCTGCTATGTCCAGCCGGCCGATTTCGTTCAAGGTATAGGCCAGCGCTTCGGCGGCATCTGTGGTGATAAATGTTTTTTTTACTTCGTGGATACTGGCAGCGAGAATATCGGATGGGACAAATTTATCCTCCTGTCTCCTTTCAAGGCTGGATAGCATCAGGCTGCCATGGGCCTTGTCCTGGAGGAGCAGGGAAAGATTATTTTTGTTGTTAAGCTGGCCGTAGGCAGTTGTAAACTCCTTATAGTACTCGTTTAGTTTTTCTCTGAGCCCATCATTTGCCTGATTAGTGGTAGATTCCTCTTCAAAGAGAACATAATATTGATCCCTCAGTCTTGTGTAACGCGAAAAGAAAAGGTGATCAGATGGTTTGGTAAACAATGGCTCAAATGCTGCCCTGTCGTTGTTTTTGTCGATGCGTTGCAGGATACCGGTATGTTTTCCGTGGACAACCAGTGTTCCCTGCTGGTAGAATGGCTTTAGACGGGTAATTATTGCCGGTGGTTTGTCCTGGAAGTGAAAAATATCTTCCAGGCTGGGGTCTCCTGAATAGCTATACCGGTATTGATAACGTGCCAGTTTTTTCGAGAGCTCTTCCAGGTGTGGCCGCAGAAGGGAACCATCTAACCAGGGATGGGCTACGTTTACTTCGGTAACATTAGAATATAACTTGTAAAGGTATTTTTTGGTGCCTGTTTTTGCCGTTATGAGCACAATGCTGTCGTGATCGGGTCTGTTTTCCGTGCGAATGGTGGCAATTACCTTTGCCGACCGGGGATCGATTTTTTCTTTATCTTTCTCCGTTATGTAGGCAGAAGCCTGGTTAATTGCTGCTGCCGGTTCCTGATCAAAAATACCCATCTGAACGATGGCGGCAGATTGTTTAACCTGTGGCGGTGGCTGGAAGGAAAAATGGTACTCTATTTTCCTTTCTTCACTTATCTCGGCGGCCAGGTTTTCTTCTGCAGCATTTTTCGGCACCCGGGAAAAAAATTCGTGCAGGTTCACTCGTTCTGCCAGGTCTTTTGATAGCAGTTCCTTTAACGGGGTATAAAGGTTATCAATAGGTCCATTCTGCCAAACTTGCTGCTGGGGAGTGCCGTATTGATTTTTACCGGCTCTTATATCGTCGCCCATACACAGGTGAGGATTGTTGGCCAGATAGGAGTTGATATTATATTTACCGAATTCGTTGGTCATCACCTGGGTCTCTAACAAAATTTTGTCGTCTTCATTCAGGTGTTTTTTTCCTTCATTTTTTTGAAGGATAATCAGGTGGCTTGGCGATTCTGCATTGCCTGTTTCCTTCATCAGGTTATCGGGCATCACCGCCACGGAGATAAGATCTGCCTGGTCGAGGATGTGTTTGCGTACCGAGCGGTTGGAAGGACTATTTAAAACCCCTGTGGTCGTAATAAAAGCGATCAGACCGCCGTTTTTTACTGACTTTAGTGCTTGTGCAAAAAAGTAGTTATGGATTTTACTGGTAATTAATTTGTTGTCGTAGGAAGGATCGAAGACTTTAAAGTTGCCGAAAGGAATATTTGACACCACTAGATCCCAATTGCTGTTTGTCCTGCCGAACATTTCCAGTGGTAGGTTATACGCCTGGATGGATTCGGGTAGTTTGCTGACCCTTGCTTTCAGCACGCGGGCGGTGAGTGTATCTTTTTCTGTTGCTGCGATTTTTTGGAGATTGCTGCCGAAGACTTTTATTGCCTGCTCGACAAAAACGCCGGCGCCGGCGCTGGGCTCAAAGATGGTGGTTGGTACAAGGTCATGCTCATACATGGCCTCATAAAGCGCTTTCGGGACCACGGAGGGAGTATAAAACGCCGTTAGCTGGCTTCTGCGCAATGATTCGATCACCTCTCTGTACTGGTCCTCCTTATAGTATCCCTTAAGCAGGGCATAGAGCTCCATGGTGCTCTCATAGAGAGTCAAATCTTTAGGTGTTGCCCCCCTTTGTAACCAGCTATCCTTATCACCATCTCCATAGTAGATGACCTTAATACCGCCAAATCCACTATATCGGGAGAGTGCTTCTATGTCACTGTCGGTGAAGTGCGGCCATTTTTCGCTGTCGAGAGCCAAGCGGATAGCGGCGATATTATCGTTTAGTTTTTCCAGTGTGTTGTAAGCCATACGCCACAAATTTTTCTTTTTATCACTTGCTTTATGTCGTCACTGTATTGTCTTCGGCAGCGAACCTCCATTTTTTGCTGCTCTACTTTTTGTTTTCCAGATAGTCCGCTATTGCCCCGGTAATGGCATAATAGCGCCTATTGTTTTCTTCCTCCTCCCGGGTAAAAGGCATCTGTTCAAAGATGTGCTTACAGGAATTAATCATTGCCGAGAGTTCATAGGTTAGAATGCCCATTTCCCGGTAGCTTTCATAGGTGGGGCCAAATTCTGTTTGAAGGATTGACAGCAACAGGTTATAACGGGAAGGGCGCAGGTCTGATGTGAGTTCTTCCATCAGGATTTCTTCAATAATATAAGAAGGTGTCCCTTCTTGTTGCATGTCTGCCATCATTTTTCTAACGGCCGATACTTTTCCCTTGATGTATGCTGTCACCTTGGTTTCCTGCTCCAGTGAAAGGAGCATATCCGGATTGTTTTCAACCAGGTAGCTATGGAGCTTATTTTCAAGTATGTTTTCCATTGCAGGGATTAAACTTTAAAAAATCCTTTTAAAATGGTGGCTACAACCAGAAGGAATATGCAGCTACCAAACCACGACGCGGCACTTTTTCCGGTGTCCTGGTCTCCTGAATTCCATTTGTTGATCGAGTAGGGTAGGGCATTTCAGCCCAACCCTCTCACGGAACCGTACGTGAGCCTCTCAGCTCATACGGCTCTTCTTATTCTGTTAATGTTGCATTAAGATTTCATCTTTGACGCTTTGCGGGGAAGGGCTCCATATTTCCAGTGTGCAAATAGCTGCGGCAGTCTGGTGGCGATGCTTTCAAGATATATAGCTGCCTTTCTTTTACCTCTTCGCATATCCTTATGCTTGCAGCGTATCCAGGCAACCAGTTTTCTGTTGATGGCGTCGAGGGTTCTTTTCAGCTCCCTGGCGCCATAAAGACCATAAGCATATATCCACTGATTAATTTGTGGATTAATGCTGGCTGCGATCTGTTCTATTTCTAATTGCACCCAATAGTGGTGATTCCATTTTCTTACCTGTCGCCAGATGGCAATTTTTGCCCCCGCACTGATGGCAGGAGAAAATATAGTGTTGGTGGCATCCCCTGCTGCTATTTGCCTTGGCCGGAATGTATATCCGAGAAATTCAAACCTGGTGGCGATTTTTCCATCTTGCCAGATACCCTTTTTACAATGAACTATTTTTACCTGGATGCCGCCTTTTACCCCTAGCCTGATTAACCTGTCGTCTACCTGCGTCTTTAGTGCTGCTGCCATGCTGTACGAGGCCAGGTGGCAGATAATGGCTTGCTGGCTTTTTTCAAATTTCACTGATGGATGGTTTTCATCGATCCACCTGTCAAAGGCGTGATAAATGATAACACTGGTAATGGGGGTAGCAAGCATTGGGTAGCATTGCACCCCTTCAATACTTAACCACCTGCGCAGGTACAATAGCACCCAGGGCGCTGCTGGTCCTTTTGACAGCAGGGAAAGCAGGTTACCCACCTCAATATCCAGTGCTTGCGCAAAACTTTTTATCGTTACTGCCCAGGGCCAGGTAGCACTGTGAAGCTTTGCCAGGGCAATATTTTCAGCCGGATTTGCGCTTGGGTGAGTGGTGGAAAATGCTATCTGTCCTGCCAATGCTGTTGCCATCACTTTCTGGGCAACCAGGTCTGTTATCTGGCAGGTTTGCCTGCCTTTGTTGGTTTTTAGGGTTTTGGTTTCTGCAGGTGGGTGGTAGCTTCCGGACCTTAATCGGATCCAAAGCGCATGGATATTTGCTCCGGGTCTTTCTTCAAAGATTGCTACCTGCCGCCTTTCCTCCGCTGTCATTGCCAGTAGCGGTTTTATCTGCCGGTAGGCTCTGCGCACATCGTTTTTTGAAATCCTAAATGAACATGGCTGTCTCATTAAATCCTCCTAATGGATTTGCTTAGTTGTTTAATTTGTACATAGCCAAAGAATAAGTCAGCCCCTTTGCTCCGTTTTCATTACAAAAACTTCCTCGCTACTACGGGCTGATCTGCCCCTGGTAGTGGTGGCATCAATGCCACCACTACCAGGTTCCCAGGTTCATGCGTAAATGCCTCTTATAGTCACTGGTGCCACCTCTATACCGGATGTTGCCGGAGCAGTAATCAGGTTTCTCTCCGGCTTTTATTCCCAAACCAGGTTCAGGGGTTTGGTTTTAACATCTTTTTCTTTTAGTTATCGATACCTCACTGGTGGTTCCCTTGCGGTCACCTTTGACTAAAGTCACCTGCCAATTTTATATTGACTTTTCACGTATCGCTCACGACAACGGTATTTGACCGCTGCCGCATACGCTGGTTTGCAACCCTCTCCTGAAAGTTGGTTGCGGCGGGCCTGCCGCCATCATTTACGATGCTTTAGGACACTAGTATGTCCTTTTTCCTGGCACACTAAACCTTTACTGCTCCTATCAGGCCCAGAATTGCGCCTACTGCATACATCAGATCGGTGCCGATGCCGAAATATTTTTTTACTTCGTTGGTGGCGTTGGTAATACCAGCGGCTCCTTCCTGGCATTTAGCAACTTTAGAAAGTGTCAGGCAGGCCACAGATAGTAACAGGGCCTGTCCTTTTCTTTTGGAGCCTGTCAGCAGACATGCTGCACGGTTTCTTACTTCGCATTTTTTCATAAACTAGAGATGTTTGAAGTTTTATTGGTGAATAATTGGTATGTGGATTCCCTGGCTGGCAGGGAGATCTTTTTTGGTCTTTTAATCCAGGTTATAAAAAGGGCCAGACGACTGTGCATGCCCCCACTAATCATCCCGTTACCTATGCAGGTCGCCTGACGCCTTTTTTCCTTGTCTCAAGGTTGCCCGAACAGGGCCTCTGCTTCGGCGCGGGTGATGTCGATGAGACAATCACTTTTGGCCGCTTTTATAATGATATTTGAAATGGCAGCCCTGAACGCGGGCTGATTTAAGGTCGGGTAGGTGACGATCTGCACAGACAAGGCTTCCAGCAGTTCCTCCTTGGTGCCCATCTCACCTTGGCCGGAAATAATTTCCTGCACCTCGATTGCAAGGGTTTCAAGCAACTGGAAACTGTTGTCTTCTTCTTCCTGCTCCATATCCTGTGATGGTTCCTGCCCGGCAGGATTACCCGCATAAGAGCCCGCTGCTACCTGTTCTGCCGGCACGTCCTGAGGCTGCCAAATTCTTTTTTTACCCTGGGAAACCGGGGAGCCTTCCTTTGCCCCAGACGAGGCGGTTGGATTAAACAATCTGATTTTACCCGATACTACCAGGTACAGGTAGTATGCGGCGGCGGAGAGAGAAACGGCTCCCGCGAATTGACCCCAGGTAATATTTTCAGCTATCATTGTCCTGTTATTTTTGGTGATCTTGATTGTTGACAACACAAAAGTGGGATTTGGAGAAGGGGAGTTGTAGAAGGTTTTCCCATCTGGGAAATTTTTTTCTAAAGGGCGCTTTCATCATCCTGGTCAAGTCTTCTTAAAAGGGAATTGCGAAGGGCGTCCAGGAAAGGGGTACGGCTCTTTTTCCGCAGCCGGATGTCCTCATAGATCTTGTAGATATTTTTTAAGTCGGTATCAAAAACTTTTTCCAGGTAGTCGGCAATTTTCTTTACTTCAACTTTGGTGTTGTTAAACACGCCGTATTCCTGTAGGGCATACAGCAGTTCGCCTAGGGCTGCTTTTGATGCGGTCCATTGTAGCCCTTCGCCAGCGGGGCGTCCTGGTATCCCTGGCCCGGGACGAAGCGGGAGCAGGGCTCTTTCCAGGTAGCGGTAAAGAAGCTGGCAGCAGACAAGCTTTGCCGCCTTATAGCTTATTGTGGCATAGTAGCGGTGATCTGGCAGCAGCGGCGCCTCATCGTCGATACTTTCGGGCTGGCTGTTATCCGGCCTGCGGTAATAATAGCCATCCAGGTAAGTAAGGGAGAGTAAATGATAGCGGTAGATCTCACTGTTTCTGTCAAAGTAATTGGAAATTCTTTGCTGGTGTCTTTTGTAGATGGCAATTTTTTCGGTCTGCCCGGCGGCTTTACAGCGTATTTCCAGTTGGAGCAGTTGGAGGTAATACAGGCGCATACCATCCATGTGTGGCCTTATGTGTTTAAAGAAATGTATTTCCTCCTCTGGCGACTGGAAGGGATGGCTGTCCAGCCAGGCGTGTAACCTGGTTAGCGACAGGTTAACTTCGTGGATGCAATCAGTGATGGCTTTGATTGCGTCACTTTCATTTGTGAAAATGGTGGTTGTTTTTTCCTGCAAAGCCCCTAGCATGGATGCATAAGCGTTTTCCATATCATGTTGGTTAAATGATGGTAAAGCACAACTGTTTTAAAGGGTTTGGGCTGAGGGGGGTAAAAATTGGTTATTGAAGACAGAGGGTAACTGCAAAAAAAGTAGAAAGCAGGGGGATTTTTACCGGGGGTGGGTTCTGAGCCCACCCAAAAGGGAGAGAAAAAGGGGAAATAATTTAAAAAAACGGTCTTACCGCAGGGTGATAGCACCGGATGGCGGAGATACAGTGAAAAAAGATGGCAGGCGGGAATTTATTACATCGCCCGTAGGATATTATAGCAATTCCAAAATCGTTGCCGTACTTTTTCTATGGTGCCATCCTTCTTATTGACGGATTTGCTTCTAAGGGTGTTTGGTGAGATGTTATCTGAGCCCAGGGTGTTAAACAGGGATGCGATGATGCGGAAGACTTTGGATTTATTGGTATTGGTAATGATTTTACCTTCTATGAAAACGTCGATAAATACGGCCAGTTCTGCTGAGGATAGGGAGGTGTCAATTTTTTCGCGCTCCGCGGTGCCCCCTGCTGTGGTTGGCGGGGCAGGCAGATAATTTATTTCCTGCTCCACCCATTTTCTGATTTGCTTGCTGGCAGAGATCTGCGATGCGGCGTTAAGGGAAAAACCAGGACGCAGTATTACCTGGTTCATAAGTTTTAGGTAAAGTCTGAGCACTTTTGTGCGGTCATTTTCTGTGGGCAGCAGGTTTAATTTGTCCTGCAAATTGGCAATACAAAAGGTGATATACTCGGGTGAATTGAAGTTAAAATGGAGTAAGAGAATGTGCAGCATGACGTTTATCTTTTGTTCGTTCATGCTCATTTCCTTTAGCTGGGTGGAGATAACCTGATAATCATAAACGGTGTAGGTGTTAAGGGGTGGATCCTTTTTTAAGAGCAATAGATTTTCGCAAAGGGTGCTAAAGTAGATTAGTTCCCGGTAGGTGATGCCTGCAGGATCTTTAGCTCTTTCGCTGATGGGCCTTATAGTAATTTCCAGCAGTTGTTTGTTTATCCTGGAAGAAGTTAGTTCCTGCCGGATCTGCCTAACGGAGTTTTCCAGTTTTTTCCCAGCCATAAGGCTATAGGTATATGGAAGGGGGGTAGCCGGATTTAAGAAGTCAACAAATCTTCTGGTAATAAGGTCAATCAGGTCCGTTAGGCGAAGGCAGATGCTGTTAAAGGTATCTTGCTCGTTTGCTCCCAAACTTTCCTTGCCTGGTTTATTCAGGAAGGTCTCAATAGTGTTGTTAAGCTCCCACTGGACGTCATGGACGTAATTACGGGCCAGTTCATTGTTGTGTATGCGGGAGAGTTGGTTTAAGATTTCCTGATATAGTTTGTCTATCACCTGGTTAAGGCTGGGCAGATGGCTATCCGTGGCTGTAGTGCTGGCGGCTACCTCAGATAATTTTTCAATGGTGATTTCTTTTAAAAGCAAATTGATGGGCAGAAAGTATTCCTCCATTGGATAAAGGTTTTATCTGATTTTCTTCTGTTACCTGGTGCTGCTGATCTTGCCTTTGCGTTGAAGCGAAACTTATGTTGTCGTGGTTATTTTCATAGTCTGTTGGTCTTTCGGGTACGCTCGTGACTATACTTATTTCTCTAATATACAATAATTTAACAATAAGATTGTACGGAGAGCGTGACAAATGTCTGGCGGTGATGATTAACTGCTCATGAGGTGAGAGGTGAAATAATCAATTACCTGCCTTCCGCAAGGATACAAGAGCAGGGTAGGTAGATCGAGGGAGAAGGCAGTATATGTGTAATTTAAAGGAACCTATTTAGCCTTCGTAGATGAAAACCTTTAGGCGTGCTTGAAAAATATTTTCCTCAGACTTATTTAAAGTAATTTTAAGAGCATCAATCTGAAAAATTTTCTCCACAGGGGTCTGTCATCTACTTTTCCTGAAAAATAAGTGTGTCCGTACCTATTACTATTAGTCGCTTCTAAAACACCTGTGGTATGGATAGTCAAAAACACACTTATTTGGAATTTCTTTTTTCCAGGATTAATAACAGCGCTCATTTTCTGTCCTGCGCTTGCCGTGATCATTTAAACAGTATTGCCTTTGTAGAGCACTGGCCCAAAAATCAGTTCCTGCAGATGCGGGGCCATACGGTAAAAAATGTATGGTTTGTGGTGGACGGATGCCTTCGCACCTGTTATTTCAACGAGAAGAAAACCGACTATGTTACCCAGTGGTTTTGGTTTCCGGGGAACTGGGCAGGGGTCTTTTCCCATCTTTTCAGCGCAGCAAAGAGCGATAGGGTTATCGAAGCTATTGAAGACTCCAATGTTTTATCCTTTTCTTTTGACGACCTGGTAGCCACCCGACTGCAATACCCCAGGGAATGGCAGATGATCACTGCCTCGATGATAGAGGTATATATCCGCGATTTTGATATGCTACATAATGACCTGGTTACTTTGTCTGCCAGGGAAAGGTACAGGAAGCTGCTTTGCTCTCACCCGGAAGTCTTCCAGATGATAAACCAAAAAGACATTGCCTCCTACTTAAATATTTCCAGGGAAGAACTCTCTCGTCTCAGGGCAGAAAAGCAATAGGTAAAATGTGAGCAAGTTCACAGGCGATTGTGAGTAGGCTCACGCTGGATGGAGAAATTGCCTTCTACCTTTATACCGGAATTAGTTATTTTTTGTTTTCACGGAAATTTTTCTTTACTGCATTGGACTGTTCCTTAAAAGGTGGGCTTAAATAAAGCCCAAACGTTATCGTTCACGCTAATTGTTTTCCGTCATGGCCGCTTATTTATCTGAATCTATTGAGGAATGTACCCGGGTGGCGCCAGCAGGTGAAAATATCGGCTATGAGAGGTTTCTGGACCAAAAGGCAATCACCTGCCTACAGAAGGGGCCGTACTTGTTAGTGGGAGATCAGGGTCCGGCAGCCTGGCAAATTCATATTTCTGTGGTGGCCTGCCAGGTAGAACAGATGTTAAGCAGGGTAATCCCGCTGCTGGTAAAAGGTGGTTTGGGCTTTCGCATGGTAAGAGATAGGCTTTGCGCAGAACAGATCTTAATCGCGGGCTATGGGCATGAGAGGATGGGTAAAATGGTGACGGTATTTGCTGGTGACGGGAGGACGGCATGTGATATTGCGGGTAGGCTTATCCTTTCAACGGAGGATCTGCGAGGCCCGGCTGTTACCGGAGCATATTTCCTGGCAGGTACGGTTTATACCACCTACCACGGTCCCGGTACAATGCCATGTGCCTGGCCAGAACAGCAAATGGATGGTAAGCGGTTGCTAAAGTATTTTGACAGTCTGACTTTTCGTCTTCCCCCAAATGTGCCATGGCCTTTTGATACTATCCGAAAATACAGGCTGGCAGCCCGGGGAGGATTGGTAAAAGGAAAGTACCTGGTAACCACCATTCTCAAAAGTGATGTAAAGGGTAACGTACTAAAGGCATTTTATTTCAGTAAAGGATGGCCTGCATACTGCGTGATAAAGGAAGGGAAGGGCTGTATAAATGAGGACTTGCAGGGCCGCGATGCTGCCAGCCGTATCACCTGGCAGTGGCAGGTTTATCAAAGACTAAAAGATCTGGTTTGCATGCCGGCGCACCTGGATTATTTCCATTCTGATGGTAAAGCCTTCCTGGTCACAAAGTTTATCAGGTCTGAGTCTTTGGAAAGGCGTGTTGAAAGGCTTCTACTGGCAGGTGTTTACGAGAATTTAAGCAAGGATGATAAATTACACCTTACCGGTCTATTGCTTTCCATTTTTGAGATGGTGGCCGCTATGCATAAGGAAGGTTTTGTCCATAGAGATATTACCCCGTTTAATTTTGTGGTGGACTCCTCGGGGCGCCTGTATGCCCTGGACCTGGAACTTTGTTATGACCTGAAGGGGGCCCCATACCCGCCATTATTAAAGGGCACTCCTGGTTATATGTCTACCGAGCAGCAAATGGCTGCAACCCCTACACCTGCAGAGGATATATACGCGCTTGGGGCTCTGATTATTTTCGTTCTCACTGGGCTGTATCCTAATCATTTTACCGGTCCTGGTGGTGACATAAAGGAAGGACTGAATTTCTTTCTCGCCGATGACGCTCTTTGCCACCTGGTGGCTTGCTGCCTGGATTCCCGTCCTGATCGCCGTCCAGAAATCGGGGAGCTGGCCTACCGGATAAGGCAGTTCAGGGAAAAGCCCGAATCGATAGGGCCTGAGAGGCCAAAGTATTCGGATGCTGACCTTTTGGAGGTGGTCTGCCAGGGTCTTGCGGGGCTGCATTTTCCTGGTATGTTTGACGGGCAGGGTTATTGGAAAGGCCGGAGAGATGACCCATCGGCGGTTTTTTCCGGACAAGGCAAATGGGAGGTGACGTTACCAGGGCTGTTTAATGGGGTCAGTGGCGTGCTGTTTACTGTTTTTAGTGCCATGCGGTTGGGTGTAAGTTGGACCTATGATGAAATGGCTCTGAGACGCAACTTCAGCTTTGTCCTGGATCATGTGACAGGTAAAGGTCCCCAACTGTCACCAGGGCTTGCAGAAGGGGTTTGCGGCATAGCTTTAATGCTAAATCAGGCCGTCCTTTCAGGAGCATTTGGCGTGGCTGAAAACATGGTTAAGTCACCGCTTACCTATCAGGATGGGTTACTGGATGACTGGCAGAATGCCAACCTGAGCCTTTCTGATGGCATCGCCGGCATTGCTTTGGGCCAGCTCAGTATTTGCCGGGATGGTTTGCCGGCGGCCGGACTGCTTTGCGGATGTATAGAAGTGATTTGCTGCCGCCAGCGGGCAGGGGGGAACTGGCAGGCGGGCAGGGAAGGAGGATTTTTCAAAGGTGATGCTGGCATCCTGTGGGCGCTACTTTCCTACCTGGTACATTATCCTGATGAGCGCACTGGCTTGTCAGCCATTAAAGGGTTATCCCGGCTTTGCGGCAAGCAAAGAGCTAAGGAGCGCAATCCCTGGCTTTGGGGACAGGCAGGGTTATGCCTTACCCTTCTAAAAGCGGCCCGTGTCTTTGGAGAAAACAGATACCAGGTGGCCGCCGAAAAGATCCTGACCAGCTATCCGGACAAGATAACCAGTAACTGCCTGGCGCTGGGTGAGGGCATTTCCGGGCTGGGAGAAATTTACCTTTCTGCATGGCAGCTTACGGGAAAGGACCGTTGGCGGGATCGGGCTACCTGGATTGCGCAGGTTTTGGCCGCCACCTTTTATCGTCCTGAAAAGGAAAAAGGGTATTGGCTTACGGATAGAACCTTTCTGCCTTCTGGTGGCCTCATGGAAGGTAGCTGCGGTCCTATTCACTTTTTACTCCGATACCTATATCCTGAAAAACTGTCCTTACCCGGATTTTAAGTCAATAATTAAAACAGAACCTGTATGAAAAAGGCAGCCATCGCCGATATGACCGTCACGATCCTTAGCATGCTGTTTATTATCCTGTTTGTCTATGCGGCAGGAAGTAAGTTAACCGAGTTCGATCAATTCAGGGCCCAGATAGGACAGTCCCCGCTGTTAACCTCCTGGGGAGGGGTGGTGATCTGGCTTATCCCGCTGTTGGAATTTGGTATTTGTCTGCTGTTGGCAATTGCCCGATGGCGCCTTGTAGGGCTTTACGCCTTTTTTACGCTTATGGTAATGTTTTCCGCTTACATCGTTGCCATCAACTGGTTTTCCTCCTACGTTCCCTGTTCGTGTGGAGGTGTGTTGAGTGAAATGAATTGGAACCAGCATCTTGTTTTTAACCTGGCATTTGTAGTTGTCTCTGCCCTCGCTATAATGCTGCAAAAAGAAGAACAGCAACCAAACAAAAAATCTATTACACAATTCACCTAAACAACCTTACGATGAAAAACAAGAATTTAATACTGGCCATTTCGGTGGTCGCGCTAGGCGTTTGCGCTTTCGCCTTCAAAGGAAAAAAGGTAGCGTCTCATGACACCTGTATCACTAGGTGGACGCTGGATAACAGTAATCCAAAAAGGTGTATCTCAGTACAATGTAGTGACATTCTAAATACTGCTGTTTGTGGCATAAACGGGGTATTCACAACGGCTCAATGTACTGGGGTAGAAACGATATTCCTTTACCGTTGCGAGTAATCAAAAACAGAGCATATTATGATCACCCTTTATCTGCTTTACGGCCATCCTCCTTAGCCAGGGTAACGCGAGGCTACTTAAATTTTTTTTAATTATTTCTTAAACATTTAAATCAGCAATTATGAAACTCTTCAAAGGTCTTTTAACCGTTGCCGCTTTTTTGATCGGCATTACATCTGTATTTTCATTTAAATCCCTGCCGTCAAAAAAAATGCCGCCAGTAACCAGGTATACTCTGGATAATTCCACTCCCAAGAAATGTATCGCGACGCTTTGCAGTGCTATCGGAAGCGTCCCGTGTGGTATCAATGGGGTATTTCAGGAGCCAACATGTACCTTGCAGGAAACGGTCTTTACCCTAAGGCCTTTGTAAATATTGTTCACAGAAAGGCAATTTTCACAGTAAGTAAACAATTAAACTAGTAACGATGAAATTTCTAAGGTGTTTGCTAACCACCTTCGCTTTTATGGCGGGAATTGTCTCCATATTTGCCTTTAGGTCTTCCCTTTCAAAGGATGGCTTTTATGCAGTGAAGTTTACCTGGGACAACTCCACTCCTAAAAAATGCATACTTACGGTTTGTGATCTTACTGGAGGAAATGTGTGTGGCATAAATGAGTTATACCAGGAATCAACCTGTGTTCTCATTGAAACGGTATTTAAGAGGAGACCCTAATCGACCTGGTTATCCTCCGGCATGTATCACTATTTTTTCAACATTAAAACTATCAGTCATGAAAATCCTCAAAGGTTTGTTAACATCAGTAGCCTTTTTAGTAGGCATTGTCTCTGTGTTTTCATTTAAATCTTCTCCCTCTCAAAAAGGGGCATTTGTAACCAGATGGACCCTGGATAATTCCAATCCCCAAAAATGTATCATTACCGATTGTGTCGCGACAGCACCGAATTTTTGCGGTCTCAACGGAGTATACCAGGATAACGTATGTACGATGCTGGAAAAAGTGTTCATTAAAAAATTTTAATAGTAATCAAATAAGAAACAGGAATAAAATCCTGTTTCTTATAATTATAAATTGTTCGTTTTATGGGACCAAAACAAAAGTTATTCAGGCTTTTTCTGCTTGGAGCAGGCGCCATAGCATCTATCCTGGTTTTATTTTTTATCACTCAAAATTATAATGACCGGCGAAATAATTTTGTCAGGCTTTTTCCACCTCATATTGCCTGGCTTCAGGATGAACTGGACCTGGGAGTAAACTCCTTCTATATTGCCGGGACAACTGATCAAAATATATTTCTAGGAAATACTACTACGCCTGCCTATATAACCAGGAGTAATATAGACCGGATTGATACCTCCCGCTTCCGGGTAATGATAGCACCCGATACTAAAATACTATATGATAAAGGCCAATACAGTATCGATTCGCCATATATTAATCTGGTGGATCTGGTTTCCAGGAAAATGCTGATGACTTCGAACCCAAATGACAAGTTATATCCTGTTGCCCTACCTCAATTACTCATCGCCCAGACGGTGCTTTTAAATCAGGCTGATATTGTTTGCAGGACATACGACGTTAAGGCAGATAGGGCATATCTAAAAAAGTATGCAATTACCCAAAATGAACCCGCTTCCACCCTTGAACTACCAAAACAGTCTGAAGGGCTGTTTAGCCCGGATGGTAACCTTATTTATGATGCGGTAAAAAAACAATTAGTTTATGTTTTCAGGTATAAAAATCAGTTCCTGGTAATAGATACCAATTTACAGCTTATAAAAGCCAACAGGACGCTTGACACGAATACTTTTGCTAAGGTTCAAAGAGTATACATTGCCTCCCAGAACAAAATGACCATGTCAAAGCCTCCGGTCGTTGTTAATGCATCCAGCGCATTATGGAATGGGCTGCTTTTTATTAAGTCGCCCCTGCTTTCGTCTAACGAAAACAGGTCTAGTTTTAAAAATAATGAACCTATTGATATCTATAATACAAATACAGGTGCTTATTTATATAGCTTTTATCTTCCAAAATTTAAGGGAAGCACCTGCAGGGAATTTACAGTTAGAAAAAATAAGCTCCTGGCACTATATGACCATTATCTTTTATCGTTCCATTTGCGTCTGTAGGCTAGGCCCTTTCTTTTTTTGTGATAGCGCCTCATTTATATTGCGGATTATATCCTCTGGTGCGGTGGGGTAAAGACGGGAAAAAATTTTCCCCTGCTTGTCTACGATCAAAAGGAAAGGGGCTAAATTGGATCTGTAGTATACACTCATAGGATCGTCTTCCGATCCTTGTCTGTTTGCGTGCAGATTAATGTATTGTGGACTAGTATATTTATCAGTTTGCATACTTTTGAGCCACATTTCTTTTGTTCTATCCGAATTTATGGAAATCATTACAAAGTCGGGGTTATCCTTAAATTTGGGATATATTTCCTTTTCAAAAAGCTGATGAAAAACAGCGCATCCCGTACATCCGGTGGACCATGTATCCTGAAAAATAACTTTGCCAGCAAAATCGGACAGATGAACGACTTTTCCTGACTGATCATTAAACGCGAAATTATAAGGAATACCCCCCCTTTTTGTCCGATTATTTGCTAAAAGATAATTTTTGATGTAAGACGTTTTGATGAACAATAATGCCTTTTGGTAACAGCTTTCATATCCTAGCTGATCCTGGACAGCATACAACATCACGTATGGTAAGATCAGGCACTCTGCCAGTAGTTTTTCCTTTAGAAAGCCAGATATAGTTTTGTCCTTATAAATATTATCGAAAAGGTCAGGAAAGGAGAAGGTTACCTTTTCACCGAATTTGAGCAGTCTTATGATCCTGCTATTGATAAAATACCAATATTTGTATTGGAGTGAAAATGCATAATTATTATCCTTTTTTATATCATGTTCAGGGTTTAATGGTGGAAGGTCTATAGAAGAAGCATAATCGTAAACCTTTTTCCTTACTTCAATTGGATTTCTGGTATCTGACATCTGGGATTGATAGTCTGAAATTAGCCCGCCATATGTGGTCCCATAGATATCAGCATTCATCACATCGTAGGCGGTGGGGGAGATTTTGTTCCTATAGGAATCTAACACTTTAAGGGCTGCCTGATAGCAATGGGTATTAACATCTAAAAACTCTTTTCCTAGAATATAATCATAATTTTTATTTGCAAGTGCCGATCCCCATTTTTCTCCAACAATTTTGTTCTGGCGATTCATTTCCGCTTTGATTTCTGCCATGCAGTTGTATTTCTCTGACCCTTTTCCAGAAAATTTTATCAGGACATTATTCTGGGATGGCTCATAGGTTATATCCAGGAAAAGGTTGTCTCCTGGTTCAACGATATATCCATAGCTATCGCTTATAAAAGGTTCCATTCTATCCTTATCCGGGTTATACTGAACCATAGACAGCGTTAATTTCCCTGGTTCAGAAGAGGTGGGGAGTTCAAAACTAAACGTTCCGTCTTTAGCAGGATGGACATTCATCAATACAAATTTTGACAGGTTGGCTGATCCGGAAGCTTCCACTACCACGTTTCTGGCAAGTTCGATGCCAATGCTATCTGCGCTGCCGCGAAAATTTCGTATTATGCCCTTAAATCTTGCAGGAGCATTTGTTTTTTTGCCTGGCACAGCCCTAGCTTTGACCATTATTATGGGGGCAAAGTGAATTAAGCAAATAAATAGGGCGAGGATTAAAGATTTTCTTTTTAACATACTTATTGATTTTGCAAGCTGTTTTTATTGCAGCGGTTTTCAGACCAGATGATGCGTATTGCGATTGAACCAATTTTAAGAAGAATAAATCAAACTGTTGCTAATAACGATGCACCTGTAGGGAATTTACAGTTCGAAAAAATAAGCTCCTGGCGTTATACGACCATTATCTTTTATCGTTTAATTTGCGTCTTTAGGCGCTTTTCATTTTTGGGATAACGCCTCATTAATATCCCGGATTATATCCTCTGGCGCGGTGGGGTAAAGACGGGAATAAATTTTCCCCTTCTTGTCTATGATCAAAAGGAATGGTGCTAAATTTGAATTATAATATTCACTAATTGGATCATCATCAGAACCTTGCCTGTTGGTGTTTAAATTGATATACTCCTGGCTGGTGTATTTGTCAGTCTGCATACTTTTGATCCACATTTCTTTTGTTTTATCCGAATTTATGGAAACCATTACAAAGTCTGGGTTATCCTTAAATTTTGGATATATTTCACTTTCAAAAAGCTGATGAAAAATTGCACATCCCCCACATCCCGTAAACCAGGTGTCCTGGAAGACGACTTTGCCAGCAAAATCAGATAAGTGAACAATTTTTCCTGATTGGTCTGTAAATGCGAAATTATAAGGGACGGCACCTCTTTTTGTCTGCATATTAGCTAAAAGATAATTTTTAATGTAGGGTGTTTTAATAAAAAGTAGTGCTTTCTGGTAACAACTATCATATCCTGGCTGATTCAGATCTGCATACAGCATCACATTAGGCATGATCAGGCACTCGGCTAGTAGTTTTTCCTTTAGAAAACCCTGTATAGTTTTGTCGTTGTAAATATTATCGAACAGGTCAGGAAAGGAAAAGGAAATATTTTCACCGACATGGAGCAGTCTTATGATCCGGCTATTGATAAAATACCAATATTTATATTGATCTGAAAAGGCATAGTTATTATCCTTTTTTATTTCATGTGTTGGGTTTAATGATGGGATGTTTACAGAAATTGCGTGATCATAAAACTTTTTTCTTACTTCTATTGTGTTTCTCTTATCTGACATTTGAGCCTTATAGTTTCCCAATAGCCATCCATATGTGGCTCCAAAGATATCAGCATTCATAACATCATAGGCGGTCCGAGAGATTTTATTCCTGTATGAATCTAGCACTTTAAGGGCTTCCAAATATCCATGGGTATTAACATCTAAAAACTCTTTTCCTAGAATATAATCATAATTTTTATTTACTAGTGCTGATACCCATTTTTCTCCAATAATATTGTTCTGGTGATTCATTTCCGCTTTGATTTGTGCCATGCAGTTGTATCTCTCGGATCCTTTTCCAGAAAATTTTATCACCACATTTTCAAGGGATGGGTCATATTTTAAATCCAGGAAAAGGTTATCTCCTGTCTCCACAATATATCCATAACTATCGCTTAAAAAAGGTTCCATCCTTTTCTTATCCGGGTTAAATTGAACCATACTGAGCGTTAGCCTTCCTGGCTCTGTGGAGGTGGGGAGTTCAAAACTAAACGTCCCATCTTTGGCAGGATGGACATTCATTAATACAAATTTCGACAGGTTGCCGGATCCGGAAAAATCCGCTATCACGTTTCTGGCAAGTTCGATGCCAATGCTATCTGCGCTGCCGCGAAAATTTCGTATTATGCCCTTAAATCTTGCAGGAGCGTATGTTTCTTTGCCCGGCAGTACCCTGGCTTTACCCATTACAATGGGAGAAAAGAGAATTAGGAATAAAAGTGCTCCTGGAATTATCGAATTTCTACTAGACATAAATATGGATTTACAAGTTGTTTACAGTGTTGGTTTTAAGTAATAAAAAAGCATGGTAGGGTGGCGGCTAAGGGCTGCCAATATTATGCGGCTGTTTTGGCTATATTGGGTAAGGATCATTGGAATGGCTATTAAAATAAACAAAGGATGGAGGTGAGAACTTTTTTAAGAAGATCTCGCCTCCTGTTTAATATAATTGTCAGCTAGGTTTTGTCCACATTTTTTCTACTTCTTTTTCAATGCTTCTTCTATGTTCTGAATAATCTCTTTGGGATCATTGTCATACAACCTGGTGTATATTTTACCTTGCCTGTCGATAAGGAGCAGAAAGGGAGCCATATTTGAATTGTAATAGGTGTATATTGGCGCATCATCCCCCAACCCATTGGTATATAGGTTTACGTAGGATGGATTGGTGTATTGGTTTGTGGACATGCTGTTGAGCCACGTTTCCTTTTTCTTATCAGAATTGACAGATACTACCACAAAGTCCGGATTGTCTTTAAATTGGGGATAGACCTCGGTCTCAAATAAATGATGAAAACCGATACACCCCCCGCACCCAGTAAACCAGGTATCCTGTAGGACGACTTTTCCCGCAAAGTCAGAAAGATGAACGGTCCTTCCCTTCGGATCAGAAAGCGCGAAATTAAATGCGGACGCCCCTCGTTTTGTTCGGTTACTTGTCAGTAGATAATCTTTTATAAAAGGGGTCTTTACTACGGTGATGGCTTTTTCGAGGCAACTATCATAGCCCTGTTGATCTAGTTTGGCAAGTCTCATCACGTTGGGTAATAGCAGGCATTCTGCCAAAAGCTTATCTTTTAATAGGGTGCTGAAACCTTTATCCTGGAGTATACTATTGAACAGGTCAGGGAATGAGTAGCTAATCGTTCCTGTAGAAGGCAAAAGCCTTGTTATACGGTCATTAATCAGGTACCAGTATTTATATTGGATAGATAGAGCGTAGTTGTTATCCCTGTCAACTACGTGCTGCGGATTGAGTGGAGGTATGATAATGGTGGAATAAAAATCGGGTATTTTGCTTCGTATTTCCACCGGATACCTGGTATCTCCCAAAGGGCCCTGATAGCAAAGTATGAGACTCCCAAAGGCTGCACCATAAATATCAGCATTCATGATGTCATAAGATGTGGTTGAAATACTTTTTTTGTAGGCGTTTAAAACTTTTAGCCCTGCCTGGTAGCCTTGGATGCTGGTATTGATAAAATCGCTTGAAAAAAGATAATCGTAGTTTTTTCTTTGAAAAGAGGACGATGTTATTTTTTGAATCTTTTGTTCTTCTTTGTTCATCTCCGCTTTCATCTCTGCCATGCAACTGTACTTCTCTGCCCCTTTACCGGAAAATTTTAACTCTACATTGCCAATGGAATCAACATAGGTAACCTCCATGTTTATGTTATCTCCTGACTCGACAAGATACCCATAGCTGTCACTTGCCACACCTGTTACCCGTCCTTTTGCATCATTGGGCACCTTCATAAAGAACATTACTCTTACGGGCTCTTTTGAAGTTGCTAATTCAAAATTGAATGTACCGTTATTCTCCGGGTGAATAGTGAAGTACGCTGATTTTGACGCATTTGGACCTCCTAGGTCTGCGATAACATAACTTTCCATGTTAACAATGATGCTGTCTGCCGGACCTCGGAAGTTTTTAACTACCCCTTTGAATTTTGCCTGTTGAAAGCTCTTCTGCTTAATGCTTATGCGTGCTTTCCCAACTACAATTGGAGCGGAAAGGAAAATAATAATAAATAATGCGGAAAATAATATCCTCATTTTTGTTTTCGACATGACTGTTGATTTTTAATAGCCGGGATTTTGAGTAATGTTTTTATTTGCCGAGATTTCCTGTGCCGGAATTGGATATAGTACGGCTGTCGCTTTCCATCCAGGTTTTATAAGCCCGAGAACAGCGGTGGCTCTGCCGGTGCGTTTAAGATCCAGCCATCGGTGCCCCCATTCGGTGAAAAGTTCCACTTGTCTTTCATGTTCAAGGCTACTTAATAAGCCGGCTTTATCCGCTGCGGAGCTTTCAGGAAGGCCCGCACGGGTCCTGACCGCGTTCAGGTCGGACCTTGCTCCGGTGTAATCGCCCAAGTAGGTCTTAGCCTCGGCCCGGATCAGGTATTGCTCCGCTAACCGGAATACCATTGAATACTCCTTTAAGTCTGTCCCGGATTGGATTTTGTATTTGAAAGGGAAATAGTAGGTCGCCCCGGATGCCTGAATACTGTCTACCCAGAGCTGTCTTCTTTTGTCCCCGGATTCGAAGGCATTTACAAGCATAGGGGCCAATGATACATAGGTGGGGGCTGCTGTCAGGATAAAGAAGCTTCCTTCGTTGGTATTTAGTCCAGGTATCACCGGTTGCATTTGCCAGATCGCTTCTTTACTGTTTTTCAGGAATACCGCATTCAAATCCGTTAGTAGGGTGTATCGTGCCGAATTACCTATTAGGCTATTTGCCTGGTCAATAGCTTGCTGGTATTTTCCTGTGTACAGATATACTCTTGCAAGCAGGGCGGTTGCCGCGTCGTTGTTAGGTAGTACGCGAAAGTCTCCAGCGCCAGGTTTGGCCATGTCTTTTTGGGCGTCTAGCAGGTCGGAAGTGATCTGGTCATAGACCTTTGCCTGAGTTGCTCTTGTAGCTATTATATTCTCTGAATAGTCAGCAGAAAGGTAAAGAGGCACATCCCCATAAAGGTTGGTTAAATAAAAGTAGCAAAATGCCCGGATGAATTTTGCTTCTGCAACGAGGGCCGACTTATCTGCTGCCGGAATATTTAAGGTCGCATTGATTCCGGTGATCAAAGAATTGCAAATGTAGATATAGTGATATGGATTTGTCCATACCGTAATTGCCACGGTTCCATTTGATGGCAGAATAGTGTTTTGATAGAGAGCTTTAATATCTAAACCGGCATTATAGGATATTAATTCGTCTGTGGACAGTCCTCCAAAGAATGTAAGGCTGGTGAAGCTGCCTGAAGCAAAACCGCCACCACTTTGCATGTCACTGTATATTCCTGATAGTGCTGCTCTAACGGAGCCCTCATTGTTGAAAACGCTGGCGTCTACAAGTCCGGTTTTAGGAGGTGGTATCTCTACGAACTTCCTACAGGATATTTGACAGACACCAATAAGTAAGAAAAGAATAGTGAATGACAGGTATAATGATTTCATTTTGATCATTGTATTATTATTAAAGAGTTAATTGAATTCCTGCGACAATTACCCGAAGAGAAGGCTGCCTTAATATTGCTGACGATGAGATGCTTAGTTCCGGATCTAATCCTTTGTAACCAGTAATTGTCCATAGGTTTTGGCCTCTTAAATAGACATTTGCTTTGTCGATCTTTAAAGATTTGAGCCATTTGTCGTTAATAGAATAGGATAACTGAACATTTTTTAACCTTACAAAGGAGGCATCGGTAATGGCCTTGTCAGCAAATAGCCCATAGTAGATGTAAGGAATAAGGGCGTTAAAATCACCGTTGGAGTATTTTTGAACATTGGTTACGTCACCAGGTTTCTGCCATCTGGTCAAAACTGATATGGGCTGGTTTTGTGCTATTCCCGGCATGTTTGTTCCTCTGTAGTCATAACCTTGTTGTTTGACAAACTGAAAAAGAAAATCAAGTGTCAGGTTTTTAAATCTCAGATTATTGCCAATTCCTCCATAAAAAGTCTGTGTTACGTTTTTGTAAGTTGTCAGATCGTCAGGATAGGAGGGGAAGGAGGTGGAAGTACCGTCTTTTGCTGATTTAAATTGATAAAGCCCTGTCGCTGGATCTACGCCGATAACTTCCATTCTTTTAACAATAGTAATTGGTTTTCCTACTATGTATTGGTTAGCGTAGGATGTGTTTTCAATGCCAGGAAAGGCAACAAGTTTATTCTTGGGCAGAGTCAGATTAAAAAAGGTAGACCAGGTAAAATTTCGTGCTTTTATGTTTTCAGAGTTTATGTCAAATTCAAACCCTGAGTTTTGTATCACTGCTGGGAAATTGGCGAAAATATTGATAAATCCTGCGCTTGGTGGAATTGAGAATGGTAGTAACTGGTTGGAAGAACGGTTTTGATAGTAGGCGCCGTTTACCAGAATTCTGTTTTTGAGAAATCCCAAGCTTATACCTGCTTCCAGTTTCTTGGTCACCTCCCAGGAGTAATCGGGTACTGCGATCCTGGAGGGCGCCAGCCCGCCCACATTATCGTATGGGAAGGAAGTAGGATACCATGTACTCAGGTATTGATAATCTCCGATGTTGTCATTTCCGGTTGTTCCATAGCTGGCTCTGAGTTTGCCGAAAGTTAAGAAGGGTAGCAGATTTTTAATGGCACTTTCCTCTGAGAATATCCAGGCTGCACCAGCAGCGCCAAAGTTTCCGAATTGCTTTCCTGGACCAAAACGACTGGACCCGTCTCTTCTGCCGGTAAGGTTGAGTATATATTTTGAGTTCAGGTTTAAATTTACCCTGGCAAATAAACCATTATAATGGTAAAGAGAGTAGTTATCTGACACTACCGAGGTAGAATTGGCTGCCGATAGATTTTCCATTAGAGTTTCGTTACCATATCCAGTCCCCTGCAAGGTCCTGCTTTTTAGCACATTCTGCTGAAAAGAGGTACCCACAATTGCGTCGATTACCAGGTGCCCAAGTATTTTGTTATAGTTTAATTGTGGTTCCAGAATCCAGGTCTCGATGCTGCTATTTCCAAATTGAGAATAGGCATTTGAAGCGGTGGGATTTGAGGCTGGGTTGAAGGTACTGAGCGGGACGATGTGGTCCTGGTCTACCTGCATTCTGGTGTATCCTCCATTGACTTTGACCTGAAGGAAGGGTAAAAGTTGGTAGCTGGTCTGCAGGGCAGTTATCAAATTATAAGTAGAAGAATGATAGCGTTGATTAAGGTAGGCGTATGGGTTGCTGCTTCCTATTATGCTGGGCGAACCTACCGGCCAAAGGACATTTCCACTTTTGTCTGCCAGGTCCGGCGTATTTGGTGGCAGATATACGGCCATACTGGTAAGATCATTGTAGAACAGATCATTAATATCAGCAGAGTACGAAGCGGTAATGGCGGCTTTGAATTTTTTGCTCGCAGAAAGGTGATTGAGGTTAAAATAAGCAGAGCCGCGGCTGTCTCCAAAATTGCCCGGAAAAACTGTTGTTTCCTTGTGATAGCTTCCTCCCAGCAGGAATTGAGTGTTGTTATTTCCCCCTGACAGTGATGCCTGGAAGTCGGAGATTTTTGCGGAGCCTCCAATAAGGCGGCTTTGCCAGTCTGTATATTTTGTGGTATCCCATAAAAGCAGATCTGGGGCATTGCCAGGGTTAGGGGTGGTATTATCATTTGCAAATGCTTCATGTCGCATCTGAATGTATTGTGGCGTCGATAAAAGTGCAAGCTTATTTGTTACCTTACCAAAACCGGAATAGGCTCCAAGATTAACCTTTGTTGCTCCGGCCTTTCCTTTTTTCGTAGTTATAAGCACCACTCCATTGGCGCCCCGTGATCCGTAAATGGCGGTGGCGTCGGCATCTTTTAATACCTCTATGCTTTCGATGTCAGCGGGGTTAAGGCTATTAAGGGGATTTCCTCCGAAGGTGATCGAAGATGCGAAGGAGGATGATCCTACTGAACTTGTGGTAAAAGGTATTCCATCTACCAGGTATAACGGAGCCGCTCCACTATAGATACTGCTTTTGCCTCTAACCTGTATATTGATTGCGCCACCGGCTACCCCTGTGAGCTGATTGATATAGACACCTGGTATTCTGCCTTCCAGCGCAGCCAGGGGGTTGCTGACAGGTTGAGTATTTATTTGCTGTCCACTGATTCTATTCACGCTTCCGGTGTTAAAGCGATTTGTTGTAGACCCATAACCAAGGACTACTGACTCGTCAAGGACATTGGTCGCCCGTTTTAATTCTATTGTAAAGTTAGACTGCCCATTAAACTGGATTTGCTGTGATTCATATCCAATACAATGGACGATCAAGAAACCGTGAAAGGAAGCTATGTTCCTGAGAAGGAATTTGCCCTGTTCATCAGTAATGGCTCCGTTTGAGGTTCCTTTCAGTAAAACAGTAGCACCGGCTACCCCCTGGCCTGTCTCAGCGGACCTGATGTAACCGGTGACTGTTGTCGTGTCTGTTGACGGGTTTTTATTGGATATGCTAAGTTCTTTTTCTTTGGGTTTAGAGGAAATGATGACGGAATTGCCGTCTATCTTGTAGTTAAATGGTTGATCTCTGAGTGCCAAATCTAAAACGGTTTGGATCTTTTCATTTTTAACGATGATGGTAACGGCTTTGCCGGATTTAAGGACAACATCACTATTGTACAAAAAACCATAATTGGTGCACTGTTCAATTTTCTTAAAGACCGTTATCAGAGAGGCATCCTTTAAATTGAGTGTAATCAGGACCTGGTGTCCGAATGCTTTCGCCTGTAAATTCTGATAGGTAATAGAGAGTACAAGTACGGATAATAAGGACATGACAACAAATCGCCTAATCTTCCATAGGCAGGATAATGGTAAAGACATAAACTAAAGATTAATTGGTTGGTGGAATGGATCCGGAAATGATAAACTGCTTATTCTCCCGGTCCTTGCATGACAATTACTTTTTGACCTTTTATTTCGAATCTTGCTACCCCTGTTTGGGCGATCATGTTAAGAAGGTTACTAATTGGAACATATCTGCTCACTTTTCCGCTAAAATGTCTACCAGGCTTAAAGTCCGGAGCGTATTCGATCTGTAGGTCATACCATTTTTCAATTTCGTTCATTAGCTGTGGTATTTCTACCTGGTCAAAAATGAAAAGACCATCTTTCCAGGCAATTATAGGGCTGACATCCACCTGGTGGATGCTGAGGCCTTCCGCGTTTGCCACTGCGCATTGTTGCGGCTTTAGTATAATGGAATGGCCTGCATTAATTATCCTTACAGACCCCGAAACTAGGGTGGTCGAAGTGGTATTATTTGTGTAGGTGTTGATATTAAGCTTTGTACCCAGGACCAGGACTTTAGCATTTGCTGTTGAGATAATAAAAGGGCTTGCCTCCTCTTTTGCAACATCAAAATAAGCTTCTCCGCTTACTTCTACCTCCCTTGTCTGTTTGGAGAATGTGGTGGGGAAACGGATCGAGGACGCTGCATTTAGCCAGACCATTGTGCCATCTGATAGCTGTAAATGGTATTCGCCACCTCGTGGGACGATAAGGGTGTTAAATTCTGTGTTTTCGGTTTGGTTCAGTGGCCTATAACTTAGCAGCCCATTATGCTGACGAAGCAAAAGGGTCTTGTTTTTCATAATGGTGGTATCTGTCCCACGTTTGAACTTAACCTGATCGCCGTTGCCTAAAATTAGGGTTGCCATCTGGGTACCGGGTTGTATTTCCTGGATATTTTGCGTAATGTGGAGGTATTGTTTCATGGTTCTCTCAACAAGGTGGAATCCTGCCCAGGTGAGCATGGCAATGACCGCCGCCCAGCGAAGGGCGCGAAAGATTTCTGTTTTAATCTTTCTGCGCCGCCAGACTGCTTTTAATTCGGCCAGCTTCACTTCAGGATCGGTATTAAAAATGAGGGTATTTTCTGAGTCCAGGTTGCGGTTAATAAAATTTAGGAAAAAACTTTTGTTTTCTTCGCTTTCTTCCACCCAGTCATTTAATAGCCGCTCTTCGGCGTCGGTGAGGTTACCGCTAATAAATCGGCCTGTTAGTTTGCCCATACGGACCATTATGTTGACTTTTTCTTCCATAACAGATATGTGGTTTTACTTTCAGGCCGATATGCGCCATTTATCAACCAAAAACGCAAGGCATCACTATATTTGCTGCCGGTAATGAGTGCCTTTAGATTGAAGACAATTGCCGCTCAATAAAAGTCTACAGGGTTTTAAAAAAGAAATGAAATTATCAATGCGGAATTTTGGCAATTATCATTGCCAGGAGGAAAGCGCGGGTAGAAAGTAGCTTTCGCAACATAATTATTCCTCTTGACCGCTGTGTTTTAATGGTGCTGGGCGAAACGTTGAGAAGTTCAGCAATTTCATTGATTTTCAAACCTTGCCGGTAGGACAAATTAATCACAGTTTTACATTGTGGTGGGAGTTTTTCGATGGCGTTATAGAGTTCATGGAACGCCTCGGCCTGATAGATGTGCTCAAGTATTGCATTTTCATCTTTGGGTGCGGACTTTCCGGCCTGGTAGGTATGCTGGTCGTAAATGCTGGTTCTCTTCTTTTTATTCATGCAACCGTTGAGCACTGCCTTATATAGATAAGGACCACAAAATTCGACGTCTCCCCAACTTCCCTTTAGCCATATTTTTTCAAAAACTTCGGCTACAGTATCCTCTGCACTTGCTTTGTCTAAAAGGATGCCGCTGGCAAAAAAGCAAAGGCGGGAATAGTATTTGGTGAAAGTTTCTGAAAATTCGTTTTCCCAAGTTTTTCGATTATTAGCTGCCTGGTTTACTAGCATAGAAAAAACAGTTTGACCCTATTGTAGTAACGGATATGCAAAATGTTCACTGGACTAAAAAAGGATAATTAAGTAGGGGGCATTCATGGAAAAAATAACAAAGGAGAAAATTCGCAGCATGATAAAGGTAACTTTTTTCAAAACAATTTTGTTACTTTGATATAGCTGTCGGTAATATTTCAGGTAAGTCCTTTTGAGAGAATTGACCAAATGAATAATTAAAAATATTCAATATTTGGATCATTTGTTTTTATCGGAAAATTCACAACGACTATGCCTGTCACGATACCATTTGAAATCCGCATTTCTAAAAAAGCCTGTGCCTGCTGGTCCGCAGCCTTGCCCCCAAAACTGGAATGTATAAGAATACCTGCGGCTGCTACTTTTTATCATCAATACAAGGGATCTACACAGTTTATCGCCCAAGGATTATTTCCACAGAGCAGTATGGCCTGGGTGACGCACTATTTAGCGCGGAAGCCGGTACATTTTAATTTGAAGGCCAGCAAAGAGGGGTTTATTCTTTATTGTATTCTGGATGGTTTGCTGGAATATAGTTTTGGCAGCCAGCATGCCAGCGGGCAGGCCGGTCATTTTAACCTGGTATCTTGCCAGGCATTCGAACAGCAGGTGGTTTTAAGAGAAAAATGTAAGATCTTCTATTTATTTATTCCTCCGGGGTTATTAGAGAAGTTTCAGGTGACCTTCCCAATAGTAAAAAAGCTTCTTGACAATCTTGGGCTTGGGGGGGCAGGTCAGTTGCTTGAATATCAGACAAAGGATACAGGGCAGATGCTTTCTGTTATTGAGCCAGCTCTGGGGATGGACTATTCGGGAGCGGACGCAAATTTGAAGATCGTTGGATTTATAGAAAAATTGATTATCACTGCCTTGGATCTTTTAAGCGTTAGTAAAATTGAAATAAAACATCCAATCTATATAAGCAATGAAGAGTTGATTGCCCTTAGGCTTGTGAGATCTGCGCTATTAAGTAGAACAGAACTGACCCGACCACCAGCCCTTGAACAGCTTTCCAGATTAGCAAACATGAGTGAAAAAAGACTGGAAGACTGTTTTAAGTCCTATTTTCAAATGACTATGTTTGATTTCTTTCAAGCTGCAAGGATGGAAGCTATCTACAGGGCCATCTGCCGCGGTGAAAGAACTTTAAGTCAGATCTGCTGGGAGTTTAACTACCAGGATTATTCCAGCTTTTCGGCGGCAGTAAAGAAAAAACTGGGTAGAAATCCCCGCCAGATTCTACGTACTGAATTGCTCGCTGGGGGAAGTTAAAATGAAATGGAGTAGCATTTTTGTATTGGGGAGGATGCTTTCTAGTTTTGTTGGGAGGAAGCTGGATCGAAATTTATGTCAATGGATGTAACTAATACACTTGTTGTCGAAGGCTCCAAAGTTTCGCGACTATTTCTCCAAAGTTTATTATGATCATTCCAAACAATAGCTACCGCAGTGAGTATTACTTTTGATTAACTGCAAACATTGCAGGAGTAATCTTAATGTTTTAGTTTATATGGGTAGTAGTAGGAAAACAACTTTGCTCTCTTTACGGAGTTCCTTTCTCACAATAGTCGCTGACAAGGGTAATCTGAAATATGTTGTGTTTTTCTTGTCGGTTATTTTTCAGTTGCTTTTTATCTATGCCGCGGTTACTAAAATTTCGGATTTTCAGAAATTTACGGTAGAACTTGGACAGTCTCCGTTACTCACCTATTTTGTCCTGCCGGTTGCAATCCTTACTCCATTAGCGGAATTATTTATCTCAGTGTTGTTATACTTCCCTGCTTCCAGAAAGCTCGGATTATATTTTAGTTTCTCCCTGATGACTTTATTTACTTCCTACATTATCGCCATTACTAGGTTTGCCTCTTATGTGCCTTGCGCCTGTGGGGGGATTTTAGGTGAAATGGGGTGGCGGCAGCATTTAATCTTCAATATATCATTTACCGCTTTAGCTTTAACAGGTATAGTACTCGCTGAGTGGGATCAATACCGGTCTGAGCGAACTTCTGTCCAAGGTTTGGTAATTCCGGGCTAAAGCCATAGGCCCCATGTTATTGGCTAATCTTTTATTTAAACCCAAATTTTATGAGAATTCAAAAGGTCATTATGATGGCTGCCTTTTTAGCTGCCACAACGGCAGCATTCGCGTTCAAAGGTGTCGGCAAAGGAACAACTATTTATGGCAAGTTTGGCGGTCAATGTCAGCCACTTTGTACGCCCACTGTTAACTTGTTGTGCGCGGATACTTCCGATGACGGTATTTACTATATCGTTGGCGGTTGCATAGATGAAACCGTGGGTGTTAGGTACCGTTTTCCGTGAAATTACAGTTCTTGCATTGTTTAATTTTCCCCGGGGCTGGTTTTGGCTGGCCCTAAAAAATGTTTAACTATGGGCAAACCTATGCAGGTGATAAAACGGGTTTTGTGGAGCAGTTTTCCAGCCGTATTAATTGTTGCAATACTCCAGATTTATTCTCAGCATAAATTGAATATTGCTAATGGATTTAACAGGCGAATATCGGATTCGACATTGAATATGGCGATAAGTGCCAAATTAGCGTCTGGGCACTATTATATCGCTGGTTTATCAGCGGATGAAATTTATCTTGGCAACCAGGATACTTCCGGGCTCATAAGATCGTTTTCCTACAATTTGGATAGGTCTTGGTCAAGAGTTTTGGATGTTCCGCCAGCAATTCGTTTTGCCTGGGGAGCCGCAAGGATTTACTATTTACGAAAGAAGTTTATTCTTGCTGAAGGGATAACCCCGCTAATATTCTCATTTGGACTGACTGGTAAAGCCACAAGGACAAATACGCCAAATTGGAAACAATTTGATTTAGTTGTCCCTTCAGATAGTTTATTTGTTTGCCGCACATTAGACACTTTTCATCATAAAAACGCAATCACCTCTCAACAGGTCAATACCTCGGAAAACAGCAGTGTCGATATTTTGAAGCAGCAGCCAGGTGGAATATTTTCCACTGATGGCATGTTGCTACATGATAGTACGGTGGGCAGATTTTTATACGTGTATTATTATCGTAATGATCTGGTTTCATTTGACGCAGGCTTTGAACACGTAAGGACAGGCTTCACCATTGATACTAATACAATAGCCAAGATTGAAATTTCTAAAATCAAATCAGAACACAAAAGAACATTCTCCTCTCCCCCCAAAAGCGTAAATAAGTTTGCCTGTGTAAGTGATGGAAGGCTTTTTGTGTATAGCGGTCTGAGAGCCGATAATGAAAAGGGGAAGCTTTCTTATATGGCTTGCCCGATTGATGTTTATTCAGTACAAAGTTTTAAATATCTTTACAGCTTTTATATACCTGACTACGATCATAGTGGGCTTCACGATATGGCAATCTGGAAAGATAAACTTGTGGTTTTAAAGGGATCTCATATCTCCGTTTATTCGATGGGCAGTAATTCAATAAAGGAGTCCAATATAGCCTTGTCTGCTAGGGTAAAGACGCTACAATAGGGTAAGGATTAGCATCGGTAGCATTGATTGCTAATGTGTTTTTTACTAGTATCCCGGATTTTGAGTCAAATGTGGATTGATGTTTATCTCGGACTTTGGAATAGGGTAGAGGGTATCATATCTATTCCACCCATCTCCTTTTATCTGGCTGATCACCATAGCTGCATTATCCGCTCTTTTCAGATCAAACCATCTATGTCCCCATTCTGCAAAAAATTCAATTCTCCTTTCCCTAGAAATTTCAGAAAGTATTGTCTGCTGCGATTGAACTTCCAAAACGGGTAGCCCGCTCCTTGACCGGATGGCATTTATGTCGGCTGTCGCTTCTACGAGCATGCCCAGTCTTGCGTAAGCCTCTGATCGGATAAGATATTGTTCTGAAAGCCTGAGTATCATCAGGTATTCTGTGACTGGGGAGTTTGGGACCGATTTGTACTTAAAAGCATAGTAATATGTTACCGTGTTACTTTGAAATCTTCCAATCCAATATTTTAGTCGTTTGTCCCCGTTTTCAAAAAGCTGTATTAGGTCTGGACTTAAAGACACATTCCGCGGCGCCGAGGACAATATAAATAGGGCAGCGTCAAAAGTATTGTATCCTGGTAATGCAGACTGCAACTGCCAAATGGCTTCGTTACTATTTTTTAGAAACGTTTTCTGCAGGTCTTGTGATAGGGTAAATAAAGAAGTATTGTTAATAATTTCAGAAGATAATTGGGTAGCGCGGTCCCAGTCATGACGGTATAAATATACCCTGGCTAACAATGCGACTGCGGCATATGATATGGCTCTGATCCTTTCATTGCCATTATTGGTATAATTGCCTGGAAGATATTTTCGGGCATAAAGTAAGTCCTCGGTAATTTGAGCGTAAACTGCTTCTGTAGGTGATCTGTAAAGGACATTGTTTTGCAGAAAATCAGGAGTCAGGGCCACAGGGACATCTCCATATAAATTTACCAGCAGGAAATAGCAGAATGCACGCAGGAATTTTGCCTCTGCGGATAACTGGTTTGCCAGCGCGGGATTTATCGGGGATTTTCCAATTCCGTCAATGACGCTGTTGGTGTAGTAAATTGTCTTATACAAGCTTGCCCAGATACGGCTATTGATTGCGTTTTCTGGCCTAATATTGCCTTTGTAGTATTCTGTTTGGTCTACATCGGATGAATAGTTAATAAATTCATCAGAGATCAGGCCATTTAATAGGGTAATGCTTGATCCCCCCGAAGTATACCCATTTTTTGTTGCTGTCATATCTTCATATATGGCAGCAATAGCTTTTATTGCGGATGAATCACTGGAAAAAACCTGGACAGTGGTAACCAGATCCGGAGGTTGCCCTGCAGTTACAAATTTCCTGCACCCGCATAGCAAAGATATATAGCAGATGACTAAAGAGGATAAAAAGTAAGTGATCGTCGGTAGTTTGAGGTATATCATTTTTGAAAGGTTAAATCTATTCCTAAGTTGAATGCGGCCAGTGGGGGGATACTGTTATTGGCGTTTTGGTTTTCCGGATCGATGCCCACATATTTTGAAATTTTGGCTATATTCTGGCCGCTTAAATGAACAGACAAAATATTTATGCCCACGTCCTTTAATTTCTTTCCAGTGGTAGTATAGGAAAGGGATACGTTTTTAAGCCGGAGGTAGGAGGCGTCGCAAATAATGTGATCACTGCCGGCGAGATTTAAATAGGCGTCATAGGCCTGTGAGCTGGTTGTTTGCGTAAATTTTTCAATATCGGTGGCTGATGCCGCCGTTGTCCAACGCGACATTACTACGTTGGGTTGGTTTGAGGCCATGCCCGGAGAGTATAACCTACCATATATATGGTTGTTATACAAATAGCTATATCCGTTTTGCCTTACAAACTGAATGAAAACATCCAGTTTCCACTTCCTGAAATGTATACTATTTAAGATTCCACCATACAGGTTTCGAGTAATGGATTTATGCCACGTTAGATCATCAGGATAATTTATTTTTCCGTCACCGTTGATATCTAAGAAAGTATAGGTTCCTGATGCCTTGTCCACTCCTGTAAATTGATATCCTGCAACTACGGATAACGGTTTTCCGACTTTGTACCTATCCTGGTAAATAGTGGTATTTAGATTTGGAAAACTGGCGAGCCGGTTGGTTGGAATGGTAAAATTGAGTCCCACCGTCCATCCCAAATTCTTGGTTTTGAGAATGGTTCCGGTAAATTCAACCTCAAATGATCTGTTGATTACGGTAATGGGGTAGTTGCCCTCGATGGAGGAAAATCCTGTCACCGCGGATACGGGGTATTTAATGAGTTGATTATAGGATTTGCTATGGTAAAAACTAAAGGCTAATTGCAAGCGGTCCTGTAGAAATCCCAGATTTATGCCTGTTTCCATTTTCCGGGTAGTTTCCCATTCATATACGGGATTACTAAGTCGAGTGGGGGCCAGGCCGGTGATGTTATTATAGGGAAATGGTACGGAAGACCAGGTGGTAAGGAATTGGTTGTCTCCAATCTGGTCGCTGCCCGTGTAGCCATAGCTTGCCCGGATCTTTGCAAAGGCGAGCGTCTTTCGGGCATGTTTTAAGAAGTTTTCTTCTGAGATCAGCCAGGCCATACCAATGGCGCCGAAGGTGGCAAATTGCCTGCCGGCAGCAAATCGACTGCTGCCATCCCTTCTTCCTGTCAGATCCAGGGTGTATTTTCCCAGTAGATCATATCTGACTCTTGCAAATGCTGCACTATACCGGTATAGGCTCTTATTGGTGTTAAGGTTTGTGATCTGGGCTGCGCCACGCAGGGTTTGCAGAGAACTTTCCGGATCATAGCCGGAGGCAAGGATAACATTGGAACAACTGGCGCTTTGCTCTAATGTACTTCCCAGAAGAAAGGTGAGTCTGGCGCGAGAAGTGGAAATCTTGTATTCTGCCTGTGGTTCGACAATCCAGGTGCTAACATTTTTGCCAGAGAAGGTGCTTTGCCCTGTAGTTATTCCATAGGCTGGGTTAACCGAGGCCACTGGCTGAGTAGATATTTCGTTAAACCTGGTTGTGGTCATGGCGGCACTGATTTTAAGCTTTAGCCCTTTTACAATAGTATATCCCAACTGAGCATTGGTTATATAATTGGTACCGGTAGTTTTATATTGCTGCCAAAAATTGACGTAAGGATTAGTATACCCTTTCGCCCAGTTTAAGGAGCCATCCGGGTTAGTTGGCTGCGGCGCATTGGGTGGAAGGAATAAGGCAAGTTGAGTCGGATCGATTGAAGGCAATATGTTTTTATCCAGGTTTAATATGGAGGTTAGTGATACTGTAAACCTGCTATTGGGAGTTTTGGCATTCATGGACGCCATTATGGAAGCCTTCCTGTTGGAGAAATTATTACCAAAAACAGTAGATTGATGCCTGTATCCACCTGATACCAGGTAGGTGATATCTTTTCCTCCCCCGGTTACCGAAACGTAATTGTTAGAACGCACGGCGGTGCTACCAAAGAGTTTTTTCTGCCAGTCGGTATACCTGGTGCTATCCCAGGTAATCAGGTCGTAATCGGTATTGCTATCAGGCAGCAATTGATCATTTTGGAAGGCTTCTCTTCTCATTAAAAGGTATTGGGCGGTGGAAAGCAGTTTCATTTTTGAGATAGCCCTTTCAAACCCCACATCTGATGAATAACAAATTTTAGGCTTTCCGGCTTTAGGCTTTTTTGTTGTGATCAGGATTACGCCGGCGCCCCCCTGGGATCCATAAATAGCGGTGGCATCTGCGTCTTTGAGTATTTCTACGCTTTCAATATCGTCAGGATTGACAAAAGCCAGGGGGTTACCGGTTCCAAGGATGGCGTTACCTGTTTGAATAAAGGATTCTGTAGGGATGGGTACCTGATCTATAACAAAGTAAGGGTTGTTGCCTGCATTAATACTGTTTTGTCCTCTCAGTTCCAGGTTAAAGCCTCCGTCTGTCAGACCGGTTTTCTGTTGGATAAAAAGACCTGGTATTCTTCCCTCCAGGATGGAAAGGATATTTCCAGATGGCTGCTGGCTGATCTGTCTTTCATCTATTCTGCTCACTGAACCAGGATTCAAACGGGTGGTGGTTTTTCCATAACCTATCACTACCGGCTGGTCCAATGTAGCTATGGCAGGAATAAGAGAAATGGTAATTGCAGCCTGACCTTCCACAGCTATTTCGGCGGGCTCATAGCCAACAGAGGTGACCAGCAAAGTATCCTTTGCCGCAACATTTAGTAGATTAAATTCTCCGGCAGCATTTGTAGAGGTTCCTTTTTTACCAGTCTTTAAAATCACTGATGCCGATTCTACGGGGATATTGTCGGATAGAACCCTACCATTAAGGCGTTGCAATTTCTGTGTCTGGTCGCAGGTAATAACGATGGTGTGGTGAACGATTTTATAGGAAAGCGGCTGTCCCTGAAAGCAAATGGTGAGTGCCTGCTGTAAGGTCGCTTTAGTAACCTGTATGTCGATCTTTTTTGCTTTTGACAAGGTGTTTGACTCATACCATGGGTGGTATCCTGTCTGCGCTTCAATACTTTTTAAAAGCGTTTGCAGATCTTGCTGGTGACCATATAAGGAAACCCTTACCTGCCCGTTTACACTGCCGGAAAACAGCAGTGTAAACGGTAGCAGGACGGCGCCCAGAACTTTTAGGAAGGCCAGCTTCCAGCGGCTGGATAACCTTTGGGGGCCAAAGTAAAATATTACTTTGAAGGTAGAAATAGGATGCATAGCTTTGAGTAGCGCTACACCACAGAAATTCACTTCAAGGTCGTGATATGAGGTTTAGCCTTTCGTTAAAGCGGATTCTGATGAAAGCAGGGTCCGCTTATCTATTTATACTGTGGGCTATGATCTGATGTGCTAGTAAAAGAGAGCCCGTTTCATGGGACGGCATAAAGCTAGAATGTGGGATACTGGACTTTTAAGGGTATCTGTCATCTGAAAAATACAATTTTGTTTCCTTCCTTTCTAAAATGCAGATTACTTTCTTTTAATACCTGAAGTAATCCTGTTAGTCCTTCTTTTCTGGAAATGCGGCCCGTAAATGTGTGTTTGTCCACCCCGTCTGTAAATACAGCCTGAAGGTCATACCATTTTTCTACCTGTCTCATCAGCGAGGTAAGTTCAGTATTACGAAAATCAAAAATACTATCCTTCCAGGCGATGGCCGCGGCAGTGTCGGCGCCTGCGTGTACCTGCCAGGTGCCGGAAGGATGGATGTAAAGCTGCTGACCTGCCTTTAATATGGCCAAGTGATTACTGTCAGACACCTGAATTTTTCCTTGCAGCAACGTAGTTTTTAAAGATGGCTCAGACCCATAGGCCGATAGGTTAAATCTTGTGCCAATAACAGTAATCAGGGCCTTTGGCGTCTGCACTTTAAAGGGGATGCTTGCGGCGGCGGCCACCTCAAAATATGCCTCTCCATTTAGTTGGAGGATGCTGGTCTGATGGGTAAAACCTATCGGGTATTGAAGGACCGTATTGGTGCTTAACCAGATTTTGGTGCCACCGGCAAGTACTACCAGGTATTGGGCGCCCTTACCGGTTATCAGGGTATGATACTGCTCCTGTTTTGTGGATGCGGTGCTTTGAAGCCGATAGGTAATGGCGCCAAGAGAGACATCCAGGTTTACGGCAAGGCCCTCATTTTTTAAAATGCCTATGGCGTTACTGTCCAAAACGAAAGTTTTTCCCGACTGCAGGGTGATTGTTGTTTTATTTGCCGGCGCTACCATCGATATTTGCTGCATTGATGCGGCTTTGGGGACAACAGGGCGGGGCCTATTGAGCCAGACAGTGGCCAGTATCATAATGATAACGGCGACAGCGGCCAGAAAGGATTTGGTTGTTATCCTGGACCAGAGATATTTTATTGTTGTTTTGGCGGTCCTTTCCTTTCCCCTGGACAGATACATTTTGGAAAAACGTATAAAACTGGATTGCGCCTGCTTTTTGCTGGTGGCCCCTGACTGCGCCTTTCCAAAGCCGTTGCTCATGTTTTCAAAGATCTGATCCCTGCTATCAGGAGCGGAGAGGGCATGTAAAAAGTCTTCCAACTCCACATCCGAGAGCTGACCATTTAAATATCTTTCCAACTGGTCCCTAAAGTCCTTGGTACTCATTTTTGAATTTTCTTACCTTTTTCTCTAGTGTCCTTATTTAAAGACACCTGTAAACAATGAAAGGGAGGGTGGGGAGCTAAAATAATTTTAAAAAGGGGATTAAAACAGCTTAAAAGTTTCCAGGAAGGATTTAATGGAACGAATTGATTTGGCGATCAGTTCTTTCACTGTTGGTTTGGATATCCCCATCCTGGTAGCCACTTCATTGTATGTCAATCCTTTGTCTTTGCTAAGTCGCCAGGCTTGTTGCTGTCTTGCAGGAAGGCGTTGCACGGCTTTTTCGAGAAGCTGGCTTTGCTGGCGCATAATAGCCATTTCTTCAATATTACCTGATGATTCATTAAAGCGTTCTTTTATATAGGTGCGGTATTTTTCCTGTACAGAGAGTTTCCTTAACTCGTTGAATACGGCATTTCTGGTGGTAATGAAAAGGTAGCTTTTCAGGTTTTCAATTTTAAAAGTTTCCCAATTTTCCCAAAGATGCAGGAAAATGCTTTGGGTAAGGTCTTCGGATTTTTCATGTTGTTTAAGGTAGAAATAGGCGCAGGAATAAACGCTGTCGTAATGGGTAATATATACTTGTCTGAATGAAATTGAGCTGGAATGATATGGTGGATTGAACGCGCTCATCACTTTTAAAATTAGGAAATTTTTTCTCCTGTTCCTTAAAGGTTGTGCCAGGCGCCCAGGTAGAATTGACCGGACCCCTCTTGGCGCAATATTTTTGCAGTGGAGAAGCAATTTTTTACCGGTTGAGGGCGAATAGTAAAACAGGAGACTTTATTCGGGGGGCCAAAAGTAAGAGTCTGAATGATATATGAAAAAATCTTTCGGCAGGAAGGTGGGAACATATGGCCGGTGAAATTACCGACCATATGTTTGAGCCGTAATGATAATCCACTTAAAATCCCTACGGTATTCTCCACCTTTTGGGGGTTATGAACTAATGGAATTCAAAGGATTGAACTTGTGTCTTCTGATTTTGATGAATGGTTGGTTAGCTAATGTGACGTATTGCTGTATAGAGCTTTCGACAAAAAAGCTTTGCATGAAACGTCGGTTTGGAATGGCTTTCTTTTTACTGCGGTAAAAATGCAGCCAATAATTTATTAAATAATGCTTTGGTTCGGTATCTTAACCTTTGGTTTTATACAACAGGTTAAGGATCTTTTTTAACAAATGGTTGAAAAACCGGCCATCATATCTTCAATTTGCCTTCGCATCAGCATTACCATCCTGTCGAGTGGTAAGCTCATGGAAAGCAAAAGGGACTGCGATCTATAACGGCCGGTTATGTATTTTGACACCACAGGAGTTTTTCCCTTTGACTGAGATTTTCCTTCCCAGTATAAAAGATGATGCTGAAGCTCAAAAGGTCTACAAGCCCCGACAATTTTTTTACTCGGCGTCAAAAAATATATTGCCGGAGATTGCTTTAACAATAAATAACAGGCACATGAATTTTGCAATATTTATATTATTTTTTTGTCACCTCTAAACTGTCACCAATGTCCGACCAACAACAATTTTTGCTTACTACTTCTGATGGCCAAGCTATTAGCTGGCGATCGACGCTTCCTGACGGTGCCGACAACCACTTTATGGAAGGATCCAGACTTTATTATTATGACCTTGCAGAAAAAGGAAACATTCTTTTCTACCGGGTAGCCCAACAGCCCTACCAGGCCTGGTTAAACCGTTACTCCATCAGTGAGCCCACGAGCATTCATCTTCAATCTATGGGAGAAGGCATTATGCTTTATTTTGTTATTCAAGGATTCGTCGATTACAGGGACAAACTTCAGCATAACAGGGCTTATGAGGGTAATGTATACTTAATTCCTGCTCCCATGCTCAATCACGACCTGATATTCCCCGCTGGGGATTGCCAGGTTTTTCATCTGTTCATCCCACCCACAAAGCTGGCGCTGTATCTTCAAGCCTTTCCTGCTGCTGGCAGATTGCTCGGACTTGTATCCGATCCTCTGCCGCCTACCGTCCTTGACCACGACATCCGGGATGAGGGCAGGCTGCTTAAGATCCTTTCCTCTTTGCTAGGACGGCCGCGCAAGGTAATTAAGCCGGAAGCATTGCGCCAAATGCTGGATGATGTAATTGTTTCGGGGCTCGACCTTTTTTCAAATCATGTCAATAGTTTTGCGGGTTTGCTGCCGGCAGAGAAAGCTGCCGTTATCGAGATCAGGGCGTATCTGCTGGCCCATATTCAGGACCTGTACCTACCTGCCCTGCAGCAACTGTCTCAAAAAGCGGGCATGAATGAGAAGAAACTGGAAGAGATTTTCAAGCTGGCCTATGGTTGTACTATGTTTGATTTTTTCCAAACGGCCCGTTTTGAAGCAATCTACAGAAGACTGGCCCAGCCCATTTATTACCTACTTGAAATATCGGAGGATTTTGGTTACGAGAATTATTCCAGCTTTTCAGCGGCGGTAAAAAAACGGTTCGATAAAAGCCCCAGACAAATCCGAAAAGGGGTATTGTAATTTTTGCTTATCAAGCTTTGCCGTGTGTAGAAAGTTTTTCTGATATGCGTCGAAAGTAATAAGCGAAGTCTCAAAAGTTATTGTTCCTTTGGTGTTGTAACTTTAATTTAAAGGAAAACCGCATTTAATAAAATAGATACTTTCTAAAAAAGTAAATAAGTCCCAAAGAAAACGAATTATCCTTTCGCCTTGAAAATCTTTGGACAATAGGGGGTTCAAAAAAGCCCGGTGGCGCCCTGGGTTATTTAAGTAAAAAGCACGTCCGCTTCTGTTTTTAATCTATCCACAGGAACTGTAAGAAGTTTCGTCTCCAAATTTCACTTGTTATTCTTACTAAAATATTCATTCTCTCTGCTGCATTGGCATTATGGGAGGGGGCCAGGTTTTGCGTGAGATGGAAATTTTGCCATCCAATGGTATAAACCTTTGTCACGTACCACCTATAATGATTTTGCGGTGGACAACTTATTGTCTGTAAAAGCAGCCCCTGATTTATTTAAGCTACCCAATGATATGGACTATTTACCTGCCCTGATTACCGGCTTTGACTAACAGGCGCTTTGGCCGAAATTACCCAGATCAACGCCAGAATCAGTAGGATTATTACAATACAGCCTATCGCTAATAGGATGTTTCTATACCTTTTATGCTTTTTCTGGTGGGTTATCCCTGCTGACTCATTCAGACTAGCTTTTACTATCCTCAAGTAGGCTTGCTCTATCTGTTCAGGGGCCTTATTTGCCGAATAAATCTTTTCACGAATACCCTTTACCAGGTCCGCACTAAGTATTGCTTCATTTTCCGGGTCCTGGACCGCTTTAATAAAGCTTTTCAGCTCATCATCTGACATTTTGTTGGATAAATATTTGTCCAAAAGGATCTGAAACTGAATGGGTGTTATTTTCAAGATGATTGATTTGTGAAAAAAAGATAAAGTAGAAAAATATGCTGTTGCACTCATTGGTGATCTGCGAGCAAATTGATAATTCAGGATAAGAGAACCAGCGCCAGGGGCAGCAGGGACAGGTATGTATTTTTCATATAGGTTGTAATATGGGCAATTGATTTTGCAATATGGTTTTTCACGGTAAGTTTAGAAATTCCCATGCAGGTAGCAATTTGCTCATGGGTAAGACCTTGCTGCCGGCTTAACCGATATGCCTGCTCTTGTCTGGGGGAAAGGTTTTTTATTGCGTTTTCAAGAAATTGGCCACGCTGCCGATTAATGGAGTAGTTTTCCGGCGTAAAAGTATCCACCTCAAAACTAGCCTTAATAATTTTAAGATGTTTTCTTGAAACTATTAGGTGATGGAAACGGTTTAAAATGATATTTTTAGCGGTTATAAACAAATATCCTTTCAGATCTGTTGGCTTCACGGTATCTCGCTTCACCCATAATTTAAGAAATGCCTGTTGAACAATATCCTCAGATTCTTCATGACTCTTGGTATAGGCAAAAGCTGCTGCATACAAGGAATTATAATATTCAAAAAAGATCTCTTTGAAGGTGGAAGCGTCAAGCGTTGGCCCTAGCGCCGGCATAGGACCATCCTGATATGGTTGGAATTCTTTCAAATTAAAAAAAGGGGGTAATTACCGTAATGAATATACCCCTTTTTAATAATATGTAGAAAAAAATTTGAAAGGTTTTTTCCGACCCTTTCAAGGTTATAGTTGTCCCGGCTTGCCGTATTGTACCTGTACAAATGAGCAGGCTGTTTCCTTCACTACCGCCATTACCCGGTCCCGGAGTTCTTCTACCAATTTATGTTCCGGGTCCTGGCTTGAAAAACCATCTGTTGCCATTATCAGGCTGGCAAGTCTTCCTGTCACGGCCGGTACTAAGGGAGATAGTAATTTTACATAGTCGGTACCAGCATCCCAAAGTAAATCTTTAATTGCTGTATGCAGCATATGCATTACCGAAATTTCACCGGTAACCAGTAGTGCCTTATATTGTTCTTTGTTCATGATGGGTGAAGATATAGCATTTAATAAATAGACCTGTCCCGACCCGCTTTGATCTTTAATCGTGGCCATCTTGGGGCTTTTGTTCCTTTGGCTCCTTAGCTGGATTTTTTATAATCAGGTGGGAGAGGTTGGGATCACTTTTTATCCTTTTTAACTCCGACTCTATTAAGTCGAAAATATCATTTTTAATAGTGATGTAGACATTTTGGACTTCTATGGGCGTGATATTTCTGACTTTTTTAAGCGGCTTATATTCCTTTTCCTCTGCATTTATGGCATCAAAGTCAATTTTTAACTTTGTATGAAATGCCTTGTGTTTAATAGGCATGTCCGGATTGTCAGCCACAACTCCTACAATTTCCCCGCTAGAAAGATTGGAAATCCTCGATGGCGGGACTGCCAGATCCAACTGGGTGTTTCTGCTGATGCTGGTATCGGTCCTGTTGATCGATACACTTTCGCGCTGTTGTACGATTTTTCCTATTCTGTCCGAAACCAGTTTGGCCGTATCTCCGACTGCCTGACCACAGATTAAGTTGGAGCAGATGTTCATAATGACTTCTGCCTGCTCGCGGGAATAATCCTTTTTAAGCTGCGCATAGTCCTGGATTGCGAGTATAATGGCAACCCGGTAGCCGCGGGCGATGGCAATCAGGCTTTCGATACCATTCCAGAAAATGCTCGAAAACTCATCTGCGATGATGGCGCACTTATGCATACCCTTCCTCGCTACCAATCGACCTACACGGCTAATATATAAGCTTAATACTGCTCCATAAATTTGTACCTTTCCAGGGTTGTTGCCCACTGCCACCAGTTTGGGTTCCTTCGGATTATTAATATCCAGACTGAACTCATCTCCGCTGAGAACATAATACAGGGAGGGACTCGACAACCTGGCGATACTGATTTTCGCGCTTCCTATCTGTCCTTCCAGTTGTTCACGGGCCTGATTCAAATAAGCGGACAAAAATGGATTTATGAGGACCTCAATTTCAGTTTCAGTGCCCAGCACAGGCCAGAGGTCATCGTAGTCAACCTGCATCAGTTCAATGACATGGGGGAGTGTGCAGTATTTTCCGTTTTTATATTTTCTCAAAAACCAGATGATCGCTGTCATAAAGTTAATGCTCGATTCCACCCAGAAATCCCCGGTCTTTTTTATCCACTCGCGGTTAAGCCCCAAAAGTATTGTCCTGGCAGCCTCCGAAGCATCTGTAATGTCATACATCGTCTGGGGTTCTAAGGGATTGCATCTGTTGGTTATGGACAGATCATCGAAATTGATTACATAGAATTTGGGTGGGATTGCAAAATTGCCTTGATACTTTAACAGTGTGTTATAGGCAATCTTGGTCAGATCATCAAACTTGAAATCATATAGAAATACGCAATAGCCCTTTTTTATACAGGAAATGATAGCCGGTCTGATGATCCCCACGCTCTTGCCTGCTCCTATCCAGGCCCCCCGACTATCATCGTTGCTCTAAACGGATTAATTAGATTGACAAACATTTTGCGGGTTTTTCCTTTAAATCTATAGGCCCCTTCCAGGTTAATACTATATTCATTGACAAGCAGACGTTCCTCTTGTGGAAAGCTTTCGTTGTCTTCATTGAAGATGTCCTTTTGAAGATTAAGTTGAATGGTTCTGGAAAGCCTGCCCCCGCCCGTAAGTAGCAGGATATAACCTGCGGTGGTTGCAAGGATATAGAGCATGGCTGTGATAGAGGTAGACAGGTGAAGGTAAAAAAGTAGGGCAGAAGAAAAATAGAGCGCGGTGCCAGTAAGTAAAAATACTATTATTGATGCCGGCTTTATGCTTTCCTCTTTCTTACCTCGTGAGCCCACCAACGAAACGAAGAGTAAGCCGAGGGCGAAAAGTTTGGTGTTATAAAAATTGCTGAAAAGCCCTGTATCTGCAAAACCTGTGATGATTCTTTTGGGCAGATCTGCAGTGAGTCCCCAAATCTCAAAGGCATTGTAACAGTAAACATAAAAATGTAGGCAAAGCAGTATAATACTACCCATCCTCACAAAGTCGATAATAGCCCTTAGGCTTTGTTGATTTTCTCCGGTGTCCATGTGGCATGATTTTTTTCTAAATAATAATCCGGCTATTGACTAGCTGCGGCGTTTTCTTCTTTTTCTGGCTTCCCTTAAAAGCTCAATAGGAGTGTGGCTTGCTGAGTAGGTATATTCGGTCAGAATGGAAAAGATGGTGCTAAAATATATGGATGATTCGGAGGCGATAATATTTAGCATATCCTGATCAGAGGGGATTTGTTTTTCTTTCTTCGGCCTGCCCAGCATAGCCAGTTGTTCGTTGATGTAAGCCATTACAACCGTATTTATTCCATTTGCGGCCAGGTAGGAGCTGATAAGCCTGCCGGCAGGTGCGAATGTGGGTGGTTGGGTAGCAATGTGGCCTAACTGGTAGTGGGTAGTACCTGTCTGGTCTGTGGTCCCGGAAATAGTAAGCCCGCATGCTGCCCAATCTGCCCAGACCTTACTGATTCCCCCGGTATAAACAGTATTAGATTGGACGGCTTTGACAAATTTTCGGTTAAATCCGATGTCACCCGGATTACCTGAGTTGAGTCTTGCCAAAATTGCCCGGGCGCCATATCTTTTGTTTAGATCGCTTCCTTTAAATACGCAACGTGTATTGTGATCAATAAAAGTTATCCCGGTGATAAGGCCGTTTTCGTTTTCGTAAAAAACTGCACTGATGTTTATTTTGGCCAGCTCACCTATAAATTCAGATTTGTCTACTCCGATTGAAAGCAATTGTTCAATTTTATCTGATAGGACGGCTTTGTATTGCTGGCGCTTCCTCTCATTTTCCTCAAAATGACTTTCTACCTTTTTAAAGATAGGGTTATCATATATGGAGCTGGCTTTTATAGCGACGCCGACTTTTTCCCTTTCCTTGTTTATTATGCTGTAGGAAAGACCGTTTTTAGTGAATTGTGTTGAACCAGGTCTGCCACGGTCTGCTGTGACATTAAAGGATTCAAGTACTGCTTTGTATTCAGAAAAAGAGGTAAAGCGATATTGGTCGATGACCGTCCTTACGATTTTTGATATTTCAGCTTTTGTTTCATTTTTCCCGTATTGCACAGCTTCCAGGTCGGCGGCCTTTGTTAAGAAGAAGTTTTTTTGACTCTTACTCTCGGCCGGAACCAAGCCAAACAATTTTTCAACCTCTCTTCTGGCAGGGGAGGACTTTAGCTTACCGATCATATGAGTTTCTAAATGGTCTCCCTCTTTATCAATTACCGTTGTCACAATATGAACATGGGGATGGGCCGCGTCGGTATGCTCGTATAAAAGGTAAGGCTGGTCTCCAAATCCAATCCGGTCCATGTATGCCTGCGTGATCTGGGCATACTGGTGGTGGGTGAATTTTTCGCTGGGATCAAAGTTTAACGAGATATGCATTGCGTTCTTTTCAGTTATTGTGTTGCGGGAAAAAAGCTTGTAAAACCTGTTGAACTTTTCCTGGAAGGTTAGTTCAGATGGAAGGCAACCAAAACCCTCGGCCCTGATGCAGGTAGCATTTTTCTTTTTTACTTTGTTTTCGTTGTAACTGATAATGCCCCGTACCGATGTGCCAAATGTTATTCTTGCAACCACTTTTTGGCCAGATTTGAGATAAGCGGATAAAGCCGGGATATCTGGGCCTGGGTCTCAGCAAATGATTGGGAGGCCTGCAGAATGAGAAATGATTTTCCCTCATTTGATGGCAAACTGTTAATCTGCCTGGTAACCTGGTTGAAATTATTTCCTATACTGTTAAGTTCTCTTCGTAGCCTTGTGAGTTCCTCCATTATTATATCCAGGCTCTCATCTTTGTTATAGATGGTAATTGCCTTTCCACAGATAATATACCTAAGCATTTCACTCATGGTCCTGTGCCTGGATTTGGCAAGTAGTTCCTTTAACCGGTTAAAGTCCTTTTCCGTTACACGGGTTTTAATGTCATATCTTAATTCCTTTTGCTGCTCTCTTTTGTTCCTTCCCATTTCAGATGGATTTAAGTGTAACAAGCCGACTTCGGAGGCTTTTACCAGGTTTGCCGACTTTGGAGGCAAACAAAATTGTTGTGCACAACAATACATCTTGCTGCTGGACACCGCCATCGTGTCCGCGCCCCCCATTAATGTTGGTGTTTAGAACCATTGCTCTGTCAAATGAAATGTTTATGGGGGAAGGCTAAACCTGGGGGGATTGGCCTCCGATATAACTGAGCTAGGGCCGTCTACTTTTATAGGGACCCGGGGGACTCATTTTTGTCGATAGCTTACCCTTTTTTTGGATGTTTTCAATTTTAGGTCCAATGCTGATTTTATTTGAGTCGTCTAAGGGAGACCTGCCATTTTCAATAGCTGCCCTTGGTGGGGGCAGATTGTCCGGTGTGTAGTCACATTTCTCGTTTAGTTTCCTAAAATGGTCAGCAGCCAGATTGTCCAAATATTGAGAAAGATTGTTTGTCCAGGGCTTGTTGCCAGCTTCTTGGGATGGCGCCGATTTCTCGATGAACTTTTGCGCTTCCAGAACCATTCTAAAGTCGGCATTGCTGTAAGCTGTGATGTCTGTTTTTTCTCCTTTCCCATCATTAAATACCATAGCTACCTTTTTTTTATTTATATATAAGATGCCCGAATATGCTACTGTCTTTGTAGTTAAGTCAGAATGTTCAATGAGTCTTCTTAGCTTTATATCCATCTTTCAAAATTTTAAGGGTTGCTAATTTTTGGAAAGCCCCAAAAAATGCGAATGCCGTAAAATTAAGGTCGTTGCTGCCTATTCTTAATTGGAAAAAGCTGCTGGACGTTTGATTCTTAAAAGCGCGGAAATTTCTGTTCCGGGTGAATGGTCAGTTAGACAGCAGCAAGCTTATTTACGGTTATCCAATTGAATCACTGGATGTCAAATTCATTTTTTTTGAGATTTTATCCAGGATATGATAAATGAAGTGTGGCTTTTCCCTTTCTTCTTTTAATTGAGCTGGGTGTATATCCGTTATTTTATCCAATTGCATGTAACCTGAACTCACGGCTTTAAATAATATCTCTCCATCCAAGCATCTGTTCTACGTAAGCAGTTTGAGAAACTTATTATAGTTTAGGTTGACGCTTACTTTCTCCATACGAAAATGGATGAAATTTGCGCGGATCTTGCCTTTTGGGGGAAATTGCTGTTGTGGCTGCCTCCTTTCCGCTGTAGGTCGTTTCAGGGTATGGACTTTCGTTTTTAATAAAAGCCAATGTTTATCTACGCGGCTTACGCTGCTGTGCTTCAGAAGTTTTCTTAGTCTTTGCCACTATTTGTTTCTTTAGCTTAGTAACTGGCTGTTGCGATATTGCCTTGAGGACTTTATTACAGACGGTTTCGGCCCGAGGTAATTTCTGAAAGGGGCTGAGTTTTAGGTTATAGGGTAACCTGCCGTCAACTGCTATGTCAATACCATTCATATAAAGACCATTGTCTTTTGGGCGGTGTACCAGTTTATAACTGAAATTGAATTTGTGGGTATCAAACTCTTTTTCAGAACTAACCTGGAACGCCACATTTTCCTGTGACGACTTATTCTTCTCTTTATTCAAGAGGTCAGCGGCTATTATATCCTGCATCGTGCTCAGTAGTTTTTCTCTGAATTCGCGACTTGGGGTGGTATTGGTGCCGTCAAGGAATCCGTTTTGAGTAAGCATTTCTATTAGCTTGTAATGGTCCCAGTTAAAGTTGCTGTTCTTCATACAGATTATTTTCGCAATTACATGAATTCCTGATTTAGGGTAAGTTGTTGATTACTGTAATCGAAATTGTGACGGCCTTATTTCCGCTTTTTACTTACGTCCTTATCTACATCCAATTTTTTTTGCTTTCCTGCTTTTTTCACCACCCGAAGGTCTGTGGCGTGAGGTCTTAACTTGGGTTCCTCAAATACTGCAATTAAAATAGCCCCCATAAATGCCACCTGCCGATGATCTGGTACAACAGTGCTGTCGATAAGGCGGTTTTGAAGAAATTGAATAAAAGTACCCTGATCTTCCTTCATTAGCTTGTTTGAAAAGTGGATTTGTCCTTTTACCTTCGATAGCTCAATTTCCTGTTTGGGATCGTCTTTGGTGAAATTGTTGGGAAGCACTTCCTTATAGCCGGATTTGAGCAAATAGGGAATAAAAAGATCTCCTTTGTTAAGTCTGGCAGCCTGATTGTACAGCTCTTTATATGAAATGGGTATGTGTTCTTTTTTCATTTTCCTAACTTTTTACCCCGGGAGGGAAAGATGGGTTTTAGAAGAAATCCCGTTTCATATGGAGACAACGTTTGTAAATATGGCAGGGTCGCATACGCCTTTTATCCTGATGTTATTCTTTAGTTCAACCCATAAGGAGATCATCAAATCTGCCACTTCATGTATTTCTTCCGCAGTCAGGTTATAGGGATTTGAAATTTTGTTGATTTCAGGCGTGTATTTGCTGTCGGAATTAAAATTGAAAACACCGCTAGTATACCCGTCACCAAGTTCCAGTGATGAAGCTATACTGATTGTGCCTCCGCGCAGTTTAATCTGGCGACCGCTTGCCAGGATTAACGTGTTTGCTTTAATTTTTGCCATTTCTCATATTTTAAAAAACGAATGAATAAACTTTGTTCTGGTTATTGGACTATCAGACCTGGCTTCATGGTGGTAGGCCTCTGTAGGGTCCCTTCCCTGAAGGAGGCTTTTTTGAACGCGGAGCCGTCTTAATTTTTTTCTCCATTCTGGTCTCCTTTTGAGGAAAGTATTTTCTCAAAGCCTTGTTATCTGTCCAGTCTATGTAGACGGGGGGACCATAGTCTCTTTTTATCGTCAGACCAATCCGGTGCACTAAGCTCTCGGAATAGTCAAAAGCGTATAACAGGGTAATCTGCTGGGCAGGCTGTAATTTGGATTGTGAGGGAACCGTGATCTGGAAGTCAATAGATTTCTGTTTTTTATTGGTTTTGGATTCATCCTTAAAGTTTGTTAGTAATATTTCATGAACTTTGTTGCGCATTAAATCGTTCATTTTTTCCTTCATCACCCGATCTCTTGTTGTGATGATGCCTGTTTCCATCAGGAAAAAGATATTGTCAAAAATCGACCATTCCAGTTGTGGATTAATCATAGTTCACTGATCTTTTAAAAGTTAAATGAAACGGTTTTTTATTTTTTTTTCCTGGAGATATTGGTAGTGTAAACAGGAATATATCTGTTCATCGATTTTTTGATCTGCAACCTGGATTCTTTGATCAGATCAAAACCATCAGTTGCTTTAGGCGGATCAAGGGGAGTCTTTAAATTTACGGTCACCATAGATTTGCCATCAAAGAAAGAAACGGATTTTAGCCTCAGCTCCTCCTTTTGGAAATCAAATTCATAATTGAGGGTGGATATGAGCAAATCCTTGCAGTCGTTGAAAAATCCCACCGCCTTTAGACTAAAGGTTTGGTTTTCCCCTTCCCGGAATCCATTTTTGTATGCCAGCGCCAGGTTTATTTTCAGAGACCGGAACAATTCTCCGATTTTAAAAGGACTATTAAGGTTGCTTTCATGAAATCCCCTGCTTTTAAGCAGTATGATGTTTTCCAGGTACAAGTCAAGAAACTTTTTCATCGCGGTCGCTCATTTCGGGGTACTGGAACTGGCTATTGCCTTGAAAATCTCGAATGCCACCTGTGGAACGATAGCGTTACCATAGGCCTTTAGGCTTTCATTTCTCCATTTTGAAAAGGTGATGTTGTCCAGTTTGAGGGAAAGCCCATCATTTCTCCCACATAAAGGGGATTGAGTAGGCCAGTTTTCCCAATCGACATATTCAAATATTCCAGAAGGCTGGGGAAATGATTTGGACGCATCTTTATCAGTGTCTCCGGTTTTCGGCTGCCCTTCCAGATACCGGTCGTCGGAGTGGGCAGAAGGCCTGTCTTTGCTAATCTGGCCAGACTGACCTGGCTGCCACGGCCATTTTTCCCCATGGATTTGATCGTCCCGGTTGAAGTCTGAAACAGTGGCTGGCTCATTGCATTCCTTCCTATGCTGGTCGGAGTGGGCAATAATCCATATCCGATCCCGTCTGTGGACGGCGCCAACGGCAATAGCTGGTATACACACAATGACTGGTGTGCCATCGGAGAGGACGGGGAGTAAATATCCTGCTGCCCGGATGTCTGAAATAATTCGTCCAATGATTCTTCGTTGTAATCGAAGGACGGTTTTTTCCGGCTGGAATGAAGGGTCCTGACTGTAAAGCTCAGCCGTCTTGACTTCCATTTCATTAAGGCTCTCGGATTCCAGAATGCTGAGTAGTCCAGTAACGTTTTCAAGAACAATCCACTGGGGGAGGATATTGCTAATAATTCGCATTGTTGCTGGCCAGAGGAAGCGATCATCTGTCTGGCCCTTTCTTTTTCCGGCAACGCTGAATGGCTGACAGGGAAATCCTGCGGAAAGAACGTTAATTGTGTTGGCATAACTTTCGGCATTAAAGGTTTTTACATCATTGTATCTTTTCACATTTGGAAAATGCCGGGCAAGTATCTTTCGGCAAAAAGGATCTATTTCCACCTGGAAGATGTTTTCCCATCCAGCCCAGGCTGCTGCAAGGTCGAACCCCCCAATTCCTGTAAACAGGCTCGCATGTTTCATTTTCACATCGGGTTTTGGACTTGAAGTGGTGAGGAAGTTAATTTATGATTTTACCTCCCCCGGTTGGGGGCTTATATAGTGTGCGCTTCTGATATCGCTTTTCCTACGATCTGGTAACTTTGAAGAGGCTACGCAGGGAGCTACCTTTTGCGTTTTATTTTTTTTTCTTCCACTTGTTTTTCTTTCTGTTTAGGTTGGGATTTTCGGGAAACTTCTCTGCGAAGGGCGGGGGGAAGCAACTGGGCGGGAATGTTTTTGTTGAGCAGATCAACCCCAGCCCCCAGCTCGTTTACTGCTTTTGTAAGTGATCTGGTAACTAGAGCTTTCCCTTCGGGTGTTGATAGGAGATTATCTAAGGGCTGTGTGAATTCAATTACCTGATAAGTCCCCTCTTCTATCTTAAAGACAATACCATGATCAGTTATCTTCAATAGCTTTTTCAAGTCGCGGTCATCAAAGAACTTTATTGCGATATCATCAACATAGGAATCCATGGTCCAGGCAATTTTGTACGTATTTTCCCCGTCTTTGGTGATATCGGGGGGCTGGCTTTTAACAAAGTTTGATGCCTGCTCAATCAGTTTTGCACCTGTTTCATTATCGGCCCTGATTGTGGTCATGCCGCCATGACCGTTATTGGACACCTGCCCTGCTTTTTTACCTTGGATATAAAGGCTGGCTGAATAAGCTACCGTTTCCTCGCTCATTTTTTTGTATTCTACAATATTCTTTAAGCTTATTTCCATGATTGTTTAGTTTACTTTATGTGAGCAATTATAGACTGCATTAGTCGTATCTGCGTTCTTTAGCTTTAGCCCTTCATCTTTTCTGACAGAAGATGGGTATGTACCAAATCATAAATTAGGTTCGCCAGTGTGCGGTGTATAATGAGCATAGATCCATTGACTTTAATGCTGGCGTCAATATGGGGATCAAGGGTACTGCAATATTTTTCGACCCTTTCAACCTTTTTTAAGGCTTTCGCATTAAACGGGTTTATTTCCGTGTCCTGACCCTGGCCCCCATTTGTTACCAGGGCAGTTTTATATCCATTTACATAAAGCAGGGCGGTAAAGCAATAAGAGTCTGCCGACAGGTCGGTATTTACTTTTATTTGTTTTAGCTTTAAATCCATCATAGAGAATATTTAGGTATGGATAATGATTGACGAGCTACCTGCCCTTGAAACACGGGCGCATGGGAATGTTTCTGACCGGTTTGGATTTGGAAAAAGACCGTACCCAGTTGTATGCGAGGATCTTCCAGTTCTTCACTTTTTTCCCATTTGCTATCTGCCAGTTATGTTTGCCATAGTAAAGAAGGAAGGCGTCTGCATGTTTGTGTTCAAGACCCATTCTAAAGAAGTAAGCCATTACTTCAAGAGGGCCGGGGATTTTCTGTTGCATTTGTGGGTATTTAATAGTCACTGGGGACAGCCAAATGTGTGCGCTATATTTAAGACCTCTCACCAGTTGTTTTTAGCCAATGCTTGGATCGTTAAAAAAGCGGGTAATCTCCGAAGCGTGAACATATATTTTGCGGCACTTTTTAATCGATTTTATCTTGCCTTCAGAGATCAGCCCAAAGAATTTTGTTCGTCTGATACCTACAGCTTTCATATAGGATGCTGCAAGGATATATTCAGGAGACGGGGTGCCGTCAGCCGCTTGTTTTTTGTTATCCTGTAGATAAATTAAAATCTGGGACATTGTTGTTTTCAAAAATTCCAGATCGCAAGAAGGAATCATTACCAGTGTGGTGCGCTCACTCATTTCCATGTCTTCTTATTTTATTTCGTAGGTAAAAGTCGCCAACGGACTAAAAGGGATTTGTAAGCTATTCCCACATGAGAAAAATAATAGTCGCTCATTTCCACCAGGATCAGATTTGCCAGTGGGCAAGCGGAATTTGCATGGTGCCGGAAGACCGCAGTATAGGCGCACAAGTATAAAAACTAAATAAATTAGTAATAAATACTAAAAATAATAGTATTATTGCGGTTAGCGGACCTTTCCCCACGGAACGCATAAAGTTTTTGAGCAGATGGACACAGCGATAGTACATATGGATCTGGATACTTTTTTTGTATCAGCGGAGATCCTGAGAGATAGTTCCTTAAAAGGCAAGCCAGTCATCATCGGTGGTGGCAGTAGCCGGGCGGTAGTAGCTTCCTGTAGCTACGAGGCCAGAAAATTCGGTGTCCGCAGCGCAATGCCTGTCAGAGAGGCACTGCGCCTTTGTCCGATGGCCGTCGTTCGAAAAGGTGATATTGACTACTACTCCAAACTTTCCCGTGATGTTACCGACGTTATTTCAGAGTCAGCTCCCCTCTTTGAGAAAGCTTCTATCGATGAGCATTATCTGGATGTTTCCGGTATGGATAAGTTCTTTGGTTCAGTAAAATGGACCCATGAGCTTAGACGACGCATTACAGACCAGACGGGCTTACCTATTTCATTTGGGCTGTCCGTTAACAAAACGGTCTCCAAGATCGCCACCAACGAGGCAAAGAAGAAAACTGGGGAACTAGTCATCGCCCAGGGAGAGGAAAAACCATTTTTGGCGCCACTACCCAGTTCAAAGATTCCGGGTATAGGTCCTGAGACCTATACCAAACTTTGTAAAATGGGGGCGCCAATGATCCGCAATATCCAACTGCTGATGCCTGAGTTACTGGAGGCCGCTTTTGGCAAACCAGGGGTCACCATATGGCATAAAGCCAATGGCATCGATAACTCCCTGGTAATTCCCTACCATGAACAAAAATCCATGAGCAGATCGGTAACCTTTGAACAGGACACCACTGATATGGAACTGCTGCGAAAAACCATTATCAGCTTTGTGGATGAACTGGCATTTGAATTGCGCAGTCAGCAAAGGCTCACCTGTTGTATTACCATCACCATCCGCTATGCCAATTGGGATACCCATACCCGCCAAACTCGTATTGCTTATAGCTGCACTGACGACATTTTGTGCAGCACTGCCCTGCAGCTATTTGAAAAACTCTACGACAGACGTATGCTCATCAGGCTCATTGGGGTCAAATTCTCTGATTTTGTCACAGGCTCTTATCAGATCGATCTGTTTAATGACAATGCTGAGGTTATCAGCCTTTGCCAGGCCATTGACGGTATCCGGCGGCGGTTTGGACACGATAGCCTGGTGAAGGCCATTACCATCGAATAAGTGTGTACCTGCATTATTTAAAAAGCGTCATTTGTCTTATCCTACGAATTTCCGGACAATTGTATGATCAGGAAAAAAATTATTAATGCTAATCAATGTACACAGCTACTATTCATTAAGATATGGCACAATACCCATTGACCAGGTGGTGGATTTGCTTATACGGGAAGGTTACGACACGGCAGTGCTCACCGATATTAATAACAGCACAGGTATATTAGAGTTTATAAAGTATTGTCAACTCAAAAAATTTAATGGGCTGGCAGGCATCGAGTTTCGTGCGCAGGATAAGCTCCTTTATATCGGTATCGCAAAGAATAATAAAGGTTTTGAGCGTCTCAATGAAATGCTCAGTATCTGTAACCTGGAAGACAGGCCGTTGCCCTCCCGGGCGCCCGAGTTGGAGGATGTGATAATAGTTTATCCTTTCGGGGCAGCGCCGGAAAAACTTCTCGACAATGAATACGTCGGAGTGAAGCCTTCCCAGCTTACGCGCCTGTATGCGTGGTCCAAATCATCAATGGAAAAGCTTATCATCTGGGCTCCTGTAACCTTTTCAGACCCTTCTGACTTTGTGCTGCATTGCAAGCTAAGGGCCATTGACCACAATATTCTGCTGTCCAGGCTGAAAGCCGAGCAGGCGGGCGGCCGTGACGAGCTGCTTATTTCCTCCCCCCAGCTTATTGCCGCCTATAGCGCCTATCCGCAGATCATTTATAATACGCACCGGCTGCTGGAAGGTTGCACTTTTGAGTTTGATTTTACTACTGTAAAAAACAAACAGCATTATACTACCAGCAGCTACGACGATAAAGTGTTGCTGGAAAAACTTGCTTTGGAGGGCTGGCAGGTCCGCTATGGCAGCGGTAATCTGAAAGCCAGGGAGAGGGTGCGTCAGGAACTGGAAGTAATTGACAGGATGGGTTTTTCTGCCTATTTTCTCATTACTTCGGACCTGATCCGTTATACCCAGCACCGAGGATTTTATCACGTTGGCCGTGGATCCGGCGCCAATAGCATCGTGGCCTATTGTCTTTCTATAACTGACGTGTGTCCGCTCGAACTGGACTTGTATTTTGAGCGGTTTCTTAATCCAAAACGAAAATCCCCTCCGGACTTCGATATAGACTATTCCTGGAAGGACCGCGATGATGTATTTGACTATCTTTTCACCAGGTATGGGAAGCGGCATACGGCCATTATCGGGGCTATGAGTACATTCAAGGACCGCAGCATTATCCGTGAAATCGCCAAAGTGTATGGGCTGCCAAAAACTGAGGTGGACCGGCTAATGGACGATCCGTCTTATGTGGGAAACAATAATGAGATTGTGGGAAAAGTACTGGCTACCTACCAGTCTTTACCAAAGGATTTTCCCAATTTAAGATCCATGCATTCAGGTGGGATCATTATCTCAGAATTACCCATTTCTACCTATTGCGCGGTTGATTTACCCCCCAAAGGCATTGCTACTATGCAGTTTGATATGTATACGGCAGAAGATATCGGATTTGAAAAGTTGGATATTCTTTCCCAGCGGGGGATAGGTCACATTAAAGAAGCGGTGGACATTATCCGGAAAAATCGTGGGGTAAATGTGGATATACATAACGTTGCCATCATCAAAGAGGATAGCCAGGTTAATGCTCAATTAAAGAGTGGTGACAGTATAGGTTGTTTTTACATTGAGTCGCCTGCTATGCGTGGGGTGCTGAAAAAATTACGCTGCGATAATTACCTTACGCTGGTAGCCGCCAGTTCCATCATCCGGCCGGGTGTAGGTTCCAGTGGGATGATGGATGAATATATAAAAAGATACCGCAATCCGGAAAGTTTCACTTATCTGCATCCTATTATGGAGCAGCAATTGGCGGAGACGTTTGGTGTGATGATATTTCAGGAAGACGTTCTTAAAATCGGACATCATTTCGGGGGCCTGGACATGGCAGATGCCGATGTGTTACGGCGGCTGATGAGTGGCAAAAACCGGGGCCGTCACCACCTGGAAGAAATAAAGGATAAGTTTTTTCTTAACTGCCGTAACAGCGGTCACGATGAGAGCATTGCCAGGGAGGTGTGGCGCCAGATGGAATCCTTTGCCGGCTATAGCTTTTCCAAGGCCCATAGTGCCAGTTACGCGGTGGAAAGTTATCAAAGCTTGTATCTAAAGGCGTATTATCCCCTTGAATTTATGACCGCCGTCATCAATAACGAAGGTGGCTTTTACGCCAGGTGGCTATACGTCACAGAGGCGCGAAAGGCCGGGGGATCTATTCATCTTCCTTGCATAAATCACAGTGATCTGAAAACGGTCATCGCCGGTAAGGACGTTTATCTGGGATTTAATATGATCAAGGGGCTGCAGGTGGCCACCATCACCGCCGTATTGATAGGCCGCAGCCGGGGACATTATCATAGTATGGAGGATCTCATCGCCAGGACGGCTATCCCCCTGGAACAATTGCTTTTACTGGTCAATGCGGGAGCGCTGTCTTTTACAGGGCTGGATAAAAAAACTTTATTATGGTCTGCCCATCTACTGCATTCAAAAAGAACACATTCGTCCGCAAGCTCCCCTGCTCAGTCTCTGTTATTACTTGAACCATCCCGGACCGTCACACTACCTGCCTTTGCCGGGGCCGAGGATGAAACCTTTTTTGATGAAATGGAGCTGATGGGCTTTTCCGTTACCCTTTCTCCCTTCCATATGTTGCAGACCAGCTACCGGGGACAGGTCATTGCCGCAGAGCTAATGAGCCAGGTAGGGAAGAAAGTAAAGATGGTGGGCTTATATGTTACAGCCAAACCTACCAGGACAAAACATGGGCAGCCTATGGCTTTCGGTACCTTTCTGGATCTGAATGGTGATTATTTTGACACGGTACATTTCCCGGACGTATACAAGCGTTACCCGTTTTATCGCTCGGGTATCTACCTGATAATGGGAGTGGTGACCGCTACCTTTGATTTTCCTTCTATCACCGTAGAAAAAATAGCGCCGCTGCCTATCGGGCCTGATCCCCGGTTTTCTCAGGAGTAAGCCAGCTAAAGTGGGCTTTTCATTTTTAGGATCTTAGCTATTCTATACTACCCAAAATAGAACCTGCACAATTGTTATGCATTAGTTAAGCACCGCCTATTTAAGTAATCTGAGAGACAATGACGAATTTCTGATGCAACTTTGCATAACAGATTAAAAACGAGTCCACCAAACCAGACCAAAGAATAGCAGGTTAGTTATCCGACAGGTATTATTAAAGTAAAAGAGTCCTTATCAAAGATTTTTAATATTCATTCAGGTATCAGATCAAAAAAAATGCCCCGTGATAATAAGTGATATATCACAGGGCAGTCAATACATGTGTCAATCTGGTTGATTAATAATGTCCATTATCTTCTTCTGTTAAATAAAACATACAAAGCATAGACAGTTGCCTGCAGCGCCAGGCAGATTTTAGCCACAAGGGATAAAGCTTGTACAGCATTTTCCAGATTTGCAATCATAATTTTATTGTTTTTCTTTTATAAATACGGATCCGTTCTGCCCATCACAGCAGGCGGATCTTTTATCAGCGCTAAAGTATAGACTGGTGATATGCAGAGGATAGAGCGTTTTTAACCATAAAATGGATTAACTTCCCATTAACAACGCGACGTAGCGACAAATAAATCTTATCCGCGCTATTTGCCATTGAGCGATAGCCGATGTTATGAGTCTTATCTTTTGAAATTTACGTGTCTTTTGGGTAGGCTGAAATGACATTTTGAAAAGTTCTATCTTTACAGGAAATCCTCCTGGGAGTATGGATTATGGAAATTTCAACATACCTGGTTTGGTCGCAACCGCGAAGCTGATGGATGAGGATCTGTATTGGAGAATCGTAGCAGCTTCCTTAAATACCACCAGTACTTTAAGAAAGCAGGAGATATTTCTGACAGAAACACTTAAAGAGCTCTCTGCTACCCAGGTAATATCCTTTATGCTTCGCACCGAGAAGTTACTTTATGATAGTTATACTTCTACCTTATGGTGCGCGGGAATAATAATGAATCGGGGTTTTTGTTCCGATGACGGTTTTCGATATTTTCGATGCTGGATAATTTCAAGGGGCAGAAAGGTTTTTTATAACGCTATCGGCAATCCTGACTCTCTAATCGACCAGATCAATCCCAGGCTCAAACATTACGATTTTGAAAGTTTTTCATATATCCCTTCCAGGGCCTTTGAGGATATGACCCAAAAGGAAATTTACAATTATATTGATAGTAATTTCCTTTATAACGAGGGTCGGTATAAAAAATTTAAATTTTCTTGGTCGGCCGATCAGCCTGAAACGCTTCGCCAAATTTGTCCATCGCTTTTTGCAAAATTTCTCTCCTAATCCCCCCTTATAGGATATTTTTTGAAATGAAAACACAGTGGTTGTATAGGGTGGCTTTCTGTTTGACATGGCCTAAGGGTTAATCCTTAAAAAGAAGGCGCCCGTGGAGGTTTTTAACCCGTTGGTGTATTAATCCATTTGAAGGCTACCGCTAGGCTAAATTTATGTCAAATAACTAAGGATGGCCTACACAGAACAATACGTTCCTGGATTACAATTTGAGCTCGGCCTATACAAGGGATTTGGTGGGCCGGTGTTCAGGGTGACAGATTATGGATTTGAAATTATAGTGATTCTTCCCGACATTTCTGAAAAGGAGGCATTGAAATGGAAAACGTCAACCATTAAATACGGTCTGTTCACAAAGGATGAAATCCCATTTTTTGTTGGCTTTTTCGGTGGAACAATATGGATTGACAGCTCATTTAATATCAAAAGTTTCCCGAAGGAGGAAAGAACCAGGTGGATGCAATTGCCATCGATGAAATGTCTGGTTTTGCTAGTTGATAGCCAAACCAGTCTGTTAAAGACAGTCCGTGAGTTTGAGGTTACCGAGGAATTTACAAATAGTTTAAAACGTGTTATGAGTGAGCAGGAGGAAAACTATGAAACATTTAAAGAGGTGGAGGGTAAAATTTCCCAGATTCAACACTTGTATTGCACCTCAGAGTTGATGATGGAAAAGGTCCCTAGATTATTTTATTCAGTATACAATGAATAAATCCATTATTTTTTCCTAAGAGACATGTTTTTGGGATGCCATCTTTTAAGGGGATATTTCAACACATTTCATTCTATAATTCTTCCTCATGGAGGCTTTGAGATTTATTTGTAAGTTTGATACAAATTTACCCAATGGCAGAATTTACCGATTATAAAAAGCAGCTTAGTAAACAGCTCAGTTTGAAACTGAAAGAATTTGGTTTTTCCAGATTAGGTATGCGCTTTAGATTAGAAACCGAAAAGTTTCTATTTATTATAAAGATAGATTCAAATAGGTTCAAACAATTGGATCTTGACTTTGGGCTGCAGCCAAAAGCAATAAAAAAGCTAGGAACCTTCGTTACCTATGATTTTAAAAAGTTAGATCCTATCGATTGCGAAATAAGGAAAATGATCAATAGGTCAGGTGGTAAACCCTATTGGGAAACCTCGGCTGGGGCTGCAGGGATTGAAAAGAATGTCGATGGAATGCTAAAAGTTATAAAAAGACAGGTAATGCCTGTGGTAAACAGGTTTGTGGCAAATCCAGATCTATTTGACAGCATTAGTCCGGCTGATTTGTTAGATCGGGAGGGTATTACAGCAACATTTGGTGGAGCCTGGCCTGTTGGGGAGGAGACAAGAACCGCATGGATGTTTGCTGTCTATTATGAGCATTCGGACATAGCAAGAGCTAAGAGCTTCGCTCAGTTTGCTGTTGATAATCATAGAAGTAGTTTGGTGGACCGTAGCAAAACTTTAAAGGAATTGCTGGATCTGGAAATTCCCTTCGGTTCTGCCGTTGGCATTGAGCCCAGTGATATAAACGAAACCTTTTTCGGTGAGCAGGACCTAACCAGAATTCTCAATAAGACAATTGGTAAACCCAGCAAACCATGAGTAAGAAGCAATAGTGAGTTGTCCTTTGAATACCTAATTGTCTGAGGTATATTGCCGTCCCGATGCCTAAATTCCTCTTTTAAGCTTTTAAACATAGTTTAATCCCGATTACACCTGTAATGCAAGTATTTGTTTTCTTCGGCCGCTGCTAACCCCACAGAACCATCATAAAGTTTGAAAAAAAGAGGATTTCCTTTTGTTAAAAACATCAGTTCTACGTATTGTAAAAGTAAATATCATATACAAGTAGCCGTGTTGAAAGTCAACATTGACTACTATGGTTGTTAGGTCGGGTTATGTCTATAACCTGGCTTTTTGGTGAGTGCCCACTGACGTAGCCTACAATAGATTAGTTAAAATAACAGACCCATTGGAGACCTAAGAGACTGGCTCCTAAACAACGATGGGGCCGGTGAACAATGAGATCTGCTTTAATGGAAGGGGATAAGGCCATTAAGGTAAGATTTACGATTCGAAAGCGCAGGTCATTCTGGTATGGCCTGGCTTTTTTTAAAATCCGGATAAGAAGGTTAAGCCAGCAAAAGAAAATATTGAAATTTTTAGTCGCCTGGTGATTGGGTAACCCAATTGAATAAAAAAGTTCTGATCGATTAGTGTAGCACCATGTCTCCCAGGTGCTTTATTAAATAGGGGAGCCTCTGACTTATGGTTAATCCCCACAGTCAGTTTGAATTGCATTATTTAGGATTTGGTTAAACGGCGGCCTGTTTTTACAGGCTGTTCTTTATTGTATAACCGAGTCCCTGGATATTAGTACATTAGCAGGCAGTCCTGTTGGAAACATGTTCTTGTTGAAGATTTTTACCATCTTTTTTATCTGATTAGCCGGCCTTTTGTACCTTACCCCCACTCCAATCCATGCTGAAATGGCAATAACAAAGAAAGAAATGAGAAGCCAGTTAAATGGCACGTTCAGGCAACGAATGAAAGGGTTGGGATTCAAAGGATCTGGTCTGAGTTACAGGATGAAAACCGATAAATTCCTATTTGTAATTGATATAGACGTTAATTTTAAAAAATTGGAATCCTATATCGGTTTTGGTATCCAGCCCATTGTATTGAAAAAGAAGGGGGATCTGGGTTTTATCAACTTAGGCACAATAGCTTCCGGTAGCTGTGAACTTACGAAAGTGCTGACCTGGTGTTTCAAAAAGCCCTCGTGGAAAATGTCAGATAATGTAACAGAAAACGAAAGATCTGCAGAGCAAATGGTTGAGCTGATCCAATTGAAGGCGATGCCGGTTATCCAGGCCTATATCACCAATCCTTCGATCTTAGACACCATAACCCCATCAGATATTGATAATGACTACATTCTTGAACAAAAATTAGGTGGAGTATATCCAACGGGGCTTCACGTCCGAACGGCCTGGATGCTTGCTCTGTACCAGGAGAATGTCAATCCAAAACGAGCCGCTCAATTTGCTAAAAAAGGATTAGCCTATGTTGAGAGAGAGGAGGTGAAAATTACCGGAAAATTGAAGAAAATGGTAGAAGATGGTGACTTGACCGGTTCGATTTTTGGTAGTGACCCGGAGGATGAGCCGTTTTTTGGTATGGAGGATCTTAAAAGGATCGCTGTAATGAAATAGCCATTTGGCACCTCTGCAAAAAACTGCCGGCTGACGAAAAATCTACATTTTATTTAATTCTCACAACTCCATCGTTTGAAGGCGAAATAACGAGACTCAACGCCTCTTTTAATCTCTGGTGTTGCAAACAGTCTATCTCTTTCGGTTTCTGCCCTTAGCAGGTCCTTTTTTATAGCAATTGCTATTTCTTTATAAGTCATCCGTGCTTTTTTTTAAATTTAAAAAGAAGAGCTACAAAGCCATAATAATGACTGGCAAACGTTTATCAACGTGGAGATAAGTTTGCAGGGCCAATTCTCAATTATTTCATATTGCATCAGGCAAGCCACCGGGTAAATACCCTGCGATCGCGTGTGCTGGTTATCCAATACAGCTTTGTCCGGAAAGAAGAGGTGTTTAATCAGCCCAAGTTAACCTTTCATGCTCAAATTGCTGTTTCTGCCTTTATAAAAAGTAATTTGGGGCTCAATTTTTCTCATCCATTAATGTTACCTGCCATGAATTATCCAGAGCATAGAAAGCCCATTGATTTTCTATATGACTTTTCGAATGATCTTTCTATTTCTAACCAGGCAACCGAAGATATCCGATTTGACGATCCTTTGTTAAGTACGAAAAGAGAATTGGTTTGGGTAGGATTGATAGATGGAAAATATCATGGCATTACTAAAGTGGATATAGGGGATCAATTTGCCTGGGGCCTGAATTGCGATGGCTACTTTCCCTATATTTTAGACATTCATATGGTTATCTCAGAAAATAAAGAATTATTGATTACCATCTCTACGGATCCTGATTTAACTAAGAATGCCATTGCCGTGTTATTGGAATTTGTTTTGGTCGCAATTGCCAGCAAAAGGTTTACGGGAGGACAAGTTAATATTCAGGGCGGTCCGACTGTCACGATGCTATTAATCCAGGCCTTTTATGATTTTGGGATAGGTGTGTTTTGTACCCCCCTGCAGGTGGAGCATAAGAAGCCGATGCGGTTAACGAAGAGAGCTGGAACTTCTCCCTTCGACTATATTACGGAGGAATTGGAATTCAGCGTTTTTAGACGTGTGGCTGCCAAGGAGCTTAATGATAGTGATTTAAATATTACCATAGTTAGATTTGTACAGCTCGCAGATAAATACTATCATATTCGAAGGTATGACACCGATGGTCTTATTAGGTATGATTTGGTCCGTGAAGAATTTGAGTATTGTATCATGGAGACTTTTTGTAAGGAAGACCAGATGAATATTACAGACTTGAGCTATTCAGATAATGAGCATGGAAGGCTGCTTAACTACTTACTTGATTTTCTGCTTGTGGAGGCAACCAGAAGCAAAGCGAAGTCAATTGATGTCAATATTGAAGTGGAACCTCAACACAAACTGTTTTTAGATAAAATACTGCTGGATTTCGGTTTTTGTGTAGAAGTTGCCTCTGCGTCGTTAAAAGCGCAAATGGCGCTGTAGGCGTTCCTTGCGGTTGTTAGACCTGTATTATTTTTCATTGGAAATGTTTAAATGCGAGGCTTTTTAATTGAATTTTTAAGCAAACCAGGCATTTGTAAGGTGTTCCCTTTGTAAAAAGACATCGGAGAATCGGGACTACTGTCAGCAGCCGGCATCGGTTTGAGGTAGCTTTCCTCCTTCTGGTATTTGCTATACGACTAGGATAGCGAGAAATATCAAAAAAATGAATGTCTCCTTTTGTTAAAATCGTGATTTCTACGTATTAAGAATTGGTAAAATTGCGAGAAAATCTGGAACTATGGATTGCCATTTTCTCCATTGGTTTTCTTACAATCGTGCCAGATCATGTCTATGATCTGGCTTTTTAATCAATCATTAGTGATAGGTTCATATGGTTGGTTAGGTTTATCTACCTACTTGATTGATAGATAAGAGACTGGCTCTGAAGCAACGACGGTGTTAGTGCAACAGGAAGATCGGTTTTAATGCAAGCGGATAAGACCATTAAGGCAAGATTTACGATTCGAAAGCGCAGGTGATTAAGTATGGTCCGGCTTTTTTAAAATCCGGATAAGAAGGTCATGGCAGCAAAAGAGACAATTGAAATTTTTAGTCGCCTGGTGATTGGGTAACCCATTTAAAAAAAAGTTCTGATCGATTAGTGTAGCATCATATCTCCCAGGTGCTTTAGTAAATAGGGGAGCCTCTGACTTATGGTTAATCCCCACAGTCAGTTTGAATTGCATTATTTATTGGATTTGGTTAAACGGCGGCCTGTTTTTACAGGCTGTACTTTATTGTATGATTGAGTCCCTGAATATTAGGACATATTTCAGTTTCCCCAGCTATAGGAATTTTTCTTGAAGAAAAGCTCCTGAAATGGCTTGGAGGTAAGATAGCCGTAAAAAATCATCAGTCACCTGATCAAGATACGCTTTAAACTTTGGGTTTTCTCTATTCCGTGGCTGATTGGCATAAAGAAATGAATCGATAATATCCCAAGATTCATCATTTTCAAATCGCCGTAGCTGCAACTTTGATTCACCTGGAATATAATCAAAAGTTGAAAGATCAACTGAGTTAAATATTGTTATTGCATCGTTTAATTCCACTGAGAAAATGGTAATTAGATATTCTGTTTTTGCAGAAACGAGTATTACAATATAGCGAGTGGAGCCATTTGCTAATTCAGAAAGCATTGTTTCTCGCGATAAATGGGCAATAACATCATGTGTTTCACTTACATTATTTTTTCTGTTCATTAACATTAGGAAAAATAAGTTTAAATGTGCGATAAAGTATAAGTCTAAGTTAGAAAAGTGCCAGATCAAATACTAACTATTACATATTATTTTTCATTGGAAATGTTTAAATGCGAGGCTTTTTAATTGAATTTTTAAGCAAACCAGGCATTTGTAAGGTGTTCCTTTGTAAAAAGCCATCGGAGAATGGGACTACTGTCAGCAGCCGCCATCTGTTTGAGGTAGCTTTCCTCCCCTCTGGTATTTGCTATCCGGCTAGGATGGCGAGAAATATCAAAAAAGATGAATATTTCCTTTTGTTAAAATCGTAATTTCTACGTATTGAGAATTGTTAAAAATGCAAGAAAATCTGGAACTATGGATTGCCATTTTCTCCATCGGTTTTCTTACAATCGTGCCAGATCATGTCTATGATCTGGCTTTTTAATTAATCATTAGTGATAGGTTCATATGGTTAGTTAGGTTTATCTACCTACTTGATTGATAGATAAGAGACTGGCTCTGAAGCAACGACGGTGTTTTTGCACAGTGTACGGCATATCCTAATATTCCAACTGCAGGCCCCACGAGATATTTCATGTTATTGTTTTTTTACTGATGTTAAAGAAGACCATCTACCGGTACTCTGCTAATTTAACTTGTTGATGCTTTTAGGATATTCACACCGGCCGATAGTTTTTTAGTCTCCCGATAACTTACTATGCTCCGACCTATCTCCTGGAAATCGGGATATCTAATTATTAAAACCCTTTGGACAGAATTTTAGAGGGGGTATCGGGTATTTTATTTGTCTTTTGTGAGTCATCGTAGTTTAAGTTCCGCTTTTGTCCTGCAGAAAGGTCGTTTTATCATTTACCGGCGCCCCTTGGTTAAAATATTGGTGGGGGATTAAAAAGAATTTTAATCTTGCAGACATAATTTTTTCACCTTGAAGTTTATACATTACCAGGTGGGAGCACCTATTCCAAGGGACAAATACGCCGGACAAACCGGGGGCTTCATCGATGTCTCTGAGATAGGTGGTATTGAAGTTATTGTGATTTTTGACAACGTGAACGAGGCTGAAATCACCTTTTGGCAAAACATGGAGATAGAATATGGACTATTTGTAGAGGATGGAATACCCTTTTTTGTTGGATTATTTGCAGGTAGTATATACCTGGAAAGCCCTTTTAATATCAGAGGAGTCAGTTCGGTGTCAACTGAGGAGTGGATATCAAACTTAAATGAACAGGGGACCGTCTTTTTGGTGGATAATGAGTTGTTTGAGCTTAAAATGATACGCATGTTCAAAATAGAAGCAAATTTTATATCCAGGCTCAAAGATGCGTTAAGTAAGCAAATGGACTTGTACCTAACGGCTCGGGAAATTAAAAATAAAATAGACCTAATACAAGCCAAATACCCTACGTCAAAGACCATTTTTGAACTGCTGTCAAAGAAGTATTCTTGCCTAAAGCTAATTTAAAAAAAAACATTAAATCTGCGGCGACAGCAGATAAGAACTGTGAAGATATTTTTTGCCTGCATCGTTACCAGTAAGCAGCAAAGTTTTTAACCCAGATGGCTGTGTAGCTGTTTGTAAGATAACGGACTTGATTTAAGGGAGAATTTTAAATAAAATGCTGCTGGATTTCGTTTTTTTCGTAGTTGTTGCTTCTGGATTGTTTAAGGCGCAAATGACGCTGTAGATTTTTATTGAGGTTATTACCTCTTTATTATTTTTGATTGTAAAAGTTTAAAAGCGCTGCTTATTAAAAAAAATATTATGCAAACCAGGCATTTACTAGGTGTTCACTTTGTAAAGAATGTAGACAAGTTTGGCTCACTGGTATTAAAGCAATATAGTGAACTGAAGAAACGTGAAGTACCTGAGCTCATCCCTATGCTTGCTGAGAAACGTTGCCAACATTTTTATATCACACAAACAGTTTTGAACGACTGTGAAAAAATTAGATTAAGATCCTCTTTTGATCTCAATTGGCTAACAGAAAAGTTAGACGAAAATGTTAAGCAGTATAGCTTTGGCGGGGAGTTCATAAGGTATGTAAGAAAGGCTGATAAGCTAATGGCTTTGTATTGTAAATCTGTTGCTATGCCCAAAGATCAACTAAGGTTGCCAAATGAAGTAGGAATTAACTATGCTATCTATGATTTTAACCTTGCAATAAATGTGGTTGAAAGTACGGAAGGGAATTACAAATTACCAATTGCGCAACAGGGACTTACTTTATTTTATCAGCTACTCACTTTTATACTATTAGCGCCGGTTGAAACCTATATCGTACCCCCAGGTCGCAAGCATGGGACCCGGAATAGTTCTGACAGACTATTAAATGAGGAGTCTTTCCCATTTACTATTGTAAATAGCAATTGGAATAAGATATGCATCAATATGGAAGGGTTTCCTGTTTCTGGGGAGAATGGAAAAGGGTTTGCTCGCTCTCAGGCCTGCGGTCCTGGGTGGAAAGATCGCAAGTTAATCTGGGTATTACCTTTTCGGAAGGAAGGGTATGTATTAGGCGCTAAAAGAGAGAAGATATCTAGTTAGTGAATTTCCATTTTAATTTTGATTTGTCAACCTTTGCTTTATCAAGAATATTTTGGATGTCCTTGTATTCATAATATAGCGCTCCCCCAATTTTGGTAAAAGGTAAAGTGCCATTGGATCGAAGTGTCTGAAGGGTACCGGCAGAAATATTGAGCATTTGTCTAACCTGAAATGATTTAAGCCATTTCCGATTTTCGTCTATTTTGCCTTCCGAAAGAATGCTTTTTATCTCATTGATTAAATCAGCCTTGAATCTGGCAAGATCTGCAAGGGTAATCCAGGGGTCCAGCAGCGACGGTTTGTCGGTACGAGTGTCTTTGTTATTATTTTTCAAAGTGGTCCGTTTTGACCCAATATGTCATGTTTTGAAAGGAATAATTCCCAGCTTTTCCCTAGTACCGTCAAATTAAATAGAATTGAAGGAGCGGTTTAATTTGGGAAGGATATTGGTCGCTGACAACTGCCCGGAAGGGCTTCGGTATAACGCAACGAAGGCCAGCTTTATTTGCCGGCCTTCGTTGCGTTAACGTCCTAAGATAAAAGAGCTGAGTATACGCCTACGTTAGTAAATTAGCTGCTTTTTTTTCCCTTTTCGGCGCAATGTTTTTAGATTCTTTATTGATTGCTGCGCCTTCCAATTCGATTTTATCTGCCAAATTGGGTACAGGTACCAAAGGATGCAACTGCATGCCGGTTGGTAAATTCTGGTAGGTTGCAATTTTCTCCATAGGTGGAAGAAGCTTTTTACGGCTGTTCAACTTTTCATCGGCTTTATCCAGCTCTTTTTCCATAAGTTCCTCGTCAACCTCTCCATACACAAGCATGGTGTCAAGCTTTTTTATACCCATCATTTTGGCAGCAACAACTAAGGGGATGCCATTCTGTAATGCAATGACAGTTGCAAAGGTGTGCCGTGCCAGATGAAATGTAAATTTGATGGTGATCCCGAGAATTTCCTGGATAACTTTTAATAACCGGTTTATATGCTGGTTGCTGATGGGTGGGAAGATCCGGCCGGCAGCAATTGCTTTGGGGGTGTTCATATATTTTTGAATCAAAAATGCTGCAATTGGATGGATTGGGACTGCGGCTAATTCCTGAGATTTTTCGCGGTATTTTGTACACCAGATTCTATCTTTTGAGCTGATGGAGAAGTAATAGGTTGTCAGGGCCATCACATCGGCAAAAGCAAAACCGGTATAACAACTAAATACGAACAAATCCCTTGCATAACGCAGGTCGTTGTTAGCAAACAGGTATTTCTCAAGGGCTACTAATTGGTGAAGTTTTAATTTGGCCCGTTTCTTTTTCCTTGTTGTGGCTGTAAATCCCTTAAAGGGCTCCGATTTTAACCAACCCAGGTCCTTTCCCCATTTTACGATCTTTTTAAACCTTTCTATGTGTTTGGCCGTTCCATTTTCCGTGCAGGGATCATGGGCTTTTATGGGGTGTGAGGGAATATAATTTTCAAACTCTGTAATGAAAACAAAGTCCAGATAATGGACAAGGATATCTTCCTTTTTATACTTATGAAAAATGAAATTTTTTACATAGGTCTCGGTAGCTACATAATTCTTAGTAGTTCCCTTTTCCAGGTGCGGCAAACATTCTGTTTCGTGTTTCTTAATCAGTTTTAAAACAGTGTGATCTTTATTGATCTGGGAAAAATGTTTCCCCAGGAAGAATTCCTTTACTTCTTCTGCGGTAAAGGGTATCATCGTTTCTTCTAAAGCGCGGTAAGCTGCTTTAATCCTTGCCCGTGAATTATTAATGAAGTCATTGGTGAGCGCTACTTCATTAGGTTTGCCTTCTAAGAATTTGCCTTTATTGTTCCACTTTGAATGGATAACCTTTTCTTTAAGGGAAATTTCCGTTTCCTCACCATTAACGGTAACTCTGGCAAAAAGGCATGCCAGGCGTTTGTCGGATTTAAGTTTACGCACGACAAAGTCGATACCTAGAGAATTTTGATCTGACATAAGAGCATTTTTTAAAGGTTTTTGATACTATTTGTTCCTTCTTCACATTTCTGTTCCGATTACTCACCGGAATTCCGCAGCTAAACAGTACCAAAAGGCTTCAAAAAAAATGATCTACCATTTTGGTATTCAATTGCTTACGTGGTGTTTCGTGAGTCAAATTTAGGGTTAAAAAAGACTCACGGAATTACTCACGAAAAACTTGATATAAATTGATATAAATTGATATGGTGAAAATGTAAAAAGCCCGCAAATACTAGTATTTGCGGGCTTTTTAATTCGAAGGCAATGTCAAAAAATCGGGATGACTGGATTCGAACCAGCGGCCTCTTCGTCCCGAACGAAGCGCGCTACCGGGCTGCGCTACATCCCGAAGGAGGCCCTAAATTAAAAATATTTCTTTATCCGGCAAATTTTCACCCACAAATTTTCATCGCACCACAAACAACGTTAATACCCTTCTTTTATAAGATAAGCCCGTATACGCCTAAGTGCAAGCGAAAGCTGGTTGCGGACCGTTTTTTCAGAGATGCCCAGTAAACTGGCTATTTGTGGATTGTTCAACGCATGGTTGAAACGCATATGGTATACTTTCTGGTTTTGGTCGGGTAGTTGTTCAATAAAGCCAGTCAGTTTGCTCAGCAGTTCCCTGTGAAGCAGCGGAGCGTCGGTGGTGGTGTGAACAACATCCGGCAATGATGCCAGGGGAATGGTTTCTTTCTTCGACCGGTCCCGGATATAGGCAGCCACCGCAAATTTTACAGAACGTTTTATATAGTGTCCAACAGGTTGATCAATCCGCAGGGAGTCTTTTCTTTTCCACAGTGAAATGAAAATGTTCTGTACAATATCTTCAGCAACAAAGTCATCTTGTATCAGTTGCCGCGCTAATGATAATGCGTCATACCAGTAACGATTATATAGCGCAACAAAGGATGCTTCATCAATAATGAAGGTAGATCTTTTAGATACAGGATCATTGTTAACCACAAAGCATGATTGAAATATTTTTGATAAAAAATGCTGCCGGGCATAAAAGTAAACGCATTGTACATACGGCGTTTTACAATTCGGGAAAAAGACTTTCGCATTCGGGAAAATTAAACAGGGAAAGCCATTAAAGTGTCATAAGCAGAATAAAAAGAAAATGCACCGGGACATCGTGCGGGTATTCGATACTATGTTATTATGAACGTAAACAAATCCTTGCTTTACAGGTACTATCATGAACATTGCAATGAGGAGGAAAAACAAGCCGTGGAAGAATGGTTGTTGAAACCGGGCGCTTTTAGTGGCAACCGGTCAGCAGGCGATAATGAGGATGCGAAACATCGTATGTGGAAGCAGATTCATAGGCATACCATAGGCGGGGAACGGAGAAGAAGGTATGTGGAGATGGTTGCCTGTTTGCTCCTGCTTTTCAGTGCAGGTATCATTTCGTGGAATAGATTTAACAGGCTGCCTCCCGAAAGCGCTTACGTAGTGATTGATAACACACGGAACAACTTGCTGGCGCAGCAACATATCGGGAATCTTTTATTGTCCGAATCGGCAAACAGTGGATTAAGGTATGTGGACAATAAGAACTGCCTGCTGTATACAAATTCTCTGATCATTAATAACCAGAAAGGGGAGGATATATGGGTGTATTTAAAAACAAGTAGTGAGAAAGGGAGTGGTATGATCAGATTTCTGTGCAGAAGAAAAAGAACTTATGTAGCAGGATTTATCACGGAACACCGGGAAAGCGGTAACCGTAAATATCTCTATTCCCAACAATCTGCGCCGGTTCCGGAAGCCATTGCAGCGGGTATAAACAGCCAGCTGGATGCGGCGAAGATCAATGCTAAATATAGTGGCTATACCACCATCATTATCTGAATATAGTATCTGCCGATTTTTTTAAATTTTAAGTGTAAAAGAAGGTGAAACATATTTCTACATTGATATTATCAGGACTTTTGCTCCTGGTAACCGGACTTGCTATGGGCCAACAACAAGCAACCAAAACAGATAGTCATATTTACGGCGAGGTAAAAAGCAAACTGGGAGAACCGCTGATCGGCGCATCTATTAAAATAAACAACGAACAATATGCGGGCGCAATTGCAGATTCCGTTGGTAATTATGATATCAGTACCAGCCGGTCGGGTAAGGTGACGGTATATGTATCATCCATCGGATACCGTCCGCAAACAAGGGATGTTTATCTGAAAGCAGGGCAATCCACCCATATTGATTTTACATTAACGGAAGATAATCGCCAGCTGAATGAGGTCATCGTTGCAGGAACAGGTAATAATCAGTATAAAGTAAAACAGCTGAAAGAATCGGGGTTTAATGTAAATGTGATAGACGTCAACGAATATGGTAACATATCAACAGATATTAACCAGGTGTTAAAACGTACTACAGGCGTATTGGTAAGGGAGTCGGGAGGTGTTGGGTCTGATTTTACTTTCCAGGTAAATGGACTGGCTGCCAAAATTTATATTGATGATATCCCTATGGATCAATACGGCAGCTCAATGACGTTGAACAATATACCCGTAAACCTGATAGACCGGATCGAAGTATATAAAGGTGTTGTGCCGGCTCACCTGGGATCAGATGCGATGGGAGGCGCCGTTAATATTATTACCAAACAAAAGAACCGTAAGTTTTTAGACGCCAGTTATAGCTATGGCTCTTTCAATACCCACCAGGTAGCGCTTACAGGCGGGATCAGGGATAGTAAAACCGGCCTGAAACTACGAGCCAGCACCTATTACAACTACTCCGATAATAATTATATGATGTACAGCGACTCCGTATACAACGTGGATTTGCGCATTGTAAAGCGCGATGAGGCAACCGGCACGTACAGACAGGTAAGCATCGATAAAGCCAGGCGTTTTTACGATACCTACCGTTCCGCCATGGGAGAAGTGGAAGTAGGCTATGAAAAAGTAAAGTGGGCGGATTGGTTCACCATCGGCCTTACCTATGGAGAAAATAAGAAGCAGCATCAGTTGGGATCTACCGTTAATTCGGTAATGGGAGGCTTCTGGACGGAAAACAAATATCTCATGCCAACCATCAAATACCGGAAAGATAATTTTATCGTTCCCGGGTTATTTGCCAATCTCTATGCAAACTATGCCAGCAATAAAGATGTGAACAGGGATACAGCCCTGTATCGCTACGACTGGACCGGTCACTGGGTCGCCAACGCCGGAGGAGAGAGGATTCCCGAAGTATTTACAAAGTATTTTGATAATAGCTATACGGCAAGGGCCAACTTTAATTATAATCTTGATAAAGAAAATAATCACAGTCTTAACCTGAACTATACATTTAATACTACCCGGCGGAAGATATATGACGAAGCGGAAACCAATCCCAATAAAAAAGATCTTTCGGGCTTACCCAGTAAACAGGGCAAACATATATTAGGACTGGCCTGGCAGGGACAGTGGCTGAAGAAGAAGTTGATCAGTGTGGCTTCTTTTAAATATTACGGTATGACCACCAAAGCAACCTTAGACGGAAGAGTGTTTGACGATGCCGGGAAGCCTGTTGGCGGTGAAATTTATACCCGTAAAGATTTCTTCGGGTTCCCCAGCGGATCACTGGCGCTTCGTTACCGCATTACGCCGGATTGGGGAATAAAAGGTTCCGTGGAAAGAGGATATAATTTACCGGAGATGACCGCCCTGTTTGGTAATGGACAGTTTGTAGTATCCAATCCCGATCTGAAACCGGAGCGTAGCGACAACTTCAATCTCGGCGCCTATTATAATCATTTTATAGGAGAGCATTTTATCAACCTGGATGCATCGGCGTTTTATAGGAATTCTAAAGATTACATCGCATCGCAGGTATTATCGGATAATATTCACACCCAAAGCCGCAATTTCCCCGGCGTAACACTCTATGGCTTTGAGGCGGAGGCCAGGTACGGTTATAAGGATATGGTAAGCCTCTCTGCTAACATCAGCTATGATAAAGCAGTGGATAACTGGAAGTATACCGATTCTACCAATTCACAGATCAGTCTTACCTATAAGGAACAGTTGCCCAACCGCCCATGGATGTATGGCAACGCCAGTTTAATGCTCGGCAAACGCGACCTGGTTGGAAAAGGAACAAGGGTACAGCTAAATTATATGTATCAGTACATGCATTGGTTTTACCTCACCTGGGCAAAATTAGGCAGTCCTGGCAGTAAAAACTTTGTTCCGGGGCAAACTGTACACAGCCTCATTTTGGCTTACAGCTGGAAACAGGATGTATACAACATTTCTATGGAGGCGAGAAACTTTACAGATGAAAGGGTATACGACAATTTCAGGTTGCAGAAACCCGGACGTGCTTTTTATGTAAAGCTGAGAGTATCATTAATGTAGTTCAATATTTAATATAAAATAACAAAATGAAAAAGTTAAATGTAGCAGGTATGTTACTGGCAACTGCATTCGCTATGCCATTCATACAATCATGCAGTAAAACGCCCGATACCGGCAATAAACCGGATGATACGAAACAAACAAAGGAGTACGCTATTTTCGTGACGGTAGGCAATTCATCCAGCAGTGAGAACTATTATACATTAACCACCGCCGATCTCATGAAAGATACCCTGCTTAGCCCGGTGAACTCCGGTATTGAGCCGGATAATATTACTTCCTGGGCAGATATCTACAGCGTTTTTTACCAGGGCAGTTTTTATTATACGCAGGATGGTAACATTATCAGTAAACAACGGATCATCAACGGTAAATATAAAGAGCTGGGTAATATAGTGGCCAGTGCAGGATCCTGGCAGCTAGGGATGATGAAAACCTTTTTCAATAACAGTGGTTTAAACTTTCTCAGCTGGGAAGTAAAATACAACCAGGCGGAAGATGTCATTGAAAAGAACCTGTATATTATTGATACCGCAGCCATGACCATTAAATCGAATAACCCGGTAAAGTTCCCGGTACCCGCCTTTACCATTTATGATAATAACGGAAACCCAATGGCAAAAAAAGATATTCCGCTTACGCCATCCAGTTTTTCTATCAGGGATAATAAGGTATTTATTGGTTTCTATTACGACTGGATTACCAAACTGGATACCGCCTATATGCTGGTTTGCGATTACCCGGCCTTAACCAATGTGAAACTGTTAAAGGACAACCGGTTGGGCCACGTATCCGGCGCCTGGTATGCCAGCTCCTCCAGCTTTACAGATGAAAACGGTGATTACTATTTTTCTACCATCAGCAAAAATAAAACATATGGCCTGCTGCGCATAAAAAGCGGCACTACCGTAATAGATCCTGATTACGCATATGATCTGAAAGAAGTGGGCAATATAAGTGGTGCCGTTAGCTGGGGCGACTACGCCGGCTCGGATCACCATGTGTATATTAAAAACGGTTTGGCCCTTATGGGTTCTTACATCATTGATGTGCGCAATAAAAAAGTAATCAAGGACCTGAACAGTTTTGGATTAGGTAAAGTACAAATTACAATGGACACTTATACCGAGAACGGCAACGAAGTATATGTAGTGCTGAAAACCGACGACGCCCGTTGGTTCGTGGCTAAGTATGATGTGGCTGCCAATACCCTCAAAAGAGGAGTGGAAATACACAGTGGTATTAAAGGTATCAGCAGGATAGGCCGGTTGAAATAGTACGGACACGCTGGTTATCCCGGTAAAAACAGCAAGGTGGTACCATCCGCCTTGCTGTTTTTTTATCCGGGCATCCTGCGGCTGAACATCGCTGCATACATGTGCCCGGACCCATAGAGGGAAGGTCTTTCGTTCAGCTTCACAGCAGATGTAAATCCTGCCTGATGAAACAATGCTTTCAAAGCATGGAACGGCACAGGGTAGGGTACCCAGGGATTGGCTTTTGTAGTTTCATACTCCACTATCAGAAAAGCACCGTTTTCCTGCAGGTGCGCACTTATTTTATCAATAAAGGCCGGCTTCCCGGATACATAGTGCAGGGAGTTGGCCATCAGGATACCGTTTAGCCCTGATACGGGTATATCATCTTTCAGAAAATCCAGTTGCCCCGGTCGAATAGTAATATGATGCGGATTGGGCAGGCTGGATAATGCAGGGCGTGCTTTGTCCCACGCATAAATAGTGCTGCCTGTTGCCAGCAGGTTGGCTAAGGCATAGGTAAACAAACCTGACCCGCATCCAAGATCCGCCCAAACGGTTTGGGCTCCGTCAGTAACCGGTGTATGATTTATCAGCGCAATGGCATCTCTTATATCCATAGCCAATAAAGGTACAAAGAAGGGGGCACCCTGATGCCAGGTTGGTAAATTCCGTATTAAAGCATTAGGTAAAAAACTGATAAGTTATAGATAAGCCGTATCCTTATAGGTACGGCTTATCTACGGCTTACATACGGCTTATATACGGGTTATCTACGGCTTATCCTATAATGGCGTATGCCTGGGCCTGGTATAGGAATAATATCTTATTGCCCTTGAAACAAGGTTGGATAACAGTGACGGACGCAATAAAAAGTGTCCAGGGCGAGGCGCCGCCGGCATTCCGGGAATAAAGGGAAGGGGAGTGGATTTAGGGAATAATTGTTATTTTTGTAGTCGTTTAAAGGTATCAGTTATGGCCAGGAAAGCAATTCATACGGTCGCAGACCCCACTTCTCCTCTTGAAGCACGACTCAGGTTAGTGTTGAAAAGGGCGCTGAGAAGCCATGCCCGTAAGGATATTCCACTTGTATACAAAGACCCTAGCTGTAAACGGCCTAACGAGTTTATCCACGAGTACCCCGACGGCAGAAAATTTCTCATTCGTCAAAGTCTTCGCAGCTCCAGGGAAATAGTAGTACGCCAATTAAAATAGTGCCATGCCCAAGTTGTTTATTGTCGCTGGCCCTAACGGAGCAGGGAAAAGTCTTTTTTCCGCAGAATTGACGGCTACTGATTTTGAGGTATTTGAGGAGACAAGCACATGACCAGGCTTAAGGCGAAATATCCTGAAACAGGCAGCGATGCGCTGGAAAACTTTGTCAATGAAGAGATCTTTAAAACGGCAAAGCAGAAGGCTATTACCGCCCGCGGAAATTTTGCTTTTGAAACCAACTTTAGTGCTGAAGATCCCCTCTATTCCATGAGAGCATTTAAGGCTGCCGGATACCAGGTACATCAGGTACATCTTGTATTTATGGGGATGAACACGGTCGAAGAATGTATCCAGCGCGTGTCAATAAGAGTAAAGGCAGGTGGTCATAAAGTACCTGAAGATGCCATTATTCATAATTTTAAGACCGGATATGCAAACCTCTACGCCTTTTTTAAGGAGTTCGACTCCGTAACCTTATATGATAACAGTATTCCCTGGAATAATGAGGGGCGTATTCCTGAAAAGGTACTTTATTGGGAAAATGGAAAGATCCTGTTTGTTGCAGAGCGCATTCCTGTCTGGGCACAGCAGGTTATCAATTTTGTAAATTCATAAAAGGCGCTGTTATTAATATCGCATTTTACTCCCTCCCCAGTAACCTTTTTCTAAACTATTGTCCCGTTCATTTTTCCCCTCCCTTCATTTTAATCCCTATTTTTGCGGCTGGTAATGAAAAATAAACAGGCATGAAGGCTTATATAGGATTATTTTTAATAACTGCACTGGCAGCCTGCGGCGGCAACACCAGCCACGAAACGAGGGATTCCTCAATGGCGGCAACCCCGGAGGAAGTTCAGTACGATACCTCGCTCGTGGCCAACCGGAGAGATCCCGTATGCAGGATGCCCATCAAGGCAGGGATTTATGATACTGCACATTATCAGGGCGCCGTTCTCGGATTTTGCTCCTCCGCCTGCAAGGATAGCTTTTTATTAAAGCCGGCGGCTTACACAATTGTCATGAAATAATGAAGAAGATGCTCCTGCTTGCTTTACTGGTATCCGGATGTGCATCGTCGGCGAAAAAGCTGCCTATACTGGGTGAGCCCGCGGTAACAGCGCGCCAGGATAACGGGAAAACGGTGTATGACACCATTTACCCGGTCGTCCCGCCGTTTTCGTTTACTGACCAGGATAGTCTGGCCATAAATGAACAGTCCTTTGCCGGGAAGATCTACGTGGCGGATTTTATCTTTTTGTCGTGCCCCAATATATGCCCGAAGATGACTGTGGAGATGAAGAAAGTGTACAACACCTTTAAAGCAAACGATGGCATTCGCTTCCTGTCGCACACCATTGATCCGGAAGACGACTCCATCCCGCGGCTGAAGGCATATGCAGCCAGCCTGGAGGTGACAGGTCCCAAATGGCGCTTTGTTACCGGTAACCAGGATACCATTTACCGCCTGGCAGAAAAGGGATATTTTTCCACGGCGTATAAAGACAGCACCGCTCCCGGGGGCTTTGTACACAGCGGCGGACTCCTGCTGGTGGATAAAGCCCGGCACATACGCGGGGTATATAACGGCACAGACCCGCAGGAAACAACCCGGCTGATAAACGATATTAACATCTTACTAAAAGAAAATTGAAAAGAATACTATCCATATGGCTTTTGTGTATCATGCTTTTACAAAGCACCGGTAACTGCTGGATAGTAGCCGCATTTTATCTTAACAGGAACTATATCGCCTCCGAACTTTGTATCAACCGGTTCGACCTCATCCCGGTTTGTAAAGGCTCCTGCTTCCTGGAAAAGAAAATAAAAGAAAACGATAAACCCGAAAACACCACAGGCCTCCGGCTCAAAGAAATCACCCTCTTCTGCCAGCAATACGATCTTGCCCCGGTAAAACCCATATCGACTGAAAGCTTCGTCACCTTCTGCGATTACCAGTCGCCCTGCTTTCCCCAACTGCTTATCAGGCAGGTATTCCGGCCTCCCGCTACTATGGCGTAATTCCTCCTCTTACGTTCAACATCATTAAGCTACTACATGAGTATGAAATCCAGCGAAATAGCTGTGTTATCTGCTGACATGTTTGACACCGGTAATGATTTTTTCTGGATAGGCAGCCTCGGATGTATACCTGAAAAGTACCCGCTGCTGGAACAGCCCCACAGGCAAATGTTCTACATGCTGCTGTGCATCGAAAGCGCACACGGCACCGCGGTAATTGACGGCACTGTTATCCGGCTGGATCATCCGAAAATCATTTGTGTGAAACCCGGCAGCATATGCAGCATACATATTAACAACACCGCCCGCGGTAACGTGATCTGCTTTACAGAAAGTTTTTTCTCCCTGAGATATAACAATAATGTACTGCTCAACTTTTCTTTCCTGAACAAAGAAAGCATACACGAAGTATGCCTGGAAGAAAACAAAGCAACAGAATGGAACCAGATCACCCGGTTTATGCATCAGGAATTTTATGGCCGGGATAAAGGCGCCGGTAACGTGCTGCGGTCGTACCTGAATATCCTGCTTTGTAACCTCGACAGGCATTTCAACCCTTCCACCGGAATTGAGCGGAAGAGTAATAAAGAAGAAAAACTGCGGCAGTTCAAATTATTGCTGGAAGAGCATTTCATACAGCATAAAACCCCTTCTTTTTACGCGGGGCAATTAAATATCACCACTAACTACCTGAATAAACTGTGCAGGGAATACAACGGGCTGTCCAGCGGAGAGCTGATCCGCAAAAGGATCACGCTGGAAGCACAGCGCCTGCTGCATTACACCGGGTTGTCGGTGGCGGAAGTAGCCAAAGAACTGGAGTTTGAAAGCGCTTCGTATTTCGTCACCTTCTTTGGTAAAAATGCCGGCATGACACCCGAAAGTTTCCGGAGAAATCAACAGTAAAAATATTTACCTGAGTTCTTCCGGTAACCACGGGGGATAACTACTTACTGCTTTCTTCGCATTTTCAGTAACAGGTACCTGCCACTTTTCAAAGAAGAGGGAAAGATCTTTTTGCGTGGCGGCGCTGATGCACGTAAACCAGTAATCCCTTTTGTCTGCCTCTGATACAGGGTATTGTGAGGCGGGTAGTGACCGGTACTTTTTGAAGACTTCGGCAATCGGCTGCCACCCGAATTGTTCAATTATTTCGATGTACATTTTTAAGGCGAGAAACGGGTCTTCGCAAAATTTGTCGAAGCCGGGCTGGCCTTTCATGTAGTGCTTCACTTCATCAATAACGGCCTGCCTGCTGCTGATATTTTCATGATTATAAAGTCCTTTATGCAGTACCTGGTCGTATACGTACATGGTGTAGAGGTTTACCGTTACTTCTCCGAGCCCGCTGAAATCAATGCCCCAGAACTGGTGGCGGTGGCCCAGTTCATGAAAATGTCCCCAGGAGCCTTTGCTGCGGAGCTGCGCCTCATCCAGCATCAGGGTGCAGCTTTCATCGTCGGGCGCCACAATTTTATACGGCGCCGTGTACATATAACCGAATGCCACCTGTTGATCAATAATAATCCTTTCCGGATGAACCCTGTCGGGAGCAATATCCGCGAGCCTGGCATCAGCGTCCATAACTTCATCCCAGAACTTCATGAGTTTTTCAGGGTCGTCCAGTTGACGGATACGATAGGAAGGCACTGTGAGAATAATTTTATCGGTGGCCAGTTCAGCCCACGGCCCGGGGTAGTTGCGGATGGTGTTTTTCCAGTCGGCCATGCTGGTAACGCCCGATTTGAAGTAAGGACTTTTAACCGCTCCGTTTACCTGAACGTTAATTGTTGTCAGCGAACTGGTGTCGGGCACTTTAATCATGAGCAGTCCTCCAAACGGGGAAAAAATAGCAGTAGTGGGTTGGTCCAGTTCAAAAGTTTTCGTCAGATTATCGTAATGGCGCACATAATAATCCATATGATTTAGATTGTCTTCATGTACGCCTATCTGCGCTTTCAGCTGTTGCGGAATACAGCCGGGGGAAATGGTAATAGTTACGGTGCCGCCGGCAGCCACATATAAGCCGGTGCTGTGCCACCGGTAAAAAACGCCGTCCGGTTCCAGTAAACCCTGTGTGCCTTTTTTTATAGGGATCACTACCTGCTCGTTCACTCTTTGGGCGGTTTTACTCACTTCTCCGGGAAATATTTTGCTGGCAGGATGGATATACCCGGTGTCGGTATGTCCTTGCTGGCGTTGCATTTCCAGGTAGTTTTGCACGTGGTAGGTGAGCCGTTTTTTTACATCCTCTTTCCAGAGAGGATGTGCGGGAGATGGAATGACAGGCTCCTGCCGGTTCCCAAACATTGCCCTGATTTCATTTGATATAGCAGTGGTATCGGGGTTATTAAACAAATAGTTGGCGATGGTACTGCTGTAGCTGTCTGCCTCCGCAGCTGCGGGTATAAATCCGGGTGTTCTAAATGCGGCCAGTAAGGAAGAAATATTAACGTAAGCAGGAATGGAACTGGTCGTCAGCGTTCCTTTTTTATCTTCCGGTTTCAGCGTCGAGGTAACATGAAACATACCTGCTTTAATAAAAAGCTGGTTTAAGCCCATGTCAAAATAATTGATTTTCTGCTGGTTTAAAATGCTGTTAACAGGAGAACCAAATATTAAGGCGCCTCCTTTTCTTACAAATGCTTCCAGGTTATTTCTTTTAACGGTATCGGTAATTTCCTGCGTCAGGATAATAATGCCGGTTGACGGGTTGATACTAACGGTATCGGCTATATTTTTATATCCTTTCAGGAGATGTAAAAATGATGGAAGATCGCTGTTGCTGCCCCATACCTGGATGGTTTTGCTGTTGCTATTGGCAGCCCATGCAATTGAATTCCGCAGCAACTGCTGTATGTGCTTATCCTTTAACAGGGGCTTTTTAAAATATTGATCAGACCCTATAATCAGTATCCGGCCTTTATCCAGCCGGGAGCTGATGATAACAGGGAAGTGCTGCTTTGTTTCTTTTTCGGGCGCCGTGGCAATAACGGTTGGTTTTTCATTTAAAGGGATGGTGAAACCCGCACCATCCGGAGCCGCCGGCAGCATTACCAGGGGAACATTATTCAGGAGGCGCCTTGCATCGGTTTGCTGCGCCGGTAATGAATGATGGATGAAAAGAAGAAAGCCGGTGAAAATGACGGATATAAATGTCTTTGATGTCATGGGTTTATTAATAACAGGCGGATGCGCCTGTCTTCTAATTTAATAAGAATAAACGCAGCGGCGAAGATCTTCCTTTGCTTGATAGGATTAACGATCTTCCACTGCAGGTCAACAATGTGTGGCGGCCATTGTTGTGTATGATTATTGCAGCCCTGCATCCAAACAGCCTGTTATGAGAAGAGCTTACAAAAAGGCAGATTTGCCGGTAGCGGAGATCCGCAGATTCCTGGAACCCGGTCCCATTGTGCTGGTCAGTTCCCGCTGGAAAAACCACACCAACATCATGACGATGGGGTGGCATACCGTGATGGAGTTTTCCCCTTCGCTGATAGGATGTATGATCACTGCCGCCAATCACAGTTATGAGATGATCCGGAAAAGCGGCGAGTGTGTGATCAATATTCCTACTGTTCACCTGGTAGAAGAGATCGTAGGTATCGGCAACACCACCGGCGCTCATTTGGATAAGTTCCGGAAATTCGGTCTTACGGAAGAGGAAGGAAACATGGTGAAAGCGCCGTTGATAAAGGAGTGCTATGCGAACTATGAATGCAGGGTGGCCGATACGCAACTCCTGAAAGGATACAATTTCTTTATCCTGGAAGTGGTGAGCGCCCGCGCGGCTGTTTATCCGAAGTACCCGAAAACGGTGCATTACAGGGGAGAAGACATCTTTATGGTATCGGGAAAACATATTAACTTGAGAAAGAAATTTAAGAACCAGAATCTTTAGTATGCTCACTACCGTTATCCAACACATTTTACTGATCTTTTTTATTTTGGTCCTGGTGATGATTGCGCAGAAGCTGAAAATCGCTTATCCGATCATTCTCGTGCTCGGCGGACTGGGCCTCAGCATGCTGAGGCTTTTTCCTTCCATTGAAATCAACCCCGAACTGATCCTGCTGATTTTCCTGCCGCCATTATTATATGAAGCGGCGTGGTATACGTCGTGGAAAGAACTTTGGCGATGGCGGCGGGTGATCTCCATTTTTGCTTTTTTAATCGTGATTGTTACCTCCGGCGTAGTAGCGGTGGTATCGCATGCGCTGATCCCGGGATTTTCGCTGGCGTTGGGCTTTGTGCTGGGCGGTATTGTATCGCCGCCGGATGCGGTATCTGCCACTACCATCCTGAAATACGTGAAAGTACCGAAAAGGATTTCCGCCATCCTGGAAGGGGAAAGCCTGATGAACGACGCTTCCAGTTTGATTGTGTTCACCTTTGCCAGAACGGCTGTAACCACCGGTGTATTTGTATTGCATGAAGCGGCAACGGGCTTTGTGGTGGCCATTGTGATGGGTATTGCCGTTGGTTTGCTGGTGGCGTTGTTATATTATGCCGTTCACCGCTGGCTGCCTACAGGTACGGAGATGGATGTGATCCTGACTCTTACAGCGCCTTACGTAATGTATATTACGGCCGAATATTTTCATGGTTCCGGTGTACTGGCCGTTGTAAGCGGCGGATTGTTCCTCTCTTCCCGGAGCCAGCATATCCTGAGTTACCGGAGCCGGCTGCAGGGCGCCAATGTATGGGCCACGCTGGGATTTATGCTGAACGGACTGGTGTTTATGCTCATCGGGCTGGAACTGCCTGTGATCATCAAAGAACTGGGTACTGTGAGTCTTTCGGAAGCTATTAAATACGGTGTTATAATCACCGTGGTGCTGATTGTAACCCGCCTGCTTTGTACGCTGTCGGCCTCCGCATTCACCGTTTTTATCAGCAGGTATATCACTACCGCCGATAGCCGGCCGGGCTGGAAAGGCCCTGTTATCATAGGCTGGGCGGGCATGAGGGGAGTAGTGTCGCTGGCGGCGGCGCTATCCATCCCGGTATACATGGATAACGGCGCGCTTTTCCCGCAACGCAATCTGATCCTGTTCATCACCTTTACGGTGATCCTGCTTACGCTGGTGGCACAGGGGCTTTCGTTGCCGTTCGTGATCAAATGGGTGAACATGGAAGACCCGGACAAACAGCTCCCCGTGGAAGAACAGGAGCGGATTATCCGCGACCGGTTACTGGAAGGAAGCATCCGTTTCCTGGATAATCATTATCCTGAAGAGGTAAAGGCAAATCCCGCGCTGAAACAGCTGCGGGAAGACCTGGAGCATCGTAAAACCGTGTCCATGCACAATAAGATAGAAGGGGTGGACCATCTTTTATATAAGAAAGTATACCTGAAGATGCTGAATCACCAGCGCAGCGTATTGCACGAGCTAAACAAGGATCCTGCTACGGCGCATGAGCTGATCCGGAAGTATCATGAGCTGGTGGATATTGAGGAAGAGATCCTGAGAATGAAATATGAACCTGCTTCCTGAGCGGGGAGGGCATAAAATAACAACAGGGTGCTTCCGGTATTTAGCCGGAGGCGCCCTCTTATTGCCGGTTAACCTTATTTTGCCCGGTATTTATTTTACATGAACGCTGATCACTTTGGCCAGGTCAAACATCGAGATCTGCTTTTTTCCGCCAAATAATTTATTCAGCTTATCATCTGCATTGATCATGCGTTTGTTGGCAGTATCCTGCAGATTGTGCTTCTTAATGTAATCCCATACTTTTTTTACGATCTCGGTTCTTGGCAATGCCGTGGTACCTATAACAGCGGCCAGTTCTGCAGAGGGTGTGAGTGGTTTTTTAAGACCGGAACCGGCAGAGGCGCCTGCTGCTTTTTTAGCGGCAGCTGGTTTTGTGGCGGCTGCTTTGGCTGGTGCTGCCTTCTTAGCGGGCGCTTTAGCTGCAGGTGCTTTGGCTGCAGGAGCCTTTGCAGCTGCTTTCTTTGCCGGTGCTTTTGCAGCAGCCGCTTTCTTGCCGGTAGTACTTTTGTTTGCCATTTTTCTTGTTTTAAGATGATATGATGCAGTTCCTTGAATGATTCCATCAGTTTTTCAGGCGGAACCGTTGGGGATATACGCCCCGTAACATCAACACATATGCCAGATTATTGAAAAGACCGCATTATTCACTGGTGGGCCTGCTTTTATATCACTTAATTGTATCTTTCCGGCATGAAAAGGAGTGATTACCTGCGGCAGGGAAAGTCTGAGAATTACCAGGATGCCGAAGCAAAGGGTTTATTGAAAGCCGGTGAAGTAGCAATATTGCTGTCGAAGCAATTCAACACTAAAATATCGGCAAAGGAACTGAGCGTATTTTCCACAGAATGGCACCACGCCGGTGTTTTCAAGGGCGCAAAGAATGGCAGGTTGATCGGGCGCAAAGTTTATTTCTTTTCGGCAGCCGCTGTCAGTCACATCTCCCTGGATGCTATACTCGCCAACAGGAATAAGGCGACGGAAAAACCGCTGCCGGACAATAGCCCCGTTCAGGGCTGGTATCCGCAGTTTTTTCGTATGACCGACCCCGTTACCCGCAGAACCTTCCCGAAGCCTTTCATCGGCATTTACAAAGGACCTGCGGCCAAAGCGCCCAAGGGTTTCAAGGCATTGCCGGACGACGCTTTTGCTGCAGCCGAAAAGCTGCGGGGAAAAGAACTGAAGCCAGGAGAGGAGCCCCGTTTTTAACCTTCACTGCATCCGGATTCCGGCTTTTTTACTTAACTTAATTAAAGTAAATCATCCACTACATGAAAAGCTTGCCTACTTTGCCACTCATTTCCCGGTATACTGCAGAGCAACCCCGCTTTACGTTACTGGATTCCGTAGCCAACAGGATTTCCCTGATCGCATTCTGCAGCGTTTTCAGCTTCCTGTTCATGTATATCTTCCTGCCCTTTAATATTAATATGTGGTATGAAGGACAACAGTTATCCCTGATGGCATTGTTCCTCATATTTACCTTATGCGGGGTGGTAGTGCTTACCATCTCACAGTTTGGGCTGGCCCGGTTAAAATGGCGCCGCAAGCTCACCAACGCCACTTACCTCTGCTGGTTCCTGGGTGAAATTGTAGGCGTGGCCGTTATGGTTACCATTGTGGATGTAACCCTCACAGATACTTTTTTCCTCACCTGGTCGGAGTTTATCACCACCCTTCGTTATATCGCCCTTATTTTACCGCTGCCTTACTGCATCTCCCTCCTGTGGTTTTTTACCAGGGAGAAGATGGCCCAGCTCAAAAGCCTGGAAAAAGAACAGGTGACCAAAACCGGTGATCCCTGTATCCTGATCCGTGACGAACATGATAAACCCGTACTCACCCTGCACCCTGGGAAGTTACTGCTCATGAAAGCAGAAGATAACTATGTGCAGGTTTTTTATATCTCCGGAAATACGATCAGCAAAGAACTCATCAGAACGTCCCTGAAGAAACTGGAATCGTACCTGTCGCCCGATAATTTTGTGCGCGCACATCGGTCTTACCTGGTAAACATTTCCAAAGTGGTTCTTTTTAAGAAAAATACAAAAGGACATTACCTGGAATTGGAAGGTCTTAATGACATCAGTGTGCCGGTATCGGCTACCTGTTTAACCGCCTTCCAGGAAAGATTCGCCCCCACGTCCTGATTTTTACCCCCAATAGCCCCGGTTTCGCCCCAAAGTCAATGGTACCAATACTTTCCGTCCCGGTATTTTGGTAATATCGCTATGCCCATAAGGCGATAAAATGATACACAACCAAGCCATCTAAATCCCACCTGCCGATGTTAAGATCCATAATTATAAGTATGGTTTGCCTGTTTGGGGTATGCCTTACGGTTAATGCACAGATTGTGATTTCGGGCAACGTTCGTAACAGCGTTACCCAGGAAGTAGTGCCCGTTGTTTCCGTTACCATGAAGGAAGCACAGAACGGCGACTATACCAACGACCAGGGAAACTTCAAATTCTCCACCCGGAAAAATTATCCTGTTACCCTTATACTGTCATCGGTAGGCTTTGAAACAAAAGAAATCATCATTTCCGGTCCCGGCTTCCAGCGCATTGAGCTGTCGCCCGCATCGGTACTGGGAAAAGAAGTGGTGGTTTCTGCCAGCCGGTTTGTACAAAAGAAAATAGAATCCCCGGTTACCATTGAAAGGATCAGCAGCAAAGACATCATCAACTCCCCGCAGCCCAGCTACTATAATATGCTGCAGGGCCTCAAAGGCGTGGATGTTACCACCTCCAGCCTCCTGTTCACCACCATTACCACCCGCGGTTTCAATACCAGCGGTAACACCAACTTCACCCAGATTGTGGATGGAATGGACAACCAGGCGCCCGGTCTCAACTTCCCCATCGGCGCTATTATTGGCCTCACGGAACTGGATGTGGACAACCTCGAAGTGTTGTCCGGCGCCTCGTCCGCCTTATACGGCTCCCGCGGCCTCAATGGCACAATGGTGATGACCGGCAAGGACCCTTTCAAATACCAGGGCCTCAGCGCGCAGATCACGCAAGGGGTGAATCACGTTAAAAAAGGGAAGGCCAACGATCCGCTGGGCCCATCGCCTTACTACGACTGGACCGTGCGCTGGGGCAAAAAGGTAAACGACAAGTTCGCCTTTAAAATAAATGTGCAATACACCCAGGCGAAAGACTGGATGGCGAACGATACCACCAACACCAATGGTCCCGGTGGCCCCAGGCAGGACCCTAACTATAACGGTGTAAATATTTACGGCAGCAAAACATCTGTAGACATCAACCCTTTCCTGGAAGGGGCCCTGGCGCAGGTGCCGGAACTGGAACCTATCATTTCGCCCATGCTCGCGGAAGGCAGGCATATGGTAGCCCGCACCGGCTACCCCGAATACGGCTACCTGAGCAGCGATGCCAAAATGTTCAAAGCCAATGTGGAACTGCGTTATAAGATTAAACCGAAGCTGGAAGCTATCGTGTCCGGTACCTACGGGCAAGGCAACGCGGTATACAGCAATGATACCCGCTATGCACTCAAAGACTTCCACCTGGGACAATACCGCGCTGAATTAAAAGCAGAGCATTGGTTTGTACGGGCCTATACTTCCCGCGAAAATTCGGGTCGTACCATTATTGCCATGCCCACGGCGCAGCTGATCAACGAAGCCTGGAAGCCCAGCTACGACGGCAACACCGGCGATGGCTGGTACCCGCAGTATACCAGCGCTTTGCTCGAAGCCATGTCGCAGGGCCAAAGCTATATCGATGCCAGCAACCTGGCCAGGACATTCGCTGATCAGGGACGTCCCGACGCCGGCAGCGCGCAGTTCCTGCATCTGAAAGACAGTATCTCCAACATCCCCACCTCAAAAGGAGGTACCCTGTTCACCGATAAAAGCCGCCTGTTTAATGCAGAAACCCAGTATAATTTTACGCACCTGGTAAAATTTGCAGAGTTGATTGCAGGACTGAACTACCGTCTTTACCGGCTGGATTCCAAAGGCACCCTGTTCCCGGATAACGACAGCCCCATTGATGTGGCGGAGTACAGCGCATACGCCCATCTCACCAAAAAAGTAATCCGCGAGAAACTGAGCCTGGCGGCCGCCTTCCGGTACGATAAAAATACCTTGTTCGCCAAACCGCGTATCACTACCCGGGTATCTGCCGTGCTGGAAGTAAACAAGGAAAGCTTTATCCGCTTCTCGTACCAGAATGCGTATAGCTTTCCGTCTAATATCCAGTCGCTCCAAAGCACCCCGGTGGATTACAACAGCTTCGCTTCCGGCGGCTCCGACAGGCTGCTCAACGGCGTATACCAGTTTAATAAATACCCGGCCTATACGCTGGAAAGCGTGGATTCCTTCCAGCGCACAAAGAACCCCGCCGACCTGAAACAGTTTGCTTTGAATGACATTAAACCGCAGTCCGTAGATGCGTTCGAGTTAGGTTACTCGTCCCTCATCGCCGGCCGGGTGCTGATAGACGTGCTGGGTTATTATTCTACCTGGAAAAATTTCATCGGCTATGTAAATGTGGCCAACACCCCCGGTACGGCAGATCCCAACGCCTTCCTGGATCATGGCACCTATATCCAGTATAATATTGCGTACAATGGCGCGGAAAAAGTGAATACCTATGGCTATGCCGCCAGTGTGAGCGTGGATTTGTCGCACCACTTCCTCGCAAAGGTGAACTTCTCTTCCGATTTCCTGAAAAACAGGAATAACAGCCAGGTGAATAATTTCAATACGCCCAACTATAAATTCAACGTGGATTTTGGAAATACCGGCTTTGGTAAGAAGGAAAGATTCTCATTTAATACTACCTTTCGTTACAGACCGGCCTATTTCTACCAGATTGGTTTTGGCAGCGGTACGGTACCCGCCTCGGCAGTCATTGATGCACAGGTGAGCTACCGGCTCCTGCAGGCGCATTCCACGATTAAACTGGGTGGGGTAAATCTCACCAATACTTACTACAGAAATGGCTTTGGCAGCCCGGCCATCGGAGGTATGTACTACGTCACCTTCGCTTACAATGTTTTCTGATTTATCTAAATAAATATTTCAAATATGAAACGATATCCTATCTGTTTGTTATTGATTGCCCTGCTGGCAGCCTGCCAGGGTCCGGATGTACAGGAGAAAAGCGGGTATAAAACCCGGCTTCAGTTTGGTCCCGGCGAGGAAACAAAAATTGCGGAAGCCTTTCTGTCGCTAAAAGACAGCAGCAGTATCACCCTAAAAGAAGGGACATATAAATTTGATAACCTCAGCATTGCGCAGGTAAATCATATCCTGATCCAGGGCGCCGGTCCGGATAAAACCATCTTCGACTTTTCGGCCCAGAGCCAGGGTGGGGAAGGTATCCGGGTAACGGATGTAAAAGGCTTTACTATCGATGGCCTTACCCTGCGCGACTCCAAAGGGGATCTGATCAAGATTAATAAAAGCGAAAGGGTAGTGGTGACCAATGTACATGCCATCTGGTCCGTGTCCGATTCCACCAGCGGCGGATACGCCATTTATCCCGTGATGTGTAAAGACGTGCTGGTAGAAAACTGCTATGCCCAGGGCGCTTCTGACGCCGGCATCTACGTAGGACAAACCGACAGCGCCATCGTGCGTAAATGCAAGGCATTTAAAAACGTGGCCGGCTGCGAAATAGAAAATACTTCGCATGCGCAGGTATACGATAATGAGTTTTGGGGCAATACCGCCGGCTTCCTCATTTTTGATTTGCCCGACCTGTCGAAACGCGGCGGTTTTGTAAAGGCATACAACAACTATATGCACGACAACAACGAAAAGAACTTTGCCAAATCCGGCAGCTTCGGTTCTACCTGGGGTGTGGGCAACGCCGCTCCCGGCAGTGGTGTGGTGATCCTCGCAGCGTCTGATATAGAGCTGTACAACAACCGCATCATCAATAATAACTCCAGCGCTATTTCTGTGGTATCCGGTTTTTTTATAGATGAAAAAGCAGGCGACAAAATCAATGATCACTATTTCCCGATTCCCCGCAATGTGCATATACATGACAACATCATGGAAGTGGGCGCCGCTTTCCCGCCGGCCGTATATGAGCATCATACCGGGAAGATCCTGGTGGGCATAGAACAGAAATTAAATGCAGATGATCCCGCGCGTAAAAATGCCCGCCTGCCTTTCATTACCTATGATGGTATTACCACCAACATTCTTACAAAAGGTACGGCTGTGAATCCTGATTCGCTCTGCATCCGGCAAACGGGGCCTAATTTATTTGTAAATGTGGATGCCATGAACATGACATCGAAAAACTGGAAGCCCAGTACCGATGTTACGCCTTATGTATGTAAATAGTGTTTTTATTAAATTTTTTTAGGGAGATGAGGAAGTCTTGTTTATTGGTGATGTGTTTAATTTTATGGATTGCCGCCACGCAGAGCTGTCAGCAACGGTCTGCGCCCGCGGGTCCGTTCCAGTTTAAACAAAAATTATCTGAATACGGATTTTTTACCGGCGCGCTCAAAGCCCTGCAACCGCGTAAAGGCGTAGTGAATTATGAACTGGTGACGCCACTGTTCACCGACTATGCGGTGAAAGACCGCTTCATTGTATTACCGGAAGGGAAAACGGCTGGTTACACAGATCATGGCGCCCTCGATTTTCCGGATTCTACTTTTATCATTAAAAACTTTGCGTATACCAACCCGGCGCATGAAAAGATCATGATAGAAACGCGCCTGCTGTTCAAAGATCCGGCAGACCAGCAGTGGAAAGTGATGAACTATCTCTGGAACAACAATCAGCAGGACGCAGAGAAATGGATCCTGGGAAAAAAGATCCCTATCACTTTCCTGGACGACAACGGGCATCAGCAATCTACCCTGTACCAGATGCCTAACACCAATGATTGTAAACGCTGTCATATTAATAACAGTGTGCTTACGCCTATTGGTCCCAAAGCACGCAATCTTAATTTTGTGCGCCACGGGCAAACGCAGAACCAGCTGCAGCAATGGGCCGCCAATGGTTTGCTGGCGGGAATGCCTTCACTGGATAAGGTGCCGCAGCTGCCCGATTGGAAGGATAGTATTCATTACACTGTGAATGAACGCGCCCGTGCTTATCTTGACGTAAACTGCGCGCACTGTCACACCAAAGGTGGCGATGCATTCAATACCGGTTTATTCCTGGAATATGAACAAACTACCCCGGATCATCTTGGCATAATGAAGTCGCCCGTTTCTGCGGGTGGTGGCGCCGGCGGACTGGATTACGACGTGATCCCCGGCGACCCGTTGCATTCTATTTTGGCTTACCGCATGAACAGTGTGGAACCGGGTACTGCTATGCCGGAACTGGCGCGTACGGTGGTGCATACGGAAGGAGTGGAATTGATCCGGCAATGGATCGCGGAGATGAAGAAATAGGAGGAACGGCGCGTTATTTACACGCGCCTTCCACCAATGGGATATTATCAAATTTCAGCGCTTCATTCCGGGTATTGAACACCGGTAATCCCTGGTGGTCGATACTGTCGGGTAACGCCTCATATGCTTCGTGGTCGGATATTTTGAAGATCACCTGGCGGGAGCTTTCCACGCCTTCGCTGAAGAAAACATATTTTCCGCGAACGATGCCGTTGCTGATAAGGCCATTAAATTCACCGGTATTTTTATCTTTTTCAAAATAATTATATACCAGTGTGCCGGTAGCTACGCTGTCGTGCATCGTTAACCTGAGCTGGATGGTATCCCGGCCGAGTACTTTTTCGAAGCAATGGTTGGATTTCTCTTTTTCCACCACCGGTGGTAATGAATCTTTTACAACGTTGGTTTGCTGCTGCTGGCCCTGTTGTTGGCAGGATGCAAAGATACCTGCGCCAAGCGCCAGTAATATGTAAGGTGTTTTCATATATTGAAAGTAAGAAAAATGGGGCAATTGCATGCCGGGAGATCCTTTTTATTCCCCGGAAAAAATTGTAATTATGTGGCGCCACAGCCAAACGTGGTGATATATCTTACTAACAATGAAGAAAAGAAGATCCTTTTTGGCCGCCATGATTTGTTTGCTGGCCACTGCCGCTTCCGGCAAAAGTAGAAATAACCCGGATACATCTGTAGCGGCGTGTAATCAATGCATGGTAATAGCGGAGCAGTCGCAGCACCGGATTGTAATAGCAACAATGCCTGCCGGCACAGTAATCTGGGAATGGAAGCCGGAAAACTCCAATGTACAGCCGGCGCATGTAAAGTGGTTCAGCAATCCCAGCGACGCCAAAATGGTATATAACAACGAGTATGTGTTAATGAATGCCTCTGGCGGCGGCGTGGCGCTGATCCGGGTAGCAGATAAGAAAACGGTGTTTTATGCTTATGCTGGCGGTAATACCCATTCTGTTGAGCTGTTGCCGGATGGTAATATAGTGAGCGCTTCCAGCACCGGTAACTACCTGATGGTGTTTAAAACAGATACCGTTCATTTCCCCGATAACGTATATACGAAAAAAATACCTATTGATTTCGGGCATAATGTGGTGTGGGATGCGAAGCAGCAAAGACTCTGGTCTGCCGCCAGGGAACATATGCATTCATTCAGGTATAACTTCAACTGCAATGCGCCGGACCTGGTACAGGATACTGTTTTTTCCCTTCCCGGAACAGAAGCACATGATCTCTTTCCGGTATATGGCGAAAATAAGCTATGGCTGACCAACACCACCAACGTATATAAATTTGATGTTATTACCCAAAAGCTCACGAAGGCAGATGTGTTGCAGGACAACATTAAATGCGTTTCATCCGCCGGGGACGGCCTTCCCACCATTGTGATCCGGCCAAAAGAATCCTGGTGGACGGATGAGGTGCTGGATGCCAAAGGTAAGCGGCTGTTTATCCAAAAGGGCTGGAAGATCTACAAAGCCAGGTGGGTAGTCCGCAATACCTTCAGTTATCCGGCGGGCGATCCGATGCATTTGTGCAGGTAAAACCCGTTAATCTTCGTACTTTTGCGGCAATGCAAAAAGAAAAATACTCATTAGGTAATATTCTTACCAATCTAAAGATCGATTCACTCAATGAAATGCAGCAGGCATCAGTGGACGCAAACAAGCATCACAATGATGTTATCCTGTTGTCGGCTACGGGTTCCGGTAAAACGCTGGCATTCCTGCTGCCCATCCTGGAGAACCTCGATCCAGCCAATAAAAATACCCAGGCCCTGATCGTGGTGCCCTCCCGTGAGCTGGCCTTACAGATAGAGAAAGTGTTCAAACTGATGGGCACCGGCTATAAGATCACCGCCTGCTATGGCGGACACCTGAGGGAAACAGAAGAGAACAACCTGATACAGCCACCGGCAGTGATTGTAGGTACCCCCGGCCGCCTGGGAGACCACATCCGCAGGGAAAATATCACCACCGCAGCTATTGAAACGCTGGTACTCGACGAATTTGATAAAACCCTGGAACTCGGGTTCCAGGAGGAAGTGTCTTTCATTATTGAATCACTCCCCAATATCAAAAAACGGATACTGACTTCCGCCACAGAATCAGTGGACATCCCTGATTTCCTGGCGCTGGAAAACCCGGAGAAGCTGGACTTCCTCCCGGAAGAAGGCACTCCCGCCGCCCGTTTAACGATCAAGGAAGTGTTGTCGCCGGAAAATGATAAGGTGGAAACCCTTTTCCGCCTCATCTGCTACCTGGGCAACCGCTCTACCATTGTGTTCTGCAATCACCGCGAAGCAGTGGAACGCACCAGTAAAATGCTGTCTGAAAAAAGTATTATCAATACTTTCTATCATGGCGCTATGGAGCAACAGGAACGCGATGCAGCCCTCTGCAAGTTCCGTAACGGGTCTGTAAACGTATTGGTCACTACCGATCTGGCCGCCCGTGGTCTTGATATTCCGAATATCCGTTATATCGTGCATTTCCACCTGCCACATACGGAAGACAGCTGGACACACCGTAACGGCCGTACCGCCAGGATGGAAGCCAGTGGTACAGCGATCCTTATCCTGTCGCCCGATGAAAAACGGATGCCTTACCTCGCGGATGAAGTGGTAGAAGACATCGAACTGCCCGCTACTTCCACCATCCCGGACAAACCCAAATGGACAACTATTTTTATCGCCGCCGGTAAAAAGGATAAAGTGAATAAAGTGGATATCGTGGGCTTCCTGTCAAAACAGGCGCATCTTAAAAAAGAAGATATCGGTTTAATTGAAGTGAAAGATTTCTTCTCCTTTGTAGCAGTGGTGAAATCGAAAGTACAGAATACGCTGGAGATGATTAAGAATGAGAAGATCAAGAATAAGAAAGTGAAGATTGATATAGCGAGATAGGGATATGAAATAATTCAAAAAGGGCGTTTCAAGAATATTGAGACGCCTTTTTTAGTTAAAACGCTTCCTTCAATACCGGCACACTTAGTCCGTTAAAAGCCAGTACCGCAAATTTGCCGTTATTCTCCTTTGTTACAGCAGTTAAAGCGGCAGTGGAAAACTGCTTCTGATATACCTGCTCGCCTGCTGTAAAGCCGGTTGGCAGCGGTACCGCCACCGAATTGGTATCTGCAAACTTTACGCTGAACAGGCGATCTATTTCCTTCTTATACGATGCCGCCTCAGGTTCATGGTCGATATTAAATATCCTGTCGGCGATCGCATCAATAAATGTAGGGTCATGGCGCTTGCTGCCGGTGGTATAAATGCAATAGTAAATGCCGTTGGTATCGTTGCCATATATCTTCTTCGCTACACAAACCGGTACCGACGCAATATTATTTATCACCTGCTGCTTTGCACTTTTCTGGATAAGGGCAATGGCTATTATGGAAAGCAGTATCAGGGCGCCACAAACCAGTGTATAGGTGGAGTAGCTGCTGTCGGTTTTAGAAAGGTCGTAAAAAAAATAGAGTGCAAACGCACTGAAAATTAACACCACTACGGGCAGGAATACAATTTTATTTTGTCCCCAGCTGCCTGCTGCTGCGTAATTTTTTTTCACTACTGAATCTTGCTCAAGATCATGCAGCATTTGTGTAGTTATCATTATCTGATCATTTACATGGGTTAGAAGCTGGTATTCCAATATACATCACTGACATTATCCCCTTTTTGTGTTGTGGGTTGCAGTATTACCTCAAAACGGTCCCCTTCGTCTCCGGGAACAAACATTTGCCGTACCGTGCAGTGATACCTTCCCGGCGCCAGCGTAATATACAAATCCGCATTTATTTTAGCAGGGATTACATAATCTTCAAATTGCGCAGCCATCGTAAGGTCTGTATAATTGGTGAGATACAATTTACCATCCGTTACTACAATGGAACTTTCAAATTGCCGGAATGCATCTTTGCCGGAGGCGGATTCCAGGAATTCAACCGTCCAGTCTCCGCCATCCAGCGAAGTTTCCCAAACGATCAGTGTTTCATCGTTAATCGCCTGCGTAAAATGACGGAATAACTGACCCAGTTCCCAGTCGTTGTCAACAAAGGAATGATAAGCAGTGGCATTGACAATCCCAATAAAACCATCTTCATCGCCTATACGAAATTCACGTGCCGTTGTTTCGAACATTACTAACGATTTAAAGGTTAACATTCGCTCAAATATAACAGCAGCCGGTTACAAAAACAATGGTTGGGGTGAACTGGATAAATTTACCGGGAGGCTGGCAGCGTTGCCGCTAAATTTATTGAGGGCTTAAAAGTAATTTCAGATAACCTTGATGACAACCTTACCTTTTGCGCGCCCGCTCTCGACATAGGTTAATGCTTCGTTCGTTTTCTCAAATGGAAAGATCTTATCGACAACAGGATTAATGAACCCGGCGTCAATAAGCGCTGTTATCTTGCTTAGCTGGCTACCTTCTGCCCGCATAAAAAGGAAAGAATAACCTATGTGCCGCCGTTTTGCTTTCCTGCGTACGCCAAAGCTCAGTAGCCCCATGACTATCTTCAGCGGCCAGCCCAGCCGGAATTCTTTTGCAAAAGCAGGGTCGGGAGGGCCGGATATCGAGATCAGCTTTCCGCCGGGTTTGAGTATCCGGAGGGATTTTTCGAGTGTTTGGGTATCCTGGCTGTTCAGTACCACATCATAATCGCGGAGAATGGTTTCAAAATCTTCCGTTTTATAATCAATTACTACATCTGCACCAAGTGCTTTCACCCATGCTACGTTTGCGGTACTTGTTGTGGTAGCCACAGTGGCGCCAATGTATTTCGCCAATTGAATGGCAATGGTACCCACACCACCGGAGCCTGCCTGGATGAAAACTTTCTGCCCTTTTTTCAGGTTTGCTTTTTCAACAAGCGCCTGCCAGGCCGTTAAGGCCACAAGGGGGATCGATGCCGCTTCTTCCCAGGTGAGCTTTTGGGGTTTAAGCGCCACATCGGCTTCATTGATGGCAATCAGCTCCGCAAACGTACCGATGTGATGATCTGCCGGCCGTGCATATACTTCATCGCCCACTTTAAAACGGCTGACTTTAGCGCCTGTTTTGATGATCACACCCGCTACATCATGTCCTGAAACAAGCGGCATTTTATAGGGTAGAATAAGTTTGAATTCACCATTTTTGATTTTTGAATCCAATAGGTTCACACTGGCGGAATATACCTGAATCAGTACGTCATTTTCCTTTACAACGGGTTCCGCGATTTCATGCAGGTGCAATTGTTCTTTCTTGCCGTAGCGATGTATAATAAATGCTTTCATCGTTTTTTAAATTTTATTGTGCACCATTCACTCTTTTCAAAATGGTATTTTCAAAAACGCTGTAGGCAAAACGTTGCAGCGTAAGAATAACAGAAGAACCTTTACCTACAGGAGAGCTGAATTTAGGATCTTCTTCATTCACAATTTTCAGCACTGTATTTACAACTGGCTCAGGCCCGGCTGCTTTATCAAACTCTTTTTTTGTGTACGCATCCATTTTCTGCCGGAACACATCATAATCGCTAATTCCCCCATTTGATGTGATCGCATTTTCTCCAATGTTGGTTTTGAACCCCATAGGTTCGACCATACTTACTTTGATATTAAATTGATTCAATTCAAATCGCAGTGATTTGAAATATCCTTCCAGGGCATGCTTAGAAGCGGAGTAGTAAGCAACATTAGGAAGCCCGATTAAGCCAAGAATAGAGCCAATGGTAATTATTTTGCCCTGCTTTTGCTTTCTGAAATAAGGAAGCAATTCATTGGTGAGCTTAACAGTTCCCCAAAAATTTGTTTCCAGTTGCTGTTTTCCCAATTCTACAGAAGTTTCTTCGGCGAGCCCTGTTACCAAATATCCTGCATTATTTATTAATACATCTAACTGATTGATTTCACTGAACAGCTGCCTGGCAAAAGATGCGATGGAATGATCGTCCGCAATATCCAATGGCAATAGCTTAAATGGCAGTGTGGCTTTATATTTATCCGGATTGCGGCTTGTTCCGATTACATGGTGGCCGCTTTCGTGAAGTTTATTGGCAATGAGGAGGCCAAAACCCGAAGAAGCCCCTGTTACTAAAATTGTTTGTTTCATTTTATGTTGTTTTGTAACTTTACTTGCATTTTGCAAGTGTAAAGATAGTAATTACTTGCAAAATGCAAGTGTTTTTTAAAATATTTTTATGTCTAAAGTCAAAAAAAGGTCGGATTGCCCGATTAGTTGTTCCCTGGATATATGGGGAGATAAGTGGTCACTATTGATTGTCAGGGACTTATTGTTTGCAAAAGAGTGCACTTACGGAGACTTTTTAAAGTCCGGGGAAGGGATAGCTACTAATATTTTAGCCGCCAGGTTACTGGCACTGGAAGAAAACAAGATTATTGAGAAATTAGCGCACCCGGATAGTAAAGCCAAAGTGCTGTACAGGTTAACGCGAAAAGGGATCGATTTACTTCCTGTAATGATTGAAATAAATTTATGGGCAGAAAAATATTTTTCTATCCCGGAAGATAGAAAAGCGCTGTTGAAAGAGGTGAAAAAGGATAAGGCAGGATTTATTAAAGCAACGATTAAAGAACTGGAGCGTTGATATTGCTAATGTGCTTCTCAAAAAACAACTGCGGTTTCACAAAAGGCGCGAGGTAAACCGCGGCCAGCATTGTTTGCTGTTTCCCAGAATGGTTAAACGTAATCATTCTGTATTTAATAACCTCCCAGGGTCTTCCGTACTGTCCCCTGATATATTTCGACCACCATTTTCTTTTCGGTGTAACTGCAAAGGTCAGATGCGTATGCTCAATTTTAATCAACTCAAAGTTCCTGGAAGAAAGCGCTTTTTTAAAGATCCTGTCGGTTTTTGTATAAGCGTGGCAAAAGAACAGAAAGAGTATTCCTCCGGCTATGCTAACATAAAGAAAGAAGTCAGACAAGAGACTTAAAACCGCGCCTTTCATTTCGCATCCTTATAATACCGCTGCGTCACTTCAATCGCTCCCACAATATTATTATTAAACTCCTCCAGCTCCTCCGCCGGTACCCACAGTTCATTGTGAATGTCGCCGCCTACATTTTCAACATTATACCTTTTCAGGAAATCGCTATTCACGGAAAATTTAGTGACAAAGCCCGATCCATACGCCGGCACATTCCATTCCACGGATATCTGGATGGCATACGGTTCATTCATCACCGGGTAAAAAATGGGCTGATCCGGTCTTCTGGGCGGAAAACGTTTCCAGCCGGATTGTTCAATCAAAACCAGTTCATCTGGTCCTACCGGGCGATACAGGGTGGTTAACTCCATTGGTAATATTTATCTATTTTTAAAGAACGAATATAGGCAAATGACAAGGAAAACCAAGCTCAACAAACCGGAAATACCACAGTATGTATTGAACGATTTCCGTCACCTTCACCGGGAGGAGACAGATACTTCCAGCTTTGGTTATAACAACCTGGAACCGGAGAAAAAGATTGCGGGCATGGAAATCTATTCCAGTGAAGGATTGCGGCCGGCAGTGGGACCTTTGAAATCCGACTTTTACCGGATCAGTATTACGCTCAGGGGCAGCGTGGATGTGCAGCTGGGACTGGAACAGTTTAAACACCGGCCCGGCACATTGAGCTTTACTTTTCCGGGACAGGTGTTCAGTAAAAGCAATATCAGCGCAGATACTTTCGGCTATTATATTTTGTTTAATGCAGATTTTCTGCAGGAAATTATCCCGGTAGATAAAATTCCGGAAGAGTTTCCCTTCTTCGATTATGCAGGCGTGCCCTTTATACAATTGCAGGAGGCGGAAATAACAGCGGTGGCGGACTTTTGTGGTAAGATCAATGAAGAACTGCAACATCACCGGCCGGGATGTGAGAAAGCGATCAGGATGTATCTCTATTTATTACTGCTGGAAGTAAAAAGAAGTTATGTGGCACAGCAACTACATTTAACGGCTACGGATACACGAAGCACTTACCTGGTGCCCCGGTTTAAGAAGCTGGTCAGCCAGCATTTTCTCTCTAAAAAAAGAGTAGCAGATTATGCCGCATTGCTGGGTGTTACGCCTAATCATCTTAACCGTATGGTGAAAGAGGTAACGGGCCACACGGCTTCTGATGCTATTGCAGAAATGCTGGTGCAGGAGGCGAAAGCGGTGTTACGGTATACGGATACTTCGGTGGCAGAAATCTCTTACCAGCTCAATTTCAGCGACCCGGCAGGGTTTAACCGCTTCTTCCGGGAGCAGACCGGGCAAACGCCGCTGGCATTCCGTAAAAATGCATGATCGGGTTAATACGATGCATCATTCCGGTAACAGTGAACGGCATATTATACCCCAACTTTGTGGGTATAAAACAGCAATAACATGTCGGACTCATTTGAAAGTAAAAAAGTAATTATTGCCGGTGGCTCCTCCGGAATAGGATTGGCTACCGCCGCAATACTGGTAAAAGAAAAAGCGAATGTAACCGTTACCGGCCGAGCTGCTGCAAAGCTCGCAGCAGCAGCAAAAGAAAACCCCGGTATTCAAACAGCGGCGCTGGACAGCAACAACCGGAAAGAACTGGATGAATTTTTTCATTCGCAGGGCAATTTTGACCACCTGGTGATTGCGTTGAGCGGCGCCAAAGGCGCCGGTAATTTTGCGGACCTGTCGTTACAGGACCTGCGCGATGGCTTTGAAGGCAAGTTCTGGCCGCAGCTGAACACGCTCCAGGCGGCGTTGCCTTACGTGAATAAAGGTGGCAGCATCACATTGATCACCGCTATTTCGGCTATCAGCAAGGCGCCGGGCGTATCCGGACTGGCAGCTATCAATGGCGCCCTGGAACTGATGATTCCTTCCATTGCGAAAGAAATACAACCGTTACGCATAAACGCTGTTTCACCGGGTGTGGTAAATACGGCATGGTGGGACTTCCTCCCGGCAGATGCCAAAGCAGCCACTTTTCAGCAGTATGCGTCTCAATTGCCTGTTGGCAGGGTAGGAGAGCCTGAAGAAGTAGCAGATACTATTCTTTTCCTGATGCGTAATGGTAATATAACGGGAACGGTAATACGTTGCGATGGCGGATTGAGTTTGTAATTTCCTTACACCCGCAGTGCCCTCATGGTGCGCTGAAAGGTTAGTTGTAACAGTTCATCACTCAGTGAAAAAGGAACGCCGGACATCGCCGAGCTATCGAGGTGGAATTTAACAAGGGTATAGAACGGGCCATAGGCAAGGGCCCAGAATACTTCCGGTAGCAGGTTCACTATTTGGCCTTTCTCTGCTGCATTTGCCACAAACCGCTGCATTGCCTTTTTGAAAGCAATTTCCGGTGCATCGTCCTGCCTTTTGATCAGGGGGGAGTTACGGAACTGTTCTGAGAAATGGTAATGCAGCGGATTGCTTAGTACATATTCATACCTGTTTTTCCATTGCAGCCATAAACCTGTTTCAAAGTCCATGTCGGGGTCAAACCCTTTCAGGCTATGTTGCACAAAATTTTCCACTACTGCCGTATATAACTGGTTCAGCAGATCTTCACGGTTCCGGAAATAGATATAGATGGTAGACACAGAAATGTTGGCCGCCTTGGCCAGTTTATGCATGCTCAGGCCATCAAAGCCTTCATGAACAATCATTTCTATGGCCTTTTCCCGGATGGTCCATTCTTTATTGTCGTCTTTTGCGCGCATGGCGCAAAGATAAAAGAATGATTGTTCTTTTAAAGGGTCGCCCCGATTTTTATTTCAGATGGATCAGGGAGCTGCCTGCGGGTAGTTCGTAAGGGTCTTTACCAGCTTCAAAGATCCTGGCGCTCAGCGTGCCTTTAAGGGTTAACGTATCGCCCTGTGCATAGATCCAGCTGCCTTCTCTCAGCCCAAGTACCGGCGTGGTATTTTGGGTATGGTATTCCCTGATACGCGTTTCACGGGTTTCGCCCATATGCTGTGAGCCGGGCTGCGGGTCCAGGTAGTGTGGATTAAGATTGAAAGGGATCAGTCCCATTGTTTCAAAACTGGGTGGGTACACAATGGGCATGTCGTTGGTATTTTGCATGGTTACTCCCCCGATGTTGCTGCCGGCGCTGCATCCCATATAGGGGGCGCCGTTGTTCACTGCATCGCGGAGTACAGGCATCAGCCCCTGTTCATGTAATTGCTTTACCAGCAGGAAGGTGTTGCCGCCTCCCGTAAAAAATCCTTTGGCATTTTTAATGGCTGCTGCCGGATCATCAAAGGTATGGAGTCCGCGCACGCGGATGCCAATCTCTCCAAAAGCTTCCGCCGCTCTGCTGGTATAATCGTCGTGGGAAATACCACCCGGACGGGCAAACGGAACAAACACAATTTCTTCCACTCCTGCATACAATGCCTTCATGGCGGGTTGCAGATACGCCAGGTAGGCCTCTCCAAACAACGTGGACGTACTCGCCAGTATAAAATGCCTCATAGTAAAAAAATTAAGCAAAGGTAATTCTTCCGGCTAAATTTACTTCCCGTCATGTTCCTCCTCATGTTCCAGGAACAAATACCGGCAGTTTTCTGCGGAGCAGCTATAAGAATAGCTATGGTGGCGGTTATACAAACGAAACCAGGAACCGGCATTAATGATATACTGGTAGGTATCGCCGTTAATCATTACCTGTCCCCTTACCTCACATTCCATTGTACTGTACAGGTAGTGGATCACAGCATTCTCTGCCGGCTGGCTGTTACGGAAAATCTTTTCAATATCAGGATTACTGAGCTTCCAGGTATTACACTGTTGTATATACTCAGGGTACCTGGTGCCGGTTACCGTTTTCGTGGCAGTGAGTATACGTATTTCGGCGTCGGCGGGTATAAACATACTGTCTTCTTCAATGTCCACAGGCCGCGAACCGGCCGGCATAATCATATGTTGTTCTGCCGGCAGCGCAACAGTATCTGCTGTTAATGTTTTTTTTCCGGGAGATGGGGAATGCACACAGCCCGCTAATAATAACAAACAAAGGGACAAGAGTTCCAGGTTGGTGAATGGCATAAGAATGGATTGTGCAGATTTTTACGCAAATATCGAAATTCCGGTGTGAATTGAAAAGCCGCCGCAGTAAATTAATAACGGCAATATCGCCGGTTGGACCGGCGGGCGCTAACGTTCGGCCAAACCATCCATCCCATTTATAATACCCGGCGGTAAATCCGCACTATCTTGATGATTTCCATCTTTCCTGAAAAAATATTTACCGGGTGAAATAAGCCATAGATAGGTCTTTCGTTGCCTTTAAATGTTTTTTTTACTGTTTTAATTGTAAATGTGACAATTATTTTGTTCTTTTGAATTGTCGCAGCAAAACAGTGCTGTTATACCGGATTTTTTAAAACCTCGTTATGAAAAAACAATATCGTTATATCCGTACGGGTATCCTGGGCCTGTTGCTTTCCACGCAAACAACACAAGCGCAAAATACAGTTACCTTTCGTCCGGATGCGCCAACTCAAGTTATCAACCGCAATATCTATGGTCATTTTGCGGAGCACCTGGGAAATTGCATCTATGGTGGTTTTTATGTGGGTGATACTTCCCATATCCCCAATACCAACGGGGTACGCAAAGACGTGATCGCGGCGTTGCGTAAAATGAAAATACCCAATCTCCGCTGGCCGGGTGGCTGCTTCGCAGATACCTACCACTGGAAAGACGGGATAGGGGCGAAAGATAAAAGACCCACCATTGTAAATACCTGGTGGGGAAATGTAACGGAAGATAATAGTTTTGGCACGCACGACTTCCTCAACATGTGCGAGGAACTGGGAGCAGAGCCTTACCTGTCCGGTAACGTGGGTAGCGGTACTGCGCAGGAGCTGGCCGACTGGGTGCAGTATACCAACTTCGCCGGTAAAAGCCCGATGTCTGACCTGCGTCAGCAAAACGGCCGTAAAGAGCCGTGGAAGGTACGCTACTGGGGTGTAGGCAATGAAGCCTGGGGCTGTGGCGGTAATATGCGTCCTGAATACTATGCGGATCTTTACCGCAAGTTTGCCACCTTCATGCAAAGCGACTGGAAAAATGCGCCTCTCTTTCGTATTGCTTCCGGCGCCAGCGACGGAGATTACAACTGGACGGAAGTACTCATGAAAAACATCCCTGCAAATTTACTCGATGGCGTTGCCCTTCACCATTACTCTACGGTGGATTGGAACCATAAAGGCGATGCGGTTGATTTTACGGAGAAACAATATTTCGCTACCATGAAATCTGCCCTGCTGATGGACACCTTAATCAGCAAGCATACAGCGATCATGGATAAATATGATCCGAAGAAAAAGATAGCGCTCCTGGTAGACGAATGGGGCGGATGGTATAACGTGGAGGGGGGAACGAATCCCGGCTTCCTGTTCCAGCAGAACACCATGCGCGATGCCATGATTGCCGGCGCTACGCTGAACATCTTTAATAATCACTCCGACCGCGTGCGTATGGCCAACCTCGCACAGGCCATTAATGTTCTGCAATCTGTTATTCTTACCAAAGGAGATCAGATGGTACTCACACCTACTTATTATGTAATGGAGATGTATAACGTACACCAGGATGCTACACTCATCCCGGTAGATATTCACTCCAACGACTATACGTTTGAAAACGAAAAGCTGCCGGCAGTTTCTGCTTCTGCTTCCAAAGATAAAAATGGCATCACGCATATTTCCCTCGTGAATATTGATGCCCATAAAACACAGGAAGTAACGCTGGACACCCGCAGCCAGGCATATAAAGCCATCAGCGGTAAACTGCTGGCCTCTGCCAAGTTGCAGAACTATAACAGCTTTACAAAGCCGGATAATATTAAACCGGTGGATTTTAAAGGCGCTACGCTAAAAAATAACACGGTCAGCGTAAAACTGCCTCCTTATTCAGTAGTAGTGCTGGAGTTAAAGTAACGAATAACGGCGTGGTGGATTGACTGAACTGGAATCCAGTCAATATTTACCCACCCGCCGTCATTCGTAATTTTTTGCCTTTTTTTATAAGTGTCAATATAACATTCAATATGAATTCATCCTGGGTAATAGGGGTAGACTACGGTACCGACTCGGTACGTTCTATCATCGTAGATGTGCATAACGGGAATGAAATCGCCTCGGCAGTATTTTATTACCCACGCTGGAAAGACGGCCTGTACTGCAACGCAGCCCAGAGCCGGTTCCGCCAGCACCCGCTGGATTACGTAGAAGGGCTGGAAACCACCATCCGCCAATGCCTGCAACAGGCAGGTCCCGGAGCTGCTGCCAATATTAAAGCGATTTCGGTAGATACCACTGGTTCCACACCGGTAGCTGTTGATGAAACGGGTACGCCGCTGGCGCTCACACCGGCCTTCCACGATAACCCGAACGCCATGTTTGTGTTATGGAAAGATCATACCGCACTGAAGGAAGCTGCTGCCATCAACGCCACCGCCGCTACGTTTGAAGAAAATTATCTCCGCTTTGTGGGAGGCATTTACTCGTCGGAATGGTTCTGGGCAAAGCTGCTGCATATTCTTCGTGTAGATGAAACCGTTAGAAACGCCACTCATTCCTGGGTGGAGCATTGCGACTGGATACCGTTCCTCCTTTCCGGCGGGAAACATATCAGCCAGCTGAAACGCGGTGTTTGCAGCGCAGGACATAAAGCGCTGTTTGCAGAAGAATTTGGCGGCCTTCCGCCGGATGCTTTCTTCTCCGCCATCGATCCTTTACTGCAGGGATTCACACAAAAGCTCTTTACAAAAACATATACATCCGGCGAAGCCGCAGGTCATCTTTGTCCCGAATGGGCAGAGCGATTGGGGCTTCCCACCAGTGTAGTGATTGGCATCGGTGCGTTTGATGCGCACATGGGTGCTGTAGGCGGACAAATAGAACCCTACCACCTCAGCAAGGTGATGGGCACTTCTACCTGCGATATGCTGGTAGCGCCAATGGAGGAAATGAAACATAAACTGGTAAAAGGTATCTGCGGACAGGTACCCGGCTCCGTGATCCCCGGTATGATGGGCATGGAAGCGGGACAGTCGGCCTTTGGCGACGCATATGCCTGGTTCAGCAACGTACTGGCGTGGCCGTTACAACATCTCCTGCCATCGTCTTCCCTGATTGATGCGGAAACTGCCGCTAAGCTGGCGCAGGAAACTTCCGGAAGGATGATCACCGAACTGGCCAAACAGGCGGCGCAGATCCCACCGGAAGAACACAGCGAACTGGGTATCGACTGGCTCAACGGCCGCCGTACACCAGACGCGGACCAGTCGCTCAAAGGTACCCTCACCGGCCTGAACCTCGCTACAGACGCGCCCCGCATTTTCCGCACCGTGGCGGAATCTACCTGCTTTGGCGCCAAAGCCATCGTGGAAAGATTTGAAAGGGAAGGTGTTCCCGTAAAAGGACTGATAGGTATCGGCGGCGTAGCCAAAAAATCTGCGTTCATCATGCAAATGATGGCCGATGTAATGAATATGCCCATCCGTATTCACCGCTCAGAACAAACCTGTGCACTCGGTGCGGCCATGTTTGCTGCCACTGCCGCAGGATTGTTTAACAGGGTGGAAGATGCAATGGAAGCAATGGGTCAGGGATTTGAAGTAACCTATCACCCGGATGCCCAACGTGCCGGCATATACGAAAACAGGTACCAGAAGTATAAAGCATTAGGCGCATTTACTGCCGCCATCACTATTGACTAATTTTTGTATGCAACAGTATCAACATATCCGGCAGGCCGCATACGAAGCCAATATGCAACTGCCTGCACTGGGACTGGTCATCTTCACTTTCGGAAACGTTAGTGCGGCCGACCGGGAGCTGGGCGTGTTTGCCATCAAACCCAGCGGCGTTCCCTATGCGGAACTATCTCCCGAAAAAATGGTGATCGTGGACTTTGATGGTAAAACAGTAGACGGGCAACTGCGCCCTTCTTCTGATACCCTCACCCACGCGGTATTGTATAAGCATTGGGAACATATTGGCGGTATCGTGCATACCCACTCCACTTATGCTACCGCATGGGCACAGAGTCAGCGCGATATTCCTATCTATGGCACCACCCACGCCGATCATAATACGGTGGATATTCCCTGCGCCCCGCCCATGTCTGACGAGATGATTGCCGGCGACTACGAATACCAGACCGGCTTCCAGATCATGAATGCACTGACGGAACGGGGACTCACCTACGAAGACATTGAAATGATCCTGGTAGGAAACCATGCGCCCTTCACCTGGGCAAAAACTCCCGCCAAAGCAGTATATAACAGCGCCGTACTGGAATCAGTGGCACAAATGGCGTATCTCACTGAGTCGATTAACGGGAATGCACCGCGACTGAAAGATGCGCTGATCCGGAAACATTTTGAACGTAAACACGGCCCCAATTCCTATTACGGGCAATAAACCAAGCAACATGATTAATCTGAAAAATTTCGAGATCTGGTTCGTTACCGGCAGTCAGCACCTGTACGGAGAAGAAACATTGAAACAGGTAGCCGCTCACAGCCAGGAAATAGCCGCCTCCCTGCATAAGGATGCACGTATACCCGTTACCGTGGTTTACAAACCTACTGTAAAAACACCCGATGAAATTTACGCCGTATGCATGGAAGCCAATGCTGCTCCCAACTGTATCGGTGTGATCACCTGGATGCATACTTTCTCCCCGGCCAAAATGTGGATCCGCGGTCTGAAAGCATTATCCAAACCCATCTGTCACCTGCACACCCAATTCAACCGCGATATTCCCTGGAGCGAAATAGATATGGACTTCATGAACCTGAACCAGAGCGCACACGGCGATCGTGAGTTCGGATTTATGATGAGCCGCATGCGCATGAGCCGCAAGGTGATCACCGGCCACTGGCAGGACCCGGAAGTACTGGATGAACTGGGCGCCTGGGCAAGGGTAGCCGCCGGCTGGCACGACTGGCAGGGCGCACGCTTTGTCCGCTTTGGTGATAACATGCGCTTCGTAGCAGTAACCGACGGCGATAAGGTAGAAGCGGAATCCAAACTGGGCTTCTCCTGCAACACCCACGGTATAGGCGATCTCGTAAGTGTGATCAATGGTATTTCCGATGGAGCCGTGGCTTCCCTCGTAAAAGAATACGGTGACGCATATACGATATCTTCCGCACTGCTGCAGGACCCCGCATTGAAAGATGCAGCACGCATAGAACTCGGCCTGAAAGCATTCCTGGAAGACGGAAACTTCAAGGGCTTCTCCGATACCTTTGAAGACCTGCACGGTATGATCCAACTGCCGGGCATTGCAGTGCAACGCCTGATGAAAGCCGGGTACGGCTTTGCCGGTGAAGGCGACTGGAAAACAGCGGCGCTGGTGCGGGCCATGAAAGTAATGGGCAGCGGTTTACCCGGCGGCAACTCTTTCATGGAAGATTATACCTATCACTTTGATCCGTCTAATCCAATGGTGCTGGGTTCCCATATGCTGGAGATCTGTGAATCCATTGCCAGCGGAAAACCATCATGTGAGAAGCATCCGCTGGGCATAGGTGGAAAGGCTGATCCGGTAAGACTGGTATTCAACTCCGCCGCAGGACCGGCTATCAACGCCTCTTTAGTAGACATGGGCAACCGTTTCCGCCTGTTGGTAAATGAAGTAGAAGCGGTGGAACCACCACAGGATCTGCCAAAGCTGCCGGTAGCCCGCGTGTTATGGAAGCCTTATCCCGACATGAAGAAAGGTTGCACCGCCTGGATACTGGCTGGTGGCGCCCATCATACCTGTTACAGCCAAAACCTTACCTCCACACATATGCAGGACTTTGCAGAAATGGCAGGTATTGAACTGGCACTGATAGGGAAGAATACCGACCTGCGCGAGTTCAAGAATGAACTGCGCTGGAACGATGTATCCTATAAATAATTCCACCCACCGGCGGCAGGTGCTTGGGCATCGCCGCCGGCTGCTTTATAACATGCCATCTTCTTAAAGCAAAAGCAAATAAACTGCCCGTTATGCAAAACATCCTTTCCACCGGCGATATACTCGTCTTCATTACTTATTTCATTATTGTTTCCGTATATGGTTACTGGATATACAGACGAAAAAAGAAAACAGAAACGAATACAAAAGACTTCTTCCTCGCTGAGGGAACCCTTACCTGGTGGGCAATTGGTGCTTCACTGATTGCGTCAAATATTTCTGCGGAGCAGTTTATCGGCATGAGCGGAGATGGCTATTTCGTTGGGATTGCTGTAGCGGCCTATGAATGGGTTGCCGCGATTGCCCTTATCATTATTGCAGTTTGGTTTATTCCTATCTACCTGAAGAATAAAATTTATACCATGCCGCAGTTCCTGAAAACGCGGTATAATGAAACGGTAGCATTGATCATGGCTATCTTCTGGTTATTTCTCTATGTGTTCGTTAACCTCACCTCCATTCTATACCTCGGCGCATTAGCTATCAACGGCCTGTTAGGAGGGGAATACCTGCATGTGGTAATGATTGCGCTTTCTGTATTTGCCATCATCATTACGCTTGGCGGTATGAAAGTAATCGGTTATACGGATGTGATCCAGGTAGGCGTGTTGATCATCGGCGGACTGGCAACTACCTACATGGCCTTAACGCTGGTGAGTGAGAAGTTTGGCCTGGGACACGACGCCCTGGCTGGTTTCAACGCCCTTATGAAAGATGCGCCGGATCACTTTCATATGATCCTCGCAAAACCAGATGCTAATTCTTCGCAGGAATATATCAACAAGTACCTGGTGCTTCCAGGCATCCTGATGTATGCCGCCGGCCAGTGGATTGTGAACCTCAACTACTGGGGTTGCAACCAGTACATCACACAACGTGCGTTGGGAGCCAATTTGCAAACTGCCCGTAACGGTATACTCTTTGCGGGTTTACTGAAGCTCATGATGCCTATCATTGTGATGCTGCCAGGTATTGCGGCGTATGTGCTGCAAAAAAATGGCCACCTGCCTGGCCTGTCCAGTAAAGATGGCGCCTATACAGCGATTCTCGGCTTCCTGCCGTCCGGGCTGAAAGGCTTATCTATAGCGGCATTAACCGCTGCCATTGTAGCGTCTCTGGCGGGTAAGGCCAATAGTATCTCCACTATTTTTACACTGGATATTTACCGTAAATATATTAAGAAGGATGCCTCTGAAGCAAAGTTGGTATGGACCGGTCGCATCACCGTGGTAGCTGCCATGTTGCTGGGCATCCTCTTTACCTGGAACGATTTACTGGGTATTGGCGGAGAAGGTGGATTTACCTTTATCCAGAAATATACCGGCTTTATCAGTCCAGGCGTATTTGCCATGTTCCTGCTGGGTATGTTCTGGAAACGCACTACCGGCGCCGCTGCGGTAGCAGGGGTTATTACCGGCTTCACGCTGTGTGTTTTCTTCAACCAGTTTGCACCTGCCGTATTGGGTCATGAAACTATTTTCTATACCGCTTATCCAAATGGCAAAGGCGGGTACGAAATTCCTTTCCTCATTTGTATGGGACTGGCCTTCATGTTTACGATGATCGTAATGATCGCTATCAGCTTTGCCGGACCAAAAGTGAATCCGAAAGCCTTTGTACTTGATAAGACCATGTTTAAGATCACCCCGGCTACCACCGTGCTGATTGTAATCACATTGCTGTTGTTATCTGCTTTGTACATCAAGTTCTGGTAATATTTTCAAGGGTTTTGTTTTGCCACGGCAAGACAAAACCCTTAAAAATACCCGCCATTAATTTGTACTTTCACCGCCTAATTTATCGTTATGAAAAGATATTCGCAGCAGACCCGGTTATTGTTCGCCGTTGATTGTATCATTTTTGGGTTCGATGGCCAGGAAATGAAACTGCTGCTGATACAAAGAGGGTTTGAACCCTGTAAAGGGCAGTGGAGCCTCGTAGGCGGCTTTATACAGGAACACGAAAGCGCTGAAGATGCCGCCAGCAGGGTATTGAAAAATCTCAGCGGACTGGATGGCATTTATATGGAGCAGCTCCATACTTTCAGTTCTCCTTCCCGTGACACCGTGGAACGTACCGTATCAGTTGCCTATACCGCACTGATCGATATCCAGAAATACAAACAGCAGCTGAATGAAGATTTCCACGCTGTATGGTTTCCTATTAACCATCACCCGGACCTGATCTTCGATCATAAAGCGATGGTAGACCTGGCAAAGGAGAAGCTGCGTTATAAAGCCGCATTGCACCCGCTGCTGCTGGAACTGTTGCCGGGCAAGTTCACCATTCCTCAATTACAACACCTGTACGAATCTGTTTACAACATCTCTTTTGATAAGGGTAACTTCAGCCGCAAGATCCTGTCTACCAAACTGCTGGTAAAGCTTACGGACAAAGACAAGCTAAGCTCCAAGAAGGGCGCCTTTTATTACAGGATCGACCGGAAAAAATACAACGCCAATTTCCATGCCTTCCTGAACTTTGTGCCTGATCCGCACATGCTGCAGCATAACAATGGAGGGTGAGGGAGGAACCGGATTATTTAATTGTAATTTTGACAATTAAAAAAGATCCCTTAATTTAGTCTTGTTATAGAAATAATCGATCGTCGTGTTCCCCCGGAACACTTTTTAGCCAATATTACATACTTGTTTAATTGACAATTGAAACGCAAGGTGCCATAATCTGATGCCATTGTCCGGCGCCGTTAACAGGCAGGATCAATTTAGAGCAGTCTTCGTAAATTCCGGTGTATTCCACCAGGATATCAGTATCCTGTGTGAAAAATGAATTTCCGTTATGAAAAGAACAAATGCACTCCATGCAGTTGCGGGAAGCCATTGAATAATAATGGTACCGCTCTCCGGGCAAGAAAAAACTGGAATAATTACATATGAAAGCACAACGTATTATTGCGGCATTCACCATGCTGATGGGCGTACATACGATCCCGTTAGCAGCGCAGCAACCACTGAATTTCACGGTGAAGGCCGGCGAAATAAAAACGCCGGTATCGCCCAACATGTGGGGTATTTTCTTTGAAGACATTAACCTCAGCGCTGACGGCGGTATTTATGCGGAGCTGGTCAAGAACCGTTCCTTTGAATTCAGTACGCCGCTCATGGGCTGGAGCATTCCAAAGGATGCGGTATCCAACGGGCAAATACTGGTTCTTAACCGTAAGGAAGAGCATCCCTCCAATCCCCGTTTTGCCAGGATAACGATGCCGGCTACACGTAGCTTTGAAATAGTGAATGAAGGTTTCCGTGGCATGGGTATTAAAGCCGGCGAGCAGTACAATTTCTCTTTGTATGCCCGTCAACAGGAAGGCGCCGCCGTAAAGCTTACCGTTACGTTACTGGATGATGCCGGTAAAGAAATAGGCAGTACCACCGTAGCGCCCAACGGCAGCAGCTGGCAACAGTATAAAGCCAGTTTCACCGCCACCGCCGCAGCGGCAAAAGGCAAGCTGAAGGTGACTTTCAGCGGTCAGGGGGTAATAGATGTTGATATGATTTCCCTGTTCCCGCAACATACCTGGAAGGAACGGAGCAACGGGCTGCGCGCCGATCTGGTACAATTGCTGGCCGACCTGCATCCCGGCTTTATCCGGTTTCCCGGTGGCTGTATCGTGGAGGGGCGGGAGCTGGTAAACCGTTACCAGTGGAAAAAAACAGTAGGGGATGTCAACGACCGCGAATTGATCATCAACCGCTGGAACAACGAGTTTGCGCATCGCGCCACACCGGACTACTTCCAGTCGTTCGGACTTGGCTTCTTTGAATACTTCCAGCTGTCGGAAGACATAGGGGCGTCGCCGTTACCGATCCTCAACTGTGGCATGGCCTGCCAGTTTAACAGCGCGGAAGTAGTAGCTGTGAATGAACTGGATCCTTATATTCAGGATGCACTGGACCTGATTGAATTTGCGAATGGCGATGTAAATACAAAGTGGGGCGCACTCCGCGCAAAGATGGGCCACCCGGCGCCATTTAACCTTAAAATGATGGGCGTAGGCAACGAGCAGTGGGGGCCGCAATACGTGGAACGCTACACCATTTTTGCAAAAGCCATTAAAAGCAAATACCCGGATATTAAGCTGGTGAATAGTCTTGGCCCCGGCCCGGACGGCGATAAATTTACTTTCCTCAACGATACGCTGCGTAAACTGAATGCGGATATCCTCGACGAGCACTACTACAGCTCCCCGGAGTGGTTCCTCAGCAATGCAGCACGCTATGATTCCTACGACCGTAAAGGCCCGAAGATTTTTGCCGGTGAATATGCAGCGCATACCAAAGGAGTAAACAATGGCGAAAATAAAAACAACTGGCAGTCTGCATTGGCAGAAGCCGCCTTCATGACTGGACTGGAGCGTAATGCCGATTTGGTGGTAATGGCTTCCTACGCCCCCCTGCTGGCGCATGTGGACGGATGGCAGTGGTCGCCCGACCTCATCTGGTTTGATAACCTGCGATCTTATGGCACGCCTAACTACTATGTACAGAAATTATATGCCAATAACAAAGGCACCGATGTGGTACCAATGCTGAAAGGCAACCAGGTGATCAGCGGACAGGATAGCGTATATGCGTCTACGGTAGTAGATAAGGCCACCGGTGAACTGGTAATAAAACTGATAAATACTGCTGCTACCGTTAAGCCTGTAGCAGTGGCGGTGCAGGGTGTAAAAAGCATTGCTGCCAACGGCAGGTTAATTACCCTGGGAAGCAATGACCTTCAGGGCCTCAATTCGCTGGACAAGCCCATCAGCATCTCTCCGGAAGAAAAAAATATAGACATCAAAGGAAAAACAATCCGGACGGATATAGCGCCGTGGTCTTTTTATGTGATCAGGGTGAAGATAAATAAATAGTGATCTGAAGCGCATATACCGGCGGCAGGGAAATAAAACAGGCGTTAGCGGGACCACTCCGCTAACGCCTGTTTCTTTATTCTTTTATCATTCTGCAACCATACAGCGGACCTGCGCTGTTGTTGGCTTTTGGTACAAAACGGATATTCACGCTTTGCTTTCCTTTTGTGAGATGTTCAGGGATGGCGTAAGAGACAGGATAGAACCTGCTTTCCTTGAATTTGTTGATATCTTCTGTAGCAATGGTTGTGCCGTCTACGATGATATCAAAGGTGCGGCCCCGGTTATCCATGCCCCAGTAAGTGCATTGCAGCGAATGACGGGAGTTGGGATCTACCTTCATGTTAAAGGAAAAATATCCTCCGGGCCAGGCGATGCGCCATTTACGTCCGTGTTCTTCTTCAGTGCTGGTTTTTTCGCCGGTGAATTCATGATCACGTTCCGGTTGCATTTCACCCGGACGAAGAATATCTGTAGTGCGTGCATCCAGCTCCTGCTGCGCTTTTTTGGCGGCAGCATATTTCACCTGTTGCTCCTCCCAGCTTTGCGGCGTAAATACATCCCAGTATACGGTGTAGTATTCATTGCGGGTCTGGTAAAAAGGAGTGAGTGCAACATCCTTTGGTTGCGCGGTACCGGCAGTGCGGAAGAGTAAAGTGTTATGATCATCGGTACGGTTGATCCAGGTACCGGGCTGCTGGTTGGGCGTTACGAGTACGGGTACGCCGCTTACCGGATCGGGTTCTTTCTCCCCGAGAATACCGGATAATAACACCGGACCATAAAATAATGCCTGCCTGTTGGGATTATCGGGAAGTGCTTCTGTATAAACATCGGCTGGCAGGGTAAGCGTTACCTGGTCGTTGTTTTTCCAGCTCCGTGTAATAATGAAGTAACCGCTTTCATCTGTTTGTAATGATTGTTCCGCACCATTTACTTTCAGCGTAATACCCGGGCGTGCCCACACCGGTTTACGGATGCGCAGGGTAAATGACGTTGTTTTCTTTGTGCTAACGGTGAGGGTTACACGATTATCTGCCGGCAGGTTGTTTTCCTGTTTTACTTTGATGCCTTTATCTTTCCATTCAAGTATGGAAGGAATAAAGAGGTTCACAAACAGGCTGCCATCGGCGCCGCGGTAGTAGATGCTTTCACCGTATTTTACATGATTCTCCATTCCTGAACCCACGCAGCAGGTAAAGGTTTCAAACTCATCGCTGTATTCTTTATGGCCACCCATGCGGAGCGGAACAAAGTAACACATCATGCCGGTTTCGTGATGCTGTGAAGCAAGAATATGATTGTACAATGCTTTTTCGTAATAGTCCATTAAACGCGCCTGTGGCTCCAGTGCAAACAGGTGCCTGGTGAGCTTGAGCATGTTATAGGTATTACAGGTTTCGGTGGTATTGTCTGTCAGCGCTTCATTGAGCTGTCTTGCAGGCCCGAAGTATTCATAGTTGCTGTTGCCACCATTGGCATAGGAGTGATCCCTGGTTACTACCTCCCAGAAATACCGGGCAATAGCGGCGTCTTTGGGATCTTTATTCAGCTCATACCTGCGGATGCTGGCAATGGCTTTGGGGATCTGGGTATTGGAGTGTTTACCGGGTAAGATATCTTTCCCGATAGCCAGGGAATCAAGAATACGTTTATCATAAAAGCGGTAGGAGAGATCGAGGTACTTTTTATCACCGCTGAGGGCGTAAGTATTCACCAGTGTTTCTGCCATCCCGCCATATTCGCAGATCAGCATTTTCTGCATCTGTTCTTCCGACAGGTTTTTGATGATGTTGCCGGTCCAGTCGGCGATACCTTTGTTTACCTGTAATGCTTCAGCGTTATTGCAATAAAGCCATGCATCCAGTAACCCGGCCATAATTTTGTGTACGGTGTACCAGGGCGACCAGCCGCCGTTGAGGTCGAAGCCCCTGGAGCGGATATCTCCTGCGGCAATTTCGGACCACAGCTTATTATCGTTGGGGAAAGCCCCGATATAGCCGTTGCGGCGGTTTTGCTGGCACAGGGCCAGCTCGCTTACCAGGTAATTCACGCGGTTAAGATAGGCGGTGTCTTTAGTAGCCGCGTACTGCATGGCGCAGGCCGATAAATAATGTCCCATTGTGTGGCCTGCGAGCCCGCCGGTTTCCCAGCCGCCATATTGCTTCCCTTTGGCTGGCAGTCCTGCATTGGTGCGGAAAGCCGACAGCAAACGATCGGGATCTATCTTTAAAAGGTATTGTGCATCCGCCTGCATGGCCGTTTTAAAGGGACCATCCAGGAGGGTGACTTCCGTTATCGGGAAGGGATATGCTTTAATGGTGGCTGTTGGCAACACTTTCATCTTGCTTTCTTTCCACTCCGGTACATAAGATTGGGCACAGGCGCTATAGTACAGGGGAAGGCTGCCGGCCAGCAACAATCCCGTAATGATCAGTCTTTTCATTTCATCAGTATTTAACAGGTTAAAGCTAATTCGCCCGCGGTATACTTACTTTCCCATTATTGACAGAAAGTACACGTATTTTAATCAATAGCGTTTTAATTGTTCTTGTGACAATAAATTTCAAATAAAAATATTTGACTTTAGCCGGATTATCCCGATATTTAATGACTCTTTTTCACTTAACATCAAAATACGTTATGGACATGAACTTTAAGGCGCTAACCGCCCTCGTTATCTCCGGTGGCACCATGCTGGCTTCCTGCAACAACAATGCTGCGAAGACGGAAGAAAGTAAGGATTCCACAGCAACAGCTGTAACAGCTGGTCCGCAAAGCTTTGGCCAGGTTGATGGCCAGGAAGTTTTGCAGTATACCCTGAAGAATGCAAACGGAATGGAAGTAAAGATCCTGAACTACGGTGGTACCATCACGGACATCATTACCGCCGACAAACAAGGACAGAAAGGCAATGTGGTATTGTCTTACGACTCACTTTCCGGCTACCAGCAAAAAGGACAACCTTACTTTGGCGCACTGATAGGCCGCTACGCCAACCGTATTGCCAACGCGAAATTTACACTGGATGGCAAGGAATATAAACTGGCTCCTAACAATAACGGCAACACGCTTCACGGCGGATTGAAAGGATTTGATAAAGTAGTGTGGGCTGCCACTCCTGCGGGCGACAGCAGCCTTCAACTGGTATATAACAGCAAAGACGGCGAAGAAGGATATCCCGGTAACCTGCAGGCTACCGTTGTGTACACGCTTACACCGGATAACGCCCTGCAGATCACCTACAAGGCTACCACGGATAAACCTACCCCGGTAAACCTGACCAACCACGCGTATTTTAATTTGTCTGCCGGAAAAGACAGCACCATCCTCGGACATGAACTGTCCCTGAAGGCAAGCCGCTATACCCCGGTAAATGATAAGCTGATCCCCACCGGCAAACTGGACCCGGTAAAAGGTACCCCAATGGATTTTACTACTGCCAAAAAGATTGGTACTGATATTGGTAAAGTAAAAGGCGGTTATGATCATAACTGGGTACTGGACAAACAGGAAGGCGTGCTGGAAACCATTGCCACCCTGTATGATCCAACCAGCGGCCGCTATATGGAAGTAGCTACAACCCAGCCCGGTATTCAGTTCTATACAGGTAACTTCCTGGATGGCACGCTCACGAATACACGCAACGGACAAAAATATGTGCAGAACGCTGCGCTTTGCCTGGAAACGCAACACTTCCCTGATTCTCCCAATCAGCCGTCTTTCCCGAACGTAATCCTGAAACCAGGTGAAACGTTTTCACAGACGACGGTGTATAAGTTCTCTGTAAAATAAAGAAGTAAAATAAAAAGGAAAGGGCGTCTCAAAAATAATTGAGACGCCCTTTTTGTATTTAATGCCCCCTTATTAATAAGCATTTTTAATCGTTAAAGTGTAGGTGTTAGGCGCTCCGGGAATCCCACCGCCTGTTACCGCCGCTTTAACCAGCGTTACCGGGGTGGAGATGTTAATATGGTATTTTCCATTGCCATCTACCGTTACATCAGCGGTGCCTCCGGAAGTGGCAGTTGCTGCATATTCAACGGCGCCTGTGGTCACCGCAGTACCAACCGCACAGCCAAGTGTCATATAACGTACGGCTGGATTGGCGGCCATAACACTGCTGGTCGTCAGCGTATATTTTCCAGCTCCTAATGCCCCCACAAAAACAGCCGTTAATGCGCTGCCAGAGTAAACGCCATGATTGCCGCCATCACCTGAGGTGGTAACTGTCATTCCTACTAAAGCACCGGTGATATCCTGCGCAGAGGCGCCTCTCGTATAAGTATAGTTACCCAGTTTCCAGCTGGATTCACCTGCAGGTGGTTCAGGTGTTGGATCATCATCTTTTCCGCCACAGGAAAACAACATCATGGAGAAGGATAGCAAAGCAATAAATGTGAGTGATTTTTTCATTCTCTTTATTTTTATTCGTTGGCATAAAAATACTCAAAGAATGTACCCGGACGGGTTTTTCGATTGAAAATACTGGTTTGTGGGGTTGTTTGTCTACCTGGTAACAGGTAGTATTCACTTTTTTTTGAAGAACAAAAGAGGGCGCCTCAATTATTTTGAGGCGCCCTCTTTTGTTCTAAATAATAATGAAGACTAATAATTCGGATTCTGCACCAATGTTCCTTTACTTCTGTCGATTTCCTGTTGCGGCATCGGGAAGAAGTAATTCTTAGGCTTTGTAAAATTGCGTGCAGCCCCGCCTCTTGTAATCACAGCGCCATTGTATGCCAGTTTGGGTTTTTTATACAGCGCCACAATATCTACCAGGTTGGCCTTATCCCAACGGAGCAAGTCCTGATGCCGCTCGTTTTCCCCACATAGCTCTACTCTGCGTTCGTGCATCAGTGCTGGCATACCGGCATTGGTTACCGCGGGTAAAGTGGCGGAAGCGCGTTTGCGGACTGCATTCAATTCTGCGTCGCCGGCGCCCGGGCCATTTAAACGGATCTTTGCTTCTGCTACCAGCAGATAAATATCTGCGGAGCGCATTAGCGGTGTTTTGAGGGAGTAGTCCAGTCCGCCGGATGGTTTCCAGCTACAGAATTTTTTATAGTGATAGCCGCTCCAGGAAGCCGACGCCTCGTAGGTGGCAATACCGGTGCCAATATTCACCTGGTCGCCGGGCTGCATGATGCAGATATTTTTGCGGGGATCGCCTGCTTCAAATTCATCCACCAGTCCTTTAGTAGGGTAGAAGAAGCTCCATCCGTTCCAGTTACGCGGTGCATGGTAGGTGATGAAATCGGAGTAGCCGTTTCCATCTACTGTTTGAACGGCGAGCAGCATTTCTGAATTGTTGCCGGTGGCTACGCTGAAATTATCCGCGTAGTTAGGCGCCAGCTTATAGTTAGTATTGCTAACTACTTTATTGCCGTATTCAATAGCTTTGTCGAGTTTCGACCAGTTCATATACAGCTTGCATAACAGGCCCCAGGCGGTTCCTTTGCTTACGCGGCCTTTGTTGGCATCATCGTAGGTTTCCGGCAGCTGGTCGGCGGCAGCCAGCAGGTCGCTTTCTATCTGGGCACGCAGTTCATCTGCCGTTACTTTGGGTTTGTTATAGGAAGATTTAAGCACGTCATCTTCTGTGATGATAGGAGCTTCGCCATAGATCAGCAGCAGGCGCCAGTAGGCGAATGCACGGAAGAAATGTGCTTCTCCGAGACAACGGTTCTTAATGGCCGGATCGATGTCTGTAATTTTAGGAACATAGATCAGTACGTTGTTGGCGCGGTTAATGGTTTCATATTTCCATCTCCATCCTACTCTTACGCTGTAGGTAGAAGCATCATAAGTGAAATCTTCTATCACGCCGTCATAATCGTGGTCACCGCCGCGTACCTGGTCGTCCGAGCAGTTATCGAATACAAACTCATTAAAGCCGGTGTAATCTTCTTCCAATAAAATATTATAAATACCGGTTACCCCGTCGAGTGCATCGCTTTGATTGCGCCAGTAGTTACCGGTGCTGTACATTCCTTTGGGAGATACATCCAGCACGCTTTTACAGGCGGTAAAGAGTAACGTTGCGACTAATATATATTTGATCCGTTGCATAGTAATTAATTTAAAGTTCCCGTGAATTAAAAGTTGAGGGTAGCGCCAAAGGTAAAGGTCCTGGCCTGCGGATAGGCGGCTACGTCCACGCCTCTCTGCCTGTTTCCGTCGGAGGTACCTTTGCTGCCATCTGAAGAGCCGCTATAACCCAGCTGTGGTGTTAAGCCGGAGTAGTTAGTGAGCATAAAGAGGTTTTGTGCGGCCACATATACGTGTATATCTGAAATGCCGCTACGGCCCCATACTTTTGATGGAATGGTATAACCCAGCGATGCGTTTCTCAGCGAGAAGTAATCGCCGCTTTCCACGAAACGGTCGGAGGTACGGTTATTCTGATTGGCATTGCCCAGGGTCATTCTTGGTACGGAGTTGCTGGTACCGGCGCCATGCCAGCGATTCAGCGCATCTGCATAGAGGTTGTACGGATAGTTTGGATCCATACCCTGCATTTTATCGGCGTTGTAAAGCTTTACGCCGCTTACACCGGCAAAGGAAAGGCTCAGGTCAAAACCTTTGTAAGCGGCGCTGGCCTGAATGCCATATACCATTTTAGGATTGGGGCTGCCCAGGTTTACACGGTCTTTATCATTTACAATATTATCGCCGTTGGTGTCGAGGAAACGTACATCACCGGGTTGGATATTGGCTTTGTTGGGATCTTTGCTGATGTTGGGATCATTGTTGATCTCATCTGCTGTCTGATAGATTCCATCTGTTTTCCAGCCATAGTAGGAAGCCAGCGGCTGGCCCACATAGGTGCGTGAAATTTCCTGTCCCTGTCTGCCATAAGGGGTAGAGCCGATGTAAGAAGAAGGGTCATATAGTTTGGTCACTTCATTTTTAATAAACGAAGCGTTGGCGCTTACATTATAATGGAACTTGTCGTTGCCGCCCTGGTAGCCTACTTCTATTTCCCAGCCTTTGTTATTCAGCTGGCCGAGGTTCCGGTCGGGGATAGCGGAAGTACCGTGGAGGTCCATTTCAGGAGCAGGTACCAGCATGTCGTTGGTATTTTTATTAAACCAGGTGATGGTGGTAGTCAGTTTATCCTGGAAGAACCCTGCTTCCAGGCTGATGTTGGTCATTTCGGCTTTTTCCCAGGTAATGTCGGGGTTGGCGAGTCTGGAATTCCATATGCCGGTGTAGGAAGTTTCCCCGAAGTTATAACGGCGGTCTTTGTTTATCTGTGCGAGGTACTGGAATTCAGTAACGTTTTGATTACCCAGTTGTCCCCAGCCGCCTGTAATTTTCAGGTTGCTGACAGCTTTTACGTTGTCTTTGAAAAAGCTTTCGTCCGAAATACGCCATCCTGCGGAGAAAGCAGGGAAATAGCCCCAGCGCTGATCCGGTGCGAACCTGGAAGAGCCATCTGCACGGAAGGTAACAGTGAGCAGGTATTTATCTTTGAAACCGTAGAAGCCCCTGATGAATCCGGATGCGATGGCGTTGGCATTAAAGTAATTGCCTTTCGCATCGTGGATATCATTACCATTGCTCAATACCAGCTGGTCTTTCGATTCATCATTAAAGCCCCATCTTTCCGCCTGGTTCCAGGAACCATTGAAGGTTTGCTGGGAGTAGCCACCGGTAACAGTGAGGTGGTGTACGTTTGCCAGCACTTTATTATAGGTGAGGAATATTTCGCTCAGCTGGTTGTTATAGCTTTCGCTGCGGTTAAAAAGTTCCGCATGATCGCGGGCCCTGGTTTGGTCCAGTACTTTTGGTGCGAAGTTGAACTGGTTTACCATGCTGCCATCAAAGCCGTAGTTGGCGCGGAGGGTAAGGCCATCCATGATTTCCAGTTCAGCGTATACGCTGGCCAGCATGCGATAGTTTTTTGTCCAGGTGTCGGTGGTTTCTGCCGTGTATACCGGGTTGTTGATATCGCCGAGTTCATTGCTGGCTTTGGAGGTGCCCCAGCTGCCATCAGGATTGTGAACGGGGATGGCGGGGTTAAAGCGCAGGGCGCTGAAAATAAGACCTGTTTGAGAAGAGTAGGTATCCGGGCCGCTGTTTTGTTTGTACGTAAGCTGCAGATTTTCACCTACTTTCAAACGCTTACCCAGCTTGTGTTCCGAGTTAATGCGTACGGAGTATCTTTTGAAATAGGAATTGGTGATGATACCATTTTCATTATAATAACCGGCGCTGAGCATATAATTGGAGCTGCTATTACCGCCGCGCAGACTTACATCCGCATTGGTAATATCACCGGAACCGAATAATGCCTTTTGCCAGTCCGTGCGTTGTGTGGCATAATAAGGATCCTGCCAGATGGGTTCAATTGGCACGCCATCGTTGGTATAGCGTTCCTGTTTCAGTTTCACCAGGTCTGGTGCGGTGAGCAGCGGGATATAGCGGACGGTATTGCTAACGCCGCGATAGAAGTTGACCGATGCTTTCAGTTTTTCCCCGTAGTTGCCTCTTTTGGTGGTAATGATCACCACGCCATTGGCGGCGCGGGTACCATAAATGGCAGATGAGGAGGCATCTTTGAGTATTTCCATAGAGGCGATGTCGTTGGGGCTTACATCTGCGAGTCCGCCTGCGGGCACGCCGTCTATAATGATCAGGGGGTCTGAATTATTGATGGTACCTGTACCACGGATGCGGATGGAGGGCGTGCTGCCGGGGGCTGCATCCGACCGTACGATGTCCACACCTGTTACGCGGCCCTGGATGGCCTGTGCGGCGTCTGATACAGGCAGGTTTTTGATATCCGATCCTTTTACGGAAGCGATGGTGCCGGTTACATCGCGGCGGCTTTGCACACCATAACCTACTACCACTACTTCACCTAATCCTTTGGTGGCAGCGGCCAGCGATACGTTGATAACGGTTTGTTCTCCGATCGTGACAGTTTGTGGTTCGTAGCCGATAAACGAGAACAAAACCGATTTAGCACCCGGTGGTAAAGAAAGGGTGTAGTTCCCTTTTGTATCGGTACTGGCGCCGCTGGCGGTGCCGGGTACAGTTACGTTTACACCTGGCAGGGGAGCACCATCTGCCGCTCCGGTAACTTTTCCGGTAAGGGTCTTTTGAGCGAATACTGCGCTGGTGGCTGCGCACAGAAAGACCATCAGAAAGCATAATTTTCCAGTGAATGAATACCTCATAATTAATGAATAAGACGTGAACTTGAATAGAAACGTGAATGGAACAGATATACGGCCTGTCTTTCGTGTTGTTGCTTTAGTGTTTTTGGTTGTGATTGAAATAATTTGCTAAATCGTTATTGCACATTTGCCCGCTAAAGGCAATTTTTTACATAACTCACCGGATCCCCAAAAGTGATGAAATAAAGTTGGTCTTTCACATGATCAATATGGCACGTCGTAATGCTTCGTCAGAAAAGGAATTACATGTTTCTCTACATAACATCGTATCAGTTTCTGTCAGAAAGGTAACGAATTTTGTAAATGTACAAGTATAGTTTTTTGCCCGGTTATGATGCTGGATTAATTATATATTAATACTTTGAAAAGGCGTAGGGGATACGCTTATAAGGGAAAACAAAAAAAGGGGGACTGTTTTAATAGTCCCCCTGGTTGACAGCATTATTCAGTAAGAAGATTCAGCAGTTGTTATATTTTCTTTCCGGGAGATAGGTGAATCGCCGTTACGTTTATTCCTGTTGGCGAAATAGTACACGGGTATACCGGACAACGTGATAAATAATCCCGGCCAGGTAAATCGTGGTTTATATACAAACAGCAGTCCGCAGAAAGCCAGGCCCATTAAAATGTACAGCACCGGCAGCACCGGGTATCCAAACGCTTTGTAAGGCCGGTCGGCATCCGGACGCTTCTTCCGCAGGATAAAAATACCCGCAATGGTAAGCATATAAAAAGCCACCACCACAAAAGAGATCATATCCAGCAAATCGCCATAACGGCCGCTAAGACACCATAAGCATGCTACAAGACATTGAATCCACAATGCAAAGGAAGGTACGGCGGAACGGTTTAAACTACCGGCTTTTTTGAAAAACAAGCCATCTTTTGCCATCGTATGATACACCCGCGCACCGGCAAGTATAAGTCCATTGTTACAACCAAAAGTGGATATCATGATCATCACGGCAATAATGACGGTACCTATGTTTCCCAGTACTGCCTGTGATACGGACACGGCTACACGATCTTTTGGCGCATGGGCAATTTCAGACAGCGGTAGCACTGCGAGATAAGTAATATTAGTAAGCAGGTAGATGACCGTTACAATAGCTGTTCCTAAAAAAAGACTCAGCCCGATATTCCTCCGGGGATTCTTTATTTCACCGCCTACAAACGCCACATTATGCCAGGAGTCACTGCTGAACACCGATCCCACCATTGCAGAAGCAATAGCGCCAAAAGCAGCAATGGTACTGTAAGACCCTATGCTGCCATCTGTTGTAAGCGGGTGCAGCTTCCATGCGTCCTGCCAGTTGGCCTGCCATATTTCCGGTTTAACCGCCAGCAGTCCGCATATGATCAGTGCCGCCAGGCTCACCAGCTTGGTCATTGTAAACGTAGTCTGGATCATTTTACCTCCTTCAATACCCCGCGTATTCATATAAGTGAGCAACACAATTACCCCGATGGAAAGCAGTTGCGCAGCGGTGATATGAAGTGTGCCTACCGACAACAACACATTTTCTTCACTGAACACCGGCAGGAGGTAAGCGGTAAATTTGGCAAAGGCTACACCCACCGCCGCAATAGTAGCGGTTTGTATCACGGTGAAAAAACTCCAGCCATACAGGAAGGCCGTCATAGGGTTGTAAGCCTCTTTCAGGTAGATGTATTGTCCGCCTGCACGTGGAAACATACCACTCAGCTCCCCGTAACTCAATGCAGCAGTAAGGGTCATAAAACCGGTGATCAGCCATACCAGCAGCAGCCATCCGGCGCTTCCGGTATGACGGGTAATATCTGCGCTGACAATAAAAATTCCCGAGCCTATCATGCTGCCGGCCACAATCATGGTGGCATCCAGCAGCTTAATGGACGGTTTGAAGGTAGGAGCGTCTGACATAGTAGCGAATCGTAGTTTGGTTGATATTACAGGTTTATCTCCCCTAAAACTACAGTTACTTTGCTGGCTATTCTATTCGCTTTTTGATCAATACTATGCAGATTTTGTTGCAGTGCCCGGTGCCCCGTTTTCCAATTGCTCATATTCCCGGAGGTAACTGCGGGGCGATTTGCGGGTAATACTCTTAAATACCCGGTTAAAATTGGCAATGCTGTTGAAGCCACAGTTATAGGCCACGGTAGCAATGCTATCATACGATCCGCCGGCCAGCTTTTTGCAGGCTTCGTTGATCCGCACTTCGTTCAGGAACGAAACAAACGTTAGCCGTGTATGTTTTTTAAAGTACCGGCAAAAAGCCTGCGGCGTCATGTGCGCCTCCCGTGCAATATCTTCCAGCTTTATTTCCGCATCATAATGCTGCATAATATAATTATAGATATACCCGATACGGATGCCTTCCTGCTCATTTACAGCAGATAATCTGGATCCCGTGATCAGCGGCTCCAGGTTTTTTATAGTAAGAAAGAAATTGATCAGCTCTACAAATGCAAGGAACTGCGCAATGCCCTGCGACTGGTGGATTTTCAGCAACCGGCTGGAGATTTCCACCACATGCGCTTCCGGTACCTTAAACCCGTTCTGGGACTGATCTATAAAAGACTTTATCTTTTTAAATTCCGGTAACCCGAAAAGCGGCGCCAGCTTGCCTTCCGGGTTGAAGAAGAGGGTGAGGGCCTGCACATTTTTTTTGTTCTTGCTGCCAAAAGGCAGTTCCTCACTTTTTAATACATGCGGCTGGTTACTGCCTATCCAGTATATTTCGTTGGACCAGAAAGCATGCATATTATTTTCTACGATCAAAGTACCATGGCCATGCTGGATCCAGGTAAGCTGGATTTCCTCATGACGGTGAAGATGCGGATAAAAAGCCGGCAATATGTCCTTTTGTGTGATAATGGTTTTATCGTGCGCAACAGGTATCGTAAACTGTAATACTTTCATGTAGTTACATTATTCTTTTTTTAACACCTTTGAAGGGATTGTAACCAAATTTAGGTGAAGATATGAGAACAAGTTATTAAAAAACGTTTAAAATCTAATCAATGCCTGATGTACTTTTAAAAAATAATCGGACAGGCAGTATATATTAACTGTCCAATGTACATTTAATTACAGGGGATCAACATAACTTATGAAATACCAACGATTTCTTTACCTGCTGATTTTATGGAGCCTGCCAACCGGGCTGTTGCTCGCACAGCAAAGTAAGCCAACACCTTACCTGCCTTCACATGCAGAGATATTGCAGCGATATAAAAAAGTACAGCTGCTGGACAGTATTACCCGGAAAACCATTTCCCGGCATAACGTGGATGCCAACTGGATGCCTGACGGAAAGTCGTTCTGGTATGTTATTACGGGGAAAGACAGCAGCAAGACAGCTTATCTTGTGACGGCTGCCACCGGTAAAAAAGAGGAGATCACCGACACCGCAAAAATTGCGCAACTGGCTAAAAATCTTACAGGCGCGCGTCCTGTAAGACAGCATGAGCCCAGTCGCTGGGAAGGATTTGCAACAGACAGCGTTTCCCCGGATAAACAATGGGTAGCCACCACCATCGATGGCAACGTGTATGTACGCTCGGTGGCTACCGGCGCCCTCACGCCGTTTACCACCGACGGGAAAGCCACCGGCGACTACTACGGCGCCCTGGCCTGGTCGCCCGACAGCAAATACCTGGTTGGCTACCGTATTCACCCCGTGGAAGATTCCTCCGTGTACTATGTACTCACCGACGTGGCAGGAACCACCCGCGGACAGCTGCGCTCCCAACCTTATAAACAACCGGGCGATCCTTTTACCACCTTCGATATGTACCTGTTTACCCTGGCCGGTAAAACCACCGCTAAAGTAAAAACAGAACAGATCGATTTCTTTGATGCCCCAATGCTGCACTGGCGGCATAAAGACCCGCGCTACTTCCTCTATGAAAAAGTAGACCGTGGTCATCAACGCTTCCGCGTAATAGAAGTAGATGCCACTAATGGTAACACCCGCACCATACTGGATGAAAAAACGCCTTCCTTCATCTACGAATCGCGCCTCTACACCCATTACCTCCCGGAAACCAATGAACTTCTCTGGACATCTGAAAAAGACGGCTGGCGGCATATTTACCTGGTGAATACCCTCACCGGCGAAATTAAAAACCAGGTAACAAAAGGCGATTGGGTAGTGAGGGAAATAGACAGCGTGGATGCAAAGAAAAGAGAGATCTGGTTCAGGGCAGGAGGCAGGAACGCCGGGGAAGACCCTTACTTCCTCCATTACTACCGTACGGACTTCAGCGGACAGCACCTGCTGGACCTTACTCCGGCCACTGGCAACCATCAGGCATTTTTTTCTCCCGATAAAAAATATTTTATAGATAAATACTCACAGGTAAACGTGCCACCGGTAAATGAACTGCGCCGCACTGCCGACGGTAAGCTGATCACCGTACTGGAAAAAACAGATGTGAGCGGTTGGGAAGCCACCGGCGTGCCTTTTCCCATACCTTTCACGGCGAAAGGCCGCGATGGCAAAACAGATATCTGGGGCGTGATGTGCCGGCCAACGGATTACGATTCCACGAAAATGTACCCGGTAGTGGAAAATATCTACGCAGGTCCGCAGGATGCCTTTGTACCCAAAAGCTTTATGAGCTATTATATCGATATGCAAAGCCTGGCTGATCTCGGATTTATTGTAGTGCAGATCGATGGTATGGGCACCGCTAACCGCTCGAAGGCATTCCACGATGTATGCTGGAAAAACCTCGTGGATGCAGGATTCCCGGACCGCATCCTCTGGATCAAAGCGCTGGCTCAAAAATATTCTTTTGTGGATACCTCACGGGTAGGGCTATACGGAACTTCCGCCGGCGGACAAAACGCATTGGGCGGCTTGCTCTTCCATCCCGAATTTTATAAAGCAGCAGTGGCTTCCTGCGGCTGTCATGATAACCGTGTGGATAAGCAATGGTGGAATGAACAATGGATGGGATACCCCGTAGGCAAAGAGTATGAGGAGCAATCCAATGTAACCAACGCCGGTAAATTGCAGGGCCGCCTGCTCCTGATAGTGGGTGAAGCCGACACCAATGTGCCGCCGGAATCTACTTACCGGGTGATCAACGCACTGATCAAAAAGGGTAAGACTTTCGAGTTCCTGCCGGTGCCCGGCATGGGACACAGCGACGGAGGCCCCTACGGCCGAATTAAACGCCGCGATTTCTTTGTGAAAAGCCTGTTGAATATCAATCCGCCAGACAGAAATATAAACGAGTAAAATATGCCTCTTTTGAAGAAATTATACATGCTCCTTGCCTGCGTGCTGTTGCAGCAGGCAACAACTTCCGCCCAATCTGCGGATAATGACCTGTACCTCCAGACCAGCGAAGTGAATAACATCATGGTGCAATACGAAGCGGACGCCGGTAACCTGCGCCGGTTTTACTTTGTAGACAGCTCACCGGAAGGACTCGCCCGCATGACCACCCTGGTAAAGAGCTATCAGCAACGGCTGGAACAACTGAAGTATGCCGCGCTGAATGTAGGCGCACAGGTAGATTACACGCTTTTTAAACGCCGGCTTTCACAGACATTGGAGGAGCTGTTGCTCGCACAACAGGAAAGCGCACAGGTGAAAAAATGGTTTCCCTTTGCAGATAAGATCTACCAGGCAGAACAACATCGCCGCCGCGGAGAGAAGCCGGATGCAGCCGCACTGGCAGCCCAGCTGAGCGAAACGGCAAAGGAAATCATCAAAAAAAGACAACAACTGGAAAGCGACAGCTCACTCACCCTGCCTGAGATTCGCCGCAGCATCTCCACGGTGAGAGGTTTACGGGAAGCACTGGGCAATGTATTTACTTTTTATAACGGATACGATCCGCTGTTTTCCTGGTGGGTGCCGGCTCCGTATAAACAGGTGGACAGTCTCCTGAAAACTTACAGCACTGCTTTTAACAACAAGGAGAAAAGTACTGCCCGCATGCCGGAAGACGGCAGCGGCATTGCCGGTCACCCTATCGGAAGAACCGCGCTGATAAAAGGATTGCAGGAAGAAATGATTCCCTACACACCGGAAGAATTACTGGCTATTGCCAATAAGGAATTTGCCTGGTGCGACGCGGAAATGGAAAAAGCCACCCGCGAAATGGGACTGGGAACAGACTGGAAGGCAGCGATGGAAAAAGTAAAGAACAGTTACGTGCCCCCGGCAGATCAACCTGCTGCGATGATGAAGCTCTACAACGAGTCCGTGGATTTTATAAAACAGCATGACCTGATTACCCTGCCACCTCTCGCAGAGGAAACCTGGCGTATGATTATGATGACGCCGGAGCGGCAGCTGGTGAACCCATTCTTCACCGGCGGCGAAGAGTTTAGTGTATCCTATCCCGTTAGCAGCATGAGCCATGAAGATAAAATGATGAGTATGCGTGGCAATAACCCGCACTTTTCCCGTGCCACCGTTCACCATGAACTGTTGGCAGGACACGCTCTCCAGGAATTTATGCAGAACCGCTATAAAACGTACCGTCACTTTGAAACGCCTTTCTGGATTGAAGGATGGGCACTTTACTGGGAACGGTTGCTATGGGACCAGGGATTTGCAAAGTCGCCGGAAGACCGTGTTGGTATGTTGTTCTGGCGTAAGCACCGTTGCGCGCGCATCATCTTCTCTATTAACTATCATACCGGTAAATGGACGCCACAGCAATGTATCGACTTCCTCGTAGACCGCGTAGGACACGAACGGGCAAATGCAGAAGGAGAAGTGCGCCGCTCTTTTGTGGGTGGTTACAGTCCGTTGTACCAGATTGCTTACATGATCGGCGGATTGCAGTTTGAAGCCCTGAAGAAAGAACTGGTTGACAGTGGGAAAATGTCGTTTAAACAATATCATGATGCCGTGCTCCGGGAGAATATGATGCCCATTGAAATGCTCCGGGCCATCCTGTTGAATAAGCCGGTGCCAAAGGATTTTACGTCCAGCTGGCGCTTTTATAAATTATAATCTTATTGGTAACGTCTCCGTGTGGGAGACGTTACCCTTTTCCCTCCCTACCTGTTAAAATCAGCAACCTATCAGTTAATTTCCGGGAAGTAATATCCGGTCCTTTTAGATAGATTTGTAATAACAATTGTCAACAATACAATTAAAATAAATCAACCGGAATAAAGTTTAATATTTTGTAGACGCACCGTGTGCGGACCTGTAACATCGTATATCAACCAGAATTTTTCAACATCGCTTAAACCTAATCCCATGCAAAAAATTGTCATGGCCTTTATCGCCTTACTGGCGGTCTTACCATCTGTTGCCCAGAACGTAAAAGTCAGCGGCAAAATTACAGATGAAAGAAGCGGGCCTCTGCCGGGCGCCTCGGTCAAAATTAAAGGGAATTCCCAGGGGGTAGTCACGGATGATAAGGGAGAGTTTTCCCTGTCGGCGCCACCTGATGCCACTTTGGAGTTCAGTTTTATTGGTTATCTCAAACAGGAACAGAAATTAAAAGGCCGCACGCATCTTAACGTAGTGCTTACCGCACAGAGCGGCGCATTAGGTGATGTAGTGGTGATCGGCTACCAGACAGTGAACCGGCGCAAAGCCACTGCGGCGGTTTCCAGTATCAAAGGAAAAGATATTGAAAACATTCCCGCCGGTAGTTTTGAACAACTCCTGCAGGGGCGTATGGCCGGCGTAAATGTGCAGAATTTCACCGGGGAACCCGGCGCTGCACCCACCATCTCCGTGAGAGGTAATACCGCTATCGGTACTTCTTACCAAAGCAATCAGTATAAAATACTAAACAAACCACTGTATGTGATTGATGATGTACCGCAGTTCAATGATGATATGGTAGGGCCGGACATCGGTACAGGCACCAACAACATCGCCGGTTTGAACCCCAACGAAATTGAATCGGTGGATGTACTGAAAGATGCTGCCGCCGCCGCGGTGTATGGTTCCCGCGGCGCCAACGGGGTGATCATCATCAAAACAAAACGCGCCCGCACCGGTGCGCCACGCTTCAGCGTATCGGCCTATGGCGGTTTAACGCAGATCCCTAAACTCCGCCAGGTACTGGTGGGCGCAGCAGAACGCCGCGAAAAGATCCGCTTGTATGATGATGCGTTTGAAGGCAACTACGACAGGCTGACGCATAAGAACCTCATCATGACGGACAGTCTGAACCCTGACCTGAATAAATCTACCGACTGGCAACGCCTGTTCTACCGTAATGGTCTGGTACGGAATGTGGACTTTAACGTGTACGGGGGAACGGAGTATAACACCTACCGCCTGTCGGCCGGGTTATATATGGAAGATGGAATTGTGAAAGCCTCCGGGTTTAAACGCTATACGCTCAACTATTCCTCCTCTATACGTACCAAAAACGGCGCGCTGGAAGTAGTACCTAACATCAGGCTGGCCCGCATGGAGAGAGGACGCGGCTCCGGCAGCGCCGACCTCTTTGGCGCCGTGGGACAAAGCATGCCTTCCTCCCTGTTTGCACCGGACGAGAACAGCTTGCAGCGTGTGTTAGGGCGATATTCCAGTAACATGGATATCAATACCGATAACCAGGTGAATGGCGATATCTCTGTGCAGCTGCGGTTATCCAGCCAGTTGTCGTTCCGCTCCCGTAACTCCGTATCTATGGTGATGAGCCGCCGCGATGTATCAGTACCCGGTGAACTGAACGCTGACCTCGGTAACTCTGCATCATCTACCAGCGGGCTGCAGCAAAGCTATACTACCTCCAATGACCTGAACTGGAACGCTGTATTCGGAAAAGGCAAAGAACATACCATCAACGCCATCGTAGGGCAGGAGGTGCAGTACAGCACTTATCAGAATACCTATGCACGGGGCGACCGTGGCGCCAGTGATCAGATCCAGGTGGTGAATGGTTTCCCGCAGGGGCCTTATCTGTACGGCAGTTCTTCATATGCCGCCTTTGGTATCCTCTCCCTGTTTTCAAGGGTGAACTACGATTATAAAAGCACCTATCTCTTCTCTGCATCCCTGCGTGGTGATGCTGCTTCCAGCTTCGGACCGGATAACAAGTGGGGATATTTTCCCGCTATCTCCGCAGGCTGGATGATCAGCAATGAACCTTTTATGCGCCGTTATTCCAGTTGGTTGTCCATGCTGAAACTGCGCGGTAGTTATGGTGTGCTGGGTAACCTGCCAGGCGATTACTATTTGCAGTACAGTCTTTATAACGTAGGCGCCGCCGGGTATAACGGCAGCGGATTAAATCCCAATACTTACAACGGCGCAGTAACCATTACCCCGCAATTTGGCTCTGGTGGCGTAGCGCAGAAAGATATCAGCTGGGAGAAAACCGCCAGCTGGAACGGTGGGATAGAAGCAGAGCTGATGAACGGTAAATATTATTTCAGCGCCGATGTATATGTGAAGAATAGTAAAGCAGGACTCATTGATATGAACCTGCAGAGCACTACTGGTATCGCCACTGCTAAAACAAACGGCGCACAATTACGCAATTCCGGTATTGATATCAATTTCCAGTTCAGGAATGTAATGCCGGAGAAAAGTGCGCTGCGTTGGGAAATAATGTGGAATGTAAGCATGAACCAGAATTTAGTGGTTAGTATGCCTAATGATAACAGGGATCTTACCTTTGGTAACCTGTTTAATACCACGCATATCCTTACCCGTGGAAAAGCAGTGAATACTTTTTACCTGTTGAAAACATTGGGTGTATATGCTACCGATGATGATGTGCCTACGGATAAATACACCGGTAAGAAATTCGGAGTGGGAGCCGTGAATGATCCCGCTGCCAATAACCCTTTCAGAGCCGGCGAGTTTATTTTTGCTGACCTGGATGGCGATGGTATTATTGATGCCTTTAATGGCGGCATCACCGGCGATAAAATTCCTTACGGAAATCCTAATCCTTTCCTCACTGGCGGTATCACACAAAACTTTTACTGGAAGAATTTTACTTTTGGATTCCTTTGCACCTTCACGTTTAAAAGAGATGTGCTGAACCTGTATGAATCCGACACCTATGGCCGCTACGGCTGGGATGGTTCAGGTAATGAATTCTCCAAATATGCGGTATCAGATCTTTCGTCTATGAATATCTGGCGCAAGCCTGGTGATAAGGCCCAGTATGCAAGAATGGATATTGGTACTTACCGTTATTATTACCGTGCAGATCAAACCTTCTTCCTGGAGAAAGGAGATTATTTCAGGATCAAGAACGTATCATTTGGCTATACCCTCAAAGAAAAAGCACTGAAACCACTGCATCTGAACCGCCTCCGGTTTTATGGTCTGATGGACAATGTATACATGTTCCAGGCATCCAAAAGATTACCGGATGCGGAAAATGTGAACCCTTACGGGGAGTATAACGGTGTCGGCTATCCGAGCCCGCATAAGTATACACTGGGCATCGATGTAGGATTTTAAAAACAGCTAAACACTTTTTATGAAACGGACTTTAATTATCATCATTATAGTGGCAGCATTTTTATCGGGGTGTAAGAAAATGCTGAACCAGGAGCCAAAGGATACTACTTACGAGGAGAAATTCTGGAAGTCGGAGAATGATATGAAGAAGGCATTGGCAGGCGCATACGCTTCGCTGCGCGCCAATATGCTCGACCAGGATTACTTTCATAACCTGGGCGACATGACGCTGGGCGATCAGTTTATCATCATCAGGAGCGGACCTTATTTTTCCAATTCCGACTGGAACATACAGGTGGGTAAGTTTGAAATGAACTACCTGGATGTTTTCCGTAACTGGTCGAGGTTTTACAGTACCATTCTGCAAACAAACCTGATACTGGAAAAGCTGCCGCTGGTACCGGACGATACCTTTGCGGATGATCCGGAAAAAGGCCGGAAGAACATTGCCGGGCAAACTCTTTTTATCCGCTCCTATGTGTACTTTCAGTTGCTTCGCACTTTTGGAGACGTGCCGCTGGTATTAACACCGGACCCTGATCCCATTGCCAATAAGCCGCTGGCGCGTACTGATAAAAATATAGTAGTACAACAGATCCTGAACGATCTCGACTCGGCAGCTAACTGCCTGGATATGACTTATGAAGTGGAAGCCAACAGGGGGACCGTTCCTAATAAAGCGGCGGTGATGGCGCTGCAATCACAGGTATACCTGTGGCGCGCCTGCGTAATTAAAAAGCCGGTATTTGAAGCTACGCCGGATATGGCAGATGTGGCAAAAGCTTCTGCGCTGGTGGAAAGCATTATCGGCAGCGGGTTGTACGGTTTGCCGGCTCCCGGTGGGAAGGTGGACAGTATCCAGTATGCAAAAGTATTTACCGGCAACACCCGCGAAAGTATCTTTGAATTATATACGCGCTATGCCTATAACGAGGGTTCAAACAACCTGATGCCCATGAAGTTTCTGAGGATCCCGGTACTGGCAAAAACAGACTGGAGCCCCCTGCTGTTGGGCAACAGCATTGTTAGTAACCTGTACCCGCGCATTATTCAAACGGGTCCTAATCCGGAAGATACACTACCTAATACGGATATACGAAGAAGTTTGTTTCTCTACGATGCAGACGGCTCCCAGCCCATCTTAACAAAATACAGTAACATCATCTACAACAATCCAAATCAACAGGCGGAACCTTACCTGGATAACAATGTTTCCCTGATCCGGTATGCAGATGTATTGCTGAACCGCATGGAAATCGCCGTATACAAAGGAGAATTGGGACAAGCTTATTCACAGCTGCGGAGTTTCCGTCGCTCGCGTAACCAGCCGCAGATGGACTCTGCACTGTACGTAAGCGAATCGCCGCTCACTTACAACAGCCTGATGGATGAAATCATGACAGAGCGTTCGCGCGAACTGTTTATGGAAGGCCAGCTTTATTTTGATGATGTAAGGATGAAGCGGTCGGTGGTGCCCTGGCTTACACCCGCCAGGTACAACCAGGAAGGCTTCCTTATGCCGCTGGACCCTGCATTGTTCAACAACAACAGATTGCTGGTGCAGAATAAATACTGGGCAGGTAAAATTTAATTTTTATCCAAATTATTTATCATGAAGATCATTCATCTGCTACTCGGATCACTGCTGATCCTGGCAGCGTGTAAAAAAGATAACTACCTGGTTGATGAAGGCAATACCAACCTGGAAAGGATCAGGAAGATGCCGACCTACGATTTCCTGAAAGAAAGTAAAGTGCTGGATACCGTGGTAATGCTGATAGACCGCGCAGGAATGAAAGACGAGATCAACGGGGATATAACTTTCTTTTCACCCACAAATTCCGGTGTAGCCAATTTCCTGGCGCAGCAAACACGCGCGTTACAACGGAAGTATAACAACGAAAACATCAAATTTACATTGGATAGTTTGACGACCGACAGTATTAAGTTTTACCTGCGGCGGCATATATTCAAAGGTGTAATTGATAAGAAAGCCATGAGCTATACGAAGAAGAGTTTTACCAACATCAACAGCGAAGGGAATTATTTTCTGCTGCTGGAAAAGTATTATATCGATGTAAGTGGTATCCGGTCTACTACCAACAGGATACAGATACGGCGGGTATTCGGACTGGCAGATGAAGATGTACCGGATGGCACGGAGAACAGGGACCCGGATTTTTATGCGTATGTGCAAACTTCTGAAGTACGTACTGCTACAGGTATGGTGCATGTATTGGAGGCCAACGCCAACATGGGATTTTACATTTACAGGGAAAACTAAAAATAAGATGACTATGAAATATATCTTATTCGCCATCAGCGCATTTGTATTGATGAATGCTGCATGTACCAAAGTGGAAGAAGGTTTTCTGAGCGATGGTATCCGTTACAAAAGCCCGGAGATATTTATTCCGAAAGGAATTACGGCCCGTTATCCCGGCATTTTATTCGATGGCTCCACGCCACCGGTAACATTTGAAATGCTGGATATACGGCCGGTAGGAGGAGGGAAGTTACCAGCCGCGTTTACCACCAAATACCCGGTATGGGTATTTAAAGATAAAATGTCTTTTGACCCGGATACCGATACCACAATTGCTGAGTTGCGCGCAAAGCAGGACAGTTTGCAGGAGTTGCCTTTTGAGTTTAACCCGGTGAATGGCGGGTTCCTGTTTAAATCGCCTTCCGCTAACATTCCTAATGGGGTGTATGAATTTGATGTGAAAGCGACCAATGTTAACGGGAGTAAGGTGTATAAGAACATCGCCCGCCTGCATATTGAAGATCCTGAGTATATCCGTATGACGGAAATACCGGTGATTCCCGGGTACGATTCTGTTACCAATACTTTTCCCGGCGAGATGAAAGGCACGATGGAGTTAAAACGTATATCCGCTTCCGGTACCAAAGTGATGTTAAAGATCATGGATAAGAACGGGAAACTATTTAACCCAAAGAAAGGGGAGGTGATTACCCGTGGCGACCGGCCGTCCTTTGCTTCCTATGCAAGATTTAACCCGGTGGTGGTAACGGATACTGCATTGATCACGGATTATGCCATTGCTCCTTATCCGGCGAAGCTGATCCCCGGTTATGTCAATTACCTGATCTATTACCGCATTCCCGCGTGGTTTATTAAAATGGATGGCGCTGCACCCAAAGCCTGGTCGGCCAACCCGCGGTTTGGTTTCCAGATATTATTTGAAGGCAGTTATGAAGTGATAGTGCGATTGCCAAATGTGACGAAGTTATAAACGACAAATGAAAGATGCGATGACCGGATGTATGAAGCATGGATGGTATGTAGTATTAATGATTTGCTTTGCTTTGCCGGCGATAGCCCAGCATCCCGATGCACTGATATTGAAAGAAGCTGCGTTTACAACAGGCGACTCCCTGCAATGGGCGTCGCCGGGTTATAGCGATCAGCACTGGAAACGTATAAAGGCCGGTGAAGTGTGGCAGTCGCAGGGCTTTCCGGACTATCACGGGTATGGCTGGTACCGTATGAAGGTAGTTATTCCCCGCAGCCTGAAACAACAGGCTGCCTGGAAAGACTCCTTGCGTATTTACCTTGCGCATGTAAATGATGTGGATGAAACCTGGTTGAATGGCGTGCGGATAGGGCAAACCGGGAGCTTCCCCCATGATGTAGGCGGCTACGTTAGTAAGTGGCCATACATCCGGGAGTATCATATTCCCGCTGCAGATAAAGCTATCCGCTGGGATGCAGAAAATGTGATAGCCGTAAGAGTGTTTGATGGCGGCGGTACCGGCGGTATTTTTATGGGTACCCCTTATGTGGACCTGCTCCGGAAAATAGATGGTATCCGGTTAACGCTGCCGGAAGACCAGATCATTTTCAGTGATAAAAAGACAGCATTACCGGTGCGACTCACTAATTTGTTCAATACTACGGTAAAGGGTACACTCCGTAGTGATATATTTGACTTAGCGGCTGGAAAGAAGATATCGAGTCATATGCAGACCATGATACTTACGCCGGAATCAAAAGGGGCGTTTATCATGGAGGCGCCTCACAGAGCGGGTATCCGTTTACGTTATTGTTTCACGGAAACGGCTACCGGGCACCAGCTGAAGGGAGAACTGGAGGTACCCTATCTTCAAACACCGGCGCCTGCGCCCGCGCCACGGATCAACAGTGCCCCGGTGTATGGCGTTAGTCCGGGCACGCCCGTGATCTTTAAAGTGGCCGCCACCGGAACGGCCCCGTTGCATTACCACGCATCCGGGTTGCCGGAAGGTTTAATGATTGATAGTACCAATGGGGTAATTACCGGTGTGATAAAACAGGCCGGTAATTATCGTATAGGTGTTACCGTGACTAACGTACCCGGTGTAGCTACACAGTCGCTGTTGCTGAAAGCAGGTGGCACTATTGCCTTAACGCCGCCAATGGGATGGAACAGCTGGAATTGCTGGGGCCTCAGCGTAAGTGAAGACAAAGTGAAGAGCTCTGCGCAGGCACTGCTGGACAAAGGACTGGCAGATCATGGCTGGAATTATATTAATGTTGACGATGGCTGGCAGCAACCCCGGCGTGCAGCTGACAGCAGTATCCTTCCTAACGGAAAGTTTCCCGATATGAAAGGGCTGGGCGACTGGCTGCACAGCCGCGGACTGAAATTTGGAATGTATTCTTCTCCGGGTCCGCTTACCTGTGGCGGATTCCTGGGTTCTTACCGGAATGAGGAGAAGGACGCTGCTACCTATGCAAACTGGGGAATAGATTATCTTAAATACGACTGGTGCAGTTACGACCAGGTAATGCCTGCGGACACCAGCCTCGAAACATTCATTCATCCGTTCCGGGTTATGCAGCAAGCCATCCGGAAGTATCCCCGTGATATCGTGTATAACCTTTGCCAGTATGGATTGAGAGAAGTGTGGAAATGGGGACCGCAGGTAGATGCACAAACCTGGCGCACCACAGAAGATATTGATGATACCTGGGAAAGCATGGCTGGCATCGGCTTCGGGCAATATCCACTTGAGAAGTACGCCCGTCCCGGTAACTGGAATGATCCGGACATGATGATTGTAGGACAGGTGGGTTGGGGCGAAAATCTGCATCCCACGCGGCTTACGCCGGACGAGCAATATACGCATGTGAGCCTGTGGAGCCTGCTCGCAGCCCCGTTGCTTATTGGGTGCGACATCAGCAGGATAGATACTTTTACGCTTAACCTGCTCACCAATGACGAAGTGCTGGCCATCGACCAGGATACGCTGGGGGTAGCTGCCGGACGGCGTATTGCCACGGCGCACTACGAAGTGTGGGTGAAACCCCTGGCTGATGGAAGTAAGGCGGTAGGCATCTTTAATAAAGACCGGCAATACCGGCATCTTACGGTACCGTGGAAAGACATTGACCTGTCTGCGAAGCCACAGGTAAGAAATGTATGGACCCAGCGCGACCTCGGTGTTATACCTGTTGCTTACACCGTGGATGTGCCTCCGCATGGGGTAGTGCTGCTCCGCTGCAGTGAATAATAAATGCTGATGGGATGCTATACGCCGTAAGATTGACAACAAAATTATCCTGATGCCTGTAGTAATCGATTGCAGGAAACTTCGCTACAGGACAAGGTTTTGGGATTGACAAAATGTTGGGAATACTCGTTAATATCTACGCAGTATTCCTCTTTTTTTATCAATACTTTTAAATGTCATTATGACAATTATATTCAACCGGCATCCTTGTCCACCGTAAATCCAACTAGTGTTATGAATAACTATTTATTTCCCGGCAGGTGGCTGTTACCTGGCACCTGTATGCACCCTGTATTAGACATAATTGTTATCTAGACAATTATAAAATATTATATTGTAAGACTATAAAGATAAAAGGTATGAGATCATTTTGGGGAAAGGCGGCGCTGGCCGGCGCCGGTATGCTGATGGCCAACATTACAGTGCAGGCGCAGTTACAGAAAGATTATCCGATTAAACCGGTGGCTTTTACACAGGTGCGGGTGAATGATAATTTCTGGGCGCCGAAGATAAGGACCAATGCCAGTGTGACGATTCCGTATACACTGGAGCAATGTAGAAAGACAGGCCGCATCGATAACTTTTTACGTGCGGCGGGTAAGATACCGGGTGATAAACTCACCGAATACACCTTTGATGATACTGATCTGTATAAGGTAATCGAAGGGGCTTCCTACGGATTGCAGATGCAGCCCAATCCTGGTCTGGAAAAGTACCTGGATACACTGATCAGTATTATCGGCGCCGCCCAGGAGAAAGATGGATATCTCTATACCTTCCGCACGGTGAAAGCAGCAAAGCCTCATGAATGGATTGGCAGTAAAAGATGGGAGAAGGAAGAAGACCTGAGCCATGAATTGTATAATTCCGGTCACCTGTTTGAAGCGGCGGTAGCGCATTACCAGGCCACGGGTAAAAAAACGCTGCTGAATATTGCCATCCGTAACGCCGATCTTTTGGTGCGGGATTTCGGCTGGGGCAAGGAAGAAAAATTCCCCGGTCACCAGATCGTGGAAACAGGGCTCACGCGCCTGTACCGGGTAACGGGCAACAAGTCCTATCTCGACCTGGCCAAATTTTTCCTGGACGTTCGTGGTCCGGGTACCCACTACAGCCAGGAGTATAGCCAGTCGCACAAGAAGGTAACAGACCAGCACGAAGCCGTAGGGCATGCGGTGCGCGCTACTTATATGTACACCGGTATGGCCGATGTGGCCGCTTTAACCGGCGACCGCAAATACCTGACAGCCATTGATGATATCTGGGATGATGTGGTGGACCGGAAACTATATATCACCGGCGGCATTGGCGCCACCGGTGCAGGAGAGGCATTCGGAGCTGCGTATGAATTACCGAACATGTCGGCCTACGCGGAAACCTGCGCTGCCATAGCCAACGTATACTGGAACAGCCGTATGTTCCTGCTGCACGGCGATGCAAAATATATTGATGTGCTGGAACGCACGCTGTACAATGGTTTGCTCTCCGGGGTATCCATCAGCGGCGACCGCTTCTTTTATCCCAACCCACTTGCCTCTATGGGGCAGCACCAGCGAAGCGCCTGGTTTGGATGCGCATGCTGCATTTCCAATATGACCCGCTTCCTGCCTTCCATGCCGGGGTATGTATATGCACAGAAAGACAATGACCTGTACGTAAATCTTTTCGTGGGCGACTCCGCTACCATCCAGCTGAAAGCCGGAAAAGTAAATATCGTTCAGCAAACGGATTATCCCTGGAATGGAAAAGACGAAATCACGATCAATACTGCCAAACCTACTACTTTCACACTCCGGGTACGTATTCCGGGCTGGGCGGAAAACAGGCCGGTACCGGGAAACCTGTATTTTGAAGAAGACAGTTCAGCCGTAAAAATTCCCATCCTGCTCAATGGTAACCCCGTTGCCTATACGACGGAAAAAGGCTATGCTGTTATTAACCGTTCGTGGAAGAAAGGGGATAAGGTGACACTGGATTTCCCGATGGAAGTAAGAAAGATCCTGGCTGCCGCTGCGGTAAAGGACGACCACTCCCGCTTTGCGCTGGAGCGCGGGCCTATTATGTATTGCCTGGAGGGACCGGATAATAAAGACGCCACCGTGCAAAATATCGTCGTGGATAAACATGCGGTGGTTTCTCCTGTATATCGTCCGGATCTGCTCAGCGGGGTAATGACCCTGCAAATGCCCGGTAATTCTGCCAGCCGTCAACTGAATTCTGACTCGCTGATTAAAAGCAGTCAAACGGTAACGGCTATACCCTATTTTTCCTGGGCCAATCGCGGTCCCGCTGAAATGACAGTATGGATTCCGTTTGAAGCTTCGGCTGCCCGTCCGAAACCTGCACCCACCATCGCTTCTAAAAGTAAAGTAACGGCTTCTATAAAAAATCAGCGCATGTATATGGCCCTGAATGATCAGTATGAACCGAAAGACTCAAAAGATAACAGCGCCCTTTACCTGCATTGGTGGCCTGCCAAAGGCACCACAGAATGGGTACAGTATACGTTTGATAGCAGTCATACTGTAAGCAGCTCCAAAGTATACTGGTACGACGACGGTCCTTTTGGCGGCTGCAGAGTGCCCGCTGCCTGGAAGCTGTATTACAAACAGGGAGGGGAGTGGAAACCGGTAAATGCCAAAGTACCTTATACTATAGAAAAGGACAAGTATAACGTGATCACTTTTGAGCCGGTTACCACCACCGCTTTAAAACTGGAAATACAACTGCCGGCAGATAATGCCGCCGGGATACACGAATGGATAGTTGAATAATATATGAACCGCATAAAACAAGGCTTTCTGGCCGTTATCTGCCTGCTTGCAGGGAGTATCCCAGCCATTGCCCAGAAAAGGGCTGAAATCACCGTAAATACCACCGAGAAGGGGGCTGCTATCCCGGCTACCCTGCACGGTATTTTCTTTGAAGAAATCAGTCACGCCGGTGAAGGAGGACTATACGCTGAAATGGTGCAAAATCGCGGCTTTGAAGATCACCGCATTCCGGCTGGTACTAAGCTGGAAAACGGCTGGCTGGTGCCTTTCCCGCAAAAGCCGCATTTCATGCTGCACGGACAGGTATCCGACTGGAAAATGGAATGGCCGCTGCAAAGCCGGTGGCCGGCGTGGCATGCGGAAAACAATGCGCAACTTTCGCTGGTAACGGATCATCCGTTGAATGTCGCCACGCCGCACGCGATGCAGGTGAAAGTAACCGGCAAAGACGCAGCCCTTGTTAACGAAGGCTTCTGGGGCATGAATGTGGAGAAAGGAGCCGCTTACCGGTTGTCCTTCTTTACAAATAACGTTAAAGGATACACGGGAAAAGTAACCGCTTCCCTGCAAACGGCATCAGGACAAATCCTGGCAGATACCGTGTTGCAGATGGGCGGCACCGCTTCCTGGAAAAAATATAATGCCACTCTTACAGCGAAAGGAAGCGATCCTGCCGGACGGCTGGTGCTTACCTTTCACCAAAGCGGCACCCTGCTGCTGGATATGGTATCGCTGTTTCCGGTGCATACCTTCCGGGATCGCCCCAATGGCATGCGTGCGGATATTGCCACCCTCATTCAACGAATGAAACCGGCCTTTGTACGCTGGCCCGGCGGCTGCTATGTGGAAGGTATCACTGTGGAAAGTGCGCCCGACTGGAAAACTACGCTCGGCCCGGTAGAACAGCGTACGGCTTCGTATAGCCCATGGGGTTACTGGAGCAGCAACGGCTTCGGATATCATGAATACCTGCAGTTTTGCGAAGATATCAACGCCGCGGCACTGTATGTTTTTAATGTGGGCATTTCCTGTGAATACCGCAGCGGCACCTTTGTGCCGGACGATAGTGTGGCGCCGTATATCCAAAGCGCGCTGGATGCGATCGAATACGCGATTGGTCCGGTTACCTCCCGTTGGGGAAAACAACGCGCTGCCAATGGCCACCCGGCGCCGTTCCCGCTCAGGTACGTAGAAGTAGGCAACGAACAGCATGGTCCGGATTATGCAAAACGGTACAATGTTTTTTATAACGCCATCCACAAAAAATATCCGCAGATAGAAATCATTGCCAGTATGGGCATCGGCGACGTAAACCGGCATACCCTCGACAGCATGCAGCATACAGATATCGTGGATGAACATGCCTATAAAGATGCCGGCTGGAGCCTGCGCAACTTTGATCACTTCGATAAATACAAACGGGGCAACTGGCAGATGTATGTAGGAGAGTATGCTACCAACGCCGGCGTAGGAAACGGTAACATGCAGGCCGCCCTCAGTGATGCGGTTTATGTAATGAGCATGGAGAAGAATGCCGACCTGGTGAAGATGAGCAGCTATGCGCCTTTACTGGTGAATGAGCATGATGTGGACTGGCCCGTGAACCTCATTCATTTCAACGCAGGCGCCAGCTTTGGAAGGATCTCCTATTACGCGCTGAATATGCTGAATGATCATAAAGCCACTTTCAACTATCCGGTAACAACCATGTTGCTGCCGGAAAAGAATGTAACGCCAAAATTTTCGGGAGGTATTGGCCTCGCTACCTGGGATACGGAAGCGGAGTATAAAGACATTACCGTCGTGCAACAGGGCGATACTGTTTACAACAGCCGCCTTGACCCGCAGCTGACAGACTGGCTTCCGGTAAGAGGCAGCTGGAAGAGACAAACCGGTGTACTGGCGCAAACAGCTGCCGGTGCGCAGCAACTGGCTATCCTGAAAGGTCATCACTTTAATGCCTATACGCTGTCGCTTAAAGCCCGGAAAACCGGTGGGGTAAATGCTTTTATTATTCCTTTTGCTGTAAAAGATACTAATACCTGCTTACGTGCCCATATTGGCTCCTGGCTGAATTCCAATGCCATGTTTGAAAGTCTTACCAACGGATACGATGTGGCTGGTATCAGCAACCCGGTGCGGTTGAAAGCCCCGCTGGAATCCGGTCGCTGGTATGATATCCGCCTCGAAGTAAACAATGATGAAGTGAAGTGTTTCGTAGACAATTCACTGCTCATGACTTACCGCGAACCACAGAAGTTATTTTCTATTGCAGGCAAAGATGAAAAGAACGGCGACATTATCCTCAAAATCGTGAATGCCGGCGAAAGCGCTGTAGATGTGGATATTCGCCTGAACGGAGCTGCAGTGAATCCTGTTGCGCAGGTGATCACGCTAACAGCCGGCAAGCCGGACGCGGAGAATTCATTTGCATCCCCGGAAGCTTACACACCGCATACTTCCACGATTCAGAATGCAGCGGCGCAGTTCAGCTGGAAAGTACCTGCGTTGTCGGTGAACATTATCCGCCTGAAATCACCGCGTATAGTATTTAATGTGCGTATGCCCGAACCGGCTGCAGGCGTATATGAAGTGGAAATGAATTACAAGGCGGACAGCGCCACCCACACCACGCTGAAGCTCCCGGTGTGGACGCCGGGTTATTATCAACTGATGGACTATGCCGGTCAGGTGAAAGATTTTCATGTATATAGCGCCACCAATGACACATTACCGTGGCATAAAACAAATGCCAACAGCTGGGAGATCACCCATGCGCCCGGTGCAGAAGTAAAGGTCACTTATAAAGTAACTGCCCGCCGTAATTTTGTTGCTACCAGCTACCTGGATAAGGACCACGGCTATATTACACCCGCCGGTGTTTTTATGCATCCAGCGGGGAAAACGGATTGGCCTGTTGTCCTCACTTTACAGCCATATGGCAACTGGCAGGTGGCTACGGGAATGGATACACTGAGTAAGCATACTTACACCGCCGAGAGCTTTGATGTGCTGTACGACAGCCCTTTACTGATGGGCGACCTGGAATCGTTTCCCGCGTTTAAAGTAAAAGGGATCCCTCATTATTTCACCGCTTTTCAGCCGGGTAACTTCAACCGTGACCAGTTTATGAGCGACCTGGAAAAGATAGTCGGCACAGCAGCCGGGATCATCGGGGATATTCCCTATGATCACTATACCTTTCTGGGAATCGGGCCAGGCCAGGGAGGTATAGAGCATTTGAATTCAACGGCCGTATCTTTTACCGGGGAAGAATTAAATGATAAAGCAGCACGCCAGAGAACCTATAGTTTCCTGGCACATGAATATTTCCATCATTATAATGTAAAGCGGATTCGCCCGGTAGAACTGGGACCTTTTAATTATGATGCTGCCAATCGTACAAAGCTGCTGTGGGTATCGGAAGGATTCACGGTATACTATGAGTACCTCGTGCTGCAAAGGGCGGGGCTGATGTCGGGTGCCGACTTATTGCAGGCATTGAACCGGCATATACAGTCGTGCGAACAACGGCCGGGCAACAAGGTACAATCTGTTACCGCTGCCAGCTATGAAACCTGGGATGATGGCCCCTTTGGCGGTGATCCGGCCAAAACCATTTCCTGTTATGAAAAAGGGCCGGTGCTTGCCTTCCTGCTGGATCTGCGGATCCGTTATGCTACACATAATAAGCAATCGCTCGATGATGTGATGCGGGCTTTATACCGGCAGTATTACCTGCAACTCCAACGCGGATTTACACCAGCCGGGTTCCGGGAAACCTGCGAAACCATTGCCGGACAATCCCTGTCCGACTTTTTTGTATATGTGGAAACGCCCGCTCCTGTTAACTATCAGCAATACCTGGCTTATGCCGGTTTAACAATGAATAAGACGGGTATACATACACTTCCTGCTCCCAACATATTGCAACAGGATATCCGTAAGGCATACGGTATAACTGATTAGTTCCTGGCGATGATTTTCTAATCAAGCTGATTTTTATTTATACTTTGTAATGCAAAGTACTTTTTATTTTATATATTTGGGGCGTATTCAAATCATCTATAATGGAAGTCAATACCTCCAGAACCCTGCCGGCGCCTTATGTGTTCGGCCTTACATTGCTATGTTTCGCCCTTATCGCCAGGTGCTATTCCGCCTTTCCACCGGCAGGTACAAATTCCGACGGCGTATTCATCATTACACACCTGATCACCTTACTTTATTTTTTCAGTTGCTGGATCGGCGGCTTTCTTAAACCCTGGGAGGGAAGAAGAAAAGTGATGTCGGTATTCGTAGTGCTGCTGCTCACAGATGCCTATACGGTGAATGAGTCCATTCGTGTATTTGAATCATCTTCCACCTGGTCGGCGGTTATGCTGATTTTTATTTGCGCCAATATACTGGCATTTGGATTTTTTGAAAGATGGCCGGAATGGGTGAAGTACCTGCAATGCGCGGTGCTTGGCTTTACATTGCTGCTGCCCTTTTACCTGGCTTTTTACCTGTTGCCGGTGTACCTGGTAAGCCTGATCGGCCTGTTGGCCATCGGACTTTCCATCGTTACATTTTCACCCATTTTCCTGCTCTGGTTTAACTTCCGGATGGTGAGAAAACTGGTATGGCCGGTGCGCAGCTACCGGCTCACCTACTTGTGGTCGGGCGCAGTGGCTGCACTGGCAGTAATACTATACATGGTGGCGTATGCGAACGACAAAAGCAAAATGGAGCACGCCTATACGAAAAGTAATATTGCAGTAACAGAGGAGTTGCCACCCTGGATCAAGGCCGCGCAGGAGGCCGGGACCAGCTTTATAACAGCGCAGCTGCTGAAAACAGATATCGTTTATACCAGCCCGGGTGTGCAGTCGGGCTTCAATCTTTGGGATATGCCCGACAGGGAGTTTGGAGAAAGACGAACACATGATCCGCTGTTTATGACCGCCGGCGCATTTTTGGGTACTATAACTATCCCGGAAGAAGACCGCCTGAAGATGCTGAACGTAATGTTTGATAAAAGACATTATACGGTAGACCGCTACTGGACCGGAAAAGACCTGGTAACTACCGGCGTAAGTACAACCGCCAACATCTGGCCACAGTATCACCTGGCCTATACGGAAAATATTTACACGGTTAAAAATATTCCCAAACGCAGATGGAGCAGCAGCGAAGAAGCCATTTACACATTTCATCTCCCGGAGGGCGCAGTAGTTACTTCGCTGTCATTGTGGATCAATAACCATGAAGAGAAAGCCATCCTCACCACCCAGGCGAAAGCCACGGAAGCCTATTCGGAAATTGTAGGCCGGCAACAACGCGATCCGTCGGTGGTACACTGGCAGGAAGGCAACCGCGTAGTAGTACGTATATTCCCCGTACTACAGAATGAAGAACGGAAATTTAAGATCGGGATCACTTCGCCATTGAAAGTGCAACACGGTAAACTGGTGTATCAACCGGTATGGTTTGAAGGCCCGGCACATGAGGATGCGCATTACGAAGTAAAACTCAATATGGATAAATGGCCCGGAGAACTGAGCTATCCCGGTGGGTTCTATTCAGACAAGGGGAAGACGGTCGGAAAAACCGGGAAGTATGATGCGGACTGGGAGTTGACAATGCGCAATGAAGCAACAGACAATGCTGCCTTCAGCTTTAACGGTCAGCGATATACGTTGTTGTCCTACCAACCTTCCTATGAATTATTTGTACCGGAAAACTACTACCTGGATGTAAATAATAGCTGGAGCTATGATGATTACCGGGAGATCATCTCTCAACTCAACAATAAAAAGGTATGGATATTTCATCCCCGCAAAGGAATGATGGCAGTGAAGGAAGATAACAAGCAAGCACTCTTCAGCGAACTGCACGATCAACGCTTTTCCCTGTTCCCCTTTTATAAAATAACCAACCCTGCAACAGCACTGGTGATCAGCGCTTCAGACAATATTTCGCCTCAGCTCAGCGACCTGGATACTTCCGCTTTCAGGAATAACCTGCGCCTTTTTCTATCTCACGAAAAAATAAGATTATACAATATAAGTAATACCCTAAGCCCTTACCTGGCTACGCTGAAGGAGTCACGGTCACTGGTATACGAAAACGGAACAAAGGATCAGTTGCTGGCGCAGTTACGTAACAATAGCTTCCTGCGCCAGGAGGAAGACAGTAACCAGCTGATTATGGAAGATGCGCAAATCCGCATTGCCCGCAGCATGGATAACACTCAAACAGAGGGGCCGGATCACCTGGCGCGCCTGTTCGCTTACAATTCCATCCTGAAAGAACTGGGGCCAAAAGTTACAGGAGAAGATTTGTCTTCCGATACAGCGCTGATCAATGCCGCCAAAGCTGCTTACGTGGTCACGCCGTTGTCCAGTTTAATTGTGCTTGAAACACAGGCCGACTACGATAAATTCAAGATCAGTGATGATGTAAACAGCCTGAAAAATGCTTCTCTGAAAGGTCATGGCGCCGTACCCGAACCGCACGAATGGGCGCTTTTCATCATAGCAGTGGCCATACTTGCCTATGTACGGTTCGAAAAATTATTCAAACGAAAAAGAAGCGCATGCTAACGTTACCGCATACACGTATATTGAATAAAGGAACAAAACTGCCGGTATTATTGCTGGCAGTTTATACCGTACTGGGCATTTTACAACTGCAACATTATTTCTCCTGGGAGAGTACTTTCTTCCTGCTATGCGTAATAGCGATGGGAGTGGTGTTGAAGGTGGACAAGTCACGCCCCGGCAGTATGCGTTGCGGCTGGATAGCCCTGTTCTTTTTGTTACTGTCGTGGCAAATCCCTGTATTAACTTTCCGGTATGCAACGCTTATTACCACCTTGTTTTTTGTAACAGAATTTTTTTTCGGGAGATTACAAACGCTCACTTTCATCACTGCTGCACTCATTGCGCCGGCAATTAATTTTGTGGTAAACGTATTCAGTTTCCCGATCAGGTTATGGCTCACCGGTGTGGCTGGTAACATACTGGCAGGCATTAATCCGCAGGTTACCACCACCGGCAACATGATCCTGCTGGGAAGTAATGAGTTCAGTGTAGACCCTGCCTGTATGGGTTTACAGATGATGCTTACTTCACTACTATGTGGTGTGATGCTGATAGCCCTTTACCAGCGCCGTTATCAGAAAGTACTGCCGTTAACCGGTATTGTGGTGGTGTTAGTGGCCATTTCCGCGTTAAACATAATCGCTAACCTGTTCCGGATTATATTGCTGGTGCAGTTTGCTTTACCTCCGGAAACAATGGCGCATGATGCGATGGGGATCGCCACGCTGCTGATCTATGTGATCCTGCCGCTGCTCCCCGGCATCAAGTGGATGCTGCAACGTTACGGAAAAGTAAACTCCGCGTACAATGGCGTGCAGCCGCCACCGTTATATGGCTGGCTGTTACACGCGGTGCTGGCTGCCGGTATTATTGGCGGACACTTTTTTATGACCCCAAGAAGCACCGCTTCCGGTGAAATGGATCAGCAGGTAAAGCACCTGTCCGGCTATAGCTACGCCGTATTGGACGGTCATATCGTCAAACAAACAAAAACTAATGCCTTATTGTATGTAAAAGGAATCCCGGGATTTTATTTTACGGATCATCAGCCCATGATCTGCTGGAAAGGAAGTGGCTTTGGGTTTTATAAGATACAGGAAGCAACTATACAGGGTGCGAAAGTGTATACTGCTGAATTGAAAAAAGAAAACAGTACGTTGTACACTGCCTGGTGGTATGAAAGCCGTACCCGCCGCAGCAGCAGTCAACTCGAATGGAGATGGGATGCGCTCTGCAGCGGGAATAATTATTACCTGGTAAATATTACGGTAGAAGATAAATCCTTACTGGAACCGGAAATACGGGCATTGCTGCATACGCATCTTATTCAGTGATCACTTCTGTTTCTTCTTTATGCCTGGGTTGATAATACAGGTAGAAATAAGCCAGTATTAATATCCCGGTTACAAAAGGAATCAGGGCGAGATGTTTAAAGGTGATATCACCTGTTATTACCTGTGTGTCAAAATGGAAAAACTCACTGATCATCCAGTAGGAGTTGGCCGCAATCCATACAGAAATCGCCACATTGTGGCACAGCTCCGACATAAACTGGCGGGTACGCCACGCGATCACGATGGAAATGATCAGGGTGGGGAAGATCATCGCTACGCCCAGGGGCTTCCATATCATGCACCAGCTGATATCTTTCAACAGCCAGAAAACAATATGAAGGTTTTCCATCTTACGGTAACTTAAAGGAATGCTGTATACCGGCGAAGTGGTGGCTTGTTTGCTCATTTGTGTTATTCAGTTAATTTTATCTGGTTGAAATAGGGCGTAAAGATATTCTTTATCTTCGTTTCTGCACCAGCACCTCCGGCTATGAATGAATTTTACTGGTTTTATCAGCGTACCAGGTTTCATGGTATCAACTGGATCCCTGAAAACTTCGGACGGGTCATGATCATTGTACATGGCATTGGCGAGCATATTGGCCGCTACGATCATGTGGCCGCCTTTTTCATGAAGGAAGGATACCTGGTGATTGGCATCGATCATTACGGCCATGGTAAAAGCGATGGAGCAAAAGGCGCGACCAAAGGCTTTGAATTTATGTTTGATTATTTACAAAGCTTCGTGCGGCATGTGGAAGATACCTATCACAAACCGGTGGTAATGTATGGTCATAGTATGGGCGGCGGCGTGCTCACCGGCTTCTTACTCCGGCGGCAGCCGGAAATCATGGCGGCGGTTATTTCCGCGCCGGCTTTGATCATTGGCATGCGCCCCGGCGGTTTTCTGAAAGGCGTGCTGAAAGTGGCCAGCGCCATAGCTCCCAATATCCGGATCAAACAAGGACTGGACATCAATAAAATTTCACATGATAAGACCGAAGTAGAGAAATTCAGGGCTGATCCCATGCGACATGATAAACTGAGCCTGCGGCTGGCCAACGATATGATCCAAAACGGCGCCTGGTGCCTGTTACACGCGGCTGAACTATGTGTACCATCGCTGCTTATCCACGGCAATGCCGATGAATTTACCGCCGTGGAAGGCTCCCGCTTATTTGCTGAAAGGGCGCCCTCCGCCTTGCTTACCTACCGTGAGTGGGAGGGCATGTACCACGAAATGCATAATGAGCCCGCCAGCCGGGAAGTATTATTGTTTATAGCGGGCTGGCTAAGTAATGTGAGATAAGTAGTAAATTCGGTTACAATTAATTAACTATGAAATTCTATCGCTCTTACAAATGGCTCCTGCCTGTTCTCCTGCTATGCTGCTGTATACAGGCAAATGCACAGGTTGATCTTGGTGTCCGCGGAGGCATCAGTATCCCGAATCTTACTGCCGGCGGTAGTGAGAGCAACCCCCTCAATACGGGCTACAGCTCGCGCCAGGGACCGGATTTCGGCATCCTCGGTGAATATCACATCAGCAAACTCTTTTCTATTGAAGCCATGATCTCCTACTCATCACAGGGTGGTAAAAAAGAAGGGATACAGGCATTCCCGTTTCCCCGTGAAATGGCCGGAGCATTGCCTCCCAGCGTGCCCCCGCCAACCTATCTGTATGCAGATTTCGAGAGCCAGGCAAAGCTGAACTACCTGATGGTGCCCATCCTCGCTAAATTTGGCTGGAACCTGGGACCTACCTCACCCTTACGCCTCTACGTGGATGCAGGTCCGTTCTTCGGCTTCCTCCTGAGTGCCAAACAGGTCACCAGCGGCAGCAGCATCCTTTACCTCGATGAGGAAGGTAAACAGCCTATTACGCAGCAACCCCAGTCGTTCGACAAAACAACAGACATCAAAGACCAGTTGCATACTTTTAATGTGGGAGTAAGCGGGAACTTAGGACTGGCCTATATCTTCGGCCGTCACCAGGTATTTGTGGAAGGGGGTGGAAACTATGGTTTCCTCAATATCCAGGAAGGCAGTGCCAATGGTAAAAATAATACCGGCGCCGCTACGGCCTCAATCGGGTATGCCTATCGCATTTGTAATAAAAAATAAAAGGATACCCTTGTTTCAGCAGGAAGGCGCCTGCTGAAACAAGGGACCTGTCGTTATGGATTGGTAGACCATAACCCGGCTGATTTCACCAGCACTCTTCTGTTCAGCTTCAGCTGCGCCACTACAAACTCCGCCAGGTCTTCCGGCTGCAATACTTTGTCCGGGTTACCATCCGTTAAATTCAGGTCTTTTGCCATATCCGTTGCAATGGTGCTCGGTGTTAAGGCGCTCACCCGGATATTGTGTTTCCTTACTTCCAGCATCAGCGACTCTGTTAAGCCCAGCAGGCCGAACTTGGAAGCGCTGTAAGCACTGGTAAGCGGTGCGCCCCGTTGCCCTGCAGTGGAAGATATATTGATGATGTCACCGGTTTTTCTTGCTATCATACCCGGTAATACAGCACGGGTTACATAATACACGCCCAGCAGGTTTACCCGGATAATCTGCTCCCATTGAACGGGGTCCAGGTCCATAAAATTGCCAAAAGCAGCAATGCCGGCATTGTTGATCAGGATATCGGGTTCCCCCAATTCTTTTGTCAGCTGGGCCACCGCCTCATTCACCGCGGGAAGATCACTCACGTCTGCAGTTGCATAAGCTACTTTTACGCCCAAACCACTGATTTCCTTTGCCACTGCTTCCAGCGGTCCGGCACTACGTCCCAACAGGGCTATATCTACGCCTTCCTGTGCCAGCGCTATTGCCAGCGCACGACCTATGCCTTTGCCACCACCGGTGATCAGGGCCTTTTTTCCTTTTAATGATTCCATAATGCCTTCGCTTTGTAAGGTTTAAAAATACCTGGCAAAGGTACAAAGCTTTGTTCCATTTACAGCCTATCTTCGCATTGTTCCATTATAACAGCTTCAGATTATGATACAGATATCCAACGAAAAACTCACCGTACAGGTGAACCCCCAGGGAGCAGAACTGCAGAGCATTGTGAGGAAAGATACCAGCCTCGAATATTTATGGAGTGGCGACCCCGCCTTCTGGGGCAAGAAAAGCCCCGTATTATTCCCCATAGTAGGGGGCCTGAAAGAAAATACCTATCAATACCGCGGGGAACTCTACACGCTTGGCCGCCACGGCTTTGCCAGGGAGCAACTGTTTACAGTAACGGAACAGGGAGCGGAATATGTAAGTCTCCGTCTCTCGGATAGCGAAACTACCCGTAAAGTATATCCCTTCCGGTTCGACTTTACGATCCAGTACCTCCTGCAGGACGATCAGTTACAGGTTACCTACCAGGTGCTCAACCGGGATGATAAAACCCTGCTCTTCTCTGTAGGCGCCCATCCGGCCTTTAAATTGCCGCTGGTGCCGGATACAACATATGAAGATTATTACCTGTATTTTAATAAAGAAGAAGAGGCAGGGATCTGGCCATTATCCGCAGGCGGACAGGTAGAAACCACTCCCGTTCCATATCTTCAGCATACGCACGAACTGCCGCTGAAGAAATCCCTGTTTTACAATGATGCCCTGGTATTCAAAAACCTGGCGTCTACGGCCATCAGCATCAAAAGCAACCGTACCCCGCATGGCTTAACGCTGGCCTTTGAAGGCTTCCCGTATATGGGCATCTGGGCGGCTAAAGATGCCGACTTTGTTTGTATTGAACCCTGGTGTGGAATTGCTGATAGTGTAGATGCTACCGGGGAGTTGGAAGGGAAAGAGGGGATTAACCGGCTGGCGCCGGATGGATTGTTTGAAAGAACATGGACAGCAACGATATTTTAAAAAGATGAAAAGCTGGTAGTTGTTACTACCAGCTTTTCATCTTTTTAAAAATTATATCCGGCTTTCAGGCCAAAGAAACTTCTGGTGCCATCTTTAAACCACGCCTCATACTTGGCTTCTACATCAAGACCCAGTATACGGATACCAACACCCGGAGCTACCAGTCCGCCTACACCGCTGTAGTTTTTACCGGTATATTGAACAGTACCACCTTCTACCTTCACATAAAGAATAGAGATCAGGTTATACCGCAATCCCAAACGGATAGGTACCACATTGTAATCCGAATAGTTACCGGTTACACCGCCTGTGTTAAAGCTTTTACCGCCAAAATGAAAGTAGCTCACGGAACCCACAGCAGTTAAACCTGCTATCAGCTTTACATCAGCGCCCAAACCAATACCATAACCGGTATTGTGGGTATCACCGAAGTCGCCTACCGGGAAGCCTGCTTCAACAAAAGGTCCGATACTGAATCGTTTCAATTGTGCCTGTGACGACTGTGAACTGATACAGATCATCAGGAGCATGGTTGCAAATGCCAGGAAGATTTTTTTCATAAGAACTAATTTTCAGAGGATTGGTGACTAGCAAATTAGCCATAAAAGTAAGGAACTAATTGCTAATTACGAATTGTGAATTATAGCATGAGGCGATAATACCGATTCGTCCTCTTCCCGGTCTTTCCGTTTATGCGAACTATGCCCGTTGTTGTTAATCGCTTCAATCCTCGGTGGAATGAGTTTATACACCACCGGTGTAACAATACGCGACAACAAAGTAGAGCTGATCAAACCACCTATCAGCACAATGGCCAGCGGCGCAATCAGTGGATTAGTGGATATCGCTACAGGAATTAACCCGCCGATAGCCGTGAGGGATGTGAGCACAATAGGCAGGAACCGTACCTCGCCGGCCTCGCGGATGGCGGCTTCCAAAGGCTTGCCCTGCATCCGCAACTGGTTGGTAAAGTCTACCAGCAAAATCGTGTTCTTCACCTCAATACCTGCCAGCGCTATCAGTCCGATGATCGCAACAAACGACAGCGAATTGCCGGTGAGCCACAACGCAATGGCGGCGCCAACAATACCCAAAGGTATCACCGATAAAACAATGAGCATACTCTTAAACGTTTTGAACTGAAGGATCAACACGGCCACAAAAAGGAAGATGGTGACAATGATCACACTCATAAATCCTCCAAAGGAATTTTTCCGGCTCTCTACTTCTCCACCCATCTCGTAAGTGTATCCTGCAGGTAGTTTCAGGGCATCCATCTGTTTTACTACATCTTCTATCACCTGGTCGGTCAGGAAGCCCTTCTTTATAAAAGCGCTCACCGCTACTACGCGGTTTTTCTCCTGGTGCTTAATAGTCAGGGGAGATGTTTCCAGCTGCAGCTGTGCCACCTGTGAAAGCGGAATCGCGGTTCCCTGGCTGTTGTTCACGTACAGATCTCTGAATACATCCAGCGTGGGTTTGGCTGTTTTCTGCTTGGTAAGCAGGATGTCGTAGTCATTATCATTCTGGTCGTTATACTGACCGAGGTTAATACCGGCCACGGCTAAACGTACCACCCTGTCGATATTGGCGGTGGGGATGCCCAGCTGCTGCGCCTTTTCACGGTCTATCCGCACGCGGATATCCGACTTCAGGTTACTTACCGGGTTGTTGATATAAATGGTGCCCTGGGTTTTCTCCAGCATCTTTTCCACATTGCCGGCTAAAGATCGTAAGGTATCCAGATTATCTCCAAACAACCGTACTTCCACCGGCGCTACCATCGGCGGTCCCTGCTCAAAGTTTTTTACCTCTACTTTGGCGCCGGGATAAGGTGTCCATTTTTTACGGAGCGATTCAATCAGTTTGTTTTTGTCGGCCGGACTGGTATGTGGATCCAGTTGCACAAAGAGCTGTGCATAATCACTTTTTTCATTTTCCTGTATTTCGTTGTAATAGATACGGGGATTGCCTTTGCCGATATTACTGGCATACGAGCTTACCATCTTTTCCTGCTTCAGTTCTTTTTCTATCTGCTGCACAATACTGTTGGTATAGCTCAGGTTCGACTGTGGCGGAGCAAAAATATTGATAAGAAACTGCGGCTTTTCTGATGCAGGAAACAGGCTGAAACCAATCACCTTAAATAACCCGACGGAGGCGCCAAAAATTACCAGTGACACCAAGATAGTGATCACGGGGCGATGCAATGCTTTGTCGAGCAGCTTTGCATAACTGCCGTGGATCAGCCTTTTGAGCAAACGCATAAACAGGTTGCCTTCCGGATTACCGGTGTGCTCCTTCAGCAAACGGCTGGCAAGGAACGGGATAATAGTCAGCGACACGGCCATAGATGCCAGCACGCTGAAGATCACTGCCAGCGGGAGACTACGGATAAAATCGCCACTGCCTTCCGGCATAAATACCAGCGGCATAAACGAAATAACCAATGCGGCGGTGCAGCCGATTACCGCCAGCCCTATCTGTGAAGTGGCTTTCAGCGTGGCTTCCATACGGCTATGTCCTTCCAGTATCCATCTTTCTATATTCTCTACTACCACAATACTATCATCTACCAGTAGTCCCAATGCTACTACCAATCCTACAATGCTCAGTTGATTCAGGCTATAGCCAAATAGCTGCAGTAATACAATACCAATAGACAACGACAGGGGGATAGAGATCATCACAATGAGTGCCGGCCGCTGACCCAATGGGAGCAGGGTAAAGGCCACCAGCAGGATAGCAATGATAAAGTCTTTTCCCAAACCACTTAAACGGCCGTTTACGGCGTCGGCCTGGTCGAAATACTGCACCAGGTCGATATTGGCGGGCAACGTCTTTTTGAACTTCTCAATTACCGGCTTATAAGCGATCTGTGTTTTGGTAATATTTTCACCGGTTTTCTGTGCTGCGGATACCACCACACACCGGTGACCATTCAGCCGTACAAAATACTTTTCGTCTTCAAAACCATAATATACGCGGGCAATATCTTTCAGGAAAATATTTTTCCCGTTACCGGCAGATACAATCGTGTTGCTGATTTCATCGATGTGCTGATAGTTACCGCTGGTTTTGATATTGAAACTTTTATCACCCGCATCGATACTACCACCAGGTATATTGGCCATTTCACTTTGCATGGCTGTCATCACGGTATTCACCGGCAGATGGAGCTGCGCCATTTTATCCAATTGCAGTTCTACCCTTACCTGTTGTTCCGGCAAGCCATGCAGCTTTACGTTTTTCAGGGATGGCACTTTCTCCAGTTCATCCTGCAATTTATCGGCATAGTAGCGGAGTTTGTCGCGGGAGGTGTTTTCAGAGATTAACGCTACCTGCAGGATATTTACATCAGAGGGTTCCTGTTTCTGCACTTCAATGCTGTAAATATCTGCCGGCAGTTCCTGCCGTTTGTTGTTTACCTCTCTCACCAGTTCCTGGTATTTCTGGTCTACGTTGGAGCTGTATTTATATTCCACGTGCATAACGGCCACACCATCGCTGATGGAGGTACGAACACGTTTCATGTCGTCCAGTCCGTAGATTTCTTTTTCCAGTGGATCTACCACCATGTCTTCCATGTCTTTAGGGCTGGTACCGGGGTACACTACAACGACATTGAATTGCGGCGATCTCAGTTCCGGATCTTCGGAGCGGGGCATATTGAGGATGGTGGTGATGCCCAACACGATGATCATTATGAATATCACCAGCGTGAACTGGTAATTTTTGACGGCATATCTGGCTATTTTCATGATCGTAATAGTTATTGGATGATACGGATAGGTGATTGATCCTTCAGATAGGCACTGCCGGAAATAATGAGTGCCTTCGCCTGTTCCATGCCGGTGCTGATGAGTACATTTTCTTTTTCCATACCTGCGATGGTAACGGGTATTTTCTGCGCGGTTTTATTGTCGTTGGTTACAAATACGAAACCGCTGCTGCCGTTACCATCCAGGAGAGAGGCGTATGGAATACTCCATGCCGTGCTGCCGGAAACTGCGCCGGCGTGAATATGACAGCGGCCAAACATGCCGGCCGCGATAGCGGCGGGCTTGTTGCCGGTGAGTTGTACATCAATGAGGAAGGTGCCGCTTTGTGCATCAATGCCTTCAGATTTACGTGTAACCGTACCAGTGAGTGAATCGCCGGGGATGCCGGATATTTCAATGCTGGCTTTGTCGCCGTTTTTTACCTGTGCCCATTCCCTGTCGCTCACGCCTACACGAAGTAACCAGTGCGAGCTGCTGGCGCCATTGGTTTGTAATACCGGTGTGCCTGCATTCACCATTTGTCCGCTGCTCACCAGTTTATGCAATACATACCCATCCTGTGTGGCGTGAATAGCAGAGAAGCTGCGGTTAAACTGGGTAGTGCTCAGTTGCTGCCTGGCCTGGTCCATAGTGGTTTTGCTGTTTTCCAGCTGTTCCTGTGTGGCTACGCTGTCGTTATGCAACCGTACAATACGCTGGTAATCGCGCTGGGCTTTCTCAAAGGCCAGCTGGTCTTTTTGCACCTGCGCATTTATTTCTGTGAGATTGAGTGTTGCCAGTAATTGTCCCTTATGTACTTTATCCCCCTCCTTTACCAGGATGCTGCTGATGATACCGTTGGTTTTGAAAGAAAGATATACTTCATCATCGGTGGTAAATTGCCCGGAAGCATTGATCGTAACGGCAGTTCCCTGTTTTTCCAGCGGCATGATCTTCACCGGGATGGTATCGGAAACGGTGGTGGTAGCTGCCGGTTTGCTGCCGCAGGAAAACAGCAACAGGGAGAAGGGCAGCAGGAGCAATGTATTTTTCATGGGTGTGAGTTTATTGGTTGTTGTAATTGTTGTTAATATCGTAAGATGCCTGTGCACGTTCTACCGATGCGTAGGCCGTTTGCACAGCAGCCTGTGTTACGGTAGTTTGCAGCTGGGCCTGTGTAAGCTGGTTTTGTGCGTCGAGCAGTTCTATATAAAGCAGTTGTCCTTCTTTATATACTTTCATCTGGTCCCGGTAATACCTTTCCGCAAACGACAGCTGGCTTTGGGCAGTTTTGAAATTCAGCAGGGCGGTCTGGTAGTTGTTGACAGCTTCGTATAGCTGTAACCGTAACTGGTCGGTTGTTTGGTCGGCAGCGTTGGTGATGGTGGCTACTTCGTTAGCCGCCTGTTTAATTTTGTATTTGTATTTATGGGAGGCGAACAGGTTCCATTCCAGGTTTACACCAAACAGGTAGTAGCGGGTATCTTTATCGAAACGCGCGCCTGTGCCCTGTGAGCCGAGGTCAATGAAGGTACTGAGTTTTGGTACCAGGTAGGAGCGTTGCAGTTGTTCGTTTAAGCGGTATACGTTAGTAGCGCTTTTGTACTGAGCCAGTTCTTCGCGGCCGTTGATATCTTTACCGGGCAGCTGTGCCGGCACTTGAAGAAGTGTGCTGTCGAGCGTAATGTTTTCATCGAGTGCGCGGTTCAGCAGGAAGTTGAAATAGGCTTTGGAGTTCTGCCGCGCGTTAATGGCTTTGTTGATATCGGCATCCGTTTTTTGTTTCTCTGTTTGTGCACGGTACAGGGCGGTATTGTTACGTATACCATTACGTACCATGCTTTCATTGATGCGGATGTTTTCATTGATGAGCGACAGGGCATTATTGTAAATGGCTACTGCCTGTGCGGCCTGGTAGTATTGGTAATAAGCCGATTTAATATCGCGCACCAGTTCCCGCTTGTATACATTCAGGGCTGCCTGTTGCTGTGTAATCTGTTCTCTCCGGATCTTCTGGTTGTAATAGATCTCGGCATTGATCAGCGGCAAACTGGCTCTCACCTTTGCATCGTAAAAGTTGTCGGGGTTCAGCTGTACGGATACGTTGTCGATGTTTTTAAAATCGTGGCTGTTGGTCAGCTGGTTCAGGCTATTGTACACCGGGTTCATAATGTCCCCGATGGGAAAGTCGATGGTACGGCCTCCTGCCGATTTGGTGTAGCTGCCCAGTACCGATACATTCGGTCCAAAAAGGCTTTTCGCTTCCTGCAAAGCGAGCATTGATTTAGTGAGCTGAAAGTTTTGATCTTTTAGTCCTTTATTGTTGCTGAAGGCGGATTGTATGTATTGATCCAGCACAGAACTTTGTGCAGAGGAGCTGAAACCCGCTGTGAGCAGGATTATTAACAATGCCCCTTTTGTGATTGATGTGTACATAATGAACGGTGTTTATTGAAGCCGAAAAAAATAAAGCCTGCAAGGCTTTTTGTTAATCGTTGTTGATATACTGAACAGTGTTTAATAGAGGGTTTAAAAAAAAGCCGTAGCGGCTTTTTAGTGTATATTTTCCGGTTACATTTCATCTTCACAAAGCAATACTATGCTTTAATCATCCGCAGGTATTCTTTGATGGCTTCGTCCATCACTGCCGGCATATCTTCATCAGATACACCTGAGACTTTAACACATCTTCCCCGCAGGTTCAGGCTTATAAATCCATGTGCAAAGGACCATACCGACAGCGTACCGACAGTTGCATTTTTAAACTTCACTAATTTTTTGTCTATACATTCCTGCATCAGGTTATATAAAGCATCGTAGGCAGGATCTCCATTCTTCCACTTTTCTTCATCCATCACCGCATTCATGGGCGCCTTGATGATAAACATCAGGTCATATAACTCCGGATGATTCCTTGAAAACTCCAGATATGCATGCGCAAGCTGCTCCAGCCTTTTGAACGGATCGCGGCTATTCACTTTTTGCAGGAACTCTGTTGCCAGGGTCGCAAACGCCTCCGTTTGTACATCGTATAACAGCTGATCTTTATCTTTGTAATAAAGGTAAATAGTTGCAGGACTGTATTCTATTTTATCAGCAATATTGCGGATCGATACTTTCTCGTATCCGTCTTCCACAAACATTTTAATAGCTACGTCTACAATACGCCTGCGCATCTCAGCCTTTTCACGTTCTTTTCTTTCTATTATGCCCACGTTGAATTGTTTACAGTGCAAATATACTGAACAGTGTTTATTTTCCAAATTTATTTTTGGAAGAAGGGATTTTGAGGGTAGGGTTTACTCCACCATTACCTCGTCGCAACAAAGCGCAGCCTTCTTCCCCTCAACCAGGCGCCAATCAGGAAGCGTAACAGGGCACCTGGCCGTAACCCGGATGTACCTGGCAGCCGTCCCGGAAACAGGGAAAGTATAATGGTTAATCCGCACCGCGTAATCTTCCTCCGGAACAGGAATGTCCTTCACGCCGGCTGAGGTAAAGTGAGTACCATCCGCAGAGGTTTCTACCAACACTTGTGTGGGATTGAAAATATAATGCCGTGCGTCCTGTAAAAAATTCATTTGGATCTGGCGGATAGTTTTACTGCTGCCCATATCAATAGTGGCAATCATATCCTTGCCATAAGTAAAGAGCCAGTTGTAACTGAAGTCGTTGCCACCGGTTAACCCGTCGGTGAGCGTACGTTCCTTTTTAGGCGTATACTCCGGGGTGTAGGGGTTTACTAGAGTAACCGCCGCACCCAATGCAAGGCTCTTTACCCATTTGCGGGAAAACAGCTCCTGCCATTCCTGTGCATATGCATCCGGTGATAATCCTCCTTCTGCAAGTTCCTGCACACCGGCGGTTTTACACTGCGCTACAAACTTCTGTACACGCTGCGGCCACCGCGGATTTACCGTGCCGTCCGGTTGGAGGTAGCCATATTTGTCGGTGCCATAAAAGCGGGATTGCTGCAACACTGCGTATTCCAGGAACAACCGGGTATTATACACCCGGCGGAGATAAAGCGGGTTGTTACCGGCTGCTGCTTCAGCCTTATCCAGGAAACCAGAGTACAGGTCTGTTTGCACGGGCGATAAATAATCGTGTGATGAGTAGATGGGGTTGCCATAAATATCCAGCACTGCACGGGTGCTTTTAACGGCATTAGTGAGCGCATCGAGGTATTGGCCCATCGCCGGGGCAGCAGGACCGTAATAGCCCTTTAAAAAGTCGCTGGTGATCTTTTTGATGTCAGTATCCGGTTGCCATAACAGTGCCGCCTGTACGTAGCTGTTGTATTCGGCCATATCACCATAAGTTTCGCCGCTGCCCTGGGAAAACACGCCCTTTACATGATGTGTGGCAAAATACTGCAGGTTGGATTGGAGATTACCATAGTCGGGGAATGGATTCAGGTAATTGGTAAACTGTGTGGTGTAATCCCAGATGAAAAGGTTACCAGTAGTAGCTTCCCAGCCTTCCAGGTTTTTGCGGAAGCCAGCTGCGGAAGAGGCCTGCGCCAATGGTTCCTGCCGGAATGCGTCGATAGTGCTCAGCATTATGAATACATTGGCGCCCGGTTTTGTTTTCACCGGGGCCTTGGCAGTGTAACCATATGCCAGTGTGGTAAAGCGCTGGTCCGGGAATTGTTTGGCCACCCGGTTTACAAAACGGACCAGTGAACCCTGCGGACCGCCTTCTTCTGCATCTGCCTTGCGGCACAAATCGCAGGTACAGCCACCGCCGCCATCCTGCGGGGCAATGGACCAGTACATGGCATCCGGGTTATCAGCAATGGCTTTTTTAAACCACTCTACCGTTAAAGTATATACGTTTTCATTACTTAAACATAGCTGCAACGGCTGCCTTTTGCCGTTTACCATTGAATAATATTCGGGATGTTCTTTGAAATAAGTATCCGGCGGAAGGATTTTGAAGAAGGAATGTCCCCATATTCCCCACAGGTCTTCAAACCGGTGCAACCCATGCCAGGCAAGGTATTCGGCATCCATAGAAGGAGGGTAGTAGCTTTCCCGGTAAAGAAATGCAGGTTCCCGCAAATCGGAGATCGCGCCATTCAAACGTATATCCTTCACCGTTGGGATCACGGCAGGACCGGCAGCATCCTTACGGCAACCCATATACGTTTGTAAAGTATAATATACGCCATATACCACTCCCTGGCCGCTGCCGCCGCGGATAAAGAGCTGTTTGTTTTTACTGCCGGCGAAATAACCTTCTCCGTGAATTTCAGCCGGACCAGCACTATGACTGGTGTTGCCAATAAATACTGCGGGCTGGTCTTTGTATTGTTGTTCTGTTATCACCGGTAATGCAGCCCCGGAAATGCGTTGAATATAATCCCGGAAAATACCCGCCGCTTTGCTTTCTGCTTTGGTGGCCTGCTCCGGCAGCACAATCACATATTCGCTGCGTCCCTGCCGTACCAGCGTAATTTCTTCTGCCGAAGGCTGACAGGCGCTGTATAACAACGTAGTGATCATTAACAAAAGGCTGTTCATAATTCTGCACATTGTAGTTCCGTTAAAATTTCCGCTGAAGCGTTACATAAATATCGTACTGGTTCTGGTACCCGGTGTCGCTGATCTTCTGGTTAATCCAGGTACCGAAAAGTCCGAGTGTGGTCCGGTACCGGATCACTTTCTGGTAACCCGCGCCAATGCTATGCGTCAGCAAGCCGGAAAGATTAGGAAAGTTAATCAGCCGGCTCCTGTCGTCCGGCGAAGTACCCAATCCTGCTACCACCTGCAGATAGTCCTGCCGCCGGTTCATGAAATAACGGGTGGTAAGATTAAAGGACGTATAAAAATCAGAAGATTCGCTGATGGCGTATCCCCGCAGGTTTACCCAGAAATCACCGAAGGGCTTTGCTACAGAAACCACGCCGGAAAAACTGTTGGTACTGTCCAGGTTCAGGTAACGGCCGCCCAGCTCCACTTCTATATCTTTCTTAAAGGTTTTGAAGATCGAGTATGCTGCCCGCAGTTGCGGGAATACAGTTTTATTGGAGTAAGCCAGCATACCATAGGAATACAGTTTAGGCGTGTGCGTGTAATACATTTCTGCCAGTCCCTGTAAGCCGTTACCGGTTTTCCTGCCTGCATAGTTCAGTTGCACAGCATATGAGCCGCGCTTTATATAGTGCCGGTATTCGATGGTAGCGATGTTGTATTTATCAGACATGTAATCATAACTGGAATTGAGGTAGTACAGCCCAAACTGGTTCTTCAGTGTTTTACTCTGGAGGTAATCCCGGTAATCGGTATTTACAGCAGTTGGCTGCAGCTTTACCACGGAATCGGCCACCAGTGCGGCGGCGGCGAAGTCTTTTTTATTCTCCAGGGTGATGGCCCGTTTCATTAAAAAGGTTTCATTATCCGGGTAGTATTTTATTCCCTGTGCGGAGTAGGCCAGGGCGCTGTCGTAGCGTTGCCGGCCATTGAGGATATTGATACTGTATAATAGCGCCATTGAATCTTTCGGGCGCAGGGCCAGCACCTGGTTAAACATGGCCAGGGCGCTATCGGGTTGCTGATTACGCTGGTAATCAGTACCGGCCGACATCAGGCTGGTGAGATACGCATTTTTGTATTTGATCGTATAAGGATACCGGTTCATCAGGTCGCCGGTAATGGCTGCAGATTCATTATACGCGTGCATATCCTGCAGCACGGATGCTTTTTTCAGCAGGAAGTCGCGGTTGCCGGGATAATAAGTCAGCGCTTTATCCGCAAAGTACAGGGCGCTGTCGGGCTTGCCGGTGGCGCTTTGCATGTTGATCATATACTCGAGCGCCTCCTGGTTGGAGGGCACTACTGCCAGCACCTGCTCAAACTGTTGTTTGGCGAGATCATATTCTTCTGCACGCATTAAATTACGGCCGGCGGTTAAACGCATGTCGGCAAAGTTATTACTGAAGCGTTCATCGGAAGGATAGCGTGCAGCCAGTTCGCCTGCTATGGCAGCAGCTTCTTCATACCTGCCGGCATCTGCCAGCACACCGGATTTTTTCAGGAGAAAAGATTCGTTGGCCGGGTAATAGGTGAGTGCCTGGTCCAGTACTTTTAATGCAGCGGAAGTATTTTTTTGGGAGATGTAGGTATTGGCGAGCAGTTGGAGCACCGTAGAATCGCCAGGATTCACCTGTCTGGCGGATTCAAAGGAAGCCAGGGCCAGGTCGTATTGCTGCTGCGCGAGGTATTCCCGCCCGGTGGCGGTTTGCAGCTGTACCAGTCTTTCTTTAAGCGCCGGGTTGGGTGCGCGCTGATACAGTATCATGGCCAATGCGGCGGCGCTGCCATACTTACGGTCGCCTTCCAGTACATCCATCTTTAACGTCAGCAGGCGGCTGTCGTTAGGATGGGCTTTCAGTCCCCGGTTAATCCACGCCAGCGCTTCCTGGTAGGCGCCACGGGCCATACTGTAACCAATGAGTTTATCCAGTGCTTCCCGGTTGCCTGGATTTTTTTCCAGTACACTTCCATACAGCGTATAGGGGTCCATGTTAGCATAGTAAGTAGCGGCTTCCATGCGCAGGGACGTTTCCAGGGTACGCGCTTTGGCATCTCCGGGATACCGGCGTTGTATTTCCTGCAAGGTACTCAGCGCTTCTGTATAGGCGTGCATGTCTTCCAGGATGCTGAGCTTCCGCATCAGCAGATCGTAGCTGCCGGGATGTGCGGCGAGTTCATCATTCACCTGTTCCAGGGCCGACTGGTAATTACCACCCTTCAAAGCTACGCCCAGGTTGGCTTCGCGTGCCTCGCGGTTGCGTGGGTCTACGAGCAGTACCCGGTCGTAACTCTGACGCGCCATGCCGCTGTTGCCTAATTGCTGGTAATACTTGCCGCTTTGGAGGTGGTGTTCTATATAGGCATTGCGCACCGTGGTATCTTCAGGATATTTGTTCAGGATGGTTTCGGCGAGTTCATTGCCACGATATACTTTGTGCTGCAGATCCAGGATGCCCAGCTTCTTCAGCATAAATTCCCGGCTGCCGGGAAAATAAGCCAGGGCTTCATCTACATAACATTCTGCTTCTGCATATCTGCCGGTGGTCAGTTCTACATTGATAGCATAGTAATAAGCGTCGCGGTAACGCGGATTTTTTACAAGTACTTCTTTGGTGTATTTCCTGGACAGGTCATATTGTTTGGTGAGCATGTATAAACGCGCCAGCAACAACTGCTGATCAATAAAATCAGGCTGGGCTTTCAGCGCCTGGTGCGATAAGCTGATTGCTTTATCATAGTGCTGCAGTTTGGTTTCCTGAACGGCCTGGTTATACAGGGCCTCTGCATTATTCTTCTGTTTTAAGATCTGCGCCTGCGTTTGCATCGCCCAACACATCAGTATGCCTGTTAACAGATGTTTTAATACAGCCATTTGCTTATCTTTTATGAGTTTATTTTTTCTTTCCAAATCCCTGTCTTTGCATATTTCCCCACGAAGATTTTTTCCCGGTCAGGAAGAACCAGTATCCCCGTAACGCAAAAAATACAATCAGCGGATGATAGATCAGCGGTTCAAAAAAAGCCATCAGCGACAGTGAAATTACTTCCCGCCAGGTTTTGTAATAGCCGTAGGTAAGCTGGTCCCAGCAGATGGCCAGCGTAGTGATCATCACGGAGAAGAGGTATACAAAGAGTAATAATATAAGTGCGTAGGGCCAGTTTACCTGGTCCGTAATAATCAGGTAGATATAATAAAGAATACCGGTAAACTCTATAACAGGCGCCAGGAACTCAAAGAACAGGTTATAGGGTAACACTATCAGTCCGAGTTTTCTGTAACGTGGATTGAAAATGAGTTTCCGGTGCAGGGTGATGATCTCTGCCAATCCGCGGCCCCAGCGGGTTCGCTGGCGACTGAATATTTTCATATTCGGAGGCCCTTCGGTCCAGCATTGAGTGGTAGGGATATAACGGATGGCATATTTCAGCTTGTTATCGATCATAAACGCGCACATGCGGGTAACAATATCCATGTCTTCCGCAAAGGAACTGTGATCATAGCCACCGGCTTTGATGGCTACTTCCTTGTCAAACAAGCCCAGTCCGCCGGAAACATTGGGTACGCTGTTCATCACGCTCCATCCCATTTTCCCCAGCACGTAAGCCCGGATGTATTCCATTTCCTGGAAGCGGGGCAGTAGTTTTTCGGGGGGGCGTACCCGTATGATCACGCCTTCATCAATTTCCGTGGAGTTGGCGATACGTAATGTGGCGCCGGTGGCTATCACCTGCCGGCTGTCTTCCATTACATGCACGTATCCGCACTGGGGGCATGGCTCGCCGATCTCTTTGGTTTTTTTATGCTCTTCATCCATGAATGGTTTGATCATACGCAGCAGTGTATCTTTTTCAATGATACAATCCACATCTGTATTCAGGAAGTAGTCGAAGGCGGCAGCGTTGATGCCCGCATTGGCGGCATCGGCCTTGCTTTTACCATTTACTTTGTCGATCACCAGCAATTTATCGTAGGCCGTGTTGGTCGATTTAAACAGTTGCCGCACGGGCTGTGTTACAATCCTTTCGTTATAAGCGAAATCCACGGGTACCAGTTCAAATTCCAGGATCAGCTTTTCCAGGGTATCATCTGTGCTGCCATCGTTTACAATGATCACTTCATAACGTGTATAGTTCAGCGTTAGAAGCGAGCGTACATTCATGATGATGGTAACGCTTTCGTTGTAGGCCGGCGCTATCACGGATATGCCCGGTGTGAGCGGGGAATCGAGCAGGTGATCATAATTGGTGAAACTGCTTTTTTTGCGGAAACGGATAATACCACGGTAAGACATATACGCCAATAAAGCATACATGCACAACAGTACACAACCATATATAAATACGCCTCCTTCAAAAAATGTTCTGAGCATAGCACACTGTTTTCTTTATGTCTTCTTTTTCCCGAAGCCCTGCCGTTGCATATTTCCCCAGGTACTCTTTTTCCCGGTCAGGAAATAATAGTATCCCCGCAGGGAAAAAAATACGATGAGCGGATGATATAGTAAAAACTCGATGAAAGGTGTCAGGCACAAATATGCTACTTCCCACCACTTCTTATAATAGCCAAAAGAAAGCTGATCCCATAATATGGAGATAGTGGTGATCATAACCGCATATGTATATACGAAAAGCAGCAGCAGTGATGCATACGGCCAGTTTACCTGGCCGGTTACGGCGAGGTATATATAAATAATGATACCGCTGAACTCCACCAGGGGCGCCAGTAATTCAAAGAAGAAATTAAAGGGAAATACGATCAGCCCCATCTTTCCGTAGCGGGGATTCAGGAACATACTAAAATGGGCATGCATCAGCTGGGCCAATCCACGCGCCCAGCGGGTGCGTTGCCGGCTGAATATCTTTACTGAAGCCGGTCCTTCTGTCCAGCAGAGGGTTCTGGGAATATACCTTACTGCATAGTCAATCTGGTTGTCGTGGGCATAACGGCACATCCTGGTAAGCAATTCCATATCTTCACCGAAAGAGCTGTGGTCGTAGCCTCCACAGCGGGTAGCTACCTCTTTATCAAATAAACCCAGTCCGCCGGAAACGTTGGGTACACAATTAATATAGCTCCAGCCCATTTTTCCCAATACAAAGGAGCGGATGTATTCCACTTCCTGGAAACAGGGGAGCAGCTGCCGGGGTGGCCGCATGCGGATCAGTACTCCTTCGTCAAAGTCGGATGAGTTGGCGATACGCAGGGTGGCGCCTACGGCAATTACCCGTTTCTTTTCTTCCTGCATTACCGGGAGTGCCAGTTCCAGCAGGGTATCTTTATGAAGAATACAATCTACATCCGTGCAAACAAAATAATTAAAGGTGGCGATGTTGATGCCTGCATTCACGGCATCTGCCTTGCTTTTACCATTCACTTTATCAATCACCATCAGGGAGGAGTAAGCCGGGTCGGTGGATTTATAGATCTTCCGCACGGGCTGCGTCAGTATCCTGGCGTTATGGGCAAAATCTACCGCTACCATCCTGAATTCCGAGATCAGTTGCTCCATTGTATTATCCGTGCTGCCATCATTAATGATAATGATTTCATAGCGGGGGTAGTTGAGCGTAAGCAGCGACCGTACATTGGAGATAATGGTAAGCCCTTCATTAAAGGCGGGTGCCAGGATGGTAAGACCCGGCGCCATTGGCGAGCTGGCTAGTATGTCGAGCTGATGCTGGGTGCTTTTCCGGGTGTAACGACGTATTGCCATCATGGACAACAGCGCCAGTAAAGCATATACCAGTAATAAAACCAACCCATATACGAAAAGGGTATTTTCGTAGGCCCTGCCCAGCCATGATAAGATGCCCTCCATCAGTATTTAATTAAGGGGTTCATACAATGCTTCAGTATCAGCAGGTTCTCGCGGTTAGCGGTTTCCAGCAGTTCCTGTATTATGCCGCCGGCTGCCTGGTCGTTTCGTACCAGTGATTTGGCGGCAGCTTTGCGCAGGTCGAAATTGGTGGAGTGCAGGAATTCCTGTTTCAGGAAATCTACCTGCCGTCCGCTGCTGATGCGGCCTACGGCCTTCAGTATTTCTATCTGGCATTGCAGCGGCTGGCTGCTGTACATGGATACCAGCCGGTCTTCCACATCGGGCGCTTTTAGTTTACCAAGACAATTAATCGCATCTGCGCGCAGGTAATGATCTTTGGTGTCCAGCAGTTTGATGACCGCGGGTACGGCCGGTAGCTGGTTGTAATGAACAATCAGTTTCAGGCAAAAAGATACCACGCTTTTATTGGAAGAGTAGGTGACCCACCTGGCGAAGTTAGGAATGGAAATATCCTCCGTAGTGGTAATGATGCGGAACAGTTCTACCTGGTCCCACATCAGTAGTGGATCGGTTACCACATCAAAGAATTTAAAGGGCTCATTCTTACTGAGCTTGATGTATGCATGCCGTGCGGCAGCCCGTAACTCACGGTTACGGCTATTCGTTAATGGCAAAATGGTAACATCCGCCACGGGGATATCCATGTCGATGAACTCCGTCAGCGCCCGTACTTTCCGGGCCCATTTAGGCGACTTCATCTGCTTCATGGTATCTTTGTTCAGCTCCAGCTGGATATAGAGGTTACGTAGCAGGTGGCCGGCATTGCCTCTTACATTGCGGCGGAAATGTATAATACGGTTGGTGGTAGCCTGCCTGGCCCATTTCTTATGTAAGGGCAGCTCCTGGAAACCATCCAGGTTCAGCTGGATCTGGCTGGCCGGTGTGCCGGCGGCTACTTCCGGGTTAGCCATGATCTCATCAATGATCAGGTTATCGATCTTTGGAAGCAGGTAGTCCAGTCTTTTTCTTCGCTGATACCCCAGGAACCGGCTTCTTAATATAGAAAAATAAGCCAGCAGGGTAACCAGAACAGCCACTATAATAAATATCATTGCCAGCCTGATGGCCAATGGCGCTTCCCTGAATATGCTGAGGGCGGGATCCAGGAAAGCAGGAATGGGTATATCGAACATGCAGCTATTTATTCTTCATTAACAATCTTTTTACCCTGATCAGTAACTCGGCAGGTATAATCGGCTTCTTCAGAAAATCGTCCGCTCCCAGTTTAAAGCCTTCCATGATCATATCTTCATTGCCGGCATTGGAAACAATAATTACCGGGATCGGTCTGGGCTGGCTTTTTACCCTGCTCAGGATTTCAAAACCGTTGGCATACGGCATCATAATATCCGTAATGATCAGGTCATAGCCGTAGTTCGTTGATTCCAGTTTTTCAAATGCTTCTTTTCCGTTTGATACGTGGTCCAGCTCATACTCTGCAGAGGGGAGAATTCTTGCCACTATTTTCGGCATTATCTCATCATCTTCAACTAATAAAATTTTACTCATCGTGGCTGAATTTAACCCGCTAAACAAAGCTGTTATTTAATTGTTCAGCAGGGGGTGATATTTTATTATTGGTATTGGAAAATAAAAACCGTGGACGTTTATATATAGTATATACTTTAAAAATAAATGAATAGTTTTCCATTGATAAAAACAAATGGTTACATTACTGTTTAAACAGATTTATTGCTCCCCCCAAAGATATTGAATATGAATGCATTTAGGTATTTTTATGCGGTATTAAGGAATTAATATTATATGAATATTTCATTAGTTAACAGACTGTACCTCGGTTTTTCCGTTGTTGTATTACTTGTTTTACTCGGAGGGTTTTTAACATGGCAAACATTTACCGAGCAAACAGAGGAGGCGGGATGGGTGCAGCACACCTACCGTGTTCTCAATAACTCCGAAAGAGTGCAGCGTTTATTATTTGATATGGAAGCTTCCCGCAGGGGCTTTCGTGGTACCTTTAATAAAAAATTCCTGCAACCCTATGAGCTGGCGCTCCCCAAAGTGGCACCGGCAGTGAACGATCTGCGTACGATGGTAGCAGATAACCCCGGCCAGGTAAAAAATATAGATTCCCTGGAAAATAATATCAACGCCCTGCTCAGCTACTGGAATCAACTGGATCATATTTTAGTGCAACAGCGCTTTGAACAGAATGCGGACATTACGGAGAAAGAAACACTATTGATGGACGGGGTGCGTGAGCAGATAGGACGGGTGAACGGAGAAGAGCGCCGCCTGCTGGCCATTCGGGAAAACGTTAAAAGTACCTCTTTTACAAAGGCTGTAAGAACCCTGCTGATTAATAACGTCTTCATCCTGCTGGTAGGCTTTATTCTCATGAGGATTACCTATACAGAGTTTAAACGCCGCCTCAGGGCGCAGCATGCACTGAACCATAAACTGGATGAAGTGGTAGAGATCAACGCTGCCGCCAATGAAAAAAACTGGATGCTCACCGGCGTTAATGATATGAACGACAGCCTCCAGGGCGTGAATAACCGCGATGAGTTGGTTCGGAAATGCCTGCACACGCTCACCGGCTTCGCCGGTTTTACAGCCGGTGCTTTTTATTGCTATGACGACAGATATAAAGATCTTCGTTTGTACGCCGCCGTTAGCATGCCATCTGCCGTCCCTAAAATAGTACCGCTGGATGAAGGCTTCCTGGGTACAGCCATATCAGGAAAGGAAATTCTCGTTGTCAGGGATGTGCCGGCCGGCTACTGGCAGCTAAGCTCCTCCAGCGGACACATTCAGCCCGGTTCCCTGGTAATGATGCCACTGTGGATAGAAAATGAACTGCTCGGCGTTATTGAACTCGCTTCCTTCAAGGAGGTGACGCCCTTACAATTGCGGTTGCTGGAAGTATTGTCAAAAGATATAGCCGTTGCCGTTAATGCCGCCAATGCCCGTGAAAAGATCCTGCATCTTCTCCAACAGGTACAGGAACAAAAAGAAATACTGATCAGCCAGCAGGAAGAACTGCGGCAGTCCAATGAAGAACTGAGCAGGCAGTCGGAAGTATTACAGGCATCTGAAGAAGAACTAAAGGTACAGGACGAAGAACTGCGCCAGGTGAACGCGGAAATAACAGAAAAGAATAAAGACCTGGAAACAGCCAGGAACGCGCTTTCCCTGAAAGCCAGCGAACTGGAAGCCAGCAGCCGGTATAAATCAGAATTCCTGGCTAATATGTCGCACGAACTGAGGACACCCCTGAACAGTGTACTTATCCTGGCGAAAATGCTGCAGGAAAATAAGGATAACAACCTTACGGAAAAACAAATGGAATACGCAGGGATCATTCATAAGTCCGGCTCCGACCTGCTGCACCTGATCAATGATGTGCTGGACCTCTCGAAAATAGAAGCCGGTAAAGTGGAAATGGAATTTGAAGATGTGCCGGTACAAAGTATCATAAACGACCTTTCCGACCTGTTTGACGTAGTGTCGCAGGAGAAAGATATTGCCTTCATTAAAAATATAGCGCCGGATGTTCCCGCGACTATCAACACCGATAAACTCCGCCTGTTACAGGTAATCCGCAACCTGTTGTCCAATGCGTTTAAATTTACGCCGGCAGGGGGCGTGATCAATCTTTCCTGGTATGTAAGCAGCCCCGGTATCCTCTGCATCAGCGTTACAGACACGGGCCCGGGTATACCGGCAGATAAGCAGGAACTGATATTTAACGCCTTTCACCAGGGCGATGGCGGTACTAACCGTAAGTATGGCGGCACCGGGCTGGGACTGAGCATCAGCCGTGAACTGATGCAGTTGCTGCACGGAGCGCTCCGCCTCGATAACAGCAGCCCCGCAGGCAGCACATTCTCCATTGTATTGCCGGTAGATGCCACTATGCCGGCTACAACGCAGGTAACGGGGGGGAAAGATGCCCCCCGGCTGATACAGCCCCCAGTTGCCGTGAACGACGACCGCGACAATCTCACCAAACACGATAAGCTGATCCTGATTATTGAAGACGATGTTCATTTTGCGGATATCCTGCGCGACTTTGCCCGTAACAAAGGATTTAAGACCATTGTGGCGCACAACGGGCAGGATGGACTGGCCTATGCCCGCAAATTCTTACCGGTAGCCATTATCCTGGATATGAACCTGCCTGTAATTGACGGCAGCAGTATTCTCAAAATTCTGAAAAGCAGTGAAGAGCTGAGCAAAATCCTCGTACATGTTGTAACCGGGGCGGATATACAGGCTATTAAGGCAGATAACATACATGGCTATACGAGAAAGCCACTGGAGCTGAGCGACCTTGAAGAAGTGTTTACGGGTATCAGCGCACAACTGCATGCACGGCTGAAAAAAGTGCTGCTGGTGTCGGTAGGTCCGCTGAGTGCAGGCGCCACACTGGAAACCATGAGTGAAGAAAGGAATCTGGGCACCAGGTACGATATTGCAGCAGGCATCCCGGAGGTGCAAACATTCCTTGCCGGAACAAAGTATGATGCGGTCATCGTGGAAATTGGCAACGACCTGCAGGCTGGTTTACAACAACTGGAAGCGCTGACGCAGATCCCCGAATCCGGTGATACGCCGCTCATCGTTTACCTGGACCAGGATATTACCGGTAATGAAGAACAACAGCTGAAGAAATATGCATCTGCCATCGTGCGCAACTCCACGCATGCCACCGACCGGCTGATGGATGAACTGGAACTCTTTCTTTACAAACTGCAGAAGAAAACAAATATAGAAGACACCGCCACTACCTGGACGGAAGGAAACCTCTCCGGAAAAACCGTGCTGCTGGCAGACGATGATATGCGCAATGTGTTTTCCATCAGCGCGCTGCTGGAAGAACAGGGCATTTCCGTGCTCACCGCGGCCGATGGCCGGGAAGCACTGAATGTATTACATCAGCATCCAACACTCAACCTGGTATTGATGGATATCATGATGCCGGAAATGGATGGTTATGAAGCAATGCAGCAGATCCGTGCAGATGCCCGGTTTCAGCAACTGCCGGTAATTGCACTCACCGCAAAAGCAATGGCGGGCGACCGGCAAAAGTGCCTGGAAGCAGGAGCATCCGACTATATCGCCAAACCCGTAGATAGTATAAAACTACTTTCACTGTTACGGGTATGGCTGTCATAAAAAATGTATGGTAGAGGAAATCAGTCACGGAGATTTTACAGAACTGGTGAAGATCATTCAACAGCGCTACGGGTATGACTTTACAGACTACGCCGAAGCCTCTTTGAAACGCCGGTTCAGCCGCTTCACCGGCTTCGTGGGAATCAACAGCATCTTTGAACTGAAGCACCGGCTGCTGAATGAAGAACATTTTTTCCGGGAAATGGTACAGTATATCACGGTGAATGTAACTGAAATGTTCCGGGACCCTTCTTTTTATAAAGTGCTGAGAGAACAGGTGCTGCCGCGACTGGCATCTTACCCGATCATTAAAGTATGGCATGCCGGCTGTGCTACCGGAGAGGAAGTATATTCTATGGCAATCCTGCTGGAGGAAGCCGGTTTGCTGGACCGCTGCAGGATATATGCCACAGATATGAATGAAGTCAATCTCCGGAAAGCAGAAAGCGGGATCATTGCACTGAAAGACATGAAAGAGTATACCGCTAATTATATGCAGTCCGGAGGTATCAACGACTTTTCCAACTACTATACGGCACGCTATGATAACGCTATCATCCACCCGGCCCTGCGACGCAATATTATTTTCTTCCAGCACAACCTGGTAACCGACCAGGTGTTCAATGAATTTCAATTGATCTGTTGCCGGAATGTGTTCATTTATTTTAACAGGGCATTGCAGACACGGGTAGTGAAGTTATTTTATGATAGCTTAACTTCGCTGGGCTATCTGGCATTGGGCATTAAAGAATCGTTATTATATAATGAAGAACGGGCGAAATTTGAAACGGTAAACCAGGCGAATAAAATTTTCAGACGTAAAATGTAAAAAGCTGGCAGCCTCCCATTCATACAGGATCCTTGTTATTGGCGGTTCTGCCGGCAGTATGACCGTGCTCACCAAATTGATCAGTGAGCTGCCGGCAATATTTCCTATGCCGGTGGTAATTGTAATCCACCGTTTGAAAAATGTGCAGAGCGAATTGGGTACTTTATTATCCGTGAGACAAAAAATTACAGAGCCGGACGATAAAGAGCTATTATTGCCGGGGCATATTTACCTGGCTCCGCAAAATTATCATTTGCTGATAGAGGCCGATGGCTCCATTTCCCTGGACTATTCCGAACTGGTGAATTTCAGCCGGCCTGCTATAGATATGAGCTTTGAGAGCGCAGCCAGCGCTTTTGGCAGTGCGGCCGTGGGAATACTGTTAAGCGGCGCCAATAAAGACGGCGCAGCGGGGCTTTGTCATATAGCCGCGTCCGGTGGTGCAGCAATTGTACAGGACCCGCGGACCGCCGGGTTTAGCACCATGCCCCAGGCAGCCCTGGATCTTTGCTCCGGCATTCAAACCATGACAGTGAATGATATGATCCGTTACTTGAGAAATATTAGCACGAAAATAAACACCGAGAAATGAAGCAGCGAAAAACAAAAACATTCACCATACTGCTGGTAGATGATAAAGCAGAAAACCTCGTATCCCTGGAACATATGCTGGAAGCCAGTAACAGGGAGATCTTAAAAGCTGATTCGGGTAATGAAGCATTAAAAACGGTACTCCGGCACGATGATATAGGTCTTATTCTGCTGGATGTACAAATGCCGGATATGGACGGTTATGAAGTGGCCCGTCTTTTACAAACAAATCCCAAAACAAAGGATATTTCTATCATTTTTGTAACTGCTATAAACAAGGAAGAACAATATGTAATGCGGGGTTTTGAAGAAGGTGCGGTAGACTACCTGTCGAAACCACTGGATGTAAATGTAACCCGCGCAAAAGTAAGTGTATTTGAAAAACTATACCGCTACCAGTATGAGTTGAAAGAAGCCATGAGCGAAAAGGAAAAGGTAAATAAACAGCTGGAGCGGTTTATGTATGTAGTGGCGCACGACCTGAAATCACCGCTGTCGGGCGCTATTGGCCTGCTGGCCCTTATCAATGAAGATGAACGTATCCAAAATGCCCCCGATCTGAGTGAGTACATGAAAATAGTATTGGGCGCCACCAATCACCTCACGGAAATGATTACCTCTATGCTGGACTATACCCGGCAAAGTGATATGGAACAAACCATTGAAGAGGTAAACGTACACGAACTGGTTACACAATTATCAAAGCTGCTGTTTCCTCCCGCCAATATTCATATTGAAACCGTGGGCACCTTACCGCAGCTGGATACCAATAAACTGAAATTGCAACAGGTATTCCAGAACCTGATCTCCAACGCCATCAAGTATAACGACAAAAAAGATGGGATCATTACCATCGGGGGAGCCGACAAGGGCGAGTTCTATGAGTTCTATGTAAAAGACAATGGGCCGGGTGTTGCCAAACGTGATACCGACCGTATCTTCAAACTGTTTGAGCGGCTGGATAACGACGGAAAAGGCGAAGGAACCGGTATCGGTCTTAATATATTTAAACTGCTGGTAGAAGAACAGGGTGGTAAAGTGTGGGTAGACTCCCAGCCGGGTGAAGGCAGTACTTTCTATTTCCTCTGGCGTCAGCGCTATTGATCACCGTTTTCAAAAATCCATAATCTTCCGCAGATCTGTTGGGTGGTAACGGGGAAACTGGATACCAGGAGTAGCTTGTTTTCCATTTGCCAGCTCCAGTTGCTGATGGAATTTTCCGGTGAAGAAGACAGCGGTGCAGCTGTTTTTTCAATGGTTGTTATATTCAGTGCTTTGTTCCGCAATTGCGTCATGGCATCTGAAAGCACCGCGGGCAGCTGCTCTCCGGGACCAGATAGCCCCAGCAGGCTGGCGCCTTCCTGGTTTACCCACCCGGAAACCCCGTCGTTGTTGATGAACACCAGCGCATGCGGAATGGTGTGCAGGATAGCGGCAAACCGGATAGCCACCCGTTGAAAATAGATCTGCTGCTGGGATTGTACCAGTATCTCTTTCAATCGTAACCGGATGGTTTCCATACACTCCAGGAAACCGGGTTCAAAAGAAGGCGGTTCACTCCATCCAAGAACAAGCAGGCTGTTATTCGGACTGGTATCTACCGGGATTATAATGGCCGATGACAAGGCCGGTAGTATTTCTTTAAATACATTTTCTTTTGCCGGCGGGATCTCACGCCAGTAAATGGTTTTAAAGTCTTCTGTATACAGTAGTTTTTTGATGGGCGCAGGATTCAGCACCAGGCCGTTCAGGTGAAGGGGAGAGGCGCATTTAACCTTTGCCGTTTCTTCATCCTCAAACTCCAGTTGCAGCGCAATATCCGCTTCCATCAGGTTTTTTACCAGGGCAATACTGAATGCAAGAAAGGAAGAGATGTGTTTATCCTTATCCCATCTGCCGGTTTGATTGATAAAATTTAAAGCTTTACGCTCCCAGATACTCACGGTATGAAATTAATAAAGATGATAAACTATAGCTGACGAAAAAACGGGTTATGCTGAGATGCCGGACTAGTCCGTTGGTACATACTCCTTAAAGCCACTGGCCGGAAGATCACATTTTTCAAATATAAGTAATTCCGCTGAACGAACTACCTGGTAATGGGTATGCCGCCATTTATGGGGCCGGTGTGAAACTATTACGGCATACCGCTTGCTTTTTTGAAACGCTTTTACATATATTTACGCTTAAACCTTTTGGTGATTGATGGACTTGCAGGATACCGCGCTGCTGGAACGAATGCAGTTACTGGACGATAAAGCTGCCTTTGATGAGTTGTATCACCGTTACTGGGAGCCATTATATATGGCTGCTTACGCCAGGCTGCAAAATGAAGCAGACGCCAAAGATTGTCTTCAGGAAGTGTTTGTAGCCCTTTGGCATAAAAGAAAGGAGATCGTTATCCGCCAGCGGCTGGATGCCTACCTTTTTATTTCGCTCAAATACCGTGTGCTCAATCATCTCCGGAATAACAACACCTACCAGAAACACCTGGATATTTTTGCCGATTTCCCGCTTCCCTTTTTGCCTTCGGCAGATGATCACCTTACCCTGACTGAAATACAACAGATCATTGCAGATACTGTAGCCGGCATGCCCGAAAAAATGAAAGCAGTATACCTCCTGAGCCGTCGTGACGGACTATCGGTGCAGGAAACAGCTACGCAGCTGGGCATCTCCCCGCAAACAGTAAAAAACCAGCTGACCACCGCCGTCAAACGGCTGAAAGACAAGCTACAGTCTTATAAATAATTTTTTTTCAGACAACCTGGTACTATCACTCCGCAGGGGTGTCTTTAATAATACAAATGGTTAAAAGCGTGGACGCCCAAGATAAAATAGCAAAGATCCTCCAAAAGCTTGAAACCGGAACCTGTACTCCACAAGAACTGGAATGGCTGCAAAACTGGTATGAATCCCAGGAAACGCAGCCTGTGCATGCGTTCCGGAATGAAGCACATAAGCAACAACTGCAAACAGGTATGTTACAACATATCCATGCGCAGCTGGAGCCGGTGTCAGCGCCCGTGGTACGGATGCGCTACCGCTGGCAGATTGCTGCGGCCGTTTTTGCAGGCGTAGTAGGGGCCGCAGGCTGGTGGTTCTTCAATAGCTGGCAACCCCGTCATCATATGATGATTGTGCAGGCGGCGGCGGGGGAGCAGCGGGAAATGCTGCTGCCGGACAGCTCCCGCGTATGGCTCAATGCCGGCGCAAGGATGGAGTACCCGCAGGAGTTTGGAGAGGTGCGCACCGTAAAGCTGGATGGAGAAGCTTTCTTTGACATACAACCGGATGAACACCACCCGTTTGAAGTACACACGCCCGAAATTAACGTGCAGGTATTGGGTACTTCCTTCGATGTAAAAGCCTACAGCACTCTCGATGAAACACAGGTAACCGTGAAAACAGGGATGGTAAAGGTGCTGCACGGCCAGAAAGGACTGGATGTGCTCAGCGCCAATGATCAGCTCACGTTCAGCAGATCGGCACAGCAGTACATGAAATCAAAAGCAGACAACCAACAGATCAATGAATGGACCAGCGGTATGATCAGCCTTTCACAGGCCGGGTTTGCTGAACTGGCACTCACGCTGGAAAATCAATATGGCGTGCATATCCGGTACAACCCGGCAGAAATGAAACGCGACGAATATACGCTGCGCTGCAGCAAACAACTAACCATTACCCAGGTGTTGGACCTGGTAAGCAGCATACATCCTGTACAATATGATATAAAGGACAAAGAGATTACCATACATCGTAAAAACTAAATAGCGCATACAAGGAGGATGCAACCAAAATTAGTAAGGATGGGCACACTTTAAAGCCATCCCTGCGATAGCTATGTCCCACCGGGAAATAAAAAACCGCATCTGTTGGAGCAGATACGGCTTTTAGAAAGTTATACAACAGTCAGGCAGTGATTTGCAGACACGCTTGATGACTGTTATATGCATTTAGTTAACACTAAAATCAACCAAATATATGCAAAAATCGCTTACGCTAACTTTTATACAAAGTCTTATGAGATGGAGCGTAATGGTCACCCTTTTTATACTCGGAGGTATCACCCTCCTGTATGCCAATAATGGGTACAGCCAACTATTACAACAGGTAAGAGTGACGGAAAAATTTGAGAATGAGTCCCTCGCTTCATGCGTTAAAAAACTGGAATCCGGGTATCACCTTTCCTTCGGATACGACAACCAGGAGCTGGTTCGCTACCAGGTAAAGAAACTGAAATTTGTAAATGAACGGCTGGAAAAAGTGATGCAGTTGCTGCTGGAAAACACGCCACTCAGCTTCGTGGAAAAAAACGGGGTGCTGCTGATTGTAAGAAAAGCAGCGCCGCCCGCTGTATTGAACCCCCAGCAACCCACTCCCGGTAAAATAAAAGGAGTGGTAACGGATGGAGAACAGGGGCCGCCGGTGCCCGGTGTTACCGTGAAAGCCACGGGTACCCGGTATTACGCGGTAACCAGCCCGGAAGGCACCTTTGAGATCACCTTGCCTGCGGGGAATTATACGCTGCAGTTAACATCTATCGGTTATAAATCCATTATACAGGCGGTAAAAGTATTGCCAGGCGCAGTAGCCCAGCAGAAAATAGCGATGATAATGGAAGCCTCCCGCTTAACGGAAGCCGTTGTAATCGGCTATGGTGTGCAGGAAAGACGCAGCCTGCTCGGCGCAGTAGCTACCTACAATGCGGCTAAAGATCCCGGACAAACACCCGTTACCATCGATGAAGCAATGGTGGGTAAACTCCCCGGTGTTTTTATTGCACCTTCCAGCGGTGTGCCGGGAGCCGCCTCCAATATCACTATCCGCGGTATCAGCACGCTCAACGCCAATGGCAACTCCCCGCTCATTGTAGTGGATGGCGTGCCTATTTACGGCATTGATCCCAACCTGAATACGGTTGACTATAACAAAGGCAGCAGTGCCGGCTTTTCTTTCGGCGGCAACCAGGTAGTGAACGAATACCGCCAGCCCACCACTTTTGAAAAGAATCCGCTGGCTACGCTCAACCCGGATGATATTGAATCAGTGGAAGTGCTTAAAGATGCCTATTCTACTGCTATCTACGGCTCGCGTGGTTCTGCCGGCGTAATTCTTATTACTACCAAAAAAGGCAGTCGCGGTAAAATGCGGGTAGATGTGCAATACAGCACGGCTTTCAGCAAGCCCCGCAAACTCCCGTCTATCATGAGCGGCGATCAATACGCGGATTTTTATACAGAACTTTTCCGCCAGAAAGATTCTATCGGGAAAGCGCAACAAGGCAATTGGTATATTCCCAAAAACTATAAGTTTCCCAAAGGCGTAAACACCAACTGGCTGGATGAAATAGTGCGCACAGCCAACAGCAACAATGTGGTGGTAGCCATGAGCGGCGGCACTGATAAGTCGAATTACTACGTAAGCCTGGGATACAACAAAGAACAATCCTATATCATCAACAACGATTTTACCCGTTACCAGGGCCGTGTGAACTTTGATAACCAGATGTCGAAGTCGCTGAAGGTAGGTGTGAGCATGTCCCTGAACCAGGCCACCAACAATGCGCTCAGCGCACAACAGGTATACCGTAACGCCATCCAGAAAGCCCCGAATATTTCCGTATATGATAGCACCGGTTACAAATACAACTGGCTGTATGGTAATAATCCCACCGGTCCGGAAGAAGTGTCTAACCCGGTTGCACAGGCTATCTCAGGAAAAAACTACAGCACCGATAACCGCGTGCTGGGCAACGTGTTTGCCGATCTGAAACTCAGTCCCTGGTTAACGGCGCATTCCGATGTAGGCGTGGACTGGATCAATTCACGTTCCTATAACCGTATCATCGAACGGCCCAAACTGGTTGGCGGTTCCGCTACAGAAACGCAGCAGCAGCTGAGGAAATGGGTGATCAACAACCGTCTTGATATTAATAAGATCATTGGAGATGGCCATGCTGTAAGCGCTATGCTGGGACAGAGTTTTGAGAAATCGGTAGAAAACGCCAACGGCGTGTATGGCTCACAGTTCCTTACAAACGACATGCTGAGTATTTCCACCGCGAAAGACAAAAGAGTGCTTAATTCCCTGCAACAGCAGTGGGCGCAGGTATCTTACCTGAGCCGATTAAATTATGAATACAAACATAAATACCTGGCAGGGGTTACGTATCGCCTGGATGGTTCTTCCCGCTTTTCCGCCAACCACCGTTATGTAGGCTTCCCTTCCTTTGCACTGGGATGGGTACCCAGTGAAGAAGGATTCCTGAAGAGGGCAAAAGCCATAGAGCAACTGAAAGTTCGCGCCAGTGTTGGTTTTACAGGCAACGATGGCGGTACTGGTTATTATGGCAACCAGGGCCAGTATGTGGTAGATGTATATGGCGCTACTTATGGCAACATTTCCACCATCGGTAATAAGCAGCCGGCCAATCCCAATCTTGAATGGGAGCGCACCACTACCTGGAATGTGGGAGCTGATATCAGTCTTTGGGAAGGCCGCATCACTGCTACCCTCGATTATTACCGCCGTCAAACCGCCAACGCCATCCTGCAATCTGCGTTGCCTTACTTTATGGGCTTCGATCTGCAACAGCAGAACCGTGCTGATCTTACCAATAAAGGCATTGAGTTCAGTATCACCAGCGAGAATATGTCTACCAAAGATTTTCACTGGAATACAACCTTCAATATCTCCGGTAACCGTAACATCGTTACCCGTTTGCACCAGATCAATGAAGAACAACTGGCGTCCCAGAACGAAATATCCGGCAGCCGTTTCTGGCGGGTAGGTCATTCTGCTACAGCCTTCTATCTCTATGAATGGGGTGGCGTAAATCCCGCCAATGGTCAGCCGAACTGGGTGGATAATACCGGCAAAGTATCTGAAGTGCCTATCCAGAAACAATATCCCGACGCGCCTTATGTACACCGGAAATATATGGGCGATGCCATGCCGGTGGTATTTGGCGGATTCGGCAATACACTGAACTGGAAAAATTTGGAGCTGAACTGCTTCTTCTCTTTTTCTGCCGGGAACAAAATATACAATGGCGCCAAAGCGGCTATGTACAGCTACCTGGGCAGTTCTTCTTCTGCCAATAATGTATACAATCTTTCTTCCGATCTGCTGGATTACTGGAAGTATGCCGGGCAGCAAACAGATATCCCTGCGCTGATCAATGGCTCCAACTATGCACAGGCAGGCTTTGGTACCTCTTACGACTATACGCTCGACAGGAAAAATTCACGTTTCCTTGAAGATGCTTCTTTTGTAAAACTGCGTAGCCTACTGCTGGGATATAACTTCAGCAGCCGGCAGTTACAGCGTGCCCGCATATTTACAACATTAAAAATTTATGCAGAAGCGAACAATGTATTTATCCTCACGAAGTACTCCGGGCTGGATCCTGAAGTGAGTGCATATGGTTCTTCCGCATTAAGCATGGGATATGATGAGCTTACCATGCCTTCTCCCCGCACATGGAGAGTGGGCGTTAAAGCATCTTTCTAAATTTTTAAACTGAGCCGGATATGAAAAAATACAGCTACCATATAAGTCTCTTTGCATTGCTGCTGGCGCTGTGCGCCTGCAACAGGCAACTGGATCTGAAGCCGGAAGGCACCATGATAGAATCGGAGTTACTGAGATATGAACAAACTACGCAGAGTTATCTCGCAGACACTTACCTGCGGATGATGAATGCCTGCGCCGGTAATAGTTATCAGCTGGGAGATATTACCGCGGGTATAGCCGCTACTTTTGATCAGAACCTGGTCACCGGTACTATTGATCCGCGGGATGACGGCTATTACGGTTTGTGGTCGGCCCCGTATGTGACCATCAACCAGTGTAATGTGATCATTGAACAGCTGCCGAAGTACGCCGGGTTTGATAAAGGCAAACAGGCGGAGATCATTGGTGAAGCCAGGTTTATACGCAGCTATTGCTATATGTCACTGTTACGGTTATACGGAGATGGGGCATTGCAGGGAAAGCCGGATAACATGGGCGTGCCGCTGAGACTCACTCCCTTTGATGGTTACAACGGTTCGCAGGATATACCCCGGGCTACTAACGCCGCCGTATACACGCAAATGCTGAACGACCTGGATGCCGCTATTCCGGATCTGCCTGCCGTGCGCCCGGATGCGTTCAGCCAGGGTAGCAGGGCTACCAAAGGCGCCGCCAACGCATTGGCCGCAAGGATCTGCCTGTACAGCAGGCAGTATGAAAAAGCCGCTGCATATGCCCAGGCGGCCATGACCGGCAATACCTATCATCTCCAGCCTAACTTCTGGACACTGTGGCCGGATAACTCGGCCAGCAGAGGCAGCTATCCGCTGAGCAATGAAATCCTGTTTGCTTTCCCGGAAAGCTTTAATAAAACGTCGAAGTCAAACGATAATAACGGGATCTATTATGTGTATGGGTTTAATAAAACGTTGCCTGACTTCGTGGCGTCCTATGGCGCCGGCGATGAGCGGAAAGACAGCCTCAACCTGTATGGTAAGGAAGTGATGCGCAAGTTCACGGACATGAATATACGCGATAACGTAGTGATGATCCGGCTGGCAGAAGTAATGCTTACCGCCGCAGAAGCCCTGGCGCATACCCAGGGGGTAAACGCTGCTTCCATCAACCTGCTGAACCAGGTATACGCCCGCGCCTATACGAAAAACGGCGTGCCACACGTATATACCGCTGCTGACTTTGAAAACCCGGCTGCACTGATTAACAGGATCCTGCAGGAACGGCGCTGGGAGCTGGCCTTTGAAGGGTTTGCCCGCTTCGATGCCATCCGTACCGGTACGCCGCCTAACCCATCGTTACCGGCCACCCGTTTCGCGCTGCCGGTACCGCAACATGAAATTGATATCACACAGGGACTGATTAAACAGAACCCCGCCTATTAACCATTATAACACATGCAGATGAAAAATGTATTCACCATCCTTCCGGCGCTGCTGTTAAGCCTGGGCAGCCAGGCCCAGAGCAGGCAGATTGTATTGCAGGGCAATATTACCGGCGACCTGAAAGGGTATAACAAAATGTATATCTATTCCCGTACTTACCGCGATTCCGCGGTGATCACCAACGGGCATTATACCATCAACATTCCTTTTACAGAACCCGTATTCCTGATGCTCTACCCGGAATACATCCAGGCACAGCGCCAGATGTACGTTCCCTTCGGTATCCTGATGGATAAGCCGGTTACCTATACGGTTACCACCGATATTGAAAAAGGGATGAACGCTTCTGTGGTAAAAGGCTCTGAAGCAGTGGAGCTGCTGCAAACTTACAACAAAGCAAAAGCAGCTGCATGGAAGCAGATCAGCGAAACCCTGAAGAAGGAATTCGGACAACCCTGGCTGCCCGAAAAAGATCCACGGTATGCGGAGTTTGAAACCAGGCAAAATGCTTTGCAGCAGCAGTACCTGGTGCCTTTGCTCCAGCAGCTGGTAAAGGATCATTCCAACTCCTTTGCCTCTGTTTTCAGCCTGGGGGAAGCGCGGCAAATGATGAGCACCGATCAACAGGAACGCCTCTACGAAGCGTTGTCGCCAGCCATGAAGAAAACCAAAGAAGCAAAGGAATTCCACGAATTTACAGCCGGCATTAAAAATTCTGCCGTAGGCAAAAAAGTAAAAAACTTTACCCTGCCGGATGAGAAAGATCAACCGCTTTCCTTCAGCCAGTTCAAAGGAAAATATGTGCTGGTCGATTTCTGGGCCAGCTGGTGTTCGCCGTGCCGCCAGTCTTTTCCACACATGCGGGAAGTGTTTCAGCAATATAAAGATCAGGAATTCGATATCTACAGCATCTCCATTGATAAAAGTAAAGCCGACTGGCTCAAAGCCGTGTCGCAGGAAAACAATCCCTGGAAGCAGGCGCTGGACAATATCAACATTGCGGGCAGCGGCTTTGCCATTACCGGCGTACCTACTACTTACCTGATCAGCCCCGATGGCGAAATCCTGATGAAAGAAGTAGGCTTTGAACCCGATGGCAGCGGCGCTATTGAAAAGAAACTGGCGGAGCTGTTTGGCAGTAGTAATGTAAAGCCTGCTGCAAAGTCCGGAACGCCCAAAGAAATGAAAGCCATTCCAATGGTGCCCATGCAATAATTATCTTTTAAATTATTTTCTTTCAGATGAAAAAATACCAGAACAACCTGGCCGGGATACTATTGCTGGTAGCAGGTATTACCACCTCCGCTACCGCGCAGCAGGCCAAGAAATTTATCACCGTAAGCGGGAAGATCAAATTCCCGCCACCGGCGGAACAGCAACAGAAGTTTCCTTTCCGTGTACAGAAACAGGTGGGCGACGACTGTATAACTATTGACACCATTCATCTTAAACCGGATGGCTCTTATAGTATTAAGATCGATGCTACCCGGCCGCAATTCTATATCCTCAATGAGTTTGAGGAAGACAGGCTTACCATCTGGGCAGGGAAGGATAACCTGAAGATCGACTTCCGCGGTATGGACACTGCAGCCATACGTATCAAAAACCCTCCTTACGTTTTTATTGAGGGCAGCGAGGAAAATAACCTGATCAACGAGGTGAATTTCATTAACCACCGCAATTACCAGAATACGATTGCCATAGGACAACTGCAATACAAAGCTTCCCTTGCAAAAGACACTATGCTGGAACGTTTGCTGGGAGAGCATATGAGCTTCCTCTTCGATGATATGTCCAAACGTATTAAGTTGCTGGTGCGCATGAATCAGCATACGCCTGTGCTGATGTACGCATTGGATTACCTGAGTCCTTTGAGGAACAAGGAACTGATCCTGGCGGAAGTAGACCGTTTATCAAAAGAGTACCCCTGGCTGGTGGAAGCGCGTGAGAAGAAAAAAGATATGGCTGCCGCAGAAGCCATCGCTAAGAAAACCGGCATAGGCGCAACTGCCATGAACTTCACCCAAAACAATACAGATGGCAAGCCCGTGAAGCTATCTGACTACCGTGGTAAATATGTACTGCTGGACTTCTGGGCCAGCTGGTGCGGGCCATGCCGGGCAGAGAATCCGAATGTGCTGGAGAACTACGAAAAGTATCATGCCAAAGGACTCGAAATACTGGCCGTATCACTGGATGATAAAAAGGACGCCTGGCTGAAAGCCATTAAAGATGATGGCCTGGAATGGGCGCATGTAAGTGACCTGAAAGGCTGGAAAAATGCGGTGGCGAAGGAGTATAATATCCGTGCGGTACCCAGCAATTTCCTGATAGACAAAGAAGGTAAAATAGTAGCAGTAGACCTGCGCGGCGAAGAACTGACCCGTAAACTCGAAGACATTTTTGGCAAATAGACCAGATCACCTGTAATTCAAAAAGTTATGAAAAAAATACTGATACTGTTGTTAATCTGTTGCAGCACCGCCGCGATGGCGCAAATGCAGGCAGCGCAGAAGATCATCCCGGATTATACACACGAAACGCTGATAAAAAGCTCTCCGGTAAAAATATGGCGCGTAATCCGCAACCTGCCACAGGTAAAGGATTACGCCAATGGCACCATTAAAGACGTGCAGATCATCACCGAAAACGATACCCGTTACCGTGATATCACCTTCACGGATAACAGGAAGCGCCGCGATGTGATTGAACAGGTACATGAGTCGTACAAGTTTTTTGTGTTCAGCATCGTTTCACCGTTACCAGCAGGGATTACCAATGCTACCGTAACTGCGCTGGTAGAATCTTTACCTGATAAGGACGACACTTCCGTAATCAGGTGGGGCATCATGCTTGAAGGCAGCAAAGGCGCCCGTAAACCGCTTGTAGATACGCTCTCCGCGGAGATCAGTAACTACGAAGCCGGGTTGAAAAAGCTGCTGGAACAATAAGGATGACCGTGGATTTGTCTGACTCAGCTTGACTGAGTCAGACAAAATTCGCTTATCTTTGCGCCTTACAAAAAAAGGCATTATGACCCAGCAGCAAAAAGCATTTCTGTTTGACCTGAACGGTACTATGATCAACGATATGGAGTATCACCTGGAAGGCTGGTACAACATGTTGAACAAGCTGGGCGCCAATCTTCCCCGGGAAATTGTAAGAAGCCATATGTATGGCAAAAATGAAGAACTGCTGGTGCGTGTTTTCGGGAAAGATCATTTTACGGCGCAGCAGATGGAAGAAATAGCCCATGAAAAAGAAGTATTATACCAGGAGGCTTTCAGGCCCCACCTGGAGTTGATTGCAGGACTTCCGGCCTTCCTGGAAAAAGCCGCTGCCGCTGATATCCCGATGGCAATAGGCTCTGCTGCCAATACTTTCAACATTAATTATGTGCTCGACAACCTGCACCTCCGCCACTACCTGAAGGCGATTGTTAGTGCCGATGACGTAACCACCAGCAAGCCGGACCCGGAAGTATTCCTGAAATGTGCGCAGTTATTAGGTGTGTCGCCGGCTAATTGTATCGTATTTGAAGATGCTCCCAAAGGTGTGGAAGCCGCTTTGAATGCCGGTATGGAGGCAATTGTGTTAACTACCATGCATACACGCGAAGAGTTCGCCGCTTACAATAATATCCGGGCATTTGTGGCCGATTACACCGATCCGGTGTTGCAACAGCTGTTTGTATAAACAAGGAATATTGCAATATAATTTCCTAATGTCAGCAGGGAACCATAAATTGCCGGGTTATATAAATAATTGCTGCTATGACACGTTATTCAGGGCAATCAAGAATGCTGGTGGCAGTCGATTGCATCATTTTTGGTTTTGATGGAGAAGAATTAAAGCTGCTGCTGATCAAGCGCGGATTTGAACCGCAGAAGAATAAATGGAGCCTGATGGGCGGATTTGTACAGGCAGACGAAAGCTTTGAAGCCGCTGCTGCAAGGATTTTGAATAAGCTCACCGGCCTGGAAGGGGTATACATGGAGCAGCTGTTTGCCTTCGGCGAACCGGCCCGTGACCCGGTGGAACGCACCGTTTCTATCACCTACTTTGCCCTCATCGATATCAATCAATACAAACTGCAGATCAACGACGAGTACCATGCGGAATGGATTTCGCTTGATAAGCTGCCGGATCTCATCTTCGACCATACTGAAATGGTGAAGATGGCCCAGGAGAAGCTTCGCTATAAAGCTGCCATACACCCCATCCTTTTTGAACTGTTGCCGCTGAAGTTTACTATTCCCCAGCTACAGCTGCTGTATGAAGCGGTGTATGATGTTACTTTCGATAAACGTAACTTCAGCCGCAAGGTATTGTCTACCGGCCTGCTGATCAAACAAAAGGATAAAGACAGGCTCAGCTCTAAGCGTGGCGCCTTTTACTTCAAGCTGGACAAACGTAAGTACAACGCCAAGTTCAATGCCTTCCTGAATTTTGTAACGGACCCCGGAAACTTACGGTAAGCCGATCCAGAGCGTGCCTTTCACCGGCGTATAGTTCAGCATTATATTATCCTGGCTTTCAGGCCCCATCTGTGCGGCATCCTGGAATTTGGTACCTATCGGCGCAATAGCGCTCAGGAAACCGATATCCCCGTCCGGAAAGGCCGGCGCCGTATTGTTGTTGGCGGCTCCCTTTGGCGCCTGCGGGTGAAATACCTGTAAAAACGTACCCTCGTTACCGGTATAAAAGGTGAATGGCTGCTCCTTTGTATGAAAGGTGGCCTGGTACACATTGGCATGATAGCCTTTAAATTCGGGATACTCCCAGCTTTCCCCCGTCACCGTATTGTTATAGGCTTTATACCAGCTGCCGAACAGCTGTCCCTGCAGCCTGTTTTTCCATACCCGGTATGGTCCTTCACCTATCCACGACAGCCCCGTTACCTTTTCTTCCGGATACCGGAACGTAATGCCGCTGAAAGGCGTGGCGCCTTTGATGCTGTAGCTATAGTCCAGTTGCGCCGGGATGCCTGGTTTGAAAGTCCACTTTACCTGGAGGAAGCCATTGCCTTCATAACGGGCGATGATAAAATAACCACTGGAATCAGTACCGGACCTGAACTCTTTCAGCTCTTGCGAAACGCCCGCCAGTACGGGGCCTCCGCTTAATGAAATGCTGCCTTTGGGAGTATGGATCTGCAACAGCTGACCGGTAGTACGGCTGAAATAATAAGTGCCGGTACCGTTATTCACAGAAAGGGTGTCATGGTCAGTCATAATATCGAGGCTGCCGCTAACGCCCGGGAACTGCCGCACAATGCGGGAAGGCGCCTGTAAAGGCCAGCTGCGGGTGAGGATGCTGCGTCCGTAACTATCCTGCACACTCACATACAACGCATCAGCATCCTGCCAGCCGTTTGGAAGCGACAGTTGCAGAAAGCCTTTGGTATGGGGCGCCAGGTCAGGCGCCGCAATGGAGCCTGTGGCAATGGTGTCTGTTGTGTTGTTTTTTCCGGGAGATGTAAACCGCAGCAGCTGCCACCTGAACCGGCACCCGGACAATGACGTATAGTCGTAACGGTTTTCCACCGGTATGCGGCCATCGAATGCTGCCGTTATAACGGGCAGGGATATATGTACCGGCGACCATAACTGCCGGATCGTATAGAAGCTGCCTTCCTTTTCACGGTGGGGGCCTACAATGCCATCGGGGGCGTGGTTACCGTCGGTGTCAATGATGCCGTTTTTATCGGTACGTACCAGTCCTTCGTCGCTGAATGCCCACAGGAATCCGCCGGCGCAGCGGGGATGCTGTAACATACGGTCCCAGAAATCGGCCAGGCCCGCACCCATGCCGCCATCGTACAGGCCATGCATAAATTCGGTAGGCAGGTAAATGTCCTGGTCGTACAAGCTGGAGTTAACAAGGTAGTTGAAGTTGGGATAATGTTTGGTGTCCACACCATTGTATCTTTCCCACGGATGCAGCACGGGGCGCAGCTGCGGATCATACAGGTGGTAGTCGCCATCCAGTGCCCGGTTAAACCCGCCTTCATTGCCATTGTCCCACGCAATCACGGAAGGATGGTTAACATCGCGTTCCACCAGTTCCTTTACGAGTTTGCGTCCCACCACCGTATCGTAGGCAGCCTGCCAGCCGGTGAGTTCATCCAGTACAAACAAACCCAGTGAATCGCATACATCCAGGAAGTGATCATCCGGCGGGTAGTGCGACATCCGCACGGCGTTCATGTTCATGTCTTTCATGAGGTTCACATCCAGTATGCTGATATCCTTACTGAGTGTGCGCCCTGTTTCCGGCCAGGCGCTGTGGCGGTTTACGCCCTTCAGGATTACTTTGGTATCATTTACGTATATGCCATCCCGTGATCTTATTTCAATGGTTCTGAAGCCAAAGGGTTGGGTGATGCGGTGTATGGTCCGGTTATCTTTCTTAATCTCTACTACTGCGAGGTAACGGTGCGGGAACTCTGCACTCCAGGTAGCGGGCTGGTTAATTTGTTGCTGCAACGTATAGGCGGCAGGGTGGGTGGCTGTGGCAGGCACTGTTACCGCCTCTTGAACCGGCTGACCTGCTGTGGTTGTTACCTGTGCGGAGAGGGAGTATCCTTCCGGCAAAGGAGTAGTGAAAGCCTGTACTGTGAAATGGCCTTTAGCGGTAGCATTTATGGCCACGCGATCAATATGGATCAATGGTTTTACCTCCAGGAATACAGGCCGGTAAATACCCCCCAGCACCCAGAAATCGCCATTCCGTTCTGCCCGGTTCACCCCTGCATTCGCCGACATTTTGCTCACCTTTACTTCCAGGAGGTTGCTGCCGTTGCGTAACAGTTTACTGATATCATATCTGAACCGGTAAAAGCCGCCCTGGTGTATTTCACCGGCCAGGCGCCCGTTTATTTTTACTTCGGCATCGGTCATTACGCCATCAAAAACAATATTTACCTGCCGTTCGCGCCAGTTGTCCGGTGCGGGAAAACGGTAGCGGTATAGTCCTTGTTCATGGGCTTTGTCTTTATCATGGCCGTAGTTGTAGCTGCCAAATCCCTGCTGTTCCCAGTTAGAGGGAACGGGGATCGTGGTCCATTTGCCGCTGCGTTGTCCGCCGGAGCAATGAAAGTCCCAGTTAACGGTGTGGTCTTTATCGGTGCCTGAAAGATAGATGTATCGGGTTTCCTGTGCAAACGCTGTATGCAGGCATAACATACCTGTAAGCAGCAATAGGATTCTTGCTGACATGTCCGGAATTTTAAAATGCCTTTAAAAGTATAAAAAGAAATGAGGAGTTGGGGTGTTTTTTTGCAGAGGAAGCGCTGAAGGCGCCTCCTCTGCTGCCTTATTTACCGAAGCATTTCAGCATCTTATGAAAGATCTCATTGTTTTCATAAACGCCGCGGAACAGGTTGGAGTTGGGGCCGTAGGCAAACACCATCACCGGGATACCGGTATGGTCGTTGGTGGCAAAGTGGCCGCGTAAAGTGCCTGTGGCAATATCGCCATCCATAAGGGCGAGGCCGCCGGTTTCATGATCAGCCGTCACAATCACCGTGGTTTGCTTGTCCTGGTCGGCAAAGCGGAGAGCTTCTCCCACTGCTTCATCGAAGTCGAGCATTTCACGCACCAGGTAATCCAGGTCGTTCAGGTGGCCGCCATGATCAATACGGGAACCTTCCACCATCAGGAAAAATCCTTTGCCGGAAGCATTCAGTTGCTGTAAAGCCTTTTTCAGTGCGGTTTTCAGGTAGTTACCCCGTCCGTTGCGCATAGAGGTGACTACCTTATTGCTCAGGATCACGAGCGTACGGTTTTTCGTAGTGGCGTCCCAGTTATCCAGGTTATCGTAGATACGGATGCCGGAGGAAGCCAGCTGCCCACCGAAATCCTTTTCCAGTTCTTCCCTTCCGCCGCCAACAGCCAGTTGCAGTTTGCTGCTGAGCAGTTGCTTTTCCAGGGTATAGGTGCTATCCCGGTCGGAGGTATGACCGTAGAAAGAAGCAGGTGTGGCGCCGGTAATTTCTTCGGTTACAATCACGCCGCTCTGAATGCCTTTGGGAGCCAGTATTTCAGGGATCACGGGGATGGATACGTAGGTATTGTCGAGCCCGATGGCGCGGTTATGTGTTTTAGTACCGGTGCCCATTGCGGAGCCGCCAGCGGCAGAGTCGGTGTGGTAATTATCGGTGGACTGGGTTTTAGATAAACCCAGTTGTCTCATCTGGAATATGTTCAGCGCACCTTTATTGGCGGTGTAGCCGGAAAACATTTCCGCAAGACCAGTACCATCGCCTATCATCAGGATCACGTTTTTGGAGCGCACTTTGGTGGCATCAGATACAAAGGAGGGAGTATACACTTCATGCACCGGCATACCGGAAGCGGTAGTACGGGGAGTGTTGTGCATTACATCATACAGCTCTTCCGGGTGATCGGTTCCGATCCAGTCGGCGCCGAGGTCCATCAGTTTGTAGTAGGTAGAGCGGGTAGAAGGAGCGCCCCAGAAGCGGAAAGCATATCCCTGCTGGTGTGCTTTATTGATAACGGCGGTTACTTCCTTCATTTCTTCCGGCACCAGTGTGCCTTTGCCGTTCCAGGTGCTGTAGGAATGAAAATCCACGCTCAACATCGCAACGCGTTGCTGTAACGCTGCCGGATACACGCTGTCAGGCCGGCCATCAAAAAAGAAGATGGGATCATACTTGGGCCATTCTGCTACCGGGGGCACGTTGCCTGATATCACCAGTTTTACGGCGGAGGGATTTGTGTTGCGGTCAAAATAGTTGCGGTAAGGAAGCAGCAGTTCCTGTAATGCCTGGAGGGTAGGAGTGCCTGCTGTTTTCAGGTCTATCAGCAGCTGCATCGGTGCGTTGCCGGCATAAGGTTTACCGTTGTAAAGGGAGAACTGCCGGAGCACAGGCTGCAGGTACAGTTCCTTAAAGGTACGGAACGGTTGTATGGCGCTCGCGTCGTGAGCAACGTATAAAACGCCGTCTTTCAGGTGTATATCTGCCTCAATGGAACCAAACTGGAGGGATGCCGCTGCATAAAAAGGAGTGGCCCGCTCATAATCATTATGAGAGTGTGCCTGCGCCATAGTATACTGCTTTATTTGTGCGGATGCCCCGGTAGCCATTATTACACCGGATAAAATGAACAGTGCTTTTTTCATTGTATGGTAAAAGATAGTTTTAAAGATTCAGCGGCCAAAGGTGGCATAATCCTGTTTGCCTGCAGTATTGCCCGTGTTTATCTTTATGTTAATTATCGGTAAAGAAAATCGATTTAGTTAAGACTTCTGACAACAACATATCCTATTCAGGTCTTAAAAGAAAAAGTGGAAAAGCGGAATGAAAAAAAGTGAAATTACAGGTTAAACGTTGCTGGCAGGGAATAAAATTGGCTGGTAACCGCATTAAAGCGTTGGCCAGTTCTGCACCAGTTCCTTCAGCTGGTTTTGTCCTTCCGGCCATTCCCCAAGCCCGGATTCGCTGTTGATATGGCCTTTGGCGCCTGCATTTACAAAACGGCTTCCCCAGTGACGGGCAAAAAAAGCGGCTCTTTCCAAAGAACAGAAAGTATCATTTGTACTGGCCACAATAATACTTTCAAACGGCAGCTTCACTAAAGGAATAGGAGTGAAGCCGGTTGCTTCAGCGGGGAAGCCCGGTCTTTCTGCATCTGCCGGCGCTACCAGTAACGCCCCCCGGATCTTCCTCCTGGTTTGCCCCGCCCAATGTGCCAGTGCAATACAAGCCAGGCTGTGTGCAGCTATTACTACCTGCGGACCGGCTTCCGCTACCGCCTTCTCTATCTGCGCTACCCAGTTGGCGCAAACCGGCGCATCCCAATCTGTTTGCTCAATCCGTTTTGTTCCGGGTATAGATTGTTCCCATAATGTTTGCCAGTGTAATTTTCCGGAGCTACCCAGCCCCGGCGCGGTCAGAACTTTTATTTCCATGACATAGAGGCGTTGTGTCTTGAAAGATAGTAAAAAGAATCACCAAATACGAATTAAGTGATCCGCAGAAAAATAGTATATACCCAAAAAAATAGCCGGGGCTAAAAAGCACCGGCAACAGGTAACAACCAAAACAGCATTGATTAATACTGAGTATTTTAATTATTTATGATATATTTTTTCGCTTTTATCATCTCCATAAAATAATTGTTAAAAAAAGCCCGGCGGGGAAATTCCCACCGGGGGCCATAATGTGGATTTTTAAAATACAAAACCTTTGCGCTTGAATATCCAGATATTGCGCCAGCCATCGCCTTGCTGTACCAGCGTCAATTCATTAGCGTTCAGCTTAACAATATTGTAGGTCACGTTGTTTCCCCAACTGATGTCAGCGCCGTTGATCTTGATCTTCTGCGCTAAAGTATCCAGTGTAAACGAACCTTTGGTAGTAACTCCTTTATGCGTGATGGAGTAGTTTGCATTTTTATTAAGATCGAATGTCATCTCATCATCTACTACACCCTGGGTTATCAGGCCCGCTTTTCCCACGGTCCACCATGCCGGTACGTCGGAATTACCAGGGCCATTGCCAAAACAATAACCACCGGGAACATCAACGGCCCATACCCAGGTTTTACCATCAGCGCCATTGGTGAGCAGGTTGTACAGTTTGCTGGAAAAGAACTTCGGATCGTTTTCACTCACGGTAACTTTTACAGAATCAGTTTTAGGACCACCGGCGCCATAAGCAGAATATTTTACGAAGAAGTCGCCCGCAAAAGGCAGGATCACTACTGCCTTCGCTTCTTTCGTGGTACCAAAACCGTAGTCCCAGAACGGGATTACATCTTTCGTTTTGCTTTCCAGCGTTACCTGGTTATCGTAATCCGGATTTTGCGTAACGGAAAAATCGAGTTGAATGCCGGCAGGATTTGCCGGGGTGATCCTGTCTTCGTAAGGACTGCACGCATAAAACAATGCAGTGATTAATCCCAGGAAATATATATGCAGACGTTTCATTTTTGTAGTTTTTAAAGTGGGCAATATCACCAACCGGTGTTTTGTTTGATCGTACCGTTTGATAAATTGATCTGTGTTTCAGGAATAGAGAATAAACCATTTGTTTCGGTGCGGAAGCTTACGTTGAAACCCGGCTGTGAAGAAGTATTATCTATTGCCTGTTTGGCTACCGCCATGCCCTGCCTCAGCAGATCCCAGTAGCGGTGCCCTTCCAGCGCCAGTTCCAGCCTGCGTTCCTGCATGATCTGAGTTTTATTGCTAAGGGTAATGCGATGGGTTTGATCGCCAAATGCACGGTCGCGCACGCGGTCGATATAACCCTGTGCCTTGCCTGCATTCGCCGTGAGATTTAACTCTGCACCCATCAGCAACACATCTGCAAAACGGATCACCATATAGTTGTCGAAATTGTCCCACTGGAAACTACCACCGAGGTCATCTGCATTTTTATCTTTCAGCGGTGTATATTTTTTTATAAAGAAGCCGGTGTATTGCGCCTGATCATCCAGCTTATAGGTATCTGCATATCCTTCTCCGGCAATAGAAATAATGGAAGCTGTTTGCCTGCTGTCGCCGGGAGCATAGGAATGAAAGAGGGATTCATTTACAGTAGCGGCGCCCCATCCCTTGTAGTATGGCTCCAGCACCTGTGAGCGGATACCGATCATCACCTGCATGCGGTTACCATTCTGCTGGTTCTGGTCACCCATACCGAGATAGGTATACTGAATGGTGAACACGCCTTCTGCATTATTCTGGCCCGCGTAGGCAGTAGTGCTTTCAGCGGAAGCACGGAACAGGTTCCGGTATTTTGGAACAAGACTGTATCCGCTGTTGTTGATCACATCGTCAATGGCGGCAATTGCATCTGCCTGTGAAAATACTCCGGCAATATCAGGTTTGCTGTAGTAGCCGGTGTAGTACAGGAATACACGGCCCAGCAAAGCTTCCGCAGCCCATTTGGTAGCCCTGCCATATTCGCCGGAAGGAATGCTGGTAAAAGGCGTAGCCGGAATATTAGCTGCAGCCAGTTTCAGGTCATTGGCAATGAGCATGTATACGCTGTCCGGATTGGCCTGTGGAATGCTGTAGTTACCGGGTTCCAGCGGCGCGGTGATCAATGGCACATGACCAAACATGCGCACCAGGTCAAAATAAAAGTACGCCCGCAGAAAGTGAGCCTCACCGATGTAACGGTTTTTAGTGGCGTCATCTCCCTTAAAATCTACTGCTTCAATTTTCTGGATCAGTTTATTGGCGCGGTAAATACCGGTGTAGTATTTCTTCCAGGCATTGCTGTTGAGGTCATTCATCTTAATGCTCTTATCCCACTGGTTCCAGCCGTTGTCGGAAGCGCCACCGCCGCCAAAGCAATCGTCGGATGCAATTTCCGAGGTTAATGCAATGTTGCCGTAACCGTCCCAGTTTAATACGCTGTACGCGGAAACCAGTCCCTGGTAAGCATCTCCCGGAGTTTTATAAAAGTCTTCCTCTGTAATCGTATTGATGGGCAATGTTTCCAGGAAACTTTTGGAACAGGAACTCATTAACCCCGTTATGATGATAGCTGCTATTATTTTCTTCATGATTGCCGGAGTTTAAAATTTAACATTAAGACCGAATAAAACAGTTCTTGGCTGTGGGAAATAACCGAGGTCAGTACCAGATGACCAGCTGTCGATACCATAGCCCACTTCAGGATCCAACCCACGGTAATGGGTAAACGTAAATACATTCAGTCCGGATACATACAACCGGAGCTGCTGAACAGGCAAACGTTTCAGTAATGTTTTCTTAAGGTCATATCCAAAGTTGATGCTCTTTACACGGAGGAACGCGCCATTGTGTACATACAGGTCAGAGAAGCGGGTGTAGTTCTGATTGGCTTCATTGCCCAGCGTTACACGGGGCGTGCTGTTGGAAGTACCTTCACCATGCCAGCGGTCGAAAACAGCCGTGGTATAGTTGTTATAAAAACGGTCGTATGCTCTTGTTCCATCCACAATGTCGTTACCGCCTACGCCGCTCAGCAATACACTCAGGTCAAATCCTCTCCAGCCTGCAGATAAGGAGATACCATATGTTTGCGAAGGATTAGGATTACCTACTTTTGTTTTATCATCGCCATTGATTACGCCGTCGCCGTTCAGATCTACAAAGCGGGCATCGCCGGGTTGTGCGCCTGGCTGTATTTTCTGGCCGCTTTTGCTGGTGTAGGCATCAATTTCTGCCTGGTTCTGGAAGATACCGGCTGTTTTTAAACCATAGAAATAACCAATAGGCATTCCATTCTGTGCGCGGAAGTATTCATCCATGTTGGAAGAGAGTACGCCGTTATAAGAAGGATGCAATACGCCTTCCTGGTTAGGAATATCGATCACGGTATTTTTATTGAAGGCAATGTTACCACCGATACCAATAGTTACTTCTCCAAATTGGTGGTTGTAGTTAATGCCAAGCTCAATACCCTTGTTCTGAATATTACCACCGTTGATGGTGGGTGCGCCGGTACCCACCAGGTCGGGGATAGGAGCGGTTACCAGCCAGTCGCGGGTGTTTTTCTGATACCAGTCGAATGTAACGGTTACGTCTTTGAACAACGTCGCATCGAATCCGATGTCAATTTGTTCGGAAGCTTCCCAGTGCAAATCAGGATTGGGTATTTTGTCGGGAGAAGCGCCGATGGCTTTTTGTCCGTTGAAATAGTAATCGCGGTAAGTAGAGTTAATGGTAGCCAGGTACCTGAAGTCATCTATCCTGTCACTACCGTTTTGTCCCCATCCGCCGCGGATCTTCAGGAAGTTGATCCAGCTGCTGTTTTTAAGGAACGATTCGTTGGTCACGATCCATCCTGCAGAGAAGGAGGGAAAGTAGCCATAGCGGTTGTTGGCGCCGAACTTGGTAGAACCATCCCGGCGAAGCGTGGCGGTGAGCAGGTATTTATCGTCGTAGCTGTAAAATACCCTGCCAAAGTAGGATTGCAGGGCATTCATGCTCCTGGTGCCGTATACTTTACGGGTAGAGTCATTTCTGCCGTTATCAATAATGGCATGATCAAAGTCGGGAATGATCAGGTCTGTTTTACTGCCGCTTACGTTATAGCCTTCATATTTTTTTGCGGTGGTACCCACCATTACATTCAGGTTATGTTTGCCGGCAGTGAGCTGGTAAGTGAGGGTGTTATCCCAGTTCCAGGTGAGGTTGCGGTACATACCCTGACTGGCAAAGGAATGTTCGTTGCTGTTATTGGTTCCCAGGTTATATACGGGGATAAAAGCATTGTTGTAGTTATACGAGATATCTGCACCAAAATCTGTACGGAGGGTCAATCCTTTGACCAGGATGGCTTCCGCATAGATGTTACCAATGATCCTGTCGGTAATGGTTTGATTATTTTGTGTGTAATCAATAGAGCCGATCGGGTTGGGTTCATCAGCGTAGGGCGATTTACCATAGCTGCCATCCGCATTATACACCGGGTAGATGGGAGTAGCATTTAATAAACCACGGATAGAGTTATTGTAGATATTACCTGTACCGATACCACGCTGGCGTGTATGCGCAAACGTGAGGTTCTCACCGGTTTTGATCAGGTCTTTGTACAACTTGTGTTCTGAATTGATCCTGAAAGATGTCCTTTCAAAATTAGACCTGCCGGGAAGTCCCATTACGCCTTGTTGTCCCTGGAAAGAAAAGGACGAGGAGAAAACGGACTTTTCGTTTCCGCCGGAAAGGCTCAGGCTATAATTTTGAATAGGCGCATTTTTATTGGTGGCGGCTTTCTGCCAGTCGGGCCCTGTACCCAGTTTAGCGATAGAATCGGGTGTATAGATGGGCACAGAACCAGAGTTGATAGACGCTTCATTCATGATGTTGGCATACTGCTGCGCATTCAGGAGATCCAGTTTGCGGGCAGGATTCTGTAATCCGTAGGAAGCATCGAAGCTGACATTCATTTTACCGGCGCGGCCTTTTTTGGTGGTGATCATCACGATACCATTTGCTGCGCGGGTTCCATAAATGGCAGTGGAGGCGGCATCTTTCAGCACATCTACACTGGCAATATCGTTTGGATTGAGGAAGGAGATGTCGTCTGCCGGAAATCCATCAATTATGAACAGCGGCCGGGAATCCCCATTGGTGCCGATACCACGGATAGTGAATTTCAGCGCATCGCCGGGTTGACCGGAGTTGGACGTTACCTGCACACCGGGCGCCTGTCCCTGTAAAGATTGCTCCACGCTGATGCTGTGGTTTTTTATCAGGTCGTCGTTGTTTAAATGTACGGTGGCGCCGGTCACTACTTTCTTCTTTTGTACGCCGTAACCTACTACTACCAGTTCATCGAGCCCTGTGGAAGCGGATGTCAGGCTTATTGTCATCGGACCGCCTGCTTTCGCGGGTACTTCCTGTTTGGTATAGCCTACCAGCGATACCACGAGTATTTCCCCGGGATCAGCCTGCAGGCTGAATGATCCGTCGACTGTTGTTACAGTGCCACGGGTAGTTCCTTTTACAACGATATTAACGCCGGGCAGCGGAGTGCCGCCACTGGCATCAATTACCTTGCCCGTAATAGTTTGCTTTACAGGTTGCGTATATGCTTTCCCGTTATTGGCAGCTGCATGCAGTGCCGGGGGCGCTGCAGCAGTCAGGCTGCACACAGCAAGCGCCTTTAAGACGGTTTGCCGCGGAAAATAATTGCTGATTGTGTACCAGATTTTCATGTTTAACGTGTTTTATTTAGGCAAAGGAGTATGAATAATGTTTGAATGTTTTCAGAAGAAGTGGTCCAGGTCAGATGGCCCGGACCGTTTTTGCTATTCCATTATATGTTATCATTTCACCTTTCTTATTGTTGATGTCCGGTCCTGCTGCGTTTTGCTTACCTACAAATGTTACCAGGAAATACCTTTGCTGCAGCATGCCGGGAAAACGACCTTCCCGTTGTCCTATTGTGAGTGTTTTGGCGGCTTCATTCCATTTGAAAGAAATGTTGCTGAAAGCGCCTTTCTCGTATTGGTAGTTATTATTTTCATCTTCATACAAAGTAAATTCCCCGTCCTTACCGGTATACACATACAGCTGTATAGTATCGGCCTTGCGCTCACTGGTGTATTGCAGTGCAGGACCTACCGGCAGGATAGCGCCTTCTCTCACATACAAAGGCATTCGCTGCAAAGGCGCTGCTGCGGTAATATGCTGACCACCTGTTTCATATTTTCCGGTATAGAAATCGTACCAGCCATTGCCTGCGGGCAGGTACAGTTCCCGGCTGCGGGCATGGTATTCCGTTACGGGGTTTACCAGCAGCGAAGGACCAAACATATACTGGTCGCGGATATTCAGCACCGCTGTATCCTGACCGTAATCCATCACCAGGCCACGCATCATCGTATAGTCGTGATGGTAAGTATTACCTGCTACGGAGTAGATGTATGGCAGCAGGCGGTAACGCAGCTGGTCGTAGTATAACATCGACTGGTACGCTACGCTGCTGTCGGGCGCAATGTTGAACATCTCCCGGTAGGGATATTGCCCGTGCGAACGGAACAGCGGGCAGAAAGCGCCATACTGGAACCAGCGTGTATTGAGTTCTCTCCATTCTTCCAGTGCAGGCCCCTGCGGATCGGGCTGATCGTATTTATCTTCCACAAAAAAGCCTCCGATGTCTGTAGTCCAGTAAGGCAAGCCTGACAAACTGAAGTTCAGCCCGCCGGGGATCTGCCTTTTGAACTCTTCAAAGGTGGCGGCGATATCACCGCTCCAGGTGGCGGCGGCATAGCGCTGCAACCCTGCGTAAGCGGAGCGGGTGAGGATAAACACACGCTGATCCGGTTTGGCGGCCCGTTGACCTTCATAAATGCCCTGTGCATTTACGAGCGCATAAGTGTTGAAATATTGAGTAGCTGATCCCAGCGCTGTAGGATTCATGAGTGTTTTACGTTCTTCGATAGATGCATTGGATAAGATATCCGGCTCTGTGGCATCGAGCCACCAGGCGTCCACGCCCTTGCTGAGCAGGTTTTTCTGCAACAGGCTCCAGAACAGTTTACGCGCTTCCGGGTTAAAGGCATCGTAAAACGTAGATACGTAACCGTTACCTATCCAGTCGCGTTGCCTGTTTTTAATATTCTGTTTGTATAACCAGCCCTTGCTGTCGAATAGTTTATAGTTGGCGATGCCTTCATAAAACTTAGGCCATACAGAGATCATGAAGTTGGTATGGTATTGTTTGTGCAGGCGGCTGATCATGCCGGTGGGATCTGGAAAACGCGCAGGATCAAACTGCTGGCTGCCCCATTCGTCCTGTTTCCAGTAACTCCAGTCCAGTACAATATTGTCCAGCGGGATTTTTCTTTTGCGGAATTCAGCTACGGTGTTTTCAATCTCGTCCTGTGTTTTGTAGCGTTCCCGGCTTTGCCAGAAGCCCAGCGCCCAGCGGGGTATCATGGTGGCTTTGCCGGTTACCTGCCGGTAGCCGCTGATCACTTCATCCATATGATCGCCATACATAAAGTAGTAGTCGATTTTTTCGCCTGCTTCTGAAGTCAGCTGCATTTTATCTGCTCCTTCAGCGGGAGTGGGAGGAAGGAATTTAAGGGAGATAAAGGATTGGGCGGTTTCCGGGATCCATTCCACTTTTACAGTAGTAGGCTGTCCTTTTTGAAGGAGATGCCTGAACACAGAAGCGCCGGGATTCCAGCTTTCCCTCCACCGGTCCAGTTTCAGCTGGCCATTGATCCATACTTTGGTGTAGCCGGAGGTGGTCATGAAGAATTTGTATTCACCGGTTTCATCTGCATTCACCGTGCCTTCCCAGGTTACTTTTCCTTTTATCATTGGAAAAGTGGCTGGCAGCGACGACAGGCGATCCAGGAATTCATAGTCGATTTTATCTTCCACCTTATTTACATACACCGTATTATTATAACGGTCGCCGTAGGTAGCACTGAATCCAGGTTTCCCATCGGCAGACATTAAGTGTAATTCGGACATTTGTTTATAAGGGCGGTTGTCGCCAAAACGGGTAATGGAATAGTTATCCCATAAAATACCATAGTTACGGCTGGATACTACAAAAGGTACGGCGGCCACAGAGTTATACTGTGTGAGATCCACGTCCTGGTTTTTGTAGTTCATTAAGCCGGTCTGGTGTTGCCCGAGTCCATAGAACGCTTCATTGGCGGGCGATTCAAATATTTGTTGGATCCGGTATAAAGATTTATTGTCAATGGTAACGGGGGTGAAGATCTTACCGCCGCCGGGTTGTTCCTGTAATATAATGTTGCCGGCTTTATCGCGGAATACTACTGCTCCTGTATTCAGTGCCACGGTGGCGGTGATGCTGGCTGTTTTTAACGTCACGGTTTCATTTTTCTCTTCCGAATCCCACTTGATGGCATTACCATGCGCATCAACAGCCATGAGGCTGGGAGATCCGGTGAAATGATCATCGGGGGTGGCGGTTACATGGATTACCTTATCGGAAACCACCTGCAACTTCACCTGCCTGGCACCGTTCCGGGCGGGATTTTTTAAATGAATCAACAGGCCATCAGACAGTTTTTCCACCTGACCGGCATAACACCAGGAAGTGAGGAACGTCATTAGTACGATCGGTATCGCCCTCTTTATCTGCATATTTGAACGGATTTTTTTCGTTGGTTGAACGTGGTTGTTACAATTACGGGTGTGGTACCCGAGATGTATTTTCAAAACGTGTTACTTCAAAACGTGTTAAAACAAATGTAAAAGGAGCTTTGGAATCGGAGGGTAGGGGTATGTTTAAGATGTAGGGCGATTATGTTAACCGTTTGTTCCAATGAGGTGATGAAATGATTACGGTTAGGGCATTAAATGTTAACATGCGGCGGAGGAACGGGCTGGTTTTAAGTCCATTATAATAAGAAGAGGCCGATGAGGGAACCTGTGATCACGCAATACAGCAGGATTTCAATCAGCAGGTACAGGCGGTTGCTTCGTTTAAAGTTTTGCTTGAACATAATGAGGTTTAATAGTAGTCACACAAAATTATCCATTGCACCCCGTAGGCAGGGGGCGCATTTCGTTATTTAATGGGGCAGATTTGTTGTTTTACGGGATGATGTATAATTGAAGTAGGGGGATTATTTCTTCTTTCCGTAAACGGAAGGGAGTACATTGTACTCCATCTTAAAATACTTTGTAAAGTATTTTGGGTTGTTGAACCCAACTTCATAGGCGACTTCGGCTACGGTAAGCTGGCTTTTTTCGAGCAGCTGTGCCGCCCGCTTTAAACGGATGCTCCGGATAAATTCAATGGGCGACCGGCCGGTGAGGGCCAGGATCTTTTTATACACAGATACCCGGCTCATAAAAAGCGCCTTACTCAGTTCTTCTACCGAGAAGTCGGGATTGGAGATATTCTTCTCTACAATTTGTAAAGCCTGCTGGATAAATTGTTCATCCGCAGATGAAATAGCTACTTCTCCGGGGTTGGCTTCTATATACTGCTGGAATGTTTTTCTGAGAGATGATTGCTGGGAGATAATGTTTTTAATCCGCGAAAGCAATACCTCGAAGTTAAAAGGCTTGGTGATGTAGTCGGATGCACCGGTTTCCAGCGCCTCCAGTTGCTGGGCCTCTTCAGCCCTGGCAGTGAGCAATACAATAGGTAAGTGGGCGGTGCGTTGCTGGGCGCGTACCTTTTTACACAATTCCAGCCCATCCATTTCCGGCATGGAAATATCGCTTACAATCAGGTGCGGGAGTGTTTGCTGCAGCACTTTCCAGGCTGCAAGCCCGTTTTCTGCTTCTATAATCTGGAAGTATTGGGTAAGGTTATCTTTCAGGTAAAAACGGAAATCCTCATTATCCTCTACCAGTAAGATCACCGGTTTTTTTGAGTTGCTGTTCACGGTGGCGGCCGGTATAACGGCAGTGGTAGTACGAATAGTTTCCTGTACAACTCCGGGAACAGCAACGGTAGCTGTTTTAACCGGCAGGTACACCGTAAAGCAACTGCCCATTTCCGGCGCACTGTCTACCGTAATGCTGCCGCCATGCATTTTCACAAACTCTTTTGTGATGGATAACCCGATCCCGCTGCCCTGGTTGACCATAGAAGCTGGTACTTCATGTTGAAAGAACCTTTCAAAAATATACTCCTGCTTCTCCGGCGGAATACCAATACCATTATCTTTCACGGCAATTTCCAGTTGCGCGGTTGTTTCCTGGTAGCTAACGTGAACGGATATACTGCCTTCTTCAGGCGTAAATTTAAAGGCATTGGAGAGCAGGTTAAAGATGATCTTCTCAATTTTATCTGCATCGTACAACATCTTCAGCTCCTGCACATTGCTCTGGAAGTTAAGCTGGATATGCTTTTTATCTGACAGATCAGAAAATGACCCGGTAAGGTCTTTTACAAAACCGACGATATCGCCTTCTGCGGCGTGGAGTTTTATTTCCTGGACCTCCATTTTACGGAAGTCGAGCAACTGGTTTACCAGGTTGAGTAAGCGCCGGGCATTCCGCTGCATCAGCTCCAGCTGTACTTTTAAGCCGTTTTCGGATGTTTGCCGGATGATTTTTTCCAGCGGGGTGATGATCAGGCTGAGTGGCGTTCTGAACTCATGGCTTACATTGGTGAAGAAACGGATTTTCAGGGCATCCAGTTCGTGCATGCGCGCGGCTTCCTGCGTTTGCTGCTCCATCCTGAACTTCAGCCGTTCCCTTTCCAGGATGATACGGCGGGCCAGCAGCAGGGCGCCCAGTATCAGCAACACATAGCCGAGAAAGGCGGGCCAGGTTTTCCAGAAAGGGGGAAGTACTTTTATTTTCAGGGTGATTCCTTTTTCATTCCATACGCCGTCGTTATTGGAGGCTTTTACCCGGAAAGTATATTCACCGGGATCGAGGTTGGTGAAGGTGGCTTTCCTTTGCAGGCCATCGGTATATAGCCAGTCTCTATTAAATCCTTCCAGCATATAGGCATACCTGTTCTTTTCCGGGTGGAAATAATTCAGGGAGGCAAATTCAATGGAGAACACATTTTCACCATGTTTCAGGGTGATGCTTTGTGTTTCAGGGATCGCGGCTTTCAGCAATACGCGCCCATTGATCTTTTCGCCGGGCAGTATACTTTTATTAAAGATCTGCAGATCGGTGAGTACTACAGGCGGGATGTTATTGTTGAGGGCAATGGCGTTTGGATAAAACAGGTTAAAGCCGTTGCCACCACCGAATATCAGCTCCCCACGGCTGGTTTTCAGCGCAGCGTTTTCGTTGAAGTCTTTTCCCTGCAGCCCGTCAGATTCATCATAATTTTTAAAGGTAAAGGCATCAGCGCTGATGGTCATATTGGACAAGCCGTTGGGAGTGCTCATCCATAAGCTGTGATCGTTTGCTTCCAGGATGTTCAGGATGGAGTTGTCCGGCAGACCGTTTTCTTTGCGGAGGGCGCGGAAGTTATTAGTTTTTGGATTGAAGAGGTCCAGTCCTTCCCGGGTGCCTATCCAGATGCGTTGCTGGCTGTCCTGGAAAATGCATACCACGTTATTATGACTCAGACTGCTGCTGTCGCCGGGGAGATTATTGTAATGTTTGAAGGCGCCGGTGGCCAGGTGTTGTACATCCAGTCCATCGGAAGTACCTATCCAGAGGTTCCCTTGCCGGTCTTCCAGCAGGGCGGAAATGTAGGTGGACTTCACCTGTGGGAAATGCTCAAACCGGCCGGTGGCAGGGTTCATCAGGTTAAGGCCGCCGCCGAGGGTGCCTACCCACAGTTGATGGCGACTGTCCTCCAGTATTTCCCAGATGCTGTTATCGCTGATACTGGTGCTGTCTGCCGGGTTATGTTTGTAGTGGATAAAGCGGCTGCCATCGAACCGGTCCAGCCCTCCGAAGTAGGTGCCTACCCATAGTTGTTTGTTGTGATCTATACAAAGACTTACAATTACATTTCCCGCGATGCTGTTGTTATTGTTGGCATCGTGCCTGTATTGGGTAAAGATGTTGCGGCTGCGGTCAAAGTAAATCAGTCCGCCGCCGTTGGTACCTATCCATAAATTGCCGGCTTCATCTTCCACAAACCGGTTTACATCGTTATAGGGCAAACTGTTACGGCTATACGCCTGGTATTGGTAGAGCGGGAATTTTACCATGTTTTCATGGTAATAGTTCAGTCCTTTTTTAAAGGTCCCGATCCATATAATGCCGGTATTATCTTTATAGAGGGTGGTGATACTGTTCTGGCTCAGGCTGCGGTTATCTTCATTGATATTCTCAATATAACGGACGCTTTGTGTTTTCTTATTAATGATGTTAATACCACCATGATCGGTACCTATCCATACCAGCCCGTTGTTGTCCGGAACAATGCCTCGTACGATATTATTGTTCAGCGCGAGGCCGGGTGTACTCTGATCGATATGCCGGAACTGTTGGGTACGCACATCAAAAAAGTAAACGCCGTTGTCTTCGTTGGTGCTGAACAGCCACAGGTCGCCGTCGGCATCTGCCACCATAGACCAGCTGTTGCCGGGGATTGCCGGGCGAACGAGTGTATTGTTGCGGTAAATAATGCGGTGGCTGCGGGCGTCCATTTTTTCCAGTAAGCCATTGCTGTGCAACAGCCAGTAGTGACCGGCTTTGCCGGGTAGCAGTGCCGATACGCTGTTGGTGCCGATGCTGCCGCCGTCGCTGGTATGGGTAAACTGTTGCGCCCTGTTGCCGGCATCCACCAGGAACACGCCTGCTGTGGGATGCAGGAACCAGTATCCGCCGGATGGGTCATGCACAATATCCGTCACTACATTTCCGGAAAAGCCCCATTGGCTGAGGATTTTTTCGGGGCGCCGGTTAAAACGGGTGGTTACCGGGTCATAGATATTGATGCCGGAGCGGGTCCTGACCCAGAGTTGCTGCCCGGGACCGGCCATGATTTTATTGATGTTGTTATCAGCCACAGAGGTGGTGTCGCGCAGATCGTGCTGGTAAACGGTGAAGTGATACCCGTCGAACCGGTTCAGTCCTGATACGGTACCAATCCACATAAAGCCCATACTATCCCTGAAAACGCAGTTGACCTGGTTGTTGGACAGCCCCTGGTTGATATCAATCCGGTTGAACTGATAGGGGAGTGTTTGCCCCTGCGTTACTGAAGTAACGAGGAATAACAAGATGAATATTAAGACCCGCTTCCGCATGTACACACACCTTACCTGGTTGAAAAATTGTTGGTCTGACAATTATTATAATTGCGCAGCAATATAGTATAAAACAGATATAAAAAAAGAAAGGTCGAAAGAATTCGACCTTTATTGCTAAAATTCCACGTTATGGCACTCAGGTCCATAAAAAGTTAATCAGCTAAAATCCGGCATAGCCGGTATATGATAAATGATATTTTGCGGTTTATGGGGTAGCCAGCCTCTTGCTATACAAAAGTAGGTGAAGCTAAAACGATTGTCAAGAAATTAGCAAACATTATTTAAAAAAAGGTAAAAAACATCCGGACCTCATATTTTTTTCTCAGGCTGGATAATTTCGTTCCCGGAGCGCTATAATCTTTGAAGATTATTGAGTACTTTTTTGCCAATCTGAAAATCCATGAAACGTATTACTTTAAGTATGATGCTGTTGGGAGGAACCTGGTTAACCACCTTCGCGCAGCAACCACCTGCAAAGCAGCTCACCGTTACGCTTGATTACTATTACAATAACGAGTTCAAAAAAGACAACGCCGGCAACCCGGTGAGGTGGCATTACATCTGGGGCGAAACGGATAACGGCGGCGTGTCGCTGTGGGGGCATATTTTCGACTCCCTCGGGGTGAAAAGGGATAGCCTGCTACAGGCGCCCACGGCGGCCAACCTGAAAAACACCGGCATTTATGTGATCATTGATCCGGACACGGACAAAGAATCACCCACGCCCAACTATATGAACGAAAAGGACGCCCGCGCCATTTATAACTGGGTAAAGGCTGGCGGGGTGCTGGTATTGCTGGAGAACGACTCTGCCAACGCGGAGTTTTCGCACTTTAACAGGCTGAGTGAAAAGTTTGGGATCCATTTTAACGGCGACAGCCGCAACCGGGTAAAGGGCAAAAACTGGGACCAGGGTACTTTTCATATCCCGGCAGGGCATGAAATATTCCAGGCAGGAAGACAGGTATATATCAAGGAGCTGTCTACCTTAACCCTGAAAGCCCCTGCAAGAGCGGTTTACAAGGATGGCGACTATGTGATTATGGCAGTGGCGGAAGTAGGAAAAGGAAAGGTGTTTGCCGTTGGCGACCCCTGGTTTTATAACGAATATGTGGATGGAAAGAAGCTGCCGGCATCTTTCCAAAACTATGAAGCAGCAACAGACCTTACCCAATGGCTCATTAAAGCCGCCGGACGCTAGGTGTTCAGGAAGTTGATGTTTCTCCTGATACCGGCAAACTTACTGCGTTTAAGAGGAGAGTGACGGAAGATGTCTTTAAAGGCTTCTTCTGTCAGCTCTTCCCAGTCGCGGGTAGAAAAGTTCAGGATCGCCGGCACGGGGGTAAAAGCCGCTTCCTGGCTGGCTTTGGAAAAACGGTTCCACGGACAAACATCCTGGCAGGTGTCGCAGCCAAACATCCAGTTATCAAATTGTCCCTTCATTTTATCGGGAATCAGCTGTTCTTTCAGTTCTATGGTAAAGTAGGAAATACATTTACTGCCATCCACTACGCCGGGCGCTACCAGTGCTTCTGTGGGGCAGGCATCCAGGCAGCGGGTACAGGAACCGCAGTAGTCGGCCACCGGGCCGTCGTATTCCAGTTCAATATCGGTAATCAGGGTGGCTATAAAGAAAAACGAGCCGGCCTGTTTGTGGATCAGGTTCCCGTTTTTACCGATCCAGCCTAATCCGCTGCGGGTGGCCCAGGCGCGCTCCAGCACGGGGGCGGAATCCACAAATCCCCGGCCCTGAACGGGGCCTATGCGTTCCTGCATACGCAGCAACATCGTTTTCAGCCGCGCCCGGATCACCTCATGATAATCCTGCCCGTAGGCGTATTTGGAGATACGCGGGGCATCGGTACGCTGCTGCGTGGAAGGAAAATAGTTAAACAACAGGGTGATCACCGACTGTGCGCCGTCTACCAGCTTACGCGGATCGATCCTTTTGTCGAAATGATGCTCCATATACTGCATGTTGCCATGCATACCCTTATTCAGCCACGTTTCCAACCGGCGGGCATCGTCATCCAGCTGCACCGCTTTCGCAATGCCGCAATGGTCAAATCCTAATTCTTTTGCCAGCTCTTTTATGAATAAAGTGTGGGTCATCCGGGCAAAATTAGCATATTATTTATATCTTCGGTCCGCATATATATCCCATATGCCCGTTAACTGTATGCGCTATACCTTTGTTACGCTGGCTCCCATTGTCAGCTGTTTGTTCGCCCTGTCCTCCTTTGCCCAGGACGGAAGTAAAATGAAATTTGGTAAGGTTTCCAAAGAAGAATTTGCTATTAAGAGATCAGAGAAAGATACCGGCGCCCACGCCATCATCCTGTCTGAAATCGGCTCCTCCATTTTTGAGTCGGATGGAAACGACCTTCGCCTCGTGTATAAAGTACACCGGCGCATCAAGGTCGTTGATCCAAACGGCTATGATGTAGCTACCGTTCTGGTGCCGATATACAAATCAGAATCGTCGGAAGAGAAATTGCTGAACCTGAAAGCAGCTGCCTACAACCTCGAAAACGGGGAAGTGGTGGAAACAAAAATGGAAAGCAAAAATGTATTCAACGACAAACAGGATAAATCCCTGCTGATAAAGAAATTCACCCTGCCCGCAGTAAAGGAAGGCACTATCATTGAATACACTTATTCGATTGCTTCCCCATTTTACCGGCACTTGCGGGCCTGGAATTTCCAGGGGCAATATCCCCGCCTGTGGAGCGAATATAGTGTGGCCATCCCGGAGTACTTCGACTATATGCTCATCCCGCAGGGATATGAGCCATATGTGGTAAAAACAAAAACGTATTCCCGTTCCACTTTTACCTTCCGTAATGAATCGCATGGAGCTACCGGGCCTTCCAACCTGGTAACGGTAACGCCTTCCATCACCACTTATAAATGGGCGCTGAAAGATGTGCCGCCGATTAATGAAGAGAGTTATATCACCACTACCGATAACTATGTAAACCGGGTAGAATTCCAGTTGTCTGCCTACAACTGGCCCGGAGAGCCGCGCAAGCCGGTTCAAAGCACCTGGGAGGAGCTGATGAAAGACCTGATGAAACAGGAAGAACTGGGTAAAGTGCTCACTACCTACAATGGATTCCTTTCTGATAAAGTAGACGAACTGGTAAAAGATGCTAAAACCGATAAGGAAAAAGTGCAGAAAATCTATACCTGGGTCCGCGATAATTTCATCTGCACCGATCACAACGCCCTGTGGATGGAAAAATCACTAAAAACCGTTTTTAATTCAAAGAACGGGAATGTGTCCGACATCAACATGTTGCTGGTGGCTATGCTGAAGAAAGCCAACCTTTTTGCTACCCCATTACTGCTGAGTACCCGCAGCAATGGATATGTATACCAGTTTTATCCTTTGTATACCCACTTCAATTATGTGATTGCCGGTGTAAACCTGGGAGAAGAATACCTGAAACTGGATGCCTCCAGACCTTTGCTGGGCTTCGGAAAGCTGCCGGCAGAATGTTACAACGGCGCCGCCCGTTCATTGGATGATTTTGCCACTCCTGTGATCCTGGGAGCGGACTCCCTGAAAGAACAACGGTTTACCAGTGTTGTGCTGGGTAAAATAGAAAACGGTATGGTGTCGGGCTCTTTTATGCAACGGCCTACCTACTTTGATTCTTACAAAATAAGGACGGCAGTAAAAGATGAAGATCCGGAAGAGTTCTTTAAGCGGATAACAAAATCCTATACCGGCGAAATAGAACTGGAGAATAAAGCGATAGAGGATTTGAAAGAACTGGAGTCGCCCGTGATGGTAAAATACGATTTTAAGCTGCAGGTAGGCGATGGCGAAGTGTTGTACATCAACCCGCTGTTGTCGGAAGCCTATAGAAGCAACCCCTTCAAAGCGATGGAGCGCAAGTTCCCTGTAGAAATGAACAGCGTATCTGATGAAGTGTATTCTTTTAATATGGACGTGCCGGAGGGCTATGTAGTAGATGAACTGCCGAAATCGGCAGTAGCAAACTATAATGGCGACGAAGGCCAGTTTCAGTACCTTATCCAGCAAGTAGAAAATCACATACAACTGCGCTGCCGGGTAAGATTAAACAAAGCCAACTTTGAACCCGAAGAGTATGTAACCCTGCGCGACTTTTATGACCTGGTGGTAAAGAAAGAAGCAGAACAGATTGTGTTAAAAAAGAAAAAGTAAAGTATGCGTAAGCAATTATCAATAGCGATCCTGTTTTTCCTTGTTGCTGTGTCGCAGGTGGTGCTGGCAGGAGACCCGGTTTATCCCGTGAGTGCTATTCCTGATTCACTGAGAGCGAATGCACACGTGGTAATAAGACTCGACGAGCAGACGTTGAAAATCAATGATCTCACGGATATACGTTTGGTATCGCATAAGGTGATTACAGTGTTGGATGAAGCCGGCGCAGACTATGCGAAACTGGTAGTATATTATGATCAGCTGATAGAGATCCGCTCTGTCAGTGGTGCGTTATATGACGCCGGAGGCAAGCTGGTGAAACGTTTGAAACAAAGCGATATGCGCGATGTAAGTGCTGTTGGCGGTGGCAGTCTGATGACAGACGATCGGGCGAAGCTGCACCAGTTCTATCATAACGTGTATCCTTACACGGTGGAGTATGAAACAGAGACGCGTAGTAATACAACGGCCATAATGCCGAGGTGGCAGCCACAAGATAATATTTTTGCTACTGTAGAAAAGGGTCGTTTAACGGTTATTTACCCGGAAAACTATGAACTGCGTTACAGCAGTTACCTCTATGCTGGTAAACCTGTCATCACCACCGATAAAGGCAACAAAAGCATCACCTGGGAGATCAGCCAACTGACAGCGCTGAAGAATGAGGTTTACCCGGCGGAATTATACCAACGTACGCCAAGCATTTTCCTGGGCGCAACTGATTTCGAGATGGGGCACTATAAGGGCAAAATGACTACCTGGAAAGATTTTGGAAGCTTTATATACAAGCTCAATGAAGGACGGGACGTGTTGCCTGATAATATCAAAGCTAAAGTGCGTGAACTGACAGATGGCATCAACAGCCGCCAGGAAAAGATCAGGGTGCTGTATAAGTTCCTTCAGCAGAATAACCGTTATATCAGCATAAGTTTTGGGATAGGCGGATGGCAAACCTTTGATGCCGCGTCTGTAGCCGCTAATGGCTATGGTGATTGTAAGGCGTTGTCAAACTATATGATGGCGATGTTAAAAGAAGCCGGGATTAAATCCAACTGTGTGCTGGTAAAATCAGGAGAAGGTAAGCATACCCTGCGTGAAGATTTCCCGTCTTCGCAGTTTAATCACGTCATCCTTTGTGTGCCGGACGTGCAAGACACTACCTGGCTGGAATGTACCAGTAACACGCTTCCTGCCGGCTACCTGAGCCAGTTTACAGACAACCGGCCGGTATTGTTGGTAGATGCACAGGACAGTAAATTAATACACACCCCTGTTTACGGAATGGATTGCAATGAACAGATCCGTCATGTGAATGCTGTTATTGACTCTGCCGGTAACATTGATATTAAATCGACGACCATTTACAGTGGGCTGCAACAGGATGATTTGCATGAAAGACTGCATTCGCTAAGCCAGGAAAAGCAATTGGAAATACTACGGAAAGGACTGAACCTTTCCAGTTATGATATCAGTAATTACCACTGCGCTGAATTGAACACACCCATTCCTTCCATTGAAGAGAAACTGGACATCAAAGGAAACAACTATGCAACGGTAACGGGCAAACGAATATTCCTTGTCCCCAATATACTTACACGCGGTGGTGTGAAGCTGGAACCCGACGCAACCCGCAAGTCGGATATTAAGATCGATTTTGCTTACCGGGACGTGGATAGCGTGACCATCACGTTGCCGGCAGGGTATAAACCGGAATCACTGCCGGCGCCGGTAACCGTAACCGCGAAATTTGGCAGTTATAATGCTGCGGTTTCTATCAAGGGAAATACGCTGAGCTATATACGAAAAGTAGAAGGGAAGGCGGGGATTTTCCCGGCGGCAGATTACCCGGAACTGGTGAAGTTTTATGCTACTATGCTAAGAGCAGACAGGAGCCGGCTGGTGCTGGTAAAAGAATAAAAAAAGGGAAGGCTGGATGGCCTTCCCTTCGTATTTATATGAATTTATTTTTCGCGTACACTAACGGAAATATGCCGGTCTTTTTTCCTTTCTTCTTCAGGTGCATCAGCTGCGGCCTTTGCAAACTGAGAACCATAGCCCTCTGCGCCAAGTAACTGCGCGGCGTTGGTATTACTTTTCTTTAATGCAGTGACTACAGATTCAGCGCGTTCTTTAGACAGCCGCAGGTTAAGGGTGCTGTCGCCCGTGCGGTCGGTATAGCCACCGATCTTTATTTTAGCTTTGGGGAATGCTTTCATAATAGCGGCAATATTGCCTACCTGTTTCATGCTTTCTTCTGTCAGTTCAGCGCTGCCGGTTTTGAAGTTGAGGTTATCGAAATCAAACCATACATCTTTGCCTGCTGCGCGGCTGTTGTCTTTCAGGAATACTACCAGCTGATCTTCTATACCTCCTTTATATGCATCCAGTACAACGCCGTCGGGGAGGGTTACTTTGATACTTTCGCGGGTAACTACCGGGCCGCCTTCTGTAACGGTCATGGTAGCTGAATCTGCAAGCTGGCTGGTGGTAACACTATCCGTAACCGGAATACCATCGTGTTTATTGGCGCCGCAACCGCGCATCAGGTACCACAACAGGATGATGGCAATGAGGATGAGCAGCAGGGACCATAGCCAGCGGCTGCTGCCGGGTTTGGCGTCCGGTTTGATATTTACGGCGCCGGCGGTAGTAGTGGCGGTATCCATATGCAGCAGGCTGCCGATTTTTTTGCCGAGGTCGCCGATGTTGGCCAGGCCAAGTATACCGGCAATGTTCAGTCCACCGGGTATAGCGCCCAGTATTTTATCTTTTTGTGAGTCAAGCAGGGAAAGAAAGGAATTGGGAGAAAGATTGTTTTGGGCCGCGTACTGTCCTACTGTACCCAGCGTTGCCGGCGCAGCAGATTGCAGCAGGGTATTGGCAGATGATTCCTTGATACCGGCAAAGGAGGATAACATGCCTGTAATGGAACCTACTTTGTCGCCGAACAGGCTGCGCAACAAATCAGCGCCTTTACTGAGCAAGCCTCCCGTACCTCCCTGCAGTGCACCGGTAATGGCCGAAGGGTTGGCATCACCTGCTACTCCTTTCACGAGGTCGAGTAAACCGCCGGCACTTCCGGAGGATCCTGCCTTGTTGAGAAGGCCGGCTAGTACAACCGGTATGATACCGCTGATGGCTTTCTGAATGCCGCCTTCACTTTCTCCAAGTTGTGAGGAGGCCTGACTAACGACATTGTTGTTGAAAATACTTTTAGCGCTTTCCAGTAAATCGAAAGACATAATTGTAGGGTTTAGTGATGAAGAATGTGGTGACCAGTTTTTGACGCTGAATCATCCGGCTGTAAGCAGGAATGTACAGTTTGTACTTCAAGGACTTTTATAACAACGGAGGCGGCCGGGTTGTTTGATTCCCCTAATAATAAACATCCAGATATAAGTTTTAACATATATCTGGATGCTTGTAATATATTGACCCTTAATTAGATGTAAGCGCTTTCCCCTTTTATTGATTGATATTCACCCGCTGCTGATTCCTGAATACGACCAGCGGTACTTTTTTATTTGCGTAGAAAGTACTGGCTTTTAGCAGATCATCCACATTATTCACATTTCTTTCTCCTACCTGTAAAATCACATCGCCCGTTTTTACCGGGTACCTGAAATTTTCCGGTACCGCTACCAGGAAGGCGCCTTTGTTGTCCGGTAAGCCTGCGGCAGAGCGTTCGCCCAGTGTTTCTATATTCTTGACCTGGGCACCCAGCCAGTTGCTGATATTGGAGGAAGCAGCGGTTGCCGCTTTCAATACAGGCAGCGGCGCTTTTTGGGCAAGCGCCTTCAGGTTGGCGGATACCACGCCAAACTGGTTCATCGGGAAATTTTTAAACCCTGCTTTTAATGCGGGCGATCCTGGTTTTACCTGGTAGTTGCCCGTTGCCGGTGACACAAACAAGGGGTTGCCTGCCTGTGAATGTTTATCAGTGGGTGTATTGATGGCGGCTGCATCAGGGAACACATTATAATCAATGATATCTCCCCAGTATTTAATACCAATCGGTTTATAGCTGCTGGTTACAATGTTGTGGCGGAAAATATCATGACTGTTTTCAAACCACACATGCGGGTGAAAAGAGTTATTGAGGATCACATTATTTTCTACCGTACGGAAAAATCCTTCCCTCAGTTTAAGTCCGCCGTTCAGGCAAACATTATTATAGATGTGATAATTGGAAGAACCATCGTCCAGGTCAATATCCCAGCCATGATCACAGCGGAAACGGTTGTTGCGGAGGATGTTTGTTTTTACAGCGTCCTGTTTCACCAACCAGGGATGCAGTGCAACCATGCTGTCCATTACCTGCCGGTCGGGGTACCACCAGCGGTCGCGCCCCCAGGAGTTGAATGCTCCGTGGTCGCCGGTTTCCAGCACCGTATTAAATACGTCGTTATATTCAATGACATGTCCGCCCCAGGTGCCTTCACTAACGTTAATGCCTGCACGTGGCACATCATAAATGGTATTGTGCGATACGGTGATATCCATTGCCATAGAGATCTGCACACCGGCGCTTTGTTTTTCTATACGGCCGGTACGGTAAATGAGATTATCGTATGCCATGCAGGAATCCGGATAGTTGGGGCTTTGCGGGCCTGCCGCTGTATCCATACCGGCAAATACGGGCGATTGATTGTATTCAAACAAGGGCGCTCTTACTGCATCGGGGTTGCCGGTAAAACAAATACCGCTGCCGCCGGCATCATGGATGTTACAATGACTGATATTCGCATGGCGGTTGTAATTGCTGACAAAAACAGCGTTGCCTCCGTTGTGGTCAAATTCACAGCCGGTAATAACGCAGTTCTCGGTGCCATCCAGCAGTATGGCGCCGCCCCGGTAAATGGCCCAGTCGCTCCGCAGCAGCGGTTCCCGTGTATCCATGAACGTGGCATTGGTATGCGCAAAACGTATATCCTTAAACGTGATATCTTTAACGGGATGCGCAGCATCTCCTTTCATTACCACCGTTTCAGATAACCTGGAAACCACTACCGTAGCTGTTTGCAGGTTGGTACCTGCTGCTGGTTTATAGTAAAGTGTTTGGGTGGCTTTATCATAAAACCATTCTTTTTCCGCGTCCAGTTCTTCAAAAATATTCTCTACAAAGCGATGTTGTTCGTGCATACCCATCTGGCGGTTGTTCTGGTAGCCGCCTTCCAGTTGCAGCGTGCCATCTGCATTTACACCGGTGATGCGGTAATGATAACCACCCCATTCCGCCCGGTGGAGGGCGTGTACATAGCCGCCTTCGGGATGCTGCCAGGTTTTTATCCGGGCGGGGCTCAGCGCATCTGCTGCGGTGCCGTTATAATGTTTCGCGCTGCTGTCGTAATTGGGGTAGCGCGCCCGGACCTGTTGCGTGTTGTTAATATAAAGGTGGCTGAACTCAAAAGGGATGTTTACGGCTGCTTTGTAGATGCCATTTTTCCAGGGAGCCCATTGCAGCTGTAATGGTTTCCCGCCGCTGAGGGTTACTGTGCCCGGTTGGCCGGCCGGCCGGAAGGTAACGTTGCCGTTAAAATAGCCGGCAGTTAGCAACAGGGTGCTGTCCAGGAAATAAGTACCGGGCTGGAACCGGATTTCAACGCTTCTTCCGGGTTGCTGCTGCTGGTATACATGGGCCATTGCAACGGCGGCTTGTAAATTCATGGACGGCTTGCCGGCCGTTGCGGAAGGGTGTGTGGATACCAGCAATGGTATAGCCGGCTTCTTTTGCGCTACCAGCACCGGGGAGAGCAGGAATAACGGTGCTGCATATACGATACAGGCAAATATATTTTTCATAACATATTATAGGTAAACGGTAAATATACCCGGAATAACCGGGCGGTTGTAATGAAAAATTAGCAGTTACTGGACTAATTTTCTGCTAAAAATGCAGTAATCCTTTCCCTTATATGTCATAATTTCCGGAGTTGCAACATTGGATCATGGTTTGTTGTTACCAGAAGACGTTTGATAACATCAAAAAAGGAGAAAAAACAACACATATGAACTTGAATAATTTCACTATAAAATCGCAGGAAATACTGCAACAGGCCCAGCAACTGGCCTTTAATAATCAAAATCAGTCTATTGAAACCGGGCACCTGCTCAAAGCTTTATTAAATGATGAAGATAGCCCGATTGAATACTTATTAAAGAAGAATGATGTAAACACTTCATTTGTAAATAATAAGTTAAATGAGCAGATCAATAAATACCCCCGTATGGTGGGAGGCGAGGGCGGTCAGTCGCTCAGCCGCGACGCCAACAACGTGATCCTGCGTGCAGGAGCAGCCATCAAGGAATTTAAAGATGAATTTGTAAGCGTGGAGCACCTGCTCCTGGGCATTCTCGGCGGTAACGACGATACTGCCAAATTGCTGAAAGATGCCGGTCTTACTGAAAAGGGACTCAAAGCTGCCATCCGGGAACTCCGTAAAGGTGATACCGTTAATTCCCAGAGCGGCGGAACCCAATACAATACCCTTCAGAAATACGCCAAGAACCTGAACGAAATGGCCCGGGAAGGGAAACTCGACCCGGTAATCGGCCGTGATGAGGAGATCCGCAGAACCCTGCATATCCTCTCCCGCAGGTCTAAAAACAATCCTATCCTGGTGGGTGAACCCGGTGTTGGTAAAACAGCCATCGTAGAAGGATTGGGCCACCGGATTATTAACGGCGACGTACCCGAAAACCTGAAGTCAAAGATCATTTATGCCCTCGACATGGGCGCTTTGATGGCGGGCGCCAAATACCGCGGTGAGTTTGAAGAAAGATTGAAAGGCGTGGTAAAAGAAGTAGCCGAAAGCAACGGGGAAATCATCCTCTTTATAGATGAGATCCACACGCTGATAGGCGCCGGCGCTATGGAAGGCGCAATGGATGCTGCCAATATCTTGAAACCGGCCCTGGCAAGAGGTGAACTCCGTGCCATTGGTGCCACCACCCTGAATGAATACCAGAAATATTTTGAGAAAGATAAAGCCCTGGAACGCCGTTTCCAGAAGGTGCTGGTAGATGAACCTTCCGTGGAAGATGCCATCTCCATTTTACGTGGACTGAAAGAGAAGTATGAAAGTCATCACCACGTACTTATCAAAGATGAAGCAATTATTGCTGCGGTAGAATTATCGCATCGTTATATAACAGACCGCTTTTTACCGGACAAGGCTATTGACCTGATCGATGAAAGCGCGGCTAAACTGAGGCTGGAAATGAATTCCATGCCGGAAGAACTGGATGAACTGGAAAGAAGGATCCGTCAGCTGGAAATTGAAAGGGAAGCGATTAAAAGAGAAAATGATGAAGATAAGTTACGTGAGCTGGGTGAAGAAATAGCACGGCTGGGAGAAGAAAGGAATACGTTCAAGGCAAAATGGCAGGCAGAGAAAGAAGTGGTGGACCAGATCCAGAACGCCAAATCGGCCATTGAAAACCTGCGGCTGGAAGCCGAACAGGCAGAGCGTAACGGCGATTTCGGCCGGGTGGCGGAAATCCGTTATGGTAAAATAAAAGAACAGGAAAAACTGGTAACAGATCTTACAGAAGAGCTGAATAAAATATCTGCTAATCACAAACGTCTTCTTAAAGAAGAAGTAGACGCGGAAGATATCGCGGAAAACGTGGCAAAGGCAACGGGCATCCCGGTATCAAAAATGATGCAGAGCGAAAAGGATAAATTACTGCACCTCGAAGAAGAGCTGCATCAGCGTGTAGTAGGACAGGAAGAAGCTATCATAGCAGTGTCTGATGCTATCCGCCGCAGCCGCGCAGGATTGCAGGATCCGCGCAGACCTATCGGTTCATTCATCTTCCTCGGTACTACCGGTGTTGGTAAAACAGAGCTGGCCAAAGCATTGGCCGAGTACCTGTTTGACGATGAGAACATGATGACGCGTATAGATATGAGTGAATACCAGGAGAAACACTCTGTGAGCCGCCTGGTAGGAGCGCCTCCGGGATATGTGGGATATGATGAAGGTGGCCAGCTGACAGAAGCCGTACGCCGTAAGCCATACTCTGTGATACTGCTGGATGAAATTGAGAAAGCGCACCCGGATACCTTTAACATTTTGTTACAGGTACTGGACGATGGCCGGTTAACGGATAACAAAGGCCGTGTGGTGAATTTCAAGAATACCATCATCATCATGACCAGTAACATGGGTAGCCATATCATCCAGGAAAATTTTGAAAACATTAACGATACCAACCGGGATGAGATAGTAGATAAAACGAAAGAAGAAGTGATGGCATTGCTGAAACAAACCATCCGTCCGGAGTTCCTGAACAGGGTAGATGAAGTGATTATGTTCCAGCCATTGCTGAGAAGTGAAATTAAGGGAATAATTAACATTCAGTTACAGCAACTGAAGGATATGGTAGCGAAAAATGGCATGATATTGGAATTTTCAGACTATGCGCTCGAATATCTTTCTGTACAGGGTTACGACCCGCAGTTTGGTGCAAGACCGCTGAAACGCCTCATCCAGAAGGAGATCATTAACCTGTTAAGTAAGAAGATACTGGCAGGCGATATTGACAAATCCAAACCAGTGTTGATTGATGTGTTTGATGGCGTAGTAGTAATCAGAAACAAGTAATTCTAAATACGACGATACATAGTTAACGATAAGCCCCGCGATTCTTCGCGGGGCTTTTTTATGTGTGGTCAGCTTTCGTTAAATTTGAATAAATCAAAAAGTAAGCGTATGCCGGGAGAAAGAGAAAGAAGATTTATGCAGCATGCCATTGCCTTGTCGCGTAAAGGAATGGACAACGGTGACGGCGGTCCTTTTGGCGCGATCGTAGTGCGGGGCGATGAGATTGTAGGAGAGGGCTGGAACCAGGTGCTCACAAGTACAGACCCAACTGCTCACGCAGAAGTAGTGGCTATCCGCGAAGCGTGTAAGAAGCTGGGTACTTTCCAGTTACACGACTGCGAAATATATACTTCCTGTGAACCCTGCCCGATGTGCCTGGGCGCTATTTACTGGGCCAGGCCGCAGCGTGTTTACTACGCCAATACGAAGGAAGATGCCGCCGCAATTGATTTTGATGATTCGTTTATTTACCGGGAAATAGAGAAGGATCATACGGATAAAAAGATTCCGCTGATTGCTTTACCTGATCCTGAGGCGTTGAATGTTTTCCGGAGATGGAAAGAAAAGGGAGATAAGAAGTTATACTAGCTGCAAAATACAGCGGAGGGAATATTTTCCCTCCGCTAATGTCTTATAGAGAAATGGTAGGCCCAGAACAATGCGAGCAGTAAGAAAAGAATGCAGAGAATAATAACGGCAAGGGATATATAATTTTCTGATTTTCTCCTGGTCCTGTATCGTTTGTGTAATTTTTTAAGAAGACTCCATTTCATTTCGATAATCCATCCGGGAATCTTCTCCTTATCTTTTATCGCAGCCAGTCCTTCCAGTGCATCATTGCAAAGCTCACAGTCAGACAGGTGCATTTCTACTTCATGTTGTTCTTCCGCAGACAGCTTGCCCTGTACATAGTCCAGCAGCTGCTGTTGCGTAGGACAGCTTGTAGTTACAAAGATATCGTTGAAATGCTCGTTCATATCACTATTGATGCAAATTAACTTTTGTTTGCGCGTTGTTGTTTTTCCAATAAAAGTTTCAGGTTTCTCTTTCCATTCTGAATATAGCTCTTAACCTGGAGGAGGCTATACCCGGTTTGATCAGCAATTTCCTGATAGGATTTCTTTTGCAGGTAAAACAGTTCAACACAGATTTTCTGTTCGGGGTTTAGCTGGCTCATAGCCTGCCCCATATTTTCCAGCAAGATATCCTTTTCCTGGTACACCTGTTTATCTTCGGGATCAGCGGCAATACCGCCCATATGTTTATCGGAGATTTCTTCCTTGTATTTCATATGTTTCTGCCGGAGTTGCATCAGGCAGTAATTTTTTGTTACCTGGTAGATCCAGGCCCGGAAATACTGGATGTCGTGCCTGTTGATGTCGGATAACATCTTGAGAAAGATTTGCTGCACGGCGTCGCGTGCATCTTCTTCGTTCTTCAGGTATTTCATGCACATACCCAGCAAAAGCAGGGCATACCGGTCAAACAGCACACCTATCCAATCACTGTTATTATCAGCTTTGAACCGTTGCAGTAGCTCCTGGTCTGTTAGTTGTTGTATGTCTGGATTATTCACAGGCTAATAAATGGAATGCTGCATCTTAGATGCAGCATTTGCAAAAATCCATAATTATTTTGATATTTTATTTTTTACATACTATCCAATGCCTGTTGGGCAGCGGCTTTCATGGAGCCGTCCATCCGGATCACTTCTTTGAACATGCGGCGGGCTTTGCCTGCCTGTCCTTTGCTGCGGTAGCAGATAGCGAGTTGATAGCGGGCCATTTCCACGTATTTGCCTGAACTTACGGATTCTATTCTCTTATACCTGTTAATGGCTTCATTGAGGTTGCCCTGTTGCTGGTATACCATGGCTGCTTTGTACAGGTATTCATCACTGTTAATAGCGGTGGAGGGTGTTTCTCTTTTAGCAGGTTCCGGTGGGGGCGCCTGTTCTTTTTCTTTTTGAACGGGTTTCTGTTCCGGTTTTTGATCCGGCTTTTTTTCTTCTTCTTTTGCTTTGGCGGCTGCAGCTTTATCGGCGGTTTCCTTTTTCAGGGAATCGGCCTGTTTTTGCAGTAATGTATGTTTTCTGATACTGTCTGCTGCGGCTTTCTTTTGCAGGGCTTTTAAAGCGGCTGCTTTTTTCAGCGCGGCAGAGTCGGGGTGAACCGGGGCAGTTGCTGGTTTGGCGGACGTTTGCGTGGCCGGGGCGGCAGCAGGGGCCGGCGTTGTTGTGGTTCCGGCATTATTTTCTGCGGCTGTTACCAGTGGAACGCCCGTCGCCACTTCTTCACGTACGGAGTCTTTTTGCGGCACGGATGATGCCATGATACGTACAGGTGGCTGGTTCCGTATATGTCCGCGCAATACGTACACGCTGCCTATTCCGAGGCCAATGAAGGCAATGATCCAGAAGTAGGCGAGCATGTGTTCCTTGTTTTTTTCCTTGCGGGTGTATTGCGCTATTTTCTGCACATGCGAGACAGGCTGTATGCTGTTTTGTACATAGCGTTGCAGCTTATTGGTAAGGTCCTGGTATCTTTCGGTGTTTTCTTCCTGCTCTAATGCGGTTAATGCATCGTAGCAGAGATCGCAGTCGGTGAGGTGTTGTTCTACCAGGTGGCGTTCCACGTCGGTCAGCCTGCCTTCCATATAACGGGGCAGCTGGTCCCTGCTGAGGCACCGGATGGCAGAAAAGATCTTCAGTACTTTCTCATTATTCGGTTTGTTACTTTGCATATCCCTGGTTCATGAATAACTTGGCAAGTTTCGCTTTGGCGGCTTTGAGTTGCGATCTTAACTTCTCCCTGGGAAGCCCGGTAGCAGCTGTAAGGTCGGCAAAGGATTTATTTTCAAGATAGAATTGCGTGATTAGTGCGTTGTCATCTGCACTCAGCCGTTGAAGGGCCTGTTCCAGCCGTACAATGAGGTCCTGGCGGTCGATGATATTGGTAGCGGCTTTGTCTACCGTATTTTCGATATGCAGCAGGTCTCTTCCGTCGCGGGATGGATAGAAGGGGATGTTCTTTTCAGGTTTCCCGAGATATCCTTTCTGTATATGCAGGATCCATTCGTTGGCTTTGTAGATGGTTTGCGTTTTAAGACTGGCATTTAGTCTTTGCAGCAGGGCGGGGAAAACAATGTTGGGGTCGAGGTTAGGTTGGCTACTCAGATAAGGAATTGTAACAGCAACCAGTAAATGACTGTACCTGTCCATCAATACGCCTTCTGCCTCCCGGTCAAGCTGTTTCCTGGCGCGGGATATTAACTCTTTGTCCGATAAATTGGTTAACTGTTGTTGCATAAACTTATTACTTTATATTTACGTACAAAAGCGGAAAAAGTTCATTTAGCGCATAAGATTATTGAATAGTAAAAGGGATTTATACAATTAATATGCCATACGCCATTGTCATTGTGCCAGTTGCGCCATTAAGGAGTACTGCCTCACATAAAAGCGAAATGATTTCCCAGCTCTTATGGGGAGCAGGGGTGGAGATCACCGAAACAGCTCCCGACGGCTGGGTAAAAGTAAAAAACCAATACGACGGATATACCGGCTGGGCCACAGCTGCCCACCTGGAAATGATAGATGAACCGCTGTACCTGGCGCCTGCGAAGTATTATTTTCCGGGCTGGGTAAACCGGGTTACCATGAACGGCCAGCCTATGCTGGTGCCATTTGGGTGCCTGGTGAAGAGCGACAGCGACATTTCCACGCAATGGGGAACTATTGCTGTAAAATTTGAGGATAAGCCCCTTCCGCTTACCCATCCCGCACCTGTAGATATTACTGCCTTAAAAAGCGCTGCAACGCAGTTTCTGAATACGGGGTACCTCTGGGGAGGTGCCAGTGTTTTTGGCGTGGACTGTTCCGGTTTTACGCAGAACGTGTTTAAGCTATCCGGTATTCCGCTTTTGCGGGATGCTTACCAGCAGGCTACCCAGGGGCATATTGTTGATTTTTTACAGGAAGCGCGCCTGGGGGATCTCGCCTTTTTCGACAATGAAGAGGGGCGGATTACGCATGTTGGTATTTTGCTGAACGATCATGAAATTATCCATTCTTCCGGAAAGGTACGGATAGATCCGATAGATAACGAAGGGATTATAAATGCGGATACGGGTTTACGTACGCATCATCTGCGGATTATAAAGAGATACTTTTAGCGGAGGGATCGCTTTCGGCGATTACAAATTGTCTTGGAGCAGGATTAGACTGATTATACTGATTTCATAGATTTGATCACTTGTGATTTTAATAGATTAAGGGAGATAGAAGCGGATATCCGCTTCTATCTCCCTTAATTATTATATCGGAAAAAATCAAAAAAGTAAAAATCATCTTAATCAGCATAATCAGTCTAATCCTGCTCCAAGACAATTTGTAATCGCCGGATGCGATCCTCCGCATTAGCTCTGTTTGAAAATTTTACGGTAATCTTCAAAGCTTTGGAGAATAATCTGTTTTGCTTTCTCTTTATTCTGGAATTCTTCCACCACAACGGTTTTCTTTTCCAGTTTTTTATATTCTTCGAAGAAATGGCGCATTTCGTCGATGAAGTGAGGAGGCAGTTCGGTAATATCGTTGATGTAGTTTACGCTCATATCGTTGGCTGCTACCGCGATGATTTTATCATCAGCTTCGCCGCCGTCTATCATTTGCATTACGCCGATGATTTTGGCATCGATGATACACATGGGAACACATTCGATCTGGGAGATTACCAGGATATCCAGCGGATCATGGTCATCGCAGTAAGATTGTGGAATAAAGCCGTAGTTGGCAGGATAGTATACAGAAGAATATAAAACCCGGTCCAGTTTCAGCAAACCGCTTTCTTTATCCAGTTCATATTTAGCGCGGCATCCCTTTGGAATTTCTATAATTGCATTTACAACATTAGGCACTTCAGAGCCGGGACTCACACTGTGCCAGGGATTTGTCATCATAATAATCTACTTTACTTTAAGGTTTATTGTTCAATATTGGATTAATGTTGAAAAGTGAATAAAGTACTCACCTCACTTTTCATGGAGATATGGTCAGGTTTCCGGTAAGTAAAAACAGGAATAAGCCACACATCTGATCATTAATGCGTGGCAAAATTAAGGGAACTAGCCGTTAATAGCTAAAAATTATCCTTTCCTTTTGTGTAAAATACAAAAGAGGGCGGTAATTATTTAGTTTCCGGGCGCCGACAGGCTATTAACAGGTGCGCTGTCTGCCGGCAAAGCAGTAGAGTCGAAGGCAGCATTACCACCGGTTTGCGGTGTGTAATTGGGAATGATGCTGTCGAACGTCAGGGAAATTTTCCACTGGCCGTTTTCTTTCACCATCTGCAGGACTTCTTTCTGATGGGCGGAGGAATTCAGTATTGTAACAGCCGCTTTATCGCCGTTTTCTTCGATATTGACTACCTCGATGCGGGCGTTTTTAATTTTTTCCCTTTCTGCGCCACTGCGGCGGCCGTCAAAGATGGCATAGATCTGTAATACCTGTTGGGATTCTTTTGTGGCATAATCCCTGGCCTGGTCGTAGTTCGAATCCTGAATCGCATGCATAAACGCCAGCGCTACCTCTTCGGGGGAAGCCCTTTTCTTACAACTGCCTAACAGCAACGTTGTAATCAATGCCAGTGTCATGATTCGAAAAAAATTGGTCATGCGGTCGATAAATTATAATATATCACAACAAAAATAGGGGTAAACTTCAATACTGCAAAGTCATCAGCTATAGCTCAGCACAATCACAGGCTTCCGGACTGAAGGTCTCCCTCGGATAAAAACAGGTGAACTTACGGCAATCGCCGTTAACAAAGAGTTAAATATTGAGATAATTGTTATTTTGATAGCTGATTATCTGCCTGGTGGCTGTGCCGTCCAAACAAATAACCAGCTATCGGATAATAGGATATCCGCATGCCTTATTTTTCTTTATTGGCTTCATAAGCCTTGATGATGGCTTTTACAAGCCGGTGTCTTACCACATCTTCTTCATCAAGTTCCACATGCCCGATACCATCGATGTTGCGAAGGATACGGGTAGCCCTTTCCAGACCGGATTGCTGATTTTTGGGTAAATCTATCTGTGTAAGGTCACCGGTGATGATGGCCTGGGCAGATGCGCCGATACGGGTTAGAAACATCTTGATCTGCAGGTCGGTGGCATTCTGCGCTTCATCCAGGATAATAAAGGAGTTATCCAGGGTACGTCCACGCATATACGCCAATGGTGCAATTTCAATGACGCGGTTGGTCATGTAGTAACTCAGCTTTTCTGCAGGGATCATATCATCCAGCGCATCATACAATGGCCGCAGATATGGATCGATCTTTTCTTTGAGATCTCCCGGCAGGAAACCGAGGCTTTCGCCTGCTTCCACCGCAGGGCGGGTTAGAATGATCTTTTTAACTGCTTTGTTTTTGAGCGCACGAACCGCCAAAGCCACGGCGGTATAGGTTTTACCGGTACCGGCAGGACCTATTGCGAAAATGATGTCGTTCTTTTCGGCCAGCGCTACCATCTTTTTCTGATTGGATGTACGGGCCCTTACGGTTCTGCCGTTGGGTCCAAACACCAATACTTCGTTGGGATTACGCTCGCTGAAATTGTCGATCCTGGTGCCTTCCTCATCTCCCAGAATCTGTTCAAAATAGTTCTCTGTCAGGTTACCGTTCCGTTCCAGGTATTTAACGATCTGACCGATTTTTTCCTCCGCTGTAGCCACTTCTTCCGGTGCCCCACTCAATTTTAACTGGGTGCCCCTGGACAGGATCTTAAGCAATGGGAATTTCTTTTTCAGCAGATCAAGCTTTCCGTTGTTAACGCCGAAAAACTCAATGGGATTAATACTGTCTAAATTGATAATGGATTCAGTCAATGATTCTAAGGTTTAATTGTCCAGGAAATGATCGGTATTTTTCAATCCGAATATATTTAAATCTTGTATAACCTGGAGGATGCCATTGTTAAGCTATCACTAAATCCTGTACCCGTTCTGTTTAAAAGCTTCTACTTTAGCGGCGATATCTTTATTACCTAAAGCCAGGATACGTGCGGCCAGTATAGCTGCGTTACGTGCACCTGCCTTTCCAACTGCCAATGTACCTACCGGTAAACCTGCAGGCATCTGTACAATTGAATACAAAGCGTCAATACCACCCGGTAAACCACCATCTAAAGGAACTCCCAGAACAGGCAGCGAAGTGTAAGCTGATACAACTCCCGGTAAGGCTGCTGCCATGCCCGCCGCGGCAATAATTACGCCAAAACCCTTTTCCTGAGCGGTTATACACAACTCCCTTACTTTATCAGGATTGCGGTGAGCAGAAGCCACTATCATCTCATTTTCAATTCCAAAATACTGCAAATGCTTCTGAGATTCTTCCATTACAGGCTTGTCACTCTCGGAACCCATGATAATCAAAACTTTCATCTGATAATATTTAAAAAATAATAATGTAATAAGTTACCTCAAAGATATTGATCGTTTAACAATTTCGGAAAACTCAAAATCCACAACAAGTGGATAAATGATTGAACCAATCCACTCTTCCCCCTGTTAATTGTGCGTTTGTAGGGAATTGACCTTTCCGCAACATTTTATTACTTTTACCTGCCTAATAGTGTTTTTTATTATATAATGCCTACTTTAGGCGTTTCCTGACACAACGATCTTAGATTCTGCTATCATATGAATGTAGTTATGCTGGAACAGCATTACAGCCACTTACAGCATCTTGAAACCGCTATTAATGCCTTTGCACTCTCTGTTACCATAGATGCAACGGGTGCGGTGACTGCGGTTAATACGCAGGTGATAGCGGCATTGCAGCCATCGGACGGCCCCTTCACCAGCCGCCCTTTTACCGCGCTCTTCCGGCCTGCTCACCCGGAACACTGGCAGGATCTCTGGAAAACCCTGACGGAAGGCAAACCGGTACAGGAACAACTGTGTTTTCTTATCAACGCGGCAGATACCCAACTGTGGCTGGAAGCAGGCATTACCCCGTTTTTCAGTGAAACCGGCGCCTTTACACACTGCATGCTGATCGGCATCGATATCACCGAACGTAAACTCACTGAAATCAAACGTGCCCGTAATGAAGCATACTACGGCCAGGTGCTGGAAAACCTGCCCCTCGGATTGCAGCAGTTTTCACCGGATGGCGATAACATGGACATGAACAGCCGCCAACGGCAGATCTGGGGAAAACACCACGCCTTCTTTACCCAACCGGATTATAAATGGCTGAAAGATCCTTTCTACCGGCTTAATGGCCTCGCCGGTATGTTTGAAGAAGCCCGGAAAACCGGGAAGACTATCAAAAAGGAAATCCTCCTCAGCTACCGCGAGAAACACCACGAAAACATTACCCGGCTTTATCCGGTATACTTTGAAGCCACCATATTCCCGCTCACCGACCAGCAACGGAATATGGACAATATCTTCCTGATACTGGATGATATCACAGAAAAAAAATTATCGGAACTCAGTCTCCAGAAAAGCGAACGGCTCCTCGACAACATCATCGAGAACCTGCCTATCGGCTATATCCAGTTTGATAATTTTGGCTTTATCCGCCGGATCAATCAAACACAACGCTTCTTCTTTAATTCGCCGCATCCCGTCAGCCGTCAGCCTTTCAACGTAATGAACGATGAACTGGCTACCATGTTTGAGCTGGACAAATTATTTGTGCAGGCCCTGGAACAGAATAAATTGCTCCGCGTGGAAAAGCGGATCGATTTTTCGCAGGACAAGCGATGGACGACCGTAGACAGGGAAGTATACCTTGACCTGACCGTGTTTCCGGTGATTGAGCCGGTTGACAAGGAGATGATTGTGGTAGCGCTGGTGAATGATATCACCGACAAGAAACTACAGGAGCTGGAGATCAAGAAGAACCAGGAGTTCCTGCAGCAAACCGGTACCATTGGCAAAATAGGCGGCTGGGAGCTGGATGTAGACAGTGGCCAGGTGCGGTGGACGGACCAGTCGTACCACATCCACGACTGCCCGGTAGACACCCGCATTGACCTCGAAAAAGCGTTGGGGTATTATACGCCGGAGGCCCGGGAAAACCTTGAGGGCCTGATGCGGCAATGTATAGAAACGGGAAAGCCCTTCGATGCACAGCTCACCATCATTTCTTCCAAACAACAGGTAAAAAGGGTAAGGTCCATCGGGCAGCCAGGGTATGTAAACGGCCGGATGGTACGCATGTACGGGGTAGTGCAGGACATTACCGAACAACTGGAAATCAGGGACGCACTTACCCGGAACACGGAGCTGATGCGTCTTTTCTTTGACACTATTGATATGGGATATGCCGCGATGGAGAAATCAGGGAACCTCAATTTCCTGAACCGGAAGGCAGAGAAAATGATCGGCCATCCAGTGGCGATGGGCAACAATATCTTCGAGGAGTTTCCGCGCCTGAGCGGCACCGTGTTTTATGCGCGGCTGCAGGAATGTATCCAGCAGCAGGCGTCACAGTCGTTCGGCATCTACTTCCCCGGGGTGGACAAATGGTACGATTTCCTCCTTACCCCTATGCAGGATGGCGGGATCTCCGTGTTTATGCGTGATATCACCGACAGCCGGAAATTGCAGAAAGAGCTGCGGAAGGCGAACGAGCAACTGTCTAACCTGAACAAGAACCTGCTGAACCAGAACAAGCAGCTGGAAGATTTTGCCCACATCACCTCCCATAACCTCCGGGCGCCTATTGCCAACCTGAAGGCGCTGATGCAAATGCACAATGAGGCTGCCGCCCAGCAGGAAAGGGATCTTTACCTGGGCATGGTACATGAGGTAATCAAGAAGATTGATGAAACGCTGAACGACCTCGTGGAAGTGGTGCAGATCCGGAAAGATGTGAATGTGGAGAAAGAAAAACTGTTGTTTGCCGAAAGATTACAGAAGGTAAGGGACGTTTTGCTGGTAGATATTGAAACCAGCAATATCCAGATCACCTATGATTTTGATGATGAGCCGGTGATTGAATACCCGCGGGTATACCTCGACAGCATCCTGCAGAATTTTATTACCAACGCGATCCGGTACCGTTCTTCGGAACGCACGCCTGCATTGCATTTGCGGAGCTGGAAAGAAAACGATAACATCATCCTGAGCGTGGAGGACAATGGAGTGGGAATAGATATGGAGCGGTTTGGCAACAAACTTTTTGGCTTCCGTAAAACCTTCCATAAAAATAAAGATGCGAAGGGAATTGGCTTATTTATCACTAAAACCCAGGTGGAAGCAATGGGTGGTAATATAAGAGCAGAAAGTCATCCCGGAGAGGGAACCAAATTTATTATTACTTTTAGATCAGAATAAACCCCCTTTATGAGTTTAATCAATACGATTTTTATTGTAGATGATGACCCGATTCACCAGCAGATTGCCAAAATCATGATCGAACGTCAGGCTATCAGTAGTAATATCCGTGTATTTTCCGACGCACAGGATGTACTGGATCTTCTCCGGGAAAATGCGGGAGAAGCGCAGGCCTTACCGGATCTTATACTGCTGGATCTTAATATGCCTATAATGGATGGCTGGGAGTTCCTGGAAGAATATGCTGTTTTTCAGGCGCAGTTGCCGAAGCAAATCAGGATTTTTGTACTGACTTCCTCCATTGATGAAAAGGACAGGGAACGTGTGAATGCCTACAATTTTGTAACAGGATATCTCACCAAGCCATTATCAAAGGAAATTATTGCGCACTTGTCTTGAGTGCGTGAATGGTTTTTTCAGGATCGGCAGAGGAGAAGATGGCACTGCCTGCCACTAATACATTTGCGCCTGCCTGGATGAGTTGTCCGGCGTTATCGGTGCCTATGCCGCCATCTACTTCAATGAGCGCATGTGCATGATTATCTGTGATCAGTTGTCTCAGTTGTCTTATTTTCTGATAGGTTTGTTCGATAAATGTTTGTCCGCCGAAGCCGGGGTTCACGCTCATGATCAGCACTACATCAATATCCCGGATCACATTTTCGAGCATGCCCACGGGGGTGTGAGGGTTCAGCGCCACACCGGCTTTCATACCCAGACCTTTGATCTGCTGGATATTCCGGTGCAGGTGGATACAGGCTTCGAAGTGTACGGTGAGTATATCGGCGCCGGCCTTTTTGAAGTCGGCTGCGTATTTTTCCGGTTCTTCAATCATCAGGTGTACATCACAGGGTTTCTGCGCTTTCTTCCTGATTTGTGCAATCACGGGTAAGCCGTAGCTGATATTTGGTACAAACCTTCCGTCCATCACATCAAGATGGAACCAGTCGGCTTCGCTGCGGTTTACCATATCCACTTCTTTTCCCAGCTCCAGGAAATTTGCTGCCAGTAAAGATGGCGCCACTAAAACAGGATGTTTTTCCAAGTGCTCTATTTTTGAATGATGTAAATTTAAGTAATTACGGGTTCAATCTTCTCAGGGCTTCCTTTGCTTCACTGAAATCTTTCTTAAAGGAAGTAGCTTTTGTATAGTCTTCTATCGCCTGGGTTTTGTTGCCCAGTTGTTCGTGTGCAGTTGCCCGGTAGTAATACGCCCATGCATCTGTCGGAGCCGATTTGGCCGCCAGGTTGTAATAGGTGTAAGCTGTTTTCCAGTCTTTTTTATTGCTGTAAATTTTCCCCAGCGCCAGGTAGGCAGGTTCAAAGCCGGGATCAGCCACGATGCATTTCCGGTAGGCATTGAGAGCAGCGGACAGATCGCCCAGTTCTTCCTGGAACTGTGCTGCTTCAAACAAAGGATAAGCGTTGGTGGTATCCAGTTGCCATGCCTGCTGGTAATAGTTGAGGGCGGCGGTGGCTTTGCGGCTGCGGAGCAGGTCGCCCAGTTCCATCACGGCTTCAAATTCAGGTTGTTTACCGGCGGCATGAATAGCGGAGGTAAGGTGACGGATAGCCGTGGTGGTATCCTGTTTATCTTCCGCCATGCGGGCTTTCAGGTAGAATGCCTTATCGCGGGCATCTGTCGTTTGTGCGAGCACGTTAGCGATGCTGTCTGCTTCGGCGTATTGTTTATTTTCTATCAGCGCAGTGGCAAGGCGGTATTCCAGGTACGTATAGCCGGGAGCGGTAGCCAGGGCCTGCTGAAAATTTGCGGCCGCTTTTTTATAATCATTCACGATCAGGGCGGCTTCACCGGCGCCGGCCCAGTAGTCGGTGTTTGCCGGCATCAGGGAGGCGGCCTTTTCAAAATCGGTCTGCGCCAGTGCCGGGTTGGTATTAAACAGCAGCAGTGCGCGATGGTAATACAGATCGGGACTGTTGGGAAACTGTGAAATAGAATCCGTTACCGGCCGGATGATATCGCTGTACAACACGGAGTCCGGGCGGCTGGCAGTATTCTGCTGCCGGGTGCCGGCATTGTTACATGCCTGCGCACCCATCAATAACAGGAGGATAGGTAAATACTTCATACTGGCGCCAAAACTACAGAATCATTATTGCATTAACCAGTTTTTGAAAGCAGGATAGTCGGCAGTCAGCAGGGTAGCCTGTTTTTCCTTACCATATAAAGACATCACCTTTGCGGGAGTATATATTTCTTCCCGGATAGATTTAGGGGCGGTGTCTTCAAATTTCACGGGGTGGGCTGTTTCCAGGAAAACGCCTGTCAGCTCCGGTGAATGTTCCAGGTAACGTTGCAGTCCCATGAAGCCCACGGCGCCATGAGGGTCCAGCATATAATGGTTTTCTTTCCATACCTGTTCCATTGTGCGGGCGGTATCTTTATCATTAAAGCTGTAAGCCGTAAGTTTTTCTGCGAGGGAGGGGCGGCTGTTGCCAAACAGTTCCAGGATCCGTACAAAGTTACTGGGGTCTGCCACATCCATTGCGTTAGACATGGTAGGCGATGCTTTGCCTGGTTCATATTTACCACTTTCCATAAAGCGGGGAACCGTATCATTGATATTGGTGGCAGCTACAAAGTGTGATACCGGTAATCCCATAGCGGCGGCCATCATGCCTGCGCAGATGTTGCCGAAGTTGCCGCTTGGTACGGAGAACACGAGTTTGGGATGTGCCGCTTTCATTTGTTTGTATGCCAGGAAATAGTAGAACATCTGGGGCAGCCAGCGGGCTACGTTGATGGAGTTGGCGCTGGTAAGCGGGCGGCGTGCCTGCAGTTCCTGGTCGAGGAAAGCGGTTTTCACCAGTTGCTGGCAGTCGTCGAAAGTGCCTTCTATTTCCAGTGCATGAATATTATTGCCCAGTGTGGTGAGTTGTTTTTCCTGCAGCACACTTACTTTATTGGAAGGGTAGAGGATCACAACTTCCACGCCGGGAACATTATAAAACCCATTGGCCACGGCGCCGCCGGTATCGCCGGAAGTGGCTACCAGTACGGTTACTGGGGTGGTGCTGTTGCGGCGGAAGTAGCCGAGGCAGCCGGCCATAAAGCGCGCGCCCACATCTTTAAATGCGAGGGTAGGGCCGTGAAACAGTTCCAGGGCGTAAGTATGACCGGTTACTTTCTGTACCGGGAAAGGAAAATGTAAGGTATCGGTTACTATCTTTTTTAATGCTTCTTCGGGTATTTCATCGCCTACAAACGGGCGGATTACTTGAAGTCCGATCTCGTGGTCCGTATAATTATGCAGGTTATTGATGAAGTCTTTATCCAGCGTTGGTATCTGTTCCGGAAAATAGAGTCCTCTGTCTGGTGCTAATCCCTGTACTACTGCTGTTTCGAAATTTACCTGGTGCTGCTTGTTCTGTAAGCTGAAATACTGCATGAATAAAACGTTGTTAATTAGTTAGTCAATCACTTTTACACCGGCGGTGTTAATCTGGGAAACGTAGATTTTATAATCCACGCCAAGTGGTGCGTAAACGCTATCCATCGTAGCCGCTACTTTGCGGGCATTTTCTTCTCCTTTGCTGAGCATAAAAACAGAGGGGCCGGAACCGGAGATACCGCCGCCGAGGGCGCCGGCTTCTTTACATTTCAGTTTCAGTTCGTGGAAAGCCGGGATGAGGATGGAGCGGATGGGTTCCACGATCACATCTTCCAGTGAGCGGCTGATCAGTTCATAATCGTCCTGGTAAAGCCCGGCTACCAGTGCGCCTACATTGCCCCATTGCCGGATGGCGTCTGTCATGAGTACTTTTTGTTTCAGTATTTCGCGGGCGTCAGACGTTTTTACTTCTATCTGCGGATGTATCACGGTAACCCACAGGTGTTCCGGGGTATGAAGCGTGGTAATATCCAGTGGGCGGTAGCTTCTCACCAGTGTGAAGCCGCCGAGGATGGCGGGGGCTACGTTATCCGCGTGGGCGGAGCCGCAGGCCAGCCGTTCACCTTCCATGGCGAACCTCACCAGTTGTTTTTTGGTGAAGGGTTCTCCCAGTAAATGATTGACGCCTACCACCGCGCCGGCGCTGCTGGCGGCGCTGGAGCCGATGCCGCTGCCGGGGTGGATCTTTTTAAAGATCTCTATTTCGATACCGATATCCGGCTGGTCGTATTTCTGTAATAACGCCTGAACGGCTACGCCGGCTACATTGCGCGATGTTTCCAGGGGCAGGTCCGCACCGTGGATGGCAGTAATGCGGATGCCTGGTTCGCTGCTCCTGCGAAGGATCATTTCATCTCCCGGCGCGTCCAGCGCCAGTCCTATTACGTCAAAGCCACAAGCTACATTGGCCACTGTTCCCGGCGCAAATACTTTTATACTGTCCATATCACCTTTAAGTTAGTTTAATTTAATAATTGATTGTCAGGATTGCAACTCAATTCATGGAAAGTTTACAATCTGGCGCTCCGGATGATGTCTGCAAAGATGCCGGAGGCGGTAACATCTGCTCCTGCTCCTGCGCCTTTTACGATCAGCGGCTGGTCTTTGTACCGGCTGGTGGTATACAGCACGATATTGTCCTTGCCTTCCAGTTTAAAGAACGGATGATCGGGAGCCACGCTTTGCAGTCCTACAGAGGCTTTGCCATCTTCATAACGGGCTACAAACTTGAGGCGTTTGCCTTCGGCGTCGGCAGCTTCGCGTAGTCCCTGGAAGTGACCGGCATGTACATCCAGCTCTTCATAGAAGGCGGGTACAGAAGGGGCGTCGAGGCATTCGGCGGGCAGGAACGAATGGTTGGTGATTTCATCCATTTCAATGGCGGCGCCGCTTTCACGGGCCAGGATGAGGATCTTTCTCATTACGTCTTTACCACTGAGATCGATGCGCGGATCGGGCTCAGTGTAGCCTTCATCCTGTGCGGCTTTCACTACTTCGCGGAAGCTGGTACCATTTAAGAAATGGTTGAACACAAAGTTGAGGCTGCCGGATAGTACCGCTTCGATGCTGTGTACTTTGTCGCCGCTGCGGATCAGGTCATTCAGTGTATTGATAACCGGTAGTCCTGCTCCCACGTTGGTTTCAAACAGGAAGGAGGCGTTGTATTTGCGGGCGAGGTCTTTCAGTTGTTTATAATAGGCGTAGTCTGATGAGCAGGCAATTTTATTGCAGGTAACCACGGAAATACCGTGTTGCAGGAATTCGTGGTATACGGCTGCAATGTCGCTGCTGGCGGTATTATCCACGAATACGCTGTTGCGGAGGTTCAGGTTTTTTATCTGCTGCACGAAATCGGCGGTGCTGATATGTTTGGCCTTTTCCAGTTGTTCGCGCCAGTCCAGCAACGTGATGCCGGTTTCGCTGATGAGGGTATGGCGGCTGTTGGCCAGGCCGGTTACCCGGATTTGCAGGCCCAGTTCATGCTGGAGGTAGTATTGCTGTTGTTCCAGTTGTTCCAGCAGTTTGCTGCCTACGTTTCCTGCGCCGGCGATAAAGAGGTTCACCTGTTTGAGGGGTGTTTCAAAAAAGGTTTCGTGCATTACGTTCAGTGCTTTTTTGATATCGGCTTTGTTGATCACCGCGGAGATATTTTTTTCGGTAGATCCCTGCGCGATAGCCCTTACGTTCACACCATTCCTGCCCAGGGTGCCAAAGAGCTTACCGCTGGTGCCGTGATGGTTTTTCATTTTATCACCTACTACGGCCACGATGCAAAGGTCTTTTTCCACCAGGAGGGGTTCTATCCGTTTTTCGCTTATTTCCTGTGCAAACTCGCTGTCTACCGCAGTTTTGGCTTTCAGCATATCCGCTTCGTGGATACCTACGGTAATAGAGTGTTCGGAAGAGCTTTGGGTAATAAGAATTACGTTGATGCGTTCCCGTAAGAGGGATTCAAACAGGCGTTTGGAGAACCCGGGGATGCCCACCATGCCGCTACCTTCAAGGGTGAGCAGGGCGATGTTGGGGATACCGGAGATGCCTGTTACGGGGAAGCTGCGGTCGGCGCTGTCCTGTATGAGGGTACCATGATCTTCCGGGGCAAAAGTATTTTTGATCCAGATGGGGATGCGTTTGTTCATCACCGGCTGGATGGTAGGGGGATAGATGACTTTGGCGCCGAAGTGCGACAGCTCCATTGCTTCCACATAAGAGATGTGTGAGATAGGAATGGCCTGTGATACGATGCGTGGGTCGGCGGTCATCATGCCGCTGACATCTGTCCAGATATCGAGTACGGCTGCATTTACGGCAGCAGCTACGATAGCGGCGGTATAGTCGGAGCCGCCGCGGCCGAGGGTAGTGGTTTCGCCATCGGGGGTAGCGGCTACAAAGCCTGGCAGTACTACATAGTCGGCGGGCGACTGTGCAAAGAACTGTGTAATATGGTGATTGGTGGCAACAAAGTTAACGGCGGCATGGCCGAAGTGGTTGTCTGTTACGATGAGTTCGCGGCTGTCTTTACAGGTAGCGGAGAATCCCTGTTGTTTCAGTTTCTCGGCTACTATTACGCAGGACATCAGTTCGCCGTAGCTCATGATTTTATCCAGGGTACGTGGACTGAGTTCTGCTACCTGGAAGATGCCATCGCAGAGGTTTTCGAGGGCATTGAGTTTTTTCTTCAGCTGGCTGATTTGCCCGCTTTGTGCGGTGATAGGGAATAGTTCACGGATGGTATCGAGGTGCCGGGCTTCAATTTCCTGTAATACACTTTTATATTCTTCGTTGCCTTGTTCCGCGAGTTGTCCGCAGCGTATAAGCTTGTCCGTTACCCCGCCAAGTGCAGATACAACGATAGCATATTTACCGGCAGGTTTATATTGTTTGAGGATGTTGCAAACCTGTTCTATTGCTTTGGCGCTTCCCACTGAAGTGCCGCCAAATTTTAATACTTGCATATGGAAAATTTATACGTAGATAAGTCCGGGTCCTCCCGGTTATGTACCACCCTTGTGGTCGTTGGATAATATGTGAAAACTAACCCCGCAGTGGGGTTGTAATAATGGTGGTCGTTGTCGCCATAGTGCCCGCTATCTGCCTGGAGGCAGAAACCGAAGAGAACTGGTATGTGTAGAACGGTATCACTATTGGAATATGACGATTGTGTAACAAAAGTCCACAATTACACTGGTAAATAAAAGCGCAGTGGCTATTTTTAGAAATGTTTTAAAATTAGGGTCGTTTGTTGATTTTTGATACTTATTACGGCTAATTTTTAGAATTATATTCAAAATATAAACCGTGTAGTTGTGATTTTGTGATTTGTGATTTTTGATAGAATGATGTTTTGGTGACAATTTTATGACTGATAGCTCCCTGAATCCTGCTTATTACAAAAATCATTTTGGAATCGCAGTTTTTGCTTACCTTAGTCGCCTAAACAATTGCCACTTGTCCATTTCACTGAAATATACAAGCAACAGTCAGCTTAACTACTACTTTCTCATGGCCACGCTTGCCATGGATTCGACTTTGGCATAACCTTTCCCAACGGCCGCTACCGGCCATCCTTCGTGTTTATATACCGTAACTTTGTAATAGTATTCAGTTGCTATTCCTGCGCATGTGTATCTTAATTTTTGCTGCCATCAGCAGGTTGCGCTGTATCATATAAATATGAATCATACACCAGTACAATGAATCATACACCCATTCAATCTTTTAATTGTACACCAGAACAATTTTCTCAAACCACCTGTCATGCCACATTATTATAAACTAGGACAAATACCGCATAAGCGCCATACCCAGTTCCGTAAACCGGACGGCCAGCTGTATTCGGAGCAGTTGTTTTCCACGGAGGGGTTCTCTTCCCATTCCAGCCTGTTGTATCACTGTCACCCCCCTACGGAGATTGTAAAAGTAGATGAACCTTATTCTGTTGCGCCAAAGGTAGCAGAAGAGAAGATGCTGAAGCACCGCAGCTTTATCGGGTTCAACATTAAGCCGGAAGACGACTTTTTAGATAGCCGCAAAGCCGTGCTGGTAAACAGTGATCTTCATATTGTGCTGGCGTCGCCCCGGAAAAGTATGGAGGGATATTTTTACAAAAATGCCGATGCCGATGAAATGATTTTTGTACATGAAGGCAGCGGTGTGTTGAAAACACAGTATGGCCAGCTGGAGTTCGGCTATGGCGATTACCTGGTGGTGCCCCGCGGCACTATTTACCAGATTGTTTTTAATACGGAAGATAACCGCCTGTTTATTGTAGAATCGTTTAGTCCTATCCGTTATCCGAAAAGATACCTGAGCAAATACGGCCAATTGCTGGAGCATTCCCCTTACTGCGAGCGGGATATCCGGCAGCCACAGCACCTGGAAACCATTGATGAGGAGGGCGACTTCCTGATCCGGATTAAAAAGAAAGGGGTGATTTATCCCATTCATTATAAACATCATCCCTTCGACGTAGTTGGCTGGGATGGATGCGAATACCCGTTTGCCTTTTCCATCCACGATTTTGAACCGATCACCGGGCGGGTACACCAGCCGCCACCGGTGCATCAGACTTTTGAGGGCAACAACTTTGTAGTGTGTTCCTTCTGTCCGCGGTTATTTGATTATCACCCGCAGGCCATCCCTGCGCCGTATAATCACAGTAACATCGACAGTGATGAGGTATTATATTATGTAGACGGTGACTTTATGAGCCGTAAGCATGTGGTGCGGGGGATGATTACCCTGCATCCTGCGGGGATTCCGCACGGGCCTCACCCCGGAGCCGTGGAAAAAAGCATTGGCGCAAAGGAAACAAAGGAGCTGGCAGTGATGGTAGACACCTTTCACCCGCTCCAGATCACCGAAGCAGCACTGGGTATTGAAGATGGCAGCTATGTAATGAGCTGGGCAGAATAAATGATACACAAAAACCAACCAACTTATAAAACCAAAACAATTGAATGTTATGGAAACAGCATTAGTGAATGCGGACAACTTAACTGGTCAGCAGGACTTTTTACCACTCAACGGTACCGACTACGTTGAGTTTTATGTAGGCAACGCCAAGCAGGCTGCTCATTATTATAAGACTGCTTTTGGCTTTCAGTCGGTAGCTTATGCCGGTCCTGAAACCGGTGTAAAAGACAGGGTTTCCTATGTGCTGGTGCAGAATAAACTGCGCTTTGTACTCACCACTTCCCTGTTGCCGGATACAGAAATCGCCCGTCACGTTGCCAAGCATGGCGATGGCGTGAAAGTACTGGCGTTGTGGGTAGACGATGCCCGCTCTGCCTACGAGGAAACGGTGAAACGCGGCGCTACGCCTTACCTGGAGCCGGTTACAGAGAAAGATGAATTTGGCGAAGTAGTACGGAGTGGTATTCATACCTATGGCGATACCGTGCATCTTTTTATAGAACGTAAAAACTATAAAGGGCTGTTTATGCCGGGTTTCAAGGAATGGAAAACGAACTACAATCCAACTGACACCGGCTTATTATATGTAGATCACTGCGTAGGTAATGTAGGCTGGAATGAGATGAATACCTGGGTTGGATTTTACGAGCGCGTGATGGGTTTCCGGAACCTGATCTCTTTCGACGACAGCGATATTTCCACCGAGTATTCAGCCTTGATGAGTAAGGTGATGAGTAACGGTAACGGCCGTGTGAAATTCCCGATTAATGAACCGGCAGAAGGAAAGAAAAAGTCGCAGATTGAAGAGTACCTTGATTTCTATGGAGGCCCCGGTGTACAGCATGTGGCCATTGCTACCAACGACATTGTGAAAACAGTAACCGAGCTGCAGAACAGGGGCGTAGAGTTCCTCACGGTGCCGCCGGTATACTATGAAACCTTACTGGACAGGGTGGGTAAGATTGATGAGGAGATTGCGCCGTTACAAAAGTTAGGCATCCTGGTGGATCGTGATGATGAAGGGTACCTGTTGCAGATTTTCACCAAGCCTATCCAGGACCGGCCAACGGTGTTTTTTGAAATTATTCAGCGCAAAGGCGCGCAGTCTTTTGGTAAAGGCAACTTTAAAGCGTTGTTTGAGTCTATAGAAAGAGAACAGGCGCTGCGCGGTAATTTATAATTCTTCAGCTCCCGGTGGGAGGTTACAACTATTTTAACTGCAGTCCGCTCCGGTTTCCCGGAGCGGACTTTGTCTTTCTCCCGATTAGACTGATCAGGCTGATTACATTGATTTTATTTTTTTCTTTTGGAGACAGGAATTTATGGCGTGAACAGGGGATAGCTCATGCTTTGCATATACTTAGCTCATACTTTGCACATGCCTTTGGTATGGACTTGACGCGGAGGTGATGTGGAGGTGACGTGGACTTGATCGGTAACGTATTGTGTATCAATGTGCTATAGGGGGTTCTGAAACATTCTTTCAATAGGTTTCGTCAGAGGAATAAACTGAATATCAATGCTTTAAGCACATTATAAAGATAAACATAATCTGGCAAAATCTGCATTTTTTTGGATTTAAAAGATGAGGGAAGATAGCAGCGAAATGCGCTGTTATCTTCCCTCATCTTTTTACTAAAATCAAAAAAATCCCCAAAAATAGAATCAATGTAATCAGCCTGATCAGTCTAATCGGGAGAAAGACAAAATCCGCATCGCCGGAGGAGATCATAAAATATATTCGAATGTTAACGATATGTAAATAACGCGTTATTTTAAACCGTCCGCTTAAAATGCGCGTATATATTGCGTCTTTTCCCACATTCGCCACACTTTAGTTATTTTTATACAGTATATTTATATTTAATATTTGTAACCTATGCTCACAACTTCCATAGCCCGTGGGGCTATCTATGCCGCTTTGGTGACATCGTTCACCATCCTTACTGCTTTCCGTAGCGAAGGCAGCCATATCAATCTCCACAACGGAGGCGATCAGCAAACGTATCTGCACAAAGTAGTATCTCCGGCAGGGCAAACCCTGGTGGAGTACAACGCGGACAAAACCATCCGCAGAATTGTACAGCTGCACAAATCGGAAAATGATACCTACAGCGACATCCAGCTGCCGGTATACGAAAATGGCCGCCTGGTGAAGTGTCTGTCGGCTGCCGATGAAAAAGCTGTTACCGGCGAGCCTTACCTGTCGTTTGAGTACAACAGCGACAAGGTATCGAAGATTACTTACTACCGGGACAATGCCCTGTATTCCTACGATTCCCTGGTGTATGACAACGGTGGTAAATTAGCCAGGCGCTACCAGTTTGGCCGTAACGCTGCCAAAGCCGCCTGGGAAAACAGCGGGTACCTGGAGTATACCTGGAACCAGGAAGGAGATGTAGAACGGATGGATACCTATGGAAAACAGCCAGGGTACAGCAAGTTCGTGTATACGTCGTCCGTTAGCTACACTTACGACCGCAAACTGAACCCACAGCAGCTGCAGCCCGAGCTGGGCATCCTGCTGGAAGGCGGCGCCGGAAGCCTGTCGGCCCACAACGTGCTTACCGAAAACATCAGCAGCCCAAACACTTCCAGGGTGGTTACCAATACCTATACCTACGCCTATAATGGAAAGTACCCGGTTCGTGCCACTTTCAGTTCCGGCATGGACGCAGCTACCGTAAAACTGGAATGGATAAAGCTACAGTAACGTAATAAACGCGTAACTTTACAATATAAAAATAAGAGTTCCGTTTTTTATGAGGATGCAAACGCTGTTCGGTGTATTGTTTTTGTTAGGTGGGATTTTCCAGGCCTTTACGGCTATATTGATCTATCAGGGGCACAAGCACTATATATTGAAGATTGCCAACAGGAAAGTGAGTATGGTAATATATTTTATTTTTGCCCTGTTATTGTTTTATCTTGCTTATATAAACCTGGTATAAACATTAAAATTTGTTGAATAGTATTATGAAGCGACTTGTTGTAATCGTCCTGATTTTGTTGGGTGCAGGTAAAATTTTTGCCCAGCAATCTTTCCTCGACAACCAGAAAATGTTTCCCAAAGTAGGGGAGGCATACCGTGAAAAGGAGGAGTTGCTGAAAAAAGAATTCGAAAAGAAGGGTCTTGTTTACCCTGCGAGATATATGTTTGTCCGTTCCTTCAAACTGGACAGTGAAATGGAGATCTGGGTGAAAAATAACCCCCAGGATACTTTCCGTTTGTTCAAATCTTACCGGGTGTGTACGCTCTCCGGTAAAATGGGACCCAAACGTAAGGAAGGCGACCGGCAGGTACCGGAAGGATTCTATTATATCAACGATTTTAACCCGAACAGCAACTATCACCTGTCGCTGGGGATCAACTACCCGAATTTTTCTGACCGCATCCTGAGCGATCCGAAAAACCCGGGCGGTGAAATCTATATCCACGGCAATTGTATCACCGTAGGCTGTATTCCGTTAACTGATGAGTTCATTGATGAGGTATACATTTTAGCGGTAAATGCAAAGAATGCAGGACAGGACTTCATACCGGTGCATGTTTTCCCGGTGAAATTTGGCAACCCTGGTTCCATGAACTACCTGGGCACCTTTACAATGACAGACAATTCCTCCAAACAATTCTGGGCGGAACTCAGATCAGCGTACGATTATTTTGAAAAACACCACCGCCTGCCGGTTGTACTGGTAGACGATAAAGGAAAATACATCCTGTAGCAGTTGCCACATTGCACAGGCCGATGGGTAGATGGAAGTCGTAATACAGACTTACATCTACCCATCTTCTTTTTTTACTTCTTCCTGTTTTTTAACTGCTCATGCATATTTCACCCCTCTTTATTTGGTTTTTAGAAGAATTTTTTCCAACTTGTTCGAAGGTCAAATCAACTTACTATTTATGCACAGAAGAGACGCAATAAGGAATGTGGCGATTTTGTTGGGCACCGCCATTTCCGCTTCCACGTTATCAGCTTTAGAAAGCTGTACAGGTTCCGCTCCTAAGAACTACGATCTTCAAAAGCCGGAAACCAAAGCTTTACTAGCAGAGATAGCGGAAACCATCATACCCAAAACCAGTACTCCTGGTGCAAAAGATGCCAAAGTAGAAGACTTTATCATTGTGATGATGAACGATTGCTACAAGAAGGAAGATCAGCAGGTGTTCCTCGACGGGTTATTAAAAATTAATGAGGCAAGTGAGAAGCAATTCAAAAAAGGCTTCATGGATATTACTCCGGAACAACGTACCGAACTCCTGACAGGGATTGAAAAAGAGCGCGTAGAGTACAACAAGCGTAAAGATAAAAAAGAAGGGGATCCTACCCATTATTTCCAGTACCTGAAAGAATTAACCCTGCTGGGTTATTTCACTTCCGAACCGGGTGCCACCAAAGCACTGCGCTATGTAGCCGTTCCCGGTAAGTACGAAGGTTGCACTCCTTACACCAAAGGAGAGAAGGCCTGGGCGATATAATCTTCTTTTTACTTTCTAAATCCAAATTAAATGAACCTGAATATAAAAGCACAGGCTGAAAATACCTATGATGCCATCGTAATTGGCTCAGGTGTGAGTGGTGGATGGGCTGCCAAAGAACTGACAGAAAAAGGCTTAAAAGTACTCATGCTCGATCGTGGTAAACCACTGGAGCATGTGAAAGACTATGAAACCGCTACCAAAGATCCGTGGGAGTTTAAACACCGCGGCCGTATCACCGTAGATCAGCGCGAAACACATCCTAAACTGAGCCGCGACTATCCCTACAGTGAACACAACGAAAAATACTGGATCAACGATTCCGAAAGTCCGTATAATGAAGTAAAGCGTTTCGACTGGTACCGCCCGGATATCGTGGGTGGTAAATCCATTATGTGGGGCCGTCAGTCGTACCGCCTGAGCGATATTGATTTTGAAGCCAACCTGAAAGACGGCATTGCCGTAGACTGGCCTATCCGTTATAAAGATATTGCACCCTGGTACGACTACGTAGAGAAATTTGCCGGTATCAGCGGTACCCGTGAAGGGCTTCCGCAGCTGCCTGATGGCCAGTTTATGCCGGCTATGGAAATGAACTGCGTGGAAAAAGATCTAAAGGCCAGCGTGGAAGGAAAGTTCAAGGGCCGTAATATTACCATGGGGCGTGTAGCTAACATCACGCAACCGCTTCCTGGTCGTGAGAAATGCCAGTACCGTAACCTTTGCAGCCGCGGATGTCCGTTTGGCGCTTATTTCAGCACACAATCCTCCACGCTGCCGGCAGCAAGAGCCACCGGTAATCTCACGCTTCGTCCGGACTCCATTGTAAATTCCATCATCTATGATGAAAAGCAAGGCAAGGCAACAGGCGTAAAAGTGATTGATAAGCACACAAAGGAAATGGTGGAATACTATGCGAAGATCATCTTCATCAATGGTTCTACCCTCGGTTCTACCTTTGTAATGATGAACTCTATTTCCTCCCGCTTCCCGAATGGGTTGGGTAACGACAGCGGCGTACTGGGCAAATACCTGATGGATCACCATTTCCGTACAGGCGCCGGCGGTACTGCAGAAGGATACGACGATAAATACTATTTCGGCCGCCGTGCTAACGGGATCTATGTTCCCCGTTACCGCAACATCGGTAGCGATAAACGTGATTATATCCGTGGATTTGGTTACCAGGGTGGCGCCAGCCGTTCAGGCTGGAGCCGCGGTATTGCTGAAATGGGTGTGGGTAAAGACTTCAAGGAAATGCTCACTGAACCGGGCCAATGGAGTATCGGTTTAGGTGGCTTCGGTGAATGTTTGCCCTACGAATCCAACCAGGTAACCCTGGATACCTCTGTGAAAGATGCATGGGGCCAGCCTGTGTTGAAATTTGATGCAGAGTTCAAGGAGAACGAAAAGAAAATGCGTGTGGACATGATGAATGACGCCGCAGAAATGCTGGAAGCCGCAGGTATTAAAAACGTGAAAACATATGACAACGGATCTTATCCGGGTATGGCCATTCACGAAATGGGTACCGCACGTATGGGCCGCGATCCTAAAACATCGGTGCTCAACGGCTTTAACCAGATGCATGCTGTGAAGAATGTATTTGTAACAGATGGCGCATCCATGACCTCCGCTTCCTGCGTAAACCCTTCTCTCACGTATATGGCGTTAACTGCCCGCGCAGTAGACTATGCCGTGAAGGAACTGAAGAAAGGCAATATTTAAAAAATGATAAGTGCGTAGCGGTCAGGGATAGCTTTTGGGAAAGCTGATCCCTGGCCGCTTGTCGCGTTAAACACAACGATATGAATCTTAATATCAAGGCAGAGAAGGAAAATACGTATGATGCCATCGTAGTAGGTTCCGGTATCAGCGGCGGATGGGCAGCCAAAGAGCTGAGTGAAAAAGGATTGAAAACGCTGGTATTGGAAAGAGGGCGTAATGTAGAACACGTTAAAGACTACACCACCGCTATGAAAGCGCCGTGGGAATTTGCGCACCATCTTCACACCACCAATGAAATGCGGGAGAATCATCCCATACAGAGCCAGTGTTACGCTTTTGATGAAGCTACGCAGCAATTCTGGGTAAATGATAAAGAGAATCCTTACAACGAAATAAAGCCCTTCAACTGGCTGCGGGGATACCATGTAGGTGGCCGCTCCCTCATGTGGGGCCGCCAGGTGTATCGCTGGAGCGACCTTGACTTTGAAGCCAATGCAAAAGACGGTCATGGTGTAGACTGGCCTATCCGCTACAAAGACATTGCTCCGTGGTATAAATATGTAGAAGAATATATCGGCGTAAGCGGTCAGGCGGAAGGCCTGCCCCAATTGCCCGACGGCGTTTTCCTGCCGCCAATGGAAATGAACTGCCTCGAGAAGCACGTTGCCGCGCGTATCAAGGAAAAGTATAACGACCGTATTCTCACCATTGGCCGTGCAGCGCATCTCACCAAAGGATTAAAGGACCGTGGTCCGTGCCAGTTCCGTAACCTGTGCGCCCGCGGATGTCCGTTTACCGGTTACTTCAGCAGCAACGGTGTTACCCTGCCGGCAGCCGCCAAAACAGGTAATATGACCCTTCGCCCGGATTCTATTGTACTGGAAGTATTATATGATAAAGATAAAAGTAAGGCTACCGGTGTAAGGGTGATGGATTCCCATACCTTGCAAACAGTAGAATACTACGCTGATATTATTTTCCTGAACGGCTCCACGCTGGGTACCAGCTGGATCATGCTCAACTCAGTTTCTGAACGTTTCCCTAACGGATTTGGCAACGACAGCGGGCAACTGGGGCACAACCTCATGGATCACCATTATGGTGTAGGCGCCGGTGGAGAGTTTGATGGTTTTGAAGACCAATACTACAGCAGCGGCCGCAGACCAAACGGTATTTATATTCCGCGTTTCCGTAACACCAATGCCAACACCCTGCAAAAAGATTATGTGCGTGGATTTGGCTACCAGGGCGGCGCACAAAGAGGCCGTGGTATCAGCATGGATGGCATTGGCGTTCAGCTGAAAGAAGCCCAGGGCGAACCCGGTAAATGGAATATGGGCATCGGTTCCTGGGGCGAGCACCTGCCTTATTTTGAAAATAAGGTAGTGCTGAATAAAAACAAGAAAGACAAATACGGACTGCCTACTCTTGATATCGACTGTGAATTTAAAGAGAATGAAATGGCCATGCGCAAGGATATGCAGGCCAGCGCGATAGAAATGCTGGAAGCAGCAGGACTGAAAAATGTACATGGCTACGACAGTGCGCCTCCTCCGGGACATTGCATTCACGAAATGGGAACGGCCCGCATGGGTAAAGATCCCAAAACGTCGGTGCTGAATGGTTTTAACCAGGTACACGCCGCTAAAAATGTATTTGTAACAGATGGCGCCTGTATGACGTCTTCCTCCTGTGTGAATCCTTCTATCACTTATATGGCGCTTACTGCGCGGGCATGTGATTATGCTGTTAAAGAACTGAAGAAAGGAAATATTTAATTTTCGCGAAAGGGAAACCGGCTTACCGGTTTCCCTTTCGCTTTTTAGCAGGTATACTGCAATGATCATTGTTATCTCCCTGAACAATCCTCCGGAAGTATCCGTTAAGCCTCCTATAAAAATCTTTAGAATCAAAGATTTTTGGCGTATTTTGTACGCTTATCTGCAACTTATTTGAACAATGAAGAAAGTAATCCTAAGCGGCATGCTGGCGCTATCCTGTTGGATGGGGCAGGCAGTGCAGGCGCAAAACAAACATTCTTTTGCATTAAGTAAAACTGATTTTATGCTGGATGGTAAACCCTTCCAGATGATCAGCGGAGAGATGCACCCGGCCCGTATACCGCATGAATACTGGCGTCACCGCATTCAGATGGCGAAGGCAATGGGTTGTAATACCATTGCGGCATATGTTTTCTGGAACTATCATGAAACTGTGAAAGGGCAGTTTGATTTCAGTACCGGTAATCACAACATTGCCGGATTTATTAAAATAGCGCAGGAAGAAGGCATGTGGGTATTACTGCGCCCCGGTCCTTATGTATGTGCGGAATGGGAGTTTGGCGGTTTACCTCCTTATCTCCTGCAAACACCGGATATAAAAGTGCGTTGCATGGACCCGCGTTATATAGCAGCAGTAACCACCTATGTAGATCGTTTGGCCGCAGAAGTAAAGCCGTTGCTGGTAACCAACGGCGGACCGGTAGTAATGGTGCAGATTGAAAATGAATATGGCAGCTACGGTAACGACAAAGAATATTTAAATACGCTGAAAGATATGTGGGTAAAGAATGGCATCAATGTTCCATTCTACACGGCCGACGGCGCCACTGCCTATATGCTGGAAGCAGGAGGCGTGGAAGGCGCTGCCATCGGACTGGACTCCGGCGGATCGGAAGCGGATTTTGCCGCTGCCAAAAAACAGAATCCCGATGTACCTGCCTTCAGCAGTGAATCCTATCCGGGTTGGTTAACCCACTGGGGCGAACAATGGCAACGGCCAGGCATAGATGGCATTGCCAAAGAAGTGAAGTTCCTCATGGACACCAAACGTTCTTTCAACCTGTATGTAATTCATGGCGGCACCAACTTCGGCTATACTGCCGGCGCCAACTCCGGCGGAAAGGGTTACGAACCCGATGTAACCAGTTACGACTACGATGCGCCTATCAATGAGCAGGGAAATGCGACGCCTAAATATGAAGCACTGCGTAAGCTGATCGGTTCCTATCTCCCGAAGGGCAAAAAATTACCAGCCATACCTAAACCAATTCCGGCAATTACAATTCCTGAATTTAATCTTACACCCTTTACTTCTGTATGGGATCATTTGCCGCAACCGGTTAAATCCCCGCAGCCTAAGCCGTTTGAAGCATATGGACAGGACTATGGTTTTATGGTGTATAAAACCACGCTGATAGGGCATAAGAGCGGCAAGCTGAGTGTAAAGGATTTGCATGACTATGCTACCGTGTTTCTGAATGGCAAGTATATCGGTAAAATTGACCGCCGGCTTGGTGAAAAAACAATTGACCTGCCGGTGAGTGATGTAAAGAATCCGGTACTGGAAATCCTGGTAGAGGGAATGGGCCGCATTAACTTTGCAGAAGCGCTGATTGACCGTAAAGGAATCACGGATCGTGTAGTACTGAATGGTATGACGCTGATGAACTGGGAAGTATACAGCCTGCCTATGACGGAAAAGTTTGTACAGGAGTTGAGTGCTTCTTCCAATAATGCTGCTAAACCAGGTCAGTTTTTTAAAGCCACTTTTAACCTTGATAAAACCGGTGATACTTACATCGATATGTCGGGATATAAGAAAGGAATTGTTTGGGTAAACGGTCACAATCTTGGCCGCTATTGGGAAATAGGACCGCAGAAGAACCTGTACTGTCCTGCTCCGTGGCTGAAGAAAGGCGCCAATGAAATTGTGGTGTTTGATTTGCACCAGGAAACGGCTGCACCGGTGAAGGGAGTGGTGAGTTTGTAATATATTTTAGAAATAAAAAAATGCAGTGGTACTATGTGCCACTGCATTTTTCATTTCTGCCTTTGTGTACTATTTACACAAACGATTTATTTTCACTGCCTTGCTTTTAACAATGAAAATTGGTAACTTAGAAATGGTGGTTTTTCATTTATTTACTCTTCTAAAAGTCTTGCCATGGGAAAGGTACGTAATATCCTGCAGGTAAAGGGTCATGCAGTATACTCCATAAATCCCGACAACACTGTTTTTGAAGCGCTCCAACTCCTTGTAGATCACAACGTCGGCGCATTGACAGTAGTTGATGAAGATGAACATTTCATGGGAATTTTTTCCGAACGTGATTATGCCCGCCGGGTGATCCTGAAGGGGCGTGCATCAAAGGAAACTTTGATCCGGGAAATCATGACAGAGCGTCCTATCACGGTTACCGAGGATGATTCCATTGAAGACTGTATGGGATTGATGACAGATAAAAGGATCCGTCACCTGCCGGTAGTTGACCAGCAGAACAGGCTGATGGGTTTGATATCTATTGGTGACGTGGTGAAATTTATTATTGACGACCAGCAGCACATTATCACCAGTCTTGAATGTTATATTACAGGTACACATACCTGAGTATCGCATTTTAATCTTTTGTTTTATCGTTGTATTTTTTGTAACTTCAGTTTCATATAGTCTTTACCGTATAGCAGCACTTGAAACGTTATGAAACCGGGTCCGTATCCGGTCTTCCCTCTTGATTTGGCGGTTTACAGACTAGCATTACCAATAATAGACATGTTCAGTAGATTGGAAAGCATACTACTGGTTTTATCTGATAGACAGGCATAACGGACTTTTAAGTAAATCGCTCGGAGGGCGAACACTTTGAAAAGCGCTGTTTCTGACATCACTCCCATCTGGCCATTTTTAGCATATGGAGCTATTGTGGTGATACTCATCAGTATCATACTGGGGCTCTCTTATGTACTGGGGCAGCGGCATAAAGACCGCGCCACCGGTGAGGCTTATGAGTCCGGCATTATCTCCACCGGCTCTGCACGACTACGGTTCCCTTCCCAGTTCTACCTGGTAGCGATGCTCTTCGTTATTTTCGACATTGAAACGGTATTGATTATATCCTGGGCTATTGCCTACGAAGAAGTAGGCTGGACCGGCTTCCTCGGCGTTTCTGTTTTTATCTTCATATTACTGGCTGTACTTATTTACGAATGGCGTAACGGCGCATTGGACTTCGGGCCCGATGGGAAAAAGATTTTACGCGCGTATAAAAAAATGCGGAAGAAAACTTCCACTCACGTTAACGGTTACACGGACATTAAGACTCCAACACCACAGGCACTGACGTAGCAACAGCATGTTGATTTTATGAATCATGCATAGGTAAATCAACTTTTATATGAAATGGTGGCTGACCAACGCAAATGATGTAACGGGTAAGATATCCGGCAATACTTCTATGGAAGAAGTGATACAGCAAAGTGTAATGCTCACTTCCGTAGAAAGCCTGCTGGCATGGGGACGGAAAAATTCGCTATGGCCCTTCCATTTCGGCCTTTCCTGTTGTTTTGTAGAAATGGCTACCGCTATGACCCCTAAGTATGACATGGCCCGGTTTGGCGCGGAAGTAATCAGAGGTACTCCCCGCGAAGCTGATGTCATGATCATCGCAGGCACCGTATTTATAAAAATGGCGCCCGTCATTCAACGTTTGTATGAGCAGATGATGGAGCCCCGCTGGGTAATATCCATGGGCTCCTGTGCCAATTCCGGCGGTATGTACGACATCTACAGCGTAGTACAGGGAGTAGATAAATTTCTACCTGTAGATGTCTATGTACCCGGTTGCCCCCCGCGCCCGGACGCATTTATGTCGGGCCTCGTTATGCTGCGCGACAGCGTGGGTAAAGAGAAACGCCCCCTCAGCTGGGTGATCGGTGAACAGGGCGTAATCCGGCCGGAAAAAATCTCCATGAAAGATACCCTGCGGGAGAAACGGCAACAAATGACAAAGTTTAAAACACCCGATGAAATATAATAACAATACTTACTAACATTAACGGATATATGAAAGATTAAAACGGAAAAAGACCACAGTATTATCTTACCCCCCATCTAAACTTAATACGCCATGCCAGAGCGCATTGCAGCGGAATTAAGCTCCCGTTTTGGTGATATCACCTTCGAACCTCAGGTTACACGGGATGGGACGCCCACCTTCTGGACGCCACAGGAGCATATTGTGGCCGTACTACAGTTTCTTAAATCTGAAATACAAATGCCTTATCGCATGCTCTATGACCTCACGGCCATTGACGAGCGTGCGTATAAACGGCAACAGAACGGGCATAAACCCTATGACTTTACCGTTGTTTACACACTTTTTTCCTTCGACAGAAACGAATTCCTGCGAATAAAAGCCGGTCTTCACGGCGAATACCCAACGCTGGAAAGTATCACCCCCATCTGGACGGCAGCCAACTGGTATGAACGCGAAGTGTACGACATGTTCGGCATCCGGTTCAATGGTCACCCCTTACTGAAACGCATCCTCATGCCTTCCACCTGGGAAGGGCACCCGCTCCGGAAGGAGCACCCCGCACGCGCAACTGAAATGGGGCCGTTTAAGCTCTATGACGAGAAGCAGGACAGGGAGCAGGAGGCCCTGCGGTTTAAACCCGAAGAATGGGGCTTAAAAAGCCATAGCGAGGACGCCGACTTTATGTTCCTCAACATCGGTCCGCAACATCCGGGTACCCACGGTGTTTTGCGTATCATCCTCCAGCTCAACGGCGAAGATATTGTAGACGCCGTACCCGATATCGGGTTCCATCACCGCGGCGCGGAAAAGATGGGAGAGCGGCAATCCTGGCACACGTATATTCCTTACACCGACCGTATCGATTATCTCGGCGGCGTGAATAATAACCTGGCCTACCTCTTATCGGTAGAGCAGCTGGGCGGCATAGATGTACCGCTCCGCGCACAGGTGATCCGTATTATGCTCTGCGAATTGTTCCGTATTGCCAGCCACCTGGTGTGGTATGGCACCTTTGCCCAGGATCTCGGGCAGTTGTCGCCCGTATTCTATATGTTCACCGACCGTGAACGCGTGTTCGAAATTATAGAAGCTATTTGCGGCGGCCGCATGCATCCCAACTGGTTCCGTATTGGCGGCGTAGCCCAGGACCTGCCCAACGGCTGGGAACCGCTCGTGAAAAACTTTATCAGCTATTTCCCGAAACAGCTGAAGGAGTACGACAGCATGGTGATGAAAAACTATCTCTTTAAAGCCCGTACCAAAGGTATCGGCATCTATACACTGGAAGAAGCCATTGAATGGGGCGTAACCGGCCCCGGACTCCGGGCCTGCGGCCTGGAGTGGGATATGCGCAAGAAGCAGCCATATAGTGGTTATGAGAATTTTGCTTTCGAGATCCCGGTCGCACACAACGGAGATTGTTACGACCGTGCGGTAGTACGGGTGGAAGAAATGCGACAGAGCCTCCGCATCATTGAACAATGCGTGGCCTACATGCCGTCCGGCGATTATAAGTCGCACCACCCGCTGGCTACCCCTCCGGTAAAAGCACGCACCATGCAGGACATTGAAACCCTCATCCATCACTTCCTCAACGTAAGCTGGGGACCGGTAATACCCGCCGGGGAGGCTGCTGTTTGCACGGAGGCCACCAAAGGATGGAACAGCTACTACCTGGTCAGTGATGGCAATACCGCTTCTTACCGTACCAGGGTACGAACGCCTTCTTTCCCGCACATGCAGATGATTCCGCTGATCAGCCGCGGATATACCGTGGCCGATCTGTTATCGATACTCGGAGGAATGGATTACGTACTCGCAGATATTGACAGATAATATAACAACATATGCTTTCTGCAATTGAAATAGAACAGATCACACATGAAATGCAGCAGGTGCCGGTTAAAAAAGCGGCCTGTATTGAAGCATTAAAAATTGTACAGGGACAGCGCCGCTGGGTATCTGATGAAAGCGTGGCAGACATTGCTGCTATACTGGATATGAGCACCGCGGAAGTAGACAGCGTAGCTACTTTCTACAACCTCATCTTCCGGCGGCCGGTAGGCAGGCACGTGATCCTGTTGTGCGATAGTATCAGCTGCTACGTGATGGGCTATACGGAGATCAAACAACAACTGATGGAACTGCTGCAGATCAAATACGGACAAACCACACCCGACGAGCGCTTTACGCTGCTGCCCAATGCTTGTCTTGGTACCTGCGACCACGCACCGGCAATGATGATAGACAACGACCTGTACAGGGATCTGACAACAGCTTCCCTTCCACAAATACTGGATCAATATTTATAAAGATGGAAAAACCGCTCACACAACATATACCCGCTTCCGGAGCGCCTCTTCACCTGAAGGAGTATGAAGCAGTGGGCGGCTATGCCGCATTACGCAAAGTATTGCAGGAACTCACCCCTGCGGAAGTGACGGACAAAGTAAAAGACGCCAATCTAAAAGGCCGTGGCGGCGCAGGTTTCAGCACCGGTATGAAATGGAGTTTTGTTCCGGCAGCAATAACCGGCCCGCGTTACCTGATCTGTAATGCCGATGAGATGGAACCCGGCACCTTCAAAGACCGTTGGTTACTGGAAGGCAATCCGCACCAGCTATTGGAAGGAATGATCATTGCCGCTTATGCCATACAGGCCACACAGGGTTTTGTGTTTATGCGCTGGGCCTATAAAGAAGCCGCGCAGATCATGAACCAGGCCATTGCAGATGCTTATGCCGCAGGATATCTCGGTAAAAATATACTCGGTAAAAATTATAACCTGGAGATGCAGCTGCATACAGGCGTTGGCAGATATATGTGCGGAGAAGAAACCGCGCTGCTCAATTCGCTGGAAGGAAAACGCGCTGTACCCCGCGCCAAACCGCCCTTTCCACAGGTAAGCGGATTGTTTGGCAAACCTACTATTGTGAACAACGTGGAAACGTTGTCTTATATACCGCATATTATCAGCAAGGGTGGCGACTGGTTCAAATCATTGAGCTATACCGCCGACGGGGGTACGAAAATATACGGTGTAAGTGGAAAAGTTAACAAGCCCGGTGCCTGGGAACTACCTATGGGCGTTACTATGCGGGAATTACTGGAAGAACATGCGGGTGGCATGAAAGCGGGATACCGTTTTCGCGGTGCATTGCCCGGTGGCGCTTCCACTGATTTCTTAACTGATGTTCACCTCGATGTAAAAATGGATTTCGCAGGAGTAGCTGCTGCGGGAAGCCGCCTGGGTACCGGCACTATGGTGATACTGGACGACCGCACCTGCCCGGTGGGATTTGTCCATAACCTGGAGCATTTCTTTGCACAGGAGTCGTGTGGTTTTTGCACGCCCTGCCGCGAAGGACTGCCCTGGACGGAGAAGATACTATACGCACTGGAACAGGGACAGGGCACTTATGCAGACCTCGAGCAACTGGAAATGCATACCAAGCTGTTAGGCCCCGGTAATACTTTCTGCGCGCTGGCGCCCGGCGCTATGGAGCCGTTGCAAAGCGCACTGAAATATTTCCGGGAGGATTTTGAACAACACATCAAAGAAAAAAAATGTCCATATGCCGATCATACACATCGATAATAAGCCCTACGAGGTAAAGGAGGGAAAGAACCTGCTGGAAGCTTGCCTGTCGCTGGGTTTAAACCTTCCTTACTTTTGCTGGCACCCAGCCCTGGGTGCGGTGGGCGCCTGCCGTCAATGCGCCGTTAAGGTGTTTAAGGATGAGGAAGACAAGAAGGGCAGGATCATCATGTCGTGCATGGAGCCGGTAAAAGACCAGCTTCGTTTATCCGTTGACGATACCGATGCCCGCAACTTCCGGGAGCATGTGATCGGCTGGCTGATGACCAATCACCCGCACGACTGCGCCGTATGTGATGAAGGCGGCTCCTGCCATTTGCAGGATATGACGGTGATGACAGGCCACTCTTACCGCGATTATCATTTCACCAAAAGAACTTATAACAACCAATATCTCGGACCATTCCTGAATCATGAAATGAACCGTTGCATCCAGTGCTACCGTTGTGTGAGGTTTTACAAAGACTTTGCCGGTGGTAAGGACCTGGATGTTTTTGCCGCGCATAACCATGTATATTTTGGCCGGCAGGAAGAGGGCACGCTGGAAAGCGAGTTTAGCGGCAATCTTGCCGAAATATGCCCTACCGGTGTGTTTACGGATAAAACACTGAAGCAGCATTATACCCGTAAATGGGATCTGACCTCTGCTGCTTCGGTATGCCAGGGCTGTGGCCTGGGCTGTAATATCCTCGCCGGTGAGCGTTATGGCGCCGTGCGACAGATCACCAACCGGTTTAATGGCGCAGTAAACGGTTATTTCCTTTGCGACCGTGGCCGCTATGGCTACGAATTTGTGAACAGCGGACAACGGATCAAAACGCCGATGGTGCATCATGGCCCTGCAGATAAGGCCAATGGCATCCCGGTGCTGCAACATGTACATCAACGGATGAAGCCAGGGAAGACTATCGGCATCGGATCGCCGAGAGCTTCCCTGGAATCCAATGCTGTACTGAAAGAGCTGGTAGGAGAAGAAAACTTTTACCTCGGTGTGTCATCGGCAGATCACGACCTGGTATCCCTTTCCCTTAAAATACTGGAACAGGGACCGGTGCGCAGCGCCTCCCTGCAGGAAGCGGCAGCAGCAGATGTAGTGCTGATCCTCGGAGAAGATGTAACCAATACCGCGCCGATGCTGGCGTTGTCGGTACGGCAGGCGGTACGCCGCATCCCGGTGGAAGATGTGATCAACCATATCCACATGCCCGCCTGGCAGGATGCTGCAGTGCGGGAAGCCGTGCAGGACAGCAAAGGCCCCCTGTATATTTTAAATGTACAGGAAACAAAACTGGATGAACTGGCAAAAGGAGCCTATCATACTGCGCCCGATAATATTGCCCGTATAGGCTTTGGCGTTAGTCACCTGCTCAGCAGCAAAATGCCGGAAGTAAAAGGAATGTCGGAGCAGGGAAAAGCGATTGCTGAAGAAATAGCCGGCGTGCTGAAAGCTGCTAAGAATCCGCTTATCATTGCGGGCTACGGCGGTGGCAGTGAAGCCATCATCAAAGCCGCTGCAAATGTGTCATGGGCGCTGCGGGACCTGGGTATCGATGCCATGCTTACTTACACGGTGCCGGAATGCAACAGCGTAGGGCTTGAAATGCTGGGCGGTCATCGCCTGGATTCGGCGGTAGACCGTGCATTGAATAACGAAGTGGATACCGTGATCATTTTGGAAAATGACCTGTACCGCAGGCTGAACCAGCACCGTGCAGAGAAGTTTTTTGGCAGGGTAAAGGACGTGATCCTGCTGGATCATCTTTACAATCCTACCGCGGAAAAAGCAACCATCATTTTACCGGCAGGTACGTTTGCAGAATCGGATGGTACATTGGTTAACAATGAAGGCCGCGCCCAGCGTTTCTTCCAGGTATTTGCGCCCGACTCCGCAGTGCAGGAAAGCTGGCGCTGGCTGTTACAGATCGCCGATATAAATGGTCATGCCACCCTCTCTGGTTTACAGCACCTTGATGATGTGGTAAGTCACATTGCACACGCATACAAAAAATTTGAAGGGATAGATAAGCTTGCACCGCATGCTGATTTTCGTATTGCCGGTCAGAAGGTACCACGGGAACCACATCGCTTCAGTGGCCGTACCGCCATACAGGCCAATGTAAATGTAAGCGAGCCACGCCCGCCACAGGACCCGGATACGGCGCTATCCTTTACCATGGAAGGATACCGGGGAGAGCCACCTTCTTCCATGATTCCTTTCTTCTGGGCGCCGGGATGGAACTCGGTACAGTCGGTGAATAAATTCCAGGTGGAAACAGGCGGACCGCTGCACGACGGTAACCCCGGCAAGCGGCTCATTGAACCTCACGCTAACGGACAAACGCCGTTTTATACAGAGGTGCCGGAACCCTTTCTGCCACTCAAAGAACACCTGTTACTGGTACCACTCTATCATATTTTCGGATCGGAAGAACTGAGCGTGCATACACCGGGCATTGCAGAACGCATTCCTGCCCCGTACATCATGCTGCACAGTGAAGACGCAAAGCGGTTGCAGGTAACCGCCGGATACCTGCTGCATTTCACGGATAACGGGCATCAATATACGTTGCCGGTGATCATTAACGATACATTACAGGAAGGCGTTGCCGGAATACCTGTGGGCCTTCCCGGCATGCAGATTTCAGAGGCGCCGCAACTGATAAAAGTATAATGCTATGATAAACATTTGGTGGATAATAGGCGGGGTGCTTTTTGCACTGTTAAATACGGCGGCGGGTCTTATTTGGGTGGAGCGCCGCATGCTGGCACTGTGGCAGGACCGCTACGGACCTAACAGGGCAGGTCCTTTCGGGTTGCTGGTGGTGTTGGCAGATACCATCAAGTTGTTTTTTAAGGAAGACTGGATTCCGCCGTTTGCCGATAAAGTAGTGTTTGTATTTGCCCCGGGCGTGGTAATGTTGAGTGTGCTCATGAGCTTTGTGGTGATGCCCTTTGCACCTGGCATTGTGGTGGCCGACCTGAATATAGGGTTGTTGTTTTTCCTGGCCATGTCTTCATTGGGCGTATACAGCGTGGTGTTGGGTGGCTGGGCTTCCAATAATAAGTATGCGTTGCTGGGCGCTATGCGCGGGGCCTCGCAGATGATCAGCTACGAAGTGTTTATGGGACTGGCGCTGATGGGCGTAGTGGTATTGAGCGGTTCTTTTAATCTTGCTGAAATAGTAGAGGCGCAGCGGAAAGTATGGTTTATCATTCCGCAGTTTATAGGCTTCCTCATTTTCCTGGTGGCGGGCGTAGCAGAAACGCACCGTTTACCTTTTGATATTCCGGAAGCGGAAAGTGAGCTGGTAGCAGGTTTTCACTCTGAGTATTCCGGGATGAAGTTCGGTATGTTCTTCATTGGTGAATACCTGGGCGTAACGCTGATTTCCGGCATGCTGGTAACGCTCTATTTTGGTGGCTGGCTTGGTCCTGCTTTTCTGCCGCCGGTATTATGGTTTGTGATAAAAACGTTTGCCTTTATTATGCTGTTCATCCTGTTCCGTGCTTCTATGCCGAGGCCGCGGTATGATCAGTTGATGGAGTACGGCTGGAAGGTATTGTTCCCTTTGTCGATTTTGAACCTGATGGTAACAGCTGCCATTAAGCTGTGGTTAAATACTTAAAACGAAAAACATGTTTAGTCTGGTAAGAAGTATGTGGCTGATATTCCTGCATATGTTCCACAAGCGGGAAACATTTCAGTACCCGGAACAGAAGGCGCCGTTGCCGGCCCGCTGGCGGGGCCGCATTGCGTTAACCCGTGATCCGGACGGAGGTGAGCGATGTGTGGGTTGTTACCTTTGTGCTGCGGCCTGCCCGGTGGATTGTATCTCCCTGCAGGCAACAGAAGATGATTCCGGCAGAAGATACCCGGAATTTTTCCGGATCAATTTCTCGCGTTGTATTTTCTGTGGCTTCTGTGAAGAAGCTTGTCCTACTTACGCGATACAGTTACTCCCTGATTTTGAAATGGCGGAATACAACCGTCAGAACCTGGTATATGAAAAGGAAGATCTTCTCATCAACAGTGAGGGCAAGTATCCCGGATATAACTATTACAATGTAGCCGGTATGGCCATCCGTGGAAAAGATAAAGGTGATGCGCAACAGGAAGAACCACCGGTAGATATTAAAAGCCTGATACCATGATAGGGACCGCATTTTATATTGCTGCGTTAATTGCGGTATTGTCTACCGTAATGGTGATCACCCGGTATAATATTATGCATGCCCTGTTGTATCTGGTAGTGTCTTTACTGGCGGTGGCGGTGGTGTTGTATCTCTACGGTGCGCCGTTTATGGCGGCGCTGGAAGTGATTGTGTATGCGGGCGCTATTATGGTGTTACTGATCTTTTTTGTGATGATGCTGAACCTGGGGAAAGAGTCTGCCGCGCAGGAGAAGCTATGGCTGAAGCCGCGCATCTGGATCTTTCCATCGTTGCTTTGCATCATCCTGCTGGGAGAGTTGGTATTCCTGGTATTGCAGAACCGTCAGCCGGTATCCGGCGTCCAGGTGGTGAATCCGAAAGAGGTGGGTATTGCTTTATTCGGCCCTTATATCCTGGCGGTGGAACTTACCGGGATGTTGCTGATGGCGGGCATTGTAGGGGCTTATCACTTAGGGCGGCAGAAAGAGAAAACATTGCACCGGTTCCTTGAAAATAATCAATCATGATAGTACATCCTACCACAGCGGGCATGCTGCTTGCCGGCGTTTTATTTGTGCTGGGGCTGATCAGTATCCTGGTTCGCCGCGACATTATTTTTATGTTGTTGTCGGTGGAGATAATGCTGAACGCCGCGGGACTTGCTTTCGTAGTGGCTTCTTCCCACTGGGGTACTGCCGACGGACAGGTGATGTTCATCTTCATACTGGCGATGGCGGCGGCGGAAGTATCGGTAGGACTGGCATTGATCTTACAGTTATATCATCAGCTCAAAACACTGGACAGCGACGAAGCAGCAAAAATGAACGGATAAAATATTCAATTGTATGTTTCCTGCACTCATACCGCTCATTCCTTTTATAGGCGCCTTCCTGCTCATGCTGGGCTGGAAGCGTTTCGACCGTATAGGCGTTACCGTGATCGGATGCGGCAGTATCGCATTAGCGGCCATAGTGGCCATCATCATTGCCATGCAGTTTGCCACGAATGGCGAACAGGCGATTGTTCAGCATGCCGGCAACTGGCTGGAAGCCGGCGGCTTTAAAACAGGTTTCGATTTCCGGATGGATGCCTTGTCGGTGGTATTTGTGCTGGTGATCACCATTGTGGGTTTCCTGATTCATGTGTATGCATCCGGTTATATGCACGACGAACCGGACTATGCCCGCTTCTTTGCCTGTATGAACTTATTTGTAGGCGCCATGCTTACGCTGGTGATGGCAGATAATTTATTGCTGCTATACTTCGGTTGGGAAGGCGTGGGCCTTTGCAGTTACCTGCTGATCGGCTTCTGGTATAAAGATCCTGCCAACGGATATGCAGCGCGGAAAGCTTTTATTGTAACACGTGTAGGCGATACCGCTATGGCCATTGCGTTGTTTATGTTATTTCAGTACACCGGCACATTGAGTATTCCCGGCTTACTGGAAAACAGTACACATATCTGGTCGGCGAACGACGGGGTGATTACTATCATCGCTTTGCTGCTGTTGGGCGGCGCGGTGGGTAAATCGGCCCAGTTGCCGTTGCAAACCTGGTTGCCGGATGCGATGGCCGGGCCTACACCGGTGAGTGCATTGATCCATGCTGCCACAATGGTTACAGCGGGCGTTTATCTTATTGCACGCACACATACTTTATTTGAACTGGCGCCGGCAGCGCAAACCACTACAGCCGTAATAGGCGCTATCACTTTGGTGCTGGCGGGTTTCAGCGCCCTGGTGCAAACAGATATTAAAAGAGTACTGGCTTACTCTACGGTGAGCCAGATCGGGTATATGTTCCTGGCGCTGGGTTGCGGCGCGTGGTCGGCGGCAGTATTTCATTTTGTTACGCACGCCTTTTTTAAGGCGTTGTTGTTCATGGCTGCGGGTGCTATCATTGTGGCGCTGCATCATGAGCAGGATATGTTTAAGATGGGTGGACTGAAGAAGCAGCTGCGCAGTGTTTACTGGGTATTCCTGGTTGGCTGTGCTTCCCTGGCCGCCATTCCTTTTATAACAGCGGGATTTTATAGTAAAGACCAGATCATCTGGTTGTCGTGGTCAGCGGCAGGAGGGCATGTGGGCTTCTGGCTGGCGGCCTTGCTGGGTGCGTTACTCACAGGCATGTACACTTTCCGCATGTTCTTCCTGGTATTTTATGGAGAAGAAAAAACGAAGGTACATCACCGGCCGGGAGGCAGTATGATGATTCCGCTGTATGTTCTGGCGGTATTGTCCACTGTGGCCGGGTTTATAGAACTGCCGCATACGATGGGGCATGTAACCTTATTCAGTAACTGGCTGCAACCGGTGTTGCCGGCGGTATCCATGTTGCATGAAAGCCTTGCGATGGAATGGACTTCGCAGGCATTATCTGCTTTGCTGGCGCTGGGCGGCATTGGGCTGGCGTATGCCTGGGTAGTGAAGCATCCCAAAGGGATGTCCGATTTCCTGGAGATGCCTGCCATCATGTGGCTGCGCGGCTACTGGAGCAGGGGATGGGACTTTGATGAATTATACAATGTGCTGCTGGTACGTCCTTTTGTGTACCTGTCGCGTATCAATAAAAGGGACCTGGTAGACACGCTCTATACCGGGCTGGCGGCGTTTATGGAATGGTGTCATAACGTGCTCGCACGTACGCAGAGTGGCTTGCTGCGATGGTATATACTGGGCGTGGTGCTGGGGGCAGTGGCGATATTGTCGGTACTGATCTGGCGGATTTATATATAACTGGAACGATTAAACGAAAAGTTATGATATTGCTGGTATTGATATTAATCCTTTTTGGCGCGGCGTTATTGTCGTGGGTAGCCGGCGTGAAAAGCCACGCTGCCAGCCGCTGGATAGCCCTTTGCAGCCTGCTGGTGAACCTCGGCATTATTGCAGGGGTGTGGATGGAGCATACGCATAACAGCAACCGGTGGTGGTACCAGTTCCGGATGGATTGGGTACCGCACTTCGGTATCAGCCTGCACCTGGCAATGGATGGCTTAAGTATGTTGATGCTGGCGCTGACATTTTTCCTAGGGGCGCTGGCAGTACTCATTTCCTGGAAAGAAATTCAAACCCGTGTAGGGTTCTTTCACTTTAACCTGTTGTTTGTGTTGTGTGGTATCACAGGTGTTTTCCTGACAATGGATCTTTTCCTGTTTTATTTTTTCTGGGAGATGATGTTGATACCGATGTACTTCCTGATTGGGATCTGGGGCCATGAGCACCGGGAATATGCGGCCAACAAGTTTTTCCTGTTCACACAGGCGGGCGGCTTGCTGATGCTGCTGGCAATACTCGGTTTGTACTTTATACATAAAGCTAACACCAACGTATATACGTTTAATTATTTCGACCTGCTCAATACGCCCATGACGCCCTTTATGGAACGTTGGCTAATGCTGGGTTTCCTGATTGCCTTCCTGGTAAAACTGCCGGCAGTGCCTTTTCACACCTGGCTGCCGGACGCGCATACGGAAGCGCCTACTGCGGGCAGTGTAGTGCTGGCCGGGCTGCTGCTGAAAACGGGTGCTTACGGTATCCTCCGGTTTGTGTTGCCGCTGTTTCCTGCTGCGGCAGCAGAGATAGCGCCGGTGGCCATGTTGCTGGGCGTAATTGGTATCCTGTATGGCGGCATGCTGGCCTATGCACAAACAGATCTTAAAAGACTGATTGCCTACACCAGTGTAAGTCATATGGGCTTTGTACTGCTGGGTGCTTTTGCCTTTAATGAAATTGCTTACCAGGGAGTAGTGATGCAGATGATTACCCACGGCATCAGCACAGGCGCGTTATTCATTATTGCAGGGGCGTTGTATGAGCGCATACATACCCGCAACCTGCGGCAGATGGGCGGACTCTGGCTGCGGTTGCCTATGATGGGCAGCGCTGCCATGATTTTTGTAATGGCCTCTCTGGGTTTGCCGGGGTTAGGCAATTTTGTAGCGGAATTCCTGGTGCTGCTGGGTAGCTGGCAGGCCAATCATGTGCTTACTATCCTGGCCACTATTGGCCTGGTGGTGGCAACGGCTTATTCGCTGCGCATTATGCAGAAAGTTTTCTTCGGTCCGTGCGACCGGCAATATGCCATGCCCGATTTAAACGGGCGTGAGCTGGTGATCATAATAGCATTGGTAATAGTAATATGCTGGCTGGGCTTCCATCCGCAACCGGTATTGAACACTTCCCAAAACATTGACTATGTCGTTCGCTGATTTTTTAAGTCTGGGGCCGCTGATAACCCTGTGCGCTGCGGCAGTGATAGCCATGTTGCTGGTAGCAGCCTGGCGTAATCACCGCATCGTGTACAGCTTTTCCCTTCTTGCTTTTGGTATGGCTATGGCGGCGGTGATTCCCGCCATTAAGTATATTCCGCACCCGGTGCCACCGCTGCTGGTGATCGACGAATTTTCCCTCTTTAATTCCGGGTTGATCCTGGTATCGGGATTCATTATCCTGTTGTTGTCGTTTAACTATTTTGAAGAAAGGGAAGAGCGGAAGGAGGAGTATTACATTCTCCTGATCCTGGCTACTATTGGCGCTTTGGTGCTGGTGGTGAGCCGTCACTTTATGTCGCTGTTCCTGGGGCTGGAAATACTGAGTATCAGTTTATACGGATTAATTGCGTACCTGCGTGCCCGTGAGCGGTCTGATGAAGCGGGGATCAAATACCTGATGCTGGCGGCGTTGTCGTCTGCATTCCTGTTGTTTGGGATGGCGCTGGTGTATGCCTTTACCGGCCATATGGATTTCCCCGGAATAGGCGCGGCTTTACGCGAGGCGGGTTACTTGCCGGTGAGCGTGATGGCGGGTTTCGGTTTGATGTTGATAGGAGTAGGGTTTAAACTGGGCATTGTTCCTTTTCATATGTGGGCGCCGGATATTTATGAGGGCGCACCGTTGCCGGTGGCGGCGTTTATTGCTACGGTTTCCAAAGGGGCTATGCTGGTGCTGCTGATCCGTTTCTACCAGGACATTCACGGTAACGACTACCCGATGTTATGGTGGATAGTGGCTATTATTGCAGTAGCGTCTATGTTTGCGGGCAACTGGCTGGCACTCACACAACAGAATATCAAACGTATCCTGGCGTATTCTTCTATTGCGCATATGGGTTATATCCTGGTGGCTTTTTTGTCGGGCGTGCAAACCGGGCTGGAGGCACTGGCGTTTTACCTGGTGGCTTATTTTATTACAAGCATCGGCGCCTTTGGGGTGGTGATTGTGATGTCGAGCAGTTCGCAGGATGCGGAAACGATTGCCGATTACAGGGGGCTGTTCTGGCGTTATCCCTGGGTGGCTACGGTGTTTACAGCAATGCTGTTATCGCTGGCGGGTATTCCGCTTACCGCAGGTTTTATCGGTAAGTTTTACGTGGTGCTGGCGGGAGTGGACGGGCACCAGTGGTTCCTGTTGTTTATGCTGGTGATCAATAGTGTGATCGGGTTGTATTATTATATCCGGCTGGTGGCGGCTATGTTTGCGGTGCCTGCAAAGGGGCAGCAAACAACGGTGGTACCGGCCCTGCCCATGGCCGGTAATATTACCCTGGTTATTTTAACCATACTGTTAATAGGGCTGGGTGTATATCCTACTGCTATGATGGCGCTGATTCAGCAAATGATGCGCATCCTGGTTTAACCTGCCCTGTTCTGTTCATCGCTGGTACCGGTTTTCCTTTCGCGGGCGGCTTTAATAGTGGCGCTGCCAAATTTATAGCTGAAGGAAAGGTTTACGGTGCGGAACTGCCAGGTATTGAAGATACTCATGTTCAGGTTGGCAAATTCTGCAGCCCCGCGGTAGCTTTCATTCCGCAGGATATTGTTATAGCTCAGTTTTACGGTAGCATTTTTATTCAGGAACATTTTCTGAACACCCAGGTTCAGGTTGTACTGTGCATAGCCCCTGAAAATACCAAAAATAAAAGGCGAGTTATAGTAGCCCATTACTTCTACCTTAAAGTCTTTTGGAAGGGTAATGGTATTGGTGCTGCTGATGTAATAATTAAGGTTAGACCGGTAATAAGGATCATTCGTTACAGGATCTTCAAAGCGGTATTTATTATAGGAGAAATCCGCGTTGTTATCGCTGGTCCACCATTTTGTAAACTGGAAGGGTAGTGTAAACAGGATGCTGTAAATATCTGTTTTATCGTAGTTGCGTTCCGTGCTGATGGAGGCTTTGGTACTGTCGTCCTGTGTGATGAATTCTTCCATCATATCTTTAATCCGGCTGTAGCGGAAGGTAGCGATGTATTTGTCTTTGAACGTATACGCTACTTCCGCGATGTTGCTGTATTGCGGCCGCAGGTACGGGTTTCCCCTGAAGTAGGTGTACTTGTCCAGGTAAAACATAAATGGATTCAGCTGGCCGTATTGTGGCCTTTCTATCCTGCGTGACATGGCCAGGCTCACTTTATTTTTATCATTGAGCTTTTGTTCCACGGTGATGTTTGGGAAGAAGTCGACATAAGAGCGTTTCACATTTGTGCCGGTCGTAAAAGAAGTCCCGGTAGACTCGGTGTTCTCTACTCTCAGTCCCAGTTGCACATTTGTTTTCTGTATTTGTTTTTTATAAGTGGCGTATGCGGCATAAATATTTTCCTGGTAGTTAAAGCGGTCGCTTAAGCCAGGGGAGGGTTTATAGCTGCCATGAAACAACGAATCAAACTGCAATAGGTTGGTGGTGGTAACGAAGCTGGTTTTAGCGCCTGCTTCCAGTTTACCTTCCTTCCCGAGCGGCCAGCTCAGGTCTGCTTTCAGGCTTTTGATAAGTACCTGTGTGCTGCCTGTGGTGCGGATGCTGTTGGGGTTGCGGTTCAGTTGTGTTTTGGCATCGTACAGGCTATCGTTCAGCTGCATTAAGCGGTGGTTGTTGAACTGTGCATAGTCGGCATCAAAACTGATTTCCCTTCCGCCGGCGGTATCCAGGATTATTTTATAGTTCAGGTTAAGCGCAATGTTATCGAACTTATTGTTGTTGGTGGTGAGGGAATTTACGATGGAATCCGGCGGCATATTTGCCTGGCCCAGGTTGGCATCGCTGTAAATCTGGTTACTAAAGGAATTTTTATAACCGTTGGCCAGTACACCGATGGTTTGTTTATCGGTGATAAAGTAATCCATTCCTATTTTCAGGTAGTTGTTTTTAAAGCGGTTGCGCTGAAATATATTTTGCTGAAGATAGGTGGAGCTGCCATCGTTTTCCTTTATGTTCCGGCTGTATACGCGGGTAACCTGCCGGGGATAGTCGCCCTGGTCGAAATTACCGAACAGGTTGAATTTTTCCGTTCTCCAGTTAACATTACCGGAAATACCATAGCGGCCGTATCTCGACTGGGTAAGGGTAGCATTTACGTTACCATTGATCCCCGTCATTTTTCCTTTTTTAGTTTTTATGTTGATGATACCACCATTCCCGGAGGCATCGTATTTGGCAGATGGACTGGTTAATATTTCAATGGAGGCGATGCTTTCCCCGGGTGTTGTTTTCAGGAGATTGGTTAACTGTTCGCCACTGAGGTAGGTTAGTTTACCATCGATCATTACGGTTACGCTTTGTCCTTTCAGGGTTACGTTTTCGTTGTTATCTACCTGTACGCCCGGCGCCCGGCGGAGCAGGTCCAGGGCGGTATTGCCGGCGGCGCTTACGCTGTTTTCGATATTCATCACGGTTTTCCCGGCGGAACTTTCAATAAAAGGTTTCTGCGCGGTTACATTCACGGCCTGGAGGTTTTTGCCTAAAGTGTTCAGGCGGATGGTATCCAGGGTGATGGCTTTATGGGAGGCATTGAGCAGAAAAGTTTTGCTGTAGGAGGTGTTGTATCCCATCTGGGATGCCTGGATAAAATAATGGCCGTAGGCTATTTTTTCAAAGGCGCAGCTGCCGTTGGTGGTGGTCAGTTCTCCTTTCACAAGGGACGAGTCTTTAATATTCCTCACCATTACGCTGGTAAAGGGGAGCGGCTTGCCTTCATGGTCTGTAATTGTCAGTGTAATTTTTCCTGTGGAGTTAGTTTGTTGGGCGAGGGTTGTTTGCACACAAACAAAAAGCATTCCCAGGGCTACGATGATTGTTCTCATACTATCGTTTCCGTTGTAAATTTCTCAAAAGCTAATACCAAAAAAGGGGCTGTTATTTCCTGCTGCAGTTCTCCTGGTAGTATTGAAGTGCCTGTCTTAAAACATCCTGTATCTTACCGAGGGGCATGTTTGTTGTTTCATTCATAACACACGACGATGAAGGGGTAGTGGAACAAGCAGGCGTTTCCCTGAAATATCCGAGGGTGATCAGGTAAATAGGCAATTCATCCGGGTTGCTGGCGGAAAGGTAGCCACGGTTGACCATTTTCCCTCCGCATGCTATGATCAGCATAACCACGGTACTCAGGCTTAATACGATAGCAACTTTTTTCATACCACATTTTTACTAAAGACGAACGGGTACGAAAAAAGTTGCACGGAGGGCCGGAATATTTTTACTGGATAAATTTATCTTTTCCAGAGACGCTGTATGGTAGCGGGTGAACGTTGTTCCAGGAGTATCGTGTGGCCGTCGCTGAGTTCTTCCAGCAGGCCGGTTTGGTAATAACGTACGGTAAGCAGTTCCAGTCCTTCGTTGTAAACGATTTTGAACTGTTCGTGGAGCGTTTTGATCAGGAGTTCTATCTTCTCCGGGTTATTATCTATACAGCAGGAGAAATTGATCGCCCCGTTCTGCATCAGGTTAATTTTCACCTTCAGCCCGTGGAAGATCTCATAGATATCGCTGATCTTATCTTCAGTAATAAAAGAATAGTCTTTGGAGGTAATATTCAGTAAAACCTGGTTCTTTTTCAGCACAATGATGGGGGGCAGCTGTTTTACATCTGCGGTTTCCTTGATCACGGTACCGGGCAGGTTTTTATCCAGGAAGCATTTCACCAGCAGGGGGATCTGCTTGTTCTGGAGTGGTTTAATGGTTTTCGGGTGAATCACCTGGGCGCCATAGTAGGCCATTTCTATCACTTCGCCGTAGCTGATCTCCGGTATATTCACGGTGTTGGGGAACAGCTTGGGGTCGGCATTTTTTAGTCCTTCTACATCTTTCCAGATGGTTTGGCTTTCGGCGTCGAGCATATTGGCGAAAACGGCGGCAGAGTAATCGCTGCCTTCCCTGCCCAGGGTAACGCTTTCGTTCTGGTCGGTGCTGCCTATAAAGCCCTGTGCAATCACAATATTGGTGCTGTTGAACAGGGGAACCACTTTTTCGGTTACCTGCCGCTGGGTGTAGGGCCAGTCTATATTGGCGTCGCGGAAGTTATCGTCTGTCCGGAAAATATCCCTTACGTCCAGCCAGGTATTGTGGATGCCTATGCTGTTAAAGAAAGCGCTTACAATGGAAGTGCTGAGCAGTTCACCCAGGCCAACCAGCTGATCGTAATAGTAATCGTAGGTGCGCAGGGGTTTTTCGCCCAGCGTCCATTCTGCTTCGGTGAAGAATTGCTGCAGCTGGATAAATAAAGGATGATCCTTTGTTCCCAGCAGGGCCTCGGCTACATTTACGTGTTGCTGCTCGATGTTAAAGAGGAGTTGCGCGGCGATTTCCCTTTTACGCAGGAAAAAGTTCTGTGCTACTTTTTCCAGCTCATTGGTTGTTTTGGCCATTGCAGAAATAACAATGAGGAGTTTCTCGTCCGGAAATGACTGTACAATCTGAGCCACCTGCCGGATACGTTCAACACTTTCTAAACTTGCGCCACCAAACTTGAAAACCTTCATATGATAGTTTATCTTCTTTTAAAAAATTATTTGGCAAAGTAAGACAAGTTTAGAATTGTTTTAAAATCTGTTTGCAGATAAATGACAGTTCTGTTAAAATAGTTTCAATTGACTAAATTCGCCCATACAACCTAACGTTATGAATCTTAAGCAAAAAGTAATGACACTGGATGAATTTACTATCCAGGAGTTACGGAATTACCCGGGAGCCACCGGTCAGTTATCCGGTTTACTGCGTGATATCGGTCTCGCTGCTAAAAGGGTAAATGTGGAAGTAAATAAAGCGGGTATTGCTGATATCCTGGGAGAAGCCGGCAAAACCAATGTGCAGGGCGAATCAGTAAAGAAGCTGGATGAATTTGCCAATGAGCAGTTCATTGATGCACTGGAAACCAGTATTTACTGCTGTGGCGTGGCCTCAGAAGAAAATGAAAACTTCATCCCTTTTCATGATGAGCATTCCAAAAAATCGAAATATGTGGTGTTGATGGACCCCCTGGATGGTTCCGGCAACATTGATGTGAATGTATCCATTGGTACCATTTTCTCCGTATACCGCCGGCTTACACCGGAGGGTTCGGAGTGTGAGCTGGAGGATTTCCTGCAGCCGGGCACCAAGCAGATAGCCGCCGGGTATATCATTTATGGATCTTCTACCATGATGGTATACGCCACGCGCCGCAGCGTGCAGGGCTTCACCCTGGACCCGTCTATCGGGGAGTTCTGCCTGTCGCACCCCAACCTGAAATGCCCGCCCGACAGTGATATTTTCTCCGTAAATGTGGGTTATTACCACTTATATGAGCATAAAATCCGTAAGTCGATTGATCATTTCATGGCGAGGAACGAAAATGACCGTATTTACCGTCACCGGTTTGTAGGCTGTATGGTGGCTGAAATACACCGTACCCTTATCCAGGGTGGTATTTTCATGTACCCGGCTTTTGGTAAGTACCCGGCCGGCCGTTTAAGGCTTTGTTACGAGTGCAATCCCATGTCGTTTATCATGGAGAAGGCCGGCGGCGTGGCCATGGCTAACGGCAAACAGCGCCTCCTGGAGCTGAAACCCGTACAGCTGCACCAGCGGATGGCCATTTTTATAGGGTCCAAAACAATGATGGACACCTGGCAGCGGATCATGAACGAGTAAGCGTAAAAAAATAATATAAAAAACGGTGTATAGCGGATACAAAATATCCTTTATACACCGTTTTTAATTTCTGGCACCCGGCTTGCTAAACCTGGCCTGGTTTTAATAGTCTTATTAGTACTCTTTATTCATTTTTAATTATTAACCATTTTATTTCTATGTCGATTTTGAAGAACCAGCGGATCATTGCGTTATTAGTCGCCCTGTTGGCCGTTTTCCAGGTTAGCGCGTGTTCACGTGCCACCCATGCGGCAGACAGCAGTAATGCAGGTGCCAGCATGGATGACCAGATCCTGTACTACACCAACAAGTTCCGTCAGTCGAAAGGGTTGAAGCCTTTACAGCTGGATGCCACCATCAGCCAGCAGGCGCGCCGCCACAGCCGGGATATGGCCAACGGCAGCACCGGTTTTGGTCATGAAGGATTTGAAGAGCGCGTGGCCAACGTTTCCAAAAAGATGGGCCGCGTAGCCAGCGCTGCTGAAAACGTAGCTTATGGCACTCTTGATGCGGAAGCCGTAGTAAATGGATGGATCAAGAGTCCGGGGCACCGTAAAAATATGCTGGGCGATTATACGCTCATTGGTATCGGCACCGCGGATAAAGGGAGGATTACCTTCTTTACGCAGGTGTTTATCAAGCAGTAATTAAAGCGAAGGGGACGGCCGGTGGCTGTCCCCTTCGCTTATGCGCTCTTTTTTTTCGCATTCTTTCTGTAATTTGGCGGCATGGAAAAGAAAAAGATCATTGAGGTAAGTAACCTGGTAAAAAAATACGGGGAGTTTACCGCGGTAAAAGGAATCAGCTTTGAAGTGTTTGAAGGAGAGATCTTTGGCCTGCTGGGCCCCAATGGCGCCGGTAAATCCACTACCCTGGAAATTATTGAAACCCTGCGGGAAAAAACAGCCGGCAAAGTGATGGTAGGAGGTTATGACCTCGACAAAGACCCTAACGATATCAAGAAGATCATTGGCGTACAGCTCCAGAGTTCCGGCTATTATCCCGGACTGAATCTCACAGAACTCATCGAAATGTTTGGCGGCCTGTATAACCAGCCCGTGGAGCCTATGAAGCTCCTGGGGATGTTTAACCTGGAAGATAAGGCCAAAGCAAAATTCAAAGAACTTTCCGGCGGTCAGAAGCAACGTTTTTCCATTGCCACTACGCTGATCAATAAACCACAGATCATTTTCCTGGATGAACCCACTACCGGTCTGGATCCGCAGGCCCGCCGCAATTTGTGGGAGCTGATCCAGCAGGTGCGCAGCCAGGGCACCACCGTGGTGATCACCACGCATTATATGGATGAAGCAGAATTCCTCTGCGACCGTTGCGCCATCGTCGACAGCGGTCTTATTATCGCTATCGACTCACCGGATGCATTGATTGATAAACTGGTATCTTCCGGTTTTGAAAGAAAGAAAGAAGTGAAGAAAGCAAACCTGGAAGATGTGTTCATTCACCTCACAGGAAAAGACTTACGCGAAGAATAAACCAACACATAACGGATGGAATCACTGAAATATCCTATTGGCCGCTTTGAACCATTACCGGACTACACGCCGGAAATGCTGCGGGGATTTATTAACGACATCCGCTATTTGCCCCAGCTGGTGGAAATTGCTGTGCAGCAACTGGACGAATACCAGCTGCAAACACCTTACCGCCCGGAAGGGTGGACGGTAGCACAGGTAGTACATCACCTGGCCGACAGCCACATGAACGGATATACCCGCATGAAGCTGGCCCTCACAGAAGAACAGCCGGTAATAAAACCTTACGAGGAACAACTGTGGGCGGAACTGCCTGATGTGAAATTTACGCCGGTAAATGTATCTATCACCCTGCTGCATGCCCTGCACAACCGTTGGGTAAGTTTAATGGAGCATTTATCTGAAGCCGGGTGGGAACGTACTTTTGTACATCCTGCCAATGGTACCAGGCATAATCTGAAAACCCATGCCGCCAATTATTCCTGGCATGGTAAACATCACCTGGAGCATATCCTGCGCCTGAAAGAACGAATGGACTGGTAAAGCATTGTTATTATGAATATGGACTGGAAATTACTCTCATCGGAATATCTTTTTAAAGATGCCTGGCTTACTGCACGTATAGATACCTGCGAAACGCCTGCCGGCAAAATAGTAGCGCCCTATTACGTACTGGAGTACAACAACTGGGTAAACGGCCTGGCGCTCCGGGAAGACGGGCAGGTGATCATGATCCGGCAGTTCCGGCAGGGAGTAGGCAAAACATTGCTGGAAATTCCCGGTGGTACTATGGACCCCACTGATCCGGATCCTTTATTTGCCATGAAACGGGAGATGCTGGAAGAAACCGGGTACGCATTTAAAGAATGGGTGTCGCTCGGCACTATTGCGCCTAACACTGCTTCCAGTAACAACTACACGCATATGTTCCTGGCAATGGGAGGAGTGAAGGTGCAGGACCAGCAACTGGATCACAACGAAGATATTGAAGTGGTGATTATGCCGCTGGAAGAACTACAGCAACTGTTACTGGATAACAAAATAGTACACAGTTTGCATACCACCTGTATCTTTTACGCGTTGCTGTATCTTGGTAAAATGACGATGAAATAACTTACATCACTTCTGCCACAATAAAAAAGCTACCACAAACGAGGATCATATCATCCGGCTGGGCATGTTGCCTGGCCGCCTGCAGGGCTGCCTGAACAGAGGCATAAGCATGGCCCTGTAGCCCGCTGGCAGCCGCCATTTCGGCCAGCGCCACTTCGTCCATCGCGCGGGGAATCTGCGCTTTACAGAAATAATAATGCGCAGTAGGCGGGAACAACGGCAGCACTTTTTCTACTTCCTTATCTTTCACAAATCCTACTACAATGTGTAACTGCTGGTAATTAACATGTCCCAGTTGTTGCATCACTTCGCGGATGCCGGCTTCATTGTGGCCCACATCCAGTACGGTGAGCGGATGCCGCTGAATAACTTCCCAGCGGCCTCTCAGGCCGGTTAGTTTCTTTACATGCGATAACGCCTGGGTGATGTGATCCCAGGTGATGTGCCAGCCATTTTGCTGTAATATTTTTACCGCCGACAATACGCCCATCACATTTTTTTCCTGGTACCGGCCATTCAGATCCAGTTGTAAACGGCGCATCTGCTGTTGGCGTGTATCCAGTAACGTTATAGTGAAGTGATTGCTTTCAATGGCGCCGGAAGCTTCCATCCATTCCTGGTCTGCGAAGTGAATGGGGGCATTCAGCGCATGGGCGGTATTGATAAATACGTCCTGTACTTCAGACTGTGTTTCGCTGACCACCACCGGTACACCGGCTTTGATGATCCCGGCTTTTTCACCGGCAATTTGCGGGAGGGTATCGCCGAGGATATTTTTATGATCATAGCTGATATTGGTGATCAGCGATAGTTCGGGTGTAATCACATTGGTGCTGTCCAGCCGGCCACCGAGGCCCACTTCAATGATGGCAATGTCCACCGCTTCCTGCTGGAAGTAGCGGAATGCCATGGCTACGGTGAGTTCAAAAAAAGACGGCTGGATGTCTGTAATGTGTGTGCGCATCTGTTCAGTGAAATCCACCACAAAATCTTCCGGTACCATTTGCCCGTTGATGCGGATACGTTCCCTGAAATCCAGCAGGTGGGGAGACGTATATAATCCTGTTTTGTAACCGGCCTGCTGAAAGATAGCTGCCAGCATGTGGCTGGAAGAACCTTTCCCGTTGGTACCGGCTACGTGTATGGTTTTAAAGCTGTGTTGCGGTTGATCCAGCTTATCCAGCAATGCAATGGTGTTATGCAGGTCTGTTTTAAATGCACTGGCGCCCACCCTGGTAAACATGGGCAGCTGTGCATACAGATAGTCCAGCGTTTCTTTGTAAGAGGTCATATCAGTAATTGTTAACCACCGGGCAATCCAACTGGCGGTTACGCTTCTTAAAGAGGCCACCACCGCCCTCACCCCGTTCGAACATGCTTGAATTTAAGCGCAAAGCTACGAAAGCATTTGCACGGTCTACATGTTTTTGAAAGAGGTTCGTAAAAATTGTGCTGGAACCAATCAGGAGGGGGCCTATGCGGATGCCTGCTCCTACATCGGCCTGGCCGTTGCGGTTAATAGTGAATGGCATATAGGCGCCAAACAGGTAGGTTTCATAGCGTGGCGTAATATTGAATTGCGTTAAAGCGTATGTTTTGGAGACATCGCGGTTGCCGGCAGTTAAGGCAATAACGGCATGTGCGCTGATAAAAAAGCGGTTGTCGATATTATAATCGCCCATCAGGTTGAGCGCTGTGGGCAGCATCATATTAAAAGTAGAGTCGGTGCCCAGTGGCGTGAAATAATTATTGAGCCGGCGGGCGTATTGCTGCAGGCTTTCTTTGTTCTGGTACTGAATTTCTTTTGGTACTACATTATCTTTCACCAGGCTAAGGTTGGTGTTGGTAGGAGACCGGTTATATTTTATCCTGCCGATGTCGGTAATGGAAGCGCCTATACGAAATTTGTAGTCGTCTGCGTCAGAGTTTTCAGAAGCCCCGAAGCCGCCGTTATCCGGGAGGTATTCGTAGATCACTCCGATATCTGCGCCGATGCCATTGTTCTGGAACAGCTGGAGATTTTTTTGTGCGGGCGACTGCCAGTCGTCCAGTTCCTTATTATACCCGTAATACAGGGTACCACTGGTAATAGTGGCATTGCTGGAAGAGTTCAGTCTGAAGTTGGCATCTTTTACAGATGCGTAACCTGCGGCTACACCACTGAGCAGTTTCAGGGTAACGCCGGCTTTCCAGCGGCCGCTGTAGGTTTCCTTGATAGTGCGCGCATAACTAAAGCCCAGTTCATGCCAGATGTGGGAAGAAACGCCTGCCTGCGGGATACTCAAATTTTTGTTGACATAGCCCGGGTTGGGAAAATCCACTCCAAAGAAATTAGCGATGGGCGTGGTGATGTTACCACCGCTGCTGCTGCTGCGCATACGCCATACAAAGGAAACAGATTGTTTTTCATCGATGGCATATAATACAGATGGTAATACAATTTCCGCCATTTCCCAGCCCATTTGTTTCCTGTTGGCGCCTTCATCAAGGAAGTAGTCGCGGTTCCGCACGAACGAATCAGGTCTGTTAAACAGTAAGGATTTTGGACCGCTTACATAAGTGTTGCCAACGTTTACATCTGCACCAATAATGTTTACATCCCATTTATAGCGATAACCGGCTGCACTGGCCGGGTTGGAGAATACTCCATAAATACCCGCGTAGTTACTGTTATTGTAACCCGGGAAAGTTTGAGCCACAGCGGCTTGCATCAGCACGAGCAATATTGCGGTGCCGGAAAAGATACGGTTAAGTTTTACAATCATCGTTGGCGATAAAAAATAGGTTCCTCGAAATGACACAAAAAGTTTGCTCTTGTCAGTTTTTACAATCATAGGTAGAGATGTAGGAACGAATCAAATTTTTGGATGAAGCTATGCCGTTTCGGATCAGTTCCTGGTCCGATAAATAAAACAGCTTCTTTAAAAATCTGTATATATTATTTACTCTGCTTATTCTGCTTTGAAAAAGAAGCGTATCACTCCAAACTGCTCTTCCGGCGCGTCTGGGTTAGCATTGTATTTCAGTTGTCCGCTGGAGGCAGCCTTTTTGGCTATCTCAATCAGGCGGGGGTTACTGATAGTAGATCCTTTCATACTAAAAGTGGCGGAAGTCACATTTCCCTTTTGATCTACTTTTATATTGATGGCTACATAGCCTGTTTCGGTGCCGTCGTAAGTAACCTGTGGTCTGCCGATGAGGCTTCTGCCGTTCAGGTGGAAATCGGAGCGTCCGCCGCCGAGTCCACCGCCCGTATATCTGCCGCCGTTAGGGTTACCACCCAATTGGCCACGATCGCCGGGTTTGCCGGTATTACCTTCTCCTGTAGCGTTATTGGAGCCATTGGCGCTGTTACCGCTGTTGGCACTGTTGCCGGTGCCACCCGAAAATACTGCCTTTGGTTTTGGTGCGGGAGGTGTTGGCGCCGGTGGCGTTTCTGCAGGTTTCTTTGTAGGTTTTACAGGTTTTGGTTCTAATTTCTTTGGAATTTCTTTTGGTTTCTCTACCGGCTTTTCCGGTTTTTTTATTTCCGGTGCATCTTCTTCATCCTGGGTGGCAATGTCTTGCTGAGGCTCGGTGTTGGCCGGAGCGGTAGCAGCCGGACTTTCGGCAGCTGCTGGTTCAGGCGCTGCTGCACTGGGCGGGTTAGGGTTTAATGGTTGTTCATCTCCCATGCCATCGTCGGAAGTACCCAAATTCACTTCCATGCCCAGATCCTGATCCGGTAACGGGGGAGGTGCAGAAAAACCGGTAAATACCAGCGCCACTAACAGCAATGCATGCACGCCGATAGTGATCCCTAAAGCCTGTATATTTTTTTTACCGTTTTTTTCCTCCATGATAACCTTATTGAGTGCCTGTTCGGGCCAAAGTTAATGTTTTGATCCAGAAAAAATAATCGCTCATCAAAAGATGAATTCCGGATCTTTGCAAAAACTGTGCTGTTAATCCAATTATAGTAAATTATTTTTCACCGATTTTATGAACCTTGCCAGACAAACGATCCGTCTTTATCAAAATGCTTATACTGGTCTTGCTCCTGCTACCTGGTGGTTGTCGCTTGTATTGCTGATCAACAGGAGCGGAACGATGGTCATTCCCTTTATGACCGTATATCTCACGCAACATCTTCATTTCAGTATTGCCCAGGCAGGCCTGGTAATGGCCTGTTTTGGTACCGGTGCCATCGTTGGCGCCCTTTTGGGCGGATGGCTGTCTGATAAGATCGGTTTCTACCAGGTACAGTTCTGGAGTCTTTTCTCTAACGGATTATTGTTCATTTTATTGGGTCAGATGCGCACCTTTGAGCAAATATGTGTCTGCGTATTTGTGATGAGTTCTGTGGGTGATGCCTTCCGGCCGGCCAACAGTATTGCTATTGCCGCCTACAGCCTGCCGGAAAACCGTACCCGGTCGTATGCGCTGAACCGGTTGGCGGTAAACCTCGGATGGTCGGTAGGTCCCGCTGTTGGCGGTATCCTTGCCAGCTTCAGCTACCAGCTGCTTTTCTGGGTAGATGGCTTCACCTGTATGCTGGCCGCCATCCTGATGCGGATTTTCCTGCCACCGGTACCGGCGCCGCCAAAGACAGCCAAAACAGCCGTAAAGAAAGAGGATAAGGTATGGAGGGATCATATTTACCTGTGGTTCCTGCTTTTTGCTACCGTGAATGCGATCTGCCTGTTCCAGTTTTCCAGCATTGTGCCTTTATATTTTAAAGAAGTGATGCACATGGAAGAATGGGCAATTGGTTTGAATATGTCTGTGAACGGAATCCTGATTGCACTGGTGGAAATGGTGATGGTATACCGCCTCGACGGGAAAATGCCTAACCTGTCCTTTGTGGCCCGCGGCGCTATGATGGTTTGCTTCTCCTATATGTTACTTTGTTTCCTGCCGCCGGTATGGGCGTTGGCGGTGGTGTTTATGGTAGTAATCACCTTCGGGGAAATGTTTTGCCTCCCCTTTATGAACAGTTTCTGGATCGGCAGGAGCCTGGACCATAACCGCGGGCAGTATGCCGCGCTGTATACCATTTCGTATTCCCTGGCCAATATTGTATCGCCTACAACAGGGGCTTTTGTGGTGCAGCATCTTGGGTTTAAGCCGTGGTGGGGGATTACAGCGCTGGGGTGCGTGTTGTCGGGCGGCGGGTTTTTATGGTTGCAGAAGAAAGTAGGACGGGCAGCCTGATTATTTGAGATATTGTCCAACACTTTACCATTATTGCCACATAATCGCTAATTTTGCAGAGAAATTAGTAAAATTGGTTAATGAAAGTAATTCAATTTACTGTCCCCGTTGCCGATGAAGGTGCTGTAGTAATACAGGAAGATATCCTCCCTTACTTCTATAATTACCTGCATCGTCACAAAGAGGCGCAGGTAACACTTATTATAAAGGGAGAAGGCACCCTGATTGCCGGGAACTATACCCAACCATTCAAGGCCGGAGATATTTATGTGATTGGCGCCAATCAACCCCATATGTTTAAAGGGGATGCCCGGTATTTTGAAAATTTACAGGAGAAGAATATCCACGCCATCCATATCTTTTTCGATCATGAACATGCACTACAGGGTTTATTTTCCCTGAAAGAGATGGACTCCGTAAGGAAGTTCCTGCAACTCACCGCCAACAGTTTGCAACTGCCTGCTGAATACGCGGAGAAAACAGCTACAGATATATTAAAGATTTCCCGGCTCAGCGGTGCAGAAAGATTACTGGCGTTTGTGGGCATGCTGGTGTATTTCTCCAAACAGGTGAAGGACTGGAAGTCGTTATCCACGGGGTTTTCCCGGCACTCCTACAGCGAGTCGGAAGGGCTGCGGATGAATGATATTTACCAGTATACGCTGGAGCATTATGCAGAAAATATTTCGCTTGGACAAATTGCCAGCGTGGCACATCTTACTACCTACGCTTTTTGCAAATACTTTAAAAAACATACGCGCAAAACCTACCTTGAATTTCTGAACGAGATCAGGATCAATGTGGCGTGCAAGAATATTATCAACGGGGATTTCGACAGCATTGCAGCAGTAGCATATGCTACCGGATATAATAACCCCATCACCTTTAACCGGGTATTCAGAAAGGTGACGGGCATGTCGCCTTCCGCTTATGCGAGGCAATACCGCTTTGCGGAAGAACTAAAGTAGCAGCAACCCCATTAAAGCCCGCCTCTAATAAAGGCGCCACCTGCGAATGCTGGCCGATCACATCGTTATTATTCTCTTTGATGCAGGCTTTATCACGACCTTAAAAAACCTGGAAGATCTGTTAACCACTTTATCGCAGAAATAATAAACCGAAAGATCAACAATCTAAAAATAAAAGTTATGAGAACAATCAATCCGTGGATCAACTTCAATGGGAATGCCGAAGAAGCATTCACTTTTTACAGATCTGTTTTTGGCGGAGAATTCACCAGGGTCATTCGTTTCAAGGACCTGGCAAGCGATGAATTTCCGGTACCGGAAAAGGAAGCAAATAAAATAATGACCATCGCTTTGCCTCTTGGCAAACACAATGTGTTAATTGCCAATGATGTTCCTGAATTTATGGGACGGGTAAACGAAAATGAGAACAGGTCGAAAATTTCAGTTAGTGCAGAAAGCCGTGAAGAAGCTGACAAAATATTTAACGGATTATCGGCAGGCGGAGAAGTAGAGGGGCCTATTGGTGACAGTCCGTGGGGTACGTACGCCGGAATGTTTAGAGACAAATATGGTATTGAATGGATTGTAGAGTTTGACCCGGCTTATAAGGGGTAAGGTTAACAGTGTCCTTTCGTTGGCGCACCTGCTGTATGTGCAGCATCTGTAGCACCCAGGCAAAGAGGCTACCCCTTTTTGAGACAGCCTCTTTTTTTAATGTGCTTTATTATTTTCAGTGAGCAAAGTCGCTCATATAATCACCGGTAATACGCTCCATCGGAGGATTAAAGTAACCGAATTTCAGATCCGGGAATTCTTCGTGGATCAGTTCCTGTAACTGTTTTATCCCTAAGCATTCTCCTGTTTCCGTTACGCCCAGTTTACCGAGGTACCAGTCGGGATCAATATTGAAATTACGCCACTGGATCATATTCAGGCCGGTTTCCCGGATCAGTTTACGCAGTGCTTCATATTCATCTGCGCTGTCTGTCATGCCCGGAAATACGAAGTAGTTGATGGACGTCCAGCCGCCGAATTCACGCACTACTTTCAGGCTTTCGATGATGTCTTCAAAAACGTAGTTGTTAGGGCGGTAATACGGAGTGTAATATTTTTCCTGTGCGGAGTTCAGGCTTACGCGGATACTGTTCAGGCCTGCTTCACACAAGGCTCTTACGGCATCCGGTTTGCTGCCGTTGGTGTTGATATTGATACTGCCTTTTGGCGTATGTTTACGTATTTCCAGGATGGATTCGCGGATGGTTTCCCACATCAGCAGCGGTTCGCCTTCACAGCCCTGTCCGAAGCTAACGATAGGGAAAGGAGCTGATTCCAGGTGAGGTACGGTGTACTCCACAATTTCCTCCGCGGTTGGTTTAAAGCGCAAACGATCCTGTGTAGAAACAATGCTTTCTTCTTCCGGCTGGAATGAAATGCATCCAACACAATTGGCATTACATGCAGGAGAGGAAGGAATAGGGCATTCCCATCTTCCCATAAAATAATTACGCGCGGCAGGACACTCATAAGTGAGTGCGCAATTTTCCGCGAGATGCTGTACCAACCTGTTATGCGGGTATGCTTCCACCAGGGTTTTTACGCCCTGCTTTACCTTTTTATCATCAAAGCCCGCGCATTCCTGGCGGATATCTGCTTCAATACGGGTGGCGGGTACATAAAATTTACCATCCAGCCAGCCTACTGCGGTATAGCAGAACAGCGGCAGGGTAGGAGCGTCCGGCATGGTTTCGTAGGCAGCCAGGTAAAAGCCGGTATGCGCCGGCGGTATAAATGCGGCTACGGCCCATCCTTTATCACAAAGCTGCATATCGCCGGTGGTGGCATTGATACCAATACCCCGGCGGCCGGGCAACTCATACAAATTACCTCCTTCCGGTAATTCAATCCATTCATCTGCTTCTACCGGCCACGCATCCCAGCCGCTACGGCCGGTTACATGCATGGTAGTATCTTCAAAAATATTACCGTTACCGTCTGAGTATAATATGTAAGGTGTTTGTTTTAGCATTTTTTGTTTTTATGTTATTGAACCCTGCTCCGGAAAAAATCATTCAGTGCTTCCCTTTGTGCTGCGCCTGGTTCATCCAGTATTTCCAGTTGCAGAATCTTATTGTTCTTAAAGTCTATTGTGAGCAGATCGTTCCGCAAAATTACGTTATTCAGTTCGTTCCAGCCAACCAGCCTTTTTGAGAAGGTAGTGGGCAGGGTAATCCCGGTGGTATCCATTTTTACGTAAGAAGGTTGGAAAATACGGTATTCCATCCAGCCTACGTAGGCGAGCCCGGCGCCTACCAGGAACAGCAGCAATGCGGTAACCGGGTTGAGGTGCGACAAGAAATACAAACTGCCGGTAAGACAAATGAGCGCTTCTATCATCCGTGCTACGGTGTTGGCTTCGGTAAATTTCTTAAACCTTCTCATGGTAAAAGGGAAGCCAATGCACAATACGCCTATTACCAGGAAAAAAAACACCAGGAACCAGTTAGGTTGCGGACTGCGGTAAATACCGATCGCGTTAAACAGGAACAGTATGCCGGTAAGCCCATGCATTACCGGGAGCAACCGGATTCTGCTGGGGGTATTCGGATGCAGGATGCGCAAACTATGCATGAACAGGAATGTGAGATTAAGAATTAGAACTGATCAACAGGTTGCAAAGTTTGAACAACACGCGGGCGCCTACGTTGGCATCCCATTCGTCGTGTGAAGTGCTTACTTCGTTCAAATCAAAACCGATCAGTTTTCTACCGCTTTCGAGTACTTTTTTAAAGAGATAGTATACCTGTTCTGCTTCAAAACCGCCTGCTACCGGGGTGCCGGTATGCGGGCATAATTTCGGATCCAGTCCGTCGATATCAAAACTGATATATACCTGTTGTGGTAAAGCAGCTACAATGCTGTCGCAGATAGCTTTCCAGGATTCTCCTTCAAATTGTCTTTCCTTGATTTGTTTATCAAAGAAGGTAACTACGCGGCCTTCGCTGTTATTGATATAATCCACTTCTTCTTCGCAGTAATCGCGGATGCCTACCTGTACCAGTTTAGAGAGCTGCGGTACTTCTGCCAGCGCATTAAACATAATAGAGGCGTGGGAGTATTTGAATCCTTCGTATGCATCACGGAGGTCGCAATGGGCATCGATCTGGAGGATACCAAATTCGCCCTTGTGTTCACCGATTGCTTTGAAGAAGCCGAGTGGCGTACTGTGGTCGCCGCCCACCAAACCGACGAGCTTACCTTTTTCCAGGAGCGCTTTGGTTTGGGTGTATACCCATTCATTCATGGCCCTGGTACCGTTGCTCACGTCTACCAGTGTTTTTTTCAGGAATTCATTTTCAGAAATATCTCCCCCTTCGGTCAGGAATTTCAGGTACAGCTCTGCTTCCTTGCGCAGGTAATCGCTGCGCAGCAGGAGGTGCTTGTCTGGTTCCCGCATGTAGAAACCCTGTTTCCAGCCGTCTTTTACATCTGCGTCGTACAGGTCTACCTGGAAGGAAGCCCTGAAAATATGTTCGGGGCCGCGGGCCGTACCATTATTATAGGAAACGGTTACTTCCCAGGGAACAGGTAATAACACCAGTCTTGCCTCTTCTTCGGAAAAAGGTAAGCCAAAAACGTTGTTGGACAGCAGGCCAACCGAGTTAGGGTCAAATTGAGATAAATCTGCCATGATAAAGTCGTACTTTTCTAAATTCCGCGCAAAGATAGGATTATGTTTACTTACAGCCGTCCTTCTCATAAAAAGAATTGCCTTTTATATAAAATTTGTCGGAAGAAGGTCATTTTGACTTAATTTTGCCGATTAATCGGAAACAAATAAAGTAAGGCAAAAAGGAAGGAATAGTAGAAGCGGCGTTGGTAAAGGGTTTTTGCAGCTTGTGTCTAATCAATAGGGAAGATAATTTTCATATGAAAAAAACAAATATTATTCTGCTGGTGGTAATTGCGGTGGCAATTGGAGTGATAGTGACTATGGTGGGTGATTTCAGTACCTATGAAACTTTCGCAACAGCCCGTGAGAAAGAAGGGAAGGAGTTTCACGTAATTGGTAAACTCGATACCCTGAAAGCAATGAGCTACGATCCGGCTAAAGATGCCAACCTGTTCAGCTTCTATGTCCACGATAAAACCGGGGAATCCCATAAAGTAGTTTTCTACGGCGCCAAACCTACCGACTTTGAAAAAGCCGAATCCATTGTACTGACCGGTAAAATGGAAGGCTCAGAATTTCACTGCAGCAAAATACTGATGAAATGTCCTTCCAAGTATAAGGACGACCAGGTTGCAGTAAGCAACAAACAGATATAATTAGCTATATGTATATGATTGTCGTCGTAGGATGATCTATGCCACAATATTCACATCTCTCAGAGGAATTTTATGAAGTTTGTAGGGGAACATTTACTGCCGGGCCAACTAGGCCACTTCTTTGCCATACTGGCATTTGTAGCATCTATGGTAGCCACTGTGGCTTATTATAATGTAGTTAAAGGAAAAGAACCCCTGATCAGGGATTCCTGGAAACGACTGGCACGCTGGTCTTTCATTATCCAGTCGGCCGCCGTAATAGGTGTATTTACCTGCCTGTACTTTATCCTGTATAATCACTATTTCGAATATAAATACGCATGGCGCAATACTTCCCGCGACCTGCCTATTCAATACCTGCTGTCCAGCCTCTGGTCCGACCAGGAAGGCAGCTTCCTGCTGTGGAGCATCTGGAACAGCATCCTGGGGATTTTCCTGATCCGCACTTCCAAAAACTGGGAAGCGCCGGTAATGACCATCTTTTCTCTCGCACAGCTGATTATGGCCAGCATGCTGCTGGGTATTTTCATCCTGGGTTATAAAGTGGGCAGCAATCCTTTCATGCTGTTGAGGGAAGCGCCTGAAAACCAACTGGCGCCTATCTTCCAGACAGCAGACTATATGCAGCATATCCACGACGGAAACGGATTGAATGTTACGTTGCAGAATTACTGGATGGTGATCCACCCACCAGTACTGTTCCTGGGTTTTGCTTCCATGATCATTCCATTTGCTTTTGCGTTTGCCGGTTTATGGACAAAAGACTACACCGGCTGGGTAAAACCGGTACAACCCTGGGGATTGTTTGCCATTATGATGCTGGGAACCGGTATTATGATGGGCGCTGCCTGGGCCTATGAATCGCTCAACTTCGGCGGTTACTGGGCATGGGACCCGGTAGAAAATGCGTCGCTGGTACCGTGGCTTACCATGGTGGCAGGCGTGCATACGCTCCTGGCTTATAAAGCCACCGGGCACTCGTTGAAATCTACCTTCTTCTTCTTCTTTATTTCCTACGTACTGATCCTGTATTCCTCTTTCTTAACAAAGAGCGGCGTATTGGGCGATACTTCCGTACACTCCTTTACCGATATGGGTATGAGCGCACAGCTGTTGATTTCCATGCTGGTATTTACGGTTCCGGCCATCGCCCTGCTGATTGTACGCAGAAAGGAAATTCCTTCTGTAAAGAAAGAAGAGAACAGCTACTCCCGCGAGTTCTGGCTGTTTGTGGGTTCGCTGATCCTGCTGATTGCAGCCATCCAGATCACCTTCACTACTTCTATTCCCGTATGGAATAAATTACTGAGTCTCACCGGGCTGAAGTCTGCCTTCAACATGAACGATATTGCGCCGCCATCTGACAGTATTTTCCACTACAATAAAATCCAGATCTGGATTGCGATTGTACTGGGCGTATTAACGGCCATCGTGCAGTTTATGCGGTACAAGGATACCCCGCGTGGCGAGATCACAAAGAAACTGCTGGTACCTACTATTGTAACCATCTTATTAACGGCGCTGGTGGCCTGGAAAGGCACTATCACCTACGATAAATACGGTGCAGGTTTTCTCACAGCTATTTACCTGATGTTGTTTGCCAGCATTTATGCAATTGTGGGCAACTTCTTTTATATTTTCTCCGGTCTGAAAGGCAAGCTGAAAAACGCAGGCGCCTCTGTAGCACATATCGGTTTTGGTATGGTGTTGCTGGGTGTGCTGATTTCCTCTGCCAAAATGGAAGTGATTTCGCTGGACCGCATGAAGATGCTGGGCGATGGCATTTTCACAAAGGAAAGCAAACAGAATCCGCGCGAAAATATTATGCTGCCGAAGGATGTACCGGTGGAAATGGGCGACTATCACGTTACCTATACCGGTGATTCCGTAGCGCAGGGAGATCCCAAAACATATTACGTAGTGCATTACGAGAAAAAGGATAAACAAACCGGCAAGGCGCTGGAGCGTTTCACCCTTTATCCTGATGCGTTTGTGAATAAAAAGGAAAATGCTTTGTCGTCTAACCCGGCTTCCAGGCATTACCTGACAAAAGATATCTTTACCTATGTATCTGCCGCGCCTAACCGCGATGAAGCCGCACAGGCAGATACCACGCCTTATGTGACCCATGAAATGAAACAGGGCGACTCGGTATTCTTCTCCAAAGGATTTATTGTGCTGAAAGGATTAAACACCAAACCGGAAAGCCGCAACTACATTCCGCAGAATGGCGACCTGGCCGTAGGTGCAGAGTTGGAGGTATACACACAAACAGATGATCACTTCAAGCTGCAGCCGATCTACTTTATCCGCGACAGCAGCTACCAGTACAGCGTGGAAGATACGCTGGCACCGCTGGGACTGAATGTACGGTTCTCGAAAATTATGCCCGCGGAGAATAAAATAGAACTGAAAGTAAAAGAAGCAGCCGGCTTCAATGATTATATAGTGATGAAAGCGCTGATATTCCCTTACATCAACGTGCTGTGGCTGGGTATCATTATTACCGTGATTGGTACCGCCATGAGTATTTATCAGAAAGTAAGAAGAAGATAACTGCAGATATTTTTTTTAGAAAGAATCCTTCAATGGCGTGGCTGTTGAAGGATTTTTTATTAATTAAATAACCGGCGGGGCTGCGGCATTTCAGAATTCTTATCTACATTTAGCTGGAATAAATATCCTTATGATGCGTAGGTGGTTGCGTATATCCCTGATCGTTATAGCCACAGCTTCCGTGGTGTATCTTCTTGGCCCCAAACCGGCGGAACCGGTTTATGAACACAATCTGCCGGCAGTACCGGCTGCAGGCCCCGCCCTGGAAGCATATATAAAGCATAAAGAAGCCGCGCACCGGCTGAAACCCGATAATGAAGCGCGTATTGTATGGCAGGATTCCGGGTTTCATAAAACGCCTTATTCCGTGGTATACCTGCATGGCTTTTCCGCCAGCCAGGAAGAGGGGAACCCTGTACACCGCAATTTTGCCGCGCGTTATGGGTGTAACCTTTACCTGTCGCGGCTCGACGGGCACGGGATTGACACCAGCGATCCGCTGCTGCATATGACGGCAGCAGGTTTGTGGAAAGACGCAGAAGAAGCGTTGAGCATAGGCAAGGCGCTGGGCGACAAGGTGATCCTGATGACCACCTCCACCGGCGGCACGCTGGCACTGAAGCTGGCAGCGGCGTATCCCAATGATGTATATGCCATGATCAATATGTCGCCCAATATTGCCATCAACGACAACCTGGCCTTTCTTGCCAATAACCCCTGGGGGTTGCAGCTGGCCAGAACGGTGAGTAAAGGTGATTTCAGGCGGAGTGATGACAAGAACCCGGAAACCGCAAAGTACTGGTACAATGATTACCGCCTGGAAGCGGTGGTGCAACTGCAAAACCTGCTGGAGTCCAGCATGGTACCAGCAACGTTCAAAAAAGTACATCAGCCGGTGCTGAACCTGTACTATTATAAAGATGAACTGCACCAGGATAAAACGGTGCGGGTGGCCGCCATCCTGGAGATGGAAAAGCAGCTGGGCACACCGGATTCTTTAAAGGAGGCCATGGCTATTCCGGGCGCCGGCAACCATGTAATGGGCTGCGCGCTTACAGGACACGATATCCCCGCGGTGGAAAAAGCGATAGATAATTTCGTAATGAATAAGTTACATATGAGGCCGGTGCGATAACACTTTTTAGTTAACCCGGATTCTGAAATCTTTTATAACTTGTGGTAACATTCTATCTATAAGCAACGTTAAGTTAACTATGCGTATCCGTATTAAACAGATCATCGTTTCATTATTCCTGGCACTGGGCATATCCCTTTGTCACACGGAGGCGATGGCCCAGGAGGCGCATGGTGCGGATGTAATACCGTTGCATGCCATGATAGTGGGACGTGATACCGTTCCGGTAATTACCCTGGCCATATTTGATGTAGTGGCTAAAATGCCAAAGGCGTTGCGTAAGGAACGCGAGCGCTGGAGCCGTTTACGCAATGCGGTATATGTAACCTATCCTTTTGCCAGATCGGCGGCGAAGGTGCTGAAAGATGTGAACACCCGTATGGCTACCATGAATAAAAGGGAACGTAAAGCCTTCCTGGCCAGCAAGGAAAAAGAACTCAAAGCCCAGTTTGGCGATAAACTCGAAAACCTCTCCGTTTACCAGGGCAAAGTACTCATGAAACTGATCGACCGCGAAACAGGTCAGAACTGCTTTGAAATCATCAAGGAACTTAAAGGCGGCTTTAATGCCCGTGTATGGCAAACCGTTGCTTTCTTTTTTGGAGGCAACCTGAAAAGTGATTACGACAAGCAGGAAGACCGCGACATCGAGGTGATTGTACAGGAGCTGGAAATGTACCAGCAATTCCGCGCCTATAATTAATTGGGCTATCTTCGTAATATTCGCCTGTCATGAAAAAGGGCTTATTATGAAAGCAAGGATCTCACTTATCAGCTTATTATTTATTTCTGTTGGGGCAGCGGCACAGGTAGCCGATGACGATCCCGTGTATGTACTGGACAGCGTGGTAGTAACGCAGGCCGCCATCGGGCAGGTTTCGCCCGACCGTATTGGCGTGATCACCATTGCCAAAGGCGCCAAAGCCGTGCTGAAGTACGGCAGCCAGGCGGAGAACGGCGTGGTGTATATAGAAACCAAACCCTTTGCCCGTAAAAGGGTGAATGCCTTATTGAGCAGTGAATCCCCCGCATATGACAGTTTGTTGCGTAAATACGGCAACGACAGCAGCTTTTACTTCATCGTAAATGGGAAACCGGTTACTCCTACCAATGAAACCGGTTTGATGACTGTAGACCGGAAAACTTTCCGCTCCGTAAAGGTTATTTCCGACAAGGAAGTACAGGATAAGTACCAGGTGATGGACCGCAAGGCCGGGATCGTTATCACCAGTTCAGAAGATTAAATATTTTCCCATCTTTGCACCTCAATTTACAGCATATGAAACTAGATATACTGGCTATAGCGGTGCACCCGGACGATGTGGAGCTGGGGTGCGCCGGCACACTGATGGTGCATGCACGGCAGGGAATGAAGGTAGGCGTGGTGGATCTCACCCGCGGGGAACTGGGCACCCGGGGCACCCCGGAACTGCGTGAGCAGGAAGCACAGGCAGCGGCGAAGATCATGGGACTGGAAGTGAGGGAGAACCTGGGGCTTGCTGACGGCTTTTTCAGAAACGATACCATGGAGCAAATGGCGATCATTACGGCGATCCGGAAGTACCGCCCGGACATCGTGCTGGCCAATGCGATGGACGACCGTCATCCTGACCACGGAAGGGCCGGCAAACTGATTGCCGACAGCTGTTTCCTGGCGGGATTAAGAAAAGTGGAGACTATGGCAGATGGACAGCCGCAGGAAGCGTGGCGTCCGAAGCAGGTTTTTCACTTCCTGCAGGACCGTTATCATGAGCCGGATTTTGTAATAGATATCAGTGCCGTGATGGAACAGAAGCTGGATGCGATTAAAAGCTTCAGTTCGCAGTTCCTGGCGCCGAAAGACCATGAGCCGCAGACTTACATTTCCGGTTCGGGCTTTTTCGACAGTGTTATTTACCGTGCAAAGATGTTGGGTAAGATGGTGGGGGTGGAGTATGCCGAGGGGTATACTTCTGCTAAAATGATCGGTATCCGGAATTTTGCGGATATGATCAGTGAAACTACCTGATTACATACCTGGGATATACCTGGAAGTGGCTGTGGACATGCTTAGGAGTAGCCTTTGACATGGAGTAATGGTGGAGGTGACGTGGAGGGGACGTGGACTTGATCTGGAAACCTTTTACTGTATTGGGTTAGCGGGGATTTTGATAACGCTGGTTATTCACCTGGAAGCGATTGGGAGACGATAACGGAATTATCCGGTATGGTTTCCCAATCGTTTTTTAATGATAAAATATGAGTAAGGTGAAAGATAATAAAAGTTAAGGGGGCAGGAGTGCAGTCCGGTCGCATCAGTACCTACCGGCATATAAAAGTCCGACCCCACTTTGGGGTGTTTTCAGAAACGGTCAATGGGACCCGCTAAACACTAAATGAACAGATCTCGGGTAGCGTCAAATTCATCGTGTTTGATGATGCTGTTTTTAATAAACGGGATCAAAGCAAGTCCAATCGTGATAACCACCAGTAAAAAGTATTTTTTCTTCATTTCCATGCTAAATTGATTAAAAAAAGTCCACTTATATAACTAAATAACGTGCCAAATTGTTACAGAAATAGCATAAAAATGTTAAGTCCGGAACATTTTTTTTGCTTATAGTTGCCGTGTTCGTTGTTACCCGCTCCACCGCAGTGAAAAGCCACATATATAGAGAAACTCAATACCACATTTTTAAAATCTATTTGATTAATAATGAATGTAATGTGATCTTTGCGGCGTCAAAGAATAAAATCATTAGTCTGTAAATCAAAAAGAGAATTAGTTATTATGAAAAATGTTATCTTATCCGTAGGGTCAGAGTTTCCCGAATTCAAAAAAACGGCTGTAGTATCAATTGAAAAAGGTAAAGAATTTTATGAATTGTCTTCTGAAGAACTGAAGAACTCCGGCAAATGGATGGTGATGTTCTGGTGGCCTAAAGACTTTACTTTTGTATGTCCTACTGAAATAGCTGAATTTAACAAACATGCGCAGGATTTTGCTGATCGTGATGCGGTGTTGATCGGTGCATCTACTGACAGTGAGTTTGTACATGCTGCATGGAGAAGAGATCATGAAGATTTACGTGGCCTGCAGTTCCCTATGCTGGCTGATACTTCCAAATCCCTTGCTACTGAGCTGGGTATCCTGGAAGCCAATGAAAAAGTGGCTTACCGTGCTACCTACATCGTAGACCCCCAGGGTATTGTACGTTGGGTTTCCCTGTACGACCTGTCTGTAGGCCGTAGCGTGAAAGAAGTACTGCGTGTACTGGATGCCCTGCAAACAGATGAGCTGTGCCCTTGCAACTGGACTAAGGGTGAAGCTACGCTGACTGCTTAATTAATCAAGTCATTTACTGTTTTATTAGGAAGAAGGTTGTTCTGCCGGGATAAACATGGCAGGACAGCTTCTTCTGCTAATAAAATTATTAAATAAAAAAATTACATATTATGTTTGCAACTACAAATCAGGATACGGCTGTTCAATTACTGGAAGCGGTAGGGTTAGCGGCAGATTCGGTTTCAGGAAAACTGCAATCCCTTGTAAATGTGGATGCGCGGTACCTGAAGGATCTGAAGATCAATGTATCCAATTCGCTGGCGGCAGCTACCTTGTCGAAGAAAGAGGCGTATATGATCGGGCTGGCTGTGGCGGTGAATGAGAAGCATGCGGATCTGCAGGCATCGTTTGAGAAGCTGGCGGTGCAGGAAGGAGCAACGGACAAGGAGATTGCAGAGGTGATCAGCTGTACTTCCCTCATGAGTGCCAATAACGTATATTACCGTTTCAGGCATTTTGTGAACAAGGAATTTTACACCACTACACCTGCAGGCATCCGGATGAGCATTATGGCGAACCCGGTATTGGGGAAAGAATTTTTTGAGTTACTGAGCCTGGTGGTATCTGCATTGAACGGATGTGAAATGTGCGTAACTTCGCACGAAGAAGCGTTGCTGAAACATGGAACGGATCAGCAAAGAGTATTGGAATCGGTAAGATTAGGAGCCGTTTTACGTAGCCTGATCGTACTGTTGTAAAAAATATTTTTCGGCAAAAGACAGATGTAAATTTGCCTGATAACCGAATGGTTATCAATATTTTGCATTGTGTTCACTTATTAAGAAGCCGCTTTTTACGAGTGACTTTTATGCATTTGTGAATAAATTCATTTAATAATATTTGCAAAATCCATAAATAAATTGGACTTTTGCATTCCTAAATTTTTAGATCATGGCAAGAGTATGTCAGGTGACAGGAAAGAAGCCGATTACAGGTCACCATGTTTCCTTCTCCAACATTAAGACGAACAGAAGGTTTCTTCCTAACCTGCAAAAGAAACGTTTTTTCCTGGCAGAAGAGGACAAATGGATATCATTGAAAGTTTCTGCTGACGGTTTAAGAACCATCAACAAGAGAGGTTTGTATGCAGTTGTGAAGGAATTGCGTGCAGCTGGTCAGGCAATCTAATTCTAAGACTCACTTAATTTGTAATACACAATGGCAAAAAAAGGTAATAGAGTGCAGGTAATTCTGGAGTGCACAGAGCACAAAGCTTCTGGCCAACCCGGAACTTCCCGTTACATCTCTAACAAGAATAAGAAAAATACTCCTGAGCGTCTGGAGTTGAAAAAGTACAATCCTATTTTAAGGAAAGTGACTGTACACAAAGAAATTAAATAAGTAATTGTTAATGGTGAAATGGCTGTATTAGCATACTGCCAATTAGCCATTGGACCATAAAAACAATAGAATACCATGGCAAAAGTAGCTTCAAAGAACGCGAAAGTAAAAGATACTAAAGCAGCAGCTGAATCAAAGGTATGGACCAAGGTTATCAGAGCTATCCGCTCTCCTAAAACCGGTGCTTATACTTTTAAGGAAGCAATCGTGCACAAGGATAAGATCCAGGAGTACATGACCCAAAAGTAATTCGGCTTTACTAATAATACTGAAAGGCTGTCCTGTTAAGGGACAGCTTTTTGCGTTTGTGCGGAGGTTGTCTCACTCATGATTAAACTGATTACACTGATTTCGCTGATTTTACTTTTGGATTTTTTTTGATTTCAAGATTCGGGGAGATATAAGCGGATATATTCGTTTATATCTCCCCAAATCCTTTAAAATCACAAGTGATCAAATCAAGGTAATCAGTGTAATCAGTTTAATCCGGAGAAAGACAAAACTCGCTTAAATCCGCGAATTTTCGCGTATTTTAGCACCCTAACGAAAAAACCGGAATGTACCGGACCCAATTAATCTAAATTATGAGCTTTTTCAATAAACTATTTTCCAGGGAGAAGAAGGAAAATCTGGATCAGGGTTTACAAAAAACCAAAGAGAGCTTCCTGAGTAAAATAGGACGCGCCATTGCAGGGAAGTCCACCGTAGACACCGAAGTATTGGATAACCTGGAAGACGCCCTTATTTCTGCAGACGTTGGTGTAGACACAACCGTAAAGATCATTGACCGCATAGAGCAGCGCGTGGCTAAGGATAAATACCTGGGAACCAGTGAATTGAACAGAATGTTGCAGGAAGAGATTGCAGCATTGCTGATAGATGCGCCGGATAGTGGCTTCCGTGATTTCGACATACCGGCTGGTAAGAAGCCTTACGTGATTATGGTGGTAGGTGTAAATGGTGTGGGCAAAACCACCACCATTGGTAAGCTGGCCTACAACTTTAAGAAAGCGGGTAAGTCGGTGATGCTGGGTGCGGCAGATACTTTCCGTGCGGCGGCTGTAGATCAGCTGACGATCTGGAGTGAAAGAGTGGGCGTGCCTATTGTAAAGCAGCAGATGGGATCCGATCCCGGCGCAGTGGCTTTTGATACGGTACAGAGCGGCGCAGCCAAAGATGTGGATGTAATTATTATAGATACCGCCGGCCGTTTGCACAACAAACTCCACCTGATGGATGAACTGGGCAAAATTAAGCGGGTGATGAAGAAAGTGATCCCTGACGCCCCGCATGAAGTACTGCTGGTGCTGGATGGCTCTACCGGGCAAAATGCGCTGGAACAGGCTAAACAGTTCACCGCTACCACAGAGGTAACAGCCCTGGCTATTACCAAACTGGACGGCACCGCGAAGGGTGGTGTGGTACTGGCCATTGCCAACCAGTTTAAGATACCGGTAAAATATATTGGTATTGGTGAGAAGATGGAGGATTTGCAGGTATTTAATAAAGAGTCTTTCGTAGATTCACTCTTTAGTGTAAATGCCTGATTTTCTGACTATTGTGAATGTTATTTATCAATCAGCATAAACCTTATCTAATATTTTACTTTAAGTAAAGGCAATCGGGCTCCAACAGGAGCCCGGCTCATTTTTTGATCAACATTAAAGCTCTTTGTTTGTAATTATAAAATCGCACTGCATTTATTAAATTTGGATAATTGTTCCCTTTTTGTACCCTTTTTAACAATTCGTAAGTATGATAGTACAGCACATAGATCGAGTTGAAGATATTACACCAGCGGAATTCAAGAAGAACTATTACCAGCCACGTAAACCTGTAATTATTCCGGCGGCGGCACTTAGCAAACACTGGCCGGCCTACAACAAGTGGACATGGGATTATTTCAAATCAATAGTCGGCAGCAAAACGGTTGGGGTATACAATAATGAGCGCGCCAACGAAAATACCCTTGTAAACGGGGCGGATGATTACATTACTTTCGGGGCATACCTCGACATGATACAGCAGGGACCGGTAGCGCTCCGGATTTTCCTGTTCAATATTTTTCAGCATGCTCCCCAGCTGGTGGAAGATTTTACTTTCCCGGATGAATTTGCCTCCGGGTTTCTGAAGAAGTACCCGATGTTATTTGTGGGTGGTGCCGGTTCGGTAGCACATATGCATTATGACATTGACCTTTCGCACATTTTCCATACCCAGTTTATTGGGCGTAAGCGGGTATTGCTGCTGGAAAACAACCAATCGCCCCTCATTTACCGGATGCCTTTTACCGTGGAGAGCGCGGCTAACTTCGTGAACTGGCATGAGCAGCTGGACCAGGACCAGTTTCCGGCGCTGAAACATGCGCGGGGATACACTACCATCCTGAACCACGGCGATACCATGTTTATGCCGGCGGGCTACTGGCATCATATGGAGTACCTGGATGGCGGTTTTGCCATGAGTCTCCGGGCGCTGGACCCTTCTTTCGTCAATAAACTAAACGGGCTTTACCACCTGGTAGGGCTGCGGGGAATGAATAACCTCATGATTAAGATGGCGCCCAAGTGGTGGTACCATTATAAAAGACAAAAGGCCCGCGAGCGTGCCGACAAGGCCATGCAAACGCTGGGCTGACCTGGTTCCAACGTTATGCTAAGTAACTAATGAACAGTTACTTAGCATTAATTTCCAATTGTCAAATCTTTTTACTACCTTTGCACCTTCCTTAACCCCCACTAAGACTCAAGTCACATACAGTAAGTCTGCTGTTACATTCAATCAGTGTCTGTGTGTCTTCGTGGCGGTAGCGGCTCAACAAATGATTGACCGCTTGTTTAAAACATTCGCGCTTGAAGACAAAAACTTTAAAGAAAGACAAGGTTAATATTATTACGCTTGGTTGTTCCAAGAACATGGTGGATTCAGAAGTACTGAGCGGTCAGCTCATGGCTAATGAAATCGATGTAGTGCATGAAAGTGCAAAACGCGATCATAACATTGTTGTGGTGAACACCTGCGGATTTATTGACAAGGCCAAAGAAGAATCGATTAATACCATCCTGGAGCAGGTAGAGCTGAAACAACGTGGCAAGCTGGATAAGGTTTATGTAACGGGTTGTTTGAGTGAACGCTACCGGGGCGACCTGGAATCAGAAATAGGAGGAGTAGATGCATGGTTTGGAACGATGGAATTGCCCCTGTTACTGAAAAAATTTGATGCAGATTATAAAGCAGAACTGATTGGAGAAAGATTACTGAGTACCCCGTCTCATTATGCTTACCTGAAAATAGCAGAGGGTTGTAACCGTACCTGTTCTTTTTGTGCTATTCCGCTGATGCGGGGTGGCCATGTTTCCAAGCCTATTGAGGACTTGGTAACAGAAGCGCAGAAACTGGTGAAATCCGGTGTAAAGGAAATCATGCTCATTGCGCAGGAGTTGACCTATTATGGTTTGGACCTGTACAAGCAACGCCGTTTGGGAGACCTGATGCGTGCGTTGGCCGGAGTGGAAGGACTGCAATGGATTCGTCTCCATTATGCTTATCCCACCAAATTCCCGATGGAGATCCTGGATGTGATGAACGAGTTCCCGAATATCTGCAAGTATATTGACATGCCGCTGCAACATGCTTCCAATGCCATGTTGAAGGCTATGAAGCGTCAGATTACAAGGGAGGAAATTGAACAGCTGGTGCATGACATCCGTGCCAAAGTACCGGGTATCTGTTTACGTACTACCCTGATTGCCGGTTTCCCCGGTGAAACGGAAGAAGACGTGGAAGAGCTGAAAGGTTTCCTGGAAAGAATGCGTTTTGACCGTGTAGGGGTGTTTACCTACAGTCATGAAGAAGGAACCAGCGCCTACGAGCTGGAGGATAATATCCCGGCAGAAGAAAAGGAGAGCAGAGCGCAGGAAATTATGGAAGTGCAGCAGGAAATCTCCCTGGAAAAAAACCAGGAAAAAGTAGGGAAGATCTTTAAAGTAATAGTAGATAAAAAAGAGGCAGGCAGATACCTTGCCCGTACCGAGTTTGATTCGGTGGAAGTAGACAACGAAGTGATTATAGACACTACCAAACGCCTGAAACCGGGCGACTTTGTAGAAGTACGGATCACCAAGGCGTTTGATTACGACCTCGAAGGAGAACTGGTAGCTAACAGCTAATCACTGAAAGCCACCAACAGCCGATAGCTAACGCTAAAAGCTGAAATAATATTTCTAACAGCTGATAGCTAACTGCTAAAAGCTATATCCACAGCTCCCGACGGAGCTTGATTAATGCAAATCAATGACTACATTTGAATCACTGGGCTTACAAGAGCCTATCTTAAAGGGAATTACGGACCTGGGCTTCGTTTCCCCAACTCCCATCCAGGAACAGGCAATACCAGTATTGTTAGGAGGTGACCGCGATTTCGTAGGTCTTGCCCAGACGGGCACCGGTAAAACTGCTGCATTTGGCCTGCCTTTGCTACAGCAACTGGATCTGAAAATAAATAAACCACAGGGACTGATTTTATGTCCTACCCGTGAACTCTGTTTACAGATCACCAATGATCTGAAAAACTTCAGCAAATACCTCGGCGATGTGAGCATCGTAGCGGTATATGGCGGTTCCAGCATTGTTCAGCAGCTGCGTGAACTGAAAAGAGGAGTACACATTGTGGTGGCTACTCCCGGCCGTTTACTGGATATCATTGACCGTGGTGCGGTTAATTTTGACAATGTGCGTTATGCTATACTGGATGAAGCAGATGAAATGCTGAACATGGGATTCCAGGAAGACATCAACAGCATCCTGTCTAACACCCCTGAAGGTAAAACTACCTGGTTGTTTTCTGCTACCATGCCACAGGAAGTTCGCCGTATCGCCAAGAAATACATGGAGGATCCGTTTGAACTGACCGTAGGTAACAAAAACAGCGGTAACGTTAATATAGAACACGAATACTACGTAGTGCGCCCGCGTGAAAAATATGCGGCCCTCAAACGTATCGTGGATTTCAACCCTGAAATTTTTGGTATCATCTTTACCCGTACCAAAATTGAATCCCAGGAAATTGCTGAATCGCTGATCAAGGACGGTTACAATGCAGATGCCCTGCATGGCGACTTAACCCAGCAACAGCGTGATAAGGTGATGAAACGCTTCCGCGAAAGAGCGCTGCAGGTATTAGTGGCTACAGATGTGGCTGCCCGTGGTATCGACGTGGACAACGTAACACACGTTATCAACTACGATTTACCGGATGACGTAGAAAACTACACACACAGAAGCGGCCGTACTGGTCGTGCCGGCAAATCAGGTATCTCTATTGCTATCATCAGCAGCCGTGATACCGGAAAGATCCGCCAGATTGAACGTGTGATCCAGAAGAAATTTGTAAAAGCTGAAGTACCGGATGGTTTCGCAGTATGTGAAAAACAACTGTTTGGCCTGGTACATAAAGTACATAACGTAGTAGTAAACGAAGAACAGATTGAACCTTACATGGAGCGCATCAACGAAGAGTTTGCCTCCATGACCAAGGAAGACCTGATCAAACGTTTTGCTTCCCTGGAATTCAACCAGTTCCTGGAATACTACCAGGATGCGCCTGATCTGAATGCAAAAGACGACAGACGCGCCGGTACACTGGGCGATGACAGAGGTCCGCGCAGAAGCGATGGCAAATTCACCCGTTTATTCATCAACCTGGGTTCAGTAGATGATTTCAACCGTGGCGATATGCTCCGTTACCTGTGTGACAATACTGGTCTCCGTGGCAATAAAATCGGCCGTATCGATCTGAAGGGTGTTTATTCCTTCTTTGAAGTAGAGAACGAAGAACTGCCAAAAGTAACCGAAGCTTTCAAGAAAGTGGAGTACAACGGCCGCAGCGTGAGGATAGAAATGTCCCAGGATGGCGACAGACGCCCCCGTACCGGTGGTGGTGGCGATCGTGGTCCGCGTCGTGAAGATGGTCCGCGTAAAAGAAGCTGGAGCGCAGAAGGTGGCAGCCGCCCGGGTGGTAGCCGCAGCGGTGGCGACAGACGTGAGTCTTTCGGCAGCGGTGGCAAACCTCCGTACAAGAAAAAATACTAATCCGGTAACGGAATAGCGATATAAAAAGAGAAAAGGTGTCCATCGGGCACCTTTTTCTTTTTATGTAAATATCTGTTTCATAGTATAGGTCATTTTCCCAAATTTAAACTATCTTGTTCATCAAGACACCCAATTCACACGTTATTATGACCGGAGATACAAATCGCGCTTTACAGTACGTAGAACCATTTACTCTTTTTTCTTCCAGTGATATAACGCTTTTCCAGGCAGGCTCACATTACCGGCTATACGAAAAGTTTGGCGCTCATGCTATGGAGGTAGAAGGCGCCCATGGTACGTACTTTGCCGTTTGGGCGCCGGACGCAGCATTTGTAGCAGTAATGGGGGATTTTAACGGATGGGATCATTACACCCATACGCTTTACCCACGGTGGGACAGCTCCGGTATCTGGGAAGGTTTTGTGCCCGGCGTGAAGCCCGGCGCACTCTATAAGTATTTTATCCGCTCCAACAGCGGGGAAGAGCTGATCAAGGGAGATCCTTATGCCAATCACTGGGAGGTACGTCCTAAAACGGCGTCGGTGGTATGCCCGCTGGATTATGAGTGGGATGATAAGAAGTGGATGGATCACCGACGAAAAAACAATGCGCTCGACAGTCCTTTTGCCGTATACGAGGTACACCTCGGTTCCTGGCGCCGCCCTGATCCCTCTGATCCGGAGCGGGTGTATTCTTACCAGGAAATAGCCGATATGCTGGTGCCTTATGTAAAGGAGATGGGCTTTACCCATGTGGAGATGATGCCCATTATGGAGCATCCTTTTGATGGTTCCTGGGGGTACCAGATCACCGGGTACTTTGCGCCTACTTCCAGGTATGGTACGCCGCAGGATTTTATGGAGATGGTGGAAGCTTTTCACCTGGCGGGTATTGGCGTGATCCTGGATTGGGTGCCGTCGCATTTTCCGTATGATGCGCATGGGTTGTTCCGTTTCGACGGATCGCATGTGTATGAATATGCGGATATGCGTAAGGGTTATCATCCGGACTGGAACAGTTATATTTTCAATTATGCGCGGAATGAGGTGCGGTCGTTTTTACTGAGCAATGCTGTTTTCTGGTTCGACCGGTTCCATGTGGATGCTATCCGCGTAGATGCGGTGGCATCGATGATCCACCTGGATTATTCCAGGGAGAGAGGCGGGTGGGAACCCAATGAAGTGGGGGGCAATGAGAACCTGGAAGCCATCAGTTTTCTGAAGAAGCTGAATGAAACGATATATGCCCTGTTCCCGGATGTACAAACCATTGCGGAAGATTCTACTTCCCACTATGGCGTATCCCGGCCTACTTTTATGGGTGGACTGGGCTTTGGGATGAAATGGATGATGGGCTGGATGAATGATACCATCGACTATTTTAAAAAGGACCCTATTCACCGGAAGTGGTACCAGAACGATCTGACATTCAGTTTGGTGTATGCGTTCGGAGAAAACTTTATGCTGCCGCTGAGTCATGATGAAGTGGTACACGGGAAGTCGCCCATGCTGTATAAGATGCCTGGCGACGACTGGCAGAAGTTAGCCAACCTGCGGTTGTTGTATAGTTATATGTATACCCATCCCGGCACCAAGTTGCTGTTTATGGGAGATGAGTTTGGGCAAACATCTGAATGGAATTACCGTGGGGAGCTGGACTGGCACCTGATGAAGCATCCCACCCATCAGGGTTTGACAGCTTTTGTAAAAGACATTAACCAGTTTTACGCCACTACTACCGCGTTATATGAACAACAGTTTGATGCTGCGGGTTTTGAGTGGATCACGGTAAATGATTATGATAACTGTGTGCTGGCTTATGTGCGGAAAGGAAAAGAAGCCGGTGATATTTTGCTGGTGGTATTGAACATGACGCCGGTAGTGCGGGAAAACTACCTGGTGGGGCTTCCCGTAGCAGGTGAGTGGGAAGAAGTAATGAACAGCGATGCCCCGAAGTACTACGGCAGTGGCGTGGTGAATACCGGTGTAATCCGTACCGTTAAACAGATATATAACGGCAGGGATTATACGATTTCTTTGCGTTTACCACCTTTGGGGGCCACTATACTAAAGCTTCTGAGCCTGGGTGAACGTTGAGTGCCGGCCGGTAATAGTAATCGTAGTTGACTGATTATTTATTGAGATAAAATTTTTAAAGGAGATAAAGCAGGGAGATCCTGTTTTCATCTCCTTTATTTTTTTAAGATAAAAAAAATCGGAACATACAGTTTCAAGTGAATCAATCTCTTTAAAAAAACTCTCAAAAAAAGTGTTTACCCGGTTAAACTTTGCCTTCTTTTTTCCATCTATCAGCAATCTGATCCTGTTGCAATAACCGGCTATGGTGGTACGTTTTATGAGGTGTCAGTATTTCAACCAGATCAATTCGTCCATATTTTTATTTAGTTACATAAAACCGTTCTTTTTATGAAAAACATTCTCCGCAAACCGGGGCATGGTTTGGTGATAGCAGTGTTGGCTGCTGTTACATTAGCAGGCGCCTGTAAAAAGGATAATTCTGCTTCCACCACGCCGATTCCGGACAATAAGCAAAAAGTAAGTCTTTATTTGTCAGATGATCCGGGTTACTTCGATAAAGTACTACTGGACATCCGCAGTGTGGAAGTGCTGGTGGACACCTGCGGGAAAACGGACGACGACAACTGGTCGGACCGCGACCGTTGCTGGTGGGATGAGGACCGCGACCACGACCGGAACAGCGGGCGGGATACCTGCCAGTTGTGGGATTCATTGGATATTAACCCTGGTGTTTATGACCTGCTGACATTGAGGAACGGAGCCGATACCCTGCTGGCCGGCGGCGTGGTAGCAAAAGGAACGATGGAACGGATCCGTATTACCATTGGCGACCAGAATTCGCTGGTAAAAGATGGCGTTACTTACCCGGTGAAATCGATCTCCGGTCAGTCGAAGATCATTGTGAGGGTGCGTCATAACGAATGGGACGAGCTGAGTGCGGATAATCTGCAGTTGTGGCTGGACTTTGATATACAGCGTTCTATTATCAAAGTACGGAATGGACAATTCATCCTCAAACCCTACATTAATGTATTTACCATTCTTAAAATGGGCAGCATTTCAGGTAAGGTAACCCCGTGGGACGCTTACCCGGTAATTTCTATTTACAACAACAGCAATGATACTTTATATGCACTGCCATGGAGAAGCGGAGAGTACAAGGTACGTGGTTTGAAAGTGGGCGACGACTGGAATGTTTTTGTAAATGCCTCCAACGGTTACCAGGATACTACGGTTACCGGTGTGAAGGTAGAACGGGGGAAAGACACGCGGATAGGGGATATCCAGCTGCATAAGTAACGTGGATGTTGTCTTTCTCAGGATTAGACTGATTATACTGATTACTTTGATTTTACTTTTTGGATTATAAAGGATTTGGGAAGATGAAAATGGGGGGCCTGTTTTTATCTTCCCAAATTATTTTTATGCAATACAGCGTTTAATAGCAGGGAAGGCAATACGGGAGTTGATACCTGCGTTAAATACATGCGTAAAATATTTAACTTGAGACAAAGTAATATCTATGAAGAAACTGTTGTTTTTATACCTGTTGTTATTGAGTGTTTGCAGCATGGGGATGGCCCAGGCGAAGGTGAACCAGCGCGACGGGCAAAGCCGTAAGCAGGGGCGTTGGGTAGAGGAAGTGGGGGAAGTGAGGGGAGAGCCGGGTTATACGTGGGAAGGCGTGTATAAAAACGGCCGGAAGGAGGGTGTTTGGAAAAAGACTTCTGCCATTGGTAATTTACTGGCAGAGGAAACTTATAAGAACAACGTGCTGGATGGTTATTGCAAATATTATTTCCCTAACGGGAAGCTGAGTGAGGAAGGTGCTTTCCTGGCTACTGAAATTGAGGGGCAGCGGGATACCATCATGATCATTGATCCGGTGACCAACGCAGAAACGCCCACGGAGATTGTAAGGTTAGGTAATTCCGTTCGTAACGGGGTGTGGAAGTTATATGATGAAGAAACGGGGAAGATGGTGAAGGAGTATTACAAGCGGGGGGAAACCGTTACTGCAGATGAGTTGGGAGATAGTACCGAAGTTGCCGCACCTGCTGTAAAGAAGGCTCCGTTACAGCTGCCGCATGAAAATGCCGGTAAGCAGAAAAAGAAGGGGTAACCAAAATGAACAGACGGGAGGCTAAAATGAACAAAAAGAATTGTCTGTTTTAGCTTTTTTTTATGTAATTTCATCAATAGGATGTGATCTTATAGAACCCGTAAGTCACCAATAAATTTTTATTGCAGATCCTTTTAACTTGTTTGTATGAAAAGCCTTACTATCAACCACGCGGAAAATCCTCAGGAACTACACGGAATGGAATATACTACTGACAGGATGGAAATCCTTTTCAGGGCTATTTTTATCTTTTTGGTGTTTTGTGCATTGACCTCTATTTTCTTCTTGTCTATTTTTTATTAAGCATAAACAAATATCATCAACGTGAAAAAGGCTCAATGATGGTGATTCATCATTGAGCCTTTACGTTTTTGTGAATATTGCTAAATTGATTTTTTAAGATGTAACCCTTATTCAGAGTGGATCTACAGGTTACTTTCTGTGATTTCTGATTCCAGGACTCTTAATTCAATGTTAAGGAGTTATTCATTTTGTTCATTGTGCGTTTATCGCCTGTGAACATTTTGTACAATGATATTAAGCATCTATTTTTATATCTCTAAAGTTGGCATAGGTTATGAAACCGGCGCGAGATCTCTATCTGAAGTGCCTTTCTTTTTTCTTACCACTTTATCGGATCTGTTTCTACTTCATTGATATTTCTTCAAAGTTTCTTGGTACCACAAATGACACGGTATTATCTGCCAGCAGGTTTTCCGGCAGTAAGGCAATGGCTTGTCCGTCTACCACGAGCGTAGTGGGTTTGAAGGGAAGGCCATGTACAATAATCCGGTGATTTTTGTATGATGTTTCGTAGTTGATATAAAATTGTTTTTTAAGATAGAATTGTTGTGCGGTAGAACGTTGTTTGAAGCGGATTACGTTATACTGTCCGTTTTTGTAGCCGTAGTGATCGCCGGCATCTTCGTACAGTACGCTCTTCACTTCTGTATCACCAAAGTAAACATGCAGCAGCATTTCTGTAACCGGTGTTTGCTGGGTGTACTGCATTTCCGGGAATTCCGGTAATACAGCGCCGGCCTTTACAAACAGGGGGATTTCATCCAGCGGTGTTTTTACTTTGATTTCTTTTGCGCCTGCATATTTCTGATCGTTCCAGAAATAGTACCAGTTGCCGGCGGGGAGGTATACTGCTTTTTCCTGCATACCTTTTTCGCTTACATGACTGATCAGCAGGGAATCGCCGAACATAAACTCGTGCGAGCAGTTATGCGTGGCCGCATCTGTTTGCGCCACAAAAGCCAGGGGGCGCAGCATGGGCGTACCGTGGGTGGCGTATTGCCAGAAGGTGGTGTACAGATAGGGGAGCAGCTTATATCTTAACGTAATAAACTTGGTCACTACTTTTTCGTACTCCGGCCCAAAGCTCCAGGGCTCCTGGTTAAAGCCGGTTTCATTACTGGCGGAGTGCGTACGCATGAGCGGGTGGAAAACGGCCAGCTGAATCCAGCGGGTATACAGCTCGCCATCGGGTTCGCCGATGAAGCCGCCGATATCGCTGCCGGTAAAGGAAATACCGGAAACGGCTAAACGCTGGCATTGCACGCTGGCCAGCCAGAGGTGTTCCCAGCTGGATACGTTATCGCCGGTCCATACGGAAGACCAGCGCTGTGCGCCTGCATAGCAGGAGCGGGTAATGAGAAAGGAGCGGTTGGGCATCAGGTATTTTTTCATACCGGCTGCGGTGGCCTTGCTCATCAGGTGGCCGTATACGTTATGGGCTTTGCGGTGACTAACCTCTTCACCGTCGTAGTCGTGACGGACATCTTCGGGGAAGGAGCCCATTTCAAATACGGCGGGTTCGTTCATATCGTTCCATACGCCGCGTACGCCGGTTTCGGCCAGGCTTTTGAACAGGCTGCTCCACCACTCCCGTACTTCGGGGTTGGTGTAGTCGGGGAATACGCATTTGCCGGGCCAAACGTCTCCTTCCATGAGTGCGCCATCGGCGCGTTTGCAGAAGTAGTTGTTTTTGATGCCTTCCTGGTATACAGCGTAGTCGGTGTCTACCTTAATGCCGGGATCAATGATCACTACTACTTTAAAGCCTTCGGCGGCCAGTTCTTTGATCAATCCTGCGGGATCGGGGAACCATTCCTTGTTCCAGGTAAAGCAGCGGAAGCCATCCATATAATCGATATCCAGGTAGATGACATCGCAGGGAATCTTCCGTTTCCGGAATTCTTTTGCGATTTCCTTTACGCGGGTGTCGGGGTAGTAGCTCCAGCGGCACTGGTGGTATCCTAATGCCCATAATGGGGGCAGTTCGGGGGTACCGGTGATTTTTGTATAGGACTCGGCCACTTCCAGCAGGTCGGGGCCGTAAATAAAATAGTAGTTCATTTCACCGCCGCGGGCCCAGAAACTGCAGGCATCTTCCCTTTCTTTACCAAAATCAAAGATGGTGCGGAAGGTGTTATCGAAGAAAATGCCGTAGCCGACGCCATGATGCAGGCCGTAATAAAAAGGGATGTTCCGGTACAGCGGATCGGTATCTTTCTGATAACCATAGGCATCGGTTCCGTAGTTTTCCAGGCGTTTGCCCCGGAGATTCAGCTCGGTGGGCTTGTCGCCCAACCCGTAGAAGCATTCCCCTTCCTGTACTAACTTGCTGCAATACTGGATTTTACCTCCTTTGAGGAGGTAGTGTTGCCAGTGGTAACCCATTTCATCCTGGTTGATCACTTTTCCTTCCTTATCTGAAATGGTGATGCGGAGGTTATCGCGTGCTATAAATACCTTTAGTTCGTCTGTATAGATCTCAAAAGTTTCTTCCCACTCTTTGATCCCGAATGCGATGGGGGATTCTTCCAGCGTATCGCTGGTGGCGTAGGAGAAGTCCCGTTGAAAAGAGCCTTCCGCAGCATATCTGAAGCGGATGATCTTGTCGGCAATTACCCTTATTTCGAGAATTGTTTCTGTAGTATAAAAACAAAAGTAGTTTCCTTCTTTTTTCCAATCCCTGATACCATCGGGATAGTGTTTGGCGCCGTATTTACTGGACGAGGTTTCAACTTGCATAATCTCTTTTTCTGGATGCGCGGTAATGCGTTAACGAGGTCTTAAATTACATAAAAAAATCAGAGTAGTGGTAGTCCTTTTGCGTTAGATGCTTCTTTTTCTACGTTTACCCTTTAAATTAGCTGCTTTGCAAAATATCTCAGCAAGTAAATAAATTACTTATTAACTTCATATCAATAAATTTACTTTTTGCTTTAACCTATTTTAGTGGGTGCACCTTTCCAGGAGCACCTTTTTGTTGGCAGCGGGCCGGGTTAACGGTTGTCCAGCACCCCGATCTCTTTTGCGGCTACATATACTTTTGTTCCTTTTCTTGCTTTTGCGGCGACATTAAATCCTTTACCGATCGTTTTCCAGTGATGACCGCCATCTTCTGAAATATCAGTGCCGGAGGTGCCGGTGGCGATGAGCAGCTGCGGGGTGATCCAGGCCACGCAGGAGCGGTATCCGCCGGGAGGGACAGCGGGAGCTTCCCAACTCCGGCCGCCGTTGGCGGTGAGCATACAGTTGCCTTTCCGGGCGGTATCCTGCTTATAGTCGCCCCCTACGGCGATCCCGTTGGCGGTGTCGCGGAAGGCGATGGAAAATACGCCGGTAGTACTGCTGCCCTGTATCAGCGGGATCGTGTAGGCTTGTCCGTTATCCGCGCTTTTAAAGAGCCGGGCTACCTGGCCGCCGGTGGCGAAGTAAACCTTGTTCCCGGGAAACAGCACCATGCTGGTGCCGCTGGCGGCGAAGATGGCTTCTCCTTCTGCCGCGGCCGGCAAAGTGGGAGTGGGGTCGGCTTTCCAGCTGCGGCCACCGTTATGTGTCCGGATGACAGTAAATTTCCCGTCGATCGGATCACCGATAGCGATACCTTCCCGTTCGTTAAAAAACTGCATGGCATCAAAGAAAATGCCCGGCCTGTTATCGTAGAATACCTGTTTCCAGGAATTCCCCCCATCTTCCGTTAAAAAAATCAGCGCCGGGGCGCCGGCATTCAATACAATGGCTTTACGGGCATCAAAAGCATACAGCGAACGCCAGTCGCAGCTATCGCAGCCGGTAACAGTGGTCCATTTCCAGTGTTTACCGCCGTCGGTGCTGCTGCCTACCTTGCCACCGGTACCGGAGGCCCATACCACCTCATCTGTTACCACGCTGAGGCCCCGGATACTTTGAACCGGAGTAGCCGATATGATGTTTATATGATAACCGGCTGCTGTTTCCTGGGCGGCTGCCGGGTGAAACGTAAATATTAAAGTATAGCATCCCAACAGCAACAGGCGGCGCAGCGCCCTGCATTTGTGAGTGATAAAGGGCCACTGCCGGGTATCTAAGCCTGGTGTGCCGGATGTAGTGTTGGCTGTATTCATAAAGTATTTCGTTTATTCCCAATCTGTTACCGGGAAGAAAATTACAAAATTGCTACAAAGTGTGACACAGATTTATATATTTGCAGATTACCTAACCTGCTTACTCATTAACAATATTCCAGTGCATCAACCGCGTCGCTTAAAAATGTTTATCCTATGCTGTATATGGGGACTCTTCTCCGGGGTACTGTATGCGCAGGACAAACCATACATTTTTGACAGCTACAGCGTTAATGAGGGCCTTTCTCAAAGCACGGTATTCGATATCACCCGCGACGATCAGGGATTTATGTGGATTGCCACCCGCGACGGGATCAACCGTTTCGATGGCTATACCTTTAATGAATACCGGTACAAACCAAGCGCTCTTTACAAGGCAGGCGAAGGAAAGGGAGAGCTGGTAGCCCGCGGATCTACCGGCAACCGCGCGGTTATCAACCGTTTTGATCTGAAAGGGTATAAAGGTTTTTCTTTTTATAAAGACAGTCGCTCCCAACTGCTGCTGGCCCATAACAATGGGATCAGCGTGTACGATAAATACAAGAACAACTTTAGCAAACTGCTGGAAGATACCACCATTGTAAATGCCGCGGAACGTGATAGTAATGTGAAGTTTGCGATCCTGGGAGAAGACACGGCTTCTAATACGCTGTGGGTATGGCGACCAATGAAAGGCATCTACGTGCTGGATAATACCACTTACGCCATACGCCGTATCATCCTGTATCCGCCGCAGTTTACCCAAAGACGGATATTGCCTTCCGCAGTTATGAAAGATGGGAATACCATCTGGATGAACGGAGATCAGGGCGAACTTTTTTCCCTGAATATCAAAAACCTCCGCATCTCCACCTATTGTTTGCCCGGTGTGGGCGATAAGCCGTTGTTGCGCAACCTGAACAAAGACTCCATGATCATTATCAGTGCAGGTCATATTACGCTCTTTAACAAGCAACGCAACAAATTCAGCGACCTGGTTTTTGATATGAAGAATGAAAAGGGGGAACCATTCATTCCTGCTGTGTCTGAACTGGATCAGTACGGCAACGTATGGATAGGCGGGAGCGATGGCGTGCTGATATACAGTATTGCGCGTAATGAAATTGTGCGGCATATTGTGAGCTTTAATACTTTTGAAACGAGGTCGTTTAATGATGTATCGTGGCTTTACCGGGATGTGGCCGATAACATGTGGGTAGGCACCGATGGCGACGGTCTGAAAAAATATTCCCCGCATAAAAAAGTGTTTAACCTTTACCGGTCGCCTTACATCACGCACAACATGGTGCAGGCTGTGTACAAGCATGATGATGGCAAGTTGTATGTGGGACTGATGCGGGACGGATTGAATATTTATGAAGATGGAGGAAAATTCCTGGAGCGTATTTCCAATGAATTATATCCCGGGAAGTTTCCCGGCAACGATCTGGGCGCTATTTGCAGGGAGAATGGAGATCAGCTCTGGCTGCACTTTGCGGGTATGCACATCGGGTTGTTCAATGTAGAAACCAAATCTTTCCTGGATCTTACAGGAAAGGTAACGGCATTGGGTTTACCTACGCAGCTTGCACCTTTCCCCTTCCTGTTTAAACGTACTAACGGACAATTGTATTTCAATTATGGCGGCTACCTGCTGATGTTTGATAATACTGAGAAAGGATACGAAGTAGCGGTAGTACATAATTTTTCGGATGAAGTATTGACTGCTTTTTATGAAGACTACCTGGGTAACCAGTACGTGGGTACGAAATCGGCGCTGTATATAAAACGTGTGGCCGACTCCCGTTGGAAAAGTGTGTTCCTTGCTCCCGGCACTACTGTAAAATCCATCAATAAAAATGCGCATAAAGAGTTGCTGGTGGCCACTAATAAAGGATTGTTCATCCTGGATGATGCAGGTCGCATCAAGCAACACTACAACAGTTATGATAATCCCAAACTGATCAATGATTATATGTACGGCGTGTTGCTGGATGATAAAGACCGGATCTGGGTGAGCCATAATAAAGGGTTGTCGCAGATCAATCCGTTGACCGGTGAAATCACTACTTATAATTATGAAGATGGATTACAGTCGAACGAGTTTAACACCGGTGCATTTTACAAGTCTATCGACGGCGAATTATTTTTTGGTGGTATCCGTGGTGTAAACGGATTTTATCCAAAGAATTTCCGCGACAATTTATCCAATGCCAAAGTGATCATCCGCCGGATGGAAGTGCTGGACAAGCCTTACGAATCTGACACGGCTATTTCGTTACTGAAGAAAATAGAGTTGCCTTATAACCAGAATACTATTGCGATAGAATTTGTGCCGCTGGAGTATACCAATCCATTAAAGAACAAGGTGCAGTATAAGCTGGAAGGCGCGGATGAGGACTGGGTGCAGGCCGGAACTTTCAGGATGGCGCGTTATACCAACCTGCATCCCGGCAGTTATGTTTTTAAGCTGAGAGCATCGAATAATGATGATATCTGGAGTACTGTTCCCACCACGTTGGAGATCGTGATCCGGATTCCTTTCTGGCAGTCGTTGTGGTTCCGGTTTTTACTATTGCTGCTGTTGCTGGGCATTGCTTATTATTTCTCTACCCTGTATCTGGATTATAAGATACGGCATGAGAAGCTGAAGCTGGAAAAGGAGCAGGCGGTAGACCAGGAGCGGGCGCGTATTTCCAGTGACATGCATGATGATCTTGGATCGGGGTTATCTACTATCCGGTTGCTGAGTGAGGTGGCTAAGCGGAAAATCCAGGATCCTTCCCAGACGCGGGAAGTAGAGCGTATTTCTGAAACGGCGGGAGAAATGGTGGACAAGATGAGTGAGATTATCTGGGCGATGAGTTCATCCAATGATTCGCTGGCCAATCTGATTGCTTATATGAGAAGTTTTGCGGCAGAATTCCTCGAGCATGCGCACATCACGCATCAGTTTTATATTCCAGAAACGATTCCCAACATTAAGCTGAGTGGAGGTACACGAAGGAATATTTACCTGGCGGTGAAAGAATCATTGCATAATGTAGTGAAACATGCGAAGGCAACAGAGGTAATTGTGGAAGTGAAGATGCATAAAAATATGACGATAATGATTAAGGACAATGGAAAAGGATTTGACCAGGAGAAGGTTAGATTATTTGGAAACGGATTAAAAAATATCCAGAAAAGAATGATATCAGTTGGAGGAAATGCGGATATCAGCTCGAATAATGGAACAATAGTTTTTCTCGATATCCCACTAAATTAACATACATTTGTTTTTAATAACATTTAAGTGTTATAATTCCTTTTAAACATGACGGTATACTCAAAGAAGAAGTCCCAGGATAACATGGACACTATCACTATTGCGATAGTAGAAGATAATCATGATATCCGCACGGCTATGGAATTGCTGATTAATGGTTCTGACGGTTACGCCTGTGTAGGGACATTCAATAATGCGGAAACTGCCGTGGAGCAAATCCCTCAACTGATGCCTAACGTGGTGTTGATGGATTTCAACCTGCCGGGTGGCATGAATGGTATTGAATGTATTGCGCAGTTAAAGCGGGAGCATCCTGATATGCAGTTTATGATGCTGACAGTGTATGAAGATGATGATAAAATCTTTATGGCGCTGGAGGCAGGTGCAAGTGGTTATATTCTTAAGAAAACATCTCCGGGCGAATTACTGGAAGCTATCCGTGATTTGTATGATGGCGGTTCCCCGATGAGTTCGCAGATAGCGAGAAGGGTGGTGGCATTTTTCCAGAAGCAGGCCAAGCCGAATCCGGCGCTTGAAGCATTGACTACACGTGAAAAAGAAATCCTGGATCAGTTGTCGAAAGGTTATTTGTACAAAGAAATTGCGAGTAACCTGTTTATCAGTATTGAAACGGTAAGACGCCACGTACATAATATTTACGAAAAGCTGCACGTACGTAGCCGTACTGATGCAGTGAATAAATATTATAACAGATAAGTCAGTAATTCAGGGATTTTATTGTTTTCTGAATAAGAAGCAATAAAATCCCTGAATGTTTTTCAACGGTGTTCTGTTTTAGGTTTGAACACCAGGTGCACAGATAATACCACAGCAGCAATCAACAGGCAGGCAAGTTTAAATAACAGACCAGTTTTCATAGGATAAGGGATTTACGGTTAATAGGTAATATGGTTAAGACATAACACTCCCTGATGGCTATTGCCAGGCTGATGTGACCAGTTGTGAATATTGTATGAAAGCCGTTTGTTGGTAAAAGCAGGTAAAATTGATCATCGCATCATTTGCCATGCGTCAAATTTCCGGATAAGGCGAAGGAATTTATTTCCGATGCTGTTATCCTCTTCTTTTTTAATGAAGTAAGTAGCTACGAGTGCTACCAGAAAAACTGCGGTAAGCAGGATTAGAAATAGTATTTTCATAAGGACATAGGTTAGGATATCTCAAAATTGTTGACTTATGTAAATATAAATAAAATTCTGATATAAGGATTCATTCACATTAGTTTTTTTTATACCATTTTCATGTGATACTTCCCGAAAATCCCCAAAACTGTTCATTATCTCCCGGAAATATAAAATTTAACAGTCTTAATACATTGGTAATAAATAATGTAAGCATAGTGTATAACTTATACTTGGGATGATTCCCTGAATCCTTTATTTTTGCCAGCAATCAGATTTTGCTAAAAGATTTAGTATCCTTGCAAAACATTGCATGACCTGCGAAACAATAGTATTTTGGAAATTATAATATATTATGGCAAACACGGACAAAACGGATAACAAAGATCTATTTGCTTCCTATACGGAAGACTCCATACGGTCGCTGGACTGGCGGGAGCATATCCGCCTCCGGCCTGGTATGTATATCGGTAAACTGGGTGATGGATCGAGTATGGATGATGGTATTTACATCCTGCTTAAAGAGGTAACGGATAACTGTATTGACGAGCATACGATGGGCTTTGGCAAACAGGTTGATATCAAAGTAACGGAGCATCACGTCACCATCCGGGATTTTGGCCGGGGGATTCCTTTGGGAAAGGTGGTGGATGTAGTGAGTAAGATCAATACCGGCGCCAAGTACGATAGCAAAGCCTTTCAGAAATCAGTTGGTTTGAACGGGGTGGGTACCAAAGCAGTAAATGCTTTGTCCAGCTACTTCAAGGTGCAGTCTGTTCGTGACGGCCGCATGAAAACCGCTGAGTTTGAAAGAGGGGTTTTAATAAAAGAGCATAAAGAAACTGCGACTACGGAACCCAATGGTACCCTGGTTACGTTTACACCGGACGATACGGTATTTAAGAACTACCGTTTTATCCCGGAATTCCTGGAGAACCAGATCTGGAACTATTGCTTTTTGAATGCGGGTCTTACCGTTAGCTTTAACGGCAAGAAATACATTTCAAAGAATGGTTTGCTGGATCTGCTGCAGCGTAAAACGAATGAAGAGGATCTGCGTTACCCGATCATTCACCTGAAGGGAGAAGATATTGAGGTAGCCATTACCCATGAAAGCCAGTACGGAGAAGAGTATTATTCTTTTGTAAACGGGCAGCATACTACCCAGGGTGGTACGCACCTGGCGGCTTTCCGCGAGGCGTTTGTAAAAACGGTGCGCGACTTCTACAAGAAAGATTATGAGGCTACTGATATCAGGGCTTCTATTTGTGCGGCGGTATCTATCCGGGTACAGGAGCCGGTGTTTGAATCGCAAACGAAAACCAAGCTGGGTTCACAGGTAGTTTTTGAAAATGGTCCGTCTGTAAAGGCGTTTGTTCTGGAGTTCCTTTCCAAGCACCTCGATGATTACCTGCACCGTAACCCGGCGATTGCTGATGCGCTGAAGAAGCGTATTGAGCAGAGTGAACGTGAGCGTAAGGAGCTGGCCGGTATCAAGAAACTGGCGAATGAAAGAGCGAAGAAAGCTAACCTTCACAACAAGAAGCTGCGCGACTGCCGTTTGCACCTGAACGATGAGCTTACCGGGAAAGATAAGGCAGAACAGGAAGCCCGCAGGCTGGATTCCACCATCTTTATTACAGAGGGTGATTCTGCCAGTGGGTCCATTACCAAGTCGCGCAATGTGGAAACCCAGGCGGTGTTTAGTTTGCGTGGTAAACCGCTGAATAGCTTCGGGCTTACCAAGAAGGTAGTATATGAGAACGAGGAGTTCAACCTGCTGCAGCATGCGTTGAATATTGAAGACGGCCTGGAAGGGCTGCGCTACAATAACATTGTGGTGGCTACCGATGCCGACGTAGATGGTATGCACATCCGTTTGCTGCTGCTGACTTTCTTCCTGCAGTTTTTCCCTGACCTGGTAAAGAACGGGCACGTATATATCCTGGAAACGCCGTTATTCCGCGTGCGTAACAAGCAGCAAACTATTTACTGCTATAATGAAGATGAGAAGCAGAAAGCGGTAAAGAAGCTGGGCAACAAGCCGGAGATCACCCGTTTTAAAGGATTGGGAGAGATTTCTCCGGATGAATTTGGCCGTTTTATCGGGGAAGATATCCGTATTGAGCCGATCATTTTATCGAAAGATATTCATGTCCAGAAGTTACTGGAATACTATATGGGTAAAAATACCCAGACCCGTCAGGAGTTTATCATCAACAACCTGCGGTATGAAAAGGATTTAGTAGAAGAAACAGTATAGAAAGGCATATGGGCTTAATACACATTGTTTTTGGTCAGTCTTCAGTTCCGGTGTTGGGAGAGGCGATAGCGATGGATGAGAAAATGAGTGGAGAGATCCGCTGTTTTGAAGATGATCTGTCCGTTGGACCGTTATTTATCCTGGACACCAAAGAGGGCCGTGCCGGCCGTCGCCTTTTCTGGCAGCAGTTGGCGGGTATTGAACCGGCGGCACTTGCAGCCGGTGAAGAACCGGCCGCGGAAGAAGTGACCGGTGATCCCGATGATGCCGATCTTTTTAAATCCCTGAAAGCGCAATTAAAGGAAGACCCCGAACAGGAAGTATGGATATGGGCCGGGCAAAACGCCCGTGACGTGTGCGGGTACTACTGGCTGGTAAGTCAGCTGTATGATTTTGCAGGACGCATCCATATTATTTACCTCAACAACCTGCCTTTCCTGAATGAAAAGGGAGCGGTGTTTTATCCTACCCATCTGCACCAGATATTGCCAAAGGAATTCCTGAAGGCAAAGAAACTGGCGCGTGCTATTTCACTGGCAGAATACGAGCTGGATGGCGATGAGTGGTATCGCCTGATGAATGAGAATGCAGGTATCCGTTTACTGGAAGGAGGAAAGAAGATCAAAGGAGAACCCACGCTGTTTTACGACAAGGAGTTACTGGCGCAGAGTGGAAAAGAGTTTGTAAAAGCATGGCGGGTAGTGCAGCAGGTAACCGGTAAGCTAAAATACCCTGTGATGGACCAGTTCCTGGGCTGGCGGCTGAAAGAGCTGATCCGCGAAGGCAAGCTGGAGAGCAGGGGCGATCTGAAAACCATCCGTGATTTTGAAGTGAAGCTGCCGGGAGAAACCATTGAAAATCCAACAACCGTATGATAACCGTAACGCCACTGGAACTGATGGGTGCTGATGACCGCGGCAGCGGTTATTTCTGGAACTGCAACCGTACGGGCGATTTCCTGGTTTGCTACCGGAATGCCGGCAGCAGCAGCGGTCAGCATTATCACGAAGGTAAAAGCGACAATAAAAACCCGGAAGTACTGTACCTGTTTACCGGCAAGGCGGCCATTCACTGGTGTGCGCTTGGAGGCCATGAAATAGTGACCACGGAGGTAACGGCGCCGGCCAGGGTAGAAGTACCTGTGAATGTGTGGCATCAGCTGGTGGCCATTACAGATTGTTGCTTTATAGAACTGAACTCCCTTGAAGATGTACAGAAAGATAGTGTACGTATCTGGCGGGAGGATTTTGAAAAAATGATTAACGTAAAACCGTAAGTGTATTATACATGGACATGGAAAATAAAACATCAGACGAATCTCTGCACAATGTCATCCACGTTGGAGGCATGTATGAGAGCTGGTTCCTGGATTACGCCTCTTATGTAATCCTGGAGCGGGCGGTGCCCAGCATGGAAGATGGGCTGAAGCCCGTACAGCGTCGTATCCTGCACGCCATGAGAGAAATGGACGATGGCCGTTATAATAAAGTGGCCAACGTGATCGGGCAAACGATGCAGTATCACCCGCATGGGGATGCTTCTATCAGTGATGCTATTGTTAACCTCGGACAAAAAGACCTGCTGATTGATACCCAGGGTAACTGGGGCGATGTAAGAACCGGTGATGATGCGGCAGCAGCCAGGTATATTGAGGCGCGCCTGTCGAAGTTTGCACTGGATGTAGCATTTAATCCTAAAACTACTTCCTGGCAGCTCAGCTACGACGGCCGTAAAAATGAGCCACTGGCATTACCGATGAAGTTCCCGCTGCTATTGGCACAGGGAGCGGAAGGTATTGCGGTTGGTTTATCTACCAAAATATTACCACACAATTTCATTGAACTCATAGACGCTTCGATAAAATACCTCCGTGGTAAAAAGTTTGAACTGTTCCCCGATTTTGTTACCGGTGGGATGGTGGATATTGCCAGCTACAACGATGGTAAACGCGGTGGTAAAGTAAGGGTACGCGCACATATTGAAGAGAAAGACAAAAAGACGCTGCTGATCAAGGATGTACCTTATGGTATCACCACCACGCAGCTGATGGAGTCTATCGTAAAAGCCAATGACAACGGTAAGATCAAGATCAAGAAAGTAGTGGATAATACCGCTGCGGAAGTGGAAATTGAAGTGCAGCTGGCGCCGGGTATTTCACCGGATATTACCATTGATGCGCTGTATGCATTCACGGATTGCGAAATTTCCATTTCCCCGAATGCCTGTGTGATCGTAAATGATAAACCACAGTTCCTCACGGCTTCCGATTTGCTGAAATCTTCCGCTGATTATACCAAAGACCTGCTGAAGCAGGAACTGGAAATCAAACTGGCGGAATTACAGGAAAAATGGCACTATACCTCCCTGGAAAAACTCTTCTTTGAAAAAGGGATCTACAAGGAACTGGAGCAAAAGCATAAGGACTGGGAAACCGTGCTGAATGCTATTGATAAAGGATTTACACCGTATAAGAAACAACTGAAACGCGAAATTACCCGCGAGGATATTGTGAAACTAACGGAAAAGCCTGTACGCCGTATTTACCGTTTGGATATCAATGAACTGAATGAACAGATCAAGGGTATTGAAGCGGAAATTAAAGAGGTAAAGAATAACCTGGCGAACCTCACCGATTACACCGTGGCTTATTACGACAACCTGCTGAAGAAGTATGGTAAAGGCCGTGAACGTAAAACGGTGATTAAAACATTCGACAATATCCAGGTAGCACAGGTAGCTATTGCCAACACTAAAATATATGTGAACCGGGCAGATGGTTTCATTGGTACTTCGCTGAAGAAAGATGAGTTTGTGGCAGATTGTTCTGACCTGGACAGCATCATCGTATTCCGCCGGGATGGTAAAATGCTGGTGACGAAAGTAGCCGATAAAACCTTTGTGGGTAAGGATATCATTCATGTGGACATTTTCCGTAAGAATGACGAGCGCACTACCTACAACATGATTTATGTAGAAGGTAAAACAGGCGTGAGCTATGCCAAACGTTTCAATGTAACGGGTGTTACCCGCGACAAAGAATATGACCTGGCGCATAAAGGAGAGAAAAATTCCAAAGTACATTACTTCTCTTCCAACCCTAACGGGGAAGCAGAAGTGGTGACCATTAAGCTGAGTCCGAACTGCAGCGCGCGTAACAAGGAGTTCGACCTGTTTTTTGAAACCATTGCGATCAAGGGACGTAGCTCTATGGGTAACGTGGTAACCAAATACCCTATCCGTGGCGTGAAGTTTAAGGAGAAAGGGGTATCTACACTGGCCGGGCAAAAGATCTGGTATGATACAGAAACCGGTCGTTTGAATACAGAAGAACGTGGCGTGTATATTGGTGCTTTTGAAGGAGAGGACAAGATCTTTGTTGCCTTTAAAAATGGTACCTATGAGTTGACGAACTACGATCTTACCAACCGGTATGAGTCGAATGATGTAGTGTATATTGAGAAGTTCAACCCGGAAAAGACGGTAACGGCCATTTACTTTGACGCGGATAAGAAGCAGTTCAATGTGAAACGTTTCCGGATTGAAACGCAGACACTGAATAATAAATTCAACTTCATTAAGGAGGGCGTGAATAACTACCTGGAAATGGTGACCACGCATACCCAGCCTGTGGTGTTGCTGAAAACAGGTAAGAAACGCAGTCCGGAAGAAGAGGAAATAGACCTCTCCGAATTTGTGGAGGTTACCGGATGGAAAGCAGTGGGAACAAGGATTGCAGGGGATGACCTGATCAGTGCGGAGTTATTGTCTGAAGATGAAGATCCTGATCCGAATGAAGAAGGACCGGCAGGCGGACAGGGAGAATTGTTCTAGTTGCCTGTTGTGGAAGATATAAAAAGCGGATAGCAAATAATGCTGTCCGCTTTTTTGTTTTTGTAAGATGATTATATTTTGCCACCCAGGTTTCTGATCATCTTTTCCAGGAAGTTGATGGCCGTAAGATATTCTTCTGTTGTGATACCTTCCATTACTTTTTCCCGGTTTTGCATCTGGAGGGCTTCGATGGCCGCATACTCCTGTTTCCCGGTATCTGTAAAGGAATAGAGATCATCGGTATGTTGGATCCAGTTGCGGTTGAGCAATGTTGCCAGGACTTCTTCCAGCTCCGTTTCGGTGAGGAAGCGGTTTACCTGGTGGTAAAACAGCTCTTTGGAAATCTTTCCGTGCTTGTCTATATTTTTCAATACCTGCCAGTGAAACCTGTTGATACCAAAGGATTCAAAAGCTATATTGGTGTAGTGGGTGATCAGGCTGTCGGCTTCCTTCAGGTACCAGCCGATAGGCAGCTTTTGGTCTATTTCGGATTGCATAAAGTTGTTTTAATCTTTGATGGGGGTGGTTACTTCGATCATGATGGTATCGAAAGTAAAGTAAAAACCGAAGGTTTTACGCATGATCTGCGGTACCTGGTCCAGTACAATACCTCCGCTTTGCAGTCGCTCCCAGGTGGCAGTTACTGCGGCCTCATCTTCCAGGTAAAATCCTATGTGAAAAGTATCCGGGTAGGTGTGATTTCCTTTCTCATTCATGCGCTGGTTCATGAGTACCAGGATAAATCCACCGGGGCCATTTAAAACGGATAAGGTATCGTTCAATTTTGGGTCGACGCAGATAAAATCGAAGTAGGTTTCAAATAGTGCCCGGGTTGCAGGCATATCTTTTACGCTGAGGTTTAAGTGATTAAGTTGCATTATAGTGTAGTTGATAAATGAATGTTCGCTCTTTTATAATGCAAATATAGGAGAATGATTGTTCTTTTAAAGAAAAAAAATGATTTTTTTTAAATGGTATTAACTGGGATCGGCAATAAAGTTATTGTTGCTTTCCATGTCCAGGGGGATATAGATCCGTTCCCATTCGTTACCGTCGGTTACTTCCCAGGTGTGGCCAGGGCCGTCGATATCTTCTGCGATGAGGATAATGCCGGGTTCAAGGATAAAGGTGTCGCCGTTGGTAACGGTAAATCTGAGTCTGCCTTTCAGCGTTACCACAAACTGGCGCCGGGGCGCGGGGTGCGGAATATTTTCCAGCTGACCGGTTCCGGTCTGACAAAAGAAATAGTTCACATCAATTTTGTTCCGGGTTGGAATCTTACCGGTTTCAAAGGAGCAGTCTGTTTCGTTGATATTGAATAGCCTGATAGCCCTGATGTATGTTGATTCGTTGTCCGTTGCTGCCATGTGATTGCTTTATTGTTTCTTCTTTTGTGCGGGTTTCTTTGGTGTTTCCTGTTGAAAATCTTCTGCCGATTTAGGCTGGGTCATGCTTTTTTTCTTCTGATCCAGCGGTTGCGGGGTAGGAGCGCCTTTGCCAAGCGGGATGGCATCATGGAAAATCTTGTTTACATGCATCCATTTGCCGGCCTGCCATTTGAAGCCTTCGTAGTCCATATCGGTTACGTAGGTGAATTTCTTCATGGGCTCATTGGTTTCAGAGATGAGGTGATCAAACACGATCATATCCAGTTCCTTGTTATAGTTGAGCGTAGCGGTGCTTTCTTTTTTATATTCAATGATAAAGCGGTTGCGTGTGGGTTTGGGCGTGCTGTCTTCCGCAAAACTAAAAAACGGGCCGCCCAGTACAGGGGTACCATTTTTAAACGTGAGCATTTCCACTATTTTCTTCTGGCTGCGGGGATTGTTGGCATCCCAGCCAAAGAGGGTATAATACTCCTTGTTGAAATAGTGGCGGTGAACAATATTGTAATAGAGGCAGCCGTACCAGGACTTGTTATCGCCGATGGTATCGGTGTTGGTAATATAGTCGGAGGCATCAAACAGGGGAAAGAGTTTCAGTTGGCCGTCGGGCGTATTCATCTGGATGGCGCCGAAATGGCGATAGAAGCCATTTTCGCGTTCCAGCGCCCAGGTGAAGATGCGGAAGGTGCTGTCCTGCGGATATTGAATGGATATTGTTTTCAGGGAATCGAACGGAAAACGGAAGGAGTATTTTGTTTTCAGTGTTCTCACCAGCAGCGGAATGAATGCTTCCGTAGCACGTTGCCGGCCATCATCGCCTTTTCCGTTGAAGATATCCTGACTAAGGACCTGCAGGGTATCCTGGTTACGCATTAACTGTTTCAGTCCTGCTGCATCCGGCTGCTGTGCCAGGGCCAGCAGGGAGATAAACACGAGGAGCAGTGACAGTAGTGGTTTTTTTGCCATATCTATTATACGGTTACGGCTGAGAATTATTGTACAGCCTGTGCAAACTGTAGCAGGTTTTGATATCGCTGATCGATCAGCGGGTGTGGAAAGGGTGTTTCAGGACGGGTAGACGGGATAAAGATGGTTTGCATGCCCAGGCTTTTCCCGAACTGCATATCGCTTAATGTATTGCCCACCATTACGGAAGTGCTGAAATCAATATCCGGGAAGTCGTGTTTTGCCTGCATACCCATGCCGGTGGCGGGTTTACGGCAAGGACTGTTGCTGTCTACGTCCGGGCAAAAATAAATGCCGTCTATTTTGCCGCCGTGCCGCTCAATTTGTTGCAGCATTTGTGTATGGATTTCCTGTAAGCCCGCTGTAGTGAGCAGTCCGCGACCAATACAGCGTTGGTTGGTGATCACAATAATACGTTCGAAACGGTTGGCAAGGATGGGCATAGCGGCCAGTACGCCTTCACTGAAATGAAACATATCCGGCCGGAGTACGTATCCGTCGCGGATTTCATCGTTGATTACGCCGTCTCTGTCGAGGAATAGGGTCATGATACCAATACTTTTTTTGCTGCTTCGTAATCTTCCGGGATACCGATATCGATGAAATAGGTATCGCTGATGAAACCGTATAATTTTCCTGCGTGTGCGCCGGGCTCCAGTACTTCTTTCTCAAAGGAGAATTTCTCCGGCAGCGACAAGCTTTCCAGGAAACCGGCGGAAGTGCGGTAGATGCCACCGTTGATCAATCCTTCTTCACAATATTTTTTTTCATGGAACCGGGTGATCTGCTGTTGTTCATCCAGCTGGATGCTGCCATAGCGATCAAACTGTTTCATGGGTTTCAGCGCCAGTGACAGGGGGCTTTGATGGGCCTGGTGAAAGTTATTGAATGCGGCGAGGTCCACATCAAAATAAGTATCCCCGTTAACGATAAAGATTTCGTTGCCTTTCACGGCAGACAGGGCATTGATGATACCGCCACCGGTGCCTAATGGTTCCGGTTCTACGGTAAAGGATACACGTAGCGGCAATTCCATGCTGTTGCACCAGTTTATAACCTGTTCAGACAGGTAGCCGAGCGATAGTACCGCGTGGTTAATGCCTTGTTTGTGCAGGTATTGCAGCAGGTAATATAAAAAAGGGTGTTCACCGAGGGGAGCCATGCATTTAGGCTTGTCGGCCACTACGCTTCTGAGGCGGGTGCCGAGGCCCCCGGCGAGTACGATACATTCTCTCGTCATGCGCCAAACAGGTTGTTTTCCACTATTTCGCAAATAATATGTCCTACGGTGATGTGTGCTTCCTGTATGCGGGGTGTATCGCCGGAGGGGATATTGACCAGGTAATCGCTTCCTTCTTTCATTTTGCCGCCGGTGGCGCCGGTCATGCTTACTACAATCATTCCCTGCTCCTTTGCCACCTTGATGGCTTCCAGGATATTGGCCGAGTTACCGGAGGTAGAAATGCCTACCAGCACGTCTCCCGGGCGGCCGATGCCTTTCAGGATGCGGGCATATACCTGGTCGTAGCCGTAGTCGTTGCCAACTGCGGTGATATAAGAAGTATTGCAATGCAGTGCCTCTGCATACAGTGGCTGGCGGTCTTTATAAAACCGGCCGGAAAATTCTGCGGCCAGGTGTTGTGCATCTGCGGCGCTGCCGCCGTTACCGCAGAAAAGGATTTTATGATCGGTTTGCAGGCTGTGTGTAATGGCTTCTGCTACCAGTTTGATGGTATTTAACAACGGTTCATCCTGGCAGATGGCTTCTTTTACAGCGATGCTTTCCCGGATCTTATTGGCAATGAATTGTTTCATCAGCAGATTTTTTGATTTGTTGTGCCCTTAAATGCTCCACGTTTGAATACCGTGATTGGTAAAGGTATAGCGTTTTACATCTCCGCCAAAACCGCTTAGTGCGTCTACTACGGCGAAGCGGGTATTTTTCGGACAATAGAAGATCATGAATCCGCCACCGCCGGCGCCTGAAATTTTACCACCGCTGGCGCCGGCTTTGCGGGCAGCGTCGTAAATTTCATCGAGCTGGGGATTGGTGATGCCGTGGGCCATCTTCTTTTTATTTTCAAAACCGTAGTTCAGGATTTCACCGATTTTATCGATGGTACCCCGAAGTAGTGCTTCCTTCATCATCACCGCCTGTTCTTTCAGCTGGTGCATGGCTTCTATGGAAGTATCCTTTTTATCGGTTACATTTTTTTGTTGTTCGGAGATGATAGAGGAAGATAACCGGCTGGTAGATGTGTAGAACAATACCAGGTTATTTTCCAGTTCGTGGAGATTTATTTCTTTGATCCGCAGGGGATTTACAATTACTTTATCATCTTTATAAAACTCCATGAAGTTTACGCCGCCAAAGGTGGCTGCGTATTGGTCCTGTTTACCGCCGGCCTGGTTCAGGTCTTCGCGTTCAATAGAATAGGCGAGATGCGCCATGTCATATTCTCCCAGCGGTAATTTCAGCCATTCGGCAAATGCGCCCAGCACGGCTACCACGAGGGTAGAAGAGGTGCCGAGGCCGGATCCGGCAGGTGCATCTACAAAGGTGGTGAGTTTAAAACCGGTAGCTGGTAAGGAGCCGTAATCTTTTTGTACGCGGTTAATTACGCCTTTGAGGATATCCAGTTTGCCATCTAACGGTAAAGGGTATACGGCATCATAAGTAGCGGTTTCCCTTCTGTCTGCGCAGTCAAAAATCACTTGTCCGTTCTGAAGTGGTTCAATAGATGCGCGTGCATATAAAGAAATGGTGGCGTTGAGAATGGCGCCACCGTATAAGTCCGAATACGGGCTTACATCTGTGCCACCACCGGCAAGACCTATACGTAAAGGAGCTTTGCTTCTGTAAATCATGCTAGTTGTCAGGTTTAGTTTGTTGGCGATGTAGTCAACAATTATGATGCCGCTGTATTCACTACCGTCAGCTATCCGCTGCCAGCGTATGAATTTCTTTTGCCAGCCTGGCCCACGAATACTGCAGTTTCTCTTTCCGGAGGGCTTCCACCATATCCGCTTCGCGGTTTTCCACGAAATATTTTTCGATGGCGGCGGCAATAGATGCTGGTTCCGGTTCTGCCTGGAATCCTACCACGCCGTCCGGCACCATTTCCACAAGGCCGCCTACATTGGTTACCACCATTGGTTTTTCAAAGTGATAGGCGATCTGTGAAATGCCGCTCTGGGTAGCGCTTTTATAGGGTTGTACCACCAGGTCGGCAGCACAGAAATAATTTTTAACAGCTTCGTTGGGAATGAAATCGGTGTGCATCAGCACACGGTCGCCCAGTTGCAGTTTATTCAGCAGTTCCAGGTAAGGGGCTGCATCTTCATAATATTCACCGGCTACGATGGCGTGTACATCCAGCTTTTTCAGTCTTTCATCCGCCATTGCCTGCAACAGGAGATCAAGACCTTTATACTGACGGATAAAGCCAAAGAAAAGAATATATTTTTTGCCCGGGTTCAGTTTCAGCTGGGCGCGGGCTTCTTCTTTGGATATCAGGGCGCCATAGTTATCGTAGATAGGATGCGGAATAAGCGAGGCTTTTTTCACTGGTTCAAACACGCGCAGATCGTTGAGCACCGATTGGCTCATGGCAACGAAGGCATCTACCGGTTTCAGGAAATACTTTGTAAAAGCAACATCCCCGGGTCTTTTTTCATGCGGCACTACGTTATCCAGTACCGCAATTACTTTGGTATGTTTTCTTTTGCCTAACCGGAGCAGGGAGCCTAATGCCGGGCCCATGATGGGCAGCCAGTATTTGGTGATGATGATATCCGGGTTCATTTTCCGGATTTTGCGGCCGGTTATTAACCAGTTCAGCGGATTTACGGAGTTGATCAGTCTTTTGATGCGGAGATGTGCCGGAGCGGGGTCGGTAGAGAACTGGCTTTTTCCGGGGAAAAAGAATTTGGGGTATTGTATGGTAAAGGTCCATATTTCCACCTCATCTGTTTGCTGGAGTTCTTCTGCGAGTCGCTCGTTATAAGCAGCCAGCCCACCCCGGAAAGGGTAGGCTGTACCTAAAATAAGTATTTTCTTTTTGTTAGCCATAGATTCAGATAACGATAGTGAATGAGCGGATCAGCGTCTGCGGTTATGTTGGTGTGATAACTGCAACTCTTCATCCGTAACATTACTGGTATGATCCATCCGCTCTTCCACCAGGTAAGAATTACGTTCGGTGGCATTGCGTGTTACCAGCTCGCCGATAAAACCGGTGAGGAATAACTGGGAACCGATGATCATACAAAGCAGCCCGAAATAGAACAGGGGCCTGTCGGTCATATTTACTTTATCAAAGAATATTTTTGCCAGTGCGAGGTAAGCGGCTACTACAAATCCCACGAAGAAGGAGAGGGAGCCCAGTGCGCCGAAGAGGTGCATGGGGCGTTTGCCGAATTTGCCGATAAACATGATGGTGGCCAGATCCAGGAAGCCGTTGATAAAACGTTCCAATCCGAATTTGGTGACCCCATATTTGCGGGCGCGGTGTTCCACTACTTTTTCCCCGATTTTATGGAAGCCGTTCCATTTGGCGATAACGGGGATATAGCGGTGCATTTCCCCGTATACTTCTATGGACTTCACTACTTTTTTACGATAGGCTTTCAGACCGCAGTTCATGTCGTGCAGCTTTACGCCGCTCATGCGGGTAGTGGTGTAGTTGTATAATTTTGAAGGAAGATTTTTGGTGAAGGCATTATCGTAACGTTTCTTTTTCCAGCCGCTCACGAGGTCGAATCCTTCTTCCGCGATCATGCGGTAGAGTTCAGGTATTTCATCCGGGCTATCCTGGAGGTCGGCATCCATTGTGATCACCACATCTCCCTGTGCTGCATTGAAGCCTTCGTTGAGGGCGGCCGACTTGCCATAGTTGCGCTGGAACTTGATCCCTTTTACAAGGGGATTCTGCGCAGCCAGTTGTTGAATAACGGCCCATGAGTCGTCGGTACTGCCATCGTCTACCATCCATACCTCGTAGGTGAAATGGTGTGCGTCCATCACTCTTTCAATCCATGCGGCAAGTTCCGGCAGGGATTCTTCTTCGTTTTTTAAAGGAACGATTACGGATATGTTCATCTTAAAAGAATAGTATTATTACTTCACCAATAAGGTGTTTTCTTACGGATTTTTCCGGTTCATTTCGCTGACGCCACCAAAAACTTGTTTCTTCCGGATTATTACAGCGAGTATCGCGGATACCACGAAAAATTTTATCAGGTTTCTCAGGTAATCAATAAATGCCGAAGAAATAGTGACACGGTAATCTGCATCTTTCAGATCTTTTAATTGCTTATCGATTTCTTCCTGTGGCGCCTTGAATTTACGCAATAACCATGCAGTATCTTCCATCAGGTGTTTTTTAGATAGCTCCATCAGGTTATTATCGTACATATAGGTAAATACGACATAGTTATAAACAGCTATCATCAGGGAGCTGATAACAAAGGTGGTAAAGATGGGTTTAATGGCATCTTTGAAACCAATATATCCGCCGAGCTGTTTTTTTCTTTCCAATCCGGCAAATATGCCAAGTACTGCCCATACTACAAACTGGACAAATTTTAAGTTAAGGGAAAAAAGATAATCAGGACCAGCAACCCAGATTAATATGTTCCAGACAATCATGGCCAATCCCACTAAAAGACCCCATTTTATACCGGGATTCGAATTTTGTTGCATACGCACACGCTCTAATTATTTAAATGAAATACGGGTCCATTCACTGTGGCATGTACTTTCCCCTTCAGTTGTTCGCCAATATACGCTGAATTTTTGGACCGGGAAGCGATGTGGGCTTTGGTAAACTGCCAGCTGGCTTCCGGGTCAAAGATAGTAAGATTGGCGGCAGCGCCTTCCTGCAGGGCAGGTTGTGGCAAGCCGAATATTTTCCGGGGGTGAATGGTAAGCATGTTGATCAGCTGTTCCAGCGGCAGCTGGGGCAGGTATTGCCTTATTACGCCGAAAGCGCTTTCCAGGCCGATCATACCGTTTTTGGCGTATTCAAACTCCACCTGTTTAGCGTCCCAGTCCTGCGGTGTGTGGTGGGTGGCGATGCAATCTATAGTGCCGTGTAAAACGGCTTCCTGCAGGGCTTTCACATCATCTGCACTGCGCAGCGGCGGATTTACCTTCAGGTGGGTATCGTAGTTGATGAGCTGGGCATCGGTTAAAGACAGGTGGTAAGGCGTTACCGAGCAGGTTACTTTGATCCCTGCTGCTTTGGCGGCGGCGATCATTTCCACCGATTTGCGGGTACTTATACCGGTAAAGTGGATACGTGAGTCCGTATATTTCGCCAGTTCAAGGTCGCGCTGAATAATGAGTTCTTCTGCCAGTGCTGGTTTGCCGGGCATTCCCAGCTGGGTGGAGTAGATGCCTTCGTGCATGAGTCCATGCGCGGAAATGCTCTGGTCATCCGGCAGTTGTATGAGGGTGCCGTCGAATGCTTTGATGTATTGCAGCGCTTTGAGCATGAGGCCGGGCGACTGCAAAGGTTTAAGGCCATCGGAGAAGGCCACGGCGCCTGCCTGCTGCATTTCATACATTTCGGCGAGGCCGGTACCTTCCAGGTTTTTAGTAGCAGCGCCAATTGGCAATACTGTGGCCGCCGAATGACGGGATCTGCTCAGTACGTATTCGATTTGCGGTTTGGTATGCAGGGCAGGCTGGGTGTTAGGTACTACCATCACAGTGGTATATCCACCCGTAGCAGCAGCCTTGATGCCGCTTTGCAGATCTTCTTTGTGTTCCTGGCCGGGGTCGCAGAAATGGGAGAAAACATCCATCCAGCCGGCGGAAACATGCAGGTTATCACCTGAAATAACCGTTGCCCGTGCATCTTCGAGGTTGTTGCCTACCTGCTGAATGATGCCGTTCTGAATAGAAATGTCTTTTTGCTGCCCGTGCAAGGGTGAGGAAGGCGCTATAATCTTTACGTTCTTGAGTAGTATGTGCATGCTTTACGTTCTATAACCGGTCCGAAAATACAGGGGCAAATGTAACATAAAACTGTTAATTGTTGAAGGGAGAGGCGCCCTACTTTTCGGATGGCTGTTCAGGTTGGTATGATAATTGAAAATGCAGGGGTAGCAGATCAAAATAACTACTGATGATTGACTACCTTTCTAACCTCGTAGCACGGATATGCGACCGCTCAGAACAATTGCATAATGGCCAGACAACCAGCTGGCAGGCTCTCCGCGAAGCAGAACAACTCGCTAATCACGCTTATATACCCCTACTTTATCAATACATTGAGCAGGAGCCCGACAAAGATAAGCGCCGCGCCGCCTGCTTTATTATCACCCAGCTTTCCAGGAACACCAATGATCCGGAAGTGATCCGTTTCCTGCTGGACCGGCTCAGAATAGAACAGGACGCCGATATGATCACTGCCATGCAGCAGGACCTGGAACGCGGATTGGCCATACCAGGCTATATTAACCTGGAACCGTTATTAAATAATACGCTTTCACTCAATAATAATATCCGCCGCTCCGCACTGCTGGCGCTCAGAGGTACCCGCCACCCTTCGGTGGAAGACTGGGCCCTGAACCTGCTGAAGCGCACCGTGAACGAATACGACATCTATTATATTACCCTGTTGCTTCATAAAGTAGGTACCCAGAAAAGTGTACCCGCCCTGCGCAGGCTCCTGGAATATCACCGCCAGGATGTGAAAAGCCTGGCCTTCGCCGCTATTGCTGATATTGAGAAAGAGAAGGAAGCCATGTTCTATACACGTTGCCTCATGCGCGGACAACTCAAGTTTGAAGCGATGGAAGCCATTTATAAATACGCCGACGAGAACGCGATCCAGGCAGTAACCGCGCGCATTACCGAGCTGTTATCAAAAAGACGCAGTAGCGCCCGGATGACGATAGAAACCGTGAAGAATGGCTTTACAGACCTGATGCTGGGCATGGAATTCCTGTTCCGCTTCCGCACCGCGAAGTCGGATGTGAAAAAAACATTTTCCTGGATTACAGAAAAAAGAGCCGACTACCTGTTGCCCGAAGAAAGGGAATGGGTGAAAAAACATCTTGTGAGCGCGTAACGGGTAAAACCTTAATTTAGCTCCCCAAAAAGAAGGATGAAGAAAGCTTTCCTATTGCTTTTGACAGGATGGATGACGGGTGGGCTGCAATATACCTATGGCCAGCAGCGTCAGTACACCATGACGGAAGCCACTAACGGGCTCCGGCAGCAACTGGCCCCCGAACGGTTAAAACAGTTTGAATGGGTGCCCGGCGAAAATGCCTACACCAGGGTGCTATCAGAAAAAGATAATTACGCCTGGATAAAGGTGGCACTACCCGCCGGTAAAACAGATACCCTGCTTACACTGCCCCGGCTCAATGAACAGTTATTTTCTTCCAAACCTTTACGCGGCGTACCTCCGCTGTATTGGTTATCCGCTACCAGTGCCTGGTTTTCCATTGGTAACACGCTGTATAAAGGACAACTGCAAAATGGCATCATGCAATTCAGCCATTGGTGCGAATTGCCCAAAGAAGCAGAGAATGTAACGGTGAATAACCAAAGCGGCCAGATTGCCTGGACCGAAAAGAATAACCTCTTCATCCGAACTGCTGAAGGCAATGTACAGGCAGTTACCAACGACGCTGATATCAATATTGTGAATGGAAAAAGCGTTCACCGCGAGGAATTTGGCATCGATAAAGGTATTTTCTTCTCTCCCAAAGGCGATCAGCTGGCATTTTACCGCATGGATCAGCGCATGGTAAATGATTACCCGGTCATCGACTGGTCGGTAACGCCCGCGCATAATACCAACATCAAATACCCGATGGCAGGCGGTACATCACATGAGGTAACACTCGGTATTTATCAGCCGTCTACCCAAAAAACTATTTTCCTGAAAACCGGCGGACCGGCAGATCATTACCTGACCTGTGTTACCTGGGCGCCCGATCAGCAATCCGTTTACGTTGCGCTGCTGAACCGTGAACAAAATCATTTGTGGCTGAACCAATACAGCGCTGCTACCGGTGAGCTGGTAAAAACATTATTTGAAGAAACAGATGCCAAATATGTGCATCCTACCCATCCGTTAACTTTTGTTCCCGGCACAACCGATCAGTTTATCTGGTGGAGCGAAAAAAGTGGCTATAATCATTTGTATCTCTATAATACCAACGGACAACAGCTGCGGGAGATTACCGCAGGCAATTGGGTGGTAAATGAACTAACGGGTTTTAATCCGAAGAAAAATGAAATCATCTTAACGGCTTCTAAAGAAAGCCCGATGGAAAAACACCTGTATAAGATTAATTACAAACAGAAAGCAGCTGCGCTTTCCCCATTGGATAAAGCAGCCGGCTGGCATGATGCACTGGCCAGCACCGATGGCAGCTACGTGCTGGATGCTTACAGTTCCGGTACCACACCTTATGTAGCGACGGTAACTGCCACCACTGGTAAATTTGAACAAAATATTATTACTGCTGCCGATCCGCTGAAAGATTTCCAGCGTCCGCAAATCAGGCAGGTAACCCTGAAAGCTGATGACGGTACGCCTTTATATGGTAAACTGATTCTGCCGGTGAACTTTGATTCTACCAAAACCTACCCGGTAATTGTATACCTGTATAACGGGCCTAATGTGCAGTTGATCCGTAATACTTACCCCTGCAGCGGTAACCTCTGGTATGAGTACATGGCGCAGCATGGCTACGTGATTTTTACAATGGATGGCCGTGGCAGCGATAACCGTGGAAAGGCTTTTGAACAGGCCACTTTCCGGCAGCTGGGTACGGTGGAAATGAATGATCAGCTACAGGGCGTGGCTTACCTGAAGTCGCTGCCGTATATTAATCAGCAAAAGATGGGCGTACATGGCTGGAGCTTTGGCGGTTTCATGACTACATCGCTGATGCTGCGTCATCCGGATGTGTTCCAGGTGGGAGTAGCCGGTGGGCCGGTGATCGACTGGAGCATGTATGAAATTATGTATACCGAGCGCTATATGGATACGCCGCAGGAAAACCCGGAAGGCTATGCCAATTCCAACCTGCTTACCAAAACAAAGAATCTGCAGGGGAAGCTGATGCTGATCCACGGCACCAATGATGATGTAGTGGTTTGGCAGCATTCGCTGGATTTCCTGAAAGCCTGTGTAGACAACGAAGTACAGGTAGATTATTTCGTATATCCGGGACATTTACATAATGTATTGGGAAAAGACAGGGTTCACCTGATGCAGAAGATCACGGATTATTTTGATGCCTATCTGAAGTAGTTTTTTTAGATTTCTTTTTAAAGCGAAGATCATAGCGAAAAATTAATATTCGCTGTTATCTTCGCTTTATTATTTTATGCTACTTGCGATCAGCTAATCTTAAACAGTTAACGATGAAGTATTTATTCCTCGCTATGAGCCTCTTAACAGTTACCTCGTTATCGGCGCAGCAGAAGAAACACAAAGTGTTATTTATTATTGCGGATGGTATTCCGGCAGATGTGATTGAGTCGCAACCCACTCCTCACCTGAAGCGCATAGCGAAGGAAGGTGGGTATCGCCGTGCCTACGTAGGAGGGGAGAAGAACAGTTACTCACAAACGCCTACTATTTCAGCAGTGGGTTACAACAGTTTGCTCACCAGCACGTGGGTGAATAAACACAACGTATGGGACAATGATATTGCCGCGCAGAACTATGCCTATCCCAGCATCTTCCGTTTTTTTAAATCGGCTTATCCTGAAAAGAAGACCGCTATTTTTTCCACCTGGCTGGATAACCGCACCAAGCTGGTGGGAGATGGATTAGCGCAAACGGGCAACCTGCATATTGATCATGCAGTGGATGGGCTGGAACTTGATACCGTGCGGTTTCCGCATGATAAAGACAGCTGGTATATCCACCTGATTGATGAAACAGTAGTGGATAAAGCTGCAGATTTTGTAAGAAGTGATGCACCTGATATGACCTGGGTTTACCTGGAGTACAGCGATGACATGGGACATCGTTATGGCACCGGTGAGCGGATGGATACGGCCGTGCGGATGACAGACGATATGGTAGGTAAAATCTGGGATGCGATGGAATACAGGCGGGCGAAATTTAATGAAGACTGGCAGATCTATATCACCACGGATCATGGTCGTGATGCACATGGCGGGCATGGCCACGGCGGGCAATCTGACCGGGAGCGGACCACCTGGATCGTTACCAATGCAAAAGGATTGAATCCTTACTTTAAAACGGCGCAACCGGGTATTGTAGATATCCTGCCGTCTATTGCGCGGTTTATGAATATCTCTATTCCTGTTGAGAATGCGCGTGAACTGGATGGCGTGCCGCTGACAGGCGCTATTTCACTGGCACAGCCTACTGCGAGCTTAGTGCAGGATCAGCTGCAACTGGGTTGGAAGGCTTATGATAAAAAGGGAACCGTAAAAATATGGGTGACTACTACTAATCACTATAAAACCGGTGGTCACGACGATTATAAGTTACTCGGAGAAGTACCTGTATCAAAAGAAAGCGCCAGCATCAGTGTAAAATCGCTGCCATCTTCATTCTACAAGATTGTGCTGGAAGGACCATTAAATTCGGTGAACCGGTGGGTGGTACAACAATAGCTAAAACAACGGAAAACAGGCTTTACGCAAACGCTTGCGCGGATAACGCAAGCGTTTGCGTACATGGAATGCCAAAAAAATCATGTAGAATCGTTGTAGCAATTAATCAGAAAGTGAACTAAGCTGGAAAAGCAGCAATTATAGACAGCGAACAATGAAGTCGAATAACCTGCCACGGTCAACTACTGTGGCAAGGTTATCGATAAGATAATGCCTCAGCGGTGATGTATCACCAGTTGCGACTCCATGACAGTGCGTTGAAAATCATTCAAGGCATGTTCCCCGTTCAGGAGTGATAATAACATATTAGTAGCCGCCTGGCCCTGTTCATAAGGGAACTGCTCCACAGATGCAGCAGGAGGAAAGGCTGTATACCCGCTTACCGGTGTATTGGCGTAAGATACAAAAGTTATATCCTTATTTATTTCCAATTTTTGTTTTAGGGCATATTGTACGGCATCCATCGCTACATAGTCGTTGAAAGTAACTACGGCGGTTACTTTTCTTTTGAGCGAGAGGAGGTACTGCATGGCTTCTTCCGTGCCAGCTGCGGTGAGATCCGCGTTGACGATCATTTTGGGATCATATTTCAGGCGGTGTTTCTGTAACGCCCTGATATAGCCGGTAGCACGTTCTTTACTGGCCACCATTGTTTCGGGTCCATTGATCATACCGATTACGCGGTGGCCTTGTTTCAGGAGGAAATCTACTGCCTGCACGGTGCCTGATTCCAGGTTGCAGGATACGGCGTGCATATTCGGAAGGTTGGGAATGCGATCAAAGAAAACCACCGGGATGCGTGCCTGTTGCAGCATTTCAAAGTGTTCGTAGTTGCTGGTGTTTTTTCCGATAGATACGATGCAGCCATCCACCCGGTGCTGTTTCATGCTCTGGATGATCTGCTTTTCGCGGGCTTCATCGTCGTGCGATTGTCCCAGTAATACCGTATAGTTATTGCTGTAGGCCGTGTCTTCAATACCACTGATAGCGCTGGCAAAGAATGCTTCCGACAGCTCGGGCAAAAGGATACCGATGGTGAATGTTTTACCCTGCTGGAAATAGATAGCGGTCTGGTTGCGTTCATAATTCAGTTCAGCAGCCAGTTCTTTTACCCTGGTTTTGGTTCTTAAACCGATACTGTGATGATCATGTAACGCTCTTGATACTGTGGATACAGAGATGTTCAGCCTTTTTGCAATTTCCTTTATTGTTGGTTGACCCGAAGAAACCACCTTTCTCATACATTTCAGCAATTAATAGAAAATAGATACAGCGTATACTCTGCCGGACAAGTTACTTAGATATTGGAAAATATTAACTTTTTTTTATGAATAAAGCATCTTTAGGCTGATGGTTTTATTTTATTTAAGCGTGTCAACATCTAATACCAGCCGTATTCTAACCATCTTCTAACGGACTGAAGGGGGCTTCGGCCTGCTATTTGCTATAGAGGGATTGCTTTCCATTGTATACCCCACTATTTATATATACTTATTTTTTAGATTATTAAAAAGTATAATTTTATGAAAATAGCACAACTAGCCTTGCCGGTAGCTTTAGTAACCATTTTTGCATCCTGTTCTGCCCCTCGTAAATTAAGAGAATCACAGGCCAGGAATGCGCAACTTGATAGTCTTTACCGCGCTACCTACGGTAAGCTGAGAACCTGCGAAGAAGATGCTGCCCGTGCCGCTGCATCGTACAAAGAAAAAGTAACGAACTTAACGGAGCAACAGGAGCAACTGAAAACCAACAATACCCAGATGCTGGATCACCTGAAGGAGTTGTCCGTAATTTCCGGCGCCCAGGCAGAAAGTATCAAGAAATCCCTGGATAACATCGGCGCCAAAGACGCTTACATTAAAGACCTTCAGTCGGCTATTGCCCGGAAAGACTCGCTGAACATGCAGCTGGTAATGAACCTGAAGGGCGCCATTGGAAATATGGATGATAAAGACATCAATATTAAAGTGGACAAGGGTGTGGTATATATAGATATCTCCGATAAACTGCTGTTTAAAAGTGGTAGCTACGAAATCAACGAAAGAGCCAAAGAAGTACTGGGAAAAGTGGCTAAAGTGCTGATTGCCCAGCCGGATATTGAGTTCATGGTGGAAGGCCATACAGATAACGTGCCTTACCGTCCGAATGTATTGCTGGATAACTGGGATCTGAGTGTGAAGAGAGCTACTTCCGTGGTGCGTATCCTTCAGAACCAGTACGCTATTCCGCCGGCACGTATGACTGCCGCTGGTAGAAGCGAGTACCTGCCTATTGCTTCCAACGATACCGCGGAAGGTAAAGCAGCTAACCGCAGAACAAGGATCGTGATATTGCCACAGCTGGATCAGTTCTTCAAATTACTCGAGAAACCAGCGAATTAATGATCGCCTTCGGCGATTGTAAATTGTCCTGGAGCAGGATTAGGCTGATTATATTGATTACACCGATTTGATCAGTTTTGATTTTTAAAGATCAGGGAAGATAGAAGTGGATATACCCGCTTTTATCTTCCCTGATCTTTTTATAAGAAATTCTGAAAGTAAAATCAGAACATAATCAAATCGGTGTAATCAATATAATCAGTCTAATCCTGCTCCAGGATAATTTCATCGCCGAAGGCGATGCCTACATCGCAGGCCTGGCCGCTGGTTTTTTGCCAAAGAAATAAGAAAGGCTCAGCATGAAATATTGAGTAAGAATAGTATTCCGTTGCTGTTCTATATAAGTAGGGGACTGCATCGTGAGCAGCGATTGATTTTGTTTCGTGAGATCGTAGGCATAGAGTTTTGCCTGGAAGCTTTTATTTTTCCCAAAGGCTTTGGCAACCCAGCTGTTGAGCACTACAAACTGCTGATGCTGACTGGTATTGTTGAAATACAGGGCTGCGCTGCCGATGCTGATATTGGCAGGAAGAAAAACGTTTGCTGAAAGCGACACATTGTACATCAGGTAATCAGCATGTTTGTTGTTCTGGATAGAGTAAACGCTGCTGATATACAGCATGCTCACAAAGCCTTCCAGTTCCAGCGCTTTTTTATACATCCAGGAGCCGTTCATCATTTGGGTGATACTCAGATCGCTGGTGCGGCTTTTGACCTGGTTGATGAATGAATTATTCCGGCTGAAATAATAGGACAATGAATAGTTAAGTGTGACGGCTGGTTTGCTGAATCTTTTCCCTATTGAAAAGTCCTGGTTAAAGCTGAAGTTTCCATCCACATTTACGGGTTGATTGATTTGCCGTCCGGCGGAGTCGGAGTAGATGGATTGTGTCATGGCGTTATTGGGCAAATCGGCGCCCAGGTTGGTACTGAAGGTAACGCCCTTTACACTGAACGAACGATAACCAATAGAGGCGGAGTTATAAATAGATGGTTTCAGATCCGGGTTGCCGAGTTGCACATACAGCGGATTCCGGGTAGACACGACCGGCAGGTATACGTTGGGAGGGGGGATGCGCGTTTCCCGGTTTATTCTCAGGTCCAGGCTTCTGTAGTTATCTATTTTATAGAAAAGCGATAAGTTGGGCGACAGGTAATGAATCCTTTGCAGGAACTCATTCCCCGCGGTGAAGTTATTGCTTTTTGAATCTGTGATGTTATAGGCAAGATTTAACTGGCCTTGTATTTTTGTTTTATTAAGAAAGAGCCCTGTACCGATCGATTGCTCATTGATGTTGTTTTTAAACCGGTAGGTCAGGTCCTGGTTAACAATATCATATCCCTTCTTTTCATTGTCGAAATCAAAAGCGTCCTGGTTGTTTCTGGTGAGGTTGTTGGTTATTTTATAAGACACGTTCAGGTACACGGAAGGAAAAAGCGGATATTGGTAGTTGATGCGGGCCATCAGTTTACTGACATTTATTTTTGCATTCACCTGCTGGTTGATGGTATCCGCCAGGTTTGCAGGAACGAAGTTGTTCAGGGTAGTATTCTGCTGTTCATCTTTTGTATTATTCTGCTCAATGTTGAAGGAAACGCTTACACTGCCCAGGGTAGGGCTGAACTGGTGGTTATATTGTGTAGTCAGGTTGATATTACTGCTCCGTCTTGTTTCCAGGTTATTGGTATTGCCAAAGTTAATAGTGTCGTTATTTTTACCACCTATTGAAATATACTTATTGAAAGAGTGGTAAGTGTTGCGCTGTGTGTTGGCTGACATATCTATTGAGATGAGGTTTTTTTCATCTACCTGGATGGTCAGGTTGGTAAAGAGGATGTTCATGTTGGCGGTGCTTGCCGACGTATTGTTGCTGTTGTAGCGGAAGTTACTGTCCGGCAGTACATTGTCGCGCTGCTGCTGCTGGCTGTTATCCATATTTTGACTTTGGTGCAGGAAGTTGGCGTTGAGCTTTATTTTTTTTGAGATGTCGGTACCGAGATTTGCACTGAGGTTGTTTTTGTTGGAGATGCCTCCCATCATAGTTTCTGCCCTGCTTAGGTTTTCATCGGTGGAAGCGGGGCCGCGGGAGGAGTTTACGTTATTGATGTATCCCATCATCACGGCTTGTTTGGTATCCCGGAACATATTGACGTTGGCGGCGGCACTGTACCGTTTGTCTGTTCCATAACCCGCTCCTGCAGCGCCGTTGAGTCCTTTTTTATATTCCTTTTTAACGGTGATGTTGATCACTTTTTCATTTTTGCCTCCTTCCACCAGGCCATCTATTCTTTTTCTGTCGATGACCTGTATTTTATCAACAATATCTGCCAGCAGATTCTGTGTTATTTTTTTTGTATCACCGGAAGAACTGTTACCATCCTGGAAGAGGGGCCTTCCGTTTACCAGGATGGTTTTTATAGCGGTGCCCTGGAAAGACAGGTTACCGTCCGCATCGATGGTGATGCCGGGGAGTTTATTGAGGAGGTTTCTTACAGAAGCATTTTCTGTTGTCTGGAAATCGCCTGCAGAAAATTCAACGGTATCTTTGCGTATGGTGAATGCCGACTTATTTACTTTTACGTTCACGCTGTTTAACTTGATGGGATTGCGCTGAAGGCCGGAATAGCGAAGGTCTACCTGGAATAGCTTTGCTGATTTTTCTGATATCATGATGAGTGAGGTAGCGGCATCATATCCCATAAAACTGATCGTGATCACATAGTTGCCCGTGGGGATTTTTTTGAGGGTAAAGTCTCCGGATTCATTTGTGGTGCCCTGTGCTTTAAGAATTGATCTTTCTGCGGTGAAGAGCAGTACATTTGCTCCTGCCAATGGTCTCCTGGTGTCTTTATCATACGCATGGCCTTTTATTTCTCTTTGTGCTGAAAGTGTGAAATGACTTCCTATCAGAACTACAGTTAACAATAATGCGTAGTATTTTGCCATGCGAGGATCTTGGTTAAATTCAATACAATGATAGTATTGAAACATCCTCATTCTGTTAATCAATATCAAATGTTGTCGGAATGGTTAAAAAATTATTAATAAGATAATGTGATTAACAAATGATTTACAAATTATGGAGAAGTGATTATTGGAGTATTTTTTGATGGGATGTCTTTCTTTTTTAATCTCCGAACTTTAATAATAAGAATTTTGTTTAGATAAATTACTATTTTATGAATACTGCTACGTTAGTTAAATCGCTGAAGGACATGTTGCTCAAACCCAATGCACACGTTACTTTCAACGATTCTGTGAAAAAACTGCCCGCCGATCTGAGAGGCGTGGTACCAGCCGGTATGCCTTACAGCATCTGGCAACTGGTAGAGCATATCAGGATTACACAGTACGATATCCTCGACTTCTCAAGGAACCCGGACTATAAGGAAATAGAGTGGCCGAAGGCGTACTGGCCGGAGGAAACTGCTCCAAAGGACGATGCCGCCTGGAAGCACAGCGTAGAGCAGGTAGATAAGGACCTGCATGCTTTCATTGACCTGCTGGAACAGAGCGATGATCTGTTCGCGCCTTTTCCGCATGGCAGCGGTCAGCACCTATTCCGCGAAGCGGTGTTGTTGCTGGACCACACCAGTTATCATACCGGTGAAATTGTGGCGCTCAGAAGAATACTGAACGCCTGGCATTAAATACATTTCCATAAGCAATCGGTGAACCAGTGCCTGCGGTCGAAGAAGCGGGCCACTGGTTTGAAGCCTGCGTAGGCGGCCAGCTGGTCTGTTTCTTCCAGGCTGTACTTCTGCGAGATCTCCATATAAATGGATTCATTTTCCGCGAAGTGAATGGTGGTATCCTCCCCGATATGCACCTGCTGGTTTTCCAGGCTGATGAGATAACTTTTACAGGCGCCGGTAACGGGATCGTAGGTAGGGAAGTGCTCAAATTTTGAGGTATCAAAATCTGCATACAGTTCCCTGTTAATACGGTGTAAAAGGTTGAAGTTAAACGCGCGGGTGATACCGGCGGAGTCGTTATATGCATTCAGGATTACCTGCGGATGTTTTTTTAGATCGAAGCCGGTCAGCAGCAGATCGCCGGGCTGCAGGTACTGCCGCATCTGCTGGCAGAAGCTCCTGGCGGCGCTCACGCTGAAGTTACCGATGTTGGCGCCCATAAAAAGCAATACCTTCTTTTTGGTAGTTACCTTATTTGCCTGCTGCAGCATATGGAAATATTCCCCGTTTAGGCCATGCAGCTGCAGGCCCGGTATCTGCGCAGGCAGGTTCTTTTCCAGCTGCGAGATCACATTGGCGGAAATATCGATCGGGAAATACGTATAATCTATACCGTTATTGATCAGCTGTTGCAGTAAATGAACAGACTTGGTGGCATCGCCCGCGCCCAGCTCCACCACATCAAAATCGCCGGCGTATAACTGTAACGCCTGTACTATTTGTGCGGACTGCTGCCGGAGGATTTCCATTTCGCACCCGGTTAAGTAGTATTCATGGCATTGCATGATCTGCTGAAAAAGTGCATCGCCGGCTGCATCATAGAAATATTTCGGGTCCAGGTATTTCTGGGGTGCAGTGAGGCCCTGCACCACGTCGTGATAAAATATATCGGTGGCTGGTTTGCGCTTGCATGGCGCAAGTACATTAGGAATTACAGTCATAAATATTTTTTGATGTTCTGAACTTGGATCTCAGGAAAACAGGGGGCTGCTTTTCTGAGATCCGGATCATTTCATAACGGTGTCTCAATCATCCTGCCAATCTTATCCCGGTAAATTGCCATCTCAGTGAAGGATGGAAAAAGTTACGGTAAGTGATACGGCTGTGGTTTGGAGAAGTTACTTCCGAACCACCACGCAGCACCATCTGATTGATCATGAATTTTCCATTATATTCTCCGATAGCGCCGGGTGCCTTTGCAAAGCCGGGATAGGGGAGATAAGCGCTTTCGCACCATTCCCACCGCTGGCCCCATGCCAATTGGGGCGCGGCCACTTCCCACTCAAACTCCGTTGGTAGCCGCTGTCCTTTCCAGGCGGCATATGCAGCTGCTTCGTAGTAGCTGATATGCGTAACAGGTGCATCCGGCATGATTGGCTGAAGCCCCTGCCAGGTATAGTGCATCCATTTACCATCGATGTTGTACCAATACATCGGGGTGGTTACCTGGTTGTTTTTTACCCAATCCCATCCTTCTGCGTGCCAGTAACGGAAATCCTGGTAGCCACCGGCCTGGATAAAGTCCAGGTATTCCGTGTTGGTGACCAGTGCAGTACTGATCTTATAATCCGCCAGGTAAACGGTATGCCTGCCCAGTTCATTATCAAAACAGAATCCATCTCCGGCAAAGCCAATATCGTATACGCCGGCACGTATATTTAACCAGCTATCGCCGGGATTGTTCACTACGGGTATATCTTTATGATGAATATCGTAGGCCGGGAACAGGGGATTATGCCCGAGGATATACTTAATATCCGTGTACAGCAATTCCTGGTGCTGCTCCTCGTGGTTCAGACCGAGAATAAACAGCTCCTGCAGTTCCGGCGACAGTTCTTCTTTCAAAAAACTGATCATGGCTTCATCCACATATTTCCGGTAGCGCATTATATCTTCCACTGCCGGGCGACTGAGGTTACCCCGGTTGGTGCGGATCACCCGTGCGCCAACAGATTCATAGTAGCTGTTGAAAACATAGTTGTATTGAGGATCAAAAACCGTGTAGTCTTTGGCGTTAGGAAGCAGGATAAATGTTTCAAAAAACCAGGTGGTGTGGCCCAGGTGCCATTTAGGCGGACTTACATCCACAATAGGTTGCACTACATAGTCTTCCGTTTTTAGCGGCGCGCAAATTTTTTCACTTCTCCGCCGTACTGTTTCATATTGTTCTTTCAGTAACATAATTACAGGTGCTTACTGTTGATTCACATATTTTGTAAAGTCAGAAATGCTGCTGATATGCAGTTCTTTTGCTGCAGTTCTCCGCATCATTAGTGCGTAGGTATTATTAAATCCGATGGGTTGCAGCCATTTGATATGATATTGTTTTTCAAATGCTGCGCTTACATAATCGTATACTTTCCGGCTGTCGCCGATAATGCTGTCGGTTACGTGTTGCGGCGCCTGGAGTAATACGAGTAAACCGGTGCCGGTATATTCCGGGTACATATCTATCTGGTCATTTACCAACGCGTCGAATACGATTTTTGTGCCGCCTAATCCTGTTTTGGTGATGGCCGCAAGGCCGGTATGTCCTTCGATCAGCATCTTGTACATGGCGGCGAGGATATAGCCATCGCCGAAAATTTTTGAGCCGATGCGGATACTGCCTTTAGCGCCGTTGCCGGCAGGTTTCCAGAGTTGTTTGGCAACAAGAAAATCCTTTGCCACTTTCTCGGGATTTTGTTTCAGGTAGTCGACCCGGTAGTTCAATTCCGTCATGATACTATCATTAATTGTACCAACCAACAGGTTGAGTGCCGGTTCCAGTTCGGGGTATTTCTGCAGGGTTTCTTCCCGTACGATGGGAGCCGCATAATAGGGAGGAAAAATATGTTTATCATCTTCCAGTACTACCAGGTCAAATGCCTTTACCCTGCCGTCTGTGCTGCTTCCGCTGATAACGTCCAGCTTTTTTTCATAAGCAGCTTTATACATGATCATGTCGCTGATCACGAGGGTACGGATATGCAGGCCATATACAGATTTCAGTCCGAGGTTGCCGTCTTTTCTGCCCATAAATTCGGGGGTGAATCCCGCCAGCATTTTACCGCTGTAAGTATCGGGCAGAAGATAGAAGGAGGAGAGGAGCAGGAAGATAAAAGGCAGCGCGTATAATGTTTTACGGGCTTTCCGGATATTGATGTGCTGGAGCAGCGACAGGAGCCAGTCGAACAGCAATGCCAGCAAAGCTGCGGGTATGGCTCCGGCCAGCATCATATTGGTGTTATTGAGTGCAATGCCGCCAAAGATAAATTCCCCGAGTCCGCCTGCGGCGATGTAAGCGGCCAGGGTGGCTACGCCTACGTTGATTACGGTGGCTGTGCGGATACCGGCCAGTATAACGGGCATGGCCAGTGGCAGCTGTACTTTCATCAGCAACTGCCGGCGGCTCATACCCATGCCGGTAGCCGCTTCTGTAACACCAGGGTCTACCCCGCTGATACCGGTATAGGTATTACGGATAATAGGCAGTAAAGCATAAAGAAACAAGGCCACTATAGCGGGTTTGGGGCCAATGCCCAGTAGAGGGATCATAAATCCCAGCAGGGCGATGCTTGGAATGGTTTGCATTATACCGGCGAAGCCGAGTACGGGTGCTGCCAGTCTTTTTTTGCGGGTGATGAAAATACCGGCGGGTACGCCTATGGCTACGGCCAGCAGCACGGATATAAAGGTAAGCCCGGTATGCGTGAGGGTTTGCTCCAGCAGTTTACCGGATTGTTGTTGTACAAATTCAAATAAGGTTTCGGTTGCTTCCATGCCGTTGTGTTAATTTTTGTAGGCAGCAATTGCCTTCATCAGTCCATTCCCGTCAATTATTTTTTGTTCCTGTTCATGCGTTACCGTTACCGGCTGGTGCGTGATAGCTTCCAGGGCATCCCAGCAGGTGCTGGAAGCAGCTAGTTGTCCGTTTCCAGGTGTAGCGGCAGATGGCAGCCATTGCCAAAGATCTTTTATTTGCAGGGATTTCAGTTCCAGTTGTAGTCGTTGCGGATCAAGGAACGACCTTACAAAATCGTTGGCCGGATGGAAGATCAGTTCTGCGGGCGTGCCCAGTTGCTGGATACGTCCTTCATTCATCAAACAGATCCGGTGGCCCAGTTCAAAGGCTTCTTCCACATCATGTGTTACCAGGATGATGGTCCGGTGGCTGATTTCATCGAGCGATTTAAACTCTTTCCTGACGCTGATACGTGTGAGCGGGTCCAGCGCGCCGAAAGGTTCATCCATGAGGAGTACCGGCGGATCTGCCGCCAGTGCGCGGGCCAGGCCAACGCGCTGCTGTTGTCCGCCGCTGAGTTGTTGCGGATATACTTCTGCGTAGGTGGCCGCGGGTAAATGGAGTTTATCCATGAGCGTAGTGGTACGGTCGTGGATACGTTTTTTATCCCACTTCAGCAGGGAGGGCACGAGGCCGATGTTATCGCTCACGGTGTAGTGAGGGAACAACCCGGTGTTTTGTAATACATAGCCGATGTTGCGCCGGAGTATTTCAGGAGACAGCTCCCGTATTTCTTTGCCGTTTATAAAAATCTGACCGCTGTCGGTTTCCAGCAAACGGTTGATCATGCGGAGGGTAGTGGTTTTACCGCAACCGCTGGTGCCCAGCAGCACCAGTGTTTCCCCTTCTTTTACTTCAAAGGAAATATCATCGACCGCTTTTTTTTCCGGACCAAAATATTTGGAAACATTCGACAGTTTAATCATTCGGTATATATCAGATTGTGGAAAAAATTGCTCATTATGGAGCAGGTTTCTCCAGGGTCATAAAGAGATTGTTTAATGATTCTGCATAGAGCGGATGGGCAAACACCATTTCGCGTATCTGCGTGGCGGTGATACCGCCCAGCATGGCCATTTGCAGGATAGACATGATTTCGCCGCCTTCTGTGCCTATTACAGCGGCGCCGAGGATTTTATCGGTATGTTCATGCACCAGCGCTTTCATAAAACCTCTTGTTTGCCCCGTTTCTATGGCCCTGGCAACTTTATCCATGCTCAGGCAGGCTATTTTAAACGGGATCCCTTCTTTCCGCGCTTCTTTCTCCGTGATGCCGATACGTCCGAGTTGCGGATCGGTGAACATACAATAAGGCACCTGCCGGTCTTTTATACCGGTGTTTGCATTTTCAAAAAGGTTCTTATAAATAATGAGATGATCGTTATAGGAGATATGTGTGAATGCAGGGCCGCCTTTTACATCGCCGAGGGCATAGATGCCTGGTTCGGAGGTTTCCAGCCGGTCGTTTACCTGTATAAATCCTTTTTCATCCGTAAGTACATTTGTTTGCTGCAGTTGCAGTGCTGTAGTTTGTGGCGTGCGGCCGGTTGCTATTAGTATATGCGTGCCCGTTATAGTGTCTTTATCTTCCCCGGTGGTAATATCCACGCTGATCTTTTTCCCGTTGCGGGATATATGGGTTACCTGTGTACCCGTGTGAATCTGCATGTTTTCCGACTCCAGCATTTTTTTTATCACTGCCGCCACATCGGGATCTTCTTTTGATACCAGTTGTGAAGCGGATTCTATCACGGTAACGTGACTGCCTAAACGTTGATAGAGCTGTCCCATTTCCAGGGCGATGTAGCTGCCTCCGAGAATGATCAGTTCTTTCGGAATTGTTACTTCATCGAGCAGTGTGGTGGAAGTGAGATACGGCACATCCGTAAGACCGGGGATGGGTGGAATGAAAGGCGTGGCGCCGGTATTGATGAAAATGTGATCTGCTGTTAGTATATTTTCTTCTCCCTTATGCCCGGTAACCGTGATTGTTTTATGACCTGTGAAGACAGCCGTTCCCATGAAGATGCTTACATTGTTTGATTGTAAACCTTTGATTGTTCCTCCGCGAAATTCTGTTACGATATTATTTTTCCGGGCTACAATAAAAGGCAGATCCACCATGAATCCGTGGCTGTGAACGCCCCAGTCTTTACTATGAAAAACAGTATGCGCCACTTTTGCGCAGGCGATCATTGCTTTGGTAGGGGTGCAGCCGTCGTTAATGCAGGTGCCACCGGCATAGCGTTGTTCAATGATAGCAGTTTTCCAGCCTTTTTCTTCCAGTTTTTTTGCCAGCGGGTTTCCACCCTGACCGGATCCGATTACTATTGCGTCAAATTTCTGCATACCGAAAGATTTAGGATGCGGGGCCAAAGATTATACCAACGAAAAGTAAGTAAATTTTGCGAATAAAAGGGGGATCGCCTCCGGCGATTGTAAATTGTCCTGGAACACTGATTACGCTGATAATATTGATTTATTGGATTTGATCATATTTGATTTTAAATGATTAAGGGAGATAAAAAGCGAATTCTGCTTATATCTTCCCAAATCCTTTAAAAATCCCAACATAGTCAAATCGGGGTAATCAATATAATCAGTCTAATCCTGAAAAAGACAAAATCCGCGTAATATCTTTATCTTTGCGGCTGCTGCGAAAAAATATAGATTTTGGTAAAGATTGATAACATAACGCTTCCTGATTTTCCTTTGCTGCTGGCGCCTATGGAGGATGTGAGTGATCCGCCTTTCCGGGCGGTATGCAAGGATGCCGGCGCTGACCTGATGTACACGGAATTTATTTCGAGTGAAGGGTTGATCCGTGATGCCATTAAGTGCAGGAAGAAGCTCGATATTTTTGAATATGAGCGCCCGGTGGGGATACAGATCTTTGGCGGGGATGAAGACAGCCTGGCGATGGCGGCCAGGATCGTGGATGTTACCAATCCTGACCTGCTGGATATCAATTTTGGCTGTCCTGTGAAAAAGGTGGCCGGAAGGGGTGCCGGCGCGGGCGTGCTGAAAGACCTGGACCTGATGGTGCGGCTCACTGAAGCCTGCGTAAAGGCCACTAAGCTGCCTGTTACCGTGAAAACCAGGCTGGGATGGGACGACGACTCAAAGAATATCGAAGAAGTAGCAGAACGGTTGCAGGATGTAGGCATCAAAGCCCTTGCGATCCATGGCCGCACCCGTTGCCAGATGTACAAAGGCGAAGCCGACTGGACCCTCATCGGCAAAGTAAAAAACAATCCCCGTATACATATTCCCATTTTTGGCAATGGAGATATCAACAGCCCGCAGAAGGCGCTGGAGTATAAAAACCGTTACGGCGTGGATGGCATCATGATTGGCCGCGCGGTGATTGGCTATCCGTGGTTATTCCGGGAGATCAAACACTATGTGAATACCGGTGAAATAATGGCCGGCCCCACCCTGGAAGAACGCATTGCCGTAAGTAAGAAACACCTCCGCCTGTCGGTAGAATGGAAAGGACCGGTACAGGGGATCAACGAAATGCGTGGCTGCTATGCCAATTACCTGAAGGGATTACCTGATATCAAACAATTCCGTACGCGGCTGGTAACTATGAAAACCGTTGAAGAGGTAGAAGCTGTACTGGATGAGATTGAAGCCTACTACAAAGGTATTGAGCTGGCTAACGCCCCGATTGAATTAATTGATTATCATCAGAAGTGCCCATTATAGACAGAAAATTTTATGATATAATAAAACTAATTATGCGTTTGTTTTGTTATATCATAAAATTTATAAGATGTCAAGATTTTTCCTATTCGCCACTGCGCTTGTTCTTAGCACCATAGGCCTCTTTTCCTGCCACACATCTCCCGAAGAAAAAACAAATACAGACAGCACTGCTGCCGTTTTACCGGACGTTTCCAATACCCATGAGCTGGGATACCGGGAACAGCAACAGATTGAAAAAGTGATTTATGGTTTCTGCGAGCATTTCGATAACAGCGATCTGAATAAATGCGTGGAGTTTATGGATGATAACATCCGTGGTGAAATAGACGGGGTGAAACTAAAAGGTAAACAAAACTGGACCGCTAAAATAGATTCCCTGGTAATGAGTATCCGGAATACGCATTACCAGTCGAGGCACCTTATTTCCAATATGCAGTTTTACCCTGGCACCAATGATACCGTGCGGGTAACGATGTACGCCAGTAACCTCTGGACAGACCTTACCACCGGGCAGATCCAACTGATGTCTGTTGGTTATTACAAAGGAAAGGTGGTGAAGAAAGACGGAAAATGGTTTATCGCCGTGTTGAACTCTTTGCCGGATAGCCGGCTGGTAAAGAAATTTTACCAGGATGTTCACAGCGATCGTGAGGTGTTACAATAGTGAATGGTTTTATCGCATAAAGAAAAGGTGAAGGATTATGTCCTTCACCTTTTTCATTTTATTTCACCAGTATATGACTGGTAATATTACCGGGAACGGTCTGGTAGCTGTCGAATGTAAGCGAAGCAGCGGCCCTTCCGGAAGAGAGTGTACGCAATACCGTTATATAACCGAATAATTCGGACAACGGTACCATTGCGGTGATGGTTTGCACAGATCCATCCATCTCCATTTGTTTGATCACACCGCGGCGGCGGTTCAGGTCGCCGGTGAGGGTGCCGGTAAATTCTTCCGGCATGGTTACCGTTACTTTCATCCAGGGTTCCAGCAGGCGGGGAGCGGCTTTCGCTGCTACGCTTTTGAACCCGGTGATGGCTGCGTGTTCAAAATCCAGGGCGTGGGAGTCGTTGCTATGAATGGAACCATCCAGTAATCTCACGCGCATGGACTTTACGGGATACCCTGCAAGGGCGCCATTGTGCATGGCCGACTCAAAACCTTTACTGATCGCAGGGATGAATTCTTTTGGAATAGCACCGCCTTTGATTTCGTTGATAAATTCCAGTCCTGTTGCCTGTTCATCGCCGGGTGATAATTCAAACTGGATGTCCGCAAAGTTACCGGAGCCACCGTTTTGTTTCTTATACACTTCACGATGGGTAACGGCCTGCGTAAATATTTCCTTGTACGCGATCTGCGGCTGTCCTTTGTTGATATCGAGATGATATTGTGTGGCCAGCTTTTCCAGCACCACTTCCAGGTGGAGTTCGCCCATACCTTTCAAAATCGTTTGGCCGGTAGCGTTATCCACTGTTACGGTGAGCGTAGGATCTTCTTCCAGCAACCTGTTTAAGGCATCGCCCAGTTTATCATTATCTTTCGCAGATTTTGCCTCAATCGCATACCCGATCATGGGTTCCGGGAAGCTGATTTTTTCCAGCAATACCGGGTGATCCGGATGCGAAAGGGAGTCGCCTGTTTTCACATCTTTCAGTCCTACTACCGCGCCGATATCGCCGGCGCCTATCTCTTCCACTGTTTCATATTTATCGGACATGATCCGCATCAAACGGCTGATCCTGACTTTGCGACCGGTGCGGCTGTTCCAGAGTGTATCGCCGTTGCGCAATACGCCTGCATATACACGTACTAACGTTAACTTCCCTACGTAGTCGTCGGTGATGATCTTAAACGCCAGTGCTGCCAGCGGCGCACTTTCGCTAACGGGAATCATCACTGTTGCTTCCGTTTCCGGATCAGTGGCTTTTACATCGCCAATGTCTGAAGGCGCAGGAAGATAGGTAGCCACTGCATCGAGCAGGGGTTGTATACCTTTGTTCTTATAGGCGGCACCGGCCAGTACGGGTACGGCTTCCAGGCGGATGGTTGCACCGCGCAGTGCGGTGTAAATATCTTCCGGAAGAATACTGTTGGGAGCAGCAGTATATTTATTCAGTAAGGATTCATCCAGCAGGGACAATTCTTCCAGTAAATAATTACGTGCTTCCTGTGCCTCGTTCAGCAAGGCCGCCGGGATGTTGAGCGTTTCATATGTTTTACCGTCGGCGGTGTTCCATACGAGCGCTTTCATGGTAATGAGGTCTATCACCCCGGTGAAGTCATCTTCTGCGCCAATAGGCAATTGCACCGGCAGCGCATTAGCGTTTAGCCGTTGGCGTATGTCGTTTACTACGCGGCGGAAATCCGCGCCCTGCCGGTCCATTTTATTGATGAACGCAATGCGGGGAATATTATAATGATTCGCCTGATGCCATACTGTTTCCGACTGGGGCTGTACGCCGGACCGGGCGCAGAATACGGCTACGGCGCTGTCTAACACCCGCAATGAACGTTCCACTTCAGCGGTGAAGTCCACGTGGCCGGGCGTATCAATGATATTGATCTGCCAGGTATGATCCTGGTGCTGCCAATAGGTAGTGATAGCAGCGGAGGAAATGGTAATACCTCTTTTTTCTTCCTGCGGGTCACTATCCATTACAGTGTTGCCTTCGTCTACGTTGCCAAGTTTATGTGTGAAGCCGGTGAAGTAAAGCATGCGTTCTGTAAGCGTTGTTTTACCTGCATCGACATGTGCCATGATACCTATATTTCTAAAATCCGCTAAGCGTTTCATATATTCTTATTTAAAAAAGGAATTAAAAAAGGCCCCTCATCTGGTAATGAGCGGCCTTTGCTTTATGCAACAGGAAGTCTGCATTACCGGACGCGCCGTGTAAATGACATTGATGCTTTAATAATAAATTTCCTGTTGGTGTTCATTGTGATTAATTGTTTGCTAAAGAAACTGTTGGAGATATTGGGGGGAAGCAAATAAAAAGGCCTCTTCGGATGAAGAGGCCCTTGAAAAAGATTTCAGGAGTTATATATTAACCTCTCATATCCGGGATGGATTTGCCTCCCTGTCTTGAATTAAGACAATGCGGGTACTTGCAATTACCGCTCTGATAACGGTAGTTGCGTAACTGCATGCCTGATATGTGAGATAGTTGTTCATATACTTTTTAAATTGCACCGCAAAGATAGGTTGTTTTTATTTAATAAACTAATCTGAAGGAAGGATGTCCACAGGTCCTTTTTCTTCTATTTGTACAAAAATATCTCCTATATATACTGGTGTCTCCATTTTGTTCCGTCGTAATTTTGCGTCTGCAAATCGATAAGCGCACAAAAATCTGATGAAAAAATTAAGTTTATATAGTCTCACGATGGGAGGCTTTAGTATAGGGATGACGGAATTTATGATGATGGGTGTTTTGCCGGATGTGGCCAACTCGCTTGATATCACTATTCCTGTTGCCGGGCACCTGATCTCGGCTTACGCACTGGGTGTAGTAATAGGCGCTCCGCTGATGGTAGCGCTGGCAGGTAATTTTCCTCCGAAAAAGGTATTGATAGGGCTGATGCTGGCGTTTGGACTGTTCAACAGTTTATTTGCCATTGCGCCGGGGTATGAGTGGCTGGTAGTAGCCCGTTTGTTTGCCGGGCTGCCGCATGGCGCTTTCTTTGGCATGGGCGCGGTAGTGGCCAGCCGTTTGGCAGAGCCGGGAAAGGAAGCCAGCGCCGTATCCGTGATGTTTGCAGGGCTAACGATTGCCAATATCATTGGTGTGCCGCTGGGAACGTACATCGGGCATAATTACAGCTGGCGTATTTCCTTTCTTCTAGTGGGGGTAGTATCCCTGATGGCAGCGGGCAGCGTGAAGTTGTGGATGCCCGTGATCCTGGTTACCAATAACAGCAGCTTCCTGGAAAGCCTGGGTATTTTCAAAAAGATGGATATGTGGCTCATCATCGGGGTATCTGCGATTGGTACCGGCGGACTTTTCGCCTGGATCAGTTATATCGCTCCATTGATGACGGAGGTGGCCGGTTTTGAGAGCAATATGATCACTATTATCATGATCATTGCCGGCGTGGGCATGGCAGTGGGTAATTTTATGGGAGGCCGGCTGGCCGACCGTTTTTCACCGATCGTGACTACCGGTTTTTTGTTGCTGGCCATGATCCTGTCGCTGCTCATAGTAAGCCTGGTAAGTCACTATAAAGTTCCTGCCATTATCATGACCTTTGTCACCGGCAGCATTGCCTTTGCCGTGATAGCACCCATGCAGATGCTGATGATCAATACCGCCAAAGGCGCGGAAATGCTGGCCTCTTCGTCTATGCAGGCCAGCGCCAATATCGGGAATGCGCTGGGCGCTTTCCTGGGCGGACTGCCCCTTGCAGCTGGTTATAGTTATACTTCACCGGAATATGTAGGCGCCGCGCTCGCATTTACCGGGCTGGTGTTGTGTGTTATATTATACGTCCGTTTGAACAAACCGGCCTCCCTGGCGTTTCAAACAGTAAAATAAAATCTCCATTATATGAATATTACTGACATTAACGGTACTGTGCAATTGTCGAATGGTGTACAGATGCCTTATTTCGGATTAGGTGTTTTTAAAACAAAAGAAGGACAGGAAGTGATCGATTCAGTGACTTACGCACTGGATGCCGGTTACCGGCATATAGATACCGCTGCTATTTATGGTAATGAAGAAGGAGTGGGTATTGCCATTGAAAAAAATGCGACCGACAGAAAGGATATTTTCCTGACTACGAAAGTATGGAATGCGGATCAGGGCTACGACAGCACCCTGAAAGCTTTTGATACCTCCCTGGAGAAATTGAAAACAGACTATCTTGACCTGTACCTGGTTCACTGGCCGGTAAAGGGTAAATATAAAGAAACCTGGCGCGCAATGGAGCAATTGTATGCAGATGGCCGCGTAAAAGCTATTGGCGTCAGCAATTTCCTGCAACATCACCTGGAAGACCTGTTCCAGAGCGCGAAGGTGCTTCCTATGGTGGACCAGCTGGAATTCCATCCTTACCTGGTACAGCCTTCCCTGCTGGATTTCTGTCAGAAAAACAACGTACAGTTTGAAGCCTGGAGCCCGCTGATGCAGGGTAAGGCGTTTGACGTGCCATTGCTGAAAGAACTTGCGGAGAAATATAAAGTGTCAGTAGCACAATTAGTATTAAGATGGGACCTGCAGAAAGATGTGGTGACTATTCCTAAAAGCATTCGCCGGGACAGGGTGATTTCCAACGCGCAGTTGTTCAATTTTGAGATCAGTAAAGAAGATGTGTTGAAGATAGATGCGCTGGATCGTGGAGAAAGGGTAGGACCAGACCCGGACAATTTCGACTTTTAATATTTTTAGCGGAGGGATTTCCCTCCGCTATTTTTTATGCTTCGGCGAGCGCCGAAAATAATTTATCAATATCAGCCTTGTTGTTATAGAAGTTTAAGGCTACCGTTAGTCTGTTATTTTTATATCTCGCCTGGATATTATTCTTTTCAATTTTCTCATTTTGTGCAGGTGTAATTTCCAGCAGTTGTATGGCAGAAAGATGCTCCGGCGGATAGTTTGACAACACCCGGATACCTTGTGCAGCCGCCTTTTCCGCCAGGTAGGTAATTAGCTCCCCGACATATGTCTCTATATCGGGAATGCCCGTACGATGAAGATATTTTAGTGCCTCTCCCAATAAAAGTATATTTACAAACGGCGGTGTGCCGGGCTCAAATACCGTGGCATCTTTTTTAGGTGTGAAGTTCGTATAGTCCTTCACCGACTGGAAATCGGCCGTTTCATAATCCACATTATACCAGCTCATCACCTGTGGCGGGTATTGATCCAGTATTTTCTGCGACACATACATCGCGCCGGTACCATAGCCGGCAGTGACCCATTTGTATGCGTGGAAGATGAGGACATCGATATTACATTCCTGCACATCAATGTCGTTTACGCCAAAGGATTGTGTGGCATCTACTATATGGATGAGCCGATGTTGTTTGCATAGTTCGCCAATGGCTTTCAGGTTTTGCCGGAAGCCGGTTCTGAACATCACGTGGCTGGTGATCAGGATACGGGTGGCCGGGGTGATTTTAGCGGCGATGTCTGCAACGGAGATCTGGTTATGGTCATCGCTATCTACGAAATGCAGGGTATGACCGTTGTGCATCCAGCCTACAAAGCTGCTGGGAAATTCATCCCGCATGGTGATGATTTCATAGTGTTTGGGAAACATCCCGTACAGGAGGATCATAGCCTGCGAGGTATTGGTGATGAACGCAATTTCACTGGCCTTTGCGCGGATCATTTCACCAATGAGCGCCCTTACTTCATTGGCCTGGTGATCCCAGCCGGGCATCACTCCGCGGCCTTTTTCACCCAGTTCTGTGAAAAGCGCCGTTGCCCTTTGCACCAAAGGGGTACTTACCGGTCCGCCGCCGTTGGTAAAAAAATAAGCAGCGTTGTTACATACGGGGTAATCGGCCCTGATCTTTTCCCATTTAGTCATACTATTTTATTAATTTCTTCACGATAATAAACAAAATAAACCATAGGTGGGATACCGCCATACGATTATGTTTTTTATATGATAACTTGCGCAGAGGTGGAATATCTTATAGAAAAAAATCAGGTTTAGCATGTTGAGAAAACAGTTTTTCATTTTTGGTGCTTTCATACTTTTATTTACGTCAAACGCAGCGGCGCAGCAGCCGGCGTTGTTCAGGCGGGCGGATGCACCGCTGAACGACCGGGTGAACGACCTGCTGCATACCCTTACCCTGTCTGAAAAAATATCATTGCTGGGATATAACAGTCCGGCGATAGACCGGTTGCAGATCCCTGCCTATAACTGGTGGAATGAGGCGTTGCATGGTATTGCACGAGGTGGCGAAGCCACCGTATATCCGCAGGCGATAGGGCTGTCGGCTACCTTTAATGCGCCGCTGGCCAGGGAAGTAGCCAACACCATTTCCACGGAAGCCCGTGCTAAATATAACCTGGCCGTGCAGCAGCACCGGCATGTGCAGTATATGGGGCTTAACTTCTGGACTCCTAACATCAATATCTTCCGTGATCCCCGCTGGGGCCGTGGCCAGGAAACATACGGTGAAGATCCTTATCTCACTGCTACCATGGCGGGCGCTTTTGTACAGGGCTTACAGGGGGATGTTCCCGGTGCGCTGAAAACGGCTGCCTGTGCCAAACACTTTGCCGTGCACAGCGGCCCGGAAGCCGACCGGCACAGCTTTAATGCCATCATCGATGAAAAAGACCTGCGGGAAACCTATCTCTATGCGTTTAAGAAACTGGTGGATGGCAAAGTAGAATCGATTATGTGCGCGTATAACCGGGTAAACAGTCAGCCTTGCTGCACCGGCAATACACTGTTGCAGGACATCCTGCGGCATGAATGGAAATTCGGCGGACAGGTAGTTACCGATTGCTGGGCGCTGGATGATATCTGGCTGCGTCATAAAGCCATTCCTACCCGCGAGGAAGTAGCGGCAGCAGCGGTGAAAGCAGGTGTTAATCTCGATTGCGCCAATATTTTACAGGATGATGTGATGAAAGCCATTGATAAGGGCTGGCTGACCAGCGCGAATGTAGACAGCGCCCTCAGCGCCACCCTGCGTACCCGCATAAAGCTGGGACTACTGGATGCCCCGGCAGCAAGTCCTTACAGCGCCTATGGCGCCGATAGCGTAAATAACAGCTATCATGCCCGGCTGGCCCGTGAAGCCGCCAGGGAAAGCATGGTATTGCTGAAAAACGACGGCGTATTACCCTTAACTGCCGATAAATATGCTTCCATGCTGGTGACGGGTTCCAACTCCGCATCGCTGGAAGCGCTGATGGGTAACTATCACGGCGTATCGGGCGATATGGTTACTTTCGCCGCAGGACTGGCCAAAGCCGCCGGTCCGGGTATGGCCATGCAATACGACCAGGGGTGCGACTTTACAGATACCCTGCATTTTGGTGGCATCTGGGCTTCGCAGAATTGTGATGTGACGGTAGCGGTGATTGGCTTAACGCCTTTACTGGAAGGAGAAGAAGGAGACGCATTTCTTTCCCCTTCCGGCGGCGATAAAAATACACTGAGCCTGCCCCGCTCACAGATCCTGTTCATGAAGAAATTAAGGGAAGCGCATAAGAAGCCTATTATCGCTGTAATTACAGCCGGCAGCGCGGTAGATGTGTCGGCCATTGCGCCCTATGCAGATGCGGTGATCCTGGCCTGGTATCCGGGAGAACAGGGCGGTAACGCCCTCGCGGATATCATCTTCGGAAAATATTCGCCCGCAGGGCGATTGCCGGTTACTTTTTATCAATCCCTGCAGGACTTACCGGACTACAAGGACTATAGCATGAAAAACCGCACCTACCGGTATTTTAAAGGTAAAGCAGCGTATCCTTTTGGCTACGGGCTCAGCTATACGAAGTTTGACTATGCCTGGCATAAAGCACCAGAAAAAGAGTACCGCAGCAAAGATATTATTCGTGTATCCGTAGCCGTTAAAAATACCGGCGCTTTTGATGGCGATGAAGTAGTGCAGGCGTATATCACTTATCCAAACGTGGAACGTATGCCGGTGAAGGAATTGAAGGCATTCAGACGGGTGCATGTAAGCAAGGGCGGAGAAGAAATAGTGGAACTGGAGCTGCCGGCAGCAGAGTTACAGAAATGGGATTTACAGCAACATGCCTGGAAATTATACAAAGGCACGTATAAAATCAATATAGGAAAGAGTTCAGAGAGCTTCCTGCTGTCGCAGGAATTTAAAGTGAAGTAATAAATAGCAGCAGGGAAGTATTCAATGCTTCCCTGCTGCAAAAAATCCGCTATACCACCATACGGTCTACCACTTTCTTCAACGTGAGCCCCTGTACAATAATAGAGAACAATACCACAAAGTAACTGGCTGAAAGGATAATTTCCTTGTAGGGTGATTCCGGTAATGACAGTGCCAGTGCAACGGAGATGCCCCCACGTAGTCCTGCCCACACCAATATAGTAATGCTTTTATAATCCGTTTTCAGGGAGCGTTTTAATACAATGGCCGGGATGGTAATACTCAGCGCCCGCGCGATCAGTACAAATAAAGTGGCCATCAGACCAGTGAACCAATAGTTTTGCAGGAATGGCATGATCACAATCTGCAACCCGATCATCACAAACAGGATGGTATTCAACAGCTCATCGATGAGGCTCCATATGTTATGAAAATAGTGCTGAATTTCTTCCGCATTTTTTGTACCGAGGGAAGTATTACCCAAGATCAAACCGGCGGAAACCGCCGCCAGTGGAATGGATACGTGCAGCATAGCGCCTACTACGGAAATCACCATTACCATCGATAGAGACACCATTACAATGATATTGAAATCATCTACACGCTTCATGGTTCTGTAAGCCACAATGGCGGAAACAACACCCAGCAGGATACCGCCGAATACTTCCTGTGAAAACAAGGCCGCAGCATGTGACAGTGAAACATGGCTATCTGCCTGTCCGGCTACTTCTTTCAGGATCACAAATAACAGGATGCCGGTACCATCATTGAGCAAAGACTCCCCGCCAATAATAGTTTCAAGGGCAGGAGGGACTTTTGATTTTTTCAAGATGGACAATACCGCTACCGGATCGGTAGGAGAAATGAGTGCGCCAAACAGGAGGCAATATACCAGCGGAATATCAATGTGGAGCAGTGTTGTGGTCCAGTACAGCAGGAATCCGAATATAAAGGTAGAGCCGATAACTCCTACGGTACTCAGTACCAGTACGGGATACCGCTGTGCTTTTAACTTATTGAAATCGAAATGTAATGCGCTGGCAAAAAGCAGGAAGCCTAACATTACGTCCAGCAGGGTGCCTGTAAAATCAATGCCGTTGGTTACATCTTTAATAAAAGTAAATGCGCCGGGGAAAATTTTACCTGTCAGCGAAATCAGTAATGACAACAGGAGCGAAACCACGATCACGCCTATGGTTCCCGGGAGTTTGATGAATCGGTTGTTGATGTAGGAAATTAATGCACTAATGGTAACTAAAGCCGTTATCAGCGTAAATGTGTTCATAAGTAATCGAATAATGCCGGTTAAAAAATCAGGTTCCTAATGTTGCTACAGTGGTTTTAAAGATAGAAAAAAATGTAGCAAATCAAATCCGGACCGGCATTAAGGGATTATTTTTTCCTGGAAGACTTAGCATTTACGTTAAATTCTAATGCCATTTTAATCCAGTATTGTAATTGTTTTTTTGTGTGGAGTTCATTTTCATCGACAAAAATAAATCCTTTCATCTCCTTACCGCCATGAATCATTACTTCAGCGCCAGCGGAGGATTCCACTACTTCGTCTGATTTGGAAGGGTCAATCCTTACCATCATTTTATCGGGTCGTACGCCCACGCACATTTTATCGTTTACCATGAAGCATAAACCGCCAAACATTTTCTTTTCGGTGATATAATCGGTGGAAGCAGAAAGAATTTCGCGTACGCGGTCAGCGAGTTTTTCATTATATGCCATTGGAATATTTTTTTGGGAGATGTTAAAGGTACAACTTCCTTTAATTTCCGTATTGTTTTTCCATGGCTTCACTTAGCAGGGAGCGTGCCGGAAAAAACAAATATAACCCGCCCCGGCAGGTATTCTCAGATTCTCTATATAATATTGTAAAGAAATTTATAGCTATGGCCGGCATGGATATTTTTTACCGCTTCCTGAAACAATTGCATCCGGTGTCTGAAGGCGACTGGCAGCTGTTATCTGCAGGTTTGTGCGTACAGCAGGTGAAAGAAGGAACTGTGCTGCTGCCGGAAGGCAAGGTACCACGGGAGCTGTTCTTTATCTGTGCAGGTATATTACGCCTGGTGAAGCGCACGGATGAAGGTGAAGATATCACCATATTTTTTCTGAAAGAAAATAGGTGCGCCACCATACTAGGCAACTATCTCGAAGAAACGCCATCTCCTTATGTACTGGAGGCAGTGTGTGATGCCGATGTAATTGTATTACATAAGGAATACCTGTTGCGGCTATACGAAAAAATCCCTTACCTCAAATCCCTGATAGATCAGATTACACGACAGGGCCTGCTGGAAAAGGTCCTGGCCCGGAATGAATACCTGGGGCTGGATGCCTCGGAGCGTTACCGGTATTTCCTGCAAAAAGAACCGGATATTGTTTCCCGCGTACCATTGAGTACCATTGCTTCTTTCCTGGGTATTACGCAACAGTCACTCAGCCGGATCCGGAAAAATGGTCGTCTTTGATGCTTTTTACCATTTGTTAAATGACGCCTGCCAGCGGCTGCCGAATTTTGTGTTCATAAAAAAATGCAATTATGAATACGGATCTGACAGGAAAAAAAGTATTGGTATTAGGCGGTTCGGCCGGCATCGGTTTAGCAACAGCACAGGCGGCAGTAGCGGCAGGAGCAAGGGTGATCATTGTTTCCAGTAACCCCGGAAAAGTTAAGAAAGCCTTGACTACGCTACCGGAAACGGCGGAGGGCTTTTCGGTGGATCTTGGGAATGAAGCAGCAGTGCGTGATTTCTTCCGTACTTCGGGCGCCTTTGATCATTTGGTATTTACAGCCGGTGGTTCTTTTCTATTCGGACAGGTGGAAGATCTTACCGCTGCTGAGTTGCAGGAAGCATTTCAACTACGTTTCTTTGGCGCATTCAATGCGGTAAAATATGGCAGTAAGAACATATTGCCGGGAGGATCTGTGGTATTGACCACCGGTATCGCCAACCTGCGTCCGCAGAAGGGTTGGGCCGCCGGTGCCTGCATCTGTGGCGCTATGGAGGGTTTTACCCGTATGCTGGCCGTAGAACTGGCGCCTATCCGGGTAAATGCTGTATCTCCTGGTATTGTGAAAACAGCTCTCTGGGAAGGAATGCCTGAGGCCGACCGTGAAGCCATGTATCAACAGGCAGCAGGCGTGCTCCTGGCGGGCCGTGTGGGCCAGCCGGAAGACATTGCACAAACGTATTTGTATCTGATGCAGAACGGATTCAGCACCGGGCAGATAGTGGTGGTAGATGGCGGCGCTGTATTGGTTTAATGCGCGATGGTAGCGGTGCCTGGCGCCGCTGCCACAGCCGTTTTAATATTCCGGCGGCATACCAGTAATATGAACAACGCCAGCAGCGAAGTGCCGCACATGGTGATCGCCATCGGTGTGGCTGTATGTGTATTGTATAAGCTTACTACCGTGGAGGCAAGCGCACCTATTCCCATTTGCGTAGCGCCCATCAGCGAAGAGGCACTGCCCGCATTTTTACTGAACGGCGCCAGCGACAACGCAGAAGTGTTGGGATTGATAAAGCCCAGGCAGCAAAGGTATATGAACAACAACACGATGATTCCGGGTAATGATAAGAAGTTATTCCAGGCGCATACTATGAAAATAAGCCCGGTGATAGTTTGACAAACCAGCGCCACCGGTACTATCTGCTGACTGCTGAACCGTTTCAACAACTGGCTGTTCACCTGGCTGGAACCTATCAGTCCTACAGAGAGGCCCGCAAAGATCCATCCATACGCTTTGTCACTGAGCTTGTAAATATCCATGAACACCTGCGGTGAAGCCGACACATAAGCGAACAGTCCTGAAAAGGAAACGGCGCCCGCAAAGGTGTAGGTATAAAATTGTGGTTCGCTTACCACCGACAGGAAATTGCTGATAATGGGACCGGGCTTCAGCGACATCGACGTATCCGGCTGATAACTTTCCGGCAGCCAGAGGATGGTGGCGATCAGGATCAGCGCACCCATGATACCTAATATGAGGAATACTGCATGCCAGCTAAAGGCGCTGGTTACATAACTGCCTACAGTAGGTGCAATCATGGGGGATGTACCTACTACCAGCATCAGCAGCGCAAATACTTTAGCATTCTCTTTTACCGGGAAAAGGTCACGCACCATTGCTACGGAAGCTACTGCCGCAGCACAGCTGCCTATGGCCTGGATAAAGCGGAGTATGATGAGCCCGTTCAGAGATGATACATACATACAACCGATAGAAGAGATCACATACAGCACGAGTCCTATATACAACGGCTTCTTCCTGCCAAACCGGTCCAGCAGCGGACCATACAGCAGTTGTCCGGCTGAAATACCAATAAAAAAACTGGAAAGCGACAACGCCACCCTGGTAGGATCTACTCCCAGATCCTTTCCTATAGCCGGAAAGCCGGGAAGATACATGTCGATCGAAAAGGGTCCTAATGCTGTGAGCGTACCGAGAATCAGAATAAGAAAGAAATATTTCGATTTCGAAAGTTCGTTGGTCAAAATAATATGGCTTTTAAAAATGTCCCTGCAAAAGTAAGAAGAAATATGCCCCTTCCGGTAATGTGGATGTTATCTTCTCCTGATTTTACCCGGAGAAGACAAGCAGCCGCATTTACCCCTGCGTAATATTGGTGAGGAAATCGTAGAGCCCTGTTTCACCGGGTATGTTTAGTTTCTTGCGAAGCCGGTACCGGCTGGTTTCCACGCCTCGAACGGAAATGCCCATCGACTGGGCTATTTCTTTGGTAGTAAGATTAATGCGCAGGTAAGCACAAAGTTTAAGATCGGTAGTAGTTAAATCCGGGTATTGTTTTTTAAGGGTACGCAGGAAATTATTATGCACTTCATCAAAATGTTGGGAGAACTGTGCCCAGTCTTCTTCGTTATTTTCTGCTTCTTCAAACAACCGCATTACTTTTTTGAAAGAAGGAAGCGCTTCCGGGTCATTGGTTTTCTTTACGCTTTGCATCAGCTCTTCACGGATATTGGAAATCAGTTTGCCTTTCTGTACGAGGTGCATGGTAGCGGTAGCCAGCTCTTTGTTTTTATGTTGCACATCTGATTCCAGTTTCTCATTGCGCAGCTGGATCAGCTGTTTCTCATTTCTTTCCAGTTCCAGCTGGTGCTGAAAAATGAGATGTTGCTGTTCCTGCAGATGTTTATCTTTCTGTGCAGCAAATTTTTTCTTTTGACGCCTGTACAGGTACCAGATCAGCCCGGTGAGCAGTAATACATATACCGCCTTCGCCATATAGGTTTGATACCAGGCGGGCAAAATGGTAAAAGAATAACTGGCGGCCGCAGAGATATTGCCGAGGTTATCTTTCGCCTTCACCGAAAAAATATATTCTCCGTAAGGAAGATTGGTGTATTCCTTTTCTGTTTTAGCCGTCCATTCGCCGGGTTGTTTATCGAAGCCGGCCAGCTGATAGCTGTAAGTGATGTGATTGCCCTGCTCCGCGGGAGGAACGGTGTATTCAAAATGAAAACTGTTAAACGCATTTGGCAGTACCACTGGTGGCTGCGGACCGGCAGTGTGGTAGCCGCCATACAGCAGGGTATCTTTCCGGCTGGTGGCTTTTATTTGCCCCAGTAGCACCGACAGGCCGGCATCATGACGGGAATATTTTTTATAGTTAAGATGATAAATGCCTTTGTCGCCTCCAAAAAAGATATTCTCTTCGTTAAAGGGATAAATGAATTCAAAGCCGCCTACTATTTTCCCGGTGAGTTCGGGGAACCAGGTAATTGTTTGCTGTTGCGGGTTCAATACGCCCGGCTTTTTATCCGCCACCAGCCAGATGTTGCCGCTGCTGTCTTCCGAAAGGTATTGCACTGCCACGTTTTTCAACGGGGCAAATACGCCCGTTGACGGAATGAATTGTTGCCGGGCTTCATCAAATTCATAGATGCCTTTCATGGTAGCGGCTACCATTCGCTGTTGAATACGGAAAACGTAATTATTGTAGGTAGAAGGCAGTCCGTCTTTTTGCGTGAACAGCCGGTAGTTCAGGGCTGTATCATTTTTGAGCGTGAGCAGGTACACGCCGCGGTAGGGGTGTGACGACCAGATGCGTTGCTGCGGGTCTACTGCCAGGAAGCGCAGGGATTCGTACAAACCGGAGATGTGCCGGTTAACATTCACCTGCGAACCGTTGTAGCGGATAAGTGCCAGGCCATTGTAGCAGCCGGTGAGGATATTGTTGGAGAGCGGCAGGTATGCCCAGCAGCCCAGGTCTTTCAGCAGTGCGGTGGCTTTGTTGCCGGTGATTTCAAACGTTCCTTCCTGGTGGGCCATCAGCAGGTGGGAGCCGATAGCAGAAAGGTTCCATACCTGGCCACGGGTGTTGGCTACGGGCTGGAAGTTGCCTTTGGAATAGCTGAGGTCTGTAACCATATCCAGTGGTGTGCTGTATAACCCGTCGGAGGTACCGATATAAAGGTGCTGATTAAACACCTTTGCGGCGTAAGTGGTGAGGGAATTATGTTTGGCGGGTAGTATCTGTTTAATAGCGGTGTTGTACCGGAGCTGATCGATGCCGTTGTCCAGCGCCAGCCAGATGTTGTGGCGGGGATCAGCAAATAGCCGGAGCACATTATTGTTCTGGAGGCCTTCGTCCATGCTGAATTGCTGGATCACTTTGCCATTGGCAGCGTTGATTATAAAACATCCTTTGGAGAAGGTGCCCACGGCCAGCTGCCCGTTATCCAGGGGGATAGCACAGTAAATACGGCTGCTCCTGAAAACAGTATCAGCTTCTGTTTGCAGTGGGATCAGCTGCTGATGCGCGATGCGGAAGAGGCCATCCTTGAGGGTGGCTACCAGCAGGGTATCATTTTTTTCTTCGAGGAAAGCGGTGATCAGGAGGGATTTGCCCTGGGCGCCGGCGCAAACGGGTTGCCATTGGCCGTTGACCAGTTTCAGTAATCCCTGTTGGATGTCCTGTGCATAGAGATGGTGGGTAGTACTGCCCATTATTTTCCATTCCCCGGGGGCATTGTATACTTCCATCTGCCGGTTACGCCAGCCAAATATTTTATTGTTGCTTTTGAAGTAAACGCCATTGTTGTGGAAGGCAATATTCCAGATATCCGCGAATTCTGTTTGTCCTGCGGGGATATTTTTTTTGAGAGAAGTATATTCCAGGATACCATTCTTATTGGGCAGATAATACCCGAAGTCGTCCTGTGCGCCTACATAAATCTTCCCGTCCGGCGCCACCTTTACGGCACGCAGCCGGGTATTGTTGGGAACAGGGTACAGCTTCCAGTAGTTGCCGTTGAAGGTAAGAAGCCCTTCGTTGTTGGCGAAATACAGGATGCCTTTGTGGTCGATATCGATGTCCCAGGTTTGGCCATTTCCCTGGTATTGGGCTTTGCTGAAATTTACAACAGCGGGTAGTCCGATCGTATTCTGGGCTAATAATATTTTTCCGTGGAATAAAAGGGCCAGCAACAGCAAATGCTTCATCTAAAAAGCGTTTTACTAAATGTAAAATTTTTTTGCTGATGTAGGTAAGAAGTAATGAAGATAGATTAGCAATCAATGGTTTAATCCCATCTGAAGTAGAAATGACGTAGTGCCGGAAATGATTTTTTCCTTTTAAATACTGATCTTGGCTGTCGTTATTTTTCTTTTTAAAGACACATTTTACATGCTAAAATTCCACGTTATAGCACTCACGTTATTATTGGCCTCAGTGCTGCCTGCTAACGGGCAGGGATATCTGAAAACCCGGGGGCCCGTTATTGTTAATGAAAAAAATGAGAAAGTAATCCTCCGGGGAATGGGCCTCGGCGGCTGGATGCTGCAGGAAGGGTATATGTTCCGCCTGGGAAATATTGGTCAGCAATACAGGATCCGCGAAAAGATCCGGGAACTGATAGGACCGGAAAAAACACAGGCATTCTATGATGCATGGCTTACCAGTCATACCACCAGGAAGGATATTGACTCAATGGCAGCATGGGGATTTAATTCCGTTCGCCTGCCCATGCACTTCGATCTGTACACGATTCCGGCAGAGGAAGAACCGGTAGCCGGGCAAAATACCTGGCTGGAAAAAGGTTTTGCTCTTACTGATTCCTTACTGAACTGGTGTAAGGCCAATCATATGTACCTGATCCTCGATCTGCACGCCGCACCCGGAGGGCAGGGGAACGATTTGCCTATCTCCGACAGACACCCTGAAAAGCCATCTCTCTGGGAAAGCGAAGCTAACAGGAATAAAACTATTGCCTTATGGCGCAAGCTGGCAGCGCGCTACGCCAATGAGCCCTGGATAGGCGGTTACGATATTATCAACGAACCCAACTGGGGATTTGAAGACACCGGAGATAAGAGAGGCACCAAAGAAACAAAGAACATTCCCCTGAAACAGCTGATGGTGGCTATCACCAAAGCCATCCGGGAAGTAGATCAAAAACATATCATCATTATAGAAGGAAATGGTTTCGGGAATAATTACAAAGGTATTTTGCCCGCCTGGGATAGTAATATGGTGATCAGCTTTCACAAATACGGCAACTTCACCAATGCGGCTTCCATCCGGAATTTCCTGGATTTGCGGGAGCAATACAACCTCCCGCTGTGGCTGGGCGAGTCCGGGGAAAATTCCAACAACTGGTTCACCAATACCATCAGCATGGTGGAAAGCAATGACATTGGCTGGGCATGGTGGCAGCTGAAAAAGATCGGGATCAACAACCCGCTGGAAATAAAAATCACACCCGGTTACCAGGCGCTCCTGGATTACTGGAACGGCAAAGGACCCGCACCGGCGGCAGATGAAGCCTATCGCGCACTGATGGAATTTGCCGGCAATACCCGGATTGAAAATAATATTTATCATAAAGATGTGACAGATGCCATGTTCCGCCAGGTGGCTTCCGGTAAGGCCATTCCTTTCAGGGAACATATCATAAAAGACAAGGCCGTGATCCGCGCCGTGGACTATGACCTGGGACGAAATCTTTCCGCTTATAACGACCTCGATACCGCGAGTTACCATTACACGCCCGGTGTAAATACACAGGGAAACCGCGGCCATGCTTACCGCAATGATGGTGTGGATATAAAAAAGGAAAACAATGAGTTCGTGGTATTTAATATTGAAAGCGGCGAATGGTTGCAGTATACCACCCGGGTGGCCGCTGCAGGAAACTACACCCTTACCATAAAAATAAAAGCAGATACTGATAGCGCCAGGTTTAACATCAGCAGTAACGGCAAAGTGCTGGCAGCAGATCTCGCCGTGCCATCCGATGATCAGCCGGTGATAGTGAAAAATATCCGCCTGGCAAAGGGTGAGCAACGGATCCGGGTGGAATTTGTGCGGGGCGGAGGCATGTTTAGCGAGATGATCTTTGAAAGAAAGTAAGAGCGCAATTGACAGCGGTGATTGTTTTACCCCTGGGTAAGACAATCACCGCGAAGTACTTTTGACGTAGCCCTGAATTTTGTTAGCCCGGTTACAAACAGCATATTTACTCCACATGATAAAATTAGCTCCACGTTGATCCATTAGCCTTATTTGTTCACCTTTTTATTAATTGTACATTCCATGAAAGAAAAACTGATCTCCATTAGCGTAGGTTCCTTCCTGTTAATGGTAATGATGACTGCCTGTAAAAAAGAGGCGAAAACAACCAATAATCTGCAACCTTTGGAAGCCCGGCCTGCTGCGGAAGTAGTGCAGGCGGCGGCCGCAGCTTACACGCTGATCTGGTCTGACGAATTTGACGGTTCCAGCGTCAACACTTCCAAATGGTCTTTTGAAACCGGTCCGGGTGTTAATAATGAAAAGCAGTATTACCAGTCGTCCAATGCCAGTGTGAGCAACGGCAACCTGGTGATCACCGCGAGGAAGCAGTCGGTGAACGGCTGGCCTTATACATCCGCACGCATGAACACCGCCGGGCATTTTACCACACAATATGGGCGTATTGAAGCGCGGATTAAACTGGCCTCCGGACAGGGCTTATGGCCTGCGTTCTGGATGCTGGGCAACAACATAGGCTCCGTAGGCTGGCCCAAATGCGGCGAAATAGACATTATGGAGCAGGTAAATACCAGCAATACTATTTATGGCACCATTCACTGGGATGCCAACGGCCATGTTTCCTATGGCGGCACTTCCAGTACTACTATTACAGATTACCACGTATATGCGGTAGAGTGGGATGCCAGCGCTATCCGCTGGTACCTGGATGGTAACCAGTTTGCAACAGCCAATATCCAGAACAATATCAACAGCACAGAAGAATTCCACAACCAGTTCTTTATCATCCTGAATATGGCTGTGGGTGGCGATTTCCCCGGACAAACCATCGATGAAAGTAAACTCCCCGCCAATATGTATGTTGACTATGTAAGGGTATACTCCATCTCCAACAGCGGCGGTAATGCACCCATTGGCAGCACCATTACCCTCAAAGGATTTAACAATGCCTTTGTAAGCAGCGAAAACGGTACACAGGCTATGACCTGTAACCGCGCTACTGCACAGGGTTGGGAACAGTTTACGGTAGAAGATGCCGGCGGTGGCAAGGTGGCGTTGAAAAGCCAGGGTAAATACGTTTCATCAGAAAACGGCGTTAACCCGATTACGTGTAACCGTACCAGTGTGGGCGACTGGGAGAAATTTGACTGGGTGGTAAACACAGACGGCAGCATTGCACTCCGCGGAAATAACGGGCGATATGTATCGTGTGAAAACGGTACACAGGCCATGACCTGTAACCGTACCACTATTTCCGGCTGGGAGTCGTTCCGGTATTGATTTATATAGGTTGATGGATCCGGCCGGCCGTGTTTACGGCCGGCTTTTTATCGATCCGGTAAGAAAGATCAGTTGTTCCACGATACTTCTTTTACGCCGGTATCTGCCTGTATATCTGCGATTAGTTTGCCTACAATGGCTTTATCCATGCTTTTAAAGCGAACAGTGATAAAGAAGAAGCTATCCGTTTGTTCAATATTGCAGGAGGTGATGTTGAGGGCGGTGTTTTGAAATAGTTGATCCGTTACCTCAATGGATTTACTCCGTTCGAAAGTGATGATGCGGATTGTTTTTTGTTCAAAGCGGCTGAGGAATCTTTTTTCCACCGGCTGCAGCAGCCACAGGATGATGATGGCAATAGACGTAGCAATAAATGCGGCAAAATACATACCACCGCCGGTAGCGAGGCCAATAGCGGCCACTGTCCATAAGCCCGCTGCGGTAGTGAGCCCGCGTACCACGCCTTCTTTCAAAAAAAGAATGGTGCCCGCGCCGATAAATCCAATACCACTGATCACCTGTGCGGCCACCCTGGAGGGGTCCAGTACAATGTTGGGCTGGCCCAGGATATCGGAAAATCCGTAAGCGGAAACCATCATGGTTAAAGCCGCACCTACAGACACCATCATGTGCGTTCTTAACCCGGCAGCCCAGTCCTTCCGTTCTCTTTCCAAACCTATTATACCGCCAAAAACCGCTGCCAGCGATAATCTTATTAATATTTCCGTCCAGGGTATCATACTACTAATTTACGCAATAAATTTCCTTTCATCCTGATTTACGTATAGTCGTACTGTTAAAGAAGGTCAAAATTTGTATCTTGAAATCAATTCATTTATACTTTTCGCATGCTTCCAACAAAACCACGTTTACTCATTACCGCTGCGCTGCTTTTTTCCGCTGTAACCCAGGCGCAGGTGAAGTTCCGGACCATAGAACCGGCAGCCACCCAGCAGGGATTAAAGACCGTACATAGCCCGCACCTTGCTGCAGAACCCGCTGCGGGAAACAACCGTCATCAGTTGATCGTGATGATTCCCGGTACCGGCGGGCGGGCGACCGACTTCCGTACGTTCGATAGTTCGTTTGCCGCTATGGGCTACTATGTGGTAACCCCTGATTATGTGAATACGGTGATCACCACGATATGTTCCAAAAGTGAAGACAGCACCTGTTTTGATCATTTCCGCCAGGAGATCATGTTTGGTACGCCGGTGAGTGATAAAGTAGAAGTGGACTCCGCCAATAGCCTGGTGAACCGGTTTACAAAGCTACTGGTATACCTGGCGGCGCAGGATCGCGGCTGGAGTGAGTTTGTACGTAACGGACAGGTGCGCTGGGATAAAATTATTGCAGCGGGTCATTCACAGGGAGCGGGGCACGCAGCGTATTTCGGTAAGCAGTTCCGTTTGCGTGGCGTGCTGATGTTTTCCGGGCCACAGGATTACCTGCAGTATTTTAATGCGCCGGCGCATTGGCAGCAGGAGCGGGGCCGCACACCGGTGAACAGGTATTATGCGTTCCTGCATGCCGCAGATCCGTTTAATTATCAGTACCAGGTGCAGGATGTAAGTGCAGTGAGCCACCGCGCAGTTACCGATACAACGATGGTGCAGCCGGGAATGCCGGTTCATTCCAGGAACAGCATCCTTGTTACGGATGTGGACCGGAAAGATAAGCACGGATCTACACTGGGAACAGATTTTATAGCCGTATGGAAATATATGATCAGCGGCGCTACAGGGAATTAAAAAGAAAGCCGGTTCTCAGTGAAGAACCGGCCAAAACGTTTTCGGGAGTTATGTGTTATATCAGAGAAGAGTCAGTACTTCATTCACCATCACTTAATCCCGTCAGTTATGAAAAGAATCATTGTTGCTTTTTCATGTGTTTGTTTATTGGGCATTGGTAACGCGCAGGCGCAAAGCATCCTGGATCAGGCGAAGAAAACGGCCGGTAGTGTGCAGAATCCTTTATCCAATCCGGGAGGTGTTGCCGGCAGTATATTGAGTAAGTTGACACCGGCATTATCATTAACGGATGCACAGCAACCAAAGATACAGGACCTGGTAACAGGTTTCCTGAAAAAGAAAGCGGCTATACTCCCCTTGCAGCAATCTAACCCCAGTGGCTATACGTCGCAGTTCGGTGGATTGAAAAACGGGTTGTTTTCTAAACTGAAAACATTGCTGACGCTTAGCCAGTATACAAAGTTGCTTGGCCTGAAACCCAAAACCAATGATGCTTCCAATGTATTATCGCAACTCTTTTATTAAGGGCTGTTAAAAAACAGGGAAGACTGGTGGTCTTCTCTGTTTTTTATTCTTTATCTTCGCGGGCGTTCGTTACCATTCTATGCCAAAGAAGAAGAGGAAAAAAAAGAAGCAGCAGCAGGGATTCAACAGTTTAGCCGTTATCGTTATATTGATCATCGCTGCATTTGCAGTGACTACCTGTTCCCGGAAAATTACCGGAGATAAAGAAAAACCTTCTGCAAAGAAATCATCTCACAAAAAAAATACTACTACCCGCACCAGTACATTTTTACTGGCAGAAGATTTTGAGCCGGGTTCCAAAACAAATTATAACAGCGGCGACGTGGAGTTATCCAGCGGTACCTGGAAATTCAAAGATGCGGTAACCGGCAACCTGGAGGAAGATCATAAAACGGGTGCGCAGGCATTGCGTATCCGCGATAATGGTATGGCCGGAATGAAATTCGATATTACTGTAAAAGGAACGGTAACGGTTACACTGAAGTATGCCGGGTACGGTGCAGACAAAAAAGGGACCTGGGAGTTGTGGGCATCGGTAAACCGGGGACAAAGCTATTTTCGTGTGGGGGATCCCGTTAGTGTTAGTTCCGGTGTACTTAAAACAGCCACCTTTACCGCGAAGAGTACGGGCACCATCCGGTTTGATATCCGTAAAACAGACGCCGGCAACAGCCGGATCAATTTTGATGTGTTCCGGGTGGTGGCCGGTGGAAAAGAAACCCCCGTTAAGCCGGTGGAGAAACCTGCAGGTGGCGATGATGACAACCTGTTACTCGGTAATCCCAGCGATGCCAGTGCATCGCTGGTGATGGCGAATAATTACCTGATGGATAAAGAATATTACAAGCTGTCGTATAACCGCGACAAGGGCACGCCGAACTGGGTTGCCTGGCATGTATCGCGCAGGGACCTGGGCAAAATGTCGAGGGCCAATGATTTCAGGCCCGATGCCGACATTCCGGAAAGCTGGTACCAGGTATCTCAAACAAGTTATATGGGCAGTGGTTTCGACAGGGGGCATAATTGCCCTTCGGGCGACCGGACTGCCAGCCGGGCAGCCAATGAATCCACCTTCCTGATGACCAATATGATCCCGCAGGCCCCCAACCATAACCAGCATTTATGGAAAAACCTGGAAGAATACACAAGGGAGCTGGTGATGAAAGGAAACGAGGTATATGTGATCATGGGTAGCTATGGCAGCGGAGGAACCGGCAGCAAGGGACTGGCAAAAACAATAGATGGCCGTAAAATTACCGTGCCGGACCATATCTGGAAGATCCTGGTGGTTTTACCAGAGGGCAATAATGATTTGCAGCGTATTAATAAGAACACCCGTATTATTGCGGTGAATACACCCAATAAAAATGATGTTAATGCCAGGTGGAGCGCTTACCTGACTTCAATAGAAGAAATAGAAAAGGCCACCCGGTATAAGTTGCTGGACAGGGTGCCACCGGTGGTAAGACAGGAGTTAGTGAAGAAAATAGATGCAGGACAGGAGAGAATGTATCGTTAAAAAAAATATTATGTTGTTCTGGCAATTAAATTATAAATTGCATAAAATTATTATGTTTTTGTAGTTTGTAAACTAATATCCAGAAAAAAAAATCATGATAAGTTCCTATAAAAACCAGATTGGCATAATTTTATTGAAAGTACGGTAGCAACATGTAACTTATTGAAGCCTTAGATCGTTATTATAATTACAAAGCTAACTTAAAGTATAACTGGCCGATTATTAATGGAAATGGACCTACACTTTTCTTGATTATATGCGTATATAACGAGAAAAATACTGTGTACACAACGAAAGGAATGGCGTAAAATAATTAGGGATAAAATGGCGTTATACCAGGGAAGCTTAACAATATGAGCTTTTTAAACATTAATTTTATATCTAACTAATATGGGTGAAAGAGTGTCGGTGGCCTTGCTTGTTACTACATACAATTGGCCGGAAGCATTGAAGCTTGTGCTGGATAGTGTACTGGTACAAACCGTCCTCCCTGACGAAGTCATTATAGCTGATGATGGCTCCGGAGAGGCTACCAGGGATGTTGTAGAGGCATTCAGACGAAAAACCAACATTCCGGTGAAGCATTTCTGGCATCCGGATGAGGGTTTCCGCAAAACTATTATCATTAACCAGGCGATTACCGGTACCTCTTCTGACTATATCATCCAGATTGATGGCGACATTGTGATGCATGAGCTTTTCATCAGAGACCATATCACGGAAGCGGAAAAGGGGTATTTTATCCGCGGCAGCCGGGTGTTGTTACAGGAGGAGATTACCCGGAAGTACCTGAACAACGGGCAATTTGAGCGGGTGTCATCTTTCAGCAAAAATGTACGAAACCGGATCAACTCGCTTCGCATTCCTTTCCTGGCTCCTTTGCTGATTAAAAAGAGTCAGCGTTCCCGGAACTGGATTGGTTGTAATTGCGCATTCTGGAGAGCAGATTTTCTGAAAGTGAATGGATATAATAATGAGCTGAAAGGATGGGGACATGAAGATATTGAACTGGCGGCGCGTTTTATTAATTCAGGACTTTATCAGAAGAAGGTAAAATTAAAAGCGGTATGTTATCACCTGCATCATCCTTTTAATTCCCGTGTACACGAAAATATCAACTACAGGGTTTACCTGGATACCTTAAATCATGGTATCGCCTATTGTTCCAACGGTTACAGACACCACTTAACAACGGAGTAATTCAATAAAAAGATATTTAATAAAAAAGGCCACCAGACGGTGGCCTTTTTTATTTAGTTACTAAACGTCTGCATTTCGATGAGCCGTTTATAAATGCCGTTGTTGCTGAGCAGTTCCTGGTGGGTGCCCTGTTCGGCCACCTGACCATTATCCAGCACTATAATAAGATCTGCATTCTGAATGGTACTCAGGCGGTGAGCGATCACCAGGGAGGTGCGGTTTTTCATCAGGTTATTCAGTGCGTCCTGCACCATTTTTTCTGATTCTGTATCCAGGGCAGATGTAGCCTCATCCAATAGCATCAGTGGCGGATTGGAAAGTACGGCACGGGCAATGCAGATACGCTGCCGTTGTCCGCCGGAGAGCTTGGACCCTTTATCGCCGATGTTGGTATCGTAGCCATTTTCAGTTTTGCTGATAAAATCGTGTGCATTGGCAATCCTGGCTGCTGCCTCCACTTCTTCAATGGTGGCGTTAGGTTTGGCAAAAGCAATATTGTTGAAGATGGTATCATTGAAGAGGATGGACTCCTGGTTTACCACACCCATGAGTGCGCGTAAAGATTCCATCGTAACGGACTTCAGGTTTTTACCATCTATCAGGACGCTGCCGGACTGGGGATCCATAAAGCGGGGGATCAGGTCCATTAATGTGGACTTTCCGCCGCCGGAAGGGCCTACCAGCGCCACAGTGGAGCCTTTGGGTATGCTGAGGTGAATGTTATTCAGTACTTTCTTCTCGCCGTAGGCGAAAGAAACACCATCAAAACGGATCTCATCTGTAAAGCCGTTTAATGTAACGGCATCCGGTGCGTTGGTGATGGCCGATTGCTGATCGATGAGTTCCAGTACCCTGTCGCCCGCCGCAACTCCTGAATGGATATTGCTGAACGCAGTGGAAATAGCTTTTGCCGGGCGCATAATCTGGGAGAAGAGGGCGATATACACCACAAAGGTAGATCCGTCCATATTCCCCTGGTTATTGATAATAAGGGAACCGCCGTAAAACACGATACCAGCCACCATTAAAACTCCTAAAGTTTCAGAAACGGGCGAAGCCAGTTGCTGTCTTTTAGCCATAGAGCGGGATATTTTGGAATACTTGCGGTTTTGTTCATCAAAGCGGTTGGTAATAAACCCAACGGCATTAAATGCCTTAACGATCCTGATGCCATTCAGCGCTTCATCGAGGTAACTGATCATCATGCCGTAGGTTTGATGCGAAGCGGTAGCCTGTTCTTTCAGTCTTTTTACAATTCTTGATATAATAAAGCCTGCCACGGGAATCACCAGCATGGAAACCAGCGTTAATTTATAGGAGATGAGAAAGAGGATGACGAGAAAAGAGATCAATTGGGCCGGTTCTTTAAATAACACCTGCAGGGTGCCGGTCACCGTATATTGTACCACTTGTACGTCGGACGCAATTTTGGAAATGATATCTCCCTTTCTTTCATTACTAAAATAACCCAGGTGCAGGTTCATTACATTGTTGAATACTGTTTTACGCAGGTTCAGCAAGGTTTGTATGCGTAAGCTTTCCATAGTACGGTCAGCGAAATAGCGGAACAGGTTTCCCAGTAATACAGAGGCGGCAATACAGGCGCAAACAAACTCGAGGCTTTTAATTTTGCCGTATTCGCTGGCAATAGTAGTGGTGTAATGTTTAAACACCGCGAAAATATCAAAATAGCTATCCGGCATGGGTGCTATTTTCTGATTGAGATCCTTGTTAAACAGCGTTTCCAGCAAAGGCGCCAGCAATGCAAGGTTCAGCGTGCTGAATATTACAGACAACAGGACACAGATGATATAGGGGATCGCAAATTTATTAATAGGTTTAGCAAATGATAAGAGTCGGAAGTATGTCTTCATATTTTAACAATAATCGTATAATGATTAGACGGTGCATAAAAAAAACCGCATCGTTGCTGATGCGGTTCCTTAAGTTTTTAATTTTCTTTTTATCAATAACTTAAAGAATATTTTTCAGTCGCACATTCAAGCCTGCAGATCACCAGTAAAAACTGCAATCAGGGCTCAAAAATAGCCCTTTTGGCTTAATTGTCAAAAGATTTGATAGCCGCCCGGGCCTGGGGCGGCTATCAGCGATTATTGCTGCGAGAGGATTTTCAACGCCTCCGTGTCTTTATATTGAACCATGAGTTGTTTCAGGTGCTCTTTCAGGGTGGCGGTGAGTTGCTCCGTGCCTTTCCGGCCATAAATATTGTTCACCTGGTGCGGGTCCTGCTTCAGGTCGTACAGTTCCCAGCTGTTGGACTCCCCGTAGAAGCGCACCAGCGTGTATTGTTCCGTACGGATACCGAAGTGCGGATATACGTGGTGGGGCTGGGGGAATTCGTAATAGTGGTAATAGGCTTCTTTTCTCCAGGGAACATTTTTGGCATCTGCTTTCAGCAGGGGTAAAAAGGAGGTGCCTTGTATATCGGCAGGCACTTTTACGCCGGCGATGTTGAGGAAAGTGGGAGCCCAGTCGATGTTCAGCATCAGCTGATTGATGGAAGTGCCGGGTTTTATTACGCCGGGGTATTTGATCACGAAAGGAGTGCGTAGTGATTCTTCGTAAATAAAGCGTTTATCGAACCAGCCATGTTCTCCCATATAAAAGCCCTGATCGGAGGCATATACAACTACTGTATTTTTTGAGAGTCCTGATTTATCGAGGTAGTCCAGCAGCTGACCGATGTTCCTGTCGAGCGATCTTGCCGTGGCCAGGTAATCTTTCAGGTAGCGTTGGTATTTCCATTCCACCAATGCATCGCCGGTTAGTTTTTGTTCATCAAATTCTTTGCTGATCTTATTTTCATAGTAATCGATAAAAGCTTTTTTCTGTTCCGGTGTGAACCGGCCATAGATACCTTTTCCGTAATCGGCATGCACTTTCAGGTCTTCTTTCAGGCGCATGGTTTTATCGATGGTCATGTCCTGGTTTTGTGCGGCCAGGCGGTTTTTGTAGTCATCTTTGAATGTAGCGGGGAGGGGAAATGTTTTGTCGTCGTATGCGCCGAGGTCCTGGATATCCGGCAGCCATTCCCGGTGTGTGGCTTTTTCGCCTACTACCAGGAAGAAGGGTTTGGACGTATCGCGTTTGTTGATCCAGTTAACAGAGAGATCGGTGATGATATTGGTAACGTAGCCTTGTATGCGGGTAGTATCGTTGGGGCCAATGATATCAGGATTATAGTATTGGCCCTGGCTGTTGAGGATACGCCAGTAGTCGAATCCCTTTGGCAGGTTGCCTAAATGCCATTTACCGATCCAGGCTGTCTGGTAGCCGTTTTGCTGCAGCAGGGCAGGGAACAGCTGTTGTTCCACGTCAAACTTTTTCTCATTCAGCGTATAGCCGTTAATGTGACTATACTTGCCGGTGAGCAGGGTAGCCCTGCTGGGGCCACAAATAGAATTGGTGACCAGGGCATTTTTGAAAATAGCGCCCTGAGCGGCGATCCGGTCGATATTTGGCGTTTGTACCAGTTTGCTGCCATAAGCGCTGATAGCCTGGTAGGCATGGTCGTCTGAGAAGATGAAGATAATGTTGGGACGTTGTTGCTGTGCATAGCTGTTGGCAGTGAACAGGAGTAATAACCCCCAGGTTTTTTTAAGATAGTTTGCAGAAAAGATTTTCATGTTCATGTGTTTATCTGTTGATGGGCGGTTTACCCTGGCAGGTCAAAGATATTTTATTATCCTACAAATTGTATAGGGTATTCTTTTTTTTGAAGAATAGTAAATATATCTTTAAAAACATACATTTGCGTTCGTGTAAAATCCTATGCCTTTATAACCCGGAAAGCTGTTCCTATGAAGTTTGTTTTGTTTTCATTGCTATTGTTTTTCTCTGTAAGTAGTTGTTTTGCCCAGGTGGTTTACCAGATACGGGCCGACAGTGTAAGGATCTATAACACTTGTGATACCGCTGAACTGATACTGGAGAACCGTACACAAAAAACAGCCGGATTCCTTTATAACAAGGGGCTTGGGAGAACAGAGTTCCGCAGGCTGCGGTTAAAACAGGTAAATGATACTTCTCTCGCCATAGAAGGGCAGGATACCATTGCTTTAGGGAGGCTTATCCGACCGCTCTCAGATCCTTTGTATATTCGCCAGCAGAGTGCTGCGGCACAGTTGTTATCTAATTTCTGGATAGATGGAACCGGCAGGGCAGGGGCCTTTATGACCAATAACAGGGTCAATTCACCCCACACTGTAATGTTGAAACCGGAGGGGAGTATTTCCCGCTGGGCTACGTTCCTTTATAATCCGGAAACCGGAACCGGTAATCAGGGGTCTGATTTCCGGCTGGCCAGGTATAGCGATACCGGTGCATTTGTGGGGAATGTGATGACGATTGAGAGATCTACAGGGATTGTAACGCTGAAAGAAGGGATGAAGACGGATGGCTCTGTCAGTATCAATTCAACATCAACGGGTTTCCGGCTCAGTGTATCAGATTCAGTCTCCGCGATCTATGACCCTGCCAATAAGCAGTTAAATTATCCGCTGGGTACAATGGCCGGCCTGTACAATATGTCTCATAAGGATAGTACCTATGCCGGCATATCTTTCCAGGTGGTTAATAAAGAGCATCTTTACCAGTCGGTTTATATGGGTATTGTTTCCGTGCCGGGAAACACTTATCAGTCGAATGTAGTAATAGGTCAACGCACTGGTCCCATCGCTTACACGGAGCGGTTACGTATAGTCCCCAACGGTAGTGTGGGTATAGGTACCATATCACCCGTTGCTTTGCTTGATGTTAACGGCAATGTACGCATTGCCGGCGCTAAAAATAATGCTACCGGAGATAGTATCCTTACAACAGATGCCAATGGCATCGTAAAGCTGAAAGCTCCCGGAACAGGCATCATGCCCGTACGCAATGCTACTACTGCGATTACGCTGGGAGCAAATGATTTCACGGTACTTATCAGTAATACGGCGGCAATGACCGTAACGCTGCCTGCTGCAGCCGGTCATAAAGGAAGATTATACAACATCAAGAAAATTTCAGATAATACTTTGGCTGTGACGATACAAGCCCAGAGTGGCGAACTGATAGATGGAAGTCCGGCGGCTGTTCAGGTTAATACTTATAATAAAACGGTGCAGCTGCAAAGTAGTGGGGTGGCGTGGTATATATTGAACTAAAATTTCTTTAAAAAAGCATCCGGATTATCTTTAAATGTTGAATATATTTATATTTTTGCTATTGTTAATATTATTCTTGAAAATTATACCTAATTATGTTAACCTATACCGACAGATAATTTACGTTTGAGAAGTATATCCCTGATATTATTATTGGTATCCCTTATTTATTCCTATGAGAGTGATGCACAGGTGCATTTACCCGGTAACAACGGTAGAGCATCAGATACCAGCTTTTACTATATTCATTCCGGATGTAAGATGAAATTGCCTGTGCTGGTAGTATTGTATGCCTCTCCTCCGGGAGATACCCATTTCCAGACGATCCGGAGAAAGCACATTGATTCAGTTCCGGTAATGGCTACACGAAAACCCTTACTGACCATACATGGTAATATTACCTACGACGGGTATTATCAGTCGTACAGCGATACGCCATATCTCGAAAAGGATATTTACCAGCATACGGTGCAAACAACCCTGGATATTACAGTAAAAGACCAATACCCGCTGCATTTGTCATTCAGTACCAGCAAAGGAAATTCCTACCTGTTCCGGAATATTACGGGCATCAACTTCCAGTACACCAACCGGGATTTTAAGAATATGCTGATTGCAAAAGCAAGGGGGTGGGATGCCGGTAAGCTGAAACAAAAAGTAGCGCTGGAAAAGTTGAAGCAACAACTGGATTACGACTGGAATGAAATTAATAAACTGAAAGCATGGTTTAACTCTCCGGTGCAACTTGAAAGATTGGTAGCTATAAAGGAACGGGAATACCAGCAACGGTTGAACGATTCCCTGACGCAGCTGGCGAATCTTACCAAACGTCCTGCTTTGGATATGCCATCCGAGTTACCGGTAAAGAAACTAACGCAGAAAGACAGCCTTTTATTCCGTTTCCGGAAAGAATATGATACAAAAAAAGCGTTGCTCGACTCCCTGGAGCTGGCCTTATCCGCTAATGAGCGACTATACCAGCAAAAGGAAAAAACATATGGCGCCCGCAAAGGTTCATTGATGGATGCTTTACAATATAGCCGTACCAATAAGGAACTGACAGACAATCTGGAATCGTTGAACCTGCCGGACTCAATACTTCCCAAAGGCTATAAAGCCTTGCTGGCAGTGAGGTCGGTTGGACTTGGCCGCACAATGATAGATTACTCTGAGCTCACGGCAAAGAACATCAGTATCATGGGTGTACAGGTAGAGCTCAATCCTTCCTGGTATGTTGCGTTTGCCACCGGTGCAGTTGATTATCGCTTCCGTGATTTTATAGTAAATGAAAACCGCACAAGACAGTATCTGAACATGGTAAGGGTAGGCGCGGGCATGAAAGAGGGAAACCATGTCATCCTTTCTTTTTATACAGGTAAGAAGCAGGTCTACAACTTTAACACTATTCCACCAGCCGGCGGGAATATTGAGGCGCCAGATTTTAAGATAATGGGATTATCGCTGGAAGGAAGATGGCAGTTGGACAGGAATAATTACCTGGTGGGAGAAGTTGCCAAGTCATCGCAGCCTTATTACATGCGGAGTGCAGATCACCGGGGATTAGCCAGTAGCATGCTTGGATTCAGTGATCATAGTAATGAAGCCTATGCTGTAAGCTCCTTTTCCTATATACCGTATACGGCCACGCGCATCAATGGAATGTATAAACGGATGGGGGCAAATTTCCAATCGTTTAGTTTATACGCAACGGGCTCTGCACAGGATGCCTGGATGGTGCAGGTAACGCAGCCGTTTTTTAAACAGCAGCTCACCCTTATTGGTTCTGTCAGACAGAATGTGTATACCAGTGTTTTCGAGAATTCGAGCTACCGGAGTAATACGGTTTTTAAAAGCATCCAGGCCAATTTCCGGCGTAAGAAATGGCCGGTATTGTCTGTAGGCTACTTCCCATCCTCGCAACTGATGAAATTGGGAGAAGACAGGTACATGGAGAATCTTTTTTACACCCTGGTGGGTACCGCCAGTTATTTCTACCAGTACAGGGGAATTAATATGAATACTATGTTTTCCGGTACACGGTTTTATAATCATCAAACTGACAGCAATTTTGTGTATTTCAACAGCACCAATTTGTTGCTGAATCAAACGGTTTTCTTAGGCAGGCTAACGCTGAACGGTGGACTGTCGTCCGCTACCACTACTGATTATGCAGTATATGGAGCAGACGGCAATGTGCAGTACAGGATATTGCAGTGGCTGGAGTTAGGAGGCGGACTGAAATATAATTACCAGACAAAATTTGAAATACGTCAAACCGGTTATGCGGCCAATGCGAGGGTAAGTATTCCTAAAATTGGAGACATTACTGTGATGGGAGATAAGGGATTTGTTCCCGGCGTGAATAAGCAGCTTGTTCCCAATAAAACGGGGCGGCTTACCTATACCAGAATATTTTAAGTATTTAATATGAAGAGATCCCTATTCCTGCTAATGATGTTGTGCTGCTTTCGTGCAGGCGCACAGGTTAGTATGACCGTACAACTGCCTCCTGCAGGAGTTGTGTTGAAGGCACAGCTGTGGAATATTGCGCTGGTATCTGCCTCCAACGCCACCGTTAACATAAGGATCACTATGCGGTTAACTGACGTGCGTACCAATCAGCCGGTGCTTACAGGTATTACCCGCACGGTTGTTATGAACAAAGGTGCACGGCAATTCCAGACTGCAGACTTTATGCCGGTACAATATGAATATTTTTCACCCGTAACAGACCGTAGTGTAAATGGCTTTCTGGCTGCGGGTAACTATCTGGCGTGTTACAGCCTGGTGGTAGAAGGTGATAAATCAGGATTTCAGCCGGGAGAAGAATGTGTGCCATTTACGGTGGAGCCGGTAAGCCCGCCACTATTGAACAGTCCGGCTAATCAGAGTGAATTGGTTACGTTTTTACCTCAGTTTACCTGGTTGCCACCAGCTCCGCTGAACATGTTCAGCGACCTTAATTATGAAATGATCCTGACGGAAGTACACGGGAACCAATCGGCCGAAGAAGCCATTCAGCAAAATATCCCCGTGCTGAGAGTACCGCGGCTGAAGAACATTTTTGTGAATTATCCTTCCGGCGGCGTGCAGCTGGATACCGCCCATACCTATGCCTGGTCGGTAATTGCGCGCAATGGCAATTTATTCGCAGCGCAAACAGAAGTATGGACATTCCGGGTAAAAAACAACGGCCAGAATAATGGGATGAATGTTAATGCCTATGTACAGTTGCGTAAAGAACTTGACGGGTCTGTGATGCACGGTGGCCGGCAGCTGCAGTTGGGCTATAATAATGAAACAGCTGATAGTACGGTAACCTATGAACTGATTTCACTGAGCAGTAACAACGCTGTGTATACGGGAACATTAGCTGTTAAGCGGGGTAGTAACCAACTGGATATTTCCCTGGAGAAACGGAGAGGGTTACAGCCCGGCCAGATGTACCTGTTCCGGTTGCTGAACTCCCGGCAGGAATACTGGCAGATGAAATTTATTTACACGAAAGAAGACTAATAGTTGGATCTATAAAATTACGTTGAAATGATACTGGCTTTTACAGCAAAGGGGAAGAAAACGATCGCGTGTGTGATGTTGGCGTTAATTTATTTTGAAACGATCGTTCCTGCATATGCGTTAGGGAAGGGGAGAAGTGTGTATCGCGCAGCGCCGGAAGAAGTATATACATCAAACATACCTTCGCCAGTGGCTGCACGGATGCCGGTGAAAGCCCCTGCAGCTGTGCCTGCCGCACCTCGAAAAGGAATCGGCGGTCCTACCCAGCCGGAAACGGAAGCCTTCCATTCTGTGAACAGTGATAATATGGTGGACCTCTTCTCCGGTGATTTCTCTTATAATATTCCTTTAATGGATGTGGGAGGATATCCTATTGCACTGGGTTACAGCAGCGGTATTTCTATGGACCAGGAAGCCAGCTGGACGGGGTTAGGGTGGAATATTAACCCGGGCACCATCACGAGGAATGTACGTGGATTGCCGGATGATTTCAACGGATTGGATTCTGTGACAAAAACGGTAACAATAAAAGAGAATAAAACAACCGGAGGATCGCTGGGTATTGGAGCGGAAATGTTTGGATGGGATCTTAAAGGGGTGAAGGACGCGCTTTCTCTCTCCGCAAGCGCATCTATAGGCGCTTACTTGAATACTTACCGCGGCTGGGGAATGGAAATAAGCCTTAACCCCAGTTTAAGTGCCAGTAATAAGACAGGAGGAACGCTGACAGCAGGTTTGGGATTGGGTATGAATACCCAGCAGGAGGGATTGTCGATAAGCCCGGGGCTGAGTATTGCCCTGCAACAGGAGGCTACAAAGGACCATACCGTATATGGCGGAAATATCTCCAGTTCTCTCACTTATAATACCAGGAGTGGTATGAAGGCGTTGCAGTTTTCAGGTGGACTGAATAAATACCGGCAATATGAGAAAGAGGTGAAAGAAAAGAATGCAGCAGGTGAGGAAGTAACGAAAACGACCACTTATGGAAGATCTGCCAGTGTGCTGAATTTTTCCAGTTACATTTCTTATGCGTATCCAAGCTCTACGCCCGCAATGAGCATCCCATATACCAGCGTGATGTTTACCGGTAAGTTTGCTATCGGGGGAGAGATCAACGGGTTTCACCCTAATGCTTTTGCCACCGGTTATCAATCGCGTCAGTACATAGCGCCGGCAGATAGAGTGATGAGATTGCCTGCTTATGGGTATCTCCATTTCTATGAAGGCTCCTTACATGATAATGCCTTAATGGACTACAACCGGGAACGTGAGATGCCAATCAAAGAAGGGATTAAGAATATTGCCATTCCTTCCTATACCAGTGATGTATTCTCTATTTCAGGGGAAGGATCAGGTGGTATGTTCCGTGCTTATCGCAATGATATCGGGTATGTATATGATCACTATATGCGTACACGGGACAAATCCCAAAGCCTCGGAGGAGAACTCGGATTAGGTAATGCACTGCATGGCGGAGTAGATCTTTCTATGACGCGTTCCTATACTATAAATTCCCCCTGGCAGGAGAATAATCCTTTGGCAAAGCAAATTGCCTTTACCAAATCAGAGAAGCAGTACGAAGCAGTGTATTTTAAAAATCCGGGGGAAACCAGTATTAACCCGAAAGCTTATTATGAAAAACTGGGAGGAGATGACATTGTATTTCCCCAGTTAACAGGTAACAATACGCCAGCGATTTCTACTACTGAAGCCTTATGGAGATACCGGGGCGGTAAATACATCGGCGAACTGTCCTTTAATAATATCAATGCTTCCAGCAGGGAGCGCGACAAGCGTACCCAGGTGATTTCTTATCTTACTGCAGACGAAGCCAGTAAAGTAGGGCTTACAAAGTTGATTGAAAATTACGGAGAGAACCAGTATGTATTCGGCAATTGTAACGACACCTATTCTTCTGCGCCTGAAGAAAAACACGGGTTCTACAGAAAGAGTTATAAAGGGCAGAATTTTGAAGATGAGAAGACAACAATTATCGATGGTTTTATAGATTTCGATGATGCTGGTGTTGGTGTGAAGGGACTCACCTATCGTTCAGGATTACCGAATAAAGTTGATTTCTCCTGCCGCTGGTATGGCCGGTTAAAGGCACCGGCAACTGCGCCGTATGACTTTAGATTCAATGTAGATGACGGTATAAGAGTATATATAAATGGCGTAAAATTCAGCACTGATCAGTATGATTGGGATTGGAAGAGAAGCGGGGTTCCCTTTGATGGTGGGTTCCAGGTGAATCTGGAGAAAGATAATATGTACGACCTGATGGTGGAGTACTACAATGCAGGTGGTGATGGAAGAATTCACCTGAATGCTTATTATGGAAACAAGGCAATCACTGCGAATGATATATATACTACGGATAAGAATTACAGCTATACCATTTTACCGGGAAAGCTGACAAAGGAAGAAAGGGTAGATAGTATCCGGCAAGCTCATCACATTTCCGAGATCGATGTATTGAATGACGATGGTAAAAAATACGTATATGGGTTACCGGTATATAACCTCCGGCAAAAGGAAGTAACCTTTTCTGTAAAGCACGAGAATGGTAACAGAGAAGAAGGGACCGTATCTTATAATTCAAACCCGAACGATCCAACCCGCGATGATGACGTTACTAATCAGAATGGGAACGATCATTATTTTACATCAGAGGAAACTCCTGCCTATGCGCACTCCTTCCTGCTTACAGGAATAGTGTCTCCTGATTATGTGGATATAACCGGCGATGGCATTTCAGATGATGATGCGGGCAACGCAGTAAAATTCAACTATACCAGAACTGCCAGCAATGCTAATCCATATAAATGGCGTACCCCGTATACAAAAAATGCTACTTATAATGAAGGTTTCCTTACAGAAACCCGCGACGACAAAGGAAGCTATGTATATGGTGAAAAGGAATTGTGGTATCTGAACTCAATTGAGTCAAAGAACATGGTGGCTACATTTACCCTGGAAGACAGGGAAGATCTTTTACCCATTGACGAACATGGCGTAAAGATCCTTAACACGCACCAGGCAAAAAGATTAAAGGAAATTAACCTCTATGTAAAAGCAGACTACCTGAATAAGAAAAGCAAGCCCAAACCGGTAAAAACAGTGCATTTTGAATACAGTTATGAACTGTGCCCGGGTGTAAATGCACCTGAAAGTAATGCGGGCAAGCTTACGCTGAAAAAGGTATGGTTCTCTTATAATGGTAATGAAAGTAAAACAAACATTAAGAGAGCGCAACAGAATGCTTATGTGTTTAACTATAATACCAACAACCCTGGCTATAATAGTAAATCATTTGACAGGTGGGGGAATTATAAAGCGGCTTCCCAGAATCCTATCGACGTCAATGGTAAACCAATGACTAACCCGGAGTATCCTTATGCGATACAGGACAGCACTATAGCTGCCGCCAATGCAGGTGCGTGGACGCTGGATTCTATCACATTGCCATCAGGCGGACGGATTAAGGTAGTATATGAAGGAGATGATTATGCTTTTGTACAAAACCGCCGCGCTGCAAGGATGATTAGTATTGCCGGATTTTCCGAAAGAAAACCAACACAGCTGCAGGATCTGAACAATCATTTATATGAGCATGGGCTAACCTGGAAACACGATAATCTTTATGTAGCGTTTAATGTGCCAAAAGCAGTTACTACCAAACAGGAAGTATTCAATAATTATCTGACTGGGTTACATGATACCTTGTTTTTTAAGATGAACGTAAAAATGCCATCGGATGACTTTGGAAGCGGAAATGAGTATGTGCCATGTTATGGCTTCATTGATACAAATGATTACGGGTTTATTAACGGGAATACAATTTATGTAAAGCTCCGGGCTATCAGTAAGGAAGGAGAAGAAGGTGGTGACTTTAGCCCGCTGGCCCAGGCGGCAGTACATTTCCTGCGGTTGAATCTTCCTTCAAAGGCCTTCCCCGGTTCAAATACAGGTGAAACGCTGGAGATAGCTGAGGCTGTTAAAATGATTGCCAATCTTGCTAAGGGACCATTGCAAAACCTGGTGAGTTTTGACAAGAATGCACGTAAGCAGGGATGGGCTCAGCAAGTGGATCTTAACCGTTCGTTTGCGAGGTTGAATGATCCATACTATAAAAAATATGGAGGTGGGTTAAGGGTGAAGCGATTGTTGATCTATGACCACTGGAATAAAATGACGAAGCAGAAAGAATCAATTTATGGAACGGAGTTTAAGTATACTACTGTAAAGAAGATAAATGGTAGAGAGGAAGAAATTAGCAGTGGGGTGGCTACCTATGAACCAGTTTTAGGGGGCGATGAAAATCCCTGGCATACACCGGCCATCTATAGAGAACAGGCCGCATTCCTGGCCCCGGTATTTACCAGCTATGTGGAAACTCCCCTGGGAGAAGGTTTCTTTCCTGGCGCCAGTGTAGGATATGCTAAAGTAACCACCAGGTCTGTTAATACAAAAAATACCCGCTCGGCAAACGGAAGGGAAGAAACCTGTTTTTATACGAGTTATGAGTTCCCCACTATTGTAGAGAGTTCAGAAATTGATAATATTTCCAAATTCCGGTTTAAGCCTACACTGGCAAGTTTGCTGAAAATTAATGCAAGGTATCACCTGGCCATCAGTCAGGGTTTTAAAATAGAACTTAATGACATGCATGGTAAATTAAGGTCGCGGTCTACTTTTGCCGAAGGCGGAAAAGATCCGATTGCTGCTACCACTTACTATTATCGTGTCGACAATGATTCATTGGAAATTAAACATCTTTCCAATACGGTTACTACAATCAATGCAAAAGGTGAAATTGACACTACCGCCCTGATAGGAAAGAATATTGAACTGATGATGGATATGCGTCAGCAAACCTTCCGTACGCATAGTGATAATCTGAATATCAACTCAGATGGTTTTGTAATATTCCCTTATTATTTCTATATCCCTACAGGGTTTCCACTTCCTCAAAATGAAGAGAATATCTTTAAATCTGCTGCCGCTACCAAAGTCATTACCCGTCATGGTATTGTCGACCGGGTGGAAGTGATTGATAAAGGCAGCAAGGTGATAACGCGTAATCTGCTATATGATAGTGAAACCGGGAATGTATTGCTTACTGCCACACAGAATGAATTTGGTGATTCCATTTATGACTTCAAGTACCCGGCAGCATGGGCATACGATGGAATGTCAGGCGCTTATAAAAACATCAATACCGAATTGAAAGGATTGGATATAAAGAATGGAAAAATTGTTTCTGGTTTGCCTGCGGCAGAACAACAACAGCTTTTTGCATCTGGTGATGAAATAATGATCTACTCCCGTAACCGTATTTATGGAGATGCTTGTGGAAGCGATAAAAGAGGACTGGCCTATTTTCCGAGTAACAGCAGGATATGGGCAGTGGATGCCAATGCCTTAAACGGCAATGCTCCGGATATTTATTTCATGACGAGAGAAGGTGTTCCCTTCACAGGAGAAGATGTTTCGCTGAAAGTGATTACTTCCGGACGTAAAAATATCAGTACCACTATTGGTGGTGTAACAATGATGAAGAACCCGTTGGTGAAAACGGGGAATAATTATCAACTGGTGATTGACAAAAGCCGGGATATTATTAATGCCTCAATGGTGGAATACAAGCAGAACTGGCAGGTAGAAGATGCGATGAAGCAGGTGAAGGAATGTGTTTATTAATTATAAAATCACGGTAATGTATATACGGATTATCTTATTATGGATCGGGCTTTTTTTTACAATACAGCTATCGGCACAACAAACTTCGCCTGCCGCCAGGGAGTTAGTGGGAGAATGGGTGATAACGAAGGTCGCTACCAAACTATATGCACAGGATGGCGGAAGACTGCTGGACAGCAGGACAATAGTCTCTAAGGACTCAATAGCAATGGTGCGCGGTTTTGTTCCGCTATCTATATCCTTCCGTATGGAAGATTGCACCATTATACACAGCTATGGTGTTGAAGCGGGCAAGTATACTGTCAGGGGAAATGATCAGTTGATCTATTTCAGATCACAGGGATTAAAGCCAGATAATAAACCGGTAACGGAAGGCCCCTCATGGGAGTATCATATCCTGAATGGTATTGTATTGACAATTAATATGCCACCGGGCAATTATGTAGATAAGCAATCAAAACTACCTGTAAAACTGGTTTATACCTGTTACTATGAAAAAAAGAAATGATCTGATGTCCGGAACTATACGCATATTTTTTTCAGGTATGAAGAAATTGGAGTTATCTCAAGGGAGATATAAGCAGTTATTGATAGTCATTGTTTTATTGTTGAGTAGTGTGCTGACAACATTTGCACAATGCGATAACTGGAGCATATCAGCTGCAATAGTAAATGCTACCTGTAAGGACAATGGAAAGATTACAGTGACATTAACTAATGCCGGTAGCCTGGATAGCCTGTTATACCAGCTGGAGGCCATTACAGCCGGAGGAACCAATATTACACAAAGTACTTCCAATGTGCTTGAACATATAAGACCCGGTACTTATAGATTAACTGTGACAGGATTGTGCGGCAGTACCCCGGTATTGAAAACATCGGAAGTAACAGTGGGAGGAAGCTATGTAGAACCAGCTTTTTATCTTTCCGAAGCAGGCCGTGCTTTTGGCAGCTGTAAGTCGGGAAAGATGAGGGTAGATATCCAGAATGGGATCAGGCCGTATACTGTTGTGATAGTGAGCGCTCCTGCAGGTTATACCGGGCCTCTTAGTTTTACTACTGATACCAGCTTTGTTGTTATAGACAGTTTGCCGGCAGGTAATTATGAAATCTCTGCCGGAGATAATTGTGGCAGTGGTGGGGTTAAACAAGGACGTATTACATCAATCAGTTTTGATACCTACGACTTTTACTTCAATAGTGCTGAAATACGTTGTAACCAGGTAGTGTTACCTGCGCTGCGCATGTACGACAGAGAATCGGAATTCCTGAATAGTAATTCACCCATATCAATAAGTTATAAGATTGGAAATTATCCGGCCACTCCCTATTATACAGCTACGCAGGACCTCATTTTTTATACATTACCGGAGGGGGTTACTATAGATAGCCTATATGATAAGGTCATCGTTATAACGGTGAAATCGACATGCGGCCAGCAGATGACGAGAGAAGCCACTTTTTTTAAGCCGTACCCATACCTGGGAGTTTCACGTAATTGTAACGTTTCAGGTAACATTGAGTATTATATCCCGTATTATTACTTTTGCTTTCCAATGTACCTGACTGTTCAGAATGAGTCCGGACAAATATGGACGAAATCTATACCGAGCAGTCAATATGCAAGTGGGAGTTTTACAAATCTGCCATTTGGTAACTACACTGTGCGCGCATTTAACGAGGATAGCGTTCAGCTGTCGGATGCATTGGTGCGGCTCATGGCGGATACGAGTAAACGTCTCAGCGTTCAGATCTATTCTTCGGCCGGTGAACGCGGAAACGATGGCGCTATTGGTTTTCAGCTGATTTCAGAAGGAGATGGTTTTCGTAAAAATACACATGTACGGCTTATAAGTCCTGTTGAATATGCTACAGAATTAGTTGTACCATATGATAATTACAGAAGTGTTTTTATGGAGAATCCTGCCGAAGATGCGAGTCGTAAATTCGCTATGGGCGACTATGTTTTTGTTGTAGACGATGATTGTGGTTCAGATACGTTGTTTTTGCACGTGGGTGAAGAAAATGTGTACAGGTATGATTGGAACTATACAGCAGAAGAAACCTGTGAAGGCTTGAGAATTACTCCCAGCGGAACGGTTAGTGTAAACGGTGTTGTAAGAACTGGAATGACTTATAGAGTTATCAGTAATTCACCTGATTTTTCTTATAATTCAGGTAATATTGGTACCGGGGTAAGTATGGTATTGCCTAACGGAGGAGCCTATAAGATAATTGTAGGGGTTTTCAATCCGGAAGATTTTTCTACGCCGGCCTCCGGTGGAAATGGCAGAAATGCTAAAACACTTTTTTATGCGCAGCAACCGCTGGACCTGGACCCATCCTCATTGGGCTGGGTGTGCCCCGGTGCTCCTGCCAACTCTGGTAGTATCCGTGTGAAAGCAATCAATGGATACAGCAGGGGAAGTGCATTTACCTATAAGCTGGCTGAAGAGGGATATGGAAATACTGGTCCTTACCTGGATGTGAATACAACCGGAAGCTTTACCTCCAACGCTAATTATTCCCTGGTAAAGAATAAGAACTACGATATCCAGGTAACAGACTCCTGCAGACGTTTTATTGTAAGAGGAATTAAAATCCTTGACTTTGCCAACTTCCAGGCTATCACCACAGATAAGCCACTGTTCTGCGTTGGTGACACCGTATATTTTTCTGCCGTAAACCTGCCAACAACAGCTAAAACCTATACCTGGACCAATCCCCAGGGAAGTATTTTCTCTTATTCGCAAAACCCGGTTATATATAATGTAGACTCTACCCATGTAGGTAACTATCATGTAACGATCAGCTCAGATCTCTGCGGTGCACCTATTCAAGGGGATCTCAATCTGCGTGTAGCGCCTTATATTATTAAATGCTACAGTGCTGTTACAGATACCAGCGTAAATCCATATTTGCACGGATTGCTGGGTAACTGGCATCCGGTAAGATCTTACACCTACTACAGTGCCCGGGCAGAATCATCTCCGGCACAAGGAACCAATATCCGTAAAGATGGTGCATTCAATGATTTCCTCTCTTTCTGGCAAAAACAAACAAAAGGATGGGTACCTCAAACAAATAATCCTGCATGGGTATGGAACGCCGAAAGTACCATTTTCAATAAGAAAGGATTTGAGTTGGAAAATAAAGATCCGTTGGGCCGCTATAATGCAGCGATATATGGTTACGACAACGCGGTGCCGGTTGCAGTGGTGCAGAATAGCCATTTCCGGGAGGCCGGTTATGATGGATTTGAAGATTATAGTTTTGGCAACAACGACTGTGCCGATGGTAATTGTCCGGTAGACCGTCATTTTAGTTTTGCGATGTACCGGAACAGGATGGATACGCTGCAAAGTCATACGGGCAGGTATAGTTTAAGAGTGCAGCCGGGAGATAGTATTTCCCTGGCGGCCATCGTTTCTGATACAGACAGGGTAGCGCTTTCTCCGGACTTTAAGATGGGATTGAATAATTGTTCTACTGATCCTGCTTTACAGAGTGTACGGGTAAACCGGGATATTCTCTTGCCTGTGTTTTCTCCGCTGGCTGGGAAAAAGGTCGTCTTCAGTGCCTGGGTTAAGCAGGCGCAGGAATGCCATTGCAGCACCTATACAAACGTTAATGTTACGCTGTTTGTAGGTGGGCCAAATCGTGTGACAGTGGAAGCAAAACCCAGGGGGGCCATCATTGAAGGATGGCAACGGTATGAAGAAGTAATTGAGGTGCCGGCAGGCTCTACTGCATTTAGTATGGTGATTGCTACCACAGGTGGTGTTACCGCCTATTTCGATGATATCCGGGTGCATCCTTATAACGCCAATATGAAATCATATGCGTATGATCCCGTCAACCTCCGTTTAATGGGAGAACTGGATGAGAATAATTATGCCACTTTCTATGAGTATGATGATGATGGTACGTTGATCCGTGTGAAGAAGGAAACGGAAAGGGGGATTAAAACAATTAAAGAAAGCAGGAATGCCTTGCTGAAGGACGCGACAGAGTAACAACTGTATTGAACAATTTATTAAAAAAGCATTCCCGAACCTATTAGAATATATGAAACCTATTTTGCTGAAAGTAATCACCCGGTGCTGTTGGTTGTTGTTGCTCCTGTTGCTGATAAATAATGTTCACGCTCAGAGTGGCAGAAGTATCCTGCTGCGGAAAACGCTGGACGGCGGTAAGGGGCAGCTGGTAAAGGATTCTTCCATCACATTGAAGGATAGTATTTACTTTGATCCTGTGACCAGGGCTAAACTGGATACGCCTTATTTTTTAAGGAATGTGATTACATTTAAGTTGAATGAGTACTCCAATCTTTACCTTGGAGTACCATTCACTGCATCAGCAGAGGTTCGTATTTACTATGTTAAACCTGATCTTACATCAGACTCTACTACTGTAACGCTCAATATCAATTATGATACTGCGCATACCTATACGTTGAGGAATAGTTTTGTTTTTAATAATGCGCATCAGGCGACTGCAAAAATATTGAGTATCACCACCAATGCCGGTAAGGATGTTTCGGCAGCCTTGATGCTGGAGAATGAAATGGAAATACGGCCAGTATACAAATTATCCTGTACAGCGGACGCCATCACTTTGATTTCCTTTGCAGAGCCTGCGGACAGGGATTCTGCGGATGAGCTGGCAGTTAACTGGCCTGCTGTTGCCGGTGCGGATGTATACGATCTTGAATGGGCTTACCTGGATTCCAGCGCTATTGAAACCAATGGCGGAGTGGCGCCGGATGCACAACATATTTTTGTCAATAACTCCACACGGGTCACTATTTCGGGAAATAGCTATACTATTCCTTTGATGTACGATAAGGTGGGGGCATTATATTTCCGGGTGCGGGCGGTGCAGGAGAAGAATGATGATAACCGTATAGAAACAGCATGGAGCTCTGATTTTGCCAGTGGATTGGGAGAATATAGTTTTGATGGACACCAGCGTAGTTTAAACTGGCAGTCGACCGTATCTTTTGCTGAAGAAGGAAAACGGAAAGTGGTCGTGCAGTATTTTGATGGTAGTTTGCGTGGTCGTCAAACTGTCACCAAAGATAACATCACCCATAACACCATTGTAACCGAGTCGTATTATGATTATCAGGGACGTCCGGTTATACAGGTTTTACCGGCTCCTACGCTCGATAAAGTAATGAAGTATACACCCGGTCTCAATTTACCATTGAATGGTCCGGAATATGATAAAGACAATTACGACTACATTGCAACACCTGAAGAGCTGACAACTGCCAGTGCTAAGCCTATGAGTACCACTTCCGGTACCAATAAGTATTATTCTCCGTCTACCCCTGATGTTGATAAAGGTATCCAGCAATATATACCAGATGCGGAAGGAAGGGCTTTTACCGAAACGGAATATACTGGTGACAATACAGGCCGGATCAGTCGTCAAGGTGGGGTAGGACCCACCTACAGGCTGGGAAGTAAACATGAAACCAGGTATTATTATAACAGTCCTGTACAGGAGGAACTGGATGCGTTGTTTGGCACTGAAGTAGGGATCAGCACGCATTATTTTAAGAATGCGGTTGTTGATCCAAACGGTCAGGTTTCTGTGAGCTATGTGGATATGCATGGCCGTACTATTGCTACCGCATTGGCCGGAGAAACAGAAAACAAGAACCTGGCGGATCTTCCATCGAAGGTAGCATTAATGGTAACAGATTCTCTTTCAGGTGCAGATAAGAATACAATTAATGAAAGAAGTATTAATAGCCAGTACTCATTACTGATTACGGAAGATAGCAGTCTTTGCAGTTTTAACTATCTGCTGGCGCCGCCTGTATTAAAAAAAACAGGATGCGACAATGAAATCACCTATTACACTGGTTTGTATGACTTGCGTATCCGTATTACAGATGATGTCCGGAATCAGCGTTTGGGTGGACAGCCGGTAGAAGTTGTTTTCAGAAATTATGATCCTGCTGCTATTACCGCAGGGCATCAACCGGAGTTGCCGGATACCATCAAAGTAGCCTTCAGCAGGATGCTTTACAAAGGATCTTATGAGATTACAAAGACGTTGGAAATCAGTAAGCAGGCGATGGATTATTATCGTGACAGTATTTTCCTGAAATCAAATGTCTGCACTACAATAGAAAAGTTAGTTGAAGAACAGCTAAGGGAAGCACAAAAGAACACCTGTTCTCCCGCATGTGGCAGCTGTGATAGTTTGCATACCGACGGAGACGACATTCTCACTGCTATGTTGCTGGATATGACGCCCTCCTCTGGTCAGTATGCTAATATAGATGATGCCGGTAACCAGTATTCGATTTTCAAACAGGGTGCGGATAATGCACCAGCCCCTTATTCCAGAAGTGATATTAAGTATTATAATGAACAGGGCGTGATAGATTCTGTGATGGACCCTGTGAAGAAGCAGAATGTGTTACCACAGAACCTGGCACCAATAGATTTTATCAATTCATTCAGGCCATCCTGGGCAAACGCGTTATTGCCACTTCATCCGGAGTATGCTAAATTACAGGTCTATCAGAATTTGAAAGATGTGCAGCTGTGGGGTAAGGATTTTGAGGCAACTGAAACTTACTTCGCGGCGAAGCAAAAGGGTTACCTGGACCCTATTGGTACACAGAGCCGGTTTGCAGGTGCAGGGAACAGAGACCCGCTGTCTACCAAGAAGTGGAGCCTGTTGAATACTGCTTTGGAGAACTACCGAAGTAAAGGTTATTCGCTATGGAGCCTGGCCACCATCTCTGTTATGTGCATCGATAAAACATCGGCGTGTGCGAACAATTATGCTTCAGTTTCGGCCAGTTTTAACGAAGCTACTATGTGTCAGGGCGATCTGGACATGGCCTGGCGTTCGTTCCGTAATTTATATAAGCAGATCAGGAATGATGCGGTCAATGAACTGCTGAATGAGGCTTCCAGTATGAGAAGTTCTTATCTCATGAGTATAGGAAAGGATCCACGTTTTACATCCGGTGCTGATATGGTACAAATGGGCGGGTTGCCTGGTAACGGTGCAAATTCGGATGGAGATAAAGCTGCCGTAGCCAGTGCAATGGAGCAGATGTATACGGATAACTGTAAAGCCTATGTGAAAATATGGATGCAACAGTTAGCACCCTGCAATTATGATTCGGCGGCGCTTTATGAAATTACCGATAAACTGGTAGCGGTGTGTAAAGGTGGCGCAGACCAGGAACATCCATATGGCGCGCGTTCCCGGAAGACGCCTGTACCCGGACAGTTCAATAACTTTGAAGAAGTGATTGCGGATTATAATGCACATCACCAACCGGGAAGAAATCCATACGTTTGTAATGCAGAACTGATCACCCAACCCGCTTACTACGGTAAACAGGGAGCGCAGGGTAATACTGCCAGTTTTACAAAACCTGCAGATTGCCAGTGTGACAGACTTATATCTTTAAGGGATGAATATGCCCTGTTGAAACAACCTGCCGATATTGATTTGTCGGCATATCTGCAACGGACGCGTGGCGTGAAAATAACCCAGGCTGATCTGAATGCGTTGATCGATGCCTGTACCAATGCTACGGCAGGCTGTAACTATCTCCAAAAACCTATTAATATTCCAGCATTACTGGATTGTAATGCAGCACCGGCCTGTGTACCATGCCGCGTTACCGATAGTTTGCTGGCGGCCTATAAGCTCGCATATCCAACGGCGTTACCGGCATTAAGTGAAAACGATTCTGTACAGGATGCGAGGAACAGTTTATTTGCTTCGTATATGAATAACAGGCTGGGGTACAGTTACCTGGCACATGACTATTTGAAGTTTATAGACAGTTGCAGCAAGAGTCCGTCTGGAGCCGGTCATACTGTTTGTGTGCAGGGCAATGCGGATAGCAAACGACTGATCAATATCTATTCGAACGGAGGTACAGATTTGATTTCCGATATCCACACCACCACAGATGATGGTTATATCATGGCCGGTTATACTACTGGTTGTAGCAACGGAGCAAAGGATGGCTATGTAATCAAAACCAATAAGAAGGGCGATCTGTTATGGGCTAAAACTTTTGGGGATGTGGCCGATGATATCTTTACAAAGCTGGTGCCTGCCAATGATGGTGGCTATATTGCTATTGGAACTACCTATTCTTACTGTTATGATGCCGGCGCCATACTCATTGTGAAACTGGACAGTGCAGGTAATCTAAGCTGGAATAAAGTTATTGACTTCGGCCCAACGAATGGGGGACGTGGAAATGATATCATTGCCACTGCTGATGGGAGCTTTGCCTTTTCAGGCCTGCGCGTTACTGCCGGCGTTAATACGGATTGGGTAACAGGGATGCTTACCGCCACAGGTGAACTTACCTGGATGAAGCAAACCGGTTCAGCCGTGAACCGCGATGTTATTACTTTAGCTGAAAAGGATAATGCGTTAGTAGCAGCTTCTTCCATAGGACAGGGCACTACCTTTGACGCGGTATTCCTGAAAATAGACAAGCAAACAGGTAATATCCTGACTACCGGCCAATACGACCTGGAAGGAAGGGGAAATATAAGCAACAACATCTTAGTAACCCCTACAGGTTATAAGGTGGCTATTGCCAATCTGAAGGACGCCACTAATACCGTAGTGAATGGTGTATTAATGGATCTTAATGCGGAAGGTGAAATTGTGGCTGCGAAGAAAATGGTAAGTCCTGCGTCCGTAGATCCGCAGGCTGCATCTGTTTCCTGGATTGTATCCGGTACTGCGGACGGCGGTGTAATTGCTTCCCAGTCTACAGCCGATGCTTACTGGTATAAGCTGGATGCTGTTAACAACACCCAATGGGCGAGCCGCGTGAATATTACTGCCAGTGAACGCTTAATTCGTTTAGTGCAAACACGGGATGGTGGTTATGCCGGAGCGGGATTGCATAACAACAGGGCCATGCTCATGCTGGCAAATGCGCAAGGCAAAACAGGGTGTAGCGATATTGCTGAAACCCTGGCTACCATAGATATTACAGGCACCTCCATCAGGAGAGCACTGGCAACTCAGAGTATTATTACACTTGGCACCAATAACATCAGCACCGTAGTAGTGGGAGAAAAGGTGTGTACGCCTGCATTTACCACAGAAAATTGTACCGGTATTGATAGCTGTTTTTATGATGGTCCATTGTTGTGCGGCAACACTACGGCTGCATTCCCGGAGGTTGCTCTGCCTGAAATAAATAACTGTTCCGATAGCTCTATTTTCGCAGATGCAAAGGGCCGTGAGCTGTATAATGTTTACAGGGATTCGTTAGTCAATGATTTTGATAAAACATATCTCCGGTCATCTTTAACGGCTATTAACCTGGAACAATTTGCAGTAACGCATTCCAGTATTGAATACCATTATACTTTATATTATTACGATCAGGCGGGAAATTTAGTGAAAACAATACCTCCTGCCGGTGTAGTAAAGGATCGTTCGCGTGAGTGGACGAACCGTGTAGCCGCTGCAAGGGCAGCCGGACAACAGCTGGTGCCCGCGCATACTATGGCGACTAACTACCGTTATAATACATTGAACCAGGTGGTAGCGCAGAACTCTCCGGATGGAGGAACCAGTCATTTCTGGTATGATCGTTTAGGTAGACTGGCCGTTTCGCAGAATGCCAAACAATTACTTAATAACGCATACAGCTATACGCTTTACGATTACCTGGGACGTATTACCGAAGTGGGAGAAATTTCCAGTAGTACAGGTATGACACAGGAAATCAGCCGTGATGCCTTGACTTTGTCACAATGGTTTAATACAGCAGGAGGCAGCCGGCAACAGATTACCAGAACGAGATATGATCTTCCATACATCTTCCCCGAAGGAAATATCTGGGAAGCGAAAAATCTTCGTAACCGGGTAGCGTGGAGTGCCGTTTATAATAATATAGCTGATACCATTCCGGGTAGCCAAACTTCAGCATCGTACTATAGTTATGATATTCACGGTAACGTACGTACGTTATTGCAGGAGTACAATGCAGCCGCGCCAAACGAGGGAAACAGGTTTAAGAAGATTGCTTATACATACGACCTAATCAGTGGCAAGGTGAATACGGTTAGTTATCAACCCGGACAGCGTGATGCCTTCTATCATCGGTATAATTATGACGCAGAAAACAGGCTTACGAATGTAGAAACCAGCAAAGACAGTATTTATTGGGAGAATGATGCTTACTATCAGTACTATAAGCACGGTCCGCTGGCAAGAACTGTACTCGGACAGCAACAGGTGCAAGGGCTGGACTATGCCTATACGCTGCAGGGATGGCTCAAAGGAGTTAACAGCACAACTGCTACCAGTACATTTGATATAGGTAAAGACGGAGTCGCAGGTGGTATTACTGCCAGGGATGCCTTTGGATTTGCCTTGCATTATTCCGGTGATGAAGATTATAAACCGGCTAATACCAATGTTCATCCGTTTGCTTCTGCAGGAGGCATATTGAAGCCGTTGTATAATGGGAATATTGGCGCCATGAGTGTAAACATACCCAAAGTGGGTACTCCGCTAATGTATGCTTATTCTTATGATGCATTGAACAGATTGGTTGACATGAAGGCCTCGCATAATCTGAATGCGGCCACCAACACATGGGCGCCGATTGCCGTGCAGGACTTCGGAGAAACTATCAGCTATGACCCGAATGGAAATATACTGGCATATAACCGCAATGGTAATCAGACCTGGGCGGGTAAGCCGTTGTTGATGGATAGTTTACGGTACCACTATTTGCCAGGCAGAAATCAATTAAAAGATATCAGCGACAGCATATCAGCAACAAATTACCCTAATGACATAGATAGTCAGACAGATAATAACTATTTATATGATAACATCGGTAATCTGGTACATGACGAACAGGCTGGAATTGATATAGAATGGAATGTATATGGTAAGATCAAGCAGATAAAGAAGAAAGACGATTCGACTATTGTTTATACTTATGATGTGGCTGGAAATCGCATCAGTAAGATTGCCAAAGGAATAGAGACGCGCTACATCCGTGATGCCAGTGGCAACGTAATGAGCGTGTATGTAAGCGGCGATCCTGCTATTAATAGCAGCTTACTTAGTCAAACGGAGACGCATTTATATGGCAGCAGCAGATTGGGTATAAACAACCAGGCCATACAGGTGCAGAATGAAGAAACGCCTGATTTGGTTAGATTGCAGGGATTAGGTTTCGGTACTTTTGCTACCTTTACGAGAGGTAATAAGTTCTTTGAGTTAAGCAATCATCTGGGGAATGTGTTGGCGACCGTTACGGATGCCAAGAAAGCGGTATCTGTGGATGGAAATATCGTGGATCACTATGAGGCTGATGTGGCGAGTGCGCAGGATTATGCGCCGTTTGGAATGGGATTGGATGGCAGAGGGTTTGATGCGGGGAGGTATAGGTATGGGTTTAATGGGAAGGAACATGATAATGAGGTGAAGGGAGAGGGGAATCAGATTGATTATGGAATGCGTATTTATGATCCGCGTATAGGGAAATTCCTTTCTACAGATCCATTATCAAAACAGTATCCCCATTATACACCATATCAGTTCGCCGGAAATACGCCCATACAAGCTATAGATCTGGATGGTGCAGAGGAATATCATTTTACTTATATAAAAGATAAGGATGGTAACATGTCTCTTCATTATTTAGGTAAAGAGGATATTAAAGAGCGTGTTTTCGTTGGGTATAAATTTGTTCATGGTTTATTTTATGATACGCCTACACCTGTTTATCAAACCCAAGTAAATCAGCGGCAATCATATACTGTACATACTACGTATAGAGAACCGATAGATAAGAATGGTGGTCTTAATATGGATCAGCCGCAAGAATGGAAGGATTTTGATGTAAGAACGTTCTACAACTCTTTGGAAGACCTTTCGAGCGGTAAGGGACATAGATCTTTGGCGGATATGTTGGGTATTACTGTGGCTAAGTATAATGCCGCAATAGGGCCAGAGAATGCAGCATTGCCAGCTGGAGGATTAGGAAACATGAAGGGCGGAAGTAGACTTAGGGTAAATATTTATGGTGAAGGTGAGGCAGCGGGATTTGCTGATATAGCTGTTAATCCTAGATTTGCAAATGGTAGGGCATTGTCATCAACGTTTGCAAATGGTTCTGCTGAGCAAATAATAATAAATAATTCACCTTTATTTGAGCAAGAATTGTCTGAAATAGGCAGGTTGTCTCGTTCAGGTACAACAGTTACTTACTCTGCTGCTGATAGTCCGTTTTTCTCAAAATTATCCAATTTTTTAAAGGACAAAGCTCAGTTGGTGTCAGAGAAATCTCAGACAATGTTACCTGGTACGGCAGATGAATTTGTTCAGAAAACGGTTCAATATAAAATGAAGTAAATGAGCTCAGAATTAGAATTACTACTAGCCAAGCATCCCGATGTTAGAATAAATAATTATTCAGATGACATAGTATCTATTGAAAAAGGGATAATATTTTTGTACGCTAATTGGAGCCACGCTATCGTGCAATTGAGAAATTTAATACAGTCTTTAGGCGCTATTAGCATACCTCTATATTTTTTTGATATAGATAATCCAGATTCGCTACGTTATTTTGATAAAAATGAATTACGTTCTGATGGTTGGGGTGAAACATATTGGGTAAGAGATGGAAAGATTGTTTCGACCCTGAAAAAATATAATTCTCAGAATATTGAGGAATTAATTTTAAATAATGCGTTGTTGAAGTAGAATCGGCAAGGATGGTCAAGCATTTTGGCCATCCTTGTTTATTAATGAGTATACGTTTGTTGAATTTTGCCATCTCTGATAAAGACAGCTATCATAAGTACGATGTAGGATAGATCCTGTTTATTGAATAGCTTTGAACTTTACGTTATTGATCATAGCATCACATGGGGATTTTATATGACAGATGTCTAGAAGGTGCTTTTGAACAATTGAACCTACCAACGGGATCAGTGAACGGTGTAAAAATTAAGGGGCCAGCGGAGGAAAAAAATTATATTCTGAATCTATTTAAGCATGATTTTAACGAATTCCTACAATTTGATAAATCATTATTTTGTGAGAATAATTTCACAACAAAGGGGGAACCGATAAATGTTAATAGTTACAATGATTATTTAGAGAAAAGAAATAATGCCTATAGGAGAGGAGTTTCTTTGTTTACTCCCGTCAGACTTGCGGTAAGAAGGGAGCTATTGGAAAAGTATGATTTATTCGGATTTCCTGAAATTGGAACGGATTTGTACGTTACTTCCAGGTTTAGAAACCTTTTCATGGATAAAAAAGATTTAGGTATACAATTTATATCTAGTAATGTAGAAGTTTTGATATAAGTTGAAAGAATGCAATTTTTTTGTTTACAATTATTGTGTTAATCTTTTTAAGTAGATAGACTATTCCTTTAGTCTCGTATCTTACAATCCAGGGATAAAAAATGCTCACTTTATCCCCGCTTAGGCTGTGAAAAGTTTGAAGGTGGGAGAGTTCGATTGCAGAGGTTATCCTTTTGCGACCGTCAGTTTTCTCACCCCCGTCGGCCACGGGAAAGAGGGAGACGAGAGGCAGCGTCGCTCTTATAAAATGATCTGATTATGTGTGTATTCGTTAGAGGTAGTCACCTCAAACCGATGGATACGCTATAGGGAAATTATACGAAGATGGGCATCAGTATCTTACGATCATGCTTCCGTCCGGGTAGGCAATAAAGAACATAGGTGTTACTAGTATTAACGCATCATCTATCTACGAGGACGTTATCTGCATTTTACACCCCTATATTTTTTCTTTCAGCTGAAAAAAATAGATGAATAGAAAGATATACTTATAGTAGTTCTTTGATTATGCGCCGTTTTGGATGCGGTTGGAGGGAAGGAAGATGGAGTGCGGGGAGGTATATCGTTATGGGTTTAATGGGCAAGAGAAATCGGATGAGATTAAGGGAGAGGGGAATAGTTATACCGCTCAGTTCTGGGAATATGATCCGAGGATAGGCAGGAGATGGAATTTAGATCCCAAGCCAACTACCGGGGTCAGTGATTATTCGGTATTTTATAATAGTCCGATACTTTTTAGTGATGTATTGGGAAATAAGCCAGAAGATCCGCCAGGTTGGTATAAGGGGCTAAAAAGCGCCTATGTTAATTTTATGTGGTGGACAGGTAGGGCACACCCTGATAATGCAGCAGAATCTTTTGACATAACGATGCATGGTTTGGCTAATGCACACCTGAAAAGTTGGAGCGAAATAAAATCTGATGCAAAAGTTGGTGCTGGAAATGCTTATTGGTCTTTTTGGGGGTCTACTAATGGTGCGCTAAAGCAGTTGACATTTGGAATATATTCTAAATCACCTGGGGATTATAACTTAAATGCTGACCAAGCTGCTTATTTCCAAAAAGCTAGCGATTTTACTCAGAATGCGCCATTGCTGCCTATGGAAGGTGGTGGAGGCTTTTCACCTAAAGGTGCTCTGTCTGGCAGTGGAGGTGTTGCTCTTAAATCAGTAACGAGTGTTGAGGTTAAAATTGCGACTACTGTTTTTGCAAATTCGGCAAGTGGGCAACAACAGCAACAACAAAACTCATCACAACAACAAGCACCAGCTGTCGGTTTTATGACCGTCCGGAAATTGAGACGAAGTCAGGGATTGCAATTAAACAGAAGGGTGTGTTGGCCAGATGGAATGAATTTTTAGGTCCTAATCAAACGAATATTGACCCAAGAGATGGATTGGTTGATCCGGATAGGATTTGGTCTGTTGATGGTAGAAGAAGTATTAGATTTGGTGATCACGAAGGAACTCCAAATAGTTCAGGGTTGCAGCATTTTCATGAAGAGACTTGGTATCCTGATAGAGTTGAAAACGTTCTTAGAAGAGTACAAAAATAAATATAAAAATAAAGCAATGAATGTAGTTATTACTAAAGTGGAGTATCCATATGTTTCGTTTAATAGTAATCATGGAGAAGGTATTGCATATACCTCTAGCCCGCAATTAGAGTCAGGAAGCACTCATAGTGTTGAATTTGATATATTGTCCGATCTTAATACGAACGAGAATACAAAGATTGGTACAAATAAGAAAGCAGGTTTTTATTGTGAAGATAACGGCACTCTTATCGTTGCATTGGTGGAAAGTATAGATGAATATGACTGTTTGTGTTTACGTATAGCTACAGACTGTATTATTGAGGCTAATAAAAGTGATAATACAATTAGTACAGGGGATAGACTGGAAATTAGATTGCCTAAAGATAAATTTAAGATGACCAGTATTGGTAGGTAATTTAGGATAATTTTATTTTGAATATACTGAACAGAACAAAGAAGGCTATCGATAGTATATAAAATGCAATGTTTATCTTCTTCAGGTAATGAGCTGATCTCATTAAGTCGCTGCAACATAACAGGATCTTTAAACGTATTACTGTTGGCGGCTTCGCCCAGTAAGTAACCCACGGTTGTGTCCAGGAGTCGGGCTAAGGTTTTAGCGACTTCAATAGAAGGGAGGATCTCATCACGTTCATATTTACCAACGACAGTATAAGAAGTCCTCATTTGTCTTGCCAGCCCCTGCTGGGAGAGGATTTTAACTTCCCTGCACTCCCTGCAATATCACCGGTGAAACGATAACGGATACGCGTAGTTATATCTCCTTCGGGATCTTTACTTCTGACGCCGACGAACCACTGCACCAGTTTAATTTTATGAAGATGGATAAGAAACATCTCTCCCAATGGCCGGACCGGCGCAGATTTATTGAAATAGCTACAAAGTATCTGGAAGAGGGAAAATGGAATGATCACCAGGTAACAAAAGTACTACAGGACTTAATAGACAAAATAAAATAACGGCCGCCCTCAGCGGCCGCATCTCAAAAAAATCACTTCTCCGCCACCACTTTAAACTCTTCAAACATCACATCAAACGGCAACTTCCCCGGTGCTGCGGCCACAGGTCCTATCTGCACTTTACCGCCGGGAGGAAAATACGCCAGTCGCAGCATATCAAATTTCTTATTATCAAAAGAATATTCAATCTGTACATAATCTCCTTTACGCAGTAATTTCAGCCACATGCTTTTGGGGCTGTCGTGACGCGGAACTACGGACCAGTCGGATACTTCACGGGTTACTACGGCGCTTACGTTTTGTACGCCGTCTACATATTCGATACCGGTTTTAATCCAGTTTTTGGCATCCTTGCGGATCATCAGACCAGCCTGATGGAACAGCTCTTTATAATGACCGGTGATTTTTACTGTAGCAGTAAAATCGCCTTCTTGTTCCTGGAAATAGAAAGGGCCATTATCGCGGATGAAGCCGTAGTGCGTTACCTGCCAGTAGTCGGTACCGGGGTCAACGGTCACGTTTATCTTGTTATGATCTGCGGACCATTTCTGAGGAGTGTTATACCATTGCATAGTTTGTGCTTTTAATCCCATACTCATCGCTATGAAAGCGGATAATGCTACCAGTTTTTTCATGATGTTTCCGTAAAAGTTTTATGTAAGATGATAAATATTCTCCGGAATGGATAATTTTTAGTGATGGGTAGCTGCTTTGGATTTGTTAACTTTAAGAACCCTCTTAACCTGCCCGTTAAATGTTATGAATATGAACGAAGAAAACCCTCAAGTAACAAAAAGAAAGTCCGTTGCCGTTATTGTAGCCCATCCCGATGATGAAACGCTGTGGGCCGGAGGTACTATCCTGTTTCATCCGCAGTGGAACTGGACTATCATCAGCCTGTGCCGCGCCGGTGACACAGACAGGGCCCCTAAATTTTTTAAGGCACTACAATTGTACGGGGCACAGGGTGTGATGGGAGATATGGACGATGGCCCGGAACAAACGCCACTTCCGGAAGAGGTGGTGGAAAACCAGGTGCTTGCCCTGCTGCCGGTACAGCATTACGATCTGGTTATCACCCATCACCCGCGCGGGGAATATACCCGGCATCTCCGCCACGAAGAAGTAAGCGGCGCGGTGATCCGGCTATGGCAACAAGGCCGGATCACCGCCGATGAGCTCTGGGCCTTTGCTTATGAAGATGGATTAAAGTCCTATTTCCCGGAAGCTATTCCTGAAGCAACTATTTATCATGTGCTGGATAAAGATATCTGGCAACGGAAATATGAGGTGATCACGCAAACGTATGGATTTAAGGTCGATAGCTGGGAAGCAGCCACCACGCCTTTGGCGGAATCGTTCTGGTGTTTTAATAACAGCGGGGAAGCCCATCAGTGGCTCAACAGTTTACCGTTTGAATTATGAAAGTACTTTTGTTATTTGATTATCCGCCGGCTCCCGGGGGACTGGCAACACAAGGAAATTTATTGTACCACGGTTTGCTGGAAATAGGTGTAAATGCGCTGGCGGTACATTACGACTCACCGCTGGAAAAGGAATGGTATTACAGTTCGTTTAAGCCGGATGTGGTGGTGGGCGTGGGCTATTGGGGATATTGCCCCCAGCTGGTCCTGCATCCGCAGCGGTTTGGTGTGCAGCCGGTTCCCTGGCTGGTGGCCGATGGATATATCGCCAACTACCAGGAAGTGCTGAATGAGCTGCCGCTGATCCTCGTTACCTCGCAGTGGGTAAAGGAAATGTATATACGCGATGGCATCAACGGTGATAAAATAGCCGTGCTGCCGGTTGGCTGCAATACCGACAGGTTTATGCCGCTGCCAAAAGATCATCCGCGGGTGAAAGCCATACGGGAGTCAATGGGTGTAGCGCCAGATGAGCTGATGCTCCTCACCATAGGTGGTGACGCCTGCTCAAAAGGCGCCAGGGAAGTGATGCAGGCGTTGTCGCAGTTAAGCGGCGAAGTGCCGGACAACTGGAAATATATCTGCAAAGTATGGCCGCAGCCGCGCACCAGCATACAAAACAAAGCGGACCAGGAGCTGGCGGAAGAACTCGGGCTGAACGGCAGGGTACAATATATCACCAGCATTGTATCAAGAGAGGAGATGCCTTATCTCATCAATGCCTGCGATATTTATGTGGCCCCTTCGCGGCTGGAGGGTTTCGGAATGCCGCAGGTAGAAGCAGGCGCCTGCGAAAAACCGGTAATCGGTATCCGCGCAATGGGAATGCTGGATACGCTGGTAGACGGAGAAACTGCACTGCTGGCCGGTGTGGCAGAAAAAATTGTGGTGAACGAAGTAGTGCTGGGCAAAGAGTCGGGTTTTGAAGCAGATCACAAAGTGGTGTTTTCCACGCCCCGTACGGTCGACTACCGCGCAGATATAAATGATATCAGGCGGCATTTGCAACGGTTAATGACAGATGCCACCTACAGGGAACAGTTAGGAAAAGCTGCAAGGAAAAGAGTAGTAGCAAATTTTGATTACCGGGTTATAGCAAGGCAGTTTGTGCAGCTGATGCATGAAAAACTTAATATCCGTTAAACATGGAAGCTTCCTCCTGGTTAACCATCAATGCAGCCAGGGACGCCGCCCTGAAGGTTTTGCTGCATAATGTAAATGGTCCCTTTCACGGCCTTCCCCGCACTGCGGGATGGGGATACCCTGAGCCATACACAAGAGATCTTCTCCTGTCGTTTTTTGGCGTGGGCGTAACCGGCAACCAGGTGCTGATCAACAGCATCAGGAAAGTACTGGAAACACTGGCGAAAAATCAAACCCCACATGGACATATTTCTTCTCTCGTACACGACAAACAAGACCTGGGCGCCAGCGACAGCACGCCGCTCTTCCTGCTCGTGACAGGTATGTATCGCAAGCTGTCGGGAAATGAGCAGTTCCTCGAAGAAGCGGTTAACAAATCGCTGCAGTGGATGGAATATCAAAGTCCCTCGGACCGTTACCTGGTGGCGCAACAGCCTACCAGCGATTGGCGTGATGAACAATGGGTGCTCGGGTATGGATTGTTTGTAAACACGCTCGTGTATAGTTATCTCCGTATTCTCGGGCATCATGAACGCGCGGAGAAAGTACGGCAGGCAATGGGAAGATTCACCATTACCGGCGGCGTACAACACCGGCATGTGCACGAAGGATTGGTAGTGAAACACAAACCCTACTATGCCATGTGGTCCTACAAAGTGCTGAGCAGCGAACGGTTTGATCTGCTGGGCAACAGCCTGGCTATACTCTCCGGCATTGCAGCGCCCACCAGGGCCGCGGAAATGGTATCATGGATTGAAGATGAATGTGCAGAGCTGATAAAAAACAACCAGCTGGCCGTAGAACTGCCGCCTAACTTCTTCCCCTATACGAAACCGGGCGACAACGACTGGCACGAACGTTACACTTTTTTTAATCTCCCCGGAGAATACCATAACGGTGGCATCTGGCCTTTCATCTGCGGCTTTTATGTAGCTGCATTGGTGGCCGCAAAGAAGTACCGGCTGGCAGAAGAGAAACTGCTGGAACTCACCAGGATAATTACTATTTCCAACAGCGGAACAGTGGATTACGGTTTCAATGAATGGCTGAAAGCACAGGATGGTACAGCAAAAGGGCAGGAGTGGCAAACCTGGAGCGCCGCACTGTACCTGTATGCAGCGAAATGCGTGGAAGAAAGACGTACCCCTTTCTTTGAAGAAATGAGAATGCGGCAACCCGTTTCATGATAATTTGATGAAAGATTGATGAAACTCGTTCGTCAATTGATGGTAACTTTACGCCCATTATCCCTGTGTTTTAAACTTATGAAGATGAATACCTACAGATCCCTGATGCTGCTGGCAGTTTTTGCCACAACACTCGTTGCCTGCGGAAGCCTTGAAATGGCCGGCCCGGATAACGTTACCCCTACCACACCACCGCCCACCACACCACCTGTAACAGGCAATAATAAAATTGAAGGCACCTGGAACTTTGCAGGCGTTCGGGTAAACAGCGTTAGCAGCATATCGGAATCAGGCGCCAAAGCCATTGTTTACAGCGACTATACCACCTTCAATAACAAAGGCGTAGTGGTAATTGATGGAAGTACTTTCAAGATAACAGGCATGAGCTATTCTATTGATGCGGTTATCAGGAATGTGCTGTACATGAACGGAGAGCTGATCACTGATCTGCAAATGCCTTTCCAGATGGCGATGGATCCGTATAATGCTTCCAACCCCTATAAACTGGTAGGAGCAGATTCTATTTATTTCAGCGCGGGTGTAATGGAAACCCCTTCCTATGGCGGTGGTACCGTTGAAGTACAGGCTGCGGGTGGAAAAATTTCCTGGAGTGCAGATACGCTGTTGCTGACACTAAATCTTAACCAGGTAGAATCTTCCGCTGTTGTAACCGGCTTTGAAGTGATGAAACTGGTGAAACAGAAATAAAAGAGTTACCGGTTATCTTTTGGAAGAAAGATAACCGGTGATAGTCCCTACTTCTTCCTGGCATCAGCCGCCTGCCAGATGGATTTGATCGTTGCCTCATCGTTCATCCCATCTGGACATTGCGCAGAGCGGGTATTGGCCCGGTATTTCAGTCTTGGTTTTTTCCGGCCCAAAGTAACTACACGGGTAACTGGCATCTGCAAATGACCACTGGCGTCATGACCTGCTACCCATTGGTGCGCATATCGCAGCCAGTTGTTCCGGTATTGTTCCGGTTGCTGATAAAACCAGCTGATTTCATCAAAGCCCCACGGATAAATGGTAGCAGTATCTGGCACACCCGGATGATCGCTGATACCAAAATTATCCAACTCCACCAGGTAAGGCATTGACGCGGCTTTCCAGCCACTGGGTGTAATACCGCCTTTGCTTCTCCCGAAAAGGGCATCCGAAAACCCTACTTCTAAAACACCTTCCTGCGGATGCGCCGGCACGGATTTTATCCGCAGCGGGAACGAGTTAAAGTCCAGTAAGCTTTTACCATTGACTACCATACCACCCGATGGCGTATGTGCATCGAGCAATACCCAGTGATGGCGGGTATGATCTTTTGCATAGATCCGTAATTTTTCCAGGAAGGCGGCCCATTCTGTCAGCTGTGGATCTTCCATGCCTATCAGGGCAATTTGTCCGAGGTGCAACGCTTCGCAGCCCACTTCCATGTAGGTGCCCGCCAGGAACATAAACCACAGCTGCGTTTCCACGCGCGTAATGTCCGGTACGCTGTTGCCTTTACTCCAGTGATCTACCAGTTTACCTTTTGTGTTGAGCATGCTGGTGTACCGGAAATGCCGGTCTTCCGCCGGTAGTCCCAATGCTTTGAATGCCCACGCCGGAACAGGAATCGTGTTTACCTGTTCACTGATCTGCTCAAACAGGGCAGCCTGGAAAATTACTTCCGGATCATTTTTATGCACTTCCTGTACCAGCTGTTTGGCACGACTAAGAAAATCTTTGTTGTTGAGTACCGATTCACCGCCCCAGCGGTATATGGCGCGGCCTATAAACTTTGCCCCGATGTTCCTGATCAGGCGGATGTCGTCTTCTTTGTGGGGATAAGGCGCATCGGAGGCGTAAGGATCTACCGAAAGAAATTCGGTCATGGTAACCGCATGATCCAGGTAATGTTCCAACGCAGGCCGGGTAATGCCTTTTTCGTTGAAGGAGGGTGATTGGGAGCGGGCGGTCATTGCCCACAAACTAATGCCTGCAGCCAGCAATGCTGCCGCCGGACGCTGAGTGAATGCTAACATGTCGTGGAATAAATTTTGAAAACAAGATACTTTTTTTTGACTGGCAGGAATAACATTTTTGGTTGTGTGGCGCAATTGTTTTTATATTGGGTTTATTAAAACGACCCAACCAGCATATGAGTTTACTGCCGGATATATTTCCCGTCCTGTCTACGCCGCGTCTTCACCTGATTGAAATTGAGCATTCGCATCAGCCGGATTTGTTTTACCTGCTGACAGATAAACGGGTAACCCGCTACTATCATGTAATACCGCTGAGTGAAGTGGCCAATGTCCGACCGGTCATCGATCTTTTTAAAAAACGTTTTGCTGATAAACAGGGAATCCGCTGGGGTATTGCCCTGGAAGAAAAAACAGCGCTGATCGGTTTTATCGGTTTCAATAATTATGAAACAGCAGATACGGTGCCGCTGGTATTTGCGCTGGTACAGGAATACTGGGGTAAAGGCTACATGGCCGAAGCCATTGAGGCGGTGGTGCAGTATTGTTTCTCCGCACTGGATCTGAAAAAGATCGTTGCAGATGTATTACCCGGCAACGAAGCCTCTGAAAGGGTGCTGATTAAAACGGGGTTCCATCATGAAGCGCTGGTGGTGAAAGGCATGATATGGGACGACAAAGGATACGACGTTAACCGGTATGTAAGGGATAAAACGCCGCACCTGTAAGTATCTCTATTGTCCGGTTGAGGACACAACAATCCTGGTTCCTGCAACGAGGAACAATAAAGACACTCACAGGAATTACAGATGCAGGATTAAGCTTTTTTAGCGGCAGTTTTCTTGGGAGCAGCTTTCTTAGGCGTCACTTTTTTGTCGGCGGCTTTGGGAGTGTTGGCTTTGGCTTTGGGCGCAGCGGCTTTCTCTGCTGCAACTTTCTTCTTCGGCTTGGCAGGTCCTTTTGGTTTATCTGTTAGTCCTGCTATCATCGCTTTAGTGGCCTTTTTTACATTCCGGAGAAATTTCTTCTCTCCCAGCTTCTCTTTTAAATCGCTTAATGCGGTTAATACTTCGGCTACTTTTACACCAGCTTCTTTTTTAAGATGCTTGCCGGTTGGTTTACTCGAATCAGTCATGGAGCATTATTTATTTACAAAATATATTATATTCAAAATTAACAATTAAATAATATTGGCAATGTTAAGTTTTATAAGGTCATGATTTATAAAGAATATTCTGATCTTAGCGAAAGTAAAATCAACTATAAATTCATTATATTGGGGTAGGCTACCTTCCTTGTGTCGGAGCTTGTTATTGTTTTAACCATAGGGGTATGGGTTCAAGAGATGTTATTATTATCGGTGGGGGCCTGTCGGGCCTCACCAGTGCTATTCATTTATCGAAAGCAGGATTACAGGTAACCGTGATCGAAAAAAGTAAGTACCCTTCGCACAAGGTATGCGGGGAGTATGTTTCCAATGAAGTATTACCTTATCTGCAGTCGCTCGGGGCAGATCCTTCGGTATTGCATCCTTCCCGGATCAACCGGTTAATTATTTCAGATCATTATGGCAAAACGCTGGAAACACCGCTTCCATTGGGAGGGTTTGGTGTAAGCCGGTATACGTTCGACCAGTTCCTGATGCAAACAATGATCGAAAACGGGGTGGAGTTAATTGAAGATACCGTTACCAACGTGGTATTTGAAAACGACCGTTTTTTCATTGATACCAACAGCTATGGCGTTTTTTCAGCGCCGGTGGTGTTGGGCGCCTATGGCAAAAGAGCTGCGCTTGATGGAAAACTTGCCCGTCCGTTCTTTAATGAAAAATCGCCCTGGCTGGCCGTGAAATCGCACTACCGTGGCAACTTCCCGGCCGATACTGTTGGGCTTCATAATTTCGACGGTGGATATTGCGGCGTATCAAAAGTAGAAGATGATATCCTGAATATCTGCTACCTGGTGAGCTATGAGAGTTTTAAGAATTTTAAGCAGATAGAATCACACCGCGAGCAGGTGTTGTATCGTAATCAGCATCTGAAGGATATCTTTGAAAACAGCACCGCCTTGTTCGATAAACCTTTAACCATCAGCCAGGTGTCTTTTACAGATAAAGAAAAGGTACTGAATCACATCCTGATGATTGGTGATACCGCGGGGCTTATTCACCCGCTTTGCGGCAATGGTATGGCGATGGCCATACAAAGCGCGCAGATAGCCTCCGACAAGGTGCTGGAATATTTTTCAGCCGCCACGCGTAACCGTTTATTGATGGAGCAGAATTATACGAAAGCCTGGAACAAAATGTTCAGTGGCCGTATGCGCACCGGACGCGTATTATCCCGGTTGTTCCGCAATGAAAAACTTTCCGCTACCATGATGAAAGGACTGATCCTCTTCCCCGGCCTGCTGCCGGGAATCATCAGGCGCACGCATGGGAAACCGTTAAATGCCGTACCGGAATGCGTGTAAAAACCCGGCACCGGAGCCACGCTACCGAAATCATGGACGATTTCAGTATGGACGGCGATCTGCTGAAGGCTACGCTGGATAAAATAGCACAAATCAATTTCTTACTGGGAGGCAACCGCATCACCCGTAAAGGGGTAGCGGCCCTCATCAAAAATATTCCCGCCAGCCAGGAAATTACCATCGTGGATATCGGCTGCGGCAACGGTGATATGCTGCGGCAACTGTCGGATACTTTTTCTTCCCAAAGAAAAATAAAACTTACCGGCATTGATGCCAACCAGGCTACGGTAACGCATGCACGGAATTTATCAAAAGATTATCCGCACATTGAGTATCATTGCCAGGATATTACGCAGCCGGCCTTCCGGGAGCAACGCTATGATATTATTTTATGCACGCTTACGCTGCATCACTTTAAAGAAGCAGAAATCCGGGAACTGATGAAAGTCTTTTACCGGCAGGCCGGGAAAGGAGTAGTCGTTAATGACCTGCACCGCAGCGCATTGGCATACCGCCTGTTTCAACTGGTATGCTTTGTGTTTAATTTAAATAATATGGTCAGGGAAGATGGACTGGTATCCATTCTCCGGGGATTTAAAAAGAAAGAATTACAACATTTATCGGCTGAACTTAATATTGATCAGTATTCTCTCAAATGGAAATGGGCGTTCCGGTATCAATGGATAATCAATAAACTATGAGCGTTAAAATTCAGACTGTCACAAAAGCACTACCGCCTTATTCAAGAACCACCGCTGAAATTATCCCTTACTTATCCTTATGGCTCCAGGGCCAGGAAGAAAGATTTATCCGCAAGGTGATCAAGATTTTTGAAAACGCCGGCGTGGATAAACGCTATTCTATTATGGGACCAGAGGAAGTATTTACCAGTACTTCTTTTGAAGATAAAAATAATATCTACCAGCGGGAGATGATTGCCCTGGGCCGCACCTGCCTGCAAAGCGCGCTGGGTAAAGCCGGTTTGAAAGGAACAGATCTCGACTATATCATCACCGTGAGCTGCACCGGCATCATGATCCCTTCCCTGGATGCATACCTGATCAATGAATTACAGCTGCGCCAGGATATTGTACGCCTGCCTGTTACGGAGATGGGGTGTGCCGCGGGAGTTTCGGGGATCATCTACGCTAAAAAAATGCTGGAAGCTAACCCCGGTAAACGAGCAGCGGTAATAGCAGTGGAGTCGCCTACCGCTACATTCCAGCTCGACGATTTTTCGATGGCCAATATCGTCAGCGCAGCCATCTTCGGCGACGGCGCCGCTTGCGCAATCCTCTCTTCACACGAACAGGATCCCGGTCCGGAAATTATCGCGGAAGAAATGTATCACTTCTATGATGCGGAATACCTGATGGGGTTCCATCTCTCCAACACCGGTTTAAAAATGGTGCTGGATATAGAGGTACCCGAAAAAATAGAAGCGCATTTCGGCGATATCGTACATCCTTTCCTGGCAAAGAATAATCTTACTATCGAAGATATCGACCATCTCATTTTTCATCCCGGCGGAAAAAAGATCATTACCCTCGTGGAAGAACTGTTCCGCACTATGGGAAAGAAACTGGACGATACCAAAGAAATTCTGCGGTCGTATGGCAACATGTCCAGCGCTACGGTGTTATATGTATTGGAAAGGTTTATGGAGCAGTCGTTGCCCAAAGGCGATAAAGGGCTGATGCTGAGTTTTGGCCCGGGCTTTTCCGCACAAAGAATATTATTACAATGGTAACAGAGTTTGCACCTTACTGGGCATTAATATTGGGAGGCAGCAGCGGGCTTGGACTGGCATCGGCACGTAAGCTGGCTGCGCATGGCATGAACATCTGCATTGTGCACCGCAATACCCGCGTGGAACTGGCAGAGATCCAACAGCAGTTTGAGGAGATCAGGTCACAGGGCGTGCAGTTGCTGACCTTTAACACCGATGTACTTAACACGGAAAAACGTGCAGACATTTTGCAGCAGTTACAGGAAGCGATGGGCATGGGCCGTATCCGCTGCCTGCTGCACAGTATTGCAAGGGGAAACCTCAAAGCGTTACCGGATCTGGAGGCAGACGATTTCAATACCACCATCGGCCATATGGCGGTGAGCTTATACGAATGGTCGGCCGATATACTGCACAGGCAACTGTTTGCCACAGATGCACGTATCCTTTCTTTTACAAGCGATGGTAGTTATAAAGCAATGGCGCACTATGCAGCAGTATCTGCTGCGAAGGCGGCGCTGGAATCCATTACCCGGAGCATAGCGCTGGAATTTGCACCGCACGGCATCCGGGCCAACTGCATCCGCGCCGGGGTTACCGACACCGCCTCGTTGCGGAAAATTCCGGGCAGCGAAGTATTGCTGGAATACAGCAGGGAAAGGAACCCTTTCCGGCAGCTTACCACCCCGGAAGACGTTGCGAATGTAGTATACCTGCTGTGCAAAGATGAAGCCGCCTGGATCAATGGCGCCATTATACCGGTAGACGGAGGAACACATATTCATTAGCGTATGACAAAAGAAGAGATCCTGCAGCATTTACCATATGCACCGCCTTTCCTGTTTGTGGATGAACTGGAATATATCGATGAAGAAAAGGTAACGGGTATATATACCTTTCACGCAGATATGCCTTGCTATAAGGGCCACTTTAAAGGGCTTCCTGTTACGCCGGGTGTATTGCTTACGGAGGTAATGGCGCAAACAGGGCTGGCCTGCCTGGGTATTTATCTTTTGAGAGATGAGATACAGGAGCAGTTGCCCACGGTAGCCATGACCTCTGCCCACATCGACTTTTACTTGCCTGTGGCGCCCGGTGAAACGGTGAAGGCGCAGGCCACGAAAATATATTTCCGCTTTAACAAGTTAAAATGCCGCGTGGCGTTATATAATACTGCCGGTGCATTAGTCTGTGATGGAACGATGGCCGGCATGATCATCAATAGTAAAAATGAATAACAGGGTTGTCATAACAGGTTTAGGAGTAGTAGCGCCAAACGGCACCGGCATCGCCGCTTTCAGCGAAGCGATCAAAAAAGGAATATCCGGTATCCGTTATGATGAACAACTGGCCGCATTGAAGTTTTCCTGCCAGATTGCAGGTAAGCCGGATGTGCCGGAAAGTTTGCAGCAGCAGTATTTTGAAGAGCTGGAACTAAAGCAGCTGAGTAGTTCCGGTATCATTTACGGCGTAATAGCCGGCATGCAGGCATGGGCAGATGCTGGTTTAGCCATTGCACCGGAAACCCCCGACTGGGACAGCGGCACCATTTTCGGTGCAGGCACTTCCGGCGTGGATAAATTCCGCGAATCCGTTTATAAGGTAGATGAACTACAGGTGCGTCGTTTAGGCAGCACCGCAGTTACGCAAACCATGACCAGCGGCATCAGCGCTTTCCTCGGTGGCAAACTGGGGCTCGGCAACCAGGTAACCACCAATTCCTCTGCCTGTACCACCGGCGCAGAAAGTGTACTGATGGCTTATGAGCGGATTAAATACGGTCATGCTAAACGTATCCTGGCCGGGAGTACCAGCGATAGTGGTCCTTACATCTGGGGAGGCTTCGATGCCATGAAAGTAAGCACCTTCAAATTTAATGAACGCCCGGAAGCAGCTTCCCGGCCCATGAGCGCTACCGCAAGCGGTATTGTTCCCGGAAGCGGGGCAGGAGCGTTGGTACTGGAATCGCTGGATAGCGCGCTGGAACGCGGTGCTACTATCTATGCAGAGGTATTGGGCGGCAATATTAATTCCGGCGGGCAACGGAACGGTGGCAGTATGACGGCCCCCAACCCCGTTGCGGTGCAGCGTTGCATTACAGCGGCCCTTCAACAGGCTGGTGTGCAGGCCACCGATATTGACCTGATCAACGGTCACCTTACCGCCACCGGAAAAGATGCAGAGGAAATAGCCAACTGGTGTACCGCCCTTCAGCGCAACGGGAAAAACTTTCCTTATATCAATGCGCTGAAATCGATGGTGGGGCATTGTCTCAGCGCCTCCGGAAGTATTGAACTGGTAGCGGTGGCATTGCAGCTGAAGGAAGGATTTGTATCTCCCAATATCAATTGCGAAGATCTTCACCCTGATATTCAGGCACTGGTAGACCGGGAAAGAATTCCGGAACAGCTATTGTATAAAGACATAAATTTAGCAGCGAAAGCGAGCTTTGGTTTTGGAGATGTAAACGCTTGTATTATTCTGCAAAAATACCTGCAACCTTAAACAAAATAATATGGACAAAGAAACATTCATTGAGCAGTTGAGAGAAATAGTAAGGCCCTACGCTAAGAATCAGGAAGCGCTGGCAACCATCAATACTTCCACCGATTTTATCAATGACCTCAAAATTAATTCTGCCAACCTGGTAGATGTGGTACTGGATGTAGAAGAGAAATACGATATCGTAATCCAGAACGAAGAAATGGAACGTATGCTCAACGTGCAGGCTGCCCTCGATATCGTGGAAGCAAAGCTGAATGAAAAATGATCGGCAACGACATTATAGATCTCCGGGCTGCTGCCACCGAAAGCCGTATTGATCGCAAAGGCTTCCTGGAGAAATTGTTCCTGCCGGAGGAAATCAGGATGATCCGGGAGGCCGCCACCCCGGCGGTATTCACCTGGTTGCTGTGGAGTTGCAAGGAAGCGGTGTATAAAATAGTGCATCGTAATACCCGCGAAAGGCGGTATGCGCCGCAAAGATTTTCCTGCCAGGTAGAACAGGAGGTTACTTCAACCGGGTGCTATACCGGCGCCGTGTTATATGATCAACATACCTATTGTTATCAGAGTTTTATTACGGATCATTGTATCCATACCTATGCGGCCGAAAACCCCCGGCTGATGCAACACGCGGCCGTATTTACAAAACAGGCTGCTGGTGAAAACTATGCGGATTTTATGGAGGAAGTACTTTCTTCACAGGAATTATTTTATAAAGATGATAATGGAATACCGTATATCCTTCACCGTGAGGATGGCAGGAGTATGCCGGTTTCTGTGAGCCATCATGGAAAATACTGTGGCATTGTAAAACTGAAAGACTTCGGCAAATACCCCCTTTAACCTACCTGACTTAAAAATAACATCGGACGTTTCATTGCTGTAAAAAAGCAAAACCGGGTTAACTACCCCGGTAAAAACCGGTTTAAAATCATGTTCCCACCCTCATCATGATTAATTTGTAGGTATGTATATACATAATGCTAATAAACTACCATCATGTAGCAAAATACTATCAAAATGGCGTGTTATTATACCCGATATTTACCATTATTAACAACCAGATAGCTATAGTAATGATTGACGGGCCTCCCCGTCGTACAAGTACAGTGCACAATTAATTGAAGAAAATTATGTTCCAACGTTGTGTCAGACTCACCATCTGCTCTCTTGCCTTTTTATACGCGTGTAACAATGGCGATACACCCGGTAATCAGCAGGAGAAATTACCTGAAATTGTAGACTACAATTTTGACATCCGCCCTATCTTGTCAGATAAGTGCTATGCCTGCCACGGTCCGGATGCCAATAAACGGGAAGCCGGTCTGCGCCTCGATATTGCCGACAGCGCCTATAAAGCGCTGCGTGAAACACCTGGCGCACACGCGCTGGTACCCGGCAACCCTATGGCTTCTGTATTGTATCAGCGCATCAGCACTACAGATACTTCGATGCGCATGCCGCCGCCATCCTCCAATATGTCGCTCAGCAACTACGAAGTAAAACTGATTGAAAAATGGATCAAACAAGGCGCAAAGTATAAACCGCATTGGGCCTTCGTGGCGCCGGTAACACCCGCACTGCCCAAAGTGAACAAAGAGAAATGGGCACGTAACGAAATAGACCATTTTGTATTGGCCCGCATGGAGGAAAAAGGGCTGGAACCCAACCCGGCAGCGGATCATGAAAGACTGCTCAAACGCCTTTGCCTCGACCTTACCGGCCTGCCTCCATCTCCTGAAAGAATGGAACGCTTTGCCAAAGACACCAGCGACGCGGGTTACGAACGTATGGTAGATGAACTGCTGAAGGACAGCGCCTATGGCGAAAAGATGGCGGTACACTGGATGGATGTGGCCCGTTATGCTGATTCGCACGGCTACCAGGACGATAACTACCGCACCATGTGGCCCTGGCGTGATTGGGTGATCCACGCATTCAATGAAAACCTGTCTTACAAAGATTTTATTACCTGGCAGATCGCCGGAGACATGATCCCCGGCGCCACCCGCGAACAACTGCTGGCGTCCGGCTTTAACCGCAATCATAAAATCACGGAAGAAGGCGGTGTAATAGATGAAGAATACCGCATAGAATATGTTTCCGACCGCACCAACACATTTGGTAAAAGCATGCTCGGCATCACCATCGAATGCGCCCACTGTCATGATCACAAGTATGATCCGTTCTCACAAAAAGAATACTATGAACTCTTTGCCTTCTTTAATAATGTAAAGGAAGTAGGCCTGCAATCTGTAGTAGGTGGTCCGGAAACCTACGCCAAAACGCCTTACATGGAGATCACGAAAGAAGATCTCAATGGCGTGCTGAAATTTATTAATAAACAGGACAGCAACAGGTTGATTGTATCCGTAATGGGCGAAAGGGATACTACCCGGAAAACGTATATCCTCGGCCGTGGTAACTATGACAACCCTACGCTGGAAGTGCAGCCGGAAACGCCACACGCGGTGTTGCCGTTTGATGTGAAACAATACCCGGCCAACCGCCTCGGACTGGCCAACTGGCTGTTCGATAAGCGGAACCCGCTCACCGCAAGGGTTTTCGTTAACCAGCAATGGCAGGAAATATTTGGCAGGGGTATCGTGAAAAGCACCGGCGACTTCGGGATGCAGGGAGACCTGCCTACCAACCCGCAACTGCTCGACTGGCTCGCGGTGGACTTTATGCAGCACGGCTGGAATATAAAACGCCTCATGAAACAAATGGTGATGACCACCACTTACCGGCAATCGGCCGCTGTTTCCAAAGACAAACTAAAAGCCGATCCTGAAAATATTTATCTCTCCCGCGGGCCACGGTTCCGCCTTCCCGCAGAAGGTGTGCGCGACCTGGTGCTGAAAAGCAGCGGCCTGCTGGTACCGGTAATCGGCGGCCCCAGTGTAAAACCTTATCAACCTAAAGGCTTATGGGAAATGGCTACCTCCGGCAGGGGAATTTTGGCCAGCTATAAACAGGATCATGGCGAAAGCCTGTACCGCAGAGGGTTATACACCTTCATTAAACGTACGGTACCGCCGCCATCCATGATGATCTTTGACGCCAGCAACCGTGATCAGTGCGAAGTGAAACGCGCCAGCACCAATACGCCGCTGCAGGCGCTCATCATGCTCAATGATCCTACTGTGCTGGAAGCCTCCAGGGTACTGGCTTCCCGGCTACTGCAAAAAGATAATAATACCTCCAGGAATATTCAACAGGCGTTCCGTTTAATTGTTTGCCGCACACCGCAACCACAGGAACTAACCTTGCTGGAGAAGTATTATGAGCAGCAACAGCAGCTGTACAAACAACAGCCGGCCAGCGCAGCAAAGCTGCTGCAACACGGCGAATACCCGATGGCGCAACACCTCGATAATGCTTCATGGGCAGCCATGATGCAGGTGATCACCACCATCTATAACCTGGAGGAAACGCTTTCAAAAACGTAAAGTCACGCATAATAAAGGACGATGAAAAACGAATTCATAGAACACCACCTGAATATGAACCGCCGCAAGTTCCTGTCGCGCCTGAGTCTTGGCGTGGGCAGCCTCGCACTGGGTTCATTGCTGGTACCTGACCTCTTTGGCAAAAACAGTGGGGAGGAGGCGCCTTTTATTCCCGGCATGCCGCACTTTGCACCCAAAGCAAAAAGGGTGATCTACCTGTTCCAGAACGGAGCGCCTTCACAATTGGAGAGCTTCGACTACAAACCCAAACTACGGGAAATGATGGGACAGGAACTACCGGCCTCTATCCGTATGGGACAGCGTTTAACAGGCATGACCTCCGGGCAGTCGTCTTTCCCGCTGGTAGGCTCGCACTACGATTTTCACCAGTACGGCGAAGCACGCGCCTGGATCAGCGACCTGTTTCCACACACCGCTAAAATAGTGGACGACATCTGTATTGTACGTTCCATGTTTACGGAAGCGATCAACCATGATCCGGCCCTTACCTTTTTCCAGACAGGGGCGCAACAGGGCAACCGCGCCAGCTTTGGCTCCTGGATGAGCTATGGCCTCGGCAGTGAAAATAAAAACCTGCCTGCATTTTGTGTGCTGCTGTCGAGAGGCAAAGGAAACGGGCAAGGCGTATACTCCAAGTTGTGGTCCAACGGATTTTTAGACAGCATCCACCAGGGCGTTCAGTTCAGCAGCGGTGAAAGCCCCGTGCTGTACCTGAATAACCCCGAAGGCATTGATATGGCCAATCGCCGCCAGATGCTGGATCAGCTGGCCGCATTGAATGATCAGTCGTATAAAGAATTTGGCGACCCGGAAATCAATACCAAGATCCAGCAGTACGAAATGGCCTACCGCATGCAAACGGCCGTTCCCGAACTCACTGATCTCTCTAAAGAATCGGATGATATCATTAAGCTGTATGGACCGGATTGCCTGGTGCCCGGAACCTTTGCCGCCAACTGCCTGTTATCCAGGAAGCTCTCTGAAAGCGGCGTGCGCTTTATCCAGCTATACCACCAGGGCTGGGATCAGCATGGCAACCTGCCTAATGAAATGGCCGGACAGGCAAAGGATGTAGACCGCGCCTCCGCAGCATTGATCACCGATCTGAAACAACGGGGTTTACTCGATGAAACGCTGGTGATATGGGGTGGCGAATTTGGCAGAACCAACTATTGCCAGGGTAAAATGACCGCCGATAATTATGGCCGCGATCACCATCCGCGCTGCTTCTCCATCTGGATGGCCGGCGGTGGCGTAAAACCCGGCATCGTATACGGTGAAACAGATGAATTCGGATACAATATTGTGAAAGACCCGGTACACGTGCATGATTTCCATGCAACCATTTTACACCTGATGGGACTGGATCACGAGAAATTAACTTTTAAACACCAGGGACGCCGCTACCGCCTCACAGACGTGGCTGGCAAGGTAATCCCGGGATTGATGGCCTGATAAAAACACTGTTATAATGGAAAGAAGAAAATTCATACAGACGTCGGCGTTAGTAACCGCCTCCTTTTATATTTCCCGTGATCTTTTCGCCAAACCCAAAGGACCGGTATATGGCCACAATAACATGCGCTACGCACTGGACACCAAATGGGGCACACTCGACAGCAGCCGCTACCCGGTGAAAGATTGCCATGAAATGGTGCAGGACAAAAAAGGCCGCATTATCCTGCTTACCAACGAAACAAAGAACAATATCCTTATCTATAATAAATCCGGCAAGTTATTGGAAAACTGGGGCCATGAATTTCCTGGTGCGCACGGACTTACACTCAGCAACGAAAACGGTACGGAGTTCCTGTTCATTACCGATACTGAAAAACACCAGGTATATAAAACCACGATGGAAGGTAAAATCCTGCTGACCATCGACTATCCCGCTGAAACAGGCGTGTATAAAAAGAAAGAAGAGTTTGTGCCTACAGAAACCACGGTAGCAGACAACGGCGACTTTTATATCGCAGACGGTTATGGCGCACAATATGTAATGCGTTATGACCGCAACGGTAAGCTGCTGGGGTATTTTGGAGGAAGGGGGCAGGGAGATGAACACCTGGACAATGCCCACGGTATTGTAGTAGATCATCGCAAAGACACACCTACGCTTATTGTTACCGACAGAACACGGAATTGCTTTAAACGCTTCAGTCTTGACGGACAATTGCAGGAAGTAATTGCCCTGCCAGGCGCCTGTGTATGCCGCCCAGTTATAAAAGGCGATCACCTGTATGCCGCAGTATTACGCTCGCCCAATATGGATAAAGAGGGCAGTGGCTTTGTAACGATACTGGATAAAGACAATAAGGTGGTTTCCAACATTGGAGGTACCGCACCGGTATATACCAACGGAAAGCTGGAGCCGATGCAGCAGGCAGAGAAAATATTTGTACATCCGCATGATGTATGTGTGGACAACGACGGGAACCTCTACGTGGCGCAATGGGCCTCCGGGAAAGTGTATCCTTATAAACTCAGGAGGGTATAATGACCGTGAAACAGCCATCCAGATGGCAAAGCGCAGGCAGCAGCCTGTTATTTGCCGGTAATATTTTTATCCTTTTCCTCGTGATCTTTGGCAACAGGGTGGTGTTACCTCCCTGGCTGCAGGTGCTGGGGCGCATGCATCCCTTGTTGCTGCATTTTCCTATTGTGCTGATCCTTGTGGCGGGCATTTTAACGTTTATCCGTTTACGTGAGCCTGCCGCTGAAGCATGGAAACAACAGCTGGCGGCGGTGTTGCTGCTCACCGGCGCACTCAGTGCAGTCGTTACCGTTATCATGGGACTGTTTTTATCCGGTGAAGAAGGATACAACGGCAGCGGCACTTTACAGTGGCACAAATGGAGCGGCGTGAGCATGTGCTGGCTGGCTTCCCTCTTATATTGGTTTGGACAATCAGAGAAAAGCCGCCCGGTGTTACAGAAAGGAGGTATCCTTATCACGGCCGCATTGCTGGTAATCACCGGTCACTTCGGAGCCGACATTACGCACGGCGAAAACTTTGTACTGGCGCCGGTAAGCCCCGCGGGCAAAGGACCACAGGTGCCCTTTGATCAGGCGCTGGTATATGAGCACCTGGTGAAACCGGTGTTGCAGGAAAAGTGTATGAACTGCCACAACGCAGGTAAGGCAAAGGGAGAGCTGGCAATGGAGCTGCCGCAGCAACTTCTGAAAGGAGGAAAGAGCGGTAAACTGTTTGTAGCCGGCAAACCGGAAATGAGCCTGTTAATGGAAAGACTGCATCTGCCACTGGATGCCAAAAAGCATATGCCGCCGGCAGGAAAACCACAGCTCACACCGGAAGAAGCAGACCTGTTGTATTACTGGATCAAGGGTGGCGCTGATTTCAAAACAAAGGTAGCTGCATTACCCGCAAAGGACAGCCTGCGGTTGCTGGCCGCTGCTATGTTGCAGCCCGCTGCTTCCACCGCCCCGGTATATAACTTTGCCGCAGCAGATGAAAAGCTGGTGCAAAAGCTGAATAATAACTACCGGGTTATTTACCCGATAGCATTGAATGCTGCGCCACTTGTTGTAAACTGTTATAATAAGGATCAGTTCAACAGTAAATCAATAGAAGAACTGCTGCCGCTGAAAAAACAGATCATAGAAATGCACCTGCAGAAGATGCCGGTGCAGGATGCCGATCTGAATATCATTGCACAGTTTCCGGAACTGCGGGTGCTGAACCTGAGCTTTACTAACGTAAAGGGACAAACGCTGTCGGCCCTGGCGAAGCTGCCTCACCTGGAAAGTCTTTCCCTGTCAGGTACGCCGGTTACGCTGCAGCAGCTGCAGGTGCTGAAAACGGCGCCTGCATTGAAGGAGCTGTACCTGTGGAACACCGCACTCACCGCCGCTGAACTGGACCAGCTTCCTGCCGCATTTAAACAGGTAGCCATCATCAAAGGATTTACAGACGATGGTAAACAACTACTGAAACTGAATCAACCTTTATTGCTGAACACCGCTTCCGTTTTCCGTAGTGCCACGCAGCTGCTGCTGAAGCACCCGATAAAAGGCGTGGAGATCCGCTATACCACCGACGGGTCGGTACCGGACAGCATCAATTCGCCCCTGTTTAAAGACAGCCTGTTGCTGCAAAGTAATACGACCATTCGTGCCATTGCCTGTAAGAAAGGCTGGTATGCCAGCGACCCGGTGCAGTTCAGTTTTTACAAATCTTCGTATATCCCTGACAGTGTGGTATTGCTCACACAGCCGGATGGCAGCTATGCCGGTAACGGCGCCAAAACCTTATGCGACGGGCAGAAAGGCGGCGTGGATCAGGGCAACGGAAAATGGCTGGGCTATGTAAAAGAGCCAATGACAGCTATGCTGCTATTCAAACAGCCCGTGCCCCTGCAGTCGGTGTCGGTAGGTATCTTAAGAAATATCAACGGGTATATTTTTCCTCCCGCTAAAATAGAAATATGGGGTGGTGCAGATGCACAACACCTGAAACTGTTGAAACGGATCATTCCCGCTGCAGGGAAAAAAGACGATCCTGCGGCTTCAATGGAAATAGCAGCCGCTTTCCCGCTTACCACCGTTTCCTGTGTGAAGCTGGTAATGGAGCCTTTGCTGAAAATACCAGGCTGGCATCCCGGTAAAGGAGGCCGCGGATGGGCATTTGCAGATGAAATATTATTGAATTAGCGGTTATAATCCGCAACAGCGAACATTGAAAATAAACCACCGGTGGCAGGTATTTACCTGGCCACCGGTTACTTTTTGGTGAAGCGGGGAATAATTGGAATGATAAAAGTAAATATTATCTTAACATTCCATTATTCCACGTATAATTTTCACTCATGAAGTCCAGGTATCTTATTTTTTTATTGATCTTGTTTTATCATGTGCCGCTGTTGGCACAACGGGTAAAGATCGCCTGCCTGGGTGCAAGCATCTGTGCGGGCGCCCGCCTGCAGCATCCCGAAACGGAATCCTACCCGGCGCAGCTGGGAAAGCTGCTGGGGCCGGGCTTTGAGGTCACCAACTATGGCGTAAGCAGCACCACCTTACTCAAAAAAGGGGATCATCCCTATTGGAATACGCCGGAGTATAAAGCTGCGCTGGCAAATGAACCAGACATTGTGCTGATCGACCTGGGAGGCAACGACAGCAAGCTGATTAACCGCGTACATCTCGATGAATACGAATCGGATTACCACGACATGATCCGTGCATTCCGCACATTGCCCTCGCATCCGCGTATCCTGCTGCTGCAGCCCATCGTTTCCTTTGTGAAAGACACTACCCAGATCTGGGACCCGGTTATTACAACACAGATTTTACCAAAGGTAAGACAGGTGGCTTATGATGAAAACCTGGAGCTGGTAAACCTGAATGCGCTGTTGATCGGTAAACCCGGACTTATGCCGGATGGTATTCATCCTGAACTAACGGGTACCACGCTGATGGCGAAAACACTTTTTGAAGTGCTGCACCCGGTGCGGGATACGGCTTTTAACGCTATCAGCCACCTGCCGGGCGATAAAAAGATCACCTCATTTTATGGATACCATTGCGCGGATTTTGAATTCAGCGGGCGCGCCTGTAAAGTGGTAGCGCCAAAGTTTGCAGCTGCCGGGCATCCGTGGATCTGGCGGGCCCGTTTCTGGGGCCATGAACCGCAAACAGATATTGCCCTGCTGGAAAGAGGTTATCATGTGGTGTATTGCGATGTGGCGGAACTGTTTGGCAATAAGGAAGCCATACAATTATGGAACGGCTATTACTCATTGTTGCGCAAAGCCGGACTGGCACGTAAAACAGTGATGGAAGGCATGAGCAGGGGAGCAGTTTATGTGTACAACTGGGCGGCTGAAAATCCGGATAAAGTAGCAGCCGTGTATGTAGATAACCCGGTGATAGACCTGTGCAGCTGGCCGGGCAGCCAGTTTAAAAAACAGTTCACAAAACGTAACGAATGGGAAGCTTTCAAAAAGGATTATGGTTTTACTTCCGATAGTGCTGCTATGTTGTTTAAAGGAAGTCCGCTCTATAAAACAAAGGAAATTGTAAAGGGAAAATACCCGATGCTGCATGTGTTGGCAGATGCGGATACAGATGTGCCACCGGCGGAAAACACATTGCCATTTGAAGAGAAAATAAAAGCGCTGAAGGGGGATATAACGGTGATGCATAAACCGGGATTTGCCCATCATCCGCATAGTTTCCCGGACCCTACGCCAATTGTAGATTTTATCTTAAAAGCGGTAAAGTAAAACAGTTAGCTTCCGGTATTGTGCCGGAAGCTAATTGTCAGTAATTTATTTTACGAGCCACTCCAGTTTATACATACCACGGAACCGGTCGTAGGTGAGCAGTTCTGCATCACGCTTAAACTGGGCGTCCATCTGATCCGCCAGTGTTTCATGCGCGGGGAAAGCCTGTTTCACATTCCAGGCGGTCAGCGTTTGTATTTTACCGTTCGGAGCGGAGAAGTACATTTTGTACTGATCTTCCGGACCGGCTTTCGGAGAAGCAGGTATTTTTCTCTTATACAGCAATAATTGCGGGTTTTTATTCAGGATCTGGTAACTATGATTACCTTCTACCCGGTATACATCACCATTTGCGAGCTGATAAGCAAATATTTCATTTTTGTTGATATGAATATTCCTGCCGTTATGCTGCAGGGTGACATAACTTTTAGGCGCAAGCGTATGCAGATGGATCCTGGGCGCTTTGTTGCCGTTATCTCTGGTGTAACTCAACTCATTAGCCAAATAATCATCCATGCTGCGGTAAATGCCGGTGATCTTCTTTTGCGCGTCTGCTGCTACATTGATACACATCAATAAGCAGATCATGTAAAAAATTCTGCTACAGTATTGCATATGTTGATCTTGTTTTGGTGCCATTATTAAGTTAGCAAAAATAGCCGATAATTTCTTGTGAAGACATGATAAAAATCATTAAAAATCTCCGGAAAAGAAGTTATTTCATCTTCACCATCAACATACAAAAATATAATAACCTCCTTACAAAACCGGCAGGTATACATAAAAAGTAGTGCCCTCATTCAACTGCGATTCAGGATAAATATACCCTCCATGATTCAATACCACTTTGCGGCAAATGGTTAACCCGATACCCGAACCGGGATATTCGGAAGGCTTCACCAAACGCTTGAAAATAGTGAATACCTGGTCGGCGTATTTCTGCTCAAAGCCGATACCGTTGTCGCGGAATACCAGCTCATAATACTGTTTGCCTGTTTCCAGTCTTGGAACCGCAGCTTGTTTTTCCGGTGATATGATGCTCACGCTTACGCGGATCACCGGTTCCTGCTCATTAAACTTCAGGGAATTATCAAGCAGGTTATGAAAGAGCTGATTCATCTGTAATGGAACCGCTTTTATGTGTGGAAGCGGTGATATTTCAATATGCGCATTCCTTTTCCTTAAACCGGGTTCAAGATCACTCAGTACCTGTTCCATAACAACATTCAGGTCTGTTTCAATAAACGGATCGTCACTTTTATTCAGTTTTGAATAATTCAGCAGGTCTTTGATCAGCCCGGACATGCGCGAAGCAGAGGCGATCATTTTTTCCAGGTATTCCTTTACCGGCTGTTGTGCCGCTTCGGCGCTCATGGCAATGTTGCCAAAGGTTTGAATTTTACGCAAGGGCTCCTGCAGGTCATGGCTCGATATAAATACAAAGTCCTCCAGTTCCCTGTTGGTCCGTTTTAATTCTTCATTGGCCACTTTTAATGCTGTGGTGCGGTCTTCCACATGAAATTCCAGTTTATCTGAATAGTTTCTGGCAGCTTCACGTGCGGCTACAAAATGGGTGATGTCATTGGTAACACACATGATGCCGGAAACATTGCCACTTTCTTCATACAGCGGTTCAAATGTAATCCTGACAATAATATCTTCGGCTTTACCAAAACGTACGATCTTTAGCGGCAGTTCGCCGGTAATATACCTTTTGCCGGTGACGTATGCTTTCTCTATCATACTTTCCATTCCCTGTGATTTCAGCTCGGGCAGGGCTTCCAGTAATGGTTTCTGCATTACTTCTTCAGCGGTTCTGCCCCAGTACTGCAATTGTATTTCGTTGGCCACCTCAATATTCATTAACAGTCCTTTCAATAAACAGATGGCCACCGGCGCCTGTTCAAATAAATTTTTCAGTTGCTGCTCCGCATGGTTGCGCAGTTGCAGAATTTTAATATGCGCTTTTACTTTTGTGAGCAGTTCCCCGGCCGAAAAGGGTTTCACCAGGTAGTCGTCTGCACCGGCTTCCAGTCCGTCGATACGGGCTTCGCCACCTGCACGTGCGGAAAGGAAGATAACAGGTATCTGCGCGGTAACCGGGTTGCCACGTACGCGTTCCAGCAGATCTTTTCCATTCATCACCGGCATCATGATATCGCTGAGGATAAGATCCGGTTTGTTACGCTCCACTTGCGCCAGTGCTTCCAACCCGTTTTTGGCAGTGGTGATATAAAAATATTTTTCGAGTAGCCGTGCCAGGTAGTTACGCATATCTGCGTTATTATCCACAATGAGCACATGCGCCCGTTCGGGGCTGCCGGCGGTTTCTGTTACTTCCCAGTGCCCCATTTCGGGCATATAATGCCCCTCATGTGTTGGAGGACTGCTGTTGTCCAGCAGGCTGTATGCCTCTTTCAGAAAAGCGCCTTTTAACAGCAGGGTATCTGTATGTTTCCCGGTTTCGGAGATTTGTTCCCGGGGAAGATGATCATTGCCGAAGGGCAGGTGTATGGTAAAAGTTGTGCCTGTGCCTTCTGAACTTTCCACGCTGATGGTGCCGGCGTGTAGCCGTACCAGTTCGCTCACCAGCGACAACCCGATACCAGATCCCTCATGTGTGCGGCCAGGACTGTTTTCCACCCGGTGAAACCGCTCAAACATATGTGGTAATTCTTTTTCAGGTATGCCTACGCCAGTATCTTTTACCTGGAGAATGGCGGATGTTTCAGTTTCACGGAGTATCACGCTGATACTGCCTTCCAACGTAAATTTAAACGCATTGGAGAGCAGGTTCAGGATGATCTTCTCCCAAATTTCCACATCTATATACACCGGCCGGGTGGACACACAATCGATATTCAGTTGCATACCTGCTTTTTCGATGATCGACTGGAAGCTACTGGCCAGATCGGTGGTGAGTGTTGCCAGGTTTACCGGCTGGTATACCGCCTTTAACCGGTTGGCTTCTACCCGGCTTACATCCAGGAGGTTGTTTACCAGTTTCAACAGGCGGTGCGTATTGCGATAAGTGGCATCCAGGTTAATTTTATATGGAGGCTGCTGCAGCAGGGGTTGTTGCAGCAATTCTTCCAGCGGGCCTATCATCAGCGTAAGCGGCGTTCTGAATTCGTGGCTTACATTATTGAAAAAAGCTGTTTTAGCTTTATCAATAGCCGCCAATGCTTCGGTGCGCTGTTGTGCCTGTTCATACGCATGCACATTGGAAAAGGCGATGCTGAAAGCATTGCCCAGTAATTCGTAAAAGTTTAAATAGGCATCATCCAGCGTTCTTCTGGCACTCACACCTGCCACAACAAACCCCCACGGCCGCTGCTGCCCGGCAATATTTACCGGCAGCACAACAGCGCTGTGTGGCGCTTCGGGGTACGGACCAAAGGGAATATTGCCAAAGCGGTTGCCCAGGTCCGTTACCACTCCGGGTTGCAGGGATTGTAATACCTCGTCAAAAGGCCAGGTAACTCCCGCAGCGTCCGCATTAATTCCGGCAGCAGCTATTACACAATGGCTATCCACCTTACTGTCCAGTTGGTATAGCAGCAGGAAAGGGATATCCCGGCTGAAGTCAATCGTTTTTCCCAGTATTGCGTCGCATATCTTTTCAGTAGTTTCGGCTTTGCCTATCAGGGCCGACAAATCACGTACCACCTGCGTCCGGCGCGCAGCGAGCATTTTATCCGTTGTTTCGGTAACCGTGTGAAAAATACCTCCCACTTCGCCGGCTTCATTTCGTATAGGCGCAAACGAGAATGTCATGAATGCTTCTTCGAGGTAGCCGTTCCGGTCCAGGAACATCCGCTGGTCTTTGATATAGGTGCCTTCACCTGATTGTCCGCGGGTAAAAGCATCACCCACTACCGGCAGCGCTGTTTCCCAGCATACCCGGAAGCTCTGCCCCATAGACACGGGATGTTTATCGCCACAGATAGGACGGTAGCTATCGTTATAGATCTGTATGGTATCGGGGCCCCAGGCGATTAAAGCGGGAAATGTGGAAGAAAGACAAAGACTGACCGTTGTTTTTAAACTCTGCGGCCATGATTCCACCGGACCTAACGAAGTTGTTGACCAATCCATGCTTTGAATCAGCCTGCCCATTTCCCCACCACCAGCTAAAAATTGATCTTGATGCTGCATAGGCGTTTGTTAAAGGGGCACGTGTAGTTTTGTTTGAATGAGTCAAATGCGGAGATTATCTTTATCCTTTCCATGCTCAATTTAAACAAACTACCTTGAATAGCAAGATTCTGTTTCTCCTGGCTGCAACTATAGCCCTTACGCAGCATCCACTGAAAGCCCAAACCAACCGTTTACCCGATTGGGCGCTGGGCGGCTTTGTAAGACCTGCGGGCGTGAACCCCGTGATCCGCACAGACTCTACGGCACATTTTTATGATTCGCTCCTGCAAAGGGAGGTCGACTGGGAGTCGAACGACACCTTTAACCCCGCTGCCATTGTTAAGGCCGGGAAGATAGTAGTGCTTTACCGCGCAGAAGATAAATCCGGTATACAAATAGGCATGCGCACTTCCCGGATCGGCTATGCGGAAAGTAAAAACGGTACTTCTTTCAAAAGAAAAAGAACACCGGTATTATACCCGCGCAATGATGATCAGCAAACCTATGAATGGCCGGGTGGCTGCGAAGATCCCCGTGTAGCCGTTACCGTTGATGGTACCTATGTAATCTTCTATACACAGTGGAACCGGCAGGTGCCGAGGCTGGGAGTGGCTACCAGCAAGGACCTGGTAAACTGGACCAAGCACGGGCCCATCTTCCGGAAAGCCGGCGACCGTTTCGTAGATCAGCCGCATAAATCGGCTTCTATCGTTACAGCACTGAAAGGAAAGAAACAGGTGATTGCAAAAGTGAATGGTAAGTACTGGATGTATTGGGGAGAACACGGCGTATTTGCCGCTACGTCTGATAACCTGGTCGACTGGCAACCTGTTACCGACAGCAGCGGTGCATTAAAAGCGCTTATAAGGCCCAGGAAAGGCTATTTCGACAGCGGGCTCACAGAGTGCGGCCCACCAGCTATTATCACGGATAAAGGCATTCTATTGCTGTATAACGGCAAGAACCAGCCGGGCGATAAAGGTGATCAGCGTTTTACTGCAAATACCTATAGTGCCGGGCAGGTACTTTTTGATAAACAGGATCCTGAAAAAGCCATTGCCCGCCTGGATGTACCCTTCCTGCGCCCGATGGAGGCATTTGAAAAAAGCGGACAATATGCTGCAGGTACCGTATTTATAGAAGGACTGGTATATTTTAAGAAGAAATGGATTTTATATTATGGCTGTGCCGACAGCAGGGTAGGGATGGCCGTATTTGATCCCAAACATCCCGCGCCGGGAGATCCGCTGCCATAGATGTCCGCAGGTGATCTGGCAACAGATGGATGAACTATGGAGTAATTTCCGCTGCGGGTAACCACTCATTGTCCGCCATCCGTTGGGTAAATGTCAAATACGCCGCCCTTCATCAGGTCGGTATGCAACAGGCGCGTAGTGCTGTATGGTTTCCCATCCTTTTTGATAGTGCCGATAAATACCGGTGCACCTTTTGGAGCTACACGGATAGTGGTGGTGGTATGCTCGCCGGTATGAATAACAATGCGTTCAAAAGCAGGAATGGTAATGGCATATTCCGGCGCTACGGGGTTCACCGGATAAAAGCCCATCGCGGTAAACACGTACCAGGCGCTGATCTGCCCGGCATCGTCATTGCCGCATAACCCTCCCGGCCCTACGCCGTATTCCATTGCCCTGATTTCACGGGTATGCGCTATTGTTTTCGTTTGCGCGTTTACGTAGTTGTACAGGAAAGGGATCTGGTGACCGGGTTCATTGCCATGCCAGTATTGTTGTTTCAGAAAAAGACTATCCAGCGCCTGTTCAAATTTTTTGTTTCCACCGGTTAGTTTAATAAGCCCGGGAATATCATGAGGTACGTAAAAGCCATACTGCCGCGGGGTTCCTTCGGTGATAAAAAACATTTTCTTATCCCGGTCCGGTTGCTCATACCATTTGCCGGAGGCATACCGGCCGTTTACATCTCCCAGCTGCGGATCAAATACATTGGCATAATTGCCGGCCCTTTTCTTTAAGAGGGCATAATCCTTTTGCTTATGCAATGCTTTCGCAATAGTAGATAATGCGTAATCATCAAACGCATATTCAAGTGTGCGCGACACCTGTTCGCGGCTATGAAAGGCATATGGCACGTTATCTTCCAAAGGTACATACCCGTATTTCAGGTAAGAAGATAATGCCCTGCGGCCCTTACCTTCTTTATAGTCTTCTATGGCAGCGGTGTCAAAAGCATTTTGCCGCATAAGGCGGTACGCTTCTTCCACATCATAATTGCGGATACCTTTATTATAAGCCGATGCAATAAACGGAATAGCATGATCGCCGACCATTGCGGCGGTGTAATTATTCCAGCAGGGGAAAATAGGTAACCAGCCGCCCTGTTGACCTTTCAGGATCAGTGAACGTACCAGGTCGTTGATCAACGCGGTGTCCAGTATTTCATACAGCGGGAGTTGTGCGCGGTAAATATCCCACATGGAAAAGTCGTCGTAGTAATTGCCTGACGCCAGTTGCTTCACCTGGTATGATTGTGCAAAGGCAGGGTAGGTGCCTTTTACATCATTGAAAAGACGCGGGTGCTGCATGGTATGATATAGCGCGGTATAAAAGATTTTTTTATCTTTTTCGGAAGAACCGGTTACTTCAATTTTCCCCAACGCTTTATTCCACACATCGCTGCCTGCTTTTGTTTGTGCGGTAAAATCCCAGTGATTGATTTCTGCGGCAAGATTTTCCCGTGCCGCATCAATACTGGTGAAAGAGGTACCTACACGTATTCTTATCACGCTGCCTTTATGCACGTTGAATTTTACTGCGCTGCCAATGCCTGCCTCGTTTTTGATACTGTCTTCCAACAACACGGTGTTGCCGCGGAATACTTTTGCATCTGTGAATACTTCTTCAAACTGCACTACAAAGTATCCGCTGAAACCTGCGGGCTGTCCCTGCCCCTGGTAAATGCGGAAGGCGGGATTGTAACCGGAGATCTCCTGCCGCTGGCGGTCGATATACACGGCGCCTTTGCCGCGGTCGCTGTTGGGCCGGACCACTATATAGCAATCATCATCCTGCGTGAAGCTGAAACGCATCATGCTGCAACGCGCAGTGGCAGTGACTTCTGCCTTTATCTTGTTTTTACCCAGCAGGATGCTGTAGTAAGCAGGCGTGGCTATCTCACTGGTGTTTACAAACGTTGATGCGTAATCGTTAGGACTGGTTTTAAGTTCGCCGCAAACCGGCATAATGGTCATACTGCCGTAGTCCTGTGTACAGGAACCGCTGAGCCAGTGCGTACCGCGGAAGCCGGTGAAAAGGGAGTCGGTATAGTAATACGGCGCTACACATTTTTGTTCGGTGAGCCTGGTTTGTGGCGTCCACTGCGTCATGCCAAAAGGCATGCCCACTGCGGGGATGGTGTTGGCCAGCTGCTCAGTGCCGGCGCCGTGAACCAGTGCGGTGAGTGTAGTGCTTTTGGAGGTGCCGGTGAACGGGTCTACATAAGCCAACAGCTGGCTGGTTTGTGCCCAAGCACTTGCCATACCAGCTGTTAACCATAAAAAAGTACAAACGGTTTTACGTACCATCAATATCCTTTGTTTTGTTTTATCTTATCCTTGTTAATGTCTATCTGGCTTTGTGGTACTGGTATTACGAGGTTGTCGCTGGTAAGATCGGCTACTAACCTGATTTGTGCCTTTTTGCTGTTGAGCACCGGGATTGCCCTGCCGGTGCGCACCAGGTCGTACCAGCGGTGTCCCTCAAATGCCAGTTCCACCCGTCTTTCATTTTCTATTGCCAGCCGGAACGATGCCTGGTCGGGCAGGTTGGCGGCTGTTTTTTCTGCAAGCCCTGCTCTTTTGCGGATGATGTTCAGGTAAGTGAACGCTTCTCCACCGCCCTGGTAGCCTATTTCATTAAGCGCTTCTGCATACATCAGCACTACATCTGCATAACGGATCACCGGGAAGTTGTTGCCATTATCGTTTTTGGTGGCAGGTACATCAAAGTACTTCTTTACAAAATAATAATTTACGGTAGCTCCACTGGCATTTACATAAGAAGTAGCCATCGAAAAGCTCTTCCTGGTGTCGCCGGCTTCATAGGCGTTTTCCATATCGGGGGTAGGCTGGTTGTTGCCATCGCCGCCAAACTTCACTACCGCATCGCCGGAGTTTTCGGGCGCGAAGGAGTTAGGTAGTGGGTTGCCCTCCTTTACGCCACCGGATTTATATTGTACATCAAAAACAGACTCCTTGTTATTTTTCTTGCTTACATCAAAAACGTCGGCATATTTATCCAGTATGGCGTAGGTACCGGAGCTGATTACTTCTTTCAGCTTTGCGGCAGCATCGGGATATTTATGTTGCGTGAGCAATACCTTTCCCAGCAAGGCTTTGGCGGCACCTCTGGTGGCCCTGCCTATATCGCCGCCGGTGTAACTTACCGGCAATGCGGCTTCGGCGGCCTTCAGGTCGGCTTCAATTTGTGCGTATACGCTCGCTGCCGGATCACGGGTATATTCATATGCCTGGTTGGCATTGGTGATTTCCGTTACCACCAGTGGCACATCACCAAAGGAACGCACCAGGTTAAAGTATACCAGCGCCCGGAGAAACTGTGCTTCAGCGGTGAAGCGTTTCTTCAGTGAATCACTCATGGCTATCGGCGCAATCCTCGACAGGATGGTGTTGCTGCGGGAAATGGCTTTGTAGCTGTCGTTCCAGCGATTGGCGACAAAGGGATTGGTGGTTTTAATATAGAACCGGTCAAATTCATCCTGGTCTGTTACAGAGCCGGAAGGTACCGGGAAGTTATTATCGGATGGAATATCGCCATAGATGTAAGCATTGCCAAATACGCCGCCGGACTGCAACGAGCCATAGTTGGCATTGAGTGCATTTTTAAAATCGTCGGCTGTTTTGTAGAAGTTTTCCGTAGTGGCCGTGGAAGGCGGGAGCTGTTCCAGGAAGCTCTTTTTGCAGGCCGTAAATGAAACAGCTGCTGCGAGGAATATGTATAGATAATTTGTGCGCATGTTCTTTAATTTTTTAGGAAGATCAGAATCCGATATTTACACCAACTACAAATGTTCTGGCCAGCGGATAACGGCCATAGTCAACGCCACTGGTTAAAGCGCCTTCGTAATTACTTACTTCCGGGTTATAGTTCAGGTAGTCGGTGAAGGTGTACAGGTTTTGAGCCGACAGGTAGATCCTGGCCTGTTGCAGCCGGATGTGCTGCAATATTTTTTCCGGTAACTGGTAGCCGATACTTACGTTCTGAATACGCAGGTAGGTGGCATCTTCCACCCAGCGGCTGGAGATGGCGTTGTTGTTGCCGGTGGTGCGCTGGTTGGCACGGGGAATGATACCGTTGCCTGGTTTGTCTTCCGACTGCCAGCGGTTTAACACCGTGGTCAGCTGGTTGGCGCTGCCTTCTACGTTCTCAAAGAAACGGCGGCTGAGGTTCAGTATCTGTCCGCCCTGCTGGCCCTGTATGGCTACCATCAGGTCGAAGTTCTTATAGCGGAAGGTGTTGGTGAGGCCGTAAATAAAATCAGGCTGACTGTTACCTATTATTGTACGGTCATCTGCCGTGATCTTTCCATCTTTATTTACATCTTCATACTTCACATCACCAGGTCTGGAAGTGAGGTCGTGCGGAAATTTATCCAGGTCGGCCTGGTTCTGGAAGATACCTATCTGTTTGTATCCATAGATGTTACCGATCGGTTTGCCGATCATCGTGATATTGGTTTCATTTACGCCGGAATTACTGCGGATGGGATCTCCCGTAGGACCCAGTGCCACCACGGTATTGCGGTTAAAGGAAAGCGTTGCATTGGTATTCCAGGTAAAGGCGCCGGTAAGATTGCGGGTAGCGAGGGAAAATTCCCAGCCCTTATTTTCTATGGCGCCAATGTTTTTAACGGCGGTGCTGAAACCGGTGATGGTAGGCACGTTTACGGCCAGCAGCAGGTCGTTGGTATTTCTTTTATAGTAATCGATGCCAATGCCAATTCTTTCGTGGAAGAATCCGATATCAATACCGGCGTCGAACTGTTTGCTTTTTTCCCAGCCCAGTTCATCATTGCCAAGCGAGGCTGCGCCCAAACCATTTACCAGCGAGTTGTTGAAGCTGTAGTTATCTGCTTCCAGCGTGGCGAGGTAAGGATAGTTGTCGGTGTACTGGTTATTACCCGCCAGCCCGTAACTCACGCGCAGTTTGGCGTTGGAGATCACCGGGATATTTTTCATAAATGGTTCTTCTGTCAGCACCCATCCCACAGAACCTGCGGGGAATACACCCCACCTGTTTTTGCTGCCGAAGATAGAAGATCCGTCTGCACGGAGGGATACATTGGCGATGTACTTTTCTTTGTAGTTATAGGTAGCGCGGCCAAAGTAGGAGGTAGAAGTATTGGCGGTTCTGAAAGAACTGACTGTACTTGGTAAACCGGCAGCGTTCAACGTAGGCACTACGTCGTTGGCATAAGAAGTACCAATGGCCTGACTCCTCTGGTATTGATATTTATACGCCTCCATACCTAACAATACATCGATGTTATGTGGTCCGGCAGCTTTGGTATAGTTAAGGGTCTGGTTAAACAGCCAGCTGGTGGTTTGGTCAGAAGAAGCTTCACCCACGGCCTGTGTAGGCGGTAGTATCTGGTTCAGCGGCATGCGGGAAGTTTTGTAGGCATTCCTCCTGGTGGAGCCTACGTTGAAATTACCGGTTGCGCGGTAACTGAAATCTTTCAGGAACTGGTACGATGCGTACACGTTGGTAAGCAGGTTGGTGGTGATCAGTTCATTCGGATTTTCGGTGATGTTGGCTACAGGGTTGGTGATGCCAGGCCAGCCATAAGGCGTAGCCAGCGCGGCTTGCGAGGTATAAGCACTGTGGTCCGCGTTCCATACAGGCGTCATGGGTACGGCGGATAAGGCGGCATTGATGATACCGTTGCCGGCCCAGTGACCATCACTGTTTACATCGTTCTGGATTTTATATACCGGGTTGATATTGGCGCCCAGCTTGAAACGGTCGGTCACGTTGATGTCTACATTCGCGCGGATGGAGTACCGGTCGAGGGCCGATTTTTCAATGATGCCATCCTGTTTCAGGTAGCCACCGGTTACCAGGTACTGTGCGTTATCGTTGCCGCCACTGGCGGTTACCTGGTAGTTGTTGATCATCCCTTTGCGGAAAATCATATCCTGGTAATCGTATGTAGGCATGGCGGCTACTTTCTGCGGATCGTCGAAATTGAACCATTCAAACAGATCGCCGCGGGGATAACGGTATCGCAGGTACGAATTTGGCCGGGCGGAGTTAGGATCGGATATATTGGCGCCGGGTACGTTATCGAGGTAAGCGTTATTGGAGGCTTCTTTGGAGAATACTGCAAACTGCTGCGAGTTGAGTACATCTATTTTTTTAGAAACATCCTGGAACCCCGTATATACGTCGGCGTTAAACCTTGTTTTGCCGGATTTTCCGCGTTTGGTGGTTACTATCAGCACTCCGTTGGAGCCTTTGGACCCATAGATAGCGGTGGAGGAAGCATCTTTCAGTACATCAATGCTTTGTATATCGTTGCTGCTGAAATTGCTGAAAACACTGGCGTCCACAATATTCCCATCTACTACAATCAGGGGATTGGTGCCTGCGCTGATGGAACCAAAGCCGCGTACTTTTATAGCGGGGGTAGCGCCGGGGGCGCCGCCTGTTTGCTGTACAATTACACCGGGGATTTTTCCCTGCATACCCGTGGCCACGTTGGAGATGGGCATGTCGCGCATTTCGGCCATTGGCACGGAGGCGATGGCGGCGGTAACATTCCGTTTCTTCTGGGTGCCGTATCCCACTACAATCACGTTGTTGAGCGAGCGGGTTTCTTCTTTCAAAATAATATTCAGCGGGGTAGCGCTGCCTGCGGCTATTTCCACGGATGTATACCCGATCATACTAAAAATAACGATGGTCTTTTCATCGGGCACCCGGATGGTAAAATGACCGTTAACATCTGTAATAGCCCCGCCACCTCCGTTTTTGATGGTGATGGTTACATTGGGAAGCCCGTTACCTTTTTCATCGGTCACCTTTCCGCTAACGGTGATCACACGCGCGGATAGTGCGGGATCTGCCGCCCGCTTCTCGGTAATCACAATGGTATTGGCGTTCAGCGACCAGGTAAGGGCGGTGTTTTGCAGCAGCAGGTTGAGCGTTTGCAGTACGGATCTCCGTTCTGCGGGCAAAGTAATATCATCATAGGGAGAAAGCTGTGCGGCTACATAAGCAAATTTAAAAGCGCTTTGCTGCTGGATTTGCTTAATACCTTCCTTCAGGGATTGCCGTTTCAGGTTTACGGTGACTTCTACTTCTTCCAATCGCTGCGCTTTGCCGGGAGCAGCAATCAGCATATTGATGCCGAAAAGAAAAGCAGAGGCGAGTAAGCAACTTAGTTTCATATAATACGCAAACGTTCGCTTTGGGAAAAGGCGTAGCCTTCCCCTGATAAGAAATTTCATACCTTTGGGTAGTTTTTAAATGTTTACCGAAATGTTTAAGACAACCGGCTATACTAACTAGTCCTTAGTATAGCCTTTTTTAAAATCGTTTATCCAGCCAGATAATACTGTCCTGTCCTTTTTCCCATTGCGCATGCGTTAGTTCGCAGATCACATCCAGCGCCTGTTTCATGGGATCGTTGATAAAATTGCCGGTGAATTTTTTAACGCGCAGGGATTCATCCCTGAACCGGATATCAATACCATAATATTTGTTGATAAGTGGAATCGCCGCTTCAAAGGAAACATCTTCAAATACCGGCTCGTCTTTTTTCCAGACCAGCACCTCTTTCATATTGGCTTTGGTAACCAGTGGGGCAATAGCGGCTTTGTCGAGTATCAGCTGATCACCGGGCAGCAGTTCCGCCACGATGGCTTTATTATCTTTTTGTACCTGTACTTTGCCGGTGGTAACGGTTACGGCTATAGGAGAGTCATCCCCCGCGGCCCTGATGTTAAAAGAGGTTCCCAGCACACGGGTCACAATAGCGCCGGTATGTACCAGGAATGGTTTGTTTTTATCGGGTGCCACTTCAAAAAAGGCTTCTCCTCTCAGGTATACTTCCCTGCTATGCCCGTTGAAGGCGGCGGGATAGTCCAGCTGGCTGTTTTCATTGAGTGTTACCACACTGCCATCGGGGAGGGTAATTATTTTATTGGAGGAATGCTGTGTTTCAGGAAGCGCCGCAGTAAGGGTAGGAGCGGGCTTAGTCACCGGCAGCAGCCACCAGGCGCTGAGCATTACCAGTATCACGGCGGCGGCAACGGCTATTCTTTTGTACAGCGGGTTGCGTTTTACGGTCATCACTTTGAGCATATCAATCTCTCCCTCCTGGATCTTTCCCTGCAGCTTTGTATACAATTGCTCCCACATAGGCTCCTGTGCGGGCCGCGGCGTATGCTCCCAGAGCGCTGCCAGCTCCTGCGAAACAAGGTCGTTTTCCGACAGCTCCGCCATCAATGCCCAGAACTCTTCCAGCTCCTGCGGACTACAGTCGCCGGACAGGTATTTTTGCAGTAATAGTTTTAATCTTAACGGATTAGACGACATATACCAGTTATATAACTGCTATGACGACAAAAAGGAGGGGGTAGTACTAATCAGTCAGAAAATAAATCTGACAGCAGCAGGATATACACAACAGGGGTAATATGGTTATTGAGCAGGTATTGCTTAATGATCTTCAGGCTGTCGGTGATAGTGTTTTTAACGGTGTTGCGGGATAAATTCAGTTCCGTGGCTATTTCTTCATGCGTCATGCCCTTTTCCCGGCTCAGGGTAATCATGAGGCGGCGCTGGGGCGACAACTGTTTATAGGCATTGTTCAGGATTTCCCGGCATTCGTTGTTCAACAGGCTGTAGTCGGCGCTTTGTTCCTGGTGGGCGGCCATTTGTTCACGCACCAGCTTCTGCAACTTTGCGTTTTTAGCCGCCAGCTTGAAGAAGTCCATCGCTTTATTGTAGGCCACCTTGAACAGGAAGGCATCCATATGCTGGATGTGCGTGATCAACTCCCTGCCCGTCCACAACTTCAGGAATACGTCAATCACAATTTCTTCCGCCACCTCTCTCGATTTGGTAACGGCCAGCACATATTGATAGAGCTTCTTTCTATGATGTTCGAAAAGTTGTTTAAAGGCAGCTTCATCTCCTGCCGCGATTTTGGTCAGTAACTCAGTTTCATTATACATGGAATTCTTCTCTTAGTTGATATCCGGAACGTGGTCTGACAAATATATTTTTTTTCCGGAGAATATTTTTTTAAATCTCGGGAGAGATGGGAAAGACTATGGCGCCATCAATAAAATCGATGTGCCGTTGCTGGCAGAGTGGGGGAATCCGCTTAATTTGCGGGGCAATGAACGATACGCATATGACACAACCGATAAAGCTACTGGCTATCTGTGGAAGCACCCGGCAATCCTCTTCCAATCATCACCTGATAAAAGCGATCACGGAGCTGGGCGCCGGTAAGTTTACCGTGCAGCTGCTGGATAGCCTTACGGCCATCCCGCATTTTAACCCGGACCTGGACATGGATGCCGGCAGCGCACCGGAGGCGGTGCAACATTTCCGCGCACAACTGGCGGCGGCAGATGCCGTGCTGATATGTACGCCGGAATACGCCATTGGTGTGCCGGGGACACTAAAAAATGCGATCGACTGGACCGTATCTTCCATGCACTTCTCACAAAAGCCGGTAGCGCTGATTACAGCCGGTACTTCAGGCCATAAAGCGCACCAGTCGCTGCTGGGCACACTGCTGATCATTGAGTCAAAGATCGCTGAAGACGCACAGCTGGTGATTTCCTCGGTAAGAACAAAAGTAAACGGCGAAGGTGTGATTACGGATGCGGACACGGAAACGCAGGTACGAAAACTGATAGATACACTGGCCGCGGTGGTACGGGAAAAAGAAACCACCCTGCTGCCGGCGCCGTCCTTGTTCTAATCGCCTTCGGCGATTGGAAATTGTCTTGGAGCAGGATTACGCTGATTTTACTGATTCCTTTGATTTTATTTTTTGGGTTTTTATAAATGATTAAGGGAGATAGAAGCGGATATTCGCTTATATCTCCCTTAATCATTAAAAATCAAACGTGATCAAATCCAAAAAATCAGTATAATCAGCGTAATCCTGCTCCAAGACAATTTCCATCGCCGAAGGCGATGCACGTTACACTTATCTCACGCTATACTTCACTTCTTCTGTAACCCCTTTCCACGTATCGGTGCGGAAAGGCGCTGCCGGGAAGCCGTCTTTGTTAAAAAGATTATCTTCCAGGTTATCATCTGACCAGCCATAACGCACGGCTACCGGGGTACTTACTTCATCGGCATATACCACTACTTTATCGCCATCAACAAATGCTTTGGCATAATGGAATTGCTTATCGGCGCCGGCTACTTCAAATCCGCGGATATAACCATATTTATCCTTTACTTCCAGGCCGCTGCCGGTGCTGGTAAAGCTAACGGTTACCTTGTTGCCGTTTACCTGCATGGACTGGTATACCGGGCCGCTGAAAACATTGTTTTGCCCGTAGGTGTCATGTAAGGCTACGGCGGCCAGTCGCTTACCTACGTCCTGTTTGTTTTTCGGGTGGATGTCTTTGGATTCGCCAATATCGGTGATAACGGCCATGCCGGTATGGGGCACCTGCAGGGTAAGGGTTTGCGCTTCTCTCAGTTCAGCCCACTTGCTGCCTTTCTGGCTGTTGCCATTGGCGGAGTTAAAGCTGGCCAGCTGTACAAAGTAAAACGGAAACTCGCCCTGGTTCCACAACCGGCGCCAGTCGCTGATCAGCAGCGGGAAGGCTTTGCGGTACTGGTAGGCGCGGTCGGCATTGCTTTCGCCCTGGTACCAGATGGCGCCTTTGATGGCAAAAGGCAGTACGGGATTGATCATGGCGTTAAACAGCAAAGAAGGGTAACTGTTGGGACCCACGCTGGTGCCGGGGTTGATGGCCTTCTGGATGCGGAACGCCCAATCGCCTGCGAGGGATAGTTTCTGGCTGGCTGTTTGCAGAAAAACACTTTCTGCATCGCCGTAAAAACCGCCGCCGCCGGTATTATCTTCTATACTTACTGCAATCACATTATTGCCGGCTTTTAACACCCCGGCAGGGATTTTATAGGTACGGGCGGCGTCGTAACCTTTGGTACTGCCTACCTGTGTACCGTTAATGTAAGTAACGTCGTTGTCGTCTATAGTGCCCAGGCTAAGCTCTGCTGGTTTGCCGGCATCGGCTGCGGCCACCTGGAAGTTTTTCCGGAACCATACGATCCCGTCGAAGTTGGGCAGCAGTTGTTCTTCCCACAGGCCGGGTACCTTCATTTTTTTCCACGACTGGTCGTCCGCGCCGGGAGTGGACCAGGTGGCAAGTGTACCTGCATCTGGCAGGTTCCCCTGTAAATTCCGGATCAGCTCCTGTTGCCTGTTTTTGGCTACGATAGCAGCGGAGTCCAGGTTCAGTGAGGGCAGGTGCTGCATCATGTCGCTGAAGTCGCCGGCGTTGGCCAGTCCGTCGCGGCTGATCCAGGTTTCCACGATGGTACCACCCCAGGAAGTATGTATTAAGCCGATAGGCACCTGTGTTTGTTCGTTCAGCGCTTTGGCAAAGAAGTAGCCTACTGCTGTAAAATCGCCGGTGTTTTCCGGGGATGCAGGCAGCCAGGCGCTTTGCTTCACATCTTCCAGCGGAACTACTGACATTGCTTTGGGCAGGTAAAAGTGCCGGATGGCCGGGTTGGCGGATTGGGCAATTTCTTTATTGGCGTTGGTTACCCCGTTCACATGGAATTCCATATTCGATTGCCCGCTGCAGATCCATACGTCGCCCATCAGGATATCGTGGAGACTGATATCATTTTTGCCCTTCACGGACAGGGTATAGGGACCGCCTGCTTTTTCCGGCTGCAGGAATACCTTCCATTTACCGTTCTTATCTGCCTTTACGGTTTTTTCCTGCTGGTTGAACCGGATGGTTACCTTTTCATTTTTATCGGCCCAACCCCATACCGGGATCGGCTTGTCGCGCTGTAACACCATGTTGTCGCCGAAAACGTTGGGTAAACGTACGTCGGCAAAACTGAAGGAACTTATCATGGTTGCCGCCAGTAATAAAACGTTTTTTTTCATAATTGTGGTATTGTCTGTATTGTGGGGAAAACCCCTGTTGAATCATGTGCGTATAAATGTAAGGAAGACAGGCATTATTTTATAATTTTTCAGGGCGGATTGGCGAAAATGATATAATATCACCCGTATCCCCTGAAAGGCGTAGAAACATCCGCATAAGAATTATGTAAAAGATAGCATGAATTGTATAACAGCTCCCGTCCCGTTGCATCGTAATTTTACATCATCAGATTAATTATTCATCAACAGATAAAAAGAATCAACATGAACGCAACACAATTCAAAACGAATATCAAATGCTCCGGATGTATTGCAACGGTAACGCCTGTACTAAATAAACTGGTAGGCGCCGATAACTGGGAAGTAGACCTGGCCAGCCCGGATAAAATACTTACCATTACAAAAGAAAACCTGGATAAAAGCGAAGTCAGGGTGGCGATAGAGAAAGCCGGTTACAAGGCAGACGCATTAGCGTAACAACAGCAGCATGGAAGATATTATCAACAAGTAAAAACTAACAGATATGAAAAAGATATTAATGACAGGCATCGTATTGATAGCTGCATTTATGCAACAGGGTATGGCACAGGATAAAACTGTTTCCACACAGTTATCTCCCTTACTCTCTTTATACTACAATATTAAAGATGCACTGGTGAGCAGCAATGCGGGAGCGGCCGCTGCCAAAGCAGATGAGTTTGTAAAAGCCGCTGCCCAGGTTGATATGTCATCCATGCCGCCCGCTGTTCACAACGCTTATATGCCACTGGCTGCAAAGCTGTCGGCAGATGCCAAAGCCATCGCTGAAGCAAAAGACATCAGCAAACAACGCGAATATTTCAAAACATTCTCTGATAATTTCTACCAGCTCGCCAAAGCAGTACCGCTTTCTGCGCAGCCGGTGTACCAGGAATACTGCCCCATGAAAAAAGCTTACTGGTTAAGCAGCAGCAACGCTGTTAAAAATCCTTACTACGGCAGCCAGATGCTCACCTGTGGTAAAGTAAGCGATACCATTAAATAGTTATTTAATTATCCGTATGAAAGCAGTATTCCTGTATATAACATTGATGAGCCTGTGTAGTATTGTTACTGCACAGGCTTCTTTAAACACCACGCCAAAGGTAGTCCGCTACGATTTGTATGTGGGCGACAGCATGGTACACTACTCCGGTAAAATGAGCCACGCCCTTACTATCAACGGCACTATTCCCGGACCAACCCTGCACTTCACGGAAGGAGATACCGCAGAAATCTACGTACACAACACATTAAACGAAGAAACGTCTATTCACTGGCACGGCCTGATATTACCCAATCAATACGACGGCGTTTCCTATCTTACCACACGGCCCGTGAAAGCCGGTGAAACACATCTCTATCGCTTCCCCATTGTACAACACGGTACCTACTGGTATCACAGCCACACCATGTTCCAGGAGCAAAGCGGTATGTATGGCGCCATTGTTTTGCATGAACGGAAAGAAACTACCGGTAAAGAATATACGTTGTTGCTGAGCGACTGGACCGATATGCACCCGCATACGGTAAACAGGTACCTGCATAATGCCAACGACTGGTTTGCTATTAAAAAAGGATCGGTGCAGAGCTACGCCGAAGCCATACAGCACAAGCATTTCAAAACAAAAGTGACCAATGAATGGAAACGCATGAACGCCATGGATGTGAGCGACGTATATTACGAACGCTTCCTGTCCAATGGTAAAGAAGCAGATACGCAACCGCAGTTTAAAGCCGGTGATAAAGTAAGATTACGTATTGTAAATGGTAGCTCCTCCACTTATTTCTGGCTGAACTATGCCGGCGGTAAACTCACCGTGGTGGCCAATGATGGCGCCGATGTGGAACCCGTGGAAGTAGACCGGCTCCTGGTGGGCGTATCTGAAACTTACGATGTAATAGTAACTATCCCCGATAATATGCAGTACGAATTCCTCGCCACTGCAGAAGACCGTACCCGGTCCACCTCCCTGTGGCTGGGCCAGGGCATGAAAATGCCGGCGAAGCCATTACCCCGCCTGAAATATTTTGAGGGTATGAAGATGATGAATGATATGATGAAGATGGATGGTAACCTCGATACCAGCAGTGGTATGCAGATGAGCAACCAGGTAATGGATATGAACACCGTGATGTATCCTGAAATCACCGGCGATGATAAACCCATGAACCACGCAGGTCATGATATGCACAACATGCCAATGGATAGCGCTGCCGGGGATATCGTAACCCTGAACTACGGCATGCTGCGGGCGCCGGAAAAAACAACGCTGCCGGACGGCCCCGTTAAACTCCTGCATTTTGAACTAACGGGGAACATGAACCGTTATGTATGGAGCATCAACAACAAAGTAGTATCTGAAACAGATAAGATCTTAATAAAGAAAGGGGAAATTGTACGGATCGTGTTGTACAACAACACCATGATGCGGCATCCCATGCACCTGCACGGGCATTTCTTCCGGGTACTGAACGGGCAGGGCGAATATTCACCGCTGAAAACCGTACTGGACATCATGCCGATGGAAGTGGATACGATTGAGTTTGCAGCTACAGAAAGCGGCGACTGGTTCTTCCACTGTCACATTCTGTATCACATGATGAGTGGAATGGGACGCGTGTTCAGCTACGAAAATTCACCGCCTAATCCTGAAGTGCCGGACCCTGCAAAAGCATACCGCATGCTGAAGAAAGACGACCGCATGTTATACCCGATGGCACGCGTAGGACTGGAAAGCACCGGCAGCGACGGAGAAATTGTAGTGGCGAATAGCCGTTACCGTTTGTCCACCGAATGGCGCGTAGGATTAAATGACCGCGATGGTTATGAAAGTGAAAGTCATTTTGGAAGATACCTCGGTAAAAACCAGTGGCTGTTCCCTTACATTGGCTGGGACGTGCGTTACCGCAAAATGGATGAACCCGAGAAGAATCTCTTCGGCCAGCAAAATACAAAAGACTTCAGGCAGGTATTTCACGTGGGCCTGGAATATACCTTACCCATGCTGATTGTGGCCGATGCGTCTGTAGATACAGATGGCAGGCTACGGGTACAGTTAACAAGGGAAGATGTACCCATTACAAGACGGTTACGCTTTGGTTTTATGGTGAACACCGATAAAGAATATATGGCAGGGTTCCGGTACATTGTAACAAGGAACTTTGCATTTTCCACGCACTACGACAGTGATATGGGACTTGGCGCGGGCATTACATTAAGCTATTAAAACTTACAGCAATGGAACATCAGCATCAGCACAACACCATGAAAATGGAGCATGAACATGCCAACATGAACCACGGGGCGCATCACGATCATCATGCCATGATGATCGCCGATTTCAGGAAACGTTTTTATGTAGTGCTGGTGCTGACGGTACCAGTAATGTTGTTGTCAAAGATGATCCAGCACTGGCTGGGTATTTCTTTTACATTTTCCGGAGATGCCTATGTTTTGCTGATATTATCTTCTGTAGTGTTTATATACGGCGGATGGCCTTTCCTGAAAGGATGGTGGGACGAAATGAAAAGCCGGGAGCCGGGCATGATGACGCTGATAGGCTTTGCCATTACGGTAGCCTACGTGTACAGTGTAGCTACTGTATTCGGATTGCAGGGCATGGACTTTTTCTGGGAGCTTACCACCCTGATCCTCATCATGCTGCTGGGACACTGGATTGAAATGAAATCGGTGGCGGGCGCCTCGCGGGAACTGGAATTATTAGTGCAGCTGATGCCCGATGAAGCGCACCTGGTGCATGGCGATCATGTGATGGAGGTAAAAACAGCGGAGCTGAAAGCCGGGGATATCATCCTGGTAAAGCCCGGGGAGAAAGTTGCCGCGGATGGCGTTATCCTGGAAGGCAGCACGTCGCTGAATGAAAGTATGCTCACCGGTGAATCCAGGCCGGTAGAAAAGCAGGCGAATGATAAAGTAATTGCCGGGTCCATCAATGGCAACGGCGCCATCAAAATAACCGTTACGCATGGCGCCGCGGATTCCTATTTGTCGCAGGTAGTAAAGCTGGTGCAGGATGCGCAGCAGTCCAGGTCGAAAACGCAGTTGCTGGCCGACAAAGCTGCGCGTTGGCTCACAGTGATCGCCATTTTGGCCGGTATCGCTACTTTTTTATACTGGTGGCTGAGTGGCCGGGAGTTGTCGTTTGCCATAGAACGCATGGTAACGGTGATCGTGATCTGTTGCCCGCATGCGCTGGGACTGGCGGTGCCGCTGGTGATTGCAAAATCCACCGCTTTATCAGCACGGCATGGACTGCTGATCAAGAACCGGACTGATTTTGAGAATTCGAGGAAGATCACCACCATTGTTTTTGATAAGACAGGTACCCTCACGGTAGGCCGTTTCGAGGTGGTGCGGTTTGAATCATTGCAGCAGGGTATTTCCAAAGAAGAGATCCTGAAAATGGCGGCCGCGCTGGAGGGTAGTTCCGAGCATCCCATTGCCACGGGTATTACCGGTAAGGCGAAAGAAATGCAGCTCACCCTGCCGGCGGCGGAAAATGTAACCGCTATCACCGGGAAAGGCGTCACCGGTAATATTGCCGGGAAAACGGTACAGGTGGTGAGCCCGGGTTATGTCGGGGAGCATTTCAAGGATGCTGCTACCGCTACCATTCAGCCGGGGGAAACGCTGGTATATGTTGTAACGGACAACACGGTGGCGGGCTTTATTGCGCTGGCGGACCAGATCCGGCCGGAATCGGCAGGCGCTATTGCCACGCTGAAGGAAAACCGGATCAAAACAGTGCTGCTTACGGGCGATAATAAAGTGGTGGCAGAAAGTGTAAGTAAAACGCTTGATATGGACAGCTACATCGCGGAAGTGTTGCCCCACCAGAAACTGGATAAGATAAAAGAACTGCAGCAACAGGGCGAATTTGTGGCTATGACAGGCGACGGCATTAACGACGCACCCGCGCTGGCGCAGGCTAATGTGGGTATTGCCATCGGCAGCGGGAGCGATGTGGCGGCGGAAACAGCCGGCATCGTACTGGTGAACAGCAACCCGCAGGACGTGGTAAACCTGATCTTATTTGGGAAGGCTACCTACCGGAAAATGATCCAGAACCTCGCCTGGGCAACGGGTTATAATATTGTGGCGCTTCCACTGGCCGCCGGTGTGCTTTATAAGCAGGGGGTTTTGCTGAGCCCCGCTGCCGGCGCGGTTTTGATGACGGTAAGCACGGTGGTGGTGGCTATTAATGCCAGCCTGTTAAAAGTAAAGGGTTCCGGGAAATAAATAATCTCATTAATCATTAAATTGCAGTAGATTTATGCATGTGATATAACTGATTTTTACAACTGTTTTACTTTGTCAGCTATCCCGCGGATGCCCTCTCAAAATATAGCCATATGAACATCGGTCAACTTTTTCACCGTGTTGTGAATACCGGAACCTCCCGCCAGGAGGAATCACTGGCAAAGGTGACCAGGATGGTCAATACTTTTTCTGTTATTACCACCGCTCTTTGCCTCTTATTCGGCGCCTTTATTTACCTGGGTACCGGCAAGCTGGATTTGCTGATCCCCGCCTATATCGAAGCCGGACTTTTCCTGGGCGTATTGCTCCTCAATGCCGCAAATAAACCTGTTTTAGCCAGTATCGCTTTCGTTGCTATCAACAATGTAGCCATTGTTTATTTCAGTGCCGTAATGGGCATGTTAACGGAAGTACACCTGTTATTCCTGTTCCTGCTCGGAGCGTCGCTCATGATTTTCAGGACCCGTGCGCTGGTGGCAGCCAGTATTGTGGTAGCCGTGGTATCGGTAACGGCCTGCGAAATCAATTATTATTATGCACTGATCACCCCTATGGAAATGGGGCATGACCAGCAATTTCTCATCCGCTGGATAACGCTACCCGCTATCCTCCTGCTGGATGTAGCTACTATCTTCCTGTATGTAAGAAAACTAAAAACGCTCAATACAAAGCTGACAAAAGCCACCGATGAGAAAACGATTTTTGTGAGGGAAACCAGTCACGAAATCCGGAACCCGCTGAATGCCATTTACGGTATCAGCCAGGACCTGATGATGAAAGTGCATAAAGAAGAACGCTACAATGATATACGCCCGGAAATAGAACACCTGTATTCCGCTACCCACAACGTTTTACAGATCATCAATAATGTGCTGGCCATTTCTAAAATAGAAGACGGCGCGGCGCATGCCATTCATCCCGAATCATTTAATATCCGCGAACTGATTTCCGATAAAATCATCGTATACCAATACATCGCTGATCTGCGGGGAATAAAGATCAGGGCAGATATTGCAGAAGAGATGCCCTGCTATATACTGGCAGATAAAAACAAACTGGCGCAGGTACTGAATAACCTGCTGTTTAACGCTATCAAATTTACCCGTACCAACAGCCTTATTTCAGTAGGCGTGTCGCACGAGGGAAGCCAATGGCAGTTCCTGGTAAAGGACCAGGGACAAGGTATTCCTGACGCCGACCTGGTTACGCTGTTTACGCCGTTTAAATCGGGTAAAAGCGATTTTGAAGGTACCGGTCTTGGGTTGCCGATTACAAAGAAATATGTGGAGATGATGGGTGGCAAGATCACGGTTACCAGTATCCCTGAAGAAGGGGCTACATTTATTGTGCGGTTACCGCTGACAGTGAGCGAGGCGCCGTCGCCTGCCCAGGGTGGCTGGATGGAATTAACCTTGCACAAAGGGCTGAAAAGCCTGGTAATTGATGATAATGAAATGAGCCAGGTGGTATTGTCCAACTTTCTGCGCAGGCTTGGCTTCACCACCATGGTGGCCGGCAGCGGGGCAGAAGGTATTAACAAAGCAATGGATGAAAAACCGGATCTTATTTTCATAGATAGTTATATGCCGGGACTTAGCGGGAAAGATACCCTTCAGAAGCTCGGTGATATACCTGCTTTAAAAAATATTCCGGTGATCGCCGTATCAGGCGATGCATTCCAGGAGTCGATCGATGATATGCTGGGCGCGGGCGCCAGGGAATATATTTCCAAACCTATTGATCTTAAACTGTTGAACAATACGGTAAATAAAGTATTGTTCCAATAGTTACGCATATACATACTGATAGCGGGTAGTATCCTTACCACTCCAGTCGATGTTGCCTTTCATCATTTGTCCCAATGTTAAAATATACCGTTCCAGTACCGGTCGTACGCCAGCTGCGCACACAGCGGTGAGCACATCGGCGGTATTGTTGAACAATGCAACTTCAGAGTTGTGGATCTTCACGGCCTGTTCTACAGCCTGGTCCAGAGTAAGCTGTTGGTGATGCTTTAACAGCATTACCAGGTTCAGTTCATCGCCGAGTTCTGATTCCTTGGAGAAGGAGTAGAGGTCGTTGGCCCAGCAAATGGTACGACTGCAATACAGTCCCATGTTTTTCACCTGCGTGTTTGCGCGCAGGTCGGCGGGCAAATGGATGGCGCCCATGAGGGTGGCCAATTCCAGGAAAAAGTTAGCGCCACCGATCTGGGGGCGGAAGCGCATGTAATCTTTCAGGGAAATGTTGCGGGCATGATCTACATGTTGCATACGCCAAAGGTTGGCAGTAAAGGCATCCTTCAGGCTGCGGGCAAAACGTGCCTGCCAGGCCCGGTTGCTGATCCGGCACATCCGCTGCCAGATATCGCTCATGGCTGCCAGCAGGGGACCGCCGCTTTCCAGTGTGAATGTACGGCCGGCTTGCAGGATCTGCATCATGTGGTGGGCCATACGCTCAAAGCCGGTATTAAATTCATTGGGCGCCAGCGCATCGAGATGATCATCCCACAAAAAAAGAAGCGTGTTAAAATCGCTCGCAATACATAAAGAAAAGAACGGCGCATCCGGGAACATCCTGGCCACCATCCAGGTGAACTTCTGATCGTGATAAGCATTCCAGGAGCTTTCGTCTGTGGCAAGATGAAAAGCATGAACCCAGTCGGTCGTATGCGCATCCGCTTCATATACCTGCGGGTGCAAACGCTGAGGATAAGGACAATAAAGTTCCGGACGGGAAATGGTTGTAAACATGACATATTGTATTTAAAAGTGAATAGATAAAACTTGTTGGCTGATAGCTGGTTTTAGATTATTTTACAAAAATATCAATGTACCGGACGACCTCCGAAAAAATAGCAGAAACACATTTACGGCATTAAACAATTGACTAGTTCAGCCGTTATAGTTATAAGCAAGTCATTAACAGTTACTGTAATCAACCATCATAAGCAAGTGAACAAATCGCGCAATTCAAATCAGTCAATAGCATAAGTATTATCAACCTTAAAACTCACATGTATGTGGACATGTTTACGTTCCTGCAAACGCGGAGCATTTTCTTTATACCTGATCCTCTGCTGTACTGCTGCAGCCTTTGCCCAAAACATTAAAGTCACCGGAACAATTACTTCCACAAAAAAAGAAGTAATACCCGGTGTTTCTGTATTACTGAAAGGTACTAAAACAGGCAGCGTTTCCGATGCAGCCGGCAACTATTCTATCAACGCACCGGCTAATGGCGTACTGATCTTTAATGCTATCGGCTACCTGCGGCAGGAAATTCCCATTAACAACCAAACCACTATCAACGTTACCGTAGTGGAAGACAACAAACAGCTGGGAGAAGTAGTGGTTACGGCTTTGGGTATTACCAAAGCCAAGAAGAGCCTCGGCTTTTCGGCCACCGAAATTAAAGGCGCCGACCTCGCCATCACCAATGAAGTGAACCCGGTAAATGCCCTGCAGGGAAAAGTAGCCGGCGTGCAGATAGACCAGGGCGCAGGCGGACTTTTTGGAAGTACCAAAATAGTGATCCGCGGTAACTCCACCCTCCGCAATAACAACCAACCCATTTTTGTGATCGATGGCGTGATCGTAGATAATGGTACGTTCAACGGCACCGGGCGCGACTTTGGTAATGATCTGAAAAACCTGAACATGGAAGACTTTGAATCCGTTACCGTACTCAAAGGATCATCCGCTGCCGCGTTGTATGGCTCCCGCGCTATCAACGGGGTAATTCTCATCACCACTAAAAAAGGACATGAAAGAAAAGGTTTAGGCATTAACGTTAGTCAGACGTTTAATGTATTCAAACCTTATTCCGGGCCCGACTTCCAGAACGAGTTTGGCGGTGGCACCGTAGGCGGATTCTTCACCGATAACCGCGATCCCAATTATAAACCAAACGAACAATGGAGAACAAAAGTGTTTCCCACCGATCCCAGTTCAGGTAAACCGTATATCGACCGGCAAATTGGACGGGAGCTGGAAAACTGGGGTCCCCGCTTCGCCGGCCAGGATGTGATCAACTACGACGGCACCCCCACCAAATATGTGGCACAGCCCAATAATTTCCTCGACGCGTTCCAAACCGGTCATGGATCGGCTACCAACGTATCGCTCGATGGCGGTAACGACCGATCCACTTTCCGCGTGTCCTATACCCGTGATCAGAGCGAAGGTATCGTTGCCAAAAACACCCTGCTTAAAAACAGCGTGGAAGCGCGTGTTACCCACATCATCAATAAATTCCTCAGTGCTGATGTGAGTGCCAACTACACCTACTTCACCGGAAGAAACCCGCCACGGTTGGGTGGTCTCGATGCCTTTGCATCCTATAACTTTGGTAAGTTGTTTACCTGGATCTTACCACGTAACTATGATACAAAGTACTGGATGCAAAAAGAACATTACACCAGCACACTTGGCGGCGCACCAAACCCGGCAGATCCCAACGAAACCAACAAGTCGCCGGAGTCCCGCTTCTGGTTTAATTTATTTGAAAACGATTATTTCCAGAATGAGCAAACCATCCGCGGTCGTGTAGCCATTACCGCTAAGCTCACCCCCTGGGCCAACCTCGTGCTGGAAGGCAACGTGAATAACCTGTACACCAAAAACGAAAACAAGGAACTGGGACAGGGACAGAATTTCACCGGCGGCTTATACGGTCTTGGTCATACAAGTAAAGAAAGCTATTTCTTTAAATGGATGGGTACCATTAATAAAACCCTCACCAAAGATCTTGACCTCAGCGGTTACATAGGCGGTGAAACCCAACGTTTCCAAACTACCTATAACTACAGCGAAACAGTAGGCGGGCTCAGTTATCCCGGCAACTACTTCCTGGCAAACTCCGTAGAGAAACCAAAAGCAGAAGGCGGACTAAAAAGTAAGAAAGCCTTTAACTCTATTTATGCCAGTGTGGACCTGGCCTGGAAGAACCAGTTGTTTGTGCAGGGTACTTTCCGCGGCGACTGGTCTTCCGCGCTTACTTATACCAATGGCAGCGGTAATTATTTTTATCAGTATCCGGCTGTCAGCGTTTCCTGGCTGTTCTCTGAAACCTTTAAACTGCCTGCATGGATCTCCTATGGTAAGTTAAGAGGTAACATCGCCGGACTGGGTAATGATACCGATCCTTTTACGGTCAATCCCGGATTTGCGTTTAACGGTTACACCTCTTCCGGTGGACTGGATCTGCCCATCTCTACCTACAGCCGCTATCCCGATCCGCTTACCGGTAAGTTTATTGCACTGGTACCTGATCTGAAACCCGAAAGAAAAGTGGCCAAAGAGCTGGGTATGGAAATGCGTTTCCTCAAAAACAGGGTTGGCTTTGATGTATCTGTTTACCAGGATAATACCAAAAACCAGATCCTCGATATTGGTACTCCGCCGGAATCCGGACTGGAAGGCATTATCATCAACGCCGGAAATATCCAGAACAGGGGATTGGAAATTATGATAGACGGAACACCGGTGAAATCCAACAGCTTTGAATGGAACACCAGCGTAAACTACTCCCTTAACAGGAACCTCATTAAATCCCTGTATCCCGGCAGAACAGAGTACGACCTGAAAGCCAATGTAGGAGAAATCAGTACCTGGGCTATTGTAGGTAAATCTTACGGTACCCTCCGTACCACCATTCATTCAAGAACATACCAGGCTACAGATGCCAACGGCAACCCGATAGACGATCCCAATAACGGGAAACCGGAACTGGCCTGGCGCTCCGATGCGCGCGCCGGATTCCCCGCCCGCAGCAACACCTTACAGGATGTAGGTGATATCAATGCAAAGTTCCGTGCCGGATGGAGCAATACTTTCCGGTTTAAAAACATTTCGCTGAATGTATTACTGGATGGCAAATTTGGCGGCGACTTCGTATTGCTTACCTATCGCTATGGCACACATACCGGCGTTTTGCCCAACACCCTCCAGGGCAGGGATGCCGAACATGGCGGCATTACCTGGACCAGCAAATATGATCAGCAAACCTACGACGACGGTCTTATTCCCGATGGCGTATTTGCCAAAGGCCAGATGGTAACCATGCCCGATGGCTCACAGGTAAACGTAGGCGGCCTGACCTATCAGCAGGCTTACGAAAAAGGATTTGTAGAACCTACCCACGCGCCGCAGTTTTATTATCGCTATGGTTCTTCCTCTACCGGTGTTTCCGATTACTGGATCAAAAAGAATTCCTGGATTTCTTTGAGACAGGTGTCTTTAGCATACCAGTTTTCACCGGCACTCTGTAAGAAGCTGATGCTGAATAATCTTAGCGTGGCGATTGTAGGCCGCGACCTGTTATACCTGTACAATTCATTGCCTTTTAATTACAATCCTGCTTCCAACAATTCCAATAACACGGCCTTCTCCGGTGAAGAAGGATTTCTGCCGATGGTACGTTCCATTGCAGGTACCATCAGGGTTGGGTTCTAAGGAAAAATAAATTGTACAAACAAAAAATCAAGATCATGAAAAATACATTTCAATATATAAAAACCGGTTTGTTACTGGCACTGCTGGGCGTTAGTTCGTGTTCTAAAAATTTCGGGGATATCAATACCAATCCAAGTCTTGTTGCCAAGCCGGATGTAAAATTCCTGTTGAGTTACTCGCAGGATAAAATCATTACCTACCAGGGTACAGAATGGGTATGGGAAAGCATGGAACAACTGATGCGTTTTACGCAGCATGTTACCTCCAGTCCGTACGAAATCACCAACAATGTAAACACCCGGTATAATAACTATTACCTGCAGATTTTACCTAATCTCTTTGAAATAAGAAAGCAGGTAGATGCCATGCCGAATAAAGACGAGTACCAGAAGATTGCTATGGTAACCTACGTATTACAGGTGCTTCACGGGCTGAAAGTAACAGACATGAACGGTTCCATTCCTTATTCACAGGCAATTGAAGGCCGCTACCAATCGCAATACGGGCCTGTATATGATGAGCAGCCGGCCCTGTTCAACAACTGGCTTTCACAACTGGATGCTGCCATTGCAGTGCTGTCGAACAGTGCGCTTCCCACACAGGTAAGCTACGGTCAGTCGGATATTTTTTATCAGAGCGACTGGATCAAATGGGTGAAGCTGGCCAACACGCTCAAACTTCGTATAGCCGCCAGGTTAGAGAATGCCGATAAAGCAAAATGCCAGGCCGTATTCCAGCAGGTATTAAAAGATCCTATCGGGCCTATTGATGGCGACGATTCACAGGTGAAGTATCTTAACAGCACGTATACGCCCTTTGGCAACGGTGGAGATATCGACTACCGCAGCCGCCGTTATGCCACCACTTCCATTATGGCGTTCCTGAAAAAGAGCGAGGACCCGCGTTTACCGGTGTATTTTGAAAAGAATGACCTGGTGGGCAGCTATAAAGATTCGCTGGCCAAATACAACGTTACCTTGCCGGCTTTCATTAATCCAAATGATCCGCTGATCATGTACCAGGGCGGTCCGGCCGACTGGACCACCAATCCCACTGTGGCAGCGTATATCGGAAATGGATTTATTGTAAGTCAGTATACCAAATACAACCTGATATCGCCTATTAACCGCCGGTTCTTTTCTCCCAAGCTCAACTCGGCTACCGGCAACTTCCTGGATGTACCGGTTACCTATGCAGAAACCTGTTTTTATTTAGCAGAGTTTATACAGAAGGGATATGCCGGGGGCGTGGATACCAAAGGAACGGCGGAAGACTGGTATAAGAAAGGCATTACTTCTTCCATTCAAACTATGAATGCGATCGCTGTTGCAGCCGGTTCTACTACGGCTTACACCGGCACCGGGTTAACTGAAATCAATGCTTATCTGAATAATGCGCAGGTGAAATTCAACGGGGTGAATAACCTTGAACGGATTTACATACAGGCTTACCTGAGCATGTACCGGCAAGCTAATGAAGCCTATGTATTTTGCAGGCGCACCGGTTATCCAAAAACGGGTTCTGCTTACTATGGCAGGGAAACGTTTAATGAGCTGATACCACGCCGGTTCTGGCTTACAGATCCCGGTGAAGTAAACAGGGCCAACTGGAATACCGCTATGCAGCAACAGGGCTTTACGCCCAATGCGCAGGATTTGCCTACACTGAGTTCGCAAAGGATCTGGTATGATAAACAAGCGCCGGAGTTTGGAAAGGGATTGTAACGCAACATTATTTTTTTCTGGTCAACTACTCCGTTTGGGGTAGTTGACCTTTTTTTGGATGTTTACTACTGCTTACTTACTTCTCGTATACTTCTCCGATACTTATCGGATACTTAGGACTCGTCTATGTGTCGTATTCCCTATATAGTTCCCATATAGTTCCCATACAGTCCCTATACACTCCCCATACTGTTCCCATACTGTTCCCATACACTCACCATACACTCATGATACACTTCCAATACACTCCCCATACACTATGACCGGTTCCGACCGGTACGGATTACGACATAATCCGGCAAAAAGCGGCAAAAGCGGCATGTTTATTTTTATGCACTTCCACCGATGCGTAATTTCGAATGGATAATTTGTCCGGGTAGTTACAAAGTAGCCGCTATCCTGTTAACGGTTTCTTTCAATGCTGTTAAAGAAGTGGTACTGGTCACCTTATTTACTTTCATCCTGATAATTTTATCTTTCTTTCTTACCATGATCAGCTGGAAGTTGTTGCTGTCGCTTTGAAAGAAGCCTTCGTCGCCGGTGTTGTTGAGCAGCTGGATGTTGCCGTTGCGGCGGTTATCATCGAGGATACCGGTGTAAGTTTTTTGCGCGGCAGCTACAGACCTGTACTGTTCGTAGTTGTAGTATACATGACCGGTTTCCCCGGAAACAGGGTCCGATTCCACAGCGGTAAAAGCACAGCGGTACTTCAGGGCGTCGCGCTCCTGTTTTTCCGACTTCAGGGTGAGCAGTGCGCTCTGGCCCAGTATTTTTGCGGCATCTGTGGGAGTGAGGTAGAAGTAGGGAACGGTATCTGCGGCAAAGCCTGATGAGATCAGGGGAAGCAGCAGGAACAGAAAGAGCAGTGTTTTCATAACGGTATCAGTTAAGTGGGAATTTACACGGTTGCTACTTTTCTTGTATCACAATGTCTTATTCAGACAAGTGCTGAGGCGTCTTATTATTCGTTAATGAAGTTACAACTTCCTGTTTGATAAGACTAAAAAGATTCACCAATAACGGACATTTTTCCAGTTTAAAAAGACGTGGGTTACTGGTCTTTTTAAACTGGAAAAATGAGCGACCCGGATCAACGTGGTGCAGTATGGAAATTTTTGACGCCTTCTTTTTTTATGGGACGCCTGGGTGTTGATTTCTTCTTTCTTCCCCACCAGATGAGGAAGCCGGTAACGGGCAAAGAAGCGGCTATCAGGGCGGCGAAGAACATCAGGAGCCGCCCGGGGAGCCCGGCGATGCTGCCCACATGGATGTCGTAGTTCATGCGCACAGCTTTTTCTGCCACGGTTGCGTCTTTGTACTTACCAAGATAAGGAGGGGTGATTTCCCGGCCGGTATGCTGATCGAAATAGAGGTAGTCTGCGTTATAAAACTGGTGGCGGCTGGGATAGGCCCTGGTAATGATAACTGCAGAATCGTTGGCGGGCATGGAAATACTGTAGCCTGCGGCCTGCGGGTAACGGGCCATGAAGGTGGCAAACACCTGGTTGATGGCGGTGCTGTCTTTCACCGGCGCATGATTATCGGACTTCGCGGGTACTGCGCCTGGTCTTTTCTGCCCACCGCTGAATACCCAGAACTCTGCCTGCGCCATCCAGGTGAAGCTCCATACCAATCCCGTTAATGCGGCGAAAACAATGATCCAGCTGGCGTAAAAACCCAGCACATTATGGAGGTCATAGTTCAGCCGTTTTGGCGAAGCATCCAGCTTGATGCGGAAGCTGACTTTCCGGCGTCCTTTGTTGCGCGGCCACCACAGCACAATGCCGGTTACGAGCATCAGAAAGAAAACCAGTGTACTGTATCCGACTATCGCACCGCCGATGTCGTGAGGCAGCCACAGGTACATGTGGCCGTTCAGGATAAAATGAAAGAATTCATCGTCGCGGTTGAGTACTTTCTGCACCTGGGCCGTATAGGGGTTTACGTATACGTTGTAGTAGTGATACGGTTTCTTTTGGAAGAACTGGACTACGGCGGCTTTGTCTTTCCCCTGGTACAGGATGCGGAACGCCTTTTCTCCGCCCATACTGGCTTCTCCCGCTGCGCGGATGGCGGTTACTGGCTGGAACGGGCGGTTCTGCGGGGTTACATGGTGATAGGGCGCTGTGTATGCAGACAATTCCGGTTCCCAGGAGTAGATGGCGCCGGTAATGGAAATGATGAATACAATGATCCCGGAAATGAGTCCCAGCCAAAGATGCAGCCAACCGAATATTTTTTTGATGCGCATGTATTAAAATATAAAATGAAAGCACAGCGAACCGTGCTTTCATGGATGTATGAATGGTTGGAAGTCCTATAATTTGATCACGAGGTTTACCGCGTAATTGCGTGGCGGTTGCGGCTCGCCCCACGGGCCCCAATACAGGGTATTTGAAACGTTATCCAGCTTTATGCCGATGCGGTAACCGGGCCGGTCGTAGAACACGGTGCTGTTTACCAGCGCATAGGCAGGGAAGAATAATGTATTGGCGTCATCAAAAGGAGTTTCGCTGTTGTAAAACACGCCGCCGCCGATGCCCAGGCCCTGTAGTTTCCCTTTCACCAGGCGGTAGCTGATCCAGGTGTTGGCCATGTGTTTACCGCCGGAGCGTGCAGGCCGTTTGCCTACGTTGGCACTGGCTTTGGTGATCTCGCTTTCATTGAAGCCGTAACCGGCTGTAATGTTCAGGCCAGGGAATGGATTGGCGATCACTTCGGCTTCAAAGCCCTTGCTTTTCTGCGTTCCATCCTGAATAGAGAAGGCAGGGTCTTCAGGATTTGAGCGCAGCTTATCGGTTACGCTGATGTCGTAAGCGCTGAGGGTAACGTTTAATTTGCTCTGCAACAGTTCTGCTTTCACACCGCCTTCCCATTGATTGGCCTGCTCCGGTTTGAAGAGGTTGCCTTGTTTATCCGTTTGGGCGCTGTAAGTAAAGCCGTTCTGGTAGTTGGCGAAAACAGAGAGCTGGTCTTTGATCAATTGGTATACCGCACCGAACTTGGGAGAGAAAGATGATTTGCTGTAACGGCCGGTTACATTGCCGTTCAGCAGGTTGGTGGTACCCTGGTTATCCACTTTATCCCAGCGAAGACTTAGCATAAGCAGCAGCCGATCCGTAAAATTGATCACATCTGAAGCGTATACACCGTAGCGGTCAAGATGACTTTTATAGAAGTTATTCGCCTGTGCAGTGGGAGCAGGGAACAGCGGATAAATTTTTTCCATCATCAGGAAGCTGGTGGGTGCAGCAGCACTCACGGTATCAAGGATGAAGCGGGAAGTATAGGTTGGCTGGGTGATATCGGCCAGGTAATCCAGTCCTACCAGTACGCGGTGTTTGATTGAACCGGTATGGAAAGTACCATTCAGGTTTTGCTGGAGCTGGATGGTATTGTAGTTGTGGCTATACTTCTGAAGCTGACGGGTAATGCTGTCTGTGCCGGGCCGCCAGTTGCCGGTGAACTGGTATTGTTCGCGGGCATTCACGCCACCGGTGGAGAATACAGTGGTAGTGTTCCAGTTGTTGTTGATTTTATAATTCATTTGTGCGAACACGTTATAGCCGGGGAAAGTAGATATAAGGTCGTTCGTGTAATAGGTGCGTTTGTAATACTTGCCCATCGCTTCCTTGTAATCGGTAACGCCGGCAGCGGGATTGAGGTAAGCGATCGATGGGGTTCCGCGGTTGCGAAACGTTTCAAGGTCTACCAGGAAGCTCAACCGGTCATTGGCCTGGTAAGAGAAGGCGGCCGACAGGAAGTAATTTCTTTTGAAGCCTGCTTCCTGGAAGCTTTCCTGGGCATGCCTGCCGAAGTTCACCCGCAGCAGGGCTGTTTTTTCCTTGTTCAGCGGGGCGTTCAGGTCGACAGTGATGCGATTCAGGTTATAACTTCCCGCGGTCAGGCTAACGTCTGTTTTAAAGGTGTCGAAAGGTTTCTTGGTCACGCGGTTCACCAGTCCGCCGTATGATACCGCGCCGGTGCCAAACAGAGTGCCGGAAGGGCCTTTGATCACTTCAATCCTTTCCAGGTTGGATACGTCTACCGTTACCAGCTGGTTGGCCGTCATGCCATTGCGTATGAAGTTCTGCGTACGGAAACCGCGGATAATAGTGGAGGTACGGCCGTTGCCCACTGTTTCAGTAGAATTCACACCGGCAACGTTTTTGATGGCATCTTTATAATCCACGATCACCTGCTCCTGCATTAGTTCGGATCCTATGATGCTGTATACCTGCGGATTTTCCAGGTTCTTCAATGGCATGCGCGCTACGTAATCCGTTTCTTTCTTTGCAAATTTATTACGCCCGCTAGCCACGATTACTTCCTGCAGGTTTTGCCTGGAAGTACTGAGCTGGAAATCCACTTCCGCCGTTTGTCCTGCTGTTACGGTCACCGGCCGGCTGATCACATCACGACCGGTTATAAAGGCTTCCACAACATAAGTTCCGGGAGTAATATTGCGGAGTGTATACGTTCCGCTTTCGTTGCTGGTAGTTTGTTTACGGGAATCTTTCAGGCGAAGGCCCACACCGGGAACCGGTGTGCCGTCTTCCACCGTAACGCGGCCTTTGATGGCGCCGTGCGCCGGATTCTGCGCCTTAACAGCCGTGTTCAACAGGGCTGAGAACAGGCATGCCATTGCCAATGCAATAACTCTCATGGTCAGTTTTTAATATTTAGGAGATAGGGGAAATGCTACAATAGACGAACATAGTGTAGCAAAGGTAGCAGGCAGGGGCGGGGCACAGGAATCGAATCCGGAATTTGGTTTATGCAATCGGGAAAAATAACGGTAACAGGGGTACGGACAAAATAGAGATCCCTATAAAGAAGACCGTTTACTTCTTTATAAGGATCTTTTACTTTTACTCCAATCCTTCAAATATCTTTCCTGCGGCTACGCTCAACGCATCTTGTGCAGTGCGGTCCGCTTCGTTCGTTAATATCACAATACCGGTATTCTTTTCAGGATATACCACGCAGTAACTGGAAAATCCAAACGTACCACCGCTTTGCCAGATCCTTCTTATACCGTTGCCGGTTTTGTTCATCTGCCAGCTTAAACCCATGGCATAGCTGTTGATGTCGCCCCAGGCGGGTTGATGTGTTAATTTCACTACCGGGTTACTTTCATCAGTTTGTAAACGGATGTATTGCAGCATGTCGGCCACGGAAGAATAAATACCACCGGCAGCCAGCAACATCGGCGGATTGTAGGGCATGATACGGCCCTGTTGATTATAGCCTTTTGCGGCATCATCCGGAAGCGACGCCGTAGTGTATTTCATGTGCTGCGGGCGGGTAATATATTTTCTCACCAGTTCTGCGTACGACATGCCGTATATGCGTTCCAGTATGAATCCAAGTAGCTGCGCGCCTGCGTTGGAATATTTGAAATGATAACCGGGAACAGTGTCCAGTTGTACCTGGTGAAGATCATTAAGAAATGCCCCCATAGAATAATCGTGCTGCAAACTATCGATAACGCCCGGAATGGAATCATCGGGGCGCTGGAAAAGATCACGACGGTCGGGCAGCATGAAGGGCAGGCCGGAAACATGTGCGATCAGGTGTTTCAGCTGGATTGCACGTCCTTTGTATTGCAGGTTGGGATAGTCTCCGTTCAGGTAAAAACGGATGTCATCATCCAGTTTTACTTTTTTAGCTGTTACCGCTTTTGCCAGTAAATAGCCGGTAAATGTTTTGGAAACAGAACCAATTTCATACGGTGTGTTAGGAGCGGGGAGTGTTGTTTTACTGTAACGGTAGATATAGGTTTGTCCGCCGGTATATACTCCTACTTCCGCACTCACGCGGGCATTGTTCTGCATAAACACGGAGAGCGCAGATTGTACCAGGCTGTCCACTTTTGTTTTATGAAGATTATCAGTTGTTACCTGCGCCTGCGTAAGAAGTGTTGATAAGCATAAAAGGAATGCCGGGATAAATTGTTTCATGGTTGTTTTTTGAAAACATCCTATCCTAAGAGAGTGCCATTTGGCACAGCATTCATTGTTATCTTCTTATGTATTCAAAAATAAAAATACTTGTATCAAAAATGAACACCCGGTGTACGCAGGCGTACTACACTATGGTTGCAGCGGACCTTTACTTACTTCTTCGCCTGCTTTGTATACTGCTGCTATTTTCCGCGTGTTCTTAATATCCTGTGCGGGGTTGGCATCCAGGATAATCAGGTCTGCGGTTTTACCTTTTTCGATGGTGCCATAGTGGCGATCTATTTTCAGGGCAGCAGCTGCATTTTTAGTGGCAATGGTAATAGCCTGTAAGGGAGTGAGTCCGGCCTGTACGAGCAGCTCCATTTCAAGATGTTCGGAGAATCCCTGTGTACGTACCGGTTGCGCGCCGGAGTCGGTGCCCAGTGCTACAATGATGCCGGCATCTGCTATTCTCTTTACATTTTTCATCGCTGTTTCAAACGCATGCAGGTTCCGTTGGTAGGCGGGCGAGTTCTTCAACTTATCCTGGTAGGCGGGCGAAGTAATCATTTCATACACGCCGGGTTCCAGCGATGCTTTGAAGAAAGGATCATTGATCCACTCTGGCTTACGGGCATAGATATACGCATATTCATCCAGTGAAAGGGTGGGGATGTAAATGATGCCTTTGGCTTTCATCTGTTGTAGTAGCGCCGCGTCAATTTCCTGGTCGCGGATGCTGTGTGCAATGATGTCCAGTCCGCTGGCAACGAGATTCTTCGCATCTGCGAGGTAGTAAAGATGTGACGCCACCGGGATATGATGTGAATGCGCCCGGGTGATAAGCGCCTTGTAAATAGCAGGGTCCATTTTGGGAGTTGATCCGCCAAAATCATCTACCCACATTTTTATTACCGTTGGCTTTACCAGCGATACGCTATCCAGTTGTGCAGTAGCCTGTGTCACCGTAGCAGGATGATACACGTACTTCATTGGCGGACCACCCTGCGCTGCCGCAAATCCATAACCGGCGGAAAACAGCCGTGCGCCCGGTAATAAACCATTTACAGAAGAGTCGCGTAATCCGGAAGTGAAAAGCATCGGCTGATCCGATCCCATCACCAGTATGTTAGTGATGCCATAGTCCGCGTATTTTTTCAGTTGTGATAATATGTTTTCGCGTGTGTATGGATCGCTGTTGTTATCGTTGCCTTTCATCATGCCAATATGCACGTGGCTGCTGGTGATAGCGGGCATAACGGTTTTGCCTTTGCCATCAATCACCGTAGCGCCGCCGGCTGGTATATTCCTGCCGGTTGCGGCAATTTTGCCATCTTTGATGAGAATATCTGTATGCTCCGCAGGGGCGCCGCCGTTGCCATCGATGAGGGTTACATCCTTTAACAGGATGGCTTTAACAGGAGGAGTTGGCTGAAAGGCAGCCAGCGGGAAGAGGGCGAGGAGGAGTAACAGGTAGTTTTTCATAGCATTAATGTATATTAAAGACATGATAAAGATACTTATAAAAACAGGAGGGTTTTTTATAGTTACCTTGTTATTTGCATCCTGCTTTTCTAAAGAGTGGCGACTACGAAAACAAAAAGAAACATGGAACAGGCGGGTGAAGGAGTACCACGAAAAAGACAGCCTGAACAAGCTGGCGCAAAGCAGGGATTCTGTTAGCAAAACTTGTTTCTTAAAGTTGGGTTAAGACTTCCAACCCGTGTCCAGAGGGGGCAATTACATAAAGTCCTTTGTTGCTTTTTTCTTCATAACATTCAAATGGTCTTTGCATTCTTGGGTCAGCCCAAAAATCCTTTTTCTCATTTTTTAGTTTATTCTTAATTCTTTCAAAATGGTCGTTTGTAACTTTAAAAGCGTAGTGTCCGATAGGGTGTTCTTTAGCTTCGACAATAAGCATCATAACATCATTTGAAAATTGAATACAAAGAAAGAAATTTGGGATTGGCCCATCAGCGGGAATCGCATCTGGTAAATCTAAAAGATTGGTAATAAAATCAGCTGTTTTCTGTTTCTCTTTGGCTAATATTATTAAATGATTTAACGCTACTTCAGGAAAGTTTTTTTGTTTTAAATTTTCTGTTTTATCTATCATTATTTGTTAATTATTTTCTGTTGTCTGTTTGTCGTTACGATGTGGCTCGTTATAATAACCGGTAACGGTTGGCAGCTTTGCGTTCGGGCGGGCTTTTACCACGAAACTTCCTTACGAAGCCGTAAACTTCAAATTTACAAAAAAACTGTCATACGAAGCCAGGTCCCCGCCTAATGCAAAGCCGTTGTTAAAGGCAGGTAATTTTATGTTCTTTTAATTAGTTTTTTGGTCAGTTGGTAAAGTCTTTGAGCGTTTTGTCTGTCAAAAATTTTGTTAGTCAGGTTTACCGGTTTGCGTTGCTTGTATGCTGATAACGATTGTTCGGGTAAGTTATCAAGCAGTTCAACGATAGGTTCAATCGCTTAGCCTACCCCACTATCCTCATCATAAAATCAACCGCATCCTCCGAATGCAATGCTGCCGTCGACTCCATCGTTATTCTCGCTGTTTCACCAGCTCTTGCGCGCATTTGTTTTTCATACGCAGCAATAGCAGAATGAACATCCGGGAAATTTTCCCCGGTAAGGCAGCGTCCTAATTCAAGGGCATCCAGCATGGCCATATTCACGCCTTCGCCGGCGTAAGGAGGCATCAGGTGGGCGGCGTCGCCGAGCATAGTAAGATTGGGCAGTGCATTCCATGTTTGATCAAAAGGCATGCAGTATTGCGGGCGTGGTATGAAACTGGCGTTGGCATTTTCAAACAGTTCCAGCCAGATGTTATCCCAACCGGTAAAGGTTGCTTTAAACCAGGCTAATACCTGTGTTTTATCTGAGAAGTTGATGTTACTGGTTTTATACCAGTTTTCATCAGTATTTACGCCGGTATAAAACGCCAGGCTGCCGTCTCCTTTGGAACTTACGATTAATGATTGCGCATCACCGAGTGCAAATACTTTCCCACCTTTCACGAGTGCGTTTATGTTTGGGCACATCGTTGATGCATCATACACCGCGCCTTCCACAACGGTAACGCCTGCATAAAAAGGCCGGATAGGCGTGATATACGGACGGATCTTTGAATTGGCGCCATCTGCTGCAATCACGATGTCCGCAATGGCAGTGCTGCCGTTTTTAAAGGTAAGTTGCCAGCCGTGCTGGTGTGGCAACATAGATACAAACTGGCTGTCCCATACAACGGTGTCGGGCTCCAGTGAATCCAGCAGTATTTCTTTGAGGGGGCCGCGGTCTATTTCCGGGCGCGACCTGTCTTCTCCGCCGTTTTCATGGTCATCGAGAATAATGGCCGCGTGTTTATCAACGATGCGCAGCCGGTCGGCGCCCGGGCGGTAGCTGGCCCTGAATGCGTCCATCAGTCCGGCTTCCTCCAGTGCTTTTAATCCTGATTCTTCGTGAAGGTCCAGTGTGGCGCCCTGTACGCGTGCTTCCCGGTTAATGTCCCTTTCGTATACTGTTACGGCTGCGTTGTTCATCTGCAGGATCCTGGCCAGTGTTAATCCACCGGGGCCTCCGCCTACGATGGCTATTTTTTTGTGTTGAATGATGCTCATGTTGATGTTTGTTTTATTTCAGCATTCCTTTGATCACTGCTTCGCAGCAGTCGAGTATCACTTTCTCTGTGATGATTTGTTTAGGTCTTTCTGTATAATCAAAATATTCATTGACCAGTTCCAGCAGGGGAGCGAATAATAAGGCCCGGTATACATCCTGGTGGAAGTTGCGGACTACGCCTTGTTTTACCTGTTGTTTAAAGAACTGGTGGATGGGTTTAAAATATTGCCCCTGTTCAATGTTTGCCTGTTGATATGCTTTGTTAAGCAGGGGAGAAGTTTTCCCGTTCTGAAGCAATGCAAAATGCGTCCTGTTACGGGTGAGGTAACGGAAGCTGTTTTGCCACAGCTTTTTAACGCCTGTTGCAAAGTCCATGTTGGCATGAAAGTTTTCCAGCACGGCTGTTTCATAGGGGCCCAGTACTTCTTCAATAAATAATTTTATCAGGAGATCTTCTTTGTCTTTGTACTTTATATAAATCGTTCTGGGCGATATGTTGGCTGCCTTCGCCAGCTTCTGCATGGTGAGGTTTTCCAGTCCCTCTTCGGCAATGATCTGCAATGCAATGGTGCGGATGGCTTCCTCTTTCTCCAGGTTTTTAGGTCTCATGTGGTAATCTATTACTGCAAAGTAAGTAAATGTTTGTTTACTTATGAAATATTTTTTCCGGGAGATAAAAAAAAAGCTGCCCCGGAACATCCCTGTTCCGGAACAGCCTCATCTTTCAGGTGCCACTATTAATTTTTTATTTCGCCGGGAATTACTTCCACTGTCTGTTTCCTGCCGCCCCGGAGTATGTCTACCGGGATCTTTCTGCCGATTTGTTTATCGGATAATAAAAGATGCAGGTCATCTACGGAAGTAACCGGTTTGCCATCAAAGGCAATAATGATATCGCCGATATGCAGTTCGCTGTTATAGAAGTTGCCATCCGGAACGGTTTCAAACACGTATACACCCGTGTGAGTATTGAGTTTATTGGCGCCAATCATCCTGCTGCTGAGGTTTACCGGCTGTGCAGCGATACCCAGCTGCGCCCGCCGGATCTTTCCGTGCAGGATCAGCTGACCGGCAATCTGTGCGGCCAGGTTGGAGGAAATGGCAAAGCAAAGTCCCTGTGCGGATGCAATAACGGCGGTATTCACGCCAATTACCTGTCCCATAGAGTTGACCAGCGGGCCGCCGCTATTGCCGGGATTAAGCGCAGCATCGGTCTGGATCACATTGTCGATCAGCCGGCCATTGCTGGCCCGGAGCGTACGTCCTAATGCGCTCACCACTCCTGCGGTAACGGTATACTGCAATCCCATCGGGTTACCAATGGCAATCGCAATTTGTCCTACCTGCAGCATGGAGGAGTCTGCCAGCGGCATCGCTTTTAACCCCGTTTCGTCGATCTTCAATACGGCAATATCCGTGGAGGGGTCGGCCCCCTTGATCTCTGCGTTTACCCGCCTGCCGTCTACAAACGACACTTTAATACTGTCGGCGTTTTCCACTACGTGGTTATTGGTAATGATAAAACCATCAGAAGAAATAATGAAGCCGGAACCGGTGCCTCCCTGCGCACGCCTTTCCCGCGTTCGCTGGTCGCTTACCTTCTTCTGTACTTCTATATGTACCACCGATTCGGCTACAGTACCCACTACGCCGGTAACGGTTTGAGAATAGGCATCTAATAAACTCCTATCGTTCGACGCCTGATGCGTAAGAAATGAAATTGAGTTATCCATAATAACCCAGCGGCTCAAATTTATTTCCAGTTTATTACAGGTGCCGTTTTGGCATCTGATGGGCCGGCTTTATGCCATCTTTACTTTTTGAGCACTTGAAAATTATAATTATTGAGCTATTTTGACGGGAATGTTTTTCGTCTAATAAGGAACTATGCCGGCAATTGATTTACAGGCACTGTGGGATGCGGTTTATAGGGCGGACGAACAGCAAAGACAACCTGGCCGTATTACCATCTGCCCTGGATACAAAAAACTATGTCTGGGAAGGCTACCACCGTCAAGACCTGGCTCGCTTTGGTAAACCAGGAATATAAATTATAAAAACTAACAGGACCGGCCATCACAGCCGGTCCTGCTTTTTTTAAGGACGGGGTATTTCTGTTTTTACCTCACGTCCATGCTTGCACCACGGATCATTATTCCCATTATTCCACTGGCGTATAGCCATGCGGGTAAGTAGCACATTGGCCGCGATGAATAATACAATCACCAGTATAGAAGCTACTTTAGTGATAGTGCGAAGGGCCGGTTTTTTCGAAAAGCCGCCAAAAACATAACCGATAATAAATACCATGCTGGCAGCAAACAGCACACGCAGCAGGATAATAATCCCAAGTCCCATAATCATTCTTTTTAAAGGTTATTTAATTTTCGCCAGTAACTGCTGGTCGTCAGCCCGGCCCCAGTGCGGGTACACATCTGTTCCGGGAGTTCCCAGCTTTTGCAGGCTTTCTGTAGCCAGTTTCTTTGCCTGTTCCTTATCGCCACCCCACATTCTGGGAGTGTAGTATTTTACCCATGCTGATACATACAATGCCCGCGGATTACCGGGTTCGAGCGCCAGCGCTTTTTGCAGCATCTGCCCGGACAGTACGCCGTATTTGCGGCCATACGTCATTGGATTGATGAATACTTTGGTGCGGTATACCATGCTCAGCACGGTGTATACTTCTGCCAGCTCCTTCTTTTGGGTAGTACTGTCGAGCAGCGAGAGCGCCTGCTTTGCCAGCGCTTCCCCACGGTCGGCAAAAGGCTCTATCTTTTCGCCGTCGTCCTGCAGGAGGAATCCGATCTTAGCATTACACAATGCTGCATAGTAAGGAGGCAGCCATGCAGGTTGTTCGTTGATACCGGAAAATGTTTTCTCCAGCACCTGGTAGTCTTTTACGGTTTGTGCCTGATCCAGTTTGTTCACGGCCTGTTGTAATGCGCCGGATTGTGCCATGCCGCTGTAATAGCCTACTACCAGGAGAAGTGCGCAGATAAATAGCTTTTTCATGTTGATGTGTGTTTAGTGTTTTATAAATTATTATTAAGAAAGTCGTCGGTACGGTCTATACCGAAACTCATAAATACGCCGATGAAATAACCGCGTGTAGCCGGCAGCGTTATAGGTTCCCTCAATTGTCCGTTTGCGCTGTATTGATACCCGAACACCTGTTTGGTGCCAAAGAGGTTGTTAACCCCCATCGCAAAGCCGGAGAAGTCTTTCCACTTCCGGTTTTTAAAGAAGGAGCAGAGGTAAGCTATATGCAGGTTAGCGATGTTATACGCCTTAGTAGTACCCTGATCGGTAATACCGTGTGTATTGATATTGTAGTAGGGGCGTCCTGCAGCCAGCGCCCAGGAAACATTCACATTGGTGCTGATCTCCCGGAAAAACTTTTTAACAGCCACGGTAGTAGTATGCGGCGCTGTAAAGGACGGCCGGAGGGCGTAAGGATAATCAAGATAATTGCGTTTGGTATCCAGGTAGGTATACGTTATCCAATAGTCCAGGTCCTTGACACTTTTTTTATCCCGCCAGAAAAGTTCCAGTCCCTGCGCATAGCCGTTCCCGTTATTACTCAGCATAGGCGTTGTTTTTACCAGGTGGTGGTACTTTTTATAATACAGCTCTGCCCGGAAGAAGCGGTTGTTCGCTTTTTTAGTATAGTTCAGTACATAATGGGTAGCGCTGGAAAAGTTGAGATCACGGTACCGGTACAGGAAATCGTTGGCCGGTTCCTGGTAAAAGATACCATAGGCCAGGTTAAACTGGCTGGCATCGGGCAGGCGGTAGGCAATGCTCAGCCTGGGCGCCACCACCAGCTTACGCAATACAGAAGCGTATTCCATGCGCACACCGGCTTTGGCAGCAAGGTTGGGGGCGAGGTAAATATCGCCTTCGGCAAAAGCGGCCGACAGGTGATCCGTTAATGCAAGGGCGCTGTCGTTAGACATGCCTTTATCACGGGTATAGAAATGTTCACCGCCAAAACGCAGTGCCTGTCCTTTGGAGAAGAAGCGGGTGAATACAATCCTGGCCTGTGCGAAATCGGTGCGGATGGTTCTGTTGCCTGTTTTATAAGGGAGAGATGAAACGGCGGTATTGCCTTTCGCATCCGTGAGACTGTTGGCCGTTGCTTCGCGGTTATAGCTGTACACCGCGCCGAGGTCCATTTTCCAGTTGTTGTTCAGGTAGCTGCGGAAGCTGAGGTTATTATAACTGTTCCAGCCGCGCACCTGGTAGCCGGCGTTAAGAGCGGCGCTGTCGATGTCTGGTTTGCGCATGCCTACATCGCTGTAGCTCCAGTTGCTGTATAGTTTGAGCATACCTGTTTTGCCGGTACGTATCCTGAAGTTGAAGTTGCCGTCTGCATAAGCGGGGCCGGCGAAGTAGTCAGGTACCTGCGGCACTACGTTGTTATACAACGATTGATTGCTGTAGTTCAGGTTCACGCCATAACTGCTTTTATTATTCTGCGCCAGGTGCTGGAAACCTGCGCCCAGGTTGGCGGGGAACACGCTGAAGCTGGCGGAGGTTTTTTCCGGCAGGTCGGTGCTTTCCATGATAAGGGCGCTGCTCATGGCGGAACCATATAAAGCGGAGTACCCGCCTGAGCTGAACAGGATGCCTTTGAACAGGAAGGGGTTGATCCGCGCATATTGCGGCACGCCGGGAACAGCGGGGTAGTTGGGTGTTTTCAGCAGGGTGCCGTCGATGAACTGCCGGGTTTCATCGCCGGTACCGCCGCGTACAAAAAGCCCGGATTGTTCCCCGATCTGTTGCGCGCCCGGCAGGGAGCGCAGCGCCTGTGAGATATCGGCATTACTGCCTGCTACTGTTACGGCATCAATAGGTGTAAGCGAGGCGCCTTTGGCGCGGTCGCTGGCTTCAAAGCTGCCGGCGCTTACCACTACTTCCTGCAGGGGGCGTTTGCTTTTTATAGTGGTGTCCTGTTTGCTTTGCGCAATGGCGGCAAAAGGAAGCAGTGCGATAAAAAATAACCCTGTTTTCATGACGGTTAGTATTATAACCGCAAAGCTACCGGGAAGTATTACTGGTATTTTGAAGAGTAGACGGGAGGGGGAAGTGTTGCGACAAAACGGGAACGGTTCAGGATTGCAGCATCCTGTTTACATTCTCTTTATAGAATTCACTCACGGGTATTTCGATGTTGCCGATGCATACCAGGTCGCGTTTAACGGCCGTAATTTTCTTCACCGCCACGAGGTAGGATTTATGTGTGCGGATAAACGCGCCGGCAGGAAGTTTCTCTTCCATGGCTTTCATGGTCATGCGGGTGAGTATGGGTTTAGCGGTACCGGACAGGTGTATCTTGATATAATCTTTCAGGGCTTCTATATAGGTAATGTCTGCCGTGAGGATCTTTACCTGTGTGTATTCCACGTTTACAAAGAAAGAATGTTCTTCTGCCGGCGCCGGTTTTTTCAGGCGGAACAGCTCACTGGCACGGTTACACGCTTTCAGGAAACGTTCAAAGGAAAAAGGTTTAAGCAGGTAATCCACTACCTGCAGGTTAAATCCTTCCAGTGCGTATTCTTCATAGGCAGTAACAAGAATCACCATCGGCGGCTGTTGCAGCGATTGCAGCAGCTGCAGGCCATTCAACCGGGGCATTTGTATATCCAGGAAAATAAGATCAATGGGTTCCTGCTGTAATACCTCCAGCGCTTCCATGGCGTTGCGGCAGGTTTTTACCAGTTGCAGGAAAGGCACCTGCCGGATATTATCTTCCAGCAGCTCCCTTACCAGTTGTTCATCATCTACGGCTATACAACGTATCATGTGAGCTTCAGTGTTAAGGTGATATGAAACAGCGGCGGTTCATCCCTGATCTGCAGCTGATGCCGTTCCGGGTAAAGCAGTTGCAGTCTTGTTTTTACATTTGCCAAACCAATGCCTGAGTTCTCGTCCTTGCTGGCGTTGGGATCATTATCGTACTCATTCAGCACTTCAAAGATAAGTACATCTCCTTTCATCACCAGCTGTATATCAATAGCAGGATGCGGCGTATAGCCGGTACCGTGTTTGAAAGCGTTTTCTACAAATGGAATCAGCAGCATGGGTTCTATAGTATAGTTGCCGGCAGCCTCACTGGTAGGCATCTTCACGTTAATGGCCACTTCGTTGCCGAAGCGCAGCTTTTGCAGGGCAATATAACTGTTGAGATACAGTATCTCCTGGGAAAGCAGCACCTTTTTCCCGGTATCGTACAGCATGTAACGCATCAGGTCGGATAGCATGAGGAGCGCCGGTTCCAGCTGATCGGATTTTTTCCGGGCCAGCGATACCAGGTTGGTAAGTACATTAAACAGGAAATGCGGACTTACCTGCGAACGCAGGAACTTCAGCTCTGAGCTGAGCTGCTCCGCCTGTTGTTCTTTCTGCCGCCTTTCCGCGCGCAGCATATCTGTTACACGGCAGTATACCAGGCTGATAATATAGATACCCACCGACGGGCCAAACACAAATTTATAAGCCGCCAGATCCCGGATCACATCCGGGAACCAGTGTAGCATGATGGCATATTTTAATGGGAAAGATAAAAATACCAGGAGGAATACCGCCGGGAAATAAAGCCACCAATATCGCCTGTTCCACAGCCTGGGATATAGCACCAGGGCATGAATATAAAAGATGGCCATATGGATAACGCCGGAAATAGTAAAGAACAAACCCGGTAAACTGCCTATCCGGTAGCCGTTGGCTGCGCTGGAAACGATATAGGGCAGCAACAATATCACGCTCCATATAACAATATGCAGTGTGATAGTAATTTTTTTCAGGGAGATATTTTTTTTCATCTGCTGTCCGGATAAAGCTACTGATTTTTATAAAGCTACCCGCATTAACGGCCCTCATAAAGATAGAATAGACATCCCCGGTAAATGTGCCGGCAACATCCGTAAACAGCGCGACAGGGAAGTATTTATTATATTCAGAGAAAATATCATTATTATGGGTGAACGCAATGATTAATTTTGAGGACGATTAAGATTTAAATTTCTGTTATGATAAAACGCAGTATCGGGATGCTCATTTTGCTGATGAGCGCCTCCCTGGTTTTTGCCCAGCAATATGAAGCCAACTGGAATTCCCTCAACAAACGCGGTATTCCCGCCTGGTTCAGTAATGCCAAGTTCGGCATCTTTATTCACTGGGGTGTATATGCAGTGCCCTCTTATGCAGTAGTTGGCCCCGGTGGTTATTCCGAATGGTACTGGCACAACCTGAGAGGCACCAAAGAAGGCTCCCATCAGCAGGTACAGGCTTTTCATGATAAGAATTACGGGAAAGATACGCCGTATGAAAATTTTGAAAGCCAGTTTACCGCCTCATTGTATAACCCGCAGCAGTGGGCAGAAGTGTTTCGCCGCTCCGGCGCTAAGTATGTAGTGCTTACTTCCAAGCACCATGAAGGCTACTGCCTGTGGGATAATAAGCAGGCTAATGAATCCTGGGGCCATTCCTGGAACGCTGTTACGGGAACGCCTAAACGCGATCTGCTGGGAGATCTTACAGATGCCGTGCGTAAGGAAGGCCTGAAGATGGGCTACTACTATTCCCTGTACGAATGGTTTAACCCGCTTTGGTTAAAAGATAAGCAACGGTATGTAAAGGAAGTGATGACGCCGCAGTTCAAAGACCTGGTGACCCGTTACAAGCCTTCCATTATATTTTCAGATGGGGAATGGGAGCTGACAGATACCGCCTGGCAAAGCCCTTCGTTACTGGCCTGGCTGTTTAATGAGTCGCCGGTAAAAAATGAAGTAGTGGTAGATGACCGCTGGGGCAGTAATACCCGTGGTAAAAATAACGGCGCCACCTATCTTACCTCTGAATATGGCAGCGGGATGCAACCCGGTGTTATCTGGGAGGAAAGCCAGGGCATCGGGCAATCGTACGGCTATAACCGTATGGAAACCGCCGACGACTACAAGAAAAGCGCTGACCTGGTGCTGATGCTGGTAGACATTGTATCCAGGGGCGGTAACCTCCTCCTGGACATAGGCCCCACAGCAGACGGCCGTATTCCTGTGATCATGCAGCAGAAACTGCTGGACATCGGCAAATGGCTGGAGGTAAACGGCGAAGCGATCTACGACTCCAAACCCTGGACGGTAAGCCAGCAGTGGAGCGCCGGCAAACGCCCGGAAACAAAGGAAGCCAGCTTTATGTCGGGTTACAACATTTCCCAGCTGGTGAAAAAATCTGATCAGCATGCCAACGTGGAACTATTCTTCACCCAAAAGCCGGGCGCAGTGTATTGCTTTGTGCCTTCCTACCGTCAGCAGGTATGGATCCGTAACTATACGCCGGCCAAGGGCGTTGTAGCCAGCGTACTGGGCAGCAATAAAGCCATCAGATGGCAACAGAAGGGGAAGGATTGCCTGGTAGATCTCTCATCCCTGCACCCCGGGGATGTGCCGGAAGGCTTGCTGGTAGTGAAAATGAAAGGATAATATCTATTACATACCCAATGCAAAGAGAAGGCAACCTGCCTTCTCTTTGTTATTTTTACCGTTGCCGTAGTTTTCTTAAAAAAGAATTTTAAAAAGTATATTTTTAAAGGAACAGAAATCATTTTCTTTCCGATGCGCTTGAATTTCACCTATGGGTTGATAGTTTCCACGTTATTACTATCCTGCACCTCAAAGAATACTGTTCACCGCACCTGGCAGGTGTATGGCGGCAGCAGGGAAAACATTCACTACAGCGCCTTAACGGAACTGGATACCGGTAATGTTTCACAATTGAAAGTAGCCTGGGAGTATCGCACTGGCGACACCGCAGAACGGACGCAGATCCAGGTAAATCCAATAGTGGTGGGCGAAAGACTGTATGGCGTTTCGCCACAGCTGAAATTGTTTGCCGTGCATGCGGCTACCGGTAAGCCTTACTGGACATTTGATCCCGTAAAGCCCGGAGAAAAGAACGCTTTCCAGTTTAACCCCTGCAGGGGCATTACCTATTATGAAAACAACGGCAAAGAACAACGCATTTTTTATACCGCCGGTGGCCGGCTGTATTGTATAGATGCCCTGAACGGTACGCCTGTAAATACTTTCGGCGATAGCGGGTATGTGGACCTTCACCGCGATATGGGCCGCAATATGGATCAACTGGATATCACTTCCACCACACCGGGCGTTATTTATAAAGACCTGCTGATTGTAGGCACCCGCGTAGGAGAAGCCGCCGGAGCGGCTCCTGGCTATATCCGCGCTTACGACGTGCGTAACGGCCGGCTGAAATGGATTTTTCATACCATCCCGCAGCCGGGGGAAGAAGGCTACGATTCCTGGAACGACAAAGATGCCTGGCAACATACCGGGGGAGCTAACTCCTGGGCGGGCTTCAGTCTTGATGAAGAAAAAGGCATCGTGTATGCGCCGGTAGGATCCGCCACTGATGACTTCTACGGCGGCAAAAGACCCGGCAATAACCTGTTCGCCAATTGCGTACTGGCACTGGATGCGGCCACGGGTAAAAGGATCTGGCATTTCCAGACCGTGCATCACGACCTGTGGGACAGGGACCTGCCAACCGCACCAATGCTGGTAACGGTGAAAAAGGACGGCAAACAGGTGGAAGCAGTGGTACAGGTCACCAAAACAGGATTCATTTTCCTGCTGGACCGCCGTACGGGCCAGCCTTTATACCCGGTAACAGAAACCCCTGTGCCGGCAGACACGGCATTGCCCGGGGAATGGGTGTCGCCCACACAGCCGGTGCCCACTTTTTTTAAACCATTTGTGCGGCAGTCGTTGTTGGAAAAAGACCTGAACACATTGATACCGGATTCGTCCTACGCAGATATCAGGGCGCGGTTGGCGTCCTATAAAACCGGCCGGCTTTTCATGCAGGCATCCAAACAGGGCACGGTGATCTTTCCCGGCTTCGACGGAGGCGCTGAATGGGGCGGACCCGCAGCAGATCCGGAAACGGGTGTGATGTATGTAAACGCCAGCGAAATGCCCTGGGTGCTCACGATGGTGGAAACAAAAAACCAGCATGCCCCGGTCACGGAAACACAACTCCAGGCAGGGAAGCGGTTGTATACCGCCAATTGTATGTCGTGCCACGGACCGGAGCGAAAGGGGGGCGGTAATTTCCCATCTCTCTTAAATATCCATACAAAATATACGGAAACAACGTTAACACAACTGGTAAATACCGGCAGGAGAATGATGCCGGCCTTCAAACAACTGGACAGTACCGAACAGCAGGCGCTGGCCGTTTTTTTACTGGATGTAAAGTCGAAACAACAGCAACCGTTTACCGCGCCGCGGAAGAACGTGGATGCATATACGAATTTACCTTACCGCACTACCGGCTATAATAAATTTTTAACGAAAGAAGGATACCCGGCCGTAATGCCGCCCTGGGGCACGCTGAGCGCCATTGACCTTAACACGGGAAAAGTGCTGTGGAAAGATACCCTGGGCGATTACCCCGAACTGAAAGCGAAAGGTATTCACAGTGGTACGGAAAACTACGGAGGACCCGTGGTAACCGCCGGCGGCTTGCTGTTTATTGCAGCTACTGCCGATAGTAAGTTCCGGGCGTTTAATAAAAGAACAGGACAGCTGCTGTGGGAAGTTGATTTGCCCGCCTGTGGCTTTGCCACACCGGCAGTATATGAAGTGGAAGGAAAACAATTTGTGGTGATCGCCTGCGGTGGTGGTAAACTGGGAAAGAAACCGGGAGATACATACCTGGCATTTGCCCTTTAATAGTAATCATTCAACAACCAAAATATCTTTTATTATGAGCATTTCAAGAAGAAATTTCCTGTTGAAAGGGAGCCTGGCTATCGCCGGCACCGCACTGTTGTCAAAGGACCTGCTGGCTGCCACTGTACGCAAGCCGGTGCTGGGCATACAGCTGTATTCTATCCGCGATGATATGAAAAAAGATCCGTCGGGTACGCTCAAACAGCTCGCCGCCATGGGCTACAAAAATGTAGAACATGCCGGATACAGCAAGCGGAAATTTTATGGTTACTCCGCCAAAGAGTTTAAAAAACTCCTCGACGATCTCGGGTTGCTGATGCCAAGCGGACATACCGTAATGGGTAAACAACATTGGGACGCCGCAAAGAATGATTTCACCGACGAATGGAAATATACGGTGGAAGATGCTGCCATCGTAGGACAGCACTATGTGATCAGCCCGTGGCTGGATGAAAGCCTGCGTAAAAACTACGACGACTTCAAAGCTTACATGGATGTATTCAATAAAAGCGGCGCCTTATGTAAAAAATCAGGGATGAAGTTCGGCTATCATAACCATGATTTTGAATTCAGCCAGCAACTGAACGGACAAAAGATCTTTGACCTCATCCTGCAGAACACGGATCCTTCCCTGGTAGCGCAGCAGCTGGATATTGGCAATATGTATCATGCCGGCGGTATTGCACTGGATATTATAAAGCAGTACCCTGGCCGTTTTGAGCTGATGCATGTAAAGGATGAAATTAAAACAGACAAAGGTGAAATGGGCGGTAAATACGAAAGCACTGTATTGGGCAAAGGTATTATACCGGTGAAAGAAGTAATTGATCTCGGTAAAAAATCCGGTGGTACCAGGCACTTTATTATTGAGCAGGAGTCCTACCAGGGACAGGCGCCGTTGGATGCCGTGCGCGATGACCTGGCAGTAATGAAAAAATGGGGCTATTAATTTATAGAAACAACGATTGTGTTATGAAGATGAAAATGATGCCCGCTATTGCGGCGCTGCTGTTATCCGCAGGTATGTGCTTTGCGCAAACACCCCGCGCTTTTAAAACATGGACACCAGCCACTACCGACAGCGTGTATGCGCTGGAAGGGCAGGGATGGAAAACAGGATTAAAAAACTATTACGACCGCCTGCCCGCTATATCAGAAAAAGAAGTACGGCCGCCGGTATGGAACTTGTCTAACAACAGCGCAGGGCTCAGTCTCCGCTTCAGAACAGACGCCGATGAAATAGTGATTAAATATACCGTTTCCGGCCCTGCTGCTATGCCGCACATGGCTGCCACGGGTGTAAGCGGGGTAGACCTCTACGCCAAAAGCATCGATGGACAATGGATGTGGTGCGCAGGGAAATATGACTTCCGTGATACCATCGTATACCGGTTTACACGCCTGAAAAAATACGATCAGCATGTAAAGAATATCGATTATACGCTTTATCTGCCGTTGTATAATTCCGTAAAGTGGTTGTCTGTTGATGTGCCGGCAGAAAGCATGTTGAAACCGCTGCCGGTGCGTAAATCTGCGCCCATTGTGGTATACGGCACCTCTATTGCCCAGGGCGCCTGTGCATCGCGGCCGGGTATGGCCTGGACTAATCTCCTTTCCCGGCAGCTGGAAACGCCCGTGATCAATCTCGCGTTCTCCGGCAACGGCCGCCTCGAGAAGGAAGTACTGGACCGGGTGGCCGAACTGGATGCCCGTCTCTTTGTGCTGGATTGCCTGCCTAATCTCACCGGCGCCCAATACGCCGGCGCTGAACTGAAAAAACGTATCACCAACGCGGTTACTTTTTTGCAGCAGCAACGCCCCGGCACGCCTATCCTGCTCACGGAACACGACGGGTACACCGATGGTGAAATGGATTCCACCCGCAAAGCCCTGTATACGCAGGTGAACATTACCCTGCGCGAAGTAAGGGACTCCCTGCTGAAAGCCGGCGTGAAAAATATCAGCCTGCTCACAAAGGACGAAATAGGCCAGGACATTGAAAGCATGGTAGATGGCACTCATCCCAACGACATTGGCATGATGCACTACGCTAACGCCTATGCGAAAAAGATCCGTGAAATTTTTCATCAGGAAAGTGGTAATACTGTCACCACTACGCCCATTACACAACGCCGCGATGCCGCTACCTACGACTGGGAAACCCGGCATGAGGAAGTATTGGCCTGGAACAAAGCGCATCAACCCAAAGTAGTGTTCATGGGCAACTCCATTACGCATTTCTGGGGAGGCAACCCCGTGGCAAAAGTGCGCAGGGGCACCAGTTCATGGGACAAATACTTTGAGCCCAAACAGGCCGTGAATATGGGCTTCGGCTGGGACCGGGTTGAGAACGTGTTATGGCGTGTACAACACGGCGAACTGGATGGTATTACGCCGGGCTATATTGTATTAATGATTGGTACCAACAACCTGCAGGCAAATACCGATGAGGAAATTGCGGATGGCATAAAGTACCTGTTGCAGCAAATACAGGCCAGGCAGGGTGCTGCTAAAATTATACTGATGGGTATCCTGCCCCGCCGCAATATGGAAAGCAGGGTAGTACGCATCAACCAGCTGATCGCAAAACGCGCTGCCGGTAAAAATATCCAGTACGTGGATGCGGGAAAACTGTTCCTGAAACCGGGCGGGAAAATTGAAGAACAATTGTTTACGGATGGGCTGCATCCCAATGAAACAGGGTATGAGAAATTAGGCGCGTTGATCAATAGATATCTAAAAATGCAGAATAATTAATATTTAAGGGCAGGTAATAAAAAAATGGTGGCCGGTTATTATTTCCTACATTAGATGAAATATAACCGGACACTTCCCGGTGGTCTCATCAGAATAAGAAGGAAAGTAGCTTAAATATTTTGCATGAGTACTCATTATAATCAGGAACCACATTTTATTATTGCTATAGGCGCTTCTGCCGGTGGTCTGGAAGAACTACAGTCTTTTTTTGATCACACCCCGCTGGCGCAGGCCTCTTACGTGATTATACAACACCTCCCTGCCGATTATAAAAGCCGGATGGCGGAAATACTTTCCAGGCACAGTCAGTTAAAGGTAACGGAAGCAGCCAATAATATGCTCGTAGAGCCTAACCAGGTATATCTGATCCCCAGCCAGCAGTGCATGACCATACAGGACGGCCGCCTGTTGCTGAAAGACAAGGACAGCAGTTCCGCTCCCCATAAAACTATCAACACCTTTTTCAACTCACTGGCAGCAGATAGTGAATATCATATCATAGCCGTCATACTTTCAGGCTCCGGCAATGATGGCAGTGAAGGAATCGTGAATATCAGCAGGGCAGGAGGATTAATTATTGTACAGGACCCGGATACCGCCCAATATAACAGTATGCCCCTGGAGGCTATTGCTACCGGCGTGGCAGATCATATACTGGCGCCGGCAGATATGCCCATGGTGATCACACAGTATGTAAGTAAGGCGAAGAGAAGTATTTTGCCTCCCGCCGCGCAGGCAATGGAAGATAAAAGTGTGATCGCTATTATTGACCTGATCAGGGAGCGTTTACCATTTGATTTTTCAGAATATAAGCCCACCACCATCCTGCGGCGTATCAGGCGACGCATGGTATATCTCGCTTTAGATGCTGTGGAAGCTTATTATCAATACCTCCTGGCACACCCCGGCGAAGTGGAAACGCTGGCCCAAAGCTTTATGATCAGTGTATCTGCCTTCTTCAGGAACCCGGAGGCTTTCCAGGTGATTGCGGAAACGGTATTGCCGGAAATTGTGCAGCGAAAAAAGGAAGAAGAAGAAATAAAGATCTGGATAGCAGGCTGTGCCACCGGAGAAGAAGCCTATACGATGGCGATCCTGTTACACGAACAGTTAGAAAAAGCCGGTAAGGATATCCAGGTAAAAGTATTTGCCACCGACATAGATAAGCCAGCATTGGAGTTTGCCGGTAAAGGTTTATATGGAGATGCCATCCGGAGTGAGCTGTCGGCAGAGCGACTGGAGAAATATTTTAACCGGGAAGGCAGTGGGTACCGCATCAAACAGCATATCCGCAAAATGCTGATCTTCGCACAACATAACGTAGTAAAGAATCCGCCATACTGTAACATGGACCTGATCAGTTGCCGCAATCTGCTCATCTACATGAACATATCTCTGCAGAAAAAGGCGCTTTCGATGCTGCATTTCGGACTTAGCCAGAAAGGATACCTGTTCCTCGGCTCCAGCGAAAATCCCGGGATGTTATTACCCTATCTCACAGAAATTAATAAGAAATGGAAAATATACCGTAACCAGGAATCGGCCCGGTCTGTAAGGTTCGATATATTTACGCCGGTGATGATAGCAGATAATAGTTTGGCGCCTTTAATTCCATCAAAAAAAACCGGTAATACCGGAAAGCGAAGTATTATGCTGGAAGAAGTAAATGAAATGTTGCTGGAAGAAGTAAATGTTGCCGGTATGTGTGTGGACCAGGATAACCAGGTTGTTAAATATTTCGGCAAGGTAGAACATTTCCTGTTGCAGCAGGTCTTCAGTTTTGACCTGATGGAGCTGCTGCCAAAATCACTTGGGGTAGTGTATGTAACAGCCGCCAGGCAGGCCAGGAAGGATAATGAGCGTATAACCGTAACCGGTATTCCGGTGGCAGATTATGATCCCGCGAAAGTAATTGATCTTACTATCCGTCCGCTTCGTGCAAGGGAAGGGGACCGCTCCCTGCTACTGGTACTTTTCAGCGAAAATAAGGAAGCACAAAAACAGGAAGTACTGCCTTTTGATGTACAAACTTATCTCAATGCAGGCCTGCAAAGCCTGGAAGAAGAACTGAAAGATACCCGCGAACGGTTACAGGAAGCCACGGAAAAGCTGGAAGCATCCAGTGAAAATATGCAGTCGTTCAACGAAGAGCTGGTTTCTGCCAACGAAGAAATGCAAAGCGCCAATGAAGAAATGCAATCGGTAAATGAAGAGCTGCAAACTATTAACACCGACTACCAGCTGAAAATAAAGGAACTCAATGTGCTGAACGATGACATGGATAATTATTTCAGGAGTAACCTCAACGGGCAATTGTTTGTAGACAATAACCTGATGCTGAAAAAGTTTTCTCCTGCCGCCGTAAAGCATATCAATCTGCAGGAAAGCGATATCGGCAGACCCATTCAGCATATTACCGTCAATTTTAAATACAATTCCCTCGAACAGGACCTCCTTTCGGTAATCAAAAATGGCGCGGTGGTGCTGAGAGTAGTGGAATCGCTGAATGGAAACTGGTACCAGATGATGATAATGCCCTATATCCGGCAACTGGATCATGAACAGGATGGCGCAATTATTTCTTTTAATGATATCACTCTTTTGAATAAAGCCCAGCTGGAGTTACACCGCTCCAACCTGAGCCTGCAGCGCATTAATGAAGACCTGGATAATTTTGTATACTCTGCCTCTCATGATTTGTTAGGACCACTTACGAATATAGAAGGTTTGATGAGATTGCTGGATGAGAAACTGGATATGGAAGACAATGAGGTTGTCAGGTATACAGATATGATTCAATCTTCTATTGTCAGGTTTAAAGAAAACCTGCGGGAGCTGGCGGAAGTAGGGAAAATTGAAAGCGAGTCGCTGAAGGAAGCATAGGAAGTTGATGTCAGTACCATACTGGATGAAGTTTTTTTTAGTATCCAGGATAAAGTACAGGCTGCTAAGGCAGTTGTTATAAGAAATCTTGAAGAAAGCCATCTGGTATTTTCGAAGAAGAACTTTCGCAGCATTATCTATAATCTTCTCACCAATGCCATCAAATTCCGGTCGCCGGACCGGCAGCTGAAAATTCATATCAATACCCGCAAAGAAAACGGATTCCTGTTACTGGAAGTAAAAGACAACGGGATCGGAATAGAACAGGATAAACTCGGGACCGTATTCAATATGTATAAGCGCCTGCATCCGGAAATGGAAGGGTTAGGCATCGGTTTGTTCCTTGTCAGGAAAATTGTAGATGCTTCCGGTGGCATGACGGAAGTGAACAGTATCTTACACGAAGGAAGCACCTTTAAAATCTTCTTTAATCCCAAACAAACGCAGGGCTGATAGCCTGTTTTTATTTTCCTGTTCAGCAAGGGACCGCCTTCGGTAATTCCTCTTCACCCTGCGGTGCTTTCGCTTTTTCCTTCGAGCCAGTTTTTGAATTCAGAAACCCTTTCACGGCTAATAATAACATCAGTATCAACATCGGGTGCTAATTGAAGAATTAATCTGCTATTGTAATAAGTGGTGATTTTTTTAATGGCATCTATCTGGATAATGAACTGCCGGTTGATGCGGAAAAACTGGTGCTTGTCCAGCAGTTGTTCAATCTGATCGAGAGAATAATCCAGTGGTACCCGCTGATTGGTAATGGTGGTGGCCCAGGTGGTACCCCTCGCAAATTGCAGCCAGGCAATGTCTTTCGCTTTTACATAGATCAGCTGGTTGTTGATCCTGCCGATAAAGCGGGCACTGTCGCGGCGCAGAAACTCTTCCGCGATCCTGCTGATATCTACGGTGTAATTATTGGCCGGTCTGAACTGTTCGTATTTGTTTAAGGCATTCTTTAAATCGTCGGCGTCGATGGGTTTTAGCAAATAATCAATACTGTTTACCTTAAACGCCTGTAGTGCAAAGCCATCATACGCCGTGGTAAAAATGATGGGCGTACGTACTTTTGTTTTGCTGAATATTTCAAAGCAGTTGCCGTCAGATAACTGGATATCCATCAGCATCAGATCCACCGGCTGCTGCTGTTCCAGCCACCGGATTCCTTCTTCCACGGAAGTAATAACCGCAACTACCTGTATCGCTGCATTACACTTGTGCAGTAACTGAATGAGCCGCTCGGCATTATGCATCTCATCTTCAAAAATAACTATTCTCATGATCCACTGATGATGGGTAATTTTACAATAAACATTTCTGCTGTTTCGCTGATTTCAATATTGCTGTTGCTGATCAGCGCATATCTTTTCTGGATATTTTCAAGTCCTATACCGGAAGAAATTTCCGGGTGAACTTTGGGTCTTTTGTGATTGGATACTACCAGGAAATTGCCATCGCTTTTAATAGTGATCAGCAGCGGGTCCTGTGCGGAAAACCGGTTATGTTTGATGGCGTTTTCAATGAGCATCTGCAGGGTTACCGGTGGAATCATCCCTTTGGTTTTTACCTTCTCCGGAATATCGGCGCTGAACTGTATGCTTTGCTGGTGGCGGATATGGATCAGGAAAAGATAAGCATCGAGGAAATCCAGTTCCGTTTGTACGGGTACCAGGTTCTCAAACTTTTTATCGAGGATGTACCGGTATGTTTTGGCCAGCTGCGTAATATAATCGGCGGAAAGGTCCGGGCTTTTATATACCAGGTTGGTCAGCACACTGAGCGAATTAAAAAAGAAGTGCGGATCTATCTGGTTGCGTAACGCATCATATCTTGCCTGGATATTTTCCCGCATCAGTCTTTCTGTTTGTAGCTGGTATTCTTTCCAGCCGGAATAGTAAAAGATGATCCCGTTAAATGTTAAGATCAGCAGGTAAAACATAAACGTGCCGAAGTTCAGGTCGTAGCTGAAGCGGATGAAGCTTTCCCATGCTTCGTAGCGGTTAAACAACAGGATGTCGCTCAACGAATAGAAGAGGCCAAACAGGTACGCTACCAGCACACCATATATCAGCAGAACGGCGCAAAGGAACACCAGTTTACCGGATGTGTGTTTGTTCATTGTTTTCCTTTCTACCGTGCGGGCCAGCCAGGCGGCGCCTTCCCAGGCAATAAGACCAAACACCACATAGAACAGGCTGAACATCTGTCCCCTGAAATCCATCATCTGCAAACCTGTTACAAAAGTATGGTCAAAGGATTTGAAGATGATACTGAAGGTATACAGTATCAGTATCCTGGAAAGGTACAGGAACAGTTTGCTGGAGAATAATTTTTCATTTTCCTGGAAGTTCATCTGATGGCTTGTGTATTACTAAATGTAGTTATTTTCCTTAAACCACGTAAATGCGCCTGTAACAGCGGCTTCTACGGGGGTATAGCTGAGCTGCAGTTCCCGTTCCGATTTTTTGCCGGAATAATAGTTATCGAGGCATAGCATGTAAGCAGTGGTATAATTTAATTTTCCGGAGATGCCCGGCAGGGAACCTATGATACCGGCGGCTTTCAGGATAAAGCTTGGGATAGGGATGAGCAGCTGCCGTTTGCCGGAGATCTTTTTCAGCAACCGGAAGAATTCTGCATAGCTGAGATTCTGACCGGCCAGCAGGTAGCAGTCGCCTGTTTTACCTTTTTCAATGGCATTGATGATACCCCGGCATACGTCTTTGATATGCACAAAGTTTTTACCGCCGGGCGGATAAAAAAGTAACCGGTGTTTCAGTCCGTACAGGATCAGTTTACCGGAGCTGGGTTTCACGTCATGCGGGCCTATCATAAAGGTGGGGTTTACCACGATGCCCGGCAGTTGCCTGCTGGCAACCTGTTCCAGCACATATTGTTGCGCAAGGTATTTAGTATTGATGTAACCGGAGTTGGCATTGAACAGGGTAAAACCGTTTAGTTCGTTACCCGGACTGTTTTTATCGCCCGGCCCGATGGTATTGGCAGTGCTTACGTAAATAAATTTCTGCACCTTGTGTTCGAGGCAGGCCGCGGTAATATACTTAGTGGCGGTGAAGTTGGTATGTTCATATTCGGCAAATGAAATACCCCACTGTGCGGTAATACAGGCTGCATGGATCACGATGTCGCAGCCCTTCACGGCTTCATGTACATCATCGTTGTTATTGATGCTCCCGTAAAAGATTTCACAGGGGATGTCCTCAATGCCTTTCACATCGGCCGAAGGCCGGATTATAATTTTTATATCAAACCCCATGCGGTATAACTCCCGTGTTAAATTAGAACCGAGGAATCCATTGGCGCCGGTGATCAGTACTTTTTTCATAAATTTTTTTTAGACAGATAAGCTATATGGGATTTCTTTTTTTACTTCCCTGGATACGATCCTCATCCGGAATGATAGTGGCAGCAACTGCATCAGCACATGATTGATCTTATTCATCAGGCCGGGTATGATCACCGGGTGGCCGGCCAGCGTGCCTTTCAGTGCAATGTGCGCAATATCGGGGGTAGACAGCAGCCCCATTTTTCCTTTCAGTCCCTGGCTGATAATACGCCGGGAGGTATGGGAGTTGGTCATAATAGGACCTGGGTATATAACGCTTACGGATAAACCGGTACCGGCCAGTTCTTCTTTTAATCCCAGGAAAAAAGACGAGATAAATGCTTTGGATGCAGGGTACACCGTTTTATAGGCAATAGGCGTGAAAGCAGCCATACTGGCTATATTCATGATATAACTCTGCGGGTGTTTCAGCAGGTGCGGGATCAGCAGATGGGTAAGTAGTACGGTGCCTCTTACATTGAGCATAATAATATCGTCTATCCGTTCCAGTGAGGTGTGGGTAATGGAAGACGTGCCGCCGATGCCGGCATTGTTGATCAGGAAGTTGATATCATGGTTGCGGGTAATGATCTGCAGTTGCTGCTTCAGTACGTCGCTGTCGGACAAATCAAATTCAAACACTTTTACGTGGATGTGGTATTCCAGTTCCAGGCTCTCCGCTACAGATTGGAGGCGGCTTCCCGGCAGGGCAATGAGGATAATATTCATGCCTTTCCTGGCGCATTGAATAGCGAATTCCTTGCCCAGACCGGAACTGGCGCCGGTGATGAGCGTATATTTATTGTCTGGCATACGTTTTATTTTCAAGCAGGCTTTTGAATTTTGTCATGGTCCTGAACAGGTTATCATGAATAATAGGATCGGATACCCAGCGGGGAATTTTCTTACTACGGTCGGTGGTGACCATATAAGTGATCTGCAGCTGCCCGTTCTCCAAGGGCGCCATGATCCATTTTCCCCGCGTGCCGGTGATCCGTGTTGTTTTATTGTATAAAGGGAAGCGGTGATCGGTGATGCTTTCAAACGCCACTTCCGCCGCATCGCCGGTCATTTCCTGGTAGCGGTATAGCAGGCAGCAGTCCTGGTCGTCTACCGGCCAGGGGATATCATACTTAATATAGGTGATCCAGTGATGAGGATCGGGAGCCGTGGCTATCCGGTAATCGCTGGCATTGGTATTCCACTCGCGGCCGCGTGCCTGGTCTTTGAAAAGCCCGATCACCGCCGGTATGGCGCATTTCACCTGGAAGATGGCTTTGATCTCCCTTACATTTTCACCACCGGCGCCGGGAATCCATCTTTCATACAACGCGATGGCGTTATCCTGTTTCACCAGTTTGAATTCGCTGGTATCAACGAATAATGACCGGACGAACATCATACTGCTGATCACTAAAACGGAGAGGTGTTGCATACATCATCATTTATTGCAAATATGCCACTGGTATACCGGTCGGCCATTGATTAAGTGTTGAACTGTAGGATTAAGCCGTTGACCTGTAACTAAACCGGGGATATAATAATGGAGAAATATTTATATATTATTTTATGGAGAAGTACTGGCGATATTTTATTATTTTGTCCGCCGGCGCACCAGTTGCTCCTGAAAATCAGCTTTGAACATGAAAAAATACCTGCTGGCCATCGCCATTGTATTTACTGCTATTCCCGTTGCCGCACAGCAAATATGCCCGGTGATCCCGCTGCCCGTAAAAGCAGGGAAGACGCACGGCACTTTTGACATCAGCGCACAATCCACTATCAGCTGGGAAGACACGTCCATGGTTCCGCTGGCTACCTGGCTGCAGCAGGAACTGCTTCGCCGTTATCATATCCATGTTCCGCTGCAACGGAAATCCGGCAGCACCGTTATCTTACTGGAAAAGAAATCCGCTACTAACATAGATGCCTATACGCTTATTATGAATAAGCAAACCGCCACCATTTCAGGGGGCGCACGGGAAGGCGTGTTTAACGGTATCATCAGCCTGTTGCAGCTCGCTGCAGTGGCGCCGGTATCCGGAAAAGCTTTGCAGGTACCCTGCTGGAATATCACCGATGCCCCGCTATATTCGTGGCGCGGCGTAATGCTGGATGAATCGCGGTATTTTTTTGGTAAAGAGAAAGTGAAGTCTATCCTCGACTGGATGGCTTTTTATAAACTGAACCGTTTTCACTGGCATTTAACAGACATGCCCGGATGGCGGCTGGAGATCAAGAAATATCCTTTGCTCACTACCGTTGGCGGCATCGGCAATATCAGTGATCCAAGTGCACCTGCGGCCTATTACACCCAGAACGATATCCGCGAAATAGTTGCCTATGCAAAAGCACGGTGCATCGACATTATTCCTGAAATAGATATGCCGGGTCATGCCGGGGCCGCCAACAGGGCCTACCCTGCATTCGACGGTGGCGGTACCGCAAAGTATCCGCAGTTCACCTTTAACCCCGGCAGGGAAGGAACTTACTCTTACCTGGCGGATATACTAACGGAGACGGCTCAACTGTTTCCCGCGCAGCTCATTCACCTCGGCGGCGACGAAGTAACCTTTGGCAACGCCGGCTGGGACCAGGATACCGGCATCATCCGGTTAAAAGAAGCCCACAGCCTGAAAGACCGCAAACAGGTAGAGGACTATTTTATTCAACGGATGGCCGACACCGTTTTGAAGCTGCATAATAAAGTAATGGCCTGGGATGAAATTGCCACCGCCTCCCTGCCTGCCGACAGCACCATTGTATGCTGGTGGCGTCACGAAAAACCGGAGAACCTGGCGATGGCATTTCAGAAAGGATATTCCGTAGTGCTATGCCCGCGGTTACCGTTTTATTTTGATTTTGTCCAGGACAGCAGCCACAAAATCGGGCGCAGGTGGAAAGATGGTGAATTCAATCCTTTACAATCTGTATACGATTTCTCCGCTGCCGCTGTTCCTGCCACACGGGGGCATGAATCCCTGATATTAGGCGTACAGGCATGCCTGTGGTCAGAAACCATTCATAGCAACAACCGGCTGGATTTCCTGCTTTTCCCCCGCATAGCTGCGCTGGCGGAAACCGCCTGGACCCAATCCCCGGCAAAGGACTTTAACGGCTTTAAAACCCGTTTAAAAGCGCAGCTGCCCCTATATGCAAAGGAGCATCTCTATTACTTCGATATTTTCCAGCCGGCCAAACACCAGGAGTCGGGCAAAGCGGCTGCCGGCTATATAGATTGATGTGTCGGTTTTGTTCTATTTCCGGAAATGGGAGGGAAGTAATATTGCAATGGGATTAAAAATACCCGGTTAACGTAATGAAGACTTTTATACTGGCGCTTGCCACTATCACCACCGCCCTGGTAGCGGGTTTATTTTATGCGTTTGCTGTTTCTGTGAATATAGCATTTGCGCAATTGCCGGATGCTGCCTATATAACAGCTACCCAGGCGATCAATGTGGCCATTGTGAACCCTGCCTTTATAGTAAGTTTTTTAGGCGCACCGGTATTGCTGCCACTGGCTACCTGGCTCAATGCCCGGCCCGCGTTTACCCGCCGCAGCGGGTACCTCCTGGCAGCTACGCTGATATTTGTGATTGGCTCTTTCGGGGTAACAGTGCTCGCCAATATTCCCCTCAACGATAAGCTGGCGGCCTTTCATACTGAAGGGGCTTCGGCGGCGCAACTGCATGATATGCGCGTAGCGTTTGCCAGGCCGTGGAATAACTGGCATCTTGTACGCACGCTGGCAGGGATTGCCGCATTGGTATTGCTGGTGATGGCCTGTTTACAACGCGATGCCAAAAGCTGAAATGCTTTTTGTAAATTTAGGGTGATGCATTATCAAACCATTCCACCACCGCCCCATCTTGCACACGTCATCCGGTTCTTCTGGGTGCTGGAGGGGGACACGGGTTATACGCATTACAATATGGCCGATGCCTGTGTGGAGCTGGTGTTCCATTACCGCGGGCTGTTCGATGAACTGGCGGATAACGGTGATATCAGTAAATCGTTTACCTCCGGTGTGCAGGGCGCCACACACATCCTGCGGAAGTATACCATCGATGCAGGATTCAGTATTTTTGGTGTGTACTTTTACCCGCAGGCTGTACCCCTGTTGTTTAATATTTCCGCCGCAGATCTCACGAATACTACTGCTGAATTAAAATACCTGCTGAAAGGTGAAGGCAGCATCCTTGAAGAAAAGATCATGCTGGCGAAGAATAACCGGGAGCGTTGTGATATCCTTTGCCGGTTTACAGAGCAGCGGCTGGCAGCCAGCCGTGTGGCGGACCTGCCGGTTTTTGCGGCTATCAGGGATATCATCCATCATCGGCCTTCCATGAACATACAATCTCTTTCACAGGCATACTATTTGTCGGAGCGGCAGTTTGAGCGCCAGTTCAAACAGTACGCAGGACTATCCCCTAAATTGTTTTCAAGGATTGTCCGTTTCCAGTCGGCCACCGCCTTTTACAACCGGCAGGTGATGAGCCTGGGACGCCTTGCGCTCGAATGCGGGTATTATGATCAGTCGCATTTTATCAGCGACTTCCGCGCGTTTTCAGGTATGCATCCCAAACAGTATTTCTCCGGCCGCTCCGGAGCCACCGACTGGCGCGACTAACAAGAATGTCGGTTTCTTCCAATTTTATCAGGGGATACTATTGCAATTTTGTGCAAGAGACGTTTAACCTTAAAATAAATGTTATGAAATTACCAGAAAAACATCAACAGGTAATGCCGTATCTGATCCTGCAAGATGCAGAAGGCTTTTTTGATTTTACCGGTAAGGTATTTGGCGCAAAGGAGAATCACCGCAGCTACAGGGAGGGTACCAAAGAACTCATGCATGGCGAAATCAGTATCGGTGGCAGTGTTATTATGTTTGGCCAGTCGAACCCCAATTGGGGTACGGACAATGCAGGACTGTTCATTTACGTGGAAGATGCAGATGCTACTTTTAAAAAGGCGCTGGCAGAAGGCGCTACAGAAGTAATGCCGGTAACAAAGCAGTCGTACGGCAAATCCGGCGGTGTAAAAGATCCGTTTGGAAACACCTGGTGGATTACCACGCCATAAAGGATAATTTTTTACATGGAAAGGACTGGCGTTATGCCGGTCCTTTTTATATTTGGTATCAGAACCCAAATCATTTCAATCATGTTATCTGCTGTTATTACAGAAATAAAAAAAGTAGAACATGGCTTTAAGCATATCCTGGAAGCAGGTGATAGCTTACTAAAAGACACCAGCCAGGATCACCTGAAAACAGCCGCCACACTGATAGCCGGGGAAAGCTACCAGGAACGCATGTTGGGCACCTGGTTGCTCGGACTCCTCTCTCCGGCAAACAATAAGGCATTAACATGGCTGAAAACAAAAGTAGTGGCAGATGATAACTGGCGTGTACAGGAAATGCTGGCCAAAGCCTTTGATCACTATTGCAGCAGCATTGGCTATGAAAAAGCACTCCCGGAAATCAGGCTGTGGCTGAATGATCCGCATCCCAACCTGAACAGGGCCGTAGTGGAGGGGCTCCGTATCTGGACGGCACGTCCTTATTTTAAGGAACATCCGGAAACGGCCATCCGCATGATCAGTAAACTGAAGTCAAAGGAAAGTGAATACCTGCGTAAATCTGTGGGAAATGCTTTAAGGGATATCAGCAAAAAGCACCGGGAGCTGGTGCTGGAAGAAGTGGGAGGGTGGAACCTGGAGCAACCGCGTATCGCATTTGTTTATAAACTTGTTATGAAGTGATTGACGCGGATGTTGTCTTTTCCAGGATTAACCATGATCACACTGATTTCTTTGATTTTACTTTTTGGATTTTATAAAAGATTTGGGGAGATATGAGCGGAAATTCGCTTATATCTCCCCAAATCTTTTTAAATCAAAAGTGATCAAATTCCTAAATCAGTGTGATCATGGTTAATCCTGGAAAAGACAAAACCCGCACTATTCCCAGTATTTTTCACCCTTCTTCATTTTCTCCAGGGTAGTTTCGTAGTTTTTCTTTTCGTCGCCGCTGGCTTTGTTCAGGGCTTTTTCTTCCCATGCAAGGGCGTCTTCTTTTTTACCGGCCTTATACAGCAGGTTGGCGTAAGTGTCCATGAATGCAGGCACTTCGTTGTCTTTGAATGAGCGTTTGCTCCATTCCAGGGCCTGTTCAATGCATTGCATGTCGTTGCATTTTTCGAAGATGGTCCATGCATATTCGTTTAATGACTGGGGATCAGCTTTGTGGCCATATTTTTTCATATAGGCAACAATGTTAGCCACCGCATTATCAGCATCTTTTACATAGCTGAAGTATTGTACTTTGGTTTTCAGGAGCAGTTCTTCCGCGAAGGCAGGATATTTTTTTGTCAGGCTGCTTTCAAGGGTAGCCCAATCTGGTTTGCTGCCGTCTTTCTTCATCAGCTGCGGATACACTTCTTCCTGTGCCACGATGCCCATTACTTTTTCTTCTGCCTTACCGGGTCCCAGTACTTTATTTACTTTATCGGCATGGTGCAGGAACATATCAAATCCTACATCTTTGCTGCTGTTGGTAAATTTAGCGATGAAGTTGAGGTTTACAGGAGTGTAAAGATCTTTCTGCTGGGCAAGATATTCTTTGGAAATGATGGACGCATTTTCCTGGTCATATTTATTCAATGCCAGCAGTGCCATCTGGCGAAGGAAGGCGGTATCTTTCTTTCCTTTTTTATAGAGGTCCAGCTGTGTGTAATATTGTGTGGCCGGATTCAGGGATGCAGCGCATCTTTCAATGAACTGATCTGCTTCGGCGCCGCCTACCTGGCGGTCAACAATACGTCCGTCGGGTGCAAACACCAGGAAGGTGGGATATGCACGGATGGCGTAGTCTTTCTCAATTTGTTTGGCGGCAGCGTACCAGCTTTTTACTTCTTCATTGTCTTTGTCTGTTTGATCCATCTGTACCTTTACGCTGATGTATTTGTCATTCATAAAGCTGCCTACTTTTTCCTGCGGGAAAATATTGGCCGACATAAACTTGCAGGGACCACACCAGGTAGTGAAACAGTCCATGAAAATGTATTTGTTTTCAGCTTTGGCTTTGGCCTGCACATCGGCCCAGCTGCTGCCATGCTCGAAATGGATGCCTTTGTCCTGCGCTGCTGCCAGTAATGGCAACAGGAAGGCGAGGAGGAGTAGTTTTTTCATAATGCTGTTTGTTGGTTTTGATTTGTAGGCCACTAATTTAACGTAGTTCAGGAAGAAAACCGGGAGGGAAGCCAATTAATTTGACAGGATAAGTTGGTGTACAGTTGTTAACCGGCGGCGTTTGCACCAAAAAGTCATCCGGCAGGACGACTTTTTGGTGCAAACCAATATTACCCCGGTGGATGTTATTTGAGGAAAAAAAGATGGTTTCCGTCCATGTACGCTCAATATGAGGAAGATTTGACATTCAATTGCAAAATTTCGTACTTATCTTTAGCACATTCGTACCTTTTTCTGAGTTCGGTTAAATTAAACTAACTTGTTGTAGCTAAAAACATTAGCCATGCCGGTAAAACATTTTGTGCAGCCGATAGACCTGACACATCCCAAGCAACTGCAACGCCTGGTGGAGAACAGGCGGGTCTATAATCTGAATAATTGTGAACTGAATATATTTGAAAGTTATCAGCAGGATTACCGGGTGCCGCTTACTTTTGGAGATTTCGTCATTACAAGCATGGTGCAGGGCAAAAAGATCATGCATCTTTTCGATCAGCCTTCCTTTGAATATCAGCCGGGAGAAACCGTGATTGTACCGGCCAACGAAACAATGGTGATTGATTTCCCGGAAGCCTCTGCAGAAAATCCTACGCAGTGTATTGCCCTTTCGGTGGATGAAGCCTATATCCGCAGTACCCTGCAATATCTCAACGAATATTATAACGGCGAGTATACCGACAAAAACGACTGGCGCCTGCAATTCAACCAGTACCACTTTAATAATGATGCGGACCTTACAGACCTGATCAATAAACTAATCCGTATCTGCAGCAGCTCTGACCTGTCCAGGGATATTTACGCCGATCTCAATATGAAGGAACTGCTGATCCGTATCCTGCAGAGCCAACACCTGCAGCTGATTTCAGATGAAAGGGATACCAACAGCAACAACAGCAGGCTCCATTTTGTGCTGCATTATATCAATGAACATCTCACAGAAAACATCTCTGTAGATACGCTTTGCCGGAAGGCTTACCTGAGCCGCAATGTCTTTTTCAAATGGTTTAAAGACCAGTTCGGAATTACTCCCCTTCAGTACATCAACAGGGAAAGACTAAAGCTGGCAAAACAACTGCTGGCCGACCGCAACAACAGCGTGGGCCAGGTAAGTATGCTGTGCGGTTTTAATGATACCAACTACTTCATCCGCCTCTTCAGAAGCGCGGAAGGCATTACGCCCGGCACCTATCAGCTGATCTGCACCCGCTGATATTTCCCCTTTTTATGTAAAGGATTCTCTCTGCGCACCAAATGCGGAGGGAAACACTCCCTCCGCTGAAAAATATTAGTAGAAAACCGGCGGCGGATTCAGCGTAAGATTTTGCCGCTGATGCCAGTAAGGATAAATGGTAGGTACTTCACTGGCCGCATCCAGTTTTTTAAGCTGGTCAGTAGTCAGGTTCCAGCCGGTGGCGCCGAGGTTTTGGATCAGTTGCTCTTCATTACGCGCGCCAATAATAATGCTGGATACAGTAGGACGCTGCAGCAACCAGTTCAGCGAGATCTGTGCTACCGTTTTGCCTGTTTCAGCAGCTATTTCATCGAGTGCATCAATGATGTTGTAAAAGACTTCTTCATTTACCACGGCCTCCGGTACAGGACTGCCTCCCTGTGCTATGCGGCCGTTCTGTGGCGGCGGACTGTTACGGCGGTATTTACCTCCCAGTCTGCCTGCAGCCAGCGGCGACCATACAATGGCGCCCACCTGCTGGTCGAGGCCCAGCGGCATCAGCTCCCATTCGTATTCGCGGTTGGCAAGTGAGTAATACACCTGGTGTGCCACATAACGGTTCCACCCATACTTTTCTGCGATGGCCTGTGATTTCATCAGGTGCCACCCGGAGAAGTTGGAAGCAGCAATGTAACGTACCTTGCCACTTTGCACGAGGTCGTCCAATGTGCGCATGGTTTCCTCCACAGGCGTGTTGCCGTCAAAACCATGCATGTGGTAAATATCGATATAATCTGTTTGCAGCCGCTTCAAACTTCCTTCAATCTGCCGCAGCAAATGAAACCGCGATGAACCCTGGTTATTGGGCCCTTTTCCGAAAGTGAAGGTGGCCTTGGTGGAGATCAGCAGCTGATCCCTTTTGCCGGCAATGGCTTTGCCCAGGATCTCTTCCGAAAGCCCATCGGAGTAGATGTCGGCGGTGTCGAAGAGGTTTACGCCTGCATCAAGACAAAGATTCACCATGCGGGTCGCTTCATCCGCCAGCGTGCTGCCCCAGGCTTTGAAGAAATCATTACCGCCGCCAAAGGTGGCAGTGCCGAAACTCAGCACCGGTACCTGTAAACCGGATGCGCCTAATTGTCTGTATTCCATCAGATACGTTTTATTATAGGTGTTATGAAAGTGTAAATATCGGGGAAAAGCAGCAGGACTGATTTGTATATTCAGAGTATAAAATTGTATTTTTGTGAGATGAGGAAGTTGAAACAGTTTGACACACTGGTTATTCATGAATTTGAAGAAAAGGTGTTTCACCTGCCGGTGCATAGTCACACTTATTACGAGATCATCTACATCTTTAAAGGTGCCGGTATTCATCACCTGAATAATAATCAGCTGTCTTATAAGGCGGGCGACCTGTTTCTGATTTGCCCGGAAGATGAGCACTATTTTGAAATTAAGAAGACCACCCGCTTTGTCTTCATCAAGTTCACCGACAGCTATTTCACCAACAAAAGCCACCTGGCGCCCGATGCTTTCCTGATGAGCAAACCGGAAACCATGATGCGCCATAAACTACTGAAAGAAGTAAAGCTGGTGCTGGATGAACCCTGCAAAACAATCCTGCGCAATACGATGGAAAACATTGTTGCCTACAATTGCCGCAAGGATGCCGCTACTTCCCCGCTGGTGTATTACCAGGTGTTGTCTGTATTCGGACTGGTCAAAGAAGCCGTAGCCAAACTGGATATCCGGATCGACAATGGCGCGCCCGATAAGGAAGCGCTGATCTCCTTTATTCATCAGCATATATACGAACCTGAAAAGATCCAGGTAAAACAGATTGCCGAACATTTCAATATCGCCGCCAATTATTTCAGCGCCTATTTTAAAAGGAATTTCAACATCAGCTACCGCGAGTATGTAAACAGTTATCGCACCAAGCTCATCGAAAAAAGGATCACCACCGGGCAGCTGACCCTCAAACAGATCTCCGCGGAGTTTGGCTTCACCGACGAAAGCCATCTGTCGCACTTTTTCAGGAAACGTCACCAGGTAAGTCCTACTTCTTTCCGTAACCGTCCGGCTGAATAACTGTGGGCTGTGGCCTAATCCATCGTCACAACCTCCCTCTAGCCCTTCCCAAATAAAAAATTTGCTGCTTTTAAACTACTTCCTATATTTGCGTAACTGATTACGTAATTTATTACAATATGGAATTCTTCAACAAAACAGGCAAGGTAGCGCTCGGAAGCCGGCTGCGCATGCTCACAGAAAAGATCACAGAAGACGCCGCACAGATCTACCAGTTGTATAACATCGAAATGCAGCCGAAATGGTTCCCGGTATTTTATGTACTATCGGTAGGAGAGGAAAAAACAATCACCGCCATCGCAAAGGAAATTGGTCATTCCCACCCGTCTGTAAGCAAAATTATCGGCGAAATGGGGAAGAAGGGACTGGTAGTGGAAAAGAAAGATAAAACAGATGGCCGGCGTAATATGGTAAGTCTTACCAAAAAAGGACTGGAAATCACCATCAAAATACAGGACCAGCTCACAGATGTAAACACCGCGATAGAAGCCATTTCCGCCCAAACCACACACGACCTCTGGAAGGCAATGGAGGAATGGGAATACCTGCTGGAACAGCAATCGTTACTCAGCCGCGTAGTGGAAGCACACAAGAAAAGAGAAGCGGGTAAAGTAACGATAGTGGACTATCAACCCAAATACAAAGCAGCCTTCAAAGCACTGAATGAAGAATGGATTGCGAGGTGGTTTAAGCTGGAAGCGGCAGACCATAAATCACTCGATCACCCCGAAGAAAATATCCTTAAGAAAGGTGGACATATTTTTGTGGCGCTTTATAACGATGAACCGGTAGGGGTTTGTGCATTAGTAAAAATGGACGACCCGGACTACGATTACGAACTGGCTAAAATGGCGGTATCTCCCAAAGCCCAGGGAAAAAGCATTGGATTCTTACTGGGACAGGCTATCATCGCAAAAGCAACAGCACTCGGGGCCAGGAATATTTACCTCGAAAGTAATACCATCCTGAAACCGGCCATCAGCCTGTATAATAAGCTGGGCTTTAAAAAGATAGCCGGCAGAGCTACGCCATATGAGCGTTGCAATATCCAGATGGAACTGATATTGCCGGTTTGATTTTACCGGCAGATGATTGGAGTTTATAAAAATGGAAATGTATATTAGAGCTTCGGATGCATGCTCAAACCATCATTCCACGTTATAAAAAAAATTTAAAAACTCTGATCATGATATCACCCGACTCCCTGGAACAGGAAGCCTTAGAAACCGCTAAAAATTCCAAATCATCTGCCGCGTCCTTACCCGCAAAATTCACGGAGAATAAATATGTCATCACCCTCATATTCGTTACCTCCCTGTTTATGTGCTGGGGAATCGCATTAACAATGGGAGATGTACTGAATAAACATTTCCAGAATGTACTCGGATTATCCAAATCCCAGTCCGGCCTCGTGCAGTTTTCTATCTTCGGCGCCTACGCACTGATGGGCATCCCGGCAGGATTGTTTATTAAAAAGATGGGATATAAAAACGGCGTGCTACTCGGGCTCACACTTTATGCCCTGGGCGCCTTCCTGTTTGTACCCGCAGCCAATGCAGCCTCGTTTGGTATTTTCCGCGTAGCCCTCTTTGTGCTGGCCTGTGGAATGGCCACACTGGAAACCGTGGCTCATCCCTTTATGGCTGCTTTGGGCGATCAGCGCACCAGCGATCAGCGTATCAACTTTGCACAGTCGTTTAACGCAGTAGGCGCTATAGTAGGACCAACGCTTGGTTCCTATTTTCTCCTCAGCGCAGGACATAATGCCGGTGAGGAATTGCTGTCTGTAAAACAATTATACATCTATATCGGGGCAGTTATTGCTGTTATTGCCATTGCGTTTGCAATGGTGAAAGTACCGGCACTTACAGATCCGCACGACGGTCCTTCAGATGCAGGCGGCGTAACAGGCGTGCGCAAAAAATTATTCCAGCAGAAACATTTTGTATTTGCAGTCATCGCACAGTTCTTTAATGTGGCTGCACAGGCAGGCACCTGGGCCTTCTTCATCAACTACGGACATGAAGTGATGCGGTTCTCTGATCAGAAAGCCGGTTACTTTATGACGGTATTTATGGGCATGATGCTGGCCGGAAGATTTGTAGGCACTGCACTGATGCGGTACATCGCACCTAATAAACTGCTCGCCGCTTTTGCACTCGGCAACATTCTCATGTGCATCCTCGTGGCGCAGGGCTGGGGCTGGACCTCCTTCATCGCTTTGCTGATGATCAACTTCTTCTTCAGCATTATGTATCCCACAATTTTCAGTCTTGGTTTAAAAGACCTGGGGCCGCAAACACAACAGGCTTCCTCTTTCATCGTAATGGGAATGTTTGGCGGCGCCATTTTCCCTTTTATCATGGGACGTATTGCAGATACCAATATCGCTACTGCCTATTATCTGCCCATTGTATGCTACATCGTTATTTTCCTGTTTGGTTATAAATTATATAAACTCAGATAATGGGTATCCGTTACCGTTATACCTACCAAACGCAAAGGTTATTCCGAAGGACCGGTAGCGTTTAAACGTAAAGGCGTGTATTATTATCTCTATACCTTATCCGGTCATGAACATTATGAATACGCCTATGGCTACAGCCGTCAATCGCCGCTGGGGCCGTACACCTGGCCGGAGCAGGATATTATCCTCACCACCGATAAGGAGGCAAAAATTTATGTACTGCTACAGCTTCCAGCACCATGCCGGATTACAAAGTGATCCCCGTAACAGAACCAACCCTGCAACGCACGGAAAGCTATGCTCCGCAACTGGCAGTCGACGAATCCAACGGTATCCGTTGGATGGCAGATAGTGCCGACACGTCGCCTGTATTTACCATTGATCTCGGAAAGCCAACAGCGGTAAAGCGCACAGCAGCCTATTTCGGAAAGCCTACAGCCGGTCATGCTTACCGCCTGGAGTCTTCTGCAGATGGCAGGCAGTGGACGCCATGCGGAGGGCACGAAAACAGCATCATGCAATCACCACATACAGATCATCTCTCCGGAAAAATAAGATACCTGCGGGTAACAATACTAAGTGGTACTCCTGGACTATGGGAGTTTAAAGTATACTGATAAACGCGGGTGGCTCCATATAAGAGCCACCTTTTTTATATTATTACCGGACCCGGAATCTGCTAAACAATGGCATGCCATTGGGTGTTAAATCTCTGGACCAAAACCGGTTGCGATGTTCCGTAAACCTGAATATATGGTCACCCGTTTGCTGGCAGCCGCAGGTGTTGCAGTAAACGGCCCTCATTCGTGGGATATAACGGTTTATGATCCTTCCTTTTACGCAGATGTATTGGGCCGCGGCTCATTAGGATTGGGAGAATCATACATGCAGGGCTGCTGGGACAGCCCGCAGCTGGATGAGTTTTTCTACCGCGTATTGCGCGCGGGCACCGACCACCAGCTCCCTGAAAGCATTGGTTTTAAAACAGATGTCCTGCTGGCACGCCTGCTCAATTTCCAGTCGCGGAAAAAAGCGTATCACAACAGCCATAGTCATTATGATACCGGCAACGACCTGTTTGAGGCGATGCTCGACAAAAGAATGACATACACCTGCGCCTTCTGGGAAAATGCCACTACACTTGATCAGGCGCAGGAAGATAAACTGGACCTTACCTGCCGCAAATTAAACCTGCAACCAGGCATGCAGGTGCTCGACATTGGCTGTGGCTGGGGAAGCTTTGCAAAATTTGCCGCAGAAAAATACGGGGTGCAGGTAACCGGTATTACTATTTCCATCGAACAAGCAGAGCTGGCGCGGGAACGCTGTAAGGGGTGGCCAATAGAAATCAGGCTGGCAGATTACCGCACACTGAATGAACAGTATGATGCCATCGTTTCACTGGGTATGTTTGAACACGTTGGGTATAAAAACTACCGGTGCTATATGCAGGTGGTGCATCGCTGCCTGAAAGAAAAAGGGCTGTTTCTCCTGCATACTATTGGTGGCAACAGCGCTCACGCCTTTACCGACCGGTGGCTGAATAAATATATCTTCCCCGGCGCCATGATCCCAACCATACAGTTGATAGGGAAGTATATAGAAGGATTGTTTGTGATGGAACACTGGCAGAATTTCAGCGTTGATTACGACAAAACGCTAATGGCCTGGTACAGTAATATCTCCAAAAATTATGATCAGCTGAAAGCAAAATATGACAACACCTTTTTCCGCATGTGGAAATATTATCTGTTGTCCTGCGCAGGGTCTTTCCGTGCAAGACAAAGCCAGTTGTGGCAGGTAGTGTTGTCTAAAAATGGTGTGCCGGGCGGTTATCACATTGCTAGACCAACCTGATTATTATTCCGCTTTCATATAATCAAACGCTCCCTTTCTCAGGTTAATATTATACTCGAGGTAAGCCTTCAAACAGGCAAGAAAATTAGCCCAGCCTTCGGTATTTCCCTTCAGCCACTTAATTCCTTCTTCATTATTTTCCATACTGCCTTCGGTAACCTTTACCAGGGTGGCGTTTCCAAATCTTTCGGAAAACAGGATGTCTACCTGCAGCTGATGATCTTTAGCCCCTTCCCACTGAAAGGAGATGAGTGCATCCTTCTTCACCTGCAATACCTGCACCGGAACAATCACATCAAATTCGGGAAATTTCCAGATCACCTGCTTTCCTTCTTCCATTGGTCCCGATCCGTTGGCAATAAAATAGTTGGACATCTTTTTAGGATCTATAACAGCATTAAAAACTTCAGAGATGGGTTTGGAGATCTGTATCGTTGCAGTTGTTTGTAATGGTGCCATAAAATACAGTTTTTGAGTGAACCAAATGAATGATAAATATACAAAAAAAGAGGCCACCAGGGGCCTCTTCTCTCATGATCTGTAACTTGTACCTGTTAATAATTCAATTGCTGGAATACGGCAATATCTTCAATGCTCAGGCGGCCATTCAGAATATCCACGCCATTGGTAGTACCTAAGCCGAGCTTGCAAACACGGAAGCGTACCGGCCCTTTGATATCCATTAAAAAAGTAGCGGTTTTTGCCGATGGTCCCGCATCTTTGATGTTATTCCCAATCACAGTCCAGCTTGCTCCCTGGTTGGTGGAATACTGCAAATTCCAGGTGCTGCTGGCATTTGTATAATACGAGCCATACGACAACGTTACTTTGGAAGCACCATTGGGCAAATCATAATTCATCTGCACATACGCGGGCTTAGCCAGGTTTTGCTGCATACGGATACATTGTTTGCCGGTGGGATTAAAACGGTCACGATCTTTGGTAGTGGCCAGTATGGCCTGGTCCAGCAGCCATAAACCTGTTTTCAGGTTCACGGTGGCGGCGGCATAACTGCCCTTCGCTGCTGCATCCGGTGATTCAAAATCTTCCGGGTAACCATTGTATAACGGACCGCTGGCATTGCTTACATCACTGCTGTTGCGCAGGTATAACTGTTTAACAACGGCCGCACCGTTGCCGCTGTTGTATAACGGTATGCCGGTAAAGGTAGCGCTGGCGGGCATTTTATCGTTCGCAAAGGTGGCGCTGTTTTCGGTATGCAATACAATGGAAGAATCCAGCCCGTCGTACAACAACTTATCGCCGGCATACACATCGGTAGGAGACGGCAATTGTTTAAAGTCGGCGTTTACCTTTACCAGCGTGCCTTCATAGCTGGCAAAGTTAGCCGAGAGATCGGAGAGGGAAGTAGATTTTACTACTATCTTAACGCCTTTCTTTAACAGCGTAATTTTATCAGTTCCAATGCCTGTAAGCTGAAGCGAGCCTTTATTGCTCAACAGCGTACTACCGATAACGTTAACCGCCACAGAATCGCCTGCACTCACCGGTACCGCCGCATTCCCGCTCAGCGCAATGGTAATGCCCCGCATATTTCCCCTGCCAATATCCTGTATCACAAAATTGCCCGCCGGCAGGTTATGGGAGCTGGTATCAGAAATCACCACACCGGTGATCCGTTCTGCCCCCATCAGCTCACTGGTGGTAAGCTGTAAAGCTGCTCCGCGGTAGGTGCTGCGCAATACTTCCACGGAAGCTACCGGACTAGGAGTGCCATGCGCATAGTCAATATCTTTTTTTAAACAACCACCCAGGGCCAGGCATGCTAACAATGCCACCACCGGAAAATGTATATGTTTCATTCGTTGTTATATTTATCTGCTTAAAAAATCAGTTCTTGTTCCACCACACTTTTATATTCAGATCATCACCCCCCATCGCTTCTACCGCTTTCTGGTAGTTGGTGCGGTTCAGCGACTGCACGTATACCGGGTATTTGAAGCGGGAAGGCATCTCCCCGTTATTCTGCAGGCCCGGGCCTTTGGGCAGCACAGGATGGCCGGTACGGCGGTATTCATGCCACTGCTGGAAATCGGTAAAGAAGAGGGCATAATATTTCTGCAGCATAATCATCTCCATCTTATTGTCTGCTGTGAGCGCATTATTCCATTTGATACCGTCTTTATCAAGATAGCCTGCCGGCATAGCCACGCCCCATAGTGTAATACCTGCTTCCACACCTTTATCGTAATAGGTTTTAGGATCTGTGGAGATATAACCCTTCATCGCTGCTTCTGCCAGTATAAACTGTACTTCTGCGTAGTTGATGATGTTGCCCAGCAACGGTTCATTTTTCAAAGCGGCCAGGTAAAAGGACTGGCGTACCGGGATATCGCCGGGCGCATAGCCGCTGGGGATGCCTTCATAGGTACCGTTAACGGTGGAGGCCCATTTGGCAATACGTGGATCACCCCATTCTTTCAGGTTGTTGATGAAAAAAGTAGACAGGCCATTGTCGCCGTTAAAGTCAAAGTCGCGGTAAGAATTGAAAGCCGAAGTATACGGCGGCACCGTTGTAAACCGCAGTATCGCCGACTCCTCATTGTTGCTGAAGATGGGATAGTTGGCGGCGTTGGTTTCTACGATCTCTTTGATTTTGGCGGCTGCATTCATTTCCGTTTTACCTGATACGCGCATTAACAAACGCAGGTAGAGCGAGTTGCCAAATTTTCTCCATTTAGCCGGATCGCCATTATACAGCGGATCCATCGGCTTGTCGTCGGCATTCACTGCCTGGCCGGCAGCCAGCAGTGTATTGGCATCTTCCAGTTTACGGAACAGGTCTGTATAGATATCTTTCTGCGGATCAAATTTAGGCTGATAGATAGTATCGCGTCCACGGTTGGCTTCCGAGTAAGGCACATCACCAAACATATCGGTGAGCAGCGAGATGGTCCATACATCCAGTATCTCACCAATACCCATATACGTAGATGACTTTATCACCTGTCCGCCTTTATACATATCCAGGAAGTTGGTGCGCTCCTGGTACCAGTTGTTCCACATGTTATCGGATTCACCCGGACGGATCACGTAGCGGTGAATTTCATCCGAGTTGGTAGTGGTAACATGATCCTGCATCAGCTCATTGGTGAGGCGCAGGGCGCGTGTCTGGTTATTGTTCACTACATTATACAAGGCAGGCGCCAGCAAGGTTTCAGGCGTTGCCACCGGCGCCGTATTGGGATTGTCGTTGATTTTTATGAAATCTTTTTTACAGGCAACAGTGCTCATACTGATGGCTGCAAGAAGAGAAAAAGTATTGATCCGGATATTTTTCATGATACATCTTTTTGCGGTGAAATATTAGAACGAAGCAGTGAGGTTAATCCCAAAGCTCCGGGTGGAGGGAAACTGACCGATTTCAAAACCGGCGCTGATATCTCCATCTCCCAGGGTACCAAATTCCGGATCAAACGATGGCCAGTTGGTAATTACCAGCAGGTCGCGTCCATAAATACCGATGGTGCCTTTGGTGAATCCTATCTTCCGCAGGAAGGCAGGCGTCAGCGAGTAGTCGAACCGCGCTTCCCGCAATTTGATAAAGTCGGTGCTGAAAAGATTGGACTCAATATTATCACGCTTGAAATGCTCTGAATAATAGGTTTGAATATTGGCTGCTACCACATCGTTTGGGCGATAGGTGCCATCTTTGTTCACCTGTACGCCATCACCGATAATACCGTTGTAACGGCCGGGGATGGTCTTTTTCAGCTTGCCTTCTTCTGCCAGCACGGAGTGCGTGAGGGAATAGGCTTTACCACCTGTTTGACCGTCAAACAAAAAGCTGAAGCGGAATTGCTTGTACTGGAAAGCATTGTTGATGCTGGCCTTCCAGTCGGGGTTGGTATTTCCCAGGTATTGGGCTGTTTCTGTCAGCAATGGGTATCCCTGCGAATTGTAGATGATCTGACCATCCGGGGAGCGTTGGTAACCCAGTCCGTAGATATCGCCCATGCGGCCGCCGGGACGTGCTTCAATAGAGCCACGGCCCGCAGGACCGGTAGACATCACAAACGTTTCAATACCATCCGGGAGAGAACTGATCCGGCTGCGGTTAGCTGCAAACGTACCGGTGGCAATCCAGGTAAGCCCGTTGGCCTTTTTCACCGGGGTACCATTAGCTTCAATTTCAATACCCTTGTTAATAACCGTACCCGCGTTCACGATAGTGCCCTTAAAGCCGGTAGCTTTATCCAGTGGCGCCTGGATGATCTGGTTATTGGTATTGTTCTGATACAGGGTAACGCCAAAGCCTATACGGTTTCTGAAGAAGCTCGCATCCACACCGGCTTCTACGCTGACGGTTTTCATTGGCTTCAGATCCGGGTTGGCAATATAGTCAGGGTTGGAAAGTCCACTCAGGAACAATTCTTTCAGGTAACCAAAGCGGGTAAAATATGGCGTGGTACCGCCACTGCCTACACCGGAAACGGATGTACGGAGTTTCAGCAGGGAAACTTCTGCAGGCAGCTTCAACATATCCGACAGGATGGCGGAAGCATTCACAGAAGGATAGAAGAAAGAGGTATTATCGGTAGATGTTTCTGAGGCCAATGTACTGCTCCAGTCGTTACGCGCCGTGATATCCAGGAACAGGTAGTTATTGTAACTGAACTGTGCCAGGCCATAGAAGCTGTTCACGGCATATTGAGAACTGTAGGGAAGTGTGATCAGCGTGTTCTTACTGTTGGCAAAATTATATACGCCGGGGTATCTCAGCTTATCCGCCCGCACTTCATCACGGTTGTAAAAGTTACGCATCTGGCTGCCACCTACGGATACGGTAGCATTAAATTTACTACCCAGTGTACGGTTGTAGCGTAACAGGAAATCACTGTTCAGTTCACGGGAATAAATGTTCTGGGTTCTGTACATCCCGTCTATAAATTTCTGTGTATTTTTCGGACGTTGCTGCGAACGGCTTTCAGTGCTGTAATCCAGGGAGGTACGCACCATCAGGCTGAGGTCTTTTGTGAAATTATAAGTAGCGGAAACGTTGCCTATCACACCATTGCGGTTTACTTTATTCAGCATCTCATACGCCTGCAGGTAAGGGTTGTCGAGCAAGCTGCTGAAGGGCCGGTTCTGCGCCAGCTGCTCCTGTCCGGGCAGCCAGTATTCCTTGAACCAGTCGAGGTTGGCGTTAGGCACCATTCCCCGGATAAAATACATGATGGTTTGGTTATTATAACCGGAAGAAGGCAGGTTATCGCTTTTTTTGTTGGTGTAGTTCACCTTTGTGGAAATCTGCAGCTTATCAGATACTTTATGATTTACGGATAGCGCTACGGTATTCCTGTTGTAACCGGTATTGGGTACAATCCAGTTGTTATTAAGATTGGTATAAGATAAACGGATATTGGTTTTATCATTGCCGCCTTCCAGCGTTACGCTGTTGGTAAATGTTTTGGCGGTTTCAAAGAAATCTTTACGATTGTTTTTATAAGGTACCCATGGTGTTCTTTCCGTGCCGCCGGTATGTGTAACCGGGTCGTATTGATAGTACATTTGCCCGTTGAACTTTGGTCCCCAGGCGGAGCTGGTGCTCCGGGTGCTGCTGCCGTCGGCGGTGGCGCCATAGGAATACCAGGTATCCTGACCGGAAGCGCCCTGGCCGTATTCATACTGGTAATCGGGCCAGCGGTTAATGGTTTCAAAGGTAGCATTGGAGTTAACGGTAACGCCTAAACCCTTTTTAATTTTACCGGTTTTGGTGGTAATAATGATAGCGCCGTTAGCGCCGCGTGCACCGTACAATGCTGCTGCCCCCGGGCCTTTCAGCACCGACACGCTTTCAATATCATCGGGGTTAATATCATTGAGGCTGGTACCGAAGTCGGTGGGGGAGTCGCTGTCCAGGTACGAACCGCTGCCGTTGCCCGTTTGCTTACCGCTGCTGCCGTTGATGATCACGCCATCCACTACAATCAGCGCTTCGCTGCTACCGGTGATTGTGTTTTCACCACGCAGGATAATTTTGGTAGAACCTGCCGGTCCGCCATTGGATTTCAGCATATTCAAACCGGCTACTTTACCGGTGAGGGCATTGGTCCAGTTATTACTCATAGCATCTGTGAGCTGTTCATTGCTCACTTTGCTCACAGCATAACCCAGTGCTTTTTCATCGCGTTTAATGCCCAGTGCCGTTACCACTACGCCTTCCAGCTGGGTAACATTCTGCTGCATATTAACTTTCAGGTTAGTGGCGTTGCCGGCTACCGGGAGTGTATAAGGATCAAGACCGATGGCGCGGAAAACCACTTTACTGCCGGCGGGTACTTTCAGGTCAAAAAGACCATCTTCCGCCGTCACTGCTACCATCCTGCCATTTACGCTGATGCTCACACCGGGTAAGGCGCCGTCGTTACCGGCGCCCATTACCACGCCTTTTACAGTGACTGTTTCTGCTGCGGTGGTATTTTTATTTCTTATGTAGATGTTATTATTCTGCCACTTTACTTCCAGGCCGGTTTGCGCTGCGATGAGCGACAGCAGCTTTTCCAGCGGTACATTTTCTTCCGGCAACTGTAACGGGTGTGGTTCCCCGAGGATATTGTCGTCGTACATCACAGCGATCTTCTCTTTTTGCTGTAGTGTGGTGATCAGTTCCTTCAGGGAAATGTTTTTCCTGTTTAACCGGATCATGCGGTTGGCCGTTTGTGCCCAGAGGGAACCGGTTAGTAACAGGCAGCAAAGTCCGCCAATAATTTTTTTCATATTGGTTGTTTATTTTTTGTGATTGCGTTTTAAAGAGAGAATGATAGTATCTGCCGTAATTTTATATTCCACGCCAGCCAGGAAACTTAAACCTTCCAGTACAGGCTGGATGCCGTTATCCTGTACACTACCGGTAAAGGATACACGATGCGGTGTTCCGTGGATAATCACGTCGCGGTTGTACCATTGTGATAGTTTGCGGGCGATGCTGGGCAGGTCATCGTTTTCAAATACCAGCAGGTTATCTCTCACCGCAGTTATACGATCCAGTGAGGTGCTGTCGCTTAGCAACGCATGCGTTACCGGGTCATATTTAATCCGCTGCATCGGCAGCAGGTTGATGTTGAGTTGCGCTGCCTGCACATTGATTTTCCCGGAGGCCACGGCTATTTCCTGCATTTCATGTTCGCGTGCATGGATACTGAAAGAGGTGCCAAGTACGGTTACAGTAGTTTGATGGGTGCTGACCCGGAAAGGCTTATCCGGACTGCCGTTTACATTAAAGAAGGCCGCCCCGTTCAGGATCACCTGCCTGTTGGAATTATTAAATGTGTGCGCATCATACTCCAGGGAAGAGTTGTATTGCAGCCACACCCGGGTGCCGTCGGGCAGCGTGATTACCTGTTTGTTTTTGCCGGTGGTAGATAATTTTACCGGTTGCGCGGCAGGCGTATGTTGGTGTTGCCACAGCCAGCCTATACCCATGGACACTGTTACCAATGCTGCGGCAGCACTGTACAGCCACCACGGGCGGATATTTTTTACAGCAGGCACTTCTTCATTCATCGCTGCCTGTACCCGTTCCCAATGGGTATCTGCGGCCTGCTGATCAGCAGCGCCTTCCAGTTGTTGCTTTCTTTTTACCAAAGCCACCAGGATCTCCCGGTTCCTTTCCGATTGCTGCAGCCAGGCAGTTACCATCTCCCGCTCTGCGGCGTTTGATAACTCATAGATGTAGCGGAATAATATTTTTTCGTTCAATGTGGGCCGTTTATTACAGAGGAGGCGGCCGCCCGGGGAAATTCCTGTGAATGTGTGTTAAGGAATTATTAACAAGGGGAAATGCAGGCTGGGTATGTTTTTTTAGGGGAGACGTGATTATGCAGGCAGCATCAGTACCAGGGTACCTATTATCAAACCCGCTTCGCAGTCGTGTACCGTTAGCCGCCGGGTTTTAATTTCTTCCTGTAATAAGCGGATCGCGGTGTTCAGCTGGTATTCCACTTTTTTGGGTGTGATGTGTAAGATATGCGCTATCTCTTTATTGGTAAGACCCAGCAGTTTCAGGTCTATAATTTCCTTCTTTACCGGGTCCAGCAGGGATAACAGCTGATGCAGCTTTTCCCTGGATTCCTTTCCTGCCAGGGCGGCATCGGGTGTATGGGTGGAGAGCGCCTGGTCCAGGTGGTCGTCGCTGATAGTGAAGGTACGTTGTAATTTATCGGCGTGTTTTTTACAGCTCCGCCGGGCGGCAACCAACAGGTAGTTCTTCATACTGGTATTAACCCGGATGCCTGCACGCTGCCGCCACAGGTTGGCAAACAGTTCAGCTGCGATATCACGCGCCGCTTCATAATCTCCAGTAAATGAATAGCAATAGCGGCTCACCAATACAAAATACTCATCATACAGCACCTTAAAGGTTTGCTGATCCCATGCCGCGCCATTTATTACAGATACCGGTTCCATATAAAGCCGCAAAACTAGAGAAGCTCCTTTTGAATTACGAAGGAACGGCAGGAAATTAATGTAAACTTCACATAGCACCCCGCCCGTTTTTCCACTTCTTCCCGGCACATGTCCCGCTGCGCCGGACTACCCCCATTTGTGCTATTCCTCCCGTCCCAAAATCCAATCTGCCAAATGGGTGCTTTTTTCGTAATATTAGTTTGTCCAATTTAGCTTTTTTGGATAATCTTCAATATCAGATAACATTATTATTCTATATAATACAGTTCTGAGCTTTGTCTGTAGGATCAGGTGCACAGGAATATCAGCAAATAGATCGTTGCATCCGCACTGAATAACCATTACTACATCTATACATTAGTTATCAATCTTTTATTCACTTTAAAAATTAACATTTATGTCAAATGCTTTAACTTCCTGCGTCACTATCCCGGGAAAGTCTAAGATTAATTCCTGTTATCAGGATACTCAGAATGATACCTTGAAGTGGGTACAAAAATTTGATATTGCCCCAAAATTCAAACCCCTCAGTTGGTACTCCAAAGCCCGTTTCGGGTTCCAGGCAGCCAGGGAATACCCTGATGCCACCTATGCACAGGTAAGCCTCGCCGGAGATTTGCTATCCTGGCTATTCACAGTAGATGACAGCTGCGACCGCGGTTCCTCCGACGCAGTAACCGCATTGGAAATGAGACGTCAGCTGGAAATATTTATTTCCATTCTCGATGATAAATATATCGAGGACGATCATAGCCTCAGTATCGCCCTGAAAGATATCCTGCGTCGTTTCAGCGCCATCAGCAGTCCCTTTTTATACCGCAAATACTGCATGCATATGACCGACTATCTCAATGAGTGTTTCTTTGAGATCGACATGCAGATCGATGGCCTCATGCCCTCTATCGACCGGTATTACAAGGAAAGGCCCTACACCGGGTTTTATATCATGTTCCCGCTGGTGGCCATTTTTGAAAAACTGAACCTGCCGGATGAAGTGTATGACCATAGCAGCACCCAGGAAATAGAGCTTATCTTAAACCTGCTCGGCTGCCTTTCCAATGATTTGCATTCGATTGTCCGCGAAGCAAAACTGGAGAAGCCAGGTTTTAACCTGATCTTTATTGCGCAAAAAGAACTGGATCTGGCCAGGGATGAGGCGGTGCAATATGTGATCAATGAACACAGGACACACCTGCGCCGGTTTAAACAACTCCGTAAGGAACTTCCTTATTGGGGCAAGGCTGTTAATATGCAGGTAGACCGCTACATACAGGGCTTATATACCATCGTGAGAGGGTATGATGACTGGGCGGTAATTGATACCGGTCGTTACGAAAATATATGATGAGGTAAATACTTTGCTAATTCAAGGTGTAAGTCGCTGATGAAAACCGGTTTCGTTATGAAACCGCAGGCGCCTGTCGCCAATAGCTCATCCTTCAGAAAGGCATCTCCTGAAATGATCAGTACGGGGGTGCCTTTTAATTCAGGATCATTTTTTACGTGCCGCAATAAATCCCTGCCGTTAAAGCCGGGCATATTCAGATCTGAAATGATCAGGTTGGGTTTTTCTGTATGGATCACATCAATTATCGATGCATGGTCCTTACATAATACCGGGTCTATCCCCATTTCTTTCAGGAACTTTATCAGTAACTCAGCACTCAGCAGGTCATCTTCTATGATTACTACTTTTCCTCCCATAAAGCAACCCTTCATAAATTTAGGCGGCAACTGCTGCCTGGTTTTTCCTACGCCCGCTTCATAAGGAATATTAAAGGTAATGGTAGTGGTAAAAGGAGAGGAGGGATCCACCGGGTCCAGTGCAATTTGCCCGCCGAAAAGGCCGATCAGGTGTTTGGTAATAGATAATCCCAACCCCGTTCCTTCAAACTGCTCACGCTTTGATACAAACCGGTCGAACATCTTGGCAGCAATATCCGGATCTACCACTCCCTGGTTCTTTACCTTAAAAATGATCTGGTCCGCTTCTTTTATGCAGCTGAGAGAGATCATGGAATTACCACTGGCAAACTTCACCGCATTGGACAGGATATTATTCAGGATTTTGGTTAACAGTAAACTGTCACTATTGATGGGTTCACCCAGCTGCCTGTCAAACTGCAGGTCAATTTTTATACCCCTGGATGCCGCCAGGTAACTGTTAACCGCTATGCAATGGGATACGCAATCCTTTAAACTGATGGACTCCTTCATCACAGGATAAAAATTCCCCGACTCAATCCTCGACATTTCCAGCACATGATTAATGATGTTGCGGGCCAGGTAACAGGAGGCAAACAACTGGTTAATTTCCTTTCTTTCTGCAACCGAGTATTTGGACTTCCGTAATTCAAACAACTGGCCAATAGAAAAAATAGCATTCATCGGCGTCCGGATCTCGTGAAATACCTCCCGCAAAAAAATACTTTTCTTTTCAGATGCCTCCCGGAGTTTCTGGGCGGAGGCAAGCAAACTTCTGATCTGCGCCACATAGGACATCATCACACATAATATAAATACCAGCAGCGCAATAGTGGTAGACCACTTCATGGTTAACGATATATCAGGCGAAAGCTCTATCGGCTGGATAAAATTATAATGGGCGTTGGCTACCATCCACGCGGCAAATACCACCGTTGCCCCTATACAGGCCAGCAGGGCCCCGCTTCTTTTGTACAGGAAAAAAGCAGAACTTAAATGGAATATGATGATGGTATTGAATGCCAGCAGTAACTCCAGGGAAATACTTGATCCCAATACGGTGGACCAGTAAGCAATAAAAATAGCATTCGTACTCAGCATAAGTAAGTTTGCATTAAAATATTGCCTCACCTGGTTTAGCCGGATAACAGCAAAAAAACTAAGCGTTTCCAGTGGAATACCGATTAAAAAAAATACCGAATTCTTAAGAAAATAAAAATAGCTGCCAACCCCAATCACCAGGGCGCTTAATACAATGGCCATCGCATTGATAATAATAACAGGACGTTTTTCTTCCGCTTTTTCAAAGTGCTGGGTTCCGGCAAAAATAGGTTTGATGAGTGTGGTTGTAATGGCCGCAGTTGTAGGATAGTTACCAGTTCTCATGTAATAATTATTTAGAGGGTTAGGCAAGTTCGGGCTGTAAAAAGATCATAGTTAATTTGCTTCACCGTCATCCGATCCGCCACCCGCAGAAATACCGTTATGGAATCCGGATACGTATTCGGGCATGGTCTGCAGGTTCTTCGAATCATATCAGGCATGTAGATTTTCTTTGGGCTCGGGTAAATCTAACCAGATATGCATCGGCATGAGTTAATTGAATGTTAATATAAGCATATTTTTTTTTCAAAAAAAGAATATTACATGATTTAAAATGAAAATATGTTAGGCATGCACCCTAACTTTTACAGCTTCCCAATTAAGATATACCCGCACACCTTCATCCCCGCTTTTAGCAATGTTGCCTTCGATGCGGCATTGTCGATATTACACCTCGCACCCGGCACCCGCCCCATCAGGTAACATGCTTTTTTTAATTCCTGGATCATAAAACTTCCCAACCCCTGTTTCCGGAAACCATCTTTTACTTCCATATACAAATCAGCAAAGGGCTCATTGTAGTTTAGCATTAACCCGCCAGTTGCTACCACTACCTCCTCATCTTCATCCTCCTGTTTCAGGTAATATTTAAACTCATCGCGGCGGTCATTTTCTTTTGCTTCCTGTTGATGGAAAGAGATACCCGGTAAAATGATTTGGGTTTGAAAGTGATCGTCGAAAAGCAGGTTCTCCGCATTAATGTTTTTGGAATACTGGTACAGCATGGCGGTCAATAACACATCGTTGCTCTGGCACTCCACGCAAACAGCCCCCGACGCCTCCCATAGTTTTAAAAAACATTCACCGGCAAATTTCCGGTAAGGCTTCACTACATAAAACTCAAAAATAGCATCCCGGTCGCTGCGGTTATTTTGCCCCCATATTGCCCCATAGCCCACAGCTGTCCCATCCAGCGTGAAGAGGTAGGTATCTGCCCAGCCATAGGCATGACACTTGTTGTAAACAAACTGAAAGTTGCTTTCCTGGAGAAACAGGGAACGGAAAGCCCGGATCTTCCTTAACGTCGTTTTTATTGCCTGCACTTTCATAGCCTTATTTGAATACCCGGTATGAAGGTATATAAAATGTAAAGTCCCATAAACTCTTCCCGGCTAAAACATTTTTATAGACTTTTGTTGAAGTGTATTTCGCTCATCCTTGCCGGCTGACCCGCGTATTATGCTCAATGTCTGAATGTCAACCATTTATCCATTTTGATGCCCTTTATCCCGGTAAAACCCGGCTGATCCCTTATGCAGATTCTTTTCATTTAATAAACACTAAAAAACATGGAAACACAAACCCTTCACATTCCAGCCCTGGAATTTCCGACCCCTTCTGCCATAAGCCCGCTTGCGGAAGAGGTACAGGTACACACTTTTAAATGGGCCCACGAGTTCCGTCTGGAGTCGCCCGAAAAACTCAAACGGTTTAACAAAGGCAAATTTGGCTGGTACGCCGCCCGGGAATATCCCGCCGCAAACTATGAAGAACTATGCCTGGTGGGCGACCTGATCACCTGGCTGTTTACCATCGACGACAAATGCGACCGCTTTTCCTCCGGCACCCTGGAAGGCGCCTGGCTGCGCAACATGCTGAACGGCTTTATCGCTATCATGGAACACCGGGAAAGCGCCGTGGAAACACCCCTGAATGATGCGCTGATCAACATCCGCTCCCGCTTTCAACGCCTCAGCCCCCCGTTCCTGTATTCCCTGTTCTGTAAAGAAATGGTGTCCTATTTTGAAGAATGCCTATGGGAAACAGAAATGCAGGAAGGAGAGTATAGTCCCAGCATCCGGGAATATCTCCAATGGAGGCCCAAAACCGGCTTCTATATTATGTTCCCGCTGGTAAGCATCTTCGGGAAAATTGACCTGCCGGAAGAAGTATACGAACACTACCTGGTGAAGAAAATAGAACTGTTGCTGAACCTGACGGCGAACCTGGCCAACGACCTCCATTCCCTGGAGCGGGAAAGGGAACTGAAAACGAAAGGACTGAACCTGGTACTGATCTATGAACAGGAACTGAGCATTTCCCTGGAAGAAGCCATCCAGCAGATCTCAGACGAATACCACCGCAATTTGCTCACGCTGGAAGAACACCGCGCCAGCCTTCCCTTCTGGAGCCCGGACATCAATGCACAGCTGGATGTGTATATCGACGGACTGTACATCGCTATCAAGGCTTATTTCGACTGGGCGCTCATCGATACCGAGCGATACAAAAGTAAAGTTTAGGCTTTTATAGATTTAGACGGGAGATGCTTTATCATTTCAGTATACAAATCCTCAAAAGAAAAAGGCTTATTAAAGAAAGCGTTCGCACCTGCCTTTAAAAGCTCCTCGGATTCATTACTGTATTTGTTGAAAGCATCTCCCGATATAACGATAAACGGGGTATCGGAAAACGCAGGAATAGCCCGCAACTGCAGCAGAAATTCCCGGCCATTCATCACCGGCATCTGCGAATCAGTAATAATGATATCCGGCTTCTCCGCCAGCACGGCTTCCATCGCCTCCTGACCGTTACTGCACAACAGGGCCGTTGCGCCGCCTTTGGTCACAAATTTTTCGATCACATACCGGTTCATCTGGTTATCATCCACAATCAATACCTTCATCCCCCCAAACTCATCTTTCCGTATCTCAAATTTCTTTTCGGCAGCGGTTTCCGGATGCGCGGAACGGTAGGGAATAAAAAACTCAAAAATGGTATGATGATCTTCATTGATTACCCGGATCCTGCCTTCCAGCAATGTAACCAGCTGCTGCGTCAGATGCAGGCCGATGCCCGTGCCGGATGTAATATGGTTCCGTTCCGATTCATAGGGAAGAAATAGTTTCTCCTGCCGCTCGGGCGCTATTTCACCTTCATTTTTAACACGGAAATAAATGTAGCTGCCCTCCCGGTAAACACTGATCGCCACCTGGCCGCCCGGAGGGGAAAACTTAACGGCATTGGATGTGAGGTTACTGATGATTTTAATGAGAACGATTTCATCACTTTCTATAAATTGCTGGGGCAACTGGTAGTTCAATACGATGCTGACGTTCTGCAAAGCGCCGGTATACTGGTTCATCGCCATACACTGCTCAATACAGTTCCGCAGGTGAACAGTACCCATCCTGATTTCGAAGAACTTGCCGGCCTCAATCCGTTTCAGATCCAGTACGTTGTTTACAATTTCCCGCGATAGCTGGGTGGCGCCCGATAAGTTCTTCAGGTCTGCGCTTATTTCCTGCATGAGGGGCGCCTGCTTATTTTCCTTTCGCACCATATCCAGCAGCTGTGCGATGCCATAAATACTGTTCAAAGGCGTTTTCAACTCGTGAAATGTTTCCCGCAGGAAAGCAGCATTGGTAGATAATACCTTGTTCGATTTGCTAAGATCATCCATCAGCCGGGTGATCTCCTTTATAAACTCGAAGACAACAAACAATATAAAAGTAAGCATACCTCCGGTGGTGCAAAGCCGCATAATATAAGCAGAAGTAGGGTGGATGTCTATCGGTTTGATAAAACCAAAAAAGGTGTTCAGCTGTGTTGCCACCAGCAGTACGGCAATGGCCAGCAATAATCCTATTCTTGCCTTGTGCCGTTTATATACCAGGAAAGAGCCGCAAATGAGGAAGATCAGTAAAAAAACAATAACCACTTCAATAGGGATGGCATTGCCCAATAAAATTGTCCAGTAACCCGCGGCTACATAGTGTATGGCAAACATGCTGAAATTGGCGCTGTCCTTCTTACCCAAACCATTTAAAACAATCACGCCAAGCATTCCGATACCCTCCAGTAATAACGGTAACAGGATCAGTAAACTGTGTACCAGCAGGTAAAAAACTCCTCCAAGGATGAAAACGAGCATACTGGTCAGAAATGCCAGGGAATTGATAATAATGATGGTACGTTTCTCTGACTCCGTGGAATATTGGGTGCCAGCGTTTTTAATAATATTCAAAATATGCATGCGTCATTTTTGAGGGCTGTAGGCGTAGAAAACGTATACATTCTGGTGTGTCTTTCTTGATAAATTAAAACCAATATACGAATTCCTGATAACATACGGGAAAGCGGGGTATATCCTGTGGCGCACCCGGGTCAGATTGGGGAGGAAACACCGTTTTATCCCCCGGGAAAGCGCTGGTGTAAAAGTTGTATGAGAGAAAGTAAAAAACCAAACAGCCCGATGTTATGAAAGCGCTAACCGACAGTAAACCCAAAAGCAACTTCTTTGAATTAATGGCCACAAAAGTCATCACCGCCACCGGCAGTCCCTGGGCTTTTTTCGTAGCCCTGGCGGTGATCATTATATGGGCTGTCACCGGCCCGGTTTTCGGCTACTCCGATACCTGGCAGCTCGTTATCAATACCGGCACCACTATCATCACTTTCCTCATGGTGTTCATTATCCAGAAGTCGCAGAACAAGGACGCCAAATCAGTTCAACTGAAACTCAATGAACTCATTGCCGCCAACAAAGCGGCCAGCAACCGGCTGATAGACGTGGAAAATTTATCGGAAGAAGAACTGGATGTGCTGCATAAATACTATGCGGTGATGGTGGAAGAAACAAAGAAAAGAATGAGCATGACAGAATCCCACTCCGTGGAAGAAGCGATAGGAGATGCGATGAGCAAGCATGAGGAAGACTTGCTGACCCGTAAAACGCCAAAAGAGAAAGGCCAGCGGAAATAACCGCTGTTTTGGTGTTATTCTTGATGCCTTTCCTAAAAACCTTCTGTTATGATACAGCACCTGAATGCCAATGTGAATGGTCAGTCGTACTCCCTGGATATCCAGCCGGATACCTATAACGGCCGTTCTGTGTATTACTTACTGAACAATAACATAGGAGAACTGTTCCATCATGCAGTACCTGATAACCTTATGCTGATGGAGAACGGTGATGGATTTACCTGCTCCCCGCGGCTTACGGAAATGGAAGGCGGCTACATTGTGCAACAGATCTGGGAGGCCATTCAACACAGTAAGAAACCGTAGTTCAACGGTAAAGAAAATGGATGCATCAACATGTATCCATTTTTTATGAGTGTAAAGTATTGTAGAGATTAATACTTGTTGTGTGAATTTTATTCTATGAATATACTTTGGAACGATTGCAGGAAAATACTTTGTGTCCGCCTGGATAATATGGGCGATCTGCTGATGAGTACACCGGCTTTCCGGGCATTGAAAGAATCCTTTCAATGTCACCTTACCCTCCTGACCTCTGCCGCTGCCGCACCGGTAGCAGCGGATATTCCGGAAATAGATGAGGTGATTATATTTAATGCGCCCTGGGTAAAGCATGATCACGTAGTGATGCCGGAAACCTACCAGCAACTGGTGGAAACCCTGCGTAAGGAACACTTCGATGCGGCTATTATATTCACCGTATACAGCCAGAACCCTTTGCCCACCGCCATGCTGGCTTTCGAGGCGGGCATTCCCCTGCGGCTTGCTTATTGCCGGGAAAATCCTTACCAGCTGCTTACCCACTGGATTCCGGATGAAGAGCCGCTGCATGCCACGCATCACCAGGTGGAAAGGGATATCAACCTGGTGGCGTACACCGGCGCCAAAGCAGGGAGTACAAAGCTTTCGCTGCAAACGCATGAAACGCACTGGCCGGGTATCATTAAAAAAATGAGACTATACGGCGCCGATCACCAGCGTCCCTGGATCGTTATGCATCCGATGGTGCAGGACGTTAAACGGCAGTACAACTTTCATAAATGGGTGGAAATCGGTCAGCAGGTGATTGCACATCACCGCTGCCAGTTGCTGATTACCGGCAACACCGGCGAAGAAGCCGCTGCGGATACCCTGAAAGAAGCGATCGGCCCCGGCGCTATCAATCTTGCGGGAGCTTTATCTGTTGCGGAGTTCGCCCTGCTGATCCGCAAAAGCCCGCTGGTGATTTCAGTGAATACCGGCACCATTCATATTGCCGCCGCTACAGCTACACCGGTAGTGGTGTTATACGCGCTAACAAATATGCAGCACACCCCATGGCGGGTAAGGAGCGAAGTATTATATTTCGATATTCCCCCTGCACTCCAGAGCAAAAATGTATTGTTGCAATATTCCTATCACCAGATCCCTAAAAATCAACTGAAGAAAGCCACCGTGGAAAACGTACTGAAAGCCGTGGACAAACTGATGCAGCCTGTATAGATGCGCCTGTGCAAGGCCACCTTATCTTATAACAAATGCTGCAGTTTGTTCAGCACCGTTTTCATGTTAATACCTTTCCCCAGCAAACCTTTCAGCAGGTCGCCTTCTTCAGCGATCCGCTGCGGCATGTTGTAAATATTGAAGTCGGTTACCTTTAATCCCTTCTTCACTTCTTCCCATCGCAAGGGCGCGGACACGGTTGCTCCCGGCTTTGGCCGCAGGGAGTAAGCCACCGCCATCGTTTGTATTTGCCGGTTCTGCATAAAATCGAGATAGATCCGGCCTTTCCTTTTGGCCGGTGTTCTCAGCACGCTGGTGCTGTCCGGTAATTGTTTATTGGCAATGTTTACAATCAGCTCTGCCAGCATTCTCGATTGCGCAAAGCTGTATTTGGCTCCCAGCGGAATTAGTATATGCATGCCCGTAGCCCCGGAGGTTTTTACAAAAGAGGACGCGCCAATCTCATCTAAAATATCTTTGATCACCAATGCTGTTTCAATCACTTCGTTAAAAGAGTTGGTGTCAGGATCAAGGTCTATCAGGCAATAATCCGGTTCATCAGGATGCTGTATCCTGCTGTGCCAGGGATTTAATTCAATACATCCCAGGTTGGCCATGTACAACAGGGTAGCCCTGTCTTTACAAACAAGAAATGATTTTGTTTCCCCATCCGATTCGCTGGTATAAGGAAAGGTCGGGATCCACGGAGCCACCTTGTCTTCCACATTCTTCTGATAAAAATTAAAACCCCTGATGCCTTCCGGGAACCTGTTGAGCGACTGTGGCCGGTCTTTCAGATAAGGCAGTATATAATCGGCAATGGCCGCATAGTAGTTGATCATATCCCGCTTGGTGATGCCTTCATCCGGCCAGTATAATTTATCAAGATTGGTAAATTTCAGCAGCTTCCCGTCTACCTTTATTTCTACCTGTTTCTCTTCTTCCGGTAAAAATATGCCCGGCTCTTTTTTCCGGGAAGACGCTTTTTTACCGGCGGGAGGGGGAACAACTTTTACACCCTTTTCATCTGCTGCTTTTTTATCTTCCCGTAATCCCATAAATACCGGCTGACGAAGAATTCCTTCCCGCGTTACCTCCGCAAACTTCACTTCGCACACCAGCACCGGCTTTAGCCAGGTAGCCGGCATGTTTGTCTGCGGCTTTGTTTTAAACGGATGCTCTGGCGCGAGGAGCGACTGGAACTTTGCAAAAAGTTCTTTTAGCAGTTTATCATTAAACCCGCCACCGGTATGACCAATATATTTCAGTTCTTTCCCTTCATATTTTCCCAGTATAATTGCCCCGAAATGCTTGCGGCTGTTCCTGCCGGCGGTATATCCGCAGATGATGGCTTCCATCCGGTGGCTGTTTTTTATTTTCAGCCAGCTCTCTGTTCTGCGGCCCATAATATAGTGGCTGCCGGCTGCTTTGGCCATTATACCTTCCAGTCCTTTATTAATGGCGGCGTTATAAAACGCGGTGCCTTGTCCGCTGATATGGTTGCTGTACCGGATGATATCATGATCCGCCGGTATGATCTCCGCCAGGATAGCCTTTCGTTCTTCCAGTGGCAAATGCGTAAGGTCTTTACCATTGTACCAGGGCAAATCAAAAAGGTAGTAAACAAGATGCGCACTTTTGCCGTGTTTGAAATAGTTTTGCAAAGCCTGGAAGTCGGGGTTGCCTTTTTCATCTACTGCCACAATTTCACCGTCTGTTACGGCCTTTACTTTCCATTGCTGCAACGCTGCTGTGATCACACTGAATTTTTCATTGAAGGAAAGCTGGTTGCGGGAAAGCAGGTCTGCCTTGCCATTGTTAAGATACCCGATGGCGCGGTAACCATCCCACTTTATTTCATAGAGCCAGTCTTCTTTATCAAATGGCCTGGAAGTAACCGTTGCCAGCATAGGTTTTATGCCTTTAGGCATCGAAGCGGTTTTGCCCTTTTTCAACAGCGCGGTATAATTATCTGCTGGTGCAGCTGCTTTTTTAGTAACGGTTTGTTTCCGGTTGCTTTTCCAAACCTTCTCCGGATTTTTTGCTATCTGTTCAATTGTTTTTCCTGAAATGACCGATTTGTTTTTAGTGGTGATATCTGTTTTCAATGCGTAACGGTCTTTTACTTTTATCAGCAGCCAGGCATTGTCGCCTCTGCCGGCAGCCTTTACCAATGCAAAAGCGCCCCTGAGTTTTTTTCCTTTGAGTATCAGTTTCAACTTGCCGCTGTGCAGCTGGTGCAGCAGGTTTTTTGTTTGCTGTTTTTTATCGGCGCCATCGGCATCTGCCATTTCATAGGCGCCTTCATCCCATACGATTACAGTGCCGGCGCCATAGTTGCCTTCCGGAATAATTCCTTCAAAATCCTTGTAGTTATACGGATGATCTTCTACCATCATGGCCAGCCGTTTTACTTCGGGGTCCATAGAAGGCCCTTTGGGCACTGCCCAGCTTTTCAGTACGCCCCGCATTTCCAGGCGGAAATCGTAGTGCAGGTGGGAAGCATCGTGCTTTTGTACAACAAAGTGTAGCAGCTGATCCTCACCTTTCCCGCCGGTGGGTTCGGGTGTTTTACTAAAGGTTCTTTTCTGCCGGTATTTTTCCAGGCTCATAGCCAGCATATTTTAGATACTGTATATACGCTTTCAGGAGATATCCAGTTGTTCCAGTCCCTGATCTGCCGGGGTATTCAGCACCCGGCCTTCGATATCATAACGGGCGCCGTGACAGGGGCAGTCCCACGACCGCTCCGCATTATTCCAGCTCACATCACACTTCAGATGGGTGCAGGTGGGTTTCAACGCATATAACTTACCCGCTTCATCTTTATACAAAGCTATTTTCTGATCTTCATATTCCACTACTTTACCTTCGCCGGGAGCTATACCTGCCAGCACTTCCAGCTGTTCGCCGGAAAAGAACTTCCCCATAAATTGTTTCACTACATCCGCATTATGGGAAACAAACTGGCTGAATCCTGCCACAGGTTTAATCCGGTTGGGATCAAACAGCGCTTCGTTTCTGGGCTTCTGACCCAACAGGATCCGTTTTAGTAATAAAGCCGCCACACTGCTGTATACCATGCCGTTTCCACCATAACCTGCTGCCACAAAAATATTTTCTTCCACACCGGGAAGATGCCCGATATATGGCAGTCCGTCTACCGGTTCATAATACTGCGACGACCACTGGTATTTTATTGCTTTCACTTTAAAGTGCTGTCTGATATAGCTTTCCAGCCGGAGAAAACATTGTGCGGTATTTTCTTCCTGCCCGGTTTTATGATCTTCCCCGCCTGCAATCAGGTATTTTTGTCCGTCTACTTCCTGTGTCCGGTAATAGTGATAGGGATCATACATATCATAGATCAGTTCTTCGGGATACTTATCATCTTCCAGGACAACGGCGATTGCATAGCTGCGGTAAGGAGTGCATCGCAGGTGCAACAGGTTGATGCCGGGCGGAATATGCGTGGCATAGATCACCGACCTGGCCTTAAAGGTGCCGGCATTCGTGGTAACCGTAACGATATCGTTATTATCCACACCCGTTACGCGGCATTGCTGCCGGATGGTACCGCCTGCTGTTTCAAAGGCACGGGCCAGGCCCTGTATATATTGCAGGGGATTGAACTTTGCCTGTTCGCCGGCTTTCATGGCTTTAGTAAAAGGAATGGATACCGGGATGGTATCAATGGGCGTCATTTCCAGCCCGGCTTCGGCAGAGGCGTCTGCAATCTGCTGCAGTTCTTTTTCCTGTTCCTCATTTTGTGCAAACAGGATAGCATTTGCGTCATTGAATCCACACTCAATTTCCCATCTGCTGATATTATGTTTTATCAGCGCAATGGCTTCTGTAACGCTGGCATACACCTGTTGGGCGGCTTCCCTGCCAAAGTTTTTCCGGATCACATAATAGGGCACATCCAGTAACGTGTTCAGATGAGCGGTAGTACCGCCGGAGGTGCCATAGCCGATATTCTCTGCCTCCAGCAACAGGCAGTTTTTTCCTTCATCCTGTAAGAGAAAGGCCGTGCTGACGCCGGTAATGCCTCCGCCGATAATGATTACATCATATAAGGTTCCGGGTTCAGCGGTGTTAGTTCCTGCAAAGGGCGTTATGTGGTCCTGCCAGAGGCTGATGGAATAAGTATCTCGTGCTATCATAGCTATTGGTTTAATATTGCATACACATGTAAATACTATGCCACGGAAGAGAAGACGGCTTGTTTACGGTTCATGTTGCTGTTCATACTGGCATGATTTTGCCGAAATTTTCAGGGGAAGCATTTCTTTTTTATTGTTTTAAAAAGATGTGTTGTGGAACAGCATGATCAAAATATAGCCGCTAAGTAATTAATTTTCTAAACCTTTAAAACGGAATGTTATGCCACTAAAAGATAAAACCATCGGCGGACATGGAGAAACCGGTCCGGATCTGGGAAATGACTACAGCCGCGATATTACCCGCGAAGTAACATCGGACGACACACTGAAAAATGTAATACCCGGTAAAGACAAAAAAAAGGAAGAAAAGTCAAAGGAAGAAGAAAAGCATACAAAAGACACGGATAACGTATCAGAGTAGTTACATGGTAAAGAAAAGCCCCGGTACGCTGATGCGTACCAGGGCTTTTCTTTTGGTTGCAGGTGTTATTGCTTCTCTTTGACAAAATTACCGGCGTTATCAAAAAATAATCTCTTTTTATCACTGCCCTTGTGAACGCCCACTTCTATCTGTTGCTCTGTTTTATCAGGCCGGATGGTTCTTTTAATTTTGTCGGAGTCTATCAGGTATCCTTTGTAGTTCTTCACAATGTAAGCAGATACATTTTGCGGTAGCCGGGAATTGATGATCAGCTCTTTGGCTTCTATCAGATGTCCGCTTTCATCATAAGAGGCCTCCAGGTTGCCGCCCCTTTTACCGGTAATATTGAGGACATACACATTGAAATCGCCGCTGCTTACTTCGCTGATGTTGTTTTCTGTTACTTCCCAGTTCGACTTATATGTTTTCAGCGGCATTTTCAATACCTGTTTCAGGGTCATGTTGGGGAAGTTCTTTTTCAAGGAGTCCTGTACTGATCTGGGAACAGCATTGTTGTTGATTTTTTTGGCATCAATAATAACCTCCTCGTCCTGTGCGCGGAGGGTGCCCGTCATGCAAAATAAGAACAGCAGAATAAATGATAAGTGAAGTGCTTTCATGATATTAGATTTATGTGAAAAAAGTGGATGGCGTACTGGTTATTTTTTTTCAAACGACTTCAGATTATACGCAAGCGTGAGCATAAAAGTGTTGCCCTGTATCCTGTTCTGTGCGCCCATTTCAGCTATCCAGCGGAAGTTGAATAACGTTCTGATATGAGGCGCATAGTAACTGCCTTCCAGGCCGGCGCCAAAGATCTGGTCCTTGGCCGGATCCAATGCATAGCCACCCGCCAGCGGAATTTTATCCGTGGTGGTTTTAAACTGCATATAGTACACTACGCCTGCATTGATGATACGGGGAACCGGACCCGCCGCTGCTTTTTTATACCATGTTTTCCCCAATCCGCCTTCAATGCTGAGGTTATCGCCGGTTTTAATATCGGCATCTTTCTTTTCGGAGTTAAATGCATATGATAGTAATGCGGAGAAGTGAATGAGCTTTGCTTTATCAAAGAAAACGGTACTGCCGGCAGAGAGTTCATTTGCCAGCTGTCCGAGTCCACTGTTGTCATCGCCGCCCATTTCATACTTTCCGCTGGGGAAGTACAGGGCGTAACCGAAAAGGAAATCGGCATGCTTTGTATGCCACCCAAGCTGAATAGGCTGAAAATAAATGTCGCTGAAAGCAAATGGCGATTTGGTAGTAGTCACCGTAGATTCCAGCCGGTTGCTGGCAAAGGGGAACAATACTGATCCGCCGTAGTGAGCGCCCAATATCTTTAAATTGGTAACCCAGCTGCCGCCAACACCGGTAACAAACATATTAAGACCCAGGTTGTCTGTAATCACATCGCCCTTGCTGTTCTTTAATTTAGAGGCGGAATAAAAATATACAGGTACTACCAGCGCAAAGCCGGGAGGCGCCTGTGTGCCGGATTGCAGGCCCGCATCGCCCAATAAATGATCGCCTTTCAACTGGGCGGATACAGGATGCACAGTAAGTATACATAACAGCACCGGTAAAGCAATAAGGAAAGGAATGCGCATAATCTCTTTGTTCATCATCTTGCAGAAGTTTAAAAAATGCAATAAAAGAGATGAGAGAGATTTGTATATGCCTGGGAGGAAAAATTCTACCTGTAAATTAAACAGATATTTTTAAAGCACCATAAATTTTTTTATAAAAAAAGAATATAGTTATATAACTTTTTCGGGCATCTTGATGTTATAGAAAGACAAGCTTGCAACAATCCTTCCTCGGCATATTCCTTTCCTGGCAAATCATCTTTACTGTAGTAAATACTTTGTCTTTTTATATACAGCCATCACGAAGTAGCCTAAGCATGTCAAAGCAACGGATGGCCGGTTAGCAACTGGGTAACAGTTGCCCATCGCCTGAGATACTTAATCAACAATACAGGCAGAGCCGGTCCGGAAGATCACGGATGGTAGTGGGGTTGTATAAATCGTGCAGGCTCCGGGCCGACACTCTGCCCATTTTTAGCATCAGTCAATATTTAAACAATATATAAAATGATATCTCATCACGATACAAGTTCTTTACAACCCGCCATCGTGATTCATTCCTGTACGGTTTCTCAATAGTACACTAGCGTGGAATCTACAGGCGATGAAGATTGCGGGGTGTTCTCACCCTGCATGTTTTTTTAAATCACATTTTACCTCTTGAATACTTATAACGGTTGAGTGAATGAAAAACGGCAGGGAATTTTTTCCCTGCCATTATTTTTATAGGTATTTAAAGAAGATCAGTTACAAATAAAAAGGCTGCGTCTTAGACAAGACACAGCCGTTCCTAAGCATAAACAAATTAGCAATCATCAATTCTTAAGTATCATTATGAATGTTTTTAGTTGTTCAGGAATAATCCGATATTGAAATTGAAGCTCTTGAGATTGTCGTTTTGAAAGAGGTCATTTTTGTTGGTAGCATAAGAATAAGCTGCTCCCAGTAAAATGCCCCAGTTGCCGCCGTTAGGACGTATCAGTACACCTATTTCAGGCCGTACCGCAAACCCCCAGTTGTTTTGCGTGTCCTCAAATATGTTATAATAAATGTTTTGCTCTGCATACTGCGTACCGATACCCAGTCCAATGTAAGGCATCGCTTTTTTGCCATAATTAAAATAGTAATGCGCAGTGGCCATAACAGGTACGGTATAAATCACCCGGTCCATATCCGTTGTAATGGCGGAGTTGCCATCCTTGTAAGTAATCGTTTGCGTGGGAATATACTGCTCAAAGGAGTTCCAGCTCACCGCAATACCAAACGATACCGGTGCCTGTTTCAGAAAATGCCGGTACTCTGCTTTGCCGCCGGCAAAACTGGTTTTATCAAGGAAGTCGTTGTTGGTGGGTATCGCTATTTCCCAGGATAACCCAAACAGGTTGTTCATTCTGCCCTGGGCAAAGCTGCTCCCGATACCCAGCGTAAACACTAATCCCAGTATGATATACTTTTTCATAATTCTCTTTTTAATGGTGAACTATTGGGCACTCAGGTATGGCGACTGAACAAATGCCTGGTCAATGCCATCCAGCGCACGTTGCAGGTTGGTAGATGCTGAACTGCCCAAAGCGCCGTTCAGGTTCATCGTCCAGGCAACATCCAGCTTCTGGTTTACCTGCGCATTTTTCACATCAATGATTTCTGCAATCACACTACCGGTAGTAACAGAGTAGGTGGTGGCCCAGGGGTAATAGTACGGATAGTACCAGCCCCAGTCCCAGGGATCCCAGTAACCCGGATAGCCCCACCAGTAGCCAGGGTACACAATACCCACGGTTACATCTTTCACTGCTACGGTATTAATACCCAGATCGGGTTTCGCATTTCTGCCTACATAAGTATAACCTCTTGCTTCCATGTTCTTCCTGATCTGCGCTACCAGCGATTTTGCGGTATTGTCTGTCAGGATACTATCTTTGGGATTACTGCTGATATAAGCAACGGTATCTGAGATATAGAACGTTTTATAAGTGTTGAACTGAACACCCGGATCCTTATCCGTTTGTACAACAAAGTTGCCAGAAAGCTCCGAGAGATCCGGCTCTTTGCGACAAGCAGCAAGTATTACCAGCGCTGTCAACAGGAGATGATTAAATTTTTTCATTGCGGTTATTTTTGAGTCATTACAATAACTACCCCTTCGGATATTGTTGATCCGTTACCATTGTAGAATACCTGCTATCGTTGTGTATACAGGTATGCCACAGCAGTTATGGGCCTTGATGGATGGAAGAAGTAAAGGTATTTGCATTCATAGTTATGCTTTGAGTTGTTAAGAATACATCAATCATTTTTTTATCCGGAAGAATAAACAATACGCTGCCGTATCTTACCCTGGAAGATAAAAAGCCATGTTCTACAGATGGCCATTGCGGCTACATCGTAAAAGGCAATGTTTGATGATGCTACATAACTATGCTTAGGGATATGCTACTTATTGCTTTGGTCTCGTTCCGTTGTTCATTTTGATTGTTAATTGTAACCCGGTAATCTGGATAGTGCCTTTTAATAAATGTCTTTAATGGTACTTTCGGTGACAGTGTTTTTATTCTAACACTGCTGATCGTAGAAATGTTTAAACATATTGATTTTTATTTTTTATAGATAATTTCAGTGTTTTGAATAACAGGGAAACAGCACCCGCCGCATAATTGTTCAGCTGATATTTAATATTTTTATTTTTTGGCAGATATAAAAGAAGCGATTACCTTGCAGCTATCACTCTGATTATTTTTCTCCTGAGCATTCCGCATCACAGCAATTCATCTCTCTTATTCAGCAACATTTATTTTCAGTAATGATTCCTTTCCGCGTGTATATGATTAGCTTGTATTGTTGACTGGCAGGGCATTACAGGAATATTAGAAGATACTTCTTTTTCGTAACGTGGAATTTAAAAGGTATACGTGCGGCGTGTTCACACGCTGCATTATTTTTCTTCTTCACGGATTTTTCCAGGCATAAGCAATGCATCATCTTACGGCATGTTCATACAAATGATTCAATCATTTCACGGACATGACAGCTTTTTTCTTTATCACCCAACGAAAGCAAAAGCATATGATGTTATACCGCATATTTTTATGGATGTTCTGCCTTAGTAGCTTCTCGCTTTGCACAACAGCGCAACAGTGGCCTTATCATATCTCAACTTCACAGGGTATCATTAGCGTGTACCAACCCCAACCGCAATCGTTCCGTAATAATAACCTGTCTGCTATTGCAGCCATATCCTTTCAGAAATCAGGCGCAGACCCGGTTTTCGGGGCAGTATGGCTGCATGCAAAAGTGGAAACAAACAGGGATACGCGCATTGTTACCATGCAGGAACTGAAAGTTGAAAGCGTAAAGTTTCCCGGTAATGCAGATACCACAAAAGTGTTAGAACTAAAAAGTTTACTGGAACAGGAATTACCAAAGCACGATCTGCATGTAACACTGGATGAGTTGCTGAGCGAGCTCGCTGAAAATAATCCCGCCGCCGCCAGTGCTGCACTAAAGAATGATCCTCCGAAGATCATCTTCAAAGAACAAAATTCATTGCTGGTCACTATTGATGGAGAACCTAAAACACAACCGGATAAAAGTCTCGGAATGTCGCGCGTAGTGAATACGCCTTTCCTGGTTGTACAGGAGAAAAGCGGTCACCCTTATTATTTGTTTATAGGAGGGAGATGGTTCAGTTCATCTAACCCTACCGGTTACTGGGCCTTTGCAAAGAACCCGCCATCCGCCATACAAAAAGCAGGAAAGAAAATAACGGCTGATAACAAAGAAACACCGATCCCGCTGGACTCGCTGCCGCAGATCGTGGTAAGCACCGTACCCGCGGAACTGCTTCAAAGCAATGGTACGCCCGACTTTGCGCCTGTTGCCGGTACCTCGCTGCTCTATATGAGCAATTCTCCTGATAACATCTTTATGCAAATCTCCACACAGGAATATTATGTGTTGCTGTCGGGCCGGTGGTACCTGTCGCGCAGCCTGCAGGGCCCCTGGGATTATGTAGCGCCTGATAACCTGCCGAAAGACTTTGCCAGAATACCGGAAGGCACCAAAAAGGATGTGGTGCTGGCCAGCGTTCCCGGAACACCCGCTGCAAAAGAAGCCGTGATGGATGCACAGGTGCCGCAAACAGCCAAAGTAGACCGTAAAAAGGCCACAACTACGGTTACCTATGATGGGGCGCCAAAGTTCGCCGCAGTGTCAAATACAGGGCTGGAATATGCTGTTAACACGGCTTCCACCGTTTTGAAGGAAGGCAATGCCTACTATGTAGTGGACAAAGGCGTATGGTTTACCGGCAACACGCCAAACGGTCCGTGGACCGCCGCCACCAGCAGACCCGCAGACGTGGATAAAATACCTCCCGGCTCACCGGTGTACAATGTAAAATATGTGTACGTGTATGATGTAACGCCCGACGTAATCTACATGGGTTACACACCCGGTTACACGGGTTGCTATGTAATGGGCCCCACAGTGGTATATGGTACAGGCTATGCCTATGCGCCGTGGTACGGCAGTATGTATTATCCCCGACCGGTTACCTGGGGATTCGGGATGTCGTATAATCCCTGGACCGGCTGGAGCATCGGCTTCGGTGTAAGTGTAGGCTTCTTTCATTTTGGTATCGGCTACAACTTCGGCGGTGGCTGGTGGGGACCACCTGTTTACCGTCCTCCGTTCTTTTATCCTTATCCGCATGTATATGGCCGCGGACCGGTGGTGATCAACAACATCCACGTCAATAACTTTTATAACCACACCGGCAATATTTATAATCACCGTACAGACGTGATAACGAGAGACAGGAATCTCTCCGGCGCCACGCAGGGCCGCATCTCCCGCGCTACGCAGGGCAATTTATCCGGCGCTACGCAGGGAGCGGTGTCCCGTGCAAGGAATAATAACTTATCCGGCGCTATCCAGCGGCCCAATATCCAGGCCGACCACAACGGGAACGTATTTCAAAGAAACAATTCCGGCAGCTGGCAGCAACGGGAAGGCAATCAATGGCGTCCCGCTTCAGACGGTGCAAGCCGGCAACAGATGGAACAACAGTTTCAGCAGAGACAACGGGGCTGGCAGCACAACGAAAACTTCCGGCAATCGTTCCAACGCCCGCAGGGCAACTTCCGCTCCGGCGGATTTCAAAGAAGACATTAACTCTAAAACGTAGTATATGAGAACATTGATTTCCTGGTTGCTGATGATGAGCATCACGTACAACGTTACTGCCCAAACCGCTGCCATAGTAAGTAATAGCATAGTGGAAGACGACCTCGTAACCACCATCTTCGGGAAAAACAAACTCTCCCTGCTGGCCGGTAACCTGAAGATTTCCCCGCTGGAAGAAAGGGCTTTTGAAGAAGCCTTCCTGGAATATGAAACAGAAAAAAGTCCCTTGTTGTCAGAAAGAATTGCCCTGCTGAAGATGTACAACGAAGAATTCACATCGCTCGACAACGCAAAACTGAATAGTCTCACCAAACAGCTGATCAACAACGACCTCGAATTTGGCCGCCTGCAAATGCGCTACTTCCGGAAAATGAATAAGGTGCTGGGCGCAACCCGTGCCGCCAAGTTCTTTCAACTCGATAATTATATAGAACAATCCACCCGTGTATACATCCAGCAACAACTGCCCTTTATCAAAGAACTGGAATCAGACAAGGCAGGGACTGTGCAACATATAAAAAACCTTACCCGCAATTAGCGGGAGCACAGCATTACAACAGGTAACAGGCACTATCCGGATAAAATGAAGTGGCATGCATATCATATCTCCCTTAATAAAAATTAAATGGCTGATCTTCCTCTGGCTGATTGCAGGGATCTCCCTGCAATCAGCTGCACAGGATTCCCTCTCCAGGGAAACTCACAAAAAAAAGATCAGCCTGCGCGATTCACTGGATCATGCCATTGATTTCAGCGACTTTATGATCGATGCAAACGGGTTTATCCCGATCCCCATCCTGATCACAGAGCCTGCTGTGGGTATTGGTGGCGCTATTGCCCCCGTGCTCCTGAGAAAAAGACACCAGCCGGCCAGTTACAAAAAGCATAAGAACATGGCCGCCATACCGCCCGATGTAACCGGCGGATTTGGTTTTTATACCGCTAACAAAAGCTGGGGCGGCGGCGCCGGCAGAAGCGGTACCATCATCCCCTGGGGAGTGCGCTATAAAGTATTTGCGGCCTATCTCGATATGAACATCGACTTCTACAAAACACTCCCCGTAAAAGGAGAAACAGAGTTTGGCGTGAACCTTAAAATGATCCCCGTTTTCCTGCAGGTGCAGAAACAACTCGGCTTCTCCAACTGGCATGCAGGCATCCGGTACATCTTTACCAAAACCACCGCTAAGCTGGAAAAATCCGTCCTGCCGGATTCATTATTTAAACCAAAGGAAATGGATAATATCAGCAGCATTGCAGGCATACTGGTGGAATATGATAAAAGAGATAATGAGTTTACACCCGGCAAAGGCACCAAGCTACACGTAGGCGCCAATTTTTCCAATCATATTTTCGGAAGTGATTTCGATTATACCAACCTCGAAGTATACGCCTATCACTACATCCCCATTGGCCATAAAAAGAAATGGGTATGCGGCCTCCGGGCAGATATGCAGCAGGTGCTGGGAGATATTCCCTTTTATTACAAACCATCCATCGATTTAAGAGGTATTCCGAAAGGACGTTACCAGGGAGATGTAAACATGCTCATAGAAACAGAGCAGCGGTGGAACATCGTGAGGCGCTGGAGCGCCGTATTCTTTACCGGTGTAGGTAAAGCGTTTGACGATTATCCGGATTTCGGATCGGCCTCCTGGGATTATAGTTATGGTACCGGTTTCAGGTACCTGCTGGCCCGCAAGTTTGGTTTATACATGGGTGCAGATATTGCCAGAGGCCCCGAACAATGGGGTTTCTACATACAGTTCGGCAGCGCATGGCTGAAATGACCGCTTAAATTTTTTATATGTCTTATTTAAAAAAATACAGCCTCGTAGTATTCCTGTTATTAATGGCGTGTCAGACATTAAACGGTCAGGCACTGATCGCATTGCTGTTTGGAAAAAAGATCACGAACGACCGCCTGAAGCTGGGCATTATACTCGGCGCTTCTTCCAGCTGGCTGGAAAACGCTACCGGGCAACGCCCCCGCATCGGCTTTGCTATTGGCGCCTACACCAGTTATGATTTTAATGATAAATGGCAGGGCGTAATGGACATCGTGATGAAATCACCTAAAGGAGCAAAAGACATCCGGTATGAAAATACATTTATTACCCCCGATGATCCGCAACTGGTTGGAACGGAAATAGACCGCAACATTACTTACATTACCGTGGCGCCATTGATACGCTATAAATTCAGTCCCTCCTTCGGATTAGCCATAGGTCCACATCTCGGCGCAAGAACAAACGCAAGGGACATCTATCAGAAATCAATGGACCAGGGTGAGCTGTCGTACCGGTATAACAGTAAAGACTATACGCATCTGGCCGATGTAGGCGCCACCTTCGATATACAGTACGTATTAATGAAAGGCAGGGGGTTACGGCTGAACGCACAATTCAACTTTGGTTTCGTGAATATTTATAAGAACACCGACATGAGCGCGTATAACCGGCAGGCATTACTCGCCGTAGGAATACCCATTGGCGGTGGGAGTAAATCAGGCAAAAAATAATTCTTATGAAAACAATGATCCTCCTGTTTTTATTATTAATTGGTGAGATGACCGTTTTTGCACAGGCTGCTGACGATACGCATCATAAACACAAAGCCACGCCTCCGTGGTATGTGGACCGCTTTCGCATTTCGGCAGGCTTCTTTATACCGTTTAATCACACCAGCATCAGTGTAGGCAATACTGCCGGTACCCGCGGTACGGAAATCAGTTTTGAAAATACATTGGGATATAACACCGCCAGCTATACGTTTCTGGGCGACTTCCAATGGCGCGCCGGACGGCGGTCACGTTTTGACCTGGGCTATTACCGCATCCAGCGCAATTCCGCACATGTGCTCGACCGCGACGTAACGTTTGGTGATCATACTTACCCGGTTGATGCAGGCGTGACGAGCTTTTTTAATACAGACATTTACCGTTTCTCCTATGGCTATGCATTGCTCAGCAAACCAAAGGCGGAAGCAGGGATCATGATAGGCGCACACATCATTAAGGTAGACGTAGGACTGGCAGGTTATGCAAACAGTGCCGGCTTCGCGGCCAGCGATAGCTATGGCTTCACAGCGCCACTGCCCGACATTGGTATATGGGGTGGCTACGCCTTTGCACCGCGATGGGCTGTAACCGGTGAAGTAAGCTACTTCTCACTGAACATCGATAATATCGACGGCCGCATCATCGCAGCAAACGTGCAGGTAATGTACCGTGTAGTGCAACGCCTCAGCGTTACCGCCGGGTACACCGGTTTTAATTTTAAAGTAGACGCTACAAAGAAAAATCTTGTAGGGCACCTGGTATGGGGTTTCAACGGGCCTTCCATGTCTGCTACCTGGTCGTTCGGAAATAAACCCTGGTAATTAAAGCTTACACCGGATCAATTCAAAAAAAAATAAACAAAAGAAAAGATCCGGTGTTTATAACACAAAGATTCCCTTCTTAAGTATAAACCAAATTGCATCATCTCAGCTTTTTATTCCATGCTATGGGTAAACCTGTTTATCCTGTGCGACGGAGATTTTGTGTACTTAAACAATGGTTTATATGAAACGCTTCCCAATCTTTAACCGGCTACTTGTTTGTGTGGCCCTATTCTCACCGGCGCTCCCGTTCCAGGAAGCATCCGCGCAGAAGAAACCAAATATCCTTGTCATCTTCGGGGATGATATCGGGCTATGGAACCTCAGCTGCTGGAACCGTGGTATGATGGGTTTTAAAACGCCCAACATCGACCGTATTGCCAGTGAAGGCGCTATGTTTACGGATTACTACGGTCAGCAGAGCTGTACCGCAGGCAGGGCTGCGTTTATTACCGGCCAATGTCCTTTCCGCACGGGGTTAACTAAGGTGGGCCTGCCCGGATCTACCATCGGACTCCACAAAGAAGATCCGACAATCGCAGAGTTTTTAAAGCCACTTGGTTATGCCACAGGACAATTCGGCAAGAATCACCTGGGCGACCGGGACCAGTATCTGCCCACTGCACACGGATTCGATGAGTTTTTTGGGAACCTCTATCACCTCAACGCGGAAGAAGAACCAGAACATGAAGATTACCCCAAAGATCCTGCTTTCAAAAAAAGATATGGCCCGCGCGGTGTAATAAAATCAACCGCAGATGGAAAGATTGAAGATACCGGCCCATTAACCATTAAAAGAATGGAAACCGTGGATCAGGAATTTTATGCGGCTGCCACTGATTTTATGAAGCGGCAAAAAGACGCATCCAAACCATTCTTTGTATGGTTTAACTCTACCCGTATGCATATCAACACACATCTGAAGCCAGGCTCAAAAGGCCGTACAGGTTTGGGATTGCAGGCAGATGGAATGGTAGAACATGATGATATGGTAGGAGAGCTGCTGAAGTTCCTGGATGATAACGGACTTACTGAAAATACCATCGTTATTTATTCTACAGATAATGGCGCCATGAAATGCGAATGGCCTGATGGAGGAGCTTCTCCGTTCAAAGGTGAGAAAGACATGAACTGGGAAGGCGCCTTCCGGGTTCCATGTGTGATTCGCTGGCCCGGTCATATTAAACCCGGTACCACCTATAATGATATTTTTTCTGCGGAAGACTGGCTTCCTACCCTGGTAGCCGCAGCAGGGGGAGACGCTAATCTGCCTGCTAAGGTGCTGAACGGATTCCAGGCAGGCAGCAAAAACTTTAAAGTGCACCTGGATGGTTACAACATGTTACCTTATCTCACCGGCCAGGTAAAGGAAGGCCCGCGTCACCAGTTCTTTTATTTCAGTGACGACGGGGATCTGATGGCTTACAGGAGAGACCGCTGGAAATTTAATTATATGGTCCAGAATGCTAAAGGAATGGCAGTGTGGAGAGAGCCAATGGATAAACTGCGGGCCCCTCTGCTGGAAGATCTCCGGTCAGATCCGTTTGAATATGCACACGATCATGCGAGCGCATATTATGAGAAATGGTTTATGGACCACGCGTTTGTTATTTTGCCTTCGGCAGAAGAGGTAGGCGCTTACCTGGCTACCTACAAACAATTCCCTCCACGGCAAAAGCCAGCCAGTTTCAATGTAGAGGAATTTACCAATGCGTTAAAAGAAGGCATTAGAAAATAGGTGTGTTGTTCGTTAATGTCAAAAAGAGGTTGTTCCATTACCGGAGCAACCTCTTTAATCACTTCTTACAATGACTACATTAGAACAGGTAAAAGAACTCAGAAAGCGTATAGGCGACGATGTTATTGGTCAACCTGACGTAATAGATAAAATCCTCATCGGCTTACTCACCGATGGTAATGTATTGCTGGAAGGACTGCCCGGCCTGGCGAAAACACGCGCAGTGAAAAGCCTGGCAAAGCACCTCGACAGTAAACTAAGCCGCATCCAGTTCACCCCGGATCTGCTGCCGGCGGATGTTACCGGTACCGAGATCTATCAGCCGGAAGCCGCCGGGAAATTTATTTTCCAGCCCGGACCCATTTTCAGCAACCTCGTGCTGGCAGATGAAATAAACCGCGCACCTGCAAAAGTACAGTCGGCCCTGCTGGAAGCAATGGAAGAACGGCAGGTATCCGTGGCCGGCAAAACCCATAAAATGGAACCACTGTTTATGGTGCTCGCTACCCAGAACCCCATCGAACAGGAAGGGACCTACCCGCTGCCGGAAGCGCAACTGGACCGCTTTGTGATCAAGATCAACATCACGTACCCCGACCAGGAAAGTGAGATCAGTATCGTGAAACTGGTACGCGAAGAATCAAAAGGGAAGGAAGCCGCTGCAGCTGCCATTCCGCAACAGGTGATCTTCAACGCCCGCAAAGAAATCAACGGGGTAAAAGTATCCGATGCCGCCGCTAACTATATCGCGGACCTGGTAAACGGTACCCGCTACCCGGAAAAACTGAACGATGGCTTGGCCAAATGGCTTAACTACGGCGCCAGCCCCAGGGCCAGCATTGGCCTCGACCGCTGCGCCCGCGCAGTAGCCTGGCTCAATGGCCGCGATTATGTTACGCCCGACGACATCCGGTTTATTGTGCACGATGTACTCCGGCACCGTATCATTCTCAGCTACGAAGCCAACGTAGCCCGTATGAACGCCGATAAGGTAATTGACGAACTGTTAAAAGTAGTAGCCGTTCCATAATGCAGGAAAAGAAAAAACATATCGCCGGCGCGTATCCTCCGGGAGTAGTCATTACCCTCGATGAAATGATGCGCTTTGAATATTATGTGCAGGACATTCCGTTACTGCCACAACATCCGGTATATACCATCCTGGCAGGACGGCATGCGTCTAAATTAAGAGGAAGAGGACTGGATTTTGAAGAAGTACGTATATACGTTCCCGGTGATGATATCCGGAATATCGACTGGCGCGTAACCGCTCGCACAGGCGTTACGCATTCCAAAGTATTCAATGAGGAAAAAGAACGGCCCACCTTCATTGTAGTGGACCAGACCAGCACCCTCTTTTTTGGATCACAGGAACGTATGAAATCCGTGGTAGCCGCACAGGTAGCTGCCCTCAGCGCATTTTATACCGTTCGCCGCGGCGACAGGGTAGGGGGCATCGTTTTTAATGAAGATGGCAATGAATATATTCCATCTGCCAGAAGTAAATCACATGTACAATATTTACTTACCTGTATTGCAGAAATGAATGCGCAACTGCCGCTGCGCACAACAGTCCGGCCACATACGCCTGTGCTCAATGAAATCCTGCACAGGACCGGTACGCTGGTTACACACGATTATGTAGTAACCGTGATCAGCGATTTTTCTGAGATAGATGATGATACCATCCGTCACCTTCAACATATTGCCGCGCACAACGACGTAATGCTGGTACACCTTACAGACCCGCTGGATGCACAGCTCCCCACAGGCCGGCTGGTACTCACCGACGGTAACAAACAGTTATTATGGAATAATGAAAGTAAACACAACGGTAACAGCTATACGCAAAATTTTGAAACCATGAAAGCCACACTCACAGAAAGATTCAGGAATTATCGTATACCCGTAATATTTATAGATACCGCCTTACCGGTAACCAGCCAGATCATGCACTTTTTTGGAAAAACCAATAACTGATATGCTATGCAACAACCTTTACAACAATTCGGAGAACTGATAGAACCGGCGCCGGTGCCGTTCAGTTTTCATACACCGGGATGGTATATTACAGGCGTAGTGCTTGTACTGCTGCTATTGCTCGGCGCATACAGGTTTGCCAGGTACCGGTACCGCAACAGGTATCGCCGCGATGCCCTGCTGTGGCTGGGTAAACGCATGATGGCCCTTCATGCCCAACAGGAATGTATGCAGCAATTGTACGAGGCGGATATGCTGATGAAACGCATTGCCATGAAAATATACGGACGTGAAAAAGTAGCCGGTCTGCGCGGACATGAATGGATCACTTTCCTGAACCGGCAGAACCTCCGCAGGAAAGAGTTTTCTGCGGAAGACGGCCAGCTGCTCACTGATACATTATACAGCGATCCAAAGGCTGTGAACACCGCGGACACCAATCGCTTTATTTCAAAAACCCAAAACTGGATACGTTATCATAAACATGCACCTGGAAATCGCCTATAAATGGGTATGGCTGCTATTACCACTACCACTGTTGGTATTTGCACTGCTGCCGCCGCTGCGCCGGCGGCGTACGGCCCTGATTGCCCCGTTCTTTCAACGTGCGGTGGCCATTTCCGGCGCCAGGCCACGGAAAGCAGCCTGGATCACCCGTAAAAATACCTGGATGTACATGGTATTGATAGGTTGCTGGATTTGCCTGCTGGCAGCGGCTTCTTCTCCCCGTTATGTAAGTAAACCCGGCAAACGTCCTAAAACAGTACGCAGCTTTTTAATCGCCGCGGATATTTCTTTCAGCATGGCACAAACCGATTGGGTGGTAAATGGTAAGCGCACGACCCGCTGGGAGGCCGTGAAATCACTCATGAAAGAATTTATCGCACAAAGAAAAAGTGACCAGATGGCGCTGGTAGTATTTGGCAGCAACGCATATATCCAGGCGCCGCTTACCACCGATCTGCCTATGATCAACTGGCTGCTCGATCAAACAGAGGTAGGTATGGCCGGACAAATGACCAACATCGGCGATGCCATCGCATACAGTGTAAAAATACTGAAACAGGATACACTGAAACAAAAAGTAATGCTGCTGATCACCGACGGGGTAGATACCGGTACCGATCTGCTGCCCGTAGATGCCGCCGGCATGGCTGGTAAAGATTCCATTACCATCTACACGTTAGGCATCGGGAAAGCCTCCGGCAGCGGCGGATACGACCTCGATGAACACACCCTGGAAGCCATTGCGCACACCACCGGTGGCAGATACTTCAACGCACTGGATGAAAAAGGACTCAGCGGCGTATATAAAGCACTGGATGCGCTCACCCCGGTAGAATACCAGGAAGAAAGCTACGAACCGGTTACCCTGCTGTATTACTATCCATTGGCCGCCGGCGTTATACTTGCACTGGTATTCCAGTTTATGGCAGGCAGTTATCACCTCACCCGTAAATGGCTGCCTTATGCGTGATATGCTTGAACCTATTCACTGGCCCATCAACTGGCAGCAGTTCCATTTCCTGCGACCTGCAGTACTCTACCTGTTTATTCCACTGCTGCTTATTATTCTCATCCTCATCATCGGAAACCGCGAACCACAGCAGTGGAAACAACTTATTTCACCGGTATTGCGTCCATATCTTTTTTCACCGGGCAGCAGTCGCGCCATGTGGTGGCCGCTCTTCTTTTTTGCGTTGGGAATAACCCTGGCTATCATCGGTATTGCAGGACCGGCATGGCACCGCACCGTGATCCCTGGGCAAAAGGTACAGGCGGTAGTGCTGGTGGCAATGGACCTTTCAGCATCTATGGATGCTACAGATATTCCACCCAGCCGGCTGGAAAGGGCAAAGCTCAAACTCTGCGATTTCCTGGATGCACACCCCGGCGCAAAGGCGGGCATGATAGCTTATGCAGGCACTCCGCATCTGGTAATGCCTTTTACAACGGATTATAGTTTGATAAAACTACAGGCAGGCGCACTCCGTACCAACGAAATGCCGGTGCCGGGTAACAATACGCCCCTGCTCATGAAGTACATCGATACGCTCATGAATCCTGTGCTGGCGCCCAGCAATGTACTGCTCCTCACCGATGAAGTAAGTGCTGCCGATGCAGCACTGTTTACCAACTATGTAAACAGCTCCATTCATCACCTCGAAATATTACTGATGTCGTCGCCGGCCGGCGCTAAGGTGCCGGGGTTTCCGCAAGCTATCTCGCGGCAGGATGAAGGTGTATTGCAATCACTCGCTGCCAGTCCCGGTATCCGGGTGAACCGCTTAACGCTTGACACCACTGATGCAGGCAGTATTGCTAAACGTATACGTGAACATCTCATTTTTGAAAAAGATACCCGGACTGATGAAAAAGCCTGGGATGATATGGGATACCTCGTTATCATCCCGGTAGGATTGCTGGTGCTGCTGTGGTTCAGAAAGGGCTGGACTATTCAATGGTGCTTCCTTCCTTTAAGCCTATTGTTAACCAGTTGCAGCGTAAACAGCCGCGAAGCCGACTGGTGGTACACAAAGGATTACCAGGGACAGGTGTTATATAAAGAGAAAGCCTATGCACAGGCATCGGAACGGTTCTCCGATCTTACGCATAAAGCCGCCGCGGCTTATAAGGCGGGCGACTATGAAGCAGCTGCGGCATTATATGCCCTGGATAGTTCTGCTGCCGGGCAGTATAACCGCGGACTGGCACTCGCAAAACTGGGTCGCTATGATGAAGCGATGAACGCCTTTACAGACGCCGTATCACTGGACCCTGCCCTGAAAGGTAAAGCAGGCAACAGTATCAGCAAAGTAAGCAAACAAAAGATGCAGGTGGATTCCATCGTGAAACTGGATCAGCCGGATAAAAAAGTGAAGGAAGATAAAAAGAATGGCCCCCTCAAAGAACGCAAACTAAAACCAGGAGACCCGGGTCTCTCCGCCGACACAAAAGTAAAAGACATGCCCGAAACCGGCGACCGGATGACCGATGAAGTGAAATCCAATATCCACCAGGCACAGGAAGGCCAGTCGGGAGAAGCCGGTAAGGATACCAGCAACAACAACAACACCATGAAGAACATTATTCTCCGCCGGCCACCTGCCGACCCCGGTGAATTTCTGCATAAAAGATTTGAATTGCAACGCAAACGGGATTATCAACAGGTAAAACCAGGAACGCAACGATGGTAAAGTATTGTATAACGGTGATGTATATACTCTGTTGCAGCAACCTGCTGCATGCCCAGCTGAAATGCTTTGCCAAAGTAGCGCTGGACAGGAATGATGTATACATTCAACAGCCGTTTAAGGTTACCTATACCGTGCTCACAGCTACCTGGTACACGCAGCCACCGGAGTTCAACAATATACAGATCCCTGGCGCTTTTGTGGTGCCGTTCACCCAATCGCAGGCCGGCAGATTCACAGATCACGGCACCGATTATTCAGGTATAGAGTTCTATTATATTGTTTTTCCTTATAAGGAAGGCATGTTCAGCGTACCATCCATTACCATTACAGTAGCCACGCCGCCGGAAGGCAGCGCCGTCAGCAGCAAGGTCACCTTGCACACCACACCGGTATCTTTTGTGGTGAAGCCCATACCTAAGAATTTTCCGGCAGATGAAGAATGGCTGGTAGCCAGTGATGTGACACTGTCAGACCATTGGAGCAAGCCATTGGGCGCACTCAAAGTAGGAGATGTGATTGAAAGAACCGTGACCACCAACGCCAGCGGCACCCTGCCGCAGTTTATTCCCGCACAGCCCCCCGGCAAAGTATCGTGGGCGGAAGTTTACCCGGGTAAGATAACGCTGAAGGATACGCGTAACGACTATACCGCCAATGGCGAACGGGTGCAGTCGTCCACCTGGCTGCTCACCAAAGCAGGCACGTTTGAACTGCCGCCGGAAAAAATTTCCTGGTGGAATCCATACGCCGCCCGGTTGTATACACGTACCTTGCCAGCCGTAAAGTTACAGGTGGCAGATAATCCGCAGCTGGGAATGCTCACCACGCTGAAGGATAGCCTGGATAAGGCCAGTACGCCTTTAGAACCGGCCAGGAAAGGCCCGCTCATAATAGCAGGCATGATCTGGTATAAGGCTTGTTTATATGCAGCAACGGTATTGTTGCTGATGTGGCTGTTGTATAGATCCGGCCGCTATCTCACAAAAAAAGTAAAATACCTCCTGCAGCAATACCGCCAAAGTGAGAGCTACTGGTTCCGGAAGTTTATGAAGAATCCGGGAACAGCCGCGCTCTATCAATGGTGGGACCGGTGGCGGAAAAACGGTCAGTCGCCTGCGGTAGCGGTTACGCTCCGCAGGCAACAGGAAACAGGCACATTGCAGGATCTTGCCAGCTATGAGGCGGGAGTATATGGTGATAAACCCGGTAATAATATCACCATCACGCAACTGAAACACTGCTTCCGCAGTTATCGCAGCAAGAAGAAGCGTGTAAAGAAACAGCAGAAAGATAATTTTATACAGCCCGGTAACCGGCAATGGACAGAAAGTTGAAGTATTATTTTTTATATCAGAACTTTTTCCTTTTATGAGATGTTAATATTCAGACAAGGGAGATATACTCCCTTCCACGCAGCAACAATCCTTTGTTAAACCGGTTATCACACCCGTGTATCCTGAGCATAGCAAGCAAGCATCATCCTGACATTAATTCCTTTTAGTGTAACTATTTGCCGAACCGGCATGACCTGTCATGCCACAAACGCCAGGATGTCCATGCAAAAATTTTCTATCGTCATAAGAATAAGATTAACGGATACAATAGTTGGCAAAACCTATGTAGCCGGCAGGGAGTTCTCTCCCTGCCATTCACTTTAATTCATACCAGCCATGTGGAAATATACACTCATATCATTTTCATTGCTACTGCTGGAAGCCACGGCAATGGCCCAGGCAGGAGCCGGTATGAAAATAGGTGACAAGGAAAAGCACTATAAAGATAGTCTCCGCCGGGCCGGTTATCCCTACCGCTTCCCGATACTGGGTAGCAAGATGGTAGAAAAAGGCTTTAGCATTCAATATCCGGTAGGAGCCATGCTCAACCTAATGGGCGGACAACAGGAAGTAAATATCACCGACCTGAAAGTGGGCTTTAACGACATGGAACCGGTACCACTCGACTTTATAAAATTTGGCGATGTAAAGGCCCATATGCAAAGCGTTACTACCCGCCTGGATCTCTGGGTACTGCCTTTCGTGGACCTTTATGGTATTATAGGATTGGTACAGGCAAAAACGAACGTAAATATCAACGCACCTTTCCAGTTTTCCAGTGAAGCGGATTTCAAGGGATATACAATGGGCCTCGGTACCACACTGGCAGGCGGTTATCATGGTATCATCACCATTACCGATGTTAATTACACCTGGACACATTTGGACAAGCTGGATGATGTAGTAAAGACGTTCATGGTAACTCCGAGGGTAGGATATAATTTCCAGTTCAGAGAGAAACCGGGAAAGTCGTTTGCAGCATGGGTAGGCGCTACCGGTTTTTTTGTGAATACAGGCACCAGCGGCTCTATTGATCTGGCAGATCTCAAACCCGCTATGGACCCGGTCCAGGCGCAGAAGATCATCGACGAAACAGAACAATGGTACCAGGCATTACCCCGCCCGCAACAGGTAGTGGTGAAACGTATAGCCGAAGCCGTATTGAATAAAATGAATAATCTTCCTGATGATATCACTATTAATTACTCGCTGAAGAAAAATCCGGTATCTAACTGGAGCATGGTTATAGGCGCGCAGTACCAGTTTAATAAAAGATGGCAGGTTAGAACAGAAGCCGGCTTCCTCGGTGGACGAAAATCGCTTTTGTTATCAGGAAACTACAGGTGGCGCTGGTGAAATGGATATGCACCATACTGTTATTGGCGGCCGGTTGTTTCATGATGCCTGTTTTAGTATATGCGCAGACGTTACACCCGGAGGAAAGCGATGTGATTGAGTTTATGGATGGCGACCAGATCAGCGGAAAAGTAAAACAGATCCAGCGGGGAGAGCTCTCCCTGGACCCCGATAAACTGGAAGACCTGGTAACTATTAAACTGAGAAATATAAAATCAATTACAGCGCGCAGGAAGTTATACCGGATAGAAAGTGTGGCGAACATCAGGTACCTGGGCATCCTGGAACCCGGTCGTGGCCCCGGATGGGTAAAGATCATACAGGAGAAAGATACCACAGAACTGTTTATTGAAGACCTGGATAATATAGAAAACATGGATGATAATTTCTGGAAACGGCTGGATGGTTCTGCCAGTCTTGGTTTTTCGTACTCCCGTTCCAGTAATATAGGCCGTGTGAATGAGAGCCATAATATGACATATAGCACAAAGAATTGGTTGTTCCTTACATCGGGAGATCTGATGTATACGATCGACAACGAGTTTAAAGGAATAGAAAAGGCAGATCTGGCCGTACAGGCATATATCGAGTTCTGGAAGAAATGGTTTGCAGTATCCTCTGTTCAGTTTCAGCGCAGCACAGAGTTAGGTTTGAGCGCACGTATGCAGCTGGCGGAAGGAGCAGGGCCCATACTCATTAAAAGCAGGAAGAATGATTTAAGAGCCGCTACAGGATTTTCTATTCAGAAGGAATACAGCACAGACAGTACAGATACAAACCGCGCACTCTCTGCTGAAATTCCACTGTTTGTGAATTATTACCTGTATGAGCTGGGCACGCCCTATCTCACATTACAGGCAACCAATTCATTGTTCTTTAGCTTATCGCAGAAAGGCCGCTGGCGTGTAGATCAGAGCATTACACTGTATTGGAAAATTGTAACGCACCTGAACCTGAACGTGCAGTTTTATTTCGATTACGATAGCAAACCACCGGATGTAAGTGCTCAGAAAGTGGATTTTGGAACAGTGTTCAGCATCGGATATTCATGGTAATACTTAATTCAGTTCAAATGAAATGTAATAAACTACTGGTTGTATGCAGTATGCTGCTAATATCCGCTTTACTCCAGGCACAACAGGCGCCACCTCACGGTGGAGCCCTGTCGCAGGAGGAAATTGCAAAATCCAATAACCCCCTGGCGGAGCTGAACCAGATCAGTTTTCACGACTTTATCACCATGCACCAGCGGGGCACTACGGAAGTATCCAATACCATGAACCTGCGGGGAGTAATGGTAGCCGGGCGACAAATCATCCGTGCCACTATTCCGTTTACCACCCTGCCGGCAGACAATAAGATGGGCTATAATTCCGGTCTGGGTGATATCCAGATCTTTGATGCAATCCGTTTTTCCAAAAACGGCGCCTCCACCGATCTGGCAGTGGGGCCCATGATAGTTTTCCCCACCGGCAGCAACGATTACCTCGGCACCGGCAAATGGCAGGCGGGCGGCGCGTTTGTAGCCATACATCATATTCCCGGCGGACATGTATTGGGTACCTTGATTACCTACCAGCATTCGTTTGCAGGACAGGAAGACCGCGCAGACGTGAGCGTGCTGGCGTTTCAGCCAACGCTTACTTTCAATATCGCAGTAGGATTATATGCACGGAGTGCCGGCGCTACCTGGACGTTTGATTTTGAAAACCAACGTACCCTCATTCCTTTCGGGTTGGGCGTTGGTAAAGTGTTCAAGGCAAACAATATGATGGTGAACGTTTTTATTGAGCCACAACTTACGGTATACAGCGAAGGGACCGGCCAGCCCGCCTACCAGGTGTTTTTTGGAATGAACCTGCAGTGGGCAAAAAAAGTGAAATAATTCTTTTACAACCTCACATAAACTGAATGTCATGAAAAAAGCACTTCTCTATTCTGCCATTGCACTATTGATGCTGGCCGCCTGCGGACCCACGTTGAAAGTAACATCCGACGTGAACAAACAGGCCAGCTTTGCCGGGTACAAAACTTTCGCCCTGTATAATCCCGCCGGTCAGAAAAGCCCGGTCAGCGAACTAAACAGGGATCGTATCAACAGTGGCGTGGTGGCCGCTATGGTAGCCAAAGGCTATACCCAGTCTGATACTACAAGTGCAGACCTGCTCGTGAATCCAATCACCGTGGCCAAACAGGGTCAGAGTGTAACAGCCAATACCGACTACTACGGTTACGGCGGTTTCTACAGACCTTACTACTGGGGTGGCGGAATGGGTATGGCTTCCAGCAATACCACCTTTTCTGTGGATAAATATATTGACGGCTCCGTGATCATTGATGTAATAGACCGGGAGAAAAAACAATTACTTTGGCAGGGCGTAGGCAACAGCCAGATCGATGGACCCATCAAGGATCCGGATACAAAGATCCCTGCTGCTATGACAAAAATCATGGCCAGCTTCCCGGCAAAAATGTAAAAGCAATTTATGCAGCAATAAATTAACAGTTATGGTGACAACCCGCATGAAAGCATGGTGGTGTTTATCTGTCGCATTATTCTTTTCCCTCCATCTGTCGGCCCAGGAGGACCCGTTGCCCTCCTGGAACGATGGTGCAGTAAAACAATCCATCATCAGTTTTGTAAAAACGGTAACCACGGAAGGAACAGCACAATTTGTACCGGTAGAAGACCGCATCGCCACCTTCGACAACGACGGCACGCTATGGGCAGAAAAACCAATTATACAAGGGCTCTTCGCCGTATTCCGCGTTCATCGCATGGTGCAGGCCAATCCGTCCCTGAAAAACAAAGAACCGTTTAAAGCAGTGCTGGAAAATGATAAAGCCTGGTTTGCCAAAGCCGGGGAAAAAGGACTGATAGAACTGATTGATGTTACGCATACCGGCTTAACACAAAAAGAATTTGCTGCGGAAGCAAAACTCTTTTTTGAAACCGTGAAACATCCTTCGCTCAATGTGCCGTTGTCGCAGGTATTATACCAACCCCAGCTGGAGCTGTTGGCTTATCTGCGCATGAACGGGTTTAAAACATTCATCTGCTCTGGCGGCACCGTTGAGCTGATGCGCGCTATCAGCAGGCCCTGGTACGGCATTCCGCCGGAACAGGTAATAGGAACGGAGTTCAAATACCGGTATGTGGACAGTGCCGGTGTGAATGATATTTACCGCATGTCCGGTATTAATACTCTCAACGACAAACAGGCGAAGCCCGTTAATATCCAGTACCATATAGGAAAAAGACCTATCCTGGCATGTGGTAACGAAGGTGGGGAAGGCGATGTATATATGCTGCGTTTCTCCCAGGGAAATACTTATCCTTCTCTTCAACTGCTGGTGAATCATGATGATGCCACCCGCGAATTTAAATATGAAGAAAAGAGTAATAAATCACTGGGCATGGCGACTCAATATCACTGGCAGGTAATCAGTGTAAAGAACGACTGGAAAACAGTTTTTAACAAGTGAGTATTGTCTTTTTTGTTATCTGTTAAAGAGATTTAAAATGATGATTAGAAGCACGTATTTGCCGTTATTGTTGGTAGTTATTTCCTGCAACCAGCAACAGCCGGAACAGCAGGCAGCGGGCGAAGTGGGGAAGGCGGTCTGCTGCGCTGTTCCTTCCAGGTATGCCGCTGCTGCGGATAAAGCAGGTAAAAAAGATCCCGCAAACATGGTTTGGGTTCCCGGCGGACAGTTTATGATGGGCACCGATGAAAAAGATGCTTATGATCAGGAAAGACCCGCACATCCTGTTAAGGTAGATGGCTTCTGGATAGATAAAACGGAAGTCACCAACGAAGACTTTAAAGCGTTTACAGATGCGACCAAATACATAACTGTAGCAGAACGCAAACCTGTGTGGGAAGACATACGGAAACAATTACCCCCCGGCACACCTAAGCCGGACGATGACCTGCTGGTACCCGGTGCAATGGTGTTCATTGCCCCCGGTCACCCGGTAAGCACCGATAATATTTCCAACTGGTGGAAATGGGTGGCCGGCGCCGATTGGAAACATCCCGAAGGCCCCGGCAGTAATCTTGATGGCCGCTGGAAACACCCTGTAGTGCAAATTGCCTGGGAAGATGCCAACGCCTATGCAAAATGGGCCGGCAAACGCCTGCCCACAGAAGCAGAATGGGAATACGCCGCGAGAGGCGGACAGGCGGAGAAACGCTACGCCTGGGGAAATGATTTTAAACCCGGTGAACATTATATGGCTAATACCTACCAGGGCCATTTTCCGGATAAGAATTCGGGAGAAGATGGATTTGCAGGAACCGCCCCGGTAGCCAGTTTCCCGGCCAATGCCTACGGACTGTTTGATATGACCGGTAATGTGTGGGAGTGGACTGCCGACTGGTACGATGCCTCTTACTATAAAAAAATGAATGTCCGCGCTGTACAGGTAGATCCGCAGGGGCCCGCCGGTACTTATGATCCGGAAGACCAGTACGCTATCAAAAGAGTCACCAAAGGCGGCTCCTTTTTATGTGCCAACGACTATTGCGTAAACTACCGCCCCAGTGCCAGAAGAGGTACCTCCTTTGATTCCGGCGCTTCTCATATCGGCTTTCGCTGCGTGAAAGACAAAGGAAACGACAACGCGAAAACAATACTGGTGCAAAATAAATGATCACAAAAACGGCTATAAAAAAGCCAGCAACAGGGATACCCGTTGCTGGCTTTTCTTGGTATAAGCGCGAAAATTATTTCCCCAACGGTAAAATCGATTTCTTCACATCAACCACATACGTATCTGTCCACCGGTCGTGCCACGGATGACACCAGGCGCCAAATGCACTGAAGGCATTGAATGGAACCGCACGGCTCAATCCCCTCAGGAAAGCAGTTTTAGCCGATATCTCCGTACCATCTTCGTTTACTGCACGGGTGCCGGTGATAAGTTTGCCGAGCGACTTTCCCTTGAATACCGCTTCCACCACACCCATATAGATACCATATGCCAGCATGGCGAACAACCGGTCCAGTAAGTTTCCGCCAGGTGAATCTGCATAGTCCAGCAGGTCCGGGTATACAATAGTAATAGGTACCGTTACAGCTATCAGGACAATATAAAAGCTAATCAGGTCTATGACATAATTAGCAAGACGCCGGCCATGACCAGCCATCTCAAGCGATGTTTCATCGGTGAATATGGATTCTTGTGTTTGTAATTCCATAGGTTAAAAGGATTTGACAGTAAAATATGAAATAATAATCTGATTTTATTTCTCCGGAAGACGTTTTATTTAAAAAGTCTCTTTATCTAAATGATTGTCCCGTTCATTTTCAGGCAAACATTTATGAATGAAATAACTTTGCCGGGAATTTAACCCACGTAAGGAATGCGGAAACAAATGATAACGGTACTTTTAATGCTGATCTGGCTTTGCCAGCTATCAGGCCGTTATGTGGTATTGCTTGGGTTTTATGTAAACCAGGAGTACATCGCAAAAAATTTATGCGTTAACCGCAATCAACCACAACTGCATTGTAACGGTAAATGCCACCTTACCAAACAACTCCGCGAAGAAGACAGGAAAGAACACGAAAGCCCCTGGAGTAAAACTGATAACAGGAGCGAAATATTCTATGCCCATCTCCCTGATAATAATATTTTAAAACCCGCATTCACTGCTCTGCGCACAAACTATCCACTGTGTTTTAATATAGGCGTTCCCGTTGACCAGCCATCAGCCGTTTTCCGCCCACCCATCGCGGGAGTTTCGCATATGCTTTAAAGCCCTGTATTCCTTACAGGCAGGGCCATCTATTGCCCGAACCATTCATAATTATTTCTTCATAACACCATTTAACATGTATCGTATCCCGCAAATTATACTCACCATCCTGGTGATCAGCAGCGGCATATCCGCCTGCAAAAAAGACGACACCACGCCAGTAGCAGATGAAACCGTGAAAGCCACGTTATCCATTCAGTTTGATAACATCGCCGGCGATAAAAACCTCCAGCTCAATACGGGCTCTTATATCAACGCAGCAGGAGAGACCTTTACAGTGGATCGCCTGAAATATTTCATCACCAATATTAAAGTGAGAAATGCAGGCGGACAGGAATATATTGTTCCCAAAGACAGCAGCTATTTCCTCGTATCAGAATCAGAAGCAGCGTCACAGTTTGTAAAGGTGCGCGTACCGGAAGGAGAATACACGTCCCTGAGTTTCATCCTGGGGGTAGACAGCCTGAGCAGCGTAATGGACGTGAGTAAGCGCACCGGCGTGCTGGACCCTTCCGCCGGAATGGACGACGGCATGTACTGGGGCTGGAATATGGGATACATCTTCTTTAAAATGGAAGGGCTTTCAGATGCCGCGCCAACAGATCCCAGCGGTCAACATAAATTCCGCTACCACATCGGCGGCTTCGGCGGATACAGCGCGCCTACCTTAAACAATAACAGGACCATTACCATCAACCTCGGCGCCGGCGGCACAGCAAAAGTGCGGCGGGGCAGGGAAGCAAACATCCATCTCATGGTAGACATCCTGAAAATGTTCAACGGCGCTACTACCGTCAGCATTTTAACCAATCCCACGGTGATGTTTGGCGACTTCAGCGCAAAGATTGCAGATAACTATACCCACATGTTCCACCACGATCATACGGAGAACTAAAACTAACGGTCATGACTAAACTAAGATGGAGTATCTTTCTGATACTCCTTTTACCGGCATGCAGTAAAAGCAACGAATTAAAAGAAGAGATGGATGCCTTTACCGGTTTTCAACAGCCCGCAGGATTCCCCTCGCCGGTGTATAAATTGGGCAGCAACCCCGTCACCAAAGAAGGCTTTGAACTGGGGCGCAAGCTGTTCTACGAACCACGGCTCTCCCGTAATAATACCATTTCATGCGGCAGCTGTCATATCCAAACCGCGGCCTTCACCCATCACGGACATGATGTAAGTCATGGTATCGACGACCGGCTGGGTAGCCGCAATTCCCCGCCCATCATGAACCTGGCGTGGAATACCGCCTTCATGTGGGATGGCGGTGTTTTTGACCTTGACCTGCAACCGGTAGCGCCCATCACCAACTTCGTGGAAATGGATGAAACGGTGGGTAACGTGCTGAATAAACTACGTCAAACATCGCCTTACCCGGCGCTGTTTAAAAAAGTATTCGGCACAGAAGAAATCACCACTGCCCGGATGATGAAAGCACTCTCGCAATTTATGGTAATGGTGGTCAGCGATCAGTCGAAATACGACAGTGTATCCCGTAAACAGGCCACCTTCACACCGGCGGAAAAGCAAGGCTATGCCTTGTTTCAACAGAAATGCAGCAGCTGCCACCAGGAGCCGCTGTTCACCGATCATTCCTTCCGGAATAATGGTATCGGCGCCGGTCCCAACAACGATGAAGGCCGGTACCCGATCACGCTGAACCCTGCCGACCGGTATAAGTTCAAAGTGCCCAGTTTGCGTAACCTCGCTTATACCGCCCCTTATATGCACGATGGCCGCTTTTATACGCTGCAGGGCGTATTAAATCACTACGCATCGGAAGTACAGGACGATCCAACGCTTGATCCGTTGCTGAAAATGAACACGAAGCCCGGCATCCCGCTCAGTGCAGCAGAACAGCAATTACTGCTGGTATTCCTCAACACACTGAACGACCGGGTTTTTGTTAAAGACAAACGCTTCTCAGAAGAATCTCAATAAAATATGTAACGAATGAAAAAAATACTACTGTTGCTGATGGGTATCATCACCGGCATCTATGAAGCCAGGGCCTGTGATATCTGCGGCTGTGGCGTAGGAAGCTACTATATCGGCCTGCTGCCGGATTTTAAAAAGAAGTTCATCGGTGTGCGGTACCAGTATAAAACACTGCGTTCCCACCTGGGTCCTGGCGGTACAACTTCCTATCTTACTACCAACGAAACCTACCAAACAGCGGAGCTCTGGGGAGGGTGGAACATCGGCAAACGCTTCCGCGTGCTGGGCTTCATACCGGTTAATTTCAACAGCCGCGAAAACCAGGGCGCTACCCTGCGTAAATCCGGTATCGGCGATATAGCAGTGGTGGGCTACTACCAGTTGCTGGATAAACAATACACCACCGGCAACGGTAAGCTGTTGGTACAATCGTTATGGATAGGAGGGGGGATAAAAGTACCCACCGGGAAATATGAGCCCACAGAGCATAAGGAAAATGAAGACACACCCAATAATTTCCAGCTGGGCACCGCCAGCACCGACTTCACTTTAAATGCCATGTACGATGTGCGGCTAATGGACTTCGGCGTAAATGCCAATGTAAGCTACAAGATTAACACCGCTAATAAATACGACTACCAGTATGGAAATAAATTCACGGCAAACATACTGGGTTATTATAAAATAAGAGCAGCGGAAAAAGTAACGCTGGCGCCCAATGCAGGCATACTGTACGAAACAGCGGAAAAGGATACAGAAGCAAAAAAGTATACAGTGGATATTTCCGGCGGGCACTCGCTATTGGCCACCGTGGGGCTGGAAGCCACTATGGGCGTTGTTTCCGTGGGAGGTAATTTTCAACCCGTTATTTCACAGCAGCTGGCCGACAGCAGGATTAAAGCCGGAAATCGTGTAATGGTACACGTTACTTATCTGTTTTAGTCCGCATATTGTTATGCCCATGCAATGCTAAACAGGTGAAAGCCATTTTCAAAACGATAGCTTTCCTGCCAGCCATGCAACTGGCAAATCTGGCGCACAATAGCCAGCCCCAAACCGGTGCCGGTTGTATTGGGGGAGGAAGTGCCGAAACGCCGGAAAAGCATTTTCTCCTCCAGCGGCATGGCGCCTGTATTGGATATCTCCAGCAGGTGTGTCTTTAGCGTAATGGTAACCGTATCTTTCGGCTGACTGTGCCGCACCGTATTCATGATCAGGTTGGTGAGCAGGATCTCTGTCAGTGTTTTATTGCCGGATAACACCACGTCCGGTGCAATATGTTTTATTACCTGCAGTTGCTTGTCTTCCAGGAAATCATCCAGCAACGAAATATGTTTTTCCAGCAACGCAGATAAATTGATGGCTTCTTTCCCGGAAAACTGGCTGTTCTCAATTTTCGCCAGCAATAGCAGGTTTTTATTGATCCGCGTTACTTTCGACAACGACTGATGTGCTTCATCAATGAGTGCAGATTGTTCGTCGGTAATCGGTTTGCTCTGGTGCAGCAGGTCCAGCTTAAACTTCACAATAGACAGCGGTGTTTGCAATTCATGTGAGGCGTTTTGGGTAAACTCCTTTTGTTGTTTATACACTGCAATATTACCTGCAATGAGTTTTTCAAGATGATGATTGAGCGTCTCAAATTCTTCAATCCCGGTTTTTTCAAATTCAATGGCGTACTGCCTGTGCAGGTCAAACGACTGGATCTTTTGCAGGCTGCTGTAAAAAGGACGCCACAGTTTTTCCGATGTCCGTTTGTTGATAAAAATAAGACCACCCAGCAGGATCAGGAAGAAAAGGAATGCTACGCCTGCAATGGCAATGATGGTTTCATGCGATTCTTCCATATTAACTTCCTGCGTAAGCCGGAATACTTTTCCGTTGATCGTAAAATAGGTAACCAGCCCCTGGAACCTGTCCCAGCCCTTGGCGGGGATGTATTTATTTTTCCGGTAGATGTTATACGTGGAGTCTGGCCGTAGTGCGGCAACAGGTTGTAATTGTGTTTCCGGCTGCAGTTTATTCCAGAGTGCCACAGTTTCGGAGAGTTCTTTATCAGTAAGAGAAAGGGCCTGTAAGTTTTGCCGCGTGGTAGCGCTTACAATGCGGTTATGTTCTTTTAATTCATGTGCCCATATGAAATCTATAATGGCGTAATAGGCGGGAATGCTGCATGCCAGCACAATTCCGGCGTATAGCACAAATGACCTCATCGATTTATTAAGCAACTTATTCATAGCCTTACAGGATGCTTTAAGGCTGCTAAGATAAACTATACTTCCCACCTGTAACCGGTGCCGTAAATAGTTTTCAGGTAATGACCGCACCCGGCCTCGCCCAGTTTCTTTTTCAGGTTTTTGATGTGGGCGTAAATGAAGTTGTGATCATCAAGCATCCCGGCAATGTCGCCCGACAGGTGTTCTGCCAGTGCATTTTTAGAGATGACCTTATTTTTGTTGCCGATGAAATAGAGTAAGAGATCAAATTCTTTTTTGGTGAGAATTACCGGCGCATTATTGATGAGCACTGTTTTCGACAACAGGTTAATGGTGAGTTCATTTTGCCGGATAATATTGCTGTTATTGAATTTTCTTCTTCTGATGATGGAAAAGATCCTGGCCGATAGTTCCGGTAAATGAAAGGGTTTGGCCAGGTAATCATCTGCCCCGGTTTGTAATCCCTGTATTTTATCTTCATAGGAGTCTTTCGCAGAAATGATAATAATGCCTTCTTCTTTATCCCTTTTCTTTATTTCTTCCAGCAACCTGATACCATCGCCACCGGGTAACATCAGGTCCAGCAGGATACATTCATATTCAAACATTTCTATTTTTGCCAATGCCTGTTGATAGGTACCGGCATATTCACATACATAATTTTCGCCTGACAAATAAGAGATAATGCTTTGTGCCAGCTGTATCTCGTCTTCTATAATCAGTAATTTCATGGCACTAAATTATACTTCAATTCTGAATAAATTCTGAATTTATCTGCTGCCAGCAAGGGTTTAATGTGGGGTAGTCATCTCGTTTGTCTTTCTTTATAATTCTTAATTGACTGTGTAATAGTTGTTTATGAATTATGTTGTGTTTTCATTTAGCTTTCAGGAGATGAATAACGGCTGGATCACCGCGGTTATAGGAACAAATCACGGTACACAATGGGGAATGGAACTTTTCCCGATCCGTCTGAGCTAATCGATAGGATTGATTTTTCTTTGCACAAAATTAATCTCGTTGAAACATTTATACCTTATTCTCGGCTTCATTTTAATCAACCTTACTGTACTGGCACAAACCGGTGTCATTAAAGGAAAAATCAGCTCCGCCGACGGGCAGCCTGCAGCATTTGTAACAATTGGATTGAAAGATACAAAAAAGGGTACGCTGACAGATGAAGCGGGTCAGTTTACATTGAAAAATGTAAAGCCCGGTAACTATACACTGGTTATCTCTTACACCGGTGCTAAAACACTGCACCAATCCGTAACCATTGGCGCAGATGAAGTAACCGCCGTAAACATAGCACTGGAAGCTACCGCCAGCCAGTTAAACGAGGTAGTGGTAGATGGTACTAAAACAAGAACGATTAATAAAAGACCGGTAAGCATCGGGAAACTACCGGTGCCGGTGATGGACCTGCCGCAAAGCGTGGCAATCATCGGTCATGAAGTATTGGAAAACCAACAGGCGCAACGCCTCAGCGATGTGGTAAAAAACATCAACGGCGTATACATGGCCTCCATGAGAGCCGGTACACAGGAAACATTCAACGCCCGTGGCTACGGATTTTCCAGCACCAATACCTTCAAGAACGGCGCCCGCGTTAACTCCGGCGCTATGCCCGAAATGAGCTCCCTCGAAAGGGTAGAAGTACTGAAAGGCAGCGCCGCCATCCTGTATGGCAACGTATCTCCCGGCGCTGTTATGAACATGGTAACGAAACAACCCAAGTTCAATTTCGGTGGGGAAGTAAATCTCCGTGCCGGCAGCTACGGATTACTGAAACCCGCCTTTGACATATACGGTCCCTTGTCGTCCAAAGTAGCCTACCGCGTAAATGGCACGTTCGAAACCGCCGACAGCTACCGTGATCAGGTACACTCCAAACGCTACTATGTAAATCCCTCCCTGTTGTTCAAACTGAGCGACCGCACAGAATTAGTGGTGCAGGCAGATTACCTGAAACACGACTTCACACCGGACTTCGGTACCGGTTCCATCGGCGATACAGCATTGATCAAAACATCACGCAATACTTTCTATGGCGCGCCGTGGCAATATGCACACACGCAACAAACCACCGCATCCGCCAACATCAAACATAAACTGAACGATAACTGGGCAATCACCGGCAACATTGCTTACTCTAAATATTACAGGGACTATTATTCCATAGAAAGGATCCAGGCGAAAGGCGACAGCACCTGGGCACGCCCGCTGGGAAGAAATGGCACCAATGAAGATTACTACGCCGCACAGGTGGATTTAACCGGTAAAGTAAGAACCGGCGCTATAGAGCATACTGTCCTCGCCGGTGTGGATGCCGACAGGTACCTCACAGGCACTTATGGATACACCGTGCCATCTATCAACAAAACCACCGGGATCTATGACATCATCAATGTATACGAACCCAATAAGTTCCCACGCCGTACCGATATGCCGGTAGATACGCTGAAAACGATTCTCAATGCACCGGTTAACAGGTTAGGCGCTTATGTACAGGATCTGATCAGCATCTCTGAAAAGATCAAAGTACTGGCGGGTGTGCGTTTCTCTTATCTTCAAACAGAAGCTCCGGTTACCTACGACTTCAAAGGCGGTAAAACCTCCGGTAAATCTAAATACGATCACGCATTTTCACCCCGCTTCGGCCTGGTGTATAAGCCTATCGCTTCTACCGCTGTATTTGCAAGCTACTCCACTTCGTTTACCCCTAACAGTGGTCAGGATATCTATGGTGCAAACCTGGAACCATCCATCATTGAACAGTACGAGCTGGGCGTGAAAAACGATATTCTGAAAGGTCGTTTGTCCGTTAACGTTACAGGCTACCGCATCCGGAATAATAACTACGCACAAATGGCGGCGTTTAAGAGCGATGGAACAGTTAACAGCAACACCAACGTAAAAACCCTGATCGGTGAAACCCTCAGCCAGGGCGTGGAACTGGATATCGCAGGTCATCCTGTAGCAGGTCTGGATCTCGTGGCAGGCTATAGCTACAACAGCATGACGATCGAAAAAACACCTGGTCTTACCGGCAGCTCCATAGCAGGAGAACGCCTGGTAGGTAACCCGAACCATACCGCCAATGCAAGTGCATTCTATACTTTACAGGAAACAAAACTGAAAGGACTGAAAGTGGGCGTTGGTTATTACTACCTCGGTCAGCGCTATGCAGGCTGGAACAATACCATTAATCAAACACAAAAATACAACCGCCTGATTTCTGTTCCCGGCTTCTCTACCCTCGACCTGAGCGCGGGATATGCTTTCAAACGTTTCGCAGTAATGGGTAAAGTATCCAACGTTACCAATACTTACAGCTACTACGTACACGAAAACTATAGCATCAACCCAATACCGCCTACCCAGTTTACCGGAACGGTGTCTTACAAATTCTAGTGTAATAAATTATATATACTAAAAAGGGGCTTTCTCGTTAAGAGAGAGCCCCTTTTTTATGAAGAAAAACCACCCCTAAACAATTTCCCCCTTTAATTGTTCAGTAAAATATCTTTTGTAGCTCAACCTAAGTCAAACCGTCTTATTCACCCATTAAGTGCAACATAATGATCAGAGTAATACTCACGTCTATTCTTTTTTTATGCATAAGCCAATTGTTGTTTGCCCAGGATGCCAATTATTGGTCCGGCAACTATGGCCCCGGTGGCTTTTTTGCGCCCGGTGCGGTTATCGCTAACAACAAGGACAGCGGCGTCCTTTTTTATAATCCCGCATTGCAGGCGCTTACCAAAAAGAAGACTGCCTCTATTTCAGGAACAGTGTACCAGGTAGAATCCATCAAGATTAAGAATGGCGCCGGTACCGGGAAAAACCTGCATTCACGTATTACCTCCAGTGTACCGCAGATGTTATCCGGCATCGTATCAGTGGGCCGCAGGAAACCCATTTACGTCGGCTATGCGCTTATCCACACTTCTGTGCTGAATTACAATGTATCCCAGCAACAGGATACAAAGCTCAATGTGGTAGGCGGCAATGGCAACCCTGCGTTGGAATATTATATCGGCCAGTATAATTTTCAGAACGTTACCCGGGAAACATCTGCCCTTATCAGCTCGGGATTTAAACTTTCCAACCGATGGGCAATTGGCTTTATGGCAGAAGGACAATCCCGCTCCCAGCACTACAGCGAAAACTTCACCGCACGTGCGCTGGTGGGCGACAATACCTCCAGCACCATGCCGCTGGCCAGTAACGAAGGCGCCTACCAGGTGGATTATCATCACATTGGCTTGAAATTAAAAATGGGTTTCAGCTATGAAGTAACGAAACATCATTTCGGACTATTACTATCTTCCCCCCTTATTCACCTGCGCGGAAGAGGAACTTTACTGAGCAATAACGCTATCGCAAATGTCCGTTTCCTGGATCAGGAAGCCATTAACCTGCTGGCAAGCACCCGGCAAACAGGCCTCAAAACAAACTATAAAACGCCCGCCAGCGTGGCGTTGGGCTATGCATACGACTATCACAAAGGCCAGGTGTATATGGCAGCAGAATACTTCCTCAAAATAAAAGATTATAATATCCTTACCCCGCGCCCTGAAATTTTTGAAAGACCCGATACCGGGAGTAATAATTCATCTACCATCGCATTACTGGAAATGCGGGAAGGCAGAAAAGCTGTTTTTAATATGTCCGTTGGCGTTAGTTACCAGCTGAAACCGCAATTAACGGGCTATTGTTCCTTCAGAACCGATTTCAATTATGCGGATAGAAAAGATACCGATGGATTTTCACCCAATACATCTACCTGGGATAACTACTATTGCCAGCTGGGCGTAAACATCAAAAGACGCCAATACAATCTCCGCACAGGCATCTTATTAGGCTATGGCCATACCGGCAACTACCAGCAGCCTATTAACTTCGATGATCCGAAAGAGTCTAACCTGCTGACTGGTACCATTGGTACGGTGCCGGCTACACGAATGACCGCCGCTTTGATGATCGCCTTTATTCATAACCTGTAAAAAAGCTGCGCTAAAACTGGACTACCCATTTTATTTAAACTGGACTACAAGTGTAATCCAATTTAAAAGTAATTTTGATGCCAAAATGAACAGGTATATGGGAGATATAGTAATCAAAAAAGTAACGCTGAACGATATTGCGGCATTACAGGAAATAGGCCGGCGAACTTTTTACGAAACATTTTCGGCAGGAAACACCGAAGAAAATATGACTAAATATTTGGAAGAAGGTTTTACCGCAGAAAAACTGACTGCCGAATTGAATAATGAAGGCTCCTCCTTTTATTTTGCCATATTTGATAGTAACGTAATCGGGTATTTGAAACTGAATGCAGGACAATCACAAACAGAACTACAGGATGATAAAGCGCTTGAAATTGAACGGATTTATGTGTTACAGGCGTTTCATGGTAAAAAAGTCGGACAATTACTTTATGAAAAGGCAATGCAAATTGCCACGCAGATAAATGCGCACTATGTTTGGTTAGGTGTTTGGGAAGAAAATCAAAGAGCAATTAATTTCTACACGAAAAATGGCTTCGTGGAGTTTGATAAGCATATTTTCAAACTGGGAGATGATGAGCAGACAGATATCATGATGAAAAAAATTCTAAATTCCGACAAATGATTTTCAATACACAGCCCATACTTGAAAACGACAAAGTAATCCTTTACCCGTTGGAAGAAAAAGATTTTGAAGCTTTATATGCTGTAGCATCGGACCCGGAAATATGGCGGCAGCATCCTAATCAGGATCGTTGGAAAAGAGAAGTATTCCAGGTATTCTTTGATGGGGCAATGCAAAGCAAAGGAGCATTTAAAATAGTGGACAAAGCCACCGGGAACATTATAGGAAGTACACGGATTTATAACTATGATGAACAGGATAACAGCTTATTTATAGGTTATACGTTTTACGCTACCTCATGTTGGGGAAAGGGGATTAACCCATCAGTAAAAGCGATCATGCTGGATTATGTTTTTCAGTTCGTATCAAAGGTTTATTTCCATATCGGCGCAAACAACATCCGTTCACAAATTGCCATTGGCCGTATTGGTGCAGAAAAAATTGCGGAGGAAGAGGTGACTTATTTCGGAGAAGCACCCAGGTTAAATTTTGTGTATGAAATCAGTAAAGAGAATTGGAGATGAAGTGAATTTAAAAAATACCTGATAAAAGAAAACAGTAAGTCATATATTGTTAATGTTAATCATATAGCTTCATCCGATAATAATACCGTATATACCGGCAAACACGAAATCCCTATTGGCAACGCCTTCAGAGACCACTTCTTCAAAGAATTTGTAAACAAAAAACGCTTCCGGCGATAGCCGCTTCATCCGTAAAAACCGCCTGTGAATAGCGGGTTCTGCAAATTGGCACTCCATTTGAACCTACCCGGTTATAAATAACAAGGTCATGAAAAAGATATTAATAGTCACTTGTTTGGCCATAGCTGGTTTGTTCTTCGGAAATAACAGCTATGCGCAGGTAAGGGTAAATGTAAACGTTAACATCGGCAACCAGCCTTTGTGGGGCCCTGTAGGTTACGATTATGCAGAATACTACTATCTGCCCGATGTGGATGCCTATTATTATGTGCCTGAACGACGCTTTATATACCTCAACGGCGGACGATGGATCTTTGCGCCATCATTACCCGCCAGCTACCATTACGATTTAAACAGGGGGTATAAAGTGGTGGTCAATGAACCTAAGCCATACCTTCATCCGGATGTGTACCGCAGCAAATACGGAAAGTATAAAGGTAACTATGGCAAACAGCAGATCATTCGTTACAGCAACGATGAAAAATATTACGTGGTAAAAGGACACCCAAAGAATGGTAAATACAAAGAAGGAAAAGGTAATAAAGGCTATAAAGACAAAGGCAACAAGGGTAATAACGGGAAAGGACATGGCAGGAAAGACTAATTTTCCTGCATTCCTCCCGCATCCATTGTTGTTGTTTATTTCATCATTTTAAAAACAAAAGTTAACCCCTATGGCAAAACAAATCGGGTTGCTCCGCTTTACCGGTAAGCTGGGCAATATCATCGGATACCGGAGAAACGGAAATTACTTCGTTCGCACCATTCCGGAAGCAGTAAGGCAAACCGCCGCTACCCGGCAGGCTTCAAGGAATTTTGGCGTCGCCAGCAGGAAAGGAAAACTGATCCGGCGGGCCATCGTCCCGGAGTTGCATATTCACCACGACGGTTCACTCGTTAACCGCCTGAACAAAGCGCTGATCCAAACAAACAGCGAATCGCTCCGCGGCATAGAAGGGTTCCGCATAAACCGCCATACCGGTACAGAGCAGTTCTTCTGTCAGCAGCCGGTGGTGTCACAACGGGGAGTGGTGCGCATACCGGCGCAAACGTTACCGTTGCAGGAAAACTTCTCCCACCTGGAACTCACGGTTACGGCAGTACGCATTAGTTTCAAAGAGCGCCGGATCACAGGCCGTAGCAGCACAACAGCCACTATCGACTTAAACCAGCCTTTCAGCGGCATGGAGCTGGATACTGCTACTCCCGGAAAAGGAACACTGCTCATCATCTTACAGGTAAGAAGCTTTAAAGGAACAGATGCAACAGCAAACCGCCGTTTCTTCGCCGCGGATATAATGGCAGTGTTGCCGCCGGCTTCCACCAAACAAAAGCGTTTGAAGAAAAACAACGTTCCGGATGTAAAAAAGCTATTGTCTCTTCAGCCGGAAACACACAAAGGTATTCCCCGCCCCCAACACCCGGAGGTTCAACGGCAGCGGGAGTGAGCCAGCTTTTTCTCCTGATTGAAAATGATTTTTTTTGACAACGAAGTATCTTTCTTCGTGAACCGTTATGCGCATAAGTGCCAAATCACCCGGTTCTCCATAATTGGATGCGCTATATCTGCATAAATTCTCCCCGGAAACTACATTTTAAGTCTCCTTTTTACCGTTTTATCGAAAGCATCTTATCTAAAACACAACTCCTGATCAAGTCCACCTTGAAGACACGTTAAAGCTATGCCTACTGCTATTGTACCGCCATCTCCCCGTATATCCCCGGTTATTCCAATACAGGAGTTATCTTCAATTGGCAGTATTGCTGAAATAGGAACCTGTTTCTGGCTGCTGATAATGGGTGCAAAGGAAAGCCCCGCCGGAAAGATCAGCGCATAAAAAAGAGCTATAAAGCTAATGGTTCGTTAGCTTTATAGCTCATACAAAACAGCTCAATTATTTGCTGGTAATATTTGTATTAATAGCACTGTGCACCTTCGCCAGTAATTCAGACGCTGAAAATGGTTTCCTGATAAAATCATCGCCCGGACATGCTTCCATAAGGGAGTCAATATCTTCTGATGCGGAAATGATCAGTATCGGTATTTCTTTGGTGTTAATATCTGATTTCAGGCGTCTGCATACTTCCAGTATATTATGGTCCGGTAGCTGACTGTTTAAAATAAACAGGTCTGGTTTCTCAAATGCTCCTTCCAATAATAGCTTTGCATCATTCACAAAGGATATCTGGTAATGCTTTTTAAGCAATGATGATAAAAGCAGTTTTATATCAACTTCGCTTTCTGTGATGAGGATTTTCCTGGTCATAGTAATAACGATTTGATGTGCAGGTGTGGAAACCAATACCGCACCAAAAAAAGCGGCCTGTTCCCTTGGCGCTTGAATATCAATTATTTAAGGATGATGATAAAGGAATGTCTTTAAGTGTTTTATGGAGATGATACGCTACACACCGGGGTGTTATACGTACATCGATACCAGTTCACTGATACTCACGGCATGGGTATTAATAACGGTATCCATTTCGTTCGATGCCAGGTGACATATATAGCCGGGCATGATGGTTACCGGCTTCAGTTGCCAGGTGTGCTGATGATAGGAAACGGTATCCTCCATGGTATTCAACTCATGCAGCGCTTCATTCAAACCCGTGCCGGCAGCTTTTAATACTGCCTCTTTCCGGGTCCAGTACCGGTAGAATATTCCAGGCGCCGCCGGATCATTACGGATGGCGTCCCATTCTTCCGGGGCAAACTGCTGGCGGAAATCTTCAATATGCAGTGGAACGGGCTTTTCAATATCAATACCCACGTATCCTTTGCCGGCAATGGCACATACCGCAATATTACCGGAATGGGAAATATTGAAATCGGGCGCCCCTTTAATAAACGGGCGTTTATAAGAAGTGTACCCGATATCGGAAAGTGTATAGTCAAGGTGCAGGCGCCGGAATGCGTATAGTAACAAATGCTTTCCCAGCAAAGCGGCATGCGCATCTTCCCAACGTCTGTACCTGTATATACCGGGCCTTGCATCTTCAGGCAGCACGGACACCAGCCGGCTGAAAGTGTCTGCAGGCAAGGGGGTATCATAACAGCTGTAATAAACAGAGACGTGGGTCTTCGGCATTTTTTTATCAGGTTTAAAAAGAAGGCCTGCAGGTGCAGCACCCGCAATCTACCCCGGAATTTTCACATTTTTTTTGCAATTGCATTTAATATTTCTTGTTAAATTGGCCGCCGTTTAGAAACATCGGATCATTATTCTCCACAGCTGTATGGAGAAGTAAATAGCTATTATTTCATCAGAATATAATTATTATTTATTAATCTAATGTTAGCAATGTCAGCACGGAACAACCACCATCGCAGGCGGATTAAGCTGAATCCGCATTCTCTCTTTTGTTTTCTTCTTGTATCCATGTTATGCAGTAAACAGGGATCTGCCCAGGTAAACAATCACTCGTCACCACCTTTTACGGCAAGGCTCATCAACATGGAAGCTGCCACCAACACCACGTTTACCTACAACACCAGGCTTCATAACGGAGCTGCTGCATCCCGTGTCTATCAACTTTCTGCAAGCCTGCCCCCGGGATGGAGTTCCTCCTTCAAAGTGGAAGGCGTACAGGTAACATCACTGAATATCGATTCAGAAAAGACCCAGGACATCTCCCTGGAAATTAATCCTGCTATAGAAACAAAACCCGGTAAATACAATATCCCGGTGCTGGCTGTTACCGGAACAGATTCTGCCCGGTTAAACCTCGAGGCAGTAGTGAAGGGCACCTACACGGTTACACTCACCACACCATCCGGGCGGCTCAGCGACGAAGTAACGGAAGGAAACCGGAAAGAGATTCACCTGCTGGTGAAGAATACGGGCACTATTACGCTCGATAATCTCGACCTCTCCGGGCAGGCGCCCCCGCAATGGGAAGCCGCTTTTGTTCCTTCCACTATTACCCGCCTGGAACCCGGAAAAGATGCAGAGGTGATCGCCACACTGAGCGTACCCGATAAAACGCTGGCAGGTGACTATGTTACAAACTTCTCTGTTAAAAACCCGAATGCCTCTTCTACGGCAGCTTTCCGCATGACGGTAAAAACATCTGCACTCACAGGATGGCTGGGCATACTGGTGATAGTAGCTGCGCTTGGCGCCGTTTATTACCTTATCCGTAAATATGGCAGGAGATAGCAGCTTATGGAACATCCAATTATTGAAATGAATGGGCTGACTAAATACTACGGCTCTTTAAAAGCCGTGGACAACCTGCATCTGTCCATCGGGAAAGGCGAAATATTCGGGCTGCTCGGACCCAATGGTGCGGGCAAGTCAACCACCATATTAATGCTCCTCGGCCTCACAGAACCCTCGGCCGGAGAGGCGCGTATCTGCGGCATCAATGCCTCCCGGAATCCTATCCCGGTAAAACGCAAAGTTGGCTATATGCCGGACAGCGTCGGTTTTTACAATGAATTAACCGCATTGGAAAACCTTACCTACATAGGGCGGCTCAATGGTATTCCTGAAACAACAGTGGCAGACGTTGCGCGGAATATGCTGGAGGAAGTGGGCCTCGGTGCAGCCATACATAAAAAAACAGGCGTCTTCTCCCGCGGTATGAAACAGCGGCTCGGCCTGGCGGAAGTACTGATCAAACAGCCCGAAGTGATTATCCTCGACGAACCCACGCTGGGTATTGATCCTACCGGCGTGAGGGATTTCCTGGAACTCATCAGGCAATTAAACGAACGTCAGGGCCTCACCATATTGCTGTCGTCCCACCATCTCCACCAGGTGCAACAGGTGTGTAATCGTGTAGGCATCTTCGTTGGTGGCCGGCTACTGGCAGAAGGCAATATTGAAACGCTGGCGGCCAACTTATTCCAGGCAGCGCCCTATGTGGTGCAGGTAACCGTAAAAACACCGGTGGGCGATACCGGCGCATTGGAAAAGGATCTCCTGCAAATGCAGGCGGTGAGTAAAGTAACCGTCGATGGGGCAGTAGTGGAGATCTCCGGCCAGGAAGATATTACGCCCGGCATTGTACGTTTCTTTGTAAGCAAAGGTTTTGATGTTACCGGTGTACAGCAGAAAAGTTATGGCCTTGATGAAATCTATCAACAATATTTTGAAAATAATTTAAAGGAAAATACATCCAATGAAAAGTCAGGTGGCTTATTTCAACGGTCTTTTTTCGGCAGGTTCAAAAAGCGTTGAGAAAAAACAAAGCAACGCACCCAATCCATTTTCTGTGATGGTGCGCAAGGAAGTAGCCGACCAGGTACGCAGCTGGCGGTTTATTATTTTAGCTTTGCTGATACTGCTTACTTTCCTGGGCTCCATGTATGTGTCTATGACCAACATCAGCAAGGCGGTGGCAAATGCAGGCGATCCCGACAGGTTGTTTTTATACCTGAAGCTACTCACCACAACGGATGGCACACTTCCTCCTTTCCACGTATTTATTGGTTTCCTGGGACCGTTGCTGGGTATCAGTCTTGGCTTCGATGCCATTAACTCCGAGCAATCCAACGGTACCCTCATCCGGCTGATGGCGCAACCGGTTTACCGCGATTCGGTGATCAACGCAAAATTTGTGGCCTCGCTGATTGTTGTCAGCACCCTTTTCCTGTCGCTGAACTTACTGATGATCGGCGGCGGCCTCATTATTACCGGGGTAAGGATAGAACCTTCGGAAGTGATGCGTATTTTATGTTTTGTGGTGTTAAGTGTTATCTATGTATCGTTCTGGCTTAACCTTTCCATCCTGTTGTCGGTAAAGTTCCGGCAAACGGCTACTTCCGCGTTAACGGCCATCGCCATCTGGCTGTTCTTTACGGTCTTTTACCAGGTGTTGCTGAATATCATCGTAAAAGCATTCCTGCCCGATCCCGATGTGCTGAGCCAGGATCAGTTGCTGGCCTACAACAGGATTATTTTAACCTTCCTGCGCTTTATACCAAGCCAGCTGTATACCGATGCCACCACCACGTTGCTGATGCCTTCCGTCCGCAGCCTGGGGCCTCTCACGATGGAGCAGATGGCCGGCGCCATTCCTTCGCCGCTTTCCGTGCGGGAAAGCCTGCTGGTGGTATGGCCGCAGGTAAGTGGTTTGATTGCCGCCACCGTGGTGTGCTTTGCGCTTTCCTACTATCTTTTTATGCGAAGGGAAATACGTACCTGAGTACAGTAAAGGGCTACCGCTCTATTTTTGAGAGATAGCCCTTTACTTATTTTTTTTAAGACAGCAACTTTTTTTGGAGAATCAGAAAGTAATCGTAATATTGCGATGTGCTAATGAGATAATATTATGGGAGCTACCAAATCGGATTTATTCACCAAACAGCAGAATGACGTTGCCAACATGGCTAAAGCACTGGCGCATCCCGCCAGGATAGCCATTTTGCAATACCTCGTGAAAAAGAACGCCTGCGTGTGCGGCGACCTGGTAGAGGAACTTGGCCTCGCACAGGCTACCACCTCCCAGCATCTGAAGGAGCTGAAAACTGCAGGATTGATCCAGGGAACCATTGAAGGAGCCAGTGTATGCTATTGTATCAATCCAAAAGTATGGAACCAGTATCGTGAAATATTTGGCGCCTTTTTCAAAGAAGTGGCGGAACTGAAATCCTGCTGCTAAAAAAATTTGCTTATATATATCGCAATATTGCAATGATACAATGAGTTGCCTGTAAACAACCGTTTCGTAAAAATCAATGCACAAATAGCTATGACCATTTACCCGATGACAGCCGATCATGCAGCAAGCGTACTCGCTATTTACCAGGAAGGAATATCCACTGGTAACGCCACCTTCCAGACTGCAGCCCCCACCTGGGAAGAGTGGGATAAATCCCATCTTTCCAAGTGCCGCCTCGTTGCAATGGAAGGCAGCCAGGTGATTGGATGGGCGGCGCTTACACCGGTTTCCGGCAGGTGCGTTTACGCAGGCGTAGCCGAAGTAAGTGTATACGTTGCTTTAAATGCAGGAGGCAAAGGTGTTGGGAAAGCCCTGCTGAAAAAGCTGGTGGAAGTAAGTGAAGAGAATGGCATCTGGACATTGCAGGCAGGCATCTTCCCGGAAAATACCGCCAGCATAAAGATTCACGAAGCAAATGGTTTCCGCCTGGTAGGCCGGCGGGAAAAGATCGGCAAAATGGGCGACTGGTGGCGCGATACCCTGCTGCTGGAAAAACGAAGCACCAAAACCGGTATTTAACAAACGAACTTATTTCTTATTGACATGCAAAACTGCAATCCGGCACAACGTAAAAAACTGGGCTTTTTAGACAGGTATCTCACCTTATGGATCTTCCTGGCAATGGCCATTGGCGTGGGCATAGGATATTTCTTTCCTTCTTCATCCGGCTTCATCAACTCCTTTTCAACCGGCACCACCAACATTCCGCTGGCAATAGGATTAATACTGATGATGTACCCGCCCCTGGCAAAAGTGAAGTACGATAAAATGAACAAGGTGTTCCGCAATACAAAGGTACTATCCCTGTCGCTGTTGCTCAACTGGGTGATTGGCCCGGTGCTGATGTTTGGCCTCGCGGTTTTGTTCCTGCACGGATACCCGGAATATATGACCGGACTTATCCTGATCGGTCTTGCCCGGTGTATCGCCATGGTGATCGTTTGGAACGAACTGGCAGATGGGAGCCGGGAGTATGCAGCCGGACTGGTAGCGCTCAACAGTATTTTCCAGGTGCTGCTCTACAGCGTTTATGCATATGTATTTATTACCTGGCTGCCAACGGTTTTTGGTATGAAAGGCATAACAGTAGCCGTTTCCATCGGTGAAATTGCAAAAAGCGTTGGCATCTATCTCGGCATTCCATTCGCCGCAGGCGTTATCAGCAGGTACGGCCTGATCGCGTTAAAAGGCGAAGCATGGTTCCAGGAAAAATTCATTCCGTTCATATCGCCCATTACCCTGATTGCCTTGCTGTTTACCATCATCGTTATGTTCAGCCTGAAAGGAGAACTCATCGTACAAATCCCGATGGACGTGGTACGAATAGCCATCCCGCTGATGATCTATTTTGCCATCATGTTCCTGGTGAGCTTTGCATTAGGAAAAGCCGCCGGTGCAGATTATGCTAAAAATGCTTCCATTGCCTTCACCGCTGCCGGCAACAATTTTGAACTGGCCATCGCAGTAGCCATCGGCGTATTTGGCATCAACTCCGGGCAAGCCTTTGTAGGTGTAATCGGACCGCTGGTGGAAGTGCCGGCGCTCATTGCCCTCGTAAATGTTGCCTTCTGGCTCCGTAAACGCTGGTATGGCGGCGGAGTAGAAGCGCCTGTTAATACAATATCAACAACTACTTAAATTTTTATACCATGAGTAATTCAAAAATGACCTGGCAAAGTTTTAAGGACCAGTTGCAACAACATCCGGAACAAATCCTGCAGTTTCAATATGCAGCCAACAAACTGGTAGCTCCTTCTTACCATATTACCGAAATTAAACAGGCGCCCATTACTTCTGTTGATTGCGGCGGTAAGGTAAATGCCTGGACAGAGATCATCGTGCAGTTATGGGAACCGGAAGAAGCACAAACAGACCGCGCAATGGCAGTAAACAAAGCCCTGAAAATAGTGGATCTCGTGGAACGTAACCTCGATCTGAATCCTAAAGCCATCGTAAAGATTGAATTTGGCAACGCTGCATTTGATACCCGCCAGATGTATCCGAAAGAATTGCTGCTGGAAGGAGAGAACCTGGTCGTAAACCTGCAGCCGGATGCCACCCAATGCAAAGCAACGGATCGTGGCGCCACCTGCGGATCACCAAAAACAAAAACGCTGGAAATACCGGTAACAATGGAAGCCGGCCAATCCTGCACACCAGGAGGCGGTTGCTGCTAATTTATAAAATGTACCCATGAAAAAAGTATTAGTGCTTTGCACCGGCAACAGTTGCCGCAGCCAGATAGCAGAAGGCTACCTGAAATATTTCGCAGGAGATAAAGCGGAGATCTACAGCGCAGGCGTGGAAACGCATGGCGTAAATCCCCGCGCAATAGCCACTATGGCGGAAGATGGAATTGATATCTCCACACATACTTCCAATAACATCAATGAATACAAGGGCATCGATTTCGATTACGTGATCACCGTATGTGATAATGCAAAAGAAAGATGCCCGTTCTTCCCGTCCTCTGCCATCAAGCTGCATGAAAACTTTCCTGATCCGGCCAAAGCTACCGGCAGCGAAGACCAGATCATGTCTGAGTTCAGAAGCGTGCGCCAAATAATCAAGGATTATACAAAAGGTTTTGTAGAGCAGTACCTGTAATATCTCTTCTTCAATTCCCCCGGCTGTTAAATAAGTTGGGGGACTTTGATTTTTAATTTATATTTATCATCAGTAGCAAGTGAACAGCCGCCATCCGGACATTAGACAAGCATCACGCTGATGATCGTAAAACAATTCTTACAGCAATATAAATATGAAGTGTTGCTCATTGCCCTGATGCAGCATTTGTTTATCGGGATCTTTTTAAAAGATCTGCCTTTTTACACAGAAGTAATCTGGCCAATCAATATGCTTATCCTGGGCCTGGCAAGCGTGGGTGTTTTTATTGGAAAAGGCGAATGGAAAAACGTCACCCGGAACGCCCTGTTCCTGCTTGTACTGGCCTTACCCATCGGCCTGCGTTTTTGGGGTCGCTATCCCGGCTATTTCCTTTTTCTCAATGTAGCCTATGTGGTATTCTTTATTTTTATCTTCTGGCAGATAGTAGGATTCCTGATCAGGCCGGGCTACATCAATGCCGATATCATTTCTGCTTCCGCCTGCGGTTACCTGTTGCTGATTGAAATATCTACTTTCCTGTTGCAGTATTTCCTGTATCAGAACCCGGCTTCGTTCAAGGGCATTGATATGTCAAACCCCGCTGCCACCTACGTGGACCTGGTATATTTCAGCAGTATTACATTAACCAGTATAGGTTTTGGCGACATCACACCCAGTGCGCATTACACAAAGCTGATCACCTCCGTTTTTGGTATTGCCGGACAGTTTTATACCGTGGTACTGGTAGGAATCATCATCAGTAAATTTTCTTCAAAAAACAGCACAGATGAACACAGCAAGCCGTTATAGATTACAACATTTCATTCCGTGGACGCAAACGAAGATTTACACCATGCTGGTTTTAAGCCTGGTTCCTACGCTGTTGTTTTATTTTTTTAACTGGAAATGGCTCGCTATTCCCTGGGTACCGGTGGCATTGCTGGGTACCGCCGCAGCCTTCATCTCCGGATTCAGAAATACACAAACCTATAACCGTACCTGGGAAGCCCGGCAAATCTACGGCGCTATCATAAACAGCAGCCGCGCATTTGGCATTATGGTCAGGGATTTTATAAGAGTAGCCGATAAAAACCAGGAAGCCGCATTACACCAGCAAATCATCTATCGCCATTTTGCATGGCTTACAGCACTTCGTTTCCAGTTACGGGAAATAAAAAGCTGGGAGAATGTAAAAACAAGAAGTTACAACCGTGCATACCTGAAATACTATAAAGTACCCGAATGGGAAAGTAGTTTGGAAGAAGAACTGAAAGCGTTTTTACCGGAAGAAGAGCGGCAGCAGATACTATCTGCCAAAAACAGGGCTACCCAGCTCATTGCCCTTCAATCCGCACAATTAAGAAGTTTGAATGAAGCCGCCAATATTTCGGATTATAATTATGTAGCGCTGGAAAATCAGCTGAAGGACTTATACGACAACCAGGGTAAAGCAGAACGCATCAAAAACTTCCCCTATCCGCGGCAGTTTTCCAGCATCAACCTCTATTTTACCTTTGCCTTTTGTGCCCTGTTGCCTTTAGGTTTTATCGGTGAGTTTTCCAAGCTGGGAGAGAAGTTTGGAGATGGTATCATCTGGCTCACCATCCCCTTCAGTATATTGATTGGCTGGGTATTCCTGGTATTGGAACAGATAGGAGAAAGCACAGAAAATCCTTTTGAAGGAAATGCCAACGACGTCCCCATTACACAGATCAGCCGGAATATTGAAATAGATGTAAGAGAAATATTAGGCCAGAAAGATTTACCCGCACCCATCACTGCTATTAACAACATCTTAATGTAATAAACATGAGTAACGAGCATCTTACTACCGTGAGAAAATGGTATCCCCGGGCGCTGACTTCCATTGATACGGTTAACCGTTTACTGGATACCATCGAAAAACACCTGGACTTAAAACCGCATCAGCTGATGCATGCCGATAGTATGTGTTGCGATGATGTGAATGCTATACAATATCCCCCACGGGCATACGAAATGCTTGGGCCCTTTCACCTCGGCGGATTGAATGGCTTTCCTTTTGCAGGCATCACAGGAATGAATGCATTTGCCCACCATGTACCGGAAAACGGCGCCGTCATCATCTTCTATGCGCCGCACATCGGCATCACCAAAGATGGCACCATTGGTGAAATCAGCCGTATCGGGCAATCCGGCAACTCCGCCTGCTGCGGCGCGGCCAAAGGAGCGCTGAATAAACTGTTAAACAACGAAATCATCGATGGTAATATCAGTTCCCTGGATTTCCAGATGAACACCATTGAACAGATTTTCCTGCATAACAAATACCGCATCACCTCTGCAAAGAACCAGGTATTTGAGGCCACGGAAGTAATGTACGAAGCCATAGACCGGCGCATGGAAGTGCTGGTGAAAGAAACGAGCTATCCATGTAAATACGTGATGCTGGCAGGCGCTATCTTTATCAATGGCGACAAGGAGATGGGGTCCTTCTGTCAATACAAAAGATTTGATTACATCAACCTTGAAACAAAAGAAAGAAAAAGCCTGCTGAAAGAATACTACGAATAATCCCCGCCCTTACTCATCCGTTCTGAAGGGTGATGCGGGCAGCAACTCCCGGTTATACAAATTAGGGTTCACCGGGTTGTCGGACCACGCATAACGAACGTACCTGGGTACACTGATTTCATCGCTCCACACTATCACTTTGTTCCCTTCTACTTTCGCACTGGCGCATACAAATTTCTTATCAGCGCCCGCAATCTCAAAGGTGGCGGGCATCTCGCCATCATTGGTGATCAATCCACTGCCAGCATCGGTGAAGCTGACAACGATTTTATTCCCTTCCACTACAGATGATTGATAAAGCGGACCGCTGGAAGTAATATTTTCTTTATAAGCTACTTTCATAGCAGCAAGGGCCAGGCGTTCGCCTGCTTCTTTTTTATTATCCGGATGAATGTCGTTCCACTCGCCGAGGTCAATGGCTACCGCCATTCCCGTATTGGGAACAGACAACGCTTTGAATTGCGATTCCCTGAACATGGCCCAGCTGCTTTCAGTTGGCAAATAGGTATAATCCATAAACCCCGGCAGCTGTACATAGAGAAAGGGGAGTGGCCCCTGGTTCCATTTAGCTCTCCAGTCGCTGATCAGGGCCGGTAACAGCTTTGCGTACTGTTTGGGTTCACCGGCATTGCTCTCGCCCTGGTACCAGCAAAATCCTTTTATGGTATAATTGAGTTCCGGAAACACCATCGCGTTATACAACGCCGCCGGTTGATTTTGAAGGTTGATGCCCGCGGTAAAGCTTTCGCGGGGCAATGGCGGGAAAGCCGCGCCCACTTTATAGTGCCAGTCGCCTTTTAAATCAATGGTATCTGTGCCTGAAAAAATACAGTAAGGTTTATCCGGTACAAAACCGCCTTTGCCGCTGTTATTGGTAACCCTTACCACAAACAGGTTTTTACCTGCTTTCAGCAGCTCTGCAGGCACCTGGTACCTGCGTTGCGGATACAGGTAAGTAGTGCGCCCTACCTGTTGACCGTTGATGTAAAGTTCATCTGCATCTACGATCCGCCCGAGGAACACTTTGGCGGGTTTGCCGGCCATCGCAGCGGGGATCTCTATTTCCCTGCGGTACCACACCACACCATTCAGGTCTTTGATGCCCTGGTCTTCCCAGTAACCGGGAATATTGATCCTGCGCCATCCTTTGGGGATATAGGCGGCATCGTACCATTTGTAGGTGCCTGTCAATCCTGCGTCTGCCGGAGGTTTGATGGTGTTTGCCGGGGCTCGTTTGAAGCTATTGAGATAAGCGGTGTCTTTATTTTTTTGGATCGTTGCAGTTGGCGCCGGGAAAGCTTTCAAACCTTCTTCGCTCATCCATGCTTCAATTGGCGTGCCGCCCACGCTGGCATTAATGATGCCTATCGGTACTTTATATTTTTCGTAGAGTTTTTTTGCAAAGAAATAAGCTACCGCTGAAAACGGCCTGACATCTTCCCCGATAGCAGGTTTCCAGGAACCGCCAGGCAGGTCGGACTGAGGACCGGATAAGCTGGTACCTCCGGGTACCAGGAACTGCCGGATCTCCGGGTAATTCGCGGCGGCAATTTCGCCGGCATAGGTGACGTCGTGAATATTCAATTGATGCACCATGTTCGACTGCCCGCTGCAAAACCATACATCTCCAAACAAAATATCATGCAGGGTAATTTTGTTACCCGCAGTAATCTCCATGTTGTACGGGCCGCCGGCTTTGGTAGGTGGTAAATGCACCGCCCAGTTACCGCCTGCATCCGCTTTGGTCTGGTATGTTTTACCATTGAAACGGATCTGCACCTTTTCATTGCCGGTGGCCCATCCCCACAATTTTATTTTTTCATCCCTTTGAAGGATCATACTGTCGCGGATAAGCCGGGGCAACTTCAACTGTGCGGACCCGCTGAATACAGCGAGAAGGAATAACTGGAGGAGTATTAATTTTTTCATATCAGGAACTTTATAAAAGAAGAGGGAGATGCTGATCATTTGCGGCGCTTCATCGTCAACGGATATCGCATACTGCAAGCCGTTTTCCAGGCCGTGGAAATTCAATGTTGGAGAGCAATAAGTATGGATGGTGAAATCTCCTTTTCATCGGTGAAGGGTTGCTAAAAACCAATACTGTTTCCGCCATCTACAGGCAATACTACGCCCGTAACAAATTTGGCCGCATCACTGGCAAGGAACCAGGCCGCCTCGCCGATGTCGGCAGGTTGCCCCATTGTTCCCATCGGTGTTCTGCCAAATACCTTTGCTTTTCTTTCCGGGTCGCTGTCCAATGCCTTTGCGGTCATATCGGAATAAATAAACCCCGGGGCAATGGCATTTACGCGTATACCTTTGGGCGACAGCTCCACGGCCATCGCCCGGGTCATCCCGTCAATAGCAGATTTGCTGGCGGAATAGGCAATCACTTTTGGGATGCCATACTGCGCGGCCATAGAGCTGATATTAATGATGCAACCCGCCTGTTGCTGCAGCATGTTCTTTACCACTTCACGGCTCATCGCAAAAACGGCCGTAAGATTGGTAAGGATTATCTGTTGAAAATCTTCATCTGTTACTTCCGTAAAATCTTTTTTCATATTGGCGCCGGCGTTGTTCACCAGTATATCTACAGGACCGTAGCGGTCAATTACTCCCTGTACAAAACCGGGGATGGCGGCAAGATCGGTTACGTCACACGCCATCGCATGACACAGCGCTCCCAGCTTTTGTTGGGCCGCATCCAGCCTTTCCTGGTTTCTTCCGGCAATCACCACCTCAATTCCCTGCTCCACAAACTTTTCAGCGATGGCCAGGCCAATGCCTGAACCGCCGCCTGTTACAATAGCTAATTTTCTTTTTGTTGCTGTCATCTTCCTTCGTTGGTTTAATATGCTGTGGCTAAATACCCGGTGCAAAAGGGAACCGCAGACTTTTATAGTACTCCAATGTTTTGCCTGGTTGTTCGTATGATGCCGGAATAGGCATTCTGCTGAAAGTCTGGAAATACAAGATACATGCATTTCTCCACCAGATGGCTTCTGTATACTGAATTTTCAGCAGCATGTTTACCTGTTCAAATCTTTGTTTATCTACAAAGGGCTGTAAGCTTTTCCAGGTATCCTGCATCTTTCCTGCGCGTTCAGTGCCTGTGTAATATTGATAGCATAATTCTTCCCATAAGCTCTTCCCGCTTTTCATCCGGAAATTCCAGGGCACATGATGAAACCACAGCAGGTATTTTTCATCACAGGTCTGCATGTTTTCCCATTGTTCTCTTGCAGCCGGCTGGTATTGCGCCAGCGCATTACTGCCGGTTGCTGTGCGGTTAAAGCCGATGCCGGAGCTGTCGGCTTTGTGATAATAAACCGGATTCCATTCAGGGCGTTGCTGGTTATTTACCCAGGGTGCGGGGCCGTAGTGGTGACTGGTACCCATGATATGATGCAGCCCTATTGGGTTGGAATATTGTACAATGATATCGCGGCTTTCCAGCATTAGCCGGGAGGCGGTTTTCAGAAACCGGGGGTTGTTGGAATACGTCATCCGCAGCCACTCATCCGCGATCTGTTCGCTGGAAATAGTGTGGTCCCACGCAAGGCGGCCAAGCGCATACCAGTTTGCCTGCGCAAATGGATGACCGCACCAGTTGATGTCGTTGCCAATATTAGCCACGCCGGCCATGCCGGTTAAAGGATGATGATCCAAACTTCCATCGATTACTTTTGCTACGGTGCTGCCTTTGCCTTTGCTGTATGTATCGCTTTCCAGCGTTTCTTTAAACAACGGCGCGAGGAATACAAGGCTTGTACCCTGACCGAGGTATTCCTGCGTTACCTGGAACTCCATCATCAGGGGTGTTTTAGGCATGGCGCCAAACAACGGGTGAAAGGGTTCTCTTGGCATGAAGTCAATGGCCCCGTTTTTCACCTGTACCAATACGTTCGGTCTGAATGTACCATCAAGGGGAACAAAGTCGTCGTAGGCTTGCTTATGGCGGTCCAGCGGGTTCTCGTTGCTGTAAACAAATGCCCGCCATATCACTATGCCGTTAAAAGGAGCAATGGCATCTGCGAGCATATTGGCGCCATCGGCATGTGTGCGTTTATAGTCCTGCGGGCCGGGCTGTCCTTCACTATTGGCTTTTACCAGGAAGCCGCCGAAGTCAGGCACATAGGTATATATTTCTTTTATTTTTTCCTGCCACCAGTGCTGTACGGATGCGTCCAGCGGGTCCGCGGTTTTTAGTCCGCCTATTTCCATAGGAGCGCTGAACCTTGCGGTGAGATAGATTTTGATCCCGTAGGGCCGCAGCATATCCGCCAGTGCTTTTACTTTTTCCAGGTAGGGTTGGGTGAGCACAACAGCGTTTGCATTTACATTGGTTACTACCGTGCCGTTGATGCCTATAGATGCATTCGCCCTCGCATAGTCGATATAACGCTGATCAATATAACCGGGCAGCGTATGCCAGTTCCAGATAGAAAAGCCGGCGTAGCCTCTTTCTACGGTTCTGTCGGGGTTATCCCAGTGATCCAGCATCCGGAGGCGGATCTTTGGCGCGGAAATAATATTTAGCTGTTGAATGGATTGCTCCGTTTGCAGGAGCCGCAGAAAATGGAAGGTACCATACAGCACACCTTTTTCTGTGTTACCGCTGATGAGGATACACCGTTTGCCGTTGAGTATTTTAGAAAGAATAACAAATCCTTCTTCACCGGCTTGTTGCAGTGGTATGGCTATCCCGGCGTTGCTGATCAGCGGGGAGGAGCGGGGAGTGCCTGCAATGATGGCGCCGTGGCGGTTAACAGCGGTGCTGTGATCTATGGTTGTTTGAAGCAAACCCTGCAAGCCTGTTGATAGTTCATTCTTTACAATATCCATCGTTGCAGATGATCCGCTGGTAATGATCGTAGTAATATTTTCGCGGTAGGATTGCAGAAGTGTTTTATTTCCTACAGGTTTATATCTCAGCCAGAGATCATAACCGTTTTCTCCTTTTGCTATCAGGATGCAGCAGAGGCATAAAATCAATAACGTGTGTTTTTTCATACAGACAACAAACTATTTTATTGAATTAGTGTCTTTCTGACAATGATGCCGGAACAAGGTATCATAATCGTGGAATAATTCTTTAGTGCCGGGTTCCGAAAGGTGGCGAAATGCCTCATTTTACGCATTATTTTCGCAATCGGTTGCGTAAATATCACAAAAAAAAACCTATTCCGGTAATTTTTTCAGGGAAGAAGCCCTGATCACCATTTCCGCACGGAGCGTAATGGCATCGGTGGTATACAGGTTGCTGATCCCTTTAAGATGATTGATTAAATAGGTAGCGGCGGTATCGCCTATACTGTTGCCGGAATAGTCCATCGTAGTAAGATTGGGCTCAATCACCCTGCTGATGGGGTCATTGTTAAAACCGGCAAAGGCAATATCCTCCGGAATGCGCAGGCCCGCGGCTTTAAGCGCCAGCATGCAGTACACGGCGGCCGTGTCGTTGGCGGAAAATACGGCATCCGGGCGCTCACCGGGAGCTAAGTCCAGGATATACCTGGCGGCATCTGTACCGGCCTGCTCGGAAAGCGTGCTGGATAAGTAAAGCTTTTTGGAAAAGGGCAGGTGATGGTCCTGCAGCGCTTTCTTGTAGCCGTTAAGCCTTTCCTGGTACACATTCCGCAGTAAATTTCCTCCCAGGTGCATGATCCGTTTGCAGCCTTGCCCTATCAGGTGTTTGGTAATATTATAGGCCGCCTCGTGGTTATTGATGCCAACCGAAGTGCTTTCCTCATGGGGAAACACGCGGTCGAAGAATACTACGGGTATTTTCCGTTTAAAGAAAGGTTCCAGGTGGTTAATGTCCTGCGCGTTGGACGACAGGGAGATGAGGAGTCCGTCTACTCTTTTATTAAACATGGTGGCCGCGTTGCGCTTTTCCTTCTCTACATCTTCGAGCGATTGCGCAATAATCAGGTTGTAACCATGCCGGTTGGCGGCATTTTCCATGCCGGCCAGGGCGGACGACATAAAGTGACTGTTCAGCCGCGGCACCAGCACGCCCAGTGTATGGGTATGCCTGCTCCTTAAACTGCTGGCAAATGTATTGGATTGATAACCAAGCGTTTTTGCAGCCTCCACAATCTTTTTCCGGGTGTTTTTGCTGATCATAGGGTTGTTTTTCAACCCCCTGCTCACCGTGGCGGCCGAAACATTCAGGTATTTGGCTATGTCGTATATCGTGGCTTCCCGGTCTTCTGGCATTTTAGTACAGCTGTTTCTCAAAGGAAATGAACTTTTTCTGAATAAAAAAATGCAATCGGTTACGTAAATCTGATTTTTTCTTATATTCGTTTCACTGGACGAGCCCTGACCCATCAGCCAGCAATCCATTTTTTTTACGTAAAAAGCCCGTTATGAAACAACTTATTGATCAACCAAAATCCGGTAGCGCTCATCTTTTTACGGTGCCTCTGACGCGGGGCATTGTCAGGCTGTCCATCAGCCGGATATTGACCATGGCTTTTTTACAGCCTTCTTTTCCTGGCGCAGATCGTATTAAAGATGCCATAGTATTCAAAGCATCTTCAGAAAAAAATAACATTTATGTTAATGCATGAAACCATGCGCTGGTTTGGGCCGCATGATATTGTTAGTTTAAAGGACATCCGCCAATCCGGTTGTGCAGGTGTGGTTACCGCGCTGCATCATATCCCGGTGGGAGATGTTTGGCCGGTAGCAGAAATTCAACAACGGAAGTCCCTCATAGAAGCCGAAGGCATGAGCTGGACGGTAGTAGAGAGCCTGCCCGTAAGCGAGGATATAAAACGGCGCAGTGGTAATTACCCCGCGCATATAGAAAATTATAAGAAGAGTTTGCAACACCTCGCCGCCTGCGGCATAAAGGTGATTACGTATAACTTCATGCCGGTGCTGGATTGGGTCCGCACGGATATTAGTCACACCATGCCCGACGGCAGTAAGGCACTCTATTATGAACGCGCCGCCTTTGTAGCGTTTGATCTCTTCATGCTAAAAAGACCGCATGCAGAAAAAGACTATAGTACAGCTGAAATTGAAGCAGCAGAAAAATGGCTGCATACACATACGGACGAACAAAAAAACGAAGTATTCCGGAACGCGCTGCTGGGGCTGCCAGGCAGCACTGGTCGCTTTACGCCGGAAGAAATTCTGACGGCACTGGAAACATATAAAGAGATAGATGCTTCAACATTAAGGGAGCACTTATTTTATTTTTTGAAAGAAGTGGTGCCCGTGGCGGAACAACTGGGCCTGAAAATGGCTATACACCCTGATGATCCGCCTTATGCGGTGTTGGGATTGCCCCGTGTTGTCAGTTCAGAATCCGACTTGTTTGCAATCGTGAACGCCGTTCCTTCGCCGGCAAACGGACTGTGTTACTGTACCGGTTCTCTGGGTGTACGGCCTGGTAACGATCTTACCGGCATCATTCAGCGATTGGGTGCGCACATTCATTTTCTTCACCTGCGCAACACCCGGCGCGATGCATCCGGGAACTTTTTTGAGGCAGATCATTTAGATGGAGATGCAGATATGGTGGCTATCGTACGTGCGTTACTGTTACTGATGAAACAACGGAATGTTTCCCTGCCGGTACGGCCGGATCATGGTCACCAGATGCTGGATGATTTGGCTAAAACCACTTATCCGGGCTATTCCTGCATAGGGCGGCTGAAGGGACTTGCTGAACTCCGCGGGCTGCAAATTGGTCTTGCCAGCGTGTTATAGGATAAAGCTGCAGTGCATTTCCTGTAATGCTATGCCACGGCGTTCCGGCAACGATTGCGTAAAAAAATACTTTTTTGCATGTATATTTCTGTAGCTTGATTCTGCTAACGGAGACCAGAATTCCATATCAGCATTATCATGAAGCAACTATTTTACCTCTTACTCGTTATCCTCTTCGCCACAGGCGCAATGGCACAACAAACATACCCCTCACGCTTAACAGTGGCTAAAGATGGCAGCGGGGATTATGCAACCATCCAGGAAGCGGTGAATGCCGTAAGGGCCTATTCTCCCGTACCACTTACCATTACTGTTAAGAATGGGATATATCCTGAAAAACTGGTGATCCCTTCATGGGTAACGAATATCACCTTCATTGGCGAAAGTCGTGATAGTACTATTATTACCAACGATGATTATTCCGGTAAGATAGTGGGAGATAAGAAGCTCAGCACTTTCAACTCCTACACCGTATGGGTACAAGGCAACGACGTGACAATAGAAAACCTGACTATACGGAATACGGCAGGACGTGTAGGCCAGGCCGTTGCCCTGCATGTAGACGGCGATCATTTCGTGATCCGCAACTGTAACCTGCTTGGCAACCAGGATACGCTGCTAACGGCCAACAGCAACAGCTGCCAGTATTATGAGAATTGCCTCATTGAAGGGACTACCGATTTCATTTTTGGTCCGGCTACAGCCTTGTTCCATCATTGTACTATCCGGAGTCTTTCGGATTCCTATATCACTGCTGCTGCTACCACAAAAGAGCAGGCATATGGATATGTGTTCCTGGAATGTAACATCACCGCAAACAAAGAAGCAGGTAAGGTATACCTCGGCAGACCTTGGCGCGCCTATGCCCGTACCGTTTTCATCCGTTGCGAATTGGGAAAGCATATCCTGCCGGCCGGCTGGCACAACTGGGATAAAACAGAGAATGAACAAACTGCTTTTTACGCAGAATACGATAACAGGGGAGAAGGGGCTGTTGTTACAGGAAGGGTGCCGTGGAGCAAACAGCTGAGCGGCAAACAGGCAAAAGAATATACGCCGGTAAAAATATTAGGTGGATGGAATCCCGTTTACAACGAAAAATAACTGGTATGAATATACGAAAGATAGGCGTTCTATTGACTGTAGGTATGGGAGTGGCTGTACACGCTTTTTCGCAGTATTCCTGGAAGCGGTTACCTGAAATAAGCCCATGAGCTGCCGGATACGCCGCACCCCGTTCTGGTTTTTCGACCCGTGGTTTGATAAAACGATGGACTACTCCAGCGCCTTCTTACAAAAAGTTTTCAGGTAAACCGGTGCTAAAAAATACGACACCGGTTACTTCTCCAGGAAATAACCGGTGCCGCTTATAAAGACTCTTCTGCTTTATCAATCATATCCCGGGTTCTGTGGGAAAGTAGCTTTGTTATTCATGATATCTATTTCCTGCTGTGGTATGGGGTAAATGAGACGGAAGGCCGGCAGACTCACCTTTTTATTAGCCAGTATTTCGGAAACGGCGCGGTTGGTACGTAGCAGGTCAAACCAGCGGTCGCATTCAAATGACAGCTCCAGGCGGCGTTGCCGGTATATTTCATTCCGGAAGCTGGCCTGGTCCGGCAGGTTGGTAGCCGTTAGCTGCGGGAGACCAGCGCGGGTACGTATCATATTCAGGTAAGTAAACGCATTGCCCGCGGCGCCGTATCCCTGCTCATTGAGGATCTCTGCCTGCATCAGCAGCACATCTGCAAAGCGTAATACCGGGAAGTCGTTGCCAGCGTTTCCGTTAATGGGTTCGTCCACGAACTTACGCGGCATCATATTGGCATTGCCGGTTGGCTTAACGGATTCCGACAGCGGTTTGCGCAGATCTGCGTCGTCATAGGCTTTCAGCAGTGTGGTATCTACTGTGATCGTTTGTGAATTGGCGTACCAGAAGCCATGATCCTGGCCGGCTACACCTTTTGCATAGCGTACGGCGAACAGTATTTCCGCATTGTACTTATTGTTGGTGCTGAATACATCCGCTACTTTGGGCAGCAGCGTAAATACGTTACTGTTTATTACATCCTGCAGCACGGTTTGAGCAGCGGCATATTTTTTCTGGTAGAGATATACCTTGCCCAGTAATCCTTTTGCTGCGCCGCTTGTAACACGCCCTGACTCTGTAGCAGCGTATGTTGCAGGTAAGTTGGCGGCGGCGAAAGTAAGATCTTCTTCTACCTGTTTGTAGATGGATGCTACATCATCGCGTTTAAGGTTTACGGCGTTAACCGGATCTGTGGTAGTAGTCAGCAACGGTACTGCTCCCCACAACCTTACCAGGTTAAAATAATCCAGTGCCCTGATAAAACGCGCTTCTCCCTTAATACGGTTTTTCAATGTTTCATCCATGCTGATGCCATCAATAGCAGCCAGCAGCGTGTTGCACCGGAAGATGCCGTTATATACGCCTACCCATGCATTGTAAAAGTTGGTATTGCCAGGATTATCCGAATAGCGGTTGATCTGGTAGTTTTGACCGGCATTGGAAGAAGGGTCCTGGTCTGTAAAATTGTCCGCGCGTGCCTCCATCAGTATTTCAAAGGTGGCGCCGTATTGACTGCTCTGCGCAAGTGAAGCATAACAGCCATTTACCGCAGTTACCGCATCGCCGGCGGTTTTAAAGAATTGGCCGGGTGCTATGGTAGACACGGGGTTGAGATCCAGGAACTCTTTATTACAGGAGGCAAAAATTAATACCAGTACCGGAAGATAAAGTTTATATTTTTTCATGGTTTGCTGCATTAAAAAGTGACGTTAAGACCAATCATGTAAGTACGTGCCAGCGGGTAGGAACCATAGTCCTCTCCGGCTGTAAGCGCGTTTTCCGTACGGTTGCTGATCTCTGGATTAAATAAAGAATATTTGGAGAAGGTGAACGGATTTTGAACGGCGCCATAGATCCTTGCAGATGAAATGCCTGCCCTGCCCAGCATAGCGGTGGGGAAGTTATAGCCAAGCGCAATGTTCCTGATCCGTACATACGATCCGTCTTCCACATGCCAGGATGAAGTGATACCGTTACCGCCTGTAGCCAGCCTGTTGGCGCGGTTTACTTTACCATTCCCCGGATCTTCCGGCGAAACATAATGATCTTTTACCTCGCTGAGGTTATTGAAATTACCCTCAACATTGGCGATATAACGTCTGAAGAGATTAAGGATCTTGTTACCCTGGCTGCCCTGGATAGAAATACTCAGATCTACATTCTTATAACGCACCGTATTGCTGAACCCAAAAATGTATTTCGGCTGGAAACTGCCCACAATAGCCCTGTCGTTGGCATCAATCTTACCATCGCCGTTGATATCCTTAAATTTCAGATCGCCCACGTGTGTAGGATTGCTGGTTTTAGCGGAAGTATCCAGGTCGCGCTGATCCTTGTAAATACCATCTGCCACGTAGAGATAGTAAGAACCGATGGTTTCACCAATTTTAGTAATGAAGTAAGTATTGCCGGTGCCGCCTGTGGCAATGATAGGAGCGCCTGAAGAACCTAACCTGGTTACCTTATTGGTGTTAAAGGCAATGTTGGCATTTCCTTCCAGTTGCCAGTCTTTCCCGATCTTTTTATTATAAGACAGTGATATTTCCAGCCCTTTATTGTTTACTGCGCCGATATTCTGCAGATAGGTACTAAAGCCGGATGCGCCGGGAACAGGCAGGTTGAGCAGCAGCTTGGTGGTTTTCGCATTATAGTAGTCAACCGTAAAGTTCAACATCTCGTTAAACAAACCTATTTCCAGTCCGAGGTCAAAGCTGGCCATACTTTCCCAGGTGAGGTTGGGGTTAGCCGGACTGGTTACAGACACGCCGTTTACCAGCGTCTGGTTCCCCAGGATGTAGTTACTGTTTGCATTACTCATTTGTGCCAGCGATCCATAGTTCGGGATCTGGAAGTTACCGGTAAGACCATAGCTGCTCCTGATCTTTAAAGAACTGATTTGTTTTACGCTGCGGAAAAATGGTTCGTTGGAAACCTGCCATGCGCCTGATACCGCAGGGAAGGATGCCCACTTGCGGTTGATACCGAAACGGGAAGATCCGTCGCGCCTGATAGAGGCAGTCAGGTAATATTTGTTGGCGTAGCTGTATTGTGCCCTGCCCAGCCAGGAGTTGAGGCTCCATTGTTCCAGGCTGGAACCGCCTGCATTTACCTGTCCCGCGTTCAGGGTAGTAACGATGTCCGTGGGAAAGTTGTTGGCAGTAAGGGTATTGTGTTCCTGGTTTTCTTTCTGCACCGTAAACCCGGTCAGTACATCTAATTTATGTTTACCAAAAGTTTTATTGTAGGTAAGCGTATGCTCGGTAAGCCAGTTGGTGTACATATCCGTGTTGGAGAAGCCTGTTGCTACAGACGGCAGCGTACCGGAAGGAAGCGGTAAGTTGGACGGCCGGTAATAATCCCTGCGGAAGCTGTTCAGGTCTGTGCCTGCAACAATGCGGTATTTCAGATTTTTAATGAATTCATATTCCATATAGGCATTCGCCGTTAAACGGAAATTCTTGATCCGGTCTTTCACCAGGGAAGCTACCGCTACGGGATTCAGCTGGTTGGTTTGTCCGTATCCCCATACATTCACAGAGTCCGCAAAGGTACCATCGGGGTTGCGCACCGGGAAAATAGGAGCATAGCCCAGCGCCAGTGCAATTACGCCGGAATTAGGCGCAAACCAGGGGCCTTCTGCATTCACCAAACGGTTATCCGTATAGGAAGGCGTCATGTTCACACCAAAGTGGAATTTACCGGAGCCGCCATCAACACGGAAGCGGCTGGAATAGCGCTTGTAGTTGTTGTTGATCACGATACCATCCTGGTTAAAGTAGTTGGCGGAGAAATAGTAGGAAAGATCTTCGTTGCCGCCGGATACGCTAACCGTATGACTTTGCATAGGCGCCTGCCTGAAAATTTCTTTTTGCCAGTCGGTATTGGTGAGCCCGGGTTTACCTTCCAGGTAAGGAAGTATCTGTGGCGGAATCCGGGTAGAGGGATTTTGTGGTCTTACACTGTTTGGATCTGTTGGTTTGCCGGTAGGCACAGCATCCAGGTAAGCGTTGTTATGGCCTTCATACACGAGCTTTGCATAATCATATGCGTCCAGTACATCTACATGCTTGTTTACTTCCTGCAGGCCATAACTGCCGTCGTAGTTGACAGTCATTTTACCGGCTTCTCCTTTTTTGGTACGGATCAGTACCACGCCGTTGGATCCCCTGGAACCGTAAATGGCGGCAGATGCGGCATCTTTCAGCACATCGATGGACGCAATATCATTCACATTGATAGATGCCAGCGGATTAAAGGGCTGCTGATAATTATTTACACCGGGGGAAGCGCTGCGGGTATCGTTGGTAATAGGCAGGCCATCTATAACAAACAACGGATTATTGCCGGCGCTGATAGAGCCTACGCCACGCACGCGGATAGAAACATTCCCGCCGGGTGCGCCATTGGTTTGCATCACCTGGATACCGGCCATTTTACCGGCCAGCGCCTGGTCAAAAGAGGTAACTGCCTGCTGTTTCAGGTCAGACGAACGGAGCGAAGACACGGAGCCTGTCAGCTCTTTTTTTGTACGTGTACCATAACCCACTACCACCAGTTCATTCAGTCCTTTGCTGGCCTCTTTCATACGGATCAGCAACAGGTTGCTGTTCCCGTCTTTTACCTGGAACCCGTTTAACAGGTTGTTTTCATAACCAATAAAACTAAACGTAAAATCATACAGGGCGCCGGTTTTCATTCCCTGTAACCTGAAAACCCCTTTTTCATCTGTGGTGGTGTTTATCTTATCGCTGCCATTACGCTGTTTAACCATTACAGACACGCCAGGCAGTGGTTCGCCACCTTCACTCATAACACTACCTTTAATAGTTACGGCGATGTCTGTGTCCTGCGCATGGGCATGCAGTACACAGCTGAACACTAAAAGCACACAGAGGTACCTTTTTAAAAGTCTGATCATTTTTTGACAGGTGTTAGTTAAAGTTTAAAAATAGATAGCCTGGCACGTGCACATGCTGCAGGTGTTAATGCATTATATAGCTGTAGATGAATGATGTTATCTGATCTTCCTGATTGACATATTTCCCTCTCCCGGTGTAAGTTCCAGGTTGTTTAGCTGACAAATAACTTCCAGGATATTCTGTAATGAATCTGTTTTCAATATCTGGCCGGTGAAATAAGCGCCATCAACATCGCTTTGCTCATAACGGATGTTGATGCCAAAAGCAGTTTCAAGTTTACCGAGTACACTGTCCAGTGGCGCATTATTGAATGCCATCAGTACCGCATGTTTTGTGTCAGCATTTCCTTTGGCAGAACGTGCTGCACCGGCCGCTGCTTTCGCTACTGAATACTGATGCAGGGCGCTGTCGAAATGAAGTTCCTCGCCAGGTTGCAAATAGATGTCTTCTTTAGTAGTGCCATCTTTTGTACGTACCAGCACTTTACCCGTTTCCAGTTTTACAGTTACCATCTGCGGATGCTGCGCATCTACCGTAAACAAGGTTCCCAATGCCATCGTAACAGTATTGCCGGCAGATACTGTAAACGGATTATCCCTGTTTGCATTCACATTAAAAACAGCCTTACCCTGCAGCGTGATATTGCGTACAGCGCTATCTGCATACAACAAAGCGGCGCCCGGTTCCATTGTTACCAGGGAACCCTCCGGCAAAGTGATGGTCACTGTTTTGAGGGTAGTATTGCGGATGAACTTCACATGCTGCTGCACCACAGCGATATTGCCCGGTCCTTTTTTCTGCAGGTTGCTGTAATACATGGCAACGAGGCCCGCCAGCAATATCAATCCGGCAACAGCTGCGGCATATGGCAGTAACCTGCTGTGCCAGCTCCGTATTGGCAAACGATGTATTTGTGCTTCCTGCGCTTCCATCCTGTTATGGAGCTGCATTAATATAGAAGCAGTTTTTTCAGGCGTCAGTGTTTGCTCGCCGGTGATCACTGCGCGGTCAAAGGCTTCCCGCAGCGACTGCCGCAGCACTGCGTCTTCTTCCTGCTCCAGCATTGTTTCCAGGAGCACCACGTCGGACGCGGTAGCCTTTCCGTCTTTTATTTTCTGTATCAGCGCAATAATCTGTTTCATATCTTTCAGGTATAAAAAGTAAGAAGAGGGGAAAAAGAGGGGATAGGTATAGGTTACGGAATTGTTAACAAAAAAACAGGCGTTCCTGTTACAGGTAAATAGTAAGGAAGATCGCCCCCAAAACCGGTACGGTAGGCTGGTTGGAGGCAATGTAAGAGCGGATGGACTCAGAAGAGGACTGGAGATATTCTTTTACGGTATGATGTGAAATGCCGAGAATACGGGCGGCCTCATTAGCGGTTTTACCTTCCAGACGGCATAGCTGGAACACTTTCTTTTTACGGGGAGAAAGATTTTCGATCGCCTCGTCGATCAGCGTCAGCCGGCTTTCCCGGAGGCCCGGACTATCCTCTTCCATTGTATCCCGGATGGCGGGATATACAGACAGTTTTGATTTTTCGAGGGCCAGCTTCTTTAAATACTGTAATGATTTATTATAGCTAACTGTAAATAACCAGTTGCCGGCTCCCTGTGTAAGGTCCAGCTGGTGGCGACTGTCCCAGAAGCTGAGAAATACTTCCTGCAGGATGTCTTCCGCAATATCATGCCGGTCAACCAACCGGCAGATGTTCTTAAAAACTGCATGGTGATACTGATGATAGATGCTATCAAATGCCATCACGTCTACTGGATTCAAAAAGGAAGTCAAAGCGGTGATTATTTATTTTATCGAAAGTAGCAGGACAATGTTACTCCAACGTTAAATCCGGTTCTTTCGCGCAACCGGCTGCTGAAAATCTTGTCGTATTTTTACAAACCGGGAGTGAATATTCGCAATTACATTTGGAGTATCATCTGAACACATTACATAGATCGGATGGCGTAAACTATCAAACTGACGTAATATGAAAAAGATAACAGCCATTGTAATGTTGGGTTGTTTATTGTTGGCCGCCTGTAACAACTCATCCAAACAACCGGTAAATAAAACGGCTATGACTTATCCGGTAAAATTGATCACGAAGTTACATTTCCCAATGGCGAAATAGTAAACAACCCGATGCGGGCTATTGCTAACAACAACGGCTGTGAATTTACTTTTACATTGTTCAGGATGCCGGGTAAAACAGACAGTGAGTTTAATGAAGATGCAGCAGCGGTAACAAAGGATCTGCAAAACTTAAAGGAGATAATGGAGCGTTAGCACGTTACATGGCGTATCGTACTCAGCTTCCATATATCTCCTCTTGTTATATTACACTCAGCTTCCGCGATATCAGTTCCGTTACAGCATCGATGGCTTTGGGGAAAACCCTGCGCAGGTCTATATCCTGGCTGTCCAGCAACTGTTGCTGCAGTGTTTTCATGAAAATGTTTTTTGTTTCCGTAGCCAGGTTCACTTTGGTAATACCGTTTTTAACCGCTTCTTTTAGCTGGTCGTCCGGAACGCCGGAGCAGCCGTGTAATACAAGGGCGGCGGGCGTGGCGGCATGGATCTGTTTTAGCAGATCGATCTGCAAATGAGGAGGTGATTTGTAGAAGCCATGCGCGGTACCAATGGCGATGGCCAGGGCGTTTACACCGGTTTCTTCTACAAAGTGCCGTGCCTGTTCCGGGCTGGTGAAGGAGGCTGTTTGTTCCTGTCCCAGTTTGGCGATATATCCCAGTTCTGCTTCTACATTAACATCATAGCCGGCGGCGACCCTTACAACGGCGGTGGTAGTACGAATATTTTCTTCAAAAGATCTTTCACTGGCGTCAATCATCACGGAGTCGAAGCCGGCATCCAGGCATTCACGGATTGTATGGATGTTGCTTCCGTGATCAAGATGTACCCATCCTGTTACGCCGTACTGACGAAGCGCCACCCTGGCCATATTAACCGCGGAGTTGATGCCCAGGTATTGCAGGGTGCTTTCTGATAGTTGTAATATCAGACTGCAGTTGGCTGCTTTGGCGGCCATCAGCAATCCTTTCAGTGTTTCGAAATTATAAAAATTCACGGCCAGCAAGGCGGAGCCTGACTGTGAGCATTGCTGTAATTGTTGTTTCAGGTTCATGCCGGTAGGTAATTAAATTTTTGAATGGCGATAGCGTGGAAGGTATCAAGACTATGAAAGGCCGTAGTACCACCGGGTGCGGTAGTGTTTACAGCACCCGCCAGGGCGGCGTATTCGGCGCATTGCTGCAACGAACGTTTACGGATATACTGACTGATAAAGCCTGCATTAAAGCTATCGCCCGCCCCGATACAATCTGCGATATCTGTTTGTGTAAAAGAAGGCTGATGGAAGAGTAACTGTCCATCCCAGATATAGGCGCCTGCTTCCCCATGCTTAACGGCTACAATATTGGCATAGGCGCTGATCATTTGCAGGCAGGTGGAAACGCTGGTGCCGCCGGTGAAGGCGCATAGCTCGGCGATATTGGGCAGAAAGATATCTACATAAGGCAACAGGGCAGGCAGATCTATATCCCATTGTTCTGCAGGATCCCACTGCGGATCAAGAGAGGTGGTGAGGCCCAGCTCTTTTGCACGGGCAAAAAGCCGGCATAGATCCGGTTTCAGGGCAGGCTGCAAAAAGATGGAGCTTACATGCAGGTGCCTGGCGCTTGTGAGCATCGCATCGGTAATGTCTGCAATGTCCAGTTCTTCCATAGCCCCGGGATAAGTGATCATGGCTCTTTCCTGCTCATGGCTAAAGGCAATGCTGATGCCGGTTCCGGCGGTCCGGCTGTATACGATACCGGAAGTATCCACTCCCTTGGATGATAATTCCGACAGTACTTTATGACCGAAGAAGTCGTTGCCTATTTTCCCGGCAAAGGTAACGGCAGCGCCAAGTGTACTGAGATTACAGGCAAAGATGGCGGCGCTGCTGCCCAGGGCAAAGGTCATGTCTTTTGCCAGTATCTCCTTTCCCAGTGCGGGCAGCGTATTAAGCTTGTTGAGTATCAGGTCTACATTCAGTTCCCCGACCACCAGTACATCAAACGTTGTGTTGTTCATAACGATGTTTTTATCAGGCATTGAGCGGATAGATGGCAACTCCTTCTACTACGCGGGTGATGGCGCCGTTAACGGAAGGATTGTCTGGTTGAAGGCCGAGCGACAAAGACGTATAAAAGGCCAGCAGTTGCAGCGGTAATATACTGCATACACATAAGAGGTCTTCCTCCAGCAGCAGCTGCTGATCGCCGGTGAGCAGGATGGCATCCAGTTCAGGTACTTCACCGTTGGCGGGCAGGATGCCGATTTCCATGAGTGCCTTGTTGCCCTGCTTCATCGAAACGACCAGGTCTTTTTCATAGTTTAAAACGTAGCTGTTGTTGGAAAATATATATACGATCAGGGTGCTTTCATCGATGATGGCTTTGGGGCCGTGCCGGAAACCGAGGAAGCTGTCGCTTTTGCAGATGACTTTGCCGCCGCTGAGCTCCTGTAGTTTGAGGTGCGCTTCTGTAGCGGTACCGTAAAAGGCGCCGTCGCCCAGGAACACCGCCCGGGTAAATTTTTCGCCGGCAATGGTGCGGAGCAAGGTGGTGTAGCGCGACAAGAGTTGATTGCCATAGGCGCATAGTACTTCCACCTGTTGCCGCATAGCGGGGATATTGTGCAGCCGGGTGATCAGGGCGCCGGTGAGCAGCATGCCGGTGTAGCTGCTGGTCATAGCAAGACTTTTATCATTACATTCCGGTGGCAGCAGGATCATATGTTGTGCGTGCTTGCTTTGCCAGCCTGCCAGCTGGCCGCTGTGGTTGCAGGTGATGATCAGGTGGTAGCAGCGCCTGGAGATGTTGTCTGCCAGTTCCAGCGCCGCGCAGCTTTCCGGGCTGTTGCCGGAGCGCGCAAAGGAAATGATCAGCGGTATCCTGTCGGCATGAAAGTAATCATGCGGATGCGCTACCAGGTCGGTGGTGGGGATGGCCCTGGTGATAACGCCGGTATGCCGGAAGAAGCTGCCCGTTAGCGAAAGACCAATAAAAGCACTCGTACCTGCACCGGTGAGGATAATGTTGTCCACTGTATGATAAGCTTCTTCCAGGAATGCCAATAATGCTGCTGCATCGCCGGTGAGCCCGTTCATAATCTTTTCCCATATATGAGGCTGCTGCGCAATTTCCCGGGCGGTATGAAAGGCTCCTTTTTCTTGCAATGCGGAAGGTTCCAGTTCAAGTACTGATTGCATAGTTAAGATATAAGTGAGTAATACAATACAAATATATCAAAAGGTATATTACTTTCAAAACCTTTTTATTATTTCGGTAATCTTGTTTTAAATTTCGTTTGAAAGAGATTGCATAATAATCTGTAACTTAGCTGGCTTGTAATAGTAAAATCTCAAAATAAATAACTGCAAATGGAAGAGAGCCAAAACGGATCAACTGTAAACCGGAGGAAAGAAATACTGCAGAAGCTGTATAAAAACGGCCAGGTGATCATCAGTGAACTAAGCAAGGAATTTAATGTGAGTGAGGTAACCATCCGGAACGACCTGGATCAGCTGGAGCAGAAGAACATGCTGCTTCGGGCCAGGGGCGGGGCTATCAAGCTGGAAAACAATGTAGGGGTGGATCAGCGGATCAGTGAAAAAAACAAAATCCATTATGTAGAGAAAGTGGCCATCGGCAAAAGTGCGGCAGCCCTCATTAATGAAAACGATACCATGATCATCGACTCCGGTACCACTACCGCGGAGATGGTCAAGCATATGCAGTCTTTCAAAAGCCTGAATGTAATCACCAATGCCATGAACATTGTGAACATGTTATCCGGCTATCCTAATATAAACGTAATCATCCCGGGTGGGTACCTGCGGCAAAATTCTATGTCGCTCGTAGGCCCGCTGGCAGAAAAGAACCTGCGCAGTTTTCATGTAGATAAGGTTTTTCTTGGGGTAGATGGCTTTGATACCCGCAATGGTATTTATACGCCTAATATGGAAGAAGCCTATCTGAACGAAATTATGATAGAAATAGCCAACGAAGTGATTGTGCTGGCGGATTCCAGCAAGTTTAATAAAAAGAGCCTTGCGTTTATTTGTCCTGTCAATAAGATCCACACCGTAGTTACCGACGCCGGTATTACCACAGAAGATAAGAAGCGGCTGGAAGACCTGGACGTAAAGGTGATCATCGCATAACATTCATTCCCCGGGTAAAGCTGTAAGCAGCAAAGATGGTCAGTGATGGCCATTTTTGCTGCTTTGTATTTTTATAGGTGTTCTTCCTTCGTTTCCTTTGTTATTCTTCTTCAAAATCTTTCTAAAAAAATATTTATTGCTTGTTTTCTATTTAAAAAACTTATATTTACTTTGTTTTAGAATGAAAAACAAGGTTTCGAAGGTCGGGCGACCTTGAAACGATAAATATTCCATATGCACAAATCCCGGCTTTGGCTTTTATATACCGCTATCAATACTGTATTTGTAGGAGTATGGGGGGCTTTTATAGAGATACCTGAAAAGGCCGGTTTCCCGGCAACGCTGGGATATATTGTATGGACGCTCACGATGCTGCCTTGCGCGATCGTCGCACTGCGGATAGTGGACTGGAAACTGGAACACACGCCACGGGATATTTTCCTGGGGGCTATGGTGGGCCTGCTCGGTGCAGGCGGGCAACTGATCCTTTTCCAGGCATTGCGGATAGGACCGGCATACATCTTATTTCCGCTTATCGCGCTGTTCCCGTTGCTCACCATCCTGTTATCGGTGGCGTTCCTCGGGGAAACCTGCTCCCGCAGGCAATGGCTGGGTATCGGAGTGGCGCTGCTGGCCGCATTTTTCCTGGCCTTTCAGCCAGGGCAAAATAAACAGGTGCAGGGATACACCTGGCTGATCATGGCCATGCTCGTGTTTGTGATGTGGGCCACCCAGGGCTTCGTGATGAAATTTGCCAATAACCGTATGAAAGCAGAAAGTATCTTTTTCTATATGACGGTTTCGTCTGTACTGCTGGTGCCCGCGGCCATCGGTATGACAGACTTCTCCCGCACCATAAACTGGGGATGGAAAGGAGTTGGGCTGGCTGTGCCCATTCACCTGTTAAATGCCATCGGTGCACTGATGCTGGTATACGCACTCCGCTACGGCAAAGCGATCATTGTAATACCACTCACCAGCTTATCATCCGTCATCACAGTCATTCTTTCCCTCATTATCTATGGTGTAGTGCCGGATGCGGTGCTGACAGCAGGCCTGCTGCTGGCAGCGGTGGCGATCTTCATCCTGTCGGAATAAAAATAAATACGATTAGAAACATAGCTGTCCGGGTGCTTATAACGCCCGCGACTATACGGAGTATTGATTTTATTTATTGTTCACCTGCAGTGCATAAAAAATAAAAGCACTGAAAAACCTCACATAATGACCACGCTAACATGGAAAAAATTCCTTATCGCCCCGGCTATGATAGCCCTCTTTGCCGGATCATGTAAAGTTGATCCAAAATTACTGAACCCGGATGCCTCGCTCACAAAAGAAGGATTGCTGGCAGATACCGTAAGAATTACGGTAGATAAGAATGCCCAGCTGATGACCACTTCACTCAAACTCGGAGTGACCTACATGAAAAACAACCTGGACTCCTGGGGGGACGGCCCCTCCATCACCAGGGGAACCAATTTGCTGAAAGGAGCCGTTGTTTATCACAACCAGCATATATTCGGTTTTGGCGCCGGTAATCCAGAGCCGCGACCCGGTATATACGACTGGACTTCCCTGGATGAGCGCGTAAGCCTGATGACCACCACCATGCTGTCGACACCGGTGATCACCTTCGCCACCGCTCCTACATGGATGACGGATACTACCTGGTACGCCGGAAAATATGATGAAGATACCGACTGGGATAAGATAGAATGGGCGCCACTGTTTTCACACGAAAAAGATTTCGCGCACCTCTGCGCGGAAACTGCAAAACGGTACACCTCCGTAAAATATTTCCAGGTATGGAATGAATTGAAAGACATGTGGGATACATTGCCCGGCCACAACCGTTGGGACTATGAACGCTATACCCGCCTCTACAACCTGGTGTACGATTCGGTTAAGGCCGTGCGCCCGGATGCCATCATCGGCGGCCCATACATCGGCATCGACTCCTGGCAAAATCCGCCATCCGGTGCCAGCAGCGGTATTTCAGACCCTGCTACCTATGGCACGCTGGACCAGCGCTGCCTGGATGTAGTTACCTATTGGCTGCAACACAAACATGGCGGTGATTTCCTTTGCATCGATGGAGGGATCGATGCCAACGACCAGGATGCCACCGACATCATTGCATCCACCAAAAAGTTTAAAGATGTAAGTACCTGGATTCATGCCCAAACAAACCTGCCCGTATGGTGGTCGGAAGATTATGTGGGATTAAACACCGATACCACCAAACAGCCGGCTGCCCTGGGATGCATGCTGGTATACCACGCACTGGGCGGCGATGCCGTATCGCTGCGCTGGTCGCCGGAACAACAGGAAGGAGAAGGAAATGTAAGCAACTTCTTCAGCAGTACCCTGGTGCCAAATGGCGGTAAGCCGTTTAATAACTATTTTCTGTACAAAGACTTTAACACTTATTTCCCGGCAGGTACTAAATTATATACCACTACGGTATCCGCCACAAGTGTGATGGTCATGTCTTCACAAACAAAAATAATGCTGATCAACAAAACAGCAGCATTGCAGAAAACCAAGATCAATAATACACTGGCAGTAAATCTGAATCCATACCAGGTAAAATATGTTACACTACCGTAACGCATATATGAAAAAACAGATCACCAGGGAATATCCGGAAATTCCGGGTATTCCCTATCTGGACTGAGTTTCGGCCTATCATCCAATACCATGACTAAAATATTTGCTATATCCTGCTGAAAAATATACTGACATTTTAAAAACAGATGATTATGGATCTCGACAAAGTAAAACCAAAACCATTAGGAAATGTTTCGTCATCACCGGAACATATCAGGTTACAGGACTACCGGCCGGAGTCGATATTTAGAACGCCGGAAACAGCCATCGTAAAAGCCGCTTTCCCGGTAATAGATATCCATACCCATGCATGGCAGCCGGAGCTGGATGTGAGCAAATGGGTGGCCCGCATGGACGATGCCAACATTGAAAAAAGTATTGTTCTTACATTTGAAACCGGTGCCGGTTTTGATGCCGTTACCCGGCAATATGCGGACTACGCCAACCGCTTCGACCTGTGGTGTGGCTTCGACTACACGGGTTATGATCAGCCGGGCAGTGGCTGGATAGATCATGCAGTAGCGGAACTGGAACGTTGCCACCGCATGGGGGCAAAAGGTGTAGGGGAGCTGGGCGACAAAGGACTCGGTGAATTTTATTCCCGCCCCGTAGCCGGATACGGCCTGCACCTCGATGATCCGCGCATGAAACCACTGTTTGAAAAATGCGGGGAACTGCATATGCCGGTGAACATACACATTGCAGATCCTATGTGGATGTACCTGCCGATGGATGCCACCAACGACGGGTTAATGAATGCCTACGAGTGGCGCATAGACCATACTCAGCCTGGACTCCTGGACCATCCCACACTGATAAAGACCTTTGAAAACGTGGTGAGGGAAAACCCCGGCACCATTTTCATTGCCTGTCATTTTGCTAACTGCACCTATGATCTCAGCATAGTGGGCAAAATGCTGGACCGCTATCCCAACCTGTACGTGGATAATGCCGCAAGGTTTGCAGAAACCGCTACCATCCCGCGCTTTGCCAAAGCGTTTTATGAAAAATACCAGGACCGGCTGCTATTCGGCACCGACCTGGGCTATGATCCTAAAATGGATATGGAGTATGCCACTAAGTTTTACCGCACTGCCTTCCGGATCATGGAAACAACCGACGATCATTTTTATGAACATGAAATTTTTACTTATCACTGGCCATTATACGGGCTGGGATTAAGCACTGCGATACTGGAAAAAATTTACCGTTTGAATGCTTTGAAGTTAATGCAGCTATGAAGAATAAGCCAACGATCAACTATTTACAGACTACCTAATACCGTAAGCGTATGTATTTCCAATGTATGAAGAAGGGCCCGTTAAGCGGGCCGTCAACCAAAAGACAGCGCAACGACGCTAAAAGAAAATACCTGTATAGTCATGTGTGCCTGATCCTGTTACTGCTCCTTTTAGGCGGGAGAAACAACGCTGCTGCCAACGCAGGAGTGAGGCAGGATACGCTGATACCTGTATCCGGCCTGATCACGGATGAAAAAGGAAATCCTTTTCCCGGCGTTACCGTTTACGTTCCTTCCCTGAAAACGGGCGCCGCCAGCGATGCTACCGGGCATTATCACATCAAAGCGCCTGCAAAGGGCTCCCTTGTTTTTAAGGCAATGGGCTATGCATCACAGGAGATGCCCGTGAATGGCCGCAGTAAAATAACGGTGAAGATGGAAGCAGAGAACGCCAACCTGAACGAAGTAGTGGTAACCGGTTACACCTCTAAAAGGTTATCACAGATTTCCAGCTCTGTGGCCGTGGTTTCCGGTAAACAACTGAATGATGTAACCTCCAATAATGTAGCCAGTCTTTTACAAGGAAAGGTAGCCGGGGTAGTAGTGCAAAACGCTTCCGGTAATCCCAGTGTAGCCGCTAACGTTACCATCCGCGGATCCAGTTCTATCACCGCCGGCTCCGGACCATTATATGTAGTAGACGGTATCATTGGGGGTACTGCCAACCCGAACGACATTGCTTCCGTTACTATCCTGAAAGATGCCGCCGCCGCAGGATTGTACGGCGCCCGTGCATCCAATGGTGTGATCATCATCACCACTAAATCAGGCCAGGCCGGTAAAACGCAGATCAGTCTTAATTCCAGCGTTGGCTTCAATAAAATGAGCATGGGCAATATGAAGCTGATGAACAGCCAGCAGCTGTATGATTATCAGAAGAGTTATTTTGCGCCTGCTGATTTTGCCAGGGACCGGCCTTCCAGCCTGCTGTCGCAGAATACCGACTGGATGGATCTTGCTTATCGCACGGGCCTTACCCAGAATCACCTGTTATCTGTATCCGGAGGATCTGAAAAAACACAGTTTTATGTCTCCGGAAATTATTATAAAGAAGATGGTATTATCAAACATACCAGCAATGAAGTATACAACCTGCGGGCAAATATCACACACCGTATTAATGAAAAGCTGAAGCTGAGCACCCGGATCAACGCGGCTTCCCGCAATTTTGAAAATGAAGCCTCCGGGAACTACGGTGCACTGGTATTGTCTAAAATAAATTTACCGTGGGATAATCCGTATAACGCGGATGGATCCATAAAGATGGGTACAGAAGAAGGATGGATAGGCCGTGAGCACGACAACTTCCTCCACGGGTGGCAATTCAATTATGATAAAGGCAAACAGCTGACTACTTATGCCGATCTTAACCTGGATTATTATATCACGCCACATCTAACTTTTTCTACGTATAACCGTGTAAGTTATTCCAACCTGCGCAGCGAATTATATTATGATGTGCGTTCCAAAGCAGGCAGGGGACTGGGGGAAATGTACAACAACTCCAGCTATGAAAACAGGCTGATCACTTCCAACCGCCTCAGCTACCAGCGCACATTTGGAGAACACGCGCTGAGTGCAATAGCAGTAGCAGAAGGGGAGAAGAATTATTTTGAAAACAACAGTCTTTACGGCAACAAGATTCCAGCAGGATTACATATCATGGATGCAGCGGCCAACATCCAGAAGTCGCCCTTTGGCCCCGGCAGTAAGTCGGAGAACCGGTTTACAAAAGGATTGATACAGGTAGATTATACCTTCCGCGAAAAGTATAACCTCATCGGCGCTTATATCAATGAGTCGTCGTCCCGCTTTGGCGCCAACCATCGTTCGGCGGGCTTTTACACATTAGGAGGTTCCTGGATCCTGAGTAACGAATCGTTTATGAAAGAGCAACGGTTTATAGATCAGCTGAAGATCAGGGCCAGTTATGGTATTACCGGTAATGCGGAAATCGGTGACTACCAGTCGCTGGGCATTTATGCATACACCTCACAATATGCGTCCAATCCGGGTTCTGTGCCATCTGTATTACAAAATCCTGATCTCACCTGGGAAAAATCAAAGACGGCCAACATCGGGCTGGACATAGACCTGTTAAAGCGTATAGCCCTGACCGTTGATGTGTATGATAAAACCACCAGTGCCTTATTACTGGATGTACCGGTTCCTTATACCAGCGGCTATGCATTTGTTACCCGCAACGTAGGCTCTGTACGTAACAGGGGAATAGAGTTTAACCTGAACACCAAAAATATCAATGGCGCCCGCTTTAAGTGGGAAACCAGTTTTAATCTGTCTGTCAACAGGAACAAAGTGCTGAAGCTGAACAACCATGAGGATATTCCCTACTCATCCCTCCAGTGGATCAGCGAAGGACGTGATCTTTACAGCTGGCATATGCGCAAATGGGCCGGTGTGGACCCGAAGAACGGCGACCCGTTGTGGGAAGTAGTGAGTACAGATGCCAACGGTAAGCAAACCATCAGCACCACCAACTCCTACGACGATGCTACCTTGCAATACATAGGCAGCGCGTCGCCGGATTTCACCGGTGGTATCAACAACCGCTTTACCTGGAAAGGACTTACCCTGAGCGCCTTCTTCAATTTTGTAAGCGGCAACCAGGTATATGAAGAAAATACAAATGATGGCAGTGAGCCTACTTCCAATTCAAGGGTACTGCCTGAAAATCATAACAGGTGGCAGAAAGAGGGAGACATTGCTACAGATCCCAAAGCAGTGTATGGCGGTAATAAAAATTCTGACCTGGAATCGTCCCGGTTCCTGGAAGATGGCAGCTACCTGCGTTTGCGCAACATCACGCTTTCGTACGATGTACCGGAATTTTTCCTGCAACGGATAAAGGTGAGCAATGCACGGGTGTTTGTCAGCGGCGACAATCTCTGGACGCTGACCCGTTTCTCCGGCATGGACCCTGAAATGGGACTACGGCCATATTCGCAACCGGCAGGAGAAAGCGGTAACAATTTCCAGCAGAACAGTACAAAATATCCGCTGGCGAAGAAGATACTGTTTGGTATTAACGTCACTTTTTAAAACAGCAGCTATGAAAAGGAATCTCTTTAAATATTATACACTCGCTGCCGCTATCCTGGTTATGACCGGCAGCTGTAGCAAAGACCTGGAGCCTTATAACGGAAAATCAGATAAGGCGGCCCTGGAAACGCCGGAAGACCTGCAAACCGCTACCTATGGTACTTATTCGGGGTTGGTGGACAGGATGTATACCAAAAACCTCAACCAGCTGGGAGAATATCCCGGTGATGATGTAGCGTTAAGCGGCGCCACCGGCGACCAGGTATTTTATACCTATACCTATACTCATTTTCCGGGAATGGGGAATACCGAACAGTTCTGGCAGGGCGCTTATAAAGTGATCTATTCTGCCAATGCTATCATCGAAAGAATCAATGACGGCACATCCCCGCTGCTGGATCAGCTGAAGGGGGAAAACCTCTACCTGCGGGCGATGGCGCATTTCGACCTGGTACGTATTTTTGGCCGGCCTTATCCACAGGGCGCAGGTAACAATCCGGGTGTGGTGATTAAAGACAATACAAAAGATGACCGTCCTGCCAGGAGTTCTGTAAAAGACGTATATGCGTTTGTGATAGCCGACCTCAAACATGCAGCAACGTTGATGAAAGAAAATAAAAGCGCGGCCTTTGCATCCAAAGAAGTAGCGGAAGCTTTATTGTCGCGCGTGTACCTGTACATGGAAGACAACGCCAACGCTTTGTTATACGCCAATAAGGTGATCAGCTCCAACCGTTATCGGCTGATGGAAACCCAGCCTTATAAAACATACTTTCGCGTAATACCGGAAGAAAACCCGGAGACGATCTTTGCCATCAGGCACACCGTGGCAGATGACCGCGGTAAAGATGCCATCGGATCTATGTATTACAATGATCCGGTTACACAATCTACCGGGTGGGGAGAGGTATATGCTTCTGTTGCTTTTGTAAAACTGCTGGACCAGTATCCCGGAGATGTGCGCCACAGCTTTGTAGAGCCACAGCGTGATGCCAATGGCAACATGCAGTTGCGCAATCAAACGCCGGTATATTTTATCAACAAATACAACTGGCAGGAAGGTGTCGCTAACCTGAGTTCCCCGGTGATCCTGCGTTTGGCGGAAATGTACCTGATCCGGGCAGAAGCCAATGCCAAACTGGGCAATGCACAGGCGGCCATTGATGATGTGAACCTGATCCGTCGTCGTGCTGGTTTATCCGGCGCTGCGTTGTACACCGTTGGCGATCTGAAAGGCCGTGCCTCTGTACTGGATGTAGTGCTGGAAGAGCGTCGCCTGGAGCTGGCGTTTGAAGCGCACCGGCCGTATGACCTGTATCGCAACAACCGTCCTATGGTGCGCGCCTATCCCGGTTTTCATGGCAGCAATCAATATGATCAAACCATTCAGCCAACAGACCCGCAGGTGATCAATTATATTCCCGAGCGTGAAACCGGCCTTAATCCTAACCTCACCCAGAATCCATGATCATGCTGCAATATTGTAAACGGGTATTAGTCCTTGCAGGGATCTGTTGCTACACATCGCTGGCTGCGCAGCAACCTGCTGCGGTGCTGAAAGTAGCTGCCACCAGCGATTTTACTGTAACCGGTGATGGCAGTCATCGCGGTTGGAACAAGGCGGCATGGATCACATTGCCGCAACGTAGTGGAAACGAATCTGCATCTACAAAAGTAAAAGCATTGTATTCACCCAACGGGATATACTTCCTCTTTAATTGCGCGGACCAGCGGCTCAGCGCTGCCATGCAGGCGGATTTCCTCGACCTGTGGACAGAAGACGTGGCAGAAGTATTCCTGTGGCCGGACACTTTGCAGCCGGCTTATTTTGAATACGAGATTTCTCCGTTGAACTATGAACTGCCTATTTTAATATCCAATCAACAGGGCGACCTGGTACGCTGGCAGCCATTTCATTATGATGCAGACAGGAAAACGCAGCACGCCACCACCATACAGGGTGGAGAAAAGAAAAGTGGCGCCACGGTGAAAAGCTGGACGGCGGAATTCTTTATTCCTTTTAAACTCCTGCGGCCACTACAAAATATTCATCCCCGGAGGGGCACTACCTGGAAGGCAAACCTGTACAGGGTAGACTACGACAAAGGAGAAGCGGAGTGGTCGTGGCAACAAACAGGGAAGAGTTTTCATGAGATAGAAAAATTTGGTTACCTGGTATTCGAGTAAAATCAATTTTTAAATTTTTAATAGTATTCAAGATGAGGAAACAATTATTAGCGGGTATTCTTTTTTTAATGCCGGTGATTGTATTTGCACAAAAAGGCAAGCTGGTATGGTCGGATGAATTTAATTATACCGGGCATCCCGATCCTAAAAAGTGGCGTTATGAAGAAGGCTTTGTAAGACACCGTGAGGCACAGTATTACACCAAAAACCGGTATGAAAATGCGCACGTGGAAGGAGGGAACCTGGTCATCAGGGCGATCAAGGAAGAGCCGTTGCGTTTGATCAAGGGCGGCACCAGCTTCGTTACCTCCGACAGTGGGGGAGAGTTTACTTCTGCCTGTCTGAATACAGAAGATATTTTTGAATTTACCACCGGCAGGGTGGAAGTGCGGGCCAAGCTGCCGCATGGCAGGGGCGTGTGGCCGGCCATCTGGACATTGGGTAACAACATGGCCTGGGGCCCCGGGGATTCGTCCCAGGTGTATTCTGAAATTGATATCATGGAGTTTGTAGGACATGATCCCAACAGCATCCACGCCAACATCCATCCGGGTTATGAAGGTGGCAGCCGTGGCGGACAGATCACCGTGGAAAAGCCGTGGGAGAACTTTCACGTGTATGCCGTAGAGTGGTATAACGACCGGATCGATTTTTTCTTTGACGACCAGAAGTATTTCTCTTACTACAAAAAAGATGTACCCGAAGGCAAGTGGGCCTATCATATCCCCCAATACCTTTTGCTGAACCTGGCTATTGGCGGCGACTGGGGCGGTGAACAGGGAATAGATCCGACCATCTTCCCGGCAGACTTCCTCATTGATTATGTGCGGGTATACGAACTCAAATGATGATAAAAGAAAAACGAACATGAAAAAAAATATCAGCCGCCTGTTAGCGGCCTTTCATCTGCTGCTGTTGCCTGTGACGCTGTTTGCGCAAAAGGGGGATCTTAAACTGCTGGACTGGCAGCCACGCAGCCAGCTGGTGGTAAAGGAAACCAAAGTGATGAAGCCGAAGCTCCCGGTGATAGACATCCACAACCACCTGGGCGAATTAAAAAACACCGCGCACTACCTGTCGGAGATGGATAAAGCCGGCGTGATAAAATGCGTGAGCCTGGATGCCTATTCAGCCGGCGATCAATACCTGCAACACCTGAAGGCATCACAGGCAGTATCAAAAGACAGGTTCCTTGTATTTTTCCGGCCCGATTTCAGCAGGATCGATGAACCAGATTTTGGTATAAAAGAAGGAAAGAAGCTGGAAGCAGCGGTGAAGCTGGGTATACGCGGCGTAAAGATTGCCAAGGAACTGGGCCTCGTCATAAAAGACAAAAGCGGAAAGCTGGTGCCGGTAGATGATCCGCGCATCGATCCCTTCTGGGAAAAATGCGGGGAGCTGGGGATCCCGGTACTGATACACGTATCTGATCCGAAAGCGTTTTTTACACCCGTAGACCGTTACAATGAACGGTATGATGAGCTGGGCGCGCACCCGGACTGGTCTTTTTACGGGCCGCAGTTTCCCTCCAAGGAGGCCATACTTACGCAGCGGGATCATATCGTTGCGCGTCATCCCAAAACCATTTTTATCGGCGCGCATGTGGGCAACCTGCCGGAGGAACTGGAGCGGGTAGGCGGCTGGCTTGATAAATATCCGAACTTATATGTGGAGATTTCTGCGCGGATCAGTGAGCTGGGAAGACAACCATACACTGCACGCGATTTCCTGATCAAATACCAGGACAGGGTTTTGTTTGGCACAGACACACCCTGTGATGCGGAAGCTTATCGTATTTACTATCGTTTCCTGGAAACAAAAGACGAGTATATAGATCCGTCTCCGAGTCATCATATGCAGGCGCGCTGGATGATTTACGGGTTATACCTTCCGGATGAAGTACTGGAGAAGATTTACAACGGGAATGCTTCGAAAATACTGGGGTCATATAAAGGGGGGAAGTAGGTCTGCGTACTATATGAATGAGGCGCTATAGGGTACCGGGATGGCAACTGCCATCCCGGTGCTATATATGGATGTTTTTAAGATACGGCCTGATCCTGATATCGGTTTACATTTATGGCCAGCTGTCACTTTGCAGCAGTTTCTATAATAACATTAACATCGCCTACACTTTTATTGTCAGTGGATGTGGCGGTACAACGCAGCTTAAACCGGTTATTGGTATAAGCTTCCTGTTTAACATGCAACGTTACTATTTCTCCTGAGAACCCAAGGTTGTCTGCCAGTAAAGTCATTTCCCGGACATACATTTTTAATGACTTATCGTCAGTGATGTGATGAATATAGGCAGCAGCCAGGTCCAGCAGTGTATTCATCAGGATGGCTACCGGCATCGCGGGAAAGTGAGGGAAGTGTCCTGCGCAATAATCATCCTGTATTTTGCCTAATGAAGCAGACGCTGAGAGGGCGGAAAACTGTACATCAAAAAGCTGCTTCTTTTGATGATACGGATTCTTTAATCCGAAATCCGGTATTTCTTTATGAAAATTGTAATACAGCCGTTCGAATATTGCATGAGGAACTACATGGAAACTGTTTTCTATTCCACAGATAAGTTGATTGTCTTCATCAAGCAAACAGGCTTTTATATTTGCCATTCTTTTGCTGAAAAAAGTACAGGTTGCTGTTGCCACTAATTTCTTTCCCGTGTAATGTGTTTTTTCAATGGCCCTTTTATATGTTCCGCGATGGGCAAGATAGTAGTGCTTTTGTTTTACGGGGTTGCTCAATGCACAGCATACCGATCCCAGGATAGCAAGATGCCTGCATGCCTCCGCCGCACCGATGGGGAAGATCTCATCTCCCAAAGGTTGTTCTACTTCTATACTGGCGGTCGCAAAATTGCTGGCATAAACAATTACATCCTTCAGGGCATAATAAGGTTCATGAACATCTATCAGTTTAAAGATCTCTTCCTTTGATAATATTTTGATTGAATTTCCGGTATGGTTTAACGCAATGGCTTGGGATTGGATCTCCACCATCTCTTTACTTTGGATTGTTTGCAGGCTTTCCATAGTTTGTGTATTTCGGTTTTAAATGGTTATTTGAGGACATAAAAGTATACTACCGCCACAGGATGCGGACCGTTTGTCTGATACAAAAATATGCATGGTAGTTTACCTGCATAGCAGGAACTATTCACTTGTGCGGTAATGCCGCCTGTAAGATAATCTGTGGAAACCGGTTAGGCGTCCGTGGTTATTGATTGAGTAAATGAATGCAAACAACTGGCCTTCGGGTAACGGTAAATGTTATATAGTGTTGATATTTTTACAGCGTGGTAAGCATACTGTATAATGCAGCCGGTGAAGGATGCAGGGTTCTTAGGATTTGTTATTTACTATCGCTACGCACGAATCAGCTGTTCTTTAAAATTAATTAGTTTTGCTAATAATACAAAATGTAATATTCCTTTATACAGAACTTTCCCGGATGCTATTGCCTGAATAACCGGTACCATTTATTTTTGTCGAAATGACAATAATTTGTGAAATTGGCCGGTAAAATAGTATTTTACGGCTTATCCCGGAACAGTGGCAGTATAAAGCAGATGGATAGTTTATAGCGGCAACCATTATAACATAATAAAGGGAATCCATTTTTAAGCGTCAACCAACAATGCCGGTTATGATCCGGTTGTTCCTTTCATGATGAATAATCCTAATTAAAAGCAGGCACGGATTGATTGCCGGCTTCATGATTATTCATTTTTTAAAGTATATCATATAAGCGGGGATGGAGCTGATTAAATCGTTTGAACGTAGCCAACCATACGGAGAAGCTGAACTGCTGCAACGGCTTGCTGTTGCTGATGAAGCGGCGTTTTCTGTTGTTTTCAGAGAGTACTATGCCGTTTTGTGTGCTTTCGCACAAAAGATTATCCGGGAATCTGCTGATCCGGAAGATCTGGTAAATGAAGTGTTTTTAAAATTATGGAACAGGCGCCAGGTATTTGAAGATATCAGGCACCTCAAGGATTTTTTGTATAAATCTACCCGCAATGCCTGCTTTGATACCATCAAGGGTTCTATCCACAGTAGAGAGCGGCAGGCCGTATTTCTTGGAACCCAGGCGGAGTGGGAAACCGCGGCAGATCTTGAAATGATTCGCCTGGAAGTATTCAATGAACTCCATCATGAAATCAACCAGCTACCGGAACAATGCGGTAAAATTATACGCATGGGTTATATCGATGGCCTGAAAAACGATGAAATTGCCCGTGAGCTGGGACTGTCTGTACAAACCGTAAAAAACCAGAAATCGAGAGGCGTGATGTTGTTAAAACGCCGGCTCCCGCCGGAAGCTTTTGTTCTTCTCCTGCTGATATCTGCCCATTCATAATTTTTTTCAGATTGCTTTGGTACTACCAGGTTATCACGTCGTATTAATGGAAAGCGCAGTGCCAACATGGATGAACCAAAATCAAATGCCCTTTTTATAGCGGGCCTTCTCAGCAAGCATCTAAAGGGAAACCTGACCCCGGAAGAGGCGTCGGAGTTACAGGCGTGGATCGCTGACAATGAACAGCGCCGGCAGTTGTGGGATGATATTAATGACGCAGGCGTTCAACAGGTGGCGCTAAAGCTGATTGCACAGTATAATGAAAACGAAGCACTGGAACATTTTCTGGCCAGGCATTCACCGCATACACAACCAGCACCGGAGCACCGGGTTCCTTTCCTGCAACGATGGAAATGGGCAGCAGCAGCTGCGGCTATTATATTTATGGCCGGCGCCTTATACTGGTTCCAGTCCCAACGGCAGGCTCCCGCCGGTTTTGCAAATAATGCACCGGTAACTGATATCTCACCCGGTAAAAATGGTGCTATACTGAAATTAGCAGACGGTTCCAGCATTGCACTGGACAGCCTCGCTAATGGGGTGGTAGCCACGCAGAATGGCGCTCCCATCGTACTCGATAATGGCGCGCTGGTATACGGCCGGGGCGGAAACAAAAACAATGAAATTGCCTATAATATAATTACGACCCCAAATGGTCGCCAATTCCGGGTAGCCTTACCGGATGGTACGCAGGTGTGGTTGAATGCCGCCAGCTCTATCCGCTATCCTACGGTATTTGACGGTAAGCACCGGAATGTGGAGATCACCGGAGAAGTATATTTTGAAGTGGCGCCGGATGCCCGCACACCATTCCAGGTAACCGTGTTGAACAACGCCCGTATTGAAGTACTGGGCACCCATTTCAACGTAAATGCCTACGCAAATGAAGAAAGTCAGCATACCACCCTGCTGGAAGGCGCGGTGAAAGTGATATCGCTGAAAGAACACGCATCAGATCTCTCCCGCAAGGGCATAGTACTCCGTCCCGGGCAACAACTGCAATTGTCGGAAACACCCAGGGTTATCGATAATGCAGACATCGATAAAATCATGGCCTGGAAAAACGGTCTTTTCGATTTCGACGGAATGGACCTGAAGTATGCCATGAAACAGATTGCACGGTGGTACGATGTAGAAATCGTATACAGGGGCACTGTACCCGATATTAAATTTTATGGAAAAATCAGCAGGAATATAAGCCTGGCGGGCCTCATCAAAGGTCTGAACAGCACAGGAGTACATTTAAATATTGAAGAGGGCAAACGACTGGTAGTCACACAATAATCATCATCATAAAAAAGATTGTCAAACAGGATTAGCCGGAAAAACAAAAAGCCGGAAGCAGTAGGAGCGCTTCCGGCAGGTAGCCGGCTAAACTAAAATTTCGGTGTAACGAATTTTTTATCAACCAAACCACAACAAATTTATGCAAAAAATCGCTCATGTAGATCGAAAGGGATTCCTATTGCCGGTCCCCATACAAATATTGCGGATTATGAGAATTACTACCTTCTTCCTCTTCGCGTCCTTACTGCATGTTTCCGCAAAAAGTTCATCACAGGCGGTCACTATTTCCGGGAAGGATATTCCTTTGAAAAAGATCTTTGCAGCCGTTTATAAACAAACCGGCTTCGTGGTATTCAGCAACGACCGGTTAATGGAACGCGCTACCCCTATCACCATTAACGCCCGGGAAATTCCTTTACAGGAGTTCCTGGAAAACGTATTTAAAAACCAGCCATTAACTTTTTCTATCGACAGTAAAACTATTTTTCTTGCTGAAAAACCAATCCAGCAGGAGCATATCACGTTTTCAGATTCTACCGTGATCCCTTTGCTGAAAGGTAAGATCCTGGATTCGGCAGGACTTCCTGTACCGGATGTAACGGTAGCCGTGCGGAATACAAAACTGATGGCGGTTACAGACATCCAGGGGGATTTTTCTTTTGTAAATGTACCCCGGAATGCCACGTTGGTAGCCACTAATATTGCTTATCAGCGAAAAGAATTAAAGCTGGAGGGGCGAAGCACGGTCACATTCCGGCTCTTTGCGGAAATCAGGAAACTCGGGGAAGTACAGGTAGTAGTGAATACCGGCTATCAGGCGCTCCCGAAAGAAAGGGCTACCGGGTCGTTCGGTGTGGTTACCGGGAAACAGCTGGCGCAGGTACCGGTAGTGAGTATCCTGGAGCGTTTGCAGGGCATGGTGCCCGGCGTGGATATTTCTACCAAAACCACCGCGGGCAAAAGCCGTAACGGGTCGGTGAGGATCCGCGGTTTGTCTACTATTGTAAGCCAATACACCAAAGTAAGTTTAGATCCACTGCTCGTAATAGACGGATTCCCCTCGCAGGTGTCCATCGCCAATGGCGCACTGGATCTGCTCAACCCGGATGACATCGACCAGATCACTTTTCTGAAAGATGCGGCAGCGGCCTCTATCTGGGGTATCCAGGCAGCCAATGGCGTAGTTGTAGTGGTTACAAAGAAAGGCATGCGTAACAGCAAACCGGTTTTCAGTTTCTCCACCACGATGGGTACCAGTAGCAGACCCAGTCTTGGTTATGGAGAAATGATGTCGGTATCACAGTATGTCGACCTGGAAAAAGAACTGCTGGAGAAAGGACGATACAATGATCCGGTTCCGCGCAGTACGCCGGGAAGCTATTACCCGGAAAATAACAGCCAGGTGCAGGCGATCTTTTTCAAGCAAAAACGTGGTGAAATAACAGAAGCTGAAATGAACGCACAGCTGGCGGCGTTGGGCGCTACGGATAACCGTTCGCAGATGGAGAAGTACATGATCCAGTCGCCCACCACGCAACAATATAATCTTTCCATTTCCGGCGGGGGAGTAAACAGCTCTTACTTTTTGTCCGGTTATTTTTATAAAGAAGACCGTGTTTATAAAAGTAATATGAACAAGGGATATTCCCTGAGAGCAGGCAATACCTCCAGTTTATTGAACGGGCGTGTTACCGTAAGTACCGACCTGACTTTTGGAAATACCAGGGATAAAATAAATAATGCTGCTGTAACGGCAATGAGCACGGTATCCGGTGGTATGCGGCCTTATGATATGCTCAAAGATGCAGCGGGTAATAACATCCGTTACGATCTGCTTACTATTCCATCAACCGCCAGGTATCTTGAAAGTAAAGGATATCTTCCGTTTGGTTATTCTCCTATCGAAGAACTGCAGTATTCCAATACCCGTAATACCGCCAATAGTCTGGCATTGAATGTGGCCGTAAATGGCAACATCACTTCCTGGCTGGGAGTGGGCGTTTCGGGTAATGTGGGCAGAATGTTTACGGAATATGAGCAGTACTGGGAACCAGATAGCTACGACGCCAGAATACTGGTGAATAAGGGAACCAGTCTGAGTCCTACCGGCGCCCGCGTGTATGGCGTGCCTCCGGGCGGAAGACTGGATCTTGGCAGTGGCCTGGGGAAAAGTTATAACCTGCGCGGACAGATCAATGTAAATAAGAACTGGAACGACAGGCACCAACTGAATTTAGTGATAGGTAACGAGATCAGGGAATCCTATAATAAAGGCAGCGGGGAACTGCGTTATGGTTATGATAAGTCCATCAATACTTTCCGTGGCGTGAATCCTTTTGTTGGATTTAAAGATATCTATGGCATAACGCAGTCTATCGGCGCCACTTCCAGGCCAGTCACAGAAAAAACCACCCGGTCGCTGTCGTACTATGCGAATGGCTCTTACACGTTTGATAATAAATATATCATTTCAGGAAGTGCGCGCTTTGACGATTATAATCTGCTGGGGGTTGAACGGCGTAAAAGAGCCATCCCATTGTGGTCAGGTGGCCTGAAGTGGAATATTGGCAAGGAAGAATGGTTCAGTAATATCAGATGGATAGATCAGCTGGCAGCACGCTTCACCTATGGCTTCAGCGGGAATGCACCGCAGGGCTATGCGCCGGTTACCACTATCAGTTTGCTGGGAGCAGATTATTACACCAACTATCCCTACGGTGTGATTGCCAATCCTGCAATGGAAAACCTGGGATGGGAAAAAACCAGGATGATTAACTGGGGTCTTGATTTTTCCTTCTTTAAAAACCGGGTATTTGGTTCTGCAGAATATTATAAAAAACATACTACAGATATCATCTGGCAGATGCCTATTAACGGTACTTATGGTTTTACGTCTACTTTATTTAATACGGCCAACCTGGAAGGACATGGGGTAGACCTGGGCATCAATGTAGTGCCTGTGTTGAGTAGAAACTGGAGGTGGACGGCTACTATCAATATGTCTTACAATACGAACATCATCAAAGATCCACGCTTCGAAAAACCTACTACTTATTTTGCACCGGAGATGTTGTACTCAGGTTACCCCACGGATTACCTGTTTACCTACGCCTGGGCAGGACTGGATAATACCGGCCAGTCGCAGATCTATAACGGCAATGACCGTTCCAAGAAGTATTCTGTAATGGAGTCGCCATATGAAAACGTCCGTGTTTACTCCGGACGGACCACTTCTCCTTGGTTTGGAAGTTTCAGTCACTCGGTACAATACAAAGGCTTCGACCTGAACGTGCAATTCCAGTGCGCTTTCGGCGGTGTTTTCCTGAAGCCGTCTATCCAGGACGTAGGCTATAGTAATAATGTTTTTGTAGGAAGAACCGGTGATCTGGCGAATCGTTGGAGAAAGCCGGGCGATGAGGCTTCTACCAATGTTCCCGGGCTGATATTTGGCGCCAATACCAATTTTTATGCGAGCGTTAACCGGTATATAGAATCGGACCTGCTGGTAAGAAGCCGCAGCAATATCAAATTGCAACAGGTGATGTTGTCTTATAACATCCCTGCCGCTTTGCTCGGAAAGGTAGCAATGAAGAGCATGACCGTTTCTGCAGTGGCCCGCAACCTGGGTATGATCTGGGCGGCCAATAAGGAAAAGCTGGATCCCGATTACCTGTACAAAACAGGGAATAACTACCAGCTTCCTCCATTAACCAATTATTCTTTCAGAGTTGCACTGAGTTTCTAATTCATTAAACCGAAAAGTATGCGTCACTATAAAATAATTATTGCGTTTTTATTGTTAAGTGCCGGCATGATTTCCTGCCGTAAATATGTGGAAGATGTGCCCATACAGGGGCAGCGTGTGCTGGTATATACAGAAGATTACCGTTTTTTACTGAATAACCGGGATCAGCAGGAAGCGGCGTTTGGATCGGCTCCGCTGGTGAGTTGTGATGATGTGGATTTCATCGCACCGGAGATCCAGAATAATATTAAAGCCAATAATACTCAAAAGGCTATTTATACCTGGCGTAAACCGGTTTATACGGATCTTGCGCAGGACTATGACTGGAATACGCTGTATGCTACCATGTATACCTATAACATTGTGATTGATGGAGTAATGGACAGTAAAGGGGGAGATATGTTATTAAAACAAACGCTCCTCGGCGAAGCGCTGTTACACCGGGCCTTTAATTATTTTAACCTGGTTAACCTGTATGGCAAACAATATGATGCAGCCACCGCAGAAACAGATCCGGGAGTGCCCGTTTTACTAAAGGCAGCCCTTTTCGTGGATTTAAAAAGAGCATCGGTGAAACAGGTGTATGCACAGGTGCTGAAAGATATCACGGCTGCGATTCCGATCCTGCCGCTCCAACAGGATATTAATTTCAGACCCAACAAGGCGGCGGCTTATGCGCTGTTATCCAAAGTATATCTTAACATGCGCGACTTTACCAATGCTGCTGCTTTTGCCGACAGTACACTGGCTTTATCCAGCACGCTGTACGACTATAACGTAGCGGTGGCCGGAAGCAGTTACATTTTTCCTTCGCAGTTTGACGATAAACAGATCCTGTTGCGCAAAGTTCCCCGTCAAACGTTTAGTGCCCCGCAGTTAAGTCAGGCGATACTCGATTTACTTGGAACAAAAGATTTGCGCTATCAACTTTTTGTAAAGCAAGGTGCTTCGTTTTACCCTTCATTTACCGGGCTGGGTTTCTGGTCGCGTGAAAAATATTCAGGCTCGCCTGATAAGCCGGCAGCGGGTCTCTCTGTCAATGAAACCTGGCTGATTAAAGCGGAATGCCTCGCCCGTGCAGGTAAAAAAGACGACGCCGTGAATATGCTGAACACCCTCCGCAAGCTGCGTTTCCTGCCCGCGGATTATGCCGGCCTCACTGCTGCCACTGCTGCAGAAGCTCTGCAACTGGTAGTGGATGAACGCCGCCGCGAATTTTTTGGCAGCGGGCTGCGTTGGTTTGATCAACGCCGGCTGAACAAAGATCCGCAATTCGCTAAAACTGTTACCAGGTCGTTTGATGGAGCCACCTATACATTGGAACCCAATAGTACTGGTTATGTGTTTCCGCTGGCCAATATACTCATCGCCCAGAATCCGGAAATGGAACAAAATCCATAGACTGTACATCTGCAAAAAAAAAATTATAAAATAAATGGAATCAAGTATTCTGAGAATTGAGAAGTTGTCCCACCGGTACAGTACTTCCTGGGCCATCCGCGATATCAATATGGAGATCGGCCCAACAGGTATTGTAGGGTTACTGGGCTCAAACGGCGCAGGAAAATCTACTACCATGAATATTGTATGCGGCGCATTGAACCAGACCGAAGGCGATGTGTACATCAACGGTGTTAATATGAAAGAAGATCCGCAGCAGGCTAAAAGAGATATCGGCTTTCTGCCGCAACAGCCGCCGCTTTACATGGATCTTACGGTAGACGAATACCTCAGGTATTGCGCCGGCCTGCGGCATCTGCCAAAGGATAAAATGAAATCCGCCGTAAAGGAAGCCAAAGAGCGCTGCGGGGTGGATCATTTCAGCAAACGACTGATCCGGAACCTCTCAGGAGGTTACCGGCAGCGCGTAGGCATTGCACAGGCCATTGTACACCGGCCTAAACTGGTAGTGCTGGACGAGCCCACCAACGGGTTGGACCCCAACCAGATCATAGAGGTACGGTCGCTGATCAAAGAGATTGCGCGCGACAGAGCCGTGATTTTTTCTTCTCACATCCTGTCGGAAGTACAGATACTATGTAAAGAAATCAGGATGATCGAAAACGGGAAAATCGTTTTCTCCGATACAATGGACACCTTTAACAACTACGTAGAGCCACACAGTGTGCTCGTACACCTGGAGAATCCGCCGGTGGAAGCAGAGCTGCTAAAAATTAACGGCGTTACCCAGGTAGAGTTTCTTACCGAACGGCAGCTGCGCATTTACTTCAACGGGGAACAGGACATTACAGAAAGGATCGTTGCAGCATCGGTACATAATGGCTGGAGACTGCGGGAGATCAGCCTTGATAAAAGTGCGCTTGACGAAATATTTAAGCAGTTATCCCATCCATCATCAAAACAATAACCTATTAATGAAGACGATATTAAGAATAGCCAAAACAGAGTTACGCACCCTGTTTTACTCACCTATTGCATGGTTTTTAATGATTGTATTCCTCATCCAATGCGGAGTAACCTACCTGGATGCTTTAGAGGGAATAGCAAGAGAGCAGGATGCAGGCGGAAAGTTTTTCGGCAGCGTAACAGAATATGTTTTCCTCAGTAACCGGGGCGTATTAGGTGGCGTGCTGCGGAATTTATATTTATATATTCCACTGCTCACGATGGGATTGATAAGCCGTGAAACCAGCAGCGGAACAATTAAGTTGTTGTATACATCGCCTATCCGCGTAAGGGAAATTGTGTTCGGGAAATTCCTGGCCATGATGATCTATAGCGGATTGCTGGTGATGATTTTTACTGTTTTTGTTGTTTCCGGTATGTTCCAGATCAAGTCGCCCGATTCCGGTATGCTGATCAGTGCTATGCTGGGACTGTACCTGTTGCTTTGCGCCTACTCGGCCATCGGGTTGTTTATGTCGTGCCTCACCACTTACCAGGTAGTAGCTGCGGTATGCACTTTTGTAATGATAGGGTTGCTATCTTATGTTGGCACGCTCTGGCAGGATATTGCATTTGTGCGGACGCTGACCTATTTCCTGTCTATTTCCGGCCGCACAGGAAACATGCTGGTAGGACTTATTACGTCAAAGGATGTCATCTATTTTGTGGCCATCGTGTACCTTTTTCTCGGGCTTAGTATTTATAAGCTGAAAGCCGGCATGGAATCCAAACCGGCGCTTGTAAAAGCAGGGCGATACACTTTTGTGATAGTATCCACATTGGTTATAGGCTATTTCAGTTCTATTCCTTCACTGGTGGGCTATTATGACGCCACCCGCGCAAAAGAAAGAACGCTGACGCCCAATGCACAGAAAATTATAAAAGAGCTGGGAGATGCCCCCCTGGAGGTTACCGCATATAATAACCTGCTGGGCCGTTACTGGGATCTGGGCCGCCCCGACTCCTACAACCGGAACCTGGCCCGTTGGGAACCATATACCCGGTTCAAACACAACATTGAACTTAAAACGGTTTTATATTATGATACGGCCTTTGAAAGCCCTGGTATGTTGCGGTACTACAAGGATAAAACATTGGAACAGATAGCCAAACAGTATGCAGACAGTAAGGATCTTACGATGGACCAGTTCAAAACGCCCGCTGAAATACGCAAGATGATTGACCTGAAACCAGAATTGAACCGGTACGTGATGCAGCTGAAGTACAAAGGCAGAACTACTTTCCTGCGGGTGTTTGACGACAACATGCAGTGGCCGAGTGAAACAGAAGTATCAGCAGCATTCAAGCGGTTGCTGCAGGCGAAGATGCCCAAAATAATTTTCCTGACCGGGCACCTGGAGCGGAGTATAAATAAGCTGGGAGACAGGGAGTACAAAGTACTCACTAACCTCACTACTTTTCGTAATTCACTCCTGAACCAGGGATTTGATGTAGATACGCTATCCCTGGATTCACAGGATATTCCTGCTGATATTTCAGCCCTGGTACTGGCAGATCCGAAGGTGGCCATGACTGCCGCCAGTATTGAAAAACTGAAGCAATATGTAAACAGGGGAGGGAATTTGCTGGTGGCCGGAGAGCCTGGCAAACAAGCGATCCTGAATCCATTTCTCCAACACCTGGGCGTGCAGTTGATGGATGGTATATTGGTGCAAACCAGTAAAGATCTGCAACCGGAGCTGATTACCCCTTATCTCACCGAAACCGTCTCGTCGTTTTATCCTGCGTTGGCCCACAGTCACCACGATAGCGCAATGGCTACCATGCCACGGGCAACAGCCCTCGCTTATGCCGATACTGGCGTATTCACCATCAAACCATTGCTGATAACGAGCGAGAAAAACTGCTGGCTGAAAAAAGATAACCTCGTGACAGATTCCGCGGAAGTTGTTTTTTCGCCGGAAAATGGAGATGTACGCAAATCCTTTGCCACAGCGCTTTCCCTGACCCGTAAGGTCAATAATAAGGAGCAGCGTATTATCGTAACGGGTGATGCCGACTTTATGGGCAACGCGGAATTGCAGCGTTTTAATTTAAGGAATGCAAATTTTGTTTTTAACACCGCCTTATTCAGCTGGCTGAGTTACGGCGAATTCCCGATCGATAGCACCCGTCCTAAACCGGAAGATACAGCGGTGCTGTTAACAAAGGGGCAGGTGAAATTCCTGCGGATCATTTACCTGTGGGTGCTGCCCGGTATCCTGCTTGCATTTGGAGCCATATTGCTTATCAGACGGAAAAGAAAATAGCAGGGATTGTTTAAACTTTTTATAAGATGATTTTTAATACAGATAAGCAAACCCTTACTGATCTTAATATACTGGGGAAACCAGGCGCTGATTCTATCTACACTGTTTTTAATCATACCAGTACGCGTGGAGGCGCAGCGGTGCTGGAAAATATGTTCAGGTACCCGCTTGCGGAGAAGGCTGCCATCAATAACCGGAGCGGGAAGATCAGGTTTTTTCAGTCTGTTAATGCCGGTTTCCCTTTCAGCAGCGGTTTGTTTGATGTAATAGAAGGCTACCTGGCTATACAGGACGACCGGACCCGTTTATCGCCGGAAGGGAATACGCTGGCGAGGAAATTCAACAACCTGATCGCGGCGGATAATAACTTTAAAGCGGTCAGCGACGGGATCCGGTCGGTGATAGAGATGCTGCATATGCTGCAGGGCTTTTTCGTTTATATGGCAACGTTGCCCGCCGATAACCCTTATGGGGCGGATATGGCGGAAATGAAAAAGCTCCTGCAGGACCCTGCATTGGAGCAGGTATTGCAGGAACCCGCAGGAAGTAAGCTGGCTTATGCCAAAGTAGTGGAATATGACCAGCTGCTCAGGTTCCGGCTCAGCAAAGAGCTGAGCAAAATGTTATCCCTGATCTATCATTTAGACGTGTATATTACCGTAGCCAGGGTGGCTACGGAAAGGAAGCTGGTATTCCCTGTTGCCTTAGATGCAGGGAGCCATCATATACGGTTGGAGGGCGTTTACCATCCGCAGGTAGCAAACGCGGTATCCAATACCATACACATTACACCGGAGAACAACGTTGTTTTTTTAACCGGCGCCAATATGGCGGGCAAATCTACCTTTATGAAATCCTTAGGTATCGCTATGTTCCTGGCGCATATGGGTTTTCCCGTTGCCGCCGAGAAAATGGAGTTTGCCGTGAGGGATGGCATTTATACGACCATTAATTTACCGGATGATCTTTCTTCCGGCAGCAGCCATTTTTATACGGAAGTATTGCGGATAAAAAAGATCGCCAGGGAGCTATCCAAAGCAAAGAACCTGTTTCTCATCTTTGATGAACTTTTCAGAGGCACCAACGTAAAAGATGCTTATGAAGGCACCGTGGCAGTTACCGCTGCTTTTGCAGAAAGAGAGAATTGTGTTTTTGTGATTTCAACGCATATAACAGAGGCAGGAGAAGTGCTGAGAGAACGATGCAGGAACATCCATTTTACTTTTCTTCCTACAAAAATGGAAAATAACAAACCCGTTTATACGTACAGGTTAGCTGCCGGTATCACCACCGACAGGCATGGGATGCTTATTATCAATAACGAAGGTATCCTGGATATCATCAGCAAAAAAAAAGATAAAAACAAGGACGCATGAGTTTTCTCGCAGACAAACAGACGCTTGATGATCTGAATATTCCCGGCAGGTACAACAACAAATCCATATATCGTATATTCGATGGCGTTATAACCAATGGTGGCAGGAAATTGCTGGATGATATGTTCCGGCATCCACTGACAGATCCTGTTGCCATCAATGAACGCAGTAGCATCTTTCAGTACTTTGACCGGAACCCGGTTGCCTTTCCGTTCAGTGGTGAAGCATTCCATGTTGTAGAAAATTATCTTACCACCGGAGCGGCCACCAATATGCCGGCGGCCGCGTGGAATATAGTGTCCAGGAAGTTGCTTAAAATGGTGATACGCGATACTGGCTATGACCTGCTTGTGGCAGGCTTGGGTAACACTATTGCCTTGTTAACTGCTTTCAGGGATTTCGTTTACAAACTGGAGCAACAGGGCGCCTACAGCCCTGTTCAGGAACACTTCGAAAAAGTCCGGCAGATCTTTAATGACAGGCGGTTGCAATGGCTCAGGGAAGAAACTGATGTGAAGCAGCTATCGTTGCTGAAGCTGATAAAATATGATTACCAGCTGAGAACAGGATGCCTCGGGGAGATGAAGACCCTGATAGATATTATCTATCAGTTTGATGTATATATAGCTGTATCCACTGTTGCGCGGACAAAGCATTTTTGTTACGCGAAGGCTTTACCAAAACATAAAAATATACTCAATATCAGTGGTTTGTTCCATCCGTCAGTGGAACATGCGGTATCTAACAATATTTCATTTGATCCGGGGTCCAATGTTGCTTTTCTTACCGGTGCGAATATGGCGGGGAAGTCTACATTTATGAAGTCGTTTGGCATTGCCGTTTACCTGTCGCACATGGGGTTTCCGGTACCGGCAACAGAAATGGAATTTTCTGTAAAAGACGGTCTTTTCTCTACTATTAATGTACCCGACAGCCTGGAGCATGGCTATAGTCACTTTTATGCGGAAGTATTACGGGTGAAAAGTGTAGCGGAGCAGGTAGGCGAGTCAAAAGACCTGGTGGTGATATTCGATGAGTTATTTAAAGGCACGAATGTAAAGGATGCCTTTGACGCCACACTAGCCATTACGGCTGCTTTTTCAGAGAATAAACATTGCTTTTTTATTATCTCCTCTCACATTATTGAAGTAGGAGAGGCGTTAAAAGAGCGGGGAGGCAGCTTCCGGTTTTTATACCTGCCAACAGTGATGGAAGGCAATGTGCCCAGGTATACTTATCAGCTGAAAGAAGGCATCACGGCAGATCGGCATGGAATGATCATTATTGAGAATGAAGGGTTAATAGAACTGATCCGTAAGCGGGATTGAAGATATTAAAAAGAAGAAAGCCTTGCAGTAAAAACTGTAAGGCTTTTTTATTCCTTTTATTTAAGATGAAGAAATGCCAGCGTTTCTCCTTTTGGAAGCTCCCGTGCGGCGTAATGAAGACTTAGATTATGATCTGCATTGCTCTTTTCCAGCTGCAACAATTCTTTCACTGGTATCGTCATACTTACATCAGACCCGGTGGCATTGGCAAAAGTCCATTTCTTCAGTGTATTTCCTTTCTCATCTTTCAATACAATACTCCTGTCTGTACCCGTTACGGGTGAAGCGCAATGCTTATAATTGATACGCAGCTGATCGCCGGAACTTGCCTGACTTAGTTGTAGTACTCTTAAACTCAGCGGCTGGTTCACTGATTGTTTCAGGATGAGTTTGTTGTTGAGATAAATCTCGTAACTATCCAGTCCTACCTTTGTGGTGAAACTGAATACAGTAAAGGCTAACGCCATCAGCGTAAATAGCCGGATAAATGTTGTACGTTTCATAATATAAAGTTTTAGGTGAAAGATGTTTAACGGATCTCTGGTAACAATATTAAGAGAAAAGGAAGGGGCGCAGAAAAATAGTAGACCAGTAAACAAAATAGTAGATGAACGGGCGTTATGATGAACGTCCCCGATTTTATTATTATCTTCCTCTACTATTTACGCCGTTTGTCGATATTATTTTGTAGGATTAACGCTTTTAGTTTCTTTTATGATGAATGATATATGAAAATGGAGTTGCTGGATAAACAGATAACGCTGCCGTTTTCGAAACGCAGCGTTTCACTAAAGTATGCCCTGGCACATAGTGCTTATTGGATCCTGGTTACCGGGTTCTTCATCTATGAGAAAAGGTATCTCATCTACAAAGCCAGCATGCCGTATTTTGCAGCCTGTGTAACGGTGAGAATATTGCTGCTCATGGTAATCGCTTATCTTAACCTGCACTACTTCTTACCGCGATACCTGTTAAAGAAACGCTATGTTGCCTATTTTACGTCGGTTATTGTTTCTGTGATAGTTTACCTGATCGCCCAAAGCCTGTTTGATTATTACCTGTATGGTTACGTAATAGGCCCGATGCGCAACAGTGATTTAATGGAATCGCTGTCGTACAATTTTTTCAGCACGTTGTGGTATATCGGTTTAATGCTGGCGCTTAAATTAAGTATGGACTGGTACGGGCAACAACTCCTCATTCAGAAAATTACCGTAGAGAAACTGCATGCAGAAGTGAATTTTCTCCGTGCCCAGGTAAATCCGCATTTCTTATTTAATGCATTAAACAACCTGTATGCGCTAACGCTAAAGCAATCAGCGCTGGCGCCGGATGTGGTATTGAAGTTGTCAGAGATGATGGAGTATATGTTGTACGACAGTACCGATACAAAGGTATTGTTAGAGAAAGAAATTACGTATCTCAACAATTACATGGAACTGGAGCGGCTGAGATTTAATGCCGATGCCACCATCGTATTAAATATTAACGGCGAACTGAATGGACATGAAATTGCGCCGTTGCTGTTATTGCCTTTGGTGGAAAACGCATTCAAACACGGGGTTAGCAAACAGGTGGAGAATAGTTGGTTGAAGGCAGACATTGTACTGAAGGAGAAAGTATTAACAGTTATTATAGAAAACTCCAAACCGCTTTCAGGGGGCCGTAAAAGTAAAGGTGGGATAGGACTTGATAATTTACGAAAGCGACTGGAACTGCTTTATCCGGGCAGGTATCAGTTTGAGTTGGAAGATAGAAAGCATACTTTTCAGGCCAAACTGGTAGTTGAATTATAATAGAACATCATGCTGAAGTTTGTTATTGTAGATGATGAGCCGCTTGCGCTGGAAGTACTGGACGGCCACCTGAAAAGGCTGGACGACGTGGCTTCCGTGTTCCTGTTCACTAACGCGGGCGAGGCATTGCGTCACCTGGAAAATCACTCCGCTGATGTATTGTTACTGGACATTGAGATGCCTGAAATGACCGGCATTGAATTCCTCAAAGCCTTATCAAATCCACCGCTCACTGTTTTTACTACCGCCTACCGCAATTATGCTTTTGAAGGATATGAACTTGGAGTCATTGACTTCTTATTAAAACCGGTGTCTTTTAACCGTTTCCATCAGGCCATTACAAAGATCAGGGAGTTCCTGGCGTTGAAGTCACAGAGTACAAATATTGAAGATATTCCCACTGGTGGTAACACTGATTTTATTTTTGTTAAAAGTGGCGTACAACGTATAAAGCTGGAGTTTAACGACGTTACGCATATCCAGGGCTTAAAGGATTATGCCATCATTTATACGCATGCAGGAAAGATCCTGCTGAAAGGTTCTATTAAAGCGATGCTCAATATTTTCCCGCAGCGCCGTTTTATCCGGGTGCATAAATCCTTCATTGTATCTGTTCAGAAGATCGTGCGTCTCGAAAGGAACCGCATTGTGCTGAACGGGCACCAGGTTCCTATCGGGAGAAACTTTAAGGATGATTTGGAGAAGATATTGAATACCCGGTGATACCTTATACTTCAAAATAAGACTAAAAAGAAGCGGGGTTTTTCTTTATATTTAGTTCATAATCCCTTTTATCCCTATGCATCAGGTAAATATCATCACACATATTGTTGCAGGTAGTGCTGCCCTGTTGCTGGGGTTAACTGCTATACTGACAAAGAAAGGCGGTAAATGGCATACCCGGAGTGGGCGCTGGTTTCTTGTATTACTGACCCTTGTAATTATCACCGGCCTGATTGGCGTGTTAGTATTTGGAAGAAATACTTTTTTACTCGTTATTACAATGTTGAGTGCATATGTTGCTTTCTCCGGTTACCGGGTGCTGAAAGCAAAATCCAATCAGTTTAAAATACTGGACGCAGGAGTTGCAGTGGTTACACTAATGACGGTGGGCTATTTTATTTATTATTTCAGATCAATAGGCATGATCTGGTCGCCGGTGATTATTTACAGCACAGTGGGATACCTGCTGATGGTCATATCCTACGATTTTATCCGCTATCTCATCCCTGCTCATCGCTATGGAAATTTGTGGCTGTACGAACACATTCTTAAAATGATGAGTGCCTTTAGTGGCATCCTGTCTGCCTTTACGGGAACTGTCTTTCCCCAATATCAGCCATACAGCCAGTTTCTTCCTTCCGTACTTGGCACTTTGGTGGCCATCGGGTTTATGTTTTATTGCTATTATAAAAAACCGGCGCTGCTCTCCGGCAACCGGTAACCTGTATTTATGTACGATCATAAATTTACGATATGTCGTATATTTTTTATTAAATAGCTGTGCTTATAATATTGATTATGAGTTATTTGCGAGGTGGCATCTTTGTTGTCTTACCGGGCGCAAAACTATTTAATTTATGAAACCATCTCCCAATCTATTATCTCCGGAAAACCACGCATTAGTATTAATTGATTTTGAAGGCCAGATGGCTTTTGCTACCAAAAGCATTCCGCTCAGCGAACTGCGAACCAACACCGCTATTGTTGCAGGCGCTTCCAAAATCTTTAATATTCCTACGATTGTAACAACAGTGGCCGAAGAGAGTTTTTCAGGCCCGGTATTTCCTGAGATAGAAGAATTTTACCCACAGGCTACTTCAGGATATATTGACCGTACATCTATGAATACCTGGGAAGATGAAGCCGCGTATAAAGCCATTACCGGCACCGGGAAAAAGAAACTGGTACTTGCGGGCCTTTGGACAGGCGTTTGTATCGTAGGTCCTGCACTGTCGGCTATAGAAGAAGGTTACACGGTGTATGTTATTACCGATGCCTGTGGCGATGTTAGCCCCGAAGCGCATGAGCGGTCCGTACAACGCATGGTGCATGCTGGTGTTAAACCTATTACCTCCATTCAATACCTGCTGGAATTACAAAGGGATTGGGCAAGACAGGAAACTTATGTAGCAGTTACTGATCTGATGAAAAAGTATGGTGGCTCCTACGGCATCGGCATTCATTATGCCCACCACATGCTCAAACACTAATTCATCTCTGTAAAATCCTTTCCCAGCTTTGCGAGTTTCCAATTTCTATTTATTGCAAAAGTCAGCGATGCTGATCATGCTCTTGCTGATCGGCCATGCAGGTTATGCGCAATCGTTTAAACTGATGCGTTTTGATGAGAATTATGCTTACCTGCGTGATTCTGCTTCTACTTTTTATCATAACATAAAGTATACCTCACTCTCTGCTAAACGTAACGTGTACGTTTCTTTTGGCGGATCAGCGAGATTGGAATATGTTGATTTTCATAATGAAGATTGGGGACGGCTGGGAACAGGCCATAACAATTTCTTATTGCAGCGCTACGACCTTCATGCCGATGTTCACTTTGGAGAAAAGATCCGGGTGTTCACGCAGCTGCGAAGCGCCTGGGAAGGAGGTCGTAAAAACGGTCCGAGGCCTATTGATGAAGATCACCTGAATATCCAGAACCTCTTTATCGATGCGCAGCTGTATAAACAGAATACCAAAAGTCTCACTGTCCGCGCCGGCCGCCAGGAGCTGGACTACGGAAGCGGGCGGCTGATCTCTGTCCGTGAAGGGCCCAACCTGCGGCTTTACTTTGATGGTCTTAAACTGATGTATGCTGCCGCCGGTTTTACCGCAGACGCATTCGCAATGGCCGCCGACACGGTGAACACTGGCGCATTCGACAACAAGACCAGCAAACAGGTGAACCTGTGGGGACTATATGCCAAACGCATTTTCCCCCGGGCAGGTAACCTCGATATTTATTACCTGGGCATCCGGCGGGATCTCGCAGTTTTTGAAGAAGGAGCTGCAAAGGAAGTAAGACATACACTGGGCACCAGGCTTTGGAAATACGGCGGCGGCTTCATTTACAACTTTGAGGCGGCCTGGCAGTTCGGGAAGTTTGGCACTGCCGATATCAACGCCTGGACCGCATCCGCAGATATCGGTTATATGTTTGAATCTCTAAAAGCCAGGCCAACAATCAATTTGCGCAATGACTACATCTCCGGCGACAACAACAAAGGAGATGGCAAACTGGGAACCTTTAACCCGCTGTATCCCAAAGGCGGATATTTTGGATTTAGTCCGCAGATAGGACCCGTAAATCTCATTGATATCCATCCTTACGCCACGGTGAATCCGGGCTCCCGGCTGGTGTTGCAGGCAGATGTGGTGTTCAACTGGCGTTACTCCCTGCAGGATGGCGTATATCGCCCCAGCGGCAATTTTAACCTCGCAGGTTCATCTTCTAAAAAAAGATATATCGGCACCGCTTACCTGGCAAGTGCAGTATACACGCTGAACAGGTTTATCTCACTGAATGCCGGTGTACAATATTTTAAGACAGGCGCTTTTATAGATGATCTGATCAAAGATCATAAGGACGGTTTATTCATTAACACCAGGGTTGCGTTCAAATTTTAACAGGAAAAAAACTATTCATCATGAGAAACTATAAGAACAATCGTGTTTTGCGGGCCATAAAAGTAAGGAGCCTGTTGCCGGTACTGTTTATGTTGCTGCTGGGAACTGCCGGGTATGCCCAACAGGCTGTAACCGCAGATGCCACCGTGAAAACGACGCCGGTGGGCACTTCAAAGATCTGGGGGAAAGTAGACGGCATCGCCATTGAAGGGCTGGTACAGGGCCCCTCAGCCGCCGAATCTCCTTTGCAGGTGGCCTGTGTATTTGAATATACGGAAGGAGATATTTTTAATCCGCCTGCATTGCCGGCAGCGCTGAATGGCATGGTGCACCTCGACGAGGCCCTGCACGGACAAATTACGGAACTGCGCAAAACCGGGAAGTTTGCCGGGCATGCGCTGGAAACCATATTGATTACCCCCGCCAAAGGCGCGCTGAAAGCGCCCCGGTTATTACTGATCGGTATGGGCAACCGCAATAATTTTACGCCGGACCTTATGACCTCGGTGGCAAGTGTAGCCACGCGTGAAGCACTGAACCTGGGTGTAAGCAGTTTTGCTTTTGCCAGCGACATCAAAGATGGCGGCATCGATTCTCCCACCGCCCTGGTTGCCGGTAATGTTACTAAAGGCATCATTGAAGCATACAGAACGCAGCTTTATCTCCATAAAAATAATTTAGCGGCCCCGAAAAAAATAACCAAAGTAATACTGCTTGCAGGCCCCGCATTTTTCGTCACAGCCGGCGAAGGAATCAAAGAAGCCATTGCTTCATTTCATAACTAAAACAGACGACGATGAAAAAAGCCGATTTAATTCTTTATAACGGTAAGGTCCATACCGTAGACCGGCACCAGCCTGCAGCAACAGCAGTGGCTATTAAAGAAGGTAAATTCATAGCTGTTGGAGATGACGCTACAGTGCTGAACGGGTTCCAGGACCAGGATACTGTGCTGATTAACCTGGAAAACAAAAGGGTGATCCCGGGATTAAATGATTCACATATTCATTTAATCCGGGGCGGACTAAACTATAATCTTGAATTAAGATGGGATGGTGTTCCTTCCCTGGCAGATGCGCTGCGGATGCTGAAAGTACAGGTTGCGCTAACGCCGTCACCGCAATGGGTAAGAGTGGTAGGAGGATGGACTGAATTTCAGTTCGCGGAAAAAAGAATGCCCACCCTGGATGAGATCAATGACATAGCGCCGGATACACCGGTGTTTATCATGCACCTGTACGACAGGGCATTGTTAAACCGTGCAGCGCTGCGCGCAGTTGGATTTACAAAAGATACGCCGGCGCCGCCGGGAAGCAGGTTGGAGAAAGATGCGAAAGGCAACCCCACCGGGCTGCTGATAGCAACACCCAATGCCCTGATCCTGTATTCCACACTCGCCAAAGGACCGCGGCTGTCGTACGAACACCAGGTAAATTCCACAAGGCACTTCATGACCGAGTTAAACCGCTTTGGTATCACCAGCGTGATAGATGCTGGTGGCGGCTTTCAGAATTTCCCCGACGACTATAAAGTCATCAGTGACCTGAATGAGAAAAAGCAACTGACCGTTCGTATTGCCTACAACCTGTTCACACAAAGGCCCAAACAGGAACGCGAAGATTTTGAAAACTGGACCAACTCCGTAACCCTTCACCAGGGTGACGACATGTACCGTCATAACGGCGCCGGTGAAATGCTGGTGTTTTCTGCCGCCGACTTTGAAGATTTTCTTCAGCCGCGGCCGGAGCTGGCTGATACGATGGAAGAGGAGCTGGAACGGGTAGTGAGGTTGCTGGTTGAAAAACGCTGGCCTTTCCGTTTGCACGCCACGTATAACGAAAGCATCACCCGGTTTTTAAATGTATTTGAGAAGATCAACCGTGAGATTCCTTTCGATGGGCTCCCCTGGATCTTCGATCATGCTGAAACCATTGATGAGCGCAACATCGAACGGGTAAGGGAGCTTGGCGGCGGCATTGCCATTCAGAGCCGGATGGCTTTCCAGGGCGAATACTTTACGGATCGTTATGGAGCCGCCGCAGCTGCACATACCCCACCTGTGAAACAAATGCTTCAGGCAGGCGTACCGGTAGGTGCAGGCACGGATGCCACGCGGGTGAGCAGCTATAACCCCTGGGTAGCCTTGTATTGGCTCACAGCGGGTAAAACCCTGGGCGGACTGCAACTGTATGGCGACGCCAATAAACTGAGCCGGGAAACCGCGCTGGAACTGTATACAAAGGGGAGCGCATGGTTTTCAGGGGAGCAGCAAAAGAAAGGCAGTATCACGGTGGGACAGTTTGCCGACCTGGCTGTATTGGACAGCGACTTTTTTGAAGTAGCTGATGAAGAGATTAAATCCATTGAGTCTATCCTTACCGTTGTTGGCGGAAAGATTGTATACGCCAAAGATGATTTCGCCACGCATGCTCCGCCAACGATACCAGTTTTGCCTGATTGGTCGCCCGTAAAAAACTACCCGGGTTACTATAAAGATGCAGCCATTGTTGCGAAAGCATCAGGTGCTGAAACAGTGGCGGCTGCCGGGATACACAGTTGTAAAGGCAGTTGTGATGTTCATGGTCATCATCATGATATTGCCCGTAAAAGCAACATCCCGGTTAATAATTACACCGCATTCTGGGGCGCGTTTGGTTGCTCCTGTTTTGCATTTTAACGCGCATACTATGAACGATATTATCATATCCATTCTTTACTCCGACCTGGGCAGCACCTGGAATAATGCCGCCATACTGGTGTTTCGCTGCCTGCTGGCGCTGGAGCTGTTCAGGGTACACGGCATGAAAAAGTTTCGCGTAGTGAACGGGCAAAAAGAGCATGTGCCTAACCCGCTCCACTTACCGGAAAAGCTCAACGCATTGGTGGCCACATTTTCAGATACGGTGGTGCCTTTCCTGTTGATGCTCGGCATTGGCACCCGGTTGGTGATCCTGCCAACAATTGGGGTTACCGCCATCGGTTACTTTGTGGTACACCGGCATGATAACCTGGAAGTGCGCGATGTACCCTATATGTACACACTCTCTTTACTTTTTTTACTGGCGCTGGGCGCCGGTACTTATTCTTTGGATAACTTTTTATTGCTTCAACTATTTAATTAAAAAAAATGATCACACGCATTGGCATTAAACCGGAACACCTTTCCGGCGTAGCCCATTCACTGGGAAAAATTATGGCAGATGAATTCGTTCTCTATACCAAAACGCTCAAAGCGCACTGGTGTGTAACAGGACCGGATTTTCACAGTAAGCACCTGTTTTTTGAATCCCAGTACGGGCAGATGGAAGAAATTGTGGATGATGTGGCAGAAAGGATCCGGTCTTTAGGCCATTTCCCACCGGCCACCCTGAAGGAATTTTTAAGTCTGACACACCTTACGGAGCAGTCGAGAGAAAAAAATGATGCGACCGGGCATATCAAAGAACTGCTGGCGGATCATGAAAGTATATTGATCCACCTGCGGGAGAATATAGACGGGTATGTAACCGCATTTCATGATGCAGGAACCAGTGACTACATCACCGGGTTAATGGAAAAGCATGAAAAAATGGCCTGGATGCTCAGAGCGCACCTTGAGTAGGCGGCTGCTGATCAAAAAGGATTTAAACATCACAAAATTAAAACATGACAGAAGCTACACACAATATCAACTGGGTAACATTTTTACTCGCATGGGTAGCGGGCTTTTGTGATACAGCCACCTTTGTATCGGGGGATAGTATTTTTTCCGCACACGTAACCGGCAATTTTATTGTGTTTGCTGCGCAGATTGCTGCAGGGGGTGATAACATGGATTCGTGGATCAAATTAGTAACGTTCCCCGTGTTTGTACTCGCTGTAATGGCCGGTGGCTGGGTGGTTGAGAAAACGCAGAGAAAGTACAAAATACTCCTCGCAGAGGGCATTATACTGGTGATTTGCGGAATTGGCGCTATCTTGCTGCCCATGTTAACGGGAGGGGAAGAAAAAGTAATGACCTATTCAATTGTAATGACTACCGTGGCCGCGATGGGGTTGCAAAACGCTTTTGGAAAATTATTTGCGAAAGAAACACACGGACCAACCACTATGATGACCGGGAATGTTACCCAGGCATCACTGGATCTGGGAAGCCTGATCAGGAAAGGCCGGAGTGGCGATGCATTGGCATGGAAGGATTTCCAGGGCCAGGTGTTTACCATCGGTGGATTTTTAGCCGGTTGTGTGATAGGCGCCATCATGGCTAAATGGCTGGGCCTCAGTGCCATTCTGCTGCCGGGCGTGGCAATTGTTGTTTGTTATTTGCAGGGAGAAGCGACGGCGCGTAAATTTGAGCAATGAGGAAAGGTGTTCCGGGAAAAATATGGATATGGATAGCCATCGGACTGGCAGTGATACTACCGGTAATGGCGGGTGCACAATCAGCCGGCCCCGAAAGAATAGGCCGGTTGGTGCAGGGCAGTAAAGGAGATACATCTACCATCACAGCATGGATGAAGAGGGGAGAGTCGTTCCTGGACAGACCGGAATCACTGGATTCCGATATGAAAATGGCTTTTCATATCGCCGGTCAAATGGAAACATTAAGTAATGAACTAAAATACCCGGTGGGACTTGGGCTCAGTAAACTACTACTGGCAAAAGCCTACCGGGAATCCGGACGTGCGGCGGAGGGGAGAAAGGTAAGTGAAGAAGCGGTCCGTCTTTTAAGCGCTTACGGAACGCCCGCGTTGAAGGCACAGGCGATACTGGAATTAGGAGGTACCTATTCCAATTCAACAGAAGATCTTCCAACAAAAATCAGCTTATACAGGCAGGGCATAGGTATTTATCAAAGCCTGGGCGACAGTCTTTCTGCAGCAAAACTCAATGAATTTGTAGGAGAGCTGTTACAGCTGAACGGACAGTTTACACAGTCGCTGGAGGTGTTAACCGGAGCTTTGGCCGTTTACCGGCAAACGGGTTTTCCGCGCTTACAGGGAATTTATTCGCTTATAGGGGAAACTCATCATGAGCTAAACAATTTCGCCCAATCACTCCAGTATAATTTGCTGGCGGTAGAAGCCGGGGAGAAGCTGAAGGATACAGGGCCACTGATGTCTACCGTATATAACCGTGTTGGTCTGAATTATTACAGCATCAAATATTATGATCAGGCAATTGATTATTTCAATAAAGCCCTGGTGCTGGCCCGGAGCAACCGGGATACGCCGACTATCAAAAACATGCTTATCAATATTGCAGATGCCTGCCGCAATAAGGGCATGTACAGAAGAAGCCTTGACACATTGTTTGTCAGTGCGCAATACGGGCTGCTTGCCAATGAAAAGGAACGGATGCTGGAACCAATGATCTACATGAAGGACTATGTGGCACTCATGGAGTTCGACAAAGCGGACCATCACTTCAGAAAACTGGTAAGCGCCTATCAGCACTACCAGGTACCCGACCGGAACAGCCAGCTTTTGCGCCTGGCAATTGTTTATTATCTGCAGGCTGTTGGCCGCTTTACCGAAACTATTCCCTATCTCAGGACTTATACCCACTATAACAACAGTGTACCATTGGCGCTGGTACGGCAGGTAGAAGGCGAGTACCTGTTGTACAGAACGGATTCTGCGATGGGCAATCTTTCTTCAGCTATCAGCCATTTCAGGCAATATAAGGTGCTTTCCGATTCCCTGACCAGTGTTGCCCAGGCCAAGCAACTGGCAATGCTGCAATTGCAGTTTGAAACCAGGCAGAAAGATAAAAATATAGAATTTCTTACGCAGAAAAGTGAGCTGCAGGAAGTATTGCTGCAGAACGAAAAAGTATCCCGGAATGCTTTCGCCGCGGGCGTTGCCATGCTGGTGCTTTTCTCCGCGTTAATGTATAACCGCTACAGGCTGAAGAAACGATCCAACCTGGAACTGGAAGGCAAACAAAAGGAAATAAACGATCAGAATGAAGTATTGAAAAAAGTGGTGGAAGAAAAGGAATGGCTGTTGAAAGAAGTACATCACCGCGTTAAAAATAATCTGCAGATTGTGATCAGCCTGCTCAATACACAATCTGAATACCTTGATAACGTAGACGCAATAACCGCCATCCGCAACAGTCAGCACCGCATGTACGCCATGTCGCTGATTCATCAGCGGCTTTACCAGGTTGATAATCTGGGGAAGATTGATATGAAATGGTACATCGGGGAATTGATCGGATACATGAAAGAATCGTTTGAGAAAACAGACAGGATTTCCTTCACCACAGAAACAGACCCATTGTTACTCGATGCCGTTCAGGCAGTGCCCATTGGGCTGATCATCAATGAGGCCGTGAGCAATTCAATCAAATATGCGTTTCCGGCAGATCACCGGGGCAACATTCGTGTTTCACTGAAAAGTACAGGCGAAGCGGGTTGCCTGCTGATGATTTCAGATGATGGCATCGGCTTTTCGCAGGAACAGGACCCGCAACATACACAGTCGTTGGGAATGAGCCTGATGCACGGACTTTCCGGCCAGCTCGATGGTAGCTTCAACATATCCTCTGCCGCCGGCAGGGGAGTAAATATCAGGTTATTCTTTCAATGCAGGACCTTTAGTACCATAACAGTTAAAACGTCCGCAGGATGAGTTTAAAGGAAAAAATATTGATCGTGGAAGACGAGTTTATCGTTGCCAACGATCTGCGTATTATGCTGGCCAAAGCCGGTTATACCATGTGTGGCATTGCATCTTCGGTTGAACAGGCCCGGGAGCTGATTGCGCTTAAAGATCCCGATTGGGTGCTGCTCGATATTACGTTGAAAACACCTGTGTCAGGGATTGAACTGGCCAAAGAATTGTTTCTGCAGAAAAAACCATTTTTATTTATCTCTGCAAATACAAACCAGGCTACGCTGGAAGCCGCGAAAACAACACAGCCATATGGATTCCTGGTGAAGCCATTCCGCGAGCGTGACCTGCTGGTGATGCTGGACATTGCCCGGTACCGTTACAGCGCAGAACATAGTGCTGTTCAAAACAACCAGGCTGTTGTAAGCGATAATGAAAATAATTTCCCGGATATTATTGGCAAGGGCCCAGCATTGAAAAAAGCCCTTGAAAAGATCCGGGCTGTGGCACGCAGTAACAGCTCCGTATTGCTGCTGGGAGAAAGCGGAACAGGGAAGGAAAGGTTTGCGCAGGCTGTTCACAGGGCTTCCAACCGGAAAAATAAACCCCTGGTAACGGTGAATTGTGCGGCGTTGCCATTGTCTCTTTTGGAGTCGGAGCTATTTGGCCATGAGCGGGGAGCCTTTACCGGCGCTAATCAGAAACGGATTGGTAAGTTTGAACAGGCAAACGGAGGTACTATCTTCCTGGATGAAATCGGCGAATTACCTTTGGATGCACAGGTGAAACTGCTGCGCGTATTACAGGAAAGGGAAGTGCCGCGCCTCGGCGGCGATATGCCCGTACCGGTTGATGTGCGGGTAATTGCGGCAACAAACCGTAATCTTGAAAAGGAAGTGGCCGAAGGAAGATTCCGGCTGGACCTCTATTACCGGCTGAATGTTTTCCCTATAGAGCTGCCGCCTTTACGTGAAAGGACGGAAGACATTCCTCCGCTGGCTGCCTATTTTCTCAAAAAGTTTGCGCTAACGTTAGGTAAACCGGTACCTGAAATCAGTAAGGAAGCCATGCAATCGCTGATGGAATACCGCTGGCCGGGCAACATCAGGGAACTTGAACATATCATTGAACGGCAGGTTATTTTGACCATGAGCAACGAGATCACCGATTTTGATCTGCCGGTACATCTCGAAAAAAATACCGGCTCCACCTCTTTTGAAACAATGGAACAGATGGAGCGAAACCATATCATGAATGCGTTAAAGCTGTGCAAGGGCCGGGTTTCTGGCGCTAATGGTGCTGCTGAAATACTTGGCTTACCTGCTCAGACAGTATATTCCAAAATGAAGAAACATGGAATTGAATCCGGTTACAAATAGCATTACTTTTTGAATCCTGCAACATGGAAAAAGAAACAACGAGGATAGAAGCTTTCAGTGATGGGGTTTTCGCCATTGCCATCACTTTACTGGTATTGGAACTGCATGTACCATTGATGGAAGAAACGGGGGGAGGAAATTCGCTTCTGAAAAAGCTGGTGGCGCAATGGCCTTCTTTCCTGGCTTTCTGCCTGTCTTTTTTCAGTATTTTTATTATGTGGGTCAATCATCACAAAATCTTCAAACAGATCTACCGGCGTAATACCCCGCTGATGTTTGCCAACGGGCTTATCTTATTCCTTGCCACCTGCGTTTCCTATCCTACAGCATTACTTTCCAGTTATTATCATACGGCATCGGCTCATGTTGCAGTGGCCATCTACACCGCTTTATTCGTATGCATTAACCTGGCGTTTAACCTGCTTTGGTGGATTGCGAGCCAGGACCGGCAGCTACTAAGACCCGAAATAACCGATGAAGGTATTAAGCGCATAAAAAGAAATTACCTGTACGGCATTCCTGTGCATACGCTGGCTTTTATTCTTTCCTTTGTGGCACCCACTGCCGCTTTATTTCTATGTGTTGCCTTATGGATTTACTGGGCTTATACTTCCGGTAAACTTGATCTTAAAAGTAAATAGCCTCAGGCATCTTCATCATCTTTCCCGGTAACGAAATGTTCTTTTTTGATCCCTAATCGCTGCATTTTTGAAATCAGGGTGGTAGCCGGCATCTTTAATTTTGTAGCAGCGCCATTGGGGCCTGAAATCCTTCCCCTGCATACTTTAAGCACCTTCAGGATATACTCCCGTTCTATTTCTTCCAGTGGCCGGATCTGAAAGGCCTTGTCGTTTGAGCCGCCATCAACACCAATTTGTTCCGGCAGTTGGATCATTTTAATGATGCTTTTATTAGTCAGTAGTACCGCACGTTCTATCAGGTGTTCGAGTTCACGGATATTACCCGGCCAGGCATAGGAAATTAATTTTGCCATCGCTTTTTGAGAGATGCCCGAAATTTTTTTCCCGGAATTCCTGGCGAAGCGTTCTATAAAATAGGAGGTGAGTGCGGGAATATCTTCTTTACGTTTCCGCAAAGGAGGTAAGGTAATAGGGAATACATTTAGTCTGTAGTATAAGTCGCTCCGGAAGCGGTTTTGCGACACTTCCTTTTCCAGGTTTCTGTTTGTTGCTGCGATGATCCTTACATTCACACTAATCGTTTTTCCACCGCCGACACGCTCTATTTCTTTTTCCTGCAACGCCCTTAATAATTTCACCTGGAGTTCCGGCGGCAGTTCTCCTATTTCATCAAGAAACAAGGTGCTGTTATTGGCCAGTTCAAACTTCCCGATACGACGGTCGGCTGCGCCGGTAAAACTTCCTTTCTCATGTCCGAATAATTCACTTTCGATCAGGTTTGCGGGCAGGGCAGCGCAATTTACTTTGATCATGAGCTTTCCCCGGCGGGGAGATGCCTCATGTATGGCGCGGGCAACCAGTTCCTTGCCGGTACCGGTTTCCCCGAGTAAAAGTACGGTAGCATCTGAAGGAGCTACCTGTGAAATCAGGCGAAAGGTTTTCTGAATTTCCTGGGAATGACCGATGAAACCTGAAAAGCGGTTGCCTGATTGTTCTTCTATCAGGTAAGCCTTTTCTTCTTCCAGCTGTTGCCGGTACCGGTTTATTTCTTCGATCTGTTGTTCTATTTTTTCATTTGCCAGCACATTGCACATACCTGTTCCCAAAAGATCTGCCACACCGGAAAGCAGGTTGAATTTTTCCGGAGAAAATGCACCTGCTTTGTTTGAATAAAGAAATAGCACGCCCCTGTCCTGGTTGGCATTTGTGATTTTAACCAGCATCATTTCTTTGATGCCGAGTTTGAACCAATAGTGAACATAGGGAGCGATATCTTTTTGTTTGGTGAGTTCAGCAAGTTGAAAGATCACTGGTTGCCCGGCCGATAGCGCGATGTCGAAAACCCCGTCATTCACAGGATGCTGGCGGTGAATGATGGGACTGTCCACCTTATCATTCTCCAGTCTTTTATCGCGGCTATGTAAAAAAGGATAGTGCGTGTCTGCATCTTCAGACAATAAGCATAAGGTGTAATACTGGCTGCCAAACAGATCCAGTATTTCGTTATTGATAATGTTCCAGAGGTCGGCGCGGCTGCGCACAGCAGCGATTCTGCCTGCCACGCAGAGCAAGCTTACCTGTTCATTTTCTTTTTGAATGAGTTGATTTTCAAAGATGGCATTTTTGTCCGCATGATTGCCTTCGTCTATACCTGTTGGACCAGTGTGATTGGTTTTCTGCATGACCGAAATTACTGAATTTCATAGAGCCGGACAAGGAAGCGGTATCATAATATTACGACATGTCGTATTTTCTGAAATTAAATAATTTCATAAGTTTTTGATTTTTAGTTAGTTGGAGGTGGGCACACGGTTTGACTTGCCTGAGCAAAACAAATCAGAAACTATGAATACAAAAGAACCTACACTGCAGGTACCTGCCGTAGAAAATGATCCGGCCATTTCAAAAGACACCAAAGCTTTTTTAAGTGTGTTGAATGTACCGGGAGCGCCGGGATTGGAAACCCTTTCTGTAAAAGATGCCCGCCAGGTGTTAGTCAATGCGCAGGCATCTGTGGATGTTGACTATTCCGGTATTGAAGAAAGCGAGCAAACCATCAGTGCCGGTGGTTTTTCGATCAAATTAAATATCGTAAAACCGGCGGGAAGCAAAGAGCAACTCCCTGTTTTTATCTTCATTCATGGCGGCGGCTGGGTACTGGGCGATTATCCTACGCATAAAAGAATGGTGAGAGACCTGGTTGTATTATCCGGGGCAGCAGGCGTTTTTGTGAATTACACGCCTTCGCCTGAAGCGCGCTATCCCCAGGCCGTTAATGAAATTTATGCAGCTACCAAATGGGTGGCGGAGCATGGAGCTGAAATTGGAGTGGATGGTAGCCGCCTGGCTGTTGTGGGCAACAGCGTGGGGGGCAATATGGCCGCTGTAACAGCCATCAAAGCCAAAGAAAACAAAGGACCCGAAATCCGTGTACAGGTACTGTTCTGGCCAATTGTTGATGCCGGCTTTGAGCATGATACCTATAAACGATTTGGACAGGACCGCTTCCTCACCACGCCTTTAATGAAATGGATGTACAATCAGTACACTACCGATCAGGCGGAGCGTGAACAGGTGTACGCATCTCCGCTCAACGCTACCATCGATCAGTTAAAGGGACTTCCTCCTGCTTTAATACAGGTGGCTGAAGCAGATGTGCTCCGCGATGGCGGCGAGGCATATGGCCGCAAACTTGATGAAGCCGGTGTAGTGGTAACCACCGTTCGATACAATGGAATGATCCATGATTTCGGACTATTGAATGCTTTGGCTAACACTCCCCAAACAAAATCACTTTTTGTTCAGGCCGCAGCAGAACTCAAAAAATACCTGGGGCTGAAGTAACGGGTTGCCTTTTATCCATTCAATCATCTTTATAACATCATAACATGAGTGCTTCTTCTGTAAAAAATATCGTTATTGTTCATGGCGCCTTTGCAGATGCTTCCGGCTGGGAAGCCGCTTACAACATCCTGAAATCAAAAGGATATAATGTTACCCTCGTACAAAATCCTACCTCTACCCTGAAAGACGATGTACAGGCTACCAACGTAGCCCTGGACCGGCAGGATGGACCCACCGTGCTGGTAGGTCACTCCTGGGGCGGTACGGTGATCACCGAAGCGGGAGTACATCCCAAAGTGGTGAGCCTGGTGTACGTGGCTGCTTTTGTTCCTGATGTGGATGAATCAACATTGGCGCTTGTTCAGTCGGCTCCTATCCTCGAAGTGAATGGTATTCTTCCTCCCGATGAAAAAGGGCTGGTGTACCTGGATAAGGACAAGTTTAACCAAACATTTGCTACTGGGCAAAGCAAGGAAAAATCTGACTTCATGTATGATTCGCAGATTCCTTTAACCGTAACGGCTTTCGTTGATAAAGTAACTGCCGCAGCATGGAAAAGCAAACCTTCCTATGCTATTCTTCCAACCGACGATGGAACGATCAACCCGGTTCTGGAAAGAACTATGTATGAAAGAGCAGGCAGCAAGGTGGTGGAAATGAAAGGCGGTCACACGCTGTTCATGACCCATCCGGAAGAAGTGGCTGACGTTATTATAGCGGCTTCTATTCTCCGCTAAATCCCTCGAAATCATCTCTGGTAATTCAAAAAAAAATCATGAAATTAATTTTCTCAGTAGTTATTTCCCTCGCGTTTTCGCTGGTGGTTACCGTTAGTTCCGGTCAGAATAAGCCTGCGGCCAGGGCTGAATATATTGAAGTGGAGCCCAATGTAAGATTGCATGTTACCGATCTTGGAGAGGGAACGCCGGTTGTGCTTATTCACGGATATCCTTTAAGCGACGCCTGCTGGGAATACCAGTATCACGCCCTGGTGAAGGCTGGCTACCGGGTTATTGGCATTACTTTGCGGGGATTTGGTTTGTCCGATAAGCCTTATGGCAAGTATAACTATGATCAGTTTGCAACGGATATCAAAACCGTACTCGATAAGCTAAACATTAAAGATGCTATTCTCGGCGGGCACTCAATGGGTGGAGCGATATCACTGCACTATGTGGCCAAATTCAATGCGGCACATGTGAAGAAACTGGTATTGTTTGATGCGGCAGCTCCCTGCCACACGAAGAAACCGGACTATCCTTATCCGTTGTTTACGAAAGACCAGATTTCCAGCTGGATTGAGTTACACAACAATAACCGCCCGGCCTTATTTGATGCGGTAGCGGCAAAGTTCACGCTGTCGCCAACTTCGCTGACACCGGGCCTGGGCAACTGGCTGGGTGGCATTGAAGCGCAGTCTTCTCCATACGCCACTGAGCAGGCGCTTATTGCACTCAGGGACGAGGATCTGCGGTCAGATCTGCCAAAAATAAAGATACCCACCCTCATCTTACATGCCACGCAGGACAGCATCGTGTCTTACGCATTGGCAGAGCAGATGAAGGCAGGTATAAAGAACTCCACACTGGTACCTTTTGAGAAAAGTGGCCATGCTGCGTTTGTGGAAGAAAAAGATAAGACCAATGCTGAGTTGATCAAATTTATCAAACAATAGCAGGGGTATTTTCAGGAAATGTAACGGGGACGGCCATCTGGCAGGGTCCCCGTTATATTAACCCGTTCTTTTATTGCGGGAAACCAGGCCGGGTTTACGATATATTTATTATAATTGCAGGACTGGTCTATACGCATATGGTTAATTACAGCAATTATTCCGATCCTGATCTGGTCTTATTACTTAAGGAAGGAGACAGGAATGCCTTTGCCGAAATTTATCACAGGTATAAACTTATACTGCACCACCACGCCTGGAACAAAACCCGGAACGATGTGGAGGCGCAGGACGTGATCCAGGAGATTTTCTCTAATCTCTGGGTAAAAAGAGAAGCCATACAAATTGAGAGCAACTTATCCGGTTACCTGTACAGCAGCGTAAGGAATCATATCCTTAACCTGTTTGCGAGAAAGCAACTCCAGCAAAAATATATTGACTCTATCAGGGATTATTCCCAAAACGGGACCGCTATTACTGATCATAAAGTACGCGAGTCTATGCTGGTGGAGGTGATCGAGAAAGAAATTGCAGCACTTCCGCCAAGAGTAAGGGAAGTGTTTGAGTTAAGCCGGAAACAGCACCTGAGCCATAAGCAGATCGCTGAAATCATGGGCACTACCGAGCAAACCGTGAAGAAACAAATGTCTAATGCGCTAAAACATCTCCGTAAAAAAATAGGTTTCCTCCCTTACCTTTACCTGCTCTGGATGCTGAAGCACTAGTGGCTGACGGCCTCCCTGAAAATATTTTTTACCTGCCTATACCACTTATAGTCTGCTAACCTGTCTTATGATATATAAAGCACTTTTTAAAAGCTAATCGTAAGAAATTGGACAACAGCATTGTAAAAGTATCACACCTGTCTCACAGATACAGCCGGGACTGGGCCATCCGGGATATTAATCTTGAAATCAGCCAGCTGGGCGTACTTGGCCTGCTTGGCTCCAATGGCGCCGGCAAATCCACTACTATGAACATCCTGTGCGGGGTATTGAGTCAAACTGAAGGTACGGTTCAGATAGACGGCATCGATATCAGGAAACATCCGGAAGAAGCTAAAATGAGAATAGGCTTCCTTCCTCAGAACGCCCCGCTGCACCTTGATTTAACCGTTGGTGAATACTTAACGTATTGCGCTTACCTCCGCAACATAGATCGAAGGCAGGTAAAGACCGCCGTAGCCTCGGCTATGGACAAATGCGGTGTTGCCCATTTCCGCACCCGGCTTATTAAGAACCTCAGTGGCGGCTACCGGCAGCGGGTAGGGATCGCACAAAGCATTATACACCGGCCCAAACTAGTAGTGCTGGATGAGCCCACAAACGGGCTGGATCCTAACCAGATCCTTGAAGTACGCAAGCTGATCAAAGAGATTGCCGCTGAAAGGGCTGTTATTTTTTCGTCTCATATTTTATCTGAAGTGCAGGCCACGTGTGATGATGTACGCATGATTGAAGGAGGAAGAATGGTATTTGCAGATACGATGAAGGCTTTTAATAATTACATTTTACCTAACTCCCTGCGCGTTTATATGCACAATCCGCCGCCAATGGAAAGGATGGCTGCCATACCCGGGATAACCGCCGTGGAGCCCTTAAATGACGGCGGTTTCCGGATGCATTTCGATACAACTTCCCTGGTGTCTTCTACCATCATTCAACTGGCCGTTGATGATAACTGGCAGCTTACCGAAATTATGCTGGAGAAAAGCAGCCTGGACGAAATTTTTGCACAGTTATCAAATAAAACTTCCTGAACCTGTTATGATTAAAATATTTAAAATCGCTAAGCTGGAACTTAGCATACTTTTTTATTCCCCGGTTGCCTGGCTGGTGCTGGTGATTTTTATGGTACAATCCGGGATGGGCTTTTTTGGAATGCTGGGCAGCTTCCAGGAATTGTTTATGATGGGAGAGAAAGCGGATAATTTAACGCAGCTCCTCTTTCCCGCTACCAACGGGCTGTTCGACAAAGTGCTGCAAAATCTTTATTTATATATCCCGTTGCTTACGATGGGACTGATAAGCCGTGAAATCAGCAGCGGGTCCATCAAGTTATTACTCTCGTCCCCGGTAAAGATCAGCGAAATCATTTTGGGTAAATACCTGGCCATGATCTATTACGCGCTGATGCTGATGGCTATCCTGGGCATTTACTGCCTGATTGGTGTGTGGGTGATTAAAGATGCTGATACCGGTTTGATAGGCGCAGGGTTATTGTCTTTATTCCTGTTAACGGCCACCTATGCGGCTATCGGTCTGTTCATGTCGAGCCTTACGGGTTACCAGGTGGTTGCCGCCATCAGTACCCTTGCTGTGTTTGCGGCCCTGAAGTATATTGGAACGGTTGGTCAGAGTATTGATTTTGTAAGAGATCTTACCTATTTCCTGTCGTTATCAGGACGAACAGAAAGTATGTTGAACGGATTGATCACCTCTCGTGATGTCATTTATTACCTGCTGATTATTTTACTTTTCCTGGGCCTCACCATTTTGCGGTTTAAAGCCAGCCGCGAGTCCAAACCCTTTGCCATACAGGCTGGCAGGTATGTGGCGCTCATAGCATTTGTGTTGCTGGCAGGATATTTAAGTGCAAGACCCGCCGCTATCCTGTACCGGGATGTTACCGCGCAAAAATCCCAGACGCTCACTCCGGCCAGTCAGGCTGTTGCCAAACAAATTGAAGGCCCCCTGGTGATCACTACTTATGTAAATCTCCTGGACCAGCATGTATACGCGGGGCTACCGGTATCACGAAATACGGACCTGTCGCGCTTTGAGGATTTCCGCAGGTTTATACCCGGTATCAAAATGAACTATGTGTATTATTATGATGCTACTGATCTTGCCAATAATCCCAATATGATTTACCAGGGAAATATTACCGGTTTGAATACCAGGCAGGTGGCCGAAAAAGTAGCGGATAATCTTGAAGTGGATCTTGACAAATTTTTAACTCCTGATCAGATTCATCAGATCATCGACCTGGCGCCGGAGGAAAATACTTTTGTCCGCCAGCTCAGCTACCAGGGCCATACGAGCTTTCTCCGGCTGTATAATGAACAGAACCAGTTCCCGGAGGAAGCGGAGATTACCGCCGCTATAAAAAAGCTGGTTGTGCCACATCAGAAAATAGTTTTTATAGAGGGAGATGATGAACGTAGTATCCGTGTAAAAGGAGACAGGAGTTATGATTTGTTCAGCAGCGCCCGGAAAACGAGGAAGTCGCTGATCAACCAGGGCTTTGATGTGGTAGGCGTGGACCTGGATGCGGCAGATGTGCCTCCCGGCACAACCCTGCTGATACTGGCAGATCCGGCCAAACCATTCAGCAGCCAGGCTGCGGCCAGGATACGCGGTTATGTAGATGCAGGAGGCGATATGCTGATTACAGCAGAACCTTCGCATCGTGAGGTGATCAATCCTTTTTTGAGCCGGTTTGGTGTTCAGCTATCACCTGGGATGATGGTGAACCCCGATAAAAATGCGCCTGCAGATCTTATCCAGGGCCGCATTGCTGCGGAAAATAACGAATACCTGGATCAGCTGATGTACATGAATGCCACGGTGGCAATGCCTTCTGCGGCTATGCTGGAGCTAACGGGGAGCGACTTCACCGCCGACACAGTGCTGCAAAGCAGCGCCCTGGGCTGGAATAAGAAGAATGGATTTGATCCTTCCTCGTCTTCGGTGTCCTATCAGCCTGAACAGGGCGATCAGAAAGGGAGCAAACCGTTAATCGTTCTGCTCAAACGTAAAGTGGCCGGCAAAGAGCAAAAGATCTTCATCAGCGGGGATGCTGATTTTATGAGTGATCATGCTATTCCGCAAGCTTACAATTTCTCATTTATTAGTGGCATCTTTAGATGGTTCAGCAATGGCCTGTTTCCTGTAAGGGTAAGTCGCCCGGCGCCGCAGGATGATGCCATTTTAACCAGCAGAAAGGAATTGTCGGCTTACCGGTCAGCTGTGCTATGGGGAGTGCCGGCATTGATGATAGCGGGTGCTGCGGGGCTTTTGATCAGCAGAAAAAGAAAATAAAAAAAGATATACCTCCTGTGGGGATGTTGATTGTCTTACATAATATACGCAAGTTATGAGCGAACTAACCGAACAACAAATCCGGACCATGCTGGAGCATTACAGGCTTGGAAAAGCCACCCCGGAGGAATTGGCGTTGTTGGAATCATGGTACTTAACCTATCAGGAGGAAGGCGCCGCGGCGCCTGATATGATAGCGCGGCTTGCCTCCGTTGACCAGGTATGGGAACGGCTGGAAAATGAATACCGGCCTGTGAAACGCCTGTCAGGCCGGCGGCGCAACCTGGTGGCTGCGGCAGCTGTTGCTGCATTAGTGATTGGTATCGGCGCTTATTTTCTTTACCGGCCTGCGCAATCGCCGGCAATTTCTGTTGGCCAGCTGGCGGAGAGTAAAAAAGACATCCCTCCGGGCACCAACAAAGCAACGTTATCTATCGCCGGCAGTGGCATGATGGTGCTGGATTCTTCCAGAACGGGTATTGCGGTGAACGGCGACGATTTGAGGTATGATGATAATACAAAGATAGATGCCGCTTTAAGTGAAAGTATCCGGATGCTGACCCTGCAAACACCCAAAGGAGGCACCTACCGGCTGATATTGCCCGATAGCTCCATCGTTTGGCTCAATGCTGCTTCGCGTTTGGTGTTTCCTTCCAGCTTCAGGGGGCAACAGCAACGGGAGGTGGAGCTGCAGGGAGAAGGATACTTTGAGGTGGCAAAAAATAAAGCACAACCCTTTATCGTAAAAAGCCGCGGACAAAAAGTAGAAGTGCTGGGAACACATTTCAATATCAACAGCTATGCCGATGAAGCGCTTACCAAAACAACCCTGCTGGAAGGCAGCATACGTATCGGTAACATAGTGCTGAAGCCCGGAGAGCAGGCGCAACGAAGCGATGCAGGGATTAAAACCATCCAGGTAGATACAGGCGAGGCCATCGGCTGGAAAAACAATTATATCGTTTTCCAGGATGAGAAGATCCAGTCGATCATGCGCAAAATAAGCCGCTGGTATGATATGGAAGTGGTGTATGAAGGGGAGCTGCCAACAGATGATTTTGGCGGAAGGGTAAGCAGCCGTGCCTATGTTTCACAGGTATTAAGAAAACTGGAACTGACCAATAAGGTACATTTTAAAATTGTGGGAAGAAAAATTATCGTCACCAAATAATAAACCGCTGCGGGGTTAAAAAAATAGCCAGATGTGGTTGCACACAACTGGCTGGCGCCTGGCAGTATTGTCAATAAAATTCCTGATTGTATCAACTATCAACCAAACACGACAAATGTATAAAAATTATGCGATGAAATCCGGTATGCATCATCTGCATGCCCGTAAACTCCGGCGGCCTATGCGATTGACGTCATGCTTACTGTTTATTATGCTCTTTAGTGCATCGGCCAGCTTTGCGCAACAGATATCACTCAGGGAAAAAGAAGTAGCTCTCCGGGTGATCATTGCAAAAATTCAGCAGCAGAGCAATTATGATTTTGTGTATACTACCCAGCTATTGAAAAATACGGGTAAAGTAAGTATCAACATACAGGCTGCTGATATCAGAACGGTATTGGATCTTGTATTAAAAGACCAGCCGCTGTCCTACACTATTGATGACAACACCATCATACTGAGAGAAAAGCCGGCAGCCTCGCCGGCACAGGGCATCAATTTTGTGGATGTAACCGGCTTCGTTTCCAACAGCCAGGGTGTGGGCCTTCCCGGGGCAACCATCCGGCTTACAGGTACGCAGGTATCCGTGGCAACGGACCAGGGTGGGCTTTACAAAATACTAAGGGTACCCGATGATGGCCACCTGATATTTTCTTACATCGGTTACCAGTCCGATACCATTGCTGTAAAAGGCAGAACAGCCATCAATGTGCTGTTAAAACAATCTTCCATTGAAATGAAGGGCGTGGCCATCGTTTCAACAGGTTTGCAGGAACTGCCCAGGGAGCGGGCCACAGGATCTTTTGAAGTTATTTCCAAAGAACAGCTGCAACACAGTAATGATCCAAACCTGATCCGGCGCCTGGAAGGGATTACCACGTCACTTGATTTCCGTAACGACCTTCGTCCCATCAATTCGGCCTCACCCAATGCGAGGCAATCTCCGCTGGCTAACCTCACCATTCGTGGTAAAAATACCCTGAATGATGCAGTAAGCGCAGACCTGAACGGCAACTACAGCGGCCAGGTACTGGTGGTGATCGATGGTATTGCCAGCCCGTATTCTATCGACCGGGTAAACCCTAATGATGTGGAGAGCGTAACCATCCTGAAAGATGCCGCCGCTGCCTCTATCTGGGGCTCCCGTGCAGCCAACGGCGTTATTGTTATTAAAACGAAGCGCGGGTCGTACAACCGTGCACCGCGGGTTAGCTTCAACAGCAACATTAACATCACGGAGAAGGTAGACCTGTTCTATAATAAAACGATGAGCGTTTCTGATTATATAGATGCGCAGGCGGCTTATTTTGAACAGCAGAACAGGCCATTGCCTGACCTGAGTATCTCCCACCTATATGGCCAGGAAATAAAATCGCCCGTAGCAGAGATTGTGGATGCCTGGAAGTTTAAACACACACTCACCGATGCGCAGGCAAATGCACAACTGGATGCTTTAAGAAAGAATGATATCAGGAAGGACTATGATAAATATTTTCTGCGCAATGCCGTTACCCAAAGTTATTCCCTGGCAGTAGACGGCGGCGCCGAACGCTTTAACTACCGCCTGTCCGGCGGATGGGACAAGACGATCAACAATACAAAAAATTCTGATTACGACCGGATCGCACTCGGTTATTCCATGTCCGTTAAACCTCTTAAAAAACTCGAACTGCAGGGCAATATTTCTTATAATGTTCAGAACTACCATGAACAGGCCCCACAGAACAGGATAACAGGCGCCACTGACGCTACCTTTTATCCCTACTCACGCTTAGCCGATGACCAGGGGAATTACCTGGAACTGGCCAAAATTTACCGCCAGGGTTTTGCCGCCGCAGTGGAAAAGGAGTATGGCGATAAATTTTTAAGCTATCGCTATGTGCCGCTTAACGATATCAATGAAGGATACAACAGGCTGAAATCGCAGAACCTGAACCTGGGCATCAACGCCAATTACAGGGTAGCAAACGGCCTTACCGCACAGCTCACCTATAATTATAACACCGGCAGAAATAATGATAATACCCTCTATCGCCAAAACTCATTTTATATGAGGAATATGATCAATTATTTCACCACTTCGCCGGCCTCTGTAGACCCGAGGACGCTGGAACCGGTGGAGCCCTATAACCGCCAGCTGCCTTTAGGCGGCCAATACACCATCCTGCAAACAACTTCCAGCAATCATACTTTCCGGGGACAGTTAAACTTTGACCATACCTGGAAAGAAAAACACCAGTTGTCGGCCATTGCAGGTTTCGATATGGCCCAGTCCTACAGCCTTGCCGGCACCAACGGTTACTACGGCTATGATGAAGGCACTTTATACACCAATAATAAACTGGATTTTAAAACCATGATACCGATCGCTTTTGCAGAAGACTTCAGCGGGTATAATGGTGAATATATTCCCAATCTTTCCACCGGGTTTATTGACAATAAAGTGCGTACCCTCAGTTATTACGCCAATGCAGCCTATACGTTTGATGCCAGGTATACCTTTTCAGCAAGTGTACGTAAAGATCTCTCCAGTGAGTTTGGCCGCGGTACCAATCAGAAAGGGACACCATTTTATTCTGTAGGCGGCGCCTGGAATATTCATAATGAAAGTTTTTACCACTGGGAGCTGGTGCCTTCGCTGACCCTGAGAACCACATATGGTTATAATGGAAACGTAAACCCATTGATTATTGCAAGGCCATTGATTACCTATTCTACACTTAATGGCACCAATAATCTTCCGTATGCATATACCTCCTTCGGCACCGGCATCACCAACAGCCAGTTGCGTCCGGAGCGGACAGGCGTGCTCAATATCGGTGTAGACTTTCAGTTCAAAGGCAACAGGCTTTCCGGTAATATCCAGTACTACAACAAAAAAACAACCGACCTGATTGCCGGTGGCGCGCTGGACCCGAGCACCGGATATACCAATATCAATTACAACACCGGCAACCTGCAGGGGCATGGCGTGGAGCTTACGCTCAACTCGCTGAACGTGAGCGCAGGCTCATTCAAATGGAACAGCAACCTGTTGTTTGCCTACAACCGGGTGAAAGTGACGAAGCTGTTTGCAACGGCTACCAGTCAGGCTGGCGCCGCGGTAAGCAACAGTACTGGTTCCTATAACGAAGGCTATGATTTATCGCGGTTGTTTGGTTATCAGTGGGCAGGGCTGGACCCCAAAACCGGTGACCCGCGTGGATACCTGGATGGTAACATAGTAACTATATCCAATTCTATTGAAGGCGACAACAATTATAAAGCTATTCAAAATGCGCCGCTGGGCACCCTGAAGTATTTTGGCAGTGCTGTTCCGGTGTACTATGGTTCTTTCAGAAATACTTTTAGTTACGCTTCTTTCGCTTTATCAGCCAACCTGCTTTACAAGCTGGGTTATTACGTACGCCGGCCTTTAGCGCAGGTGATTAACTATGGCAACCTGTATTCCGGTAATAGTTTGCAGGGAGAAGAATATAACCACAGGTGGCAGCGCCCGGGCGATGAAACGGGTACCAACGTACCGTCGGCCGTTATGTCGACCGGTAACCCCAACCGGGACAATTTTTACTATTACTCCGCCATCAATGTGGTGAAAGGGGATCATATAAGATTACAGGAGATTAACCTGTCTTACACCCTGAAAGTAAAGCCCGGCAGCCGTATCAAAGATCCGAGGGTGTATACCAATATCAGCAACCTGGGTATCATCTGGCGCGCCAATGATAAAGGGATAGACCCGGAAGTATTCGATTATCCTTTACCGCGTACCTACAGCCTGGGATTTTCAACTAACTTTTAATTGTACGAGTCATGAAAAAATATATTCTTCTTATTGTGTGTGTGCTGACTGTTACCGCTTGTGAAAAGTATGTAGACATCAAGAAAAGCGGGTCCCAGTCTTTTATTGAAACAACAAAAGATTGCCAGCTGATACTGGATAATTATGATCTGTTCAACATCAACTACCCGGTAGACGGGGAGATTGCTGCAGATGATTATTACCTGGATGATAACCGTTATAATTCAGATGTGATTACACTGGAAGATAAAGCGCTGTATACGTGGCAGCCTAACGCGATCCGTGCAGCGTCGACACAGTGGGTAGCATCTTATAATAAGATCTATCACTGTAACCTGGTGCTGGAAGCGCTGGAGAAAATTAAGGGAACAGATCAGCCGGCAGTGATCAGCAACCTGCAGGGTAGCGCCTTATTTCTGCGTGCCTATGCTTTATGGCCGCTGGCACAAATGTATATTAAGCCCTATGGCGCCGCTACCATGCAGGAACCGGGTTTGCCTATCCATACCCGTTCAGATATCAACGATGTTCCGGGCAGGGGAACGGTCAAAGAAACATATGACGCCATTGTAAATGATCTTACCCAGGCAGCCGGTTTGCTCAGCAATACCTCCAGTATCTCTTCCCGGCCCAACAAAGCGGCCGCACTGGCCATGCTTGCGCGTGTTTATTTGTCGATGGAAGATTATCCCAATGCCTTATCCGCTGCAGATGCCGCGCTGAAGCTCAAAAGCGACCTGCTTGATTATAATACACTCGAATTGGGCAGCTATAATCCTTTCCCGCGTTTCAATAAGGAAGTAATATTCCATGCGGTTATTGATCACCAAAACAGTGTACTCGAAGTGGGCTTTGGTGACGAAAATAAAGCATTGATTGACCCGGTGATAATCAGTGCCTATCAAAACGATGACCTGCGGAAGCAATTGCTCGTTAAGGAAAACCTGGACGTGCCCGTGCCTTCAGGCACTTACCGCTTTATTGGCAACTACGAGGGTGCAGTGGGTTCATCTGCCTTGTTTAATGGGCTTGCTGTAGATGAGTTATACCTGGTACGGGCAGAATGTTATGCCCGCGCGGGACAAACCGCCAACGCCGTAAACGACATGAATACTTTACTCGCTACCCGTTGGGTGAGCGGAACATACCCCGGCTTTACCGTGAGTAACGCAACCGATGTCCTTACTAAGATTCTTCTGGAACGTCGTAAGGAATTACTGATGAGAGGACTCAGGTGGACGGATCTGCGAAGGCTGAATAAAGACAACCGTTTTGCAAAGAATCTTTCCCGCGTGGTGAATGGAACGGTGTATACGCTGCCTGCCAATGATCCCCGTTATACGCTGCTGATACCGCAGGAAGTGATCACCAATTCTAAACTGCCGCAAAACAGCCGGTAGCCTGATACACAATAACAGCGTGCTTCACGTGAATTCATAAATTTACGATATATAGTATTTTTTTAAAAAGCTAATTTGTATTAACGTGCTGATTTAAAGAGGAATATGTGATGGTATGCTTCTTGAATACAAGCGTGTCATTATGAACAACAGCATTTTAGGATTGCACCATATTACCGCCATTGCTGGTAGTGCACAGGAGAACTTAAATTTTTATACCCGGACCATTGGCCTGAGGTTAGTGAAGAAGACAGTTAACTTCGACGACCCCGGAACTTATCATCTTTATTACGGCGACGAAAGCGGGTCTGCCGGAACTATCCTTACATTTTTTCCGTGGGAAGGAATCGGGCAGGGACGCGAAGGTGTGGGGATGGCTACCGAAATAGGCTATGCTGTTCCGGCCGGAAGCCTGGAGTTTTGGTTAGACCGATTTGCAAAGAAGCAGGTAAAGACCAGCGAAATCGCGGAGCGTTTTGGAGAGCAGTTTTTTTCTTTCCGTGATCCGGATGGCTTGTCGCTAAGCCTTATTGTTCCTAAAACCGAAGATAACAGGGCGCCCTGGGAAACCGATGAGATTAAGAAAGATACAGCTACCAAAGGGTTCCACAGTACCACGCTGACGTTACGGAAAATTGACGAAACCGCGAAAGTGCTCACCGATATCCTGGGCTACCGTTTTCTTTCGCAGGAAGGCAACAGGCACCGTTTCATTACAGACGCCGTGGATACCGCAGCTATCATAGATTTATTGGAAGTTCCGGATGGCCAGAGAGGCATAGGCGCGGCAGGAACGAACCACCACGTGGCCTTCCGCGTAAAAGATGAACAGGTGCAGATGGAAGTCCGGGAGAAAGTATTAAGCAGGAACCTGCAGATTACGCCAAAAATCGACCGGGATTATTTCTTCTCTTTGTATTTCCGGGAGCCGGGTGGGGTGCTTTTTGAAATCGCCACAGAGAACCCGGGTTTCACAGTGGATGAACCCTTAAATGAGCTGGGGACCCATTTGATGTTGCCTCACCAACATGCGCATCTGAGAGAGGATTTAGAAAAAGTGCTTCCAAAATTGAGTTAAAGAAAAAGTTATGCAGGAAATACTGAAAGCCGGAAAGCCCCTGGAGGCCGCACAAAAGGTTTTGATCATGGTACATGGCCGCGGAGGCTCAGCGGAGGATATTTTATCGTTGGCGGCGGAATTGAATACAGCTGCATTTGCCCTTATTGCTCCCCAGGCGAAAGGCAATAGCTGGTACCCGCAATCGTTTTTGGCGCCCAGGGCAGCAAATGAGCCGTTTCTCTCTGGATCCCTGAGTTTTTTGGAAGATATCGTACAGGATCTTGAAGAAAAAGGGTTCTCAAAATCACAGATCTTCCTGTTGGGATTTTCGCAGGGAGCCTGTCTTACACTGGAATTTGCCGCATCCAATGCCGCAAGATTTGGTGGCATAGTTGCTTTTACCGGTGGGGTTATAGGCGATCACGTTGACCACAACAATTATAAGGGTGATTTTGATGGTACGCCGATTTTTATCGGAAGCAGTGATCCGGATTTTCATGTACCTGTGAACCGGGTGAAAGAAAGTACTATATTGCTGGAGGGAATGGGTGCAAAAGTAACTGAAGTCATTTACAAAAATATGGGTCATACGATCAGCCGCCAGGAAATAGCGCAGGTAAACAAATTAATTTTTGGCGCATAACCGGGCGCGCTAAAGGGGGGAGTTACTTATTTAAGTAGGGCAGGTCAGTGAATGAACCAGGACATCTATAAAACTGTTATTAAGAATCCAGAAATAGAAGTTTACCATTTTATTGACCTTTAGATCTTTTTCCTATGAGTATTTTAGGTATTGTACACACCATTATCGCTGTTATTGCTTTATTATTTGCCATAGCGGCATTGATAAAGGAGGGTATTATCAATCCTTTTTCCGGCACGGGCAAAATATACAGTATACTTACTGTTATCGCCTGTGTTACTTCCTTTGGGCTTTCCAAAGAAGGGGGCTTTAATCCCGGCCATGGTATCGGGATACTGATCCTTATTTTACTTGGGGTTGCCTATTTGCTGGGGCGCCAGGCGGCCAGGAAAAGGGGGTTGTTGCTGATACAGGTACTTTGTATGACGCTTACCCTGTTCCTTTCCCTGATACCGGCAGTCAACGAAACGTTATTACGTGTGCCGGTAGGGCATCCGCTATCCGACGGACCTACTTCTCCCATTGTGCAGACCTGCATTAAGGTTTTGCTTGGGCTGCTGGTGGTAGGGCTGGTGTTGCAGTTTTTTAAAATAAGGCAACCGGCGAAGTAGACACAAGCTATTAAAAGAAAGAGGGACTGATTTTTTCAGTCCCTCTTTCTTCATTTATAACCGTTTATGCTACCCGTGCTTTGCCAAATCAATCATCGTACTCATCTCTTCTACAAAAGCATCGCTCCCCGAAGAAGTTCCACCAAGGGAACGGAAACGGATCATACCATTTTTATCAATCACAAACTTTGCCGGGATGCCCTGTAACTTGTATCCTGCGGCCGCTTTATTGGTTTTAGCCACCGGGTCTTTTAGATCCATCAGCAAATTAAAAGTGTATTTGTTGGTTCGCAGGTAGTTGTCTGCACTCTTCACAGGATCAGCATCTGTTTCCCAGGTATGAATAAAAAGAAACACTACACTGCTGTCATCTTTAAATTTATTCACTGCGGCCTGCATGTTGGGAAAGGAAGCTTTACAGGGGCCGCACCAGGTAGCCCAAAAATCCAGGACAACTGTTTTTCCCTTGTAATCGGAGAGGGAAACCGTTTTCCCGTTTACATCCGTTACCGAAAAGTCGAAGGCCGGTTCTTTAATCATTTTTTTTGCCAGGTCAGCGTTAATCTTTTCTTTCAGTGCGTCATAAAGCGCACGCTCATAGGCCACAAAGCCCTGGTCACTTCCTTTTACCGTGATATAGGCGTTTTTAAACTGTGCCTTTACTTCCTGTGAAGCCCTCCCGTTTTTGATGCTTTCCTCCATTAAGGGGAAGGCTTCGGTAAACTCCCGGTTGGCTACCAATAAATTTAAATAAGTGTCATTGAACGTCTTGTCTTTTTTATCGTCCTGCGCATACACCTGGCGGGCATATTTCAAGCCATCTTTATACTTTTTATTGGCATACAGGATAGCTGCGTATTGCCTCGCGTAAGTATAGTAATCAGCCGACTTTTCGGCGGATCTCCGCATTTCATCGCCAATAGATTTTTTGATCAGGGTTTCTGCCAGCACGTACTCTTTCCGTGCATCCCTTGCCGCGTATGAGAATGCTTTGGTTTTATAAACAGTGTCCCGGATCTGGTTCAGGTATTGCATCACTTTCCCGGGATTGTTTCTGAAAGAAACCGCTACATAATATTTAGCCGCATCGAAAAAGAAATGTCCTTTAAGCGTTGGGTTTGATCCAAACCGTGACACAAACAGCTTATACTTTTTTTCATTCTCAGCACCATTGGTTTCATTATAGATCTCTCCCAAAGCTTCATCAAAAGCGGCAAAGCCGTCAGGGAATTTCCGGATAGAAAGCCGTGCAATGGAATCTCTCTTATTTTGATTGCGTGTAGTATTGTAATAAGAAACCAATAAATTCAGATCTTCTTCTACATCGCTTTTAGAAAGTGCTTCCAGTTTCTTTTCCAGCTGGACGGAATCTTTCTGGTTTAACAGCTCCGTGAGTTTAGGATCAACGGGGCCACGGTTTTGCGAAAATGCAGCTGTGGTGATCAATAATAAGAAACATATTTTCAGATACTTCATTTTCTGCGAATTAAATTAATGATCTGTTTTTTTGACTTCTGTAGAATCAGCCTTCTTCAGCAGTTGAGCCGCCTTCTCTTTGTTCCCTGCTTTTACATATAGTTCCGCCATTTTTTTATAGGTGGCCGGAAAGTCCATACTCCAGGGGTAAAGATCGAGTTGCGACTGATAACAGTCGGCTGCCAGTATATACAGAGATGCCGGCAGGTTGTCTTTTCCTGTGACCGCGTCTGTAACAGTTGAAAATCGAGGATAGTCGTTGTGTTTGAGCCATTCCTTTCCAAATTCCACCGCCTTTTCAGGGTTTGTTTTAGTCAAAGCATAAAAAGTATAATGGCCGGTATAAGGGTAGTATTTGAGTTCCGGATTTTTGGCAAGAATTGAATCAATTCTTTTTAAGGCGCCAATAGGATTTCCCGGGTTCCCCATGAGAGGATTCATAATTGGTACAAGGTTGTTGTCGATGACTGACAGCCGTTGCCATTCCTTTCTTTTTTCGGCGGCGTCTTTAATATCCCAGGTGCCTGAAATGATCTGGGGCAGCACTTTGTCCAGATTTTTGGGTGGGCCGGCCCAGGCAATCCTTCCTTGCTGGTCCACCACAAATGAATAGGGGATTCCCCGCTCGCCGTATGCTTTCATCCAGTTCTCCGCCATCAGGGTACCCTGTTCGGTGGCTACGTTGTAGTCCATCTTTTCCCCCATCCCGGCAACAAATTTTTCTATAATCGGCAAAGTGGTTTCTTTGCGTTCATGGATGCTTACGCCCAGCACGGTCACTTCTTTTTTATATTTCTCCGCCAGCTCCGACAGATGGGGCATCCCGGCGATACAGGGTTGGCACCAGGTAGCCCAGAATTCAACCACATATACTTTGTTCTTTTCAAAAGCGGTTATCTTATCTCCCTTGAGCCAGTTGGAAATGTACAGGGGAGGGGCGGGCTCTCCAAGCATTTTAACTTTCGTATCACTTTGCTGTGCCTGTACTCCTATGGTGCAGCAAATGATTGCTGTCAGCAAACGTAGTTGCCTGTTTATTTTTGTTAGCATGCCTGTCGGATTAGTTGTAACCTTGATTTTGAGTAAGATTTTTATTGTATAAAATCTGATTGGCCGGTACCGGGAACAACACAGCGGTGGACTTCCAGGTTGGTTTTTGCGGGCCAAGAACAGCGTCAGCCCTGCCTGTTCTTCTTAAATCGAACAGGCGATGGCCCAGTTCAGCAAACAGTTCATGCGCCCGTTCTTTTTCAATTGCCAGCAGCATGGTGCTTTGGGTGTTGGCTGTTGTACCGGTAAGACCTGCACGGGTTCTTACTATATTCAAATCTTCTGCTGCACTGCCTGCCCCGGTTACTTTACCGAGTTGCGCCCTGGCTTCTGCCCGGATCAGGTATTGTTCTGCCAAACGAAGCAGTACATTAAATTCATTTCCGGCAGTGGCGTCACGTAGCTTGTACTTATAAGGATAGTAATAGGTAATATTACCTATCGGAAGTGGTTTAAGCCACTTAGCCATGCGCTGATCGTCAGATTCAAAGCTGGCCGCCAGTGTTGGATAAATCACATAGTTGGGCGTGGTGCCTGACGGAACAAAATTACGGCCGAAAATAGAGTAGCCGTAAAAAGTAAAACGTTGCCAGATCACTTCGTTGCTGGTATTCAGGAAAGCACTGTCCAGGCTTTCCAGTTTATAAGCGCTGTTATTGATCACCGTTGTTGCCTGCGCCTCCGCATTTGCGTAATCTTTGATGTATAAATACACCCGGGAAAGAAGCGCAGTGGCGGCGGCTTTGTTGGCCCTGGCCCGTTGTGCGGACGGATATGCATCTGCCAGGTTGTTTTGCGCGATTTTCAGGTCGCTGATGATCATCTCATATATTTCTGCCTGTGGCGCCCTGGGCAATGTTAAATTCACGCTATTTACAGTGCTGGTTACCTTTGGTACGTCTCCATATAAATTAGTGAGATAGAAATAAGTGAAGGCGCGCATAAAATACGTTTCACCAAGCAATTGCTGCTTCACCGCAGGAGATACACCAGTAGAGCTGTTGAGTCCTTCAATAGCTGAATTAGCCGCAAAAATAACCGCATAGGCGTAGTTCCAGGTATTGTTTACATATCCGCTGGAGGTAGAGATGGTATTGGTTTTAAACTCGTCCAGGTAAGTAGCGGAACTCAGGTAGATATCATCCGCCGCTGCGCCACCGAGGGCGGTGGCAGCACCCAGTAAAGAGTTTTCCGTGCTTCCGCTGGCGGGCAGCAGGTTACCGTTGGCGTACAGGCCCAGAACAGAACTCAGCGCTGTTGCATCATTGAGGAAAGCTTTATCAGCGCTCACCTGGTCAATCGGTACATCTACCTCAATAAATTTTTTACAGGAAGCGGTGGAGAGCAACACTCCCGGTATTACAACCAGGCAGATCTTATGTATGGAAAGTAATTTCATGTTGATGTCAGGTTTAGTGTTAGAAAGAAGCATTCAAACCAAAAACAATAGTACGCAGTGCCGGCATTCCTGGTCCCCCTTGACCAGCTCCCATTTCAGGATCAAATGCATTTTTGTATTTCGATATCGTAAAAACATTTTGTGCCTGGGCATATACTCTCAGATTAGCCAGCTTTGCAGCCGTAATCCAACGTTTTGGGAAATTATAAGCCAGGTTCACATTCTTCAGCTTCAGCCAGGACGCATCGCCATAAAATGCGGTGGAGCTGTTATAATAGAAGCTGTAAGCATTATATGCCGGATTACTTGAATTGGCCGTTGGTGCGCCAAACTGCGTATTATCTTTCGGCTGTTTCCAATGGTCCAGTGTAGTGGTGTTCTGGTTGTTCATAGAGCCGAGAGATCCTGCTACGCCATTGATATAGCCATTCTGATGTTTGAACTGGAAGAAGAAGCCTAATTCAAAGCGCTTATAGGTAAAATTATTACTTAAACCGCCATAGTATGGATTACCAATAGGCGTTGGTTGCTGATCCACCAGGTAAGAGGGGATGCCATTTGGATTGGCAGTTTGATAGGTAACTATCCCGGTATTGGGATCTATCCCATTAAAAATGTACTGCCTGCTAAACGGCACGGGATAGCCTACCATAAACTGATTGGCATAGAAGCTCAAACTGGCGAGGTTATCGAATTTGGAGATCTTTGATTTGTTGATGGTGAAATTGAATGAAGTAGACCACCTGAAATCATTTCTTTCAATGTTCTTCGTATTCAGCTCAAACTCGAGTCCCTGCGCCTGGATGGTGGCAGGGAAGTTCCCCAGATAGCTTGTAAAGCCCACTTGTCCGGGTGTTGAAATATACAACAGCTGGTTACCTACTGTATTCCGGTATGCAGCAGCAGTGAACTGTATCCTGTCTTTCAGGAAACCCAGTTCCAGTGCCAGTTCTGCTTTTTTGTTACTTTCCCATTTGATATCCGGGTTGGCGAGCCTTGACGGATTTTGTACCGTTATTCCCTGATATCCGCTGGTAGATCCGCTGGCCGTATAGGTAGCCAGGTTTTGATAATTGGGGATTTGATCATTGCCTGTAACACCATAACTGCCGCGTAATTTACCAAAGCTTAAAAAGGAGAACTGATCTTTCACAAACGGCTCTTCTGAGAATACCCACGCGGCGCCTATTGCACCGAAGTTTCCAAATTCATTGTTCAGGCCAAAACGGGAGGAACCATCTCTTCTCATGGTAGCATTCAGAATATATTTACCCTGCCAGTTGTAAGTGATTCTTCCAAAAACAGAGCTGAAATTATAATTATCGTAGGCGGTTCTCGCGGAAAGCGTTCCTGCTGCCGCCATACTACCCAATAAGGCATCGTTGCTGTAGTTGTTACCGGTAGTGGTGTTGGTGATGCTGGTATTGGATTGAAAAGTGCTACCCAGTAGCGCCGTCAGTTTACCTTTTCCAAGATCTTTAATGTATTCCAGCTGGGGTTCTGCAATATAGGATCTTGCGGAAGTAGCGCCAAACACCGCATTGCTTACAGCCGCAAAGTACGACGGATTAAGTGTGGAAGATGGGAACTGCGCATTCTGGTCAAAATTAAGAGAAGTATAGCCCAGGTTTGCTTTCAGGCTCAATCCCGGAAGAATCCTGTATCTCAGGCTCATGTTGCCGATCAGGTTTGCTGTGGCCGCCTTGTATTTCTGTGCCAACAGGGCATATGGATTATACTGTATAAGCGGGGAGAAGTTGAATGCCCCGGTAGAAGTATAAGGATCATAGTTAGGAGGAAGATTATAATAACTGCTTAGATCTCTTGTTGGTAAATTGTTTTTATCATAAGAATAGGCGGCAGATATTAACGCATAAAATCTCCTGTCTTTTGAAGTATGGTCAATGTTCAGTCTTGCTGAGATCCTGTCTTCCGCAAAACTTCCGGGGAAAACAGTGCCCTCATGATGATAACCGGTACTAAAGGCAAAATGGGTATCCTCGTTGCCGCCGCTCAATGTTCCCTGTGCATCCGTGTAGCGCGCGGTGCCGCCCAGCAGGTCATCCTGCCAGTTTCTGAACTTAGTCTGGCTCCAGGTGGTTAAATCAGGGGCATTAGCCGTAGTAGGTGTTACCTTGTCATTGGCAAAGGCTTCTTTACGCAGGGCTAAATACTGTTCGCCATTCAGCATGTCTATTTTATTGCCTACTTTCCCGATGCCGGAACTCAGGTTGAGATCCAGTTTGGTTTTACCGGCTTTCCCTTTTTTAGTAGTGATCAGAATAACGCCGTTGCCTCCTCTGGCGCCGTAAATGGCCGTAGCATCTCCGTCTTTCAATACATCTATACTCTCAATATCACCGGGATTCAGGCTGTTCAGCGGGTTTACGGTACCATTGGAGCCTGTTTGGTAAACGCTTAAACTAAAATTGAAAGGAACACCATCTATCACGTACAGTGGTTCCACACCACTATTGATAGAGTACTGTCCGCGTATTTTGATGGAAGTGCCTGAACCAGGTAATCCGTTGGACTGGGATACTTCAACGCCGGCCATCCTGCCTTGCAGGGCATTGATCACATTGCCAACAGGCTGGTCCTGTATGGTTTTTGAGTTCACCCTTGCGATGGAGCCGGTCAGGTCTTTACGGGTAGAGGTGCCGTAACCGATCACTACTACCTCATTCAAACTGCCTGCAAGCGGTGAAAGCACTACTCTTACAGAAGTTTGGTTCCCCAGGTCAATTTCCTGGGTTTTATAACCGATATAGCTAAAAAGAAGTGACCTGCTGCCGGTTTCCGGAATGGTGATATTAAAATGGCCATTCTGATCGGTAGCTGTACTGAGGCTGTTGTTGTTTTTTACCCGCACGGTAACACCGGGTATCGGGTCTCCGCTTTCATCCATCACAATTCCCATCACCCGGATATCCTGTGCAGTTCCGGCAGGGTTTTTCTCTGCCGGGGAAATCAGGATCTTGTTGTTTAGCTCTGTTATCCGGAAATCTTTAGCATCAAAGAGCAGGTCTAATAGCTCTCTGACAGAGCGTTTCCCGAGTGGGAGATTAAAGTCTTTAAGGCCGGCCAGATCTTTATCGCGGTATACAAACCGGAAATCAGTTTGCTGTTCTATCTTTTTAATGGCTGAAAAAACGGACTCGTTATGGAGTTCTACCATCACTTCTACCCTGGAGGTGCCCTGCCCGTTGCCAGGCGTCGCCGATATCAGTTGAACCGTTGCAAAAGTGATAATAGCTGTAATCAAGCTTAAACGCATAATCTGACGAATTATGTATCGTGAGTTATTAAAAGTAGAAAGGTCAGGACAGACTTTTCCTCCCTCTGCTGGTTGTGCAGAAAATTTCATAATTTTAAATGTTTAAATGATTCTCCAAATTGTTTAACAATTTGCTCCAATTAGCGTTGAAGCAAAACAATTACAGCTCCCTGTTTAGCGACAGGGAGTTTCTATCAAATGCGCAGGTGATATAATTCTTTCCTCATCTTTTGGTTAATAATGATTAATTGCCGACTGGCAGCCTGATAATTGGTTGATTCGTGAGTTGGTTGGTAATTGATTGTTAATTATTGCAATTTTTTCCGGAGATTATAATTTCCCCTGGCAAGGTTTTATATTCTGCATCGTTAAAGGATGTAATGACTTTAATGATTTCATCAAGACTTTCCCCTTTCAGGAAGGTGGCTGTAAAGCGACAGTTTTTTCCCTGGTCATTTAAGAAGGTGACTCTGGTATTGAACCTTTGAGAAAGTACCGCGGCTGCTTCTTCCATCGTAATATTCTCAAAAAACAAATCGTTTTGCTGCCATTGCACTATTTCTTTCGCCTGCACTTTAACCAGGTCGGGCTTCTTGTCACCGGTATGAAAAACCATTTGTTCATTGGGTTCCAGGATTCCCAATACTTTATGCTCATCGGCCACGCTGACCCTGCCCCTGGTCACTGTTACGATAATCTCATCGTTGCCATTCAGCGCTTTTATGTTAAAGGCGGTGCCTAATACGGTTGTTTTCAGTTTTCCTGATTGTACAATAAACGGGCTGGCCGGATTGTGCAGAATATCAAAGTAGCCTTCGCCTTTCAGCGTCACTGTTCTGGTGGGTCCGGTAAATTTTTCAGGATATTCCAGTGTACTATTGTTGTTCAGTATAACAGTGCTTCCGTCTGGTAGTACGATCTTTTTATGTTCTGATCTGGCAATGGCATTTACCACGGGGAAACGATCAGCGGTGTTTTGTTGGCCGGAATACTTTGGATAAAAGAAAGTGGTTCCGAAACAGAGCAGGACAAATGCTGCAGCCCAGCCCATCCAGGGCCGGAGCCATCGCATACGGGAGGGCTGGTCTGATTTTACTACCTGCTCAAAAATCCGGTCGGCCGCCTGATTATCCAACACTAATTGCTCTGTGCCGTCATCCCAGGTTTCCTCCATCAAAGCCCTTATTTCATTAAGATCATTGTCCTTATGCCCTATGAATTGCATAAGTTCGGCCTCTTCAGCACTGGTGATGGTGTTGCCGGCATATTTCTTAATCAAATATTCGATTCGCTCTTTTTTCATAAAACTCTTGTTGAACAGGTTGTTCAAAGCCCTTTATAATATCTGACGAACCAAAATTGGAAAAGGAGTAGGGGGAGAAAAAAAATAATTATTTACATATCCCGAGCAGCACCAGCGAGATCAGGGGCAGGGAATTACCGTCCTTAAGATGTGCTTTTAATGTTTTTACAGCTTCCCTGAGATGCACCTTTACGGTTAAAGGGGAGATATTAAGTTTTTTTGCTACATCTTTTTGTTTTAGTCCTTCTATGTAGCACATTTGATAAACGAGTTTCTGCTGTTTGGGCAGCTGATCTATTGCCATAGCCATATAAGCCCGGGAGTCTTTAAGCATGATATCCTCTTCGGTGGCATTGTCCTGGTCAGACCATTTGTGTTTGCCTTCATTGATGGTTTTGTAATCCAGGGCCCGTTTCCTCAGGGCGTCTAAGGTGAGATTATTGGTAACGGTTCTGATAAATCCCCCAAAATTGCCTATTTCGGGTAAGCCATCTCTTTTTACCCAGATCTTTACAAATACTTCCTGTACAATTTCTTCAGAAAGTTCTTTTGATTTCAGGTACCTGAAGGCGTATGTAAACACCCGGTTGCTATAGGCATCGAAAATTAGGCGAAATGCTCGTTGATCACCACCGGCTACTTTTAATAACAGCGATTTATCCTCCCCTAATTCTCTGTTTTGCATACACAAAGTTAACATATTAACCATAAATTTTCAGGGTATAAAGGGCTCATTTCCCGGCAGTGATCTTATTTCCTGTCAATTTGTTAAATTGTAGGAAGCATCACCCTTTAAATCGTCCCATGTCCGTAAAAACCACCGGTTGTTATTCCCTGTTGCTGCAGGTGTCGGTCCTGGTTATCTGCTGGCTGAGTTCCTGCAGGGAGGAGCCTGCCCGGGAAGTCCCGGATCATCCAAAACTGGTGGAGGCCATTCTCGACAGCACAAATGACCTGTTAAACGTGGGGAAAGTCCAGGAGTCGATCCATTACCTTGACGCTGCTTTTCAGCAAATTCCTGCGCCCGGGCCAATTGATCAGTGGGAGAAGTATAACCATAAGGTCAATTTCTATCTGAACTATGATTTTAACCTGAAAAAAGCCCGGTTAAATGCAGATAGCATGACTTTTATCTTGAAGGGTAATGAAGAAAGATATAAAACCGAATATGCCAATGCCATTTTCACCAAAGGCCATGTGTTGTTGGCAGAAAGAAGATATGCAGAGGCTTTTAAATACTATTATGACGGGAGAACCTTCGCGCATCAGCACCTGGACAGCTGCAGTTATTTTGAATTTACGAGTAAGCTGGGGCTGGTCAGGTATAGCCAGGGACAATATTTAAAAGCCATTCCCTATCTGAAACAGGCGCTTAGTGAAAATGCGACCTGTAAGACCGGTGACAGGTTCAATAAGTACTTCTCATTCCGGCAAAGCACATTAACCGCTATTGCACTGGCGTATGAACTGGCGGGCATGCCTGATAGTGCGGTTTATTATTATCAAAAAGGACTGGCATTTATTGACCAGAATGCCCATAAATATCCTGAGAGAAAAAACTTTATTGAAACCTCCCGTGGGGTGATGTATGGCAACCTTGGTGGTGTTTATGCAGAACAGCACCAGGACAAGGAAGCGGAACACTATTTAAAAGAGAGTATCACCGTTAACAGTAGCCCGGATCATGATTTCCAGGATGCCCAAACGGCAAAGCTGAAGCTGGCAGGGCTTTATGTGAGGCAGGGACGCTTCAAAGAGGCGGGCGAACTACTGGATCAGCTGGAAGCATACCTGGGCAAAGAGGGGAACAACCCGACAAATGAAAATCTTCGCCAGAGATGGTATAAAGTAAAATGGAATTATTTTGATAAAACCGGGCAGTATCAACTGGCCTATCCATTTATAAAGAAATATCAAAGGGCGCAGGACTCTGTTAGCAAGGTCAGTGCCGGGTTAAGGGATATTGACATGGATGCTATCTTCAAAGACACGGAGCAGCAATATAAACTGGCCCTGTTAAAAAAAGATAATGAGCTGAAAACCGGCTATCTGACCGGGTTTGTGGTTTTTTCTATCATGGTGGTTGTTATCCTCGCAGGGGTATGGTATAGCCTGAGACGTTCCAAAGAGCTCAACAATAAGCTGGCCCAGAAAAATGAACAATTACAAATGGCGCTTGGATCGCTGGAACAAAGTCAGCAGGAGAATACCCGTATCATGAAGATCGTTGCACACGACCTGAGAAATCCAATAGCTGCCGCCGTCAGCATCGCCACGCTGCTACTTGAAAATGAAGAGTTGCAGCCAGCAGACAGGGAAATGCTTGGGCTGATGAAAACTTCCAGTCTTCATTCCCTGGACATGATAGCCGACCTGCTGAATATGAATATCACCGCAGAAGGTTTAACAAAAGAGCCTGTTGAAATACACACTCTGCTTCGTTATTGTATTGACCTGTTAAAGTTCAAGTCAAGTGAGAAGAACCAAATGATCACATTGCATACCGAAGAAATAGTGATTCCTATAAACCGGGAAAAGATCTGGAGGGTGATCAGCAATATTGTTGTAAATGCAATGAAATTCAGCCCCGAAGGATCTGTAATTAATGTAGCCCTGGTCGACAAGCAAGATACTGTTCAGATCAGCGTAGCCGATCATGGCATAGGAATACCCGAGAATTTAAGGAACAGGGTTTTTAGTATGTTTACAGATGCCAAGAGACAGGGTACTTCGGGAGAGCAGTCTTTTGGTTTAGGATTGGCTATTTCCCGGCAGATTGTAGAAGCGCATGAAGGTAAGATCTGGTTTGAAAGTAACGCCGGTGATGGTACCACTTTTTATGTGGAGCTACCGAAAAGAAGATAAAAAAAGCCCTACAGTGTTAATTGCAGGGCGTTAGCGGTTTTACCAGCCATGAACCCTAATACGCTCTATACATCACCTTACAATCCGTCAACTCTTTCAAATGAGACTGCCCGATGGTATAAGTATAAGTTCCGTTTTGCCTGGTTTCTTTTACAATCTGCCCCGGCTCTTTTTGTTGGTAGCTTTCAAATAAACGGTTGTAGTCCGCACGATTGGCATCATAATCAAAGATGGTTAAGGGCAGCTCCCATTTGGTGTTGGAATAGCGGCGTTTAAACAGGACGCGGTCTTTTTCAGTCTGATAGCAAGAATAATATACATTTCCGTCTTTTTCTTCCAGTGTAAATTTATGTCCCGTATTTAATTTTTTGTTCCGGTAACTTTCGGGTGAAAGATGGTATTCTTCAATCAGGAAAAAGGTTTTGTTGAGCATTTTATAAACCCTTAACCAGTTGGGGCTGTATGCGATAACAGTGTCCATGTTATAATCCAGGGAAACATTGCCGGCTTTAACAGGAATGGTTTGTTCGTATGTTATAGCATGCATCCGGGTATCAAAACCAAAATCTGCGGGTTTGTTATCGATGGTAACCAGTGAATACGCCTCTGCATCGAAAGGAATATACTGTTCCCAATCTCTTTCAGTGGAAGGTTGCTGCCTTTTTAACAGAACAGCCGTCAGTTGCCCGGCAGTATTAAATTGATATTCCAATGAACGTTGTTTTTCATTGTTGGGGCTTATGAAAATTGATTGCACCCCGGAGTAATCCAGGAATTGAAGCGGCAGGTAATGATCATTAAAGATATGTTGAAGAATGAATTCGTTCATCTGGCCGGGTACACCGGGAGCAACGGGATTGATTTTGGTGGGATGTAAATACCGGTCCACTTTAAGTGAATCGATCTGGAAACGGTCATACTCATAGGAGCTGATCTCCGGTGGCCGGGTCTGCTGATTCGACATTTCTACTATGTCGCCTGTGTTTACTGTTGTTTTTGTTTGCCAGAAATGAATAGTGTACTGTTTTTTTTCATTTCCTTCAGACGGGTTGGTAAAACAAAAAACAAACCTTGCATCCGGATAAGGTGGCGGAGGAGTAAGAGATGTTGGCGTATTCCGTTTTTCCAGGTAAGCATATCTTTTCTGGAAGAATGTTTTGGCATCAGGACCCTTCGCCAGTTCTACGCTGTCGGTCAACTGATAACGGGGCGGCGCACTGCTCAACATTTTTTTGGCTGTTGATAGAGCATTAGTTTGGAAAAGTAACATAGTAACACGACCGTAATAATAAACCAGGAGGATCTTATCACCTTTCCCGTTGCTGGTTACGACAGTGTCTTCGTCGTAATCATTGTTGTTCAGGATGCGATCTGTTTTAAATCCCTTTTTTACCAGGTATTCTTTTACCTTCTCACCGGCATAGAAAGCATTCTCCAGGTCTTTTATAGAAAGAGACTGGGTGGGAGCCGTTTTAGGTTGCTGTGCAGCGACCACTGAAGACAAGGAAAGTATGCCAAGTAAAATAACCAGATGTTTTTTCATAACTGTCAAACTATTAAGTATCGCCGATGAACTATTGACCTAAACTAGTTTAATAGTTGCGATTACCCAAAAAATGTTTGGTATGGATATCTAATCTTTAGATATTAAATTTGTAAAAAAGTAATAATGGCTGATACTGGTAATAATCGGATAAAAAGGAGTGAGGAAATAACCAGTCAGTACTTTGTGTTTTTAGACAAGCACATTGATGACCTGGTACAGGGGAGAGTGACAGAAATGATGGAGCTGAATGAAATAGCTTCTGAATTATGCGTTTCACACAAGCACCTGACCGATACCATCAAGCAAACAATGGGCGCTCATCCCTGTCATTTCTATGATCAGAAAATTATAGAAAAGGCCAAACAACTTTTGCAGGAAACAGACGCTTCTATTGCACATATTGCTATGACCCTGACTTACGACCCTTCCAATTTCTCAAAATTCTTCAAAAAATATGTACGGTTAACCCCGGATCAATGGCGGAAAAATAATCTGCCAGGTTGAAACTTCCGAAAAGTTCACCACGATAAACCTATTTAGCATACAGACCTTTGCCGTAATTAAAACAATTAATATGGCAAGAAACGATTTAAATGGAAAAGTGGTTTTAATCGCGGGTGGAGCGAAAAACCTGGGAGGACTATTAAGCCGTAATTTTGCAGCGAAAGGAGCAAAACTGGCGATCCACTACAACAGTGGAAATACAAAAGCTGATGCAGAAAAAACACTGGCCGATGTAGAAGCTTTAGGAGCTGAAGCATTCCTGTTTCAGGCTGACCTCACTGATGTAAATAATATCGCTAAATTCTTTGATGAAGCCATTGATAAATTTGGCGGAATAGACATTGCCATCAACACCGTTGGTAAGGTTTTGAAGAAGCCGTATGTAGACACCACCGAAGCGGAGTACGACAGTATGTCGGACATTAACTCCAAAGTAGCATATTTCTTTATTCAGGAAGCCGGAAAAAAATTGAATGGTAATGGTAAGATATGTACCATCGTTACCTCTCTGCTGGCGGCATTTACCGGGTACTATTCTACTTATGCCGGAATGAAAGCGCCGGTAGAAGACTTTACCCGTGCCGCATCCAAAGAGTTTGGTGTTCGTGGTATTTCGGTATCGGCTGTAGCACCCGGACCAATGGATACCCCGTTTTTTTACGGGCAGGAAAGCACAGAGGCAGTGGCTTATCATAAAGCGGCTTCCGCATTGGGCGGACTTACGGATATCAAAGATATCGCTCCGCTGGTTGAGTTTTTAGTTACAGATGGCTGGTGGATTACCGGGCAAACCATTTTTGCCAATGGAGGATATACGACGCGTTAGTAGAGTAGGTAAGGGGTTAAGGGCAATAGGAGCTTGAGTCTTCTGTTGCCTTTTTTTATTACAGGGATGTTGATGTAATTTATTCAAGTTCCCGGAGTAACCCTTTGTGAGAGAATGGATGGCTACTTTTGAAATAAATTACCTCTCTGCATCTGAATATTCATTAGTCTTGAGATAGAGGGAGGTCGTAGTTGCAGCCCTGATGACGTTGCAGACATCCGGAAAGGTTTATGTGAGTACCATCTTTAATATTTCCTGCCAGCATCTTTTTCCGCTGATATTTTGTAATCATCACTGCTGATACCTTTTACGCCTTTGGCTTTTTTTACGGACGGCGGGATAGATATGGAATCAACAAGCGGGTTGGCGTTGTTATGAGATGAGGAGTCCAGTTTAATCAGCGGAAATATTCGCTCCGCCACCGAATCCATGTTGGTATGGTTTCCGGGTGTTTCTTCCAGTGATATACTATCTGTTTTTACCGGCGCCGGCATAACCGGTATGATTTTCTTTTCGGGACTGTCAATCCATATGGGGATGTTTTTAGCAGGGGAGGGCATTTCCGTTACAGATGAATCCTTTTGTGGCGTTACAATTTTCTGTGTATGATTTGTATAGCTGGAATACCACCAGAGCGCTGTAACGGCTACTGTTAATCCGGCAAAACCATACCAGCTTTTTCCTTTAAATTTAGGCGTAGTTTTTTTATCCGGTACTTCAGTAACCGCATCCAGCTGCATTTCAATGCTGGCCCAGATACTGTCTGCCATATCCGGCACAGGAACCTGGTTCAGCTTTGTTGCTATTAACTGCTCATATGGAGTGTTTGTATTCACTAAGTTCTGATTGCTGCTAGTTTCTGTTGAAGAATTTTCCTCGCTTCACTTAAATGCCATTTGCTGGTACCTTCGCTGATGTTTAATTGCCCGGCGATTTCTTTATGGGTGTAGCCATCGATAGCATATAAGACAAACACGGCGTGGGTAGCTGGCGGCAACTGCTTTACCAGCTGCAGTATGGCGGCTGCATCCGTTTTCTCAATGATATCATTATTAATAATTGGCTCTTCTGCAGCATCCAGTTGCAGGCTGGTGAAACGGCTCCTTTGTTTTATATGGTCTAATGATTCATTGATGATGATCTTTTTCAACCAACCGTGAAAATTTCCTTTCGTAGCGTCAAAAGTTTGTATGCTCCGGAACATTTTTACAAATGCGTGTCCCAGGATGTCAGCAGCCTCGTGTTCATCTATGGCGTAACGCATGGCAATAGTCATGGCAAATCCATAAAGCAGCCGGTATAGTTGCTCTTGTGCCTTTCTTGTTCCATTGCGGCACTCAATAATGATATTGTTTAATTCCTGTTCCAGCGGATTATATTATCAGGTTCACCAACGGATTACCACTTTGCATCGTGTACTTTCCTTGCCAGAATAGCGGTTGCAATGGCACTGATATTTAATTTTCCGGTAGCATCCAGCTCATTGTAGAACCAGATATTGCGGTCGATCATATCAATAATGGCTACCACGCCGTCGCTGGTACTTAGTTCATAACCTGACAGCAGTTTAAACGGCAGCTTGCCGGTTTTGCCATCGGGGAGGGCCGTATTTTTGATGCTCAATGGTTTGATAAAAATAGTATCAATACCGTTTGTGGCCAGTCCATTATCTTCCTGCCTGATATAAGTAAACGGGTTTTTATCATTTTCTGCTTTCCTGTCATAGATGTTTGTCATCAGTAATTCCCAGTTTTTACTCTCCTGTGTGGTATCAACGCCGATGAGCGCTGAAAATACATATTTATACTGCTGGAGTTGCTCGAAACCGCTGAAGGGCCCCTGGCCATTAATAACTTCATATTCGAGCTTTTTTGTTACTTCTTTTTCATCTGCATATACTTCTACGCTATGGTTCCCATCGGACAAGGTATAACTGAATTTTGCCTTTTCCTTTGTTACACTTTCGCTTTTCTGGATACCAATTTTATTCCATAATAGATTTTCCAGGAAGAAACCTCGTCCGCCCCACCCGGGATAACTTAAATGAATGCCTCTTTTTATTCTGGAAGTCATAAAATGATCGAACGACATTTTATTCCCTCTTGCGCCTTTCACATGCTGCATAGTAGCCTGTTGTCTGAAGGCGTCCGGGATAGTCAGCCTGATGGAAGTACAACTGGTTAAACAGGCCGCAGCTATTATTAATACAGTGTTTTTCATTTGTTTCTTTTAACATCCGGGATAATTCCATTAACAGTACCCTCTTTTTTGCCGCAATGGTTGGGTAGTCATCAAAAAAAATATTTTTTTCACTTTAGCCAACCATCAGGAAGGGGAAAGAGGTACTATCAATAAACAAAATAAATGAAAATAATTACTATGAAATGGTTTTTAGTGGCCATCGCCACAAGCTGTATCCTTTCCTGTCAGAAAGAAGAAAGTAACGCACCTGGGTGCAGTATAAGTATGACGGGGTTATCGGGAACCTATAAACTGACGGCATTGAAGTACCAGGCAAGTGCGGCTGCGGCGCCTGTCGACTACCTGGCATCTATGGACGCCTGTGAAAAAGACGATATTATCACTTTAAAAAGCGATGGTACGTACGAATACAACGACGCAGGCACCGTTTGCACCCCGGCGGAAAGTAAACACGGCGCCTGGCAGATGAAGGGGAATACACTAACCAGCGATGGTACTTTAAATGGTACGGTGGCCAGTTATGATTGTAAAACACTGGTTTATTATACGGAAAATTCAATTGTGGCGGGCGATAAACTGACATTTACAATGGTAAAGCAATAGCAGTGACCTGATACACAGTTTTACCGCCAGAGAGTATCAATTACCCATAAACCTTCCAGGCCAGGCTGGTTTATGAGTAATTGATATGGAGGGCTAATATTTTTATTGCTGGTTATCGATCTTCGTTTCCAGGCTATCCTGTAAGCTTACGCGCAGACTTGATAACAGGTTGTAACCAGTGGCATTTTCAATATCACGTACGGTTGTCCTGTACTGGGTCCAGTCGGAGTTAATACTGTTGGTGTTGGGTGTATTCACCGCAATCACCCGGGTTGCCCCGTTAATCCTGCTCAGGTCATTGTTGCCTGCAGGCAGTACCACTATAACCTTCCAGATATTGGCCGGAACTGTTACATTCCCGTTGTTGATGGTATTGGTAACACCGCCCAGGGAGCCGGTGCCGCCCTGGCCATAATTACCATCGATCACGTATACCTCATTGCCGGCGTTAACAAGGCTGCGGGTATAGTTTTCCAGGTTAGCCCATGTCTGCTGGTTGTTATTAGGCGCCTGCGGCATCATATTCGTCATGAGGAAGGTCGCGGAGTTGGCTTCGGTGGTGGATGTCCTGTCACCGGAAGGGCAGTTGTGGCCACGGTCAAATCCTGAGCCGCTGTAGCTGCTGTTTTGTACCTGGTACCATCCGGCGGGCAACGTGTTGTCTGCCCTGAAATCATCGCTGCGGGAAACGGAGCCCAGATCGGATGATTGTATGTGCCAGCTTACCCAATTGGGGGTACCACGGCTACGGCTATATGATAGCGCATAGTAAGTTTTTACCATCAGGTAATTATTTTCTGAAGAGATATCTGCCAGCGCGTTGCTTGGGTTGCCCAGTAACATATTGTCGTTGTCTCCCGCTGCAGGAGGCGGATTGCTGCTGCCATCGCCGGTCATAATGGAAATATCATCGATGTTAATCCTGTTTGAGCCACCGGAAACTTTCCGGATGCTGATCCGCAGACTGGCGCCAGCGGTAAAAGTAAAAGTAAAAGTAGCTGCCTGCAGGTTACCGGAAGTAGTAATGTTGCTGCCCTGCTGTTGCCAGCTTCCGCCATTATCACCGGAAGTCCATAACTGCCAGTCGCTGCTACCATCCGACCCATAGCTGCCATGATGAACCGTAACGGTAACGGTACCTGTTCCGCCGGCGATATTAAAGTTGGTCGTTAATGTACCGGTGTTCCTGATACGTACTGATTTGGTACCATTTTTCAGATCGGCCGACAGTGTGCCAATCAGGGCATCATCCAGTGTCCAGGAGCCGCTGGACAAGGTTACCGTACCACTTGCATACGCCGTTTTACTGCCGGATTCGAAATTTTCTGTCAGCAGGGTAGTCAGTTCTGTGGTCGCCTTACGTTGTGAAGGGAGGGTTTCCTGGGGTTGGATAGTTGCTTCCTTTTTACAGGAAGTGAACAATACACCGCCAAAGCATATAACAAGGATATGCCTGATGAAGGGTTTCATAATGCAGGTTTTTATGGATTATCGGATTGCTTAGGATTCTATCGCTGTTGTAGTCAATGCTATGCAGGTGCCGTCTGCCTGGTGTCCGGTGATATAAACAGGAATACTGGCTCCTGCTTCTACACGGGTTATCTGGATATTCGTAAGGTTTTCCCGGAGGAATTGCCGGAGTGCTTTAAACTTTTGTGCGTTGGCAACAATCGGTGCGTCATTTGGATCAGCGGCAGTGGTGATATGGCTAAAAAATGCTTCTTCTTCCACGGACTTCAGAGCATCCGGTGAAACATGGTGCAATGCCGCTATTTTACCATGCACTTTAGCAGGTGGTAAAACGCCCCACTGCTCAATGGTTAGCGGATACTCCGACTCACTAAAGTATAAAATGCCGGCTGTTTTATCGGTTAGCTGTTTTAACAAAGCAATGTTTTCCATGGAATGAAATTAGAAATTATCTCTGCATATTTTTATCATGAGGGCAATGATAATAATACGTTAATAATAAAGGTATGCCGTGATGGTAAAGGGGCTCAGCAATAAAGTGTTCAGCTGTTAAGGGATATTGGGGTCATACATTTCCATCATAGAAACATTTTCTTTCAAAATAGCATTAGAAGGAATCGTGAATAAGGAGTCAGGCAACTTTACATCGATGACATCCTTAACAACAAGCACAGAGAATCCACTGAATGGCTTACCATCTTTTCCCGTGCCAGGTGTCGGCGCCCACAATAAAGTAATGAAAGGGCTGGTGCCCGCCGGGAAAAAATAGGTTAATGGAGATTCAACCGGGTATTGTTTTGTACTAAACTGAAAGAATACAGAATCTTTGCCCACAATGCCATAGCCATAATTGATGGCACAGGTATCTCCATTTTGATTTGGAATAGCTTCCAGGATGCAATTATTATTCCTGCTGGAAGATAAAGAAGCCTTGAAAAATAAATCATATCGCAGATCCCTGATCGGGCTTACAGATATCATCGGCTGATCTTTCTTTGTATAAAAGGTATATGCCTTATTTTGATGAAAATCCAGCAGGTACTCCGGTATTACCATCTTCGCGGTGAGAGTCGTTTTAAATACGGTATCACCTTGCCTGGTTATTTTCTTGTCGCTATTTGTAGGAGAGGATGAAGTACCTTCTCTTCTTAATACTTTGGAGCCTTTGATGTAATAGGTGTAGTTTGTAAACAAGTTGTTTGCAGTATCCGGATGAAGTAGGTTCCTCTCCATTGCAAAATAATGTGCGATTTTTATGATACCCTCTCCGAAGTTATATGCTTTTTGCCCAAAAACACTGTGATGATAGCAAAGTAACAAAATAGCGTATAATAAAATACGAGGTTTCATAAATAGCAGGTTAGTTAACAATAGACACAAAAATATCGCTGTATAAATAAAACCTTCAACGGATATTGATGAGTTGTAACTATATATTACCCCCTTTTTCCTATCTGTGGGGATATTGGAGATTTCTATTTGAAAGAAGCAGATATTTTCCCCAGTATTTTATCAAACAGCAGCTTTTCATTTTCCGGATACCTGATTCGCAGGTGATATAGTAAGCCACTCCTGATAATACTTTTGTGATAGAAGATATATGGGATGCCATCCATTTCGTGGCCGCTGATCACATACCACATAGGTTTTATCGTCTTATAAACGACGCGTTTGTCCGATTTCAGATCATTGTCATAATAAGATTGCAGTTCTTTTTGTGTGCCATTGCCCCACATTTCAACAGTAACTGAAATTTCGTGGTCTATGTCTGTTGTGTACCACTGTAGCGTACCGCCAGCTACCAGCAGACCTTCTTTGAAATAATCGGGTAATTGTATTGTAAAGCCGTTTTTATGGTTAAATGTTTTCCATGTTGTCTGGCTCTTACCGGTAAGAGCAGTCAGGCAAAGGATTATCGACAATGTAAGGATGAATGAATGTTTCATGAATGAGTGAATAGGAAGACTACGAAAAATACAAATATAAAAAACCATTCCGTGATTGATGGTCCGGTTTTAAGTGAAAACCATGGAAAATTTAAAACATCATAAAATCTTAAAAAATAATCTTAATATAGTTTAAATTTATTTCTTAAGATTGTTTATTGGTACAATACCGGATATACAGGTTCTTGTGCGAAAGAATAACATCGCAGTGGCCGTCTTTCTTCTAAATTAATACTAACGAAATGAAATACATCTTCTCATTACTTGCAAGTGGTATACTGCTTATGTCCGGGAACGCCCGCGGACAGACGGCAACATTGAATGTAAACACATTGGAGGCCGTAAGTGTACAAATGTCAATAGAAAAAACCGGCGTAAAGGTTATCAAAGACTCTTCTGTAAAAGACGCTGACGAGCCTACTTTTGCAAAAGTAAAAAACAGCGATTTCAGGAACGGAACGATCACCGTAAAAGTGCTCAGCAAACTTTTGAAAGACGCCCCGAAGACTTCGCGTGGCTTTATTGGCATTGCCTTTAGAATTAACCCGGAAAATAATAAGTTTGAAGCTATCTACATACGGCCCACTAATGGACGAGCGGAGGATCAGTTAAGGAGGAATCATGCCATACAGTATTTTTCTTACCCCAATTATACGTATGACCGCCTTCGTAACGAATCGCCAGGCGTTTATGAGTCATATGCCGACATGGACCTCAATGAATGGATCACCATGAAAATAGTGGTAAAAGAAAACCAGGCGAAGCTTTTTCTGAATGGAAACAAACAACCATCCCTCATTGTCAGCGACCTGAAACATGGACCAGATGCATCAGGTGGTATTGGTTTATGGGTGGATGTGGGCACAGAGGGATACTTTAAAGACCTCAAAATTGTTAAAGAATAAAGGGCAACACAGTTGCTTTATTGATCTTGTAGTATTCACCGTTTAAAAAGGTTCTCAGTATAAACAGCTCACTCTTCCGGATTGAGCGAGCCACCTGAAAAAATCGAAAAGAAATCCTTTTTATACACCTCGCCGAGGGGGATCTCAAATTCGCTGAGGTAAATATTGCGGTGATCAAAGGAATCTATATATTTTGTATTCACCACATAGGACTTGCTGACCCGCAGGAAAAGGTGCTGGGGCAGCTTCTGGTGAATGGTTTTTAAATTCATGGCAGTAATAAGCTTTTGGTTACCGACATACATGACCACATAATCCTTCAGCCCCTCTATAAACCTGATATCGGCAAAATTGATCCTATGGAATTTCCGCTCTGATTTAATCAGTAAGAAGTCAACTGTATTGGACTCAATAATACTCTTTTCGGTATCATCTGAAAGCAATTTTCTATATACCTCCGCTTTATTGATTGCTTTCCCCAGCCTCGATTTTTCTATGGGTTTAAGGAGGTAGTCGATGGCATCCAGCTCGTAACTCTTTAATGCGTATTGCGGATAAGCTGTTGTGAAAATGGTAAGCGTTTGCCTGGGCAGTTGTGCGGCAAACTGCAATCCCGTTACCATCGGCATTTCAATATCGAGGAAAATAAGATCTACCTCATTTTCTTTTAAGAAGTCCAGGGCAGTGAGGGCATTGGCGAATTTTCCCAATATCTCCAGCCGGGATACTTCTTTGATCAATGCCTGCATTTGTTCTCTTGCCAGTGGTTCATCATCTACAATGATACAGTTCATAACGGTATTGTTAGTTTTACATTATATTCATTTTCTGAAGAAGTAATCTCAAGATCACAATTATCGCCATATAAAAGTTCAAGCCGTCTTTTTATGTTTGCTAAGCCTAATCCACTGTTTTTTTCATCGGAGGGTATATATCCGGGGTCTGTCGAATTAGCACATTGGAAGTAAAGTTTATCATCGCTAACGGTTATGCCAATCCTGATGTAGGATTCCGCCCCGTTTATGTTTACACTGTGCTTTATAGCATTTTCAACAAAGGTAGTGAAAAGGTTAGGTGGTAAAAAGATATGGTTCAGGGCTGAAGCAGCCGTATGATTTTCGATACTGACCGACAGGTTATCTCTTCTGATTTTTTCCAGATCAAGGAAATTGGACAGGAAATTGATCTCGGACCTCAGCAGTGTTTTTTCCTCATTATTCTCATAAAGCTGGTAGCGAAGAAATTCGGATAGTTTCATAATAACAATATCTGCTTTCTCCGGATCGCTGCGCATAAGCGCCCTGATTCCATTGAGCATGTTAAACAGGAAATGCGGATTGATCTGGTTCCGCAATTCGTTTAGTTCCATAGTCAGGGTGATATTCCTTAGCTCCGTAATTCTTTCATTGTCCCTCATCCACCGCTGGAACAGCTTGATCATAGTAGTGACCAGGATAATCGGTGTTAAGAGGATTGTTCCTTCATAGAATCCCATTTTATTGGCAGGGGCATACAAGTTCGGCGGCAATTGTGCATACGAGGAAAACATATTTAATAATACGAACATCAGTACCATAAACACCAATACCAGTAAAACCAGGAGTGCCAGGTAGCTTATGTACCAACCCTTGAAGAAAAACCTGGGCACCAGTACATTCATGTTGATGTAGCACATCGTTATCAGCGCTCCGTACACGCAGAACAACTTGAAATACCTGTAGGTTCCGGAGTATTGTAAAACCGGGTTGGTATTGTAAATGATAGCCAGAGATCCAAGTAACAACACCGCATGACGTAAAAACTTGTACCGGTCGTCAACGATCAGCTGTATAATCTTCCTTTCCTTTAACTCCGGGTGTTCGTGTTTCATGATATTCCAGGGTTTCTTAAACCTGCACAAAGATAAAACGATATATCCGGCAGTTACCGGATATTATACAAACCACCCTTGTTCTTATACCAAATTCCGGCGCGAAAGGATTTAATATAAAATGTAACCGGCTTGGTATAAAAAGGGAAAACTGCTATGGTATTAATCCTTTCTTTGTTCCACTTCGCCAACAATAATTTTTTCCCTGGTCTATAATTAAAAGTATAAAATAAAGAAGATGGATGTTTTGAAAAATGCAGTACCATTAGTATTAGGTTTGCTGACTTTATCGGCAGAAAGTTTTTCACAGACGCGGGACAGTATTCCCGGCGCTGCTAAGGATAGCGTGAATATATCCAAACGGGTAGTGGCCTATGCGGCCGACAAATTCGCCATTACACGGCCCTTCAATATAGAATTTACCCATGTTGCTCCGTATAACTTTTCTTCGGAAAGAGGAGGGAAGTCGTTGCCGGATAGTAAGATTAACAGTTTCTCGCAGGCTAAAGTGAGCGCCAATATCAACTTTATAAAAAGAAAAAACTGGCTATTGGGTGCTACTGTGGGCTACAGGTATACCACTGCGGAAGCTGGTTTAGTACCCTCTGTTGGAGGAACAGTCAAAACTGTTGACGGCGATTTTCATTATCTTTTTTCATCTGTCAACTTTACTTTTTTTTCAACTTTATTTAATAAACGCACCATCTATACTTCCAGTATTTTGGTAGATGGGAGTGAGAAGTATCTTGAAAGGGTGAAAGGAATGGCGACAGGTACAATGATCCTGAAAGCCAATCAACGCACAAAGATGACGGCGGGCATACTCATTAGTATTGATCCGAGTGCCCAAAGTCCCATCGTACCAACTTTCTCCTATGAGCATAAATTTAATAACGGGCTGATCGCAGATGTTGTTCTCCCCAGAAGTGTTTACCTGAGAAAACCCGTATTCACCAATGGCAGGGTATCATTGGGGGCAGAGATGGATAGAACCTCCTTTTACCTGTACAATATAGATGGCACCTCTCAAAAGTATGAATACAGGCAGTTGGATATCAACTCCGGGTTAACTTATGAACATCTCATTGCAAAATATTTTGTGTTCACTGCAAAAACAGGGATGAGGATAACCCCATCCGGAAGGATGTTCCGTAAGGAGGATTCATTCGGCTCACCGGTATTCAAAACCACCCCGGATCCAACTTTTTATTTCAACGTAGGAGTATCATTCAATCCTTTTTCCCTGATAGGGAAGAAGAAATAATTGCATTTATGGTAAATGTTTTCAAAACAGATGTTCAGTCAGCAGATGTAGCCAAAGAGATCATCAATGATCTCTTGCAGATGTATCCATGCCTGAGGATAACTTTTGATCTGGAAGATGAAGACAAGATCATGAGGGTGGAGGGCGTTTTTTTTAAGGCAGCTGATATCATCAGCAGCCTTAAAGAAAACGGTCATTGCTGTATTTATTTACCTATGGATATTGATAAATAGATTCATTCGTACAAATACGTTCTCCGGTACTCACTCGGCGTTTGCTGTTTTACTTCTTTGAATTGTTTACTGAAGTGTGCCCAGCTTTTATAACCACTTTCATAACAGATATCCAATATCGGCTGCGTAGTGGCAGTAAGCAGTTTACAGGCATGACTGATGCGCAGATCTCTCAGGAAATCGAAATATGTTTTTTTGATATTTTTTTTGAAGAACCTGCAAAAATTGGGCACGCTCATGTTTGCAATAGCAGCCACTTCTTCAAGGGTCACTTTTTCGAGATAGTGTTTAAAAGAGAAATCAATAATTTTCTCGATGACGGGGTTGAGCACATTGCCTGTATCGGTGAAATCTTCTGCCAGTATTTTATATTGGGTTGAATGACCTATTCTATGCAGGCATTGCAGTAAAAGGATCAGTTTATCAAAGCCTTTTTCATGGTGTATCTGCTGCATGCTTTCCGACACCTCCTTTTTCAGGGCGTGTTCCAGCTGTATACCGTTGTTCTTTTGCAACAGGGATTGTATGGTTTTCATTTCCGCCATTTGCAGCAGCCCATCTCCCCAGCAATCCCGGGTGAAGTGTATAACCAGGGCGGCCCCCTTCATTTTAGGATGACTTTTTCTGAACCAATGCGGAAGATTACCAGCCATAAAGAATACATCGTTCACCGTGTAGTCGCTTACATAGTCGCCGATCATGGCGGTTCCATTGCCTTTTAATATCAGGATCAATTCGTATTCAGGATGCTTATGCCAGTTGGTTTCAAACTGCGGCGTTTCATAAATACGGCAGGCAAAGCTCTGACTGGAATCGTTGGTGATTTTCTGAAGAATCGTTTTCATGCAGACTTAAGATAACCCATCTTATCATATAAATGGGTAAAATTATCAAATTATTGATAAGATAGCATATTTTCTTTCAAAAATAACGGTTGCCAGCCCTTTAAATTCCCGTCATATTTGCGTTATTAAAACACGGATATGAAAATAATTACTGGAAAGAAAGAATTTTTTGCAGGCATTGATGCCATTAAATTTGAAGGACCACGTACCGATAATCCTTTAGCTTACCGCTGGTATGATGAGAACAAAGTAGTGGCTGGCAAACCAATGAAAGAATGGTTGCGCTTCGCTGTTGCTTACTGGCACTCCTTTAACGGAACCGGCGCCGATCCCTTTGGCGAAGCAACACACATCTTTGAATGGGATAAGAACGCAGATCCTGTTGCCCGCGCAAAAGACAAAGCGGATGCCGCTTTTGAACTGATTACCAAACTCAATCTTCCTTATTACTGCTTCCATGATGTAGATGTGGTTGACTACACAAACGACATCGCGGAAAATGAAAAGCGCCTGCAAACGCTTACGCAGTACCTGAAACAGAAACAGGAGGAGAGTGGCGTTAAGTTATTATGGGGTACCGCCAACCTGTTCAGTCACCGCCGTTATATGAATGGTGCGGCCACCAATCCTGACTTCCACGTATTAAGCCATGCAGCAGCCCAGGTAAAAGCGGCGCTCGATGCCACTATTGCACTTGGTGGAGAGAACTATGTTTTCTGGGGCGGCCGTGAAGGATATATGAGCCTGTTAAATACAGATATGAAGCGGGAAAAGGAACACCTGGCAAGGTTCCTGCAGGCATCAAGGGATTATGCCCGCAAAAATGGCTTTACAGGTACATTCTTTATTGAACCCAAGCCCTGCGAGCCTACCAAACACCAATATGATTATGATGCAGAAACGGTGATCGGGTTCCTTCGTCAGTACGACCTGTTGAACGACTTTAAGCTCAACCTCGAAGTGAACCACGCAACACTGGCTGGCCATACTTTCCAGCATGAGCTGCAGGTAGCTATAGACGCCGGTTTGCTCGGAAGCATGGACGCCAACAGGGGCGACTACCAGAATGGCTGGGATACCGACCAGTTCCCCACCAACCTCAACGAGCTTACTGAGGCCATGCTGATCATCCTCGAAGGCGGCGGCTTTAAAGGTGGCGGCATCAACTTCGATGCGAAGATCAGGAGAAACTCTACCGATCCTGCGGATATATTCTACGCTCATATCGGTGGGGTGGACAGCTTTGCCCGCGCCCTGATCACTGCGGATGAAATCCTGGAGAAAAGCGACTACCGCAAAATCCGTCAGGAACGTTATGCCTCTTTCAGCGTTGATACAGCAAAAGCCTTTGAATCAGGAAAGGCCGGCCTGGAAGAACTGCGCGCCTTTGCTATCGCCCAGGGAGAACCTGCGGTAAGAAGCGGCAGACAGGAGTACCTGGAAAATATCATCAATAATTACCTGTAAGGCGTTTTTATAAAAAAACATTCCTGACTCCGCCGGTACTTAACCGGCGGAGTTTTTTTTGTAAGAAATGAGTGGCAGACTGCCGGATAAAACATTTTTACCCTTCATTTCAACATTTGTACCCGCCGGTTGGAGTAGCGTGGAATTATCTTACCGCTACAAAAAACCACGTTTACGAAATGTTACTAAAACCGATTGTCTTTGTTATTTTATTTTTTAGCCTGACGATGCAAAACGGGCTGGCCCAGCAAAGAGGCCCTGGCAGGAAGCCGCCCGCTGAAACAGATTCCACACATTTTTATTCGGCAGTGAATACCTATATCAATCCTGTTCTGCCAGGAGATCATCCCGATCCAACCCTGCTAAAGGTGGGAAACGATTTCTATCACTGTGGCTCTTCTTTTCATTTCAATCCCTACCTGCCCATTTATCATTCCAAAGACCTGGTACATTGGAAAGTGATCAGCCGTGTATTGCCGCCGGAAAATACCGGTATGGTAGCGGACCGCCCCGGTGCCGGCGTATGGCAGGGCGCCATCACGTATTTTTATGGCTCCTATTGGATCTATTTTTCTTCCGGCGGACAATGGTTTTCCAAAGCAGCTGCGCCACAGGGTCCGTGGACAGCCCCGGTGCGGGTGAAGGATAATCCTCAGACCGGACCACTCGGCTACGATAACTCCATTTTTGTAGATGACGACGGAAAGCCATACATGGTAATTAAAAATGGCCAGAAAGTAAACCGCCTGCAGGCGCTTGGGCAGGACGGCCAGCTCACGGATTCAGTGATCAACCTGGATTGGATGAATGCAAACCTGCAATACAGCTGGGCAGAAGGCCCCGTAATGTGTAAACGCAATGGATATTACTACTACTTCCCGGCCGGCGACGTATCCGGTGGTCAGTATGTTTTGCGGGCAACAGCCCTCACGGCAGATTCCACCAAGTGGGAACGGCTGGGCAATTTTTTCAAACCAAGCCCTGACCCGCACAATACTTTTGCCCGTCCCAATCATATTTCAGCACCCGTTCAACTGGCGGATGGTACCTGGTGGACAATCGGGCAGAGTTATCAGAAAAGAGATCAGGATGATTGGTCTGGTATGGGACGACAAACTTCTTTATACCAGGTACTGTGGGAGGGCGACCGTCCCTGGGGAGCGCCACCGGTTAGCGGACCGGTAGTGAAGCCCGCACTGGATAACGATAACACTCCCTGGCGCAGTGTACGTACCGATCATTTTGATACAGACAGCCTGGGAGCCTGGTGGCATTTCCTGACAAAACCCGCAGCAGCACAGTATTCCCTGGCGCACCGGAAAGGTTGGATCCGTTTGTCTCCCGACAGCGGGAGAACCCACCTCCTGCAAAAGGAAACAGATCATTTCTATTCAGCCTTTACCCGTCTCGACGCCGATGCGCAGGCAGCAAATGGCGGCATTTACCTCACCAATGGCAACCAAACTGTATATGCCCGCCTTTACTATACGCAGGGGAGAATTGTTTTTCAGTTGAACTCCGCGTTGCGGGAGCTACCTTATAATAAAGGAGGAAACGTTTGGCTTAAACTGGAAAGGTGGGAGCATCAGCTGAGTGGCTTTTTCAGTACGGATGGTAAAAACTGGACATCAGTGGGCGCGCCTCTCAGTGCCGTGGCTTTGGATAAAGCCCAGCCTAATTTTAACAGTTGGGTAGGTACCAGCATTGGTTTGTTTGCGGAACATGGCCCGGTTGATTTCGATTTTTTTGTTTGTAAAGATGGATTTTCCGCCTTGCCTGCCATTGGAAGCAGCAATCAATATGGTACACATAAAGTAAAGAGAGGGGATGATTGGGTAGTCACTAATTTTTCGGCACACGGCGGCTGGCTGATGATATCAGGAGTAGATTTCGGTACCGCCGGAGAAGCCCGGGCAATTGAGATAACGGCTGCTGCTACTAAAAGTGGTGAACTGAAAGTGCTGGTTGACGACCTGGAGAACGGTAAACAAATTGCCGGCGTTCCGGTTAAACCCGGCCAACTTTCCGGGCGGGCTCTTTTGCGGAATAAAGATCTTTCTGGTCAGCATGACCTCTTTATCAGGTTCCCGGCAGGCGCCTCACAGGAGATATTTATTAAGAGTATCCGCTTGTTAAGAACGGGGAAAAAATAGTCCCGATTTTAAGGACCGTACTGGTTGCTAACCGACATCTGTACGTTATTTAGACATTATTGCCATCCTTTTGGAGATTCGTACCATTCATATAAACAGGGCTATTGTAGATTCGTCTGTTGTTTTTTGTTTCAGCTCCACCTGAACGGCTACAACGATACCGTTATGAAAAATTGTCAATTTAACACTAAATGATTACTTATGAAATTTGAATGTCCCCCGGGGTACCACGTCCCGTTATAATCATTTTCAATTCCATCACTTAATGGGTAGCATCCGATAAATCACTTTAGGGGTCCTGCTTTTTATCACATCTCATTGTTCCCGCCGGGTATGCCGGTGTGATAGTTCTGTATTGGCTGTCAGAACCCCTTATTGCCCTAACATTAAATATTTTGAATTCCATGTTTAAAATGATTCTTTCTCCAAAGTCATGGAAATGGCTTGTTGTGACAGCAGTAATGCTGTCCGCTACACTCCCCTGGTCTTCCTTACAGGCTCAGGATACACGGGTGGTACAGGGAGTGGTGCTGGATGAAAAAAAGACGCCCATTTCCGGTACAACGGTACAGATAAAAGAAACGAAGATCAGTACCAGCACAGGTAATGATGGGAAATTTCTCCTGCGCGTTCCCGCCGATAAACACGTGCTTATTTTCAGTTTTATAGGAAAAACACCGCAGGAAGTAAACATCCGTAACCAGTCAAATATTTCGGTCACCATGAAAGACAATGTTTTTGGTCTGGAAGATGTGGTGATCGTAGGTTATGGCCGGCAGAAAAAGGAGAGCGTTGTGGCCGCCGTTTCACAAACCAATGGTAAAACATTGGAACGGGCCGGTGGCGTGTCGAATATCGGCGCTGCACTCACCGGAAATGTACCCGGTCTTATTACGGCCCAAAGCACCGGTTTGCCCGGCGAAGAAGATCCTCAACTGATCATCCGCGGACTTAGCACCTGGAATAACAGTAATCCTTTAATACTGGTAGACGGTGTGGAGCGGCCAATGTCCAGTGTCGATATCGGTTCTGTAGAAACCGTAACGGTTTTAAAAGATGCTTCGGCAACAGCGGTATTTGGTTCGCGGGGCGCCAACGGCGTTATCCTCATCACTACTAAAAGAGGAAAGCTGGGCAAAGCTTCTATCCGCGCTACCATAAATAATATTGTGAAAGCGCCTTCTAAATTGCCTGGAAAGGCAGATTCGTACGACGCTTTGCGTACTGTTAATGAGGCCATAGAATACGAACTCGCATTAAAGCCCGAAAGCTGGAACAACTTTTACCCGCAGGCTATTCTGGATAAATACCGGAACCCGGCCAACCTGGAAGAGGCTGAACGTTATCCTAATGTGGACTGGGCAAAAACCTTATTCAAGGATTATGCAACGTCACAAAATGCAAACCTGAACATCAGCGGGGGAACCCGTTTTGTAAAATATTTCACCAGTGCGGATTTTCTGCATGAAGCCGATCTTTTTAAAATTTACGATAACAGGCGTGGGTATAAACCCGGTTTCGGTTTTACAAGATTAAATGTCCGTTCCAACCTGGATTTTCAATTAACACCCTCTACACTCTTTAAGGTAAATCTCTCCGGATCATATGGCGTGCGGAAAAGTCCGTGGGGATTTTCGGGTAATCAATACGGCTCCTGGATCGACGCGTATACTACAGCGCCGGATGTATTCCTGCCGGTATATGCGGATGGCTCCTGGGGCTACTATGCGCCAAATGAAGGACGCGCAGAAAACTCGGCAAGGAGCCTCGCAGTGGGTGGTATTCAATACCAGACCACTACACGCATTACCACCGACTTCACGGTGGAACAGAACCTGGATAAACTCGTGGACGGATTGAAATTCAATGCCACTGTTTCAATGGATAATACTTTCGTTGAAAGCGACAGGGGGGTGAATGACCTTTACCACGACGTACAACGCAAATGGATAGACCCCGCCACCGGAAATGTATATTACAAGAGCGCTTTCGATGGCGTAACCAATTTCGATTTCCAGGAAGGCATCAAGTGGTCGCCGGCAGCAGGCGCCGTTACGGATAATCAACGGAGGTTGTTTTACCAGCTGCAGTTGAATTATGCAAAGACGATTGCAGATGACCATAATATAACTGCCATGGGACTGCTGAACCGCAATGTTACGGCCAATGGCAGCATGATCCCCTCGTACCGCGAAGATTGGGTATTCCGTGCCACCTACAACTACAAGAATAAATACACGATCGAATATAACGGCGCCTATAACGGTTCGGAAAAGTTCGCACCTGATTACCGGTTTGCCTTCTTTTCTTCAGGTGGTGTGAACTGGATCTTATCCAATGAGCACTTCATGGAAAACGTAAAATTCCTGGACCTGTTGAAGTTCCGCGCCTCATACGGACAAACGGGTTTCGATAACGTGGCGGGTCGTTTCTTATACCTCACCGAGTGGGCTTATGGCGGGCGGTCGCGGTTGGGTACCACCGGCGAAGGAGCTGAGCAAAGCCCGTTCAACTGGTACCGCGAATCTACCGTGGGTAACCCGAATGTGCAATGGGAACAGGCCGAGAAAATTAATGTGGGAGCCGATTTTGAATTATTCAAAGGGTTCATAAAAGGTAAGGTGGATTTCTTCGAAGACAAACGTTCCAAAATATTGCTTGCCAACAGGTCGTCTGTTCCGTCTTATTACGGCACCACTCCTCCGGTGGCTAATCTTGGCCGCGTAACGTCGCGGGGATATGAGCTGGAACTGCACTTCAGCTATCCCCTCAGGAAACAACTCCGGCTTTGGTCTGACCTGAACATGACCCATACCAAAAATAAAATCATCGAAGCCGACAACCCCGAACTGCTGCCGGCTTATCAGAAATCAGAAGGTATGCAGATTGGCCAGGCGTATTCTTATGTCAGCCAGGGCTACTACAACACATGGGACGAGCTTTATGGCAGCACCATGCACAATACCAACGACAACCAGAAACTACCGGGCAACTATTACATCGTTGATTACAACGGCGATGGCGTGATCGATGCAAGGGATAACATCCCCTATGGGCATAGCGGATGGCCCACAAATACCTACAACGCCACCTTTGGCGTGGACTGGAAAGGGCTGAGTGCTTTTGTACAATTCTACGGCGTGAATAACGTAACCCGCCAGGTGGTATTCAACAGTTTGGGTTCCCAGGGACACACGGTTTATAACGAAGGCAGTTACTGGTCGAAGAATAATACCAACGGAGATGTACCGATGCCACGCTGGCTGTCCACGCCCGCAGGTTATTACCGTGGTACCCAATATATGTACGATGGTTCCTATCTGCGGTTAAAGAATGCTGAAATCGCCTACACACTCGATAAAGGATTTATAAAGCGGGCGGGTCTTGAATCACTGAGAATATATCTTAACGGCAATAACCTGGCGGCATGGAGCAAGATGCCGGACGACCGCGAATCAAATTTCGCAGGTACCGGCTGGGCATCACAGGGAGCTTATCCTACAGTGAAGCGTTACAATCTCGGGGCCAATTTTACTTTCTAAACATAATCTTTATGAATAAGTATACAAAGATACTGCTTGCATTTGCCGGGATAGTGATGGTACTTGGCCTGGCATCCTGCAAGAAGTTCCTGGATAAGGAACCACAATCTATCGTGTCTGAAGAAAATGCATTTAAAACCTTTATCAGTTTTCAGGGCTTTACCGAAGAACTCTATCATTGCATACCGGATTTTACCAATGCTTACTGGACAAATTCCTGGAACTGGGGAGAAGATGAAATTCAATCTACCGCACGCGATTTTCACTTTATAGTAAAAATAGACAATGGCGATTTCTGGGGCTGGCAGTCGCAGTTCGACGGCTGGCAGGCCGGTTGGATGGACCGGAATAATACCAGCACCAACGACGACCGCTTTGCAAAATCGATGTGGAAACTGGGATGGTACGGTATCCGGAAAGCCAATATGGGCCTGGCAAATATTGATAAACTAACAGATGCCACCCAGGAAGAGAAGGACCTGATTAAAGGACAATTGCTGTTTTTCAGGGGATGGTTTCATTTTATGTTCATCCAGTATTTTGGTGGTTTACCTTACATCGACCAGGTACTTCCCGGCGATCAGAAACTGACCTTACCACGTCTCAAATACAGCGAGTGTGCAGATAAAGCCGCGGCCGACTTCAGAGAGGCGGCAAACCTGCTGCCTGTAAACTGGGATAATACTACCGCAGGAAAAAGAACGCTGGGAAAAAATCAGCTGCGTATTAATAAGATCATGGCGCTGGGTTACCTGGGCAAAAACTATTTGTGGGCAGGTAGTCCGTTGATGAATTATGTATCCACCGGCAGCAAAACATATAACCCGGAATATTGCAAAAAAGCGGCCACCGCATTTGGTGAGTTGTTGCAGCTGTGCGAGTCCGGAGATGCGCCTTATAAGCTGGTAGAATTCTCCAAGTACTATACTAATTTCTACAGCACCGGTCAGAACTGGTTAATGCCAGGCGGTACGGAAGCTATTTTCCGTAGTCCTTATTATGGCGCACATGGTTCTACCTATGGTACCGCCAAACAATACGGCCCGGCTTTGATCACAGAAGAAGCCATCACCTTCGTTCCTACGGCTAACTATGTTGATTATTATGGCATGGCTAACGGCCTGCCCATTAAAGACATTACACAGGCCGATCCGGAATCGGGATACGACCCGGCTTACCCATGGAGAGGCAGGGACCCGCGTTTCTACAACGATATTGTTTTCGACGGGGTTAAATGTGTACAGGGCGCCACTACCGACGAAAGAAACCGTTATGCAAATCTTCATACCGGTGGAACTTACCGCGACGTCAGCAGCGGCAGTCGTTCCGGTTACCTGCTTTATAAGTTTATTCCGATAACTGCTAACCGCTTTGATAATGGCTGGACTTACGACAAGGCGCTTAACATTCACCTGCCTTATATGCGTTTGGCAGATATATACATCATGTATGCAGAAGCAGCTGCGCAAGGCTACGGCTCCGCCACCGGCAAAGCCGGCAACTATGCTAAAACAGCAGTAGACGCCATTAATGTGATCCGCGACCGGGCTGGTGTTGGACGCGTGGCTGCCCGCTTCACTGCTTCCCTGGATGGCTTCATGAGCGAAGTACGCCGCGAACGTGCGGTGGAACTGTCTTTCGAAGGCCATCGTTTCAATGACCTGAGAAGATGGATGTTGCTGATCCAAAGTCCTTACACACTGAAGAAATCTGTGGAGTTTGACCGGTCGCCATCGTTCAGTACTGCAGATCCAAAGAACAACCGGGTACTCAATTTACGCGAAGCCGTGATCCTGGAGCGCAGGTATACCGAAAAACATTACTGGCTGCCGTTAAAAAATTCGGATGCCAATATGTACCTGGAATTCCCACAGAACCCGGGTTGGTAAAACGTGCAACCCTTACATGTATCGTTTACTGTTAATTTCAAAAATTCATGAATCAGATAAAAGCATTAATAGTATCTGCGGCGCTGATGAGCGGGACACCGGTTTTACAGGCGCAGGATACCACGGCAAAAACTATCTCCAATATGCCTGACGAGCGGGTACAGGTGGCATTCCGGAAGGTGGATAGAAAAGACCTGCCGGGAGGCGTTTCGGCGGTAGACATGGCGTCACAAATGAAACTAAACTATATGACTTACAGCCTGGAAAATATGGACGGCTGGGTAAATGGTTTCAATGGAAATAGTATGTGGGGCATGGGGAGCTATCTGCTCGTCATTGATGGCGTACCCCGTGAAGCAGGAAATGTAATGCCCACAGAAATTGAACAGATCTCTTTTCTCAAAGGAGTGAATGCCGTAGCGCTTTATGGCAGCAGGGCTGCAAAAGGAGTGGTGTACATTACTACTAAAAGAGGGAAACCGGGCAATCAGCGGATCGACATCCGGGCAAATGCCGGCGTGAATGTTCCCAAAGCCTATCCCCACTACCTGGGATCAGCAGAGTACATGACGCTTTACAATGAAGCGCGCCGCAACGACGGACTGGCCGAGCTTTATAGCCCCGAAACGATTTATAATTATGCCGCAGGTAAAAATCCATACAGGTATCCTAATGTGGATTATTACTCCGACAAATATCTTAAAAACGCCTTTGGCAGATATGATGTAACAGCAGAAATTTCCGGGGGAAATGATAAGGCGCGGTATTACACCAATATCGGTTACCAGACCAACGGTTCGTTGCTCAACTTTGGCGAGGCGGTGAACAATGGCAAATCCGATCGCCTTAATTTGCGTGGTAACGTGGATGTTAATCTCAACCAGTATATTTCCTGTAATGTGGATGCTGCCGCCATTTTCTATACCGGCAGGGGCGTAAATACCAATTACTGGGAAAGCGCGGCTACCTTGCGTCCGCATCGTTTTGCCCCGCTCATTCCTTTGGATATGATCGAAACAACGGATGAAGCTTCCAACGTATTTGTGAAGAACAGTAACCATATTATTGATGGGAAATATTTGCTGGGTGGAACGCAGCTGGATCAAACTAATCCGTTTGCCGCCATCTATGCAGGTGGAAACAACCGTTATATCAGCAGGCAATTCCAGTTCAACACAGGCGTGAATGCAGACCTGAGAAATTTATTGAAAGGGCTTTCCTTCCGGTCTACCTTTGCTGTTGACTATAACACGTCCTATAACCTGGCATTCAATAATACTTATGCCGTGTATGCACCCACCTGGAACAACTATTCCGGCGTGGATCTGATCAGCAGTCTCACGCAATACGGACAGGATGCCACTTCCGGCGTACAAAATGTAAGCAACAGCTGGTACCGCCAAACTATTGCAGCTTCCGGGCAGTTCAACTATGTGAACACTATCGGCAACAGGCATCATCTTTCCGCAGTATTATTGGTGAATGGCTTTCAGCAATCTGAATCCGCTGTGTACCACCGTGTCAGCAACGCCAATCTCGGGTTACAGCTGGGCTACAACCTGAGTCGTACTTACTATATTGATTTCAGCGGCGCCGTAGTCCATAGCGCGAAGCTGCCGGAAGGCAACCGCACCGCTTTTTCACCCACCGTGTCGCTGGGCTGGCGGTTGAGTAACGAACCGTTTATGCGTGGAGTAAGGGGAGTGGATGATCTGCGTTTGACCGCTTCCGCCGGTGTGCTGCATACTGATCTGGATATTGACAATTACTATTTATACCAGGGTGTTTATACCAACACACAGGGAAGCTGGTTTGGCTGGAAGGATGGTACCGGTGTACAAGCCACAGAATCCAGGCGGGGAGCCAATCCGGATATGCGTTTTCCGAAAAGGGAAGAGATCAGTATCGGTTTGGAGGGTTCTTTCTTTCATAACTTAATAAAACTGGATGGTAATTTCTTCCTCAACAAAATTACCGGTAATATCATCCAGCCCAACGTGTTGTTTCCTTCTTATTTCACCACCGGATGGCCGGTATCTTCTTTCATCCCCTATATAAATTATAATGATGATAAACGGATGGGGGTTGATTTCAACCTTAGTCTGAATAAGAAACTATCTGCCATCAATTATTCCATCGGGCTGGTAGGTACTTATTATAAAACAACCGCAACAAAACGCGCGGAAACTTATGAAGACAATTACCAATACAGACAGGGCAAACCTTTGGATGCGATATGGGGGCTGCAACACCAGGGCTTCTTCCAGGATGCAGATGATATTAAAAATTCTCCCTCCCAAACTTTCGGACAGGTAAAACCGGGTGATATCAAGTATAAGGATCAGAATGGAGATGGGGTGATTGATACACGCGATGAAGTGTACCTGGGCCGTGGGGGCTGGGCTGGGTCACCACTTACCTTAGGCATAAACGTGAGTGTGAGGTGGAAGCAGTTCTCTTTCTTTGCGCTGGGCCAGGGCCGCTTCGGTTCCTACGGCATGAAGAACACCTCCTGGTTCTGGGTAGATGGGGAGGACAAGTATTCCGAAGTAGTAAGGGACCGCTGGACACCAGAAACAGCCGGGTCAGCGAAATACCCGCGCCTGACCACTTTCAACAGCGACAACAATTTCCGCAATTCGGATTTCTGGCTGTACAAGGCTAACCGTATCGACCTGGCTAAAGTGCAGATCTCTTATGATATGAGCGACCTGATTGGCAATAAAAAAATAGTGAAGGAAATGGGTGTGTACGTAAGTGGCTTCAATTTACTGACGCTTTCTGCCGAACGTAAATTGATGGAGATGAACATCGGCAGTGCACCTCAAACCCGCTTATATAACCTGGGAGTAAAAGCTATGTTCTAATCTAAATCAAGTTTCCACTTTATGAAAAGATATACCATCATGCTGCTGGCGTCCGTTCTTTTGCTGACCAGTTGCAAGGATCTGCTGACACCGGAAATTGAAAATAACCCGGAGCTGAATCCGGGAAATTATAACCCCAATGATGCAGGGCTCCCGTTTGGCGTGCTGCTCAACGGTTATAACCGTATCCCTACAAATTCGTGGTCGTTTAATGATGTAGCTACCGACGATGCCGTAACCAATGATCAGAACAATACGTTCCTGAAAATGGCGAACGGTCAGTGGACTGCCAATAATAATCCGCTTAACCAGTGGACCAATGCTTATGCCGCTATTCAATATCTTAATATCACGCTGCGGGATGTTGACACCGTGAAATGGGCGGCTGATCCTGCCGTGAGCAAATTGTTTGCTATGCGGGTAAAAGGGGAAGCACATGGCTTACGCGCCCTTTTCTATTATCACCTGCTGCAGGCGCACGCCGGCATGTCTGAAAGTGGTGCTGTACTTGGCGTACCCATTAATCTTGAAGTGCAGGGGCCAAATGCTGATTTCAACAAGCCCAGAAGCAATTTTGACGCATGTATGAAGCAGATTTACAGTGACCTTGCCCAGGCCGATCAGCTGCTTCCAACAGATTACGAAAACATTGCCAGTGCCGCGCTTATTCCCGCAAAGTATGGTACTGTAACGAAGGAACAATATGACCGCGCCTTTGGTTCCGCTTTCCGTGGATTCCTCACAGGCCGTATTGCGAAGGCCATCCGGTCGAAAGCGGCATTACTGGCTGCCAGCCCGGCTTTCAGCGGCGAGGGCAACTCCACCACCTGGGCAGACGCGGCAAACTACGCCGGTGAAGTAATTGCCCTGAAAGGCGGGCTGGGGGCTTTATCCGCAAATGGTCTTAACTGGTATTCCAATGCTTCCGAAATTGCCGGGTTGGCCGATGGGGCAAATCCTTCCGAAATACTCTGGAGAAATAACTACGGCGACAACCGTGATCTGGAGCAGGCTAATTTCCCACCGAGCTTATTTGGCAATGGCCGCATCAATCCAACACAAAACCTGGTAGATGCTTTCCCAATGGCGAATGGGCTTCCGATTACGGATGCTGCCAGCGGTTATGATCCTGCCAATCCCTATGTGGGCCGCGATCCCCGGCTGCGTATGTTTATCCTGGTTAACGGCGGCACCGCTGGCCCGAATAATACAGTGATCAACACTGCGGCAGATGGGCCCACCAATGACGCGCTGAATAAGGTAGAAACTTCTACCCGGACCGGCTACTACCTGCGTAAGTTGTTGCGCCAGGATGTTAACCTGAATCCCAACTCAGCAAACAATCAACGGCATTATAAACCACACATCCGGTATACCGAAATTTTTCTCAACTACGCAGAAGCTGCCAATGAAGCCTGGGGACCAACAGGCACCGGCGCCTTCGGATTCTCCGCTTATGATGTTATCAAAGCGATCCGTAACAGGGCCGGGGTAGGAACTACTAACGGAGACGCCTATCTCGAAGAAATGAGAGGCAGCAAGGAACAAATGAGAGCGCTGATCAGGAATGAACGGAGAATAGAACTGTGCTTTGAAGGCTTTCGCTTCTGGGACCTTCGCCGTTGGAAGGCGCCTCTCAGTGAAACCGCCAAAGGTGTGAGTATCCGCAATAATAATTACTCCTTTATTAACGTGGAAAACCGGCAGTTCCAGCCGTTCATGATCTATGGTCCCATCCCGTATGGGGAGATCCTCAAGTTTGGATCTTTGGAACAGAACAAAGGCTGGCGCTAACAGGATGCTCCTGATACTTAAATAATTTTTCTTTGATTTTTGAAATTAACAAAGATGAAAAAGTTCTTAATACCTATCATGCTGCTCTTTGTTTCAGCAGCATGCAACAAAGAGGTAGTATTCCCGGATTATGAATACCAGACGGTGTATTTTGCTTACCAGTACCCGGTGCGGACGATTACTTTCGGGGAAGATGTGTTCAGTACAGAACTGGACAACCAGGGCAAATGTAAGATCATGGCCACAACCGGTGGTGTTTACTACAGCAAAAAGGACCTGCATGTTGGCATTGCGGTAGATAATTCCCTGTTGGGAAACGGGTTGCTGTTTGGCGCCGGTAAAGACGAAATCTTACCCATGCCCGCCAGCTACTATTCACTGGCAGCAAACGAAATTGTTATCCCGGAAGGCGGCCTCGCAGGAGGAGTAGAGGTACAGCTGACAGATGCATTCTTCAATGATCCAAAAGCCATCCGGAATACCTATGTGATCCCGCTGCGTATCACCAACAAATCAGGTGCGGACTCCATTTTGAGCGGGAAAGACTTTATCCTTTACGCTATCAAATATGTGAACACCTGGCACGGAAACTATCTGCGCAGGGGAAAAGATGTGGTGTCCGGAAGCGTAAATCAAACGATTGTGCGGCATAAGGAATATGTTGAATCGGATGAGGTAAATAAACTGAACACCAGATCCCGGAAGGAACTGGAATTCCCGGTAGTCTATAAAGACAAAGACGGCGTTAATATTTATTGTACACTGCTGCTTACGTTCGACGACAGTGGCAAATGTACCATCTCCGCGGCCAATGGGAGTTTCACGGCCACCGGAAGCGGCCAGTTTGTAAAAAAAGGAGAGAAGAACAGCTGGGGTAGCAAAGACCGTGATGCGCTTTATCTCAATTACCAGGTAACCTTACCGGGTATGCAGGTGGCTACCACAGATACGTTGGTATCAAGGGACCGGGCTGTAACAATGGAAACATTTACGCCGGTAAGTAAATAATTATTCTGTCCGATACAATTAAAGTAATTAATATGAATCAACTTCATAAAATAGCCGCCAGCTTTATTACGTTTGTTGTCATTACGTCCTGCAGTAAATATAAAGCGCTCGACTTCAACGTGGATAAGCCTGAAAGCATCGCTGCCCAGGAAGATATAGACGCTTATCCTGCGTTGAAAAGCTACATTAACCGCGTGGCGCAGCCTGGATTTAAGTTAGGCGTGGCACTTGGTTTACAGGATTATCTCGATAAAGGAGTGATGTACCGCCTGGCCAACAGGAACTTCGATGAAATTGTTTTGGGTTATGAAATGAAACATGGCGCCGTAGTGCAGGCCGATGGCAGTTTAAACCTGGTGAAAGTAAAATCACTGCTTCAAACTGCCGCCGAATCAGGGATGCAGGTATACGGTCATACCCTGATGTGGCATGCCAATCAGAATGCCAGCTATCTGAAGGGATTGCTCAGTCCTTTGCTGGTAACATCTCCGGCTTATCAGAACGACTTAAACCTTGCAGGGCTGAAAGACAAAAGCCTTGCCGGCTGGACCCTGGCAAATCCCGGAGCCGGTATTTCAGTAGCAGATGGCGAAGGTATGGGTACCGGAAACAAAGCTATTAAACTGGTATCAAAAGGAGGCTCGTCGGCAGCTACAGACTTACAGTTAATCACTCCGCGTGCTGCAATAAACAAAACACATAAGTATGAAGTAGTGATGTATATAAAGTCAGATGTGCCCGGCGAAGGAAGGATCTCTTTTGAAGGATTGAATAATAATACGCCTTCGGTAGACTGGACCAAATCAGGCACGCCCACAGCCACCTTTACCACGGGGATTTCATGGAAAGAGATCCGCTTTACGATAGATGATTTCTCGACAGACAATATTAAGCTGCATTTCGACCTCGGATACAAAGCCGGCGTAACTTATTACATCGATGTAAACAATTTGTATGTATACGATACGCAAGGCGCACCGGTAGTGAACAACCTCGTTGCCAATGGTGATTTTGAATCCGGAAGCGGCTGGGGAGGCTGGGGTGGCAGCTCCTCCCGTGGCGTAACCGCCGATGGCATGGGTGTTGGCAACAAAGGCAAAGCCTTTTATGTAACCAATCCCGCAAAAGCAGCAAACTACTGGGATGTGCAAACCAGCTATGACTTTGCAGCCCCGCTGGATAACGGGGAAACTTATGAATTGAGCTTTTGGGTAAAAGGAACCGCCGAAGGAATAATCCGCCCGGAGCTGCAGAGCGCCAACTACTCCTCCAATGGATATGGCCAGGTGACGGTTACTACCGAATGGAAGCAGGTAAGTGTTGCTACCACGGCTACTGCTGCCGACAGAACACGGCTGGTTTTCAGCTATGGTGAATTTGCCGGTACTGTTTACATCGATGATGTGGTACTGAAAAACGCCAAAGCTACAGGCGGCACTACCACCATTGTGGAAAAAACTGCAGCAGAAAAAAAGTACATCCTCACAGCCGCACTTGATAAATGGATGAACGGCATGGTAGAAGCGGGAAAATCCACGGTGAAAGCATGGGATGTTGTAAATGAACCAATGGATGATAATAACCCTTATGAGTTAAAAACAGCTGCTGGCCGGCCGAGTACAGCAGCGGATGACTTCTTCTGGCAGGATTACCTGGGTAAGGACTATGCCGTAACCGCGTTTAAAATGGCCCGGCAATATGGCAACGCAACGGATATCCATTTTATCAATGACTACAATTTGGAGTACAGCCTCGACAAATGCCGTGGCCTGATTGCATATGTGAACTACATAGAAAGCAAAGGCGCCAAAGTAGATGGTATTGGCACACAAATGCATATCAGCACTACTACCAGTAAGGAAAATATAGCCGAGATGTTTAAGCTGCTGGCTGCTACAGGTAAACTGATAAAAGTATCTGAACTGGATCTTGGCGTAGGCGTAAAAACAACGGAGGCTACTGCTGAACATTATAAAGCACAGGCAGACATGTACAAGTACGTAATTGATAAATATTTTGAACTCATTCCTGCAAAGCAACGCTACGGTATTACTATCTGGAGCCCTTTAGACAGCCGGGTGAATTCCTCCTGGCGGCCAGGTGAGCCAATAGGGCTTTGGACAGAGGCTTTTGTACGGAAGCTCTCCTACGCCGCCGTGGCGAAGGCGCTTGAGGCAAACGCAAAATAACAGTAAAACCCTATCGTATTTTTGATAACAAGTCCCCGGCTATGTAAGCCGGGGACTTGTTTTATTCACCGGTATCGCCTTTTTTAACCCGTGCTATAAATTCAGAGGGGAGCATGTTGTATTTATTCTTAAACGACTTGGCGAAATAGTTAGGCGTGGAAAATCCTACCTGGTAAGCTATTTCGGCAATAGTCATGTCGCTTTTTTGCATCAGGGTCATCGCTTTTTCGAGCCGGTAGGAGCGGATGTATTCAACAGGTGTTTGGCCGGTCAGCTCCAGCAATTTATTGTATAAGGAGCTCCGGCTCATTCCAACTTCTTTACTAAGGCTCTCCACGGAGAGCTGCGAATCGGTCAGCTTCTCTTCAAGGTGGCAAACGATTTTGTTTAGTAGTTTCTCGTCTGTCGACTCCTTCTGCACTTCGGGCGCATGTATTTTTATTTGTTTGGTATAGGTATTTTTTAAGGTATGGTTCAAGTGCAGCAGGTTCCGGATCTTCGCGTGGAGTATCTCAAAATTAAACGGTTTAATGAGGTAATCGTTGGCGCCGGTTTCCAGTCCTGATATCTGTTGCGCTTCATTGGTAAGTGCGGTAAGCAATATTACCGGTATGTGGCTGGTTCTTTTGTCTGATTTCAGTTTTTGCAGCAGGCTGATACCATCCATTTGCGGCATGGTAATATCGCTGACAATCAGATGTGGATGCAGCGCCAATGCCTTTTGCCAGCCATCTTTTCCGTTGATGGCTTCTATTACCTTGTAGCTGTTACGGAGGTTATCTTTAAGATAGAATCTGAAGTCTTCGTTATCTTCCACCAGTAAAATGGTGGACATCTCTGAGAAACTTTGCACCGCGGGAGATACACCGGATATCTCCTGTTGCTCCGGTATTCCGGGCTGGGTTTCTTCCGGTTGAGATGAGAGCGGAATATGTTGTTCGGCTATTTTTAACGGAAGTTGTATAAAGAATGCAGCGCCTTGCCCGGATTCGCTTTCCACTTCAATGCTGCCTCCATGCATTTTTACAAACTCCTTTGTAATGGACAATCCTATACCTGTGCCCTGGTTAAGGATAGCAGAACTGGTGTTGGTTTGGAAGAAGTGATCGAATACCTTCTCTCTTTTATCTTTGGGGATACCGATACCGGTATCTTTCACCGTGATGAGCACCCATTGCAGACCGGGATCAGCGGGCTTTTCCAGCAGTTGTAATTCAACCGTTACCGCATCTTCTTCCAGGGTAAATTTGAATGCGTTTGAAAGTAGATTAAAGAGAATACGTTCCATTTTATCGTGGTCGAAGAAAGCATACAGGGATTTTGGACCGCTGGTGAAGGTGAAGCGGATTTTTTTCCTTTCGGCAAAATCACTGAAGGAATCAGTCACTTCCTTTATGAAGGTTACGAGTTCTCCTTTGGTCAGTTGCAGCTTTAGTTCGTGTTCTTCCATCTTCCTGAAATCCAGCAGTTGATTAACGAGATTGAGCAGCCGCCTGGAATTCCGTTTGATCATGTTCAGTTTTTCAAGCCTGTTCCCGGTTTTTTCATCGGTAATTAGCTGTTCCACCGGCCCCAGGATCAATGAAATAGGGGTTCTGAAATCATGACTGAGATTAGTGAGGAATTTAATTTTCATCCGGTCCAGCTCACGGACACGTTTTATCTCCTGTTTCTCCTGTTCTGCCAGGAACTTCTTCCTTATCCTGGTAATGCCACGGTACCGGCTATACAACAGCAGTGCGCAGATAACGGATAAATAAAACAGGTAAGCATAAATGGTTCGCCAGAAAGGCGGCCGTACATAGATCTTTATCGTAGTATCTTTTGTATTCCATACGCCGTCGTTATTACTTGCTTTTACATGAAAGATATACTCTCCCGGATCGAGGTTCGTGTAAGAAGCAGTGTTGATGGTGCCGGTATAGTTCCAGTCTTTATCAAATCCTTCCAGTTTGTAGGCGTAGTAATTTTTCCTGGGGATGGTATAATTCAGTGCTACGAAGCTGAGCGCAAAATTCTGTTTGTATTCAAGCCTGATCTCACTGGCAACAGAAATGTGATCTTTAATAGGACTGTCTTCCCCAGGGATCACTGATTTGTTGGATACTTTTAAGTCCGTGAGGAGAATAACAGGTACATTCCTGTTAACCGTTAAGCCGGAAGGGGTAAAATAATTAAAGCCTTCGAGTCCGCCGAACATAACATCTCCGTCAGACAGCCGTAACCCGGATGTATGTACGAAATTATTATTTTGCACCCCATTGTAATGGGTATAGTTCCGGAATTCTTTTGTGGCGAAATTAAAGCTGCTGATACCGGTGTTGGTACTCAGCCAGAGGATACCGGCTTTATCTTCAATAATCTGGTAGATGGTGGTGTTCTGAAGCCCGTCTTTTTCCCCGTAGTTGATAAACCGCCCGGTGGCTTTGTCGAAAAGGCTCAGCCCTCCGCCATAGGTGCCCACCCACATATTTCCGCGGCTGTCGCGTAATATCACCTGTACTTTATCGCCCGACAGCTGGCTGTTGCCTTGGGTATAGATATTCCATTTGCCGGTAGCGGGTTGATACACGCCAACGCCGCCACCGTGTGAACCAATCCAGATGTTTCCTGCTGCATCTTCTTCAATGGTTCTGATGTATCCATTAAACGGGAGCTTTTTTTCTTCCGGTATGCCGGGTCTTGGGTGCGGACTAAACCTGGCAACCACTTCTTCATTTCTTAATATATTCACTCCCTCTCCATTGGTACCCACCCAAACATTACCTTTACTATCTTCCTTTATACAAAAAACATCACTGGCATTCAGGTTATCACGGCCGGTTCCTTTTACCAGGTGCTTATAATTACGGCCGTTGGAGATAAGCAGGCCATGAGCATAAGTGCCGATGTATAGTTTTTTGTTCCGTGTATACTGAAGCGCCATGATAGACACGTTATTGTTTGCCGGCAGCGGAATATTAACCGGTTGGGCTTTCCCGGTAGCACGGTTGAATTCGAACAAACCTCCGCCATCGGTGCCAATCAGGATTTCTTCTTCGCTTTTTTCTGCAAAAGCACTTACTATCGATGATTTGCGGTCGGATGTATGAAAGATACTACCGGGTTTGAAATTGAAGAGGTTCAGGTTTTTATCGTATTTATCGATACCGCCGCGAAAGGTGCCAATCCAGTAAATTCCCTGCCTGTCGATATAAGTGCACCTTATAGCCTGACTGGTAAGACTGTAAATATTTCCATTATCCGGAAGATAGCGATCAACGGCTTTTGTCCGGGTATTCAGCACGATCAGCCCTTCCTGTGTGCCAATCCACAGCTGGCCATCATCGTCGGGCTCAATACAGTTCACCTGCACATTGTTGATGAAAGCATTCCCGGTTGATGGAGTGTAGGGAGTAAACCCGGAGCCATCGGGTTGCATAATGCATAGCCCAGTGGAGGTGCCCACCCAGATCTGGCCGCTTTTATCGGCTGCAATAGCATTTACGTCATTGTCCAGGGGACTGAACTTCGAGGTATTAAATATCAGCTTTAAGCTGCCTGTTGACGGGGAATACCGGTAAAGGCCAATCGTGGTACCAATCCAGATTTGTTGTTTACTATCTGCCAAAACACAACCGAGCGTTTTGGTGGCTTCCTGGCTGTCTTTCCCCGTATCAAGTTTAACCCTGGAAATATGACGGGTGGCAGGGTCGAGCAGGAACAGGTTTTCGAACTGCGCTATCCACACCCTGCCTGTCGTATCGCTGCAGAGGTCTATGATAACCGCATTCGGGGGGAGTTCGGGGCTGTTGGCGTTTACGGGAAAGTGAATAAAAGCGTCCTTTTTGCGGTCGTACAGGCTAAGACCGCCATCACTGGTACCTATCCAGAGGTTACCGTTTTTGTCTTCGTGGAGCGCCAATACCTCGTTTGCCCTCAAGCTGGAAGAATCACCAGGATTATGCCGGTAGACGGTAAAGTTGGTACCGTCAAATTTGTTCAGACCATCGTCGGTGGCAAACCACATAAGGCCGTAGTGGTCTTTGATGATGCAGTTCACCGCATTGGACACTAATCCGTCTTTTGCGGCCAGTGAGGTGAAATTTATCTTCTTTGTTTGAGCCCGACTTATCTGCACCAGGAATAGTAACAAACAGAGAAACGTGAATTTATATTTAGACATATTTGGCAGTCGTTAAAAACAAGATGTTGGTTGAACTTTTCGTACATGGAACTTTTGCCGGAACTATTTCATCTCCCAATTTAAGTATTGTAATGCAATCTTAAAAGTGTTCCTGGTGTTATATATGCGTTGTCCTTATCCCTTAAGTGTTTCTTCCACTAAAAATGATTGTCTGTAAGACAATTGTGCTATCAATTTCAACAAATGAGCTATTGGCGGAAGGGTAGTCCGGGTATTTTTGTTTTGCTGAATGTAACGTAAGTGACGAAATGTCTAGTGTGGACAAAACGGCAGAAGATGATAGTATAATTCTTTGAAGATGCTTAAAGATCTAACCACGAACGGTTTGAAAAAATTCCTCGTTATGGCCCTCTTGTTTATTGGTACTTCTCTTCAGGCGCAGCAGTCTGATAATGGAGATGGTACCTTTACAAATCCTATCATTTGGGCTGATTTTCCGGACAATGATGTTATCCGTGTTGGAGACACCTATTACATGGTAACCACCACCATGTATTTTTTCCCGGGTGTTCCTGTTCTTAAATCAACGGACCTGGTGAACTGGGAGTATGCTTCCAATGCGGTGCAGCAGTTTAAACAACACCCTTTCTATGATTTAAATGGCGGTAACCGGTATGGGAAAGGCCAGTGGGCCAGTAGTATCCGTTATCACAATGGAAAATTCCACATCCTTTTCCTTACCCTGAATGAAGGCGGCTTTTTATGTACTGCCACAAAAGCCGAAGGCCCCTGGGAAATACGAAAGCTGGCCAGGCCGTATTATGATGCAGGGCTCTTTTTTGATGACGATGGGCGCACCTATGTGGCGCATGGCTATTCTAAGATATCGGTAACAGAAGTGGACGCCAATCTCGCTCCAATAGGCAGGGATAGCGTTGTATTTGACAAAGTGCAACGGCCCGGGCTGGAGGGAGCGCATGTTTACAAGATAAACGGGTACTACTACATTTACGCCACTTATGGCGGTGGAGATGGTTACCAGTGTTGCCTGCGGTCAAAAAACATTTATGGTCCCTATGAGGAGAAGATTGTATTGAAAGACGATATGAACCTTCATGGCAGGGGCGTTCACCAGGGGGCATTGATTGAAACACAAAAAGGAGAATGGTGGAGTGTTATCTTCCAGGACAGGGGCGGCGTTGGAAGAGTGCCCACGCTGCAGCCGGTTCAGTGGGTAGATGGCTGGCCAATGGTAGGCAAAGATGGCAGGGCAGTAGTTACCCACGCCAAACCCAATACAGGTATAGTTTCGCCGGTACATGTGCTCCCCACCAGCGACGAATTTAATGCCGGTAAGTTAGCCATTCAGTGGGCGTGGAATCATAATCCGGACGACAGCGCCTGGTCGCTTACTAAACGCAAAGGTTACCTGCGGCTCACTACCAGCGGTATTGCCGGAGATCTTCCCCAGGCAAGAAATTCTTTAACGCAACGGATGTTTGGCCCGTTTTCCGATGCTACCACGGAGTTGGATGTGAGCCACATGCAGGTGGGAGATATGGCGGGTCTTGCTGTATTGCAGATTCCTTATGCCTCAATAGGGGTTACGGCTGCGGAAGGTGCAAAGTTTATTGTAATGAAGCATGCCGGGAAAACCATTGATAGCGTTGCTTTAGGGAAAAGGAGTAAGATCTTCTTTAAAGCATCAGTAAACACAATCAAGGACCAGGCTCATTTTTATTATAGTTTTGATAACCGCGCATTTATTCCGGTCGGGGACACGCTGAACATGAAATTTGACCTGAAGATGTTTACGGGAAACAGGTTTGTGCTGTTTAATTATGCCACCGTCGGGCCAGGCGGCTATGTTGATTTTAACTGGTTCCGGATGAATACCCGTCAGGGGCCGCCTAATCTCTTTAAAGCTTCCTCATTGGTTCAGGCAGAGATGTATGATGATATCCATCTCGCACGTGTAGCTGCCAGCAAGGATTTGAGCCATCCCGGTGATCAGGACATCACCCATTTAACCGATGGTGCGTGGATCAGGTTTAACCAGGTGGATTTTGAGAATGGGTATCAATATCTCCTGTTACGGGTGGCTCCCGGGCAGGGGGAGGTTGTGGTGTATGCTGATAAAGATACATTGAACCCCTATGCGTCTGTAACGCTGCCTGCTGCGTTGACTAAGGAATACACCACCATTAGCATCCCTGTTAAAAAGCTCACGGGGAAACATCAGCTGACATTTAAGTTTACCGGGGAAGCAACGGGTGTTAACTGGTTTTCTTTTACCAATAAGATCTCCGGAAGAAAGGAGCATGCAGGTTTATAAGCTACTTATTATTCATCTAAACCAAAGAATATGTATAGAATATCGTTTAAGTACCTGTTGTCAGCGGGCGTTGTTTTCTATATGGCTGCCTGTAGCCCGCCCAATGCCGGACGCGCGGTCACTGAAGGAGCTGCTGGTAAATATGCATCCCAGCCGCTGGTGTCTCATATCTATACTGCCGATCCTTCTGCCCATTATTTTAACGGCAAAATATTTATCTATCCATCTCACGATACTGCTACCAAAACCGTGGAGAATGATAATGGCGATCACTTCAGGATGGCCGACTATCATATCCTTTCTATGGATTCCATCGGGGGTAAGGTAACAGATCATGGTGTTGCCTTGCGGGTGGAAGATGTGCCCTGGGCTTCACAGCAGCTGTGGGCGCCGGATGCGGCTTTTTCACAGGGTACTTACTATCTCTATTTCCCTGCAAAAGATAAACAGGGGCTTTTTAAAATAGGGGTGGCTACTTCTCCGCAACCAGAGGGGCCGTTTACAGCAGAAAAAGATCCGGTTAAAGGCACCTACAGTATTGATCCGAGTGTATTCAGGGATGATGACGGCACGTTTTATTTATACTTCGGAGGTATCTGGGGCGGGCAGTTGCAAAACTGGAACAACAACCGGTACGATTCTTCCGCGAAGCTGCGCGATAAAAATGAGGTAGCCATTCTTCCCCGTGTGGCAAAGCTTTCCCCGGGAATGAAAAGCCTGGAGAGTGATCCGGTAGAAGTGAGCATAACGGATAGCAGTGGTCACCAGTTCCTGGAAAAAGACAACGACAAACGTTTTTTTGAAGCCGCCTGGATGCATAAGTACAAAGGCAAATACTATTTCTCTTACTCAACAGGCGATACCCATAATATCGTGTATGCGATCGGGGATAGTCCGTACGGGCCGTTTAAATACCAGGGGATAATACTGAAACCTGTCGACGGCTGGACCAATCACCACTCCATTGTTCAGATCGGCGATAAATGGTATTTGTTTTACCATGATACGCAACTGTCGGGCAAAACGCATTTGAGGAATGTGAAGGTAACAGAGCTGAAGTATAACAGCGACGGTACTATTCAGCCTTTGAGTGCATTTAAATAACTATTTAATGAAACAATTTTCATATGAAATATACCAGCTATGCCGCCATTACTCTGATCGTTATTTCGGTGAGTTTTTGCTGCTTCGCCTATCGTACACACCAGGCAGCTGTTCCTGAAACAGCGGGACTAAAAGATTACTACAAAGATTATTTTCCTATAGGCGTGGCTGTTTCGGCCCGTGCCCTGCGAACAGATGAAGCAGGTTTACTTGTCCGCCAGTTTAATAGTCTAACGGCTGAAAATGCCATGAAAATGAGCGCTATCCATCCTGAGGAGCAACGCTATAACTGGCGGGATGCCGATTCCATCGCGGCCTTTGCCCGTCGGAACGGGATGAAGTTACGCGGGCATACTTTAGTGTGGCATAAGCAGGTTGCCGATTGGATTTTTAAGGATGCCAACGGGCAACAGGTATCTAAAGAAGTATTACTGCAGCGGATGAAAGATCATATCACTACGGTTGTAAAAAGATACAAAGGCACGGTGTATGCATGGGATGTTGTGAATGAGGCAATCAGTGACCATAAAGATGAGTTTTACCGGAACTCCACATGGTACCGGATCTGTGGAGAAGAATTTATTGAGAAGGCATTTCAATGGGCGCATGAAGCCGACCCGGAGGCGTTGTTGTATTACAACGACTACAATGAAATTAACCCAGTAAAGCGAAAAAAAATAATACAGCTGCTGCAAGGTTTGATGAGCAAAGGAGTGCCGGTTCATGGCGTTGGCCTGCAAGGCCACTGGGCAATCAATGAGCCTTCAAAAGGTCAGCTGGAAAAAACATTTGAAGATTTCCTCACCCTGGGTCTGAAATTACAGATTACAGAATTCGATATCTCCGTTTATCCGAAAGAGCATGAGATGCGGGAAAGGCAACCGGAAGACAGCGCAGCCGGTTTCACTGCTGCCAAAGAACAACAGCAGATCGAGCAATTCAGGATGTGTTTTGATATTTTCCGGAAGCATAGTAATGTGTTGACCGGCGTAACATTCTGGAATATTTCTGACAGATACAGTTGGCTTGATAATTTCCCGGTACGTGGCCGGAAAGACTATCCACTTTTATTCGACAAGGATCTGCAGCCAAAGAAAGCGTTTTGGTCTGTTGTCCGGTTTTAGCGACCGGCCTTGATTTAGTATGCGGATATTGAGCTGTGCGCATACGATACCTGCCACCCAGGCAGGGGTTTTAGCCCCTCTATTACAGGCAAACCCTGATTATACGTGGTAATAAAACGACTATGAGGCGCAGATAAGCCGTATCTATATAGGTACGGCTTATCTACGGCTTAAATACGGCTTATATACGGGTTATCTACGGCTTATCCTATATTGGCGTATGCCTGGGCCTGGTATAGGGTATACCGTTGTTATAGGCCACATGAAAAGAAAAAGGACTGTATTCAGGAAAAAAAACGAGTACGCAGTTCAGTTGCGCAGAAGAGTATGCATATTTGCATAAACACTATTTGCCTTGACACTGGAAGCACTATACGAAACAATTCATTTACGGAAAAGGCCGGAGGATGTGGCAGCCCTGGTGCAGGATGTGCTTGGGGAACGCCTGAACGGGAAAGACGCGAAGCTACTGGGCAAGGCCGTGGCGGCGGCTTTGCGTAATACGGTATGGCAGTATACAGCTATGCTGGAGCAGTTTGCGAAAGTAGTAGGTGCGGAGAAGCAGGTGCATAAGGCTATTCAGTTATTCAAACTGGATAAACAGTTACAGGTGGGGGCATATGATGATCCGGATGCTATAGAAGCATTTGTAGCCAATGTTAGTCCGCTGATACACAAAACACCCGGTTACAGTAATTATCAAACGGACCGGCTGAACCGGGAAGGGCGGGCGGCTGCAGGTCTTGATATTTCCAGGCGGCAGTACAATAAATTATTCCGCTCGCTACGTCATCTGGAAAAGAAACTGGGGATTCTCATCCGCGAGCGGCAGAAGAATTTCTTCCAGCGGGTAGGTAAGCATGGCTTTGCGGAGGATATTACGCGGGAAGAATTTATGGCAGATGTAAACAGCGCTTGTTTTATTGCTTATTATACGGCCCGTTGTAACCTGCGTAGCGAGTTTACTGTGAGCGGGCAGCAGCGGCCTTATGATGAAATTGCCGATATGCTTTTCCAGCGTTGCCGGCAGGGGGCAAAGCATACCAACTGGTGGGCGATTGCACAGGTATATGTTAAGCCGGCGGTGTTGGAGAAACTCCGCAGCGATCAGCAGGGAATCTTACTCGGCAAGTGGACCAGCCTGCTGGAGCAGGTGGCAGTTTTTTTAGGAGAACTGTGGACGCAAAATGATTTTAACCGGCAAACGATGGTGGTGCAATCGGGAAACGATTCCACCACCTGGAACAATACAGCAGGAGCCTGGAACAAGGCGAGAGACAGCTGGATCAACCTGCTTTATGGCCTGGGGATGGAGTTTGTGCTGGAGGAGATGTGCCCGGGCAAGGTGATGCGGTTAATCGCAGCCGATGTGGCGGCCTGGCATTACTTAAACGGAAACAGTGGTGATCCGGATCTGCTGGTATGGAACAAGGTCCCGCTGCCCTGGAAAGTACTGTCCGGAAAGGCAACGTGTAGGCGCAGTGAAGTGGAAGCAGCCTGCAAGGCGGCAGGACTGGATGCGGAAAAATCCGGGTGGATAGCGCCACGGCCGCATGGAGTAGTGGCTTTTAAGCCCACGCCGGAGCTGGTGCATGGCGTTGCAGTTTCTAATCCCTATCTTGCAAAAATATTGAAGCAACATCAATACTTTTCGGGAAAAGATGTAAAGCCATTATTTCCCGGGCAAAATTAACGGAGTAGTTCAGTGGAAGAACTTCCGGCACGTTATCCGGATAGACGCAGGTTCGAGCCCTGCCTCCGTTACAATGGTTGTTTGGTGAGGTTCATAAACAGGAAGAACCTTGACCGGACGGCACTCATGGCTTTTCTGCTGAAGACCATAATATTACTGCTTTCTCTCCTTCCCCGTAGCTTTCTTAATATTCAGTTCACATCATCTCTCTATGTTTGTCTACGGATATGGAAAAGCTATCAGATCACAGGTTGCTCTTATTGATTCAGAAAGGAAATCATGCTGCTTTCACTATGCTGGTCAGGCGGTATTGGGAGTGTATTTACGACTATACAAGGTCCAGGATCAAGCAGCAGGTAGATGCACAGGATATTGTACAGGATATTTTCGTCGGCTGCTGGAGTAACCGGGAAAAGTTGTATGTCGGGGAAAGTGGCCGTTTCAGCAGCTACCTTTATCAGGCAGCCAGGTATGCTATAATAGATTACTTTTCAAAACCAGGCATTACTATTTATAATGATATACTGCTGGAATCGGCCACAGACCAGCAAATGGAGAGTAATTCCGAGACGCGGCTATATATGAAAGAACTGGAACTTCACCTGCGTCAGGAAGTAGAGCAGTTACCCGATCGTCTTAAAATGCCTTACCTGCTTAGCCGGGAGGGAAATCTCAGTATGAAAGATATTGCAGGAAAATTGTCGCTTTCAGAGCAAACGGTAAAGAATAATATTACGCTTGCTCTTCGGATTCTACGCAAGCGCCTGCACGAAAATGAGCATTACCTCGGATGCATGATGATGCTGCTGGCCATGCCATCTTATACCAACTTAATAATTCCATAACATACTTTTGCGGTACCTGCATATGCTCAGGGAGATTATACTCTCTGTATGGAGCATCAACAACAGCAAAGTAATGATATAAAGGCGCTGCTGAAGCGTTACCTGGAGGGTACTGCATCTCCCGCAGAAAAAGAACAGGTGGCTTACTGGTATAGTACGCTCAACGACCAGTCATCCGTATCCCTGTCGCCCGCGGAGCGGGAAGCGCTTGGGCAAACAATCCTTCTCAACATACACCGGAAAACGATAGTCCCATCAGGACAGGTAAAAAGAAAATGGATTTCTTATGCCGCTGCGGCAGTGTTGCTGTTTGCCGGTACCGGAGGTTTTATGTATGCCAGGTATCATCGTGCAGCGCCGTTGATGTTTGTTCATACGGAAGTGGGAAGTACCAGGCAGGTGGTATTACCCGATAGCAGTACCGTGGTGCTGAATGCAGGCAGTACCCTGGAGATCCCTGCCGGGTTTGGGCGTCATGAAAGAAACGTTACACTCACGGGGGAAGCCTATTTTGACATCCGGCCCGACCCGGCGCATCCTTTCAGGGTGCATCATGGAAAATTAACTACTACCGTGCTGGGAACAGCGTTTAACGTACGCGCTTATCCCGGGGATGAAAATACTAAAGTGGCCGTAGTTAGTGGCAGGGTACAGGTAGAAATAAATGGAACGGCTATACGTCGTTTTTTCCTGGAACACCACGAATCGCTTCAGTATGACATACCAGGTGGTATTGCATTGAAAGGCAGGGAAGACACCGCCCGGATAGGACAGTGGCAAAGGAAGGTCCTGGATTTTAATGGCTATACCCTGGCGGAAATGGTAGCCGAGCTGCAACGTCAATACCCTGTTGTGATACAACTAAATGCTACACCGGACGATACCACACATTACAACATCATTTTCCGTCAGGAAAAAATGGATAATATTCTGAAAGTACTCACCGGCCTTACCGGTATCACTTATAAAAATGGGAAAGGGAAAATAATCATTTACAGCAAAACCTATGCAAAGTAACATGTAATCAAAAAAACCGGAAGTGCTACCAACACCTCCGGTCTGCACCTGTGCCGGTTAGGGCACAGCATTTTTAACAGCTTAAGTAACATTAAAAACACTACAAAAATGAGAAAAATTTACACTGGTTGCATCAAACCGGTCAAAACTCTTTTTTCTTTAAAAATGAGACTAGCATTTTTTTTCGCATTTCTTTCCACTTCTATGGCATCGGCCACTCACATAGAAGGGCAGACGATGGAAAAGATCCGGGTAGATATCAACGCCAGGAATCTACCGATGAAAAAGGTATTACAGATGGTAGAGCAACAATCTGCTCTCACAATCGGTTATGACCTTAGTATTATTCCTGCCGACAGTAAGATCACCTACATGGCTTCGGGCAAAACCGTAGCAACGGTATTAAAGGAGTTGTTAAGCGCTTTTCCGGTTGATATTGTAGCGGTGAATGATAAATACCTGTTGATACAATCCAATGGGCAGCAGCAGGCCGTAAGGATTACCGGCCGGGTAACAGACAATACCACCGGAGAGCCATTGCCAGGTGTGAGCATCAGCATTAAAGGAAGTTCTTCCGGCACACAGTCGGATGTGGATGGCCGTTTTTCACTGGGCTTTCCTGCCAATAAAGAAGAAGCAACGCTTGTAGTGTATTTCCTGGGCTTTAAAAAGAAGGAACTGTTGCTGAAAAAAGCAAACAGCAGTGGGCTCAATATTCAACTGGAAGAAGACAGGCTGGGGCTTGATGAAGTAGTGGTAACCGGGCAGGGTGTGGATATTGCCAAACGCCGCCTGTCGTCCAATATCGTCAGCATCGGCGCCCGCGACATTGCAGATGTGCCGGTGTCACGTTTGGACCAGCTGTTGCAATCCCGCCTGCCTAATGCGCAGATAAAGCTTACAGGAGGCCAGGCAGGCGCTACTTCCCTCATCCGCGCAAGAGGCGTTAATTCCGCTTTTGTAAACTCTACGCCAATAATTTATGTGGATGGGGTAAGGATGGATAACCTCAATACAGCGTCGGCGCTCGGCGGCGGAAGTACGCAGGGAGCAGCCATCAGCGCTATTGCGGATATACCTATGGATAATATTGATAAGATAGAGTACATCAATGGGGGCGCTGCAACTACGATGTACGGGTCTGACGCCGCCAATGGCGTTATCCAGATCTTTACCAAAAAAGGAGGCGCCGGCGCCGCTTCCATTAATGCGGAAACTCAAATGGGTGTGGAAACGCCAACGGCAGATTTCCTGCGTTTCAAACGCACCAAAGAATTGTTGATGCAAAATGGATTCTACCAAAAGCATCATCTTGGCATCAATGGTGGCCAGGATAAATTTGGTTACAGCTTCTCCGGTAATTATCTCAACTCCCAGGGTACAGAAATATTTAACCAGAACAGGAACCGTAAAATCGATTTCAGCACCGGGTTCCGGGCAGGATTGGGAGAGAAGGTAACCTACGAAAGCTCATTCACGTTTGTAAACAACAAGTATAAACGCAACCGCAATGGTAACCAGGGAGGCTATACAGGACTATGGTTTACAGAAAGCGGTGCTTCTGCTATTACCGGCCCTAAGTTTAATCCCGATATAGATAACCTGTCTGATGATGATTTTCAGAAGATGAAAACTTATGTACGGGAAGCAGAGCGTCTCCAGGATAATGATATTACGGTGAACAGGTTTCAAACTTCGCAGTCGTTTAAATACCGGCCGTTGAAGAACCTGGTGTTTAAGGCTACCGGTGGTATCGACTACCGGGTGCAGAAGAACCAGGTGATCACCACCAACCAGTACCTGTCATTTACTACCGGCAACCCGGTAAAAGACCAGGGAAGCATCACTAACAATGATCGTAAATACCTCGGCATAACGCTCGAACTGAATGGACAGCATGAATGGAAAACCGGGCAGTTTTCATTTGTTACAACAGCAGGAACGCAGTTCTTCCGCAACGAAGACCAGCAGATCGCTTATAATGGCGCCAACATCCGGGATGGAGCCAGGAATATTAAGGATGCAGCGTCTAAAACGAGCGACGAATTTTATCTGGAAGTAGTGAACTATGGTATTTATCTGCAGGAAAATATCGGGTTTAAAAACAAGCTGTTTATTGACCTGGGGATCCGCGGTGATGGTAATCCTGCTTTTGGCCGTAACATAGGCATACAGTATTATCCCAAAGTTGGATTTTCCTATGTACCAAGTGCGGAGCCGTGGTTTGCGGGTATGACACAGGTGATTTCTTCCGCTAAAATTCGTGGTGGATACGGTATTGCGGGTAACCTGCCTACTGCTTTTGCCAACGAAAGAACTATCGCTTTTCAGGGTTATAACAGCGATCAGGCTGCGTTCTTTGGTCAACCAGGCAACGACAACCTGAAACCCGAAAAAACACATACGCTGGAAGCCGGAGTGGATCTGGGTTTTATAAAAGACCGTTTATTGGTTTCTGCCGGTTATTACAATGCGAAAACGCATGATGCGCTCTTTTATGTGCCGCCAACGCCTTCTACCGGTCAGTCGATGTCGCAGTTGTATAATGTTGGAAGGATATTGAACCGTGGATGGGAGTTGAGTATTACTGCCATCCCGGTAGAGACAAAGAATTTTTCACTGCGCCTGAATGCCTCACTGAATACGTTGTATAATAATGTTGAAAGTTCAGGCGGCGTAGCGCCCTTTAATATTAATGGTTTCAGCGCCAGAACTATACAAACGGTTGTACAGGAAGGTTTCCCGGTTGGTTTCCTGAGAGGGAATGTTGGCGTGTTCGGCCCGGATGGTGTATTGCAGTCGACTACCGCACAACAAAATCTCGGCACCACTATTCCCGACTTATTTGGAAGCCTCGGCCTGAACCTGCGGTACAAACAATTTACTTTTTTTGCTAACGGCGATTACCAGAAGGGCGCCTATGCCAATTCTTTCGATCGTCAGTTCAGGTTCAACTATGGTGCGGATAATGAAGGAATCCCTCAGGCGGAGATCGACAAAAACAAGCGTACCAACTGGCTGAATTTTACCAATATGTTTACCGAGAAAACAGACTATATCAAGATCCGGTTGATTGGCTGCACCTATACCTGGAAGCCGGCCATGTTCAACCGGGTGGTTAAATCCGCAACAGTAGGTTTCTCTGCTGTAAATCCGCTGAATTTTGCCACTTCTTCATTTGATCCTGAAGCAACTATCAGCGGCAGTGCGCAGGGGCAGGGAGGCGCTACTACAGGCGGTATTTCCTATGCTACCTATTCCGCACCAAGACAATTCTTAGGCACCTTACGTTTAAACTTCTAAAAATGGCAATCATGAAAAGATATATAACCGCCATCCTGTTGTCAGGAATCGTGGCACTGGACAGCTGTTCCGTACTTAATCCGAATGTTACAGAGCCGGGTTTCCTGGCTAATCCGAACGCTGCAAGCAGCTGGGTAACCGGGTTACGCAGGCAGTTGGCACTGACGATGAACCAGGTAGTGGTGTCTTCAGAACTGGTGTCCGATAACTATTATAACAATCGCACATTAAGCAGTAAAGTATTCGATATCCCACAGATTGATTTCATTGACCTGGATGTAAACAATATGCAGGTGCATGTGCAGCGTTTGCGGGAGATGTCGGAATATGGACTGGAGAAGGTATTGCCTGCTGACCCGGCGGCTACCGCTGCTGATTCTGCAGAAGTATATTTCAGTTGTGCCTTTGCACATATACTCAGCGGGGAATTGTTTGTAGGACTTCCCGGCAGCAACACCGGTCCTGTATTATCTCCTGATGAGCATTTAAGAATAGCGATCAGCCAGTTGGATAAGGCAATTGCACTCACGAAGAACATCACGGAAACCGGTGCTTATACACTGCTCAAAGCCAGGGCTTACTATGCCATGGGGGATGCGGCCAATGCCGCCAGGTTTGCCACCGCCGCTATGAACAACAACAGCCTGCTCAGGCAGGTGAAATATGATGGGGTAAATAATGTGCCGAATGATATGCAAACGTACCTTTTCTCCTCAACCAACAATGAGTTTGCACCTTTGCCGCGTTTGGATTTCCTGGACCCGAAATATTTCCATACCGGTCTTGCTGCCAATGATCAGAAGCCTGTTACCATTGTAAAAGCGGAAGAGGCATGGCTGATTCTGGCCGAAACCCTGATCGCCGCCGGGAAGCTGACAGAAGGACGCAATACCCTTAAGGAATTATTAGCGCTGGTGGCCACCCGGCCGGTTGTGATGGTGGATGATAAGAAAGAAACCCGCAACGGCGGTAATCGTAAGGATTACCCGCTTACTGCCGTAAAAGTGATGTTTGACGCCACTGATTCGTTGCGCAGCAATTATGTGCTGGATCGTCAGACTGGTAACGTGAAGGTATATACGGTTTCAGGTACGCTGGTCACCGTAAATGATCTGGATGCAGCCGTTACTGAAGATCAGTTATTGTATATACTCTACCGGTTGCGCCAGGAAATCTTTATGGCAGAGGGAAGACGTATGACAGATCTTGGAATCAGGTTCCCGGTTTCACAAACAGAGCAACTGAATAATCCCAATGTGAAATCAGAACATATAAAAGCACAGCTACCCTCATTTATACCACTGAACCGTGGGATGGATGATTTTACCTACGACAAGGCAAATGGCGTGGTAACAATGAAGTATGATATGAATGCGGTGCTGGTAAAAAACAAACATGCAAAGGAAATTTTCCCTTTTATCAATTAACAAAGCAATTAAATTATATGAGAGGATTTATTTTATTCGTTAGTACGTTGCTGGTATTGGCAACGGGTGCAATGGCGCAGAAAGCGAAATATGTAGTGATGATCAGTATAGACGGGTTCCGCCCGGACTTTTATCTCGACAAATCCTGGCCGGCGCCCAATATGCAGCTGTTAAAGGAAAAAGGCGTGCATGCCACCGGCGTGAGAGGCGTTTTTCCCACCATCACCTATCCATCCCATACTACACTGATTACTGGTGTGGCTCCTGCAAAGCATGGTATTTATTACAACACGCCTTTCGAGCCGGAAGGCGCCAGCGGACGTTGGTATTCAGAATCATCCGCTATCAAAACAGAAACCCTGTGGGATGCTGTGGGGAAAGCGGGGATGATATCAGCGGCTGTTTCCTGGCCTGTATCAGTAGGGGCGCCGGTGACCTACAACATACCTGAAACATTTTCCCTGAAGAATCCCGGCGACCGCCGGGCTCCAACCAGCGAGCAATCCACGCCGAAGGGACTGTTTGAAGAGGTACAGCGATATGCCACCGGCGAGTTGCAGTCGACCGATCTGAATCTCCACTACCTGGGTATGAACGAAACCCTGAGCAGGATGGCCGCTTATCTCATTGGCCGTTACAGGCCTAATCTTTTAACGGTACACCTGCCATGTACTGATGAGGTACAGCACCGGGAAGGGAGAGAAGGCATGAACGTGCCCGCGGCAGTAGCCTCGGCAGATCACGGTATCGGCACAATACTGGAAGCAATAGAGAAAGCGGGTATCGGCGATAGCACTACTATAATTATAACAGGAGATCATGGTTTTGTGGATATCCATACTTCCCTGGCGCCGAATGTGTGGCTTGCACAGAAAGGGCTGACTGGCAGTAAAAATAATCCCGGCAGCTGGAAGGCTATGTTTCACAGTGGCGGTGGTTCAACTTTCCTTAAACTGAAAGATAAAAATGATCAGAAAACATTGCAGCAGGTGAAAGACATGCTCAATGAATTACCGGCAGGTATCCGCAAACAGTTTACAATCATTGAACAACCTGCGTTGTCAAAATCCGGCGCAGACCCGGATGCAGTTCTGGCACTTACGGCCGTGCAGGGAATTTCTTTCTCTGCCAGCATGAACGGAGAGGCGGTTAAGAAAGCCAACGGTGGCGCCCACGGCTATTTTCCTGATTTCCGGGAGATACAGACCGGTTTTATAGGGTATGGCGCAGGTCTTGAAGAAAAGGTAACCGTACCTGTACTTGGCCTGGAAGATATAGCCCCATTAGTAGCGAAACTATTGGGTATAACTCTTAAAGAGGCGGACGGCGTGCTTTATCCGGGTATGCTGAAGAAATAGTACAAAATATGGAGAGAAGAATTATCGGTTCTTCTCTCCGTATTTAAAGGATACAGGAAATACAACAGATAACATCTCGATTACGCCAATGCTACCAGATAAAAAACGGTGTTAAAAGTTTATAATTATTTTATCGCCTCATAATTTTTTTTTAGATTGATTTATGAAGAAGAAACTCCTTTGCTGTTTTTTATTTCCCCTGATTATTTCCTGTAAAAAGGATAGTGCTAAAACCACATCCAATTTGCCTGAACCGGATACTGCTGTTATTGGAAATTCCTATGCGATTGTAACAGCAGCCAGTAGTATAGCGTTGGAGGCTGGTTCCGTATACAGGTTGGGTTTGGCGCCTTATGCGTCTTTCTTTAAATTTGACCGGAGCGTAAAAAATGGTGACTTGTACTTCGAAGCAATTGGAGAAAGTGCAAAGCAATTCAGGCCGTTAAAGTTTTTCATTTTAAATAACGGAACGGGAAAGGTGGTTGCCATTGCCACTCCCTCCGAAGCGGAACTGGAAAAGTTTAATGAAGAATGGCAGCGGTAAGTAAATGATCTGTATGCACCGGCAGCCATCAACGGCAAAGAGCAGCAGCCTTAGATTTGTGGCGTGCCTGCTTCTTCAAAAAGGCGCATTGCAAGCAAGCCGTTTCCAACGGCACCACCTGCGCGAAGCGCTGCCGCAATAAACACCGTTTCCGCGATCTCTTCGCGGGTTGCTCCCGCCTCAACAGCATTTTTGATGTGTGATTCAATGCAGTATGCGCATTGGGTTGTCAGGGCAACAGCCACGGACATCAGTTCCCGGTATTTTATGGGAATAACGCCATCCTTTCTCTCAGCAGTATGTTTAAGGTTAAAGAATGCTGCTGCTTCTTTGGAAGCTGCATTAACAAGGGTGTCAACATACGCGCGGTCTTTCGGAGATTGATATTCAGACATGTGAGCTTGATAAGGGTTTATAAAAAGGGTGTACTGTGTCAACCAGGAGTTGACATAAACAAAATAGGGAAAAATGTGATAGGGTGTATGCAGCAACAGTGGACTGCATAGAAAATCAATGAACGTTGAAAATGGGAATAGCAAAGTGTTTCATGGATTATGCTGTCTCCAGCTCACAAATTCTTCCAACCTTTGCCGGTTGATGACCTGGTTATTCCATAGCCAGGTATCCGGCTCGTTTACGCGGGACAAGCTGGCGTCTGACTGTACGGCCAGCCATTGCACAAATGCCTGCCGGGAATTGAAGGTGTGCACGGGTTCCAGCCATCCATCCCATACAGCTGCGTACACGTAATTTCCATCCGTATTCTTTTCCAGCCCCATACCACAGTAATCACGATGACTGTAACAGAGCGCGCCATGCGACAGTGCTGCAGCCACCTGCTCTGCCAGTTCCAGGCCATAGGGAGTATTCCGGCTCAGTAACATTTGTTTGAGCTCCTGCAGGCGGTGGGCTTCTTCTGCTTTTTGGTCACGCGCCTCTTTATCCTTTTGCGCAGCGGCCTGCTGGTGGGAGACCGTGTTATAGACAAAACTGTTACGCCCCAGGTCTATATCTATGGTGAAGGCTGCAGCATCCGTAGCCGCTGTCGACTGGTAGCTGTCCAGCAGTTTATTGATGTCGCGTTCCAGTTCCCAGAAAAAGATGTTTTTACCATCTGCTCTTTGTCCGCGCATGGTAAGGAGGAAGGAGGGGACCATGCGGCACTCCAGGCGGCCGGTGATGCATTGAGCGGCTTCCAGCTTGTTTCTCAGGGCTTCGTTGAGCTGTTCCGTGATCATAGAAAGTAGTTGTACATGGCTTACGTTGGTGTAAAAAATACGGAGAATTTTTATGGCAGCGCTTGGGCTTCTGCAATTACGATATCGGCTAGTTCTTTTTCCAGCTTATTACGATTAGCAAGGCTGTTGGTAAGAATAACAAATCCTGAATGAAGAACAGGGAAACACTCCAAGGAACTGCGTGAGCCTCCGGTGCCCCCGCCGTGTTCAAGTACCTGGTATCCTTCCGGCGTTGTATGTTTAAACCAGTTCATCCCCATACCTTCCTGGTTCGTTCCATAGGTAAGTTGATGAGAAAGGGCAATAGCAGGTGAAGCATCCGTGTTGTTGGCTTTGATAAAGCGGATAAGGTCGCGCGTCGTTGACCGCAATGCACCCATCGCAGGGAGGTAGGGGATGTCCCATAAGGGTACTACCTGCCGGTTTTCATTATGCGGCCAGGCAATGGCGTCTGCCGGCAATGCGGCTATATCTATCCGGGTGTCCGTCATAGAAAACGGTTCCAGGATATTTTTTGAAACGAGCGAAAAATAGGGCTGACCATACACGTCTTCCAGCAAGGTACCAAGCAAAGCCACCGCCATATTGGAATAGGATGATATCTTTCCGGGAAATGTGTCCATCTTCATGTTGTGCAAACCTTCATACAACAATTGCCGGGTGTAGTCATGCAGCGGATTGAGCGAGTCGTACTCCGGTCGCTCCCACATATTCGGGAAGATACGGGTAATCCTTGAAGTGTGGTTTGCCAGGTCTTTTACCCGGATAGGAACCCCTTTATATTCGAGATTTGGATAGGTTTCTTTCAGATACTTACGTATATCATCATCCAATCCTATTTTTTTATCCAGTACCGCCTGCCCAAGTAAAATACCTGTAAAAGCTTTGGTGGTAGAGCCAATTTCGTAAAACGTGCTGTTGCCGGGAAGTTTGTTGTTACCGGCTTTTGTTTCACCATAGTTATAAAAACAGGTCTTGTCTTTTATAAGGATGCCCAGGGAAATTCCTACCGCCCGCTTATCTTGTAAATACCGTTGCACACTTTGATCTATCAGTGAATCCAGCCTGGTGCGCAGTGGGTTATCGTTTGCAAACCGTGTGGTGTTTACAACGGCCTGTCCATAGCAGGCAGAGATACCGAGGATTATAGCCATGGTGAAAAGCGACCGCCTTATCTGCGTGGCGGTTTTTATCATTACACTACCCATTGTTTTTATAGATATATTATCTCCAAAATAGGTCATTATTTCTTATAAAAAGGTATTGTGAAAATGATTTTATAGTCAGCAACAGGGCATGTGATTTTTCGGGCAGAGGCACTGCCGGACTTGCTGCGATATAGAGGGAAGTGTTGCTATTGTTTAGCGACAGACAATATCTGATCAACCATTTCCTGGATTTCATCTTCTGCAAGGTCTGACCGGTTGGAAAGCCAGGTTATACCCATCTTTTTATCAGGTACAACCGCGCAGTAACTGCGGAAGCCCAAGGCACCTCCGCTTTTCCATATGCGGGTACCATTGATGGTATTCCTGGAAATCTGCCAGCCCAGGCCCATCATAAAATCACCATCAGTAAAGGTTTGTTTATGAGAAAGCCGGATCGCAGGCAGTATCTCATCAATATTTGCTTTTACATAATTCGCCATGTCGTAACTGTCGGAAATGATCGCCGCAGCGCCGCCGAACATGTTCCAGTTTCCATGCGGCATGGTCATGCCATCGGCGTTATAGCCTTTGGTATAACTTGTTGTATCACTCACCGCGAGTCCTGTTCGCGTTGCGGGCATATCCAGTGGACCGGTAATATATTTTTTTAACAATTGGGGATATGACAAGCCGTAAGCCTTTTCCAGGATGATGCCGAGCAGTTTCATGCCCGCATTGGAATAACCATACCTGGCGCCGGGAAGTGTATCGATCTTTACGGAACGCAGGTCCGCGAAGAATTTGTCATTGGTATAATGATCGTACATTTTCAATACATCAAACTCATTTTTGAAGGTATCCAGGTTGGGCAACTCCACCGGAAGGCCGGAAGTGTGGTTAGCGAGATTAACGATCTTTAAAGGAGCCTCCTGGTATTGCAGGTTCGGAAAACTGCCTGGCATAAATTTCCGGATATCATCGTCCAGCGAAATTTTATGATCCAGTACTGCCTGCGCCAGTAAAATGGAGGTGAAGGTTTTAGCGAGCGAAGCCAGCTCAAATATCGTCCGTGAAGTTGGCAGCTGCGTTTTGCCTTTCTCCACAGTGCCGTAATTGTAAAAATGTTTATGTCCATTGCTGACTACACAGATCGACAGGCCCACTAAATGATGTGTAAGCATAAAGTCGGCTGTGTTATAGTGGACAGCTGAATCCAAATGCGTTTTCAGCGGGTTATCATTTGGAATAGGCGCAGCATACGCCCTGGCCTTTGGCAGATGATACGATTGAAAGTCAAATCCCTCATATCCATCTGTGTCCGACAGGGTTAATTTAAAAGTCATCATCTTTTTAGCGCCTTCCCAAATAAAGTATTGCGTTTTTCCGGAGTCTGTCACTAAAGTGCTCCGCATGACCGGTCCTGTTTGCGACCTCATATAATGCAGCCACCCGTCGATCCCATCCGGGTTGGTCTTTGATTTCCAGGAAGCGGAACCGAGATTATAAAAGCCACTGAAGTCATTCCGGTTGTAACGTGCAACGAGTGAATCCTGGAGGACGGATTGCGCCTGCAGGGCATTGTATAGGAAAAGACTGGTCAAAACGGCAAATATTATTTTCATAAAAACAGGATGATATCTTGGAAAGATTAAACAAGATGTAATTACCAGCACTAAAACTTTAAGTTACGATAATCAAGCCATCAATTTACCGACTCATATAATGTATGTTTTTACGAAGTATTAAAGATGAATTTTTGAAAAATTAAACAGACACAGTATTTTTAGTTTAAACCTGGTTTATGATTGACGAATCAAATGGCTACGAAGGCATTGCAGAAACATATATTAAAGGGCGGGGGCAGGCAGTAAATGGAATAGGTTCGTCAGCTGTCCGGGCCTGGGCCCGAACCTTTAATAGCGGCTCCGTAGTACTGGATGTTGGATGTGGAACTGGTATTCCAGTCACGAAAATATTGCTTGATGAAGGGTTAACCGCGTATGCATTGGATGCATCCCCGACAATGATTGAAGCCTTTCGCCGGAACTTTCCAAGTGTACCTGTTTCCTGCGAATCTGTTGAGAGGTCTCCTTTCTTTAATCGCTCCTTCGATGGCATTATCGCCGTGGGGCTGATCTTTCTGCTCTCCGAAGCAACGCAACGGGTGCTAATCCCCAAAATGGCTGCAGCATTAAATCCTGGCGGAAGATTATTATTCACTGCTCCTCTTTACAAAGTGGAATGGAAGGATGCAATGACAGAACAACTCTCTGTATCACTTGGGGCTGAGCAATACAGAGAATTAATTTCTGCCTCAGGATTATCTATCGTTGACGAGTTCGATGATGAAGGAGAGAATCACTATTTCAATGCAACCCGGCAAGGTTAGATAAAAATGGCCGGGGCGACTGGCCCCGAACCTATAACCTCTTGTATCCATACAGATATTACATCATGCTGGCTGCCCTTACCTTTTGTATATAATCAGGTATACCATAGAAACAGCCGCTGCTGAACCTCCCTGATTACGCACTCTGATACCAAGATTGATTTTCCCCGAAGGTATCTTGTCCGATAAGTTTTCTGTTCTTTTTATAACGCTGTTAGCGAATGATTCAGTCGCTTCAATCAAGCTATTATCGATTACAGATTTATTAGTGATATTATATAATTCTACCTGTGCTTTGCCGCCATAGCTATAGGCATTTGCCAGGAAAATAATAGAGTCAACATCTTTGTAGGCATTCTTATCGAAATCAGGAAATGCGTACAATATAGCTTCTCCCGATGTAGTACTGGTGTGACCATAAGTAAACGCAGAAAGTACTGTTTGTTTATCAGATGCGGCATTGTTGCCATTACAGATGTACTTCTTGTTTTCAATCTCGGAAGAATCAAGAATATTATTATTGTTCTTGTCTATCCCGCTTTTGATAAGAATTCCACCGTTCAAACAATTGCTGTTGGGGGGAGTTTCCTGGAGATCAATCAGGCTTTTAGGTCCAGGGATTTGTTCTTTAGCACAGGAAAGAAAAAGGAAGAAAGAAGATACAATCAGTAGGGAGATTTTAGGTGTTGTCATTGCCAGGTACAAATAGGTGAAAAATAAATGGGCAAAATACGAAATAATTTATAGTGTTTTTTACAATTTCTTTCTCTGCCGGGGCGACTGAATGACCCCTCTCATCATTTTCAGGTTTTTAATGTCATGCCATGCGGAAGCAACGGCAGCGTATACAGCTTTACACCGGTAACATCTGCAATCGCGTTACGGATGGCAGGTGCAACACCAACAATCGGCGCTTCACCCGCTCCGGCAGAAGGAATATCCTTCCTGTTGAGGAGTACGATGTCCAGTTCGGGAATATCCCCGAACCTGGGCACCCGGTAGCTGGAAAGAGATGGGTTTAAAATGCGCCCATCCTTAAAATCGACGGCTTCAAACAAAGCACCGCCGAGTCCCTGCAGTACGCAGCCCATCACCTGGTTTTCCAGGTGCAGCGGATTCACAATGGCGCCGCATTCAAAAGCCACCACGAGCCGGAGCACCTGCAGCTGCCCGTTGGATTTATTGTAGATTACTTCCGCACAGGTTCCCACATAGGCGTTTTTTACAAATGCCCCCGCAATACCATAACCATGACCAGCTTCCTTTTGCCGCGTCCATCCAAACTTAGATGCTGCGGATTGTAACACCTGTTTTAACCTTTCATCTTTTAAGTTATTAAGCCGGAATTGTAATGGATCCTGTTTTAATTGCCGGGCCAGATCGTCCATTACGCTTTCTATGGAAAAGACATTGGCGGTGGCTGCAAGGCCCCGGTAAGAGCCCTGTTTCAGTGGTGTATCAGATGGATGGTATTGGATATGCCGGTGTGCTACTTCATAAGGGACTTCAATGCCTGCGCCGCCGGAGTTGTAATTATGAAACTCCCAGGAAGTCAGAAGTCCTTCGTTGCTGGCGCCTGCAGCTACTTCTATGAGTCCTCCCGGTCTGAAGTAAGCCCATTTGAATTCTTCTTCGCGGGTCCACATCACTTTTACCGGTTTACCAACAGCCCTGGAAAGGCGCGCGGCTTCAACCGCAGCTTCGCCGCTGTGTTTTCCGCCATAAGCGGAGCCGGTGTCCGGCATCATTACACGGATATTATTTTTCGGGATGGACAATATCTCCGCCAATTCTTCCTGTACACCAAAAGGCCGTTGTGTGCCGGTCCATACCGTTAGCTTTTCATTTTCCCATACTGCCAGCGCTGCCCGGGGTTCCAATGGCACATGGGCAATATATTGCACTTCAAAATGTTGTTGTACCTGCACCGGGGCAGCCTGGAAGGCTTTGTCAACAGCTTCTCCGGCTTTTTCTTCCTTGTCTTGCGAATGCGTTTTGAGATAAGTGAAAATTTCCGCCCTGGAAGGCTGCGCTGTAGTTTTCCAGCGGGCTTCTATCCTGGCCAGTGCATTGGCGGCTGTTTGAGGATCAGGAGCGGTTACGCCGATGAAGTTATCTTCTTTGACAACATGTACATCCGGGGAGATCTTCGCATTTTTAATATCCGCTGCGATCAGGGATGCGCCATAAGACGGCGCACGGAGTATTTTCCCGTACACCATGCCTGGCACCGTCATATCCGATACATATTTGTGTTTTCCTGAAACAAAGCTTTTCGCATTCACCTTTGCCACCGGTGTACCGGCCACACTCCATTTTTCGGCAGGAGTGAGCTGCACCTGGTTATTTACGGCCAGGAGGATCTTCTTCCCTTTGGTGAGGTCGCCAAAGCTCATCGTTTTGCCGGAGGCGGCGTGGATAACCTGGCCGTTTTTAGCTTCCACTGTTTGTTTGGCTACGTTCCATTGTTTAGCGGCCATGTCGGTCAATACTTCTTTTAATGAAGCCGCGGCTTTCCGCAACTGTGGCGCCATAACAGGTGTAGTGAGGCTGCCGTATGTGCCACGGTCGTAGGGGGTAAGAAGGGTATCGCCCATAATCATTTCAATGTTGTTTACGGGGACAGACAGCTCTTCCGCTACCGCCTGCGACAAAGAGGTACGGATGTTTTGTCCTACTTCTACCTTGCCGGTGTAAACGGTTACTGTTCCGTTTTCCAGGATGTGTATCCAGGCGGCGATAGCATCATCGCCGGCGAAAGCGGTGTGCTTTGATAATGCGTTCAGATCAGAATAGGTGAGGGCTACTGCAATACCGCCGCCCAGCAGTTTCAGGAAATTCCGCCTGTTGAGCCCTTCTACGGGAGTTTGCGCTGTGCCTGGATTTTTCATGACCTTGGGTTTTGAGCGTTACGCTTTGCTGATGGCATTTATAATTCGAGGATAAACGCAGCAGCGGCAAATATTTCCCTGCATTGCTTCTATGATCTCCTGTCTGCCGGGGTTGGGATTTTTTGCTTTTAAAGCCACTGCCGAAATGATCATGCCTGAGCTGCAATAGGCGCATTGGAAAGCATCTTCATCAAGGAACGCCTGTTGTAAAGGATGCAGCTGGCCATCCTTTTCCAATCCTTCTATAGTGATAACAATTTTGTTTTCTACGCTTGCTACGGGGGTAATACAGGAAGGCGTAGCGTGACCGTCTATCAGCACCTTGCATGCACCGCAGGCGCCTTCTCCACAGCCGTATTTACTACCGGTGAGGTTTAAATTTACTCTTAAGGCATCAAGAAGGCTGGTGTTAGCCGGCACGTTTAGGGTATAATCTGTGCCATTTACATTGATTTTCATAAGAGATGATTTAGTATGATGGGAAAACCATTTTTATTCTGTCACTAAACTTAATCAAAATAGAGTACTTCTGCAAGCCAATTCAATTTGTTAGCGGAAAGGATCTTACAAACTGCTGCAGGATAAGATGGTGATTGATAAATCAGGATTTCTGTAGGTATATGCCAGCAAATACATAATATTCCCGGTATTCTTCATGGCTCCAGTTGCGCTTGATTGCCTGCCTGGGTTATCGCTTCAGTGGGGAAGAATAATGATGTAAAGAAGATTTTTTAACTACCAATTCAGGAGAGAGATTGACCTGGGACACCGCCTTATTGTGGGAAATATTATCAAGTAGTATCCTGGTTGCCGTTTGTCCCATTTCCTGCAGCGGTTGTCTGATAAAAGTAAGTGGCGCATAAAAGAACTCAAAGGCTTCGGTTTCGTCAATAACAATAATAGCAATGTCTTTTGGTACTTTCAGGCGTTTTTCAATGATATAGCGAAGAGCATGTATTGCAATCATATTGGAGGCCAATAGTAAGGTGTCTACCGGCTCCTGTTGGGAGAGAAGGCTGTTTACTGTTTTTTGAACTTCGGATTCCAGGTGATGTTCTCTAACAAGTCTAAGCTGCTTTTTGCCACCGGGGATTTTATGTTCCCTTAGTGCGGACAACCAACCACGGGTTCTTTCTTCAAGATGAAAATGAGTGCTTCGAAAATTGATCATGCCGATTCGTTTTCCGCCGGACTCGATAGCATGTTCTGTTGCCATGTAACCGGCCTGAAAATTATCGAGCGCAACATAACTTGATCGGAATTGAGGAAAATACCTGTCAAGTAAAACAAAGGGTACCTCTGTTTCCTTCAATTCCAACAACAGTTCTATTGCGTTCTCGGTAGGAGCCAATATCAATCCGTCCACGCCCCGGTTAATCATCTCATGGGCCAGTTTCCTCAGCTTTATATCATTTTCATCGGAACTGCCAAACAATACCGTATAGCCATTTTTATCAGCTTCGTCTTCAATAATCCTGGCAAGGGAGGCGGAAAAGGAGTTGGAAATATCGGCCACAATTAAGCCAATGGTAAAGGTTTTGCTCGTCTTTAAGCCTTTGGCGATTTGGTTAGTTCTGTAATTAAGTTCTTTAGCCACGGCTTTGATTCTTGCCGCTACCTCCTTGCTGATTCTGTCTTCTTTCTGATTATTGAGCACATAAGATACCAGGGCAGTGGAAACACCCACGCGTGTGGCAATATCTTTAAGTGAGGTTCTTTTTTTCATAAAACAGCAAAGTTCAGAAAGGTAAAATACCAAAGATAAAATCTTTTCATCTTTATTTAAACGTTTAAACGATTCGCGTCATTTTTATAACGATCTGTTTAGCGGTGAACCAACAGATGTTGTGGAATTTTTCTTTGGTGATTATGGAATCTGATGCCGTGCTATCTTGTTTAACGATGGATTTTATTAAAAACAAAACGGTCCTGATTGCAGGACCGTTCGTTTAACAGGCGGATAAAAAACTTAAAAATAGTCAACAGCGCTTTTTCTCCATTGGTTCCTGACTCAATGCTGAACGTCATCTGATGTACCAGATATCTTAGCCTGCAAACTCATAATTTTTTCCTCTACTTTAGCTATTTTCTCGGTCAGATGTGTAAGCTTTTGCCGTTCTTTTTGAAGCTTCCCCTCATATTCTTCTGCCTCTACGGTTGCCTGCTTGGCCGAACGGGCATCTTTTTCCGATCTTTTGTTTTCGCTTATGGTGCCGCCGACAGCCTTTCTGGCAGAATTTCGACTTTTTATTTGCCAATCATGGGAGGCCTCTATTGCCTTCTCCAACCCGATGGAATCCCTGGGAATTTGCAGCAGCAATTTTTCGCGCTGTTGTTTAAGGTCAGCTAAATCTTCATGTAAATCGCGTACTTGCTTTTGAATTCTGATCGGGTCTGTTTGATCCAGTTTGTTCTGTGCAACGCACATTGTTGCAGGAAATACAATGGACAGTACTAGCGAAGTAGTTAGTTTTTTCATTGGTTTAATTGTGTTATACATACTATATATATTGAATTTGGTCTGAAGGTCCCTACTCCGGGAAAGCCTGGAAACCTGTCTCTACATAATGCCTGGGCAATGGAGTCTCAGGTTTGTTTAATCGTTTAAACAAAATATGGGCCATTTTTGCTATATTGCATAATCATTATAAAAATGGCGCAATAAAATACTGTGCACATGGGCTGATTGTGCCATCAGGATTTTTTTAATATTATCATATATATAATGAAGTGAGGGCGGATTCTTCCCGCAAGGTGATGAAGTTCCAACCGGAGTGAATATGTGATTTTTGGAAATACTTTTCCGCTTTTTTGTATCTTTAATGCGGGAGTAAATCGACTAAACGTATTGTTGGAACTATTACCTAATACCGAAAAGGAACTGCTGCAACAGGTAGCATCCGGGAGCGAACAGGCATTTGGAACCCTGTTCAATGCGTACCGGAAAAAACTCTACACTAATATTTACCGGCTTACAGAATCCCGGGAGACAGCTGAAGATACTGTACATGAGGTGTTTCTTAAGGTATGGCTCAACAGGGCTACCCTTGGCACTATTGACAATTTTGGCGCCTACCTGCAACGGATGGCCCGGAATTATGCAGTCAGTGGATTTCGTCGCATGGCCAAAGAAGCGCTCATTTTATCTGAATTGAAGAAGGAGGAAGCCAACCAATCCTTCAGCGAACAGCCCGCACAACCTGAGCATCAGCTCATGAGTAAAGAAGTGCGCAATTTCATCCGGCAGGCGGTTGATAATCTCACTCCTCAGCAAAAGACAGTGTATCTGCTCAATCGTGAAGGAGGCTTGAAGACTGACGAAATTGCCCAACAGCTGGGGATATCAGTAAACACTGCCAAAAAACATTTGGCCGATGCCTTGCTTAATTTGCGCCGGTCTGTCAACGACGCTTATGGTCCTTATGCCATTGCGCTATTTGTGTTTTTCGATATTTACCGGCCCTGATGTGGCCTTATCGTGCAAAGCCTTTATTCTTCCCGTATTTCTTTTAATGTTTTTGATTTAATAAGTCTCTGACCAGGTAATTCCTGTTTCACATAGCAATACTTTCATCGTTGGATAGAGTCGGGACAACTCAATGATATATGTTAATTAAAAAAATATAAATCCTGTCTAATCCGAATTACTTTTCCGTGCGTCAATAATACAGAACGGCATATCTGTGACTTATTAAATAAAACCTGTGTTATGGCAGCAGATCGATTGAGCGAATTGTTTGAACGTTATCTTGCCAGAACCGCCAACCCCGCAGAGAAAGAAGCGCTGGCGGCGCTGGCACTCGAGGCAGAAAATGAAGAAAAATTAAAAGAACTGATAAGCCGGTCATGGGAACTGACCGGTGTAGAGGAGGATATGCCCGAAGCAGTGGCAGAACAGGTATTGTCGCGTATCCTGCATTATGAGGATACGCAGGTTCCTGCACGGCACGAAGTCGCGTCAGGCAGACCTGCAGGCCGTCGTATCTTCCTGCGTCGTTGGGAGCGTGCAGGAGTAGCGGCTACTATTTTCTTAATCGCAGGCATTGCCCTGTGGATGCTGGCAGTACGGCCATCCGGTTCACACCGTCATCAAAATGCTCAGTTGTCTGATCTGGCGGCGCCCAGTACGGTGAAGGCGATGATTACCCTGGCAGATGGGAAGCAGATCGCGCTCGACAGTGCCGCTAAGGGGCTGTTGGCCATGCAGGGTGATGTTGAAGTGGTACGGGAAGCCAATGGAGACATCCGCTATGCGGATAGCCAGCCTGCCGGAGGGGAGGTCACCTACAATACACTTTTCAATCCAAGAGGCAGCAAGGTGGCAGTCATTACCCTGGCGGACGGTACGCGGGTGTGGTTAAACAGTGAGTCGAGCCTCCGTTTCTACAGTGCAGTAGGGAAGGACGCGCGAAGAGTTGAGTTGAGCGGTGAGGCATACTTTGAAGTTGCAAAAGATCCAGGGCATGGCTTCATTGTATCTGCTGATGGAGTGAGCACGGAAGTACTGGGTACGCATTTCAACGTGAACCGCTACAGCGATGAGTCAGCCGCACGTATTACCCTGCTGGAAGGAGCTATCAAAGTGAAGCAGGGAATTGCCACTGCAGTATTGAAACCAGGGCAGCAGGCGAATGTGACCAGTAAGATTGAAGTGTTACCGCAAGTAGATACCGATGCCGCTGTTGCCTGGAAGAATGGGTTATTTAATTTCCAGGATCAGCCCCTGTCAACCGTATTGAAGCAGGTGGCCCGCTGGTATGACATCAACATTATCTATGAAAAGCAGGTGCCTGATATCATGTTCTTTGGAGAGATAGAAAGTAATGTGAGCCTGGCGCAGATGCTCCACTTCCTCGAACGTTCGGGAGTAAGGTTCACGATGGATAGTCAAAAGAAACAACTCATCATACACTAGACAGAGAATGCCTGCCATGACCAATAAAAAAAGCCGGAAGTGGGTCGAAACACTGCCGGCGGGAACCTGGTCATGACATAATACGTAAGTCCGCGAAGACTACTTATTTATCAACCAAATCATTGCAAAAGTATGGAAAGAAACGCTTTTTCTGAAGGCTATATTTTTTATGGCCTTAACCAACCAAAACGAATGGGAGACTGGCCGCACCTGGCCGCAATCCGTATTACAACCAAAGTGATGAAACGCGCTGCTTACCTTTTATTGATGTTGGTCTTGTTGGCCGCTGCAAGAGCAAAGGGTCAAACCGTTACACTTAAGGGCAGTGATCTCTCACTCCAAAAGGTGCTGAGTGCGGTCAAATCGCAAACCGGCTTCCGTGCATCCGGTAACAAGGAAGTATTTGCTATTGCAAAACCTGTCACCATTGACGTGAAAAAAATGGCGCTGGCAGATTTTCTCGAACTCATATTCAAAAACCAACCATTAACGTATGAGATGCTGGGTCGCAGCATTATTGTTTCCAGGAAGAATGCCGGCGTAACACCGGTTGGGCCACCGGCAATATACAAGGCTTCTGTAGAAATTAGGGGGCGGGTAATCAACGAAAGGAATGAACCTGTCCCCGGGGCTACCGTAGGAATTAAGGATGGCCCCTTTACGGTTGCTACTGACGACATCGGCGCCTTTAGCATCTTTACCGACAGGCCTGATGCCATGTTGGTCATCTCAGCCATTGGCTATCAACGCCGGGAAGTAAAGAGTAATCCTTCTCAGCCGCTGAATACAATTGTATTAAAAGTGCAGATTACTCAACTCAAAGGAGTAGTTGTTGAGCAGGTTAATACCGGTTACCAGCTGCTTTCTAAAGAAAGAGCGACAGGCGCATTCAGTAAGCCCGATATGGAAGTGGTGAAGAACCGTACCAGCACGATGGATATCATTTCGCGCCTCGACGGCCTGGTGCCCGGGTTGGTATTATCTTCCACCGGACAGTCCAACACCAGCCGCTATAATCATAGCACCACCCGCAAAAGCACCATCCGCGGTGAGTCGTCGGTTACGCTCCCCGGAGATCCGCTCTATGTGGTAAACGGGGTGATTGTGACTGATTTCAGTGCTTTGAATCCGGATGATATTGAAGATATTACCATCCTCAAAGATGCCGCTGCAGCGGCCATCTGGGGCGCGAGAGCATCTAACGGGGTAATCGTCGTAACCACTAAATCGGGAAATAAAAACAAGCGGCTGGCTGTAACCTACAGTGGCTTTATTAATTATTCCGGCAGACCTAACTACGGGAAGATCCCGATGATGAACAGCCGCCAATACATCCAGGCAGCCCGGGAAACATTCGACCCGGTAGAATATCCCTGGGCCAGCCTTACCTATGAGGTCATTGCCCCGCATGAACAGATTTTATACAATCAATATAACGGGCTTATTTCTGCAGATCAGGCCAATAAAAGCCTCGACAGCCTCGCATCTCTTAGCAATACCAGCCAAATCGAAGACCTTTGGCAAAGACCGGCCTTTACGACCAACCATACCGTATCAATTGGTGGCGGCAATAATACTTACAGCTTTTACGCCTCCCTCGGTTATACGGGTGTCAATAACAACAGCCCAGGTGACCAGGACCATTCTTATAAATTAAACTTTTCCCAGCAGCTCCATGTTGGCAAGCGGATAGATATCAGCCTGACTACCTCGTTGGTCAACAAGGTTAGCAGCAATAAAAACAACATTACCATTGGCAATGACTTTTTGCCCTATCAGTTGTTTAAGGATGCAGCAGGTAATCCACTTCCCATGAATTTTCTCAGCGGGTATTCAGATTCCCTGCGACGGGATTACCAGGACAGGAGCCAGATCAACCTCGACTACTATCCGCTTAGCGAAGTCGACAAAGGTAACGCAAAGCGAAACACCCTTTTTGCGAATGTAACAGCTAATATTGCCGTATCGATCTGGAAGGGACTGCGCTTCAGTGGCTCCTATGGCTATCAGACATCGCCTGGTACAAACACCAGCTATTGGGACAACAGCACGTATTCCCTCCGTCAAACTGCCCTGAGCCTAACCGAAGATGCAGGCCCCGGTGGAACGCCCATCTACCATTTTCCAAAGAATGGCGGGGTTTACATGACCGGAGAGAACAATAGTCGTAACTGGACGGTGCGCAACCAACTTATCTATGAAGCAAAACCGCGTAATAACCAGGATAACCTGTTAGTGCACCTCGGCCAGGAAACACAGGAAATGAGTGCCCATTCCAATACATCAACCTTACTCGGATATGACGAAGCTCTGGGCACTTATGCTTCCATTGATTGGGCGAGAATGCAAAACGGAATTCCGGGGACCATCACCGGTTATGGCTTTATACCTTATCAACCTTTCTTTCCATTGAAAGAAAAGTCCCGCTTTATCTCTTACTTTGGCCTTGCCAGTTATACCTTCAATCAGAAATACAGCGTGGATGCCAGCTGGCGGCAGGACTACAGCAGCCAGTTCGGTAGTGATCTGGCCAGCCAGGACAAGCCCGTTTGGAGCATCGGTGGTAAATGGCAGATCGGCAAAGAAAGTTTTATGCAACCACTGACCTGGCTCAATGAACTCGGTTTGCGCGGCACCTATGGGATCACGGGGAACTCGCCTTACATCGGTTCCGCTTCGACTTATGATGTGCTCAGGGTAATATCAGCCGCATCCCAAACAGGGCTGATTGCAGGGGACGCTCTTACGTTGGGGCAACCCGCCAACCGCGGTCTTGCCTGGGAAAGCACCCGTACTATCAATCTGGGCATTGACTTTAGTGTGCTTAACCGCCGGCTTGGCGGTAGCATCAATGTCTATCACCGCAAAACAAGCGACATGCTCGGATCTACATCCGTTAATCCCTTTAGTGGTCAACCCTCGATCATGGGCAACCTTGGTGAGATGACCAACAGGGGCATTGAAATATCCCTCACATCGAGCAATATTGCCACCAGGGATTTCCGGTGGACCAGCAGTCTCCAGTTTGGTTATAACCGTAACAAGCTAAACTCTTATACCAAGTTGCTTCCATTTATGAACACGGCATCTTTCAGGATGGGAGCGAGTTACCTGGTAGGGTATCCCATGAACCCTTTGTTTGCGTACCGTTTCGCTGGCCTTGATAATATGGGCGATCCGCAGATTTATACTGCCAAAAACGGTGTTACCAAGCAGCCTGGCATCGCAGAGGCTGATGATTTGGTATACATGGGAACACGTCAGGCGCCCATAAATGGAAGTATCAGTAACGTTATCGGATATAAAAACTTCAGCTTAACTGGCAATATCGTTTACAGCTTTGGCGCCAAAATGCGCGGCCCGGTCAATAGCCTGTACAGTGGCAGACTCGCCACCCGCAACAACTTTGGCGCCGCCAACTATTCAGTGCTCTTTATGGACCGCTGGAAGAAACCAGGTGATGAAGCCTTTACCAATGTACCGTCTTACGTAGCCAGTGCATCAACCAACTGGGGACGGCGTGATATTCAATATTATACAAATGGTGATATCAATGTAGTGAGCGCGTCCTATATCAAACTCCGTGACATAACGCTGAACTACAGCCTTTCTGCTGAAGTGCTTGAGATATTGAAAATACAGGCCCTTAACGTCTATCTCCAAACCAGCAATTTCCTGATTTGGACAGCCAATAAAGATGGAATAGATCCCAGCTGGCAAACCAGCACACCGCTGCACAGCTATTCGCTGGGAGTAAACCTTTCTTTCTAACAGTTAAACACAACATGATGAAAAAATCGATTCTATATATAATCATTCTCATCACATTCATCTCCTGCAAAAAGAGCTGGCTGGAAATAGTGCCTATGGGGCAGCGGGTGGCATCCAACATGAACGACTATGAGCTGCTGATGAATGATCCCGGTCTCTATTTATATGCCTCGTCCGGCGGCTGGCAGGAACCCATGTTTATGGGAGACGAAATCGCTGCTGAAGGCACCTTCTTTTTGAACCGTAGCTTCATTAAGGAAAGATTATTCCAGTGGGCCGATACCATTTATCTTACTACCAATGAGACCGGACCTGCTATCACCGTTCATAACAGTCAGATGTATAACCTCAATAAGGTTATCCTTGAAGTTATGGAGGCTGATGGAGGAACACTGCAACAGAAAAGTATCATCCGGGCCGAAGCACTGGCAACACGTGCCTGGAGTCACTTCAACATGGTAAATTATTATTGCAGGCCATATATAGCCTCAACGGCTGGAACTGATCCCGGTTTTCCGATGATCGATAAGGCTGATATCAATACGCCGGCTTATCCCCGGGGCACCCTGCAACAATCGTATGATTTTATTATCAATGACCTGAAGGAAGCGATTAAAACCCTGCCTATCAAACGTGCCATCGCTACACGTATGAGTAAACCTGCTGCCGAAGGACTACTGGGGAAAGTATATCTTTTTATGGGCAAGCCGGCAGAGGCCCTGCCTTACCTGCAAAGTGCCCTTAACCAGGTAGCTGCAAGTGGCAGCCCGTTGCTCTACAACTTCAATGAGACGCTGGCGCCTGGAGGGGCATTCCTGCCAATAGATCCGATGAATGGGCCGCGCTCTCCCGGGCAGAATCCGAGTGACATTCAGGAGGCGTTGCTATCTAAAGTCTGGAATTGCGGGCCCTACACCCAGCTGAGCAACAGTGGCTTAGTGCTGGCGCCACAAGCGGTTGCACTGTACGGTGCAAATGACCTGCGTCTGAAACTCTACACCAGCCGCAATCCTGACAATACGCCCAATGCGGCCGGCAGGCTGCGTAAGTATGGTGTACAATATGCGCGATTTGGCTTGCAGTTGCCAGAACTTTATTTACTCAGCGCTGAGTGCAAAGCACGGAACGGTGACCTGACCGGTGCTGTAGCTGATGTTGAAACCCTGCGCAAAAACAGGATGCCTGTGGCCGATGCAACAGTGCCTGCAGCTACTGCCACTAACCAGACAGCACTGGTAAAATTCATCATCGACGAACGTATCCGTGAATTTGCTATGGAAGGCTATCGCTGGTTTGATATGCGCCGCCTGTCGGTAGACCCTTTATTTACCGGCATCAGCTTTAAGCATAGCCTTTACAATGCCAATGGATCAACCACTGAATACACACTTTCATTACCTAACCGCCTTGTGTTAAAGTTTCCAAGGAACATCATGGATGCAAATCCGGATATGGCAAACAATCCTTAAAAAAAAACTAAAATAGAATAAATCATGATGACACTCAGACACGTGTTAGCAGGCAGCGCCATGCTTACACTGACCGTTGTATCCTGCACTTTGTATGCACAGCAACTTCCGTTCAAAATTGAAGGACAAATGGGCAAAGACCAGCAAGGGATGCTCTCCATCCGTTATGAGAGCATGCATACGCTTGTCCAGGACTCTGTAAAAGTTAGCAATGGCGCTTTCCAGTTCAGTGGACAACTCCAGGAACCTGCAGCCGCCTCACTCACTTTCATCCCGGAGAATAAGTCGGTCAGGGGGCAGTTCAAGGAGATTTTCCTGGATCCGGCTACCACCATTTCCATGAAAGGAGACTCTAACCTGCTGAGCACGCAGGTGAAAGGCGGTCCATCGCAAACAGATCTCGATGCGCTTTTCCTTCAATACAAGCCTTTGCAGGAAAAAGGACCTGTTTTGGAAAAGCAGTTTAAAGAATATCAGGAAGCAGGGGATGAGGAAAATATGAAACGCGTGGGCCAGGAATTACAGGCCTTGCGGGTAAGGCGCCGCGAGATCCAGATAGCATTTGCAAAAAGTCATCTTAACAGCTTTGTAGGTTTCAGCCTCTGGGCAAGGCAGGTAGATGGCTTTATTAAAGACCCCGTTAAGCTGGAAGCAGAATTTAACACCTATTCTCCAGCCGTCCGCAATACGCCCAGTGGCAAGCGGGTGGCCGCCAGCCTTGCTATCGCGGGGAAGTTGCTTCCAGGAATACAGGCGCCGGACTTTACACTGAACGATATCAGTGGAAAGCCCGTTACACTTTCTTCCCTGAAGGGAAAAAATGTTCTGCTTTGGTTTTGGAGCCGCAATTTTATTCCTTTCGAGCCTTTTAGCTTCGCCATCAATAAAATAAGCCGGCAGTGCAAAGATGATAACCTGGTGATCGTGTCTGTGTACTGTGATAGCGACCAACAGCGGTGGTTAACCGAGGTGGAGGAAGCCAGCTTCCAAACACCCAATATCATTAACCTCATCCACCCGGTAAGATTGACAGCGGAAGCTGATACCACCACTGTGGGAAAGGCATATGACCTTTCGATGGGCATGATTCCTCACAGCTTTCTTATCGGCACCGATGGAAAGATCCTGGTGCGGGATGTCAATTTTCTTTCCGAACCAGAACTCGAGATAAAAAAAATCATAAATAAATAATCATGAAAAAAATCCTATTGACCGGTGTGGTGATCATAGCGCTTGCTCAAATCCTCAGTGCGCAGAAGCTGTATTCCTTCCTCGACAACGGTGAACCAGTTAATAAGTATCCGGCGGTAACCTGGCTTAAAGAAAGTGGCATTACCAAATTTGAGCAGGATAAGATCTATGTGATTGAGCTATGGGCAACGTGGTGCAAGCCCTGTATCAAATCCATGCCGCACATGAGTGAACTGGCCACTAAGTTTAAAGGTAAGATCACCTTTATCTCCCAGGGAGTTTGGGAAAGTGATACAGCCAAAGTGCGGCAGTTTATCACGGACCACGCTGCCTTTTTCACTAACAGCATGGTTGCCTTCGATGGAGGAAAAGATAAAGCAGACTTTGATAGAAACTGGCTGAAACCTTCCGGCACCATCGGTATACCACGCACATTCCTGATCCGCAATAATAAAATTGCATGGATCACCGATCCTTTCGTGTTGACGGACGAGCATCTGCAAATGCTCGTGGAGGGTAAACTGACAGCTGAAACAGCCAAGGCGATCGTTCAAAAAAACAAGCAATGAAAAAAATCATACTGACACTGTTGCCGGGCTTTTGCCTGGCAACAGCTTCCGCTCAGCAAGGCTGGCAGCATAAAGACCTATCGGCAGACAGCCTTTTTGGAGTCAGCACTGCCAAAACTTATGAGCTGTTGAAAGGAAAGAAAAGTAAGACTGTGCTGGTGGCAGTTATAGACTCCGGCATTGATTCTACCCATACCGACCTAAAAGCCGTTCTGTGGCAAAATCCCCGGGAGAAAAGGAACGGAAAGGATGATGATAAAAATGGGTATGCCGATGATACCTATGGATGGAGCTTCCTGGGTTCTGCCAAAGGCAATGTGCAATATGACAATTCGGAGCTGACCCGCCTGGTCCGCGAAGGCCAGCAGCAGTTTCCTGACCTGAACAACCTGCCAGCCGACACCAACGGCCTGGCCTTGTATAAAACACGGCGCCAGCTATGGCAAACACGAATGGTAAAGGCTAAACAGCAGTTAAGAGGCATTACCTATGCAAGGCAGGTGATCGACAGCATCCTGCACACCATCGGTAAACCAGAGCCCACCAGGGAAGATATCCTGGCCATACAAACCAATACGATGGAGCAGTCCTCCTTAAAGTCGATGCTGCTGGCCAGAAGCCGGGAATATCCCAGCATTTCTGCCTTCCTGAGCAAAGAGATCTATGGTGCATTGGAGCACAGTAAAGCTGAAGTAAACTATACATTGAACCTGGACTACGACCCACGAGGGATAGTGGGCGACAACATTACCGACCTTACCGAAACGCGGTACGGTACTGCTGACGCTATGGGACCCGGTGCCAGTCATGGTACACACGTAGCCGGCATCATTGGCGCGGTGCGTAATAACGGCGTTGGACTGGACGGGGTAGCCGATAATGTTCGGATCATGAGTATCAGGGCAGTACCAGACGGAGATGAGCGCGATAAGGACGTAGCGAATGCTATTCGATACGCTGTTGACAATGGCGCCCGTGTTATCAACATGAGCTTTGGAAAACATTTTTCACCGCACAAGCCCCTGGTAGACGAAGCCGTTAAATATGCCATGAAAAAAGATGTGCTCCTCGTTCATGCTGCCGGCAATGATGCCCTGGACCTTGACATTGAGGAGAACTATCCCAATCGCGTGTATGCCGACGGTAGCGGACAGGCTGCAGCGTGGCTGGAAGTGGGCGCTTCGGGTCCCAGATTAGGAGAAAGCCTGCCCGCCAGATTCTCTAATTACGGACATCACACCGTGGATGTATTCGCACCAGGCGTAGGCATTTGGTCATCTGTTCCCGGCAGTAAATATGATAATATGGACGGGACCAGTATGGCGGCGCCGGTAGTAGCTGGCATTGCCGCCCTTATCCGGTCCTATTATCCTGCGTTCTCAGCTTTGGAAGTAAAGGAAATCATCATGGAATCGGTAGTAAAATACAACGGGCCCGTACTTTCCCGCAAGAATGGACTTCAAAAAATCGCTTTCAGCGAATTGTCTATTAGTGGTGGTATTGTCAATGCCGCCAGGGCAATTGAACTGGCCGCTGCCCGGGCAGCAAAGCAGTAATGGACTAACCCGGAATATTTTGTTATCAGGCGGCCCTGTGCAGTACTCAGCGGGCTGCCTCAAATTCTGGTTGAAGTAGCCGGACATATTTCCAATGCCCGGATAAAAAAAGCAGCCCATCAGGAGCTGCTTTTTTTATCCGGGTTCTTCAGCGCTTATAGCGCTTTAAACAGCAACTTTGTCAAGGGTGCTGCCGAAGACTGATACTGATTTTTTGTTATTGTTTTCATACTTTATTTTCTTTGTGTAAAGTTCATTTCGGGTGGCCAATGGTGTAATAAGCCCGATCACAGTTATCCTGTGAGGCACATCACATTCAAATAACGTCTTTATGGAATATACCTTTCGCAAGCAGATAGAAAGAATTGTATCGCTTACTGACACAGAGTTTGAGTATGTACTTTCATTTTTTGTCAGAAAAAAATATAAAAGACATCAATTTGTAATACAAGAGGGAGACCCGGCGAATTATGAATATTTTGTGCTTTCAGGATTGTTGAAATCCTATATCCTGGATGAAGGCGGAAAAATGCATATTCTGCAATTTGCGATGGAAGACTGGTGGTTATCTGATTACACAGCGTATCTGACTGGTATGCCTGCTACTACTTTTGCAGACTGTCTGGAAAACAGTGAGCTGTTGGGTATCACCAAGGAGAATAAGGATAAACTATGCAGTGAAATGCATAAGATGGAACATTTTTTCAGGGTGAAGTCCAACTACGGCTATGTTGCTTTGCAGCGCCGTATATTATCGCTGCTCTGCAATGATGCGCAGGCAAAATACAGGCAGTTGTTTGAGTTATACCCTTCCCTTTTTCAGCGTGTACCCAAAGCATTGCTGGCATCTTATATCGGCGTGTCCAGGGAAACCTTAAGCAGGCTAACAATATCTCCTGATCAGGATTGAGACGGAAGTCCGCCGTACCGCCACATCCCGCCCGGATGTGCGCTATGTCACATTTAATTAGTGAGTTGAAACATTTTATAAAGATTAGCAGCGGTCTACTTTTGTAGACTTAAGATAAAACACATATCGCTGCTAAATCATTATATCATGTTAAACTTTGAATATTTCAATCCTACCAAATTGATTTTTGGTAAAGGGCAGATAGTAAGGCTGGCAGAATTGGTTCCCGCGAAAGCCCGTGTACTGCTGCTTTACGGCGGCGGTAGCATTTTCAGGAATGGTGTGTATGAGCAGGTGAAAGAAACTCTGAAGTACCATGAGATAATTGAATTCGGCGGAGTGGAGCCCAATCCGCATTTTGAAACACTCATGAAAGCCGTGATGGTGGCGCGGGAACAACAACTGGATTTTATCCTGGCTGTAGGAGGAGGTTCCGTTATCGATGGCGCCAAGTTTGTTTCAGCCGCCATAAAATTTGAAGATGATCCCGTAAACCTGTTGCGTGGACAAATACAGATAACGGATAACGTGGTGCCGCTGGGAACTGTGCTCACTTTGCCCGCAACCGGTAGTGAGATGAATGCCGGTTCTGTGGTGACAATTGCTGCTACACAGGAAAAACTTTTTTTCGCAGGACCTGCTCTTTTCCCTCAATTTTCCATCTGTGATCCTGGCGTGGTAGCATCCCTTCCTCCAGCACAAATACAGAACGGTGTGGTGGATGCCTTTACACATGTCATGGAACAATATCTTACGTATCCCACTTCTGCTTTTTTGCAGGACAGGATTTCCGAAGGCATTTTACAAACCCTGATCGAAACCGGACCTGAAGTTGTGAAACATCCCGGTGACTATGAACTGGCTGCTAACCTGATGTGGTGTTGTACAATGGCCTTAAATGGCCTTATACAGAATGGAGTGCCCACCGATTGGGTAACTCATCTTATCGGTCACGAACTTACGGCGCTCTATGGCATTGATCATGCACGTACGCTGGCAGTGATTGGTCCCAATCTTTACCGGGTGATGTTTACAGATAAGAAAGAAAAACTGGCCCAGTATGGCCGGCGTGTTTGGGGACTGAAAGGGGATGATATCAATACCCTGGCCCAACTGGCCATTATAAAAACGATAGACTTTTTCCATGAGATGGGTGTGGATACGCAGCTTTCGGGTTATACCAGCGACTATGCAAAATCTGCGGATATCATCGTTGAACGTTTTGAACAGCGCGGGTGGATAGCCATTGGCGAAAGGCAGCATGTTACGCCTGATAAAGTGAGAGAGATTGTGGAGGCAAGTTATTAAAAACAGTTTTCTTCTATAACCAACCATTAAGAATTAAGAGAGAGATGAATATCTTTTTAACGGGCGCTAATGGTTACATCGGCAGCTCCGTAGGCAAATTATTGACAGATAAAGGACATACTATTTATGGTCTTGTCCGTGATAAGGCAAAAGCAACAGACATCAGACAACTGGGATTTATACCTGTAGTAGGCACGCTGGAAGACGATGAGCTGCTGACCAGGTATGCGGCATTAGCAGATGGGGTGATCCATACAGCCGACTCCGAGCATTTTATGGCGGTACAAACCCTGCTGGATGCCGTGGCTGGCACGGGAAAATTGTTTATTCATACTTCCGGCTCCAGCATAGTTGCTGATGATGTACTGGGTGATGTGGAAAATCCACAGGTGTTTGAAGAAATCACATCTTACACTCCGCTGGAAGCCAGGCAGGCAGGTGTAACCATCAATGAATTGGTGCTTGAAGCAGGTGCCGGCCGGAATATCCGCAGCGTGGTAATTGTCCCTTCCATGATATATGGCGACAGCCTGGGGCTTGATGTAGAGAGTGTGCAATTGCCCTGCATCTATCGTAAATCAATTAAAACCGGCAAAGGTGTATTTATCGGGAGAGGTATCAACAGGTGGTCTAATGTGCATATTGCCGATGTAGCGGATCTGTACCTGATGGCACTGGAACGGGCACCCGCAGGTACCTGTCTGTTTGCGGAAAACGGAGAAGAATCCTACAAAGACCTGGCTGTCTATATCAGTAACGCACTTGGATTTGGCGGCGCAACCGAAAGCTGGAATGCAGCAGATGCGGTGGCGGAAGTCGGCGGACTTGCGCGTTATGGCCTGGGGTCCAATAGTCGTATCAAAGCGGTGAATGCCCGCAGGCTGGGCTGGGAACCCAAAGGAATCTCTGTGAAAGATTGGATTGCTTCCAACAAATATGCTAAGAAAACCTACAATAAGAACGCTTAATGATAAAACAATTCGTATATGGGTTGCTGTTAGCAGCCCTATTGCAATCCGGTATACAGCCCGCAGCTGCACAGTCAACCGGTAAACTGGAAGTAGCCGCCTCCTTTGACCGGGAACGTCCGGGCAATGTGGCTGTATCACCTTCGGGAAGGGTCTTTATTACAATGAGTGATGCCACAGCATCTCCCTATAAAGTGAAGGAGGTTTTGCCGGACGGCAGTGTAGCAGACTTCCCGGATACCACCTGGACCAGAAATCCGCAAGGGTACTCCTATAAGGGCATTAACGCCACTATCGGTATCCAGGTAACTGCAGATAATGTGTTATGGGTGTTGGACCTGGGGAACCGTAAAGCCATACCTGCCCAGGCGCCCAAGCTGGTTGCCTGGGATATTGAGACCAGGAAGTTGTTGCATGTATATCCCATACCCGATGCCGTGCTCAAACCCTCTTCATTTCTGCAGGATTTTGTCATTGATGAAAAGCGTCACACAGCAGTGATTGCGGATATGTCAATGGGAGGACTGATATTGCCGGCGGCTCCTGCCTTTGTGGTGGTGGACCTGCAAACAGGTTACGCAAGGCGTATATTGGAAAATCATTCCAGTTTTCAGCCGGTAGATGAAGATGTGGTGATTAACGGCCATGCTGTTAGCCATGTTTTTCCGGACGGCAGCGTGCTTAATCCCAGGTATCCTCTTAACCCCATCTCCATCGACCCGAAAATGGAATGGATATATTTTGGAGCGCTTGGAGGACGCAGCATTTACCGGATTGCGGCAGCAGCACTATCGAACCAGGCATTGAGTGATAGCGCGTTGTCTGGTAAGATCACCTACTATGCCCCCAAGCCAAAATCGGATGGCTTCAAGGTGGGAGATGGCGGCGTTTTATTTGTGACTGATGTTGAAAACAGTGCTGTAGTAATGGCAACGCCGGCGGGCTATTCTACTTTGGTAAAGGACACTGTACTGATCTCCTGGCCCGATGGGCTGGCCATTGCGCCAAACGGTTACCTGTACCTTGTCTCCGATCAACTTCATAAAAGACCTTTCTGGAACCAGGGAAAAGAGGAGAGTAAGCCTCCTTTCTACCTGTTGCGCATTAAGATAGATAAACCCTGATGGATACACAGGGATGTGTTATGTGAAAAATATTCTTACAATAGAAACTCCCTGGAAAAGAGCATATTATTATCCTACCTATTGGTTTCTTTTTTTGCTACATTTATCCCGGGGAATGCAATGCAGCCATTAAACAGGGGAATCAATAATAGCTTGTCCGCTTACAACCAACCAGCCCGACGACTAAACCGTTACCGCCTGCATCCTGCGCTGACTGCCGGCAACTTGTTATATTTCGGACATTGCATAACCTTTCATTTATCCTTGTAATGCATTGAAATTTTCATATTGTCTACCACCCGGTCATACGATGAAAAGGAACTTCTACTGCTTGTAGCAGAAGGAAACGAGAAGGCTTTTGGAGAATTGATCGCCCGGCATGCCGGGCTTCTTCATGTATTTCTTCTTAAAATTACCCGCGATCCCGCCTCGGTAGAGGAGCTGATTCAGGATACTTTTCTGAGGATCTGGATGGCCCGGGAGTGGCTTGGACAGGTGAATAATTTTAAGCCCTATATGTTCACGATCAGCAGGAATCTGGCTGTAAATCTGCTACGGAAATCAGTCCGGGTCAGGTTGCAACATTCACAGTGGGCTGCAGAGACGACGTCTGAAGCAGATGAGAACCCCGATGAATGGAAATGGAAACTGTTCGATGAGGCTATAGAGCGTCTGCCTCCCCAGCAAAAGAAAGTATGGATCATGGCCCGCCGGGATGGAAAAAAATACCAGCAGATAGCCGACGAATTGGGGCTGAGCCGCGAATCGGTTAAGAAATATCTGCAGTTTGCTTCGGCGGCTATAAACCGTTACATCAGTGAACATCCTGAAATGTATGCCCTGTTCATTATCGGCCTGGCTGAATTATAAGATCCCTGCCTTTTTTTCGTGCTGTCTGAAAAAATCTGATTTTTTCTGCTCCTGCCATATCCCCTTTTTTCATTTTTTATTGTTCTACTAAGCACGAAGCCAGATGAATACCGACGATAAACAATATAAAGAACTGATCAGACGATGGTTCAACGGGGAGGAATCTGAAGAAGATGCCTACACGTTGCATACCCTTCTGAAAGATAACAACCGCCTCCCGGAGCTTATTGCGGCGCTGGAAGAGGAGTATAACAACCTGTCTGCCACCGGTTATCCGGAAGAGCAGGCAAGGGGCCTGGCTGAAAAGATTGCAGGCATTAAACTTCCTGACCGCGAAAGTGAGGTTAAAGGTAAGCTCCGGTTCCTGGGCAGATGGCGCGTAGCTGCGGCTTCTGTGCTCCTGGTACTGAGTGTTACGGTTTATTTCCTGGCCACACACAAAAGGAATACAGGTACGCCGGCTACTGCCGGTAATGGAACTGAGATAAAGCCCGGCATGCAGGGTGCGGTGCTGACACTTGCAGATGGCTCGCAGGTATTGCTGGATACCTTTCAGAATTCTGCAATTGCCATGCAGGGCGGTGTTTCAGCGAGGGTGACTAACGGTGTGCTGGTATATGAAGGAACGGGAAACGAAATCGTTTATAATACCATTTCAACGCCTAAAGGCAGGCAATACCATCTAACCTTACCCGACGGTTCCGGTATCTGGCTGAATGCAGCCAGTTCCATCCGGTTTCCGACAAGCTTTTCCGGACCGGAACGGCAGACGGAAATTACGGGTGAGGTATATTTTGAAATAGCGGCAAGTAGTGGAAAGCCTTTTAGCGTAAGTGTAAGCAATAAGGCATTGGTGCAGGTTTTAGGTACCCATTTCAATATTAACTCCTATGAAAACGAGGAGAACATTGCAGCAACGCTGCTGGAAGGAAGTATCCTTGCTTCCCCTGGCCGGAATAAATCAGCTGCGGATGTGGTGCTCCGGGCCGGTCAGCAGGCGTTGATCGCAAGGATGCCGGCAGGGAATGGGCAGACCGGAATAAAGGTGGTGAACGATGCAGATATTGAAAAGGTTATGGCCTGGAAAAATGGGCTGTTCAATTTCAACGGTGCCTCACTTGCCGAAGTAATGAAGGAGCTGGAACGTTGGTACGATATAGAAGTGGTGTATGAACAGGGGATTCCGGAGAAAAGAATGACCGGCAAGATGACGAAGGATATTTCGCTTGATGGTTTGCTGGTTGGGCTGAAGGAGCTGGGAATCAATTGCCGCCTGGAAGGACGAAAACTGATCGTATTGCCATAATCTGAAACAATAATATAAAAAGAAAGAAGATGATGAATTAAAAGAAAGGGATCTGCTGTAAATAAAAAGCCGGAAGTGGTTCGAAGCTCTTCCGGCAAAATGTCCGGCTGATTCAAATCGAGGTCTGAACTCCATTTTCAACAACCAAACTGTGCTAATTTATGCAAAAAATTGCATTTGGTTCCAGGTTTCCTATGCCCGGACGTTTCGTTGCTACCCTGTACGGAGAGCCGCGGATGTTGGGTAACGGTCTTCCAGGGATCGCAACCAAAATCCTGTTAGTCATGAAATTGACTATTTTTCTGCTAATCGTTTCTTTTTTTGCTGTGTATGGGAAGAGTAAGGCCCAGCAGGTAACGCTTTCAGGGAAAGATATTTCTCTGCAGCATATTTTTTCTGCTGTTGAAAAGCAAACGGACTACGTAACTATGGCCAATGAGGGAATTTTCTCAGGCAGCCGTTCCATTTCGCTGAATGTATCCGCGATGCCCCTGCGTTCACTGTTAGACCTGGTGTTGAAAGGCCAGCATATAAAATATGTTATCCAGGGCAAAACCATTTTTCTTTCCCAAAAATCTGTTCCTGATCCGGTTTCCTCTCCCGTTACTCCCACGGAGCCTGAAGCCGTACCTGTTCATGTTTACGGACGGGTATTGGATTCTATCGGTTATCCGATGGAAGGGGCTACTGTACAGATAAAAGGAAAATCTGGCGGAGTTACTACCAATAAAACAGGCTGGTTCTCACTGGAAGCACAGGAAGGCGATAAAATAATTGTTTCATTCGTGGGATATAAAAAAGTGGAGTTTGTTGCAGATGGAAAGCCGGAAGAAAAATTAATTGTATTACGGGTAATGCAGACAGGCATAAGCGAAGTGGCGATCGTTTCAACCGGATACCAACAGTTGCCGAAAGAAAGGGCTACAGGGTCTTTTACGCAAATAACCAGGGAAATGATAAACCGGAGCCCGGGACCGGATATCCTGACCAGGCTCGAAGGTATAACCAACGGGCTCCTGTTCAACCGCACAAATGCAGAAGGTGAAAATGTAGGGGAGTTTCAGTTAGAGAGCAGGGGAAGGGCCACGATCATGTCGGAATCTTCGCCCCTGATCGTTGTCGATAATTTCCCTTTCGAGGGAAATATCCGCGACATAAACCCCAATGATGTGGAAAGCGTAACGATTCTAAAGGATGCCGCAGCGGCATCGATATGGGGAGCCCGCGCCGGAAACGGAGTGATCGTAATTACAACCAGGCAGGGAAGTTATAACCGGAAAGCCCAGGTGTCGTTTTCTGCAAATACAGCTGTTTCAGGAAAGCCGGATCTTTTTTATGACAAACGTTTTATGCCTTCGTCAATGGTTATGCAGATACAGAAAGAGAAATTTCTCCGCGGCGACTGGCAGACAGATGAAAATGGTATGATCGCTTTTTCTCCTTATGCGGAGCTACTCATTAAACAGCGTGATCACCTGATCAGTGAAGAAGCATTTCTGAAAGAGGAACAGCGGATGAAAAATACGGATATCCGCAATGATGCGCTGAAATACCTGTATCAGCAGTCGATTCAACAGCAATACGCATTAAACATTAATGGCGGAAGCAACGTAAACAAGTATTTCTTTTCTGTGGGATATGACAAGATGCGTTCCGCGATGGTGGGTGCCGATAACCAGCGGCTGACACTGAATGTGCAGAATGCGTTCAAACCAGTAAAAACACTTGAAATAAACACCCGGATAAGCTACAGCAGAACAAACGCAAATAACAACGCTTTCACAATGACAGACCTGGCGGGCAGTACTTCAGGTTTACAGCCGTATACTGCGCTTGTAGATGAGTATGGAAATCCGGCTAAAATCGAATATCGGATCCGCACGGCTATTGCAGACAGCGCAGAAAAAAGAGGCCTGCTGCCGTGGTATTATAACCCCCTGGAAGAAATCAGGCGTGCCGACAATACCTCATCATCTTCATTCCTGAATCTGTTGGGCAACCTCCGGTACCAGGTGGTTAAAGGCGTGGATATTGATGCAACCTATCAGTATACCGAAGACAAATCATCGACCCGGTATATGTACGATAAGGAAACATACTACGTAAGAAATCTTGTCAACAACTATACCCAGCCAAACGGTGAAAGGCCGATTCCTTATGGAGGGATACTCAAACTGGGAAGCCCTGTACAACGTGTGCAGCATTCCGGAAGAATTCAGCTCAACGCGCGCAAAAGCATGGCTGAACATGAACTGGCCTTCCTGGGTGGGGCGGAAGCGAGGCAGACGATAGAAGAGAGTTTCCCGGAAACCATCCTGTATAATTATGACCCGGACCGGGGTATCGGAACATCAAGGATGGACTTTGTCAAAAATTATAAATTGTATACTTCATGGGCCAGTGCGCCAATACCCGGCGCCACAGAAAATACTTTTTATAGAATTGACCGGTACTTATCTTACTTCGCAAACTCCTCGTATACATTCAGATCGAAGTATATTCTGAGTGGAAGTGCGAGATGGGATGGTTCCAACTTATTTGGGGTGAAAACCAACCAGAAAGGTACGCTGCTATGGTCGGCCGGAGCCAGTTGGAATCTTTCTTCGGAACCATTCTTTAAAGCCGATTGGGTGGACCAGCTCAGATTCCGCGCAACATACGGCAGCAGCGGAAACGTAAACAAGTCGGTTTCCACTTTCCCGGTGATCGATTATGCATCTGCCATAGCGCTGAATCCGGATCTGGAGCCGTATGCCGGCATTACTTCGCCGGGTAATCCATCGCTTAGGTGGGAGCAGGTGAATACACTTAATCTCGGAGTTGACTGGTCGGTATTTAATGAAAGGATAAGCGGAAGCCTGGAATTCTTTACAAAAAAATCGAATGATCTTATCGGGGATGCTTTTCTTCCGCCATCCACAGGTATAAATACCGCCAACTATCAGGTATCGCAATACCGGTATAACTATGCATCGCTGCAAACAAAAGGGGTGGATCTTCAAATAACTACAAAGAACCTGGAAGGGGCTGTAAACTGGCAGACTACGTGGTTATTTAATTTCGCCGCAGATAAGGTGAAGAATTATTACAATTCCGGTACATTGAATGGTAACGCCTATGTTGGTACGCTGGGGTATCAGATTCCGCTGGAAATTGGAAGATCGATATCCGGGATCTATGCTTATCCCTGGAGCGGATTGGATCCTTCAAACGGAAAGATGATTATTTATCAGGATGGTCAGAAGTCGACCGACTATGCCGGTTATATGGCCTCGCTGCGGCCGGAAGATATGGTGTATGCAGGTGTTACCAATCCGCCATACTATGGTTCCATATTAAATAATATTGAATGGAAACGGCTGCAATTGAGTGTGCTGCTTAGTTGGAAAGCAGGATATGTTTACCGCAGATCATCTTTATTTCCCGGTATGGAGTATACGGGATCGGGCTTATTTCATACCGATCTGCTTCATAAATGGAAGAAGCCCGGTGATGAGCTGGTTACCAATGTTCCCGCCGGCGGTGGTCTGAATGGATTTGATCAGAACGAATCTACCATTTATCTTTTTTCAGAGACGCTGATTTCAAAGGGGGATCATATTGCCATACAGGATATCAGTTTGAATTACTCGATTCCAACAGGGAAAAAAGCGCCTGCAGTTTTCAAGGCGGTAAGAATTTATCTGTATGTACGTAACCTGGGATTTTTGTGGAAGGCAGATCGCAATAATATCGATCCTGCTACGCCGAATGCGAGGTATCCGCAACCAATACAGTTTAATACAGGCATCCAGTTATCCATTTAACGCACAATTCAATTCCTGTTAAGCATGAAACTTTTATTAAAATATTATATAGGGTTTGTCTTTCTTCTGATGTTGGGAGGATGCAGCAACGATTTTCTTGAAGTAAAACAACTAAAAAGCCTTCAGGTTCCGCACACCATTGCCGATTTTCAGGCAATACTCGATTACAATTTTGCTCCGGGGAATACCGCCCATACTTTTGGTGCAAACGGGAGCGACGAGTTTATCATTACGGAGAAGCGGTGGAATCAACTGGCAACGGAAAGCAATGCCTACCTGCGGGATGTGTATGTGTGGTCGCAGAAAATCAACATGCTTCAGTATGAGCAAAATATGGACTGGAGCCGTTCTTATCTCTACATTTTTTATGCAAATCATGCCCTCTACGGGATTGAATCCATTCAGCCAGCGCCCGATGAACAGATTGCATGGAACAATGTAAAAGGTAGCGCGCTTTTTTTTAGAGCCTTTCATTATTATAATCTTGCACAGCAATTTTCTTTTCCCTATGAAAGAAGTGACAATCCCAATGGGCTTCCACTCAGGCTGGAACCCGATGTTACGGTAAAAGTAAAGCGATCGTCTGTCCACGAAACTTACAAACAGATATTGGATGATGCACTGAAAAGTGCGGAGCTGCTTCCGGCGGAAACAAAAAGAACCAATTATATCAGGCCGGGAAAGGCTGCGGCTTATGCTCTTATTGCAAAAACGTATCTGTTGATGGAGGAATATGAAAAAGCGGCGCAATATGCAGAACGGTGTCTTTCGCTCCGCGGACAACTGATAGACTTCAATACATTAGGCGCCGATGATCCTGCCAATTTTTATGAATACGCTTTTGCCGCAGATTACGGCGCCAGCAATCCGGAAATGATCTATTATTCCGTGTCAGACAATGGTTATACTACTGCACTCAATTCCGTATTCAAAGACAGAGCTGAATTTCATCCTTCATTGCTGGCGCTGTACGAACCGGGAGATATCCGGTATAAAGTTTATTTCAGACCCTATATTGATGTTGATGGATACAGATTCCTGGTCTTTAAAGGATCATATGCTGCCTACTCTTATTTTTCCGGCCTGGCGGCCGACGAAATTTATCTGCTGAACGCCGAATGCAATGCCCGGACCAATAAGATAGACAAGGCGCTTGATGATCTGAACCTGCTGCTGAAAAACAGGATCGATCATTCCTGGTTTTCTCCGGTAACGGAAAAAGATCCTGAAAAGCTGCTGAAGATAATCCTCCTGGAAAGGCGGAAAGAAATGGTCTTTCGCGGCACAAGGTGGCAGGATCTCAGAAGACTGAATAAGGAGCCCCGGTTCGCGCAAACACTTGTGCGGGAGATTGGGGGGAATCGCTATGAATTACCGCCCAACGATCCGCGATATACATGGCCTATACCACAGTCGGAAATTGACGCCGGCGGGCTGACGCAGAATCCCAGGTAAGGTTTTAACTGAAAAAGTGACAAGGTCCGTTTCCGGCCCTTCCCGACTGCTGACCACGGAACGGAACGAGGCCGGTCATACCCTTATTTTATAAACGACCCGCGGGAATAAATAATTATCAGATCTGAAAATAGAAGAAAATGAAAAAAAAGTTAACCGGCGGATTGCTTGCTGCACTCGCATTTTCCCTGACAGCGGTCTGTCTTTTCGCGGCCCCTGTAAACAGAAACTACACCATCGAAGGCACTTTGCATCAGGTAAGGGAAAGTAAAGTGTTTCTTTTGAAACAATACCGCAGCGGGCAGGAGGCTGATAGTGCGGTACTTGTGAATGGCAGGTTCCGGTTTGAAGGAATACTGAAGGATGATATTGTTGCTGCGATGTTTACGATGCATGTCCCGGTAACGGAAGCACAGCTTGCTGAAAATCCCTTTGCTGGCATGAGCAGCCGTCATTTTTACCTGTCTCCCGGAAAGCTTGTCGTTTCCGGCAACCGTCTGGAAGACATCATATTCGCGGGCACTGCAGAGGCTGAGGATTTTATGCGCCTGGAAGGAATACTCGGGCCGATAAATGCAACCTTGTCCCGTATCGGATCGCAATATCGCCTCATCAGTGCGATGAATGGGTTTCCTGGCAAACAGGACTCGCTTGCAGCTTATTCGGCAGCATCAGAAAAACTTGCGGATAAATACCGTGAAGCCGAAAAGCTATTTATTAAAGATCATCCTGCATCATTGCTGAGTATGGCTATGTTCAGATCGATGACTGAGGTGGTAGACACCAAAGATGCTGAAGAGATGGAAGTGCTTTTGACTGGTTTGTCGCCGTTGTTGAGAAACAGGGAAGATATGCGCGCAATCAGAAAAAGATTATTGGTGCTTTCCCGGCTGGTACCGGGAAAGCCGGCATTGGAATTTAGTATGCCGGATTCAGCGGGCAATAGTGTGACGCTGTCTTCTTATCGGGGAAAATATGTACTCGTTGAGTTCTGGGCGAGTTGGTGTGGTCCCTGCAGGTCACAAACACCGTATCTGATGAAAAGTTATGAAACCTTCAAAGGCAGGAATTTCGATATTCTGGGTATTTCCCTGGATGACAACCGGCAGAAATGGCTGAAGGCTATTCATGAGGACAAGCTTCCCTGGACGCAGGTGTCGGAGCTGAAAGGGCATAGCAGCAAGATTGTATCAAAATATGCTGTTACTGGAATTCCGTTGAACTTCCTGATCGATCAAAATGGGATTATTGTAGCGACCAATCTTAGGAACGAAGGGTTGTATGCAAAGTTGGCGGAACTGCTGAAGTGATATTATTACCTAATTAAATTTTGATGTGATGAAAACTATATGGTTGTACATGGTTATGATAAAATTGGCATTCCTTTTTTCCACCCTTCATGTTTTTGCGGGTGAGGGAGAGAAGTCATTTTTTATCAGTGGTAACTTTAAAAAGGTGAAACAAGGGAAGATATTTCTGCTTCAGCAAGTTTCGCTGGTGGAGCGATCCAGGAATCCGGGAGCTTATCTGCGCGACAGCGCGGTGATTGTGAACGGGAAATTCAGTTTTAAAGGCATTATAAAAAGCGATATAGTTCCTGTGTACTTCACCATGCAGACAGCGGTGAGTGAGGCGGAGCGGGCGGCGGACCCACTTGCAGGAAATCAGACGCGCTACTTCTATCTCATGGAAGGGAAACTTCATGTGTCCGGCAACGATTTGGAGGATATGGTGATCTCGGGAAATGCTGAAATGGACGCATTTATGAAGCTGGATAATAGCCTGAGACAGCAACGTACTGCATTTGGCAATGCATTCAGAAAGCAGTTGAAAGTTTCGCTGGCCAGTGAGTTTACCGGAAAAGCTGATTCTATCGCTTTCTATGCTGCGCAGATGGATAGTCTGAAAAAACTGCAGATGAGTATCGAGTCAGATTTTATCGTTCAGCATCCTTCGGCATTGATCAATGTCGCAATATTAAAAGGCCGGGCTGCTTTGGCGGAAACCTCCGGTGCACGTGAAATCGGAAACCTGGTTGCGGCGTTGGCGCCGGAACTGAGGAACAGGGCGGATATGGTGGCAGTCAGCAACAGGATGAAAGGCCTTGCTTCACTGGTGGCTGGCAATCCTGCGCTGGCTTTCAGTTTGCCTGATACGGCCGGCAATGCAGTGGCATTATCGTCGTTTCGCGGGAAATATGTGTTGATTGAATTCTGGGCAAGCTGGTGTGGACCCTGCCGTATGCAGATCCCATATTTGAAAAAGAGTTACGCAGCTTTTCAGAACAAGGGCTTTGAAATTCTCGGCGTTTCCCTGGATGAAAACAGGGAGAAATGGATGAAAGCCATCCATGATGAGCAGCTTCCCTGGACGCAGGTTTCTGATGTGAAAGGGCTGGAAAGCCCGGTTGTAGCAATGTATGGTATTACCGGCATCCCACTGAACTTCCTCCTGGATACAAACGGCGTGATCATTGCCAGGGATCTCCGTGATAATGAACTTTCGGTCAGGTTGTCGGAATTGCTTTCTTCAAAAACAGCAACGGAAGGACCGGGTGTACATTTCGATCACGCACTGTCGTGGGAACAGGTAAAGGCAAAAGCAAAAGCTGAAAACAAGTATATTTTTATGGATTGTTATGCCACCTGGTGTGCACCCTGTGTTAAAATGATCAAAGAGCTGTTTCCGAGGAAAGAAATGGGAGATTTTTTCAACGACAAATTCATTTGCGTAAAGTTGCAGTTGGACAAGATCGATAAAGATGATGATTATGTAAAAATGTGGTATAAGGACGCTCAAATGATTCATAACACATATAAACTCCCGTCAATGCCAACATTCCTTTATTTTTCGCCGGATGGGGAGCTGGTACACCGGGTTCCGGGAAGTGAAGATGCTGACCGTCTTATTGCTAAATCTACTGATGCCTTAGATCCGGAAAAGCAATATTATACCCTTGTGAAAAGGTTCGGGCAGTCGGACAAAAAGAATACCGACATGATGAAGAAACTGGCTATTATGTCTCAGCAGGTTATGGAAAAAGACAATGCACTTAGGTATGCTGATATGTATGTAAATTCCCAGGACGACCTGCTTACAAAAGAAAACATACTGTTTCTGAATCGCTTTTCTTCTTCGGGTAGGCTGAAGGGGTTTGAAATTTTTATGAATTATGGAAACAGGGTAGACGAAGTGCTGGGTGCCGGGGTTGCGAATAACAGGGTGCAGGAGGTTATTTTTAATGAAGAGGTAATGCCGTTGTTGACGAATTCCGCGGGTTCCGTTCCCGATTGGAAAGCGATTCAAACATCCGTGGCAGCGAAGTATCCAGCGCATGCTGAACCTGTAGTCGGAAAATTCAAGGCCCAATATTATATGAGCAGAAATGACTGGCCGAATTTTCAGAAAAGCGTTATGGCATACATGAAAAAGTACGGGCCTGCTTTTGCGGATAAAGAAACATTTAATGTGTTTGCCCGGGCTATTTTTGAGAACAGCCCTGACAGGGATTGTATTACCGCGGCACTGGAGTGGAGCAAACGTGCATTGGCTGAAGATGGCGCCAACCGGGAGTTTATGAATGTCTACGCTGGCCTCCTTCACAAGTCAGGAAAAACTAAGGAAGCGGTTGCGGTAATGGAAAAGGCGGTGGAACTGGCATCCGGCAGCGAAAAAGAAAACTATATGGTTACGCTGGGAAAGATGAAGAAGGGAGAGAAAACCTGGAAGAATTAATTTTCGTGCGGCTGTTTCGGAAGCTATATAATTATAAAAATGAAGGGTGGCCAGGATGAGCCACCCTTCTGGTTTTTATGGATGTTCGACATTCATTTCTCCTCGTATTCAAATCTTTTCTGGCAATAACACGAATCGGATCATGTTTTTGCCACTCAGATAGTGGGCCGCCGCTTTTTTAAATGAGGCCGACGTCAGTTTATCAAGATATTCACGGTAATGATTGATTTCAGCTACATCTTCACCGTTTTCATATTGTGTACTCAAATAGCTTAACCAAAAATCATTGGTGTTCAGGGCGGCTTCTGTTTGTTTGATAAAGGCCGTCTTGAACTTTTGCAGATCTTCAGCACTGGTTCCGTCTTCTACAAGTTTTTTCATAGCTTTCTCTACCAATGATACCAGGTGATCGACATTGACAGGGGCGCAACCGAAAGAAATGGTGATACCAAATCGTGAAACGGGATATTTCACCGTTGAAGTACGCACAGAGGGGCTGTACACTTCTCCCGCTTCTTCGCGGAGACTTTCCAGTAAGCGATATTGCAATACTTCGCCCATAGCATTTAACAATAACCTGTTCATCGGCGTGAGGTTGTCCTGGCCCCCCAACATTATCCTGACAGTTGCTTTTTCTTCACTGCCTTTAAATACCTGTTTCGTGATGCGGCCGGCAGGTACCGTTGCTTTGTAATCTATTGCCTTTTGTTTACGTTGCAGGGATGGCAGTGAACCCAGGTATTTTTCCAGTAATGGCCGGATCGTTATGCTATCGATATTGCCTGTAAATATGAAGGTGAAGCCATCAGCGTCCGCGAATCGGTCGCGGTAAATTGACACTATATCAGACAGCTTTACACGATTCACCTGTGTAATCGACGGAGTGGCGCTACGCGGACTATAGCCGCTCATGAAATTATTAATAGTATCGCTAAACACATTGGAGGGATCGGCATAGCGGTTTATCAGTGAGGCTTTCATACTGTTGATGGCATTGGTGAACAGCTGGCTGTCGGCCCGCGGACTGGTAAATTGCAGATAGGTTAACTGCAGCGCCGTTTCCAGGTCTTTGGTGGAAGCGCTGCCAAAGATGCCCTGGGAGCGGGGACCAATGTATATGCCTGCATTGACGATTTTATCGTTGAGGATGCGTGCCAGATCAGCCGGACTAAATGCGCCGATGCCAAAACCGCTTAGCAGGCGGGCCGACAAGGTTGCAGCCAGGTAGATGGAATCAGGGTAGCGGGAGGTACCACCGGGCGCAAATGCGTTGTAGCTGATCTCATCATTTTTAAACCGGGTAGGCTTTAGTACAACTTTGATCCCGTTACTTAAAGTAAGTTCCTCGGTTCCCATTTGTTTGTTGCGGCGGGACGAAACGATTTTTCCCGGCGTTGGGTCGTGGTCCAGTAATGATTTTACCGGAGATCCTGCCTCCTTAACTGGTTCCAGATTTTCTTCTGCCACTTCGTTCAGCCACCGGCGTACTGCTACTTCATCCGGCAGCTGGTCTTTTTGTTTGTCCGGTGCCTGAATCAGGATATCCTGATTAGTGGACCCAATATAATAGGGAATGAGCGCATTGATATCGGCAACAGTAAGAGCGCCGATATTGGCTTTTGCAAACTGGTACTCCCAATCGAGGCCCGGGCTGGCTGTACCATGTAAGAAATGAGCCTGGTATTCGGATACATAACTACGGGATGGTGTTTTGCTTGCTTCCATCCTGGCATTTTCCAGGGAGCGGAGATAGGACTGGCGAGCCAGGTCCAGTTCTGCAGGCGTAAAGCCATATTTGGTCACGCGGGTCAGTGAACGCCAGCCCTGTTGCACCGCCTGTTTTAACATTCCATCTTTGGCAGTCACATCATAGGAAAAAGCATCGAGCCCACCCATCAGCGGTTGAACGCTTGCTCTAATTGACGTGAATCCCGGATCTGGCAGGGGATTGAGTTCGTCCTGCATTCTTCTGCCAAGCATACTGTTAAACAGGGTCCGCTTCATGGAAGCAATAAAATCGGCTTCGGAGCTTATCTGCTGGCCCTTCTGTTTCACCAGGATTTGTAATTGTGTATTGGTGAGGTCCGGATCCGTTTGAGCCAAAAATTGATTTTTACCTGTCAGTGGTACCTCATAATGAGTTCGCGGAGGAGCGCCGGGAGCGGAAAGCAAATCGGCAAACATGCCCCGCACGGTCTTTTCCATTTGATCAACATCGATATCACCCACCACGATCAGTGCCTGCAAGTCCGGACGGTACCAATTGCGATGAAATTGTACCAGGTCTTTGCGGGTGAAATTCTTCAGCACCATATCAGTACCAATGGGCAACCGCTCCGCATACCGGGACTGATTAGTCACTATCGGCAAAAAGTTATTTCTCAGCCGCTCTGTCGCCCCTTTGCCAAGGCGCTTTTCTTCGACTACCACCCCGCGCTCCTTTTCAATCTCCAACGAATCCAGTGTGGCGGCATTAGCCCAATCCCGCATGACATATAAACCTGAATCAACCAGGCTGGGATCAGTGGTGGAAAGTGGCAACTCGTATACCGTTTCATCGAAGCTTGTATAGGCATTAAGGTCTGCACCAAAACGAACGCCTGCCTTTTGCAGGTAGGTCACCAGCCGGTTACCCGGAAAGTGGCGCGTACCATTGAAGTTCATATGCTCCATAAAGTGAGCCAGCCCGCGTTCATGCTCCTGCTCAAGAATGGACCCTACCTTATTGACCAGGTACATCAGTACCTGGTTTTTCGGTTGATCATTGCGGCGAATATAGTAGGTGAAACCGTTAGGTAGCTTCCCGGTTCTAACGGCGGGGTCCAGCGGTACAGCTCCCGGCAATACCGGGTGGTCTTTGCGGTAGCGCAGGTATTTTTCATATTGGGGTTTATTGAACAGGTAACGCAGGTAACGGAGCTGTTTTGCTTCCAACTGGCCATATTCCCTGGATTTATCCGCTACCGGTGACCGGTACAGTTTCATAAGTTCCCTATAGTAATCCGGTAACGAGTAGAATAGTTTACCAGCCTGGAAACCTTTGAGATCAGCAGTTGCTTTGAGCAGGTCCGTGTATGCTTTCACAAAGGACTCCTGTGTACTTCCCTTGAGCGCGGTCTCGTATTCAGGCTGCAGATTGCGGGAAAGCACGTCTGTAATCATCTTTTTTTCAACATCATCAGCCTCCAGTGAGCTGTATTCGGTTTGTGTGGCTGCTACCGGATCGGGAGGCCCCATCAATTCCAGGAATTTCTTTTCCAGTGCTTCGTGGCTAACATTGACGGTCACAATTTTGCCTTGCTGGTCAAAGAGCACCAGGTAAGGGATGCCGCTGAAACGGTAGGTCTCCATCAGGTATACACCTTTGTCCAGTACCCGTCCCTGGCGCCATGTCATTTCCTCCTCCGCCAGCGCTTTTTTCCATTCTCCCTCTTTGGCATCCAGTGAAATCGCCAGCACGTCGAGCCCTTTGTTTTTATATTCGTCGTAGAGCTTTTTGATCCCGGGGATGCCGGAGCGACAGGGGCCGCACCAGGAAGCCCAGAAATCTACCAGTACGTATTTGGATCCGGTCAGCGCTGCGGAGAGTTTCTTTTTCTCGCCCGTTGGGGTCACGAAATCAAAGTCCGGCGCCGGCGAACCTTGCTGTAATCTCACGGCTGCAGCTGCATAAGCTTTCACTGCGGCGTTAGATGGATTTTTTCTTAACAGGGTTGGGAGGATCTCGCCAATAAGAGTGGAATCCGTTTCAAAACTGAAGAAACTTAGTGGGTAGAGTACACCGGGGTGGGTAGCGTTGGCACGGATCAGCACCGTCAGTTTTTCACTGAAAGATTGCAAGGCCTGTCGTGGATTGGTACCGTAGTCTTTTGTTCGTTGTGCGATGGCCAGATTCACCTGGTGCACAACCTGGTTATCGGCATCATTCGCAACAATGGGCATTTCCTGTTCATCAATATCCATCACCAGGTCTTTTCCCGTAGCCCAGAAAGCATATTGTCCGCCCATTCTGTCGCCCACCAGGTAAGCTCCTTCCCGTTTCAGGTGCAGGTTGGCTATGTATTGTCCGTCACTACTGATATTGGCTGAATCTATCAAAACAGGAATCTGGTTCCGTCTTTCAAAAAAATACAATTGCCGGGTGCCCGCCGGGTGTCTGACTTGTCCGTGTACACTCATCTTTACCTGGGCATGTGCTAAAGGCGGGCATAGCAATGCTGTGATCCACAAAAGCTTTTTCATTTATCTGTCTGTTTTTGTTTTATCAAGTACTGAATGGTGGCTGCGAGATGTTCGTCAAAAGCTAGTCCGCCAGCCAGGATTTTGCCTTCTGGTCCAATCAGGTAACCTTGCGGCAGCCGCATAATGCCCAGGTCAAACGCTTTGGCGGTTTCACTTTTCGCACCAGTGCCGGTAATCCCATCCAGATCAATGACATTGATCCAGGAAGATTTGTGGCGAGACAAGGTTTGCGTCCAGAAATTCCAGTCCGGCGAAATGCCAACAGCATAGATTTGAAGAGTGGAAGGATCTACCTGTAGCCGGATCTGCTCTAAAGATTGCATAAACGCAGGCACCCCGCCGGAAAGCGTTGTCCAGAAACCGAGCAGAACATATTTGCCGCGCAAAGAGGACAGGGATACCTGCTGCCCGGTGGTATCGAGCAGGTTTATATCAGGAACCATTGTTCCCGTGGCAAGGTGCCGGGCTTTTGCGATCCTGGCTGCGAACAGCTTTCCCTGGTAAGACTCACGAATGGGAGCGGTAAACCGCTCGAACGCAGTTTGTGCTTCGGGCAGTTTCAGTGTCTGGGTTTCATACCTCAAAACAAAAAGATCGAACGCCACAAAACAATCCGGATAGCTGAGGATAAAGTTGCTGTCGGCCAGAGCGCTTTGTGTGTGCACCGCCGTCATGGAATCCCTGACCAGTTGGACACCCATAGAGTCTTTGGCTTCATAATGTGCCTGGCCGGAGCGCATCAGCGCCTCAGTCAGGGATTCAAAATGCCGGTGCAGGCTGTCGAGAATCCTGAAAGATGCCTGCTCTTTGCCATTGGTAATCTTTGCTGTTTTGAGTCCTGCTTTGCCTTCGATGGTATTGACGCCCGGCGAGAGGTAAAACTCCTGCTGATCCAGTGCCATGTATTGGTCGTAGGTTATTCGTCCGTAAAGCGGATTAATAACGACAACAGCCTGAGTGGGAGAGGTGATTTTACCGCTCAGGGTGAACCTGCCATCTTTAAAATTAACCGAGTCTTTCACCATTTCACCCCGGTTGGAATAAGTGATTCTTATCATTCCCTGTTGATCTTTTCCCAGCTCACCGCGCACTGTAAATTCGTGTTGGGCAAATAAATGATTGCTGGTACAGAGCAATACAATAGCAGCCCGGCATGCGGGCATTAGCCACTTTTTCATTATAAATCGATTTTAGATGGTTCTATGGATTATTCTCCAGCCCCGGGTTTACGACCATGATATTGGATGGAATGCGAAGCGTCAGCCTGTCGGGTTGACGCAGGGTATATGTTTGCGTGCTCCCATTCTGCAGGTAGACGCTATGGGTAAATGTCTGATTGGGAAACAGCGGATCCACGCTGAGTCTGCGCATATCGAACCAGCGATAGCCTTCTGCCGCAAATTCACGGATGCGCTCATCGAAGATGAATTTTATCAACGCAAATTTATCTGTCGCTGTAGCAGAAGGGACGGGAGCATCTGCTTCGGGCATCCGGTGTTTCCGCAGCATTTCCATATCGCCGCAGGCGCCAGTCAGATCATCCATCCGGGCCTTGCATTCTGCACGGAGCAGGTAAAGCTCGGCAAGGGTGACACCAAACCTGGAATACATGACGCCATAGCGGCGCAGGCGGCCGGATGGGTTAGGCGACCAGTCAGGATAATCGGCTGAATAGAATAATAACCGAAGGTCTGTTGGGCCAAACAGGGCTGCTGTTTCCGGCTTGATGATAATACCCATGCCACCGGATGCGAATTGATTGCTGAAGGTTTTTGCCAGTACAGATTCCGTATAATCGTTCAGATTTACATAGTCAGAATTAGGACCACTCATGCCAATAGGAAGAAAGGATCCACCTGGCGCCAGCTCTTTGTTGTAATCGTAAAGCCTGGTTTGAATGGGAGAGGCATTGGCGTCATCGATAGCTGTATTAAACAGCGGCAAGGCATCAACGCTTTTTCCCATGAAAAGATATATTTTCCCGAGGATGGCTGCTGCAGCGGCGCCAGACATCCGGCTTTTGACTTTGGAACGCAGCGGCAGCACTGCGATGGCGGCGTTGAGATCAGCAATCATAAAGTCGTACACCGCCTGAACCGTGCTGCGGGAAAAAGAGTTCTGCATTACGTCTGCGGTAGTAATGATGGGAAATCCCGGATCGGCCGTTGCTGTAGCAGCCTGGTAGGGCTTTGCATAAAAATTGATGAGCTGGAAATATATCCAGGCGCGGGTAGCTTTGGCCTCGGCCTGGACATATTGTTTTTCAAGGCTGGTTCCGCCATCCGCGTTCATCACTTCATTGATGACTTTATTACAGGTATAGAGATTGGAAAGAAAACTTCTGAGATCACTTGCTACATCCGATTCCTCATAAATCACATCATCCCACCTGAATAACCGCTGTACATAAGGGTAAGCATTGGCGTAATAATTCTCTTCCGCGGCTATTTCATCGCCCATCAGCAGTGGTACCTGCCATCCGCCTCCCTGCAAATAGTTGTAGAAGTCGGGAGAATTCATCAAAAGTTCGTAGTCTGTTATTGTTGAAGCTACCTGCTTTCCTTTAGGTATCACATCCAGGAACTTGTTGCAGGAAACGGTCAATACAGCAACTGTGCAAATAAGAAGACTATATAAGAAGAATTGCTTTTTCATTTTTTTCATTTTAATCTTATCAGAATGAAATATTGGCGCCCAAATTATATGCATGGCTAAAACCGGGCAGCAGGCGGATGCCTTCGGCCAGCATATGATACTCCGGGTCAATGTTGTCCTTGTTGGCCTTCCAGAGCATATAATTGGTTGTTTGTACAAAGACCCGGGCGCTGCCGAGGCGCATCGCCTGAGCAATGCGGGCTGGCATGTTCCAGGCCAGCGTGATATCCCGGAGCTTGATATAAGAGGCGCTGACCACATTCACATCGCCAAGCGCGTAATATTGGATATCGCGGCGGAAGAAACTTTCATTTTCATTGGAGACATAGGAAGGAATCGAAGTAAACTGTTCATCACCCGGTTTTTTCCACCTGTTTTCGAAATCAGTACGGATGTTGCCGTTAAATAATCCTTGTGCGCCTGTAAGTCTGCCGGTATAAAACTTATTGACATCCCGCCTCATCACATGACCCAGATTGAAGACAATGTTGGCGTCCAGGGAAAAAGCTCCATAGGTAAACATGTTGCTGATGCTGCCGTTGAAGGGTGGGATGACAGTGCCCATGTATTGTACATCTTCTACTGTTGCCACATTCCTGGATTTGGTTTTCGTTTTGTCGGAGAGCCAGATCATCGGGTCGCCCATATTATCAAGGCCGGCAAACCGGTAAGCCCAGAGGGACTGCATGCTATAACCGATGATGTAGTTGGCCATTACACGTGAAGAGGCAGAGTTGGCAAAAACCGAGGGTGGGGTATAGTCTACCAGCTTGTTCTTATTATAGCTGAAAATCAGGTTGGATTGCCATCTGAATTTTGCGGTGTTGATATTGATTGTTTTCAGGCTGAGTTCTACCCCTTTGTTTTCCATTTCTCCGATATTACCACTGATACTGATAAACCCGGTTAAAGGATTGGTGCTATAGCCGCCAAGTAAGTCGGTTGTTTTCTTTTGGTAAAGATCTACTCCAACATTGATACGTTGTTTGAGCAGGCTAAAGTCCAGGCCGATATTGGTAGTGCGGCTCATCTCCCAGGCCAGCCTGCGGTTGGCAGGCGTGATGATATTGAGAGAGGGCCCTCCGTAGCTTGGCCAGGAATCGCCCATCAGGATATCATAAGAAGCGGCGCCTCCGCTATAGGGAGAGTTACCTGTGATGCCATACGTTGCGCGTAGTGCCAGATCGCTTACCCAGGCTACATTCTCCATGAATGGCTCCCTGCCAACCCGCCATTTGCTGCCTACGCTCCATACCGGTCTGTTTTGTGTAGCCCGGTCGGTTCCAAACAGGTTGCTGTGATCCATGCGCCAGCTCATATCCAGGTTGTACTTATGGTCAAATTCATAGTTCACCAGTGTGAAATAGGAAACAATGCGCCTTATATCTTCTGTTTTATTGAAAGGCAGCTCCTGGAGCCGGCTGGCCCAGGGAATCATTGTACCCATTACTCCATTGCTAAGCATTTTATAATCCAGGGCTGAATAGGTTTGCAGTGCATTGTTATAGCCACGTACTTTCGTACCGGTCATAATCATAGCCTGTTCCTGGATATCCTGTCCTGCCTGTACGCCCAATTGGTGATTGCCAGTTTGGTCTTTGAAACTATACACCAGCTGATTTCTTACCGTCCAGTTACGAAGTTGTTGGTTAGCTGTGCTATAGGAGCCTCCTGTGGTAGGCAGATAATACACGGGTGTTGATGCAGCTGTGGGGGCTACTGTAAACCCTAACAACTCTTTACGGAGTGCAAAACCTGCGATATCATCATAGTTGCTGCTGTTCACCTGGTTGCGGATGTAGCCGTAATTTCCCTGGAAGCTGAGACCTTTTACAGGCATTGCAATCTCCAGGGTACCGGATACATTGATATTAACGGCTGTTGAATTGGAATTGCCCTGACTCATTTCTCCCAGTGGGTTATAGTCTAAATTAAGCCTGCTACGGGTAGCGTAGTCGTTGCGCAATGAATCAGACCAGCCTTGTACATAGGGCATCGACAGGGGCTGTCCTTTGGAATCACGGAACAGCTGGTAGGGAATAAAAGAATTATCTACCTGGATGGGTCGCTTGCTGCTCACCTCATTTTGGCTTAGTGCGGTAATCAGCGTAGCCTTGATGATTTTATTGGGAGTAAACTGCTGGTTAAAGTTGATCCGGTAGGTATTGTTGCGCTCACCCGGGCGATTGCTGGTTACATTGGTATAGGCCAAAGATCCATAGAATGAATAGTTGCTGGTACCGGCAGAAAGGGAGAGGGTATGGTTGGTGGTGCTGGCATTGCGGTACCAGATGTCGCTGATCTGGCTGGCATTATTAAGTGCAGCAAGGCTATCAAGTGAGACATTTTCCTGGGCGTTGCTGATATGTCCACGGTAACGGTCGTACATGATCTTTTCATGCGGGGTAATGACGCCATTTGACAAGGTGTTCCAGGGATAATTCACCGGGTCGAACAGTTGCCGGGCCACTCCGATATACTGGCTGCTGTTCATCATGGGCATATAATTAAAATCAGGCCGCCCCTGGATGTTAACCATCCCGCTGTAATTGAATTTTAACCTGTTATTTTTTGTACCCGTTTTGGTGGTGATGACAACCACGCCATTTGCAGCACGCGCCCCCCAGATGGCAGCCGCGGCTGCATCTTTGAGTACGGTTATATCGGCAATGTCATCGGGGTTAATGCTTTCGATATCGGGCACCTGTATACCGTTGACCACATACAACGGATCGGGATTGAGCTCAATGCTGGCCCTGCCGCGTATCAGGCTTTGCTGGCCGCTGGTGCCGCCGTCCCGGGTGGTATTGATTACCCGCGCTCCGGGAATCACCGTCATACCCGGTACCAGACCTTCAAGCCGGGCGATAACATTCATTGTGCCTGCCCGTTGGGAGAAAGTATTCATGTCGGGTTTGGCAAAAGAGCCGGTTGCCCGTTCCCTGGACAGGGTTTGGTAGCCGGTATTTACTGTTACGGTCACTCCCTGCAGGGCAAATTCTTTTTTGCGTGCAATAATGGTGACGGATAACCTGCCGTCCAGGGCAAATTCCATCGGCTCCATATTTACTGCGGTAATGACCAGTATTGCATTGACAAACGCGCCAGGCAGAGTAAAATCGCCGGACCTATCGGTTACCGTTCCATAATTGACATTTTTGATCTTGATGCTGACGCCGGGCATTGGCTCACCTGCCTCGTTAATAATATTGCCATGAACGTTCTGTTGAACTTCTACAGTTTGATTGGTGGTATACTGCACTTTTTCGCGCACGAATATGGTTCGTGCGCTGGTAATCTCCCAGGCCAGATCCTGGTTGTGAAAAATTGCCTGCATGGCTTGCTGAACAGACACATTTTTCAAATCTACAGCTACCGGTTTACCTTTCTGACGTACCATTTTTACATCATACACCAGGTTATATCCACTTTGTTTACGAACCTGTTGTAATACATTATCCAGCTGTTCATTTTTTACCTTCATCGAAATCTGTGCCCGTGCGGACATACAGAAGAGAAGCATAGTGAATGTAAGCAGGACGGCCATGTGAATAGGCGTTCGCAATAAACTCTTTACGATAGGTAACGGATGCTCGTCACAAAATTTCCTCATAATTTTGGTTGTTGGGCATTTGAATAAATGATTCTTCCCTGTATTATCCGCATAACTTCTCAGATGCGCCCGGGACAAGCCCGGAGCGATACGCATATGGTTGGTTGACTGGATAGTCAGGGAGTGATTGTTAGTCTCCGGTTCTTCGCGTCCAGCGAATAGTTGATTTTATAAACCTCCAGGAAGTGTAATACTTCCGATAGAGGAGCGTTTCTATTGACAGAGAAATAAAATGTCTGGTCCTGCAGGGAACCTCTTATATCTACAGTAATATTATACCATCTTTCCAGCGCGCGCATGATCGTTGCTACATCTGCATCATGAAAGGCTATGTTGCCGTGGATCCAGGCAAATGTCTCTTCCATATCGGCATTTTTAACCAACCGGATTTGTGACTGCCCCTTTAGTAATAATGCCTGCTGGCCGGGCGTAAGGCGTTGTGTTTGTCCGGTGCTGATCAAATGTACTTTTACAGCGCCTTCCTCAAGGGTAGTGGCTACAGCAGGTTCGTTATCATAGGCGCTGATGTTGAAATGAGTGCCTAATACTTCCACCTCAGTATTGGCTGCTTTCACTTTAAAAGGTCTTCCGGCATCTTTGGCGACCTGGAAATACGCTTCTCCAGTTACGGTTACCATGCGGGCGCCCTGGGCAAAGGATGTCGGATAGGTGATAGACGAGGCGGCATTGAGCCACACTTTGGTGCCATCCGGCAGCGAAAGTTGATACTGACCTCCTTTGGGAGTAGTCAGCGTGTTGAGTGAAGCCTGACCAGCGCCTTCAGAAGATCCGTTTTCATAACGGATCTGTCCTCCTGCTGACTTTATCACCTTTACATTGCCTTGCTGTGTTAACTTGCCAATTGCCACGCTATCCAGCAGAATCGTAGAGCCATCGGCAAGGGTGAGCCTGGCCGTATTGCCGCCCGGAGCCACGTCGCTGATAGCCATTTGATCCGTTACACGCTGGTGGCTATTCCGCCATAGGAGGAGTGAGGCCGATCCTATCAGTAGTAAGGATGCAGCGGCTGCATACATCCATTTGCGGTAGTTATTCCTGTTGAATTTAACAACGGGTGGCTGGTCTGCTATTTTTTGCTGTACCCGTTCCCATAACGGATCTGCGGAAACCTGTTCCCATATGGCCATATTATCTGTGAACCAACCGTCATCCATTATCTCTGTCATCGCCTCGCGGTTCCACGACGATGCGGCCAGCCAGTCTTCTAACCGGCGTTCGTCTTCCGTCGTCAGTTCCTGACCTGCGCATTTTTTATATAGTATGCGTAAAATTGCTCTATCGACCTGTATTGCTGGCTGCATATAATACTAAAACAACCATGTTGGCAAAACGCAACAAAAATTTATTTTTTTTTAGTAAAGACCTCAGAAATTATGTTTCCCGGATTGAATTAAAGGGAAGAGGGCCATAAACAGACCCAGTAGTTTGCGTTCGCGGAGCATATGGCGAAGCTGGGACATGGCCCTGGATTTTTCCATGCGGACATGCGCCGGGCTCATCTGAAGCTGCTGGGCGATCTCCGCAGCCGGTAGCCCATCCCTGTAAGTCCATTCCAGTATTAGTCTTTGCCGCTCAGGAAGTTTGCTCATCTCAGCAAAAATTATTTGCAGCAACTCTGCCTGCAACACCTGGGTTTCGATATAGTTATCCATTTCCTGTGGCTCGGATTGGAGAATTTTAGCCGCATTGGAAACTACTTCCTGGTGCTTGAGGATATTAAGGCATTGATTTCTGACGGTAGTATATAAGAAAGATTGTATAGCGGGGAACGCCACGAAATGGGAATGACGGTCCCAAAGCCTGGCAAAGGCGGTACTGACAACATCCTCCGCTTCTTCTGCGCTTCCGGTAATCTTCCGGGCAAAAAAGCAAAGGGGTTGATACAATAAATCGAATAATTTCCTGAATGCCTGTTGGTCGCCGGCCTGTAAAAGCCGCACCAGTTCCTCCTGTTGTAAATCTCCCCCGAACAATATTACAGATTTTAGATCTCCGCTAAAATTAATCAAAAAATGCGGCTGCATACTAACTTTTTGTGCAGGCGATGTTAATGACCATTAACATCGCCAAGGTATATGATGCTTTGTGGCTTTGATAACAGTTAGTTGAATGACAGCTTATCGAAGTTTTACTGATCAGGCATTATGTTCAATCTTTTGACGAATCGTACCAAATATCCGGTATACACTGCAACAAGTGATACGATTTTATTTTAAAACCCATAGTATCTTGATATCATTATTTATATTTGAATTCAGTATTATGAAATTGTCCGGTTATATTGCTTTGCTGAATTTACTATTCCACGTTACCATTTCTTCCTGTTATGGGCAATATTATTTTAGGCACTACCAGGTGGATGACGGGTTAGTGCATAATGCGGTTACCGCTGTAATACAGGATAGTAAAGGTTTTATATGGGTAGGAACGCGTGGGGGAGTGAACCGTTTTGACGGGTACTCTTTTAAAGCCTACAAAAACAGTAATGATAAATTCGGCAGCCTGGGAAATGATGTTATTAATTGTATCGCCGAGGATAAAAACAGGATGATTTGGATAGCTACCGGCAAAGGCATTTTTAAATATGACCCGTACAAAGAAGTGCTCACCGAACTGGAAACCGTCCCGAAAGAATATACCAACAACCTCGTAATAGACAATGATAATAACCTGTGGTTCCTCATCCAGTTTTCCCTATATAAATACATACAGGCAGAGAACAGGGTGGAGGACTTAAAAACAAAGGCATCCTGTATTGCACTGGATTCAAATATGAATATATGGATGGGTGATAACGACGGTAATATCCGTATTTACAACCCCAAAACAAAGCCTGGTACCCGGATAAGGATCGTTAATAAAAGTTTGCCTGCAAATGCCAGGTCTATCAGCAAAATATACCCTATCCGTAATAACGAACTATTGATAGGTTGTTTTAAGCAGGGCTTAAAAAGCTACCATACTAAAACCGGCATCGTCAAATCCCTATCACTGGATGCTGATAAAAATACGGACATATTTGTCCGCGATATTGCAGCAGGTAATGATGGGCAGTACTGGATCGCCACCGAATCGGGAATTTACATTTACGACTTGGCCACCAACAACAGCATAAGCCTGAGAAAACGGCCAGGCGACCCTTATGCCCTGGCAGACAATGCTGTGTATGCAGTATGCAGGGATAACCAGGGTGGTATGTGGGCCGGTACTTTTTTTGGCGGGTTAAATTATTATTCAAAAGTCAATGCGAGATTTGAAAAATATTATCCGCTGCCAGGTGCTAATGCTATTTCAGGAAATGCGGTAAGAGAGATATGCGCTGACAGCAGTGGCCACCTATGGATCGGCACGGAAGATGCCGGTATTAACAAATTGGATTTAAAAACAGGCGTATTTACAAACTATACAACTACAGGTCAAAAGGGAAGCCTCTCTTACGCTAACATACATGGTCTGCTTTCCTGGGGGAACGGATTATTTATCGGCCCCTTTTTACAGGGCATGGAAATAATGGATATGCGTACAGGGTTGGTTACAGACCGGTTTAAACTTATTGGTGATAAGAACGGACCAGTGAGTGATTTTGTAATTTCCATCTACCGGACAAAAAACAATAAACTGCTGGTAGGTACTGCATATCGCAACGCCGGACTATTTGAGTACGATACACAACACAAAACATTTAAGCGTATCAGCGAGATACCATACAACACTTATGTGTACGATATATTTGAAGACTCAGAAGGAAATATCTGGACAGGCAGCGTAAAGGAAGGTGCATTTTATTATAATCCTGCAACCGGCCGGCGCGGGAACTTACGTTTTGGTGATACCACCAGGGGAAAGACCATTAACGAATTTCCTGTGTACAATATTTTTGAAGACAGCAACCATGCTTTATGGTTTGCCACAACCGGCAGCGGGCTTATAAAACTAAGCCATGACCGGAAAACCATCAAAAGATATACAACCGCAAACGGCCTGCCGGGCAATGTATTGTACAGCATCCTGGAAGACAATTCAAAACATTTGTGGATCAGCTCGTCCAAAGGTCTTATTTGTTTTGACCTGCGTACAGAACAGGTAAAAGTGTACACACAGGCCAACGGGCTGATAACAGATCAATTCAATTACAACTCGGCTTATAAACATACCGATGGTAAAATGTACTTTGGCTCCGTTAAAGGTATGATTGGTTTTGACCCGGCTTTATTTAATCAAAAAGAGCCCAGCCCGCCTACCTATATTACAGGTTTCCAGATTAATAATACAGAAGCAGCACCAGGTGGGCATAGCAGCCCCCTTTCCCAATCTATTTTATACACAGACACGGTTATATTAAAATACGACCAGAACAATTTCAGTATTGAATTTGCAGCGTTAAACTTTTCGTCACCCGAAGCAACGCGGTATAAATACCTGATGAAAGGCATTGACCAACCCTGGACCTACCTCAATACAAATCGTAAAGCCTATTTTACCGATCTTACCCACGGCACCTATGAATTCATTGTTCAGGCTGAAAGCAACACCGGAAGCTGGACCGGCAGGGAACAGCGGCTGTTCATCAAAATTCTCCCGCCTTTTTGGAAAAGCAACCTCGCTTATATTTTATACCTGCTGCTCTTAGGTACTGTTATATTCATCACAGACCGTTTGTATCGTCAATACCTTGAACGTAAAAATCTGCGGAAGCAGCAGTTGTTTGAACACGAAAAGGAAAAAGAAATTTACCAGGCAAAAATTGAATTTTTCACCAATATTACACATGAAATACAAACGCCGCTTACGCTTATAGCGGGCCCCATAGAATGGCTGAGCAAAAAATTTGATAAAGATCCGGATGTTAAGAAAAGTCTCTCGATAGCTGAAAGAAACACCCGGCGCCTGATAGAGCTGGCCAGCCAGCTACTCGACTTTAGAAAAACGGAAGCGGACCAGTTCAGCCTGAATTTTGTAAAAACAGATATCGTTGGGCTGATAACTGATCTGGTAACAGGCTTTAAAGGACAGGCTGCCGGCAACAACATTGTCCTGGATATAGTATTACCGGAAAAACACTTTACGGCTTTTGTAGACAGGGAGGCGCTCATTAAAATATTTACCAACCTCATGTCAAATGCTGTTAAATACGCGGCTACCAGGGCCACCGTTAATATACATACTGTAAACGATTCCGATGAATATTTTAAGATTAGTTTTCACAACGATGGCAAAGGCATACCAGGAGAGTTTAAAGACCAGATATTTGAACCCTTTGTAAGGGGACGTGGAAATGATAAACCGGGAACCGGTATAGGGCTATCGCTTGCCAGATCGCTTACCGAGCTGCACAACGGATCGTTGCGATTGATTTCCGGCGAAACTGATTTAGTTATATTTGAACTGCAGCTGCCCATACATCAAAAATTTGAGTTTCAATTAAGCAGTTGGAAAAAGATAAAATAGTATGACCGAAAGTATTCTTATTATTGACGATAATGAAGATATCCTGGAGTTTTTATCTGTTGTTTTGGGAGATGCCTACCGGCTGCATCTTGCCACCAATGGGGAAATTGCACAAACCATTTTAGATAAAGAAATTATTCATCTCATCATATCAGACATTATGATGCCGGGAATTGATGGGTTTGAGCTGTGCCGGCTAATTAAATCCAATGTTGAATACTGCCATATCCCCATCATTTTATTAACGTCTAAAAACACGTACAAGGCCCACATCGAAGGACTGGAGGTAGGAGCAGACGCTTACATACAAAAGCCATTCTCATCAGAATTGCTGCAGGTACAGATTGCCAACCTGCTTAAAAACCGCCGTAAAATAAAGGACCACTTTGCCAGTTCGCCTTTTGAGGATGTAAGGGTAATGGCGCATTCAAAAACCGATGAAGCCTTTCTAAAGAAACTGGATGAATATATCAGGGCAAATATTAAAGACTCCAATATTGATATTGATATGCTTGCCGGACACATGTTCATGAGCCGTACTACGTTATATCGCAAAATCAAATCTTTATCCTCGCTATCTCCAAAAGAGCTAATTGACATCACGCGCCTTAAAACGGCCGCTAATTTAATTGCCAGGAATGAATTTTCATTTTACGAAATTTCAAAGATGATAGGTTATAGCTCGCAAAGCCTTTTCAGTCGCAATTTTCAGAAGTATTTTAAAATGTCGCCCAACGAATACTTTGATTCATTGCCAAGAGAGTAAGCAAAGCTTACTCTCTCTTTTTAATTTTTGGTTTCGTCATTAACCGCATCTTCCCATTTAGTCCACATCTCCACATTCTGGCCATAACCGTTATAACCAGGGTTTTGGCGCAGTTTTCCGTACAGGTTTGCATCGATCGCCGATTGAGGAATTGGCCAATAGATATTATGCGGCGCTATGGTATAGGATCTGCCCTTTACAGTTACTTTGTTTTTGTTGTAGTAATTGCTGTAATGCTGTATGCGTTGGTACCAATAATTGTTGTCTGAAAGGGTGTTCACGTTATAGGTATTTCCCCATTCATCTGGTTTACCACTTAAAGCCAGGCTATACGACATGCGGCTTAGCTCCATGTGCCGCCATTCTTCCATCCATAATTCACGGGCGCGTTCGTTGGCAATGTCACCAATAGTAATGGTAGTGTATAGCTGCTGGCATTTAGCCCGTTGTCTTACAATATTTACGTCTGCTACCGCTGCGCCTATATTCCCTTTGTAGAATTCGGCTTCGGCACGAAGCAGATAGGTTTCTGCAAGACGGTAGCAGTACCAGTCGGCAGCGCCTCCTCTGTTGTTATTACTTGCAGCGTTGCCAATATGATCCGGATCATTTACAAAAACTTTGTAATGCGGCCAATCGAACCAGTTGCGTATCGTATCGCTGCACAAAAGTTTGGTGCCATTATAAAGTCGAAGGTTTTTACCGAAATACAACGCATCTGAAGGATCATTGTATTTCATGGAATCCATTCTTGCCCAATTGCCTACGCTACTGTTGTGTCGCAGGTCCCCGGCATCATTAATCCCGTTTACATTCCAAAGGTCATGCTGCGCAAAATAGGTAGGACTGATCATGGCAATACCACGACCCAAAGCCGAGTTATAATCGAGGTTAGCCCGGTAAGAATTACTCGATGAAGCGTAGCATTGCATAAATTTTCCGCCGGGAGAAACTAATGTAGAAATATTCCACATCGGCCCCCAATTCCGCATTGTACGCATTTTTATTGCGGCATCCGTATTATCACGGTTGGGCATTGCGAGAATGGCTTCTTTATTTGTCATGATACATTTATTCACCGGGCGGTGCAGGTCCCATATCACGTTCCGCGTAATATGCCAGGTGCCTTCCAGCGGGCTTTCAAACGTGCCAAATGTAGATGTCATTAATGAATAACCTGAATTATTGATTAGAGAATCGGCTTGCGCAATTGCCTTGTCCCATTGACCGGTGGCCAGGTAGCATTTGATCAGCAACTGCCGGCAGGCGCCTTTGTTAATCATTCCTATATAAGACATGCTGGACTGATCAGGTACCCATTGCACTGCATCTTCCATATTTTTGGTGATCATTGCTAAAATAGCTTCACGACTGGTGCTCTTATAGTTTTGCTTTGGAGTAGAAGGGATTTGGGTGATCAAAGGAACATTGTTAAACTGAAAACACAGGGCGAGGTAACGAAACGATCTGTGAAAGTAGGCCCTGCCGATATATTCACGTTTGGTAGCTTCATCCAGGCCGGGAACTTTATCAATAAACGAAGTAATTGTATTGGCATATTTGATGCCATTATAAGTTTCTCCCCAGAAGAAGCTCAGCATATTCACGTCATTTGTGTACATGCCGTCTGTTGGAGTGAGGCGTGAAGCCACATCTGCAAAGATGTTTCCATCGTCTGTTTTACCGGATACCGCCATGTCTGACAACATATACTCGGTGTTAATGGGTACCGAAATATCCCTTGTTGTGATGTAACTCCAGTAGCTTCGCAGATGTTTGTCACACATTCCTATTGCAGCATCGAGCCCCGACCTGGTGGAGAACGTAGTTTCGGGCTCATAAAAAGATAAAGGATCCGGCTTAAGATATTTCTTGCTACAAGCGGCCATCGTAGCTGATGCAATTACCACTAAGGAAATTTTTATTATATAGTTATTTTTCATTTGTAAATTTTTTATCTGATCTTAACCACCTGTAAGTTTATAATGTCACGTTTAATCCAAGTGTATAAATTCTCGGCGCCATGTCACCCGTTTCTATGTCCCAATAGTTCCAGTTTTTATCTTTTTTCCATACAGCCACATTGCGAACGGTAACATATAGTTTCAGGTTTTCAATCCCTGCCCGTGAAATAAGTTTGCGGGGCATTGTATAACCAATTGTTGCATTGTCAAGCCTGATAAAAGAACGGTCGAATACCCTGTTCGGGGCAGCAACTCCGGAAGGACCTCTCGCATCCAGCCGCCCAAAGAAATCACTCGGGTTATCAGGCGTCCAGTATTTTTTTTCATAGGTATTGGCATTGTACGTAACCGACGAAACACTGTTATCCTGGTTCAGGTAGGAGGTGCTTAAGCTTTTATTGCCCCAATAAGAATAGATATTGAAGGAGAAATTGAAGTTTTTATAGGTGAAATCATTTCGCAATGACCACATAGTTGGTGGTGTAGTCTGACCCAGGAATTCTTTATCATTATTATTATAAACTGCCGTTGTACTTCCATCTGCGTTTTTAATATCATCTGCCGTGTAATTGTTAGCTACTTTAGGATCCCCGGGCCGTTGACCGTATTTGGCAGCTTCTGCGGCCTCGTTCACCTGCCATATTCCCGTTACGCGGTAGTTCCAGATGGCGCTGGCCGGTTGCCCGATAAACCATCCGTTGGATATATCATCAGATTCTTTTGAGGTCACCACATTTCCATTGGCATCTAACACATCTTCGTACCGGTAGTAAAGATGTTTAATCGTGTTTTTATATTTCGAGAAACCTATTGTGGTATTCCAGCTAAAGTTGGGCGTTCTTATATTTTGTGTGTTGACTGAAATTTCGAAACCCTTGTTCAATACTTCTCCTAAATTGGTAGTGATACTGGTAAATCCTGAAAAATCGGGCAACGATTGACTCATGATCATATTAGTTGTGGGCATGTAATAATAATCGAGCGTACCGGAGATCCGGTTATTTAAGAAGGCGAGATCCAGTCCAATATTATATGCGGTAGTTTTTTCCCATTGCAGATTGGGATTTGCCATACGGTCAATTCTTAAATAGTAATACTGGATATAGTTACCGCTTGCATCTACGTATCCCTGCGTGGTGGCGCCATTAGCCAGATTGGCCAATGCTATATAAGGATTGGCAAGCGACCTGTTTCCGTTTTGTCCATAAGACAAACGCAATTTACCGTTGCTCAATACATCCCATTTAAAGAATTTTTCATTGCTAAATGTCCAGGCCAAAGCTGTTGAAAAAAAGGTAGCCCGCGGATTCGAAGTGCCGAATGCAGAATAGCCGTCGCGGCGCACAGAGGCTGTTAACATATAACGGTCATCATACGAATAAAACACACGCGCAAGCATACCATCGGCAGTTTCATGAGAATCGTCCGTGTTAAAACTGCTGTTAAGCGGATCGCCGGTAGAAGTTTCATGGAATCCCAATGCATCACTTGGCAAAATATTACGCGCATTAATAGCATCACTCCAATAGCGTCGTTCTTCTGCTTCCTGGACCAGGGTTACATTTACCTTATGCTTTTGGGCAAAAGTTTTTTCCCAGCTGAGCGTATTATTCAAAGACCAGTCAAAACGTTTTGCCCAGTTCCGGTCAACACCATGATTAATGGGCAGCCAATCCGGATGCTCCGAGGATTCAAAATAGCGGTTATAATACCACTGATACCTGGGAGAAACATTAAAGGAGTACTTGATATTAAAAGGCAATGTTACTTTGGCAGAAAGAATGGTATTCAGAACAGTATAGCCTCTTTCAAGTTTCATATACTGTTTATTGAAATCAAAATTATATCCTTTGCTGGCAGTCATTTCATCGCCCATAGGATGTACTTCCAGGTTTCCATCCTCGTCTCTGTAAGATGCGAAAGGACTGTTGTTAATAATCTGTGATCCCCAGTTAACCGCAATATTTCCGTCGGACCGGTCCTGGAAATTCACATTGGCGCTGATATCCAGCCAGTCGGTGACTTTGCCGTCCACTTTTAAGTTGGAGCGCACCGCCCTGTAATTATCACCCATAACCACTCCCTGGTTCGACAAATAACCTGCGGACAAATAATAGTTTATTTTATCGCTGGCGCCGGATACGCTGAGGTTATAATCCTGGTTAAAACCGGTACGGAAACTATGGTCATACCAATCAAAGGTTTTACCTTTCAGATAGTTATCCAACGTTGTAAATTGAAGACCTAACCGTTTAGCCCGGATTTCGTTATCAGTTGCGTTACTTGTATTTGTTGAGTAAGCACGCCATTCGTCAATGGTGATACCATATTTTTTCAGCGTTGCATCGGTAGGCATTTCATAGTATCCCAGTTTACCCGCTGTTGCTGTTTCTGCTATATAAGGTTCATAAGCTCCTGTTGCTGAATTGATACCATAGGTAGCAGCCATATACCAGTCCTGCCGGTATTGCATATAACCTTCGGGGCCAAAAACCTTCCTGTTTGCCGCCATATCTGAAAGCCCGAAGTTGGTTGTCAGATTAACAGTCGGCTTCCCTTTTTTTCCTTTTTTTGTGGTGATGATAAGAACCCCGTTAGCTGATTTTGCGCCATAAATGGCAGCGGCTGATGCGTCTTTAAGGACATCAATCTGCTCAATATCATCGGGATTAATTTCAGACAATTCTCCATAGAAAATCATACCGTCCAGTATCAGCAAAGGATCATTATGCCCTCCATCCGTATAAACCGAACGCTGGCCGCGGATACGTATGGTGCCTCCTCCTTTTGCAGAAGGGTCAAAACCTACACTCACACCGGGTGTTCCACGTATGATGTCCTGAACTGTTTTAGGATTTTCATCTGCAATCTTATTCGGACGGATAGAGGTTATGGCTCCGGTAAGATCTTTTTTCTTCATAGTACCATAACCGATAACCACTACATTGTTCAGGTCGTTGGTAGCTTGTTGCAGTATAATAGTCAGCGGTTTTCCATCCGGTATTACCTCTCTGCTGATATAACTTACGTGTGACGCTCTCAGGGGAACTCCTCTGGCAGCCTGAATGCTAAAATGACCCGATGCATCCGTTTTGGCAATCACTGTTGTTCCCTTTGCGGCAACGGTAACGTCAGCGATTCCATGACCCAGGGAGTCAGTAACGCTGCCTGTTATAGTTTGATTTTGTGCATGGGTACAAACGGGAAGCAGCAAAAACAATAAGGCCCCGAATAATCCAGGCAATAGGAACATCTTACACAAAGAAGAGGCGGCCTGGCTTTTCTTTGGTTTTGTATAATTTTTCTCCATAATGATCAGTTAGTCGTTATCGCGGTGAATTTATAATAGCTGTATTTGGTTAATATGCTTGCGCCGCTATGGCACGTAGTTCTTTGAAAGTTTTCATTCCTGGAGATACGTGGAATATTCATCGGCGCGACCCCTGTAAGTCTTACCTACAGTCTTTTCCAGGAAGGGACAGATCGTTTCTTTATTGTAGTTGTGAATTGATTGATCTATGGCTTCCTGGCCAATTCATAAGTGGACACGCCTTTTCCCATTAGCGGAAACTGCGTAAAAAAACCTTGCCAGGCTGAATTTCAGCTTATATCGTATGCGAAGTAAAAATTCTTTTTTGATACGTTTTATTCAACTTTTTGTCGAATCATTCCAAAGTAAAGGAGATATGTAAATCAGAGGTAAACGAAAACAGATCTTCGGATTAAGCCATTGGTGCTGGTTACCAGCACCAATGGCGGTATAAAACTCCCCGGCTATTTACCTAAAAGTGCAGTTGCGCACCACAGGTAGGGTGCTTGCCCGTGAAGGTCGCCCGCATTACGTGGGCGGTCATGGTAATATTGTTTATCATTCTTTTTGCCTGTACCAACACAAACTTCGGTTACATTATTACGGTCATCGATATACGAAACCATAGCCGTCCATGCTTTCCGCGCTGCCGGAGCATACTCGGCCGCATCTAGCCACCCTTGCTGAATGCCTGTAATAAATGCGTAGGTGAACATAGCTGTGCCGGATGTTTCCGGCCAGAAATCTGCTTCATCAATAAGCTGGTTCCACATTCCGTTGGGCCTTTGGTGTGCTTTCAGACTTTTCATCATGGTAAGATAGCCTTCCATAATACGCGGGCGGTCTTTGTGATCTTTAGGCAGCTCACGAAGCAGATCGGGCATACCTACTGCCATCCAGCCAGCGCCTCTTGCCCAATAGTACGGAACATCCGGAGCGTGGTAGAAAAGACCGTTCGGGCGTTGCAGTTCATCCAGGTAGCGTACCATTTCTTTTGCTGCCCTATCGATATATTTGCGGTCGCCGGTTACTTTATAGGCCTCGTTTTGCACCACAGTAATCATATACATATCGTCGATCCACAAACGGGTTTGCCATGAATAGCCTTTCTCCGCCCAGGCTTTTTCATCCGGATTCGCGTTCTTTGGCGCTTCCCACTGCGTATCGGCATAGGCTAGTCCGATTTTCTTATAACGTTCGTCTTTTGTTACCTGGTAAAGTTTCAGCGCAATGCTGCCAAACATATTGTAGTCCACATGATTCATGGGAGGCAGTAATACTTTTTCCCGGGAAAAGAAGGGTTCAAATTTATCCTGTAAGAGTTTGATAAGCTTTTGGTCTTTTGTTTTTACAGCATAGTCCAACGCGCCATTCCAGGTGCAAACTTCCGCATAGTGAATGTACTTTCCTGCATAGAGTTCATGTCTGCCATCTACGAAGTGGTAGGCCAGTCGTTTGCCCACCTCTTCGGGTGTAGATCCCTTTGGAAATTTGGTCAGAAGGTTCTGCTGGGCAAACAAAAATTGAAAAGATATAATTGCCAGCAACGATAAAAATAGTTTACTCATAACGTTTTTTTTGTAGAACTTATTTATGTTTTAGTGGTTATTTCCAACGCTTTGAACGATGGCCTCCATACACTGAGACCGTGCGAAGAAATAAAATATCCCTTTTAAATTTTGTTCAGTTTTTTGTCGATTTGATCCTAAAAACAAGCGCGAGGAGGAATGGCATTGTCAGGCTGATGTTTGCGGTTTGCATAGCCATAAAAAGGAGGGGTTCATACAGGTATCATGATAAAGGCCCGCTGATAGAAGATCAGCGGGCCTTTATCATAACATAAATAGCCTGAAATTTACTTAGCTTGCTTAATGTCTGCAAGGTTCAGCCGTATCTCATTCTTTTCCGGTTGCAGGCGGAACACCGCGCCGGTGGAAGGCTTTGAGAAGCTACCTTTACTCGCGGATACATGGTAACTAAATGCATCAAAGCTGCCGTCTATCTGTTGAGGTGCAATGTTTGTGAATGGCAGCTTCGCGCCTGGTGCAGTTTCCAGGTCGAGGTACCAGCTGAGTGACTGATTGCCTGTTAGTTTTATAAAAACGGTTTTCTCTTTAAGCATCATCTGTAAAGTTCCGCCCTGGCTGAGCGGCCACGATACCTGCACCGTTTCCTTATCCAGGTTTTTGAATACGGGATCTCCGCCTTTTAATGTTACTTCCTGTCCGTTAACCAGTGCCTTTAACCGTAAGCCGGCCAGCTGTCCGGGTTTACTCCATAAATACCCGTCTACAACGGGTAATGTAAAGAACGTGCATTCATTGGAGGTAGCTACCTGTGTGGTATAGATATCGGGAATATTTTCATTAAAGAGATGTATATCCCGGATACGGAAACTGCCGTCTTCCCATAATATATTCATCCTGTAGAAGCGGCTGTTGTACCACAAGGTTTTACGGTTGCTTCCTTCAAGGTCTTTCGTAACGGAGAAGGAGGTAGCGGGTGTTACCTTGTAGTTTGCTTTGAACCATTGGCCGGATTGTTCCATAGTTTCCAGCCTGATCCTGCCTTTGTTTCTAAGGGCGGCGATCAGTGGCATCTGTATCTCAAAGCCTTTGGCCATGGCATCCCAGGTGAAAGAGTTTTCCTGTCCTGCCTGGGTGTAGTTAAAGTTCAGCGCGGGATCGTTGGTAAAAGTGTTGAAAAACCAGTTGACCCAACTTTCGCTGCCGCCTGCCTCCGGATACACTGGCTCCAGGGTGATCACGCCTTGTCTTTGTGTATTGATACCCTGGTCATACTGACGGATAGGGTCACTTCCCAGCATTCTGAAAACCGGCACGGGGATCTGGCTGGCGGCATTCTGGGCCGGCATATAGGAATTGATCTTACTTGGATAATAGGCCTGGTTCCAGTAGCCACCCCATAATGTATAGCCGTCGGTGCCATACTGGTCTTTACAATTTGCAGAAGCAACGATCCTGTATTTATCATACAGGTACTGTAAAGTATGTGCATCAATAAACCAGGAGGCAACGGACCGTGGATAATAACCAAATATGCTTTTAAAACTTTGCATATACGCATCTGCTATCTTTTCCCGTTCAGCAGGTGTATAGCCGGTGCTAAAGCCCACATCTGCATGCCAGTCCCAGGGATAGCGGCCCCTCCATTTCAGCCCGGCTTTTTCTATCAACGGTTGGGGAAGCTCCCACCAGGCGCCTATCTCAAATGAATCCCTGGGCAAGCTCCTGAGTAGTTCCTGGTAACGACGGTCCATCAGGGCATCGTACTGCAACAGGAATGTTCCTGTGAGATGATATTGCCGCATGATATTCACCTGTTTTACCACGGTCTGGTAAAGTACATCTTCCGTGATACGCGGATCCCGTGGCTCCAGCAGGCGGATGAAATTAACGATGTTGACAATCTTCGGTTCCTGGGCGGCGGCTGTTTCAGACAGGCTGGTGAAACCTATACCTGCCAGCAGCAGCACCGCTATTGTTTTTATTCTGATCATATGTGCTATAAAGTAGTTACGCATGTTTATGGGGGCTACCAACCCGGATTTTGTTCAAGTGTTTTTCCATTAGTGGTATAGAAGGCTACTTCTTTTGTTGGCAGCGGCTGTAAATAATCTTTGGCCGGGTCGAATTTCCGGTCTTTTTCCGCAATCAGAAAGCCATTTGCATCTACTTTGGATAAGTAGGAGGCATCGCTGTAAGGCGCCCGGGTGGCCCAACCGGTACCGGTGATTTTGATACCCTTTATATCCTGCCGTAATTCGGTTTCTGCTGTTTTCCATCGACGGATATCATCATACCGGAATCCTTCCAGTGCCAGTTCTATGGTGCGTTCCCGCCTGAGTTCCGTACGCATGTCCAGCTGATGAGCAGCCACAAAAGCGTTGCTCAGATGGGGCATATTCACCCTGTCCCGCAACTTGTTTACAGACAGGTTGAGATCATTATCGCTGATAACGCCGTTCTTTTCAAATACTGCTTCTGCGTAGATCAGCAGTACTTCCGCATAGCGGATCAGGTGACGGTCAAAATCAAACAGGCTGGCATCCCCGAGACGGCCGGAGTTATTGGCTACGGGGTCTTCGGACATATACTTGTACAGTATATATCCCGTATTAAAGTTACGCTGGGGCTTATCCGGCCAGTTGGCTACCTTGGTTACCGGGTAGAATACCCGGTTGGTTAATGTGCCCGGGATGATCATCGTCATGGTCATTCTTGGGTCCCTGTCCTGGTATTCGGAAGTGAAAGTGCTGTAGCCATGAAAGACGGTGCCGGCCGCTGTGATGGGCAGCCCGTTCTTGTCGAGGTACATGTCCACCAGCTTACGTGACGGGTTATAACCGTCCTGGTCATACATATAAGGAACATCCTGCCCCAGTATGTTGCGGGCAAAGCGTCTGTCCAGTATAGATTCTTTTGAATCATCGCCAGGTTCCAGGAAAAGATAACGATAGCTTTGTGCGCCGCTGCCGGTGTACAGCGTGTAGGCGCCGCCGTTAATCACTTCACCGGAGCTGGCTATGGCTTTATCCAGGTATTTGGTAGCGCCTGCATCGCCGCGGAACTTTTCCCAGGTTCCTTCAAAAAGGGCTACCCTGGCAGATAAGGCCAGCGCAGCGCCTTTGCTTATTCTGCCGATATCGGGAGCGGAAAGGTCTGATTGTAAAGGCAAATCGTTTTTGGCTTCGTCCAGGTCTTTTAAGATCATGTCGGCTGTTTCCATACGGGTAGCACGCGGTGTAAATAATTCAGGATCGCCGGTGGACAGTACCTTGGTAATAAGCGGAATGCCACCATAGATTCTTAGCAATTTCCAATAGTACCAGGCCCTGAAAAATTTTGCTTCTGCTACATACCTTTTTATTTCCGCGTCTGTAGTTCCTGCGCCTTTTTCAATAATATTATTGGCGGACCTGATATAGCCGTAACTGTTGTTCCATTGGTCCGATGTTTCCGATGGTTGCAGGTTACCGTTGCTAACGGAATTAGGTACATTGAACGCAATATCCGACTCGGTATCTTCTTCACCGAACCTGTCCAGGCCATTATACAGGTTGTTGGCGGCCAGTTTGAAGTCGTTGCCCGTTTTCCAGAAAGTGGCGTCGGTAATACTGTCCTGCGATACCAGGTTAAGATTCTTGTTGCAGCTGCAGCAAATAACAGCGAACAGCAACAGGTATGTTCTATAATGAGAGAGTTCAAATTTCATGATGCGCTTCAATTAAAATTTTACATTTAAGCCCAGTGAATACACCTTGTTGAAGGGATAGGTTCCTTCGTTACGATACCCGTCTTCCGGGTCGAAGTTCCCGCCCAAAGTGCCTTTTGAGAAGGTAAAGAGATCCTGCCCGCTGAAGTAAACGCGGGCCGATTTTATCCTGGCCCTTTTTGTAATGTTCTCAGGAATGGTGTAACCGAGTGTGATCACCTTAAACCGAAGGTAGGCTACATTCTGGAGCGTGAGGGCAGAGGCGCGGTAGTTGTAGTTCTTCACATCGTCGTATCCCAAATTGCCAGGCAGGTACCTGGGGTATTTTGCATCCGGTCTTTCCGGCGACCAGGTTTTGCCATAGTAATATTCCAGCGTGGGCCAGAAGAAAGTATTAGGCTGGTTAATGGCGCCTTCATAGATTACATCCCGTTTGCCAACGCCCTGGAGAAAAACCTGCACATCAAAATTTTTGTAGGCTGCACTCAGATTAGCGGAATAGGTATACCTGGGAGTAAGATTGCCCAGATATATCATATCACCGGTCAGGCCCTTGGTTTTGTCTCCGAAGGCGGTCAGCTTTCCATCACCATCCACATCTTTATACATTACATCGCCAAGTGAGATCCGGGAAGGAACGCCTTCCAGTTTTTTGTAATCATCCAGCTGTTTCTGGGTTTTAATAATACCATCATACACATAGCCAAAATAGGAGTAAATGGGATAGCCTTGCCTGTACTGGTTCAGCCCTTCGCCGTAATTGTCTGTATTCTTCAGCTCCACCAGTTTATTCTTACTATCGCTCAGCTGCAGTGACACGCTGTACCTGAAATCATTTACCTGGTCTTTCCAGGTGATCATCATTTCAAAGCCTTTGGTATCCAGTTTACCCTGGTTGGTAGAAGGAGGTGTGGCGCCAAATGATGCAGGCACTGCTACCTTTACGAGCATGTCGTTGTTGATCTTGTTATAGTAGTCGAAGGAGAAGGAGAGCCTGGATTGCAAAATGGCTGCGTCGATACCGATGTTGCGGGTTTCTATGGTTTCCCATGTCCTGGTAGATGATGCAGGGTTGGCATTAGCTCCCGGAAGGCCCGCATTGGGAGAACCTATGGGATAGTTGCCGCCAACGGAGATAAGCGGGATATAATCATATAGTCCCAGTTCTCCTATATCCTGGTTACCCATTTTACCATAGGATAATCTCAGTTTTAACAGATCGAATACATTGATTTTTTTGATGAACTTTTCTTCAGACAGATTGTAGGCGATTGCTGCGGAAGGAAATACGGCGCTCCACCGTTTATCCGGTGAGAATTTAGAACTTCCGTCTGCCCGCGCTGTAAAATCTACGATCAGTTTTTCCCTGAAAGTATAGCTTAACCTGCCGAAGTAGGAGGCGAGTGCCTCGTTGTTCAGATACCCGGTAAAATTTGCATAGGCTGCCTTGGTTTTATCTGCCAGGTTCAACGTAAAGATGTCGTTACTGATAAAGTTATAACCGTTGGTAGATTGGCCTTCCCGCCTGGTTTGCTCCAGGGAGGCGCCTCCTGTAAAGTTAATGCTATGGTCCCGCGAGAGCTTCTTATTATAATCCAGGTATGCCTGGTAAAGCTTATTCAATACTTTATCATTGTTGTAATTGGCGGAGTTAGGAGTATTACGCACATCCTGCACTTCTCCTTCCCAGTTATGACGGGTAATGGTTCGGTTGGTAGTACTGCCATTCTCATAGTCCAGTCTTACTGCACTTTGCCCGGTGAGCTTAAGACCTGGAATGATGGTATAGTCTATTTTAATATTTGCACCAAACCTGGACATGTTGCTTAATTGGGTACCGCCTTCTTCCAGGTACTGTGCGGGTCCTTCATAACCCTGGTAGCCGTAGAACTGTCCTACTTTGTTATAAACAGGTTGGTAAGGGAATTGCCTTGTTACATTTGTCAGTGCGCTTCCCAGTAAAGTAGGTGTTACCACTGCCCTGTTATCGAAATAGGAGCGGGTTTCCACAGTAAAATGATTATTGAGGCGGAAATCATAATTGAGGCGGAGATTATAGCCGTTCGATTTATTTTCTCCAAATCGTACGATGCCATTATCCCGGTTGTAACCGGCCGACAAGAGGTAGCTGTTATTTTCCCCGCCGCCGGAAACATTGATATTGTGCAGTTGTTGGGTAGCATTTTTGTAGATGACTTTATTCCAGTCTGTATACCCGTAAAAGCCGGGATAACTGGTAACACCGTAGTTCCAGCCGGTGGGGTCCGGCGGTGCATTGGCCGCAATTTTGTCAAACACTTCCTGCGGAAAGCCGTTGATACCCACATTGCGCAGGCCTTCATCCATGAACTTTGCAAACTCCATGGTGTTTTGCATCTTCCTCAGATAGGTAGGCGTTTTGTAACCGATATTGGCGGTATAAGTAATAGCAGGAGGGCCTTTTTTGCCACGTTTGGTGCTTACTATGATCACCCCGTTGGCAGCCCTTGCCCCATAAATGGCTGCCGCCGCATCTTTTAAAACAGTTACTTCTGCAATATCATTGGTATTGATCGTATTGATGTCTCCGGGGATGCCATCGATAAGCACCAGCGGGGCATTGCCGTTTACAGATGAATAGCCTCTTACCTGGAAACCGTAAGTGGTGCTGCCAGGCTGACCGCTTGCCTTCGTGATGGTGAGTCCTGGTATCGTGCCCTGTAATGCATCATAGCTGTTATTTAGCGGCCTGCTTTCAAACACGTCAGATTTTACAGTGGTGATAGCGCCTGTGATAGCTCCTTTTGTCCTGGTTCCATAACCAACCACCACTAATTCATCCAGTTTGGCATCTGAGCGGGCCAGCTTTACCTGTAATGTTGTTCGCCCGCCTGCAGGTACCTTTTGTGTCTGGAAACCTACATAAGAAATAACCAATACGGCATCGGGGCCTGGCGCATCCAGGGAAAAGAAACCTTTTTCGTCTGTACTGGCGCCTATGGTAGTTCCCTCCACCGCTACAGATGCGCCTATTAGTGGCTCACCGTTGGTTTCATCAGTAACGGTGCCGGTTATTCTCTGCTTTTGTTCTTTGTAATCACTGTTATTATTCCCTGGCAGATGAACAGGCCGGGCCATGATCAATACTGTTTTATTTGAAATGGAATAGCTGACCGGCTGATCGTGGAAACACTTGTCCAGCACTTCTTTCAGGTCTGCATTCTGTATGTTCAGGGTAACAGGTTTTACATTTTTTATCACCTCGTTGTTGTAAAGAAAATCATAGTCCGTTTGCTTTTTGAGTTGGGCAATTACTTCTGTGAGACTGGCATTGCTGACCTTAACAGAGATCTTCTGAGCAAAGGTTTCCGCCTTTAACTGGATGACGGCTACAACTATTAAAATGGCGGTGAGCTTCATTTTTAAGTAGAAATTGAACTGGACATAAGAATGCCTCCTGAATAATAATTCAGTAAATTTTTTATACATTTGGTTGTCAGGTTTACGTTAATGTTATGATACAGCGTTAATCAGGATGCCTGGCAAATAGCCAGGGACGCTTCCGACGTTCCTGGTTTTTCCGGTGATCCAACGTGGAAATGTGTTAGTTCTGTTTTTTCAATAGCGCTTCTTTTTATTGGTTTGTAAATATTCCAGGTTTACTGGACCTGTGTTGTTACGGTCACTTTCCCGGGAAAGAGTTTAAAATGTACGTGGCCGATCCGCTCCAGGTTAGTAAGTATTTCCTGCATATTGGATGAACGTGAAAAAGTACCTCCAAATCTTTCATTGCCCGGTGGTCCACTGTATTCGATATCTACGTCGTACCACCTGCTTATTATCTTCATAATGCTTTTTATATCCTGGTTATCAAACAGGAAATAACCATTCTTCCATGAGATGGCGTTCTCTGCATGTACGGACTGAATGTCCAGCAGCCCGCTGGTATTTATGATCCTGGCCTGTTGGCCCGGCTTCAGCACACCGTCGGCGCCGGATGTGGTATTGGTCACCTTCACGCTGCCGGTCAGCAGGGTAGTGCTGATATCAGGATCATCGGGGTAAGCTTTCACATTGAAATGAGTGCCCAATACGATAATCGTTTGTTTGCCGGTACGTACTTTAAACGGCAGATCATCCCGCCTGGCCACTTCAAAATAGGCTTCACCGCTTACCGTTACGGTCCGTTCTTTTCCATTGAAGGCAACGGGGTAAGAGATGGAGGACGCGGCATTGAGCCATACCTGTGTTCCGTCAGATAACGTAAGATGGTATTGCCCGCCCCTGGGCGTGGATAAGATATTCAGCACAGGCGCCACAGCCGGCAGCTGTTTTGGATGGTCATATACCAGCTCCCCATCTGCTGTTTTGTTAATAGCCACTGAGGCGTCTTCCGCCAGTTTCCCGTTTTGCGCTTCCTTTAATACGATTTGCTGTCCGTTGGACAACGTCAGCGTAGCCCGGTTACCGCCAGGCTTAAATTCATCAGCCAGGCTCCCGGAGGCGGGCATTTCTGTGACACGGGGCTTTTTACCCGGCGCAATGCCCAGGAAATACAGGGCGCTCCCCACAAGCAGGAGCAACGCAGCAGCTGCGGCGAGTAATTTCCACCGGCGCCCGTGAGCAGGTGTTGCATCCTGCAGGTGCAAAGATTGCCATACTTCGTTTTTAAGCCTTCCCAGTTCTTCAGCAGAAACATCCAGGGGCTCCGGAAGTCTTTGGAGATACCAGGTTTCCAGTAAGGCCAGTTCTTCCTCTGTAATGGCGCCTTTTTTATATTTCTCCAGTAATTCCTTGATTTCCGGTGCTTGCATATATTTTCCGTATCGTTCTATATATAGACAGGAAACAATAGAGGGAGGGGGGTAAAAAAAATAAAATTATTTTAGCGGGGTAAGTATTATAATTACAATGGTATTACGTTAACAAACCGGGCGCCGGTTTGACACTTATGATGTAGTCTTAAAATAGCTAAACCTTTTATTTCCCGCGGGATGAGTTTAATCATGGCAGAATACGATTGCATGAACGATCTCGAGCTGGTTAGTTTGATCAAGTCCGGCAATAAACATGCTTTCGCCGAAATATACGAACGTTATTTTGGCGTGCTTTATTTACATGCCTATCGGCAGTTAAGAGATAAGGATGAAGCTAAAGATTTGCTGCAAGAGCTGTTCTCATATCTCTGGATCCACCGGGAAAGTCTCACACCTGCTTCCAATTTCTCCAACTACCTCTACACATCCGTAAGGAACAGGGTATTGAATATTCTTGCTCATAAATATGTGGAAGATAAGTTCCTGTTATCCTTACGGCATACCGGCAGCAAAACAGAAGCCGCTACTGATCACCTGGCCCGGGAACGCCAGCTGGCTATGATCATAGAAAAAGAAATACAGTTGTTACCACCCAAAATGCGGCAGGTATTTGAATTGAGCCGGAAGGCAAACCTGTCGCATAAGGAGATAGCGGAAAGACTGGAGCTGAGTGAGCAGTCGGTAAGGAGCCATGTGAAAGGAGCGTTAAGATTGTTGCGGACGAGGCTGGGACTGTGGATGTATCTGTATATGATTGCCTGTGCAGTCTATAAACTCTGGGTTGGATGTATACACTTCATTCTTTTCAAAGCGATTTAACATGATGGCATTCACCGGCAGGGATGGCATCTGTTCTGATAATATTTACCTAATTCGCCAGCGCATGTTTAGAGTGGCAGACATCATTAAAAATGTAAAGTATACCGTGCTTCATAAAGATGAGCTGATGATCATACGATCCAGGTTCATATATGGGCGTAACTTCCTGACTGCTTTCAACCCCGATACCGGTGCTATTGTCTGGCAACAGGACGGTCCTGTTCCTGCCACTACTTTTTTCGGAGAGCACATATATGTATTCTTTTACCTGAAGATGCCAGCTGTACTGGGAAGATTTGCGATAATAGACAGTAAAACGGGTAGGTTACTCAAAGACGTAGACGTTACCGCCGAGCTCACGGAGCAAGGTTTCCGGACGGCTGATTATTATTTCCTGGCCAAACAGGACAATTACCTGTATATCGCTTCAGGCTACGGAAAAAGCCTCTATGCCTTTAACATCGATACAGCCAAAATAGAATGGAAACAACCAGTAGTTACTGAAGCTGGATGGATAAGTGACCTGAAACTTTATAATGATCGGCTGTTTGTTACAGATGAATCAGACAATTTGCATGTATTCAAACGAACCTGAGATGCCCGGTTATGAAAGATCTGACGACTATGGAGAAGTTTTAGTTATAAACGAAAATAGCCGTACTTCGTTGTCAAATGATTTTATATGATAGATTCATCTCCTGCAGAGAAACACATTCACCGTGTCTCGAATTTTCAAGACCTTGTTTCTACGCCATTTAATGGAGAAATTAATGCGATTTGCTGGACTCGTCAACTAACAGGTGATTTTTCTGAGATTGTTAAGAAGGTAGCGTTAAGCGGAAATATAACGGAAATTGAGCAAGAGGAACTTCGTGCACTTCAGTTGAGTGAACAGGGGCAACTTGCCCGTGAAATTCTTTTAAATGACCTGGAGATATTGAAAGCTCATGGCGCATCGCCAATCCTTAATGTGATCAACCATTATGACCGGGATGATACTTACCCGTTTTTTCCAACCGATGTTTATTCTTTTCATGCAGATCGCTCTCCAATACCAACTGATACCTTTTTATGCACCTACTATGGTGAGTCCAGTGAAATATTGCCAAATTCACAAGGCCAAAAGAAAGTACTTATTCCGGAAATACGCGATGAGCTCAGAAAACTATATCATGGAGCAGATGAAGGTTTTGAATCATTCTTAAGTGACCATTTCTTTGACCTGCACTATCAGGCTAAACCTAATGGACATCCAATAAGCTTAGGTATTGGCCACCTATGGAGGTTGGCGGTTGATCATCCTCAAAGCCAGGTTCCTCCTTGTATTCACCGTGCACCAAAGGAGAAGTCAGGACAGAACAGGTTGTTGATGATCTGTTGAACAGAAACCTGGCATTGGAAGTACATCAGGCAAAAATTTGTTTCTTTTGAGTGTTATCTCTGCCAGGCCCAAAGGTTAGGAGTAAAAGCTGCCCGCCAAAAAATGGCACTAAAATGGAGGGGCTTCGGCTATGAAAAATAAATTTCTCGTCCTCATTATCACTTTGGCGGCTATAGCCACTGTGGACAAAGCAAATGGACAAAGTCCGTCTAAAAATACCACTGATACTATCTTGGAAAACAAACGAAAGGACATCGACTCACTCGATAAAAAGCTTTTCGAGGTGCTAGGTGCAAGGGAAAGGGTTGTCCGCGAGATAGGTGTTTACAAAGCCCAGCATCATATTGCTCCTTTACAGGCTGCCCGCTTTCAAAAGGTGTTGGAAAGGGGCATTGAGGCAGGTAAGAGAGAGGGATTGTCGGCTGAATTCGTCACTGAAATGCTCAATGCTATCCACAAAGAAAGTTTGAGGATAGAAGAGGCCATTTCGGATGATAAGCCGTAGGGCCATTAAGGAATTGTATTGGGGCCGTTTATGGCACATGCTGTTCTTCCGTTTTCCCTGGTTCAAATAATTATTTCCTTTGAAAATATTGCTGACCGTTGCCCATGTTTTACAATTGATTTATCCGGTTGTAGATAGCAGGATCGTGTTTTTTAATTTGAATCTTTACATATTTCGAGGCCGGCATATTGCTTTCCTTAACGACGTTATTTATCGATACCAGGACATTTGTTTCCGGAAAATAGGTAACCGTATTACGTTTAGGGATTTGGTAGGAAACGATAATGAATAATGGTGCGATACGCTCGATGCCATCGTCATAGTTGAAGAGATCTACTTTATCGCCTGCTTTAAAACCGGCTTTTTCAATATCGTCCGCATTCATAAAGATCACCCGGCGTTCATTTTTAATGCCCCGGTAGCGGTCATCCAGGCCATAGATGGTTGTATTAAACTGGTCATGGGTACGCGTAGTTGCCATCAGGTATTCATCCGGTCCAAGGGTATTATCGGGGATACTGGTTAGCGTAAATGGGGCGCGGTCGCCAAACTCCTCGGTTTTAAATATACCATCACGTGCCGCATTGGGCAGGTAAAAACCACCTTTCTGCAGCACTCTTTCGTTGTAGTTGTCAAAACCGGGAATACATTTTTCAATATCATCCCTTACGGCGTCGTAACTGTCGTGATAGCGTTGCCAGTTAATGACGGACTTAGGCCCGAGAGTGGCCATTGCCATCCGGCAAACGATCTGCATTTCGTTAACCAGGTGTTCCGACACCGGTTTTAAGATGCCTTTTGACTTTTCAACCACCCCCATGGAGTTCTCTGTACTGACGAACTGGTGTACCCCATTAATCATATCTATATCGCTGCGCGAAAGCGTTGGTAATATAATTGACTCCTGACCATGTACCAGGTGGCTGCGGTTTAGTTTCGTGGATACATAAACTGTGAGGGCCAATTTGCGCATGGCTTCCGCCGTATAGGTCGTATCGGGCGTGGCGGATAGAAAATTACCGCCCATACAGAACAGTACTTTCAGGCGCTGTTCCTGCATCGCTTTGATGGCACGGACAACATCATAGCCGTGTTTGCGGGGCGGGTTAAAACCAAAGAATTGCTGCAGGCGGTCCAGCTGTTCATCGGTTGGTTTCTCATCAATCAGCATTGTCCGGTTACCTTGTACATTGCTGTGCCCGCGGACCGGGCAAACGCCGGCGCCTGGACTACCGATACTACCTTTGAGCAGGAGCAGGTTGAGGATCTCTTTGATCATATCCACTCCATTGTGCTGTTGGGTAAGTCCCATGCCCCAGCAGACGATAATACGTTGTTTTGAAGCCATCATTTGGGCCGCTTCATAGATATCGGCTTTGGCAACCCCGGCCTGCCGGGCGAGTTCATCCAGGTCATATTGTTCGAACTGTTTGATGAAGGCATCATATCCTGTTGTTTTTTCGGCAATGAAAGGCCAGTTGAACACCTGGCCCCGGGACGTTTTTTCAAATTCAAACAGCAGTAGCTCAATAGCTTTTAACAGGGCCATATCGCCGTTTATCTTTACCGGCAGGTAAAGGTCTGCCAGCTTAACGCCATTGCCGATAATACCGCTGATTTCCTGGGGATTATGAAAGCCCATCAGGCCCGCTTCGGGCAATGGGTTAATGGCAATAATTTTGGCGCCGTTCTTTTTGGCTTTTTCGAGTGCACTCATCATCCTCGGTGCATTTGTACCAGGGTTCTGCCCGATAATAATGATGATCTCTGAGAGATAAAAATCTTCCAGTTTGACGGTGCCCTTGCCGATGCCTATCGTAGGGCGAAGGGCAGAACCGGACGTTTCATGGCACATATTGGAGCAGTCAGGCATATTATTCGTCCCATATACTTTGGCGAAAAGCTGGTAGACGAAAGATGCTTCATTACTCGTTCTGCCCGACGTATAAAATGCCGCTTCATCAGGAGATGCAAGCTGGTTCAGATGCGCCGCAATCTTTTTAAATGCATCATCCCAACTGATAGGCTGGTAATGTGTGCCACCTTGGGGAAGGTACATAGGCTCCGTGAGCCTGCCCATTTTGCCGATCTTATAATCATCCAGCTTAGCGAGGTCGTAAACTGCATTGGCCTTGAAAAAAGCTGCTGTGACCTTTTTGGTGGTGGCTTCCTCCGCGAGCGCTTTGGCGCCGTTTTCACAGTATTCTCCGATCGGTGAACGCTCGTCATCCGGGTCAGGCCAGGCGCAGCTGGAACAGTCAAAACCCTCAAACTGGTTCATATGCAATAGTGCCTTGTTGCCCCGGAAAAACGTCTTTTCTTCCAGCAAGTCCTTCATGGCAGCCATCACTGCCGGCACACCCGCTGCCCATTTTTCCACTTTAGTGAGTTTGAGGCCCAGCAACTGGTAGGGGTTTTCCGCAGAAGGTTTCTTGTTCGTGGGCTGGTCGGCAGGTATATTATCAGGTTTATCTTTTTCCATCATGCTCTTTTTTTTAACATTAGCAATTAAAGCCGGGGGGCGGGTAACTGTGTCATCGATATTGTCACGTGATCCTTATCTCCAGGGGTTCCTCCATCGCCAGCGCATCGGCACTGGTGAAACTGTCATAAACCCCATTCACTCTTGTAATTGGTCTATGTTTAACGGAAGCTGTATTCAGTTCATTCCCGTTCATATGGTGTTGCATTTGCAGGTGAACAACATCTTAATCGCAGTATAACGAAAATACGTTATAAATTTTTATTTCTTCCGCTGTAAATGTGTGTAAATTGATGTCGTAAACCGTGAATAGTGTATGGAATATTATTCATAAATAGCAGGGCAGGAGGGAGCAGCCACCTTTGAGCAGGTGAACAACTTCGCAGTGTCCATAATCACTGACAGCCGCACATTGAATTATTTAAGAAAATACGCCCGCGTTTCAATCATTTTTCTACGCTTAATTTAACCGACTGTTCAAATAGTTTCCTGTATGCTACTGGCGTAAGGCTCGTTTTTGACTTAAAAAAATAGGAAAAATAGGTCAGCTTGGGAAAGCCTATATCAAAGGCGATTTCCTTGATCGATTTTCTTGTGCTGTGCAGTAATTGTTTGGCTTCGTGTAATACGCGCTCCTGGATGATTTCGAGTGCTGATTTATTGAAACTTTTGCGGCAAATGATGCCAAGATAATTGGGTGTGATGCACAATCTGGCTGCATAGAAAGATACCGTCTTGTGTTTCCTGAAATTTTCGTCTACCAATGTTTTAAAAGCGTGCGCGATAGAATAGGCGCTTCCCATGAGCATATCTCCACATTCACCGGATTTCCATAAGGAAATGATGAGTGTAATTAACAGGCAGCGGGCATTCACCAACTCCAAAGAAATATTGGCCGCGCTGAGCTCTTCTTTGATAGCCAGGCATTCCACCAGGACCTTTTTAAAAGTCAGCATATCCAGGTCAAGTACCGGCGGCTGGTCATATTGGGAAAAGATAAATTGAAAGAAAGGAGGAAACATCTGCAGCATGTCTCTGCTAATCGTTAGCCGGTAGCCTTTGACAGGCGCGTCCAGTTTCCAGCGATATGGTTTCCCGGGGATAAGTATATGGACCTGTCGTGGCCCTACCTGGTAATCCTTTAATTCAATCGTGAGTACACCCGTAGCTTTTTCTACAAACAGCAACGTAAAATAATTCTCCTTTGGCGCAGTGAGTTCCGCCTCGTTGCTGATTTCTTTGAAACTAACGAAGCTATTTGCGAGGAGGTTTTTTCCACTGTCGGGCGCGATTTTCATTTGCTAATAAGGGCTTCTTTTGCATACACTGGTTTTGTATTTCAATACCCTATACGCAAAACTCGGGTTTACCTCCCCGAAAGAAGTATCCGATTTACATCAACTTATGACACATTCAAATGTTTTTGCCGGAGGGCCTGGGGGGAACTGCCCGTGTGGCGTTTAAAGAAGCGGAAAAAATGCGACGCTGATGCAAAGCCGAGTTCATAAGCAATCTCTTTTACTGTAAGGTTGGTATGGAACAGTAAGTCCTCTGCTTCCCGAATGAGTTTCGTATCAATGGTTTGCTTCGCCGATTGATCCAAATGCCGTTTGCAAATCGAATTGAGCACATTGGGATGAATGTGCAGCAGCTTTGCATAATACGAAGTGGAATGCTGTTCTTTATAATGCTGCTGGATCAGGTCAATATATTGAACATAGGTAGGGGACAATGATTTTCTATTGAGTTTTTCATGGTGTTTAAACAGGCGTTCACAAATCAAAATCAGCTCCAGGATCTTGAGTGCTATCATTTCATTTTTGTTCACCCATTTTTGGTTGCGTTCTTCAAGCAGTGCATCAAAAATAGCCTTCAGTGTTTTTGCCTGTCCTATAGTTACCTGTGTATAAGGTTTCAGGTCATTTCGGAACAATTCGAATTTGAACAGGTGATGGCGCGGAAAATGTTCCTGTAAAAAGAAGTTGAGATTGAAACCAAGCAAAAAACCTTTCGTATCCTCGCTATGCTGTCCTGTTTGAATAGTCTGGCTGGGGATGATAACAAGCGAGTTTTTGTTCATAGGCACTTTTATTTTCCCCACTACTCTTTCCCCCTTTCCCTGTGTCGTAAAAATGATAATCACATTAGACACCCTATAGGGTGGGATTGTGTAGCCATATTCAGGCAGAGAGTCTTCCAACCTGAAGTAAAAGTAGTCCAGTTTCTTTCCAAAGTTCGTATCAAGTTCAATGACCTTGTTATCCTTTCGATAGGTGTCAAATGCTCTTTTATAATCACTAAAAATCTTTTTCTCGTCAGCAGTCAACATATGCTAAAATAGATTTCAGATAATAAGATGTTCCCAAAGGGTGTTTCTCCTGCTTTCTGCCACGGAATACAAACGGCTACAATTTACTATTGTGAAGTGATATTGTGAAAAATTGAATAAAAATAACATATGTAGGGATGTAATTCGATATGATTTTCACGGTTTATATCGTTACTTCCACCGAAGACCCTGGTACCTGCCGGAAATTTTGTTGGCTCACCTTCATCGTAAATGGTACCTGGCGGCTCTGACCGGACCTATAAATGTTTATCCTTTTCAAATACATATAGGGTCTGTTCTGAATCCAGCACATACATGCGGTTATCAAATACATAAAATGCATCTTCGGCGGCGGGGATCATAACACCCCTGCGGCCTGTTTTACTGGTATCGTGTATCCGGTAATGCCATAACAGCTGCCCGGTTTGTATATTCCATTGGCTGATAATGGTGTCCAGGATACCAGCGAGGTACATTTTATTATCCTCAAATATTACGTTGGCATAAGGATCAATTCCTGCTAACTTAATATGGGATGAAATATCTGCGCTGGAAAGGCGTTTGCCATCCACAGCATCGATCTGCCATATTTCCGTATTCACAAAACATAGAATGGACTTATCCGCGGCCTGGAATTTCATGCCTGCGTCTTTCACCTGCCAGCATAACTGACCAGTGCCGGCATCCAGACAAAGTAAATAGTCTGTATGCCCGCCGGTAACCCCCACGTATATATGACCTCCTGCAAACTGCGGGGGGCCGGTGATCTCATAGCTACCTGCAGATAGGCCCAGTTCATTTATACTCACTTCCCAGAGTAGGTCTCCGTTTGTTTCACTGAAACAGGTGAGGGCTTCTTTTTTCTCAGTATGCGTGGCGATTAGCAGATCAGCGTTCCTGGTAAAAAGGTGGGTATTGGCGCCATCAGCTTCCCAAATAATGCTTGCGGTCCGGAAATTATATTTGCTTAGTTTCCAGCCGGCAGCCGTTTTATTGCGGATGATCATGTTATCATCATACATCAGTTTAATCTGCAGGCTGCCTGTGTACTCAAATGGGTATTGCGATCTATGGTTGCTATCTGAATCGCAGGCAATGATGCTGTTCCTGGTCCGGATGATCACCTGTCCATTGACCATTCCTGCCAGCACAAAAGGCTCCGCATCTGGCGCGCTTTCGGTAACTGAAAAACTGTTATCTATCCGGACAATGGCATTGTCGCTGTTTTTATAGACAATGCCTGCTGCTGTAATAAGGGGCTCGGGTACCTGGTTTAGCTGGCGGATTAATTGTATCATATTTACTAACTGGAAATTTGTGCTCTCAGGTCGATTCAAAAAACAGGTGTTAGGGAAATCGCGGATTTCGTGTCAATGGGAGCTAATTTACAATTTTAGGTAGCATTTACCATAGTAGGGAGAAATTTTAATACAGCTACTCTGCCTGGCGGGGCACATGAGCGCTTCCAAAGCAGGAAATCCGCGAAACTGTCGCGGATTTCCTGCTATTACCACCGGTCACCAGGACCATTTGCCATTATTTGCAGGCCCCTCGCGCACTCCCTTTTGCTATTCACTCCGCAAGCTTTTTACGGGATCCGTTAACGCGGCTTTGATACTCTGGAAACTCACTGTCAACAAGGCAATCCCAATTGCCAGCAATCCTGCCAGCGCAAAGATCCACCAGTCAATTGTAACCTTATAGGCAAATTCCTTCAGCCATTGATCCATACCCCACCAGGCAATTGGAGAAGCCAGCACCAACGCTATCAGAATAAGCTTGAGGAAGTCTTTGGAGAGTAAGGCCACCACACTGCTAACGGATGCGCCCAATACTTTCCGGACGCCAATCTCTTTGGTACGTTGTTCGGCGGTGAAGGTAGCCAATCCGAATAAGCCTAAACAGGCTATGAAGATAGTCAGGCTTGAGAAGAGGGTTAATACCTGTTCTATTTTTTGCTCGCCAACATAAACCTGCGCAAAGCGGTCATCTAAAAACGAATACGAAAAAGGGGCTGCCGGGGAAAATGACTCCCATTGCTGCTTCAGTGAAGCGAGCAACTTCGGAAGTTTATCCGTATGGATTTTGACCAGGATATTGCCTGAATTCCTACCCAGGAACATGACTAATGGCCCGATCTTCTGCCGCAGAGATTCAAAATGAAAGTCGCTTACAACACCAATAACCCGGTAATATGTTTTTGCGCCATTATCATCCGTGTTGCCTATCAGCTCTCTTCCAATTGGATCCTTTTCCCAGCCTAAGGCCCGTGCAGCCGTTTCATTCAGAATAACAGCGAAGGAATCGGTAGCAAAACTTTTTGAAAAATTACGCCCCTGGACCAGCTGCATCCCCAATGTAGGGATATACGCGTCATCAACGAAATAGAACCGGCTCATAACACCCTTATCAGGATTTTCTTTCGACATTACGGTGGTGTTATCCATAACTGAATTCCCAACGGGTACCTGTCCTGAAATAGTGCTCATGCTGACTTGCGGAGATTGAATGATCCTGTCGCGGAATACGGCTTCGTTATTGCGAAGCATATGCGTATCATGAATAACCAGCACCTGTTCGCGGTCAAAACCAACTTTCTGCGTGCGCATGTAACGTAGCTGCCGGTCTGCCGTAACGGTGGCAATGATCATGGAAATGGTGATGAAAAATTGAAACACCACCAAACCGCTTCGCAGACTGAAGCTTCCGCGTCCGGCAGTGATCTTCCCTTTCAAGACTAAAACAGGCTTAAAGGAGGATAGGTAAAAAGCCGGGTAACTACCTGCCAGCAGCCCCACCAACACAGCACCCGCTATTAACCCAGCCGCCACAAATGGGTTGATCAATAAACTAAATGTAAGGGTCTTGCCTGTCAGCTGATTAAAGTAGGGCAGCGACAGCCCTACAACCAGCAATCCAATCATCAATGCCATCATCGCCAGCAAAACTGATTCAATCAGAAACTGAAGCTGCAGCTGCCCTTTTGCAGAACCCAGTACTTTACGTATCCCTACCTCACGCGAACGCCGGACAGCAGTGGCCGTGGACAGGTTCACAAAATTCACACAGGCTATTATCAACATAAAGACAGCAATGGCCGTAAGCACGTATACGTATAGAATATTTCCCCCCGGGCTTAGTTCAATACTTCCGAAAGGGGAATACAAATGAATACTAGTGAGTGGCTGGAGAAAGATCCCGAAATCATCTCCCTTCTCACGAAACTGTTTCAGGCTGATTGCCATAAACTGCTGCAATTCAGCCCCAACCTCTTTTTCAGCGAGCCGGGAGATTTTAGCCTCCAATTGTTTGTAATCGTATTTCTCTGGCAGCAGCAGGTAGGTATAATAGTTCATATTATAGATCCATCCCTTATGCAGCTCTCCATAAGTGGCTAACGAAGCCAGCATATCAAACCGGAAATGGGAGTTCGCCGGTACATTCCTGACCACGCCTGTAACCCGGTAGGGCGTCTTTTCCCTGCCAAATAACAAGACTTTTCCGACCGGGTCCTGATTGCCAAAATATTTCCGGGCGGTTGCCTCCGTCAATACCAGGGTGTTTGGCTCGGTCAGCGCCTGCTTTGAATTCCCTTCCAGGAACGGAATGGTGAACACGTCAAAAAAAGTTGAGTCGGTATACAGCAGATGTTCTTCTTTAAACGAGGTTGTTCCGTAGCTAACAAACTCACCTGCCTGATTCCGGATACGTGTTGTTTTTAATACTTCCGGAAATTCCTGTTGTAAGTCCTGGGCAGCACTTGCGCCTAAGATTGGCCCACCAACATCGTCACCATTTAACCGCACCTTGAGTGCAACCCGGAAGATCCGGTCCGCGTTCTCATTATAGCGATCGTAGGATAATTCGTCCTGCACATAAAGCATGATCAGTACGCAGGTAGCCAATCCGATGGCTAAACCAGCTATATTAATGCTGGTTGAAACTTTTTGCCGTTTCAGGTTCCGAAACGCGATCTTTAAATAATTCCGAATCATGATAGATGTTAAGCTGGAGGTGATCCGGGATCCCGGTTGTTGATAATATTGGTGTTCATTCGTTTTTCTTCTGCGCACAAACGGCGGCAGCACTGACATCACGTTCAAGAGGTAACGCAGCGTGGCTTGTGTTTTGCCCGACCTATCATACCAGTATGTATAGAGTTCTTCCAAATCACCTTCTACCTCCTCCAGGGTATTGGCAGGATGCAGTTTGATGAGTAGCCAGTGGGCCCAACGGGGTGGTTTAACAGGAGATCTCATAGGCCGCCAGGTCGAAGTGTGTCAGGAGGTAATAATTGCCAGAGGTTTTGACGGAGCTGCTGAATTTCCTGAAGTGCGCGACTTCCCAGCGCAGTGATCCGGAACAGCCGTTTACGCCGCCCACCACGTTCGGCCGTGGCTCCGCCCAGTTCGGACCGCACAAAGCCCTTCTCTTCCAGCCGGATCAGCGTGTTATGAACCGTACCGAATGTAACGGTACGTCCCGTATGCTCTTCCAGCGCCTGGCTGACCGTAACGCCATAGCCCTCTCCGTCGAGGATGGCGACCATTAGTAAAACCACTTCTTCAAATTCACCCAAATACGTTCGACGCATAAGTGCAGGGTATTAGTTTATATTTTATCGAACAAATCAGGTGCCAACTAACTAAACATGCCGTTCCTGGATAGGAACGGCATGTTTATGTTCAATTACAAGTTAATAACTGTCCGTAAATGGACATTCTTTGTCCAGCACCGGACACCGGCTATTTAAATGCGGATGAAAAGTCCTCCACGCTATAGCCATCGGTCACTACATCATGATCCCCATTGAAGCCGATGTATGGTGAAATAGACAGGAGCCGGCTGTCACCGGCAACAAAGTAATAAACATTTGTAAGATCCCCGTAATAGAACTCCGGATTGCTTAGCTCAACGTTCTCTAAACTGGTGTAGGGGAGCTCTTTTGTTCCTGCCTTATATACTTTGAAAACGTAACTATCTTCAATAGTGGCCAGCGGAGGCAGTTCAAAAAAATCGCCGAACGTAGTGGTTACGCCGCTTATTGTTTTAAGCGGAGTAAATTTAAATTCAAACGTGTTATAGTCAATATGCAGATTGAGAATTTCCACGTCTACCGGACCGCCATAGAAGTCTTTGAAAGAGGTAGCGAATTTCAGACGAAAACCCATGTTATTGGTATCTGACACCGGCGTCAGCTCCAGTTTGTCCGTTGCAGTTACGCCATCGTAGAATATTCTCTTTACCTGCAAAAAAGGAGTTGGCATCACTTCAAATTCCCCGACTACTTTCCCGTCTGCTTTTTTACGCAGCTGAATTTTTTCATGAGGATTATAATAGACATTTGTCATTTTAAACCAGGTATTGATAGCCTCACCAATAACTTTATCATTGGATACAAATTCGAGGGTATCATTTAATATGGCGCCTTTAAACTGCATCTTCACAGCTCTTTCCTGCGGCGTATTCACCAGCTCTCCTTTTTTACAGGCAGGTAAGGCAGCCAGCAGGCACATACAACAGATAATATACAGGTATAAAAAGGGTGCTTTCATGTTAATGTTTTTTAGATCAGAAATGGTAAGAAACAGTCGTGCCGTAGGTACGTCCGAATTTCTGGCTGAATTTAACCAGGTCGCCAGGCTCATATTTATCACTGAAGCCTGGTTTTAAGCGTAATGCTTCACTGTAATCGCCAAGGTTGGTGTAATCCGGATTCTTCTCGTAGCTTCCCCTGTTTGTAAAGAATGTTGAGGGGCTGTTCAGCAGGTTGCCTGCATTCAGCTTTATTTCCAGGTGATTGTTCAGTAGCTTATAGCTAATCTGAAGATCCAGTTGCTGCCGGGGTTTTTCATACTCAATTTCATCAGAGAGGGCAGCCACCACATAAGTCTTATAACCGCCGCCATTGAGCGCTATATTCCAGCCCAGGCGCCTGCCGCTGTATTGCAATCCTGCGTTATAGAGGTAAGGCGACTGGCCATACATAGGGCGTTTTTGTTTGGCGGGCACCTGCAGATCCGGTCCGCCGGCAGGGTCCGCGATCTCAAAGGTGCCACGAACAGATGATCTCTGCAGGGTATAGTTGCCATAAACAATAAGATTGTTCAGGAACCTGCTGCTGCCAATAAAATCCAGGCGCTTACGCAGCTCAAACTCAATTCCATACACCTTTGCCCAATCGGCGCTGCGCAGGTAATACACCAGGTTGCCATATGTTAGCTCCGCCGGCTTATCGAAATTTTTATAAAAACCGCCTACGGAAAGAATATCACCGGCTGCCGGAAATAATTCGGCTTTAAGATCATAACTGTTTATACGGGTACTATAAACACCTTCGTTACCAAACATAGCCCCCAGGTAAGGGCTATAGCGCCAGAACTGGCTGTTTTCCATCAGCTCCGGCCTCACCACGCTGCTGCTGAAAGCTGCCCTGATATTAAGCATGGACGCAGGGCTATAGGTTATATTTGCACTGGGCAGCCATTGCAGGGGCTTATCCTCTTTAGATCTGAATGCAGAGGTTCCCTTAATATTAAGGCCATTTTTTATTTCCGTGTATTTGTAATATTCCGCACGCACTCCCCATACCAGGCGTAACTTGCTGGCCAGTTTTGTGTCCAGCATCAAATAACCTGCATGGATGTTGCTTTTACCGGCATAACGATCATTCCACCAGCTTGACGCCATGTAGAAGTACCCATTGGCGGAGAAATTGTCCGGGTTGATCATATAACCCAGTGGTACGTTGAGCATGCTGTCGGGGATCTTTAAAGGATCAGCAGCCAGCGCCACAATCTGCCAGTCGAAGTCTGCTTTTTTTGCGCTACCGAAATAACCGGCCTTAAAACTGTTTGAAATGCTGCCTGTATTAAAAGGAACAGTGGCTGCTATATCCCAGGAGTTATGTGATTCCCTGTTACTGTAATGATGGCGCGACAGGGGAAACGGCCGCGGTTCCGATGAGCTGCTGGAGCCATATACATACCTATAGGCTCCGCTTACCAACATCGGACCGCTGTTTGCTATAACCATGTCCTTCTCATTTCTCCTGATAGCGGTGTGGGCAATGTTCCATTCAATTTTGACCTTGCCCGGCATATGCTGTCCGGACAATTTATTCTGCAGCAGGTCCGTGTACGTTGGGTCGTCTGCTTCCTGGATGCGGCTGGGTACATTCTGCGGTTTAAACTCTCCTGGATTATCGCTGTTGTATCCTATATTCCGTACCAGTACGTTATCATACATGTGGGTGTAAGTGTTGCGCAGGCTTAACCTGCTTTTACCCCATTGCAAGCCAATATTAAGCAGGCCGCCAAGCGTGGTATTGTAACCGTAACTTTTACCAGGGTTATCGTCACCGGCGTACCAGTCGCCCCTGTTTTGTTTTTCAATGATATTTATGTTTTGCGTATTGCGGTAGGTAGCAGCGCCTGTGAAGCCCAGCTTATTATTACTTACGGAATCCAGCGCATATACGCGGCCTATGATGAGCTGATAGTTTTGAGAAGGCGCTGTTTTATAACGGTACACGCTTATGTTATCTGTTTTGAAACGCTTGCTTTGTGCTATCAGCTTTTCTTCATAAGCTGCTTCGGTGAGTGGAATGTTCTCTCCTACATTACGGTCTGTTTGCTGAAGACCTGCAGGATAATTACGCCGGCCATCATCAAAACCCAGGTAATCGTATTTGCCGCGCTGGTGGCTCAGGAAATCTTTTCCGGTGCTTTGGTCGTTGTAAGATACACCTGCTGTAATGCTGGTTAAATTTTCGTTTGGAATGTCGCGCGTATTGATCTGAACCGCACCGCCGCCAAAATTCACGTTCATATCCGGCGTTACCGTTTTGCTTACCACCACATTGTCCACCAGGCCCGCAGGGATCAGGTCAAATGAGAAGTTGCGGTTCTGCGCCTCTGTGCTGGGCAGCGCTACGCCATCCAGCATAGCAGCGTTATAGCGTTCGCCTATACCCCTGATAAGTACAAATCTATTATCCGCGATGCTTACACCGCTGATCCGCTTCAGGCTTTCGCCTATGTTCTTATCCGGTGTGCGGGCAATCTGCTCTGCACTAATGCCGTTGCTGATCTCCGCGGCATTTTTCTGCCGTAACAATAAAGCATTTGCGTTTTCTTTGCCGGCTGCTGTTCTTACCACAATGCCTTTTAGCTGGCCTTTATCTTTTTTCAGCATAATATCCAGTGTAAAGGTTTCATTGTCTTTCACAACAATATCACTGATCTCTTTGGTAACATAACCCACATGGCTGATAATTGCAGTGTACCGGCCCTTTTCCATAACTATGCTGAAAGCGCCGTTGACCGCTGTTTGTGTGCCTTTATTGCCCACGCGGAAAGTAGCACCTGCAATGGGCTGTCCTGTTTCTGCATCGGCCACCTTGCCGCCTATTGTTCCCGGCGCCCTTACAATAGCAGTTGCAGCGGGTTTTACACCCTGTTGTTCGTTGATCACAATATATCCGTTCAGGTCCCTGAAGGTTAAGGGAGTATTACGCAGCAGGTCATTCAATACATCATTTACGGAACGTTTTTTATAGCTGGCTACCGGCGCGGCGTAACGGTCAATGTGCTGCGCGTTAAAGGCAAATTCTATCTGAGCCGTTTGCGCTACTTTATTCAGGCCGGCAAGCAGGTTTTCGCCTGAGAAGCTCAACGTTATTTGCTTAGACAGCAAAGCGGAGGGCTGTTGTGCAAACAGCGATGATAAAGGGACAGTCAGAATCAATACCAGCAAGGCTGTCCATACGCGGATTTTTAATCTGCTTCGGGTAAAAAAAATCATACTTTCGTTTTGTTTATTGTATAATAAATACCGGTACTTCCAATACCGGGTGTAAGGTGCCTGCTCTAACAGGCACTTTTTTTATTTAATGGAGTACTGCTATGGTGTGTGTGGTATTCTTCCATTCGCAACGATTACCATTTATGACGCTGATAACTTCCAGCAGCTTTACCGGATCGGCATCATAGCGGATGGTAAGGCTGTAACGGTTGCGTGGAATGCTTGTATTGCCTGCTATTACCTGTAAGCCGTATAATTGTTGCATAGTGGCTGCTACGGCGGCAAAGCTGGCCTGGGTAAATACAATTTTGCCGGATGTCCATTGGCTGATGGCAGCGGTATCTGTTTTGCTGACTGCTGCACGGGATTGCCGCACATCATAATCAACCTGGTCTCCGGGCATTAGTACCGCAACCGGATGGCTGGCCTGCTTAACACTTACTTTACCTGTTTTAACAGCTACCTGGATATTGGCGGTACTACTGTCTACCCGAACGGTGAATGAGGTGCCCAGCACTGTTGTTTGTACTCCCTGGCCGCTGGATACGATAAACGGATGTTGCAGATCGTGTGCTACATCGAAGAATGCCTGTCCCTGTTCCAGGGTTACCTGGCGCTGAGGGGTATTAAATGTTGCAGGATAGTGGAGTACGGAACGTGCGTTTAGCCACACCCGTGAGCTATCGGGTAAAGTAATTGCTTTGATCTCTCCGTTACCGGTGCGGTAGGTGAGCATTTGTACAGGGGCTGCTGACGGCGGTAAAAGATAGTGCAGCAGCGCCGCGCTGCCTGCTGTTAAAAACACTGCGGCAGCGGCACGGATAATCCATTTCCGCCAGGGGCTGCGGGCTTCCGCGGGCTGATCGATTGCCTGCAGGATACGTTGATAACGAACGTCTGCGGGCGTATGCGGCTGACCACCAGCTTCCGGCATATCAGAAAAGTCCACCGTATCCAGGGCCGCTTCTGCGCCTGCTGTGGCAAGGTATAACCGGAGCAACATCATTTCCTGTTCGGTAATGGTTTGCTGCTTTTGCTTTAAGAGTAACGTTTTTAATAATTCAGTTGGAACCGGCATAGGGAGGTACTTTTAACAGAAGTACCCCAAAGCGCAGCTAAAGTAGTACCGGTAACATTAATTTAACATTGGCGGAAGCATGATTAGCGCCAGTGAACAGGCATACGGGGTAACGGTGGTACGCAGGTGCTGGATGGCTAAGCTGATCTGTTTTTTAACGGTGAACACCGAAATGCCCAGTTCATCTGCGATCTGCTGGTAGCTCAGGTGCTGCTCACGGTTCATAAGGAATATCTTTTTACGTGCAGGCGGAAGCGTTTGAATTACCTGTCGGATATATTCTTCTATTTCATCAAAGTAAAGTTGTTCAAGAGGGTTCTGCTGGGTAGCCGCCAGATCAGGCAGTGTGCTAATATCGGCCTGGAATACATGCCTGCGAAGGGATTTAAGCGCTTTATTGCGGCATACTTTTATTAACCAGCCGGAAATATCCGGGCCTTCAATACCCAACCGGTTTTCCCAAAGACTGATGAACACATCCTGTACAACTTCTTCCGCATCTTGGCGGGTGGCACATATTTTAGCGGCGTAGGCCATCAGGCGGGCGTCGTAAACGGTGAAGATCTCATTGAAAGCCCATGTTTCTCCGTTCCGGAAGGCTAATAATAAGGAGGCAGTAATAGAAGGCGCTGCTTGCATGTAAGCCGGTTGATTTTAGGCTAAAGTAATCGCTTTATATTATCAAAGCGTTAAGGAAGTATGTTCATGCATGCAATGTTGTTCCGCGCCGGCCACCACCGCCCGTTCATAACTTAATTAAACGACTGCCTGAACTCCATTGGCGAAAGATTTGTTTTGGTTTTAAACAGTTTGCTGAACGACTGTAGATGCTCAAACCCCAGTTCATATGCAATCTCGCTTATCGAAAGATTCGTAGTGGAAAGCTTCTCTTTGGCCAGTTCAATCAGTTTGTTGTGCAAATGCTGTTGGGTACTCTGGCCGGTCAGAGATTTAAGTAAGCTGCTCAGGTAACCTGGTGAAATATTTAAAGTTTCGGCGATGAACGTAACGCTCGGCAAGCCCTTTTGGGCCAATGCACCGCTGCTGAAATACGCAGATAAAAAATCCTCCAGGCGTGTCAGCAGTTCGTGGCTGGCGATTTTACGGGTAACGAACTGGCGTTGGTAAAACCTCTCCGAATAGGTAAGGAGGAGTTCCAGTTGAGCAATGATCACGCTCTGACTGAAGCGGTCTATGTTCGCATTGTATTCCTGTTCAATCTGGCGGGTAATGGCAGTGATCATAGCCTCTTCCTTATCTGAAAGATAAAGTGCCTCATATACTGAATAACTAAAGAACTCATAGTGCTTGATGTTTTTTGCCAGCGGGGTATTCCATAAAAAATCCGGGTGAATAAGGATCATCCAGCCTTCGGGCCGTTTCACCTCACTATTGTGCGGTAGGTCAATACCGAATAACTGACCGGGCGACATAAAGAACAACACCCCTTCGTCGAAGTCGCTTGCCTGCTGCCCATACTTAAACCTGGCATGTTGCATTTTTTTTAGTGAGATGGAATAAAAGTCGTAGATCAGGCTGAAAGGAATATCGGAGATGGGCTGCTGAATGTCATCCAGATGAACCACGCTGATCAACGGATGCGCAGGGTTAGGCAACCCTACGGCCCGGTGATATTCGGTGATGGTATTGAAACGGAAAATCTTTTGGTTGTTCATCTTTATTAAAGTTAATTACTTCCGTGATAAGCCACCGTAATTTCTTTGGAGAAATCGGCCAGGAACCTGGTTATCGGAGACGGAGACGATAACAGGTTCCTGGCGCCCAAGGCTTCAATAGCCACCTGTTTTTTGGGATCGCTACTGACTACGGTTACATGATGACCCTGGGCAACCAGTGCTGCCGTAAGTGGTTTGCTGACGTTACCTGAGGAACCGTTTACGATAATCTTTATAGTTGCTGACCGGTATAAATTCCGTTATCAATATCTGAAAGCAGTGTTGAATGCATAGGGCGCCAGTTCAAACGCTCCTGTGTCAGTTTACTGGATGCGGGGCAATCGATGGCCGCCATATGCGAAAACCAGCCGAAATGTTCAGCGGCGGCTTCAGGTGCTATTGATTTTACCGGGATATTGAGTTGTTTGCCGATGGCTTCAGCAATAGCCCTAACGGTAACCCCTTCTTCGGCGGCGGCGTGATAGCGGGCGCCGGCCTCTGCATTTTCCAGGGCGAGGCGGAACAGGTGGGCGGCATCCAACCGGTGTACGGCATTCCACCGGTTAAGCCCTTCGCCGATATAAGCGGAAAAGCCTTTTTCACGGGCGGTATTAACTAATATAGGAATGAATCCATGCTTATCACCATCACCATGTACGGAGGGCGACAAACGGACAGACGCAGCACGTACGCCCAATCCGCACACGGTATCTGCTGCCTGTTCCGAAGCACGCGGCCAGGCTGGGTTAAAAGAGGGAATGATATCTTCTGTAGCCAGTTTCCCCGGGCTTACCAGTGCCGTACCGGAGGTAACGATCAATGGGCGGTCGGAACCGGCCAATACTTCGCCGATAGTTTCTATGGCTTTCCTGTCAACTTCGCAAACCTCCGGGAATCGGGTAAAGTCATGAATAAATCCGGCATGGATAACACCATTGGTTTCTGCGGCGCCCGCCCGTAAACTATCCAGGTCTTCCAGGTCGCCACGGAGCACTTCTGCACCTGCTTTCGCCAGTTTTTCAGCGGAGGCATCTGACCGGGCCAGGCCAAGCACCTGGTGACCAGCGTTTATCAATTCCTGCACAACGGCAGTACCAACGAAGCCTGTGGCTCCTGTAACAAATACACGCATAATGTTCTTCTTTTGCAGTAGCAAAGATCACATACCTGTATTAAACCGGTTTATCCAAATCAGCTTTTGATTTAGCCGAATCTGTTATGTATACCGAAAGAGGCGTTTCAGGATTCTCAAAGAAAGATGTACATTACAACCGTATAATAAATTGAAGCAATGGCAAAAAAAACATTGCCTGGGCGCTTGTATCTATAAATAATAATAAAAGAAAGAATTATGGTAATTGTAACCAGTTTCGCAGAATATCAAGCGTATGAGGGTAAAGAAATAGGTAGCTCTGAATGGCATAAAATAGACCAGGAGCAGATCAACAAATTTGCGGATGCAACCCTGGATCATCAATGGATCCATTGCAATGAGGAAAGAGCAAAAAGTGAAGGGCCTTTCAAAACGACTATTGCTCATGGTTATCTGACGTTGGCGTTAATTCCTTATTTGTGGAAGCAAATTGCAGACATCCGGAATGTTAAAATGGAAATAAACTACGGTATAGAGCGATTTAAGTTTGGTCAGGCAGTGTTTGTGAACGATGAAGTACAATTAAAAGCGAAACTCAATTCCATCGTCGATTTAAGAGGAGTTACCAAAGTGGTAATCGGTGCTACGCTTAGTATTAAAGGGAAGGCGAAGCCGGCTTATACAGGAGATGTGGTATTTTTATACCATTTTTGAGGCAGTTTCAATACTGCCTCTATTCGAATCACAAAAATAGAAAGACGCAATGGCCCCACTGATAAAACAAATTAAGACTAAGTGGGGTAGCTGCAACACCGATAAAAAAAGCATCCTGCTCAATCTCGAACTGGCCAAGAAACCACTTATCTGTCTTGAGTACATCATCGTGCATGAACTGGTACACCTGCTGGAGCGGCATCATAATGAACGCTTCCTGGCACTGATGAACAGGTATATGCCCCAATGGAAATTCCATTGGGAAGAACTCAACAGGCTACCGGTCAGTCACGGGGAGTGGGGGTATTGATCAATACAAATCCTGATAATCCAACGCCTGCTGTATGAAGCCTATGGCTTTGGGAATATCCGCTGGAGATGAAACTCTGAATTCAACATCTCCGTTACCCCAGCGCCCCAGATCGGTAATATCTTTACAAAGATTTTCCGGGTCAATTAGTTCGGAAAATGGCATGTTGAAAGATAACCGTAGTGAAGTTTTCTGAGGGACGACGTCTACAAAATTGGTTGATGTCTTGTAGGCGATATAGAGTTTTTTAAATTCTTCTTTTACCGCCTCATCTAAATTCAAAATACTTTTTCTCAGTTCGTTAAAAAGCAGCAGTGTCTCATCAGTCAGATACTCATAATGATCCAGGCTGTATTCATTAGAACCAGCTCGCTCTCTTTCGGCATACTTCGTTAATTCTTCTGCGGTAATACCAGGATATTTCCAGATCATGGATGCTGTTTCCGCTAGTTGTTCTGCGCGTTTTTGGATATGGTAATCATTCCACTCATCTACGCTCCTGAGATATTGATTAAGATTGAGAGGTGAATGGTTGAATCCCCCTTCGATAGTCTTCTTCTTTTGAAATGAATGATCACTGAGCTCAGAATTATAACCAGTCAATGTCAGGTTCCCAAGGGTATGAAGCCAGGTGTTTTGTATATCCTTCCAATTTTCGCCGAGCATTTGCTGCCATTCCAAGCTGAGGTCTTCGTTCTGCGGTATAATGTGCTCAGTGGTATATTCGGCAATCGAAACCCATTCCTTTCGTCTGTGGTTTTCCAGTTTACTCAAAAAATAAGTTCTTGAACGGAATTTATACAGGTCTTTTACCTTAATCTCCCGTATAAATTCAGTATCACTTGGGAAGCGCTTGGAACCTGCAAACAATTGCATAGTGGCTGCTAAGCTTTCGAAATAGTTGGATTTATCAATAAATTTATACAGGGTCAGAAATGTTTTGTTCAGACTATTGGTAGGAACTCCGCAAATCGCCCTACGGAACACATAATTTTCTATTAATGCTAATACTTGCTGAAAGATCTCCTTATTAATTATTCCCTGATCATAATCGTTGTAAATCGCCAGCAGAAACGGATAACCAACGTCGATTCGTAATGTGCTGAGATTTTCAAATGCAGCTAACAACTCCTTATCCTTTTCTTTATGGAGAGCCATATTAGCGTAGAACGCAGCATATGTGGTGATTTCGGCTACTAAATCTTCTATTAATAATCCATTTGAATACGTTTTAAACGCGGTATAGACTGAAGTGATATTGGGTATTGTACCTGTTTTGGCAGAGAGATAGTCACGTACAAATCGATCAAAATAAGCCGCGTAATCATTGCCATATCCCTGTTCCATCGGAAACCAATATTTTTCGTAGAGCCTTGTTTGAGTTTTGATTTCCTGACCCATAAGTATATAGTTTCTGATCAGATCCGCCTGAGAAAGATCAAGTCCCGTGGAGTTCATACTTTCAAAGATGAGTTGAGGGTTGTCCTTACCTTTTTCAAGAGTCACGTCCACAACAAACAACTTCATGATACCATTATATAAGGCGTTAACATTTGTTGAATTAATGTTTTCTTTGAAATGCCGATAGTTTTCCAGAATACGCTGGGATGGATTGTCCGGCTGGGGGTGATCATTGAGTAGGCTAATATATGTCTCTTTATCTTTTCGGGTCAGTAATAATTTATAATGCAGCTCTCCTTCTTCTTCTGCATTGAATAAGTAATAGTTGCGAAGTTTAGAATGGTTTGTTTCGATGTCAACATCCTCCGGCTTTTCTTTCAAGAATTCCGACAATGCTAAAATAATTAAGCAAACTGTCGTTATTCTCTGCTGGCCATCAATGATGAGTAGCTGTGGAACACTGGAAGTATTGTAGATACTTTCCTGAAAATAAACTACGGAGCCAACAAAATGGCCTGCATCCGTTTTGTCATTGCCGGTTTTTAATATATCCTGAAATAGCTGTCGGCACTGGGTTAATTGCCAGCTGTAAGTACGTTGGTAGATTGGAATGACAAATTGTTTTGGGCCGTTAATGACGGTTAACAAGTTTGCTGAGGTGGCTTTCATATCTAGGTCCAGTTTTTAATTCATTTTTTATTAAAGAATTCCATTTTAGGAAGGTAATCAGTTTCATTTTTACTTTTGGCGATATAAATCCCAAAATCGCTCTACCTCTTCACATATTGCATCGGCCATATTTTGCATATACTTAACTTGCGTTTCTTCTTCACCATAAGTAAAATGTAATGAGAAGGTTTTTAAATGTACAAGGGTATTTAATCGATACGCCTCAAATCTAAATGTAAGAGATTCTGCATTGTCCAAATCTTCGGGAGTGTCGTACCCCAAATTTTAAAACCCAATTACCATATCCGTTGAATACATATTTTTTTAACTCGTCGAAATCTGTATAGGCCTCTTTAATAGACCTATACATGGCCTGGGATAATGTTTCATTGGGTTGTTTTGCGACAATGACCTCCTTTTTCATAGAAAGTTTATATTCTGAATTAATTGAAGCAGATAATAAGAAAGGATATCCGCAGAAACCCAGTTCTGCAACCAAGTTAAATGGATGACCTAAATGAGGTTTTATAAAAAAGAAGAGGTAAAATTTGAACTAATATATATAAAAGATTATAAAAATGATACATTTTCTGTACTAGATAAGCATCTGTCAAGCTAAATCTGATATCAAAGCCTAATTATCTGATACTGTGATCTCTGGTCCAACTGTTTTATCGTATTGGGCCTAGAAGAAGATGATATACCAGAAGTGTAATTAATTGTTTATTCAATACGCATTTGGTGATACCACAGACCACATATAATACTTCCGGTTTTTCGGGATGGCGTAGTTCCATTCCCAGTCGCCATAGCGACTTGCCGAAAAGGTGTATCTGAAAGGGGCACCACAATACTGCTGTAGTAGCGCGTTAGCGGCGTTGATGTCGGTGATTAATTTCATTGGATGCGGCAATTATAATGATGTGCAGTTCATCCACCAGTGTAAATCGACAGATGAAAAATAGTGATCAAGCTGTTCAAAGTCTGCTGCTTCGTCGCATTCCAGTATATACTCCAGGGCTTTGGGTGCATCGGGATCACTACTGGCTTGCAGGTAGGAGATCGTGGCAGGCACGCCCATAAAAGGAACTAGTTGTATGTCTACGCCGCAGAATGTATCAAAATCGATGTTTTTTGCTTTCCAGATAAGCAGGCAATCTTCAATTTGCCGGTGAAGGGTTACCAGCAGGCAGGCAAACATAATATCTTCAATGCCTGTCTTATCTGGTTGTGCCTTACGCAGGTCTACCAATGAATCAAGCAGCGCAATGGTGAAATCGCGGTGGGGGTAAAGGAGCAGGTAATCGTATACCTGGCGCTTATTGCTAGTCATCCATGCAATGTCGGCAGTGGGAATGTCGTGGTGTTTGTTAAAATGATTTATGATAGTTATCATTTCCATTATCGGTCCTATTTAAAAGGGCGGTTGTTTTCAGGGTCTGGTTCTCTTATTACCTCCGACAGACTTATTACTTTGTCTTTTAGCAGCAAGTCAATCATGGACAAAATAGTGGTGTCCAGATCGGCAGGGATTTCCTTTTTATATTTGCTGGCCACATAATCAACATACTCACTAATCGTTAGCTTTCCTGAAGCACCCAGAAGAACCATCTGCGGCCAGGGATCCAGGGTGATCATTCGGGGAGAATGGCTATCGATGATTGTTATCATGTCGTTGTTAATCCAGTGCCACTTTGCGGTGCGGTAAAAGTACAGATCCTTTAGCGGAGATTTTTTCAACGCCTCAAAGTCTGGAATGATTGGTCTGGATGGTTTAAAGAAATTGAGTATCATAAGTATCGGATGTGTAAAGGTAACCGGATAAAGTGAATTATACTACTTACCAGCCCGGATAATCGGTCGGCCTCTTTTTAATGGTCAGGGTTTCTTTATCCACGTCGTCAAGTAGTTCATCTTTTTCTTCAGTGAAGGGGTCGTACCAGTCTGCTTTTTTCCGGGCCCAGGTAAGCCAGTGGGTTAATTCAGGAGAAACCGGTTCTTTGGCTTTCGCGTTTTCTTCAATGGCCGCTATATAACTGCGCAGGTTACCGGCTTTATGCCAGCGGGTGGCGCCGGATAGGATGTCTTTGAAGGCCGCCAGTTCTTTTTCCTGTCTCCGTTCAAATTCTTGCTGCCGCTGCTGTTCCAGTTCTTTTTCCTGGCGCTGTTTTTCCCATTTTGTATGGCGTTCATTTTTCTCTTTGGCTTTCTCCTTCAGGTAACTGATGATACTGCCAAATTGCTCTTCGAGTTTATGTTTTCCATCGGTCCACTCTTTTTCATAATAGCCATCGATCCGGATATACAGTAGACCTGTAGGTAGATATGCATTTCTTGTCCATGATTTGTCGTTGACCACTGCTCTTTTCATCCTTTCCCGGAAATGTATCTCAAAATCCTGGCTGTCGATTACGGCATAGGTCGAACGATTTCTTACCTGCAGGTCATTTCCTCTAGCGCGTAGTACTTTTATAAAAGTATCAATTAACAGGAGGGTACGATTAATACTTTCTTCTGCTACCCGTATATCAAGGTAATCCCAATTACAGCTTTTAGTACCGATGTATTGGAAACTATCGGCGCGCTGATCAGCCAGTTTTTTCCTGGCGGCAATGACCAGCGGATCCGGATTAGTCAACTTTTCAGGTAGCCTGATACCTGACTGAATCAGGGCTGCTGCTGCTGCTTTCCGGCCGGATAATTTGGGCGTATTTTGATCTTTTGCAGTGAGTGTTACTTCCCCGGAGCCTTGGTAGTCAAGCGGCAGGGGAGTTTGGATAATGGGTTTTCCAAACCGGATTTTCTGCCAGTGCCCATTTGGCGGGAGGGGAACATGTAAGTCCTTGCAGATCTTCCTCAGTGCTGCATCTGAGACATCAAAATGTTTGGAGATTGTTGTCAGTGGCTCGGACCATACTTTATCGTATAGCTGCTGACGGGTAAAAATTTGGGTTTCCATGCACTTAGTTTAGCATCCTTAAATTACTTAAATTGGGAGATGATTTCAATAATAGGGACTGTTGGGTATATGGGAGGGTAACAACATTATTAATGATGTATGGATAAATTTGTAAGGGTAGAAGGGATTGTATCAAAGCATGTTGAGCAATTGTTGATTTCTAGCTTAGGCAAATGGCCTATTTATTCAAATAGCTGTATTCTTTTTATCAATTATTCTGATTTTGATATCCCACTGGGAGCAAGGTTTTTATATCTGGTAGATAATGAGTCCCGTGAAATAATGTATCCCATCCAAGGAGAACTGGTACAGATTACACAATCATTTCTTAAGCCCTTTGATGAAATCCCTCATGGACACAAGACAATTTGCGAAATTAAATTGGATGATCCCTCATTAAAGTTGCTCCAGTCAAAATTGCCGGTGATAAATGCCAGGGGAAGTGCGAGAAAGATGTTTTTACTAGCTACTGGAAAAGAAATAAAAGAAGGTGGAGAGCTGGGTAGCGATTGTTTATAAAATCCTGATATTTACGATTCGTAAACAAGTCGAGAATATAAACGGCGGCACAAATGACATTACCTAAAAAAGGACTGAGAAAAATTACAGTTGGAACGAACAGATATGCCTGGAGCGCAACTGGTAATGATGAAGGCCTGCATCTTTCCGTGATTCCGCTAAAGCAGCAAGACAATTTGTTAACCGCCCGCTTTGACTATCATTCAAGGGTAGCAGGAAGTACTGTTACAGCGGAAGGAGTAGAAATAATGCACTTAAAACAACAACTTGTGATTACTGGTTTAGTTGTCAGACGAGTGATTGTTCATGCTATAAATGAGGGATGGGATCCGCGGAGGAAAGGAATGATCTTGAATTTGGGGAGGATGGAGGTATTTTAAAGAACAAAATATGGGTCTATTTAATACATTAATAGTGGAAATATTATGTCCAGATTGCGAAAGGAAGCATGCAGCCAGGATCCAATTTAAGTTTGGTGATACATGGCAATTTGAATACCGGATGGGAGACGCCATTAAATGGGGAGGCAACGATATCGGAAGTGCGGACCTCAAGAAAGTTAAAGTCTATGGTATCATTGAATCGATGATCTGTCCATTTTGTAATAAGGATAATATTGCTGAAGAGTATGACATTTTTGTTAGGGAGAATGTTATTATAGCTGTTTACCCAATTGAAAATATGAAGGATTATTTAGATGGAAATGGGGAGTATGTACCGCTCAGCCAAGAATGCCAATAACTATCTTATAGACTCCCTAAATATTCTCTGGCAATGGATTCTGCTTTTTCTCTTGCGACTTTTCCATCTGTAAATTTTGTATCGTAATGGTTGGAACTGTCTATGGTTTCTTCATTTTTCTCCATATCATATACAGCCCACCACCAGTAGTTTTTCTCCATCCACTCGGCTCTTAGCATTAATCCGGCCCACTTGGCTGTACAGTCGTCTGAAAGGTCGCCGGTCCAGATAATGGGTTCTTCCGCTAATATTGCTCTTTTACTATCCGTCATGCACCTAAGATAAATAATATTTAAAAATGGAAAGTATTATCGATAGAATCTCACTGCCATGAGTAGTATATTCCATAATGCGAATAGGTCTGAGCCTTTTCGGGCGTGAAACAGTAAAATCTGACCATCTTTACCGGTTATTATCAGTTCATGCCAATCAGACTTTTTAAGTCCACTCGTGAATTTTGCGTTTTCATCCGCAAATTTCTTTGAAGTGAGATGTGCAATGTCCTCAAGCAGTATAGAATAAACGTGGCTATTATTATAGCCGGATAATTGCCGGGTGGAGAGCAATGTCCATTCCTGGCTGGGTTTAGTAAAGAATAGCACTGGTATCTCATTAGGGGAGGTAATAATTTGTCCAGATAAGTATTCTGTCACTTTTAGGGGCAAGTTGTTATAAAAGAAGGAAAAATCAGAAGGCAAATTGTATTGACCAGCTTTCCAGATCAGTCTTTTGTAAATATACTCGTCGGTTTTATTTAGTAAAGTCATAGGTCGGGGTGTTTTTCTCAAAGGAGGTATAAGACACTTTTGTTCATCTTCTGAGAGTATAGGCTACAAATCAGTTTCAGGTATTTTTGACAACCGTGTAAAAGTAAGGAGATTTTTATACATATTATTACCTTTGCTTTTTCTCAAAAGAAATCTATGAGATCTCACATTACGTTTCCCCAAGACCTTACCGAATTTCTTTGCTGGGTGAAAACGACTACCGAATCAGCCTGGAACAAAGTGTCTCCGGAGGATACGATTTACGGAGCCAGGTGGTTGGGCCTGAGTGATCCTGAAATCGACGAACTGGAACTGAAATACGCGATAAAGTTTGGCGACGAACATCGGGTCTTTCTAAAGATACTGCATACCATAGACAAAAATTATCATGATCCTGATGAGGAAGACGAAAGTGATGAAGAAATAGCAAGAAAGAAACAGGATCAGCCTTCTTTTTTCTACAACTGGATAATGGATGCCTCCTGGATTGAGCGAAGGCTCAATTGGCCGTACGAAACTATCTTAGGGGATATATTGGGTGTCAACCGCGTCTGGCTATTATCGTGGGGAGGCCGGCCAGAGACCGATGCAGAGAAAATCCAGGTCTTTTCAGCGTGGTATAATAAGGCGCCCAGGTTACTTCCTGTTACGGCGCATACTTTTTTGATGGCTGATGCGGGCGCCGGTCTTAAGCCGTTGCTATCCGTCTGCGGAGCAGACACCATTGTGATGGCATGGAGCCTGCGTCATTACCTGATGAGGACCTTTGCCAGGGAGCTGGAACTTCAGGAATTGGTCCTTGATGAAGAGGATGGTCAGTACTATGCGCAGATGGTGGAGGGCATACCTGAATTGGACGGTCTAGAGACCATCCGGCAGGAAGATGCGGACATCCCCTATTGGAAAAAAGTGATTAACTACTGGTTGCCGCGCTGGCAGGGTTTTAGGGTGAGCTGAGTTCCTAATGCTCCATCCCAATAAACTATTGACTTATGACTAAAAATACTGCTTATAAATACGCTTACCTGATCGCTTTTATATATGTTGGGGTAGGTACATTCTCGATATTGTCCATGTATCCACATAATTTATTTTATGGTGAGTGGGCAATGTGGGGAGTATTGCTCACGCTACCAGTTAACTTTATAGGTTGCGCTATCTTATACTCCGATCCTGGCCAGCATGCTCTGGTAATACCCGTTCAAATTGTTGTTTTTATTTTGGTAGGATGGCTTCTTTTTAGACTTGTATTTAAAAAGTATATTGCAAAGACATAGACACTCAGTATGCTGAATGTATTGGCCGGGTCTGAGCGGACGGGTTACTGCTTTTTAAGTAAGTTTATAGGTATGTTTCTGCAAATGTCATTTAGATGTTATGGGGTATCGTCTTTGGTTTTAGGAATACTAATAGTAGGGAGTTTTTCTCCCCGCGCTTTTGCAACCTGGTAATGGGACCACCGCTCAATCTCCTGTTCTCCGTAAATGATCATTCTTACCTCAATATCTTTTGTGTCCATGTCTCCTACATACATTTTATTGTGATCCGGCACGTTCTCATAGGTAATCTTCAACCGCTCTTTGTTGCTGGGCGTTGGATCATTTATGTATTGGGTATATGCCTGCCTGCAAAGCTGAATGCTGGTGGGCTCTCCATTTAGTTTTCCAACAATGTCCCGGATTTCCAGTCGCTTTTGGTTAATATCTGCCGTGTATTCGGCCTGCTTAATTGTAAAACTTCCAAGTCCGTAAATATGAACCCTGGAAAGAGCAGGTACCTCCGTGACAATGATTTTTTTAGCGATCAGTTCTTCCAACTCCTGTAAGGTCAGCTCCACTGTTTCTTCCAGGCGGGATAGGCGAAGAGTCTGGTCTGAAAAAATATTCACCTGGGTCAGGTGGTATTCCTCTTTTACTTTGTAAAACAGGTTTAGACTCTTACCATCTATTTTATCGGGGAATATATCATCCGGTGTTCTTTTATGCTCTCTGTATACGGAGCTGCTACCGTCTTCACCAATGTTAACCCCATTAATTTTCTTTTCACTGTATTGATATATATTTTCCAGTTTAGGATTTAATTTTTTTACCAGTGACAGCACATAGTCAATAAAGCTCTCGGGGGTAAAAATCCAGGCGCCATCTGTGATTGTCCAGGCTCCCAGGCTATGGATGGAAATTTCCTCATTGTCGGGAATGTTTAATCTTACCCAACCTCTTCTTACATCTTTTTTGAAATGTTCAAAGTCTTCAAAATTCCAACAGTTCACCCTGCCATCTTCATACACATCAAGATCAACAAAAAAATAGCTGCCATTTCGGATAATAGCGGGAATGGAAAAACCTTCCACTGTCTTTTGCCTGTATACTTTTGTGGTAGGGTTAATCATCATTTTGTTAGCTTTTTTCAGAAAATTAAAGTTCATTTTTTATTTTATCTATATGCCAGGGAAAGGTAAGTAAAGTATTTAAGGAAGAGAACAGTATATTAGGCAGCGGCTGAGTTTTGTGATCAGCTATTACATTAATGTGAGGTCGGGACTTTCTTCGGCTTTTGGCGTCAGCTCTTCGTACTGCATGTACTCAAGTCACAATAGGTATCAGGTTCAATAGCAATGAAGGGCTCAGCGTCTCATCCCCTTTATTCTTCTTATTTCCTGAGACTACCTTATAACATCGCCAATTTATTCTGAGCTGAGGCTTTTGGCCGGGTTCATAAAGGCTGCTTTTACTGACTGGAAACTAACTGTCAATATTGTGATCAGCAAGGCGCTGATCCCTGTGACTGCAAAGATCCACCAGGGAATACTACTGCGATATTCGTAGTTTTCCAGCCAACGCTGCATGAAAAGCCACGCCAGTGGCGCCGCAATAATAAAGGCGATCATCACCAGCAGCACAAATTCTTTGGATAATAACTGCCAGATATTGAATACGGAAGCTCCCAATATCTTGCGCACGCCGATCTCCTTGGTACGTCGCTCGGCCATAAACAACGCCATGCCAAACAACCCCAGGCAGCTGATTAGGATGGCCAGGACAGCAAAGACACCGGCGAGCGTACCTACACGCACCTCTTCGTCAAATTTGTGGGCATAATCCTGGTCTGCAAATTGGTATGTAAAGGGCTGGGAGGCGCTGTACCTGCCAAATACGGCCGCAATTTTGTCCAGGGCTTTTTGGGGATTGACAGCAGGGCTAATTTTCAGAACAGCATATTCATTATGATCTTTACGCACACAATAAAGAGAAGGCCGTATGGAAGCATAAGGTGATTCCATGAGCATGTCCCTGATCACGCCGATTATTTTTAATGGCTCTCCATCCCATTTGATGATTTTTCCTACCGGATCTTTCATGCCCATGAGCCTTACAGCACTTTCATTGATTACAAAAGCCGCCGAGTCACTGGCAAATTCCCTTGAAAAGTCTCGTCCGGCAACAAATTGCCAACCTACTGTCCTTCCATATTCATGAGATACCCCGGTATTGGGAATGTCTACTACCATATTGGGATCTTTGCCTTCCCATGTAATGTCCCCATTTGTGGACCAGACACTGGTGACCGGGCCACTGGATGTGGCCATTTCGATAATTGCCCCCGCATTTTTCAGTTCCTCCCGTATCACATCGGCATGCTGCGGAATTTCCATGGTCATAAGCTGCGTCATAACCAGTCCATTATTGTCGTAACCCAGGGGGCGTTGCCTGGCAAACTGGATCTGTCTGAACACCACCAGGGTGCCGATAATCAGGATCACGGAAACGCTGAATTGTATCACTACCATTACCTTACGGGGGATTGCCGCAGAACGGCCTACCCTGAAAGTACCTTTCAATACTTTCACCGGCCTGAATGCCGACAGGTAAAGGGCCGGGTAACTACCGGCCATCAAACCTGTGATAAGGCTAAAGCCCAGTCCCGTAATCCAGAATATAGGCTGTGTCCAGGGAATGCTGATTTTTTTATCTGCCAGCTCATTAAAGGCGGGAAGCATAAATAGTACTAAAATTATACACACAATAGATGCGATGGCCGTCACTAAGAGGGATTCACAAAAGAACTGGCTGACGAGCTGCATTCGGAACGAGCCGATAGCTTTACGGATACCCACTTCCTTTGCACGTGTTTCAGAGCGTGCAGTACTGAGGTTCATAAAATTGATACAGGCCAGCAGTAATACAAATATGCCAATGATCCCAAACAGCCAGACAAATTCGATACGTCCTCCTACCGGCACCCCACCATGGAAATCGGCATGCAAATGCCACTTTTTCATGGGATAGAGGAACATGCGGGGATCAAACTTCTTGCTGACAGCATCAGTATGTAATAATTTGATATCCCTGATCCTGGCGGAGGCTTGCTCCATATTTACGTTATCTGCCATTTGTACCAATACCTGGAAGGAATTATTGCCCCAGGGTTCCTGATCGCGCATCCATGGCGTATTGGCGACCAGCAGGTCCCAGGGTGCAATAAAGTCCATATTTGCAAAAGAACAGTTGCGTGGAAGGTCCTGGTAAACACCTGTCACTTTTACGGTCATCTGGTTATCGATCTTTATGATTTTATCCACCGGGTCGGCATTACCGAAGAAGGTCTTTGCCAGTGATGCAGACAGGAGAATGGAATTGGGGTCCTTTAGATCGGTATGTGAGCCTCTGAGCATTTTAAGATCGAGCATTTGCGGGAATGCTGATTCAGCGAAGTTACCTGCTTTGACCAGCTTATCCTCCCCAACAGACAGGATATGGCTGCCTGTCCAGGTGGACATCAGTACATGTTTGAAGTTACTACCATAGCTCTCACGGATTGCTTTGGCCGTTGGCGCAGGCATGTTATACCAGGTGACAATTTGCCCATTAAAATCCATGTTCTGCATCACCCGGGCAATGCGGTTATGATTTTTAAAATTACTGTCATAGGTCAGCTCGTCCCAGATCCACAGGCCGATCAGTAAAGCGATGGCCATACCTACAGCGAGCCCTGTTATGTTGATAACAGAATGCACCTTATTTTTAATAAGATTACGGAAAGCGGTCTTAATATAATTGCTGAACATACCCGGACATTTGGTAGTACTGTAAGCTAAGAAAATGCCGGATACTATCTTATTGTTAATCAGTTATCAGGAAGTGATATAGTGTCCGGATTTAGGAAAGATATGTCCGGTTTTGGACACTCCTTATAACAGTTATATAAAAATGGCATGTACCTTTTTCATTTCCCAGGTTCCGGTAGCTATTTCCAAGTAGTCGCCATCCGGGTGAGCATGTTCTCTTCCGATAAGTTCCCAATCGCCGGAATAGGTTTCGCTTACCGGATCATAATGGCCATAGTAGCTTAGGTCCGGCTTTTTAAGCTGTGAACGGGGAACTACCTGGTTGTCACCGTTAATAGTAAAGAATTGGTTATATTCTTTTGTAAAGCTGATAAAATCTTCTTCTGTAAAGCCTTTAATAACTGCCGGGTTATTTAGGCTGATAGGACTATCTATATCAAGACAAGTTCCCTGGAAATTATTGTCGCCGATGTCAGTGAGAGATAATTCAAATGCCACTTTACTGCCCAACCATTTTTCTCCGTATTCCGGACCGTAAACATAATGTCCCCGCCATTGGCCGGTGATGGAAATCATAAGTATAAAGATTTTATATGGATCTAAGGTATAACAAAGAAAACCATACAGTATAATAAAAACTGATATTTTAATATTAATCTACTGACTGAAAACCATTAAAAGACAAGTAATTCCATTGTGGAAAGCATTAACAGGAAAGATTGTTAACTATGAATTATACTGATAAATAGAACTGTTACAGCCGGAGGCCTGGAAGTAATCGCTTTATGCCAATAGCTGGTGATAACCGCTTATATTGGCCGGTAGGTGATCTTATATGCGCTGAGTGTAGGGGAGGCCGAAAGTAAAGGGAGGCATTTTGCCCATGCCCGTGCATTTAAAACTTTTCAGTAAGTATTGCCCAGTTTTTTGCCAGAAACAGTTTCTCCTGGTACGGTGTCTGCTCATTACCGGTATAATACCACTGCCGGTACTCATAGAGATGATTGTGCTCATCATAGACCTGCTCCATCATTAATCGCCAGCTTTCATCATAATGGATAATACTGGAGCTGTGTATCTGTAATTCTACGAATATGGTAGTTTGTATGGTATTTGAACCGAGATATTCTTCTACATGAAATGGCATCATGGCGCCATAGTTTTCATGATGATAACTCATTAACCGGGAATCTTTTTTTTCTGCCTTAACATAAATAACCAGGTCTAAATTACCATTGGTATAGGATTCAATGACCTTTCCCACAAAAGCAACTTTTTGCGCCTTCTCCTTAAAATACAGGGGCCTTCTAAGTGCCGCCTCTGCAGGGAGGGCATTTATTGGTTCAAACGGTGATCCCGAGTAATACATATCTATTCTTAGTTTGGGATAGTAAAGCATTAAAAATGTCACCACGGACATACATTACAAATGTAGCGAGTTGCTTCCTGTTTTTCAAATCCGCTACTGATACAGATAACGCCGGAAAACACTAATTTACTTTCCAAAAAGTACTCAGAAAAAAATACTTTCATTATGGTTGACCAGGTGGCACAAGAAGTGATAAAACATTGGATATCCATTGGAACAGAGCCGCTTGAAGGCGCTAATGCGTCAACTATAGCAGCAACTGAGGCTTACTTTGACATTAGTTTAGGTGGAGAGTTACTTGATTTTTACTCCAGTGTAAACGGAATATTTGATGAGGATGATAATGGCTTCGCCTTTTATTCATTACAGAAATGGAGGGCCCATACAGCTGTTTTTAAGAGTGATGCACTTGATTTTTTTGATCAGAGAAAGGTTTGCATCATTTTTGTCGATTATCTGCAGGCATCCTGGTATTATGCGTTACTTTTTGATAGAAATACGGATAAATATACAATAGGAATTCTTCCACATCAAGCGTTGTTTATTCCTATTACAGATTCATTTAACGAGTTTCTGAAGTGGTATCTGAAAGACGATGAGATGCTGTATAATGTAAGCTGATTTTATTCAAGTTCCGGTTTTTGCAAATCCTGTTCATCCAAATCTCACCATTATATCTTCCATGCGATCAAGATATCATGACGCAAATTTTTTATTTTAATTAACTACAATAAAAAATACCAATCAGATATATTTTTAAATTTGTTGCAAATTGGGCCATAAGAAGGAGGCTTACATAACAATATTTACGCTAAAAATACAATGTACGCTGTGTCAATGTCCGCAATGTTTGTTATACCAATTAATAATTGCTTTATGTACCTGTATTTTATGGAAGAAAGAACCAATGAATTATCCCATTTAATCACCTTACTTCAACTTTCAGCAATAACATAGAGAGGGCTACTTTACTGGATTTGATCATAGGAGTGATACCCAATGGTGTTTTTCTATCATAGTCAATACGGCGTTGCTGCTTCTTAAAAAACAGCATATGAAATTAGCGTCCCCTTCTGAAGTGACGTAACCTGATCTCGAAATGATAAGAGTTGTACATTTTAAAAAAAAAGGGAATATGAAAAGCTTGAAACTTGTTTTTTTATTTTTAGTATTTTTCTGTCTCTCAATTCTGATTGCCTGCAGGAATGACAGGAGTAAGGCTGACTATGAAGAGACAGTGAGGCTAAAGTTGTGTAAGGATCTGTATGTAGAGATGTATACCGTATTTGGGAGCGGTGCATTTGGAGGGGATATTATGGGGGAATATCTCACAGATTCAACCAATTTCAGAATGTTTGTTGGCACATTTGATAACGCACATGAGACTTTTTCCTATAAGTGTGAGGGTGACAGCGTTTTAATATATAAGCGTGTAACGGGTGCAGATGGCAGTACCTGGGTGGTAAAAAGCCTCAGAACGTTTAGTCTTTTGGATTTAAAAAAGAAGAAGAAGTTCGAATAGGGTTGACAGTCTCTTAATGGCTGCTAATTTCAGGATTTGGCGGTGGTAAGTGTGTAGCGGCTGGAGCTAATTGGATAGTAAAGAGGTCGCGGGTATTTTTCCTTTGGGATGACATAGAAATTTTATTGAGGACATCCCAGCCGAACACTTGAAAAGCCATTGGCTGCTAAAAAAAGCGAGGCGTCCGTCCAGATGCTTTGATTTATCAAAATCGCCCACGCGATTTTGTCTAAGATGTCATTTAACGAGATTTTCATTCCTTTAGCCATTGGGACAGCGTCGTGTACCAATGAATAAACACTACATTTTTTATCGAAAGCCAGACAATTACCTTTCTCCAGATCGTAGAACGAATAAAAAGTCCGGTTAGCGCTCAATGTAACCGTTGGTTGCGCCATAATTTTTGATACTACCTTTTTTTAATTCGCGAGCGAACTTTTTGTAGGCAAGCTTAGTAAGTTGAAGCATCGTGACTCTTTCAACATCAGGTCCTATACCTGAATAATGGTTTTTGATGTTGTCTGCGGAAAGTATACCTTCTTTTAATTCCAGTTCCTGGAAGATCGCCGTTAGTTTGGATTTTACCTTCTCCAGGTGTGTGGCAAACTCTCTTAGTTCTTTTGTTCTGAGGTGTGGCCATCCTTTTCCTTCATCCCAATCTTCGGGAGGAAAACTTCCCTTAATAGTGAGTTCTCTTTCGGGAGAATTGTTACAGGCAATTCTGGCAAATACAGAATAAGCTTTTCGTTTGTTTTTGTTTTGGCGAATGGCGTAACGGACGCCAAATGTGTTTTCACTTCTCATGTTGTTATCTCATTAAATGAACAATAATTACTCACTGGTTCATGTCCTCGCAGTTCAAAAAAATGAGTAGAAACAAAGCCCTGCATATCAATTGGAATAAACTGATATGCTATGTAATTAAATGATATACAATTAAATACATATGACGTGTAATCTACGTTGAGTAGGAGAAGTTACTCACTGACCTACTCACCGGATTACTCGGCTGATACATTGAAATTCGATGAAACAAATTGATACGTGCGGAAAATAAAAAAGCTCGCAGATTCAATATCTGCGAGCTTCTTAGGCTTAGACTGTAACAAAGCATTACAAGTCATTTAGCCATTTTGTCGGGACGACTAGACGACGCCCTGATATCGCAATATATTGAATTTCAACATGTTGAAAAAAGACCTTTGGATCTACTCACGGTATTGCACTTGCGATCACGAAGAGTATCTATCGCAAGATATAATTTGTGCCAATTAATTCCAAAATGTAGTATTGTACTAGAAAGTCATGGGCTTCAGCCAGATCAGGAATTCCAATATACTAAATATGAATTATTTATAAATAATGTCTGTCAAATTTGAGTCGTATTTCGTCTGGACTAACCAGTTTCACACATTTCCTAACGCTTCCTTCCTATCAATACGAAAAAATATGCAATTTTCATTTACTTAAAAAGTAATTCCTTTTCCTGTCCTATTCTATTATTAATATCCCGCACAGAGACAATTATCACGTAAACTACACCAAATTGTATAAAGGTTTTTCATAATTATATAAAACGGCATTTAAAAATATCTATTACCTTCATGTTTAGAATGAAAAAGATTTTTGCCATATTACTCCTGATTATTTATACTACAGCCAGTGCTGGCTTCAGTATAAAGCAGTTTTATTGCTGTGGTAAGCTAAAATCGGTGTCATTCACTTTTAGCCAGGGCACAAAGGAAAAATGCAGTAAAGGCAATGAGAAAGATGGATGCTGCCAAAACAAATACCATACTTTAAAGGTAAAAGATAATCATATTGCAGCAGATGATTTTGCCAGACCAGCACAGCATTTTGCGGACTTACATATATCCGCGCCCTTCTATCAAAGTCCTGATTTTATTGTATTAAAACAAATAAATACCGCCAACCCAGGTAATGCGCCCCCGTTACATTATGGCGTTCCGGTTTATATTTTCAACTGCACCTACAGAATCTGATTATGCTTTCTCCAGGCATTTTTACAGGCGCTATTTCATAGCCGTCACATTATCTTACTATTATTCTTTCTGAATTGAGTAGTGCGCTAAAACGGTACCAACCTGCTATACACATTTAAAATTTACAAAAATGAAAACAATACAATTATTGTTTGCAATGCTTTTTGCATTTGCGACAATTCAAACCGCCAATGCCCAAAGTGGCAAAGAATCTATTATGAGCCATTCAAAAACACAAACTGTAAAAGTATATGGTGAATGCGGTATGTGCAAAAGCCGCATTGAAAGAACAGCCAGAAGTATAGATGGTGTCAAATCGGTATCCTGGGATCAGGATACTAAAATACTCACGCTGGAATACAGCATTTTTAAGAAATCCGTACCAGATGATCTTCAGCGGAGATTAGCCGCCAACGGACATGATACTGAAAAATATAAAGCGGATGATATAGCCTATCAAAAACTACCTGATTGCTGCCACTATCAAAGAAAGCAGTTATAATATTGAAATGTAAATCCTGTCGGGACTGCCTCCGACAGGGTTTACATTTTAAACAGTATTATTTCATTCTCAGAAAATTGAACAAAATGGAACATTTTAGCATTCGATTGCGAGCAGCTCTATGCACCCGGAATAGGTAATTGATAAACCGGATGATTGCTCTAAATATAGAATAAAACTTTTAGCAAAAAGACTAATACCTGATTATCAAAAAATGACAGTATAACTATCACCGATTTATTAAAAAACAAAAAGCAAAATAATGAAAAAGTTTATCATTGTCACTGTAATTGCAGTAATTGCAATAGGATTTACAGCCTGTTCAGGCGGAACAACCAAAGAAGAAAAGAAGGATACAACTTCTTTATCTCCTATGCGGGAGGCTTCCATGATATACTGAGAAGGTGTTTGCGAAATAAAACTCTTAAAAGATGTTGAAAACCTACGTTCAGTACAAAAGCAGTAAGTAATTTCCGCCCCGTTGTCAGTAATATAGTAAGAGCGGAGAATACCTGAAACGATGAACGCTGCTTTCCGTGTAATCTCCTGATGGTGAATGAAGACATCCCCTTTCTTAAGTGTTTTAGCATGGAAAAAAGCCATGCTTTGCATAAATTCGGCCCTATTCACAGGTGCCAGATTCTTTAAAAACTAGTAGAAAACTTCCGAACTCGCCTCCATATTGACTTTACAGTACATCATGTGAGTTTTATATTAAGACAATGAACTTTTCTTTGCAAATTTAGAAAGTAATCGTAATATTGCGATGTGCTAATGATATAATTTTATGGGAGCTACAAAATCAGACTTATTTACTAAACAGCAGAACGACATAGCCAATATGGCTAAGGCGCTGGCGCATCCGGCCCGGATAGCTATTTTACAGTATCTCGTTAAAAAGAACGCCTGTGTATGCGGTGATCTTGTGGACGAGCTTGGTTTGGCACAGGCAACTACTTCTCAGCATTTGAAAGAGTTGAAAACGGCTGGTCTTATTCAAGGAACTATTGAAGGAGCCAGCGTATGTTACTGCATCAACCCGAAAACCTGGAATCAGTATCATAAAATACTTGGAGCATTCTTCGCAGAAGCGGCTGAAGTAAAATCCTGCTGTTAAAAAAATTTGCTTAAATATATCGCAATATTGCAATTATACAATGAATTTTATACTATGGCTACCGATGAACAAATGAAGGAAATCGTAAGACAGAAATACAGTGAAATTGCATTACAGGACAAAGCTACCAACGAATCTTCCTGCTGCGGCTCCGGCTGCTGCTCAACAGAAGTATATCATATCATGAGTGACGATTATACCTCTCTCGATGGTTATAATCCCGATGCAGACCTCGGACTGGGCTGTGGTCTTCCTACCCAGTTTGCAAAAATCAAGAAGGGTGATACTGTGATAGATCTTGGTTCCGGTGCTGGTAATGATTGTTTTATTGCCCGTCAGGAAACTGGTGAAAGCGGTAAAGTAATCGGAATAGACTTTACACCTGCGATGCTGGAAAAAGCCAGAGCGAATGCGGATAAGTTGGGTTTTAATAACGTTGAATTCCGCCAAGGTGATATTGAAAAAATGCCTGTAACCGCCAATGTTGCAGATGTGGTTGTAAGTAATTGTGTGCTGAACCTCGTTCCCAATAAGGATGGCGTTATTAAAGAAATATTCCGGGTGTTGAAACCTGGTGGTCATTTCAGTATTTCAGATGTCGTGTTACAAGGCACTTTACCGGAAAGTATCCGTGGAGCTGCTGAAATGTATGTAGGCTGTGTATCTGGTGCAATACAAAAACAAGGCTATCTGGAATTGATAGAAACAAATGGCTTCCAGAATATTACAATCCAAAAAGAAAAAGTCATAAACATTCCCAACGATCTGCTGTCCAACTACATGAGCAAAGAGGAGATCGATGCTTTCAGGGCCGGAGATACAGGTATCTACAGTATAACAGTTTATGCTGAAAAACCGGCTGATGCAGCCTGTTGCGCTCCAGGCTGTTGCTAAACAATTTACCCTGTGAAATAAAAAAACTTTTATGAAAAAGTTCTTGTATTCTCTTATTGTTTTATTGTTTGCTGTAATTGCTTTTAGCTTTACGCCAGCAGCGCCAGGTCAGCCAAAGATGTATCCGGCTATCGAAAAGTACTTTTCTTCTGTTAGCAATGTATCTATACCGGAAAAGCATAATCTGGCTATCAAGCACCTGGAATCTGTAATCACCAGCAGTTTGGGAGATAAAGATGTTTCAATAATGTTCACCTGTCCAGATAATTCTTTCAGAAGTCAGGCAGCGCAGATATTGCTGCAAAGTTTGATTACTGCAAACGGTATCAAAAGAGTGAATGTTATTTCCGCTGGAAATACTACTGGTCAGATTGATCCCCGATTGATTAAACTACTTACAGCAGCTGGTTATAAGGTGGTATCTCTTCCAACGATAGCGGCCAATGCTCCAAGCGGAAGTACTGGCTATTCGGTATCATTTGGTGATAAATTCACTCCACTTGTTGTTTACGCTAAAAGCGCGACTGATGCAGGAGTTGAAAAGACAGGTTTCTATTTATTCAAAACCTGCGACCAACAGGAAAATGGCTGCAGTGACTTAACCGGTGCCCTCCATAAGGATCAGCTGGAATACAGCAATCCGGCTACCATTACGGAAGACAAGGCTTTGCAGGAAGAGTTTAATACGATAGCAAAGGAAATGTCATACATAGTTACTGAGTGCCTAAAATAATTATCTTGTAGTTATATTTTAACACTCAAAATGGTGATTTACATGACTATCCTTCCAATGACATCAGCACATGGCCCAGAGGTATTATCTATTTATGAAGCAGGTATTTTCACCGGTAATGCTACATTTCAAACTACCGCTCCTTCATGGGAAGAATGGGACCAGTCACATTTAAAAAGTTGCCGTCTGGTGGCAGTTGAAGATAATAAGGTTCTTGGATGGGCAGCATTAACGCCGGTTTCCGGTAGGTGTGTGTACGCTGGCGTTGCTGAAGTAAGTGTTTATGTAGCGCCGGATGCACAAGGCAAAGGAATAGGGAAAGCGTTGTTACGGACACTAATTACTGAAAGTGAAGAAAACAAGCTCTGGACCTTACAGGCCGGCATATTTCCTGAAAATACCGGTAGCATTAAAATACATGAAGCCTGCGGATTCCGCCTGGTAGGAAGACGGGAGCGAATCGGCAAAATGGGTGATACCTGGCGAGACACCGTTTTACTTGAAAGAAGAAGCACAATAATTGGCATTTAATAATATACTGATAAAACCATGCAAAACTGCAATCCTGCTCAACGTAAGAAATTGAGCTTTTTAGATCGTTACCTGACATTATGGATATTCCTGGCTATGGCTATTGGCGTAAGCATTGGATACTTTTTTCCATCTTCTTCAGGGTTTATAAACTCCTTCTCTACCGGTACAACAAACATACCGCTGGCGATAGGTTTGATCTTAATGATGTACCCACCACTTGCGAAAGTTAAGTATGATAAGATGGGGGAAGTTTTCCGCAACACCAAAGTACTATCGTTATCACTCTTACTGAATTGGGTGATTGGCCCGATCCTGATGTTCGGTTTAGCAGTGCTGTTTCTGCATGGATATCCCGAATATATGACCGGCCTGATTCTTATTGGTCTTGCGAGATGTATTGCAATGGTAATCGTATGGAACGAGCTGGCTGATGGTAGCCGTGAATATGCAGCCGGACTTGTAGCACTCAACAGTATTTTCCAGGTGTTACTTTATAGCGTGTATGCTTACGTTTTCATCACATGGCTTCCTACGGTATTCGGCATGAAAGGTATAACAGTGGAAGTGTCCATTGGAGAAATCGCTAAAAGCGTTGGTATCTATCTTGGTATTCCGTTCGCTGCCGGTGTGATCAGCAGATACAGCCTGATTGCAATAAAAGGTGAAGAATGGTTTCAGGAGAAGTTTATTCCGTTTATTTCCCCCATTACCCTGATTGCATTACTGTTTACCATTATCGTAATGTTCAGTCTCAAAGGTGAGCTGATCGTACAGATCCCGATGGACGTAGTAAGGATTGCTATACCATTGATGGTTTACTTTGCGATCATGTTCCTGGTAAGCTTTATTTTAGGCAAAGCTGCCGGAGCAGATTATTCCAAAAACGCTTCCATTGCATTTACAGCTGCAGGTAACAACTTTGAACTGGCGATAGCAGTAGCCATCGGCGTATTCGGTATCAATTCCGGACAAGCCTTTGTAGGCGTTATTGGACCACTAGTGGAAGTACCTGCGCTGATTGCTTTGGTAAATGTGGCCTTCTGGCTCCGTAAACGCTGGTATGGTAATGCAGAGGCTCCCGCAAGTACAGTCAAAGCATAATTTTTCAAAAAAACTTAAATTATTATACAATGAGTAATTCAAAAATGACCTGGCAGGCTTTTAAAGATCAGCTGCAACAACATCCAGAACAAATTTTGCAGTTTCAATATGCAGCGGACAAACTGGTAGCCCCTTCTTATCATATTACCGAAATCAAACAAGCGCCTATCACCTCTGTTGATTGTGGTGGTAAAGTAAACGCATGGACTGAAATAATCGTTCAGTTATGGGAGCCGGAAGAAGAACAAACCGACCGGGCAATGTCTGTAAACAAAGCACTGAAAATAGTAAACCTGGTGGAGAGTAATATTGACTTGAATCCCAAGGCTACAGTGAAGATCGAATTTGGTAATTCTGAATTTGATACCCGCCAAATGTATCCTAATGAGTTTCTATTAGAAGGAGAAAATCTTGTCATTAATCTGCAGCCGGATGCTACTCAATGTAAAGCTACGGATCGCGGTATGACCTGTGGAACACCTAAAACTAAAACACTGGAAATACCGGTGGCTATGGAAGCGGGTCAGTCCTGCACTCCAGGAGGCGGTTGCTGCTAATTATAAAATCAACACATGAAGAAAGTATTAGTGCTTTGCACCGGCAACAGCTGCCGTAGTCAGATAGCAGAAGGTTACCTGAGATATTTTGCAGGTGATAAAGCAGCAGTTTACAGCGCTGGCGTTGAAACACATGGCGTGAATCCCCGGGCTATAGCCACAATGGCAGAAGATGGTATTGATATTTCAAAACACACTTCCAATAATATTAATGAATATCAGGGAATTGATTTTGACTATGTAATTACCGTATGCGATAATGCAAAGGAAAGATGTCCATTTTTCCCGACGTCTGCCAGAAAGTTGCATGAAAATTTTCCGGACCCTGCAAAAGCAACCGGTAGTGAGGATGAGATAATGTCTGAGTTCAGAAGCGTAAGACAGACAATCAGGGATTATACAAAGGATTTTGTTGAACAATATCTATAAAATTATCTTATCCAATCTTCAATATTATATTTATGAAAATAGCTTTGTTCAGCGACATTCATGCAAATTTACCGGCCCTGGAAGCGTTCTTTAAGGATGTAGACCCCAAAAAGCCTGATGCTATATACTGCCTGGGTGACTTTGTGGGATATAACATATGGCCCAATGAGGTGATCAACGAAATCAGAAAACGTGGTATTCCAGCAATAGCCGGCAACTATGATTTTGGTATCGGCAGAACGAGCGACGACTGTGGTTGTGCTTATAAAACTGACACGGAAAAGGCTAATGGAAGTGTTTCTATATCTTATACCAATCAGGTTGTCACAGAAGACGAGCGCAAATATCTACGTACATTACCGGCTCACATCAAAGTGGAATTTCAGCTAAACAATGATAAGTTGAACTTGTTGCTGGTCCACGGTAGTCCGCGTAAGATCAATGAGTATTTATTTGAAGACAGGGAAGAAAAAAGTATGATGAGGATCATGGTGGATGCAGATGCAGATATCATGTGTTTTGGACATACACATAAGCCGTATCACCGGATATTACCCTCCGTGCCGGATGAAAACCCACACTACAGACACGCCATTAACATAGGTTCCGTAGGTAAGCCTAAAGACGGCGATCCGCGTGGAGGCTATGTAATGCTGCATATTAATGACAATAGCAGCATTCATGACAAAGACAGCATACAGGTGGAATTCATCCGCTTTGAGTATGATGTGGAGAAGGCAGCTAAAGCGGTAGAGGACAGTCCTCTGCCTGATGCTTATGCAGAAAGCCTGAGAACTGGTATCTGAGTCTCTTCATTGATAATTTATTTAAAATCATGCGGCTGATACTTCATTAGCCGCATGAAATACTTTCTTACTGCTATCGATCAAATGAAAATTGCATTATTTAGCGACATTCACGCCAACCTACCGGCTTTACAGTCTTTTTTTGAAGATGTATCAAAACACAATCCAGATGCTATTTATTGCCTGGGTGACCTGGTGGGATACAATATCTGGCCTAACGAAGTAATTCAGGAGATCCGTCAACGGGGCATTGCGACTATTGCGGGAAATCATGATGCAAAGGTAAAGGGGGTACAACCTGCAGAATCATCAAAAGCAGGCAAGGGATATGCTTATGATATTATAGACAATGATAATCGGGTTTATCTTCAAACATTGCCAGCGCATTTACGGATATCCTTTCAATTAAATAGTGATATTCTCACTATGCTGCTGGTACACGGTAGTCCGAGAAGCATTGATGAATACCTACTGGAAGACATGGAAGAAGCAGCACTGCTGAATACGTTTTTGGAGGCTCGTACAGATATTTTATGTTTTGGTCATTCTCATAAGCCATATCACAGGATCGTGCCGGCTAACGGAGAGGAACAGCCCCGGTTCCTTCATGCCATCAATACTGGTTCTATAGGAAAGCCCAAAGATGGTAACCCACAGGGCGGTTATGTACTTTTGCACATTAAGGATAACAGTAGTACATTAGATAAAGACAGCATTCAGGTGGAGTTTGTCAGATTTGATTATGACATTGAAAAAGCAGCCCAGGCAGTCGAAAATAGCCCGCTTCCTGATGACTTCGCGGATATGCTTAGAAAGGCATACTAATTACAATTATATTCATTGGATGGAGTAAGGAATTACCGATAATGCCATCTAATTATATAAAGTGATTTAATCCTGTAATTATGCAACCCTCCCATATCTTAATTTGGAATGAGTTTAATACTGAATTGAAGAAGTTCATTTGCCAAAAGGTGAAAAACGGCGATCATTGTAATGATATTTTGCAGGATGTCTACCTTAAAATGTTTATCAACATGGGAAAGGTAGAAAAAGCTCAAAATATTCGGGCATACCTATACCAGGTGGCAAATAACGCAGTTACAGATTACTATCGCCGGGTTTGCAAAGTTGTATCTTATGAAGAAGAACCTGTGTCGGACCGGGAAGGTGAAGTTACTGTTATAAATAACGAATACCGGTTGGCAGATTGTCTCCGGCCAATGATTGAATCTTTACCTCAAATTTACAGAGAGGCGCTTATTCTTACTGAATTGGAGGGGCTAACCCAGAAGCAGTTTGCCGAAAAAATGGGAATTTCTTTGTCAGGTGCTAAGTCAAGGGTGCAAAGAGCCAGAGAGAAGCTAAAAGAGGAAATTATCAACTGCTGTGAATACGAATTTGATAAATATGGTAACATCGTTGCCTGTTGCAAAAATTCACCTCCGGGTAAAAAATATTGTTGAGAATCCTGCGTCCTTTTCTTTCTTTTCTCGTCTTACTCTGGATAATATATTATTAAATTTAAACTTATCCAGATGAAACGTTTAGTATTCGCAAGCCTTTGCGCGTTAAGCCTGACTGCTGCTATGGCAGGAGGTGTTGAAAAGAAAGCTAAAACAAAGAAACCAGCTGCTCAAAAGGAACAGTGTTGCGAAAAGAAAAGCAATTGCTGCCCTAATCAACATTGCTGTAATTAATTTAATGGCTATAGTTCCTTCCCTGGGGGCTATAGCCATTTTCCTTTCTGGACATTAATGCTCTAATGCAACTTACAAGCCTTTATGGTCTCCCGTTCGGCCAGAGCAATGAGAATCAGCGTAAACCATTGGATAAAATCTGATGCTGATAATTATGTAAAATTTTAACATAATTGTATAACGGAATCTCCTTTAGCTTATCAGACTTTTGCATAAGTTCAAATAATTGGGCCTTATGCTGAGTAATTATAAGATTTTTATAAAAGGAATGGTTTGCGATAGATGTATCCTAACCATCAGAGAAGTGTTCCGGGAGCTTAACATTCCGGTTGTGAACATCAATCTAGGGGAAGTTACTACAGTGTCCGCCTTGTCGGCCCCGGATATTGCAATACTTAGTAAAAGATTGTCAGTGCTGGGATTCACGCTACTGGAAGACAAAAAGACCAGACTTATACGCGATATAAAATCGTTGATTGAGCAGGTTTATTCAGGAAATTATGATTTTCCTGATAATTTCCGTTTCTCCGATCTGGTAGTAAGTACGCTGAATAAGGACTATAATACTGCGAGCAGTATTTTTTCAGAATCTGAAGATGTGACCCTGGAAAAGTACATCATGGAATACCGGATTGAGAAAACCAAGGAGCTGCTGGTTTACACCAACTATACCCTGGCAGATATTGCGTATAAACTTGGATTTAGCAGTACAGCTCATCTGTCACGCCAGTTCAAATCTACAACAGGGTTAAATCCATCTTATTTTAAGGAAATTCGGAAAACCAAACTATCCCTTTCACACGGTGAAGATCCGCAGCCTTAAAATTATATACAATTCATAGGTAATAGTATAACATCCCTCCCTTAAACCTGATGTAGCTTTGTGAAAAATCAGGAAATATGTCAACAGCTATATCAGCACAGCAGGAAACAACTGCCGTTAAAAAGAAAAAAGCAGAAAGTTTAAAGGAAACCTTTCCGGTACTGGAAATGACATGTGCGGCTTGTGCTATCAGCGTGGAATCGATGTTAAAATCGGTTCCCGGCGTGGAAGATGCCGGAGTTAATTTTGCCAATCAAACTGCCTGGGTACAATATAATCATGCTACGGTAACCCCTGAAATGCTCCAAAGCAGTGTCCGTTCTGTTGGTTATGACCTGGTGATCGACAAAGAAAATCAGGATGAAGTAAAGGAAGAAGCTCAGCAGCGGCACTACCGGGAAGTGAAACAACGCACTATTTGGGCATCTGTATTATCATTGCCTATTGTTGTCATTGGTATGTTTTTCATGAATATGCCATACGGTAACTGGATTATGATGCTCCTGGCTACTCCCGTAGTGTTCTTCCTTGGCCGAAACTTCTTCATCAATGCCTGGAAGCAGGCAAAACATCGCAAGGCCAATATGGACACCCTGGTAGCGCTTAGTACAGGAATTGCCTGGTTGTTCAGTGCTTTTAATACCATCTATCCTGAGTTCTGGCATCAGCGCGGATTGCATGCGCACGTTTATTTTGAGGCAGCCGCAGTAGTGATTGCATTCATCTCATTAGGTAAACTGTTGGAAGAAAAAGCTAAATCCAATACATCCTCCGCTATTAAAAAGCTCATTGGTCTTCAGCCGAAAACCGTGCTCCTGGTAGACGAATCCGGAAACACCCAGGAAATTCCCATCTCCCAGGTTAAAGTTCAGGATCTGCTGCTGGTAAAACCAGGAGAAAAAATTCCCGTAGATGGAACTGTTGCAGACGGAACTTCTTACGTAGATGAAAGTATGATCACAGGTGAACCCCTCGCCATCGCTAAAAATACCGGAGATGCTGTTTTTGCAGGTACCATTAACCAGAAAGGCAGTTTCCGGTTCAGAGCCGAAAAAGTAGGTGCCAATACACTCCTGGCCCAGATTATCAAAATGGTGCAGGAAGCACAGGGCAGTAAAGCACCGGTGCAGAAACTGGTAGATAAGATTGCCGGTATCTTCGTACCAGTGGTGATTGGTATTGCGATCCTGACCTTTCTTTCCTGGATCGTATTGGGAGGTGATAATGCCTTTACGCATGCACTGCTTACTTCGGTGACCGTCCTAGTGATCGCGTGTCCTTGTGCCCTCGGACTGGCAACCCCTACTGCCATCATGGTAGGTGTAGGTAAAGGCGCCGAAAATAATATTCTTATTAAAGACGCCGAAAGCCTGGAACTGGCCCATAAAGTGAATGCCATCATTCTGGACAAAACAGGCACTATCACAGAAGGTAAACCAGTGGTGACCGATATGGTTTGGCATACGCAAACCGGCAGCCCGGCAATACTTGAATCAGTATTGTATTCTTTGGAGCAGCAATCTGAACATCCGCTGGCCGAAGCGGTGGTTACTTACCTCAAGGATGGCGGCGCCGGTGCCGTAAAACTGACCCGCTTTGAGAGCCTTACTGGTCAAGGAATAAGAGGGTATTATGACCAGGATATGTACCTGGTTGGTAACCGGAAATTAATGGATACAAACAATATCATTATTGATCCACAACTGGCCGCACAGGCAACAAGCCTGCAGGAAGAGGCTAAGACGGTTATTTATTTTGCATCATCACTGCAGCTGCTGGCAGTAATTGCCATTGCAGATAAGATAAAAGAAACCTCCAGCGAAGCCATCGCAGCACTACAGAAAGATGGCATCGAAGTGTACATGCTTACCGGTGATAATGCGCATACAGCTGCTGCTGTAGCCCAAAAAGTAGGCTTAAAACAATATAAAGCCGAAGTGCTGCCATCGCATAAAGCGGAATTTGTAAAAGAACTACAGCAGGCAGGTAAAATAGTGGCAATGGTGGGAGACGGCATTAATGATTCACAGGCGCTGGCCCAGGCAGATGTTAGCATTGCAATGGGCAAAGGTTCTGATATTGCGATGGATGTTGCTAAAATGACCCTGATCACCTCTGATCTGAACAGTATTCCCAAAGCATTGAAACTTTCCAGGAAAACTGTCAGTACCATTAAACAGAATCTCTTCTGGGCATTCATCTACAATATCATCGGTATCCCCATCGCTGCAGGTATTTTATTTCCAATCAATGGATTTTTGCTAGATCCAATGATCGCGGGCGCCGCTATGGCTCTCAGTTCTGTCAGCGTTGTCAGTAACAGTTTGCGACTAAAAGCAGCAAAGTTATAAGGAAACCATTAAAAAGAAATCAACAAGCATGAGTAATGTGCAGATTTGGCGAACCGCCTGTATTATTCCTGAAACTGCATCAGCAGTAACCATCAGGTTTGATACAGGTGGTCAGCCCTTCATATATAAGCCAGGACAATTTATCAATCTTACTTTAATGATCAATGGTGCTGCGGTGACCAGATCTTATTCTTTAAGTTCTGTACCGGGTACAGATCAACAGCCAGCTATTACTGTAAAACGAGTGACCGGAGGCATTATGAGCAATTATATCGTTACGCATGCCGCGGCAATAAAGGATTGGCAGATTTCCGGTCCTTATGGCTCATTTGCTCCTACTGATGCAACTTATTCAGCAAAACATATCGTACTGCTGGCTGGCGGAAGTGGTATTACTCCCCTGTATAGTATTGCGAGATCCATGGTTGACAATTCTCCAGAAACCAATGTTACACTCATTTATGCAAACCGGACATCGGATGACATCATCTTTAGAAAGGAAATTGCATCCTGGCAGGAAAATTACCCCGAACGAATTAATGTTCATTATGCAATCTCCGCCCATGAAAGAACAGATGGCGGGAACTTTATTAAAGGCCGGCTGAATAAACTGGTTGTCCGAAAACTTATCAAGCAAAGAATTGATGCCCCCCACGCGGGTGTTCACTATTTCATTTGCGGCCCAGCCGGATTGATGAAAATGTACCATGAGATGCTGGAAGCCTGGCAGGTGCCGACCGACAATATCTTCCTGGAATGGTTTTCTCCTGAGCCAATCAAAGAAGATGAAGTACTGCCGCAGACGCCGCAGGAAGTATTACTTCATTTCTATGAACAATCCAATTTGTTAGATGTAAGCGTCGGTAAAACTATCCTGGAAGCTGCGCTGGAAGATAAAATACCGCTTCCCTACTCTTGTAAAGGCGGCACCTGTGGAGTTTGTACAGCAAAACTCACAGCAGGCAAGGTAAAAATGCGTAACAACTATGCATTAAGACCGTCAGATATCGATGATGGAATGATTTTGCTATGCCAGAGTTTTCCCCTTACGGCCGACGTTACCGTGGAAATTGGATAAACCAGATAATTATATAAAACATAACAACTATAGTATAACAAGGATACTTACCCAAACAGGTAATTTTACATCATCAATCAGAAAATTAACATTTAAAGAAATAAACCATGGAAACAGTACAGTTCAAAACAAACATTAAATGTTCAGGTTGCATCGCCGCCGTTACTCCTGTATTAAATGAAGTAGCAGGACAGGATAATTGGGAAGTAGATCTTCAGAGCCCGGATAAATTATTAGTTGTTTCTACAGATAAGGCAGGAAAAGAGGAAATACAGCAGGCTATCGAAAAGGCAGGTTATAAAGCGGAAGCAATAGCATAGACAAATCAAGGGCCATACAACAGATAATAAAATTGTATGGCCTTCTTTTTTATATTTCAATAGTTTGTTGTTTAAGTCAACGTAAACCAAAATCAAATTTTATCAATTCAATATAACCTGCCTTTCATTTTTTTAAAATATGGAAATAGTTAGCGTAAAGAATATGGTCTGCCACCGCTGTATCATTATTGTTACGCAAAATGTTGAAAAACTGAATCTGGGACTTCAGAAAGTCACTCTTGGAGAATTGATATTTCAAACAAAAATATCAGATGAACAAAAAGATCAGGTAAAAAATATCCTTATCCCATTTGGCTTTGAAGTGATCGATGATGAGAAAACACGGATAGCTGAAAGAATAAAACATATCATTATAAACCTCGTCCATTACCAGAAAGAAGAGATCAACAGTAATCTTTCAGACATTCTAAGCAGCGATCTGAACTGCGTTTATAATTACCTATCCGGTCTATTTTCTGAAATAACCGGCCAGACTATCGAAAAGTACTATATCGCTCAGAAGATTGAACGGGTAAAAGAACTATTGGATTACGACGAACTTACCCTAAGCGAGATTGCCAATAGCCTTAACTATTCCAGTGTATCCTACCTGAGCAACCAATTTAAAAAGGTTGCAGGGCTTCCTCCAAGTGCCTATAAGCTGCTCAAATACAAGAAGCGAAAGCCTCTCGATAGACTGTAATTATCATCATATGTTACATGCCTGGTATAGCCAGGCTTTTTTATTCCCATCTGTCTAGTATATAATCTTACAAACCTTTACTTCTATAGTATAATAGATAGGGCTACAGCCACATCTACATTTGTGATCAATAAGAAACAATAAGTACTCACATTAATCACAATGTTATGTTGCGAATATCCATTTATCCGATTCTGTTGCCACTAGCTGTTTCAGCAAGCCTTTTGGTTGCATGCAGCAACGGCAAATCCGCACCGAAGAAAACTGCTGCGGCTGCAGCGCCATCGCCTGCACTTCCTGTTGACATTGTGCTTGCAAAGGAAGAAGCCCTCAACCAGCTTGAAAGTATAACTGGTACTACTGTTCCTTTCCGGGAAGTGGTGATCAGGAGCGAAGTGTCCCAACGCATCCTTCATGTTGGCTTTCATGACGGAGCCCAGGTTTCTGAGGGACAGCTTTTATATAAATTAAATGATGCCGAACTGCAGGCCAGGCTAAAGCAGCTTTCCGCAGAGTTGGAGTTGGCTGGCCTCAACGAACGAAGGCTGGCGGATTTGCTTAAAACCGAAGCAGTAAAACAACAGGAGTACGATGAGGTGGCTACCAAACTGAATGTGCTGCGGGCACAAAAAGAATTGCTTCAAGCCGAACTAGCGAAAACCACCATCCACGCACCGTTTGCAGGCAGAATCGGGATATCTCAATTGGTTGCGGGGGCCTATGTTACTCCAAATGCGGAATTGGTAAGCCTACAGGACCTGGGACAGATCAAGATCAATTTTGCCGTACCGGAGAAGTACCTGCCGTTGATTGGGACAGGCAACCAGGTAGTATTCACTACAGGGCTTTCACAGGAAAAACATACTGCTACCATCAAGGCAACAGAACCCGGCGTTAATGCAGACAATAGGAGCATCCTTGTGCAGGCCGTGGCAGCCAATCCTGGTGGCAAGCTCAAAGCAGGATTATCCACAAGGATTTTCTTTTCAACGGCAGGTCCTGATGCCAAAGGTATTACTGTACCTACCGAAGCACTGATACCCGGCGGTGAAGGATATGCCGTTTTTGTACTGAAAGGTGGAATAGCAAAGATGTCACCGGTTGCCATCGGAAGCAGGACTGAATCGCATGCCGTCATCACCTCCGGCTTACAGGATGGCGATAGCATTATCGTCTCCAATATTCTCAGGCTTGGAGACGGTGCGCCGGTACAAGCGGTTGCATCAAAATAAGACTTCAAATTATTTACGATTATGAATTTACCAACACTAAGCATAAAAAAGCCGGTACTTGGAGGCGTATTCTCTGTCCTGATCATCATCATGGGACTGGTAGGATGGAAAAACCTCGGTATCCGGGAATTCCCGCTCACAGAAGCGCCGGTGATTTCCGTCGTCACCTTTTATCCCGGAGCCAGCCCTGATGTGATTGCATCCAAAATTACGAGGCCGATAGAAGAATCTCTCGCTGAGGCCGGAGGAGTACGCACTATATCTTCTGAATCCAGAGAACAGGCCAGTATTATTTCCATAGAATTTAACCGCGATGTGGACCTGGAAGATGCGCTGAACGACGTGCGCGATAAGGTAGCGAAATCGCGTAACCAGCTTCCAGCAGATGTGGACCCGCCTATCGTTGAAAAGGCCAGTTCTGCAGATAACCTGGTGGCTTTCCTGGAAGTGGAGAGCGATACAAAAGATATCAAAGAGGTGAGCCATCTGGCTGCCACCGTCATTAAAGACCGTATGCAGTCCATACCTGGCATCAACCGTGTTGCAGTTGTAGGCGAGCATAAATATGCTATGCGCCTGCGCTTCGATCCTGTGAAGCTCGCCGCCTACCGGCTTACACCGGAAGACATTCGCCAGGCACTGCTCCGGGAAAACATGGACCTGCCATCTGGTAAAATTGAAGGTAATAATACAGAAATGAGTGTCCGTACCATGGGTAGGCTTACAACAGCAGAAGATTTCAATGAGATGATCATCAGGCAGTCCGGCGCTTCGGTGATCCGCCTGAAAGATATCGGGTTTGCAGAACTGGGCGAGCACAACGAACGTACAGCCATCATTAATGAAACGGGCAACGCAAACCGGGTAGGCATAGGCATTGCCATCCAGATTCAGCGCGGCGCCAATGCGATTGAAGTAGTGGATGAATTTTACCGGCGCCTGGACCAGCTCCGTAATGAGATACCAAAAGATTACCGGCTGATCGTTGGTTTTGATTTTACAAAGCCGGTGAGAGAATCGATCAAAGAGGTGGAAGAAACGCTTTTCATTGCATTCGGGCTGGTTGTCCTGATCATTTTTCTGTTCCTGAGAGATTGGCGTTCCACCATTATTCCGGTATTAGCCATCCCGGTTTCGATCCTCTCTGCATTCTTCATTATGTACATTTCCGGCTTCTCCATTAATGTGCTCACCCTGCTGGGCCTGGTGCTGGCCATCGGCTTGGTGGTGGACGATGCCATCGTGGTACTGGAAAACATCTATAAAAAAGTAGAAGAAGGTATGACACCTGTGCAGGCAGCCTTCAAAGGATCTAAGGAGATTTATTTCGCCGTTATATCCACCACTATCACGCTTGCAGCGGTGTTCCTGCCAATTGTATTTATGGGCGGAATCAGCGGTCAGCTGTTCAAGGAATTTGCGATCGTGGTATCTGGTTCTGTACTGGTATCGGCCTTTGTGGCCCTCACGCTGTCGCCCATGTTGAGCGCCTACCTGTTAAAAAAACAGGAAAGGCCCAACTGGTTCCAGCGTAAAACAGAGCCTTTCTTTATCCAGCTTAATAATGCCTACACGCATTTGCTGAAGCGCTTTATGAAGGTCCGCTGGATGGCGTGGGTCTTCCTTTTGGGAGGTGGTGTATTGATCTATTTCATCGGGAAGAAGCTCCCTTCTGAACTGGCCCCCATCGAAGATCGCTCCAATATGAACCTGATTGCAATAGCACCGGAAGGCGTGTCGTTCGACTACATGAAAAAGCAGATGACGGAAGTAGGCCGGTATGTCAATGATTCTACCGAAGGGCTTTATCAGACCTATTCCATGGTGGCGGTGTCTTTTATTCCGGCCCCAGCGCCTACCAGTTTTGCTGTACAAAGTATTTACCTGAAAGAGCCGAAAGAACGTAAAGCATCCGTACAGGACCTGTACAATAAATACGCGGCTGCATCCGGCAATTTCAGGGGGCTGCTGTTATTTCCTTACCTGCCGCCCACTATCGGAACACGTTATGGAGGCGGTATGCCATTGCAGTTTGTATTGCAGGGGCCCACGCTGGACACGGTTTCGGCTGCACTGAACAAATTCCTGCAGGCCGCCCGGAAGAGCAGCAAACTGATGTTTGTAGATGCAGACCTGAAAATAAATAAACCGGAATTGCAGATCAGTATAGACCGTCAGAAAGCAGCACTCATGGGTGTATCCATACAGGAAGTTGCCCGGGCGTTACAGCTATCGCTGTCTGGTCAGAGATACGGCTACTTTTTGCGCAATGATCGTCAATACGAGGTCATAGGCCAACTGGAGCGCGAAAACAGGAGCAAGATCAGCGACCTCAAATCGATCTATGTAAGGTCCGCAAACGGAGAAATGATCTCACTGGACAATCTGGTAACCATCAAAGAAAGTATCAGCCCTGCGGCCATCTATCGTTATGATCAGTATACATCTGCAACCGTTTCGGCAGGACTGGCGCCTGGTGTAAGCCTCGCGGAAGGGATTGATGAAATGAAGCGCATCCAGTTGGAAACGCTGGGCGTTAATTTCAAAACATCCCTGGCAGGGCAGTCGAGAGACTACGAGGAAAGCCAGGGTAATATCGCCTTCACGCTGGTACTGGCGCTGCTGCTCATTTACATGATCCTTGCCGCACAATTTGAAAGCCTCCGCGATCCGTTGATCATTATGCTCACAGTGCCTATGGCCGTGACCGGGGCATTGCTGAGCCTCAACTGGTTTGGTCAGAGCCTGAATGTATTCAGCCAGATCGGCATTATTACGCTGGTTGGATTGATCACCAAGAATGGAATCCTTATTGTGGAATTTGCCAACCATCTGAAAGATACGGGGCTTTCCAAATTTGACGCAGCTATACAGGCAGCAGAGCAGCGTTTCCGTCCAATCCTGATGACTTCCCTGGCAATGATATTCGGCGCATTACCAATCGCGATGACGCATAACAGTCGTCAATCTCTTGGAATTGTGATTGCTGGTGGGCTCATCTTCGCCGGTATCCTGACACTGTTCATTATTCCTGCAGTCTATTCTTACCTCTCCAGCAGCAAACGTCGGAAAGTGGCCGAAGAAGAGCCAGATCCAGTATTGGATACAGCAGAAACAGAATATGTAGGCTGACAACTAAATACTAAAACAATGAAACGAAGCAAATTCATTATACCATTACTGCTTATTACCCTTCATGGTAGTGCGCAGACAGTAAAAAGGTTAAGCCTTGCCGAGGCGCTATCGATGGCTGCCAAAGGCAACCGGCAGTTGCAGATCCAGGCATTGGAAGAAGCGCATCAAAAAGAGATTACCAGAGAATCAAGGAGCAGGCTCTTGCCCAACGTGGTAGCGGGTGGCAGCTACCAGCGTTATTTCGATCGACAGGTTATCTTTCTTCCCGGTTCCTTTGCTGGTACAGCAAAGCCTGTACAAGATGTGGCCGTGGGAGGAAAAAATGCTTTCAACGGGTTGGTTTCCGGCAGTCAGCCATTGCTTAATGAGAGTGCGCGTCGGCAAGCAAAGGCAGCGGGTTATGACGAAAAAGTTCAGGGGGAAAAGACTGCTGACCTGAAAGGCAGGCTCGGCATGGAGATAGCCCTGGCCTATTTTGATATGCTTTTTATGCAATCCCAGATCGCCCTTCAGCAACAAAGCCTGGTGCGTAACGGAAAAGCGCTGAAAGACACACGTTCCCTGTTTGCCCAAGGACGTAGCCTGAAACAGGATACGCTCAGGGCTTTCATTGCCGTGGAAAACCTGCGGTCCTCGATTTCTTATCTGCGCAATAATCTTGAGGTGGCTGGTATTCACCTGAACAGGCTGATGGGCGTGGATAATGCAACATTGGTAGAACTATCTGATACGCTTGTCCCGGAAATACCTTTAGAAGGTACTTCCGGGCTGGAGGACGCTATGGCGGCAGCTATGCAGCGGCGCAATGATATGGCGATACAGAAACTGGAAACCGAAAAGAGCGGGCTGGAACTAGCCGTGGCAAAAGCAGAACGGCTGCCGCAAATAGCTGCCATTGGGCAATATCAGTTGCAGGCCCAGGCTGATAATTTCAGATTAGGACAATATGTTTGGCCTCCAACCTCTTTCGTTGGAGTACAGATTTCCATGCCCATATTTACTGGCAACAGAGTAAAAGCGAAAGTTAGCCAGGCAGCCGTCCGGATCAAACAGGAAGTCATCGCACAGGAAGACCTTGAACAGTCGGTCAGATCAGAACTGGCGTCCCTGCTTGCGCAGTGGAAGGAAGCAAATGAGCAGCTAAGTATCCAGCAAAGGACCGTTGAGCTTGCAGAACTCAGCTATACCATGATGGACGACCGATACAGGAATGGCCTCAGCTCCAGGTTGGAACTAACCGATGCGGAGTTGGCCCTCACTCAGGCAAAACTCAATTACCTGCAAGCCATCTATCACCACAAAGTAATACAGGTCAGGCTCCAGCGGGCACAGGGCCTGCTACAACTTTAATAATGTACTCACACAAAATCTCAAAAATATGATCTCAGAAGCAGTAGTTGTTCCCATACAGGTTACGCCTTATCCTAAACGGTGGGCGGCCCTTTTCTTGCTCTGCACGGCAGAATTTATTGTGATTATGGACACCTCTATCATCGGGGTGGCATTACCGGCCATTAAAAACGATCTGGGTTATACTCAGTCCGGCCTACAATGGATTTTCAATGCCTATGTTATATTCTTTGGTGGCTTTCTACTCTTGGGCGGAAGGCTGTCAGACCTGTTCGGTGCCCGCAAAATATTTATGTGGGGTTTTGCCATTCTTTCGGCGGCTTCGCTGCTGGCCGGTATTGCCTGGTCCGAAGCATCGTTGAATGTTGGCAGAGCGTTACAGGGATTAGGGTCGGCCTTGATTGCCCCTTCGGCACTTGCCTTACTGTTGACTAAATTTACAGATCCGAAAGAATTGAATAAAGCGCTTGGTTTCTGGGGTGCATCCGCGGCAGCCGGCGGATCTGCTGGCGTATTTCTCGGTGGTGCGATCACACAGTGGCTTTCCTGGCATTGGGTGTTCCTGATTAACATTCCCATCGGGCTCATCGTACTTTTCCTCAGTTCATCTCTTTTATTTAAAGGTAAACATCGTAAAGGAAGTATTGATCTTGGCGGCGCTATCCTGGCTACCGCGGCATTCGTGCTGATGGTATACGCCATCGTAGCAGCGGAAAGTGCAGGCTGGCAATCATTGCAGACTTGGGGCTTACTTCTTTTATCAGTGGTACTATTGATCGCTTTTGTAGGTATGCAGAAAAGCAAGAAAGAACCTTTAATGCCTTTATCGATTTTCAAAGCGTTCAACCTTTCGGCAGGTAACATTGTAATGGCCCTGATGGCAGCAGCCTGGATTCCATTATGGTTTTTCCTGAACCTGTATCTGCAACAGATCCTTCATTTCCCGGCATTCAACAGTGGGCTGGCATTATTGCCAATGACCATTACCATCATGCTGTTTATGGTCATCATTACCGTGAAGCTAATGGGGAGGTTTGGTGTCAAGCGTAATCTTGTTACCGGAATGCTGGCGTTAACCGTATCTCTGCTGCTTTTCAGCATGGCTCCAGTTGATGGCAGTTTTGTAACACATGTATTGCCGGCGTCATTACTTGGTGCTATTGGCATGTCGCTGGCATATATTCCAGGAACAGTTGCATCTATTTCAGGCGCAAAACCAGAAGAATCAGGATTAGCTTCAGGTCTGGTCAATACAAGCTACCAGATTGGTTCTGCATTAGGTCTTGCTGTTATTGTAGCGATATCATCGGCAAAAACAAACGCCCTGAAAATTGGCGGGCAAACAGATGTTGAGGCCCTAAGTGGCGGTTTTCAAACTGCTTTTCTTGCAGCAGCTATGGTAAGCTTGCTTGGAACTATCGTGGCTGCCACTGCTATTAAAAAAGCACCATAGCCCTGAAAAAGAGGAAGAAACACAGGCACTCATAGTTGAGTTCATAAATTAAAAATAGTTCGGTAGTCGATTAGATGAGACAGCGAAGGTGGAAAAATACTTTTGTTCACCGTTGAGTAACTACCGAACTATTGATATTGCGTTAATCTCTATGGTTCTTTCGCACAAGAAATAAAGTTGTACCTATCAACCGCAGCTTTCATGTAGCCCCACTTCGTAGATGGCATTCCCCTTTTTTGATATCCTCCCCGGTAGTGTTACAACCCCTCCAACCATTTCCCTGGATCGGACAGGTTAATTAAATCTTTGACAATTAACCCATTGTGGTCGATTTAAAAGATACTGTTGTTGGCATATTATGTAAGTATTCCGTGCTGGTATGGTATTTATGATCAATTAATTATGCAGTTGTCATCATGAGAAGCATTAATTCCATCATACTGGCTTTATTCTACCTCTGCTTTACCAATGGGGTTACCGTTTACCAGCATTATTGTATGGGAGAGCTTGAAAACGTCAGTATTTTTCACGGTGGGGATAGTTCATGTATTAAATGTGGAATGAAGAAACATACTGCAACAAACAACGGGTGCTGTAAAGATGTTGTGTTAAACAGCGAAAAATCAGGTGACTTTCATATCAATTCATCGGTTTCAACAGGGCTTAATGTTCCCGTATTACCTACACTCTTGCAGTTTTATCTGAATGAATCCATATTATATCCACAGAATTCAGTAACGGGCATATATATTCCACATGGCCCACCCCTGATAAAGAATTTACCGCTATTTCTTATCTATGACAATTTCCGTATTTGATTTCCTCAAACGATAAGGTATGCCATCCTGTGATGGTAAAGTATTAGCATTCGCTGTTGGGAGCTTGCTTTCCTCATTTTCCAGATCATTATTTTGATAGAAAATGAATAAATACCTGAGAATATGAAAACGCTGATATTATCTGTAGCCACGCTGTTGTTATCTGTTTTTGTTGTGTATGCGCAGCATGAACATCATATGAACAAAAAGAATACAAGGGAGCCCCAGAAGCCAATGAAAGATAGTGCAATGGGGAAAATGCAGCACATGCAGGGAGAAGGAGACATGGATATGTCAATGGATATTCCGATGAGCCATGCTTTTTCACTTAATCTGCCGATGAACAGAAATGGATCAGGGACCGGATGGTTACCGGATGCTTCTCCTATGTATGGTTATATGCTACATTCAAAAAAGTGGATGTATATGATACATGGCAATCTGTTTCTGCGCTACACAAACCAGGATGTGGGCAATAAAGGCAGCAGAGGCGATAGCCGGGTTGATGCACCAAACTGGTTTATGTTGATGGCGCAGCGTAAGGTAGGTAGCAAAGGGTTGTTTCATTATAATGTGATGATCTCCCTGGACAGGCTTACAGAAGGCGGCGCAGGGTATCCACTGTTATTTCAGTCTGGTGAAAGCTGGAAAGGAAAGGCGCTTGTGGACAGACAACATCCGCATGATCTTTTCTCTGAACTATCTGTAAGTTATACGTATGCTTTTTCCAGAAAGATAGACGCTTTTGTTTACCTGGGCTATCCTGGTGAACCAGCCATCGGCTCTGTTGCCTTTATGCACCGGCCATCTGCACTTTCCAACCCCGATGCCCCAATCAGTCATCATTGGAATGATGGAACACATATCACTTTTGGTGTGGCAACGCTGGGGGTAAGATTGGATAAATTTAAGCTGGAAGGCTCTGTTTTTACCGGAAGGGAACCAGATGAGAACAGGTATAATTTCGATAAAATGCGGTTTGATTCCTGGAGCGGCCGCTTATCGTACAATCCTTCACAAAACTGGGCTTTCCAGGTTTCCCACGGATATATCAAAAGCCCCGAGTTGTTGCACCCTGATGAAGACGTTAATCGCACCACTGCTTCTGCTATTTTCAGCCTGCCATTGAAAAATGATAGCTGGGTCAATGTAACAACGCTATGGGGGCTGAATAAAACTGCCGGTCACGACGGAGAAAATGCGGCATTGGTAGAAGGTGCTTTGCGTTTGAAAAGGGCTGAAGTATACACCCGGTATGAATGGGTGCAGAAATCCGTGGAAGAATTAGACCTTGATCCGATAAGGTATGGAGCAGAAACGCTTTTCCCTGTCAATGCGCTCACTGCCGGCTTTAGCTATGATCTGCTGAATATAGCAAAAACACGGCTTGCTTTAGGCGGACAGTTCAGTGTTTTCCTTAGTGACAGATCCCTTCATGACCTGTATGGTAAGAACCCTATGGCAATGGAGGTTTTTCTAAAGCTCTATCCTGGATTGATGAAAATGAGTATGAACCATAAATAGCATATATATGAAAGTACCAGAAACAATGTCCAAGCAACATTCCGGAAGTCATGATAAAAGCTACAGGAAACTGTTATTGATGGCTATTTTGTCATTTATTTCTATGTACATCCTCATGTATTCAATGGTCGATAAACTATCTAATGTTGTTCCGAATGTAAATCAGTTTTATATGGCTGGCCTGATGAGCAGCCCCATGATAATAATTGAATTGATCCTGATGCGCTCAATGTACATGAATAAGAACCTAAATACGCTGATTATTTCTATCAGTGGTGTTGCATTAGTTCTGTTCTTTGTACTCATCAGGCAGCAAGCTGCTGTTGCCGACAAGCAATTTCTAAAATCAATGATTCCTCATCATGCCGCGGCAATTTTAATGGCAAAGCAGGCATCCATAACGGACCCTGAGATCAAAGAATTATGTAAGACTATTATTACAAGCCAGCAGGCTGAAATCAATCAGATGAAAGCAAAATTGAAGGAATTAAATAAATAGGACAGATAAAATATATTTTTTAACATTAAAATTTATTATTATGCCTCATCAACATTATCAGGAATGTATAGACGCATGTAATGAATGCGCTACCATATGCAATCATTGTGCTGTTTCCTGTCTGCATGAACAGGACGTACAGAAAATGACCAGGTGTATTCAACTGGACATGGAGTGCGCTGCTATCTGTAATGCGGCTGCTCAGGTAATGAGCCTTGATGGAGAGTTTTCGGAACAATTATGTCAGCTATGTGCTGATATTTGTATCCGTTGCGCAGAGGAATGTGAAAAGCACGCAGATATGGAACATTGCCGTGAATGTGCCGAAACCTGCCGTAAATGTGCCGAAGTGTGTTCACAGATGGCTCATGCCTAGCATGCAAGGGATAAGAAAGGTATCCTTTTCTTATCCCTTGTTAATCAATATATAACAAATTCGATTTTCCCATTAAAATATAAAACAAACACAAAATTATATAACAATTAATTCGGAAATTCCCTCTATTTTTGCTACGAAATGAAAAAGGCCCTTGCGCTCATATTAGCTTTTCTCTATGTAGGCTCTTCTACCGGCGCCACCTTTCACATGCACTATTGCATGGGTAAGTTGGTAGAAGTAGAGTTATGGCATGCGGAGGCTAAAAAATGCAGTAAATGCGGTGCTAAACCCAGCCAGGCATGTGCCAAAAAATGCTGTAAGGACGAGCATAAAACCGTTAAACTGGAAAAAGACCAGAAAGCCACCGAGTTTGCTTTTCATTTTATTCAGATGGCAGCATTGGCTACTCCTGTTTCATTTTTTGAACTTCCGCAGGTACATTCTACCTCTTTAGTGGTGGAATACCCAACCAGCAATGCACCTCCACGAAGTAGCAAAGTAGCGCCCCATATCCTGAACTGTACCTTTCTTATCTGATTCCACGATACCCCTGGCATTCGCTATAGTCATATAGCATCTATACGCCTTCACACTATTACATAATAATTATCTGATTTTTAGGGAAAATAAACTTATCAGTTTATGAAATTAAGCCAACGCTATGCGATTGTAATGGCTTGTTCTGTACTGCTTCTGGCAGTAACGGCTATCTCATGCAGAAAACATAAAATGGATGATATGGGTATGTCTGAGAAAAACATCGATTATCCAGCTGCTTACGTGGTAAATGGTGAAAGCAGTACTGTATCTGTCATAAATCTGACTACCAATACAGTAACAGAAACTATTGAATTAATGTCTGCTGGTGGTAGCATGGCTATGTGGCCGCACCATGCCTCTCTTTTTAACATCTTCGATGTAAACCGAATTTCTATTGGTGTGCCGGGAGTAGATCTGAGTGCAGGTCATTCTGGGAACATGGGTGATATGAAAGGTAAAGTGATAGTGCTGGATGGTCGGAAGGGTACCATTATCAAGGATATGGAAGTGCCGGTGATGAATCATAATGCCGCCTTTTCACCGAATGGTAAAGAGATATGGACCTCCCAAATGGAAATGAAAGGCAAGGTTCTCGTATACGATGCACAAACCTACGCTCTGAAAAACACGATCAATGTCGGTATGGAGCCAGCAGAAGTTACCTTTTCTGCTGATGGTACAAGGGCATATGTGGCTAATGGTGGTGATAACACTTTATCAGTAATCGATCCGGCAACGAAAGCCGTCATAAAAACTATTCCCGTAGGAGCTAATCCTGTTGGGGCTTGGGTAGGATATGACGGAAAGATGTACCTGGATAATGAAGATGGTAAAAGTATTAGTGTTATTGACGTTGCTTCCAATGCAGTAGTGCAAACTATTCCGCTTGGGTTTATGCCAGGCAGCGCTGCTCACAACGCTGCCCGTAAAGAATTATGGGTAACTGATCCTGAAAATGGTAAAGTTCACTATTGGACCTGGGATGCAGCCGGCAATCAATGGATTCATGGGGGTATTTTCACTACCGGGGCTGGTGCCCACGCAGTCGCATTCACCAACGACGGTAACGTAGCTTACGTTACTAACCAGTTGGCAGCAAGCGTGTCTGTTATTAATATTTCTGACCACAGTAAAATTAAAGATGTGGCAGTGGGCAAAAAGCCCAATGGAATTGTAATAAAACAATAAATCAATTTAAAATTTATAAAAATGAAAAAGATATTCTCGCTTTTAATAGTAATGATCACTGTTTTCGGAGCTTCCAAAGTATTTGCGCAATCTGCCAAAACCGAATCTTTCAAAGTATATGGTAATTGCAATATGTGCAAAAAGAGAATCGAAAAGGCTGTCGCTGTGGATGGTATTACAAAGGCTGACTGGAATGTGAATTCAAAAGTAATGACGGTTTCCTATGATCCTGCGAAGATCAGCAATGATGCTATTCAGCAGAAAATTGCTGCTGCCGGTCATGATACGGAAAAGTCCAAAGCCGCAGATAGCATCTATACAAAGCTACCAGGCTGTTGCCAGTATGATCGCAAAGGTAGCGCAGCAGCTCCGGCTCACGATCATCATAACTAATAGTCAGGCAATTAAAATATCATAAGACAGATGTAGCAGGTACCTGCTAAATCTGTCTACAGAAAAGAACAGATATGGTACATCGCATTATAGAATGGTCATTGCGCAACCGGTTTATCGTACTGGTAATGGCAGCAGCTATGTTTGCCTGGGGAATTTTTGCAGTGAAAAAGAATCCCATTGATGCCATCCCGGATTTATCCGAAAATCAGGTAATTGTATTTACTGAATGGATGGGCCGTGGACCGCAACTGATCGAAGACCAGATCACCTATCCCCTGGTAACTAACCTGCAGGGATTACCTAAGATTAAGTATGTACGTGGTACTTCCATGTTTGGTATGAGTTTTATCTATATCATTTTTAATGATAACGTAGATATTTACTGGGCCAGAGAAAGAGTATTGGAAAGATTAAGCACGATTTCAAGGACATTACCAACAGGGGTAACACCTCAGCTGGGGCCTGATGGTACAGGTGTTGGACATATTCTCTGGTACACGTTGGATGCGCCGGGTATGGACTTGGGCGAACAACGAGCCTTGCAAGACTGGTATGTAAAATTTGCCCTGCAAAACGTAGAGGGCGTAAGTGAAATAGCTTCTTTTGGAGGTTTTCAGAAGCAATACCAGATTACTGTAGATCCCAATAAACTACTTTATTATAAACTCTCAGTAGCGGAGGTGATCAACGCTATCCGTGCCAATAACAATGAATCCGGCGGGCGCAAATTTGAACTGAGCGATATCGGATATATCATCAAAACTTCCGGTTACCTCAAATCTGTGGAGGAAATAGAAAACATTCCCGTTAAAACACAGAACAGTATTCCTATCCGGGTATCCGATGTGGCGGCTGTTCAGATGACCGGTGAAACCAGGTTAGGGATATTTGACCAGGACGGGCAGGGTGAGCGTGTAGGCGGTATCGTTGTAATGCGCTACGGTGAAAATGCCGCAGCCGTGATAGATAAGGTGAAAGCAAAAATGCAGGAGGTCGCCAAAGGCTTTCCACAGGGAGTAAAATTTGATATTGTCTATGACCGGGGAGCACTCATAAAGGAATCAGTGGATTCCATCAAACATACGCTGATTGAGGAAATGATTGTAGTATCTGTTGTGGTGATCATCTTCCTTTTCCATTGGCGTAGTGCCCTTAGTATCATTATTCAGATACCGATTACATTGGCAGCCAGTTTTATCCTGCTGAACGCATTCGGAATTTCTTCCAACATCATGTCATTAACCGGTATTGCACTGGCTATCGGGGTTATTGTAGACAATGGTATTATCATGAGCGAAAATGCCTATAAACATCTGGCAGAGCGGTATGCGCAGTGGCAGGATGAACAAAAAAACAAGTAACTATGAACTGGCTGAAGAATATATTTAAAAAAACACCGCAATGGATATCTGAAGAAGAGCGGTTGCAGATAATTGAGAAGTCCAGCAAGCAGGTATCCCGTGGGGTATTTTTTGCGACTATCATTATCATTACCTCATTTCTACCGGTATTTATGCTTACTGGACAGGAGGGTAAATTATTCCACCCACTGGCCTACACCAAGACTTTTATCATGATCGTGGATGCGTTCCTGGTAATAACATTGGCCCCCGTACTTATCTCTTTCTTTATGAAAGGGAAATTCAGGCCAGATCATGATAACCCGGTAAACAGGGTCTTGGAAAAAATTTACGAGCCAATCATTAAAGGTGTGTTGAAATGGCGTAAAACAACTATTGCTATTAATGTGATCGCACTGGTCATTACTATTCCTTTGCTTAAAAGCCTGGGTAGTGAGTTTATGCCACCACTGGATGAACAAAGCATACTATTTATGCCGGTAACATTACCAGATGTTTCAAACGGAGAGGCCAAACGTATTTTACAGGTGCAGGACAAGATCATAAAATCCATTCCGGAAGTGGATAAGGTTTTGGGAAAGGCCGGACGTGCCAGCACAGCTACCGACAACTCACCTATCAGTATGATTGAAACCATCATCATGCTGAAGCCTAAATCACAATGGCGGGAAGGCAAAACCAAGAAAGATATTATCAATGAGCTGGATAGCAAGTTGCAGATACCTGGTGTAGTAAACGGCTGGACCCAGCCCATCATCAACCGTATCAACATGCTGGCAACCGGTATTCGTACGGATGTTGGTGTTAAAGTATATGGACAGAATCTGGACACCATAGCCTCCGTATCAGAGCGGGTGAAAAAGACACTGGAAGGCACTCCTGGTATCATGGACTTGTATGTGGAACCAGTTACCGGTGGTAAGTATCTCAATATTGATGTGCGCCGGCAAGACCTGGCACGCTATGGCCTTAATGTGGATGATGTGAATCAAACAGTAGAATCCGCGTTGGGTGGCGCTCCCATTGGTAACACGGTGGAAGGCCGGCAACGCTTCTCTATCAGCGTGCGGTTAGCTCAGGACTATAGGAATAGTGTTGAACGCATCAAGCGTATCCCGATCATGTCTGCTTCATTTGGGGAAGTTCCTCTATCCTCCGTAGCAGATGTGAAGTTTGTAGATGGACCACCTATGATCTCTTCTGAGAATGCGATGTTACGCGGCGCTGTATTATTCAATGTCCGTGGACGTGACTTAGGAGGTACGGTGAGTGAAGCGATAGATAAAATGAGTAAGGCCAAAGGTATCCTTCCGCAGGGGTATTATCTGGAGTGGAGCGGGCAATACGAAAACCTGATCCGTGGTCAGCAGACCCTCATGTGGATAGCCCCGATAGTGCTTGTGATCATTTTCTTCTCCCTCTATTTTGCCTTTAATTCTATCCGGGAAGCCTTCCTGAGCTTGATCACCGTACCATTTGCACTTATTGGCGGCGCTTATATGATTTACTTCTGGGGAGTGAACTTATCTGTTGCAGTGGCGGTGGGCTTTATTGCCTTGTTTGGTATCGCAGTAGAAACGGGAATCGTGATGGTCATTTATCTTAATGATGCTATGCAACAGCTGATAAAAGAAAAGGGGAATTCTTCGGAAACAATTACCAAAGAAGATCTGCGGCTGGCCGTGATCCACGGCGCCGCTAAGCGTTTACGTCCGAAACTGATGACGGTGTGTGTATCGCTGTTTGGATTGGTCCCGGTTCTTTGGGCCACCGGTGTAGGTACAGATGTGATGAAGCCGATAGTGCTTCCTATGATTGGAGGGGTACTTACTTCTTCCACACATATTCTGCTGGTTACACCGCTGATCTTTTTACTATCGAAGGAATATGAATTACGCAAGTATGGAAAAATAGAGATTCATGAAGTACATCACTAAATATATACTATTAATAACGCTTTGGGCGCCATTGAAACTGGTGGCTCAGCAAGCGCCTGTATTAAGGCTGGATACCATTCTGCAAAGAGTGGATAAAAACAATATATTATTACAATCATACGGCCTGAAAGCAGAAGGTTATAAATACAGCGCTGATGCAGCCACCGCCTGGATGGCGCCAATGGTGGGTGTAGGTACGTTTATGACGCCTTATCCGGGTCAGATGATCATGGACAACAGGGACAAAGGTAGCCTGATGCTTCAGCTGGAACAGGATATACCTAATCCTGCTAAACTGAACGCAAAGAAAAAATACATCGCTTCACAGGGAAACATTGAGCTGGCTACCAGGGATATTACGCTAAATGATTTGAAGGCACAGGCTAAGCGCCTGTACTTTAACTGGATTATAGCAAAACAGCGTATTGCTGTTTTGCGGGAGAATGAGAAGATCATGATAACGATGAAAAAGATCGAAGAAGTGCGCTATCCGTATAATCAGTCCCAGCTCAGTGGCGTATTTAAGGCCAATGCAAAGATTGAGGATAACCATAACATGATCCGTATGCAGGAAGGTACTATCGCAAAGGCAAGATCATGGCTCAATAGTCTGATGAATGCCCCTGGTAACCAGGAATTTGATATAGATGCTACTTACCAGCCGGTATTTGAAGTAGCTTCCTCCTACGACACCGCATCTCTTGCTACCGCAAGAAAAGATGTGGTAAAGATGGATGAAAGTATCCGCTCTATGCAGTTGAATATTGAAAGCATGAAGCGTGAAAAGAAGCCCGATTTTAAGGTGCGTTTTGATCACATGTACCCTTTAGATGCGATGATGCCAAACGCTTTCAGCGCGATGGGCATGATCAGTATTCCAATAGCGCCCTGGTCATCGAAAATGTATAAATCAGGCGTCAAAGCGATGCAGTACAATGTGCAGGCTATGGAAAAGGAAAGAGCGGCTATGTTACAGGAAACACAGGGGATGCTGTATGGTATGCAGTATGAAATACAATCCATGCAGAAACGCATTGAAGCGATGGAAGACAAGATCATTCCTGCTTTGCGGCAAACATTGGAAGCCAACTTCCTGAACTATCAGGAAAACAAATTGGCTTTGTCCAATGTGATCGATTCCTGGGAAGCACTCACCATGATGCAGTCTAATGTGCTGGATGAGAAATTAAAACTCTATGAAATGATAGTAGATTATGAGAAACAGCTATATCGTTAAAATATTGTTCGGTATGTCTCTAGTATTATTCGGACTGGCTGCCTGCAAAAGCAAGACAGATAAGAATTCTCATGCCGAACACAAATCCGGACAGCTTTACACCTGCCCCATGCACCCCCAGATAATCCAGGATAAGCCCGGGAAATGTCCTATCTGTGGTATGGACCTGGTATTGAAGGATGCAAATAATGAACTGGTAATGGATAGTACTATTGCCAGGCTCACTAAGCCAGTGAATGCACAGGTCATTGCTACTATTCCGGCTATCAGCCCGGAGAGTGGTACCCGCATCTATGCTTCTGAGGTAAACGGTGTTATCACGTATGACACCCGTAACCAGACCAGCATTTCCAGCAGGGTTGGCGGTCGTGTAGAACGATTGCTGATAAAATATAATTATCAGCCAGTAAGGAAAGGTCAGTTGATCATGGAGGTATATTCTCCCGATCTGGCAGCTGCGCAACGGGAGTTACTATATGTAGCACATAACAGTCAGGACATGCTGGCCGGCGCCAGACAACGGTTACAACTATTGGGTATGCAGCCGGCCCAGATTGACCAGGTATTGAAAACCGGTAATATCCTCTATCGTATTCCCGTTTACAGTAATAGTGACGGTTATATCCTGGAAAAATCATCTGTTAATACTGCTACAGCTCCCTCCGCAATGACACCTTCAGCTTCACCAGCTGCAGGTGATGGTATGGGAGGAATGGGAGCCAGTGCTTCAGGATCAGCCGCCGCCCCTGCTCCGGCATCACCTGCCGCTACGCCTGTACTCCTGCGTGAAGGACAGTATGTAAGCGCCGGACAGTCACTTTTCACTATCTATCAGGCTAAAGCTCTGGTTGCTGAATTTGCGTTCCCTTCTCAACTTGCAGCAAGGATCAAACTTGGTCAGCAATTATTATTCTTCCCCACCAGTGACGACAATGCCATGCAATCAGGTAACATAGGACTGATAGAGCCTGTGTTCCGCGAGGGGGTGAACTTTACACTGGCAAGGGTATACCTGAAAGACAATAACTTCCAGGTAGGACAATTGCTGTATGCCAATGTTCCTGTGGTTTATACTGAAGGTTGGTGGTTGCCTAAAAAAGCGGTATGGCGCCTGGGTAATAAATCTATTGTATTCAGAAAGGAAAAGGATGTATACGTTCCTGTTGTAGTAGAAACAGGCATAGTGGCTAAAGATATGATACAGGTAAATACGAATATCGGAGACTGGAAGGTTGCTTCCAATGCTTCTTACCTGGTGGATAGCGAGAGCTTCATTAAAACCAATAATTAAAATGCAACAATAGCAATATGGAAAGGAAAAGTTTTTTAAGAGCAGTTGCGTTTGTTTCGCTGGCGCCCGTAGTATTACTGGCAGCCTGTAAGGATGCGGGTAAAAAACAAGTTGCGGATGAAAAGAAACAAACTTATACCTGCCCGATGCACCCGCAAATAGTGCAGGATAAACCCGGTACCTGCCCCATATGCGGTATGGACCTGGTGCCATTCGATAAAAACAATAAAGAAACTTCCCTCACACTGGGAGAAAGCCAGATAGCATTGGCCAACATTACCACTATGGTAGTGGGTACTGGTGCACTATCTAATTTCAAACAGCTGAATGGCCGGTTGGTAACTGATCCTGAAAGGTCAGCTGTTATTTCCAGCCGGGTACCGGGCCGGATAGAGGTGATGTATATAAAAGAAACAGGGGTGAAAGTAAATAAAGGTCAGCCGTTGTACAAAATATATTCTGAACAACTGGCTTCCCTTCAACAGGAATATCTGCTGGCAGTGGCACAGGTAAAGCAGTTCCCCGATGATGCTCGTTTTCAGCAGATCGAAAAAGCTGCCCGGCAAAAGCTGACATTGTATGATCAGTCAGATATTGAAATTAACCGGTTAGTACAATCTCAAAAAGTGAATCCTTATGTTACATATCCTGCAACTGTTAGCGGTGTGGTATCAGAACTTACCGCTTCTGAAGGGCAATATGTAGCAGAAGGCGGTGCCGTTATGCGTCTGGAGGGCTATAACCAGCTCTGGGTTGAAGCCGATTTATATCCCGCAGAAGCATCTGCTATCCGCGTAGGACAATCGGTAAAAGTGATTGTTTCCGGATGGGAAAATGAGCCGCAGACAATGACGGTGCAATTTATCAATCCGGCATTACAAAGCGGTAGCCAGTTAATGCAGGTGCGTGGAAGTATTCCGAATCCAGATAACCGCTGGCAGCCTGGTCTACAGGCCAACATACTATTACCTGTTAAAAGCAAGGGCGATGTATTAAGTCTGCCGGTGGATGCAGTAATCAGGGATGGCAAAGGCTCTCATGTATGGGTTGAAAAAGGCCGGGGAAAATTTGAACCTCGTATGGTAAAAACCGGCATGGAAAATTTTGATGTAGTAGAAATAACAGATGGTTTGCAGGCCGGCGATACAGTGGTGGTAACCGGAGCTTATCTGTTGTATTCTGAATACATCCTTAAAAAAGGAGCTGACCCAATGGCCGGTATGCCTGGAATGTAATATCAAAAAAATTAAATCTAAACCATTTCATAAAAATCCAAAACCAATGAAACAATTCATGAAAGTAGCCGTAGCTCCGGCATTGGCGTTGATCTTCCTCGCAGCATGTGGGAATGGCAAAGTAAACAAAGATGGTAAGGCTGTCGATTCTATTAGTCAGGAACAGCCTGCAGCTACAGAGCAAAGCGTTGCTGCAGTACCGGGTGTCCAGCTGAAAGATGATAAGCTGAATGCGGTATATGAGCATTATGCGCATCTGACAGCAGCATTAGTAAAAGGAGATGCAAAAGAGGCTCGCCTTGCAGGTAATGCAATTGCAACAGGCGCAAAAGAAATACCAGGGGGTGAGGCTATCGGCTTAAATGCGTCCAAAATTACTGCTACAGCCGATTTAGAGGCTCAACGGGTGGCATTTTCAGCATTAAGTAATGATTTCATCTCTCTGGCTAAAAAATCAGGGATGAACAATGGTCAGTTATATGTTGATTTCTGTCCGATGGCAATGAATGATAAAGGAGCTTACTGGATCAGTGGTGATAAAGCTATACAGAATCCATATTTCGGAGAAAAGATGATGACCTGCGGCGAAGTAAAAGAAACCATTCAATAAGACTGAGTATAATCTGGTAATTTAAAATCATTGCATGTTTAATTTGAAAAATATCGTTGGTATTACTTTCCTGTCACTATTGCTTTTAGGCAGTTTTTATGTAAAAGCACAAACGGGAGGAGAAGTATGCTACAATCCTAATCTGGTAAAGGATACGAGCAAACGTAGCATTAAATCTATTGCAACAGGCTTAATAGGGAATGATTCTGTAAAGATCAACTATCATTCTCCCGGTGTCAGGGGCCGGATTATATGGGGTGGCCTGGTTCCCTACGATGAAGTATGGGTAACGGGCGCTCATGATGCCACGACACTTGAAATAGGCAAACCGTTTATTGTAGCCGGCAAAATTATACCAGCCGGTAAATATGCTCTTTTTACTATTCCGGGCAAAAAAGAATGGACTGTTATCATTAATTCAAAATGGGAACAGCATCTGGCTACTGAATATGATGAAAAAGATGATGTGGTGAGATTAAAGGTGAAGCCTCAGCAGCACGCTGCTACAGAAAGATTACAATACTTTATTGAGCCAGGTAAAGGTAGTTCCGGAAAGATTGCTGTGGCCTGGGAAAAAATACGCATTGAATTTCCTGTCACCCTAAAAAATTAAAGTATGGAAAACCAGCACCATCACCATGAAGACCACAATCACAAGCATGATACACAGCCTGTCCCAAACAGTATGCCTACTTCTCATGACCATGCCGGTCATGATCATGCGGCTATGAATATGTCTGGATCGGGGCATCAAAAAGCACATGATACTACAGGCGGACACGATGAACATGCCGGGCATCATACAGAAGGCTTCCTGAAGCGGTTCTGGTTATGCCTTGTCGTTACTGTTCCGGTATTGCTCTTATCGCATATGATCCAACAATGGCTGGGCTTTGAATTAACATTTCCCGGGGATAAATATGTACTGCTTGTGTTGAGCAGTTTTATTTATTTCTATGGCGGTTGGCCCTTCCTCGTTGGGCTGGTGAGAGAATTGAAATGGAAGAATCCTGGTATGATGACGTTGGTGGCAGTTGCCATTTCTACTGCCTATATCTATAGTGTAGCGGTCGTATTCGGTTTGCGTGGGATGGACTTCTTCTGGGAGCTGGCAACTTTAATAGATATTATGCTGTTGGGACACTGGCTGGAAATGAAATCCCAGATGGCAGCTTCCCGCGCGTTGGAATCACTGGTTGCCTTAATGCCGGCTGTTGTACATGTGGAGCGCAATGGACAGGTAACTGATATTCCTTTACAGGATTTGCAGAATAATGATGTAGTCCTGGTGAAACCTGGTGAAAAGATCCCAGCTGATGGCTTAATCCTGGAAGGATCTTCGGATATCAATGAAAGTATGCTTACCGGTGAAAGTGTACCGGTGAAAAAAGGGAAGGATGAAAAAGTGATCGGTGGAGCTGTAAATGGTGATGGAGCGCTGAAAGTACAGGTAACCGGTGCGGGACAGGATAGTTATCTGAACAAAGTAATAAATATGGTACAATCTGCGCAGGGCACTAAATCCAATACGCAGAACCTTGCAAATCAGGTAGCTAAATGGCTCACCATTGTTTCTATCAGTGTAGGGGTGATTACTTTCATTGTGTGGCTATCAGCCGGTAAAGAACTGTCCTTTGCCCTGGAAAGAATGGTTACGGTAATGGTTACATCCTGCCCTCATGCACTGGGCGTAGCTATTCCTTTAGTGGTAGCCATATCTACAACCTTATCTGCGGTGCATGGGTTGCTTATCCGTAATCGGACTGCCTTTGAGAATGCCCGAAAACTTACCACCATTATTTTTGATAAAACGGGAACGCTCACAAAAGGGTCTCACGAAGTACAACAGGTTATTCCGCTGACAGACCAGTATAATGCAGATGAGATATTGCAATACGCCGCCGCTTTACAGCAAAATTCAGAACACCATATTGCGCATGGTATCATGAAAAAACTGAAGGAAAAGAACCTGGTATTGTGGAATTCCGCTGATTTTAAATATATGCAGGGTATTGGAGTTAGTGGTAATGTAAACGGGAAGGCAGTAGTTGCGGCCGGCCCTAATTACTTCAAACAGGAAAATAAATCTATACCGGCGATTCCCGCGGAAATAGACCAGTCAACTGATACCGTAAATTTCGTACTAATAGATAATACACCTGTTGGCATCATCACGCTGGCTGACAGTATCAGGGAAACCGCCGCAGAAGCGATTGCCCAGCTGAAAGCGATGAACATAAAATCATTCTTGCTGACAGGAGATAATGAGCAGGTAGCGGCAGCTGTAGCGAAAAAACTCAACATGGATGGATATCTCGCTAATGTATTGCCACATGAAAAACAAAGCAAGGTGAAGGAATTTCAGGACAGAGGTGAAATCGTTGCCATGACAGGCGATGGTGTCAACGATGCTCCCGCATTGGCTATGGCTGATGTGGGTATTGCCATTGGCTCTGGTACCGATGTGGCAGCAGAAACGGCAGATATCATCCTGGTTAACAGTGACCCGAAAGATGTGGTGCAGATGATTTCTTTTGGAAAGGCCACCTATCGTAAAATGGTTCAGAACCTAATTTGGGCAGTTGGATATAACGTAATTGCCATACCGCTGGCAGCAGGTGTACTGTTTCCGAAATTCATGCTCAGTCCTGCTATGGGAGCGGTCCTGATGAGCCTTAGTACTATTATAGTTGCAATAAATGCAAAACTGTTGAGAGTAAAATAAAGTATTTACTTATAAGAAAATTAAGCACTGATTTATTTGAACACTAAAAACACAAAAATGAAAACAATCATCATCGGCTCTTTAGTTGTTGCCGCCGTTACTTTTGCTGCTTGTAATAACAGCAGTACTAATTCTCATGAAGGGCATAACCATGATACAGCCGCCACGGCTGGTGAAGCCATGAAACAGGAAACAACGCCGACAGATAATTCCGTTGCAGCAGTGAAGCCTCAGTTCACCAACCTGGATGCTAAAGTGGCCGCATCTTTGAAACCTGTTTTCGATCATTATTTGCATGTTAAAAATGGTTTGGCAGCTGATAATTCGGCAGAAGCAGCCAGCGGAAGTAAAGCAATGTCAGATGCGCTGGGAAAAGTAGATAAAGCCGCTATGACACCAGAGCAGCAGAAAGTATACAGTGAAAATGAAGATGATCTGAAAGAGCATGCTGAGCATATCGGAAAAAACGAAGGTAATATTGAACATCAGCGGGAACATTTTGCCCAGATGAGCGAGGACATATATGCACTGGCAAAGGCATTCGGTGGCGGACAGGCACTCTATCACGATTATTGCCCGATGTACAATGATAATAAAGGCGCATTGTGGCTGAGTGAAATAAAAGACGTAAAGAACCCTTACCTGGGAGGTAAAATGCCAACCTGCGGATCTGTTAAAGAAGTAATTCAATAACTGATGCCGTTACTTCCCGCAAAGGATTATTTATCGTTTGCGGGAAGTTTCCTGAATCTCCATCATATAGTACCAAATTTTCTTTATGCGAAAATTCAGAATCATTTTACTTTTTGCATTGATCATTTTTTTACTGATGCAGTTTTTCCGCCCTGCAAAAAATCAAAACAACATCCAGGATTCCCCGGATGCCATTACCCATTTATATACTGTCCCGGCGGATGTGCAAACCATATTGAAAAATGCTTGTTATGATTGTCATAGTAATAATACCCGTTACCCCTGGTATGTTAATATTCAACCGGTAGGATGGCTTATGGCTGGCCATATCAAAAACGGAAAAAAGGAGCTGAATTTTGATGAATATGGTACTTATTCATCAAAAAGACAACGGAATAAACTCAAAAGGATGAAAGAACAGGTTAGTGAAGGGAAAATGCCGCTCGGCTCCTATACACTGATCCACGAAGATGCAAGATTGACTACCGATCAAAAAAATCTTATTTCAAACTGGATTGACAGCACACTGAATGTGAAAGAGATAACAAATTAACCGTAAAACTACAAATCATATGAAGCACTTATCATTATTGATGATAGTTTTGTTGCCTCTTACAATCTTTGCCCAGCAACATGGCAATCATGTGCCCGCCGGGCATGATATGCCAGGTATGAAAATGACGCCAGCCAATGGTAAAGGAATAGTAGAATATGATTTGTATATAAATGACACTATTGTTAATTTCTCCGGCAATAAAAGCAGGCATGCTATGGCTATTAATGGTCAGATACCTGCGCCTACGTTATATTTTACGGAAGGTGATACTGCGGTAATCCGTGTGCATAACCTGATGCACCATGAAACCTCTCTTCACTGGCACGGACTGTTACTGCCGAACAAAGAAGATGGTGTTCCTTATCTTACTACCGCCCCTGTACTCCCCGGCACCACCTACACTTTTACATTCCCTTTAAAGCAAAGTGGTACCTATTGGTATCATTCCCATACCATGCTTCAGGAGCAGATAGGTATCTATGGACCCATTGTGATACAACCCCGTCAAAAGATATTTGATGCCGATAAAGATGTAGTATTACTGTTTTCTGATTGGACAAATGAAAAACCTGGTGAGGTTTTAAAAACTTTAAGAAGAAATGATCCGGCCAACGAATGGTATGCTATAAAGAAAAAGTATCCACAGAGCCTCGATAAACTAATACAGCATCATTCCTGGGGAGAGCGCGTAAAATCCAGTTTCAAACGGATGCCCCCTATGGATATGTCTGATGTATACTACGATAAATTCTTGTTCGCTGGCAACCCCCGTCTTGATCTATCTAAGTATAAACCCGGCGAGAAACTCCGGCTACGGATTATCAATGGCTCATCTTCCTCTTATTTTTACCTCCAATATGCCGGCGGGAAAATGGAACTGATCTCAGCAGATGGTACTGATGTGCAGCCTGTAAAGATCGACAGGATATTAATAGGGGTTGCTGAAACGTATGATTTTATGATAACGGTTCCTTCTTCTGGCACCTATGAATTACGCGCCACTTCTCAGGACGTAGCCGGCTATGCGTCGGCGTTTATCGGCAAGGGAGATACTACTTATGCTCCGGCCATTCCCAGACCTAATGTATGGAAAATGGACACCATGATGATGGATATGTCTGTAAACTTTCCTGGAAAGATGGGACATAACATGAAGGGAATGAAGATGGATAATATGGATCATGGCAATATGGACATGGAGGATATGAAAATGGATAAAGATTCCTCAAAGATGAATATGGAGGATATGCCTGGTATGGATATGGGAAAGAAGAATATGGATACTGCTATGCAGATGGATATGTTACCGGATACTATACCCGGCAAGAAAATGAAGAAGGCACCAGCACATGACATGAAAAATATGCGCCATGACGATATGAAGATGGATAAGGACATGAATCATATGAAAGGCATGAAACACGTTAAGGATACGGGCCACACAAAAAAGATGAAGATGGATGACATGCCTGGTATGAAAAAAGATAAAGAGAAAAAGGATACTTCCAGGTCAATGGATATGGATAGTATGCCTGGAATGAATATGCAGCCTGACACCAGTCAGGATATGGATCATATGGCACATTCAATGCAGGGAGCAGATAAAAGTGGTTTTGTAATGTTTAATTACGATATGCTGAAAGCAAGAAACAAAACATCCTTTGATAAAAATAGACCCGTTAGGAAAGTGAATCTGCAGCTTACCGGAAATATGTACCGTTATGTATGGTCTATCAATAATAAGATGCTTTCAGAAGCAGATAAGATCCTGATTAAAAAAGGGGAAGTAGTACAGTTTATCATTGAAAATACCACCATGATGAACCATCCTATGCACCTTCATGGGCACTTTTTCAGAGTATTAAATAAAAATGGTGACTTTTCACCTTTCAAGCATACGCTGGATATGCCGCCTATGAGTACTATCACTATTGAATTTGCCGCTGATGAAGATAAAGATTGGTTTTTCCATTGCCACATCCTGTATCATATGATGAGTGGAATGTCGCGTATTGTTCATTATGAAGGAAGTGCGCGTGATACGGCTTTAGCTCCTTTTCCCCTTAAAAAACTGCTGAATGAGGAAAAGATGTGGTTCCTCTATGGTAGTGTAGCTGCAAAGAGCCACATGAGCGAGTTACAGGCAAATTATATCAATGCTCGCAATGCTGTCCGTGCAGAGGTGAATGCTAATTACAACGGCCAGTATGAGGCAAACCTTAGTTACGAAAGATATATCGGTGATTGGTTTAGGCCCTATATCGGCTTTAGTACCGTTCGACAGAAATATTATAATGTATTCACCGGCAAGCAGACTTTTGAACAGGACTTTGATCTGCCGGTGCTGGGTGTGCGTTATACACTTCCCTTCTTTATTGATGCAGACTTGCGTGTTAATGCCAAAGGCCGGGTAAGATTGGAGCTGGATGGTGAACAGTGGCTACTGCCAAGAATGTTCTTTAACTGGCGCATCAATACTGATCAGGAATATCATCTTGACCTTGAATATCTGCTTGCAAAGAAAGTATCTCTGTCCGGCGGCTATGATTCGAGGTATAAATGGGGCGGCGGTTTATTGGTTCGTTTTTAATCACTTCAATTTTCATATTTTCTGATTTCAATGGCAAAAAGTAAGCATTATTACATCCGTAAATCACATCGTTATCTGGGTCTTATCCTGGGCATTCAGTTTCTACTCTGGACTGTAGGCGGCCTGTATTTCAGCTGGAGCAACATGGACGAGGTACATGGTGATTTTCAGAAGAAACCGGAATCACTACTGTCAGCTAGTCTTCAACTCATAAGCCCTACAGTGGCTTTGGACAACGTGCATAAGACAGTAGGGATAGATTCGATGTCTTCTCTCCAGTTAATACAGATCCTGGGAAAGCCATATTACCAGATCAGAAGCATGCAAGCTGTAAGCAAAGGCATTGCACACGAGCATTCCGGCCACCAACAGGTATATCTTATTGACGCGACCACCGGCCAGATACGGCCTGCCCTTTCTCAGCAGGAAGCGGTAGATGTGGCTAAGATGCGATTTAATGGCAATCCCAAGGTGTCCTCGGTGGAATATTTAACGGCAACCAACGGGCACCATGAATACCGGGAAAGCGCTTTGCCGGCATATGCAATAACCTTTGAACATCCTACTGCCACAACAGTATATGTAGCAACAGAACTGGGAACAGTGCAGAAATTCCGTAATAACAAATGGCGCATCTTTGATTTTCTGTGGATGTTGCACACAATGGACTACCAATCCAGGGATAATATTGGTAACATTTTGTTGCGGGCCTTTTCGATTTTTGGCCTGGTAACCGTAATGTCTGGTTTTATGCTTTATGCTGTAAGTGCCCGCTGGTTAAAACGTGGCAAGAAACGGGTAGTCGTAAGAAGTTGAAAACTGCATATTATTAAATGAAAATATCCAGATCCATACAGATCAGAGCATTTTTACTACTATTCGTATTCTCCATGAATACGTTGGTGGGCTTTGCATGTACTATGGAATCAGGGATTGTTGGAACCAACCATCATGAGAATGAAGATAACCATTCTCATGATGGAGGGCACCTTCATGGTAATAAAACGGATCATCAGCATTTCTCATTAACACAATCTGCTGGTAATAACAATGATAAAGAGAAGTGCTGTAATGACAATGTATTAAAGTTTGAACGGATTGATAAAACTGTTCAAAACATAATAAAGGAAAGACTTGAAGGCCCTGCAACATTTTTATGTTTGCCGTTATATCGCTTTCTTCTAACTATTTCTACAATCTCTCCTTCATTCAGGCAATATCCCCTTGCAAAGTGGGCACCTCCGCCTAATCAAGACATACGTGTGTCTATCCAGTCCTTTCAGATTTGATTAGTATAACAAATTAGGTAACGGTTTATCTGTTGAATATCGGGTGCGATTTACGCAGCCAGTATTCCCGTATTTGTTACAGTAAATATTAATGCTACCTGGTTGATAGTTCTTCAGCAGCAATGGTGGACATCTACTGTTAACATTTCCGACCTGATTCACTCCTGATAGTTTCCAAAATACGTATGTATTGTATCCAATGGTATTGGTTTATGTAGCAAAATCATTATCTATCAAAAGATAAAAAATGAAGATCAAATTTATAATATCTGCCTTCCCCTTTCTGATACTATTATTCATGTGTAGTCCTGCAGTAGCGCAATCACATGAAAAAATGACCATTCAAAATATATTGAACCGGTATCGGTTGGCAATAGAAAAAATAGACACTACCGATGTATTACTTCTTTTTCAAAAGGATGCAAAAGTTTATGAACAAGGGAGTAATGAGGGTGATATCGCACATTATCTTACTAATCATCTGGTCCCGGAATTAAAAATGTTTAAATCCATCAGATTTACAGGTGTGACGCAAGACGTTTTGGTAAACGGTATTTATGCCTTTGTAACCGAAGTCTATCTATATACAATTGAGCTAAAAGAAGGCAAAACCGTAAAAAGCAGCGGTGTTAATACTGTTTTGTTGCGCCATACAGTGACGGGTTGGAAAATTACTCATATGCACACCTCTTTTCGTAAAATCAAGTCATAACCAACAATAGGATGAAGTATTTGAAATATCATTATTCAATTTAAAAAACAAACCAAAATGAAAACTTTAAAAAAGAACACAATTGCTTTATTGCTTACGACTTTTCTATTTCTGGGGTTGTCACAGGTACATGCCCAGCAAAAGCAGAATGAATCCAGTCATGCTAATTCTAAAGGTCCACACGGCGGCAAAGTAGAGAAGGCTGGAACATTTTATGCAGAAGCACTAATAAAGGAAGGTAAAGCTATGTTTTACCTGCTTGACGGAAAAGCCAATACTTTGCCGAATTCCGGAGTTACAGGATCTGTAATGTTGATGTTTCCGGATGGATCAATGAAAACGATTACGCTAATACCAGAGGGCAGTGAGGGGTTTGTTGTCAATGAACCGAAAGCGGTGACCTACACCCAGGCTGTCGTAGCATTTAAAATGAACAGCAAAACAGTTACCGCCAAATTTAATGCAGTGTCCAGTGCTGCTGATGAGCATTCCGGCCATCGCCATTAGTTAAAATCCTGGGTCATGGTAAGTTTTGGTTATGATCGGATGATATCTGACTTCAGATATAATAGTTAATCATGGCCCAGGTCTATTGTCAATATGTATGATCTTTTAGAACGACTTACGCCGTATGTTGATAGCCATATAATTTAATTGACAGTTTCCTTTAAAAAAATTCACTATTATTAAATATCCACTAATGAATAATAAATATACTCCAGCTCTCCACTTTAGCTGGCTTACCCGATTCTATGATTTTCTGCTGCGGGCTACCTTTCCTGAAAAAAGAATAAAAACGGCGTTAATTATCCAATGCGCATTTAGGGAGAATGAGCATGTATTGGATTTTGGAACCGGCACAGCCACCCTTCCTATGATGATTAAGCGCCGCTATCCATCACTAACAGTCACTGGTATTGATGTTGATAAAAACATTCTTGAAATTGCAGCACGAAAGATCCGGATTGAAAGGGAGCTGAATATTGAACTGATAAATTACAATGGATTCAAAATTCCTTTTCCGGATAACCTTGTGGACAAGGTGGCATCCTCACTGGTATTTCATCACTTATCTACCCAACATAAGCGGTTGGCACTTAAAGAAATTTATCGGATATTGAAACCTGGAGGGGAATTGCATATAGCAGATTTTGGTAAACCCGGTAACTTTTTCGCCTCCTTGTCCTTTGGTATTTTCAGGAGATTTGACGGGGAGCAAAACACCAGGATAAATGTATTAGGATTGTTACCATTTATGATTGAATCGGCAGGGTTTACAAATGTGGAAGAAAAAGAGTATTTTAATACTCTTTTTGGTACAATAAGGTTAATCAGAGCTGTTAAAAATGAACAATTCCCTTACCCCAGTTATCCAGCAGTATAAAGCAGATAAGGAATCTGTCTATAATACATGGTTTATTAATAATGAAGACCGGCTGAAAGCCTTCCGCTCCATTCGCAGAGGTGTTCGCCAGGTAGTGGACGATATAAAGAACAAACAATTTCCCAATGATTTTAAAGGATCGTCATTGGAATTTGTCTTGACCTGTATTACAGAGCAAAAGCAGGTATTTGAAGGTGCTTCCCATCCCTTTTACTGGAAACCCAAGTTACGTATACCAGATATTTATGAGAATGAATCCAATAAACAGTCCTTCGGGCAGTTTTTAGAAAACTGCCTCAATGCCAAAACTGAGGACCAGCTCATAAAAGAAATCCTCAAACTGGATGGTCTGAAAATTAAAGGATTAGGCCCTGCTGTGGCAAGTATCCTGTATTTTTTGCATCCGACCATAATCCCGCCATTCAATACCGCTATCATTAATGGGTTTAATTCCCTGTTCAAGGATAAAAAGAAGCTCGGCAGCTGGAGCGAATACCTCAAGCTCAGAGAAGTGTTGATAGATGCAAACAATCAACATCGTTCACTTTTATCATCTGATCTTGGCGCCATCGCGGGACTGTTATTTGAGGTTGGTGCTCAGAAGCTGGTGCTGGGTGGTGATCAATACCTGTCTGAGGAAGAGCGCAAGAAACTGGAGAAGATGATTGAGAAAAGACGGGAGGAGGTAGAGAAAGAGAAGTATGAAGAGGATCTTCATACCGAAATGCAATACCACTTGCTGAAAATTGGAAGTACGCTGGGGTATGATGTAATTGCCGCTTCCAATGACCGGTCCAGATCACATTGCGGAAATAGCTTTTCTTTTCTGAGCATTTCTCAGTTTCCTGAAATAAACCTGGATAAAGAAACTCTGAACACAGTAAAATTGATAGATGTACTTTGGTTTCAAAAAGGAACCAGCAACGTTATTGCCGCTTTTGAAGTAGAAAAAAGCACCAGTATTTATTCAGGTATACTACGGCTAACTGATTTAAGTTATACCATTGCAGATGGTGATGAGGTATTTTATCTGATCGTTCCGGATAAACGGGAGAAGGATGTTGTGCTTCAGTTGTCCCGCCCCGCAATCAGGCAGAATAACGTGGTGATAAAGTATATCATGTTCTCTGACCTCCGGCAACATTGTGATGCTCTTTGCAAGTTTGGTGACAGCCATCATATTATGGAGAAAATAGCAAGAACAATTTCCTGACATCGGGAAACCTTCTTGTTGGAGTAGAATTATTTTTTAAAGGTTATTGGTATGTTCGTTATAATTATGTTTTTATCTTCCCCACAATCAGATGCGCCTTTGCCGGATCACTCATTATACTACTAATCTCAGCATTTACTATATCATCAATATCGTCTTTGATCTGTAGAAAGTTTTTCTGCACGATACCATTTTCCAGACTGCGTACTACCGGTAGATCTTTATAACCTTTCCGTTCGCGGTCGGCGGCTTTGGCATCCTTCGTTACTTTATTGTGAAAAATCTTCTGCTTTATTTCCTGTCCGGGATTGTCAGATACAATCCCTACGAATTCACCGGCAGAGAGGTTGCTGATAACACTGGCAGGAATTGCCATGTCCAGCTGCTGGGAATGATTGATGGAGGTATCAGAGCTATTAATGGTAGTGCTGGAACGATCCTGCATGATTTTACCTACCCTTTCACTCATTTGCCGTGCAGTGTCTCCGGAAGCCTGACCGCAGATAATATTACCACAGAGATTCATTAGCACGTCCGCCATTTCACGGGAGTAGTCCTTTTTTACCTGGTCCAGATTCTGGATTACTACGGTAGTGGCTATGAGGTTGGATCTCCCAGTCCCGATCAGGGCATCAATACCCTGTACGGTAAGGGTGGGAAATTCCTCGAAATTCACGCCACACTTCATTTTTCCCTTTTTATTGATTTGTTTTATGAGGCGATTGATGTATAAAGAAAGTACGGCACCGTAAGTGGCCTGCTTCTGGGGATTATTACCCATACACAAAATTTGCGGGGCAGATGGGTTATTGATATCCAGACTAAAATCATTGCCGGAAAGCACGAAGTATAGCTCTGGACTGGATAATCTCGCCATAGCAATTTTTGCTGCGGCTATCTGTCCTTCCAATTGCTCCATTACACCCGCTTCCAGTGCGGATATAAATGGAGAAATTAAAATTTCAAGCTCAGGTTCACACCGGATCATGGTGAATAGCTTACTATATTCAACCTGGAGCAGTTCAATTACGTGGGGAAGTGTGCAATACTCTCCATTGCGGTATTTGCGTAAATACCAGATCACCGCTGTCAACAGAATTATTGGAGATTCCACGAAAAAATCCCCATTGCGCAAGATCCAGCTACGGTTAAGGCCATAAAGAATGGTACGGGCAGATTCAGCGGCATCTGTTATATCTGTCATCGTAGAAGGTTCGAGGGGATTGCACCTTCCCGTTCTTGTTGGATCTTCCGGGATTATCGCATTAAACTTAACCGGTACTTTATATCTATGGCGATACTTTAGATAATGGTTGTATGCAATGGTAGTAAGATCTGGATACTTCCAATCATATATAAATTGACAATAGCCTTTCTCTATCTGTTGTTTAATGACTTCCTCTAAAATGTACCAGGTCTTACCGCTTCCGGGTTGGCCGACCAAAAGCAGCCCCCGTGCTGGATTTATAAGATTAATATAGCTTCTCCGGACCTTGTTTTTTAATTGGTAGGTAGCTGGTATGTTAATGGAGTATTCATTTGTCAGCAGGCGTTCTTCCTGGGGAAATGTTTGGCTTTTCTTGTTGAAAATATCATCGCGGTCAATTTTCAACTTAATTATTCTGGAAAGTAGTGTGCCGCCAGTGAGAATTAATATATAGCCGGATCCGGTACCGGCAATGTAGATGCAGACACGAACCTGCAGATCGGTTGGAAACAACAGCGCAAAATAACTGATGAAGTATAGTACCAATCCGGCTATTACATAGAAGCAGACAGTACTGAACTTTACCGTTTCATCCTTCCGGCCTTGGGCGCCGAGCAGGGTGATTCCTAAAAATCCCAGCGCAATCAATTTTGATTTCAGGAAATAAGAGAACAAACCTGTTTTAGCGATGTTCTCCAGGAGCCGGTCTGTGATAGCCGACGTTAATTGCCAGCTGTGAAACGCAGCATAACAATAAAAATAAAAGTGCATGACTAAAACAGTCAGGCTGATTAACCTGGTAAGGTCCAGGATCTTGCGAAGACCCTGTTCATTTTCTCCTGTACGCATAACTCACTTCCTCCACTCTTTCTCAGCATATGCGCTGGTTTACATATCACTAATCAATGGACGGGCGTTTCCGTCTCTTCTTCTTTTTGTTCGGTTCTGGTCCCTGAAAGGAATTTTCCGGTCCGATAAGCTGTTCAATCATTTTTCCGCTGGCAGTTGGCAGTGTCAACATGTTGTCGTCTGAAAGCTGTGCTTTCTGTAAATCAGGTGAATCTATCCGGACCGGGTTTGCAGGCAGTAATGAAGTTTCCTGACGCTGGCTTGTTCGTATGGTATTTTGAGGTTCATTCGCTTTTTTACTCAATGCTGCGGCGCTATAGCCTTTGCCCAGGGAACTGCCGTTATATACTGTCTTTTTGATATGATCAACGAAGGTGACGCCATACAGCCTGCCATGCTCATTTATCCTACGCACGGAAGAAACTCCCTGCTTCTCCAGCGACCGGAATAGATCAGATAAGGAGCCGCCATCATGTTGATGGAAATGCCAGTCTATCAGCGCCTTTATTCGCATTTCATCTTCCGGCTTTTTCAGGCTGGCATTTTCCAGAAATTTATTTTCCAGATAACCTAACGTGGGCTTGAGATAAATGGAGCTTGCCTTGATAGGTACGCCCGCCTTCTTCCCATTTACATCCAGTGCGCGGTAATACAGGCCCTTGTTACGAAATACCCGTGAGTTATCTTTACAGGGATCAGCATAGACGTTACTCAATTGAAGAATAGCATTCAGTTCAGGAAGTGAGCCATATTTATAGGTATTCACCACATTAGCCAGCACATTGGAGATGCGACGTTTCGTTTCACTTTTCCCGTATATAACATTTCCCAGGTTTAGCACTGGAAGGAAACGCTGCTGTTCCTCCGGATGGTCGGCTGCTCTTGCCAGTCCATAGTCTGCCTCAATATTCTTCCTGGCCGGATCAGATTTATCCCTGCCGATGTTGTGAGTAGGTATCCGTCTGCCAGTTTCATTAATCAGGTTGGTAACAATGTGGATGTGCGGCAGCGCTGTATCTGAATGCCGGTATAAGAGATAAGGTTGATTTCCCATACCAATTCTATTCATATAGTCGGTACCGATAGTCTTCATCAGGTCATCATTTAATTTATCAGAGGGATGGAAATTCAGGATGATATGCACGGCATTCTTGGTGGTCACTGTATTGAGTTCATTCAAATCAGTGAATCGCTTCATCTTATCATAGAAGCTGAGATGTTCCTTCTCCTGCAAAAAGTTGCCGGCATGGAGCAGCGCAGCTGTTCCTGCCTTTACCTTCTGTTCATTATAATTCAGCATTTTTCCAATATTGGCCGTGGGCTTACCTATTTCTGCATACATAGGCTATGAATTTTTTCAAGCTGGTATAACATGTCCCGTGTGAAGTCAACCAGTTGTTGCTGACGCTGGTCGTTAGATAAAATCCAGCTAAGCATTTCTGGTATATCCTTCATGGTGTGCAACTTTTTTACTGCCTGGTTATAGTTATTACCGATGGCGGCCATCTCGTTTTTTATTGCAATGAGGGCTGACAATATTTCATCTGCAGACTGATTGCGATACTTCACTACTACCGGTTTCTTTAACAATACCTGTCTGGCATACTGGCTCAGATTACGGCAGGTCGTCTGCTGATATTGATTATATATGATATCATATTCCGCAGGTTTTGTGCGGATGCTTATCCATTTCTTGGGTGTCTTTTCCATATAAAAAAGTCTTTAGTCTTAAAAAATCCGGCGAGTTCCGAGCAGGATTACCACTATACCCTGGCGACCTTGGAGGCAGGGCGAGATCCCGTTGTGCAACAACGGTACATCTCGCCGGGTGCGGGTACCGGCACCCTGATCTGTCTTCGGCAAGTATTGGAAGTCTTTCGGTGTAGCTGCTGGTTGTCTGGAGAAATATTGCAACAGCATGTCTGGAGGATGGTATCGAATAGCTTTGCCACTATTGGAAAAAAAATGCCGGATGGAGCATAGAAAGCAGTGGCAGAAAATATGTAAATGAATATGTGGGGTGGCTATTCTTTTAAAATGAAGCACTGAAATATTGGCAGTAAAGCAGCTTTTCCATCTTCTTATTTTTCTCACGAATATGTCTTTACTGATTATCATACATCATCACTTTTAACTTTCACAAATCAGAATATATCCCTGCAAAACTAATGTTGCACAGCATTCTAGCGATCACCTGTATCAATTCTATACAGCTATGATATAGTAGTTTATATTATTTTTACCTTCATATTGTTCAACTAAAACAAAATGTGATGAGTGGAAATGTGCAGACCTTTAATGAGGCCATCGCTGCCGGGTACGAACCCAGGAGCTACCTTTATGATACGGCCCATCTTCCTACAGGCATTGTTCACGCCTTTCTTGATTTTAAAATATGGACGAAGAGCGGTGCAGGGATTACCTGTTTCTTTCGTGATGAAAAAACGGCGCGGAAATTCCGCCTAACTGTTTTCAGGAGAAAGGATAATGAGCAGTATATATTAGATGATGGGAAAATTGATTTCAGGGTGTGTCCTTTAAATATCCTATACCAGCTGACTTCCGATAAAAACACCAATGGCAATATCGTATTACGTCAGGCTGATATAATTCATACTGGCAATGGGTAACGTATAAGTAATGAGCTATAGGCTTCAAGGGATAATAGTGGTTTTCGTAGTTTTCAGTTATAGATGTGTTCCGGGCATTCCTGCCCGGATTTTTATTGAACAGCGAAGTCCGTATTGATCTTTATCAGATATCCACAACGGCCTGTCCCGTAGGGCAGGCCGTTTTTTGGCGGCAAAAAGACACCAATCCTGGAAGTGATAAAGATATAGCGGGGAGAATAACTCCCCGCTATATGCCTTAGTTAAAAATCAATCCTGCAGACCCTTTGCTGGCGAATGATTCGCAGAGGTTAAAGGCGCTTTGCGTCCGCAACTGCGCGGTACCGTTCATGATGGAATTTAGTTTTACTTCCTGCGTCTTATAGCTGCGTACATTCTGAAAGTAGCCGCTAACGGCATTATAAGCACCAAAGAGAGTGCCGCGTGTGGTATCTGTTTGCTGGGTGCTGTCACTCATGGCGTAATCGTAAACATTATCCACGATGTTAGTAAAGGCAGTGGACAGTTCATCTACTTTACCGGATTGTATGTTTTGCAATACTTCTTTATTAGGCACCATAGCCAGCTGAATAAGTTTTTTTACTTCCGGGTCTGTAATACGCACTTTGGACCAACGGTTAAAAACTTCTTCCATCTGCACAGACAGGGTGTTAGCAAGGCCCATTACTTTATGCGCCTGTGCCAGCCGGTCCTTTGCATTTACAGTATGCCGTATTTTGATGCTGTTGGAATGGTTACGCATGGCTGCATTCAGTGTATTGTTACATACAATGCGGATAGGTGTAAATGCGGCGGTAATACTTCCCATACCGTTATGGCTGGTAGTTAAGAAAAGATATTGTTCTATCAGGTCATCATTACCCACTTTAATATAATTTGGCAGTTTGGCCGTTATAAATATACGTTCGCCCTGACCCAGCGCCCCGGCAGTTTCGTAAAAAATACCGTCACCGCCTACAATGGAATCAAAGAAGGTAAAGGCGTCCGTGTTCTGTACTACCTGGTAATCCTTTCCCACTACCCCTAACACGGCTTGTGTGTCGGTGCGAAGGGTGGCGTAATAGTTGGGTACCTCAATTTCATTATGAATTAATTCCTCTTGTTCGTTGACTTGTCCATTGTCTAATGTAAACAAGCGGCGTTTTTCTACAGTATAATCCAGTCCGGCAAATTGGATTGCTTCCGCGCTGGTAGGATAACTTTCTACAATCTGGCCTAATCCATGCCATGCCTTTTGCTGTACAGAAAAGAAACTATGTTTACCGGTTTGTTCGTTGAAGAAAATATTATGTGCCATAAAGTACCCCTGTTTTGATTTGTAGGCCGCAGCAGGGGAAGCTGTGGTAAAGATTATTATAAAATGATTTGGGAAAAGGGTATCCACCCGGACACCGGGCGGATACCTGGGAGTTTAAAAGGGCAGATCATCTGCCGGCGCAGTAGCACCAGCCACGACCGGCGCGGCTGCCGGACTACTTTTTACCGGATAAATCTTTATCTTATTTACATGCAGGGTAATTTTGGCCCGTGGTTCCCCTGCTACGGAGTAGGCATTTATACCTATTCTGCCGTCTACCTGTACCAGCGTTCCCTTTTTTAAGAGGTCGGCAACTTTGGTACTGATCCAGTACGCGCAGGATATATAAGTAGTCAGTTTCTTTGTTTCTGCGCTACCTTTCGTGCGGTAATAGTCGTTAACTGCAATACTAAAATTTACTACCTGTTTGTTTCCTGCAACCGTTGCTATAATTGCATCTGCGGTTAATCTTCCAATGATTTCCATGATTTGAAAATTTAAAGGTGAAATAATGGTGCTTGGTTAGTCGCCTAAAAGTGTTAGCTGTTCCGGGTTTACGCGGTTGGCGTAATTAGTATGGCTGTGTTTTTTAACGAGAAACCAAACGGTGATATCTTCATTTAAGAGAATAGCCCATGCGGAGAAGAGAGCTTTAGACCTTGTTACATGGCGTTGGCGCTGAATTCGCCATGATAGCCGCATAACACGGGAAAAAAAGTGATGTGTCATAGTCGCTAAATTTTACGGTTAGAAAATCTGTAATGCTCGGCACCCTGCCTTGCATTCACCCATAGCGACCAGCCAGTGGGCCGTGAAGGAAGGAGGAAGTTTGAGGAAAAAAAATACGACTGCGACCATTGATAGATCATCATGCACGTAGTGGAGATTTTTTTTGCTCAACCGCAGGCCAACCGCAGCGCAGCGGAGGTGCAGACTTTCGTATGAGCTGAGCGGCACCCTAATTTTCGGAGGGAAGAATAAGAAAGTATCCCTTTCTTCAAAAAGGGGTAATAGGGAGATTGCAGATGAACGGAGCGTCGCAACGGAGGTCCGTAAGCGTGACTAATGTTGACAAAATAATATTTATAGAAAAAATAATACGATTGGATGTAAATTGGCGATCCGTATATTTGCATCCATGAAATGGCTGATGATCATATTTTCCTTGTACGTGCTGACACTTTCAGCTATTCCGTGCTGCGGAGATGATTATTGCTGTGAGGATGAGCAGGCCTTTGTGGGTGAAGGCAAACACAGTGATCATGACAACCATAACAAACCGGAGTTACCCTGCAGTCCATTTTTTTCCTGCAATACCTGTCATGGTGCAGTGGTGCCGGAGATAGACCGGGCTGCTTTCAATGAGGTTTCCGCTCCCAGGAGTATATATGCGGATTATATAGAAAAGTCCCTCCCTGAATTTTCCGCTGCCATCTGGCAACCCCCTCAGTTATTCTAAAGTGCTTATTATATAATAGTACATCATGTGGTGGGCCTGCAAGAAGTAGGCGAATCATACATTATTCCTTTTTACATACACAGACGAATGATCAAGATACTCAGCAGTATACTTCTGCTGTGCTTTGCCCAGGTGTGCCTGGCGCAGAACACTTTCACAGCAGTTATAAAAGATGCAGATTCAAAAGAACCATTAATTGGGGCCACTGCCGTACTGGCTGGGACCAGCAAGGGCGCTAAAGCGGATGATAAAGGACAGGTAACCATAACCGGCATTCCTAATGGCAAACATGCCATCACCATCAGTTTTGTGGGATACCAGGAACGGACCGATACTTTTTCGTTCCCATTAACCGGAGAGATCCCGGTAATTTCCCTGGAACATGCCGGGGAAGAGATGGAAGAAGTCGTTATATCGTCCACCCGTAGTAACCGCAGCATCCGGGATATACCTACCCGTGTTGAGTTTATAGCTGGGGAAGAGCTGGAAGAGAAGGGCAACATGAAGCCAGGAGATATCCGGATGATGCTGAACGAAAGTACCGGTATCCAGACCCAGCAGGTATCCGCTACTTCGGCTAATTCCAGTATCCGTATCCAGGGATTGGATGGCCGCTATACCCAAATACTCAAAGATGGATTTCCATTATACGCCGGTTTTTCCGGTGGCCTGGGTCTGCTGCAGACGCCGCCATTGGATTTAAAGCAGGTGGAAGTCATAAAAGGCTCGGCGTCTACCCTGTATGGCGGCGGTGCCATTGCCGGCCTGGTAAACCTGATATCCAAAGTACCCACAGAAGAACGGGAGCTGCGTTTTCTGGTAAATGGTACCTCCGCCGGCGGGCTGGATATCAATGGCTTTTACGGACAGCGGTTTGATAAGGTGGGCCTGACTGTCTTTGCCTCCCGGAACAGTAATAGCGCCTATGACCCGTCCAATACGGGCTTTACCGCTATCCCCAAGTTTGAGCGGTATGTGATCAACCCAAAGCTGTTCGTGTATTTCAGCCCGAAAACCAAGATGAACCTGGGCGTGAACTTTATTACGGAAGACAGAACTGGCGGAGATATTCTTTATATAAAAGGTAGAGGGGACAGTACGCACAGCTACTATGAGAAAAATAAAAGTAACCGCTTTTCTACACAGTTTTCCTTTGATCATGAGTTCAGTGAGGGAAATATGCTAACCGTAAAAAACTCTGTGAATAGCTTTAAACGGAAGATATCTGTTCCTGATTATGTGTTTGATGGGCAGCAGTGGTCCTCCTATACGGAGGCGACCTACAGCCGCCAGCGGGAGAACATGGATTGGGTAGCCGGTATCAATGTTTATACGGATAATTTCAAGGAACAGCAGACCGATACTATTCCCAGGCGGAATTATGACCAGAATACGCTGGGCGCTTTTGTGCAGAATACCTGGAAGGCCAATAACTGGCTGCAGTTGGAGACGGGCCTGCGGGGAGACTATGTGATTGACTACGGTCTGGTGCTGTTACCCCGCCTTTCGGCATTATTTAAGATCTCACCAACGCTGTCTTCCCGGCTGGGCGGTGGCTTGGGTTATAAAACGCCGACCATCTTTACGGAAGAAACAGAACGCATACAGTACAAATCCGTTCTGCCTATCAGCCCGGATGCCAATAAGCTGGAACGCTCATACGGTGTCAATTTTGATCTGAACTATAAAACATCATTGTTTGATGATAAGGTTAGTTTCAGCGTTAACCAGCTTTTCTTTTATACCCGCATCAATGATCCTTTATTACTGAACAGTACAGCGGGGAATTTATACAGGCTGGAAAATGTTAACGGATTCATCGATACCAAAGGTTGGGAAACGAATGTTAAATTTGGTTATGGTGATTTTAAACTGTTCATCGGCTATACATTTACGGATGCACAGCTGAATGATAACGGGATAAAGAAGGCAAACCCGCTCACTGCCAAACACCGGCTGAACAACGTGCTGATGTATGAGATGGAAGAAAAGTGGAAGATTGGCCTGGAAGCATACTATTACAGTAAACAGGCACTTAGCGATGGTACTACAGGTAAGCCTTACTGGATATGTGGGTTTATGGCGGAACGTTTGTGGGAGCGGTTTTCGCTGTTCGTAAACTTTGAAAATTTCATGGATACCAGACAAACCCGTTTTGACAGTATATACACCGGAACGGTTACACGCCCTGTTTTCAGAGACATTTATGCCCCATTAGATGGCTTTGTAGTAAATGGTGGGTTGAAATTAAAATTGTAGGCAATGCTAAAATCTACATTTCATATAAAAAAGATGGATTGCTCCGCGGAAGAGCAGCTGGTGCGTATGAAGCTGGAGGGGATACAAGGTATAAAGCAGTTAATATTTGATTTGGGAGAAAGGAAGCTGGACGTGGTGCATGCAGGTGAGTTGGCGCCAATTGCTGCTGCTATACATGCTCTCAGCCTTGATGAAAGCCATGTGGCATCTGAGCCGGTGGATGCTGAGTTGCATCTGGCGTCGGAGGGTAACGAACGGCGGCTGTTGATTTATGTGCTGCTGATCAATGCTTTCTTCTTTGTATTGGAAATAACCACCGGGTTTATTTCACATTCTATGGGACTGGTGGCTGACAGCCTGGACATGCTGGCTGACGCGCTAGTATATGGCCTCAGCCTGTATGCAGTAGGTGGTACCATCTTACGGAAGAAGCGTATTGCAAAAGTGAGCGGTTATTTTCAACTAATGCTGGCAGTGATCGGGTTTATAGAAGTGATCAGGAGGTTTATGGGTTTCGGTGAAACGCCGGTATTCAGCACCATGATATACATATCATTATTCGCGCTGATAGGGAACGCACTTTCGCTTGTCATCCTGCGCAGAACGAAAAGTGATGAGGCGCATATAAAAGCCAGCCAGATATTTACCTCCAATGATGTGATCATCAATATTGGTGTAATGATAGCTGGTGGCCTGGTTTACTTAACATCATCCAGGATACCGGACCTGGTGGTAGGCATGATAGTGTTTACCATTGTAATGCGGGGCGCTTTCAGAATCTTGCAGCTATCAAAATAGTAATAAGAGGGCATCTCATTTATTTATGAGACGCCCTCTTATTATAATCAATTGTTACAAATGGCCTCTGAGAATTCCTGTTCCAGTCCATGATATTCCTTTGGGCAGACGGCTTTACTGGTAATTATGAAATTTTGTTCATCCTTACTTTGCAGATGGAAACGCACCTGGTTCCCATTGTAATTACAATATACCTGATACAGCTGTTTTTTCCTGATGTTCATAGGTTGAAAGTTAAATTCAACATCTGCTCCGTCTATATTAAATGATTTAGTAAATTTCTTAATATCTATTGCTGGCATCTTGTCATTAATTTATCGAGCGGCAAGCTAAACACTTTTCACTGATTATCAAGCTACTGGAATTTATGTATTTATTTATCTTGTACAGAATCGTCATGATTTAATACCGCAGTTTTTTGTAAATTAAGAATGCACAGCGCCTGTTAAGTTAACCATAACAAACAGATTCCCTTTTTTGCAGTATTACTGCAGCACCTATTGCCGGAATACAAATGAATGTTTAGTAAGCCCATTAATTCACCAAATGTGATGATCATGCTTTGTAAAGTGACCTCAAGCAGCGGTATGCCATTTCGTTATACAGAGAATATTTCAGCTGAATTATTACACCATCAGATAGTATCTCAGAGAAGATCTGCTATGAACTATAACAATGGTGAGTTATTATTTCAGTGCATTGCTGAAAGCAACGATTACGCAGTATGGTATAATGTATTCAGTTTAGAGAAGGATGACATGTTAGAAAGTCACTGTGACACTCCTAAACTGGTATTCCGAATAGCACTGGATAATTTGTTAAATGTTGAGGTAAAAGAATTGGGCCAGTTTGTGCTTTCACCTGGACAGTTTTTACTTTTCTATCACCCATATCCTGAAAGTACTTTCCGATTTGGAGATGGCGGAATTTATGCTACGCTCGACATAGCGATGCCTATTGAGTATTTGAATCACTTTGTTGCCTACTATCCCGTATTGAAGGAATTTATAGGTAAAATAAATGGAAGTACTCCTGTAAGTCTTACATCGGCGCCGGTTGATGCCCCTATGACACTCCTGGATTGCATAGATAAACTGTTGCATTGTAATTATATGGGAAGCCTGCGGGGTATGTATGCAGATGCAAGGGTCATGGATATTATGACGGAGGTGTTTACCATAGCTCATGGCAGCAACAGGTCTGAGATATCATTAACACATGAAGAGCGACAGCGGATTATGGCGCTCAAAGATTTGTTGGCAGAAAATCTGGATACTCATTATACCATTAAAGACCTCTCGCGCATGATCTATATCAATGAATATAAACTGAAGAAAGGGTTCCAGCTGCTTACCGGATCATCAATCTTTGACTACCAGTTGAGCCGGCGAATACAGGTGGCCCAACAATGGTTACGGGAAACAGAGTTGAGCCTGGAGGAAATCGCCACTGCAACTGGGTATCAGTATTTATCGAGTTTTATTGCAGCATTTAAGCAACGAGTAGGGATTACACCGGCTGCTTACCGTAAGAATGGGGTTTTGTAAGATGCTCCCGATTGCGTTATTTTCTCTCCTTTTTGCTGAACAATTGATCTGTTAGCTATAGTACCTTAGAAATCAGATCATACATTGAAAAACTTAAATCCTATGCAGAGAAAATATTCTTTAGAGTGGTTTGATTTGCTCGTTAATCAGACCTTGCCAGCCATAAACAGTAACCCTTCCGCCCTGGATGCAGCATTTGTAAGACAGACCTTAACTGTAGCAGTAGATGAAAAAGTTAAAATCAGGCTTGCGCTATTGGAAGATATGTTTAATACAAGGGACGAGATGAACATGCAGGTATTGATTAACCGGTATCAGATTCTTTTAATTCATCTGCTCGATATGCTTAGTCAAGCGGCTGATGTCAGCAGTAATAGCCGTTTATCTGTTTTCCTGTATAAAAAGCTGCAACAATGTCTTGCAGAGCTATTGGCTTTTATTGAGAATGATTTTTTAAAATATTTTGACCTGGAGCAGCGGGTGCCAGAAAGCTATCATACCGTCTGCCGGGATCTGATTACAAAAGAACTCCCATTGTTGGAAAAGAAATTATATGATTATAAACAAGATCCGGTCTTGGTGGATCTTGTATTAAATAACCTACGTTCATTTGCCTCAAATGATAGAGTACATCTTCCATATCGGATTTTCTTTTATCTGAAAGCTGCCTGGTTTGAATTACGGAATTCTTCCTTATATGAGGCGCATCACGGATCATTGCCGTTGTTGACGGAGCTATTATTAAGAATAAACTATAATACGCCGTTATTTGCTAATTATTTCGTGCAGCAACTCATAAAAAAGAAGTTGTCGCATCTGGAAACAACAGACGACAGGGTAAAGCTGCTCCATAGCTATAAAAGACTGGTGAATGAAGTATTCATTCAATCATCTGGTAAGTTAGTACTGGACCTGCCAGGAATTGATCAGCAAATAGCAGAACAAATAGAGGAAGAAATTCAGTTATTGCATCCGGCATCTGGATCATTTGGAGACAGCGGGTCAATGAGCATTGATGAATATAAAGTACAAACCAATTTATCAGTCCCCTTGTTGGCTGCTATTTTTCGTGTGTTTAAGGAGATGGGGGCCATACAGAACGTTAATGTAAAGAAATTGCTGGAATTTGTGGCTGCTCATTACACCAGCATGAAATCTGATCAGATCAGTTACACACACCTCCATAGCAGTTATTATGATATTGATCCAAAGAATAAACAGCGGCTATATGATTTGCTAGTTCAGTTAGCGAACACTACAAGAAAAATCTAAGAATAGCGTTAGGCTGTGAGCAACTCAATTAAACAGTTGTTCGATTGATCAACAATAAACCTGATTTCACTAGGGTTTACAGCGTCATTATGTTTTACATTACTGTTGTTGTATTTGCAATAAAAGTCGATCACCTGCCAGAAAATATTCATATGCTGAACTGATTTGCCTTTCTGGGAAAAGAATATATTTATTGCAGGTCTTTGATTTTCCATTGATTTTTCGCTTGATAAGACTGCTTTCATGCTTAACTCCAGGACCAATCTATAATCATCTAAAATATTTCTAAAATATTTGCCTTCATTGAGTTTTAGGTTCGCTGATATATATAACTCTTGTATTTTGGGATATCTTGCAAGTAATGTTGTCACTTTAGATATCATATCGGCAGAATGGCTATTAATTGCTGGATTGGAATTCCCGTCTTTATTCCAATCGGTGTTTGGGATAATATTGCTTAGATGTGGAGCTATTTCTTTGATGAATTTTTTCTCGCCATTAAACCATTCTTTTAGAACATCTGTATATTGTTTACGGTCATCTAACGTTTTATACTTTAATGCCTGAAGCTCCAGATTTCTTGACGAAAGTATCAGTTCAATTTCCAACTTTGATATATTTTCAAGTTTCCCCTCCGTATATTGAGTACTACAGTTAATTGAGGTGATCAATTCAATTGTAGCATCAAGTAAATGCTTGACAAGCCGTTCTTTGGATACGGTTTTAGCCCGAACCAAATGATCGTATAAGTTCGGCTCAGAAATATTTTCTATAAAAGGGAGGTGTTTTGAAAAATAAGGTTTTAGATTTTTGAAAAAGGGAAGCTCAAAAGGGAAAATGCTTAACCATTTCTTATATGTATCTATAAGGATATTAAGATCTGTGTTTTTGGATGGATGTTTACTAGGTGTTCCTTCCTGATCAAGATATTCCAGTAATTTTTGCTTTTTGTTATTGGGTATGCCTTTGGCTTGACTTATTATTGATTCAATGCTATTGTAGTATATTTGAATGCCTGGTGAAGGGCCATATCCTATAGGTAATTGCCCATAGCTTCTAATGGTATAATCTATATAGTCTGTAATTTCTTTGTACCAGCTTCTATTTTTGATGGATTTGTTTATACAGTCTTGGGTATAACAAACAGTATCAAAAATCTTTGTCTTTATGTACTCGTATTTCCCTTTGTTAAACCAGTTTACCTGCAGCAGCTTTTTGTGTTTTGCGCAACATTCAGGAAATTTATCAAAATACTCATGGGTGTCTACCTTAATTCCATTGTGAAAATCGCAATAATCCGGAAAACACGGCGGTGGCGTATAATTATCTAGTGGTTTGGTGTCGTATTGTAAGATCTCAAAATCCTTTCCATCAATTATTCTAAATCCTTTATCACTACATCCACTGAGGGCACGAACGAATTTATCTTCATTTATAATATTAATTGTTGGAGTCATAATTTAAAGCGTACTGTTTGATGTCTAATATTTATTAATTAATCCTGTCATAAAGTAATTTCCATCACTTATAATTGAAGAATTGAATTTATGGAATTATTTCCATCTATAATCTTCGAGATTCTTTGGGGTTCTAATTTTTATATTTGCCATACGAGTTGACAATCAACCAGATAAAGACCCTACTACTAGCTGTGGTAGGCTTTACAGTACCTGGTAATTCCTTCCTTTGTTTCTGCACTACATTAATTTAAAACGCTTTTTATATACGTCAAAAATATTGCGGCGCAATGCAGGTCATGCCCATTACCTGCGTACAGAAAAATAGGCAGAATCATTTCTTTCACCATTTTAAAAACAATGTTATGAAAAAAGTAAAGTTGCTGTTTGCTGCTCTTGCAATTGTTGCAGGTATAGGCGGAGCATATGCTACTAAGGCATCTTCATCTGAAAGTGCAACGAGCAGGGCGATGGCATGGTTTCAATATTCACCCACACAACCAGGTGGAACTACCAATCCGGCCAATTATCATGAGGTGTCCTCTACAGGTTGCTTAAATGGTAGCCAGCTGTGTGCTATAAGGGTGGAAAAGAACGCCAGTAATGGGTTACCTGACGCTACTGCCTTAAATAATATCCAGGGGGATATTGATGCGGGTACTCCGATAGCGGGAAGAGTGGTTTTTAAACCGTAAAACAAGATGGCAGGTGATATACACCTGCCATCTTCATCTTGGGTTTTTCGGTATGGTTGGAACAATGGCTGTTACGCTACTGGGAATCTGCATGGCATAGCGCAGATCATGGGGAGGTAAGGTATACACCACTCCATTGATCTGCCGGCGAATGGTGATATTTTCGGTACCGGCATTATTTAGCCGGCGTAGGTCTATCCATCTTATCCCCCGGAATGGCAGCTCCTTTCTTCTTTCTAACAGAATTATTGACAGAAGGCGATCCTTATCTGTTTCCGTCACAGGAAGAAATGTCGATTTATCATACCTGGTTTTCAAAAACACATTCAGTATTTGCCGAGCTTCCGTGTTTTTTCCCTGTCTGGCAAGGCATTCAGCAGCAGTAATAAAAACCTCGTCAGCAGCCAGACCAGTGAACAGCTGATATGAGTTACTGCCGTCATAATTTCCGCGAAAAGCTGCGCTACCATCGCTATTGATTCTGTAAAATATTGGTTTTCGCAGATCGGCGTTGGCATAAGATGTGACGAGCGTTGTATCAACCTTACAAATAGACGGATCGAGGCAATATGAATAATTAGCCGCCACATGAAAAATGACTTCATTGTTAAATCGCTTCAAAGGTTCGTCTGTATTGGGGTTTACATCATTATAGTCCAGTAGTTGAGTGCCGTTTTTTATGCAGTAATCCGCATATGAAGCTGCTTTTGAGAAATCTCCCATCGTGAGATGAACACGCGACAATAAGGCAAAAACTGCTAATCTGGATGGACGGGTTTTATACGGTACATTGACAGGCAGCAGCATGGCCGCATTTTCAAGATCGTTTATTATAGTGGAATATGTACTTTCCACTGATGCGCGGGTAGAAATCTCATTTACATCAGCTGATAGCCTCAGCGGAATGCCCGGCGAGACCGATGCGGTATTATGGTCATACGGAGGGGCGAATTCCTGGGTGACCATATAAAAGGCAAATGCCCGGTAAAATAGAGCGCTACCTTTTAGTCTTGACCATTCTTCCTGTTCTGCTGGTGTCGGAACAATATCATTTAATTTTTCCAGCACTACATTGGCTTTGAATACGACACGGTACGAAAGGCTCCAGTCCATATCGTTACTTACATCTGCTTTCCATATATAATTGTCCCGGTCTGTTACAGACGAAAGGCTGGACCAGTTGTTAGAAATCAGATAATAGTTATCAGCAGCTACCTCACCGGCAATAGGCCAGGAAAGGTTCATCGTTGCCACATCATCCAGCATTGCCCGCAGATCTTTTACAGTTGATGGTATTTCCATCTTACTGTCCGGTTTTGCATCCAGGTATTTACGGCAGGCGTTTAGGAACAGTAATACTGTCAAAGGAAAACAGATGATAGATATATGCTTATAGTATCTCATGGCTTAAATATTTAGGAATTTAAAAAGAGGATTTGATGCCGAATGATACGCCACGCGGGGGAACGGCTGTACCATATTCAGGGTCTATATCATAATTTGTAGCCCGATATATTGTACCGATGTTGTCCAGGTACAGGAAGAATTGTAATTGCTTAAAGAAAGATTTTCCTGCAGAAAGGTAGTTGTATTGCAGGTTTATGTCCTTCAAACGGATGATATCGGCTTTATCTACCAGTGCAGCAGATTGTAGGTAAAATTCATCCCGGTAGCTGCTAACAGGATATGTCATTGATGGTATGTTGGTTTTTTTTTCATCACCAGGCAGCTTCCATCTGTTGGCAAAATCGCTATGACCGTTCCAGCTTTGATATAAGGCGGAATAGCTGATGGAATTCCTCCTGAAATAGTGCCCCAGCTTGTAGGTAATGTTGGCACTTATACTCCACTGCCGAAAGGTAATAGCAGGTCGCAGTGCGCCGTAAAATGGAGGTAGGGTTCTTCCGCTGTAAACCAAGTCATCCAACAATGTGCTACTGCGGATAGCTGAATAATCTTTGCTTACCTTACCTGAGAGCCAGCCTTGCGGATCACCCTGATTGTCCAGCCCTTCCCAGCGGTAACTTAACAGGGCATCTGTAGGCTTTCCCTCCAGTGGATTAATACCTGACCCCAAATAGCTGATAGCCTTACTATACTTATATTGGTATCTGGTAACTTTGTTGGTATTATAACCGAAAAGCAGATTAGTTTCCACCTTAAACTGTTTGCTATCGATAAATTTACCTGTGAAGGAAATATCTATCCCGTGTCCATTGATGGTAGCAGCATTCATATTCATGCTCGATATACCGGTAGTAGGGTCTAATGGCGAATTACCAATCAGGTCCATGCTTTTTTTATTATATAGATCAATGCTCCCTGTGAGCATATCTCCTTTTGTTCTGAAATCAATACCAATGTTTAAAGTAGCCGTTTTCTCCCATCGCAGGTCGGGATTTGGCGGGGTGGTAATGGTGGCAAATGGTTCATTGATCAGGTAATTATTTCCGGCTGGATTATAACTAATAATGGTATGCGCTGATAGCCGGTTGCTGGTATTTCCACTATAGCCATATGTCAATCGTACTGCCAGCATCGGGAGGACGGCAGATTTGTAAAAGTTTTCCTGAGAAATATTCCAACGCAGCCCTGCTGACCATAATGGAACACCTTTTTTATTGCTCCTGACACCAAAGAGGTTACTGGCGTCCTTTCTGGCGCTGGCTGAAATAATATAGCGGTCATCATAAGTATAAGAAGCATTGGCATAATAGGAAACGAAGCGGTATAAAAACTTATTAAAATCCTTTGGGTCAAATACCTGTTGGTCACCTTTCAGGTTCATGTATGTTGGCAGATAGTCTACATAGTTGATATTTGAATAAGTCAGTAGATCAGGATCATATCCATATGTTCTACCTGTGTTGAAAAGTGTTTGGGATTGTTTTGCCTCAATTCCCGCCAAAGCTGCCAGCTGGTGTTTACTCCAGAATCGGGTATAGTTTAACTGTCCGCGTCCTGAATGCGTGGTTAGTTGCTCGGAACTTTGATCCAGTATGCCTCCAATAGGAATTCCATATAGTGGTTTGCCATCCTGCAGCTGTGTGTAAAGATTGATTAGATTACGGCTATAGTATGATTCAGCGTTACTCATGTTCCACGTAGAACTTGTCTGCTGTTCATACTGGTACCTCATTTCTACTGAAAGCCCAGGCAAAATTGAATAAGTACCGCCTATTTTAAAGCGATATGTATTCAGGTTACTATAATTATCAGCCAGTCTGAGATCTAGCAATGGGTAATACCGCCAATCTCTAAGTAATCCAGATCCAGTGGTGTCTATAAAGCTATAGCGATAATCTTTCACCATTGGTAAGGGCTTTCCCGTTGGATCTGCAAGCTGTGCATATGGAAAATACCTGACTTTATCCGCACCTGGTATGATCATCTGCGGGCCGGGGTTATTATTGTCAATTCTGCTGGTGGCGTACTGTAATCCTGCCTGTAGCTCAAATCGCTTTGAAAGATGAAAACTGTTTTCTGATTGTAGGGTTACTCTTTGAGACCCATTACGGACCAGATTACTTTGCAGAGCATCATAGCCGATGCTGAGATAGTAGTTCACTGTCGGGCTGCCGCCGCTGATACCGACTGCGTGTTGCTGCGTAATAGCAGTACGGTAAAGATATTTTTGAAAATCACTGCGTATGTCCTTATTTCTAAACGCATCAATCTGAGCAACAGCCTGGGCATGGGTAATAGTTCCACTGGCTTCCTGTTGCAATATTTCTACGACAGGTGTTACCGGAGGGCGGCTATAGGTATTGTTTAAGGGGCCGGTATAATACCCTTTGCGAAACAACTCTTGTTCCACATCGATAAAATCCCCGGATGAAATGGCATTGTCATTATAAAGGTTAGGCTTACCGGTTATAATAACATTGGAGGTAACATTTATTTGCTGCGTCTGGCCGTATCGTCCTTTCTTGGTGGTGATTACTAATACGCCATTGCCGGCACGGACGCCCCAAATGGACGATGCGGCTGCATCTTTGAGTAGTGTTACGCTGGCGATATCATTAGGATTAATCTGGTTTAGATCTCCCTCGATGGGGAAATCATCCACTACCACCAATGGAGCATTGTTACCAAACAATGTACTTCGTCCTCTGAACAGCAGTTCCTGGCCTTTATTTCTATGATCAAATAAAATGCTTGTGGTACCATCCAGCCGGGAAATAAGATCGGTACTGATTCTCCTGTCTATAATTTCCTGACTTACCTTTTCAAATGAGCCGGTCACTCTTTCCCGCGATAGTAATTGGTATCCGGTGGAAACTATTACCTCCTTTAGTCCTGTTTGCTTTGGTGATAGCTGGATGTTGATAGTAGTAGTGCCGCTGATGGCTTTAACCGGCATTTTTAAGGTGGTGAAGCCAACATAAGTAATGATAAGGCTGTCTGTTTTTGCTGCCCTACTTATGGTAAAATAGCCATCAGCATTAGTTCGCGCTGTATAGTTAGCCAATATATATCGGATAGATGCTCCTGACATCGGAAGGCCATTTTGCTGGTTTGTTATGCGTCCCTGGATGGCAGTGTTGCTACTATCCTGACCTGCAGCAAAACTCCATGTTGCCAGAAGCATTATCAGAAGGCCGATCAGGCGGGCATAACGGCAAAAGCTATGAGTGTTTCTTTGCATATTCGTGGATTTTAATGGTTTGGTAGTTGGTTGATAATTCTTACAAAACGGAGTGGTCCGTGATTACGAGCATTTCTATTTGCCGTAGTTCCTCTGTCATCGTGAGGCCATAACGAGAAAGCGCAGTCTTTAACGCAGTAGTGTTTCCGTATGGAATATTTAGTGAAAGGTCCAGGTTATCAGCTATGCCGGTGCTGTCTATTATAGGTGGTATGCCCTGTATGTTGTTGAGCTGATACAATAATGCCGCAATGGTCGTATTTCTTATGAATAATATGTCCCCGTTGGTACCTGTCTTTATTTCTGCCGGGCCACCTTTTGAGGATAGCGGAATAAATGAGGAGCCTTTTTTCAGGATTAGGCATTTAACAGGCAGTACCTGTATGCCGCCACTTATATGCAGATAGCGGTTAAGATCATCCAGCATATAGGCTTGCAGTTGCTTCCTTGTAGTGCCAGGGGGGCAACGGATTTCATAACAATGTGCGTTCCGGCGTTGCCAGTCAAAGAAGTAACCCTGATCTGGCGAATACAGGTATTTTTCCGGATGGGCGACATCAAGCCGCACCTGGTTACGTGGAAAGTTTATTAGTTTTTGGAGGGCCATTAGATATAGTTCAATGGCAGACCAGTTTGTTGCATATCTGCGTATGGTCTGACTGCTACTGTCGATCTCAATGCCTGATTTCATGACCAGGCCAGGCGAATAGCCAGTAAGAATGCTGTAAAATACAGAAGCATTAGGGCCGATGGCAATTGCAGGTTTCATGAATGGTTGGGTATAATCATGAGGTATGATATCACTCTTTACCGGCAGGTGATTCATTTTGCCAGCTAATGCCATTCGTATATTATCTGCCGTTACATATTCCGCGTAAGTGAATGATAGCACTTTGCCGGTGGGATCAATCCATACTACATGAGGTATGGAAGCATGAGGGAAATAACTGTGCAGTAAGCTATCATCTGTAATGGTGGCTAATTGGGGGCGGTGAATTTTGCCATTTGCAAAAAATCTTCTAACGATGGCATTTTTCTCCTGGGTAACAGATATTATCTGTACCCGCCCATTAAATTGCTGTTGCAGGCTATCCAATTTTGCAAGACCTGCAATACAGCTGCTGCAATTTGTTGTCCAGAAGTCCAGAAGCAGAAGTTTGCCCTGGTATAAATCAAGTGAAATCTGACTACTTGAAAAGTTTACGGTATGAGTTGGCGATACTGCCGGCATCTGATCACCTATATTTAGGCTGCTGACAGGAATTGTCTGCGACAAGCAGTGCAGAAATGGCAATAGTATCCCTATCAGGAAAAATAATCTTTTCATGATGACGTGGTTTTATGATTATGGAAGATGTTTGTTTGTTACGCTGCCTGCAATAGATTTAGCGGTTACATACTTTTTTTAACTGTCTGTTGGATTATAAAGCCCCAGTGAATAGACATTCACGGGCTGCCTTAATTCTTACCCCATTTAGATTTGAAAAACAACCGTTAATTATATATGCCAGAAGTGGGGATGCGCGAGATTATAGAATAAAGAGGGTGATTACTGGTAGGGACAAAAAAAAGACGTGGGTTAGTCCCTACCGGCTCTACGGGGCTACGACACCCTGACACACCGAATAGAAGACGCCCACGCCATAGCGTGAGCGTTTCACTCAGTTTCCGGGTGTGCCTTCAAGGTCGTAGTTTGTAGAGCGCCGTAAACAAAAGCAAATCGCTTAATATCATTATTTTATAAGATCGCAAAATACATCATCAAGACGTATTTACAAATACTATCGTTCTCATGTCTAATTTATTTCGTATATCCTAAGTGATTCAGCAGCTTTTTAATGCCGCTTGTGGTATAAAGATATGAAAAAAATCACTTTACCCCACAATTGTGGGGTAAAATATTTTTCTAAATATGGCATTTTCCACCTATGGAAAAAACTAAAGAGTTTTATACGTACAGACTGGGTTTAGGTCTTACAAAATGGTTAGATGCTAATAAGAAGCAGGCAAAGTTGAATAAATTGAATGGGATTGAAGATATAAACCTGGTTAAAAGCGAGGGAAACCTTGTGGCATCCTCCGGGGTGGCTAAGAATGCTATCACTGAAATTAAGCTGGGAAGACGTAACCCGGAATACACAACCTTAGAATTTATCGCTGAAGGGTTAGGGATTCCCCTTAGTACGTTCTTACTACATTGTGAAAAGATCTCCGATGAAGAGGTTTTTAAGGGAATGGGTAAAATACCGAAGCGAAAAAGATAGAAAAACCCTATTTTGTATTGTTAACCAGAACCGATAATCGGTTTATTTAGTAACTCAAAATAACCACTATATGAAGACACTCTCTTTTATTGTAGCGGCAATTCTATTTATTTCATGCGGCTCAAAGAAACTTACCAGAGAACACGCGGCGGAATTAATTAAGGCAAAATATCCTGTTACCATTGATTGGGATATCTACACTGCTGATCCTGACCATGCCGCCAGAGCATTGGATACAAAATTGGAACAGGAAGGGTATATTACTTTAAAGCGGAAGCAGACCTTAGCTGAAATGGGTACTCCTTTTATTTTCTTTACAGATAAGGCCAAACCGTATCTTATGGAAACACCGGAGAAAGATAAAAAAATAATGGTTCAGAAGGTAAAACTTGCCGAGCAGCATTTTGGAGAGATTACCGGAATGCAGATGCTGAAAAACGATAAGAAAGCCATTGTTGAATATACATATGTGTATAAGAACGTCACTCCCTTTGTTGCCATTTCCAATTTAAAAATTGAACCCAAGGAAAGCAGGAAAGCATATTTTGCCTTGTATGACGATGGTTGGCGCATTGTTGATAAACCGGATCTTGATTTTCTGGTAGAATAGGATGATAAAAGGCAGGCGGGTGCAGGAATACACGGTGCCTGTTATTTTAATTTTTCACCAAAACTCACGTTACTTAAGATATTTGATCATGGAGGGATTTCAGGTGAACTGGAATATCCACTTCTGTATCAGAAACAAGTTTAAGTCGGTAGATACCATTGATTTCATTTTTATAAGACGGTACAGCCCGGCCAGAACGGATATCAGAGAATAGAAGATTTCCGTTTTTCCGTTGACCTTTTATAAATCTCTTTCCACCGTTTAGGAATGAAACAAGAAAAATATCTGGTTTCAGGCTAATTGCGTTTGCTTCTACTTTTTCAGCAAAAACATACGAACCTTCCATAATAAATGGAGGCACCCTGTCCTGGCGTACTTTCAGGTAATGGGTGGATTGCTGTATCAATTTCAATTTGGATTTTGTTGCCATAATGTATTATTGTAGAGTTATCAAATAAGTAATTAAATAGTTCCGTTTAACTTTTCCAGGTACCGTTTTATTTGCCTTTTATATCCAGGTAGTTTAATTAGTTGGGTAATAATCAGTTTACCTGGGAGTATTCTTACCTGTACTTTATCGTTCATCACAAAACCCGCTTCCGTGAGCCATTTCCCGGAAAGTGTAAGTAACGGTGTTTTTTCAATAGTAGCTTTTCGGCGGTAGCTACGACCGGCTATAGAAGCCATGCGGATATCTTCTGCATTTTTCATTTGATTTTATATTTAACGGGATGATCACTTTTCGATACCTGTCCAGATTTTGTAATTCGCAGATAATTATGCTGCACCATTATGCAGATATCATCACCAATATTAAACCCTGCCTTTACAAGCCAATGACCGGATAAGTTAAGCCACGGTACATCAACAGTCCTTTCCTGCCTGCGGGCAGCTTTTGAATGAAGTTTGGCATTTCTGAATATCGTTCTCATAAGTCACAATCTGCTTTGGTGAAATAAGGTGATGATGATAGAGTTCCAGTCTGGCTAGTCACCTCATAAAATACTTTCTCTGTCGTCATAACAAGTGCATGTACTTTTGAATGAAGTAGCGCCAAATCTTCATCTGTAATAATAAATTGATCGTCATTCACATAGCGGGCTTTCACGTATGCTTTATTTAACAGGCAAAGAAATTTTTCCTCTTTAATATCTTCCTCATTGAATACTTCAATCAACTTTTCAGTTAGAAATAAGCTGGATTTTAAGAAGGGACGTAGATTATGCTTATATGGTGAAAATCCCATTATGGATATAAGTAGTGCCCGCAAACTATGTTCTGCTGCCTGATGTAGGGAGAAAGCGGATAAGGCATTCATCTTTTCATTAGCGTAGTTCTTCGCCCCAAGAAGAAATCCAGGAACAACAGAGCTAATATTTTCAAACAGGCCCATTGCCTTATTTTTTATATCATCCAATGAGTATAATTTGGAATCCGGTAAGGCTATATTCCCCGCATCATATATCAGCCTTTCTTTCCAGCATATCCGGTTATAAAAAATATTCCCCTCCTTCCATAGGTTGAATACCTCGGTCGCTGTCCTTATCAGAATATTCACAGGCCAATCCTCCTGAAAATGTGCCCTTATATTTTGTTCCAGCTGCTCATGGTTAGTGGTATTGCCATGCGTAAGCACCAGAAGCGAAGCGGTATAGTCGATCCGGGAATGGTATTTAATTAGATATACTTTTTCTATACCCGGAATTTTATCACCAACCTTCATGATTCCTTCAATAATAGGGTTATGTTGATCAGGATACTCTTCTTCGCACTGGGCTGTATTTTCCGCCGCTTTATTAAAAACAATCTTACCTGATTTATGCAATTCATTTATCAGATAACATGATTCTATCAGCCTTTCTATCATTTCGTATGATGTGACCATATTTTCTCTTTCTTTAGTAGATAACCGTTTGGAATAGTTTCCCGTCACATTTGATTTCATCATTTCCCAAAGACTATCTCTGTGACCATATAAGTAATCATGATCAAAGAAGTCTTCTACTACTGCAAAAGGGTTCTCCACCTCAGTCATAGAGAGTTTGTAAGGCTGGTTTAACCAGCCTGGTAGCTTTTCATGTCTGTTTAACATACAATTTGATTTTAATTGATAATACGGAAAAACTGTGGGGAGAACTAAGGTTGCTTAGGTAATAGTGGCTAACGTTACAATGAACGGTCGTTGTCAGAAAATATTTCTGCTCTAATATCAGTAATGGCTTTACGATTATTTACTTCATTGCGAAGAAGGCTTAAGCTAACGCTTAGATATTTGCAAAACGCGAGTAGCTTTTGTTTTTCTGATTCAGCGATATCCTTTCTGTCTTGCGAGAATGCTGCCAAATCGTTAATCATATTTTTTATTGTAGCAGGTGGGAACAGAATGAAGAATGAATGAAACATGTTCCATGCCTTCTGTTGTCTTTCTTCTTCAGTCTTTTTCATAAATAATTCTAATAGCAGAAATAATTGCTCGATTAAAGTCATAACCTTTTTTTGATTTTAATGTATGGGCATACGTAGTACTATCAACTTTCGCTGATAGTTGTCATGCTGTTATGTCTGGGAGAAGAATATAAGGGGAATGCTGTCTATTACAGTCGTTCTTTCATTATGATCCTAAATTTAGCAAAATGATTTAAATAATCAAATCAATTATACATGTATGCCTGTAAATGAGGTGTATCAGATATCTACACGCTTTTCGTTTACCGGGCATTTCCTTCCTTTAAAAAGAATCAGAAAATAAATTATTTCTAAATCTATATATCCTGTTATATAACAGGTTAGGCACCCTACTACTAGTGTTGTCAGGTTTTTTTGCTTTCAATCAGGCACATATTTGCATCCAGATAGTTCATTATACCTGGTGCAGTTGATGTGTGAAAGAGTGGTGTACTGATTAACATAGGCTGCGTGATGGTATGAGTTTGTGGAATAAAAAGGAAGCAGCCTATGTTAAGTTCAATCTCATGGGCGTGCTACTTAATTGTAGCCGCCCTTCTTCTTGGAATTTATTATTGCTATGTGCTGGTACGCTACTACCGGAAGGAGATAAAGAATTTTATCACGCGGCGTCCGGCAGAACATGAGCCTACATCATCTAAGCCTGAATCTAACCAGCTGTCATTATTTGAAAGCACAGATGATACGCGGCCTCCCAATGAATCAGTGGACCTTTTCTCTCTCGCATTTGAACTGTCAGCCAGGATCAAGATGGTGATGGAAGTTGCAGCAGCAGAAAGATATAGCAAGGCCGGTCTTATTATTATTCTCAGGAAGCTAATCTCCGAGTATCCTGCCATCAAGGGAACAGCGTTTCAGGTTGCCATCAATAACGTGATTTTGGGGGAGAGTAAAGAATTAGGCTCAAATGGCCTACAGGATGATGATGTGTCAGCATTATGGTAGCGGCAAGATAGTTCCGGTATCCCATTATATGAATGCCGGCTGCAACAGCAATGTGTGATTTTAAAAACTGTGTGTATGAAAGTGAAGTGGTTGAATTTAGAACAACACAAAAGAACAGTGTTGCTTGCCAGTACAACATTGTTACTGGAATTAGTGAATCTCTCTGTCATGGCCCAGGGACAGGCAGATGGAAAAGCTGGCATCAAGGAGGCCAGCGATAAAGTGAGGGGATATTTTGATACCGGCGTAGACCTTATGTACGGTGTAGGCGCGGTGGTTGGATTAATCGGGGCTGTAAAGGTCTATCAAAAATGGTCGAGTGGAGATCCGGATACCTCACGGGTTGCCGCCAGCTGGTTTGGTAGCTGCATTTTCCTTGTTGTAGTAGCCACGGTGTTGAAGAGCTTCTTTGGTCTTACCTAAGTGTGCAACAGTGTTTTCTTAAATCAATTTTATGGCAAACAGTATCTATTCTGTAAACAAAGGAATTAATCTCAGCATCGAATTCCGCGGATTGAAGGCGCAATATATCTGGTATCTGGCAGCTGGCATGTTAGCAATAATGATACTGTTTGCCATTATGTATGTATGTGGCCTGAACACTTACATATGTCTGGCGGTTGCTGGCGGCAGCGGTGCTGGGCTTACTGCGAAGGTTTACAAATTAAGTAACACATACGGTGAATTCGGGTTGGCTAAGAAGTGGGCAAGAAGACAGATTCCAACCTGTATACGTGCGGCTTATAGCCGGAATCTTTTTATGGGCAATTTAAATGTGAGTTATGGAAAGAGTGATGGAGGAAATGTTGCCAATAATGGCCGTAGAACATGATTGCATTTTATCAAAGAATGCAGATATAACTGTCGCGTATGAAATAGAGCTTCCCGAGATATTTACGCTGTCAGCGACAGACTATGAAGTGCTGCATCAGACATTTATCAAGGCAATAAAGGTACTACCACAATTTACTGTTTTTCATAAGCAGGATTGGTATATCAATAAGAAGTATACCGGAGATGGTGAAAAGGATATCGATTCCTTTCTGTCCCGCAGCAGCACCCGGTTTTTCAACGAGCGACCATTTCTTGATCACTCCTGCTTTATTATGCTGACGAAGATGGTAAATGACAGGAGGCCATCAACATCACTGATGTCAAATCTGTGCCGGAAGTCTATTATTCCGGCGGCGCATCAGAATGATAATGTACTGCGTGATTTTTTGGACAGCGCCGGTCAGTTTAAAAGTATTCTTGAAGGCAGTGGGCTGATGAAGCTAAAACGCCTGCAGGATGAAGATCTACTTAGTACGCAAAGAAAGGCTGGCATTATAGAACGGTATTGTAACCTTCTGCCTGACGCAAGTAACCCTGTTAGTAAGGATATTCTTTTTGGAGATGATATCCGGATTGGGGACGACTATCTGCAGATATATACCTTGTCCGACGCAGAAAGTCTGCCGGGGTTATGTGGCAGCAGGATCAATTATGATAAATATTCCAGCGACAACTATAAATATAGTATTGGTTTTGCCGCCAGCCTTGGTCAACTGTTATCCTGTAATCACCTGTATAATCAGTTTATAATTATCGGTGACCCGGCAAAGAAGATCCAGCAGCTGGAAAAGAAGCGGCTGCGGCTTCAGTCCTTATCTGCATACAGCCGTAGCAATGCCGTTGCCAGGGATGCTGTCAATGCTTTTTTACAGGAAGCTGTGAGTGATCAGCGTTTGCCGGTAAAGGCACATTTCAATTTATGTACCTGGTCTGCGGATAAAAATGAGCTGAAAGACATCAGGAACCAGGTGGCAACGGCATTTTCCGCACTTGACGCCTCTGCCAAACAGGAAACTATAGGTGGTCCTCAGCTTTATTGGGCGGCGATGCCGGGTAATGAAGGGGATTTTCCTCAAAATGACTGTTTCGATTCTTTCTGTGAACAGGCATGTTGCTTTCTGAGTTTAGAGACAGCTTATAAAAGCAGCATCAGCCCTTATGGTATCCGGCTGGGTGACAGGCAGACGGGCAAGCCATTGCACGTAGACATTACCCATGAGCCTATGAAGCTATCGCAGATAGCCAACAGGAATAAAATCGTCATAGGTGGTAGTGGTAGCGGGAAGAGCATGTTCATGCAATCGTTGCTTCGGAATTACTATGAACAGGGAGCGCATGTGGTGATCCTGGATGTTGGTGGTAGCTATGCTGGCTTGTGTAAACTGGTGAATGGTTATTATTTCAGTTATACGGAGGAATCCCCGATCAGGTTTAACCCGTTCTATATATCAGAGCATGATACCCTGGATATCGAAAAAAAGGAATCGATCAAAACCTTGCTATTGTCGCTATGGAAGCGGGAGAGCGAAACATTCAACCAGTCGGAATATGTGGCGCTGTCGAATGCCTTGCAGCTGTACTATGAAAAGCTGGATAGTGATAAATCTATATTTCCCTGCTTTGACAGCTTCTATGAGTTTTTACAGACTGAGTATGTGACAGTATTAGAGCGTGAGCGTGTTCAGCAGAAGGATTTTGACATAAACAACCTCCTGTATGTGCTGAAACCTTATTTCCGGGGTGGTGAATTTTCATACCTATTGAACGCAAGGGAGAACCTAAATCTACTGGAAGAGCGGTTTGTAGTCGTAGAGCTGGACAATATTAAGGACCATCCAATTTTCCCTGCCGTTACCCTGCTGGTTATGGAAATGTTTATTTCCAAAATGCGGAAACTGAAAGGTATCCATAAGGTAATTACCATAGAGGAAGCCTGGAAAGCCATTATGCGTAGCGGTATGGCGGAGTTCATGAAGTACTTATATAAGACTGTCAGGAAACATTATGGGGAAGCTATTACGGTAACACAAGAGCTGTCGGATCTGATTAGCTCCAGTATTGTCAAAGAGGCTATTATCTCCAATGCCGACTGCAAGATCCTCTTGGACCTCCGGAAATTCCAGAACAAGTTTCAGGAAATCCAGGCGATGCTTGGTTTGTCTGACAAGGCAAGAGATATGGTTCTTTCTGTAAACAGAGCAAATGAGCCGGGGCGGCGATATAGAGAGGTTTTTATTGACCTGGGTGGGCAGGTTATGAAAGTCTATCGCTTTGAACCATCGCCGGAGGAATACTATGCCTATAGCACGGAAGAATCGGAAAAGATAAAAGTGATGGCATACACTGATAGATACGGGGGAGATATACAGCGGGGTATCTCCGCATTAGTGCAGGATTTGAATTAACTGTTTAATCGTGATGTATGAAATGTGTGTATAGAATTTCGATCTGCCTTGTGCTTAGTTTCTGTCTTGTTATCCTGCCAACCCAAAAAAGCCAAGCAATTGTTTGGGTGGTTGTGAAAGCTGCTTTAAAAAAGGTCATACGTGCAATGGATCTCCAGGTACAGCGAATTCAGAATAATACTATTGTTCTACAAAACGTGCAGAAGACGCTGGAAAATACGCTTTCCAAATTAAAGCTGGAAGAAATAGGCAGTTGGACAGAGAAGCAACGGCAGCTGTATTCCGGATACTTTGACGAACTGTGGAAAGTCAAAAACGCCATTGCTACTTACAAAAAGATAAAAGATGTTGTACAACTGCAAGTAACGCTTGTAAATGAATACCAGCGGTCATTTCAGCTACTTAGGCAAGACAATCATTTTACGCCGGAGGAAATAGAGTACATGTATAAAGTTTACTCCGGCATACTATCCGAGAGTTTGAAAAATATTGATCAGCTGCAACTGGTGATTAATTCTTTCAGTACTAAAATGTCTGACGGGAAGCGCCTACAGATTATAGCAGATGCTGGCTCTCAGATCAGCGATAACTATACAGCATTAAAGCAGTTTACTACCCATAATATAGGTATAAGTATGCAGCGATCCAAAGGTGCGAGCGAGATAGAAATGGTGAAGCGGTTATACGGACTGCAATGATCTTATTAAATGGTGATGGTATGAAAATGTGCTTTTTGTTTTTATTGTTTATTTCAGTCTCCCCGGCATTAAATGCACAGACTTTTGATGAATGGTTCCGGCAGAAAAAGACCCAGCGGGAATACCTCCTGAAGCAGATCGTTTTGCTACAGCAGTATATGGGCTATGCAAAGAAAGGATATGATATTGCTCAGAAAGGTCTGACTACCATTTCTCAGATTAAGAACGGAGATTTTTCCTTGCATAGCTTCTTTTTTCGGGCTTTGAAGCAGGTTAATCCACTTATTTCAGAATATCCGAAAGCTGAAGCGCTACTTTCTTCTTTAACCTGGTCAGAAACCACCTGCAGGAACACAATCAGGAAAGTGAATTCATCCGGATTCCTTTCATCCGGTGACATAGAGTATGTCTTATCCGTGCTGGAGAATGCAAGGACCGAGAACGAAGAATCAATTAACGCTTTCCTGCTTGTAATCACTCCTGATAAACTTCAATTATCTGATGATGAAAGATTGAAAAAGCTGGATGAGCTATATGCGGAAGTATTGGACAGGCAGGCATTTATTAGCTCCTTTCGTGATGAGATTGGATTATTGGAAAAGCAGCGCAGATCAGACGTACAGGATATTGAGGTTCAAAAAATACTTTATGGGTTAAAATAGGTTTGTATGCGAGTATTGGGTTTTGTGATGTTGTTGTTTTTTTCTGTGCAACTGGTTCCAACACATGCTTCCGCACAGGCAGATGAACTCGCTCAATTGGCTTTAAATATTCAAAAGTTAAGTCAGCTGAAAAAGATTCTACAGAATATGTACGATGGATATAAGATTGTGAGCAAAGGATACAATACCGTTAAGGATCTTTCCAAGGGGAATTTTAATCTGCATGAAACTTTTCTCAATGAGTTGTTTGCTATAAACCCTGCTATCAAGAATTACAGGCGTGTTCCTGAAATAATCAGTTGTCAGGGTGCTATTCTGAAACAGTATAAAAGTGCATTTAGTGCTTTCCGGAACAGCAATTTATTCAGTGTGGAAGAACTGGAATACATGTCTGCTGTCTACGGTCAGATAACTAATGAAAGTTTAAAGAATCTGGATGAACTGATTATGATTGTAACCGCCAACAAGCTCCGTATGTCTGATGATGAGCGGCTAGATGGTATTGATCGGATTTTTTATAGCATGGAAGATAAATTACTTTTTCTCAAAGAGTTTAATTCTGGTGCGCAGATGCTGGGATTACAACGGGCAAAAGAAAGAAATGATATCGGCATGGTCCGTTTGCTACATGGTATCAGTGATTAAATAATTATGTATGAAAAGTGCAAGGTTGGTTTGTGTATTCCTGGTGGCAGGGATTATTTTTCCCGGATACTGTTATGCTCAGGGCATAGCAGATAGTATCGGTGGTCTGCATAGTGTGCTGGATAAGCTGTACGACGAAATGATTCCACTGTGTAGCGATATGATTGAGATCGGTCAGGCTATTGCCGGTTTTGGCGCTATTTGGTTTATATCCAGCAGGGTGTGGGGGCAGATTGCCCGTGCGGAGCCGGTGGACCTGTATCCGCTTCTGCGTCCTTTCGTTATAGCTGTGGCTATTGGCTTATATGTCCCGCTGGTACTTGGCGTAATGAATGGTATTATGAAGCCGGTTGCAGTAGCGACAGCGGGAATAGTTAAGAATTCTGATACAGCTATCGCGGTACTCCTGAAACAGAAAGAAGACGCGATAAAACGGTCTGATATCTATGAAATGTATATCGGCACCAACGGACAGGGAGATAAGGATAAATGGTATAAATATTACCATCCGAAAGATTCCACTAGAACAAATGAAGGCATGTTTGAAAGACTTGGCAATGATATAAAATTTAGCCTGGAACAAACCGCTTACAGTATCCGTAATTCTGTAAAACAGTTTCTTTCTGAAGCGCTACAGATTTTATTTCAGGCGGCGTCACTATGTATTAATACAGTTAGAACATTTTATCTCATCGTGTTGGCGATAATGGGGCCGTTGGTTCTCGGTATGAGTGTGTTTGATGGTTTCCAGCAATCATTGATTAGTTGGGTTGGCAGGTATATTAATTATTTTTTATGGTTGCCTGTTGCGAACATTTTCGGAGCGATCATCAATAAGATTCAGATCAATATGTTGCTATTAGATATTGAACAGATAAAGAAGTATGGAGACACATCTTTTGGGGCCAATGATACGGCTTACCTGATCTTTCTTGTCTTAGGCATCGTTGGTTACTTTACCGTCCCAAGTATAGCCGGATATATTGTTCACGTTACCGGTAGTAATCCGATGTTGCAGAAAATCACCGGCATCGCAACTTCAGCTGCCACAGGTGGCGCTGGCATGGCTGCCTCTCGGCTCGGCCAGGGCATTTCTAACGCATACAATGCTCCTAAAAACTTCAATGAGGGGTACACCGGCAAGAATCCAGGCTCCGGAGTGATGGCAGATATTGGCCGGGTTGCCGGATTGGGTGGTTCCCATTTGTATGATGAATTAGCGGGTAAGTAAAACATTGTGCCATGTTCAGACAATTGAGAAATATAGATACTGCCTTTAAGTACATACGTAGTTTCACTATTGCAGTCATTATAAGCAATCTTATTATTTCCTGCTTCTGTTATTACAAAAGCTATCAGCTGGCAGCAAAAGTTCAGGGAATGATATATGTGCTTTATGGAGACAAAGTGATTGAGGCTTTTGCTGATGATCGTAGAAATTATCTCCCTGTAGAAGCCCGGGCACACGTAAAAGATTTTCACCGGCTGTTTTTTACTCTTGATCCGGATGAGAAAATTATTCAATCAAATATTGCGAAATCTATGTACCTGGCTGACGCATCAGCCAGAGAGAAGTACCGCAGCCTTAAAGAGAGCGGGTTTTATACCAGTGTTATCTCCGGCAATGTGAGCCAGCGTATAGAGGTTGATAGCGTAAATGTGGATTTTAATCAGAAACCATATTATTTTAAATGCTACGCAACACTTCAGATCCGGAGGCCAACCAGTATCACCACTAGAAGCCTTATTACTGAAGGTTATCTGCAAGATGCAAAGAGTACGGATAATAATTCTCACGGGTTTTTAATCCTGCACTGGTCAATACTCCGGAATGATGATATTAATGTGATAAATCGCTGAGTTATGAGGTGGAGATGGAAAGTGCCCAAGAATGAAAAGGGAAAAGGACAGCAGGAAATTCTTTATAGGTGGCTGGATGTGCTTATCCAAAAATATTTCCCGGCTATCAGAAAGTATACAAATTTATTTTCGGATAGATTGAACCGGCTGCCTAAAAGGTATTTGAAGGTTATTGTTCTCTGTTTCTTTGGGCTTGGTACATGTGCTTTTATATATATCGGGCTTAGCAGAGATGCTCCGGGTAATAGTTTGAAAATTAAGCCGTATTCAATAAGTCGCCCAGCCAATATAATATCAGCCGATCCGGTTTATACGCCGGCAGATTTGAAAAATAGTACGAGCTATCGCAGCATAGTCCGATTTAGGTATTATCTCGATAGTCTGAGAGCTGTACCGAATGGCGAAAAGACCATCGACATCCTGTACACCAGGCATCCTGGCATCTTTGATAGCCTATTGCTGGTTGATAAAACAATAGGATTGCCCTAAATGTGTCATCGAAAAATGTGAGTTATGGAAAAGACGCAATCATTATCAGAAGAATATTTAAGAAAAAGAAGATTTGCTGTTATTGCACCTCTTATAATATTTCCCTTTGTAACCGTCATCTTTTCGCTTTTAGGAGGTGGTAAGGGAGTTGCAGCACCCATGCAGCACGGTAAAGACGCCTTTAATTATGAATTACCGGCGCCTATTCTCCAGGATGATAGTCGTATGGGTAAAATTGATTATTACGAAAAGGCAGATCGTGATTCTGCCAGATGGAGGGAAATAGCCAAACGAGATCCTTATTATGACAAGATGAGTGGAGGCAACGCTGCCGGTGTTCATGATTTAGATTTTAATACCTATAAAAAGGAAGCCGGTGTAAATAATCCGTTAAATGATGGAGCAGTTGAATCCCCTTATTCAGATAATAGCGAACCGGATAAAAATGTTATCCGGGTGCAGCAAAAACTGGCACAGCTTAATAAAGAGCTTCAACGTAAGGAAGATATAAAACCTCTCAACAAAGAGAGCCTTTTGCCCGCAAAAGATTCTCCTTCCGTTATTCCTGCAGTGTCCTCCGAGGTCGGGCAGCTGGAAAAAATGATGCAGGTATTGCAGGATGGTTCTCAAAGCGATCCGGAGATGGCAAAGCTGGATGGAATGCTGGATAAAATCCTTGACATACAGTATCCGTCTCGTATCCAGGATAAAATGAAGAAGCAGTCAGCCGAGCATAAGCAACTTGCTTATCCTGTTAACCATTATAGGGACGATGTGCTTCCTGTTTCATCTCTTCAACCCGCACTTCTTGAAAGTAACCGTTATCCTGGCGATTCTCTGGTTATTGGTCATCAGCCGCCAAACAGATTTTATTCTGTTGATGATGATATTGCATCCGCGGAGGAAGATAACGCTGTCTCAGCGGAGATTCCGGAATATCAGACGTTGGTATCTGGATCTACCATAAAGATGCGTATCACCAGTGATGTTTATATAGCTGGTCGGTTAATACCCAAAAACAGCTCTGTATATGGTGCTGCCTCGATTAATGGTGAGCGGCTGCAGGTTGAAATTAACTCAATAAGAATAGATAACTCCATCCTTCCCATATCACTGTCTGTTTACGATCTTGATGGTATGGCCGGCATATATATTCCCGGTGCTATCGCCCGTGATGTTACAAAAAACTCCGCAGATCAGGCAATACAGGGAATACCTATCATGTCCATGGACCCTTCTTTAGGAGTGCAGGCCGCGAGCGCCGGTATTGAAACAGCAAAGTCTTTATTGAGTAAAAAAGTCCGATTGATCAAAGTTAATATAAAGGCCGGCTACCAGGTGTTACTGAAGAACCGGCAGAGTTGATATTTTCTTACAATAAAATTCCTAGTGATGATGAAATGTGTGATTGGATTTGCAGGTATACTCTGCATGATAGGAAGTGGTGTTGTACAGGCACAGACACCAGATTATCGAAATATTGAACCGATGCGTTTATATGTCGCATACAGTAAGACGTCCAATATTATTTTCCCTTTCGCTATCAGCAGCGTTGATCGCGGCAGCAGGGATCTGATGGTACAGAAGGCTAAAGGTGTAAAAAATATATTGCAGGTGAAGGCAGGCAAGGAAAATTTTCCCGAAACTAATCTGAGTATCGTTACAGAGGATGGTAAGTTCTATTCTTTCCTGGTGGGATATGACAGTACTCCATCAGTTTTGAATCTACAGTTTCCAAAGTATAGCCAAGATGCCAGCGAGGAAACAGCAAGTTTATCCAAGGATACATTGAATGCTGCTGATGTAGAAAGAACAGCTGACTTGGTAAAGATCAGCAAAAGAAAGCATCATGGGCCACACGACAGGAAATTTGAGATTGAGGCGCAGCTGACCGCAATCTATATTAAAAATGATCTGTTTTACTTTCAGGTATTCCTGGAAAATAGATCTTCCATCAATTATTATACTGATCAGCTAAAATTTTCTATCAGGGATAGAAAGATTGCCCGACGTACGGCTCACCAAGAGGTTGATGTAATCCCCCGCTATATTGCCGGAAATGCTAATCTAATCAAGGCGAAGGATAATGGAGTTTTAGTATTTGTCGTCCCGAAGTTTACCATCCCGGATAAAAAGCAACTCTTCCTGTTTCTCTCTGAAAAGGATGGCGGGAGAAATCTTAAACTAAAGATTAAGAATCACCATTTGATCAATGCTGTCCCAATTATATAAATAAAAAGTTTGTGTATGGCAAATAACATTGAATACAGAGGTGGTGATGATAAGGTGATCTTTATTCCAGACCACGTTATTGATTCCTATAAGGTTGTTAAACATACCCATCCTGGTCATTTGGTTTATGAAACCGGGCATCAGTTATATAATATTAGCAACCATAATGATTATCAAAGTGGCTATAAGGGATTGTTTGATGCCATTAAAGATGAACCACTTCCGGTACACGGCTTCGTAGCTTTTAGCCTGTATGCTACTTATCAGGGTGCAATAATGAAGTATGAATATGACGGAGAGATTATGGGTGATACTGGTTTCTATGTAGCCAGTGCATTTCCTCCCAATCGTTGGAATGATCAGCAATGGACCGTAGAACAGGTTTATAACCCTTCTGCGCCTTTTGCTCTTAAATATCCGGCAGGATACTACTCGGATGAACTCCGTTTTGATGGACCGGATGTGTCGATCAATAAGGATATATACGATTTAATGCAGCAGGAATACAATAAGGGAAATGTCTGGATGGCGTTCGATACAAGAAAAGGTGACTTGACCGTAGATGATTTTGCCTTTTCGATAAATAAATGGGGAGCAGAACATAAATCAGTGAATCTGGGCGAGGAATATAGTGTTAAGGAGGTAGTGGAATTGAAATCAATCCCGATGGCAGTAAAAGGGATTATCTATGGTGTTCCTTCAGTAGAATGGTATGAAAGTGTTTCTCCCGTATTACTAACTAACAAATTTATCAGCGAAATGAGTGAGAAGGTATTGGAGTATCATAAGAATGATCTTCGTAAAATCGGTGCAGGGAATTCGCTTGATGATGCCCTGGCAATAAACATAAAAAGCGGTAAGCCGGAGTTTAAATTATATGACACAAAACAGTTCGGCGAAGATTTAGTTGTTGTCACCTTTCCTTATAAACGATCTACCAGGGAAGGCAGTGACCTCGTTTTCCGGAACGGAATGGAATTATTGGTACGCCCCAAGGTTGGAGAAATTCAGAAACAAACTTTTGTTATCGGAAAGGATGCCGGCAACGTTACCATAAAAAATGCTTACAATGCTATGCAGCAGCGATCTTTTCTTCTGAATAAGGACACTAATGAATGGGCATATCTTAATTTCAAAGAAACGGACAAACAGGGTAATCATCCTCTTGAAACCGTTAAGGGCTTTGATATCAGGAAAGTCGCAGGGCCGCTGCCGATCAACGATCTGAAAGACCCGGAAAAAGCAGACGATCTATATGCTTCACTGGAAAGAGGGAACAGACAGCATGTGCAGGCTGGCGAAAAGTCTTTTTTTATTGAAGCATCACCCAAGCATGACACGCTACGTGTTTATACTGCCAGCCTACAAAAATCAAGTATTGAAGAATTAAAGAAGGCTGCCGGTATCAACCAATCCACTGACCAGGTGAATAAGCAGGGTGTTGCTAACGATGCTTCTTCACAGAAGCAGGAGCGGCAAAAAGGGCCATCGATAAGCTAAACTAATTATTGTGAAATTGAAAATGTGATGATATGGAAAAAGCAAGGGACAGGCTTGCAGCATTGTATGCTGTCATAAAAAATGACAATAAAATCGGCGCTCCGCATTTAAGTCTTTATCTGGCCTTATTCCAGCTATGGTGTATGAATGACTTCGGCGAACCGGTTTCAATAGATCGTAAAGAGGTGTTGGAACTGGCTAAAATAAGTAGATCCACCTACCAGCGATGTATCAATGACTTGCACGACCAGGGATATATTAAGTATATACCCTCTTACCATCCGATACTAGGAAGCATTGTTTATATGTCCGAGTGGACTGGTGGAAATTCTCCAAACAATGCACCAATCAGATTACATGGGTGAAAAGGACGCCGGTTTGTAGGAGTACGCCGGCCAGCGATAGTCCATGTAGACGGGGATAACCTGCTAAAGCCCCGTGTGGGGCTTTAGTTATTGTATGCTGTTATAAATATTGTGCTATGGGTGTGGTTGAAATAGTGACGAAAGATGATCTGGCTAATTTTAAGAAAGAGCTTCTCCAGGAAATAGAAGCGATGTTATCCAGGTATAAGCCGGAAGAACCCAAAAGGTGGCTTAAAACCTATGAAGTAAAGAAGATGCTGGGGCTATCAGCAGGGACATTGCAGACTATGAGAAATAATGGGACGCTGAAGTTTTCGATGATCGGGAATTTAGCTTACTATGATTATAGTGAGATTATGGAACTGATGGAGAAAAGGAGAATATCTAAAGGTCGGTTGTAGGTATAATTTGTCATTTCGGTAAGAATTATTATTATTTTCATAACTTTTACCTGGCAGCAGATACCTTTAATCACCCCAACCAAGCAATTAAATATGAAACGAAATAGTTTTAGTGGCCTTTTGATAGAAAATATTCAAGAGTTGTATTCTAATTTTATTACGGAAGCTCAATTGGATTCAGGGTTGGGCAAAGATGTTTATTTATCTTATGTCAATGAGAATTCAGATGAATTTAACGAGGTATTTGAGAAGTATATTATAGAAGAGAGTAATAGAAAGTTTACAATCCAGTATGATAAATTTTTTAATTTATGTTTGGATAATCAACGCACTAATTCTGCATTGAATAACTCTAGCCTTAGTCACTTCTTTTCCTATATTAATACTTGCCATGTTGTATTGAAGAATGTTGAGAAGGTCATCACAGGAAATAAAGTTTCGACATCGGATGTTGTACTTTTAACTTTGTATGGATTCATGTTACGGCAGGCAGATCAAATTGGACATATGCTTTTGTCAGGCTACAATGATGGAGCTTTAGTTCTTTGGAGATCATTTTATGAATATGCTCTAACTCTTAAATTATTATGTGATAAAGATGAGGAAGATTTAACAATGCGGTTTTATCATCATAGAATTAGAAACCTTAAAAAGCAAATGGAGAGTTATCAGGAGCGTCTTGAACCTTTAGGCTTCCGGGTTTTGGAAGATGAGAAGAAAAATGATATTGATGATTTTTTTGATACAATCGCTTCCCAACACGGTAAGAAGTTCTTAGATAATGAGTACGGCTGGGCGGATCATTTGTTTCCAGGAAAGAAACGTGCAACTGCAAGGGATTTAGAAGATCTTGTTGATTTTGGCAGGTATCGTGCGTTCTATATAAAAGCATCTGGATATGCGCATACTGGATTTGCAAATATTCAGGAATATCAGCGAGATGATAATTTTGCTCTTGATATTATCACCTTTCAAACTACTGATATTAGAAAGTTAATAGACCCTATGCAGCTTACAATAGCGGTTTTTCATGATGTCAATATAAGTTTTCTCGAATTGTTGTCAGATGAAGTTGAATTGGATATTAATATTAAAGTATTAAAAAAAATATCAGACAATTTGATGGATTCTTTTGATTTAAAGAGTACCAGTAACTCTTGAAAGTAATGCCGGTATATTAAATTCAATCCTTGAAATAGCCCATTGGTGAGCTATTTCAAGGCAAATTATTTTACCGGCCAATCTCTTCATATTCTAAGTGAAGGACCGGATTTTTTATTTTCGGACTTGTATCGATAATTTCCATGAGTTTAGGCATTAGTACTGTTGTGAATACTTTCTCCAACACATTCGGCGCAATCTGCTCCAGAAGCAATGCAAACTGTTCTTCATTTATACCCTGCATCCCGAGCGTCTGACCGCTGTTGATCTTCTGCTGTACACGTTGCATATACATCAATACCAGGGGATTTCCTACCCGTGCATAAATCATGGTGGTAGCCAACTTTTCATGTCCCATCATTATTTGCACTACCTCCGGAGGTACGCCCAGCTGCATGGTTACAGTGGTGCCGAATGTATGTCTAGCCATGTAAGGATGAAGTTCCACTGAAAATCCGCATATGAGACCGATAACTTTCAGGTTATCATTTAGAACCTTGTTGCTTACATAATGAAACACAGTTTCTCTATATGATGCACCTGCTTCAAGACCGTATTCTTGAATTATTTCCTTTGCCTTCTCTAAAAGTGGTACCCATGCTGGTATTTCACTTTTTACCCTGGTATAGGTCATCCAGATGTTTCCGTTTATGTCCGTAGATAATTGCCCTGGTTGGAGGGATTGCACATCTATTGGGGCCATGCCGGTATAACAGCAGAAAACAAAAATTGCCCGTACGAGCTTATGTATTGGATTAACAAGGATTACATCTTCAACGATGCGTAGTTGTTCCCACGTTAGATATTCTGTTTCTTTCCGTCTGAAATTGACTGAAAAATCACTAAGGGCGTCCTTTTCACACCAGCCGTTCTTTCCTGCCCATTTAACCATCTTTTTAACCCTCTCCATGTGCTTCATGGCTCCATTCTTATTACAAGGATCATTTGGCTTAATCGGATTTTGAAGTATGTAGGTATACAGGCCGTCAATGAAATTAAAATTAAGATGGCGAAGGGGGATATCACCCGCAGCGTATTTCCATTTACAGTATCTTTCTACATAGCCGTTTGTAGCGCCATAGTTCTTGATGCTTCCTTTTTTAATCTCTGTTTTAAACTTTTCATAAGCGATTTTGCAGAGTTGGAGCATGGTGACTTTTTGAATGTCAGGGCCAATGCCGAGATAGCAATTTTTGATATTCTCGGCTGTCAGCACACCTTCCTTCAATTCAAGATCCTGGAAAATGCCTGTTAATTTTGATTTTACTTTTTCCAGATAAGTGGCGAATTCCTTTAATTCCTTTGAGGTAAGGTAGGGGCCACCTTTTTCTGCATCCCAATTTTCCAGTTGAAAACTACCCTTGATTGTAAGTTCTCTTTCCGGAGAATTGTTACAGGCAATTCTTGCGTACACCGAGTAGTCTTTTCTTTTGTTCTTGTTTTGGCGCAGGGCATAGCGTACGCCGAAAGTGTTTTCACTTCTCATTTCTTCTTCATTTTAAATGGACAAATCATGTTCTCTGGATCGTGGCTCACAAGCCCAAAAAATGAGTAGAAACAAAGCCGTTGATATCATTTGAAATAAGATGATATCCTTTGTAATAATTTGAAATGCAAATTAATACATATGACGAGGAATCTACGTAGAGTAGGTAAAGTTACTCTGAAACCTACTCACGGTATTACTCTGCTGACACCTTGAAATTCGATGATATAAGATAATATGGGGCAAAATTAAAAAAGCCCGCAGATACAATATCTGCGGGCTTTTCGGCATATCGCGTAACAAAGCGTTACAATGATTTTAGCCTTTCTGTCGGGACGACTGGATTCGAACCAGCGACCTCTTGCACCCCATGCAAGCGCGCTACCGGGCTGCGCTACGTCCCGTTTTTACCGGGATTTCCCCGCTTAGACGGGATGCAAAAGTAGTTAATTATTTTATTTTTCAAAATTTTGAATATAGTTTTTTAAAAAATGTCCAAAATACTAACCAACAATAGTTTAACCGGGCAGGAAAGGTTGCGTATCGCCTCCAACGATCGGCACCAATAACCCCACGGTGAAACTGGCGGTAAATGGTGATATTAAAGCAAAACGTGTAAAGGTAACTACCACCGATTGGCCGGATTATGTTTTTCACGCATCCTATAAATTACCAGGTTTATTAGAGATAGAAGACTTTATTAATGCGCATCATCACTTACCAGTAGTACCTTCACAGGTAGAAGTGGAACGCGCGGGCAGTGTGGATGTTGGAGCCATGAATGTAATACTCCTCAAAAAGGTAGAAGAACTCACCCTCTATACACAGGTGATAACAGGGCAGCCTTGTAACCATCCGCTGCAAGGCTGCACTTATAAAACTATCCCCGTTTGCCCCCGCGACTTATCAAGAAAATAATCAGGCCCACCACCACTGCTACGGCTAGTATCCCGGTCCATACGCCTGCTTTGAATATTCCGCCTATCACTTCACAACTGCTGAGTAAAAGTACCAGGCATGACAGTAACAAATAAGTGAGGTTTTTCATATCGTTCAGTTTTAATGTTATATACCACCAGACATATCCTGTACCAAAAAATATTTGCAAGTGTCAGAATAATTAACAAGCTTTAGCAGATCAACCAGAATAGTATGAATACAGGGAAAGCCTTCAGATCGGGGCTACACGTGGTGGCTTCCCATTCCTCACTTTGGGGACTCTTTCTACAGGGTGACCGCCACGCTTTCGCCGGAATATACGATGCACACATCGATGACCTCTTTCATTATGGCATGCATTTTTGCCAGGACAAAGAAAGAGTCAAAGACTGTTTGCAGGATCTGTTCCAGGACCTCTGGATCAGCAGGGAACACCTGACCACCAATATCGGGAACGTCCGGTATTACCTTATCAGCAGCCTGAGAAGAAGGCTGCTCCGTGCTTTGCGTAAAGATCGCCGGTACCAGCACCGCGAATCATGGGAAGCCTTTGAATTTGAATATACCCTTCCTCTCGAAAACCAGTTAATCCAGCACGAAACCGCAGAAGAACAAAAACGTCTCCTCCAGGAAGCCCTCAGCAACCTTTCCCGGCGCCAGCGGGAAGCCATCTATCTCCGTTTCTTCCAGAACCTGAACTATACAGAAGTGGCCGACATCATGTCCATGCAGGTCGATTCTGTATATAATACCATCTCCAAAGCCATCGGCATCCTCAAAAAAAATCTCCCTATGCCGCTCCTGTTGCTGCTTTTAGGTAAATAAAAAAAAAGCTTAAAAAAAGTGATGAGATTTTAAGCGTTACCTGCTCTTTAGGTAAAAGCACGTTCTCTTGGCAGCCAGTAACTATTTATCGTACACCGCCCGGGAGTTTGCAATGGATGAAGACTTTCAGCAATGGGTATTACACCCGGAGCAAAGGAATGTGTTCTGGGAATCATGGCTCAGACAACACCCGGAGAAAGAACCGCTCATCAGCAATGCCAGGCAACTCGTGCAAAGCATCCGCTTCCGCGATTATTCCCTGTCCGCACCGGACAAGGAACAACTGTGGGATGCCGTGCTGAATGGACTGGAAGAAGAGGAGGAGGCCGCAGCGATGCCGGAGCGTCCATCCATCTGGAGAAGCGTGGGCAAATATGCCGCCGCCGTTATACTGGGCATCCTGGTCACCGCAGCATGGTGGTGGTGGAAGCCTTCAGGGCCGAAACCTGCCATCCTCAGCACTTTCACCCGGCTGGGAGAAACCAGGAACCTGATGCTGCCGGATAGCTCGGAAGTGACGCTGAACGCCGATTCCCGCCTGTTGTATGCCGTAGCCGGAAACGGGCAGCGCGAAGTATGGCTCGATGGAGAAGCTTTCTTTCATGTAAAACATACCGCCTCCCAACAGAAATTTATCGTTCATACATACGATAATCTCGATGTGGAAGTGCTGGGTACACAGTTCAACGTAAACAGCGCCGGTAAAGAAATAGTAGTAGTACTGCAGCAGGGAAGTATCCTGCTCAATATCGGCGAAACCAATAAAGGAAAAGCTGCAGCGCTATACCTGCAGCCCGGGGAAATGCTCCGCTACAACAAACAGGATGGCGATTATACCAAGAAAAGTGTAGATGCCATACACTACACCTCCTGGCACACCGGCCGGTTAATCATGGATGATTTTACACTGGCAGATGCGGCCGTTTTTATGGAACAGGTGTTTGGTAAAAAACTAATCGTTCGTGACACACAACTATTAAACTATAAAGTATCGGGTTCAATGCCTATCATTTACAACGCCGATACCATGATGACACAGCTGGGTAAGGTTTTCCGTATGCAATTCAACCAAAGAGGCGATGAAGTCTGGATCCATAAACCGTAACACTCGCCGCCCGATTTTATAGATGTCTTATTCTTAATCGTTAAAACCTGTTCAAGATGAAAAAAGGTTTACGTGTTTTGCTGATGCAAGCATTGGCCCTGTATTTCCTGTCCCAAACGGTATCAGCCCAGGAATTAGCTGATGCCGGCAACCACCCGGTTCCCCCCGAAACCGGTAACAGTGCGGAAGCACAACCAGATGAATCATCCCTGAAAACTGTTCTTCACCTGATCGAAGAACACTTCAAGGTATCCATCGCCTACAAAAGCAACCTGGTTAAAAACAAAAAAATACAATTGTCGGTAGCTGCGTGCCAGTCGGCCGAAGAAGCACTCGGCAAGGCATTGTCTCCCTTTAACCTGCACTTCGAAAAGGTAAGGGAACACTTTTACATGGTCACCGAAAAAACCATTGTTCCCGCTCCTGCAGAACCCACCACCATACAGCAACAGCACCCGGTAAAAGGCGTGGTAAGGGATGAAAAGGGTAACCCCGTAGCCGGTGTAACTGTCCGCATCGCGGGAACCAACATCGGCACTGTTTCCAATGCAGACGGCTCTTATACTATAGCGGCGCCGGGAAGAAGCAGTGATGAACTGGATATCACTTTCATCGGCTACGAAGCACAGCGTATACCCGTTGGCGGTAGATCACTCATCAACGTTACCATGAAAGAAGGTTCCAGCGCATTGAATGAAATAGTAGTAACGGGTTACACCACGCAAAAGAAGAAAGACCTCACCGGCTCCGTAGCCGTAGTGAATATCGATAACCTGAAAAAACAACCCTCCGGCCAGGTAACTGAACAGTTACAGGGACAGGCATCAGGCGTTACCGTTATAGGCTCCGGTCAGCCGGGAGAATCCCCGCAGATCCGTATCCGCGGCGTAAATACCTTTGGCGCCAATTCCCCGTTGTATGTAGTGGACGGGGTACCTACCACCGATATCGCCGACCTCAATCCCAACGATGTAGCCAGCCTGCAGGTATTGAAAGATGCCGGTGCTGCTTCCATCTACGGTTCCCGCGCCTCCAACGGGGTGATCATCATCACTACCCGCCGCGGCTCCGGCAAAGTAAAGGTGGCTTACGATGGCTACTACGGCCGCCAGTATCCGAAAAATGGCAACGTATGGAATACCCTCAACCCGCAGGAGCAGGGCGATCTCCGGTGGCTGGCCTATAAAAATTCCGGACTTGATCCCGGAACGGAACTCTATGGCAATGGTACAAAACCTGTTATTCCGGATTATATCCTGCCATCGGGCGCAATGGAAGGAGATCCCTCCGTTGATCCATCTCTCTATTATGTAAATCCAAACTATACTGACCTCGACGATTATAATAGCTTCTACCAGATTTCAAGGGCCAACAAAGCAGGTACCAACTGGTACCGCGAGATCTTCCGTCCGGCGCCTATTACCAGTCATAATGTGGCTGTAAGCGGCGGCGGCGATAAAGGGAACTATCTCTTCTCCCTGAATTATTTTAATCAGCAAGGTACTTTAATGAACACCTACCTGAGAAGATATACCGTGCGTTCCAACACCCAGTATAATATCACACCCGGTATCAGGGTGGGAGAGAACCTCGCTTTTTCGATGTCAGAAAATCCTTCGGTAGATATTAATACGTCGGATGCCGCTATTGGTCATGCTATGCGCGAACAGAGCATTATACCGGTATATGATATCAAAGGCAACTTTGCCGGCTCCTCCGGAGACGCACTGGGCGACGCTTTTAACCCGGTAGCCATGCAATACCGTACCCGGAATAATAAAGGATTGAATACCCGTTTGTTTGGTAATGTATATGGAGAAGTAGACTTCCTCAGGTACCTGACTTTCCGCACCAGCTTCGGTGGGGAAGTAGCCTCCGGCTGGTCGCACTCTTTCCTGTTCCCGCAGTATGAAAACAAAGAAAATTCTACCAGCAATTCTTACACAGAAGGATCTAACAACGCACACAGCTGGACCTGGACCAATACCCTTACTTATCACCAGACCTTTAATAAACACGACCTGAAAATAATTGCCGGCACGGAATCTTTTGATAGCCGTAGCCGCGCAGTAGGTGGTACCACGAAAGATTATTTTACTTTCGATGATTACTTCCCCGACCTGAGCACTGGTACCGGTACGCAAACCAACTACAGCAACCGCCAATCAGAAGGACTGTTTTCTATCCTGGGTCGCGTGGATTATTCATTCAACGACCGCTATCTTTTAAGCGCCACCCTGCGCCGCGATGGGTCCTCCAAATTTGTAAATGATCATTACGGTACCTTCCCTGCTATTACTGCAGGATGGCGTATTTCACAGGAAGAATTTATGAAGAAGATCACCTGGATCTCCGACCTGAAGATCCGCGGCGGATGGGGGATCATGGGCAACCAGTTAAACCTCAGCGTTAACAACGGCTACTTCCTGTACGGTGGTAACCGCAACTCTTCCTATTACGACCTGGCCGGCGTTAACAATGGTCTCAACGCAGGCTTTGCAGGCACACAAATCGGTAACCCCGATGCCAAATGGGAAAGTGATGTGAATGCAAATATCGGTATCGATGCCAGTCTGTTTAACGGACAACTGGACTTCTCGGCCGACTACTACCGCAAAGACATCAAAGACCTGCTGTACAATCCGGAACTGCCCGGACTGGCCGGCACTGGCGCGCAGCCGTTTGTAAATATCGCCCGCATGAAAAATGAAGGGTTCGATTTCTCCATCGGCTGGCATAAAAATATCAACAAAGATCTGCAGTTAAATATCAGCGGTACGCTTACCACCTACAAAAATAAAATCGTAAAAATTGCAGATGGAGTAGACTACTTCGATAGCGACGGTCGCCGCTTCGATGGCAGCAACATCATCCGCAATGCAGTAGGACAGCCGGTTTCCTCTTTCTTTGGATATAAAGTGATCGGCTTCTGGAACGAAGAATCAGAAATTGCAGCAGCAGATGAACAGGCGAAGAAAGTAACCAATAGTACCGACGCCATTTACCAGGAAGGCGAAGGGCTCGGCCGCTTCCGCTACCAGGATGTGAACGGCGATGGTATCATTACACCGGACGACCGTACCTTCCTCGGCAATCCTAACCCCGACTTCTCCTACGGTATCAACCTGGGCGTAACTTACAAAGGATTTGATTTCAGCATTTTCCTCTTCGGTACACATGGCAACCAGATCTGGAATAACGTGCGCTGGTGGCGCGATTTCTACCCATCTTTTGAAAGCGCCAAAAGCAAAACTGCCTTATATGATTCCTGGCGTCCCGATCACCACAACGCAACAGCGCCTATCCAGGAAGTGGATGGATCTACCAGCACACAGGGCGTCCCCAACTCTTATATGGTGGAAAACGGCGCTTATCTCCGGGCCAAAAATATGCAGCTCGGCTATACCCTGCCCACTAAATTGCTGTCGGGCATACACGTAGAAAAGCTGCGGGTGTATATCCAGGCGGCCAACGTATTCACCATTACAAAATACTCCGGCCTGGATCCTGAAATCGGTGGTTCCGATATCACGGACTTTGGTGTAGACGAAGGCGCCTACCCCAACCAGCGCCAGTTCCTCATTGGAATTAACCTGGGTTTCTAACAATTGCTCATTTAAAAAAAGCAGGATCATGAAATCATTATATCATATACTATTGAGTGCGGTGATTGCAACTCCCTTTATTTCCGGTTGTAGTAAGAGTTTTCTCGAACGCACACCACAATCTTCCCTGGAAGAATCTTCCCTCACCAATAAAAAAGGCGTGAATACATTGCTCATAGGCGCCTATGGCGCGTTGGACGGCCAGGATTTTAAAGATGGAGATATGGTGAACATCTCCGGTGGCAGCGGTTTTGCCGTGTCGCCCGACAACTGGATCTATGGCAGCGTATGCGGTGGGGATGCCCATAAAGGCAGCGATCCCGGCGATGCCGCCGCCATATTGCAAATAGGTACGTTCGTGGGAAATGCCACCAACGGCTTCTTTAATGATAAATGGCGCGTAAATTATGAAGGTGTGCGCCGCTGTAACTTTGTATTACACATCCTTCCAAACGTTACAGATATGACGGAAGAGGAGAAGAAAGAACTGGCAGCGGAAGCCCGGTTCCTTCGCGGGCATTATTATTCAGACCTGAAAAAGATGTTTGATAATGTTCCCTGGGTAGATGAAAATTCCAACAGCTATAACAAGCTGGATGTAGATGAATACAAGATACCCAACGATAAAGACGTGTGGCCAATGATTGAAGCGGATTTTAAATATGCGGCTGAAAATCTCAATGAAATACAGGATGTAATTGGTCGGGCTAACAGCTGGGCCGCCAAAGCCTACCTGGCTAAAACACTGCTCTATGAAAAGAAGTACGCGGAAGCCATGCCCATCTTTGAAGATGTGATTGCACACGGCGTTACTGCCAAAGGAACTCCTTACGCCCTCACTACAAAGTTCCATGATAATTTTGATGCTTTTACAGAGAATAACAGTGAAGCGGTTTTCTCTATCCAGTACAGCGCCAACGATGGTTCCGGTGGCACCGGCAATGCTAACCAGGGCGAAATGCTGAACTATCCTTACAACGGACCTTTCAGCTGCTGCGGCTTCTACCAACCCTCACAGGACCTGGTAAACTCTTACCGCACCGATGCCAACGGCCTGCCTTACATCGATAACTTTAATGATCATCCCGTAAAAAATGACATGGGGTTAGCCAGCAGCGCCGCCTTTACACCGGATGCGGGCAACCTGGACCCTCGCCTCGACTGGACCGTTGGCCGTCGTGGTATTCCTTTCCTCGACTGGGGCAACCACCCCGGCATGAACTGGGTACGTGACCAGCAATCCGCAGGCCCTTATGCCGCCATCAAAAATGTATACATGCAGGCTACCCAGGATAAGTTTTACGACGGCAACGGCTGGGCGCCCGGCAACGCCATTAACTATGTACTGATCCGCTTTGCCGATGTACTGCTCATGGCTGCTGAATGCCAGGCACAGGCCGGAAGTTTGAGCACTGCACAGGATCACGTAAACATCGTACGCACCCGCGCCGCCAACCCCGTTGGCTGGGTGAAAACATACCTGAACCCGGCCCACCCAATGGATGGATATACCAACACGCCCGCAGCGAAGTACAATATCAAAGCATATCCTGCCGGCGCCTTTACGGCTAACGGGAAAGCATGGGCCATCAAAGCCATCCAGTTTGAACGCAAGCTGGAACTGGCAATGGAGGGCCACCGCTATTTTGACCTGGTACGTTGGGGTATTGCGCAAACAGAACTGAACCGCTATTTCAGTTACGAAAAAGATATTACCACCGACATCGTGAACGGCAACTTCACCAGCAAAAATGTGAGGTTCCCGATTCCGCAACGCCAGATTGATCTTAGCGTTAAAAACGGTACGGCTACGTTGAAACAGAACGTGGGGTATTGAGAGGATGTTGTCTTTCTCCGGATTAGACTGATTATACTGATTTAGGGATTTGATCACTTTTGATTTAAAAGATTAGGGGAGATATAAGCGAAATTCGCTTATATCTCCCCTAATCTTTTAATCATTATAAAATCCAAAAGTAAAATCAAGGTAATCAGTCTAATCAGTCTAATCCGGAGAAAGACAACCTACGCGTTTCCGCCCATTGCAGTCCACCCGCCAGTTCCCGGTCGCTGAATTCAATATGGATTACCCGCCGGTTATGCCCGTTGCTGCTGCGTCCGGAAGCATGCATCAGCAATGGCCGCATAATCATCACGCCGCCTTTCTTCACGCAGCAGCTCACATCCGGGGTTTGGTTCAGATCAATACTGTCGGCACGGTAAACACCTTTTGCGTGTGAGCCGGGCAATACTTTTAATGCGCCGTTCTGTTCATCCGTATCGTCAAGATGAATGCGGAGGGTATAGATGCTTTCCAGGATGTCTGTTGGCGGCTGTACGGCAAACTGGCCGGGCTTTACAGTCCACGGGCCATAACCGGCTACAGGCAGCTTTTCGGCTACCGAAATGGTGAGATCCTGGTGCCAGGCCACAAACCAGTTGGATTGCCCGGGCTTGTCAAAATAAATAGATTTAACGGGAACATGTTGTTCGCTAAACAGCTCCCGGACAATTTGCCTGATGCCAGGTGTAAATATCAGCGGGGCAATAGAAGGCACCTCCTGTAAAAAACGGCGGATGGCGAAGAGGTCATTGGTTTTCCGGAACAATGGGCCGGTATGATCCGCGCTATCAATCACAGCAATCATTTCCCCAATGGCACTTTCAGAGAATACATCCGGTATTACCGTATAGCCGTTGCTGTTAAGTTCCTGCCGGTGTTGTATGATGGTTTCGTTCGTCATTTTATTTTATCAGCGTAATACTTCCCTTAAACTCAAATTTTTCACCGCCTTCACACACGGTTTGCATGGAATAAATATAAGTGCCCATTGGCGCTTCTTTATTACCACTACGGCCATCCCAGCCTGCGGCAGGAGCGTTGATAGCAAAGTGCGTATTCTCAAACACCAGGGTACCCCAACGGTCATAGATCCGCAGCCACTCAATTTCCTTCACGCCTTTGCCTTTGGGATAGATCCGTTCATTCCTGCCATCACGATTCGGCGTAAACGCGTTCGGCATAAATATAGCGCTTTGGTTGCAAAGGATGTGCAGCACCACGTCGTCGGCAGCCTTACAGCCATATACGTTTTCTACTTCTACCCGGTACTTTGTAGTGAAATCGGGCAGTGCCTGTACCCGTGCGCAGGTGGCACAGTCCAGGAATTCAGCAGGCGTCCAGCGCCAGCGGATCACATCGTTGCTGGTGTTGGCTGCCAGGTATACGGGAATGCCGGCCATTATTTCACGGTCCACACCTGCATTTACGGTGGGCGTGGGATTTACCCTTACGGTAAGGGATGTTTTATCAGAGAAACAATTGTCTTTATCAAACCCGGTCACTTCATACACGTATTGACCGGCGCCTGTGAGCGTGGCTACCGGCGTAGGAGAGGAGGGTTTGTCGATACCAGTTCCTGTCCACGTGTAATAGTCGGTGCCCGATACATGCAGCGGCAGTTTGTCGCCGAGGCATAACACAGTATCAGGAGTGGCTTGTATCGTGAACGGCTGTACCACGCGGATCGCTACTTCATCGTTATTGATACATCCATTGTTGTCAGTTACTTTTACCTGGTAAGTGGTGTTGACCAGCGGTGAGGCCGTGGGCGTTGCAATGGAAGGATCATTTAACCCGGTTGTGGGCGTCCATTCATAAGTACCGCCGCCGCCGGCATGTAATACGGTGGTGTTACCAAGACAAACAAAATCCGCCGGCGCGCTGGCGTTGATATCCGGTAACGGTAAAATATTTAGTGGATGTATTACCTCGTCGGTGCAGCCGTCTTTACTGGTAACGGTGAGCTTCACCTGTACCAGGCCCGGTTGGGAATAAGATAAGGCCGGTGGTTGCTGTATATCACTGGTTGTATTATTACCAAAATCCCAGCTCCAGGTAACGTCATTTGTTTTGGTAACGCTGCCGCTGAAAGTTACCGGTATATCTTTACATGCCTTATCCGGCGCACTGATGACGGCTAACGGCTTCGGATATACGTTTACCGGTACTTCTACCGTTTGCGTGCAGCCGTATTTAGTGGTGGCCGTCATGCCGAATTTATATTCGCCCAATTTATCCAGGTGAAATACCGGCGTAGTGGTATTGATATCAGTAGGAGTAAGTGTGGCGTCGTATGCCCAGGTAAAAGTAGGTGTAATGCCTAGTTCATCTGCAGAATAGCTGTTAAACTCAGGCTCAAAAGTAAGTGTTCCTGCATCGCATATTTTTGCGGGAGATGGATTCAGTTTAATATCCAGCTGATCTATCACTACCGGGTGATCCAGGAAGGCGCTGCCTTTGCAACCAGCGTCGTCTTTTAGTAGTAACCGGGGTTTGTAGATGCCTGGTTCTGTGAAATGATGTTTTATTTCGAGTGCAGTGGTTTGTTCCACATTGCCATCAGTGAAGTCCCAACTAAAGGTGGTGGCATTTTCAGGCTTGATGGTAAAGGTGATTTCTTTTTCAAGGCAACCGCCGTCGGCACTGGTTGCAATGGTGGCGTAAGGCCCGGTAACGATTACCACCTCGCTGTATTCATCTTCTGTATCTGCATCGCCTTTTACTTTTAACTTCACGGTATAATGCCCGGATTCGGTGTAAGTGTGTACCGGGTAAAACTGATCGGAGGTGCCGCCGTCGCCAAAATCCCAGGAGCAGGAAGTGTAGTTGATGGACGTATTCGTGAAACGGAATATCATCGGGGCGCATTTGCTGCCGTTTACAAATTCTGATGTATAGGTAAATCCTGCGCCTACGGCGGATACTTTAATGTTTTGTGTTACTTTATCTGTACAGCCGTTATTATCTTTCAGCTCTAACGTTACCGGGTATACGCCTTTGTCGGGATAGAAATGTGATACATAGTAAGGCTCATTGGAGGTGTTGCCATCTCCAAAACTCCACTTTATGTCGGTAATATTACCGCCGGTTACGTAGGAGGTATTCCCAAAATTAACGGTACTTCCGGGCTTCACCAGGTAATAGTCTGCATAGAACGATGCTACCGGGCCATTCACCTGCAGGTACTTTCCGCTGGTGGTGTTGGTGCATCCGTCCTGGTCTGTAACGGTCATTACAGGATAATAATAACTTCCGGCCTGTTGATAGGTATGTTTGAATGGAGCGCTGGTAAAGGATTGTACGGGAGTGCCATCACCAAAGTTCCATTGCCATTTTACTATTTTATTACTGTAGGTAAGATCCGTATTATCCGTGAAGGTGAGTTCTGTTCCTTTACACTGTGCTTCTGTAGGGAGATTAAAATCTGCAATGGGGCCGCGTACATTCACTTCCATCACATTGCTGGTATCATAGCAATATAATTGATTAAGCATCAGCAAACGTACACTATGCTTACCAGGCGGCGGATTGGTGTACGCATAGGTACCGTAGTTCCATCCCCAGTTGGTGGTGCTTTCATCCACCTGCCAGTAGTAGGGATCATAATGATAAATACCCGAGGCAGATGAAGTTACTTTAAAAGTAACGGTTTCATTACTGCAAAGCGCTGTTTTGTCGGCATCGATAATAACAGGAGATGGCGCTATAATAGTCACTGTTTTGCTCAGATAGGTAGTGCAATGACCATCAGATGTGGTGAGTTGTATCGTATACGTACCCGATTTGGCGTAAGTATGCGTAACCTTACTGCTTTGGCTAGTATAGGAAGTTTCTGTACCGTCGCCCCAGCTCCATTTCCAGCTGGTGGCGCCCAAAGAAGCCTCGGTAACGGTTACGGTTGTACGTTTACTGCAATCCACCGGTTCAATATCGAATCGTGGGAAGGGGTTGACGGCTTTTATATACGCCGGTTTAGTGATGGTATTAGGACAGCTGCCATTGGTAACCGTTAAGGTAATATCGTAAGTGCCGGGTTCTGAATAACTGTGCTGGGAAGTACTGTTGTAGCCATAACTGCCATCGCCGAAATTCCACGACCAGCTGGTGCCTACATCCGACTTGTCGATAAAAGTAGTGAGCGTATTACCGCACACTTCGGGAGCGCCGGGAGAGGTAAAGTCGGGTACCGGTTTTTTATAAACTGCTACGGTACCGGGTACTGTTCTGGTTCCCGTACAGCCGTTCCCGGTAGTATACTGTAGTGTTACGGTATACATGCCGGCTTTGCTATAGGTATGCTCCGGTTGTGCTTCGGTGGATGTAGTACCATCGCCAAAGTTCCAGAGGTAAGTTTTGATCACATCGTTATTGTTGATGCTGGCATAAAAAGCTGCTTTAAGCCCTTCGCAACCGTTGTTGTTGCTCATGTATGGGTATACATCGGTTTGACTGATGTACAGGTAATTGGTGCTGTAATTAGAACAGCCATCTTTGCTGGTGGCTACTAGTCGTACATAATAGGTGCCTGCATTGTTGTATACGTGTGTGGGATTTTGAAGGGTGGAGGTTTGTCCGTCATCAAAAGTCCAGCTCCAGCTGGTGGCGCCCGTCATATTGTCTTTGAAATTAACAGTAGCCGGCACATTACAGATAGGTTTGTTATCTGTACTTATCTGGCCGGTGGGCGTTGGTTTTACGGTAACGGTTTTTTCCACCACATCGGGGCAGTTGCCGTATAAGGCAGTCAGCTTAATATGAAGCGGCCCTTCAGCGAGGGGATTGTAAATCACACTGTTTTGGTACGACCAGGTATACTCGCCATTGATTTCCCAGGTGGTACTTTGCGGCTGAACGGGCGAAAAGGATGCCTGGAACTGCGCCGCCTGGCCGGTACATATCAGCGAAGGGGCAGAGAAGGTAGTTGCGTAGTTAGCCACATTGATGTCGGTAACCGATGCGGTAGCAGCACAACCCCGTTCGTTCGTTACCGTTAGTTTAATGCTATGCGTGCCTTTGGTGGTAAAGGTATGTTTCAACGGATCTTTGAGCGTGCTGGTGCCGCCATCATCAAATTCCCACTTATAGGAGAGCGTACCCGGACCGCTGGAAGTGTTGGTGAATAGTACATCTACCGGTGCTTTGCACAGTGTTTTTTCTGCTACGGTAAAATTGGCGTCAATGGCTGGTGCTACGTCCACCACTTTTTCCAGCACTTTAAAGTTCGTACAGCCGTAGCTGTCAGTTACCGTGAGAATGACGCTGTAAACACCGGGTTTGGTATAAGTATGGCTGGGAGTACTGCTGCCGTTCTGTAACACTTCGCCATCGCCAAAGTCCCAGCTGAAATTTTGCAGGCTTCCTTCCGCGGTGGATTTATCCGTAAAGGTAGTGGTGAAGGGTGCGCATCCTTTACCGGAAGATACACTGAAGTTTACAACCGGTTTTGCCCTTACGGCAATGTAATCTGTTTTAACAGCTGTTTTAGTACTGCCATCTCCAAAAGTTACTTTTAGCGATACGGTGTATTTCCCGGTTTTTACATAGGTAGCGCCGGGATTTTTTTTGGTAGATGTGGTACCATTCCCAAAGTCCCACAACCAGGCAGTAGGGTTGCCGGTAGAGAGATCGGTGAAACTGGTAATGAGCGACTCACAGTCGCTGGTAGCGGAAGCACTAAAATCAGCGTTTTGTTGAGCAACAGCACTTAAACAGAAAACAAAACAGAGCACAAGGGACACAACAAATTTGCATCGGACAGGGAAACGGTACATCGGACTTATAGGTATATGCCCTAAAAATAGGCTTTTCCAGGGATATTTGCTTTGCCTGACGGGTCTTGAATATTATGTTTTCGCTATACGATTAATGCTTAATTTTAACGGTCTTAAAAGCAGCGTTTTATGTCACATTTGTTTAGTCCTTTGCAATTGAGGGAAATTACTTTCCGGAACAGGATAACGGTATCGCCTATGTGTGAATATTCTTCCACCGATGGATTTGCCACCAACTGGCACCTGGTGCATCTCGGAAGCCGGGCTGTGGGTGGTGCAGGGCTGGTACTAACAGAGGCGGCGGCAGTATCTCCGGAAGGCCGTATTTCCATTCACGATCTGGGCATCTGGAAGGATGAACACATACCTATGCTGCAGGAAATCACCGCATTTATCTCCGCGCAGGGCGCCGTTCCCGGCATTCAGCTGGCCCATGCCGGCCGGAAAGCCAGCACATTAAGGCCCTGGGAAGGCAGCCGCGCCCTGCCCGCAGAAGATGGCGGCTGGGAGGTGGTAGCGCCCAGCGCCATTCCTTTTAACGACGTGTACCCGGTGCCGGTAGCACTCACGGAAACAGGCATACGTAAAGTGAAAGACGATTTTAAAGCAGCGGCTATCCGAGCATTGAAGGCAGGTTTCCAGGTAATAGAAATACATGGTGCGCATGGTTATCTCCTGCACAACTTTTTATCTCCTCTTAGTAATCAACGTACAGATGAATATGGCGGCAGTTTTGAAAACAGGATCCGGCTCCTCGTGGAAACAGTGGAAGCCGTACGTGAAGTGTGGCCGGAGCAATATCCTTTACTGTTGCGCATTTCAGCCACCGACTGGGCCGAGGGCGGCTGGACCCCGGAAGAATCAGTAAAGCTGGCTGCCATTGTAAAAGAGAAAGGAGTGGACCTGGTAGATTGTTCTTCCGGCGGATTGGCGGCACACCAGCAGATTAAAGTGGGACCTTTATACCAGACACCTTTTGCAGAAAAGATCCGCAAGGAAGCCGGTATTGCCACCGGCGCCGTAGGATTAATTACCACGGCAGAAGAAGCCGAGTCAATCATCGCCAACGGTTGGGCCGATATGGTATTGATGGCCCGCGAAATGCTGCGTGATCCTTATTTCCCGCTGAGGGCGGCCCATGAACTGGGTGCAGAAATTAAATGGCCGGTGCAATACGAGCGGGCAAAACGAAGAAAGTAACAGTTAGCCGTTAGCATCTCCTGCTAACGGCCAACCACTATAAAACTATTTCAATATCGCTTCGATAGCGTCCAGTTCTTCTTTTGTAAAAGCTGTATTTTTCAACGTATCCAGGTTGTTGTCCAGTTGTGCAACGGAGCTGGCGCCGATCAATACGGTGGTGATCCGTTTGTCTTTCAGGATCCAGGCCAGCGCCATCTGTGCGAGGGATTGGCCGCGTTGCTGCGCCAGTACATTCAGCTTTTTCACTTTCTCAATTCTTTCAGGCGTTACTTCACCTTCCTGCAGGAACCCGGTAGGCTTGCTGGCGCGGGAACCGGCGGGGATACCATTCAGGTAACGGTCTGTAAGTAATCCCTGCGCCAGGGGGGAGAAGGGAATACAGCCTACGCCGTTGGCTTCCAGTACATCCAGCAGTCCGCCTTCTATCCAGCGTTCAAACATACTGTATTTAGGCTGATGTATAAGGCAGGGGGTACCGAGTGATTTCAATACTTCCACCGCTACTTTTGTTTGTTCGGCAGTATAATTGGAAAGTCCCACGTACAGCGCCTTTCCCTGTTGCACAATGCTGTGCAGCGCTCCCATTGTTTCTTCAATAGGGGTGGCCGGGTCCGGACGATGCGAATAAAAAATGTCTACATATTCGAGCTGCATGCGGCGTAAGCTCTGGTCCAGGCTGGAAACAAGGTATTTGCGGGAACCCCAGTCGCCATAAGGACCGGGCCACATCGTATACCCTGCTTTGGTGGAAATGATCAGTTCATCCCGCAGATGCCCGGTGAAATCCTGTTTCAATACCCTGCCAAAATTCTCTTCCGCACTGCCGGGTAAAGGTCCGTAGTTATTGGCGAGGTCAAAATGGGTGATACCCTTATCAAATGCATTATGAATAATACTGCGTCCGTTCTCAAAATTATCAACAGATCCGAAGTTGTGCCATAAACCCAGTGATACGGCAGGCAGCTGTAAACCGCTCTTACCGCACCTGTTGTAGGTCATACTGTTATACCTGTCTGCTGCGGGTGTGTATTGCATGGAATTTTAATTTTAGGGAGACAAGATAGAAAAATAACGCGGATTTTGTCTTACTCAGGATTAGGCTGATTATACTGATTTAAGGATTTGATCACTGTTGATTTAAAAGGATTTGGGGAGATATAAGCGAAAGTATCCACTTATATCTCCCCAAATCAGGTATAAAATCCAAAAAGTAAAATCCTTAAATCAGTATAATCAGCCTAATCCTGAGTAAGACAAAATCCGCTTAATTCAGTTCCTCCACTGGTACGCGTGGAGCAGATTGCTGTTTCAGCTTATTGCTTTCTTTCAGTTTGGCCGGAACCGGGCGTATTTCCCATACTATTCCCAGGAAACCTAATGTTTTGATAACATAGTAGGTGATATCAAATTCCCACCAATAGAAACCCTGTCTGGCTGCACTCTGGTAGTAGTGGTGGTTGTTATGCCAGCCTTCTCCCAGGGTGATCAGCGCCAGAATAGCACTGTTGCGGGATTCATCTCCGGTATAATATCTCTTATTACCAATTTTGTGCATAAGTGAATTGATGGTAAAAGTACCATGATATAACAGCACAGTGCTCAGGAAAAACCCGATCAATAAGGTAGATAACCCTGCGGACCAGTCGAACCAGCCGGTGCCATTTACTTTATTACCCACAAAATAAACGGCTATAGCCAATACCACTGCAGGTACCATATGCCATTTATTCAGCCACAGCAACTCTTTCGCTTTGTGATCCTTGATCAGGTCAAAACGGGTAGGTTTGTATTCAGGACCCATGATCCAGCCGATATGGGCGTACCAGAAGCCGTAAACATTCGCTGAATGCGGATCTTCGGGGGTATCGCTGTGCTTGTGGTGAATACGGTGATTGGCCGACCACCATAAGGCGCCCTTCTGTAAACTGCTTTGCGCACCTCCCGCCAGGATAAACTGGAAGAACCGCGACGTTTTAAATGCACGGTGCGAGAAATAACGGTGGTAACCAGCCGTTACAAAAAACATACGTACTACATACAGTACACCGCACAATATCCAGTCAAATGCTGTTGTACCGGTGAAGAATGCCAGTAAGGGCACCGCGTGAATGCCCATGAAGTCTGCCTGGTGCCACCAGTTAGGTGGCTGTCTGTCTTGCTTGATCGCCTTATTCATTCCACAAAGATAGTTTCCGTCTTTTATTAAATAAATGATTTAAATCATTTGGACAAAGTTAAGTGCTTTTCCCCGGTTTTTGTGCGCCTATATTCCCGGCGAACATTTTACTACGGGATGTGTTAGAGAGAAACGTAGTACTATCCTTTCATCACGTTAAAGTAATTATTATGTCACAATTCATTTCGGCTATCAGGAATAATGTGAAGTATTGGTGGTTGTACCTGCTCAACGGGATCATATTCCTTATTGCAGGTTGTATTGTTTTCTCCAATCCCTTCAGCAGCTATGTATTGCTCAGCATTTTCTTCAGCGTTACCCTGTTTGTGACGGGTATCTTTGAAATTGCTTTTGCAGTGGGCAACCGTAAAGTACACAGCGGTTGGGGATGGTCGCTTGCCTCAGGCATTATAGATCTGGTGATAGGCTTTATCCTGATGTTGTATCCCTCTGTGAGCATGGCGGTGATCCCGCTTTTCCTGGCTTTCTGGTTCCTGTTCAAGGGTATCAGCCTGATAGGATTTTCCATCCAGCTGCAAACAGATAAGGTGCCCAACTGGGGCTGGCTGCTGGTAGGAGGGATCGGCCTGATTATTATCTCCATCTTTATTCTCGATAACCCGGCACTCGGCGTAGCCACGGTACTGGGACTTATGGCGGCGGCCTTCTGGGGAACCGGTATCCTCAGCATTATCTTTGCTTTCCGTCTTAAACATGTGAAAAAGGAATTAAAAGAACACGGTCTTTAAAAAAACGTGTCCCATAAAAAGCCGTTACAGCGAACCGCAAAGTAATTCCACACTTTGTTGTTCGCTGTAACGGTTTTATACTGCCGGCATTTTCTGTATATTCGGTGCTTCTAAATCTATTCTCTTCCGATGAAAATCAACAGAATCTATGCTATCGCATCCTTGCTATTATGCACCGGGATGCAGCAGGGAATGGGCCAGACAGTATCCAAATACGATGCGCATGAGGCTTTTTCCCCGCTATTTTATCCCGCTCCCGGTAATGAATACCGCAGTGCAGGCGGCCAGCCTGGTCCGAAATACTGGCAGAATGCGGCGGATTATAAACTGGCCGTAACCCTCGACACGGCTCAACATCGTATAAGCGGCTCCGTAGTCATTACCTATAAAAATAACAGCCCGGACCAACTGCCCTTTTTATGGCTGCAGCTGGATCAGAACATCTACCGGGAAGATTCCCGCGGCAGCGCTACGGTAGCGGCTTCCGGCGAACGTTTTGCCAACCGGAGCTTCACACAGGGTTTTGAATTGAAAAGCGTAAGTGTGATTGCCAACGGGAAAACCGCCTCCGCCAATTACCTGGTAAATGATACCCGTATGCAGGTGAAGCTGGCAGATGCCCTCAAAACAGGCGCCTCCCTGCAACTGAAAATAGATTACGCCTATACGGTCCCGGAATATGGTACCGACCGCACCGGCCGGCTGCGCACTGCTAACGGATGGATCTACGAAATAGCACAATGGTACCCGCGCATGGCGGTATATGACGATGTACTCGGATGGAATAACATTCCTTACCTGGGCGCATCGGAATTTTACCTCGAGTACGGCAACTTTGATTATACCATCACTGCTCCCGCCAGCCTGCTGATAGGAGGCTCGGGGCAACTGGTAAATGAAGCACAGGTATTGTCGCCAAAGGAAATGAGCCAGCTTGCCAAAGCGCGTAACAGCGATGAAACCGTGTATATCCGCGACAGCGCAGACGTAAGAAACAACACACCCAAAGGAAACCGTACCTGGCATTTCGTATGTAAAAATACCCGTGATGTAGCCTGGGGCGCCTCCGCAGCCTTCATATGGGATGCTGCCCGTATTAACCTGCCCGGTGGCAAAAAGGCGCTGGCACAATCACTTTACCCGGTAGAAGTAGCCGGCAAAAACGCCTGGGGCAGATCTACCGAATATGTAAAAGGCTGTATCGAACACTACTCAGATAAATGGTACGTATATACTTACCCGGTAGCTACCAATGTAGCAGGTGTTGTAGGTGGAATGGAATATCCCGGTATTGTTTTCTGTAACTGGAAATCCACAAAGGGCGGCCTCTGGGGCGTTACAGACCATGAGTTCGGACATAACTGGTTCCCTATGATTGTAGGTTCCAACGAACGTAAATATGCCTGGATGGATGAAGGCTTCAATACTTTCATCAACGGGATCTCTACCAAAAATTTCAACATGGGAGAATACGCTGCGCGTCAAAGTATGCAGCGATCAGCCCCCATGCTGTTTTCTGCTAACGCAGAAGCCATCATGAATACCCCGGATGTTATTGGTCTTAATTACAATGGCATCGCGGCGTATTATAAACCCGCAGCAGGACTGAATCTCCTCAGAAATGAGATCCTGGGTCCGGAACGTTTCGACTATGCATTCCGGGAATATATTAAGCGGTGGGCATTTAAACATCCTACGCCGTGGGACTTTTTCAGAAGTATAGAGAATGCTGCCGGCGAAGACCTCAGCTGGTTCTGGCGCGGCTGGTTCTTTAATACCTGGAAACTGGACCAGGCCGTAAAAGAGGTGAAGTATGTAAAGAACGATCCTGCACAGGGGGCACTCATCACCATTCAGAACCTGGAACAACTTCCCATGCCGGTAGTGCTGGCAGTAACAGATGCCAATGGTAAAACAGATACGATGCATTTGCCCGTGGAAGTATGGCAGCGTGGCAGTAACTGGACGTTCCGCTATCCTTCCACTACCAGGCTAACCAGCGTAATCATTGATCCCGCAGGTAATTTTCCCGATATCAATCCTGCCAATAACAGCTGGAAAGCAGACCTGGGTAAACCTGTTCCGGATGGTACTACGGGCACGGCTATATTAAAAAAATATATCGACGCCATAGGCGGGGCCGATAAGTTGAATGGTGTAAAAGACCTGTTGTTGGAAGAAGATGGGAACATCCAGGGAACACCTATTGAGCGCACTTTGCAGGTGAAACAACCGGATAAAATACTACAGGTGGTAAGTATTCCGGTTAATAAATTAATTGCCTTTAAGCTGCTGATCAATGGCAGTAATATAAGTATGATGCGCATGGGACAGGAAGTACCGCTTTCGCCGGCAGACAAAGCTATCCTCAAAGATAAGAACAGCCTTTTCCCGGAGTTGCAATACCTCAACCGCACCAACGATGTAAAGCTGGAACTGGCGCCGCTGACAGCCGACGTAAATAATACAAGCACCTATGTTATCAGTATTGCTACCTCCAACGGGGCATTGCTGCGCAACTACTACGATATAAAAACGGGCCTGAAAATACGCACCGTTTCCCTGCCCGGACAGGAAGGCAACGAAAAAGAAACGACTACCGACTTCACCGATTACCGCGACGTAAATGGTGTACAATTGCCGTTTACCATTACTACCAATGCCGGTGGTTATGATGCGGTGATGAAAGTGAAAAAGGCGGCGATTAATAGTGGGGTAGGAGATGAAATATTTAAATAATTACAGTGCTGGTCATCGTCTTGTGGGCGGTATAAGCTGGTATTCTTATCTTAAAGTTAATATCTTCGCGCCAGCACCAATGTCATGAACGAATGAAACAACTCCGGCCGGTAATGTTTGTGGGTACGGCTTCCGATGTAGGCAAAAGCGTGATCACTGCCGGGTTTTGCCGTATTTTTAAACAGGATGGATATGCTCCGGCGCCTTTTAAGGCCCAGAATATGTCGCTCAACAGCTACGCAACGCCCGATGGCTTCGAAATAGGCCGTGCGCAGGCCGTACAGGCAGAAGCGGCCGGGGTGCCGTGTCATACCGATATGAACCCGGTACTGCTGAAACCTACCAGCGATCGCAACGCCCAGCTGGTGCTGCACGGCAAGCCGGCCGGTAATCAATCGGCCTGGGAATACTTCATGGAAGATGATAAGCGTGCCCTCTTTGATGAAGTAAAAGGTGCGTTTAACCGTTTATCGCAACGGTTTAATCCCGTGGTAATGGAAGGTGCGGGCAGTATTTCAGAACTGAACCTGCGGGCAAAAGATATCACCAATATGCGGATCGCGTTGCATGCCGGGGCAGCAGTATATCTCATTGCAGATATTGACCGTGGAGGGATTTTCGGCAGCGTATACGGAACCATCGCGCTGTTGCCGCCGGAAGAAAAAGCATTGATCAAAGGTATTATCATCAATAAATTCCGTGGCGATATCCGTTTATTTGAAGATGGACGGGCAATGCTGGAAAGCATTACCGGCGTGCCGGTAACTGGCGTGTTGCCTTATTATCATGATATTCATATTGAAGAAGAGGATGCGGTTTCATTACCGCTGAAACAAAAACGGTTTGCCGCGGGGCAAATAAATATAGCCATTGTGTTGTTGCGGCATATGTCCAACTTCACTGATTTTAATGCACTGGAAAAAGATGAGCGGGTGAATATCTTCTATACAGATAATCCCGCTGAACTGTCTGCAGCAGACATTATCATCCTGCCAGGCAGTAAAAATACCGTCGCCGACCTGATCTCGATCAGGAATAACGGTACCGCTGCCGCTATAACGGAAGCGTATAAACGAAATAAAGCAGTGATCGGTATTTGCGGTGGCTACCAGATGATGGGCCAACAGGTAGCGGATCCTCACGGTGTGGAAGGTGTTGCAGGAAGTATACCAGGACTGGGTATCCTGCCGGTTTCCACCGTGCTTACGAAAGAAAAAGTAACCCGGCAAAGAAGTTTTTACTACCGGGATCAGCAGAAAGTGTGTGAAGGATATGAAATTCATATGGGAGATACTACCGCCACCATCCCTTCTCCGCTAAATACATTTCCCGATGATGGCACAGACGGGTATTTTCTCCGCGCCAACTGCTGGGGTACTTACCTGCATGGTATCCTGGATAATGATACAGTGATCAACGACCTGCTGGCGCATTGCGGGAAACCCGCAGTAGCAAAGGAGTTCGATTACCGCCGGTTTAAAGAGGAACAATATAACAAACTGGCAACACACATCCGTGAACATCTGGACATTCCGGCTGTTTATAAGGCACTGGAATTATAATATTATTGCATTATGATACAAGGACACGGAGACGATGGGTACCTGTTTAATCAGCAGGTGAAAGCTGACTTCAGCTCCAACGTATGGTACGGCGGTTTACAGGAAGGATTGAAGGAGCATCTGAAGAATAAAGTAACCGGCATAGATCATTACCCTGATGCTGGTGGTGCAAAACTACAGGCCCTGCTGGAAAGCCAGGCCGTCCTGCCTGCTGGCAGCATCCTGGTCACCAATGGAGGCACGGAAGCTATTTACCTCGTGGCACAGGCATTCACAGGAGCCACTACTACGGTAGTAGCGCCCACTTTTTCGGAGTACGCAGATGCGTGTAAGCTATACCGGCACCAGGTGCAGTACCTGCAATGGGATAAACTTACACCGGATACAGTGTTCAGCAGCGACCTGGTATTTATCTGCAATCCTAACAATCCTACCGGGCAGGCATTGGATGAAGCGGCCCTGCAAAAACTCATCACACATAACAAGCATACGGTGTTCATCATTGATGAAGCCTATATACAATTTACGCTGAACGCCACTACCATGCTGCCGCACCTGCACCGGTTGCCGAATGTACTGGTGCTGAGGTCCATGACAAAAACGTGTTGCATCCCCGGATTACGGCTGGGTTATGTGGCGGGAAGAAAACAACTGCTGGACCGTGTCCGTACTTTCCGGATGCCGTGGTCGGTAAATAGCCTGGCGCTGGAAGCCGGCTACTATATCCTGGAACACCCGGAGCAGTTTGCCATTGCCACCGGTAGCCTGTTGCAGGAAACTTTTCATTTATGGGAGGGCGTCCGTAAGATGCCGGAGTATAAAGTGTATACATCGCATACGCATTATTTTTTGTTTGAAACATTAACCGGTACGGCAGCTACGCTGAAAGCCTGGCTGATGGAGAAGTATGGATTGCTGATCCGTGATGCCTCTAATTTCTACGGATTAAGACCCGGGCATTGCCGGGTGGCCTGCCGCAATGCCGCCGATAATCAATTACTGACTACTGCTTTGCGCCAATGGACCCTCTATTAGCATTCGTATTGCCGTTACTGTTAGGGTATGCCGCCGACCTGCTGCTGGGAGATCCGCGCAGTTGGCCGCATCCGGTAAAACTTTATGGTTGGCTGATCAGCCAGGGTACGCGTTTGCTGAACAGGGGCCGTGCCAGGTTCTGGAAGGGCGCTTTGCTCACCATTACACTGTGCGTGGCCGTGTATATAAGTTTTTATTTTACGCTTATAGTACTATCGGGGTGGCCAGTAGTGTACTATGCATTCAGTGCAGTGTTTGTTTTTTTTGCGCTGGCCAACAAAAGCCTGCTGCAGGAAGGCAAAGAAGTATTTGATGTTTTACATCAAGAAGGATTGGAAGCCGGCCGCAGGCGGCTGTCGTGGATAGTTGGGAGGGATACCGCTCATCTCTCACCGGATCAGATCCGTATCGCGGTGTTTGAATCGATGTCGGAAAACCTGAGCGATGGGGTAGTAGCGCCACTGTTTTTTTATGCAGTGCTGGGCCTGCCCGGTATGATGCTGTATAAGATGATCAATACCCTTGACTCCATGATAGGTTATAAGAACGGGCAATACCTGTATTTTGGACGCTTTGCCGCCCGCCTGGATGATGTAGCTAATTTTATTCCGGCCCGTATCACGGCGTTGTTGATGATCCTCCTGTATGGCAGCAGTCGTGCCTGGCATTTTATGATTAAATACGGACCGGCACACAGCAGCCCAAACTCGGGATACCCGGAGGCCGCATTGGCAGGGATTCTTGACTGCCGCTTTGGTGGTCCCAATTCGTACCAGGGCGTGGTAGTACATAAGCCTTACATCGGTGAAAATGAACGCAGTATTGAACACGGAGAATTCAGCAAGGTGATGTACCTTAATCACGCAGTTACCTTCGTGATGGTAATCAGCATTATTGCGGTAAAATATTATTTTATATGGACAGCACAGCAGTAACCCACAAACAGGAAAGAAAGGAGAGGATCAGTGTTTTAAGCTGTGGCTGGCTCGGAAAGCCCCTGGCATTGCACCTGCAAACCCTGGGCTATTCCGTAAAAGGAGCCCGCACCAGCATTGCGGGCGTACAGGAATTGCAGGCGCTCGGCCTGGAAGCATACACCGTAGTACTGTCGGAAGATGTACTAACCGGCCCCGACGCCTTCTGGGATGCCGACATACTCATCATAAATGTTCCGCCACGGAAAGAAAGGGGCAAAGATGCACATGTATCTGAAATAGCCCTGTTGCGCAGCTTTATAGAAACCACGCCTATCCGCAAAGTTATCTTTGTAAGCTCTACCTCCGTATATAAAGATATCAACGGACTGGTAACAGAAGAAAATGAAGAGTTGCCCGATACCCCCAACGGGATGGCATTGCGGGAAGCAGAAAACCTGCTGCTGGAATCAGGCGCATTTGATACCACTGTGCTGCGTTTCGGCGGGCTTATTGGCTACGACCGGCTACCGGACCAGCGCCGTATCATGGAAGGCCGGAAAGCCAACGCCCAGCCCATGAACGTGATCCACCGGGACGACTGCATCGGTGTTATCCGGCAGGTGATAGAAAAAGAGGTGTGGGGGGAAGTGTTTAACGCCTGCGCCAGCGGACATCCGCAACGCAGCCATTACTACAAGGCCGCCGCACAACGCCTCGGTATCCAGATGCCGCGTAGATTGCCCGCCGAAGAGGAGCCGTATAAGATTGTAGGGTCCAGTAAACTGAGAAACCTGCTGGGATATACTTTCCTCTACGATGATCCATTGCAGGTATTTAATATTAATGTTTAGAAAATATGTTTTAATATTATAATTAAAGGAGATGAATACTGCCGTACCCCTTCTCCCTGAAAAATCATATCAGCGGACTCTGGCGATCTGAATATATAGATAGTGCATGGATAGTGCATCAATAGTGCATGAGGAGTGCATGCGAACAGTATAGATAGTGCATGGATAGTCCATCAGGTACCCATGTCCGAAGCACCGGAGAAGCATCCGGGAAGTAACCTTTAAGTAAGCACTACTCTCCATGTCTCCTCCCCGGGACCAATCCGCCCGCCCTTGTAAAAAAAATTGTTTACATGTGTTAAATTCACTATATTGTAGTATCACCTCTTTTATGCCAACAGGAGGTGCGGTTCAACCATAACATATTTATTCAACCTAAACCTAAAAAAAGCCGTGAATCTGCTGCTCCTTAGCCTGTTTGCCCTCGCATTATGGCTGATGTTCTCCCTGTACAGGAGTCACAATCGCAAAAAGGCCGAATTGCTCTTACCCGTAAGGTCTGCGAGTATTGTGAAAATTCATAGTTACAAGTCGTTCGGTATCATTGCCACCATCCGCTTCAAAGAGGAACTGACCCCTCAGATAGGCGACCGGTTGCATGAAGAAGGCAATATCTACCAGATCACCGGCGTGGTAACGCCCGATCCGGTACCGGAACAACCCAAAGATACCTGGGACTGCCGTCTTGTAAAAATCTGAGCATGGAGTATCTCAAAGTATCCTGGCTTCATCATTTTGAAGACGAACCAATATACCTGTACAGTGAGATAGATTCGCAGCGTTTCGAAAACCGGAAAATTGAAATCTACCCGGATGGAAGCTTCGGCATTGCCTGCAGCAATTTTCATTTCGGCGGTACCGCCTTGTCCGACCAGGTAATGCCCGGTTTGGAAGAAATCAGTGAAGAACGGCAGTTTATTCCGGAGTTAATTTCCCAGGCAGAATTCGAACTGATCTGGAATCAATATTTTTATTTTTTGTCCTGACATAGCTGGTCCGTGGTTTGCGTAAGATCTCTTAGAAAAAAGAATCTTATGAACGCTTTTATGATCAAAACTTCCGGAGGCCGCTTTTATGTAAAGCCCTCTTCAGCTGAACGCTTTCTGGTAGATGTAGACGGAGAAGAGGTAATGATGGAAAAAGATGAGGACGGATTTGTGCGCGCACCAGGCGCTACAGACAACGGCCGTCGTTTAAACATGGGACTGCTGAACAATATTGCAGACCAGATTGCGGTTCAGACGGCGTAAAAAATCCACAGGTTGGGGTTATGGGTGTTCCTCAAAAGCCGTCAGGTATTTGTCGATATACTGCGACTTCGTTTTGGATTTATACTGCATCACAAAACGGGGATGTTCCAACGGAACAACGGCCCCGAAAAATTTCTCCTTTTCATTTAATGCCTGCAGGAACGCGGCATTCTTTCCTGTCCCCATACAATAGCATACCTCACGACTGATATTCCACTGCAATTGTTCTTTTAAACTGCTCACAATAAAGGGATAAGCAGCTTTTGTTAAAGCAGCGCTGTCGTAATAATTGTAGTTTATTTCTTTTCCGCCGGGCTGAAGGGAGGTAAATCCAAGCGGACAAATGGAGCTGATATAAAACTGTTGGTAAAACTTTTTCACCCCGCCATAGGCGTCTATCACATCATACACAAAAACAGAAGAAGGCTCGTGCGTTTTAAGCCCGGTAATTTCAATGCCGCACTTGTCCCACATACGTTTGGTATCCGTAAAGGGTACGCCGGTTGACCCCGATCCCAGCCGGCCGGGATTGATGCCCAGGATCAGTTGCCTCGGCTGTTTGTCGTCATAAAATTTTTTGTAGAACTGGGTCATGATCCCCATAATACCGGGGCCTTCCCGGAAAGGGTTCATCACACGTATACCTGCGGGCAACTTGCCCGGGAAATGCAGCTGGCTGTTGAAAGCAATGATCTGATCGGCGATAGTCATTCCGCAATTTAAGCCATTTGGTGATGCCTGGTAATTTTCTCCAGGATGTCTTCTTCGCGGTAAGGCTTCATGATGTAATCATTTAAACCTGAGCGGAGATACAGCTCAATATCATCTTCCATAACATTACCGGTAATGGCAATAATGGTTACTGCGGCTTTCTTTTTGTCTGGTAATTCCCGGATCATGTTGGTCAGCATCAGTCCATCAATACCGGGGAGGTCAATGTCGGTCAGTATAAAATCGAATGCTTCACGATGGTACACTTCCAGCGCTTCTTCTGCTGAAGAAACAATCAGGTAGGAAGCCTGCATTCTGTCCAGCATCAGGGCCAGTAGTTTCTGGTTGAGGATACTGTCCTCAACCACCAGTAACCGGATACCTGCCGGAATAGTAGCGTTTGTAGATGTATTATTCACCGGGACAATAATTTTTTTGGTAACAGGTGATGGGGTCATCAGCTTGTACCTGATTTCAAAATAAAAAGTAGAGCCTTTTCCTGCAAGACTTTCCACATGTATCCTTCCGCTGTGCAGCTCGATGATCTTCTTGGAAATATGCAATCCCAATCCGCTTCCTTTATGATAATGGTTATTTCCCTGGGAGAAAGCATCGAATACCAAAGGTAGTTCTTTATGTGAAATACCTACACCTGTATCTTTTACGCTTACCTGTAATAAGTTGTTGTCACGCATATGCGCTGTTACGGTAATGCCCCCTTTTTCCGTGAATTTAATGGCGTTGGCCACCAGGTTAATCAATACCTGTTTCAACCGGAAGGCATCGCCCAATACAATTAAAGTGCTGGGGAAGTAAATGTTTACATCCAGCGTCAGTGATTTCATGGATGCCTGTACGGCCAGCGTATTGCATACCTCTTCAATAGCGGTGCGGGGAGCAAACTTTTCTTCCCTTAACAGCGGCTCTGCAGATTCCATCCGCGTGTAGTCGAGCACGTTATTTACCACTTGTAACAGCATTTCTGCCGAATGACGTATAGCCGCCACCGTTTCCGGTGTTTGGTCGCGCTCCAGCAGGTGCGTGTAGCCGAGTACCGACTGTACCGGCGTGCGTATTTCATGACTGATGGTAGCTGCAAAGTCGCTTTTCTGTTGTGCAAACTTTTCCGCCTGTTGCTTGGCTCTCAATAAAGCCAGGTCGTAGCGGTATAAACGGATGATACCATATATAATGATCCCCGCCAGTAACAGGATGAGGGGAATTTCCCAGTAATTGTGCTTATCCAGCCTGTAGAGGGAATGATCGATGTCCTGGCCCAGCTGCAGCCGTTTCTTATCGGTTTCGGCTACAATGTTCTGTTTCAGGTTGGCCATGAGGTGAAGCAGCCCGGAGAACAGCCGCTCATTGGCAATAACGAGGGCATATTCTTTCTGCTTCAGGTTATTATGACTTTCGGTGGCGTCTTTTATAAACTTGTTATAGGCGGCCTGGATCTTTGACAGCTGATCTTTTGAAAAGGCTTTGCCATCCTTCGGGGCGTCGTATTGAACGATTTTCACCTGCTGGCTGGTTTGCTGTACCTGCGATTTATTGCTGATCGCATCTTTGATGCGGCCCAGTAATTTCTTGCGGCCTTTGGTGGTAGCTGTTTCCGTGGTAACAATCGTATCCGCTTTTATATTAGGCGCCGGTATTTTGATATTGCCCAGTTGCTGCAGGGGGAGGGGCTGGGTGGCCGTGTCCCATACCTGCGACAGTTGTAGTAATGAATCTACGTATAGCCGTGTCTGTAGGAACAACTGCGACTTCCTCGCTTTGTCGGCCAGGAGCGCATGTAGCTGCTTCTCCTTTTTGGCGGAGTTCATGGCGCTGTCCAGGTGCGCAGTAATGCTGCTCAACTGGCCCACATAAGCATTCAGGTAATGCTTGTCGTAGGTAAGCGTATATACGCGGAAGTTATTATCGGCTGCATACAGCAACTGTACGGCCTGGTCAATATGACCAACATCTGTTTTGGTGGCTATCAGGTCTTTAACAACTATGCTTAACTGTGCTGACTCTTTCTTTCTTAAAGAGATAATCATAAAAAAGGTCATCAGAACAATCACCATTATCGTTAGCACAGCATAACGTACAAAGGTCTTTTTTTCTTGGGTTGTATACATTGTTACATATGATTGGGACGTTGGCGTGGTGGCTAAACCGCGACGAAAATAAATGATTTTATATTCCGTAACTAATAGATAATCAATGAAAAACAAAAAGAATAGGTATGTATTTTCTGCTGAGTTTTCTATGTATAATTATATTTAATACATTATATATTTTTATCTATTAAAACTTTCATATACCGTCAGACTTCAAGGTTTAAATATTGGTATATAAAATATAGGTTATATTTCAGGGAGAAGATAAAGTTCCCTTTTCCTTTTGTATTATTGTTCCTGTAATACCTGCTTTAATGAAAAACTGCTTTCTTACCGGCCTGTTACTCCTGGTGTTATCCTGTACTTTTGGTCAACCTGCTTCGCCGGACCTGCATTACAAATTTTACAAGGGAACAAGCGTTTTGCAGGACAGGATCTTTTACCTGTTCACACTGCTGGAACGTGTACCCGGGCTGCCACAGCTGATGAATAAAGACAGCACGCTTACCGCATTGCGCAACACCTACGCACAGCGTGCAGCCCATCCCGTGAGTAGTGGCGATGTTACCGCTTCTTTGCAGTTTAGCGGTAGTACCATTAATGAAGTGAATGGCGCCTTTCTTACATTATTGCAACAGCACCCAAAGGAGATGGAACGCCTGTTAAGCGAAATGCGGGGCAGTGGCCTGTTCCAGCTATATGCCGGGAAAACTGACGCTGCATTCCTTTCCCTCGCCTGGAAGGACGCTGCCGATGGGGTGAACTATATCCTCAATGCCTATACGAACGGTAAAGGGCTTCGCTACCCCGTGATTGACTCTGCCACTTATTATGTGTTATCGCCCGCTTACAGGGCAATGGTGCAACGGGTAATAGAACAGGCAGCGGAAAAGAAGCCGGACTTATTCTTCCAGCCATCGTTGCAGGTAGCGCTGGGCTTACTGGAGCTGAACCACCGCGATGAAGCCGTGCGCTATGAGCCATTATCCGGTACCAATGAAGAAGCGTATAAACAAATAAAGAAAACAGACTGGAACAAATATCCATACACCGCCATGCTTATTTTGGGGGCAAGCCCCGTGGCAAAGGAAACAATCAGCGAAACCGGTAAAAGCCGCTGCCGCACCGGGGCAGAACTGTACCGCAAAGGAATGGCCCCCTTTATTATTGTATCCGGTGGGCATGTAAGACCCGTGGGTACCCAATATTCCGAAGCGGTGGAAATGAAGAAGTACCTGGTAAATGAACTAAAGATCCCGGCTTCAGCGGTAATGGTAGATCCTTATGCCCGCCACACCACCACCAACGTGCGTAATGCCGTAAGGATCGTGTGGCAGAGTGGCATACCAGCCAATAAAAGGATGATGTGCGTGTCTGACGTCATGCACATCGCCTATGTGAACAGCCCGATGTTTACCCAACGCTGTACAACAGAGCTGGGATACATGCCTGCGGCAGATATCAAACAGGCCGATCTTTACTTTTTGTCGTTTCTGCCAGACCTCCGGTCGCTGCAGGTAAATGTTTTTGATCCATTAGACCCCTGAAATAAAATATTCCGTTCACTTATTCGTCTATCATATAAACACATCCTCATTTTATGTCTGATTCTTCTATCCAGCCCTTATATACAATCCTTGGTGCAGGAGGTATTATTGCTAACGATCTGGCTGCCGAACTGGTGCGCCACGGCAAAAGGGTACGTCTTGTGAGCCGTTCGCCGAAGTCTATTGAAGGCATTACCGACCTGGTACCGGCTGACATTACCGACGCCGCACAAACAAAGAAAGCCGTAAAAGGCAGCGCCGTGGTATTTCTTACTGCCGGTCTTAAATATGATATCAAGGTATGGTCAGACGCATGGCCAAAGATTATGACCAATGTAATTAATGCATGCAAAGAGGCCGGTGCAAAACTCATCTTCTTCGACAACGTATATCCTTACGGGTTAGTAAACGGCCCAATGAAAGAAGATACGCCGTATCATCCGGCCAGTAAGAAAGGAGCGGTTCGTGCGGCCATTGCCACCCAATTGATGAATGAGGTGAAGGCCGGTAACCTGACCGCCACCATTGCAAGGTCCGCCGACTTCTACGGTCCCGGCGCCGATAAAACCGGTTTCCTCAACCTGCTGATCATCGATAAGTTCAGGAAGAACAGCAATGCCATGTGGCTTGGAAAAGACGATCAGACACACAGCTACACCTTTACGCCGGATGCCGCCAAAGGATTGTACCTGCTTTCCCAGGACGATACTTCCTGGAACCAGGTATGGCATCTGCCCACCGCCAACCCTGCGCCCGATGGCAACGGATATGTGAATATCATTGCTACCCAGATGGGCGTAAAACCTAAGTATATGAAGCTGGGCAGCTTTATGCTCACGCTCTCCGGGCTGTTTGATACCACGATCCGGGAAATGAAGGAAATGCTGTACCAAAGCAACTATCCCTATATTTTCGACTCTACAAAGTTTGAGCAGCATTTTAAAGTGAAACCTACTTCTTATGAAGAAGGCATCCGTTTAACACTCGCACATAAACAATAGTCTACTGATTTTGTAGGAAAATAAATTTGGAAGTTATTTTTTCTGCCTTATCTTTGCACCAGTTCTTTAAATAGCTTATCAAGAAAGGAGGAGGGACATGGCCCGACGATACCTTAGCAACCATCACTGTGCAAACAGTGAAAGGTGCTGCATCCATCCCGGTTTACGGACCAGGAAAGATAAGTCAGATCAATAGTTTTACTTTATATTATTCTTCCAATATTAGAAAACTCATCTGGCTCCCAGGTGAGTTTTTTTTATGCTCCCACCTTTTTGATATGCTCATTTAACGGACCTGTTTAATCAATTTTCATCAAACTAAAAATCAAACAAAGATGAGCACTATCACTGAACTGATCCATTCTATTCCCGTAGATCCGCAAACAGGCGCTATTGCCGTGCCTATTTATCAGACCTCTACTTTTGTGCAGGACGCGCCTGGCGTAAATAAAGGATACGACTATGCCCGGTCCAATAATCCTACCCGCGAAACCGCAGAAAAGATCATTGCGAAGCTGGAAGGCGGCGCTACTGCATCTGCCTTTGCCAGTGGCCTGGCAGCGATTGACGCGGTGATCAAACTCCTGAAATCGGGCGATGAAATTGTAGCAGTAGATGATATTTACGGAGGTGCGTTCCGGTTATTCAATAAAGTATATGAGAAGTTTGGTATCAAAGTAAACTATGTGGATACTTCTGATACGCAGGCGGTGTTCAACGCCATCACGCCGGCCACACGCCTGATCTGGCTGGAAACGCCTACCAATCCAACGTTGAAGATTTCAGACATTGAAGCCATTGGCCGCATTGCAAAAGCACATAACTGTTTGTTTTGTGTAGATAATACCTTTGCTTCCCCCGTGCTGCAAAAGCCGCTGCAGCTGGGCGCCGACCTGGTGATCCACAGCGCTACCAAATACCTGGGCGGCCACAGCGATCTGATTGCAGGGGTAGTAGTAGCTAAAACATTACAGCTGGGAGAGGAGATCAAATTTTATCAGAATGCCTGCGGCGCTATTCTTTCACCATTCGACAGCTTCCTGCTGATACGTGGTATCGAAACATTACATCTGCGTATTAAGCAGCATGGTATTAACGCGCAGGCGCTGGCAGAATACCTCGAGAAACATCCGGCAGTGGATAAAGTGTTTTACCCGGGGCTGCCATCGCATCCGGGGCATGAGCTGGCAAAGCGGCAGAGTAAAGGGTTTGGAGGGATTATATCTTTTACTTTGAAAGATGACAGGGCCGAAGCAGCTACTGCTTTTGTTACATCCACGCACTATTTTAAACTGGCGGAAAGCCTGGGCGGTATCAAAAGTTTGTTGTGTCACCCCGCGGCCATGACCCATAAATCCATTCCCGCAGAAAAGAGAAGGGCAGCAGGCGTGAGCGATAGCCTGATCCGTTTATCAGTAGGGTTGGAAGAAACGGCCGACTTGCTGGCCGACCTGGAGCAGGCATTTACGAAACTGCCGGCGCCCGCCCTCGCAGAAAACGTGTTGTGAGCATAGCAGCTACATTGTCTCCCGTTGCATTGAGGATCGTAGCCAGCGGATCTACCAGTGTGCCTATAATCATCAACGGCGGGAGCGCTTCTATGGGGAAGCCGTAAATGCTCATCACCAGCAGTTCGCCGATGTAACCGCCATTAGGAATACCGCCTTCCACGATGCTGGCTATAACGGTAACGCCTAGTGCCATTAAAATTACTGCTACACCGTCGAAGCCCCTTCCGAACATAGCAAACACCACCGCCATTTTTATAATGGAAGAAATGCTGGAGCCGTCTTTGTGAAGCGTGGCGCCCAATGGCACCACCACATTACCGATATCGCGCGGAACGCCCATCCGTTCTACTGCCTGAAGATTAGCCGGAATAGTAGCGATGCTGCTGCCGGTACCAACAGCAGTAAGGGTAGGAATGATATTATTCTTCCAGAAAATTTTTATACCGGGTATACCACCGGCAACAAACGCATATGCGCTGAAGCCAACAATAAAATACACGATGCCAAAGCCATAATAAATACCGAGGGAGTGCGCGTAGGTGCCAAACAGTTGTGGTCCTACGGTGCCCACCTGGTAAGCGAAGTAGGCGCCCAGCCCAACAGGGCCCAATTTCATAATGAGCGTCAGGATATCTTTCATCACCTCATTACCGGATTGCAGAAAGCCGCGGAAAGCAGTGCCTTTTTCACCGGTACGCATAGCGGCAAAACCAACCAGCCCGGAGAAGATGAGGAACGGCAGCATATTTTTACGTGACAGCAACTCGTAAAATTCATTCACGGTGAGGAGTCGTACCAACTGTTCCCCCCAGTTACCCGGCTGTTCCAGGTTCACATCTTTTGTGAGGGTTACCTGCTGGTGGATAGGAAATATCCAGACGGCCACAATCGTAAGAAAGGCAGAGATGAGAACGGTACTCAGAAATACCAGCGACATAACGCCGAGGATACGGCCCAGCTTATGCCCTGCTTCTATGTTGGCAATGGCTGAGGAAATAGCAAAGAATACCAGTGGTATAATAGCAGTAAACAACAGGTTTAAAAAAACATCACCCAATGGTTTAATAATGGCTACACGCTCACCAAATATAAGCCCGGCAATACTGCCGGCGATGATGCCTGCCAGTAACCAGAACATACTGCTGTACGTTTTGAGGAATCCCATACCTGAAGTTTATGATTTACAAGATAACCAAATGTATCTGTTCGGTGAACAATCTGTCATGATTATTGTTTATGGTGTTAGCAAACCAATATATTTATCATGAAAAGCTGGATGCTATGTTTGTTGCTTCCCCTGTTCGCTCTGCAGGAACGGACTTACACCATCGGAGAGGTGATGCGCAATGCCCGGCAACTGCACAACGACAGCATCGCCGTTAAGGTGACCGGCTACGTTACTAAAAAGCTCCGTGGTAATAACTATCTTTTTGAAGACCGGACCGCCGAAATCCAGGTGGATATAGATCCGAAATTCCTTCCGCAGCGGCCTTTCAGCGACCGCGAAGTGATCACCATTAAAGCTTTGGTGGAATATGAGATCAACAAGCCCATTACTTTAAAGGTAAACCAGCAGGTAAGCAACGATTAACGGCTACGACTATATGATTTTGAGCACAAACATGTAGATGCTCCTCATACTTGCCAGGATCACAATTACCGCTACTGCCACCATAATAGTTTTAGCAGAAATTTTATTGGATACTTTTGCCGCAATGGGAGAAGCGATGGCACTGCCTATCACGAGGCCGAGTACGGCATCCCAGTGTACATGGTACAATACGGTTACAAAAGTGAGGGAACTGAGCATGGCGATAAAAAAGCGGGTAGCCTTTACCGTGCCCAGCGAAAAGCGGGGATGTCTGCCGCCGGCAATCAGGGAAGATAATACAATAGAACCCCAGCCACCGCCGCCGATGGCGTCTATAAATCCGCCACCAAAGCCCAGCAGACCTATTCTTTTTATTTTTTTAGCCACGTGCTTTTTACGCTGCGCGTTAATGGCTCTCATCAGGATTACCGTGCCGAGGATGAGCGTATAAAGCGATACTACCGGCTTGGTGTATTGTGCGTAATGTTCCAGCGACGACAACAGGTAAGCGCCTATCATGGCGCCGGCTATGCCCGGTAATATGAGCAGTTTGAATAGTTTTTTATTGACATTGCCCATCCGCATATGCATCCAGCCGGCAATACCGCAGCTGAGGATCTCTGAAATATGTACCGCCGTACTCGCTGATGCAGGCGGAATACCCATCGACAGGGAAAAGGTAGTAGAAGTAATGCCATAAGACATACCAATGGCGCCGTCGATCATGGCGAAAATAAACCCGGCTATGAGGAAATAATAAAAAGTTGGAGGTACGTCTTCCACATAGGTGCGGAAATCGGGCGATTGCCACCATGCCACACCAAGTATAACGCCTAGTATGAAGATGCCTGCGATACCATAAATCCAGCGCTGTTTTCTAAAGTTGACGCTTTCCTGCGGCGTTGCAGCATTTGATTCATTTGCGCTCGTAGCTGCGGGCGCAGCGAGGGTAGTAAGTTCTTTCTCCATTTTCTATTAATGTGCCAGCCTTAATTCCCCACAAAATACATAAACTCTATGAAATAAGTAGACTGCTTGGAAAAAATTGCATGGAAGAAAGGTAAAATCAGTGATATATCTCCCGAAATTTTAATTTATAAAGGGTAATTCCTCAAAATACCCGAACGTATAAAAATTGATTTACCTATATTTGGGGTTGCGAACCAATTTAACAACTACATGCTTTGGCAACTCTTCTGGACAATTATATTAGTATTATTAAACGGATTCTTTGTTGCGGCAGAATTTGCCATTGTTAAAGTACGTTCTTCTCAAATCAACAGCAAAGGCAGCGTAGCAGGCAAAAGAGCTACTGCTGCCGCCAAAAGCATCCTGAATAACCTGGATGGATACCTGGCGGCCACACAGCTGGGGATTACGCTGGCTTCACTGGGGCTTGGCTGGGTAGGCGAATCGGTAATGACCGCCATCGTACTACAGCTGATGGCAAGCCTGGGCGTTACCATTTCACTGGCCGCCACCCATGTAATCGCCGTAGCTATTGCTTTTACCATTATTACCATCCTGCATATCGTTTTCGGGGAACTGGCCCCTAAATCAATGGCCATCCGCAAACCGCTGCCCACCACGCTGGTGGTAGCCATCCCGCTGCGGGCGCTGTTCGTGATCTTCCGTCCTTTTATATGGCTGCTCAACGGCTTTGCCAACAGTATCCTTCGTCTTATTGGTATTAAACCCGCCGGAGAGTCTGAAATCCATTCGGAAGAGGAATTGAAACTGATCATTTCTGAAAGCCAGGAAGGCGGCGCCATCGAGGAAACCGAACGGGAACTGATCCAGAACGTATTTATGTTTGACGACAGTCGTGTAAAAGAAATCCTCACGCATCGTAAAGATATTTCTTCCCTCGACATCAATCTGCCCCTGGATCAGCTGATAGACCAGGTAATCAGAGATGGATATTCCCGGTATCCCGTGTCCAGCGGTTCGCTCGACGAATTGAAAGGCGTGGTATATACCAAGGATGTGGTAAAGGGAATGCACGAAAAAACACTCCATAATATAAAGGATATCATGAAGCCGGTATTTTATGTACCGGACAGCATGAAAATAAAAGACCTGCTGCGCACCTTCCAGGGACAACGCCTGCAAATGGCCGTGGTAACCAACGAATTCGGCGATACCGAAGGAATTGTTACAATGGAAGATATCCTGGAAGAACTGGTAGGGGATATCCAGGATGAACATGATCATGAAGCGCCGATTGTAGAGCAGAAAGATGATAATTTTATTGTGGATGCGCATGAATACCTCGCAGATATCAATGAATTATTACCTTACCCGCTGCCGGAAAGCGAACATTATGAAACCCTTTCCGGTTTAATAAACTACATCCACGGAAACATTCCGCGGGAAGGAGAAGTGATCATCATTGAAAATTATGAAGTACTGATCCTGAAAATGTTCCGCAGCTCCGTGGAAAAAGCCAGGTTAAAACTGATCCGATAAAATATTTTTTATGGAGAAGAAAATCCTCCACGTTCTCGAAGGACGCGAAAAACATATTACCGATACGGAAGTAGTGCGGCAGTCGCTGCCCACTATGCAGTTCCGTTTTGCCAATCCGTTTATTGTGGTGCATCATATGCCGGCTAGGTATTTTGCGCCCGGATCGCCGGAAGACAGGCTGCATCCGCACCCTCACCGCGGGTTTGCACCGGTTACCTTTATGTTGCAGGGTCAGGGCTACCACCGCGATAATGCCGGTAATGCCATGACCGTAACCGCAGGCGACGTACAATGGATGTTTGCCGGGAAAGGGATCCTGCACAGTGAAGGCCCGTCGGAAGAATTTCTGAAGAAAGGGGGTAACTACGAGCTGTTGCAGCTCTGGTTTAATGTGCCCGCCGCGCATAAAGCAGAAGATCCCTGGTACCAGTATATTAAAGGAACGGAAATGCCCGCAGTAGCGGAAAAAGAAGGTGTACACCTTACCCTTGTGGGCGGCGGATATGAAGGTAAAACCGGGCCGTTAAAAAACTTCACACCTATCACTGCTATCTGGGGAAATGTGGAAGCCGGGAAGGAGGTAACGCTTACGGCTACACGTGGATACTGGACGCTGCTGTATGTAGTGGATGGAAAAATAGAAGTGAACGGAACAGCAGTAGCAGGCTATCATCTCGTAGTGTTTGATAAGGGCGATGAGCAAGCGGACATTCGCATCACCGCGCTTGAAAATACCCGGCTGTTATACCTTTGCGCGGAACCCATCAATGAACCGGTAGCAGCGAAAGATAATTTTGTAATGAATACTGCCGAAGAAACTGAGCAGGCTATACAGGATTATAAGAACGGTTTATTTGGTACGCTTGAACAATAAAAAAAGGAGGGGAATTCCCCTCCGCTAAAATCATCTGAATAAAGTATCTCTTTTCTGTGGCCAGGAAGTATCTCCTTTTTTATCTTTTTTCTTCTTGTGTTTCATCACTGTGTCCATTGGCTTAGGTGGAAAAGTGTCCTGTGCAAATACTTCAATCTGGTCAGTTTGTATAGGCTTTACCGGAGCCGCCTGCGCCTTGTCCGGGTTACCCCTGAAGAAAACAAAGAGGGTAAGAACGCCTATAAGTCCGATGGTAGCTGGTAGGTTTTTCATAAAAAAATAAATTTATGTTCAGGAAGATAATAAGCAGATATCATGCGCCCTTTCCTGCGGCAGAGCACTTTTGGAGATAAGCCACTGATCCTATTTTAGTTATCCCCTCTCTGCGTTATTCCTTCCCCGTTTTTACTGTGGATATTGTCCGTCAAAAAGTGGAGCGACAGACACGCTATCCCTTACCGGTTGCCCATACATAGCCGGAAGGAGTGAGGCACTGCTTTTGTGGCGCCTAAGGTATTGTTCACCAAAAATTTGTCTTATGAAAGGCACCAGAAATGAAAATACCCGGCAAAGTAAACAGCAATCTTTTTCCAATCTGCCGCGGCCTGAAATCAGGGATAATCTTGACAGCAGGAAGAATGAAGAACAAGACGATAAAGGCGATGATACCACGCATAACAGCAAGGATACCAAAGCCCACAAGCGTAAAAAACATTGATGACAGGCAGTTCCGGCCGTACCTCAGCGACCGGGTCTGATTTTAAAACCAGCGGACTATGGATCGTATATTTTTCAGACTATCACTGTTGCCGGTGGTGATTTTTGCAGCCTGCAACAGCCCCATGCAAAATAAAGAAGAACGGGCAGCAAAAGACTCTGCCAATGCGCCGGTGCAGGCGCCTGCAACAGAAGATGTGAAAAGCGTGACACTGGATACCACCTACGGAGACTACCGTATTTCCGCTATTGCCCGTGGCAACAGCAGCATGCGGGACCTGATCCTGGCGGTGGGCAGCAAAAAAGACTCCACACAGGCAGACAGCACCATTGAAAAAGACGTGAAGGGGGCGCTGAAAAATATGATGATCGCGGACCTGGACGGAAACGGTAAACCGGAGCTTTACTTACAGATGCTGTCTGAAGGTACCGGTCAATTCGGTAAGATCTATGCTTTTGACATAGGGCCCAAAATCACAAGGATTAATACCTACTCGCTGGATACCATGCAGCAAAAGGCTTACAGGGGGCAGGATACATTTTTTATAAAAGGAAAAACGCTGGTACGCACTTTTCCTGCTTTCAGGGAAAACGATCCTGATGCGTTAACTGCAAACACCAGAGGGATCATCATTTATCATCTACAGAAGGCGGGCGATACCCTGAAGCTGCTGCCGGCGAAATAAACAGCTATTGCAGCCAAACAGGTGCTGCAATAGCTGTTATAATTATTTGTTGTACTGAATACCTTCTTTATCCCAACGGGTATAGAAGTATTGCAGTGCATTGGAAAACTGTGTGAAGTTTTTGTTGGCAGGAACGGTCCAGCCATCTTCCGCATAGGCCGCCAGGCGCGGAAACACCTGGTGGTTCATCGTTTTTACATCCGGAATCCATTCGCCCCACATCTGGCAGCCACTGCCCAGTATTTTGGTGTGATACTTTGGATCCAGCCCTTCAGGGATGGGATCAAAGCTGTAAGCTTTTTCCAGCGGTATTTCCTTGTAGTCGTAATCCAGGTAGGTCATGGCGTGATAGGAATTGATCACGTCATATCCTTTGGACACCGCATCGGTGATGAGTTTCAGCTCTCCTTTCCAGAACTGTACGATGGTACCGGCCGCGAGTTTCTCAGTAGCGGAAACATCTTTGCTATCGGTGAACTCATGCAGTTTGCTGCCCATGATCTCGTTCCAGCCGGCCATGCGGCGGTTTTTGCGGGCGAGGTAGTTGGAGATGTTGTTGGTGAAAGCAATCTGGAGGTCGGCGGGTGAGCCCAGTTTATGCGCTTTCATGTAGGCGTTTACCCCGGCGTCTGCTTTCCACTGGTCGTATTTTACTTCGTCGCCGCCAATATGGATTACTTTGGACGGGAACAGCGCAATCACTTCCTGCAACACATCTTCCAGGAAAGCGATCACTTTAGGATCGGATACATTGAAAACATCGTAATGCACGCCGAATTTGCCCGGTACTTTGATAGGCGTGTGCGTGGTGCCCAGCCAGGGATACGCGGCAATAGCGGCGCTGGAGTGACCCGGCATTTCTATTTCAGGTATGATAGTAATGTGCCTGTCCGCCGCGTATTTAATAATGTCTTTAATCTGTTCCTGTGTATAAAATCCTTCATGAGCTTTGCCATCATATACTTTGCTGTTCCAGGTACCTATTTGGGTGGAATCGCGTTTGCTGCCCACGCTGGTGAGCAAGGGATACTTTTTTATTTCGATGCGCCAGCCCTGGTCGTCGGTCAGGTGCCAGTGGAATACGTTCATTTTCAGCAGCGCCATTTCATCGAGCAGGCGCTTTACGGTTTCGCCGCCTTTGAAGTAGCGGCCTTCATCCAGCATGAATGCCCTCCAGCCGAAGCGGGGCTTATCTTTGATGGATACGGCATTGATCGTGTAGGTGTTGCCGTTGGCTGTAATGAGCTGGCGTAAAGATTGGATACCATAAAACACACCGGTGGCAGTGGCTGCCGTGATGGTAATGTTATCCGGCGTTACCTGCAGTTGATAACCTTCTTTCCCTAATTCCTTTTCCAGTTTTTCATTCAGGGAGAAGCGGATGTAATTGTTTTTAGCGGTGGGTTTCAGGGCGAGAGAAAGACCATATGTTTCCTGTAATGCCTGTTGCAGCTGGTTGGCCTCGCCGGCGCACTTGCCTGGAATGATGGCAGTGGCGCCGGATAAAGAGAATGTGCCGGATAATGTTTTTACTTCCGACGGCTGCGGAATAATGTTGATCGCCTGCAGGGGCCTTACCGACAGCAGTAGCAGGCAGGCAAATGCCAGTGTGGAGCGTAGTTTTAACATGCGTAGATTTTTATTGTTCACTTGGTTAAGGTGAAAAAATACAATAAAATCCCGTGATTTAAAAGAACCTCCTATTAACCTTCCTGTTCCATATAACCACTTGGCAAACCGTTTTCCATAGAAGCGTCGCCGTAATCGTATTCCACGGCTGCATAACCCTGCGATAAGGTTACCGGTCTTTCCAATTGAGGAAACACCGGTTCAACAGGCAGTTCATTGAATTTATTTTTCCATTGCTGCAGGGTAGCTGCATCCAGGTGAACGGGATGCAATATCCTTATGTGTGCATTTCCAGGAATGGTAAGAACGGCGCCTGTAAGTGTTTTCGGCGTTATGTTTTCATCACAGTAAAAGGCGGTGATCAGTTGATCGGCTTCATCAAATAATGCCCATACCAGTCGTGTTGCAAAAGCAGACATCACGGGGTTTTGCTGAAATACCGCCTGCCATTTTGCAGCGCTCCATTTTCTTTGTTCTTCCAGGAACAGTTCCAGTCGCTGTGTTTGTACCCTGATGGTGTCGGCCATTTCTTTTGGCAGCGCTTTGAATGCGTTCCTGATGTCCCTGGGAGTGGCTACCGGGATCGCTTTTAAGCGACGGCCTTTATCGTTGAGATAAGCCGGTTTAAAGTTGCTGTCGAGGAAGGCGCGGTATGTTTCGTTCTTTACTTCAAAGGACCTGTACAATCCGTCGAAGCCAAAATCCGGCACCAATGAATCGATCAGTTCATGCAGCGTCATGCCTCTTTCCGTGGCGGTAAGCTCCAGCGCCCTGAGGGCTGCGGCGCCTACTACTGCTTTGCGGAAGCGGTACCTGCGTGAGAAGAATTCCACTTCACGGAGGGCTTTATTGCTGCCATGCAGGGCCAGTGCGCCCACGCCGTGTTCCGCCATTTTGAGACGTTTGGTGGTGATCCAGAGCTGTATGTCTTCCCGGAGCGTATCTGCCAGCAGGTCATCTCCCAGCAGGGCCGTGAGGGTCATGAGATACTTCAGCTTCAGATCGCCGCCCTGGTCGGCATAGGCTTTATAGAGTGCGCGGGCAAAATCGCCGCTGCGGGACCTGTCGATCAAACGCAGCAGGGGCTTGGCTTCCACGTCGGCGTGTACTTCCGTTACCCTCGACATGCGGTAAATAAGGAAGCGCATCATGTCGGTGGTCATTACGGTGCCATCCAGCAAATAGAGTGGTGGCAGGGCTTTGTCGTCCAGCCATTTCTCCGCCGGTTTGGAGAGCTTGTGTCTTTTCTTTGCAAACATCACCAGTTTGGTAACGAGCACCAGGTCGTCGGTATCCGTGAGGGTATGACCTCCCAGTGTTTCCAGCATCAGGTCGCGGGCATCGTCATTTACTTCTTTGTGAAGCGCCAGTTGCAGCAGTTCGCGTGCATGCGGGTTGTCGAGTTTAGAGAGGATCTGTACGGCAGTTAAGCGTTGATCCGCTTTCTTATGCCCCAGTAATTCCGCTGCTCTTTCCAGCGCCTGCGGGTGTTCCGCCAGTATAACGGCCACGAGTGTACGAACAGACTTCAGTTTATGCAGTGTGTATGGCCAGAGCTGATCAATATACAGCGCTTTGTTCAGTTGGGAGAGTACCGGCAGTACAGTTCTGGCGTCGTAATCATTTTCCAGTGCGTGTAACAACATGGGGGCAGCCTGTTCCTGTAGTTCGTCTGCCAGCACCTGGAAGGCTTCCGGGTGGAGGGAACGTTTTTGGGAAAGCAGGTTACCGAGATAGGGAACGGCCGCGGGGCGGTCGAGGTGCAGTAGGCCGCGCACAGCCAGCACGCCGGGTGGCATGTTGTTGGGCGGTACATTCCCTGTTACTTTTGAATATCCCGATTCCGGTGTGTACGGGCCTGCCACCGGCATGTCGAGGAAATCGTAGGCTGCTTTCAGCAGCCGTTGGTTATATTTTTCCGGGAGATGACCGGCGAGTAAATAATAACCACTGAGTGCGGCTGCATAGTCGGGTACTGCGGCCAGCTGCGTGGTTGTTTTTTCGATCAGCGGTTCATACTTGCCCGGGTTGTTTTGCAATAATACGCGTGACACGGCCTGTTGATCCGGGAGGTATTCCGGCAGCAGGAGGATGCTTTCCAGGTATTCCATTTCCCGGTCCGGGTGCCCTTTGGTGAGAAGCCGGAAGAAGAGGGAGTTCCATCCTTTCTTACGCCAGGTGTTTACGTAGGCGTTGATCACGTGTGGTTCCGCACTTTTGATCAGGTCCTGCAGGAATTTGCGCAGGGGTGTGAATTTCAGCGGCGCCAGGTCGAAGTTGTTGCCGTCCCTGGAATAGCTGATCATGAGGGAGCCGATTTCTTCCGGTGTGCAACCCCGTTGCTGGAGGTAGCTGGTAAAGTAGCTGAACCGCAATACGATGGAGGAGGAAGTTCCGGGCATATCCAACATGGGAATGATGGTAGTCAGGAAAGTTTCTTTGCATTCGTTCCAGGTAAGCGGAGGTGAAATCAGCTTCAGGATGAGCCGGTCGTTGTCGTCCCAGTGATCGGGAATCTGCAGCAGGGAAATAAAATGTCCCATTTGCCGGGCGGCTTCAGCGGTGGGAAATACCGGTGGTGTTTCATAGGTATGCCCTGTAAGGAAATCTACCCCGGACTGTATAGTGCCTGCGATGTTTTCATAGTCATTCAGTTGTTTCAGTTTTTCAACAAGAGGTAGTATAGTTTCCTTTTTGTATGGCATAAGGGTATAGATAGATTCAGTTTATTTTTTCAGCACAATATCTTCTTTTGCGGCCCATTGTGCAACATCCTGTTTGCTCAATGCACAGGCCATCATCTCCGGAAATTTATCCGGGGAGCATGCAAATACGGGTATCCCGAGATTAGCCAGGAATTGGGCATTCTCGTGGTCGTAGCTGGGGGCGCCTTCATCATTCAGCGCCAGCAGTACGATTACCTGTACACCTGCTGCTGCAAGTTCGGTAAAGCGTTTCCGCATATTTTTTTCATCTCCTCCTTCAAAGAGATCGGTGATCAATACAAGCACGGTGTCTGCCGGTTTGGTGATGATCTGCGCGCAGTATTTCAATGCGGCATGGATATCTGTACCACCGCCCAGTTGTACGCCAAACAGCAGTTCTACCGGGTCCTGCAATTCTTCTGTAAGGTCTGCCACGGCGGTATCAAACACCACCATTTGTGTTTTTAGTGCCGGGATAGAAGCCATTACGGCCCCAAATATACCAGAATAAACGACAGACGTACCCATTGAACCACTTTGATCGAGGCATAATACCACTTCTTTCAGCGCCGACCGTTTACGGCCGTATCCGATCAGTGTTTCCGGGATGATGGTTTTATAGTCCGGTTGATAGTGTTGCAGATTTTTCTGGATGGTGAGTGGCCAGTTCACTTCATTATGCCGTGGGCGCCGGTTGCGGGCGCTGCGGTTTAAGCTGCCGGTGATGGCCTGTTGGGTTGGTTGTGCCAGTTTCCGCATCAGTTCATCCACTACTTTTCTTACTACCTGCCGGGCGGTGTCTTTGGTTTTTTCCGGGATTACCTTGCTCAATGTCATCAGGGTGGCCACCATGTGTACATCGGGTTCTATGTTTTCCAGCATCTCTTTTTCAAAGAGCATCTGGGTGAGGTTCAGGCGTTTGAGGGCGTCCTGTTGCATTACCTGCACCACAGAGGCGGGAAAGTAGCTCCTGATGTCGCCCAGCCAGCGGCTTACATTTGGGGAGGATGGTCCTAATCCTCCCTGCCTGGTGCTGTCGTACAGGGCTTCCAGCGTTTTGTCCAACTGCAGGTCCGTTTTATTTAACGGGAAGGAAGTACCATCATTCTGGGATCCTCCCAGCATGAGCCGCCACCTGCGAACCTGTTCTTCATGCTCCATCCGGTAATAGTTTAGCGTCTTTAAATCCCAGCAATTGCATCACTACCGGGATGCCACGGGCGCCCCGCTCATGGTCCATATCCCCTGTGGTAGCTGCTTTTATGCTGGTTCCATTTCCGCCGTGTTTCACTTTGTCGCCCAGTTTTTTTCTTTCCGGGGCAGTAAAGTTAGAAAAGGTGCGGCGTAATAACGGCAATACCTGTATGAAAATATCATTTTCCAGTTGGGAAACCCAATTATGCACCATGCTCCACAGCTCTTCATCCAGTAACAGGAGAGTGCCGCTGCCCCTGAGAAAGCCTTCCAGCCAGGCAGCTGCCAGTGCAGGCGGATTGGCAACGGACATGGATACACTGAAAGCTTTTACCAGTGTTTCCCCCGTCATTATTTTGGCATCGAAAAGGAGGCGGGAGGCGTAGCCGGCTATCATGGGGGCCGACTGCGGGTTGCCGGAAATGACCAGCAGTGTTTCCTGCCAGGAGACGGTGAGGTCATTATCCTGTATAAGGTTAATGGCGTCGTTCATGGCAAAGAAAAGGTCCAGCAACGGGAGTGCGGCATCATCGGCTACCGCCGTGCAGGCAGCGGGTAAGCTGATGCAGATGCGGCCAATCATGCTTTCGGTGATGTTGTTAACCAGCGCTGCATCTGTTTTGCGCACGTTGCCATACCGGCTGATATTTACCAGGGAGGGAATTACTTCCATCAGCTGGAGTACATCGCCGGAAGCTGCGGCGAGGTTGTTGATCCGGTGGATCAGCACTTCCACTATCGCGGGGAGTTCCGCGGGGATGGCTGATTCCAGCATTTTACACACCTGTTGCAGGGTGCCGGTATTATTGGCGGTGTTGATTACAAAGCTGGTGGCGGCTTCTGCTACCGTATTTCCCCAGCTGCCTTTTTCAATGATGTCAATAGAAAAGGCGGGGTCCCATTGCAGGCGCCATTGTTCTTTAAAAGTGCCCTTGCCGGATACTTCAAACCGTTTTCCCCAGTGTATTTCCAGCAGTTGCAGGCGGTGGAGGAAGATACTTCTTTCCAGGTCCGTGTCTTTCCGGAGGTCGAGGGTATAGTCTTTAAAGTCGGCCGTTTGGGGCAGTCTCAGTTTTTTCTGCCACCGGGTGATATCGGTTTGCAGCGGGGGCGTAGGCACTTCCGTGGGCACCTTCCCGATCCTGTTGCGCACAATCAGTTCATCGCGGATCAGCTGCATAAGGATACTTTCCCCGTTGCAGAGCACACTGAGGGTGGCCTCGTTGAGTTCTTCCAGTCCGGGCCGCGGATAATGGCGGAGGGCCGCCAGCGCATTGGCCAGGCGTACAGCTTCCATTACGTGCGCCACGGAGGTATCCTGTTGCTGCTCCCTGAAGAGCTTTGCCACGAGGGCCATCCAGCGGGTGCCATCATCGGCGGGATGTTCCCAGATATGTTCGTACCATCCCGGTGAGGGGATGCCTGCGCCGTAGCCGCTTTCATAGCTGAGGCGGCTATACGTCCACGGAATCCAGGTGCATTCCACTTTTGTTTTGGGGAGTCCTTTCAGCAGGTCGTTATCGTCTTTTTGCTTGGGCATGGTTTGCAGCGCCGGTGCGTGCCAGGCGCCGCATATTACCGCTATGCGCTGGAACATTTCCTTTTCCGCCTGGCGGATGCATTTCCGCATCCAGGCTTCGCGGAGTGCTTCTTTCCGGTCGTACCGCCGGGGGAGTTCTTCCCGGAGCGCGTGCATGGCGTCATGCACGGCTTCAAATACCTGTTCCTGCCCGAGGCGGTATTCAAACATATGTTCCCACCACCGCTCACCGTCGTCGTAGCCGGCGGCATGGGCCAGGTGGGCGACCGGGTCCTGCGGTGATGGCGGCAGAAATTCCATGTCCAGTTCTGCAGCTGTGAATTCTTCTGTGGAGTTGTTTAATTCCGGAGGGGGAGTTTCTTCGTCCGGAGTGGTGCTTTGGGTTTCATCTTCTTTTTGGGTTTCGTCCTTTTGCGCTCCGGCTGCTCTTTTGGCGGCGGCTTCATTTTCCATTCCGAATACATGGGCCAGCGGGAGGTCCATAAAGCGGGCATGGATGCGATGGGTTTTGGCATACAGCATTGCCTGCCATTCCGGTGAGAATGCAGCAAAGGGATAGAAGCAGGCTTTCTGCGGACTATCCGGCTGGTACGCCAGGATCGCTACTGGTGGCTGGAGGTCGTCATGACCGGCCCATTGCAACAGGCTATCTGCTTCCGGCGGCCCTTCGATCAGCACAATATCCGGTTGCAGCTCTTCCAGAAAAGCCTTTACATTCCTGGCAGAGCCAGGGCCGTGGTGCCGGATACCTAATATATGTACAGACATACGTCGATCATTATTAATAAATGAGTGGGATGCCTGCGGTTTGACATCTCCCGGAAAATATACTGAAAGTAATTTCTAAACAATCGTTATGCAATGAACACATTATGATTAAGTTGTAAAATTCACCTTAAAGTAAAACATGAAGTTCTGAAGAAGGCTTTCCTTCCTTTTAAAGGCGCTTCCACCATGCTTCAAAGGTGGACCTGATACGCTTCATCCACGCTTCAACCACGCTTCAAAGGTGGACTTGATCCTTAATATTCCGTTACGCCAGGTCGCGGCAGGCACGGTACACATCTTTCCATTCCTCGCGTGTTTTCACTACCGTTTCCAGGTATTCCTGCCAAACCAGTTTATCCTGAACGGGGTCTTTCACCACGGCGCCGATGATACCGGCTGCGAGATCGGCAGCATTGAGGGTGCCATCGCCAAACCAGGCGGCGAGGGTGAGACCATTATTAACTACAGAAATGGCTTCAGCAGTGCTGAGGGTGCCACCGGGCGACTTCAGCTTGGTTTTACCATCGAGGGTAACGCCGTTGCGGAGTTCGCGGAAGATGGTAACGATGCGGCGGATTTCTTCAATCGCCGGTTTTTCTGCCGGCAGCTCCATCGTTTTTTCGAAGCTTTCCACTCTTCTTCTTACGATATCAATTTCTTCTTCCATAGAATCCGGAACAGGCAGGATAACGGTATTGAAGCGGCGTTTCAGCGCACTGGATAGTTCATTTACGCCTTTATCGCGGTTGTTGGCGGTGGCAATGATGTTGAATCCTTTGGTGGCCTGCACTTCTGTATTCAGTTCCGGAATGGGGAGCGTTTTTTCCGACAGGATGGTGATGAGGGTATCCTGCACATCGGCGCCGATGCGGGTGAGTTCTTCAATACGGGCAATTTTACCTTCCTGCATGGCGCGCATCACCGGCGTTTCCACCAGGGCATTCCGGGTAGGGCCTTCTGCCAGCAGACGGGCATAGTTCCAGCCATACCGCACGCTTTCTTCGCTGGTGCCGGCGGTGCCCTGTATAATGAGCGTGGAATCGCCGCTGATGGCAGCCGCCAGGTGTTCGCTCACCCAACTTTTGGCAGTACCGGGTAAGCCATACAGCAACAGGGCCCTGTCGGTAGCGAGAGTAGCAACCGCGATTTCCATGAGGCGTTTGCTGCCAATATATTTAGGGGTGACCTCAAAACCGTTCTTCAGTTTTCCGCCGATCAGGTAGGTGACTACCGATTGGGGTGTCAGTAACCAGTTTTGCGGACGCTTCCCCGGGTCGTCTTTTTTCAGTTCTTCCAGCTCCTGTGCATACAATTGTTCGGCGTGGTAACGTAAAATGTCTGACATGGTATGTTAATTAATGTGTTTGGATTAAAGTGATTGTATCTGGCTTTTTGCCTGGAGCAGCCGGCCCAGGTGAACCTTTATATTATTCCAGTACCCGGTGTGATAGGCTTCCACGGGCGTGATATCGTCCAGGGTAGCGGCAATGGCCACGGGTATTTGCCGGATATGATTGCTCATGAACTGCTGGTTGTAAGTGTAAGGCTGTGTGGCCGCATATTTAAATATCCGGGTACACAGCGGGAGGTTCCATTCTTCCTGGTTGTTACAGGCGTACTGGATGATGGAATCCGGGTGTTCATCAAAAAACTTTTCACTGAACTGCTGCTGCTGTTCCGGCGGCAGCATGGGAATGATATCTATATAAAATGTTTCACTGTGATGCATAAACGAAAGGGCGCGCTCCTTGTCTTCAAACCAGGCGATGGCCAGCACCAGTGCCGGAATAAAGGGTTTCAGCGAATCCTGCAACTGAAAAAGGGCGATCACCCTTTCCGTATTCCGCTTGAAATGCTCTTCCCAGCGGGCGGGATGTACGAGGCTGATCAGCTGGTAGAGGATGTGTGTTTCATCCGTGATGGTTTTATCGTTGCTGAGTTTTTCGATGCCGCTCTGGAAGATGCTGTCGTCTGTTATTTCCGGGAGGGCTACGGTTACCTGTCCGTATTCATCGAGTTGTATGGCGCCGGCTATGATCTGCCAGTATTTTTCATGCAGGGAGGAGCCGGGTAGTTTTTTCAGGATGCGGGTGGCGGTTTCTTTTACCTGTTTACTTTTTTCAGTAAGCAGGGATTCCAGCCAGGGAATGTCTGCAGGGTTTGCGGGTTGTTCCAGTACAGAGAGCAGTTCGGTTTTCACCGTGGCGCTTTCTTTGGGCCAGGATTGCTCCAGCCAGGTGCGGGCCATTACGGGATCGGCTGCACGCAGTTCTTTCAGCGCTTCCACACGTTGTGCCGTGGCGCCGTTCTGCCACCTGTCTTCGATGGTGTCTGCCACGCGTGAAAAGTTCCAGTCGGGGTTAAAGTGCCCGAGCCATTCCGCGCGTTGCCCGCCTGTGGCAGCGATCAATGCCCGCAGCGATTTATTCCGCCAGCCTTTATCGAGCATCACGGGCAGTTGCGCCGGTGGCAGGAGTACGTTGGCTTTGGCGCAGTATTCCAGCCAAAGCTGGAGGAGCTGGATGCTGTCTGTTTCCTGTACCTGTTGCAATACCCTAACGGCGGCGGGTTTGCAGTAAGGTTTGGTTTCCGGCGGGCACACTTTCGTGGGTGCTACGCTGGCGGTTACGGGTTGGGTACCGCTTAGCCGGTAGTTGTAGAGTACTGCAGCCAGTTGCAGGAACTTATCTTCTTTATCTGTGTTATCGCCGGTCAGTATGGTATTGGCCGCCTGTTGCAGCGGGCCGTTCATACCGGTGCTGCCGGCCGGCTTTTTGGCCGTGCCGAGAAGGGCGGTATTGATGAGTTGATTCCAGTGCTCCATTATAATATTTTGTATTCCTGTTCGTGCCAAACGCCAATGGGTTCGTATTGGGTTTCTTTACCTGTAACTGCCATGTGCAGGGGGATTCCTCCGCTCAGCGCCAGCAGTTTCCAGATGTGCTGGAATGTTTTTTTCACGGGCATCAGTTGCTGGCGGCTATCCTGCAGCCACCATTGTTCCGCGTGCCAAACGGGGGTGAGGTCTGCGATCGTGTATACCTGGTCGTTATACACGGGCAGTACTTCACTGATGGCGGTTTGCGCGGTTACTACTTCCTGCCATCCGGCGTAGCCGTTGAAAGTATGATTGGCCGGTATTGTTACCTGTTGTTTGATGAGTGCGCGCAGCGGTGCTGCCGAAGGGTAAAATACCAGTTCTGCATTGATGGCGCTGCCGGGTGTGAGGGCGTTGGTGATGGTGCTTTGCCCGCGTACATAAAACTGCAGGATCAGCGCGGGGCGTTTGGTATTTACGCCGTATAGCCAATAGCGTTCCACCACGAGGCGGTCTTCCTCTGTAGTTTGTTTTCCCAGTACCTGCCAGGTGTCGGTGATCCCGGTTTGTTCCTTCAGTTCTTCCTGCGAGGTAGAAAATCCGGCGAGGGTACGGATATCCTGCTGCAGTGCGGGCGGGAGGTCGCTGATATGCTGATAGCCTTGTATAACGAGGTAAATGCGGGTGAGCTGGGTGATGAAAACGGATTGCCATCCGTCGTGGAAGTAGCTGATGTCTGCCAGTTCGCGCATCATGGCGGCGAGGCCGGGGGCCTGTGCATCTACCATGCGGCGGATCATATTTTCAAAGAAGGAAGGATCTTTTTCGGGCATGTCCATGATACCATTGCGTATGAGATCTTTCATCCAGCGGAGGAGTTCTGCGGCGCCGTCGCTTACTTTCTGCATGCGTGCCTGTTGCCTTTTGGCCTGGGCGGTGGTATCTGCCTGCTTCTCTGTAGCAGTGGGCGTTGTATTTTTCTTCTCTTCTTTTTCTGCACGTTTGGCGAGCCATTCGCTTACCCAGGAGGGTGGTGTTTCTTCGGGGAAGGAAGCCCGCTGCCTGGAGTAGAGCAACAGCAGTCCCAGTCCGTGTTTGCAGGGAAACTTACGGCTGGGGCAACTGCATTTGAATGCCATGTTGCCGGTGTCTATCTGTGTTTGGTATGGTTTACTGCCGCTGCCCTGGCATTCGCCCCATAACGCTATTTCGCTGACGCCTTTACTCACCCATTTAGCCGGATTGGCCAGGTCCTTCCCGGCTTTACGGGAAGATTCATCAGGCGCCATAGCAAGCACTTGTTCGTCGGATAGGTTCAATGGATTAACGATTTAAACCGCAAAGTAAATAATTCCATAAAATAAAAAACCAAATATCAGATAACACTACGCAGTGTATTTGATATTTGGTTTTAGTATGTAAGTATTGTGATTTTTTACAGAAAGCCGAGTTCCAGCTTTGCTTCTTCGCTCATCATGTCTTTTGTCCAGGGTGGATCAAAAGTAAGGTGAACATCTACATCAGAAACGCCTTCTATATTTCTTATTTTTTCATCTACTTCCCGGATAATATCGCCGGCTACGGGGCAGCCGGGGGCGGTAAGGGTCATATCGATACCGATCCTGTTATTCTCCTTGATCTTTACTTCGTATACCAGTCCAAGTTCCCATATGTTCACCGGGATTTCCGGGTCGAATACGGTTTTGAGCTGTGCTTCTATCTGTTCTCTTAATGTTGCTTCACTCATTGCTGGTTAATTTTAGCCTGGTAGGCGATGGCGTACAGCTTCATTTGTTTGAGCATACTCAGTAACCCGTTGGAGCGGGTAGGTGAGAGGTGGCTGCTCAGGCCGATGGCATCGATAAAATAAATTTCTGCTGCGGCAATTTCCTGTGGTGTATGACCGGAAAGTACATAAATCATCAGGCTAACAAGCCCTTTGGTGATTACGGCATCGCTGTCGCCGGTAAAGAACAATTTGCCGTCTTTCAGCTCTGTATGCAGCCACACGCGCGACTGGCAGCCTTTGATGAGATTGTCCGGCGTTTTAAATTCTTCTGAGATGAGTGGTAATTCCTTACCCAGCTGGATGATATATTCGTATTTATCTTCCCAGCTGCCCATCACCGAAAAATCGGATATTATTTCTTCCTGTATTTCCTGAATCGTCATATTCGCCTGTTTACAAAAGCATGGCGCTGGCTCTTTTTATGCCGGCTACCAGTTTGTCTATTTCTTCTTTGGTATTATAGAAAGAAAGGGATGCACGCACGGTACCGGGGATTTTAAAGATATCCATCAGTGGTTCGGTGCAATGGTGTCCTGTTCTTACGGCGATGCCTTGCTGATCCAGCAGTTCACCCATATCAAACGGGTGGATGTTGTGTACCAGGAAGGAGATAGCGCCGCTTCTTTCTGCTGCGTCTCCGATAAAACGGATACCATCGATCTGTCGTAGTTCCTGCATGGCATATTCCATCAGCTCTTCTTCCCATTGCTGGATTTTGGAGATCCCGGTTTGCTGCAGGTATTGGATAGCCGCGCCCAGTGCGATGCCACCGGCAATGTTAGGGGTACCGGCTTCAAATTTATACGGCAGTTCGTTGTATGTTGTTTTTTCGAAAGTGACGGTTTTGATCATATCGCCGCCACCCTGGTAGGGAGGCAGTTTATTGAGCCATTCCTTTTTGCCATAGAGTACACCGGTTCCGGTGGGACCATAAATTTTATGACCGGAGAAAGCGAGGAAATCAACGTCGAGGGCCTGTACATCAATACTGATATGCTGGATCGCCTGAGCGGCATCGAGCAGTACCGGTATATTGCGTGCATGCGCCAGCGTTATAATATCCTGCACCGGGTTGATGGTGCCCATTGTATTGGAAACGTAGGTAACGGCTACTATTTTCACGGAGTCATCCAGCATGGCTTCGTATGCATCCATCCGGAGTTCGCCGCGGTCGTTGATAGGAATTACCTTGAGTATGGCGCCGGTTTCTTCGCAGGCTATCTGCCAGGGCACTATATTACTATGGTGTTCCATGGCGGAAATGATAACGCTGTCGCCTGGTTTGAGGAAGCGGCGGCTCATGGTATTGGCTACCAGGTTGATGCCGGCGGTGGTACCTGCGGTGAAGATCACTTCATGCGGGTCGGCGGCATTGATATAACCTGCAATGGTGATGCGGGCTTTTTCGTATGCGTTGGTAGCTACCTGGCTCAGGTGATGTACACCCCGGTGCACATTGCTGTTATATTCTTCGTAATAGCGGGCTTCCGTGTCTATTACAACCTGTGGTTTCTGCGTGGTAGCTCCGTTGTCGAAGTATACCAGCGGTTTACCATGTACCTGTTGCTGCAGGATAGGAAAATCCTTTCTGATCTGCTTTACGTCCAGGCCGTCGGTTACTATGTTAGCAATATGTTCCATTGTAAAATTAGTTATTCATGATCTCCGCAATCTGCGTCTGCAGGAAATGTTGCAGGGCAGGCACCTTCACTGCATCTGTGATGTCGTGGGAGAAGGCGTTTACCATCAGTGCTTTTGCCGCATCTTCGCCTATACCGCGTGAGCGGAGGTAGAACATGGACTCTTCACTGAACTGACCGGCAGTAAAACCGTGGCTGCACTTTACGTCGTCGGCATAAATTTCCAGCTGAGGCTGGGAGTTGATGTCCGCTTTGGTACCGAGCAGGAGGTTATTGTTCTGCTGGAAAGCATTTGTTTTCTGTGCTTCCTGGTGTACAAGGATCTTGCCGGTAAATACGCCGTTGGCGTTATCGAGCAGTACGCCTTTGTACAGTTCGTTGCTGTTGCAATCGGGCATGATGTGATCCATAAAGGTATGGTTATCTACATGCTGGTGTTTGCTGGCAATATATAAACCGTTCAGATTAGTTTCGGTATGACTGCCATTCAGGGCCACGCTCAGGTTGTTACGGGTGAACGGGGTGTTTGGCAGGGTGAAATTAAAATGGTGATAACGGCTGTCTTTGTGTTGCTGTGCAGCGGTGGTATGTACTTCGCGGAAGCTTTCGGCGCCCTGTTGTACATTATAGTGCCACAGTTCTGCATTTTCCAGTACCACGGTTTCCAGTACACTGTTCGCAAAAGCGATGGTGGCGGTTTCCGGGTGTACGGAAGTTTCGATGATAGTAGCGGCCGCGTTTCTGTTCAGGATCCACAGGTGGCGTGGCTGAATGAAGGCGTGCGCTGTACAGGAGTAAACGTTTACTACATGTATTGGTTTATCGAGCACGGTATTGGCAGCCAGTTCAAGATACAGGCCATCTGCGAAGAGGGCTGTATTCAGCTGTGCCAATGATTCTGCGGCCAGGTGGTGCTGTTCGTTGAAATAAGTAACAAAGCCTGGTGCGGTAGTATGGGTGCTCATGGCGCCAACGGTAATACCTTTACCTTGCGGCAGGGTAGACTGATCCGCCTGCAGGTGGCCATTTACCAGCACAATGCGGTAGCAGTCCAGTTCAGGAATAGCGGTGCTGTTTACTACTGCTTCTGAAACAGGGGAAGCGGTGGTGAGCAGTTCATAAGGAAACTCTTTCAGGTAGCGCTGAATATTCGTGTAGCGCCATGCTTCCGTTTTCAGCGTAGGCAAGCCTATTGCAGAGAAACGCTCCAGCGCCTTGCGGCGGATGTCCTGCAGCGTATCCGTAGCGAGGGCCGGAACCTGTGCCGATAGTGCATTTACATCTTCTGTTAACGCCTGGTAAAATGGCAATATCATATCGCTTGTCATAGTTCTTTTTATACAGATTCTTTCAAATGTAATTCCTCTTTCAGCCAGTCGTATCCTCTTTCTTCGAGTTCCAGTGCCAGTTCTTTGGTACCGGTTTTAATGATACGGCCGTTGTATAATACATGCACAAAGTCAGGTATGATATACTCCAGCAGGCGTTGATAGTGAGTAATCACTACGAAAGATTTTTCTGCATCGCGTAATTTGTTTACACCATTTGAAACAATACGCAGTGCATCGATATCCAGTCCGGAATCTGTTTCATCCAGTATGGCCAGCTGTGGATCCAGCATAGCGAGTTGGAAAATTTCGTTACGTTTCTTTTCGCCACCGCTGAATCCTTCGTTGAGGGAACGGTTCATCAGGTTGGAGTGGAAGTCAACCAGTTGTTGTTTTTCTTTGGTCAGCTTCAGGAATTCCCTGGCTTCGAGGGCCGGGAGACCTTTATACGCCCTGATTTCGTTCAGTGCGGTTTTGAGGAAGTTGAGGTTAGAAACACCTGGAATTTCTACGGGGTATTGAAAAGCGAGGAAAACACCTTCGCGGGCGCGTTCTTCCGGAGCCATATCCAGCAGATTTTTGCCGTTGAACCAAACTTCACCTTCGGTGACAGTGTAGTTATCCCGTCCCGCCAGAACAGAAGCCAATGAGCTTTTGCCGGAACCGTTAGGTCCCATGATGGCGTGCATTTCTCCTTTGTTTATTTCGAGATTAATGCCTTTCAGAATTTTTTTCCCTTCTACTTCTGCGTGCAGATTTTTAATCGTCAGCATGATTGTTTTATTTCGTTCTGTATGTATTAATTGGATAATGAGTTATCCAACGCTTCCTTCAAGTGTAATAGATAATAATTTTTGTGCTTCCACTGCAAACTCCATTGGGAGCTGGTTCAGTACTTCCTTCACATAACCGTTTACGATCAGGGCTACTGCTTTTTCGCTGTCGATGCCACGCTGGTTCAGGTAGAAGATCTGGTCTTCACCGATTTTCGAAGTGGTGGCTTCGTGTTCGATCATGGCAGTTTTGTTTCTTGATTCGATATACGGGAACGTGTGTGAGCCGCATTGGTTACCGATGAGCAGGGAATCGCACTGGGTGAAATTACGTGCATTGTCGGCACGTGGCCCAACGGATACCAGGCCGCGGTAGCTGTTGTCACCTCTGCCGGCAGAAATACCTTTGGAGATGATACGGCTTTTGGTGCCTTTACCGATGTGGTGGATTTTGGTACCGGTATCAGCGATCTGTTTGTTACGGACTACTGCTACGGAGTAAAATTCACCTTCGGAGTGGTCGCCCTGCAGGATTACGCTGGGATATTTCCAGGTAATAGCGGAGCCGGTTTCTACCTGTGTCCAGGAGATCTTGCTGGCAGCGCCTTTGCAGATACCTCTTTTGGTAACGAAGTTATAGATACCGCCTTTACCGTCTTTATCGCCGGGATACCAGTTTTGTACGGTAGAGTATTTTATTTCCGCCTGTTCGAGCGCTATCAGTTCCACTACTGCTGCGTGCAGTTGATTTTCATCACGCATAGGAGCGGTACAGCCTTCGAGGTAGCTTACGTAGCTGTTATCGTCTGCAATGATCAGGGTACGTTCAAATTGTCCGGTGTTCTGTGCATTGATACGGAAGTAAGTGCTCAGTTCCATCGGGCAGCGTACGCCTTTGGGAATGTATACGAAGGAGCCGTCGGAAAATACAGCGGCGTTGAGTGCTGCGAAGATGTTGTCAGTATGTGGAACCACGCTGCCCAGGTATTTCTTTACCAGGTCGGGGTGTTCCTGTACTGCTTCACCGAAAGAGCAGAAGATCACGCCCATTTCTTTCAGTTTTCCTTTGAAAGTGGTGGCTACGGAAACGCTGTCGAAAACGGCATCTACGGCTACACCGGTAAGGGCTTTCTGTTCATTCAGGGGAATACCCAGTTTTGCGAAGGTAGCCAGCAGTTCCGGATCTACTTCATCCAGGCTGTTGAGCTGTTTTTTCTTACGGGGGGCGGCATAGTAGGAAAGTGCCTGCAGATCGAGCTTAGGCATTTCAAAGTGCTGCCATTTCGGGAATTCCATTTTCTTAAACGCGGCAAATCCCTTCAGGCGCCATTCCAGCAACCATTCGGGCTCATTCTTCTTCGCCGAAATAAAACGGATGATATCTTCATTCAGCCCCGGAGGAGCTATATCCATTTCAATATCGGTGCTAAAGCCAAACTCGTACTCCTTATTGGCTATATCATCAATTATTTCGTTACTGTTGATCATACAAGTTTAATATTTAAACCGCAAAGCTTTCGCCGCAGCTACACGTTCTGGTTGCATTTGGATTATTAAAGTAGAGGCCTTTTCCGTTGAGTCCATCAGAATAGTCCAGTTCTGTACCATACAGGTACAGGAGGCTTTTCATTTGTACCACTACTTTTACGCCTTTATCTTCAAAAACCTGGTCGCCTTCTTCTTCAGTTGCTTCAAATTTCATCACATATTCAAGACCTGAGCAACCACCACCTTTTACGCCTACACGCACAAAGGTGCCCGGCGCATGATGTTCTTTTTCCATCAGCGCTTTGATATATTCTCCTGCTTTTTCTGAAACGGTTATCATACTCAGAATTTGTTTTAATTAGCTATTTACCGGTTTCCCGGCCTTCCTTATCTGTTTATCCTTCAATACCAGCCACTACATGCGATTTAGCCGCACACAGTAACTGCACCATCGTATCCAGTTTATTTTTATAGAACTCAGTGAACCCGCGGGTTTCCGGGTCATACAGGTTGTCTTTCAAAATAGGCAGGGAATATGGTAAAACCCATGCCCTTAGTGCCTTTGCCACTGCGTCCATCGCATTTATACCCTGCATGGCCTGGGTGCCGTCCGCCCAGGACAGCAAAGCTACAACCTTTCCTGTTAAATAAGGACGCTGGTTCTTGCTTGTCATTTCGAGCCAGTCCAGGCAATTTTTCATGGCGCCTGTCATGCTGCCATGATATAAAGGAGTCATCCAGATATGCAGATCCGCCTTGCAAAAAGCTTTGCACATGGCGTCTACTGCGGGTGGTTTTGTTCCTGCTTCCGCCTGGGAGAAAAAGGGGATTTGGGCGTTACCCAGACTGAAGATCTCCGGGGAAAATCCTTTCTCTTTTAACTGTTCCGTCAGATACACCGCCAGCTGGTTGGCTGTGGCATAAGGACGATCATCTATTGCACCATTAAATATCAGGACGTTCATTAATATTTAACTTTTAGAGATTTAAATGATTATGAGATTAAATTTTGATGAAGGATCTCATAAACTCACCAAAATCCCAAAATCTTTTTTTTAGCTTTCACAAAAATACCGATATTTGAGAATAAAACAAGTAAGAACTTGGAAAATTATCCAATACGAACCAAGAATGCTGCCGAACGGTTTTTGACGTTGCTCAAGACCCGGGGACCGCTGTCTGCAGCAGAATTGGCCAATGAATTGGGTATTACCGGAGAGGGCGCCAGGCTTCAACTGCTCAAACTGGCAGAAGAAGGATTGGTGCAATCGGAAAGTGCTTCCAAGGGCGTAGGACGGCCTGTTTTAATATGGAGCCTTACCCCCCTGGGTAATGCCCGTTTTCCCGACACACATACCGAACTCACCCTTCAGCTGATCCAGACCATTAAGAATGTGCTGGGTAAGGAAGCGCTCGATAACGTAGTGAACGCCCGGGAGAAAAGCCAGCTGGAAAAATACAGCAGTGCCCTGGAAGGGGTTAACGGTATTGAAAACCGGCTTACCTCGTTTGCGGCCATCCGTTCCGGGGAAGGCTACCTGGCTGAATGGAAAAAAGAAGGCGATACCTATTATTTTATAGAGAATCACTGTCCCATTTGCTGTGCCGCCACAGAATGTGATAATATCTGTACTTCCGAGATGAGGACGTTTGTCAGCATACTCGGAGAAAAAATGAATGTGTCGCGGATGGAACACATTATCAACGGCGCCCGCCGTTGTGTGTACAAAATAGAAGCGGAGTAAATGCCGCGGAGGTTGTCTTTCCCAGGATTACGCTGATTTTTTTGATTTTATTTTAAGATGAGCACCAATGTACCGGCTATAATGAGTCCGGCGCCGATGGCTGTTTTCCAGGTGAGCGCTTCATGCAGGAAAATGGCTGACAGGATTATGGTGAGCGCTACACTGAGCTTGTCCACCGGTGCTACCTGTGATACTTTGCCGATTTGGAGTGCCTTGAAATAAAAGATCCACGAACAGCCGGTAGCAATGCCGGATAATACGAGGAAGAGCAGTCCGTGTTTTGATACGGCGCCGAAACTTTTATATTCCCCTCTTGCAAATACAATGGCCCAGGCCAGCACCAATATCACGATAGTTCTGATGGCTGTGGCCAGATTGGAAGGAATATCCGCTACCCCGATTTTGGCGAGGATAGCGGTTAGTGCCGCGAAGAAAGCGGATAGCAATGCATAAAACCACCACATATTTTTCCTGATTTACGGTCCGAAATTATCCCCGAAAACTGAAGGAATGTTGTAGCCGGGGTCAGATCTTTCTTCCTAAAATTTTCAAACTTCTTTCCACACCATCCAGCACCGCAATTTCCGGCAGGTGCGCCCATTCTTCAAAACCCATATTCATAAACAGTTTCAGACTGGGTTCGTTGTGTGCAAAGATGAAACCCAGCAGGGTTTGTACACCAAATTCCGGCGCTACGGTAATGGCATGTTGCAGTATTTTTTTGCCTAATCCTTTGCCACGGGCGGTTTCATCAAGGTAGATACTTACTTCCACGGTACCGTTATAGGCGGGGCGGCCGTAAAAAGACTGAAAGCTCAGCCAGCCTACATTGCTGCCGTTATCGTCTATCATCCACAACGGACGGTGCGTGCTGTTGTGCGCATGAAACCAGGGCAGCCGGCTTTCAACGGTAACAGGTGCCGTATCGGCGGTCACCATCCGGCCGGCGATAGTAGTGTTATAAATTTCAACGATCCGTGGCAGGTCGGCTTCTGTAGCATGCCGGAATTGTAAGCTCATGGTATATAATAATTAGAAAATAGATTCCCGTGTATGTTCGTGTCTTAAAAGACTGTAGAGTTCTGCGTTTACAAATTTTCCTTTTTCAAAGAAGGCATCTCTTAAAAAACCTTCATACCGGAATCCCAGTCTGCTTAACAATTTGGAAGACGCCTGGTTTTCCGGGTCCACAAAGGCTTCAATGCGGTTGAACTGTAATTCCTCATAGCCATAAGTGAGCATGGCGCTGATGGCTTCTTTCATCACGCCTTTGCCCCAGTAAACCGGTTGCAGGTCGTACCCGATTTCCGCTTTGAAATGTGTTTTGTTGATTTTGTGATATCCGCAGGTGCCTATCAGTTCGTCCTTTCCGGCCAGTGTGATGGCCCATCGCATGCCTTCTTCCTTTTCCAGGCTTTGGCGGAAGAACTGTATAATATGTGTGGCTTCACTGATATTGGAAAAAGAATCAATGTCCATATATTTTGTGACCGCATCATCTGAAAAATGTCTGAAGAGGGCGGCGGTATCCTTATCTTCTATGGGTCTCAGCACCAGGTCGCCGGTACTTAAAACGGGTAAATGCATGATACGGTTGCCGGTTTAGGTTGGAGCAAAGCTAACAGATATTGCGAAATTGTCCATAGGAACCTCGATTTTAATCCCGCTTTAATGCCCGCCCGGGTAAACAATCCTACTTTTGCAGGGGTTATTGCTTATAATTTTTTGATATGAAAATACTGGTTATAGAAGATGAAGTTAAAGTGGGCGCTTTCATCAAACGCGGGCTGGAAGAGCATCACCACCAGGTGGATGTGCATACAAATGGAATTGCCGGTCAGCAGGCTGCCCTGGAACAGGATTACGATCTTATTTTACTGGACCTGATGTTGCCGGGTATAAACGGAACGGCTGTATGTAAAAATCTGCGCGCACTGGAAATCAGTGTACCTATATTAATGCTCACAGCGTTAAATGCCACGCAGGATATTGTAGAAGGACTCAATGCCGGCGCCGACGACTATCTCGCCAAGCCTTTTCATTTTTCCGAGCTGATAGCCCGTATCAATGCGTTGTCGAGAAGAAAAAGTCATTTCCACCAGGAGCAGGCGGTGCTTACGTTTGCGGACCTTCAGCTGAATACCCATACCAAAACTGCCAGCCGCGAAGGACAGGAAATTGTGCTCACTGCCAAGGAATATGCGTTGCTGGAACTGCTGCTCCGCAATACGGGCAAGGTGCTTTCCCGCGCGCTCATCTCTGAAGCCGTATGGGGCCTGGAGTTTGACACGGGCACCAACACCATTGATGTATACGTTAATTATCTCCGGAATAAAATTGAAAAAGGCTTTACCGGCGAAAAGCTGATCCACACCGTAGTTGGAATGGGTTATGTGATGAAACAGAAATAAGCTTATGAAGATCCGGCACCGGCTATCACTGCAGTTTACCCTGATTTCGGGTATTATCCTTACGGTTGTTTTCGTACTGATATACCTGTTATCTGCCCAATACATCCAGAACAGTTTTTATAAGCTGTTGCAGATGCGTGCATTGGTAACGGCGCAGGTGTACCTGGAAAAGGACGAGCTGACGAAGAAGAAATTCCTCGAAATAGAGAAGAGCTACCGGGAACGGATACCCGATGAATTCAGTAATATTTATGATCAGCATAACCAGGCAGTGTTCATTGAAAAAACAAGGTACAACTGGCCGGTGTCGCTGCTGGAAACCATCCGTCACAGGGAAGTGTACCGCTTCCGTTTCCAGGAAGAGTCGGGATTGGGGATCTATTATCCCGATAACCAGGGCGACTTTGTAGTGATTGTAACCGCGCGTAATACAGCTGGTATCCAGCAGCTGCAGTATCTTTTATGGATACTGATCGTGATGTTTTTTGCAGCATTGCTGATCACTTTCCTGATGGGGCAGTGGTATGCCAGCAGGGCGCTGGAGCCCATCAAAAGCATTAACCGGCAGGTGCAGAAGATCCGCTCCAACAACCTGCACATGCGGGTGCAGCAGGGATTGAATAAAGATGAAATAGATGAACTGGCCACTAATTTTAATGGTCTTTTGCAACACCTGGAACAGGCTTTTGATATGCAGCGTTCTTTTGTGTCCAATGCTTCTCATGAGCTGCGTACACCATTAACCACTATTATCGGGGAGATAGAAGTCACGCTGCAGAACAGCCGGAGCCGGGAAGAATATGTACAAACGCTGGGTACTTTGCTCGGTGAGTCGGAGAAGCTGAAGATCATTACGGATGGGCTGTTGCAGCTTACAAGAGTAGATGCCAATTTAACGGAAGCCAACAGTGAATTGATCCGGCTGGATGAATTATTGTGGGAACTGGCAGAGTACTGGCGTCATAAATCACCACCGCTGCAGCTGCATGTACAACTCAGCGGCCTTCCGGAAGATGCTGCCCTGCTTTGTATCCGCGGCAACCGTTCGCTGATGACGCTGGCGTTGCAGAACATCATCCGCAATGCGTTTAAATTTTCGTATAACCGTGACGTTAGTGCCCGGCTTTCCTATAGCGACAGCGGTATTACTTTGTCTGTAAGCGACCGTGGCATTGGTATAGCGGCAACTGATACCGAAAAGATCTTTATGCCGCTGTACCGCGCGGATAATGCGCATCCTTTTGATGGATATGGTATTGGCTTATCTATGACACAAAAGATCCTGCAGCTGCATAAGGCTACCATCACGGTAAGCAGTGTGTTAGGCCAGGGAACCACGTTTAATATTTTCTTTACTCCCGCCGGAAAATTCTAACCCGGTTTTAACTTCATTCTAATAAGCTGCTAATAGACGCTTACCATCTTTGTGCAACGAAAAAAAGTTGTATGATCAATAGATTAGCAGGGCTTGTACTGTTTGCCACTGTGTTCCGTATTACAGCATCAGCGCAGGTTACAGATACACTGACACTAACATTGCCACAGGCGGAGCAGCAATTCCTGCAAAGAAATATTCCTTTACTTACACAGCGTTACAGCATTGATTCGGCCAAAGCAGGCGTAATCACCGCAAAGCTGTACGATAATCCGCAGGTGACTTTTGAGAATGTATTGTATAACCATACCACCCGGAAATGGTTCGACTTTTCTTACGCCGGACAGAACAGCCTGCAGGCGGAGCAGCTGTTTAAACTGGCCGGCAAGCGCAACAAGGCGGTGAAGCTGGCCCAGAGCGGGGTTAAGATGAGTGAGTACCAGTTCTACGACCTGCTGCGTACCCTCCGGTTTTCTCTTCATGATAATTTTTATGATCTCTATTACAAGGAGCAGTCGCTGGAAACATTTGCCAGCCAGATTACTTTTTTACAAACGGTAGTGAGTGTGTTTACCGCTCAACAGGCGCAAGGGAATATTGCGCCGAAGGAAATTGTGCGCATCAAATCTATGTTGTACGATCTGCAACATGATCATTTGCAGTTGCAGCAGGAGATCCGGGAAACACAGTCCGATCTGGCATTGCTGATGAGAGTGCCGCCGGGTACGGTGATCCGGCCGGTGTTGCCGGAAGGCGTTGGCGATAAACCGATGGCATTGGAATACAGCTTTCAATCATTGCTGGATACTGCGCGGGTAAACCGCTACGATCTGAAGATAGCGCAGGAAACGGTGAACTATAATCACCTGAACGTGCGTCTTCAGAAGTCGATGGCCGTACCCGACCTGCAGCTGGGCGTTTCCTATGATAAGCAGGGCAACTTTGAGCGTAACTATAACGGGTTGAGTGTATCGATGCCATTGCCTTTTTTTAACAGGAACCAGGGGAATATTAAAACCGCGCAGGCGGCGCTGGAGAGCAGCAAACTACAGCTGGAGGGGCAGGAAGATGAGCTGGCGCATGAAGTGATGAATAGCTTGCAGCAGGCATTACAAACAGAAAAGCTGGTGCGGGAATTTGATCCCGGTTTTGAAAATGAATACACCACGATGATGAATGAGGTAGAGAAAAATTTCCGGCTTCACAATATCGGGTTACTTGAATTCATAGATCTGTATGATGCCTACCGGAACAACGTACTCAAAATGAACGAGCTGAAATACGACCGCTTACATGCACTGGAGTCGCTCAATTACACCACCGGCACACCTGTTTTTCATCCCTGATAAATTTTCTTTACATGCAATATTTAGTAAAACGGTATATACCTGCAATTGTTATCATTATATCCCTTAGTGGTATCATCACCGGCTGCGGCAGCAAAGTGACGCCTGAAGAGCCGCGTTCATGGTCACTTTCAGACTCACTGCTCCGCACGCTGGTAGTTGATACCGCTACTGCACGACCGGTTGAAAATGAGCTGCTGCTTACCGGGAAAATCACCGAGAATGAAGATAAAACCGCGCGCATTTTCCCGATGGTGAGTGGCATTGTAACTGCCGTAAAAGTTCATTCCGGCGATTTTGTACAAAAGGGCCAGGTGCTGGCTATTATTAAAAGCCCGGAGATGGCGGGGTTTACAGCCGATCAGCGTATATCCGTTAATGATATGCAAACCGCCAAAAGGAATATGGAAGTGGCGGCATCTTTTTATAAAAGCGGGTTGAATTCCCAGCGCGAATATGAAGAAGCAAAGAGTACCTATGATAAGGCTGTAGCCGCCTATAATAAATCGCAGGCTATCCTGGATATCAATGGCGGCGGGCATCGTACGGATTATGCCGTGAAAGCGCCGGTACCCGGATTTGTGATCAGCAAGCGCGCCGCCGAAAGCATGCAGTGGCGGCCGGATAACACGGATCCTATTTTTGTGGTGGCCGATCTCAATGAAGTATGGGCGATGATCAACATTTTTGAATCGGACATCGCCGGTATCCGGGAAGGGGATAAAGTGGAGATGAGCACTTTATCTTATCCGGATAAAATTTTCTATGGTACTATCGACAAGATCTACAATATACTGGACCCCGAAAATAAAGTGATGAAAGCAAGGGTGGTAGTGAAAAACCCGGGTTTCCTGCTAAAGCCGGAGATGTTTGTGCGTGTGAAAGCCAATCGTCGTTCCGATAGTAATACCGTAAGCATTCCATCAAGGGGGATCATTTTTGACCACGACAAATACTACGTGCTGGTACGTTCCAATGCGAAATGCGGCGTGACTGTAAAAGAGGTGAAGATCGATAAAACCAGCGATGGGCGGGCCTATGTAAGTGCAGGCCTGCAAGAGGGCGACCGGGTGATAGCTTCCCGGCAGGTATTCATTTATGAAACGCTGAAGGATCAGCAGTAAAGGCCATCACTATGAACAGATTTATTAAGCGCGTACTTGCTTTTTCTTTAAGCAATAAATACTTCATTTTTTTTGCCACCGGTATATTGGCTATTGCCGGCTATATCAGCTTTAAGCAGATCGGGGTAGATGCGTTCCCGGATGTAACCAATACTTCCGTGACTATCATCACTCAATGGCAGGGCAGGAGCGCAGAAGAAGTGGAGAAGTTTGTAACAAGACCGATAGAGATTGCCATGAACCGGGCGCAAAAGAAAACGTATATCCGTTCTTCTTCCCTGTTCGGCCTCTCCGTGGTGAAAGTGATTTTTGACGACGGCGTGGATGATACTTTTGCGCGGCAACAGATCAATAATAATATTACATCGGCTTCGCTGCCGGATGGCGTGGATCCTGAAATAGAGCCGCCATATGGCCCTACCGGGGAAATTTACCGGTATACGCTTCAGAGCAGCAAGCTGTCTGTAGCCGAGCTGAAAACGTTGCAGGACTGGGTAATTGAGCGGAACCTCTTATCAGTGCCCGGTGTGGCGGATATTGTAAGTTTTGGGGGAGAAGTGAAAATTTACCAGGTAACCATTGATCCCGATAAAGCGGTGCAGTATGATATTACGGCACAGGAGATGTACCAGGCATTGTCTAAAAGTAATGTCAACGTAGGAGGCGATGTGATTGTAAAAAATGCGCAGGCATATGTAGTGAGAGGGATCGGGATACTCAATAACACGGAAGAAATCAAGAACATCATTGTAGACCATATCAACGGTACACCCATACTGGTAAAGGATGTAGCCGATGTAAGCATATCGGCGCTGCCGAGGCTGGGGCAGGTGGGGCGCGACCAGGATTATGATGTAGTGGAAGGCATCGTGGTGATGCGGAAAGGAGAGAACCCTGCGGAAGTGATAAAAGCGCTGAAGCAAAAGATAACGGAGCTGAATACACGTATTTTGCCCGATGATGTAAAGATAAAGCCCTTTTATAACCGGGAAGACCTGATCGATTTTTCCACGCATACCGTGTTGCACAACATGCTGGAGGGGATCATTTTTGTAACGGTGATTGTGTTCCTGTTTATGGCCGACTGGCGAACTACGGTGATTGTATCTGTGGTGATTCCGCTGGCGTTGTTGTTTGCGTTTATTTGTTTGCGGATAAAAGGGATGAGCGCTAACCTGTTGTCGATGGGGGCGATCGACTTCGGGATCATCATTGACGGGGCCGTGGTGATGATGGAAGGAATTTTTGTGGTGCTGGACAGGAAGGCGCATAGTGTGGGGATGGAGCGGTTTAATAAACTGAGCAAGGCGGGGTTGATCCGGAAAGCCTGCCTGGAGAACGGGAAGGGGATCTTTTTTGCAAAGCTGATCATCATCACGGGGTTGCTGCCCATCTTTACTTTTGAAAAAGTAGAGGGGAAGATGTTTTCCCCGCTTGCCTGGACACTGGGTTTTGCTTTACTGGGGGCGTTGATCCTTACGTTTACACTGGTGCCCGCGCTGGCGGGTGTATTGCTCCGGAAGAATGTAAAGGAGAAGCATAATGTTTTCCTGGCGTTTATTAACCGTATCACGCTCCGCATCTTTAATTACTGTTTCCGTCACCGGCGTGTAGCCTTTACCGTGTCGCTGGCCGTACTGGCGTTTGGGTTATATTGTTTCCGTTTTTTAGGAACGGAATTCCTGCCACAGCTTAATGAGGGCGCCATTTACATCAGGGCCACCGGACCGTTGAGCACATCGCTGGAAGAGTCGGTGAAGGTAGCCAATGATATCAGGCGGAAGCTGCTCACCTTTCCGGAAGTGAAGCAGGTGATGTCTCAAACGGGGCGGCCCAATGATGGTACAGATGCTACGGGGTTTTATAATATTGAATTTCACGTAGACATTTACCCGCAAAGTGAGTGGAAGAGCGGGGTATCGAAGGCCCGGTTGATAGAGCAGATGAATGGAAAGCTGGCGGGTATTCCAGGTATTACCCTGAATTTTTCCCAGCCAATCATGGATAATGTAGAGGAAGCGGTTTCCGGTGTAAAGGGCTCTATTGTAGTGAAGTTATTCGGAGATGATTTTAAGCTGATAGAAGACAAAGAAGAATCGATAGAGAAGATCCTGAAAGGAGTGCACGGTATTGAGGACCTGGGGATACTGCGTAATATTGGTCAGCCGGAATTACGCATCAACCTGAACCAGCAAAAGATGGCGTTGTACGGGGTTACCACAGAAGATGCCAACTCCGTGATAGAGATGGCGATTGGCGGAAAGGCTGCTACCCGGATTTATGAGGGGGAGAAGAGCTTTGATCTTCGTATACGCTACCCCGAGAGTTTCCGGGAAAGCGAGGTATCGATAGGGAATCTAACCATACCGACTATACGGGGAAATAAGATTCCGTTGAAAGAAATTGCGGAGATTGACCATATAGTGGGCCCTAGTATGATCTATCATGATAAACATATGCGTTACGGCGCCATAAAATTTTCGGTACGGGGCCGGGATCTGGGCAGCACTATTGCGGAGGCGCAGCAGAAGGTGGGTGAGCAGATCACTTTGCCAAAGGGTTACTCGCTGGAGTGGGCCGGTGATTTTGAGAACCAGCAACGGGCTACCAAACGGCTGATGCAGGTAGTACCTATCAGTTTGTTGCTGATTTTCCTGATCCTGTTTATACTTTTCGGAAAGGTGAAAGATGCCTTGCTGGTATTGAACAATGTGCCGTTTGCGATTATCGGTGGGATCTTTTCGCTGTGGCTTACCGGTATGAACTTCAGTATATCCGCGGGTATTGGTTTTATCGCGTTGTTTGGGATCTGTGTACAGAATGGTGTGATCCTGCTGTCGAAGTTCAAAACGAATGTGCGGACTATGCACCGCGGAGGTGATTTCAGCCTGGCGGCGGCCATTCACGATGGGGTGGAGTCGAGGATACGCCCGGTGATTATGACCGCCATGATGGCGGCGATCGGGTTGTTGCCTGCGGCCACCAGTATGGGAATTGGTTCGGAAACCGCGCGACCGCTGGCGCGTGTGGTGATAGGCGGTTTGATCACAGATACCTTCTTTAATCTTTTTATATTCCCGGTTGTGTTTTACTGGGTATATAAGAACAGGTTGAAGAAAGATCCGTTATTATCATAGCAATTGGTTGTTGATTTATAGTGAGAAGTTGCTCCGGTATTTCCGGGGCAACTTTTTTTATATTGAACAGTCTTTTTTTTATGACTTTGCTTCGTCAATTTTCGTTTTTCTGATCTTCTTTACTTTCGGTTTGGCTTCATCGCCAAGCAAAATAGCCCAGGGGCTCATCTCTTCTATATTCTGACAAATAATTTTAATAATAGCGATGGTCGGAATAGCGAGGAACATACCAGGGATGCCCCATAACATATTCCCAAGCACCACACCGATAATGGTGACCAATGCGTTGATCTTTACTTTGGAACCCACAATGCTGGGGAAAAGCACGTTGCTGTCGAGTACGTGGATGAGGAACAGGGCAACACCTGCCTGTAATGCCTGTATAGGCGTACCCGTAGCCAGTGTTACCAGGATAATGAGAATCGCTGCCGTTAAGATCCCTACATAAGGAATGATATTAAAGATGGCGGCCATTACGCCCAGCAGGATAGCATATTTAATACCCAGGATAAAGAACAGCACAGTGTTAAGAATAGCTACAATGACCATTTCTATCATCAGTCCGCCTACATAGCTTTTAATAATGGTGCGTGTGCTGGCGATTACGGTGAGTAATTTCTCGCGGTGTTGTTCCTGGAAGATCTTTATCAGGAAAGATACCAGCAACCTGCGGTAGAAGAGGATAAAGAAAGCATACAGGAATACAAATACCACGAACACAAGCAGGGAGGAAAGCGACAGGAATGTTTGGCTGATAAAGCTGGTGGCAGTTCCGAGCGTGCCCATCATGGCTTTTTCCACATAGCTCATTTGTGTGCTGGAGTTGATATGAAATTTGGTGTTGATCCAATCCTGGGTGGAATCGATCACCAGCGTGAGTTTTTGTTCCAGTTGCGGGAAGTCGGAGATAAAGGCTTCCATTTGTTTGGCGAGGAGGAGCATCAGCAGCAGGATGCCGATGATAAACAGTAACACCGCTATGATGGCCGCAAGCCCCCGCGGGAGACGCCATTTTTCCAGCTGGTGAACAACCGGCAGCAGCATGATGGCGATAAGCATGGCAAACATCAACGGAACAATAATACCGCTGCCAACATGGGCTATATATATAATGAGAATGATCGAAAACAGGGTAAAAGTGAGACGGGCAGTAAACGGTAGTTTGATCTCGTTCATAGAGGTAGTGCTTTTATCAAAGATATTAAAAATCAAAGTGTATAACATTAGAATGCTCATTATACATTTGTTCCGGTGAAAAGGTTGCAGTTGCGCACTGCTTTTATTATTTTACGACATGCCTGTAAAAATTTAAGCGTTATGAAAAAACTGTTTGCCCTTTTACTGCTCGTTTGCGGCAGTAGCTCCCTTTCCTTTGCAAATCCCCTGCCGGCCGATACTTTGCCTGTTCGTGGTTTTTGTATAGCTGCGCCCAGAGCGGAAGGACTGGCCCCATTCCTGAAATTTATTGACACAGAGCTGGCGCCGCGGCATATCAACACATTGGTGCTGCGTGTTGATTTTAATTACCAGTTTAAGTCGCACCCGGAACTGCGTGATGCCGGCGGCTTAACTGAACAACAGGTAAAGCAGCTGGTGCAAACCTGCCGTAAGCATAACATCCGGCTGATTCCGCAGATTAACCTGCTGGGTCATCAGTCGTGGGCTGGTACTACCAGCAACCTGCTGAAGGTATATCCTGATTTTGATGAAACGCCCTGGGTAAAGATGCCGGCGAACTATGTATGGCCAAATGCAGATGGTTTGTATTGCAAGAGTTATTGCCCGTTACATCCGGGTGTACATAAGATTGTATTTGAGTTGGTGGATGAGATCTGTGATGTATTTGAGAGTACCGCCTTTCATGCAGGCATGGATGAAGTGTTTTATATCGGGGAAGATAAATGTCCGCGTTGCGGCGGCCGCGACAAAGCCGAATTATTTGCCGGGGAGGTATGGACAATCCGGAATCACCTGGCGCAGAAGGGGCGTGAGCTGTGGATGTGGGGCGACAGGTTACTGGATGGCAAGCTGACGGGGTTAGGCGCCTGGGAGGCGAGCATGAACAATACGCACCGTGCGGTGGACCTGGTTCCAAAAGATGTGGTTATCTGCGACTGGCATTACGAGCGGCCGGATAAAACGCCGGTGTACCTGGCAATGAAAGGACTGTCGGTGATCACATGTCCGTGGAGGATGCCGGCCAACGCAAAGCTGCAGCTGAAAGACATGTATGATTACCGGGCCAGTGCCACTAAGGAGATGAAACCGCGTTTCCAGGGAATGATGCAAACGGTTTGGTCGGATGCAGCGGGGTTCCTGGATGAGTTTTACGGAACGGGCAAGCCGCAGAAAGATACGGTGAATACGAGCGCCAATTGCTTCCGGGCTGTATTTACCAAATAAAAAAGGAACAAACGGAATGATCAGGAGATCATTCCGTTTTCTTTTTAATAATGTTTTTTGAGCAGCGGGATAAATATTTCAGAGTATGTTGGTCCGTCCAGCGAGATGAAGAAGTGGTTCCCGCTCATTTTGAATACGCCTTCCTTACAGTTCATACTGATAAAATTATACATCGGCATGCCTGCAGTGGCAAAGTCCATTGGCACCGGCAGTTTGAGGTAGTTGCCGCCTGCTATCCGTTTGGTAGCGAGATAAGAGTGGTTTTTCTGCAACTGGATATGCGCGCCTATAGCAGATGTTGGAATCAGCAATCCGGCGAACATCGATAGTTTTTCATAGTTGGTTACCGGCACAGCATCGAGGGTGCCTGTAATGATCCTGCTTTGCGGCAGATCGTATAATGTCTGCATCTTTTTAAACAGGTTATGATAGGTATTCATGCGGGCGATCATTTCTGCGATCGGGTCCTGGCCGCGTGAAATGAAGGAGTAGTACAGGATACTATCCGGCATTCTGAGTTTTTCGCAGCGGTCGTAATTGAACAGTTCCTGGAATGCATCATTTCCTATTGCTGCTGTGATGGTTTTAGTGATCTGCAGCGTTCTGTTTTCATTGGGCAGGATAATGATGCGGCGGAAATCTTTCGGACTTTCTTTAAAATGTAGTTTAAATGCTTTGCTGAAAGCTGCTGTAGTGGCATATCCGCAATACTCGCTGATTTCGCCGATATTATAGCCACTGTGCCGGAGCAGGCCGGCGCCAAGTTCCAGGCGGTGACGTTTAACATAGTGCCAGAATGGTTCTCCCATGTAATTCACAAAGTTGTGATAGAAGTAGGAGTAGGAAATACCGAGGCGTTCTGCCACATCTCTGATATTAAAGGGATCACTGACATGATCATCTGCATAAGATAACCCTTGTAAAGCAAAATTTTCAAGTTGTTCTTTGGTCAGAAGGGCGGCCATACAATATGAGGGATTTAGTTGATTTTCATTGGATCCGGTACATGCTGATTTACGTCCTTGATAAGAAGATCACTACATGAACATTATCCCTAATTTAATTTTTTTTATGATCACCGGAGAAGTAAATTTTTGGATCATTTTATATGATTGATTTTCAATATGATATGTTTTTTACTCAGTGCGTATTTTTATAATATGTAGAAAATTTGTTGCCGGAAGAGAGATTGCCCGGGAGAAAGAAAGGAAAAAGCTAAAATGGACAAACCGTTAATTACGGGAATCAATATCTTTAGTTGTCGTGTCATGTTTGCACCATCAGCGGGGCCATTCATACAGTTTTTATAGCCTGAATTATTTTGTCCTATCAATCCTGTTATGGAGTTGCGGCCTTCGCAACACCATTTCCCGGTGGTTTAGCATAGTTGATTGATATGATCGTATAACCTTTTATCTTATGGTAGCCGTCATCATTGTTTTATCATTATTGTTGTTACTGGGTTGGGCAATCCTGTACCATCATTTCAAGGCTTTGCGGATAGCCAATATTAATCTTGTAAAACAGGCGCAAAAAGAGGCTTCATTACAGTACCAGCTACGTGAGGCAAGAGAGAAGTACTGCAAGCTGGAAGAGAAGCTGAGGAAGGTACAGTATGAGTTGCATAATGAAAAACGAACAGAGAATCATCTCTGACAATAACATCCACCTAATGTTGATGCCATTACTTTCGGGTTTGCCAATATTTAGTTAGGTTTGTCAGCATGCAGGTAGTTTTTCAAATCACATCCGGTGAACGGGATGCCCAGCTGTCTATGCTCGGGCAGCTCAATAATCTTCTTAATTATACCAACGAACGAAAAACCCGTATAGCCATAGAGGTGGTAGTACATGGTCATGCCTGGAATTTACTGCTGCCCGATGGTCACCCTTTCCCCGAAAAAATATCGGCCCTGCATGGGCAGTCCGTCCGGTTCCTCATTTGCCGGAATACCCTGAACAGCCGTCAGCTGGCAACAGATCAGCTGTTTCCCTTTGTGGAGGTGGTGCCGGCAGCTGTAGCGCACCTGGTGGAAAGGCAACAGGAAGGATGGGCTTATATAAGATGCTAGTTTAATTGTTTATTAGTTAATTGGTTTATTAGTTTATTTTTACATTTTTAAAGTAATGTGCCGGGAAATGCGGTAGAAAGTTTGGGAGGGGGCACCAAATAAAAATTGTGATAATAACGTTAAATGGTTGCACGAATAATAAGGACTAACCTCTTAAACTTAAATACATTGAAATTCTCCAAATCTACCGGAATACTGTTGTTATTCATGGCAGTTCCCTTTTTCACCTTTGCGCAGGACTGGCATGTCGGCGCTTTTGCAGGTATCAGCAATTACAGCGGGGATCTTTCCCAGCAAAGGGTGGATATGAAATATACCCGGCCTGCACTCGGACTGCTGGTGAGAAAGGATATTAACCGTTACCTCACTATCCGTGGATCCTTTACCTGGGGTATTGCTACCGGCGCAGACAGCACTAATTCTTCCAAAGACCTGGTAGCGCGTAACCTTAGTTTCCGGACCAATATTTTTGAAGGCAGCCTGATTGGCGAAATCAACTTTTTCGACCTCGATGAAAAAGGGTTTACGCCTTACGTGTTCGTGGGGGTGGGTGGTTTTGGATTTGATCCCACGGCTAAAGACCAGTCGGGTAACCGCGTGCGGCTTCGTCCCCTGGGTACGGAAGGGCAGGGATTACCGCAGTATCCTACCCGTCAGCCTTACGACCTGTTTTCCTTTTCCTTTCCGTTTGGAGCGGGTGTAAAAGCGATCATCAATGATAACTGGACCCTTGGATTTGAAATAGGGCTGCGTCCTACCACTACGGATTATATGGATGATGTGAGCACCAACTACGTAGACCAGAATACATTGCTGACCTATCGTGGTCAGAAATCAGTGGACATGGCTTACCGGGGCGATGAAGTAACCGGTAAAGTGACGCCGGGAACCTATCCTGCAGATGGTACCAAACGCGGTTCTGATAAATATAAAGACTGGTATGCGTTTTCCGGTTTTACCATTACTTACCGTTTGGGCGGTGGTAGTGGCTGGGGTAAACAAAAGGCTACCCGTTGCCCGATACTCAGACCATAATGTATTGATAGTCATACTGTCTAATACTTTATTTATAGTTTCAATCCCGGCATACCGCCGGGATTTTTTTTATTGGCATAGTTGTTGAATTTATGAGTTCAAACAGGTACTAATGCAGCCACCAGCTTATGGCGGATCGCAGAATCACAAATCGCGGAGAGAGTAATGAAACAACAGCCGCTACAAAAATAAGTTGGTGTGCAACTGCCTGTTTTAACTAACGAAAAAGAAGTGCCATGAGGAAGTTTTTAAATATAGCTTCAGTGATGTTGATAACAGGTTCTATGAGCCTTTCTGCACAGCAAAGGCCGCCTGCACCACCACTGCCACCCAGGCCACCGGCTCCGGCACATTTACCACATCCGCCGGCGCCACCGTTACCGCCAGGATTGCCCAGGCCACCAACGCCTCCGCATCACCGGCCACCGGCTCCGCCAACACCACCGCATCATCATAGAAGACCGTATAAAAAGCATCATAGGAAACCGCATAAGCCTCACAGGTATACTTTTATTGCATATCCGGGTTCTGCTTATGTTGTTACAGATGCCACTTTTGCCCGGTATGCGGGTTGAAATGAATAACACACCACAACTTTTATTTGCCAACCGATCTTGAACTAAAAACCAAAGAAACATGAAAAAAGTACTGCTGTTGATGCTGCTTATTGGCGGCACTGTGCTCACCACTTATGCACAAAGGGGATATGACAGGGGACATGGACGTGGCCACGGATATGGACATGGACGCGGATATGACCGTTATGATGATGACCGCTGGGAAAGATGCGAGCGCCCCAGAAGAGTGTATGTACGCGACAGGTATGACGACTGCTACCGCCCTCAAAGAGTGGTATACGCCAGACCGGCTTACTACCCGGCCGTAATACCTGTTCCGGTACCAGCCCCGGTACGCTACTACCCATCAAGGCCAAGAGCCGTATTCCACGCGGGTGTTACCATAGTGAACTGATAACTGAAAATGGAATAAATGAGATGCCTCCCATATTTACATGGGGGGCATTTTTTATTGCGGTGCGGGATGGTTACTTTTGTTGATTGGTAATAAGATCCAAACATGGCATATAAAAATCTCAGACACTTTATAGACACGCTGGAACAGGCTGGAGAACTGGTGCGCATAAAAACTTATGTGGACCCTAAACTGGAAATCGCTGAAATAACGGACAGGGTCAGCAAATCGCCCGACGGGGGCAAAGCCCTGCTGTTTGAAAATACCGGTACCGACTTCCCCGTGCTGATCAACTCTATGGGCAGTTACAAGCGTATGTGCCTGGCGCTGGGCGTGAGTGAACTGGACGATGTAGCCGGTGAAATTGAAAATCTCTTTAAATTATTATCCAAACCAAAGGAAAGTATACTTGATAAACTGGCCCTGCTGCCAAAGCTCGGACAGTTTGCTTCCTGGATGCCAAAGGTAGTAAGCGGAAAAGGCAGCTGCCAGGAAGTGGTTATGGCTAACCCGGATCTCAGCAAGTTGCCGGTGCTTACCTGCTGGCCTAAAGACGGCGGCCCTTTTATCACCCTGCCTGTGATCCATACCAAAGACCCGCTTACCGGTACCCGCAACGTAGGGATGTACCGCATGCAGGTATTTGAAAAAGATATGACCGGCATGCACTGGCATAAACATAAAGTATCCGCAAAACACTTCATGGAGTACAAGAAGCTGAATAAGCGTATGCCCGTTGCCGTAGTATTGGGCGGAGATCCTGTTTATACTTACTCCGCTACCGCACCACTCCCGGAAAACGTGGATGAATATATGCTGGCCGGTTTTCTCCGTAAGAAGAAAGTGGAGCTGGTGAAGTGTATTACCCAACCGGAAATAGAAGTACCCGCAGATGCGGATTTTGTGATTGAAGGTTATGTGGAACCTTCTGAAGAACTCATCTGGGAAGGCCCTTTCGGGGATCATACCGGGTATTATTCACTGGCCGACTGGTATCCTAAATTTCATGTAACGGCTATTACGCACCGCAAAGACGCCGTATATCCGTCGACGATAGTAGGCATTCCTCCGCAGGAAGATGCCTGGATAGGTAAAGCCACCGAACGTATTTTCCTGGCGCCTATTAAAATGACGCTGGTACCTGAAATCATCAATATGGAAATGCCCGTGGAAGGCGTGTTTCATAACCTGGTGATTGCGCAGATCAAAAAAGATTATGCCGGGCAGGCGCAGAAGGTGATGAATGCCATGTGGGGCGCCGGGCAGATGATGTTTAACAAGATCCTGGTAGTAACAGACGACGGCACAAAGATCACCGATTATAAGCAACTGGCGCAGTATGTCTTCCAACACCTGAACCCCGCTTCCGACATCTACCTGAGCCAGGGACCGATGGATGTACTGGACCACTCCTGCTCCAAAATGGGCTTTGGCGGTAAAATGTGTATCGATGGTACCCGTAAATATGAAGAAGAGCAGGACACTACTTTTATATCCGTTCCGGCTCCGCGCCAGCTGGATACTGCCGCCATCATGCAGCAGTTCCCGGAAATCAAAGGCATCAACGCTTCACTGCTGCCGCTGGATATTTCCTGTATCCTGGTAGCGGTGGAAAAGGCACGCCCTTCGCATGTACGGGAGCTGAATGAACAGCTGTATACCCTGCCCGCGCTGGCAGGCGTTAAGATGATCCTTTTTGTGGAGCACACGGTGGATGTAAGCGATCTGGCGTCTGCATTATGGCGTTTCTGCAATAACCTGGACCCTAAGCGCGACAGCTTTATTGTTCGTGTACCTTCCGGTGAACCCGGTAAATATATTGGCGGCATTGGTATGGACGGCACGCTGAAAACCAGGCTGCTGGACAATTTTGAGCGCGACTGGCCCAATATCATTGTAGCGGACGACGCTACCATCCGGAAAGTGGATACCAAATGGCCTGAGCTGGGTATCGGACCTTTACTGACTTCTCCTTCTCTCAAATACAAACAACAGATCTATGGCGAAGAAGCGGTGGTACAGCAGTAGTTACCTGCTGCTGATCCTGTTACTGGCCGGCAGCCTGCGGGCAGCCGGCCAGGTAAGTCCTGCTGATTTCCGTTTCCTGGACAAGCTGGAGGGCACCTGGAAGATGAACACCCGCAAAAGCACCATCGTGGAAACCTGGAGCCGGATCAACGATTCTACCTGGAAAGGAAAAACCTGGCGGGTAGTGGGGGCGGACAGCGCCTTACAACAGTCCATGCAGCTGGTGAGAAGAGGAGCCGATATCTTTTATATTCCTGCCTATGAAGGGCAGGACAAGCCAGCTACCATACACCTGAAACTGCGGGTTTTGAAAGCTATTGGTTTTGTGGCGGAAGACCTGAACAATGATTTCCCCAGGAAAATTACTTACCGTTTTAAAGATGCCAGGCACCTGGATGCCCGCGTAGAAGGCGTGCGGGACGGTACTACAGAGGAATACATTTTCCAGTATTCTATTTCTCCCGAATAAAGATTCCCGATTGCGTAAATCATTTTCCCACTTCGAGAAAGGGGAGTGGATGCCTGTGCCTATTTTTGTATAACACACACGATACACACCTAAATCAAAATATTCTCAATAAAGCAATAATTTGAGTTGGTCGTACAAGTAATGCCGCGCCTGTTCACAGGAAGCGGCTTTTTTTTGCCGTTAGCTTCTGAAGAAGCCAACGGCAAAAGCAGTATGCCTATTTATGAATTTCTGATGTAAAGTTGAACTGGATATCGGGGTTGTTGGTGCGTTCGGTATTCAGGTACCATTCCGATTGGGCCAGGTATACGATATGACCGTCTTTATCTTCCACGATGTTGGAAGATTTAAAGCGGATGAATTCTTCGATCTTTTCTTTCGGACCGGTGAGCCAGCATGCCTTGTAGAAAGGCAGGGTATTGAACTGACAGGCGGCGCCGTACTCCTGGAGCAGGCGGTACTGGATTACTTCAAACTGCAGGTCGCCCACGCAGCCAATGATTTTGCGGTTGCCACCATGCTGGGTAAACAGCTGTGCCACGCCTTCATCTGTAAGCTGGCGGATACCTTTTTCCAGTTGTTTTGTTTTCAGCGGATCTTTATTCACCAGTTCCTTGAACAGCTCAGGAGAGAAGCTTGGGATACCGGTGATGTAAAAGTTTTCCCCTTCCGTGAGAGTATCGCCGATCTTGAAGTTGCCGGTGTCAAACAAACCTACCACGTCGCCGGGATAGGCGTCGTCTACCACGTTCTTTTCGCGGGCCAGGAAGCTGTAAGGGTTGCTGAACCTAACGTCTTTGTCTAAACGAACATGGTGATAGAATTTATTTCTTTCAAACTTACCGGAGCAAACGCGGAGGAAGGCGATACGGTCGCGGTGGCGCGGATCGAGGTTGGCATGGATCTTAAAAATGAATCCACTGAATTTATCTTCGTTTACGTCTATTTCGCGGGTGGTAGCGGTGCGGTTACGCGGAATGGGCGCGATGTCCACAAACGTATCCAGCAGGTCTTTCACCCCGAAATTGTTTACGGCACTGCCAAAGAAAACGGGCGCCAGTTTACCGGCGAGGTAATCTTCCCTGTTGAAGGCATCGTACACGCCTTCGATCAGTTCCACATCGCCGCGCAGCTGTGCGGCGTCTTTTGCGTTAAAGTGTTCATCAACGTAGCTGCTGCTGAGATCTGTGAGCGGCACCACGTCTTCGTCTGTGGCTTTCTTGTTGGGCAGGAAAGCTACGAGGCTTTTATCGTACAGGTTGTAAACGCCTTTAAAGTCGCTGCCCATATTAATGGGCCAGCTGAGAGGCCGTACCCGGATGTTGAGTTTCTCTTCGAGTTCATCCAGGAGATCGAACGGATATTTACCATCACGGTCCATTTTGTTGACGAAGATGATCACGGGTGTATCGCGCATGCGGCATACTTCCATGAGTCTTTCCGTTTGTTCTTCCACCCCTTTTACGCAGTCGATCACCAGTACCACGCTGTCTACGGCAGTCAGCGTACGGTAGGTATCTTCCGCAAAGTCCTTGTGACCGGGCGTATCCAGGAGGTTAACGAGGATGTCGCGGTATTCGAAGGTCATAACGGAAGTGGCTACGGAGATACCTCTCTGCCTTTCAATTTCCATGAAATCCGAAGTGGTGTGCTTCTTTATTTTATTGGACTTCACCGCACCGGCTGTTTGAATAGCGCCGCCAAACAGGAGGAATTTCTCTGTCAGCGTAGTTTTACCGGCATCCGGGTGAGCGATGATAGCAAAGGATTTTCTTTTACTGATTTCGTTAGCGTACTTCATAAATATCCGAAAAATGGCAGCAAAGGTAACTAAATTTTTTGTCCGGCTATATTTCGTGTTTATTGGCGCTGCCCGTGCCGATAAATCCGCTAAATTTGGAATATGATAGCAACCCTTAAAATATTATGGAATAGTTTCAAAATGGCGATGCAGGAGCTGCGGGTGAATAAGCTGCGCACTTTTTTATCGTTGTTTGGAATTACCATTGGCATCTTCTGTATCATCGCGGTATTTACGCTTACCGGTAGCCTGGAACACAACATCAGAAAGGATCTGGCCGATTTGGGCGACGATGTGGTATATATGCAGAAGTGGCCCTGGGGCGGCAACGGGGAATATCCCTGGTGGAAATATATGAACCGCCCGGAGCCGGAATATAAGGATCTCAAACCCATACAGGATAAGGTGCAGAGTGCCAGTTTTGCTTCTTTCAATTTTGAATCGGGCAATAAGAAGGTAGAATATGGAGATGATTATATGGATGGAGTGACGATGATGGCGGTGACAAACGACTTTGACCAGATACAGACCTTACAGATTCTCGACGGCCGTTTCTTTGCCAACAGTGAAAGTAACAGCGGCACCAATGTGGCGATCCTGGGCTTTACCATCTGGGACGGGCTTTTCCCTTCGCCGGAAGCGGCTATGGGCAAGGTGGTGAAAGTGGCCGGCAGGGATGTAAAGATCATTGGGGTGCTGAAGAAGAAGGGGGAGAGCATGATTGGCGGCATCGGGTACGACAATGCCATTATACTGCCTTACCGCTTTGCCCGTACAGTGGTGGATGAACGCCGTTTTGCGGACCCGTATATCCTGATAAAGGCTAAACCCAATGTGAGTATGGATCAGCTGAAAGATGAGCTGAGAGGAGTGGTGCGCGCGTCTCACCGGTTAAGGCCGAAAGAAGAGGATGATTTTTCCCTGAATGAAATCAGTACCGCTAACGACAGCCTGAATGCGATGTTTGCAGCGATCAATATGGGCGGGGGAATGATTGCCATCTTTGCATTGATAGTAGGGGCTTTTGGTATTGCGAATATTATGTTTGTAACGGTAAAGGAACGGACCAACATCATTGGTTTGAAAAAGGCCATAGGAGCGCGCCGGGGTATTATCCTGATGGAGTTTTTGCTGGAAGCGGTGAGTTTGTGTTTACTGGGAGGTACTTTTGGTTTGCTGCTGGTTTATTTTCTTACATTAATTATTAACCTGTCTGGTACCTTTGAGATGGTGCTGTCCGCGGGTTCGGTAATATTCGGGTTGAGCATATCTGCCCTGGTGGGGCTGCTCGCGGGCTTTATCCCGGCCTATACAGCCAGTAAGCTGGATCCAGTGGTGGCCATCCGTAGTAACTAAGCAGGCATTATACATAACGGGCAACAGTGTGACTGTTGTACAGGCGGGGTTTTCCCGCCTTTTTTATTAATTTTGCGCCTTATGTCGGTTAAAATATTAGCTATAGAGTCGTCCTGTGATGATACAGGAGCAGCAGTGATCGTGGACGGGCAGGTGTTATCCAATCATATTGCCGGTCAGAAGGTACATGAGCAATATGGTGGCGTGGTGCCGGAGCTGGCTTCCCGCGCGCACCAGGAGAATATAGTGCCGGTGGTAGACATCGCGCTGAAAACCGCGGGGGTAAAGCGGGAAGAGCTGAGTGCGATTGCCTTTACCCAATCACCCGGTTTGATCGGTTCCCTGCTGGTGGGCAGCTGCTTCGCCAAATCAATGGCGATGGCGCTGGATATCCCCCTGATAGGCGTGCATCATATGCAGGCACATGTACTGGCTAACTTTATTGATGATCCCAAACCCGACTTTCCCTTTTTATGCTTAACGGTATCTGGTGGTCATACCCAGATCGTTTTATGTGAAAGCCCGCTGAGCATGCGGGTGATTGGTGAAACGCTGGATGATGCTGCCGGAGAAGCTTTTGATAAAAGTGCCAAGATATTGGGTTTGCCGTATCCCGGCGGCCCGTTGATAGATAAATACGCCCAAACCGGTAATCCCACGCGGTTTAAGTTCCCCGAGCCACGGATCCCCGATCTGAACTTCAGTTTCAGCGGATTGAAAACGGCGATCCTTTATTTCCTGCAGGAGAACCAGCAGAAAGATCCTGCATTTATTGCGCAAAACCTGCCTGATATCTGTGCGTCTATCCAGCACCGTATTGTAAGCATATTGCTGAATAAGGTGGTGAAGGCATCTGAAGAAACAGGTATCCGCGATATTGCCATTGCCGGCGGCGTGAGCGCCAACAGCGGGTTGCGGACTGCGTTAACGGAATATGGCCGGAAACACCACTGGCGCACGTTTATTCCTAAATTCGAGTACTGTACTGATAATGCGGGTATGATTGCTATTACCGCCTACTATAAATATCTGGCGGGCGACTTTACGTCGCTGGATGCGGTGCCTACGGCGAGAGCTGCTTTTTAATTTCATTAACAAGTCCGGCTAAAAACGAACTGCTAATTGCTAAAATCCTATTCTTAACCAACAGTATAACGATTTAGCTTTATGTCGGCATATAACCGCTTATTATCTATGAAGAAAATCTTTGTCGTTTTACTGGGGCTTATTATCACCGGTCAGTTTGTGCAGGCGCAGGAGCCTGTGGCACAAACGGAGTGGAAGAATCAGAAGTATTCCATGTTTATACACTGGGGCGCTATTTATTCCACGCTGGGAGGCGTTTGGGAAGGCAAGCCCGTTACAAAAGGATACAGTGAACAGATACAGGCGCACGCCGGTATTTACAGCGATACCTACGGCGATATCGCCAAACAGTTTTACCCGGAACACTGGAATGCCGACTCTATTGTACTGCTGGCAAAGGCTGCGGGCATGAAGTCGGTAGTGATGACCTCCAAGCATCATGATGGTTTTTGCATGTTTCATACTGCTTACACCGATTATAATGTGGTAGATGCAACGCCTTTCAAACGGGATGTGCTGAAAGAATTATCGGATGCGTGCCGCAGGCATGGGTTGAAGTTTGGGATGTACTTTTCTTTGATCGACTGGCACTTTCCGCAGGCATATCCTATTTCCAGCAGTAACAGTGATCCTATTACGCCGGAGCATCATGAATTTAACAAGAAGCAGGTAACGGAGCTGATGACCAACTATGGCCCGGTATCCGAGATATGGTTTGATATGGGATCGCTCACCGCGCAGCAGAGCAGGGACCTGGCGGATATTGTACATCGTCTGCAACCGGGTTGTATGGTGAGCGGCCGTTTGGGTAATGACGCCGGTGATTTTTGTGTAATGGGAGATAACCAGTATCCTGATTATAAGATTGCTTCCGCATGGCAAACGCCTGCTTCGGTGTATGATGAAACCTGGGGCTATCGCAGCTGGCAGGAGCATGGCAAGGCGGAAGACAAAGCGCATGAAAAACTGGAAGGACTGATTAAAGTGGTAAGTCGTGGTGGAAACTACCTGTTGAACATCGGTCCGCGTGGCGATGGTTCGGTAGTAGATTTTGAAAAAGAAGTACTGCTGTTAAACGGCGCCTGGCTGAAACTCAACGGTGAAGCCATTTACAGCGCATCTGCCAATCCCTTTGATACTACCTTTGCCTGGGGTGAAGTAACTACAAAACCAGGCAAATTATACCTGCATTTATTGCAGCAGCCGGAACACGGCACTATCATTTTACCGGGACTGAACAGTAAGATCAGCCAGGTAACCTTGTTGAGCAACGGAAAGAAAGTACCCGTTAAAATATCTTCCAAAGATGGTAACACACAACTTCAGTTACCCGCAGATTTTAAGCTGGCAGATAAAGACATTGCTGTACTGGCAGTTGCCTGCAAAGGCGCGGTAGATATTACCCCGGTTCATTTATTGCGTCATGCCACCCGTTTGAACAGGGATAATGCCACGCCGCTATTCAGCTTCTCCGGCATTGATTATGAAAGTTATTACCGCAGTGAAGTGGGCGAGCAGTGGGCATTTACCACGCAACATCCTGCAGCATTGCAACTGGTATACAGTGATGCAGAAAAAGGCAAACGCATTTTACTCACGCTGAACGGCAGCACCAAAGAAGTATTGCTGGATGGTGGCGTTACCAGTCCGCTGAAAAATGATCCGGCTTCCCTGCAGTGGGGACCGATGTACAGCGCAGGTCCTTTCTGGTCCGGTATTGATGGTACGCATGGCAGTGTGAAAGATATTGACCCTTCCAAACCCTGGCCGAATAACGATAACGCCGCATGGACCCTGCACAGCGACTGGAAGAATGATGCTCCCATTGCCTTAACCGCCGATAAAAGTGTGGCCGGTTATATTTTACAGGAGATCACGGCCCCGAAGGCAGGTGACTACCTGGTAGGATTTAATAGCGGAGATGGTATTGCGGTATACCTGAACGGAGAAGAGCAGCTATTGCACAATAACCCGGAAAGGGGAGGTACACAATCGGAAGTATTATTGTTATCGCTGAAAGAAGGAAAAAATCAGCTGGTGGCCAAATTCTACAGTCGCTTTGCGAAGCAGGCAGTAGTGGGCATCAACCGTAATGTACCGCAGGTATTATACGTACAACAGTTACCGGAGCGGGTAAGTGGCAGTGGTAAGGTAGAGAATTGTGTGATCAGGCAGGCCAACCCCGTATCCGTACACCGTAACTTACGGATGCCTAACCTCGCTGTGGTGTTAGATTCAAAATAAAGATGGCAAATACATTTTTTAAATTCAAGCAGTTTACCGTTCACCAGGAGCATTGCGCCATGAAAGTTTGTACAGACGCCTGTATACAAGGAGCTTTCACGGCGCAGTACCTGGCCGACAACGAGATAACGGCGCCGGCTATACTGGATTTAGGCGCCGGCACCGGGCTGCTGAGTCTTATGCTGGCGCAACAGGTAGACGCCGTTATTACAGCGGTTGAACTGGACGCCGGGGCCGCCCACCAGGCCATACAAAATTTTGATGAATCGCCCTGGGCGCATCGTTTAACCCTAACGCGACAGGATATACGAAAAATGGATGGCGCCGTGAAGTATGACTTTATTATCAGCAATCCGCCGTTCTACGAGCGTGCATTGAAAAGTGGTCACGCAGCGAAAGACCAGGCCATGCACGCCACCAACCTCAGCTACGGGGAGTTGCTGGCGGCGGTTGACCAGCAGCTGGCCGTGTCCGGAGAGTTGTCGGTATTACTGCCTTATACCGCCTTTGAAGGTTTCCGGGCGTTGGCGCTGGAGGCGGGGCTTCATTTGAAGCAGGTGTTGTATATCCGGCAGAGTGTGAAGCACGGCTTTTTCCGGACCGTGGGCATTTTTTCCCGGAAGCCGGTGAATACGGTGATCAGCGAACTTTCCGTGTATGATGCGGAGCGGGTGTATACGCCCGGATTTGTGGAATTATTGCGGCCGTATTATTTATACCTGTAGATTTTTTGTATTTTGGTGCTCTATTTATCCTGATATGCTTCGAGTTGCCAGAGTTTGTTTGTTGCTTTTATTGTTGCCCGTTATCGTGCATGCCCAGAAAGAAATTAATATCTGGTACTTCGGATATAACGCCGGGCTTGACTTCAACACTACCCCCGCCACAGTTCTTACAGATGGACAAACTTACACCCGCGAAGGGGTAGCCACTATTTGTGACGGCGCCACCGGCAAACTGCTTTTTTATACAGAAGGATCTACAGTTTGGAACGCCCAGCACGGTATCATGCCTAATGGAACGGGCCTTATGGGCGATCCATCCAGTGTACAGTCGGGTATTGCGGTGCCTTTTCCGGGGCATCCGGGACAGTATTACCTGTTTACCACTATGACTGGTAAGGGATTCCGTTACAATATACTGGACATGGCACTGGATAACGGAAACGGTGATATTATTCCTTCGACAAAAAATACATTGTTGCTGAATAAGAATCAGAGCACGGAAAAAATGGCGGCAACCCGGCACTGTAACGGAAGGGATTACTGGATAGTGACGCATTCGGCCAATGGCGCTACCTTTCACGTATACCTGCTTTCCCCCGCCGGATTATCTGCTGCCACTACTTATACAACCGGCGCTGTTATTCATCCGGGAGGATGGGAGGAAACCGGTTATATCAAGTTTTCACCTGATGGCGCTACGCTGGTGCATTCCCTGGGATCTATAAGGCAGGGTGCAATGAGTGTGGTAGATCTGCTGAAGTTTAATAACACCACGGGCGTGATCAGTCCTCCTTTTGCGTCGCTGAATGTTATTTTCCCACTTGGTATTGAGTTCACCATCAGCGGCAAACTGTTGTATGTGGTGAGCATGAATTATCTCCATTGGGGTAAATTATTTCAGTATGATTTGACCGCCCCCAACATCAATGCTTCCCAGCAAACGATTGTAACCAATACTGATAATATCCAGATGGGTGGGATTCAGATGGGGCCCGACGGACATATTTATATGGGATATGAACAGGTATATAATGCGGGCTACCGGTATGTGGGGATGATTCATAACCCCGAGGTGAGAGGGATAGGGTGTAATTTTCAGCGGGACGCGATAGATATGGACCCTACCGGCATGGGACGGCACAGAACATCCTTGTCTTTTCCCACATTTGTAAATAGCTTCCTTTATTTTCCTGCCGACTTTACCGTTTCGGATATATGCGGTGGCAGTCCTGTTTTTAAGTTGAATAATGAAGTGGGCGTAACCAGTGTATTATGGGATTTTGGAGATGGCACTACTTCTACTGATTTATCGCCACAACATACATACGCTGCTAAAAAAAAGTATACCACAAAAGTAAAAGTGACGCGTCAATGCAGTACAGATGAAAAAACGCAGGATATCATTATAGGGGGCAATAGTGAGGAGAGCGTTACAAAGAGTATTTGCAGTAAGGATACCTACACTTTGCCGGATGGCAGGAAAGTGAATACAGCCGGCGTTTATATCAGTACCCTGAAGAGATTAAGCAATAGTTGCGATAGTATTATTACCACTACTTTAAAGGTGTTGCCGGTGTATCAGCTCACTGAAAAAGTGACTATCTGCAGTGGGCAGGAGTACCAGTTACCGGATGGGCGAAAGGTAAACAGTTCCGGTAGCTATACATCTTCCCTAAAAACTTACGAGGGCTGCGATAGTATTATTACTACTGAGCTAAACGTGCCGGAAAGGGATTATCCGCAGGATGCAGTTATTTGCGAGGGAGATAATTACCGGTTACCGGATGGAAGGGTGGTGACGGATGCAGGTATCTATAACAGTACGCTTACTTCCTCGGTGGGCTGCGACAGTATTATCATTACAACCCTGGTGGTGAATCCTGTTTATACTACGGAGGAATCTGTTAATATTTGTGATGGCAACACTTACCGTTTGCCGGATGGCCGTGTGGTAAATGTTACGGGACAGTATACTTCCCGTTTCAAGAGTAGGAAAGGCTGCGACAGTATTATTGTTACGGACCTGCAGATGCAACCCCGCTATAACATTGCAAAGACTGCCATCACCTGCGAAGGGGAGCCTTATATATTGCCGGATGGCCGGTCTGTGAAGGTTTCCGGTACGTATGTGTCTTCCTTCACTTCCTTTTATGGCTGCGATAGTATTATTACCACGCGGCTTACCGTGATGCCTGTTTACAACCTGGAGAAATATGACACCATTTGCAACGGAGAACACTATACGCTGCCTGACGGCAGAAGTGTGACTGCTGCTGCGCGTTATGTGAGCACGCTGTTTACCACAAGTGGCTGTGATAGTACCATTGTTGTGCATCTGGCTTTAAAAGAGAAGCCAGAGGTAAGTCTTGTCCCTGAAGTATGCTTATTTTCCGGCCGGCCAACTACTGTAACATTGGCGCCGGGCTACGACAGGTATGAGTGGCAGAATGGTTTTACCGGGAATGTTTATGCCATCCGTTACCCGGGTATTTACCGTGTGGCTGTTTCCAATGAATGTGGTACGGTTACCCTGCAAACAGTGGCAAAGGAATGTGCGGTGGATATGTATGTACCAAATGCATTTACTCCAAATGGAGATGGCCTGAATGATGTGTTCCGGCTCCGGCAGCCGAATGGGCAGGTATTGCTGGAGTTCAGGGTATTTGACCGTTGGGGGGTGGAAATATTTTCTACCACCAATGTGATGCAGGGATGGGATGGTACTTACAAAGGGCAGCTACAACCGCTGGGAGCATATGTATATTTCATCCGTTACAGGAACATAGATGGAATAGAAAAGCAACTGAAAGGGGCTGTTAACCTGCTACGATAGCTTCCCCTTTGCATAATCTTCCAGGTACGCATACCGCTCTGTTAACCGGCCATTCGCAACAATCGTTGCATTGCTGATCATTTCGCTGTTTGTTTTCAGCAATTCATCAAATACATATTTCATCAGCTGATCGCCGAAATATTGCGAAGCATCCCGTGGTAGTTCGTTCGGCAGATTGCTTACGCACATCATGTCTACCGTTCCGGGAAGATAGGGTGCGGTTTGCTGCATCGTATCTTTTGTAACGCCGTACACGGGGTTTTCAATGGTGCTGTCGCCCAGGTTGCAGGGGATAGAGCCGTTGGTATCGTCTGTGATATCGGCGATGACCTGTATACGGAAGTTCTCTTTTTTAAGGTCATCCGCCTGGAAGAGTGGCGGGATTTTTTCATCCCAGTAGATACCGTTCATGAGGATATCGCTTACGGTAACGTAGGGGAGGAAGCGACACTCGTATGCTTCCGGATGTGCGTGGAAGTCGGCACGGCTGTATGTTTTATCGTCTTTCCGCAGGTAAAGCTCACCAGCTTTTAATTGGGTATATACCGGGTAGGAATAGGTGTTAACCAGGTATTCTTCCGGGGGGAGATATTTGATGCCCAGCATACCCATTATTTCCAGCGCGCCTGCTGCTACGCGTCCGGAGCCGGTGATCACTATTTTCAGCGGCGGCAGTTTAATCCCGAAGTAATGATTGATCAGTTCCTGGAAGTCGTGGCAGGTGTGTACCCTTTTGAAATGAAAGGACCGTGTTTTTTCTCCGTATGCCATGAGGCCATTATGTGCGCCTACTATGCCGGCAAAGAAGCCGAAGCCCAGGATACGTTGTCCATCGGGATGTATGAGGCATTCATAATCTATGAGTGTGATATTTTTTTCCAGGATGGTTTGCAGCATACGTTGGTTATGCGGCTGTTTCTTTTTGGTATGACTGAAAAAGAGGTATGTTTTTCCTGCGATCAGTTTATCGGTGGGCACTTCTTTGATGCCCAGCAGGATGGTGCAGTGGGAGAGGTCTTCCTGCAGCGGAACGCCTGCTTTTTCATATTCATCGTTTTTGAAGCATCGTAACGGGGATGGCTGTACGTAAATCTGTACCTGTGGAAAGTGCTGCATGATCCATTGGCATTGTTTAGGCGTAAAGGCTACCCTGTTATCATGCGGGTGTTTTTCTTCCCCGATAAGTCCGATATGTATCTTGTTTTCCATCTTTGAATTTAGGGTATTTTCGTCATTTGTGAACTCCTGAAACGCCCTGTTTATGCGGGATACGAAATTTATTTATACAAAAATGTAAAATTTATTTGCAGATTAAATAAGAGTTTCTATATTTGCATCCCGCAATTGACGCGGCGAAGTTCATTAGTAAGATTGCCCAGATGGCGGAATTGGTAGACGCGCTAGACTCAAAATCTTGTTTCGGCAACGGAGTGCAGGTTCGATTCCTGTTCTGGGCACCTGATTATCAATTAATTACAAAGGTCCACGAAAGTGGACCTTTTTTATTTGCACAAAATCCCAATGTGGTAAGATGTTAAAGAACTTTGATTCCAAAAATACCAGAAACTCCTGCAACCATTGCCAGTAAAGGATTTGATAGTTTACCTACGATAGTGTAAGTGTATCTAAACGCTTTTATTTCTACCTGCAATAACAGCCCACAAAGTAATTGCCCCAGCACAGATATGCCGCAAATAAACGACCTTACTCACTGGTTTTTCAGTATTGTTTTTACGAAGCAAAGGAATTAAATTTGAAAAGTGTTTCCTGATGGGAGATGAAAAATATTGTAGCCACCAGGTGTTACTGGTTCCCTTTATTACAACAACGAAGAATAAAACACGCTGGTACAATAATAGTGAAAGATCGTTTTATGAACAGCGTAGATTTACCCGGTTAAATGAGAATGACCTATTCATACTATAACCCGATAGTAAAATTAAAAAGCGTTATCCTTAAAAAATAAAAAATCATGAAGCTCATTTATTCATTGTGCTTTGTTCTCTGTCTTTTTGCTGGAATACCAGTTTTTGGACAGGAAGCAAAACTTGACAAAAAGACTAAAGAAGCATTAGCCGAACGTTATGCTGCCGATAAACTGTATGCCGATTACAAAAGGGGTATTTATAAGCGAGAAGCCTGGAAGGCTTCATGGGTGGGTGCAAAGCTCTCCGAACTATATAAAAGCTGGGGCGTGCCTACCAGAACAGCTACCGATGAAACTGGCGGGCAGGTGGTAGTATATGAAAACGTCACCAACACGTCTGGGGGTACCTATACACCTGGTTATATTGAAACAGCTACAAATGGTTTTGGGCAAACGGTGATAACCGGGCAAAAGGCAGCGCAAGATACCAGGTGGACCAGTCAATATGTTACCATAACAACGGTGCATGTGGATAGTAAGGGAGTGATCACAAAAGTAGATTTCAATAGCAGGTATAGCCGTAATTAATCAAATTTATTTTTATGATGAAAAATATCAGAGCAGCGCTACTCTTCATCTTTATGCTACTCTCAATTGGTACCAATGCACAGGGCATATATTTTCAGGTGAAGCCGCAAATAGATGAATCTACAGGAGGGTACATCGGGAAAGTGCAACCGGTAAATGATGTGGAATATGTAAAACTTGCCTATCCCGGCAAAACGAAGGAACAGCTTTATGATGCTGTGGTGAATTATGTTAAAAGCCATCGCGGGCTTAAATTGGATTACACCAATGATGTCAAAAAAACGTTTCTGGCTTACCGGGATTTTGCAACGATCGGCGATAAAACGAAATGTGGTGCCGACCTTATATCCCTGACGTATATTGGTGTGGTTACGGATTTAAAAGACACGCTGCTTGTGAGCTACAGCATCGCGTCCAGGATCTTCGCCACTATTTTCGATGCCAAACTTACGATAAGCCCCGGCAACGATGTGGTTTCTGAAAATGATGTGCCCTTTAATGAATATAAATTTGTTCAACCAGGAGCCGGAAGAACACAAAGCAGCATATCGCCAAACGGTGGGCTTTTAGGCGCAGCTACATCCCGGAAGATTAACTATAAATTGGCATACCCCGAAAGCGTTTTTGATCCCAACGGTAAAATAGTAAACCCCGGCAATAAAAAAATAATTGAAGATTTCTTCGACGGCTATATTGTTGATCTGAAAAATTATCTGGATAAAAATTTAAAATAGATCTGGTAATCCTTAAAGTAAATGCATAGGAAAGGTTTCTTTTATAATCTTGTGATAATCCTGCCGGGAACAGGTATTACTGTTCCAATATGCCCACAACGTAGTTCAACCATTGCACAGCAGGAATGCTTTTATCAATATAATAATCAGGCGTAATCCCTTTTCCATCGATGGCCAGATCCGGTATTCGCAGGCTCCTGGACAGGGAATAACCAAGCTTGAACTGTTTGTTGGGCGAATCCACTACATAGGTATTGGAAATATCCAGCACTCCCTGGGTAGAAGGTTTCCTTTACCCATTTGAAATTTTCTTCGCAATTACGCGTCTTTTGGGCCGCCACGAACATCGGGGTAAGCAGGAAGATCAGGACAAATATCTGTTAGTATTTCGCGTTTAAATATGCGCCTCATGGCATGCATTTTAATAACTGCGAAGGAAGATGAAATAGCTGTTTTAATAATATTTGCCGGTAACTGGTTGAGTATTCCTATCTTAGATCATAGATTTGTTAGTGTATAGAGTTGACCCGCTATATCCACGAAGCGCCCGTTAACTGAACCTTATTTTTGGGCCTCACTATTTTTCAGGAGAGGTTAGCCCATGAAAGCCATAACCCGTAGCAGATGATCAAGACTGTAATAATTGACGATTCGCCGATGCTCCGCAAAGATCTTTTGCAGATGATGGCGCCCTATGATGATTTCCTGGTCGTAGCAGAATGCGGTAGTATTAAAGATGCCATACCTGTACTTCGGGCTACCCAGCCACAGTTGTTACTACTTGATATTGAGCTGGACGATGGAGATGCCTTTGAGTTGCTGGAGCATTTCCGGCCATTACCTTTTACTGTCATATTTATTACCGCTTTTGCACAGCATGCCATCCGGACTATCCGGCTGGGGGCGTTGGATTACTTGCTGAAGCCTGTCCGGGAGGAGGAATTGCAGCATGCATTGCAGCGGGTGAGGCAGGAAACAACGCCACCGGCCACCATGTCACAGCAATTGGAGATTGCCGGTGCTTCGCTGCGGAAAAAAACTGCCAGCGACCGTATTGTATTGCGGACCCAGGATGCCCTTAAAGTACTGTTCTTCCACGATATCATCTATTGCCAGGGGAATGCCAGTTATACTCATTTTGTACTGACCGGGCAGCGGAAAATAGTTGTTTCGGGCAATATCAAAGAGTATGAAGATATGTTGCCTCCACAGTTATTTGTACGCTGTCATCAATCTTACCTGGTCAATTACCAGTATATCGACAGTTTTAAGAAAGAAGGTCTGCTGGTGTTGAAGAACAACGAAGAAATTCCGGTGTCAGGCCGCAGGAAAGAGCTTGTTGTACAGTTTCTCACGGGGCAATAAACACTTTACAGGATGAAGAGGCAACAGTGCATATCCGGCTGGATAATACTTTTTATGCTGACAGCAACAGGTTGCAGGCCGCATGTAGAACGGCCACCGGTGGTCAGCACCCATGATAGTTTTTCGCCGGCGCCGGAGGTGAAGGTATTGCAGGAGCATATTGCGAAAAGGCAGTGGCGTGACCGTGACAGTCTGGCCCTGGCGGTGGAGCAGCAGCTGGCTGCGTATCCCTATTCAAAGGATTCGTTGAGCCATGCTACTTTATCATTGTTACGGGCCCGGCTATACGACAAAGTCTATAACGGCGATAGTTTGTTGTACTACCTGACGGATGCTGAATATTTCTTCGGCCGGCATCCGGCATACTTCAGGGAGCGGGTGTTGTTGTACAGCCGGTTAAGTACCTATTATTTTGAGGAGCTGGGACAGCAGATACCTACCAATTTTTACATGAATAAAGTGGGAATAGAGTTGCGTTTGGCGCCGGAGGATTATTTCAGCAATAGTGAACGGGCCAAACGGTATCGTGATGTAGCGACATTTAACCGTTCTGGTCAGTTGTATGAGCCGGCGGTATTTTATATACAGCTGTCATTAAAGTACAGCCGCCTCGCGGAGGAGGCAGACCCCTCACTTTTATTATGGGGTTACGGGGAGGCCGTTAATATTTACCGGGAAATGGATAAGATGGATAGCGCCCAATATTATATGCAGCTGCTGGATGCTCATGTGAGCCGTTATCCAGACCTCGTGGACACGGCAGACCTCGACCTCATGTACCTGAAGGCGTCCTATTATTACGGGCGGCAAAGTCTGGATATGGCGTTATTATATTGCCGTAAGATCATTACAGTGAAAGCGCAGCATCCGGAGGCATTTGCGGTGAAGGAGCTGGCGGCTGACTATTTTAATATTGGCGACGTGCTAACCCGGTTGGGCCGGCATCAGGAGGGAGGGCGTTATCTGCAACGTGCTGCGGATATCCTATTACCGGATTCTACCGCGTGGATGAATGATCTGGTGATGTTGCGGGAGAACCGGTTGCGTAACTATATCCGTGCGGGTAATCATGGAATGGCGTTGGCGGAGCTGGAAGCATACCTGCAAAAATCGAAGGAATTCCATAACCAGGAGCGGCTGCGGGTGATGGAGGAGTTGGAAACGCAGTACCGTGTAAAAGAGCATGAAAAACATATTGACCAGTTGAACCTGGAGAAAAAACAGGTATCTGATGAGTTGGAGCGACGGAACCTGTTGTTGCTGATCAGCGTGCTGGTAATATTATTGGTGGCGGCGCTGGTGATCATCCTGATAGTGATGCTGCGGCAGCGGCGTATTGTAGCGGCTAAAGAAAAGATCACACTGGAGCAGCAGTTATTACGCAGCCAGATGGAGCCGCACTTTATTTTTAACACGCTGGCGGTATTACAGCATATGATACGGCGGCAGGAAACGGACCAATCTATCCGTTACCTGCAGTCTTTTGCCGGGTTGTTACAGCGTTCACTTGAAAACTCCCGGGAAAGCCTGGTGAGCCTGGCGGATGAGGTGAGTGCGCTGACGTACTACCTGGAATTACAGCAGTTGCGGTTTGAGCGGAAGTTCACTTACCGGATAGTTATTTACAAAGGGTATGAAGAAGAAGAGTTAATGATTCCTCCGATGTTGTTGCAACCTTTTATCGAGAATGCTATTGAGCATGGTTTCCGCGGTATAGCCGAGGGTGGCATCATAGAAGTGCATATTGAAAAGCAGGGGCCGGTACTTGAATGTATCATTGAAGATAACGGGCGGGGCTTGCAGGACCCGCAGCTACGGGAGGGAAAGCGTTCCCTTTCCGGTACCATTACCCGTGAGCGGCTGGCTATATTAGGCAGGAAGACCCGGCACCCCGCCAGTCTGACTGTTACGGATAAACATACACAGGGCCGGACAGGGCTGCATGTACGAATCATTATTCCCTATCAATAAACGCTTACAGATTTTAACAGATTGCCGGCGCATTTGAACAAAGTGCGGCCGGATTTCCATTGTATGACTGCCTGCAGATTTGCAGGTGATACCTTTATGCTATGTAATGTACCAGTAGTTAAATATCCACATTACCCGACACAGCATGTCCCATTATGTATTATGAAAGCCCGGAATTGTACTGTCAACCTGTTTTGTGTCTGCTCCCGTGTCACCAATTGATAAACACTTAATATTCTCCCACTAAAAAGAAATTATGAAAAAACAAGTATTACTATTGCTGGGTTGCGCTTCAATAGTGCTTTATTCCTGCAAAAAGAACCAGGATACAGTTGTGCCTGTCCAGAAACCCCTAACGAGCGACATCGTTTATCAGTTTGCTGACTTTAAGAAGTTTGCCAGTAGCCCGATACGTATTCCGATGCGGAATTCGGACCATCTGCAACAGATATGGAATCAGTTTAAACAGAATGGCGTGAGCATCGACCAGATAATTACCGGGCCGGATGGCAGGACGCTGAAGGTATCTTCTGACGAGACACCTACGCTTAATGCCATTACAAGAACGACCTCCTTTATTGGTGCGATCTATTATGGCAACAGTATTGACGACATGTCGCTGCGGCCAATACCGAATACGGTTGTTTCCCGTCGTCCGATATCTGTATATGCAGATTTCCCTACGGACTTTATCCAGGATTCGATAGCTGTGCCTTCACCTGCGGCCCAGGCCAGGTTTGTGCGGAATGCCTTAAAAGAAGGGACAGGAGAACAGATATCGTCTTTCACATATGATATGCAGCGTTTTTACAGTTTCGATGAATTAAAACTGTCGTTTGGTGCTAACCTGAACATTGGCGGTATTTTCACATTTGACCTGCTGGACTCCATTACTTCTTCGAATAAGAAAACCAGGATCCGTGCTATGTTCATACAGAAAAATTTCACCATCAATATGGAACCACCAGCTGATGGCATGATCATCAACGGACCGGTTGATCCTGCACTCTTTGGCGGTTATGCGCCTTTGATTGTAACGAATGTAAATTACGGCCGTATGGGTGTGATGACCATCGAATCTGATTCTTCTTATGAGGCAGTAAATTTTGCAGTGAATGCAACGTTGAACCTGGGCTCTACCATCGGTGGCGGTTCTGTTCACCTGACAGAGGAACAAAAACGCCTGATGGACAGGGCTAAAATCAAAGCTTATGTGATTGGCGCTGATGGTACAGATGCGGTGAAAACAGTAAATGGTTTTGACGGGTTCCGTGACCTGATCCTCAATGGCGGTAAGTTTTCACCTGAGCGACCAGGTGTCCCTATTTCTATCAACCTGCGTTATGTGAGCGACTTCTCGCCTTACAGCTCCAAGTTTGAATTATACTTACCTAACTAGCAATTCCTGTTCTGTAGCGTATTGATGCAGCTACCTGCCAGGTGGGGATTCCGGATGTTGATGATCGCATCCGGGTGGTGATCTTACTGCCGGGTAGGTAGCTGCTTATTTTAATCATTACCATATGATCTATACAAAAAAATTACGTTTGGCTATTCTCTTTACCGCGTTGGTATTGGGTGCCTGTAGCAAGAAGGCAGAGCAGAAAGACGGGCCGATGCAGGAAGTAGCGCCGTATTCATTCAGTCAGTTGAAGAAACACGGAGATACGGTTGTCAGGATACAGTCGCAGGCTCCGAAAGGAAGCCTGAAAGACTACCTCGATGAAAGGAAACTGAATATGGGGCAGTACGTCCGGGACAGTTTATGGCCTAACGCCACCGGGTATAGTAAATTTTATACTACAGAAGAAGTGGTGGTAGTGCCGGATAACCAGGGTTACGTATATCCTGGTTCATTGCTGCAAGGATATTCTGTTAGCACTCCAAACTATGTACCTTTACCTATCCGGAATTACAAGCGGTATCCCATTACAGCACGGGTAACTTTCCCTTCAGACGAGGCGGAAGGCGTGATTGACACACCATCTTTATCCAGGACGCGTATATTCCTGCGGAAAGCATTGCTGGCGCCGGGCTTTTCGGGCGCACAAATAGAGGAGTTTCTTTACGAAACATTCAACTTTTATTATTATGATGAACTAAAATGGGCCTATGGTTCGAATGTAAATATCAAAGGACTTTTTTCTTCCTCAAGTATTTCTACCGATGTTTCTGTTATAAGAACACAGTTTCCTACGGCGATAGTGGCCAAGTTTACCACCAGGAATTTCACGATGGTACTTGATGAGCCATCAAACGGAAAGCTGGTGGACGAGAGTAATGTAGACCTGGCCACCCTGTATGGTTATTCTCCTGTTTATGTGAACACGATCACGTATGGCCGTATGGGCATCATCGTGATTGAGAGCAATAATATGTCTGAGGAGGTGAAGCTGGCCTATGAAAAAACGATTAAGAAAATATTCAACCGTAGTACGGAAACACTTACGGAGTATGAAAAGACGTTGGTAAACACCTCCAAAATCAATGTGTACCTGATAGGTGGTTCGGCGACCCCGCAGGCGCAGGCAATAACCGGGTATGATCAGTTTATTAATTACATCGCTCATAGTGGCGGTTTTTCTGCCAGCGATCCGGGAGTACCTATTTTATTCAGCATGCGATACCTGAGTGATAATTCGCCGGTGAAGACCACTTTTCAAATAGATTATCCCCGGTAAATAAATAGGCGTATATGCGTATCAGTTATTCATTATTACTGGCAGCTGTTTTATGTGCTGCTTCCTGCCGGAAGCAGGATCGGGAAGAGACGATACCTTTACCGGGCAACAGAGAGGCATTAAGCCTGCTGTTGGATTCGGTGTATCTGTATGCGCAGCAGCTGTATTACTGGAATAAGCAGTTGCCTTCCTTTGAGCAGTTTGCACCCCGCAGTTATGCAAACGGCGCCCCGGGCGCTGATCTGGACCACCTGCGCAAAGAGCTGTTTGAACTTACCCGTTTTGCAGTTAACCCGGCCACAGGGCAGCCGTATGAGTTGCATCCGTATCATACCGGTCTGCCTAAGTATTCTACCATCGTAGATCCGCGTGATCCGTCTTCTTACAAGCCGGAAGAGTTATCGGCAGTGGAAGCATTGAAAGCCGGCGTAGGCAACTTTGGTTTGTCGCTGGCAGCGGCAGGCGATAACGATATACGGATCGTAACCGCCAGTAAAGGCGGTGCGGCGGCGGGCGCAGGGTTAAAGAGAGGCGACCGGGTGCAGGCGGTCAATGGCCGTACAGTAGCTACCACTGATGCCTTTTACAGCTATGCATCAACGGCATTATCCGGCGCTACCGTGAAGCTGGAAATGGCGGATGGTAAGAGCGGCGTTGTGAAGCAGGTGACACTGGTTAATATCACTTATGCTCCTAATCCTTTGTACAAGGAACAATTGCTGGATGCAGGTGGAGAAAAGATCGGCTATTTCGCTTATGAGCGGTTTACAGAAGAACAGAACACCCGTGCTTACCTGGACCCTTTATTCAAACGGTTTGCGCAACAGGGTGTACGTACCCTGATAGTGGATCTGCGTTACAATGGTGGCGGCTTTCAGAATACCTGTCGCTACCTGGCTAATATGATCGTACCTGTTAGTGCTGACGGACAGGTGATGTTCAAAGAATATTACAACCCATTGATGCAATCCGGGCAGGCAACGATCCTGAAGCAGCAGTACATACTGGATGGTGGTGGGAACCCGGTGATGGTGGATGGGCGTGCAGCAACGCTTAACGACATCGATTACAGTGTGGAGGCGAATACTTCGAAGTTTGAAAAAACAGGTGGCTTGGCCGCACTGAAACGGGTGTACTTTATTGTAAGCGGGCAAACCGCTTCTGCCAGCGAATTGCTGATCAACAGTTTGAAACCTTATATGGACGTACGGCTGATAGGGGTGTCTTACCAGGGTGGTGCAGTGAGGACCTACGGTAAGCCGGTAGGATTCTTTGATATTTCTGTTAACCGGTATAAACTCTATTTATCCCTCTATCAAAATAAAAATGCAAAAGAGGAGGGCGATTTTTTTGCCGGCATGCCGGCAGATGTATCCGTACTTGATGATCCCAGTTATGATTTTGGAGATGTGCGGGATCCCGCGGTGCATAGTATCATGAACATAGAAGCGCCCGGTCAGTATCCCCGTGCGATGGCCACAGCGCGTACCGGCGCCGGATTTCCGGTAAGGGCGGTAGGGCCTGTGGCAGCCACGCAATATGGATTGATCAAGCAGGTGAGCGAGTTGCATTTGCGGCGATAGACCAGCTTATGAGGAGCTTCTTTTTTAACAGGTCATTATTTAGAAATTACTATAAAACAAACACTATGTTTCCTTTCAGGCGTTTACTTATCTATGCAATGGTACCGGTACTGCTTTCCGGTTGTATGAAAGAGCAGGCGAAGCGTGCGGGGGAAAAGAAGGGAAGGTATTCTTTTTCCCATCTTCCTGATTTTCCTGTTACGCCTTTTAGTGTGAAGGGAAAGGCGCCGGATTCTTTATTGCCGGGAATAACGGCGGCAGCAATATTGAATGCACGCAAATCCCTCGGCGACATTGATGTACCGGGTAAGGAGAGCGTAACGCCCCGTGGGCCGGAGTTCAGGGATATTGTCAATACTACCACGTATACTTATGCCCAGTTGTTTGATGCAAATGAGTTTGTGGTGAACACAACGAATTCTAATACAGTATATCCTGGTTCTATCATCAAAGGTAGCAGTATAGAGGCATTCACACTGAACCCGGTATTAGGTTATGGGCGTCCTGTCACCGTATCAGTGTCTATTCCAACTTCGCCGGTGAAAGTGTCGAGAACGTTGCCGCTGGCCTCGCCGTCAGGTATGTTCCAGATGGTAAGAGAAGCATTGACAACAGATTTTGCCGGTGCTGCCGGCGCTTCGAGGCTGAACTTTGAGATGAAATCGTTTAGTTATTACCAGGAGTTGAAAACGCTGTATGGTTATAATTCAAAAAGCAATCTGCTGTTTGTAAGTAATGTTACCAGTGGAGATAAGGATCTGGCAAAGATATCCCGCACTACAGGAATTATGGTGAAGTTCCTGCAGCAAAATTTTACGGTAGACATGGATCTGCCGGAGGACGGGCAGTTGATAGACCGGAATGTGGATCCTGCTGTGTTTGACGGTTACGCGCCGTTGTATGTAAGCAGTGTAACCTATGGCCGTTTGGGTATCATGACAATAGAAACAAATGCAGAGCAGGCCAGGGCGGAAGAGGTTTTTCGTAAAGCCTTCAGTGTGCTGGGTATTGTCAATGGCGGCAATTCGCTGACATCGGAAGAGCAAGCGTTGATAGATGCTTCGGAAATAAAGGTATCTGTGGCAGGTGTACCCGGAGAAGAGGGGGTACAGCTGGTGATGGGTGTGCAGGGATTGTCTGCTTTACTGGCTAAAGGAATGACCTATACCGCACAAACGCCGGGTGTTCCGATTGTATTCAAGATGAGGAAAGTGGAGGACGATGCTAATTTTGCGGCGCCTTTCCAGGTGAACTACGGGATATATAATAAAGTGTACGCCAGTATAGAAATAGAGAACCAACGTCAAACCGGTAACAATGGCGCCGGAGCTACCTACAATATAGGAGATGTATACCTGGCATTTTACCAGTGGCCCAATAAGGTACAGCCGGTGGCAGCGGAAAACTTTATCGCACTGGATTACCTGGTGAATACCGTCTCTGTTAACCGGCAATATGGCCCTGATGGCTATTACAACCGGACTGACCGCAATGAAGATTTTACTATAAAAAATGCCAGTAAGAATACACGCCTGCTTTTGAAAAAAGATGCTACGCTTTCTTATCATGCCCGTTATTATGATCCGAATATGCCGAATAACGGAAGTGAATCACAGTCTGATTATACTTTCCGGTTAAAGCCCGGCAGCGGATATCTCATACAACTCTGATAACAGGAAAATTTAGGGGGCTAAAAATAAACAGGGCTGACCGTTGTGGTCAGCCCTGTTCTATTTTGATAAGTTTGTGTTTATGTAAATAAAATAAATGTATTCGCGGAAGTTATCCGGCAACCTACAGGGTATGACAAGTAAATATTGTATATCTTTATCGGATATATATAATATTACGGATGAAGTTGTATTGTTGTGATATTGTATTGTCGTGTTGAAGTGTTTTTATTGCCAAGATGAACCTTATTTTTTGTCTCAACCTGTTTTTATTGAACTTCATGCCAGCGGAGTCTGTTGTTTCAATGGACACATCTGTGCATTATTTTGTCAGGCGTTTTACTGATGATGATGGTCTGCCGCAAAACAGCGTCAAATTTATTGTGCCCGATAAGAATGGTTTCCTGTGGCTGGCCACGGAAAACGGGTTAACAAGGTTTGATGGCAACTACTTTCTCAATTTTAACAGCGATAACGTGCCTGGCTTGAAAAGCAGCAGGATGGCCAGGGTTCATCCCAATGATACTGCTATAACGGTAGAAACCGACCAGGGGGAAATATTAACAGTTACAGAGAGTACGGTAAAGCACATGGGCACGGAGCTGCCTGGATATAAATACCAGCGGTATGCTGCCCTCAATAACGACTACTACCCCATGAGGGGATGGCCTGATGACTATGCCGCGCATTTTGCAAAGGAGCGTCCGGTTGTGATGCCGTTGGATAAAGAAAGTTATTTTGCTGTATATCGTGATACCATTTCCCTTGTGAAGCAGGGGAAGCTGGCGTATCGCATTATACAGCCCCAGCTCGACCTGTTGCGTTTGTTTGTTTACAGTGGCAGGCTTTTCTACCTTAACAGGGATGGACACATCACGGGATGGGAAAACGGGCAGCCTGTAAAAGTACCGCTTATAGGAGATGTATTGTCTGACCCTGCTTTTACTAAATGTAAAATGGAATTGTTCTGGAACCTGGCGGCGCACCAGGTTTTTATTTATACGGATAAAAATTGTTACCAGTTAGAGATAGAACCGGGCGTGGGTATACGTAGTTCGCTGGTGCTGCGTGATTTCGATTTACACCGGAACTACATTTCTTCCATCTATTACGATCAGCTTAACAACCGGGTTTTCCTGGGAAGTTCCACAAAGGGCTTCTATATTGCTACCAGGCAACAATTTATAGTGCGTAAATCTGATACTTCAGAAGCGGAAGTATTTTATGCACAGGCACCTTTCCCGGGCAATGCGGTGGTAACATCTTCCGGGCTCGTCTTTAATCAAAAAGGAAAATATAGCTGGCTGCCGTCGTCGTTCAACAGGGAAAATACGATGGAGAAATATACACTGGTCCGTGATAGCCAGGGAAGATACTGGGGGAGAGGTGGAAAAACGTTAATGGCGGTATCACCGGATTTCAGCCAGATGTTGCGCCAGATTGAATTACCGTACCTCGTTAGCCAGATTTGCATCGATCCTGATGGAAATTTATGGGTGGGCGGGAAATATCCCGGACTGTACTATCTGAAAACGGCTGATCTAAAGCAGCCATTACATTTTCTTCCTGCCGCGGTTGATGATGTTACCTACCTGAAAGAGGGAAAACCGGGAACAGGCATTTTATGGGTGGGCACAGGCAAAGGGCTATACAGGGTACATTTGCCGTCAGGACGTACCGACACTATCAGGGGGCTGGAAGAAGGGCATATACGAAGTATCTATATTCCCAAACGGGGAGAAGTCTGGATTACTACATATAACAAGGGCGTTTTTCTTTACCGGAATGAACGGCTGGTGGCCCTGCCGCAGGACCGGCAGCGGTATATGGCTACCACTCATTGTATTACGGAAGACGACCAGGGCTATTTCTGGCTCACTACAAATAAAGGGTTATTCAGGATCAGGAGGCAGGATGCACTTGATTTTGCAGATGGAAAGCAGCACGATGTATACTACTATTATTTCGGAAAGGACCAGGGCTTTAATACGAACGAGTTTAACGGCGGCTGTGAACCCTGTGCCTTTGAGTATGACGACGGCGATATTTCTTTGCCATCGCTGGATGGGCTGGTGCAGTTTACGCCGTCTGCTATCCGGATGGAGATGCCGGACAAAGGAATATATGTAGACTGGGTGGAGCATAACCTGAAAGTAACAGAGGCCTCCGCACAATTTAATCTGCCCAATAATTTTCAAACTTTCCGGTTACATATCAGCTCTCCCTACTTTGGCGATCCCAGGAACCTGCAGTTTTATTATTCACTGGAGAAAGATGACCGGCAGGAAGAACAGATATGGTTACCTGTGAACAGCGATAAAACCATCACTTTCTCTTCTTTATCGTCCGGGGATTATCGTATCCGTATCCGGAAGCTGAAAGGGTTCGGGAGAGATCAGTATATCGAAAAGGTACTCGTCATCAGCGTACAGAAAGCTTTTTACGAAAGACTCTGGTTCGGACTGGCAGTATTAGCTACGCTGATCTGTCTCATCATCTTACTATACAAAATACATATCAGGAGTATAAGGCGGAAGAACCGGCTATTGGAACTAAAGGTAACAAGCCGCACCAGGGAGTTGGAGAAAACAATGACTATACTGCAGGACTCCGATGAACAGCTGCGTAAACAAAGTTTTATGCATAAGCGGCTTCTGGCTGCAATCACCCATGATATTAAAACGCCGCTGAGGTTTTTGCTCAGGGTTAATAAAGATGAACCCTCTTCCGGTGTGTTAAATGAGACGGAAATAAAAACGGTTACTTACGACAGCCTTTATCGCATGCATCACCTGGTAGATAACCTGATCCATTACATGCGGATCTCTTTCCTGACAGGTGAATTTGCTGAAGATACGGTAGACATATGCCAGCTGATAGAAGAAAAGATAGAGATCTTCAGACCGGTATCCGGCTCAAAAGAGATAGCCGTCATCAATCATATTCCGCCAGGAACCACGGTTGTGGTAAACAAGCTGTTACTGGCGGTTGTGTTGCATAACCTGTTGGATAACGCCATAAAATACACCGCCAGGGGAGTAGTGGAATTAACCGCTGAAAGAGGTGAAGGTGTTTTAACCATACATTTATCCGATACCGGCTACGGTATGTCGCCGGCAATAAGAGACTGGATCAATCACGCGGAAAAGGATGGCAACGGGCAGTACGACAGCGCCGGAATAGGGTTGATCCTTGTAAAGGAGTTGCTTACGTTGATCAACGGCAGAATGTTTGCCTATCCTGGTGTAAACGGAGGCACTAAAGTATCGCTGCAGCTCCGCATTAATGGGTAGCTACCTGGTACATCTGCGCTTTTTCTATTAAAGCGATCACATTTTTTACGCCTACTTTCTCAAAAATACGTGTCTTGTAAGTGCTCACGGTGGTTAGCTGCAAGTGGAGTATCTCTGCAATTTTTATCAGGGGGAGTCCTTTTGTAAGCAGGTTCATTACTTCGATTTCACGGGGAGAAAGCACCGAGAAGGGGTTGTTGGAACGCTCCTGTTGCCCCGTAAATTTACCAATCAGCAGATCCCTGACTGCCCTGCTGATATATTTTTCCCCTTTAAGAACAGCATTGATGGCTATTCTGAATTCTTCATCCGGAGAATTTTTTTCGATATAACCATCTGCGCCTGCCTGGATATAGTTAAGGGCATACAGTATTTCATCGTAAGCAGAAAAAACCAGTATCCTGATACCCGGTTGCCGTAGTTTCACGGCATCGATCATCTGGCGGTTGTTTCCACCGGGCATATTAATATCCAGTATCATCAGGTCGAAGTTTTGGGCTTCCATAAGGAAAATGGCTTCATCAAATGTTCTGGCTTCTGTAACAAGCATGGCGCCGGGCAAAGAGCAGATAATTTGTTTCATACCAAGTCTTACTATCGAGTGGTCATCTGCTATCAGTATATTTATCATTTTAGATGCTGGTTAGGGAACACAGGTGGCATAGCGGTTTATCGACCACTAAATTAACGTTTTTTTCTTCGTATATATATTACAGTATTGTAAATTTTTTACTATACGCTACTAAAAGAAGTACTACCTCAAAACCAGCAGGCGTCTGCTACTTTTGCAAAGTCGATCTGAGCCGGTAACATAAAAACACCGCCATATTTTTAGTGTTGATATGACACTAAGATGTTAGGATCAGCAACCACCTTGTTTCTGCGGAACTCCGGCAGCCCTGAAAGAATACCGGTAAAACCACTTTGCATTTGTTCAATAAGTTTTCATAGGATAGGGATTAATAAAATGAGTGCAATGCACTCTAATGGACAGTCGGTTACCCAGGGACGCAGTGGTACAGCGTTCCTGGGATTTTTTTTAGAAGTGTTCAGTCAGATTGGAAAGAAATGTAGTGTAAATACTACATATGCATTGAATGATAACGACAATCGCGCAGGTATAGTTTATCTACTTTTGCCTAGTAGATTTGTTCCGTTGAGTCATGTGAGCAATTCTAAGAATTTTTTCAGGACGAACTAATGATACCCGTATCCTTTTTTGTAATCTTAATATTTTCCTATGGAAAGCTTTACCCAATTACCGCAACATGCGGGCCTTACAATGCTGTACTGTCAAAAATCCCGTCAATTATGAAACCTGTGATGCGACCTGTGTTGGATCTGTACCGGATGAAAAGAGCAGTTTGCCATTTTTAATAAGCAACCATATCTGAATACAAGCACGCAAAGGTTCCTGGAAAGGATCTTTCCCTGTTTGCTATGTACAACATAGCCGACCGGCCCCCTCATTACACAAAGTTTATTGCATTATGTCCCTCTTTAATGTTACGAATCCCGATTCAAGATTTTTCAGCAAAGGCTGTAAGCGTTTGTTGCTGGCACTGTTTGGCATGATGATGACCGTTGCCGCGACTGCAAACAGCTTTCCCGTCACCAATACGAATGACGCGGGGCCTGGTTCCTTCAGACAGGCGATCCTGGATGCAAACGCAGCGGGCGCGGGGCCGCATAACATCGTGTTCAATGTACACGGGCAGATTACGCTCGCGTCTTCCATGCCCACCATTACGTCAAAGAAGCTGACTATCGATGGGCAGAACAAGATCCTGCTGTATTCCACCGGTACCAATTCCGTTATTAATCCCTTTGTGATTAATGCAGATAGTGTAACTATCCGGAATTTTACCATACAGAACAACGGGGATATTGATGTAGACATTTTTCCGAACAGGACAGGTATCACCATTGATAATATACGATCTTTCAGTACGGTTGGTAACTACCTGAATGCATTTATGAGGGTGCAGGGGGCATCAACGGATCTAACGGTAAAGAATATATATTCTACGGATGTAGAACCAGCTAGTAGCGCCGGCCCTGTTATCGGGCGGGCTTTTTATTTTACAAACGGTATGCAGACCAACCTGGTGATGGACAATATCCAGCTGAGCACAGCGGGGAATGTGCGGGGCGCTGAAGGTATTGTGTTCAGGGATGCAGGCGTGAACGGGTTTACACTGACCAATAGTAATATCAGCGGTTTCCAGAATGCAATTGTGCTCGATAATACTGCCGGCGCAGTGGAAACAGCTAATAATGTGATGTTCAGGAATGTGAAGCTTGATAGCTTATGGAGTGGGGTATCGCTGGGTATCTATTGCGATTATACCACTACCAATTTTGAGATTAACCGGACCACGATAGATATGGATGCAATAGGAGCGGATGATGATGGGGACTACGCCATCCGCTTCGATAATACAACAAACAATGTTACACTGGATACAGTAGACATAAATGAAAATGATATCTATTGCATTTGGTTCAATGGCGCCGCCAGCAATATTACGATCAATAAGCTGGAGACGGAGAACCGGGTACCCGGACTTTACGGGGGGAATGCTTCTGTCAGGTTTGAAAGTACCGTAAACGGCTTTAACCTTAGTAACTCCGTGCTGAACGGGGATAAACTTGCCAATACAGATGATGCAGATGTGGGCGTTTCATTTTTGGCGGCTGCTACGGGAGTCACCATCAATAATGTTACTTTTAATGAATTCGATGTAGATGGTATTACTGTAGCTGCGGCAGCCACAAATTTCCAGGTAACTAATTCAAAGTTCACCAATAATACGGATGGTATTGAGTTTGGCGGCAATTTCGCCAGAGGCAATGTAGATATCGTTAATTCATCTTTCTATAATCAAACCCGGTCGGGCATCGTGGTAAACGGCGCCAATGCGGTAACAGATGTAGACCTGGCAGGCGATACCCTGGTGAACAACACTAACCACGCCATCTGGTTTTACGGTGGCGCAGGCGTAACGGATGCACAGGTAAGCGGTTGCGTGATACACGACAACAAAGCCACGGGCATTAACAATGACGCCCCTAACAAGGTGATCATCACCAATAACTCCATTTATAATAATACCGGTCTGGGCATCGCGTTGCCAGCCGGTAACTGTACTTACACAGCTGCTGCCGGCAAAACGCCGGTACTGGTTTCATCCACCGCACAGGGGGGAGGGCAGTACCAGTTGCAGCTCACGATACCAAATATAACAGCCGGTGCGCAATACACGGTAGATATTTACGCCAATGATCCCGCTACGAACAAAACGAGCGGGCAATATTATGTTACGACGCTAACAGGATTAGCCGCTGGTACTTCTACACAAACGATTACTTATAATACAGGACCCGGCGCCACCGGCATCGGTTTCTGGACAGCCACGCTTCGCATACCCGCCAATAATTGTGGTACATCGGAGTTTGGCAACAGCATCCCTATGACCTTCCAGGGGCCTGCCTGTGTAAACAGCGGCATCCGGGCCTGGTACCGGGCGGATCAGGCAGTGAACGGCGTGAACTGGGGCGATATTTCCGGGAATGCCAATCATATGATTGTGACAGGTGATCCGGACAATACCACCGGCATGGTGAACTTCAACCCCGCCATTTATTATGATGGTAACGACGCGCACGTAGTACCTGCTTCGGCTGGTGTAACGGGCGCTTATTCCATTATGGGTATGGGACTCCTGGAAGGCTCACAAACCGGCCGCGTATTCACCAGTTCCACCGGTAATAAATTATTGGGCTGGCACGCCGGGTCGGAAAACCGGCTGTATTCGGAAGCCTGGTTGAATACCGGAAATGCAATAACCGCAAAAGGTAAACTCTACTCATTTGAAAGGGGCGCAACCGGCGCATATGAATTTAAAGGCAACGGGGTTCTGCTGAAAAACGGTGCGGCTTCTGATGCCGGCGTATGGACCCTGGATGTGGGCGGTGCATTTAACGGTGAATTTTCAAAAGTATTGATCCCCGAAGTATTCATCTACAACCGTGATCTTACTCCTGCAGAAATACAGCGCATTGAATCATACATGGCGCTGAAATACGGTATCACGCTGAATGCGGGTGCAACGGATTATATTACCAGCGATGGCGCTGTGCAAATATGGACCGCTGCTTCCAATACAGGTTACGGCACGCGCATCACCGGTATTGGCCGCGATGATTGCAGCATGCTGAATCAAAAACAATCGCTGAGCCAGGATACCGGCATCGTGACCATTGCATTAGGAAATGCATTGGCTGTTTCCAACGCTGCCAATACAAATACTTTCACACAGGATAAATCATTCCTGGTATTTGGTGATAACAACGGTATTACCAGTTACTTTACTGCGGTAACCAGCACAAACGCCACACAGCGTATGGGCCGCGTTTGGAAGGTACAGAAAACTGCCGGCTGGGATAATACCCAGCAGGTAACCCTGAAACTGGACGGCGGTACAGAAAATAATTACCTCCTCATCAGCACAGACGCTGCTTTCGGTACCGTTAGCAAAGAATTGAAACTGAGCAGCGCCGGTACCATAACCCTTTCCAGCGCCGATCTGGCCAATGGTGCTTTCTTCACCTTTGGTAAACTGCAGCGGTTCCCCGGTGGGGTAGCCAACAATCTGCAGGCATGGGTGAAAGCAGATGCAGGTGTCACAGTGGTTGATGGCAGCATCCTCAAATGGGAGGATCAGGCCGCGCAGAGAGAATGGCCTTTAGCCCTTGCTAATGCACCGGTTGGCTGGGAAAACAACCCCGTTAACTATAACGCCACTGTCAACTTGCCCGGAACCAACTATTTCAGCGTACCAAGATTCACTGAAAGCTATACTGCCGGCGAAATATTCTCTGTGCAAACTTCTACCCTGGCGCCAACTTCCACTACACAGAGTTACCCGTTTGAATTCGGTGGGGATCCAAGCACGCTTGCCCCAACCTTCTATTCTTATAACGGTACCCACTATACGCACTTTGGTACTAACTCACGCCCTGGTTATTCGATAGGAGGCATAAATATAAACCGGGCGCATATATTAAATAACTGGAGCGCTCCCGGCGACTGGGCAGTGAGCTTTGATGGAAAAACGATCGGCAGCAGCGCAGCCTTCCCGGTTATTTTCAGCAGAGGAGGAGCATCTAACTCTGCTATCGGTGCGGGGCATAACTCCATGTTCAGCGGGCGCCTTTCTGAAGTGATTCTCTATAACAGGCGGTTAAACGCCACTGAGCGCGCGCAGGTGAACAGCTACCTGGGGCTGAAATATGGTATCACTGTGAAAACAGCAGCGGGTGCTTCTACCGATTACATCGCCAGCGACGGCAGTACCCGGATGTGGACCGCGTCTAAAAACACCGGTTACGGTGAACGCGTCACCGGCATCGGCAGGGATGATAATGGTACTTTGCTCCAGAAGCAGAGCCGGTCGCAGCTGGATGGCGCCAATGTAACCCTTTGGGTGGGCAACAGCTTTGCATCCTCCAGTGTGGAAAACTCCGGTGTTATAGCCAACGACCGTTCTTTCTTTACGTTCAGTGATAATGGCCAGCCGGCTACGTATAGCCAGGCCGTTACAGGACTGGGCAATATTACCGTGCGCATGGCACGTGTTTATAAGATGGATCGCACCAATTGGGCTAATAGTCCTATCGGGATGGCATTGATCAGCGGAAATACCACCAGCTACCTGTTGGTGAGTAACGATGAAACTTTCGGAGCAGGAGATCAGGCATATGTGCTGGATGAAAAAGGTCAGGTGGCGCTCAACAGCAACCAGCTGCCGGATGGTGCCTATTTCACTTTCGCTAATGCACAGGCTGCACCGGCTGGTATAGCAGCGGGCCTGGAAGTATGGGTTCGTGCGGATAGCGCAGTAATGAGCGGCAACAGCGTGGCACAATGGAAAGAGCTGAGCGCTGCCCGTCGTACCTGGGTGCCTGTTAATGGAGGCAATGCTCCCTGGAAGGAAGCATCCTTCAACTTTAACCCGGGTGTAAGCTTTAACGGCAGTGGCGCCAGCGGCAATTATTTCATACAACAGCCGGAGGTCGCCAATACTTTTACTGCCGGCGAGATATTTAGCGTACAAACATCTAATGTTGATGCTGCTACCGCTGGCGTCAATTATCCTTTTGAATTTGGAGGAACTTATGCCAGTAATCAGTCTATATATGTATGGAGCAATAACAATCAATATACTTATTTCGGTTCCGGCACGGCCCGCAGAAACTTTGCTTACCCTGCCAGTGTAAATGTGCGCAATTCACATTTGCTGAATATCTGGAGCGCCACCAACGACTGGGCAGCCGGTATTGATGGAAAGATATTACTGACGGCCAATGCCAACGCGGTAAACTTCGTGTCACCAGTCGGCAACAGAGATTATATAGGAGCCGGTCACAATGCGGTGCACAATGGTGATATACCCGAAGTAATATTATACTCCCGCAAGCTGAGTGCCCTGGAACGTCAGCAGGTACAATCCTATATGGCGCTGCGTTATGGTCTTACGCTGGGAATAGACACGCCTTTGGATTACCTCGCCAGCGACGGCACTACTAAAATGTGGCAGGCTTCCACTGGTGGCAGCTACGCTAAACATATTACCGGTATAGGTCGTGACGACAGAGGCATGCTGTATCAGAAACAATCTGTGAGTTCCGATACCGGCATAGTAACCATTGCTGTGGGTGCGGCAATTGCTACATCTAACAAAAACAATGCAACAGCTATTACCAACGATCTTTCTTTCTTCACCTTTGGAGATAACAGCGCAGCTACTACTTTCCTGACACCGGTAACTGGTATCAGTAATATTAACAACCGCATGGCGCGCATTTTCAAAGCGCAGAAAAATAACTGGGCCGACCAGGATATTACTTTCAAATTGTCCGGCGGCAACGCGCGGACTTACCTGCTCGTAAGCACCGATGCTACTTTTGGTGCAGGGGATGCTACCTACGCATTGGATGCCGATGGTACCGTTACTGTTAACAGCAACGTGCTGGCTGATGGCGCGTACTTTACTTTCGCCAGGGGCATCGCCGGACCGAATGGTGTAAAAGATGGTATTAATTTCTGGTTGCGTGCAGATGATGGCATGTCTGGTGGCAGCCAGTGGAACGATTACAGCAACTATGGCAATAATGCGCTACAAGGGGTAGTGGGCAGTCAGCCTATCACGGATGCAAAAGCACTCAACTTTAACTACGGCCTTGTGTTTGATGGTACGGACGATTTCCTGGATATCACTACTACACGCATTGATCCTGCTACATCCACCATTTTTGCGGTGGGCAGCGGCTTAGGGTTTGCTCCGGCAACACCCAGGGAACTTGTCAGCAGTGGAGCAGTGGGTTCATCTCATGGAATGGAATTCCGGGTTGTTAATACAGGACAACTGCAGTACCTGGAGAATGCCGCAGCACTGGCGGGTGTAGGTGGATTTTTCACTGCCGCACCTGGTAAACCATACATTTTCAGCGCCTCCCAGGCAAACAATACCCCTAACGGTATACGCTTGTTTGAAAACTATACTTTTGACAACCAGGGTACCGTTAATCTAACACCACTCACCGCCAATCTTATTTCTATCGGCTCCCGTACTATAGCCGCCAGGGGACTTTACTGGCAGGGTAATATGGGAGAAGTGATCGCCTATAACCGCGTATTGTCAGATGTTGAACGCCAGTCGGTAGAATCTTACCTCGGTATTAAATACGGTATTACGATCGGTAACGGCGCTACAGATTACCTGGCCACCGATGGCTCTAAATACTGGACCGCCGATCCTGTTTATAAATCACGCATTACCGGTATAGGAAGAGACAACGCCACTGCACTGAACACCAAACAATCGCTCAGTGTAGACACTGGTTTTGTAACCCTCTCCCTGGGTAACAGCATTGCTATTACCAATGAACAGAATACTAATACTATTACCAACGATAAATCTTTCTTTGTATTTGGAGATAACGGGCAGTTAGCCACCTCTTACGGAAATACTATAAGCGGAACAAACGTTACCCGCCGCCTGCCCCGCGTTTGGAAGGTAGATAAAACCAACTGGGCGGATCAGCCAATTACACTCAAAGCGGATGCACCGGGTACGAAAGCATACCTGTTGATCAGTACAGATCCTACTTTTGCTACTATTAACCAGGAGTTGCCGCTGAACGCAGATAAAACAATTACGCTCAACTCCAGCCTGATGCCTGATGGTATCTATTTCACCTTCGGCGCTGCGGTAAAATATCCCGGCGGAGTAAACAGCGGTAGCCTGGTATGGCTGCGCGCGGATCTGGGTACTTCTGCCAACGCAGATAACACACCGATCAGTAGCTGGAACGACTACAGCCCTAATGGGAATAATATGTCACAAGCTACACCGGCCAGTCAGCCGTTGTATTTCAATAATGCTACGAACAACATGAACTTTAACCCGGTGGTGAAGTTTAATGGTGGCACCAATGTGATCAATGCAATGACAGGTGTTTCATTACTGAAAACAGGTACTTACACCGGAGAAGCCGCATTTTTTGCAGGTAGCCAATCGAATACTGTTGCCGCTGTTATTTTTACAGAACCTGCGGGTACAGGCACCCAGTTCACCCTGCATGCCACCTGGTCTGATAATATTGTTTACTGGGATGCTCCTTATATCAGTAACCGTCTTACTTACAACGCAGGAGATATCAATAACCAGATCATCCTCTGGTCAGCCACCAACGACAATAGTCTTGCGGCCAACCGGCAGGCCATTTACCGGAATGGATTAAACGTAGCTAACGGTAATAATAACAGTATACTTACCGGTAACAATACCCCCTTCCAGCTTGGTTGGAACGGTCCCAACTCCTACAGTGGCCGAATGGGAGACCTGATCGTGTATGCAAATGCACTCACTCCAAATGAGCAACAGCGTGTCAATACTTACATGGCCATCAAGTACGGTATTTCGCTGAATAATGGCAACTCTAATTACCTCGCCACCGATGGCAGCACCATATGGAGCGCTGCAACAAACAGTGCTTATAAAAACTATATCACCGGTATCGGCCGCGATGATGCGGAAGATCTTAACCAGAAACAATCCCGTAATACGGCAGATGGCATACAACTGGCTATCGGCCTGAACAGCCTGTCTGAAACAAATACAGGAAATACAAATGCATTTGCAGCGGATAAATCTTACATGGTATGGGGTGATAACGCCGGCAGCAGTCTCTTTAAAACTCCGCTTACTGGTCACCCTGTGGCTAACTACCGCATGGCAAGGGTTTGGAGGGCACAGGAAACCGGTACCATTGGTAACGTACAGGTAGCAGTGCCATACAACGCACTGCCCAATGCTGCGCAAACGTACCTCATCATCAGTAATGACGACACCTTTGATGGAACGGACCAGTTCATTCCGGTGACTGAAACAACGCTCAACGGCGTGAAACAATATGCCGCTACGGTGGATTTAACCAACGGCCAATACTTCACTTACGGTGCGTCTATCAAAACGCCCGGTGGTGTGGTTGGTACCAGTTTGTGGCTGCGTGCCGATGCAGGTACATCCAGCACTACAGACAACAGTGCTATCAATGGCTGGACGGACTACGCGTCAGAACTGAACAACGCTACACAAACAACTGTACCGGCAAGTCAGCCGCTGTACATGAATAATACTGTTAACAACGCCAACTTTAACCCGGTAGTGAAATTTGACGGGGCAGATTATCTGAACCTGGATATTACCAAGCTGCCGTTAGGCACCAGTGCCAGAACATTCTTCGGTACAGGTAGCTTATCCTCCAGCGCCGGCAATGGATATATGCTCGGATACGGCGCTGCAGGTACCAGCACGGCTACCGGTATTGCGACGATTGGCAGTAACGGCACCGCTGATTTTGTGGGATATGCCGATGACGTGGTAAGTGCTGCCGGTAACTGGCAGGCGGGCATGTTTAATGAAATGGTGGGATCATGGGCCGGCAATGGCGGCAATGCCACCTTGTACAGTAAAATGAAAGTGTTGGGCGGGCCACTGGCGAAAGCCTGGAATACAGGTACCGGCGGCGCCCAGGTAGGTAGCGCTCCGTGGGATATCAACCAGTCCTGGAACGGTACGCTGGGAGATATTATCGTATATCCCGTCGCGTTAACTGCCACTGAACGACAACGTGTATCCACTTACCTGGCTATCAAGTACGGCTATACGATAGATCAAACTGTTGCTACCGATTACCTGGCTACCGATGGCACCACTAAAGTATGGGATGCTACGGCCAATGCTACTTATAAAAACAATATCACCGGTATCAGCCGCGATGATGTGGAAGGACTGGTACAGAAGCAGAGCAGGAGCATCAATGCAGGCTTCCAGCCCACAGTGGGTCTGGGCGGCATTGCTGCAAGCAATCTTGCCAATACCAATACATTCGCAGCAGATAAATCATATATGGTGTGGGGCGATGATGGCGCCAGCACTTTATTTACCACCGCCATCACCGGTAGCTCCGCTGTAACTACGCGTATGGCGAGAATCTGGAAAGTGCAGGAAACAGGTACCGTTGGTTCGGTGGCCATTTCCATCCCGAAAAATCAGCTGCCGTTAAGCGCTACCACGCCTTACCTGGCAATAAGCAGCGATGCTACTTTTGACGGGGCAGACCAGTTCATCCAGCTGTCTGAAGGAGACGTGAACGGCGTTCCAAGCTATTCAACCACCCTTGATCTTACCAATGGCCAATACTTCACTTTTGCCAGCTTCGTTACCTCACCGGGCGGTGTGCCGGGTGAAAAGCTGTGGGTGAAAGCAGATGCAGACGTACAGGTGAATGGCAGCAACCAGGTAGAACAATGGTTGAACCAAAGCGGTACTATGGTGACAGAACTCCGTGCTGCACAACCAAGTCATACAGATCCGATCACTGCTTCGGCAGATATCGTTCGTGTTCCTAACGGTATTAACTTTAACCCGGCAATTGATTTCACCGGTGCATTGGGCAAATCGCTTAAAGGAAATGACGCCGCCAATTGGAATACAACAGCCGACTTGTCTATATTCTCTGTAAATAAACCGGAAGCCTTTCCTCCAAACGGGCTGACAGGCATCTTCAGTTCCAACGGTAACTGGTCAGCAACGGGTGCATCCGGCAGAGGACTGCTGTATAGCTCCACTGGTAATTTCAGTCTCGACGGCTCCGGATGCCTGGTGGCGCCATCCACTCCTCCTTATGCAGGTCCAATAATCGCCAGGGGTATTTATGTAAATGCCAATAACCCGCTGAACGGACGCACCTGGCTAAATGGTAGACAAAGTGCCCTCGGTGCAAGCTGCGGCACTGGTGTAGACGGTTCTTTCTTTGAAATAGGAGGCCGCACCACAGACAATACTTCACTGGACAACCGGATCTTCAACGGTAAGATCCCTGAAGTAATCGTATACAAATCCGCGCTCACGCCTACACAGGCGCAGCAGGTAGAATCATACCTCGGTATCAAATACGGTATTACGCTTGACCAATCAGCGGCACAGAATTACCTGGCCACAAACGGCTCCGTGATCTGGAACGCTACCGCTAATAGTACTTATAAAAACAACATCTTTGGTATTGGTAGGGATGATGCAGAAGGGCTTGTACAGAAACAATCCCGCAGCGTGCATACCGGCTCTATCCTCACTGCCGGTATCCGTTCCATTGCCGCTACCAATGCAGATAACACCAGTACTTTTGGTGCAGATAAAAGCTATCTCATACTCGGTAGCAACAGCAATGCGCTCACTGTAACCGGCACCGACCTGCCGGTTGGCAGCTGTATCGCTGAACGTCTCACCCAGGAATGGAAAACGCAGTTCACCAATTATGATATCAGCACGCAACCACTCAGTTTGCAGTTCGATCTGAACGGCATTACCGTAGGAGGTAGCGCAGCCGCCGATTTCACCATCATGATCGACCAGGATGGCGACGGTAACTTTGCTACCGGTACAGTTACTGAAATACCAGCTACCGCCTTTAATGGAGGTGTGGTGAGCTTCGAAAATGTAAGCGCACTCACAGATGGTGTGGTGTTTACGCTCATTACCAGTCATCCTGAACGCACCGCCAACCTGGTGCCGGATGCTACCGTGAGAACAGTAGCCGCCACCTGTATCAATAACGGCACACTTTATTTCATTGATCCTTCTGATCCTAATAAATACATTGCTTCCATTGCCCTGAACGGCAACACAATGGACGTAACCAAACTGTCTGCTATTGTAGATGTGAACAGGGATATGACCGCAGCGCTGGGCAAAAACAGCGGTACCGATTATGGTACGCAGTTAATGCGCAGACTGGTACAGATTACCTATACCGGTGCTAATCTGACCCAGAACAACGGCGTAACGCTTCGCCTCTTCTGGAATCCTGTAGAAAGAACAAATGCAGAGAACATGCTTTCCGGTACCCGCGGCGTAACAGGCGCACAACGGTGGACATGGTTCAAGCATGCCGGTGACATTACCGCTACCCTGGCCGATCTGGCTCCTCAGGGACTGGCGAATATTACCGAGATCGCCCCATCTGCTACCGGTCAGCAGGATGGCGTGGAATACGTTGAATTCAGCGGTATTCAGAACTTCTCTACTTTTGGCGGTTTAACTGCTGTCAAAGAAGTACTGGCCATCAACAAAGTACAGGACGGTACAGAAGGTACACAGAACGGTTCCTTTAGTATCAGCTTGCCTGCATCCATAGTGGCCACAGAAGATATTACCGTGAACTATACCGTAACAGGTGCCGCGGCTAACGGCACCGACTATACGGCACTGAACGGCACTGTAACCTTCCCGGCGGGAAGTAACAGTGTAGCCTTGCCCGTAGTGGTTACCGATGATAACATCCTTGAAATAACAGAAGACGTAACAGTTACGCTGAACGCCGCCACCGGCGCTACCAGCGGCAGCAGTTATAATATCAGCGGCACACAGGCTGCTGCCTCCCTGAACATTAATGATAACGACAGTAATAATCCTGCTAAAACAACCGTAGGCGTAACCTGGAGCAGTGATGCTAAAGAGCCGGCTATCAACGGCGCCTTCAATGTAAACCTGCCAGCGGGTGTTACCGCATCGGAGGATATTACCGTGAGCTATAGCACTGGCGGTACCGCCACACCAGGCGCGGATTATGGCGCGTTGAGCGGATCAGTAATCATCCCTGCGGGCCAGAACGGTGTAGCCGTGCCGGTTATCGTAAGCGATGACCAGCTCGTGGAAAAAGCGGAAACAGTGTTGTTGACCGTAACAGGCGGCACCTCCACCAACTTCACCCTTACACCGAGTACTGCTGCCGGTAATGCCACCGTGAATGTAATAGATGATGAAAACATACCGGCCAACCTGGTACTGAGTATCGCCAAAACGGCCGATGCATCAGAACCGGCAGCTAATGGTGGCTTTACCATCAGTTTGCCGGCAGGTATTATTCCTACTGAAGACATTACCGTCAGCTACAACATAGGCGGTACAGCCACAGGTGGGTCTGATTATACCACCCTTACAGGTACCGTTACTATACCGGCTGGTCAACCAAGTGTAGCCCTGCCCGTTAGTGTAACCGACGACCAGGTGATTGAGATTCCGGAAACCGTGCTTGTAACGCTTACCGGCGGTACCAGCACCAGCTTTACCTATACCGCCAGCACTACCAACGGCAACGCTACTGTTACTATTGCTGATAATGATAACATTGCCACCAACCGTATACTGAGCATCGTTAAAACAACTGATGCCGCAGAACCGGCTAGCAATGGCGCTTTCACGATCAGCCTGCCTGCGGGTGTCACCTCATCAGAAGATATTACCATAGCCTATATACCTACCGGTACTGCCGCCAGTGGCACAGATTACACCGCCCTGGGAACAACTGTTCTGCTGTCTGCAGGACAGAATAGTGTGTCCTTACCGCTCACCGTTGCTGATGATAAGATCATTGAGATCCCAGAAACCGTTATTGCAACGGTGACCGGCGGTACCAGTACCAGCTTTACTTTCACTGTGAGCAGCACCAACGGCAGCGCTACAGCGAATATCGCTGATGATGATAATACCGCGGCTAACCGCGTTTTAGGCGTGATCAATGCCGGAGGCGATGCTTCCGAGCCAGCCACCAACGGGGCCTTTAAGATTGGTCTGCCAACAGGTATCACTTCTTCAGAACCTATTACTGTAACTTATACGATAAGCGGCTCTGCCCTTGGCGGTACCGACTATACTTCGCTTACAGGTACGGCGTTAATACCTGCCGGCCAGGATAGTGTGTTGGTTCCGGTAACTGTGATCAATGATCAGCTGATGGAAAATACCGAAACGGTTACCATCACGCTCACAGGTGGTACCAGCACCAGCTTTGTTTTCACCACCAGCCCTGCCAATGGTAATGCTACAGTGAATATTAATGATGATGATAACACCCCGGCCAATCGTGTGCTGAGCATCACTAAAACTATTGATGCCGCAGAACCGGCTACCAACGCCGCGTTCAAGATCAGTCTGCCTGCGGGTGTTTTACCTTCGGAAGATATTACCGTGAATTATACCATAGGTGGTACTGCTACCAGTGGTACAGACTACACTGCGTTAAGCGGCTCGGTAACCATCCCGGCAGGACAGAACAGTGTTGCACTGCCTGCAAATGTGATCAACGACCAGGAGATAGAAAGTACCGAAACAGTAGTAGTAACGCTCACCGGCGGTACTTCTACCAACTTTAATTATACCGCCAGCACTACAAACGGCAATGCTTCTGCAAATATCACCGATGATGATAACACTACCGCTAACCGTGTGCTGAGCATCAGCAATAACGGTAACGCAGCAGAACCTGGTACTCCTGGCAGCTTCACCGTAAGCCTGCCTGCGGGAATCACTTCTTCTGTGCCTGTTACCGTGAATTATTCTGTAGCAGGAACGGCTACTGCCGGCACTGACTATAACACCATTGCCGCTGTAACCATACCGGCTGGTCAGAATAGTGTAGCCGTACCGGTTACTGTTATCAATGATATGATCATTGAACCGACCGAAACAGTTGTTGCGACTATTACCGGCGGAACCGGTGGTAGCTTTGTATTCACCGCATCCACAACAGCTGGAAATGCTACAGTAGACATTACTGACGATGACTATACAGCCGCTAACCGCATGATAAGAGTGCAGGTAGCCCGCGATGGGGCTGAAGGAGGCAGCTCTATCAGATTCAATTACCTGCTTGCTCCGGGAGTAACCGTTTCTCAAAACGTAACGATAAATTATACGGTAAGTGGTACCGCAATATTAGGTACAGATTATAACGGCCTGACTCCGTTCCATTTCAGCGGAACAGCTACTATTCCAGCTGGTGCTCTGGGTTCAGCTTCAGCTGGTACCATAGTGGACGATCAGATTATAGAAGGCACAGAAACAGTAGTAATAACTCTTACCGGCGGCTCTGCCGGTGGCTTTACCTTTACCCCTGATCCGGTTGAAGGCAGCGCTACGGGAAACATTATCGATAATGATGATAACCCGGCCAACCGCGTGCTCAGCATCACCAAAGCAGGTGATGCCGCCGAACCGGCAACAAACAATGTGTTCAACATTAAGCTGCCTACAGGGGTAACGATTGCCCAGCCTGTTACGGTGAACTATACCATAAGTGGCACGGCTACCGGTGGAACGGACTACGCTACCCTTAGCGGCACCGCTACCATCCCCGCCGGTGCAAACGGTATTACACTGCCTGTAAACGTGATCGATGATAAACTCATTGAGAACGCCGAAACAGTTGTGGTAACTATTACCGGTGGCACTGCCGGCAGTCTTGTTTTCACTGCCAGCCCTACCAATGGCCAGGAAACAATGAATATCACGGATGACGACAACACTGCCGCCAACCGTGTGCTCAGCATTGTGAAACAGGCAGATCTTGAAGAACCTGCTGCTAATGGCAGCTTCAAGGTTAGTCTCCCTTCAACTATACTCTCATCAGAACCGGTAACGGTTAATTATACAGTTACAGGTAGCGGTACTAATGGTACCGACTATACCACATTAAGTGGCAGCGCTATTATACCTGCGGGTCAGAACAGTGTGGTGATTTCTGCAGATGTAAAAGATGATCAGATTATAGAAGGTACAGAAACGATCACCGCCACCATTACCAACGGCGCCAGCACCAGCTTCGCCTTTACCGCCAGCACTACCAACGGCAGTGCTACGGCTAATATCCTCGATGATGATAACATTGCCGCGAACCAGGTACTGAGTGTGGTGAATGGCGGCGATGCGTCAGAACCAGGTACCAACGGCGCCTTTACGATCAGTTTGCCTACAGGTTATACAGCAGCGTTACCAATTACCGTAAACTACACAGTAGGAGGTACCGCGGGAAGTGGTGTGGACTACACCGCGCTTACCGGCACGGTAACCCTGCCTGCGGGTCAAAACAGTGTATCCGTACCAGTTAGTGTGATCAACGACCAGCTTGTGGAAAACACCGAGACGGTGATACTCACGCTGACCGGCGGCACCAGCACCGGCTTCACTTACACTGCCAGCACTACTAACAGCAATGCTACCGTAAATATTACTGATGATGAAAACGCACCGGCCAACCGTGTGCTGAGTGTTACCAACACCGGCAACGCGGCAGAACCGGGTACCAATGGTGAGTTTACTATTAGCTTGCCTACCGGTATCTTACCATCAGAAGACATCAACGTCACCTATACAATTGGTGGTACAGCCACAGGTGGCACCGATTACACCGCCCTTACAGGTACCGCTGTAATCCCTGCCGGCCAGAATAGTGTAACCGTTCCCGTAACCGTTACCAACGATCAGATCATAGAAGGTACAGAAACCGTGATCCTTACTGTTAGCGGTGGCACGAGCAGCGGCTTTGCATATACCGCCAGCACTACCAACGGCAACGCAACGGTGAATGTGACGGATGATGATAACACCGCTGCCAACCAGGTACTGGCTGTTACTAAAGCAGCCGATGCGGGAGAACCATCTACTAACGGTAGCTTTAAAGTGAGCCTGCCAACAGGCATTACCGCTGCCAACAATATCCAGGTAACTTATACCATTGCCGGTGGCACCGCAACTCCTGGTACAGACTACCAGGCTATTACCGGTACCATCACCATACTGGCCGGTCAGAATAGTGTATCCGTTCCCGTGAATGTGATAGACAACACCGTGATTGAGCCGGATGAAACCGTGATCATGAATATCACCGGAGGTAGCGACGCACTGTTTACCTACACCGTTGCAGGTGGCGGCGGCTCTGCTACCGTGAATATCACCGACAATGATCATGCTGCCAACAGCAATATTGTGTTACTCACCAAAGTGTCCGATGCTCTAGAAGGCGGCACTAACGGGCAGTACAGGATTTCCCTGCCACCGGGTGTTACCAGCTCTGAAGATGTGGTGGTGACCTTTGCTAATAGCCCGATGGGAGGAACAGCCGATAATACAGTTGACTACAACTTGTTGGGACTGTCGGGTGGTAATATTGTGATCCCGGCGGGAGCCAATGAAGTGTTCATAGATGTTGACGCCGGTAATGACGGTGCGGTTGAAGGACCGGAAACCGTGATACTGACACTCACTGGCGCAGCTTCCAGCAGTTATCCGTTTACCATAGATCCTTCCGGTAACGGAGCGGTAGTAAATATCATAGATGCCAATGCTGCCAGCAGTACGCCGGTGCAGGTAATTCCAGGCACCAATGCCTCAGAACCAGCTAACAACGGCTCATTTACGGTGAAGCTGGCGGGAGTGGCTACTTCTGCATGGCCTATTACGGTAGGGTACAGCGTATCCGGCACTGGTGTATCCGGTGTGGACTATGAAGCACTCGGCACTATCGTGATTCCGCCTAATACCAATGCTATATCAGTAAATCTCAAGGTACTGGACGACCAGATCATTGAGCCTACTGAAACAATGACAATCACGCTCTTGTCGGGCAGCGCTACAGATGGTGGTGGTAACGCCTACATCTTCCCGCCGGATCCGGCCAACGATGCGGTTACTGTAAACATTGCAGATGATGACGCCACTGCTGTGAACCAGGTATTGAAAGTGGTGAAGACCACTGATGCCGCAGAACCGTCTACCAATGGCGCCTATACGATAAGCCTGCCTGCCGGTTATACTTCCGCTGCCAATATCACGCTGTCGTATAACATGACTGGCACTGCCATACGTAATACCGACTATTCAGTTTTCACTATTACCCTGCCGGCCAATAACAACAGCATTACCATACCACTGGCGGTAATAGATGACAAGATTATTGAGAAAACGGAAACGGCTATATTAAACCTTACAGGTGGTACAGACGGTAACTCATTCACCTACAGTGCAGATGCAGCCGGCAACACAGCCAGCCTGGATATCGCTGATGATGATAATACCAACGCAAATAAAGTATTGCTGGTAACCAACACTGGAGATGGTGCAGAGCCGTCTACAGATGGGGAATTCACTATCAGTCTGCCTGCAGGTTACACCTCATCTGAAGACATCGACGTTACCTATACCATAGCTGGTACAGCCACAGGTGGCGACGATTATACCACGCTGTCCGGCACCGCGCGGATACTTGCTGGTCAGAACGACGTGAAGGTGATTGTAGACGTAAAAGACGATCAGATTATAGAAGGCACAGAAACCGTAGCGTTGACCCTTACAGGAGGCACCAGCACCAGCTTTGCCTTCACGCCTGCAAGCGGCAGCAGTACGGCTACCGTGAACATCGCTGATAACGATAATACCGCAGCTAACCAGGTAATCAGCATTACCAAAACAACCGATGCAGCTGAACCAGGTACTAACGGCGCATTCACTGTTAGTTTGCCAACCAGTGTTACATCGGCCCTGCCAATAACAGTAAATTATACCATCGCAGGTACCGCCGTTAACGGAACAGATTACACTACACTCACCGGCTCTGTTGTAATACCTGCCGGCCAGAACAGTGCACCTGTACCGCTGACCGTTACAGACGATAAGATTATAGAAGGAACAGAAACAGTGATAGCTACTGTTACAGGTGGCACTTCTCCGGCCTTTGTCTTCACGGCAAGCACTACCAATGGTGATGCTACTGCAAATATCACAGACGATGATGGGGTAGCGGCTAACCTTGTACTCAGTGTGGCTAAATCAGCAGATGCTGCTGAACCGGGTACCAACGGCTCGTTCCGTATCACCCTGCCAACTGGTTATACTTCATCAGTGCCTGTCACGGTGAACTATAACGTTACAGGTACTGCCACTACCGGCAACGACTATACGGCATTGAGCGCTACGGCGATCATACCTGCTGGTCAGAATGGGGTATCTGTACCGGTAAATGTAAAAGATGACCAGATCATAGAAAATGTAGAAACTGTGATTATGAGTCTCACCGGCGGTACTTCTTCCGGCTTTACCTTCACCGCCAGCACTACCAATGGTAGGGATACCGTGAATATTGCGGATGATGACAATACACCTGATAACCTGGTGCTGAGCGTGATCAGGACCACTGATGCAGCAGAACCATCTGCTAACGGTGAATTCAGGATCAGCCTGCCCACAGGTGTTACCGTTGCAGAAAATGTAACCGTAAACTATACCATTACAGGTAGTGCAGTGAATGGCACAGATTATACAAACCTCACCGGTACCGTGGTGATCCCGGCCAACCAGAACACCGTAGTGGTGCCGGTATTGGTAACCAATGACCAGATCATTGAGGGAACCGAAACGGTGACCATGACGCTGAACAGCGGTACCAGCACCAACTTCAACTTCACGGCCAGCACTACCAGCGGTAATGCTTCTATGGATATTGAAGATGATGATAATACACCGACCGGTCTTGTATTGAGCATTGCGAAAAACACAGATGGCGCAGAACCGTCTACCAACCCAACGTTCACGATCAGTTTGCCTACAGGATACACAGCATCTCAGAATATTACAGTAAACTATACCGTAGCCGGTACCGCCACCAGCGGCAGTGACTACACCGCTCTTAGCGGCTCCATTGTACTCACTGTCGGTCAGCCGAGTGTAACGCTGCCGGTAGCAGTAAAAGATGATAAGATCATTGAAAACACAGAAACGGTGATCGTAACATTAACGGGCGGCAACAGTACTAACTTCAACCTGGTGGCAAGCAGTACCAACGGCAGCGCTACCGCAGATATTACTGATGATGAGGCCAGCAACCCAGCCAACCTGGTACTGACTATCGCACAAAAAGCAGATGGAGCAGAACCAGCTACCAATGGCGCCTACACGGTGAGTTTGCCTACCGGTATTACCGCGGCTGAAGGTATTACGGTAAACTATACCGTAACAGGTACAGCTACCGCCAATGCTGATTACACCGCCTTAAGCGGTACAGTACTGATCCCGGCAGGTGATGAAAGTGCAGACCTTCCTGTGGTTGTAACAGACGACAAGATCATTGAGAATACAGAAACAGTGACCACAACCCTCGCGGGTGGTTCTTCTGCCAGCTTTACCTTCACCGGTACCGGCAATGCTACCGTGAATATCACTGACAATGATAACGTGGCAGCTAACCTGGTACTGAGTGTTGCTAATGCAGGAGATGCCGCAGAACCTGGTACCAACGGTTCCTTCAATATCACCCTGCCGGCAGGATATACAGCGGCTGAAAATATCACCGTTACTTATACCACAACGGGTACTGCCATCAGTGGTACAGACTATACCGCACTTGCAGGTACAGCGGTGATCCTGGCAGGACAGAACGGAGTGGCCGTTTCAGTACCGGTGCAGGATGATCAGCTGATAGAAAATACCGAAACCGTGATCATGACATTGAACGGCGGTACTTCCACCAACTTCACACTTACCGCCAGCACTACCAATGGCAGCGCTACCGTGAATATTACAGACGATGATAACACGGCCGCTAACCGCGTACTCTCTGTGGTGAAAACCACCGACGCGGCAGAACCAGGCACAAATGGCTTATTTACCATTAGTCTGCCCGGAACTGTTGCCGCAGACGAAGCCATCACCGTGAATTATACTATCAGTGGTAGTGCTACCAGCGGTGCAGATTATACCGCGCTGAGTGGCTCGGCGATTATTCCTGCCGGTCAAACCAGTGTAACGGTAACTGTACCGGTGATCAACGAACAGGTAATTGAAACTACCGAAACCGTGGTTCTCACGCTGACAGGTGGTACCAGCACCAGCTACAATTTCACTGCCAGCACCACCAGCGGTAATGCTACCGTGAACATTGCAGATGACGACAATGTGGCGGCTAACCTCGTGATCAATGTAACCAATCCTGTAGACGGTGCGGAACCAGCTACCAATGGCACATTCACAGTAGGACTGCCGGCAGGATATACTGCATCAGAAGATATCACGGTTAGTTATACCATAGGCGGTTCCGCTACAGGTGGCACTGACTACACCGCCCTGGGTGGAACCGTGGTGATCCCTGCTGGTCAGAATAGTGCACCGGTAACCGTAGTAGTAACCAACGATAAGATTATAGAAAATACAGAAACAGTAATATTAACGGCTACGGGAGCTACCTCCACCAACTTCACGCTCGTGGCAAGCAGCACCAGTGGAAATGCTACCGTGAATATCGCAGATGACGATAACACGCCGGCCAACCGGGTACTGGGCGTAAGTAACGCAGGCGATGCAGCTGAGCCGGCAACAAACGGCCGCTTCAGGATCGGTTTGCCTGGAGGAGTAACCTCGGCCGAAGATATTACCGTGAATTATACCGTAAGTGGTACCGCCACAAGTGGAAGCGACTACAATACCCTTAGCGGTACGGTAGTGATCCCTGCGGGACAGGATAGTGTAGACGTACCAGTGAGTGTGATCAATGATCAGATCATTGAAAACAATGAAACCGTGATCCTTACGCTTACAGGTGGTACAAGCACCAGCTTTACCTTCACTGCCAGCACTACCAACGGTAATGCTATTGTGAATATTAATGATGACGATAACACCGCTGCAAACCGTGTGCTGCTGGTAACCAGAACAGCAGACGGCGCAGAACCAGGCACCAACGGCAACTTCAATGTAAGTTTGCCTGCCGGTATCACTGCAGCAGAAGATATCACCGTGAATTACGCCATCACCGGTACCGCCGCAAATGGTACTGATTACGCCAACCTTACCGGTTCAGTACTCATACCTGCCGGTCAGAATAGTGTAGCCGTACCAGTTACCGTAACAGATGACCAGATCATTGAAGGCACAGAAACTGTGATCATGACGCTGACCAATGGTACATCTGCCAGCTTTGCATTCACTGCCAGCACTACCAGCGGTAATGCTACCGTAAATATTGCAGATGATGATAACACGGCTGTTAACCGCGTACTGGTGGTAACCAACACAGGCGATGGCGCAGAACCGGCTACCAACGGCAGCTTTAGTATCGGTCTGCCTGCCGGATTTACTTCTTCAGAAGACATCACTGTTAACTACACCATAGCAGGTACTGCTACGGCTGGTACAGACTACACCGCTATCACAGGAGTGATCACCATCCCTGCCGGTCAGAATAGTGTAGCCGTGCCCGTGACAGTGACAGATGACCAGATCATTGAAGGCACCGAAACTGTGATCATGACGCTGAACGGCGGTACATCTACCAGCTTTGTATTTACAGGTACCGGTAACGCCACCGTGAATATTACCGATAATGATAACATCCCGGCTAACCGGATTCTTAGTGTAGCCAAAGCTGCCGACGCATCAGAACCGTCTACAGCCGGTACATTCACTATTAGTCTGCCTGCCGGTATTACCGCATCTGAGAACGTAACGGTAAATTATACTATCGGCGGCACCGCCACCGCAGGTACTGATTACACTACGCTGAGCGCATCGGTAGTGATCCCTGCGGGTCAGAACAGTGTGACTGTTTCCGTACCGGTGATCGACGACAAGCTGATAGAAAATACAGAAACAGTGGTGATGACGCTGAGCGGCGGATCTTCTGCCAGCTTTACTTTCACCGGCACCACCAGCGCCACTGTAAACATACTGGATGACGACAATATCCCGGCTAACCGCATACTCGCTGTAGCCGCTACTAAGAACGGCGCAGAACCAGGTACGGATGGTGAGTTCACCATCAGCCTGCCTGCAGGTATTGCTTCTTCAGAAGCGATCACCGTGAGCTACACCATCAACGGTACAGCTACCAGCGGAACAGATTACACCGCCCTCAGTGGTACCGTGGTAATCCCTGCCGGTCAGAATAGCGTAACCGTACCGGTACCGGTGATGGATGACCAGATCCTGGAAAATACCGAAACAGTGGGTATGACCATCACAGGTGGTACATCTGCCGGCTTCACCTTCACCGGTGGCAGCACAGCAACCGTGAACATCACAGATGATGAGAACACCGCGGCTAACCGCACCCTCGTTATTGTGAAAACAACAGACGGCGCAGAACCGGCTACAAACGGTAGCTTCACGATCAGTCTGCCGGCTGGCATTGTTTCATCCGAAAGCATTACGGTAAACTATACCGTAGGCGGCACTGCCACCAGTGGTACGGATTACACCGCCTTAACCGGTACTGTGGTGATCCCTGCGGGTCAGAACAGTGTAGTGGTTCCGGTAACAGTAACAAATGACCAGCTCATTGAGAATACCGAAACCGTAGATGCCACTATCACAGGCGGTACTTCTGCCAGCTTCACTTTCACTGCCAGCACTACCGGTGGTAATGCTACCGTGAATATCACGGATGATGAGAATACAGCGGCTAACCGTGTGCTGAAGGTATTAAAGACAACAGACGCAGCAGAAGCTGCTACCAACGGCGGCTTTAACATCAGCTTGCCTGCAGGTATCGCTTCGTCTGAAGCTATCACCGTTAATTACACGATTAGTGGTACTGCTACCAGTGGTGCAGACTATGCGGCCATCACCGGAACGATCACCATCCCGGCGGGTCAGAACAGCGTGAATGTACCGGTTACCGTAATCAACGACCTGTTGATTGAGAACACCGAAACCGTGATCATGACGCTGAACGGCGGTACGTCTACCAGCTTTACCTTCACAGGTACCAGTAACGCCACCGTGAATATTACGGACGATGAGAACACAGCAGCGAACAAGGTGCTTACTGTAACCAAAGCAACAGACGGATCAGAACCAGCTACCAACGGCGGCTTTATCATCAGCCTGCCAACCGGTATCGCTTCTTCTGAAGCTATCACCGTTAACTATACCATTAGTGGTACCGCAACTGCCGGTACAGACTATACCGCCATCACCGGCACCATCACGATCCCTGCTGGTCAGAATAGCGTGAACGTACCGGTAACAGTAATGGATGATCAGTTGATTGAAAACACCGAAACGGTGATCATGACACTGAACGGCGGAACATCCACCAGCTTCACCTTCATCGGTACAGGCAATGCTACGGTAAACATCACCGACGATGAAAGCGATCCTGCCAACAAGGTGCTGAGTGTGGTTAAAACCACAGACGCCGCAGAGCCGGGAACAAATGGTGCATTTACCATCAGCCTGCCTGCAGGTGTTGCTTCTTCTGAAGATGTTACCGTGAACTATACCATCACCGGCACTGCCACCAGCGGAACAGATTATACGGCCCTCACCGGCACGGTAGTGATCCCGGCAGGACAGAACAGTGTGAATGTACCGGTAACAGTAATAGATGATCAGCTGATTGAACACACCGAAACCGTGATCATGACACTGAACGGCGGTACATCCACCAGCTTTACCTTTACAGGTACTGGTAATGCCACCGTGAATATTACAGATGATGAGGATACACCGGCTAACCGCGTACTTACTGTAACCAAAGTAACAGATGCTTCAGAACCGGCTACCAACGGCGGATTTAATATCAGTCTGCCTTCAGGTATCGCTTCTTCCGAAGACATTACGGTAAACTATACAATAGGTGGTACCGCTACCAGTGGTGCAGACTACACCGCCATCACAGGAACCATCACCATCCCTGCAGGCCAGAATAGTGTAGCCGTTCCCGTAACCGTGGTAAATGACCTGGTAATTGAAGTAACTGAAACCGTGACGATGACGCTCAACGGCGGAACATCCACCGGCTTCGTCTTCACCGGCAACGGTAATGCTACCGTAAACATCACTGATGATGAAAGCAGCACACCAGCCAGCCTGGCACTGACTATCGCCAAAGGAACAGATGGTGCAGAACCATCCACTAACGGCAACTTTACTGTGAGCCTGCCTGCAGGTATCACTTCATCTGAAGACATCACGGTGAACTATACCGTAACCGGTACCGCTACCCCGAACGCAGATTACACCGCCCTTACAGGTACGGTAGTGATCCCTGCGGGTCAGAATAGTGTATCCGTTCCCGTAACCGTAACAGATGACCAGATCATAGAAGTAACAGAAACAGTAATTGGTACGCTTAACGGCGGTACTTCTGCCAACTTCACCTTTACCGGCACTGGTAATGCTACCGTAAATATCACTGATAATGAAAGCAGCACTCCGGCCAGCATGGCGCTGACCGTTACTAAAGGTGCAGACGGCGCAGAACCGGCTACTAACGGCAACTTTGTTATCAGTCTGCCGGCAGGCATTACTTCTTCAGAAGCTATCACGGTAACCTATACCATTGCTGGTACCGCTACTGCGAACGCAGATTACACCGCCCTTACAGGTACGGTAGTGATCCCTGCGGGTCAGAATAGTGTATCCGTTCCCGTAACCGTAACAGACGACCAGGTGATAGAAGGTACAGAAACTGTGATCCTGACACTGAACGGTGGTACCTCTACCAGCTTTACCCTCACAGGTACCGGTAATGCTACCGTGAACATCACGGATAATGAAAGCAACCTGGTGCTGAACGTCACCAAAAACGCCGACGGTGCAGAACCGGCTGCTAATGGAAGCTTCAGTATTGGTTTACCAACAGGTGTTACCGCTTCCGTGGATATCACCGCCAGCTACACCATAGCAGGTACGGCTACAGGTGGCGCCGATTACACCACCCTCACCGGTACAGTAGTAATCCCGGCAGGTCAGAACAGCGTTACCATACCGGTAACCGTAACCGACGACCAGCTGATTGAAGGAAATGAAACAGTAATTATCACAGGAACCGGCGGTACTGCTACCGGCCTGGTGTTCACACCAGGTACCAGCAATACTGTTACGGTGAACATAGCAGACGATGATAACACCAACCTGGACCTGGTGGTTAGTGCCACTACACCAAATGCGGCAGAACCAGCCACACCGGGAGCGTTTACGATCAGTCTTGCCAGCGGTAAAATACCTGTTGAAGACATTACCGTTACTTATACCATAGCAGGTAGTGCTACAGGTGGTACTGACTACACCGCCCTCACAGGCACGGTAGTAATCCCTGCCGGTCAGAATAGTGTAGCCGTTCCCGTAAGCGTAACAAATGATGACCTGATAGAAGCGCCGGAAACAGTAGTACTTACTGTTACCGGTGGTAAGTCGGGCAACGTTAACTACACCGCAGGTACTAACAGCACTGCTACCGTAAACATTGCAGACGATGATAACACTAACCTGAACCTGGTTGTTACCGCCAGCAAACCGGATGCGACTGAGCCGAATGTCAACGGCGAGTTCACCATCAGCCTGGCCAGCGGCAAGCGCACAGCAGACGCCATCACTATACAATACATGATAGGTGGTACTGCCACGCCGGATGCTGATTACACCGCCATTACCGGCACGATTACCATCCCGGCAGGCGCCAGCAGTGTAACCGTTCCAGTGAGTGTGCTGAACGACAGTGAAGTAGAAACACCGGAAACAGTGGTATTCATGCTCACCGGCGGACAATCGGCCAGCTACACCTTCACGAAAGGTGCTGCCAGCGACGCTACTGTCACTATCACAGATACCGATAAACTGGCAGGCGACCTGGTTGTAACCAAAGAAATCGTGGCGCCGGCGGTTGGACCTTACCGCATGGGTCAGAACCTGACCTACCGCATCACCGTAAGGAATGCGGGTAACATACCGGTAACCGCTGTGAAAGCAGAGGACCGCTTACCGGTACAGCTGGATGTGCCTAGTCATACTTCCGCAGAAAGAGGAGAAGTAGTGGTAACGCCGGCGACTAAACTGATAGAATGGAATATCGGCGACCTGGCAGTTGGAGCTTCCGTACAAATGACGCTGACAGCCCGTGTAATAGAAGGCGGACAGCTGATCAACGAAGCCACCGCTTACAGTACAAACATGCCGGATGCCGATAGTACCAATAACGTAGGGGTGTCTGCGGTAGGAGTAGAAGGTTCAGACTTATCCTTCCCGAATGTGATCACGCCAAACGGCGATGGCAAGAACGAAAGGTTCGTCATCGGCGGGCTGGAGAAATATCCGGGTTCTGCGATCTACATCTTCAACCGTTGGGGTGGACAGGTGTACCAATCGAAGGATTACCGTAACGACTGGGACGGTTCCAACCTGAACGAAAGCACCTACTACTATATACTGGAAGTGAAGAAGGAGAGTGGTATTAAAAAGTATAAAGGCTGGATAACAATACTGCGGTAAAAGACAATAAAAATATTATCTGCTACAAAAAAAGTAAAAGATGCAAACAGTACTCAGAGCAGGAATAATGGTGATGCTGCTGGCAATAGGGATGCGCGGAGTGGCGCAACAGAACATACAGTTCAGCCAGTACGTGTTCAACGGGTTAAGCATAAATCCTGCCTATGCAGGCTATAAGGAAGACCTGTATGTGAACACCGTATACCGCCATCAGTGGGCCGGATTTCCCGGCGCGCCCCGTACAGGCGGCGTGTCGGTAGACGGAGTAACGCCTGCCAGTGATAACAAGGTGGGGCTGGGGCTGCAAATGTTGTTTGACAAACTGGGCCCGCAGGATGCTTTATCGCTGTATGGTTCGTACTCCTACCGGATTCCGCTGGACGATGAAGATACGCGCCGGCTTTGCATCGGGTTAGGCGGTGGCGTTACCCAGTATTCCATTGACGGTAACGCGCTGCAATACACCGATAACGACGATTCCGCCATACCCCTGGGTAAAAAGAGTGTGTGGGTGCCGGATGCCCGCTTCGGGGTTTATTACTATACTCCCCGCTTTTATGCAGGCGCTTCCATCATGGACCTGTTTTCTCTCTATACCGATGCTACCCGTTACAGCTGGAAAGGAAACAATTATTCTACTATCCGTAAAACACAGCACCTGTATATTACTACAGGTGCTATGTTCCCGCTGGGCGATAACTTACAGCTGAAGCCTTCTATTCTTATCAAAGAAGATTTTAAAGGACCTACTAACGTAGACATTAATGCCTTTTTGCTGATCGGCGAAAAGCTGTGGGCCGGCGCATCCTATCGTACGGGTGTGGGTTTGTGGAACAAAACCGGTTTGCAGAAAGACCTGAGTGAACTGGATGCAGCCAGCGTGATGGTGGAATTCTATGCTACAGAAAATCTCCGCATCGGGTATTCCTACGATCTGAGTATTAATAAAATGGCAGGTTACCAGGGTGGATCGCATGAAATATCATTAGGCTTCTTAATCCCTTCGAAAAATTTCACTGTAAGGAATCCCAGGTATTTTTAACTCTTAGTTACTACCCGTATGATACGTTGCACTATAATTATTATTCCGCTGTTTTTGATTGCCTCCAACCTGTACAGCCAGGAGCAGAAAAGCTTGTCGCAGTTGGCTGATGCAGCTTATGCAAGACAGGAGTATGCAGAGGCAGGAGCGCTTTATAACAGGATTGCCCGTAACAAGGGAAGTAAGATGCCGGTAGATGAGCTGATGAAGATGGCTCATAGTTACCAGGAGATCGGTTACTTTAAGGAAGCTTCGGATGTATACAAGGAGATCACGGGCCGTCCCGACCGTCCTGCAGCGGTTTATTTTGCGTATGGAGAAGCGCTCCGGCAACTGGAGCAATATGAGGAAGCAAAGCAGCAGTATGCGTTGTTCACCACCTCCAATGCGGACAGTCTTAAATTAAAAGACATTGCGCTGCAGGGTTGCGATAGTGCTGTTGTATGGCGTAAACAGGGCGTTCCGGTGCAGTTAAAACCGGTTAAAGAACTGAACACCCAGGGCTCCGACCTGGTAAGCGGGGTAGTACAGAAAGGATTGCTGCTGATGTCAAACGGCTACCGCACCATGGCGCTTAATAATGGCTCGCAGTCAAAACCACCTATTGATAAACGCACTGAACAACCTTATTATAAAGCATACGTTTACCAGCAATACACCGGTAGCAATACCGATATGTACCTGGAAGAACTGGCGCCTGCATTGCTGGGTAAATACGATTATCATATTGGCCCGGTATGTCTTAACAGTACAGAAGATACCCTCTATGCCACTATTAACATACAAGGCAAGGGTGTACCTGTTACCGGCAAAGGATTCGTAAATGGTGTCCGCCAGTTGCAGATCTATCAATCTGTAAAAAAAGATGGTAAATGGGGAACACCGGTACTGATGCCCGGCATCAACCTAACCGGATATTCTTCCAGTCATGCGGTGCTTAGCACCGGTGGCGATGTGCTGTATTTTGTATCAGACCGCCCGGGTGGCCTGGGGCAAACAGATCTCTGGTATTCGGAGAAGCAGGCAGACGGCTCCTGGGGAGCGCCGCTTAACTGTGGCAGCCAGGTGAACACAGTAGCAGCAGAAACCTTTCCCACCGTTAACGAAGATGGTATCCTTTACTTCTCCAGCAGGGGCTATGCAGGAATGGGCGGCTACGACATTTACCGCGTGAAAGGAGGGAAGTCCAGCTGGGAAACACCCGAGAACATGAAAGTGCCGTTCAACTCCGGCGCCGATGATCTGGGACTGATCCTGAAACGTAATGGCTATGAAGGTTACCTGGCTTCCAACAAACCGGGCAGCATGGGTAAGGATGATATTTATTACTTCTCTGATCCCGATTACTTTAGCCGGATTAACCGCAGGGAGAACCCGGCGCCGGTGACAACAGATCCTGCTACCACACCACAGCCACCTGTAACAAGCGGGCAGCCAGGTTTGGTAACGAGAAAGCATACTGCGGAAGAAGAAACAGATAAACAGCAACTGGAAGAACTGAAGTTCCTCTATGATTATAACAGCGCATCCCTGCTCACTGAATCCCGCAGAATCCTGGACCAGGTGGCAGCGGTGCTGAAGCGTCATCCCGACTGGAAGATCGTGATTTCATCCTTTACTGATAACCGTGGCTCTGATCAGTATAATACCGATCTGTCGGCGTTACGTTGCTATGCAGTAATAGATTACCTCGTTAATAAGGGCCTCGATCCGAAACGCCTTTACTACAGCAATAAAGGGGAAAGCAACCCTGTGAACGGTTGTAAAGACGGTGTGCCATGTAAAGAAGAGGATTATAAACAGAACAGGCGTTCTGAACTGAAAGTAAAATGGTAGGCATAGGGTTATAATACAGTGTACAGGAGGCACCTAAAGAGGGTGCCTCCTTTTTTTACAGGCTTTTATCAGGTATATTCCAAACAGATCACCGCTTTCTTCATCTGATCATCATAAAACAAATAGATCTGATCAGCGGCATTTTCCTGGAAATTATATCCTTCCATACAGGCTATATAGTTGAAAATACTTTCATCTGCCTTAACAGGCTTATCTATCAGGTTGGTGCCGGCGTATTCGCATTCGTCGAGCGGAAGATTAGCTACATTAACTTCATCTATTATGCCGTTGATTTTTTTACTTATACTTTCTGCGAAGTAATCTGAAGGTTCATCCTTGTGTATATCTTCTGCAGTAAGTTTCAGCAGTCTTTCTAATTTCCTGATTCCATCTACCGTTAAACCGGGTCTGTAGAAATCCCGGTCATACAGTTTTCCGAATTTTTTATAGTACGACTTCTTTAATTGGTACATTGCCTCATTAAAATTAAACTGGATCTCTTCATCGCTATACTCCAGGTGATAATTTTCCGGCAAAATTTCAGTGGAAACGGTAAAGTATTCCCAATCCGCGTCAAACTTATATTTGCCATCTATGATATCAAACCCGAACATATCACACCTGGTGTAATCTGTGTGAAACGAGGTAGTGTTTTCACCTACCCGGCCGTCGTATATCTCTTTTACAGAAACAAAATGCAGCCACTGATCCTTGTCTTGCGAAAAGAATTTCAGGTTGATAGAACATAATGGCAGGAAGTATTTCCTGTGATTTTCCAAATCATCATAGAAAACATCCTGATATTCCGGAAATATTTTAATGAAGTTACCTGGTATTTCCATTCCTGTTGAGTTTTGTTTGAACGGATAAAGGTAGTATTTTACCTGCTGGTTATCATGTTAAGTGAATATTATAATTATACATTCCCCGGGGAATAAGTACTTAACTCCACGCCACTGTGAAGTTACCTGTCACCTGCTTCTGCCATGCTTCGGACCTGCGTATCCCATGCGCTATCTATACTGTTACCATGCACTCCTGATGGACTCCTAATGCACTCCTCATGCACTATGAATGCACTATGCATAAACCGGTGGGACGTATTCCGGCAAAAAGCGGCAAAAAGCGGTAAAAGCGGCAGCTTTGTTTTTACGCATGCAGGGTAGTGGATACTTTCGCCTGGTACGTCTGTGTAATCAACAGGCGAAGCTTAACAGGCATAGCTATCTAAACTGCCTATCTTTTAACGAAAACATTTTAACGATGAGTAAACAGGACGGATTGTTGCAATTTAATGGCGCAATCGAAAATCTATCTTTTTATAAAACTAAACGTGGTTATGTAGTCAGAAAGCGATCCGGGGTATCCGGGGCGCGGATATCGGCTGATCCTGCATTCCAGCGTAGCAGGGAAAACAGCATGGAATTTGGCCGGGCTGGCCGGGCAGGAAAATTGCTTCGTTCCGCTTTCCGTTATATGATCAGGAATGCTGCCGATAGTGGAATTACACCCCGCCTCCTCAGGGAGTTCCTGAAGGTGATAAAAGCCGATGTAACCAGTGAGCGGGGATATCGTAACGTGATGAATGGCGACATAAAGATCATGGAAAAGTTTGAGTTCAATACGACGAGCGGGATGAGCACTTCTTTTTATGCGCCTTTAACGGCAACTATTGATCGTGCTGCCGGGGAAGGAACTATAATAATACCGCCATTCTATCCGGCAAGGGAGGTGCAGTCGCCCCGCGGCGCCACGCATGTAATCATTACCTGTGGCTTTAGCGCGATTGATTTTGAGGAAGCGCAGTATGAAAGCGATGAAATAAGCAGTGAGGCATTGATACTGGATAGCCACCTTACCGAACCACTCACGCTTACCGCCAGCGTTTCACCGGGCAGTCCTTTTCCTTTGTTCCTGGCGTTTAGCGTTGAGTTTGTGCAGATGGTAAACGAACGGCCGTACCGGCTGTCGGACGGGGCATACAATGCTATGAAGTTGCTGGTAGCCGACTCACTTCACCAGTAGGATGCTTCCTTTGAATTCAAATTTCTCCCCGTTTTCGCAGATGGTTTGCATGTAATAAATGTAGCTTCCAAAAGCGGCTTCCTGATTGTTGATCCGGCCATCCCAACCAGCGGCAGGGGTATTGATCTGGAAGTGAATATTTTCAAAGATAAGTTTTCCCCAGCGGTCATAAATGCGCAGGTACCCGATTTCCTTTACGCCTTTTCCCTTAGGATAGATGCGGTCGTTTTGTCCATCCTGGTTGGGAGTAAATGCGTTAGGCATGTAAATGGCAGACTGATTGCACAGGATGTGTATGGTAACGTCGTCTTTTGCTTTGCAGCCATAGCGGTTTTCCACTTCCACAGCGTAGGTGGTGGTAAGATTGGGAATCACCTGTATGCTGCCACAGCCGGGGCAGTTGAGGTCCTGTGATGGCGACCATTTGTAGCTGACCACATCGTTACTGGCGGAGGCAGTGAGCTGTACGGGGGTGCCGGCAGGAACATTCCGGTCGGGGCCAGTGTTTACTAACGGGTACGGTGCTACGATTACCTGCAGGGATGTTTTATCAGAGAAGCATCCTTTGCTGTCGTAGCCTGTTACCGCGTAGGTATAGTTGCCTGTGTTAGTAAGCGTAGCCGTGGTAACGCCTTCATTAGGATTTGCCAGCCCGGTGCCTTCCCATTTGTAATAATCAGCGCCGGAGGCATATAACGGCAGCACTGCACCCTGGCACAGGGAGGTATCCGGTGAGGCCGTTACCTTAAACGGTTGGATTACCTGCAGCGTTAACTGGTCGGTATTGATACATCCGTTGCTGTCTGTTACTTTCACATGGTAGGTGGTATTGGTATCAGGACTAGCCGACGGGTTTGCGATCAGCGGGTTGCTGAGTCCTGTAACCGGTGTCCATTCATAACTGGCGCCACCGGTAGCCTGTAACAGGGTAGTATTATGCAAACAGATAAATTCACTCATAGAGGTGGCTTTTGCATCGGGCAAAGGCAGCACGTTTAAGAGGTGATGGGCCGTATCAGTACATCCATCTTTATTGGTAACAACAAGGGATATATCTGCCGGACCAGGCTGGGAGAATACCTGTTGCGGAGGCTTACTTCCGGCTGGTTTTTCCCCGTTAGGGAAGTTCCATTCCCAGGTAAGACCATTGTCGTTCGCAGCGCTGCCGCTGAACCCGGCCGGTGAGGATACACATACTTTATCGGGGCCTGCAATAATGGCTTCCGGTTTAGTATATACGTTCACGTTAGTAGTCACTGTTTGTTTACAACCATAAGCGGTAGTGGTGGTAAAACTAAAATCATACCTGCCCGGTGCAGGAATATAAAAAGAAGGAGTAGCGGTTGTTTCGTTGGATGGTACCAGTGAGGGATTGAAGTCCCATTTGTAGGTAGCTGGTTTGCCTAACTGGTCAATAGAGAAGCTGTTGAATACAGGATTGAATGTAACGGTTCCTTTACCGCAAAGAATAGCTGGTGCTGGTGTTAACTGCACATCCAGTTTATCAATAACGATGGGGTTGCGGAGAAGGGCGCTGCCTCTGCAACCGGCGGCATCAGTCAGCAGTAGTCTCGGCTGATAAATGCCCGGTGTTTTAAAAACGTGTTTCACTACGTTGTCGGTGGTATGAAGAATAATGCCGTCCGTAAAATCCCAGCTGAAATCCTGCGAACCCTTGCTGACAACATTAAACTGAATTTCCTTTTCCAGGCATCCGCCGTCGGAACTGGCTATTATAGCGGCATAGGGACCTTTTACTTCTATGGTATCAATGTATTTGTCTGTTACGCCTGCTTCTCCCTGTGCGGTTAGGATCACCTCGTAAAGCCCTGGTTCCGTGTAGGTATGTACAGGATTGGCTTCAATGGAAGTAGTGCCGTCGCCAAAGCTCCAATAACTGGAAGTATAGCTGAGAGAAGTATTGGTAAAGAAGAAGATCATAGGTGCGCAACTGCCACCATTTGCAAAGCGGGAGCTATAGGTAAAGTCGGCGCCAACGCTGGATACCCTTACCTGTTTTTTGGCACTGTCTTCACAACCATTATTATCCTGCACGCGCAGTACTACCTGGTGGGCGCCTGGCAGGGTGTAGTTGTTTGTCACTGTTCCGGTGGCGGTAGAAGTATGGCCATCTCCAAAACTCCAGTTCACACTGGTGATAGCGCCACCGGTTTCGCTGGATTTGTTGTAGAAGTATACATCTGTGCCTGGTTTAACAAGATAGCTGCTGGCATCGAATACGGCCTGAGGGCCTTTTACCTGGAGGGTATTATCATAGCCATAGCTTACACAACCTTCTTTGTCAGTCACCTTCATCATAGGGTTATAATTTCCCGGTTGTTTATAGGTATGCCGGAAAGGTCCTTTGGTAAAGGTTTCTACAGGAGTGCCATCTCCGAAATCCCATTGCCACTCGCTAATACCTGCGCTGTAAGTGGTATTGGTCATGTCGGTGAAACTCAGTTCGCTGCCCGCGCATTTGGCGGCAGGCAGTTTAAACGCGGCAACAGGACCCCGTACATTTACGGGAACGATGTTACTGAGATCTATACATCCCTGCAGGTTTTCGGCTGATAGTTGTATGAGTTGTTTGCCGGGAGAAAGATTTTTGTAGATGAATGTTTGCTGGTCGTCAGGATCGCTCTGATCGATGCCACCAGCCAGCCATTTGTAGCCGGAAGATTTATAGATAGCCGGGTTGTAGCTGGTGATGGCGGCGCCCAGCACATCGTTGCTGCACAGCGTACTTTTATCGGTGCTGATCACCACAGGAGACGGAGCAATCACTGTTACCGTTAGTCCTTCATGCGTGGTACAGTGACTGTCTTTCGTAGTAAGTGCCACCTGGTAAGTGCCGCTGCCGGGAAAAACGTGCGTTAAAGTTGCGGTAGGCACGGTATAGGCAGTATCGGTACCATCGCCCCAGGACCATTGCCAGGATTCCGCCCCGATAGAATGATCTTCAAAAACAATGGTGGTACGTTTGTTACAGTCGACCGGCCGGATCGAATACCGGGGGAATGGATTGGTAGCGGTAATGTATTTCTCTTTAACAATAGTATCATAGCAGGTGTGATTACCTACTATCAGCTGTACGGTATACGTTCCTGGTAGCTGGTAGCTATATGTGGTGTTTTTACCGGTGCCGGTGGCTCCATCTCCAAAATCCCATCGCCAGCTGTCGCCAATATCTGATTGGTCTTTGAATGCTGCCGGGTTATTACCGCAGATTTCGGGGGCGTCCGGTGAATAGAATTCAGGAACAGGCTTTTTATATACTTCTACCTTATTCACTGTTTCTACTTTTCCCGTACAGCCGTTGACGGTAGTATAGGTGAGGTAAACGGTGTAGATGCCCGCATTATTATATTGATGTACAGGCGCTGCTAACGCAGATACCGGGCTACCATCGCCGAAGTCCCATTGGTAGGTTTTAATAACGTCTGCATTGTTAACCACCGCGCCAAAGGTGGTTATTAATCCTTCGCAGCCGCTCCTGTTTTTTCCATCTGCCGTTATTTTTACCGGGGCTATATCAAAGCTGCTGTTGGTAGTAGCTGCGCAGCCATCTTTGCTGGTGGTTACCAGGGTAGCGGTGTAGTTGCCGGCTGCAGTGTAGGTGTGTGCGGGATGTTGCGCGGTGGAAGTTTGCCCGTCGCCAAAGTCCCATTGCCAGGCAGCGGCAGCAGGAGCATTGTCCGTGAACGTGGCGGTAGCGGGCATGTTACAGAAAGGAGGTATCATCACGCTGATACTGGCGGTGGGAGATGGTTTTATATCCAGTTTTTTTTCTACCACCTCCACACATTTACCATAGGTAGCGGTTAGTTTAACATTTAACGAACCGGTAGCAGGAGGGGTGTAGACAGTGGTATTGTCCGCGTTGTTCAAAGCTGGTTGCCCGTTTATTTCCCAGGCTACTTTGAGCTGATCTGTAGTAGCAAATACGCCGCCGTAAGTGCCGGGTGTATTGGCACAAACGGGTGATGGAAAGGTAAAGTTGGTAGTATAGGCGGCCACGTTAATATCGGCTGCTTTTTTGACCGAGGTACAGTGCATTTCATTGGTCACTGTCAGCGTAATAGCATGGAGCCCTTTGCTGGTAAAGGTATGCGTGCCGGGATCTTTTAAAGAAGATGTGCTGCCGTCGTCAAAAGCCCAGTTGTAAACGAGGGTACCTGGTCCGGTGGAAGTATTGGTGAGCTGCACGGTGGCAGGGGCGCTGCAGAATATTTTTTCGGGTACGGAAAAACCGGCTACAATGGGAGGGGCTACCTTTACCATGGTATCCACTAATTTGAAGCTGGTGCATTGATAGCTGTTGGTAACGATGAGCGTTACCGGGTATTTCCCGGCCTGCTGATAAGTATGCGTACTGGTGCTGCCGGTGCCGGTGGTGCCGTCTCCGTAATCCCAGGTATAGGTAAGGAGAGTGCCGCTTACCGGGTCTGATTTATCTGTGAAGGTGGTTTGTAAAGGTGCGCAGCCGGTTACGTTGGTGGCTGTGAAATCCACTTTAGGTCTGGATCTTACGGTAATAAATCCTGTTTTGGTGATGGTAGCTGATTGTCCGGCGGCATCTTTTACCGTGAGGGATACCGTATACACGCCGGGTTTGACATAGGTAGCCCCGGGGTGCTGTTCAGTAGAGGTATAACCGTTACCGAAGTCCCATTGCCAGGATATAGGCTGGCCTGTTGATTTATCACTAAATGTTGTTAGTAGCAGTTCACAATCGCTGGTTGATGATGCATTGAAGTCTGCTTTAATTTGTGCCTTTGCTCCCGAGAAAATAAAACAATCCGCTAATAGCAAAATAAGTAGTGATGGACCCAATTTAAGCTTTGCCAGGCTAAAAAGGTTCATTCATGGATACGTTATGTACCCTGAATTTACGCTATTAATAGTAATGTGCAATAGTTATTTTATCTTCATAAGCTAATGCGTAGAAACTACACTATATCTCCATTGGGCGACCGGGCTGTAATCATTGAATGGGAACAGCAGATCAGTGAGGATATTCACCGCCGGGTAATGCAGGCATTCCGGCAGTTGCAGGAGCTGCATAAACCATACATCCTGGATCTTATTCCGGCCTATGCTTCCTTAACAGTTGTATACGATGCGGTGGTGTTGTACAGGGAGCTGCATGGCAACGCCGGTGAAAAGATCAGGGAGCTGATCTCGGCAACACTGGAGGAGACAGCCGTAACTGCTGCCGCTCCGCTCCGCCGGTTGGAGATCCCTGTATGCTATCACCCTTCCCTGGGGCCCGACCTGCACGCGATGGCCGAACGCAAAAATGTATCCCCGGAGCATATTATAGCACTGCATACGGAACAAACGTACACCGTATACATGCTGGGTTTCCTGCCAGGCTTTCCCTATATGGGCAAAGTGCATGACCAGCTGGTAACGCCCCGGTTAAAGCAACCCCGGCTCAGGGTACCCGCGGGAAGTGTGGGTATTGCCGGTGCGCAAACCGGTATTTATCCGCAGGAATCGCCGGGAGGCTGGAATATTATTGGCCGCACGCCCCTGCGGTTATTTGATGCCGGTGCGGAAACTCCCTGCTATTGTGGTCCCGGCGATGAGGTAAGATTTATGCCTGTATCGCTGGAAGATTTCCGGGAGATGACCCATTATATTTGACATTTTAAGATCCAAAAACATTGATACAGGTAGTACAACAAGGATTGCTGGATACCATCCAGGATGCAGGACGATACGGTTACCAACACCTGGGTATTAATCCCGGTGGCGCTATGGATCGTGTAGCGCTGGCGGTAGCCAACAGCCTGGCAGGCAACGACCTCACCGAAGCGGCTATTGAACTGCATTTTCCCGCATCGGCTTTCCTGTTTGATACAGATGCCATGATCGCCTTATCCGGCGCTGATTTTGGCGCTATCGTCAATGGTCAGCCACTGGACATTAACAGGCCCGTACTGGTGAATAAGCAAACGGTATTGCGTTTCAGTAAGCCTGTTTCAGGTGCACGGTGCTACCTGGCTATACGGGGCGGGCTGGCGCTTACGCCCTGGCTGGGAAGCTACAGCACCCATTTAAAGGCCGGCGCCGGCGGCTTGGATGGCCGCCCGCTGAAAAAGAATGATCATCTTCAGCTCCGGCAGGACAACATCTCTCCTTTATGGTTCCGGGGCAAGGAAGTGGTACCGTTACCGTGGACCGCCGATGTAAGTCACCTGTACACCACAAAAGATATCATACGTACGCTGCCTGGGAGTCAATGGAACCTGTTACGGGAAGATGCCCGCCAGCAATTTACCGCTGCTGCATTTTCGTTAACGGAACAAAGCGACCGGATGGGGTTCCGCCTGAGCGGCCCGCCGCTGGCTACACAACCACGGGAGGAACAGCTATCGGCCGGTATCACCAGGGGCACTATACAGCTGCTGCCCGACGGGCAACTCATTATACTCATGGCTGACCATCAAACCACTGGCGGGTATGCCCGGCTGGCGCATGTGATCACTGCGGATATGCCTTCCCTTTCGCAACGTATGCCGTACCAGGAGATTCATTTTAGCATGACGGATGAAAAAACGGCATCTGCCCTGTTGTGGAAACAGGAGCAGGACTTGCTCTTTCTTCAAAATGCCTGTAAATTACGACTGGAGGAATGGCTGCAACAACAGCCTGTTTAATCATCATCATTATGCATTATATAGATCTTAACTGCGACATGGGAGAGGGGCTGGACAACGATGCCGCCATTATGCCTTTTATCAGCAGCGCCAATATTGCCTGTGGCTATCATGCCGGCAATCATGATACGATGTTGCGTACGGCCACGCTGGCACTCGAAAATAAGGTAGCTATCGGCGCTCATCCCGGCTTTGCAGATAAAGAGAATTTTGGCAGAACGGAGCAGCAGCTTTCAGATCATGCATTATATGAATTGATCACCACACAACTATACGCCATGCAACTGGTTTGCAAATCGCTGCATACCACGATGAGGCATGTAAAGCCTCATGGCGCATTATACAACATGGCCGCTAAATCGCCGGCTATGGCCCGCGTGATTGTTAAAGCCGTGAAAGATGTAGATTCCCGGCTTTGCTTTTTCGGACTTAGTAACAGCTGGCTTATCACGGCTGCCAGGGAAGCCGGGTTAAAAACAGCCAGCGAAGTATTTGCCGACAGAACCTACCAGGATGATGGGGCACTTACTCCCCGCACACAACCCAATGCGCTCATTGAAAAAGAGGAGCAGGCGATTGCACAGGTGCTGCAAATGGTTACTGAACAAAAGGTAACTACCGTTAACGGGCATACGATTCCGATAACAGCGGAAACGATTTGTCTTCACGGCGACGGCGCGCACGCCGTAACATATGCGCGCGCTATTAATAACGCATTACATCATCACCAACTAACCATACAACGGCCTTGAGCAAACAAAAATCTTCCGTGCTGCTGGGTGCAGCGTTCCTCATGGCTACTTCTGCCATTGGTCCGGGTTTCCTTACACAAACAACCGTATTCACGCAGCAACTGGCGGCGTCTTTTGGTTTTGTAATATTGATATCAGTGTTGCTGGATATTGGCGCACAAATGAATATCTGGCGTGTACTTACCGTTTCCGGGTACCGTGCGCAGGATCTTGCAAACGCGTTGTTGCCGGGCCTGGGTTACCTGCTGGCCGCTTTGGTGGTAACAGGCGGACTGGCCTTTAACATCGCCAACATCGGTGGCTGCGGACTAGGCATCCAGGTACTCACCGGCATGGATACGGTTTATGGCGCGTTGCTGAGTTGTGGGATTGCGCTGTTTATTTTCTGGATGAAAGAGGCAGGCCATGTGCTGGATCAGTTTACACGATGGCTGGGCATCCTGATGGTGCTGCTTACTTTGTACGTTGCCGTGAGTTCACATCCACCGGTAATGCAGGCAGTACAACAAAGCGTATGGCCCGCGGTGATTGATACAAAAGCTATTGTAACGCTTGTTGGCGGAACCGTTGGCGGCTACATCAGTTTTGCCGGCGCACACCGTCTGCTGGACGCCGGTATCAGCGGAACAACGCAGATCCGCTTTGTTAACCGCAGTGCCGTAAGCGGTATTGTTATCACCGCTATCATGCGCGTGCTGCTGTTCCTGGCAGCGTTGGGCATTATTACACAGGGCGCGGTACTCGACAGCGGTAATCCGCCTGCATCTGTATTCCGGATAGCAGCAGGAGAAATTGGTTACCGTTTCTTTGGTATTGTGATGTGGAGCGCTGCCATTACTTCTGTAGTGGGAGCAGCTTATACTTCTGTTTCCTTCCTGAAAACATTTCATCCTTTTATTGCCGCCAACGAGCGTTGGTTTATCAGTGTTTTTATACTTTTCTCCACCGTTGTTTTTGTAATAGCCGGCAACCCCGTACAGCTGTTGCTGATGGCAGGGGCGCTCAATGGGCTCATCTTGCCGGTAGCCCTGGCAGTGGTGCTGGTGGCGGCTGGCAGCACCCGGTTGCTGCAGCATTACCGGCATCCTGTATGGATGCAGCTGGCAGGGTGGTTAGTGGTGCTTATAATGGGGTATCTTGGCGGGGTTACGATTGCGGCGTGGGTGAAATGAGGGGAGGAACTTGCCGACAAAAGAAATTTCAAAATGGGAATTTGAACCTTTGCAAAAATATATTATTTTGCACCGTAGTTAATGCCAGAAAGTTATTTTAACAGTTATAAGAAATCATTCCTTTGCCTTCATAGCTATACCTGGAAAAGTAATGTGTTGCCCATAAGAGTTATCCCTAACTTTCTTTTTTTAGCATATACTGTTTTGTTCGAGAAGTTGCTGTGCGATGTAATACCCGCCATTGTAACGTTTTTTTATAATATAATTTAATCCCTATGATCAAAGTTATCTTCAGTTTTTCAGTTTTGTTATGTGTATGGTTTCCAGTGAAAGCCCAAACAGATACATTCAGTACATTGAATTTCCCCAACACTTATGCCAATACGATCACTACAGGGTTCTATAGTGCCAACTTCAGGTCTGGTTTTATTTACCAGAGTAGTGCCTCCATCAACTTTGGCCTGACCGGTTTAAAGGCCAGTAATTTCCGGTTCCGCTGGTTGGCTCACGACAACGGCGCAATAGACTATTCAGCCGATACAGACCAGTTAATGTTCCTGGATGGCAATGGCAACCTGAATCTGAAAGGGTCGCTTACTGCTAATGGTAACATTGGCATAGGTATGGCGCCTGGTGCAGACAAGCTGGCGATAGATATGGGCGCCACGAGGGGAGGCGTAAACTTTTTGAGCGATGGGGACGCCAATGCTTATATGGATTTAAAATTCAGTGTTAAAACGACAACGGGTATTGCATCCGGTAAACCCGTGCTCTGGGAAGCATCTTTAAGAAAGGATGGTTACTTTAGTGCAGATGTTACCGGGCCTACACTGGAATTTTATGCAGTGAGACAAGGTTCGGGGTTTTATGCGCCGTTGTTGTTCAAGTCGAATGGAGACATTATCCTGGCCGGCGCTCAGAACGCCACCAATGGAAATGTAGGCATTGGTACCACCGATACGAAGGGATACAAATTAGCGGTGAATGGCGATGCTATTTTTACCAGGATAAAGGTAAAGGCAAATACCGCCTGGCCCGACTTTGTGTTTGCACCTGGTTATGATTTGCCTGCTTTGTCTGAAGTAAATGCCTTTATTAAGGAGCATAAACACTTGCCGGATATGCCTTCGGAAAAAGAGGTGAAAGCGGAGGGGCTGGATTTGGGAGAGATGAATAAAAAGTTATTGCAGAAGGTGGAAGAGCTGACATTGTATATTCTTAAACAGGATGCGCAGTTAAAGCGGCACGAACAGGAAATACAGCAACTGAAATCATCCGTTAAAAAGCGTTAACCGGAGAAACATCCTATTGCCTTAGATAAAAAATCCCTTTTATGATCTTTTCTAAGAAATCCCTTTTTTCTTCTCTTTGTTTGTGGTGATATCTGTTCATGCACAGGTACAAAAGGAAAAAGTACAGAACATAATACCTTCAAGCCCAACAGCAGCTTCTTTAGGTAAATATGGCGAGATCCCCGTAGGTAACTATACAGGAATTCCCCAGATAAACATACCTATCTATGAAATAAAGCAGGGTAACCTATTCGTATGATGGGGGCAAAGCCCAATATGAATTTCAACAGGGAGCCACATCAGTATCGGTTCCAAAGGTAATTGAATTAGGAGGTGTTAAAATAAATGCGACAGAAACAACCGTAACTCCAACGGGAGAATTAAAATCCGTAAAAAAAGTAAAATGAGAACAATTATTTCATGTGTTATACTATTCGTCAACTACTTAACTTGTAGTGCACAAGTGCAGGTCAAACTTGTGGAGTATGAATATATTCGCTTTTCGTATACACAAACGTGCAATAAAAGTTTTATAAATAAAGCTATGGTTTTTAGAAAAGGGAATGATAGTATTACTATAAACCAGAAGCTTCCTTTCAACTTTGACAAGAAAGAAATCTTTGATAATGGCATTTTTTATAGTTGTAATATAGAAGTTGGCAACACATATACTCTTAACTTAATTCAAATAACACAAGATTCAATACCTATTGAATACACCAGCTACTATAGGATAAATTCCATTTTCCCCAATAAAGGAAGGAAATCAGAGTTTATTGAAATAAGTAAAGATTCAGCGTTTGATTATAAAGGTCGTTATGACAAGTATTTTGACATTAAGAATACACTTTACAAAATGACGGTTCTAAGTCCGGCTACGAATTGTAAATTTGACCATTAGCAAAACTACTGTTGGAGTAGACGCATTATTAGAAGTATAACGGGATAGAGTTTATACAATGGATCACCCATATATTAACAAAATCTTTCTAAGTACGTTTTTATTCCTTCTTTGCTTATCCTCTACCGGACAGCGTGTAAAGAATCCTACACTCATATCCGGCCGCTATCAGAAGGTAAATGGAAAAGAGTTGCTATTCTTAAATGATAACAAAACATTTCTCTGTATCAGAAACCAGGTGCAGAAATCCGATGTGATCGTTCCGCTTTGTGATACCCTGGCTAAAGGCTTTTGGGAGCAACGGGCAGGATTTGTTATATTAAAGAATAGCAATGATTTTAATAAGATCGATTACGCAATAGAGGAAGCTGAAACGTCATCGGGGGATTCCGTTTATTTTAAAATTATATTGCCTGAAGAAGATGCGCTGAACTATAGTAACTTTAAATTCTCCATCATTACCTCTCCATTAACCGGGCAATTTATTGAAGCCGGTAAACCGGAATTTGCCATATCCAAAAAATCATGGGGGGATGTAACTTTTGGTTTGGTGATACGTAATATTGCGCCAGGTAGTGATTACGGTACGAAATCGTACCACCGGATTTATTTTAACGTATTCGAAGACTACAGGCCCCGGAACAGCCGTTCCAATCTCTTTACAATTACCGTTAAAAACTTTAATCAGTGCTTTTATGAAGCAATGGATATAGGGGGAGAGGTAATAGGCATTGAAAGCAATGGCTTATTCTGGAGAGGAAACACTTACAGGAAAGTGAAGTAACGCCCGCACCGTGTATTGTCTAACCAGCCTCTCCATTTGTCCGCTTCACGCCAAAATACCTGGACTATTCCCGCTGCCTGCAACAATTTTGTGTCATCAATAACATAAACCCAAAAGATTATGACACAGAAAACAGTAACAACAATTTATTGGATAGGAACCGTACTTACTTCCCTGTGGTTTGGCGCAAGCGGTTTTTTTGAAATCACCGGCAACCCGGTTGTATGGGGAATAACGCAGCAACTGGGCTATCCTTCGCATTTTATTTACCTGCTTGGTGTTTTCAAGCTCTCCGGTGTGGCGGTTCTTTTAACGCCGGGTAAACTGCTCCGGTTAAAAGAGTGGGTGTTCGCCGGTATTTTCTTCGATATCATTTTTGCCTTTGCCTCAAAACTGAGCGTACTCGGCTTACCGGCCACCATCGACGCTGTTGTGGCGTTTATTATGGTCAGCGTAACTTACGCGATGTTCCGGAAGCTGTATCCGGGCTTAAATGCAGCGTTTGCATAGCGTCATGAGTTGTAAAAGAGATAAGCTACTATCAAAAAAAGCAATGCCCGGAATATATTTCCGGGCATTGCTTTTTTAGGTAGTGCCGTATTACAAGGAAACCCGTGTGGCCGCTTTGATAACGCCTGTGCCGGAATCCTGGATCATACCGATCAGTTCCCACTCCTGTGTATTAAAGCCGGAGGGTAAACTGATCTGCGCGCTACCGGCTCCCAGGTCAAACGTGCGGAGATCGCGCACAATCTGAACATGTGAAAGCATGCGTCCTTCGTTTTCTCCCTTCGTTACTTTACTGACTGCATGTTTTTGCACTACGGCTACCAGCAGGCGGCTGTTGCCGGCATCGCCCGTAACGTTATAGGTAAGCGCAGCTTTGCCGGATTGCAGCTGCGCCTTGATGTTCAGGGTTTCTTCAGCGGGACTGGCCAGTGCATTTGCCATCGCATTAGTTACAGCAGCTTCGTCTGATCCTATGCAGGATGATGTACCATTGATCACCAGCTGGGGGGTATATACCTGGCTGTTTAACTGCTGACTGTATTGATACTGGCGCTTTGAATACCGGGGATCGCTGAAGATATCTTTCCAGCCAAGCCGGTTCCAGTAGTCCACATGATACGCCAGGATATAAATGGGTTTATTCCCGGCTTCCTGTTGGATACGGGCCAGCAACGCATCGGCGGGTGGGCAACTGGAGCATCCCTCCGAGGTAAACAATTCCAGCACGGCAAAGCCGTTACCGGTATGAACGGGTTGCTCTGAAGCGGTGCGTTGGCTTGCAAATACCGCTGAAAATAATGTGAGTGCAATTGCGGGGATCATGATTAGTTTCATCTTTTGAATTTTTATTTATTCAAAAGTACCGGCCGGCTACGGCAGCAATAAGCTAAAAAGCTGCGAGGTAGACATTTTCAGCTTTCAACCGGGAGAAAATAACGCTAACGCTCTTCCATCCAGCTAAGAAAGCTATGGGATTTTTCTTTATTTACAAGCAGTTTGTCAGGTGTTTCAATCACCAGCCTGACGTATAGTTTACGGAGAAAATAAGGTTCCACTTCTTTGATGGCCTTGAAATTAATGAGGTACTGGCGGTTAAGCCGGAAAAACTGCAGGGAAGACACCGACTGGGTTATCTGATCAAGCGACTGGCTGATCACATACTGCTGCTTGTCAAAACACATAATCCAGGTGGCATCATGGCGTATATAGAAGAAGGCAATGTCTTCCACATTTATAGTTCTGTACTTCTGGTTTTGAAAGATGAGGAAACTGGTTTTGCCGCTGGAAGGAGTTAATTTTGAAAGCAGGTCGCCAAGATCAGGAATTGTTTTCTGCTGAAAGAAATTTTTCAGTTCATCCACCTTTCTTAATGCTTCCTGTATATCCTGTTTGGAAAAAGGCTTCAGCACATAATCCACCCCATTATTTTTAAAAGCATCGAGAGTATATTCATCATAAGCCGTGCAAAAGATCACCGGGCAGGTGATCTTTACCGATTTAAATATTTCAAAGCAAAGTCCGTCGGCAAGCTGGATATCCATAAAGATCAAATCGGGCATGGTGCCTTCAGACAGCGCGCTGACGGAACCTGCCACGCTTTGGTACTGCCCCGTAATTTTAGCGTTGGGTTTTAATCCCAGTATCATATTTGCGAGTGACTTGGCTGTTTTAAGTTCGTCTTCAACGATGATGATGTTCATGAATAAGCGGAAGTTTGATTTGAAAAACTTTTTCGTTGCCAATAATATCAATATGCCGGTTCAGCAGATGCTGGTATCTCAGGTCAATATTTTTAAGACCCACACCCAGTGAATTTTGTTCTCCCTTTTTCTGTTGCACCTGGTTCTCTACCACCATCCGGTCATCTTCTTCATATAACCTGATATGTAAAGGCTTTTCCAGGGAAACGATATTATGTTTGATGCAATTTTCAACGAGCAGCTGCAGTGTAAAAGGAGGAATAAGCGTTTTCAGCGTGTTGGGACTAAGCGTATTCTCAAAAGTAAAACCATCCTCAAACCTTGCTTTCTGAAGAAAAAGATAAGCATTGAGAATGTCCATTTCTTCACTGACATGAATCAGGTCCAGTTTGCGGCTCTCGAGCGTAAACCTATAGAAATTGGATAGCTTGATGATGAAGTCGACTGCTTCCTCCTCGCCGCTTTCCACCATCGCCTTCAGGGTATTCAGGCTGTTGAACAGGAAGTGCGGATTCACCTGCTGCTTCAGTAGTTCATACTGCGCGCTGAGGTTATCGCTTTTGATACGTTCCAGTTCCATCGTTACATGCTGGTTTTCATAATTCTGCTGCAGCAGGTGCAGGAACATATAAAAGACCAGGTTAATCAGGATACCTCTTACTTCCACCATCAGCATAACCGGTCCAAAATTGATGTGCGACAGGATCAGCTGCTGGATGCAGGCAAGGCCCAGCATCACTACCAGGCCAAATAACAGGCTGCTTATCAGTTTTGAATACGAAATGCTCTGCTTTCGCGGGCTATCATCCTGCCGGGACAACATGAAAATATTAAAGTACCACATCAGCACAGCGAAGGTGGCTGTAATACCGGCATTAACAGCTGCTTCCGCCAAATGAAAATGATGCTCGGCAATTTGTGGCACGGAAGACAACAGCCCGAGAACAATGGAGCTGACCCATATGGTTGCCTGAGATATTTTAAACCCTGGTTTTTTCATCTGTTGGAAGTCAATCTAATGGCAATAAAAATATTGATTTTTAATTTATCATCAGGAAAAGTTAAAGTATCAGGGAAAAACAGATGGTTTGTGAGAAAATATAGCGCTGATCCTGGCAGCCGGACTTACTTTATCACCATCGCTACCGGTTGGCCACTGGCCGCGTTCCAGCTTATAGGTCAGTTTATCTGCTACGCCTGCATCAGAGGCGGTGGACACCGTTTCAATGCTTTGCACTTCGCCATTGATATAACTGCCAAACCAGTATTTATTATCGGCCTGTTTATAAGTAACGAGCCGGAATATTTCGCCGGGAACATGTGTTTTATAACCGGTAAGCGCACTTTGCTGCGCGGAGGTGTTACCATACAACACAGACATGCTTTGTTGCTGCCTGTTGGCAAACGATGTGATCACGTGCAGGTTTCCGGCGTCAAACATCTCCCGCTTATTTTCTTTATCAGCCAACGGCAGGTTGAATACATAATCATTTCCGCTGGCTATTTTATGGCAATTGAAACAGGTGGTATTAAACATGGGCGTGGCACCCTGGGGTTTGAGCGCCGTGCCGTTGAATTTTGCAAAGCCCCATCCTTTATTATCCGCGAAGCGCTTGTTGTTTTTAGTCATGATCTGTACGCTGTTTAAAGAACCGGGAGTGATGTCGCCATTCCTTTCTTCAATGCTGTTCCACACTACTTTTATAATGGTACTGCCTTCGGGAAAAGGGTTGATCTGATTTTCTCTGAGGGCTTTTGCTGCAATGGCGTTGCCATATACTACCCGTATACTGTGGTTGTCGAACCGGTTGGTGGTACTGATCACCTGCCACTCGCGGTAGCCGGGTATATACGCCACGCCATTCGCTGCAACAGGGTTTCCGGCTGCGGGGAGGGACTGTTGTTGAAATTGCCGGAACTCCTTTGCGGCTTCATTTATAACGGTAGTATCGTGGTAGGTTGAAGGACTGGTGTTCGTCACATACTCTTTTAAAACAGAGATATCCTTTGCAGAAAGCCTGGAACGGGGATGCGTGGCGGCATAAGTAGCCAACGGCATTTTTCCTGTGAGCACCATATTCACCATTTCCCACAGGTGTCCTTGTTGGTCGGCAGGGGAGAGTGTATCCCAGGTCGACAAATTAAACCGGGATCTCGCCGTTGTAACATCTGCGGATACCAGCCATGAAACCGGTGCAATGTGGTCATACCAGCTGAGCTTTGTTTCATTGGAATGGCAATCGTAACAGGCACGTTGAAGAATTGCCAGTACTTCATCCGGCGCTTTTATAGGCGCTGTTGCCGGCTGGTTTTGAACCGGCTGACCGATGAATTGTATGCCGGTTAACATTACAACAAACAGGGCTATTAACAGGACTGGTTTCTTTTTTAGGGCAGCTAATTTCATAAATTATTTTTTACTGAGAATTAATAACTATTCGCTTCCATAATGGCCTTCGAAAACGCTTCCGGCGCTTCCTGCGGAAGGTTATGGCCCGCGCCTTTGATGATACGGTGTACATGCTTGCCTGTAAACATGCGGGCATATGCAGAGCCATCACCGGCGGGAACCACGCCGTCTGAGTCGCCATCCAAAGTAACCGACGGAACAGCAATGACAGGCGCTGCGGCCAGTTGCTTTTCAATGGCATCGTATTGTTGCTCACCGGGCTCTATACCCAGCCGCCAGCGGTAGTTGTGGAGCACAATAGAAACATAGTCCGGGTTATTAAACGAAGCTGCGGACAGGTTATAAGTGGTATCATCAAAATCCCATTTCGGAGAAACATTTTTCCAGATCAGTTTGTTGAAGTCGTGCCAATTGGCGGTATAACCCAGTTTACCACGCTCGGTAGCAAAATAATACTGATACCACCATCCCCATTCTGCTTTTGGTGGCAAGGGTTGTTTGTTTTTTTCCAGGTTATTAATAAGATAGCCATTAACCGAAACCATTGCTTGGCAACGTTCCGGCCATAGTGCCGCGATGATGTTGGCGGTGCGTGCTCCCCAGTCGAACCCGCCCAGGATGGCCTTTTCTATATGAAGTGCATCCATCAGCGAAAGGATATCACTTGCTACCGCCGCCTGTTGCCCGTTTCTGAAGGTTTCGGCAGACAGGAACTTCGTGGTGCCATGACCGCGTAAATGAGGCACGATTACCCGGTAACCTTCAGCAGCCAGTATAGCGGATACTTTTGCGTAGCTGTGAATGTCATAAGGCCATCCATGCAGGAGGATAACGGGCTGGCCGTTTGCGGGGCCGGCTTCGGCATAGCCAACATCGAGTAATCCGGCCCTGATCTGTTTGATTTCCCGGAAAGATACAGGAGTCTGGTAGCCTTTTTTATCACTGCGTCCTGTAGCGGCCAATGCCTGCAGGGGGGAGAGTTTGGTGGCTGCAAAGGTTAAGGCAGCTGCGCTTAAAAAATGTCTGCGGTTAAATTTTTTTGTCGGTTCCATCATGCTTTCCTGCAGATGCTTTTGTGCTCCCAGGAGAAACAAAAGTAGCCGGCAAACCAAACAACGGGAATGGGTTTTAGGGCGAGTTGGACAAAATGGGGGTTCATTTAGACATATGGTTCCCCGGATTTTATTCATGCACACCGTTACCCGGCTGCGGGCCATGCTGCTATATCCGAAGCGCTTCTTTACGGAATAAGCATGAGGAGATCATGGTTTTTTCTTTATTCGGAAAGTTCATGTCTGTGAATTTATTTTGTGCTGCCATGTTAATTAGATGCCATAACAGTAAAAAGGTTACAGGAAATTTCCCCTGTTTTTTTGTAACCTTTTTTTAAATGGGATCTTGTAATGGCGGTTGCCGCTTATACGCTGGCGCAACTCACCAAAATGAAGGCCGCTCAGTTGTGATGGACGGGTTAATTGAGAAATAACCTTACATTAGCACTCTGACGAATCATATGAGTGCATCCATCACCACTTTACAGCAACTGCTATTTGATCTGGCCGGTATACTTCCGGCCGACACGGCGCCATTATTTGCCATGACGCGGCAGGCAAAACTGGCGGCCAATGAAACGTATATCCGTGAGGGTGATACTGAACGCCGTCTTGCTTTCATTGAACAAGGCATCATGCGGGCGTATATTATTAAAAGTAATGGGGATGAAGCCACCTTGTTTCTGCGTTGGGAAAAGCAATTCATCGCTTCTCACGATACCATCATTCACCGGCGGCCGTCACGCTTTATTTACCGCGCGCTGGAGCCCACCACATTACTGGAAATAGATTACGATGTACTGGAAGAAGTGCTGAAAACGCACCCGGAGTATGAACCGCTGCGCAACTTTTTCCTGATGCGCATGTTATCGGAATCATTAAATATCATGGAATCCTTTGTAACGTTGTCGCCGGAAGAGCGGTACCGCAACCTGCTGGCAGAGCGTTTCGACCTGGTGAACCGGGTGCCCGATAAATATATTGCTTCCATGCTGGGCATTACGCCTGTGTCGCTAAGCCGTATCCGCAAGCGGATGCTTGACAAGGGCAAGGGATAAATTATCCTTTGTTAATCTGCGAAATTATCTTTTGTTAACTGCATCTGCCGTACCGGTATTCTAATTTTGGGAGATAAATTTCTCAGGGTTATGGAACCGATCATTGAAGCTACAGTTAAGATCTTTAGCGTGTCTGCCCTCCGGTATTTCCTGTTGGCGGGTATTCCTTTCATTTTATTTTACCTGCTGTTGCCAGCCAGGTTTAAACATTTTAAAATCCAGCAGAAGCTGGCGTCGAAGAAAGATTTTCTCCGGGAGATCTGGTATTCCATGCAAAGCACGCTGGTGTTCACCGGGATTTCTGTTGTGCTGCTGGTAACGCCGGTACGGCAGTATACTATGATCTATAATGATATTCATGATTTCCCGGTGTGGTACATAGGTGTGAGCCTGGTGTTGAGTCTTGTGATACACGATACTTATTTTTACTGGATGCATCGCCTGTTGCATCATAAGCAGTTATTTAAACGTACACACCTGGTGCATCACCAGAGTATCAATCCTTCTCCCTGGACTTCCTACAGCTTTCATGTCCTGGAAGCGGTGGCGGAAGGAGGGGTGCTGGTGGTTATTACATGTGTGATGCCTATGCACCCGCTTACGGTACTGTTGTTCACGATATCGGGATTTATTATTAATGTGTATGGCCACCTGGGTTATGAACTGATGCCACGCGGGTTTCGCTATACGTGGATGTTTGAAGTATTCAATACATCTGTTCATCACAACCTGCACCACAAAAAGTTCAGGGGAAACTATGGATTGTATTTCCGGGTGTGGGACAGAACAATGGGAACCGAACACCCGGATTATGTGAAAGAGTACGACCGGCTCCAGGAGCGAAGATTTGGGCATAAGGCAGTCATGAGCAGCTGAATATTCTTTAGAAGGCGGATGGATTTACCATCCGCTTTTTTTTAACCGGAATTTATTCCCACTGTAGAAATATAGCAGTGGAACAAGATAGTTTTGCCCCTGCACGAAATAACCATATATCACGAAATAACCATATCAAAACAAATTAATAACACCGCGATTTTTTTATTGAAAACCTTTAACCCAGGGAAGCTATAGTCCCTTTTCTTTAATTTTAATTATTATTCTATGAAACCCAAACACGCTACCGTGGAGCAAACCCACGCGTATGAAAATCCAGGGCATTTTATGTTACAGGGAGAGCAATGGCATTATGACCCATCTGCCACTGTTATTGCTCTTTTCAATCAGCAGGCGGCACTCAGCCCGGATCGCACTGCGGTTGTATTCAAATCAGACGCTATCACCTACGACACCCTGAACAGGCGATCCAACCAGATGGCGCATTACCTGCTGGAGCAGGGCGTAAAGCCCGGCGACATTATACCGGTATGGATAGACAGGTCCATTGAATGGCTGGTAGCGGTAATGGGGATCTTAAAAACAGGCGCAGCGTATGTTCCCATTGATCCTTCGTATCCGTTAAAAAGAATCCAGGTGATCCTGGAAGACACCGGGACCAGCTGCGTGGTTACTACCAGTAAACATACCTTACCGGATGCAGGTAAGTACAACTATGTGATACTGGATAATGTGGATAGTCTTGATAAATGGTCCGCTACCACGCCGGATGTGCCGGTAACCGCAAACGACCGGGCCTATATCATCTATACCTCCGGTTCCACCGGAACGCCTAAAGGCGTAATAGTGGCGCACCGGTCTTTGCAACACCTGGTATCATGGCACAGGCAACGGTTTGAGGTAACCGCGAACGACCGGGTTACCCTGGTAGCGGGAATTGCTTTTGATATTTCTGTTTGGGAGATATGGACCGCACTTACTTCCGGCGCCACATTGGTGATAGCCACCAATGAAGAAAGAACGGATGCAGCGGCGTTGTTGCAGTTCTATACCAGGAACGGGATCACACATGCGTTTGTGCCAACGGTGCTGGCGCCTGAACTGGTAACACTTAGTCGCACGGCTCCGCATCTTCACCTGCGCTACCTGTTTACCGGCGGCGAAAAACTGAAGCCGGTGCTTACACACGGATTGGGTTATCAACTGGTAGATTACTACGGGCCTACTGAGTACAGCATTTTTGCTACCTGCAGGGTAGTGCACGATGAAAACGGGGAATATGTATCGTCTATCGGACAACCCGTTGCCAATACCCAGGCGTATATTTTAAACCAGCACCTGCAACCCGTTCCCGCCGGCGGTACCGGTGAACTGTACCTCGGTGGAGAAGGACTGGCACAGGGATACTGGAACAGACCTGCACAAACGGCTGCCTCTTTTATTGATCATCCGTTTGTACCAGGCGCCCGCCTGTACAAAACCGGTGATCTCGCCTCCATACTGCCTTCCGGTGAATTAACTTTTTCAGGAAGGGCAGATAACCAGGTGAAGATCCGCGGCTTCAGGATAGAACTGGAGGAAATAGAAAAAGCATTGCTGCCTGTTGATGGTATCAAAGACGCGGCCGTTATTACCCGCGAGGATGAAAACCATAATAAGTATATCGTCGCTTTCCTGGTGAAGAACTGGGAGGCGGAAGAGCCGGAGATCGCCTCCATCAGGGCAACGCTGAAAGATTCACTACCGGGTTATATGATACCTTCGCAATTTATCTTCCTGGATAAATTACCGGTAACCTCAAATGGAAAAACAGACCAGGCAAGGTTGTCGCAGCTGGCCGCTGTATACGAAGAAGACAGCGCCGTGTATGAACCGCCGGTAACAGCAATGGAAACAACCATTGCGGCCATCTGGGAAAGTGTATTGGGCCGGAAAGCGATCAATAACTCCGACAACTTCTTTGATATAGGAGGTAACTCTGTTCGTGTGGCGCCGGTAGTTACGGCATTGGGGAGAACGTTGTCGTTAAAAGTATATATGAGAGATGTATACCAGTTCCCGGTGCTGAAAGACCTGGCGCAAACCCTGGAAGCGCGCCGGGCCCAGGCAGATACTATTGTGATGGAAGAAGATGTGGAACCTTATGTAGCGTTGCAGCAGGATGTATACCTGAAACCAGGAACCGTTATCCGCCGCGATTTTGATGCTGCCAGGCTGCAAAACCCCGAAGCCGTACTGCTCACCGGTGTAACCGGTTTTGTAGGCATTCACCTGCTGAAAGATTTGCTGCTGGCTTCCAACGCCACCGTATACTGCCTCATCAGGGCCAGTAATGAATATTATGCGATGGAACGGATCAACGGCTGCCTGAACAACTTTAACATCCACATCGATGAATCGCTGCGCCAGCGCATAGTACCGGTAACAGGGGATTTTTCCAAACCGGACATGGGGTTAACGGAAGCAGGGTTTAAAGAACTGGCGGATACCATCGATGTTATTTATCATTCCGGTAGCTCCGTCAATTTTATTGAGCCGTACTCTTATATGAAGTCCGCCAACGTGGAAGGGCTCAGGGAAATTGTAGCCTTTGCTGCCGCCGGCAAAACAAAATGCCTGGTGTTGCTGTCCACTATTTCGGTGTATAGCTGGGGGCATGTATTCACGCATAAAACCGTAATGAAGGAAACAGATGATATCGGCCAGAACCTGCTGGCGGTGAGTAAGGATATCGGCTATGTAAGAAGTAAATGGGTAATGGAAGGCATCGCCGACCTCGCGGCAGCACAAGGATTGCCGGTAATTACCTACCGGCTTGGCTATGCCATGTGTAACAGTGAAACCGGCGCGAGCGCACCTTACCAGTGGTGGGCAGGATTGGTGAAAAACTGTATCGAGTTCAACGCATACCCCGCATTAAGGGAGTTAAGGGAAGGATTGATTACGGTAGATTACATGACAAAAGCCATCGCTTATATTTCAAAAAAGGAGACGGCCCTGGGTCTTAAATTTAACCTGATTGCCAGCCCGGAAACAAACCTTACGTTGCTGCAGTTTTTTGACTTGTTGAATAAGTATTATTCTTTTGATCTGCGCGGCCTGCCGTATAAAGAATGGAGAAAGATCTGGGAAGATGATCCCGCCAACAGGTTGTATGCACTCACCAGTTTGTTCAAGGACAATATGCACGAAGGACTGTCTACCGTTGAGTTGTACCAGGATACCTACGTTTGGGATAACACCCATGTGGCTACTTTCCTGGAAGGCAGCGGTATTGAAGAACCCGTGTTTGACAAAGCATTGCTGGACCGTTACCTGAGATACCTGGGAGTATTGCCGGTACACCATTCAGCGCAGGCGGTTTATCATTCGTAGTTCGTCAGTACCTTTGCAGCGATGAGTTATATTATTGTTGCTGTATTAAGCATGGTGTTCCTGTTTTTAGGAGGTATTCATTTCTACTGGGGCTTTGGCGGCACCTGGGGTGGAGAGGCAGTTATTCCAACGAATCCTGCCGGCGATAAAATGCTGCACCCGGATATGCGTGCCTGTTTGGTAGTGTTTGCTGCTTTTATATTTGCCACCTGGTTATTGTGGCAGTATATTGGCTGGCTGCCTTGCTGGATACCGGCGCAATGGGTGAGGTACGGAATAATGGCGATGTTAGCTGCATTTTTACTTCGTGCCGCGGGCGATTTTAAATATGTAGGTTTTTTTAAAAAGATAAGATCTACAAAATTTGCCCGGATGGATACAAAGCTGTTTTCACCACTGTGTTTCCTGATAGCAGTTTTGTTATTGCTTGTATTAATCCTGGAAAGATAGCCCGGATAAAAGATGCCCGTCGCAGGTTCTATGTGACGGGCATCTCTTTATTATTTATTATATTATTATTTCAATATCCAGGTACCGGTGCTGCCGGGTTTTCTTTCATCGGTTGCTTTTTTCAGCAAGGTATCACCGGCAGAAAGGTTGCCGAATATTTCAATGCCTGCGTCTACCGTTATGCCCTGGCGCACATCTACCCACTCTGCCTGACCCTGGTGCACTCTTATCACAAACTTCCTTTCCTGCGTAGTGGCTACGGCTGCAAACGGTACAATGAACGAGGTAGTGCCACGTTCCAGCGGCAGCTTTACATACGCAAAGGCGCCTGCCTTGAGTAAGTGATCGCTGTTATCTACCTGGAACTCCCACAACTCTGTGCGGGTGCCGGGGTCGATAGTTTCAGACTTACGGGTGAGCGTGGCTTTAAAGCGTTGGGTAGGGTAGGCATCTACGCGGAAGTCGATATTTTTTGAAGGACTTGCCGCCGCCGTATATATCTCGGGAACGGCTGCACGAAGACGCAGCGTGCGGTTATTCTGAACGGTAAGCAACATGGCGTTGGTGCCTACAAGCGCACCGGGATCTGCTTTACGCGCAGTAACTACGCCGTCGAAAGGAGCGGTGATATACAGGTAGCCGGAAACTGCCTTATAGGATTGTGATTGTTTGCTCGCAGCTATATAAGTAGAGCTGTCGGCCAACATTACATTGCGGCTGCGCTCCAGGTCAACCGGGGCAACGATGCCCGGTGTTTTCGCCTGCGACGCCCTGTAAAGACGTTCATAATGATCCCTGCTGGAAGCCCATTTCGCTTTGGCCGATTGCAATGTAGCTTCAGATTCCGCCAGCCGGCTGTTAATTTCCGGTGCTTCAATTACGGCCAGTGTTTGTCCTTTTTTTACACGATCGCCCAGGTCCACTTTCATGCTGCGCACAAAACCCTGTACTTTGGCAAACAGTTCTGCGGTTTCATAGGGGATGAGTTCTGCCGGTAACTCTATTGTTTTCTTAACAGTGTCCTGCTTCAAAATGAATACCGGCACGCTATCTGGCGCAGGGCTGTCATTTTTATGCTCCGGTTGCTTCGGTGCATTGCCGCAGGCTGCCAATGTTATAACCAAACTTATAAACGCGATGGATCGCATATGATTAAATTTATTTTTTAAGATTGTTTGTCGTGATGAATACTGTTTACATCATCCGGATCTAAAGAAACAGCTACAAATTTCCTTCTTCCAATGATCAGCTGATATACTGGTGGCAGGAAAAACAGTACGCTGATGGCTGAAAACAAAAGACCGCCAATTACCGCAATGCCTAACGGTGCGGTTTGATCGCCCCCTTCAGAAAGGCCCGCTGCCATTGGGATCATGCCGGCTATCATAGCGGCACTCGTCATCAGGATAGGACGGAGGCGTGTTTCCGCCGCGCGGAGATGCCCTGATGGAATCTCTTCTTTCCGGTTATACTCTGCGCTGGTGATGAACAGTACTGCGTTTGCAATGGCTACGCCAACAGCCATAATGGCGCCCATATACGACTGGATATTCAACGTGTTGCCGGTAATAAAAAGGAACAGCAGGGAACCCGCTATCACTGCGGGGATAATGGACAAGGTAGCCAGTGCCACACGGAACGACTGAAAGTAAACCGTCATCAGCAGGAAGATCACGATGATAGCGATCAGTAATCCAAACTGCAGGCTGGTCAGCGTTTGCTGTAACAGCTGTGGTTGTCCGCGCAGCAGGATCTTTGCGCCATTGGGTAGTTTACCCATGCCGGAAATAATGTTGTTTACTTTATTGAAAACAGTTCCGGCATCCTGCCGCTGAATGTTTGCGGTGATGGTGATGTAGCGTTGCTGGTTAAGACGGTCATATTCACCGGCAACAACCGTGCGTTTCCACGTGGCTATTTCACTGAGATAATGCGTGTTGCCAATGCCACCTGATACGGGAACAGCTTCCAGCTGCGCGGTGCTGTTCATCCGGTATTCGGGGTATTGCACCTGTACCTGGTAAGCGGTTCCGGTTGTTTTATCGAGCCAGTAATTAGGCGAGGTAAAACGGCTGGAAGAAGTAGCGGTTACGATGGAGCGGGCGGCCTGTTCGCCGGAAATGCCAAGCTGACCAGCTTTTACGCGGTCTACCTCCAGCCTGATGGCGGGGTAGTCCAACGGTGTGGCAATCTGCAGATCACGTAACGAAGGAATGGCCTTCAGTTGTTGTACCAGTTGCTGAGCTGTTTTGCGGCCTTCTGCGAGGTTGCGGTTTACCACGGCTATTTCTATGGGGTTAGTGCTGCCGAGGTTCAGCACCTGTTCCACGATGTCGCCCGGTTCAAAAGAAACTGTGGCTGTTGGAATTTCTTTGGCAACAGCGGCGCGTAATTTCTCTCTGAAAACAGCTATCGGAATCACATCTTTCTTCAGCTTTATTTTTGTTACTGATTCATGCGGGCCACCGGTCCACAGGTGGATATAGTTTACCGGGAAGCTGGATGGTTGCGTGCCAATAAAGGCGGAAGTGATGTCGGTGTTGCCTTTGCCGGCAATGCTGTCTGATAGATGCAGCAGTTTCCTGGTGGCGTCTTCCGTCCGTTCAAAGCGGGTACCTACGGGTAAGCGTAAACGAATTTGTGTTTGGCCGCTGTCGGTTTGCGGGAACAGTTCTGTGCCGGTAAAAGAAAACAACAGCACTACGAGCAGCAATGATATGGCAAGAAACAAAGTGGTGAGCCATCCGAAACCGGTATGGAAACGTTGCCCGGCGTGGATATATTTTTGCTTCAGTTTATAATAAAATCCGGTGTCCTGTTGTGTTTGATGGTCCTTTAGTAACCAGTTGGCAGCTACCGGTACAAAAGTTTGCGATAACAGGAAAGAGGCGATCATAGCAAAACCAACGGCCAGTGATAAAGGCAGGAACATGGCTTTGGGCACACCATTCATAAACAGGGAGGGCACAAATACTGCGAGGATACTCAGAAGGATCAGCAGTTTTGGCGCGGCTATTTCCCGGCAGGCGTCTGCGATGGCGCGTGCTTTGTTTTTACCAAGTTCCTGGTGGCGGTGAATATTTTCAATGGTCACGGTGGCTTCATCTACCAGTATTCCTACAGACAGCGCCAGTCCTCCCAGCGTCATAATATTGATGGTTTGGCCGGTGAGGTATAACAGCGTAGCCGCGGATAATAATGCCAGCGGGATGGTCATGATCACAATGAGTGCACTGCGCCTGTCGCCCAGGAAAAACCATACCATCAGGCCGGTGAGAAGGGCTCCGAGCCCGCCTTCGAACAACAGGCTTTTCAGGGAGTTGATCACGTACCCCGACTGGTCAAATTCATAAGTCACTTTTATATCTTCCGGGATGGCGGCCTGCATGTCGGGCAGCGCGGCTTTCACTCTTTGTACCACATCCCAGGTGGAAGCATCGGCGCGTTTTGTTACCGGGATATAAACAGAGCGTTTGCCGTTCACCAGTGCATAGCTGGTAGTGACATCTGAGCCCAGCGTAACGTTGGCAATATCCTTCACGTATATTGCCGGTCCTGCGCCGGATTGCAATGGTGTGTTCTGCAAATCCTGCAGGGTTTCAATGACACTGTTTTGCGGGGTGATGTAAGTGGTATCGCCGATGCGCACATTGCCGGCAGGAGAGATGGTGTTGAACTTCGCAATGGTTTGCACCACCTGGTCCGGTGAAAGGTTATGCCCGCGCAGTTTTTCCGGATCTACGGTGATCAGCACTGTTTTCTGGTTACCACCAAACGGAGGCGGGGCAGATACGCCCGGCAGTGTTGAAAACATAGGTCGCACGCGGAACAGCGCCAGATCTGATATTTCCCCCAGTGATCTGCTGTCGGAGCTGAATACGAGTTGTCCTACCGGCACGCTGCCGGCGTCGAAGCGGGTAACAAACGGCGGCACGGTACCGGGCGGCATAAACGCCCTGGCCCTGTTCACATAACCGACTACTTCCGCCATTGCCTGGCTCATATCGGTGCCTTCACTAAATTCTATTTTGATGAGGGCGGCGCCTTGTATACTTTTCGACTCTACATATTTAACACCGGTGATGTATAGAAAGTGGTATTCATAATAAGAAGTAACAAAACCTTCTACCTGCTCGGGCGACAAGCCACCGTAAGGCTGGGCAACATATACAACCGGCAGTCCGAGGCGCGGGAATATATCCACCTTTGCGTTGCGGATGGAGAGGAAAGAAAAAAAGAGGATGGCAATAACAGCTACCAGTATGGTGACGGGATGCCTTAATGCCGAAATGATTAGTTTCATAAAGAATGATTCGTTATTTCAGTTTATCTGTAAAAACATGCAGGTTGCCATTTGCGGCAGCCAGCTCCAGTAGTGCATGCCATGCCTGCAGGAATGCGCCGGCTTCGCCTGTTTCTGCTTTCAACAATTCATATTGTCCCTGCATCAGGCGGGTAAAGTCTACCAACCCGCTTTCATAACTGAGTTTCAATCCGTCGAAAGCATACCGCGCGGCCTGTGATTGTATTAATGCCTGGCGTGCAATCAGCAGGTTCTGGTCGTAATTAAACTGTGCTGTTTCCTGTTGCTTTTGCAGATTCAGTGTTACCTGGTCCAGTTGTGCTTCGTCAGATTTCAACAGTAACCGGTATTGTTTTTTCTGAAGATTTACCTGTGAAAACTGCAGGATGGGAAAACTCAATTGGATACCGGCGCCGTAGTTTTTCCGGGAAAGCGACCAGCCATCTGCTTTATTGATGTTGCCGGCGGCATCCACGCCGGAACCGCGGGCATAGGCATTGGCCCAGAGATCCAGCTTGGGGCGCCAGGCGCGACCGGCTTCCTTCAGCGCGGCTTCACTTACTTCTTTCTTTGTTTGATAATATTGGAAAGAAGGATGTGCTGTAACGTTTGTAGTGGTATCGGCGCCGGAAGGGAACTGGCTTATCAGCGAAGTATCTGCCAGTAAAATATCGTCCGGTTTACCCGGCAGGTCTGCAAGACGGGTGAGCTCTGTAACCTGTGCATAGTATTGCCGTTGTGCCGTCAGGAGGTCCATCCGGGCCTGTGCCAGCACCGACTGGAACTGTGTGGTGTCAATACCGGGCCGTAACCCCTGTTGTGCCAGTATCAATGATTGCTGCAAACCGGCTTGTGTGCGTTCGATATTTGCCTGGTAGCTCAACAATAATTTTTGCAGGTATACGGCATCGAGGTAAGTGTATATGGCTAAGTACTGCTGGCGGAAGAGTGCTTCATTGTAATAGCTGCCTGCCAGTTTATATTGGGCGGTAGCCTTTTCTACCGCAGCCTGGCGTTGTCCGAAGGTGAGCGGGTTCCATTTCACCAGGGCCGTTAAAGCCGTACCCGGAACCGGGTCGTAGGTATTTCCTGTGGATGGCGGGCCACTGATCGGTAAAAGTAAACCGGGATAGCTCATGCCTGTGATATTGTTGTAGGTAGCATATCCCGCCTGATACCCCGCGGTAAGCTCCGGCACCAGTGAATTCCGGGCCATACGTATATTATATTCCGCTGCCCGGGACTGCTGTTCTGAAGCCTTTACCTGTGGCTGCGATTGTACCAGTGATAGTAATTCTTTGATACGGATAGTTCTTTGCTGTGCTATACCAGATAATGATAGCGTGACGAAACAACCGCAGATCAAGATCTTTTTATGGTAAACGTTCATTTATCAAACTGTTTAGAAGTATGGTCCGGTTTTCTGGTGGGAAATGTTCTGTTAAGATATTACAATCATTGGATATTTTTCAGCAAAAGCCCGATACCTGCTGCTGCGAGGATAATAAGCGGCTCGGGTACTTTTTTAAACCGCCATAATATGGCCACCGTAATAATGGCAATAGCGATGGTATAGGCATCGGTCAGTGATCTTTTGCCCAATACAACCACCGCGCCGGAAATAGCGCCGATAGCGGCAGCGGTAACACCATCCACAAACGCTTTGATACCGGGATGTTTCCCGTATTTCCTGAAGTAAGGCGCCGGTACCACGGTAAAAATGTAGGAGGGAAAGAAGGTGCCTAAAGCCGCTACACAGGCGCCGGCAAAGCCGGCTACCAGGAAACCAATGAAGGCCACTGTTATCACTACGGGGCCGGGAGTGATCATGGCTACGGCTACTGCGTCCATAAACTGTTGTTCATTTAACCACGCATGTTCCTTTACCACGCCACCATACAGGAATGGAACAATGGCGAGGCCGCTGCCAAAAACCAGTGCGCCGGCTTTGGTAAAATACAGGAGGAGCTGCCAGAGGGTATTGCCTGATGTAGAGAGGGAGGTGTTGAACAGGAGCGGAAATGATAATGATTTAATAAGATCTGCCGGCTTCTTTTTCGGGAGAGATATTTTTTTCCGGGGAGATTTCAGCCACCAGTAAATAAGCCCTGCGCCGAGGAAAAGCCAGATGTTTTCATTTTCTTTCCATATGGTGTAGGCGGCTGTAATAAGATAGATGCCTGTCAGCCATTTATCTGTGCCGATAGATTTACGGGTGAGCTTCCAGGCGCTCATAGCGATGATCCCTATTACTGCTGCGCCAACGCCATAAAACACGGCCTGCATCCAGGGAATTCCCTGCCATTGGGTATAGATGAAACCCAGTATCACCACCATGATGAATGAGGGCAGCACAAATGCCAGTCCTGCGAGCGTGGCGCCCAGGATGCGGTAATGAATATACCCGATGTAAATGCCCAATTGGGCGGCCAGTGGTCCGGGGGCGAGTTGCGCCAAAGCAAGACCTTCTTTATAATCCTCTTCACTGATCCATTTGCGTTGTTCTACCAGGTCGCGGTGCATGTAGCCGGCCAGCGCTACCGGGCCGCCAAAGCCCCAGGTACCCAGTCCGAGGAAATAAAGTACCAGTTGGCGAAGCGTGTAAGGTGTGGTATTATTAGTGTCCATTATTCTTCAGCAGCTCAATTTGGCTGTAAAGTCCGACAACCCGTCACAAAAAAATAGCACGAAAACGAAGGTTTAGGATAGTTTTTACTTTTTCCCTAAACTTTTTTTATAGGCAGATGGACTTTTACCGGTATGTACCCTGAAGATCCGGGTAAAATGGCTCTGGTCTGAAAAGCCGGTGAGATAGGCTATTTCCGTGAGCGAATGATTGGTGGAGGAGAGGAGCTGAATAGCTTTATCAATCCGTAATTTGCGGATATAATCCCCAAAGGAAAGGTTGTCAAAATATTTGGAGAACTCGCGTGATAAATAGGCGGGATGCACCTGCAGTGTTTCGGAGAGTCCTTTCAGGCTGAGATTGAGGTTGGTATCGATCTGGTCCTGTATAATTTCTTTGAGTTCTTTTGCCCAGGCGGGTATTTTTTTAGTGTCTTTTTCGCGTTGCAGAAATTTATTAAAGATGTCCAGCAGTTGGTTTTCAAAAGGTTGCTGGGTATGTTTAACATGTTGTAAGTATTTGGCCCAGCTGTACAGGGAATCGTACAGCAGCATTCCTTTTTCCAGCAGCTTATGATCATCCGGTTCATCATAGGCCATGCCTGCGGAGATGGCCCAGAGGCCCGATGCCTGCGGGGCGAGGTCGTGCCGGTCGGTATCCGCTCCGCGAACGATGGGAGCTAAGGCAAGAACGGCGCTGTCTTCAATGTGGTGTTTTTTGATGATATAGTCGAAGGTGCAGAGATCGTCGTAGTGCGTGTATTCCACGCCGGCAATATCAAAGGGGATTGCGTTCAGTTGGGCGGCCATTGGCAGTACATCATTGAACGGCACGTAAATAAATTCCGCGCCGGCGTCTACAAATCTTTTGATAAGCCAGGGGCAGGCGAGCCTGTCTATTTTAGGGCGTTCCCGGGTGATCCATCTCATAACTGATATGCAAAGTTGTGTGGGAAGTTAGGAAGTTCTGCTCATTTATTATTCAGAAAGAGATGCATCATTGCTGCCGGGATACATATTACCGGAACTATCAGTTTTTTACTACTTTTAACCGCAAATCAACCAATTACTGCCGGGGGAGGCAGGTTTCGGAACATGCAAGAAAATATGAATTTGGAGCGGCAATGGCTGGAGCAGTTGGCCGTGGGAGAGGAGTCGGCGTTCAGGCAGTTGTTCGACCGCTATCATCCCTTTATTTATTCTTTCGCACTGAGGATGACGGCATCCGACACTATTGCCAAAGATGTGGTGCAGGACGTACTGATAAAGATCTGGATAAACCGGCAATCGCTGCACACCATTGACAACCTGCCCGCATATATTAACAGGATGACCCGCAACCAGGTGTTGAACGGGATGAAACGCCGGGCGCATGAAGAAAGCATTATCAGGGAGCTGTATCCTTTCCGGGAAGATCACAATCATACCGAAGAAGCTGCGCTGGGAAAAGAGCTGGAACAGTTACTGCATAAGGCTATCGGCCAATTGCCGGCACAACAGCAGCGGGTATACCGCATGAGCCGCCTGGAAGGGCTTAAGCATGACGATATCGCTTACCAGTTAAATATCTCCCGGGAAACTGTTAAAAAACATATGATGGCTGCACTCCGGTCAGTAAAACAATACCTGGAAGATAACGGCAACACCATCGGCCTGCTGGCTATCTGTTTGCTGGAAGTACGCCACTGAGAATTTTTTTTCCTCCACTACCCCTTCTTTCCCTCCCGGTTGTCAGTAATGTAAATAGGACCACTTTATCTTATCAAACCACCAATATGCAAAGAGCAAGATGGGAATATTTGCTTAACCGGTTTTATAACCAGACCGCCCCGCCTGAAGAGAAAGCTGAATTAATGGCGGCGTTGCGGGAAGGTGAGCCCGATGAAGCAATACTGGATGAATTAATGGCCAGGCACACAACAGACATCACGTTGCCCGCCGCTGCGGCTGATGAATTGTATCAACAGATCCTGGCGCAGCTGCCGGCAGCAACGCCACCGGTAAAACAAATGTTTGCCCGGAAGTGGTGGTGGGCGGCAGCCGCAGGGCTGTTCCTGCTGGGAAGTACGGCTTATTTTCTTCGTGACCATAGCCGCCCGCCGGCGCCGCAGTTTGCAAAAAAGACAGACGTGCCGCCAGGTACAAATAAAGCCGTGCTTACACTGGCAGATGGTACACAGGTAGTGCTGGACAGCAGCGGCAAACAGCTGATTCAGCAGGGGAATACTGCTATCAGTCAAAATGCGGGGGAGCTGAAGTATGACGTGAAAGCCGCCGGCAGTGAAGTGAGCTACAATGTACTCACCACACCACGGGGAGGACAGTTCAGGTTAGTACTGCCGGATAATTCAGCGGTATGGCTTAATGCGGCTTCCTCTATCCGTTATCCTACTGCATTTACCGGTAAAGAGCGATTGGTAACAGTTACGGGAGAAGCTTACTTTGAAGTGGCGCCAATGCCCGGACAACCATTCCGGGTGAGCCTTCCGGCAGGCGTTTCCGTGGAAGTACTGGGAACACACTTTAACGTGAACGCGTATACGGAGGAAAGCAGTATCCAGACCACCCTGACCGATGGGCGCGTACAGGTGGTGAAAGGCAGTGATAAAATATTGCTGCAGCCGGGGCAACAGGCGCAGGCAAATCCCCGTACTGCCGGCGTAGTAATCAAATCGCTCACACCCGCAGCGCTATCGCAGGTGATAGCCTGGAAGAACGGCATTTTTGATTTTGAAAAGATGGACCTGGAAGAAGTATTACGACAGGTATCGCGCTGGTACGATGTGGAAGTGATTTACAAAGGACCTGTACCGCACCGCATCTTTGGCGGCCAGTTATCAAGAAACCTCCACCTCTCCGATATCGTAGAGGTGATGCGCATGATGAAAGTAAATGTACATATAGAAGAAGGAAAGCGGCTGGTAGTACAGTCGCAGTAATACAAACGAAAACCGCCCCGGGGGCAACCGGAGCGGTAAGTAGCCTGGTTACTTAAATAGAAAAGTCTGGGTAGACTCATTATTAATCAACCATTAACTATTGCAAAAGTATGCAAATTTATGCGCTTTGTAAGGGCCATCCCATGTCTGGCCCTTTGGGACGTTCCAAAAAATCAACCAGTGGAACCAAGAGCAGTTTCCTGGCTAAAATCATCCGGGTTATGCGATTCACCGCTTATCTCCTGTTAGTTTGTTGTTTACATGTATCCGCCAAAGTGGTATCACAAACAATGACACTGAATGCTAATAACATTCCATTGAACCAGGTTTTTTCAGAGATCCGGAAGCAAACCGGCTACCTCGTATTTTACGACCTGGAATTAATTAAAGCCACGACGCCGGTTTCGGTGGCGGTAAAAGATATTCCCCTGGAAGCCTTTCTGACAGGGATATTAAAAGACCGCTCCCTGGTATACAGTATCCGGGATAAAAATATTATTATCCGGGAGAAGGAAATTGTGCCGGAAGCTGTTATTGACCAGGGTGCAGTAACAGGGATCATCATCGCTGTGGATGGCTCTCCCTTGCCCGGCGCCAACATCCGCGTAAAAGGAACGGTTGATTATGTGAGTACCGACGCTTCCGGTAAGTTCTCCATTAAAGCCAAACCAGGCGAAACGTTGCAGATCACTTTTATCGGTTTTCAAACAAGAGAAGTAATAGTGCCGCCTGCCGGTACACCGATGCGCGTGGTGATGGAAGCATCCGTGAGCGCACTGGATGAAAAAATAGTACAGGCGTACGGCTTCACTTCAAAGCGTATGGCCACAGGTAATATTGATAAAGTAGGCGGGAAAGAATTAAACCAGGCGCCTGTATCCAATGTGCTCGCGGCTTTACAGGGCCGAACGCCCGGCGTAATCATTACACAAACCACCGGTGTGACCGGCGCAGGATTTAAAGTGGAGATCCGCGGCCGTACACAGGTCGACAAATACAACAGTGCCAGTAATGAACCGCTTTTTATATTGGATGGTATTCCGCTGGCCGCCAACAATGCCAACATAAACCTGCTGCAATCTGCTATCTCTGCCTATTCATCTACCGGTCTTAGTCCGATTAACAGCATCAACATGGCGGATATAGAAAGCATAGAAATTCTGAAAGATGCAGACGCCACGGCTATTTACGGCAGCCGCGGCGCCAATGGCGTGGTGCTCATCACTACGCGCCGTGGCAAGGCCGGCGCCACCCGCTTTAATCTTAATATTACTTCCGGCGGGAGCCGTGCTAAAATCCCGGATTTGCTGAGTACAAAAGATTACGTGGCCATGCGTAATGAAGCCTTTGCCAATGATAACAAAGTAAAAACCATCGCTAACGCATACGACCTGCTGGTATGGGATACCACGCGCGATAATAATCTTGCCAAACAACTGATAGGCGGTACCGCCACTACTACCAATGCGCAGGCGTCTATCTCCGGCGGATCGGAGCTGGTACAATACCTCGCAGGCGGTGGCTACTACCGTGAAACAGATGTGTATCCCGGTAAATTTCCCAACACCCGGGCTTCCGGCCAGTTGAATCTGAACACCCGTTCCAACGATCGTAAGTTCAACGGCGCTTTCCGCGCAAATTATTCTTCCAGTAAAAATACTACCAGCAGCAGGGATCTCGCAGGCTCTATTACCATGCCGCCTAATTACGCACTCTATGATTCTGCCGGTGGACTAATGTGGAATGAAAAAGGCATCTCGATGGATAACCCCCTGGCCTATATGCTTCAGAAATATTCCGCGACCACTGAAAGCCTTATGGCCGATGCGCTGCTTTCGTATATGATACTGCCGGGCCTTACTATCCGCAGCAGTATTGGCTATAACGCCATGACGGTAAATGAACTGAGCCTCGTACCTAAAACCGCGCAGAATCCGCAAACACCAGACCTCACGGGCAGAGCTGCTTTTGGGAATAATAATTTCAAAAGCTGGATTGTGGAGCCACAGGCGGAATATGCCACCTCATTTGGTAAAAGCAGGCTGGATATCCTTGCCGGCGCTACTTACCAGAGCCAGCAAAACAAAGGCTACAGCTTCACCGTAAAAGGATATACCAGTGATGAATTCCTGGGATCAATGACAGGCATTCCCGCCAATGCTTTTATAAGCCCTTCCAGCATTTCAAGCGAGTACAAATACCAGGCATTTTTTGGTCGTGTTAATTATAACTATGACGATAAATATATCCTGAACTTTTCCGGCAGAAGAGATGGCTCCAGCCGTTTCGGACCAAACTACCGCTTCTCCAACTTTGGGGCAGTGGGGGGAGCCTGGTTATTATCCGGCGAACCTTTTATGCAGGCTGTGCCCGTGATCAGCTTTGCGAAGCTGCGCGCCAGCTACGGCATTACCGGTAATGATAAGATAGGTGATTATAAATATCTTGATGCCTATACTTCTTATATCTTTTATCCCACGTATGGCAATCAGACTGCTTTTACTCCTTCCGCCCTGTTTAAACCAGACCTGCATTGGGAAAAGAACCTGAAGCTGGAAGTCGCGCTGGAAACGGGATTCCTGAAAGACAGGATCCTGTTTTCCGCGGCCTGGTACCGCAACCGCTCCAGTGATCCGCTGGTACAATATCCGTTGCCGGGTATTACCGGCTTTAGCACCATCACCGCCAACCTCGCGGGAGTACTGGTACAGAACAGGGGATTTGAATTTACCTTTACCAGCAATAATATCCGGAAGAAAAATTTTGAGTGGGTGACGCATTTTAATCTCACTCTTCCTGATAATAAACTGCTGCGTTTTGATGGACTGGACCAGACTTCTTATGCTTCTTCTTACCAGATAGGAAGGTCGCTGAACCTGGTATACATTGCCAGGTATGCCGGTATAGATCCCAACACAGGTTTATATACTGTTGAAGACCTCAATAAGAACGGCACCTTCCAGGTGAGTGCAAACACTTCCGGCGGAGATCTGCAGCCGTTGTTTGATACCGATCCGGCATACTATGGCGGTATGACCAACACCATCCGCTTTAAACGGTTAACGCTCGATTTTCTCTTACAGTTTACCAAACAGAAAGGGGTGAACTGGATGTCGTATATGACTTCCGGCTTTACTTATTTACCTGCGGGTGCTATGCAAAATCTGCCTTATGAAGCGATGGACACCTGGAAACATCCCGGGGATGATGCGGCCTATCAGAAACTGATTACCGCCAACAGCGGCGCATCTAATTCTTTGTCCGGCTGGAATGCAGCTTTCTATTCCGATCTCAGATATGGCGATGCGTCTTTCCTGCGTCTTAAAAACATCTCGCTTTCCTGGGAGCTGCCTGCCGGCTGGTTGAAGAAAGCCAGGATCAGCAATCTGAGGGTATACGGACTTGCACAGAACCTGCTCACCTGGACGCCCATGAAGGTAGTGGATCCCGAAACGGCGTGGCTGAACAGACTGCCGCCATTACGAACTATCACCGCAGGTTTGCAGGTTGGTTTTTAAATCATTTTAACAGCGAATAACATGACAATGAATTTCCGATATAAATTTTTACTGGCAACGCTGATGCTGGGAGTTTCCTGCAATAAATTTGTAGACGTAGCGCTTCCCAACAGCCAGATTAGTACAGCCGCTGCTTTTGCTGACGATGAAAAAGCCAATTCGTCGATGCGTGGTGTTTATGCCAGTACCCAGAATGTGTGGGGCAGCGGGCCTTTCAGCGGTACGCTTTCTTCCTGCCTGGGGATTGCATCCGATGAACTGAAATGTGTTACCTATAACGACGACAACCAGGCGTTTGTGGATAATAATCTCACCGCCTCCTCCAGCGGAGTGAATACCATCTGGGCGGGTTTGTATAATATGCTGTACCAGGTAAACGTGCTGCTGGAAAATGTAGCAGCAGCACCCGGCGTATCTGCGCCGGTGAAACGGCAGTTGCTTGGAGAAGGACATTTTCTCCGCGCATATTGCTATTTCTATTTAGTGAATTCATTCGGCGATGTGCCTATGCCCGTTACATCCGACTACCGGACTAACGCGCTGCTGGCACGCATGCCCGTTGATAAAGTGTATGACCTTATACTTAGCGACCTGGCCTATGCGCAGGAAAATGCAGGCACCGTATTTACAGAGGCGGGTAAGCGGATCCGCGCCAATAAATGGACTGCCACCGCTTTGTTAGCCAGGGTACAGTTGTACCGTAAGAATTGGGCGGAAGCCGAAAAGCAGGCCACTGCAGTGATAGCTGCCGGTCCGTATGCCATAGATTCCCTGAAGAACGTATTCCTGCTCACATCACAGGAAGCTATCTTTCAGTTTGCCAACGCAGGTACCAACAATTATACGATGGAAGGAAGCCGGATGACTGGGAGTCTTACCAATCCCGTTTTCCGTTTCACTACCTGGCTGGCCGGATCCTTTGAAGCAGGGGATCTGCGGCTGTCTGCCTGGACGCTTAAAGCATCCAATGGAGATACGGCGTATTATAAATACAAAGCCTTGAATAATGGCAGCAACGAAGCCGTAGTGATGTTCCGCCTGGCAGAGCAGTACCTGATCCGTGCAGAAGCCAGGGCGCAGCAAAACAAGCTGGCAGATGCGATTGCAGATATTGATGTGATACGTAAACGCGCAGGCATTCCCTTACTGGCTGACGTGAATCCAGGTATCGCCAAAGAAGCGCTGTTACAAATGATTTACAAGGAAAGGATGACAGAGCTGTTTGGTGAGCAGGGACATCGCTGGTTTGATGTGAAACGCACCGGGCAGGCAGATGCCTTGTATCCCATCCGTAAAACGCGGTGGCGTAAAGAAGCTATCCTGTTGCCCATTCCTCTCGGCGACAGGCAAAAGAATCCAAATCTTACACAGAACGAAGGTTACGAGTAATCAACTAAAAAAAACATCTCATGAAAAATATTCTCAGCATTTTTATATTACTTCCGGGCTTTGCAATGGGCCAGCAACAAAACTTCCACCTGAAAGGAACAGTGGAAGAATGGAAAGGAAAAGACTCCGTATTTATCTATTATCTGCGGGATAACAAACAGGTAACAGATTCCACGGTTGCCACAGACGGACACTTTGAGTTCAAAGGAAGTATCAGTCAGCCGGTGTTATCCTACATTGCCCTGCATAAACCAATCAAGCCAACGGAGATCCGTGATAACTACCGCTTTTATCTCGAAGAAGGTAACATCCGGCTCCACGCAAAGGATTCCCTTCGCAACAGCATCATCACTTCAGGTAAAGTAAATGCAGATTACCAGGAACTGGAAAAAGCGATAGCTGTTACTTCCAAACGGCTGCTGGCCCTTAAAATGGAAGCCGTTAAAAGCACCCCAGAACAACGCAAAACGCCCGCCTTTGCTGCGCTGGAAAAGGAATACTATACCGGCCTGGATTCTATGGAAGCAATACGTATCCGGTTTATTAAAACGCATCCTGCTTCGTTTATGTCGCTGGAGGCGTTAAATGTTATAGCCGGTAACACCATGCAGTTTCAGAAAACCGCCCCGCTCTTTGAAAAGCTGTCGCCTTCCTTAAAACAAACGCCATTGGGAAAAGATTTTGCCAGTCGCCTTGAAACAGCGAAGAAAACGCTGACCGGCGTAGTGATGCCTTCCTTTACGTCGCTGGATACCGCGCGTAAAGAAGTACATCTTAAAGAAGTGGTGCAACACGCCAAAGTAACGCTGGTAGATTTCTGGGCCAGCTGGTGTGCGCCCTGCCGGGCAGAAAACCCTAATGTGGTAAAGGCATTCAATGCGTTTCATGAAAAAGGATTTGATATCATCAGCGTATCACTGGATGATAACGCTGATCGCTGGAAAGCCGCTATCATAAAGGACGGTATGCCCTGGCATCATGTTTCCGGGTTAAAAAAATGGGACGAACCGGTAGCGCAGTTTTTTGGTATACAGGGCATCCCTGATAATTTCCTGCTTGATGAACAGGGAAGAGTGATTGCGCGGGGATTGAAGGGAGTGGAGTTGTATAATAGGATTGCCGGGTTGTTGGAGAAGAAATAGTATTCTTGAAAGAAAGGTGTACCTCCTGTGAAGAAGTTCATGGAAGGTATACCTTTCTCATTTCAGGAAAAGTGTATAATAACGGGACATGAGTAGTTGTTCCTGTTAGTAAACTAATCTTGTGCAGATACCGGATTCTTTTTCTACTCCCAAAGACTACGCACATACAATACGTTGCCGCTTCTTACTTTTATATTGTCAGTAACATATTTTACACTAACGTGTTATTGAAATCCAAAAATGGTGTGAGTACCTTGCAAATAATTAGAGTCATGTAGCCAAGGTGGTCAGCCCACTATATTTTGTTTGTCCTTATCGTCTATTTTGAAATGTTATACCATGAAATATTTGTTGTTAATCCTCTATGTCGTCTGTGCAATGTATACTACTATTCAGGTACCCGTCAGCTTTCCGGGGAATACTATTTATCTAAAGGGAAAGGGGATTGATATTGTGCATACCATCAGTGGTGTTGGTGGTATACCTGTGTAATCTGAAGTGCGATCAGGCATTTGTTTTTATTCTACCGGCGTTCCCCCAATGCCGGCTGGCATTAACTCTTATACCATGAAGCTTCGTTTATCTTTCTTATTTATTAAGTTATCCCTTACTACTCCGGCCAAAACCGCGCTCCGGGAAAGTGGAGATATACTGAAAATTGAACCCGGCCTATGGCGCTTTATAAATGCACTCATCTTACAGGAAAACTGAACATCCTATGAGCAATTCATTGAAAACTTTTTATCTCTTGTTTTTTATCAGCCTGCTGCCGGTGGTTTCTATGGCGCAACAGGCGTATAACACACTGCTCAGGACAAATCCGGCTTTACAAACAGCGTTGATAGACTCTCTGAACAGCAAGGTAAAATTAACAGGGAAAAGCAATCCCGGGAAATTAGCGCCCGTGTTAAACGATACCGCCCGTCAGCTTTTTTACAGGCATGTTAACTCGGTATATGGGCCCAGGCAGTTGCAGCAGTTAAGCCGCAGCTACCAGATGTTTGGAGATACTGCTAAGATATCTTCTTATGTAGCCGGAAAATTAAGGGGATTCTATGCGCTCAGGAATGAATCCGAAGCATCGGCCTTTATGAAGGCCGGCGCATATGATAATCATTTTAAGTTATTGTCCGGCAGTGCTTTTTATGATAATACGCCGGGAGCAGTGGTGAAATCCGGTATTGGCGTACAGCTGGAAGATATGGTGGTAGTGGGCAATATCCCGGTGAATATTGTTTATAACAGCCTGGCAGGAACATCCCCGTTTGATAATGCCCTGATGGGACAACAACTGAAGAAATTTTCATTTGATAAAGATGCTTACCTGGAAAGGATGAACGGGTATCTTAACAAAACATACGATCTTAAAAAATATTTCCTGGGTGATATTGATGTAACAACCGCTGTTAAATCTTTTGCCTCAAAACAGCTCACTGATATACAGGATGAAATGAAAGCAATGGCAGATCCTCTTCAGGCCACCGCATTTAATAACCTGACAACCCCGGAGCAATTGATTTTCCTGGATAGCAGCCAGATAAGACAGCTGTTGTTGAACGATAAAACCTTGCAGCTTACAGATGAGGATCTGAAAGGAACTATTACTGCCGGTATGGACTCGGTATCTGCCCACGGGAAAACCGTGATGGCCGCGCGCCATTACCTCAGCAGGATTGAAACATTGAAAACCTCTGTGGCACAGGGCTTACAGGCCAGGGAAACACTGTCTGCCGAGCATAAGGCTACCGGTGATATCCGGCAGCGCCTCAACGATCCTGAAGCGCAGAAAAGAAGTATTAAAGAATTGTTGCCTCTCAATTTCCTGCAACGGCTGTTACTCCAGGCCAAAAGCCTTAATGTCGGTAACATAGCTGCCAATGGCAGTAAGGGTGGTGTACAGGATCTTTTTATGTCCGGTGTGCAGGGCTCCTTTCTTAATAAAGGCAGTTTTCTTATGCTGGGCCTCGGAACTACCCGGCAGGGAGGTGATATCAGGGATCAGAATTTTAGTTCTTCTCTTGATCCCGGCGCTTACAGCATGCAGTTCCTGCAAATGGGTAAAGGAGATATCAATGAAGCGCACAGCCATGTGGCGTTAATGAATGCCAATACAAAAAATAAGGATTACCGGCAGTTCAGTGCGTCAAGCCTGAAACGTAACATATTCGTTGGAGCTTTTTCTGAAAAAATAGATCTGGGTGAATACGGAAGTATAACAGCAGATATATCGAAGTCGAATAATGAATTCAATAATGCTGCTACCGGAAACAGTTACGCACTTTCATCCAAAACAGCTGCATTCACACTGTTGAACGATTTCTGGCAAACTGTTTCAGCGGGACTGGATTACAGTGGCGAATGGAAAGCCCAGCACATGTCACAGCGGGTGTATCTCAATTACTCCGGGCTGGCCTATACGAACCCCGGGTCGCCGGGCGGCAGCAGGGGAACCGTGCGTTATGGCCTCAATGTAAAGCGGTATTGGAATAAGCGGAAAGTGATGGTGGGATTCAGAACAGATATGCAGGATATGAATACTTCTGCCACTGCGTCTTCCGGGTGGAGGAACAGGCAGTATACGCTGGATACCCGGATAAAAGTAAAAAAGAATTTTTCCCTTTCGGCCCGCATGGGACAATCAACCATGAAGAGCACCTCAGAGCGGTTGCTGGAAACGGGATACCTGAGCAGGCAAATAAATGTTTCGTCACAATTGAGCGGAAAACTGTTTTCGCGGATGCAGAACAATAGCCTCAGTTTTGGGCTGCAACAGATGGATATTTTACCGATGAAAAGCCTGCTGGTTAACCTGAATGTCAATCACAGTGTGGTGATAAACAGCCATGTGCTTACAGTTTCCCTGTTTTATAATAAAGATGTGAAGGATCAGGCGCTCTATGGTAATCTTTTTACTGCAGAAACAGGATGGAGTTACCAGTTGGGTAAAATCTGGTCATGTATCAGTGGCATTAATTATCTCGATAATAAAAATGTGGTGCGGCAGATAGGCGTACGGCAAACTGTTAGCGCTGCATTGCTGGAACGGCTACAGGTAAATCTGTATGCAGACTGCAGAAAGCAATTGCTGAACACCCCGCAAAATTATCTTTTTGGCAACATCAGCACGCAGCTGGCTTTAAATTACCAATTGAACAGATAGTATATGAAGAGGCTTACATATTGGATCATAGGATGTTTACTGTTGATAAGTGCGCAGGTAACTGCACAGGTATCATTTGTATTTCTGCCTGAAGTACAGGGACGAACGATGGATGGTCTTTTCCAGGTAAGAATTGCCGGTACTGCTGCGCAAAGACTGGTAGCCAGTTTGCAGATAACGGTGACGGCGCCGAAAGAAGGACGTATCGTGACTATTAAAACAAAACCATTTGAAGTAAAACCCGGCGTGAATCCATTGCCGCCGGGGTTGATAACCGGCGCCGGTATTAATTTCGGCAACAATAAAATTGCAACGATCTGCCGCCAGTCGGGTTACTTCACAGAAGGAGATTATGAGTATTGCTTTGAATTGCTGGATGAGGGTGGCCATACAGGTGAAACACTCGGTATGCAGTGTTTTGATTACTATTTGCAACCTTTTTCGCCGTTGCTGTTAAGTAGTCCGGCAGATGAGGATGATATCTGTGATAAGCGTCCGTCGCTTTACTGGCAGCCATTGCTACCTGCGATACCGGGCTTGCAGTACCGGCTGGTGCTGGCAGAGTGGAAGCCGGACCAGGCTAAAGTGGAAGCACTCAGGTATAATTTCCCGGTAATCAACCAGCAATATATCAATTTACCCATGCTTTTCTTCCCGCCATCCGCTAAAGCATTGGAAGAAGGACATCAATATGTATGGCAGGTTACTGCATACAAAGAAGGAATGATACTGGCCACTTCTGAAATATGGACTTTTAAAGTGAGCTGCACCGACAGTGTGAAACCATTTACACCGGAGAGTTTCCGTGATATCAGGGATCTGGATAAGGGGAATTTTTATGTGGCCCGTGGTAAAGTACTGTTTGCCCTGCAAAACATCTATGCGAAAACCACGCTGCAATACCAGATCACAGGTATAACGGATCCTAAAAAAGTAATCCGCAAGCTCCCGGAAGTGAAGCTGGAGAATGGGAACAACCATGTAATAATAGATATTTCCGACAACAGGTCATTCGTAGATGGCTATTATTATCAGCTAACGGTTAAGCTCCCGGATGGCGAAGTAAAACAACTTAGATTTCTCTATAAAAGTGAAACAGAATAATGGGAAAGGTTTTGAATTTAATAGGACTTGTGGTACTGTCAATATCTGCCTGTCGCCCGGGCGGCACCGATCTCAAAGCCATCATGAATGATCCGGCCAGTGGGTTGCACCAGGAAAAACGTATAGGCAATACCGTAGTAACATTTAACTATTTGCCGGAGTGCTGGGAGCGTGTAAATGGAGGGAAAGGAAAAGAAGGTTCCCCGGAAATGTGTTTTAAGATAAATGTGTTTTCGCCCGGAAACGAGGCCGGCATGAGGAAGAAAGAAGCTCCGGGCGCCAGTTATGGGCTGGATTCCGTTTTTCAGCTGGTGCTCAATCATGATACGCTGGCGCCATTGCAGGCCCAACGCATTGCCAACGGTAATATGAAAGGAATTGAATACCTGGTAATTTTTGAGAGACGCCCGCTGAGTAGTGTGCAGGCTGCTGCATTTATCTACAAGGACTGGTTATTTACATCTACCAGGCTGGTATTCCCGCTACAAAAAAATTATCTCCAGAAATCAGATTCTATAAGCTGCAGGTTATGATTATTCAAAATATAAAGATTAAAAAGGCGCTGGCATTTTTTTTCCTGTTTCTCCTGACTGCGGAGATGTTGTTGCCGCTTCATTCACTGGCCCTGACTTCAGGACCGGCACAACCGGAGCACAAGCAATTTGCGCCGTATGGCACAAACGATATGGTAGACCTGTTTTCAGGAGCCTTCAAATACAACATCCCCTTACTGGATGTTGATGGTTACCCTGTTAACCTGAATTACGCTTCCGGTGTGGGAATCGACGATGAAGCCAGCTGGGTGGGACTTGGCTGGAACCTCAACGTGGGCGCCGTTAACCGGCAACTGCGTGGCGTGCCGGACGACTTTGCCGGCGACACTATTGCTACCACGCATTTTACTGCCGATAAAATTACATACGGTGGACGGGGTACAGTAAGACTGGAACTGAAAGGTGGCGACGTGGCGAAAGTATCCGGATCTATTTCATTGGGAGTTTTTAGTGATAGCTACACCGGGATGGGAGCGGAGTTTGGCGTAAATGCCGGTTTAAGTTTGGGAGATGTGAACAGCGGATATCTTACCGGAGGTTTGAACGCAGGAGTAAACTCAAATACCAGCAGTGGCGTAAGCGTTTTTGGAGGCTTGTCTATGAACGCTCATATGGCTGGCAATTCAACCAATTTATCGGGCGTTTCTGCAAATCTCAGTTATAATACCAGGGAAGGGTACAAAGAAATGGCGCTGTCAAAGACTTTTCTCCCTGGAGAACTGGCCCCGGGAGTAGGTGTTACCTACTCTTATAACACACCGCCGTTCAGTCCGCGGATTGGTTTCGGGTATAAATCTTCCAACCAATCTTATTCCATTACAATTGGGGGGCATGCTTTTACCGTTTTTGCCGGAGGTGGACTAACCGGGTATATGAGTAAGCAATCCCTGCTTACGAATAAACTGATGACACCAGAGTATGGTTATTTGTACGCCGACAGGGGAACGAAGGATGGTAATGCGGTGATGGATTTTTTACGTGAAAAAGATAATCCCGTTATTCCCGGCCTGCCTAACCTCGCTGTACCGGTTAATACCCCTGATGTTTTTTCCTACACCAACCAGGCTGGCAGCGGACAGTTCAGGCTGCAGCGGGGCAATTCCGGGGTAGTGTTTGACCCCAGGGCAGAAGACCAGTCGGGGAATTTTTCTATAGGTGCGGATTATGGATTTGGAGGGTATTTTCATGGTGGTGTAACCATTTATGATCAGAATGTTACCAATGTTACCAGGAAATGGACAAAAGACAATTCATTTCTTCTCATTGCAGACTACTATGCAGATCCTGCCAAAGTAATGGAAGAACAAACCTATTTTAAAATGATGGGTGAGCAAACGGCAGAAGATACAGGGTATGTAAAAAGTATACAGGGAGAAAAAATGGTAGCGGTATCACTTGATGGCCGAAAATCACAAAAAAAGATACACGATAAGTATGGGAATGAATACCCGCAGACGGGATTAAAGAAAACCGACCGCCAGCTGAGAAACTCGCCGGTGAGCTATCTTACAGCCGGTGAAGCGATGCTTACAAATAATAACAGCTTTAAGTCCTATAAATTTTATGATACCACTTTAAGCACGCCTCCTGCCTGCGGACCGGAAGTAGTGAACACGTTCTTCAGAAATGATCCTACCAGGAAAAGACATCATATTTCAGAAATTACGGTAACTGAAAATGACGGCAAAAGAGCCGTATACGGTTTGCCTGTTTATAACCTGCAACAGGATGAATTTACATTTGCAGTAAATCCCACCTATAAAAACAATGCAGCCGATGTTGCGAAGAACCTGATCGGAATGGATGTTGACAGCGATGGGGAAATAGTACATGATTTTGGAAGGGACAAATATTACAAGCATGAAAAACAGCCGCCATACGCGTCATCCTATCTGCTTACGGCGATATTAAGTCCCGACTACGTAGATGTTACAAACAACGGTATAACAGATGATGATCTTGGTACCGCTGTAAAGTTCAATTATTCCAAAGTGCCGGGCAGTTACGGCTGGCGTGCCCCGCTGGACGCCGGTAAAGCGTTATATAACCGTGGATTGAATGCAGATGCGGAAGATGATAAAGGAAGCGTAATTTATGGCAAGAAGGAACTTTGGTATCTCAGCTCAATAGAAACCAAAACAAAAATTGCCTATTTCCTTACGGCAGACAGGGATGATGCGCTCGGCGTGAGCGACGTATACGGCCACCGCGATAATACCGTTAAGCAACGTAAGCTGAAGGAGATCAGGTTGTATTCCAAAAGCGATCTTACACGTCCTATAAAAACGGTTCACCTCGATTATAACAACAATTTGTGTCCCGGCGTACCTAATAATAGCCTGGGGGGTGGTAAAAACACTTTGAAGAGTGTGTATTTTACCTACGCATCTTCCACGAAAGGAAGGAATCATCCCTATGAGTTTGAATATAGTTACAACCAGTCTTATGCTTATTTGTCCACCGACCGCTGGGGTGTTTTTAAAGGAACAGGCTTGAATCCCGGCAGCATGCGGAATGATGAATTCCCCTATACTATACAGAACCAGGCTGCTGCCAACAATAACGCGCGCCTGTGGAACCTGTCAGCAATAAAATTGCCTACAGGAGGAAGGATTGAAGTGGAGTACGAATCGGGTGACTATGCGTATGTGCAGGACCGGAAGGCGATGCAGATGGTGGATATCAAAGCGTTTATTACCGACAGTGTTGGTAACTCGGCCAGTAATCTTAAAGAAGCACACGGTATAAAAATACCTACTCCCGGCCCCTTGCGGGGAGTGAATGACGCGGCCATACTTCAGAACTTTGTGAACGATTATCTTAACGGCCGGAATGATTTTTATGCACGTATAAACGTAAACGTTACAGATAAACCGGAGGAAACAGCAGATACTTTTTTTGATAACATTTCCTGCTATGGAGAAGTAGTAAAGGTTAAGAACAATGGGGATGGGACCACTAATGTACTCTTTAAAGATCTCACAGAGGGGAGGGTGACCGCCAATCCATTTATAATGGCGGCCTGGCAAAAAATGAGGCTGGAATATCCGAAGTATGCGTACCCCGGTTTTGAAGACAGGATCCAGGACGAGCCAGGTATTGAACGGGCTTTAACGGCCATCGTGAATGCAATCGGGAACCTGGCCGAGCTAAAGAAGAACTTTAATGAACGTGCAAGGGATAATAATTTTGCCACAAAGGTCAATATTGGTAAAAGCTTTGCCCGCGTAGTAAAAGCGGATGGCATTAAGTTAGGAGGACCGGCAAGGGTAAAAAAAATACGGATGTTTGATGGCTGGGATGTAATGAGTGGTAGCACCGCTCCGGCAGCGGCCTATGGGCAACAGTATGAGTACAGAACTACTAATGCATCCGGACAAACCATCAGCAGTGGCGTAGCATCCTATGAGCCGTCTATTGGCCCGGATGAAAACCCAATGCGGATGCCAGTGCCTTACAGCCAGGAATCCAAAGGCACGCTGACCAATTATTTCTACCTCGAAGAACCTTTTGGAGAAAGTTTGTTCCCGGCCCCGCAAATAGGCTACAGCAACGTGATTATACGCGACCTGGACGCTGCGGGTAATGCCGATCCGCAAAAGAATACCGGTTGGATCCAGCAGGAATTTTACACCGCAAAAGACTACCCCGTAATAACAGAGGTGCAGGCAAGACCCGATGTAGAACGGAAAGGTCCGGCCGGATGGACCAATTTTGCAGGAGGAAACCAGGTATACGAACTGGGCATGTCGCAAGGGTATGTTATCTGGCTGAATGATATGCATGGTAAACCCAAAGCAGAAAGAGTATTTAATCAGAATGGTTCAGAAATCTCTTCTACTGTTTATTATTATAAATCTGATGCGCTGGATGCGGGCAAGCAAAAGTTAAATAATACGGTAACTACCATAGATGAAAAAGGTACCATTAACCCTGCAGAAGTGATTGGCCGGGAAATAGAACTGGTAGCGGATATGCGTGAACAGGAAACCAGTGATATGGGAACATCCATACAACTGGGAGTAGACGTGATCCCTGTTATAAGCTGGCCACTGCCTATCCCACACTGGCCCCGAAAGGATAACGACAGTTACAAATTATTCAGATCTGCTTCTGTACTTAAAACCGTGCAGCAAACGGGTATATTGGAAAAGGTGGTAAAAACGGTGAATGGTTCTACCATTACTTCTTCCAACCTGGTGTTTGACCGCAATACCGGTCAGCCGGTAGTAACGAGCACCAATAATGAGTTTGATGACCCGGTGTATTCCGTAAATATGCCGGCTTACTGGAGCTATGGAAAAATGGCCGGCGCCTATAAAAACGTCAATGCCATATTAAAGAATTTCACTACCGACGCTAACGGATTGGTGGGAGCCACTTACGCATCTTCCCTGACAGGTGGGGATGAGTTAATTGACCTGCAGGCAAACGGCAAGCGGTATTGGGTAATCAGTAGCCCGACAAGCAGTGATCCTGTAAACCGCATACGATTGATTGACGATGCCGGAAACCTGGTGAAGAGTCTGAGTCACGATGTAAAGGTATATCGTTCCGGTTTCCGGAATCAGCTGGGCGCAACTGCCGGTACGGTGGTAAGTCTTAAGAACCCTTTGGCGGGCGGTAAACTTGCTGTTCTCTCCAACGCGGATAATACTTCTTACAAAGTAATAGATGCGAAGGCGGTATTATACGAAGAAGAATGGGGCGCGAAAATGTGTATCAGTTGTCCGCCAGGATATATAATCAGTTCCGATAGTACCAAATGCCAGTTAATGTCGGTCCGGAATATGAATGATACCCTGACAGTGGTCGAGGTGCCTGACGACGTAAGTACACTCTATGGTATTGATGGGGTAGTTTTCAAAAAATCAGACAATACTACTGTAACGAAGAAAACCAATTTCTGGGGCGGCGCCTGCACTGGTGGCGGAGCATCTTTCAAAACTGCTTCCACAAATGAGGTGAATACAGGTACTCCACAAAGTGAGGGCGACACTGCTTACAAGGCGCAGACGAACACACTTGCTGCCGAGGAGGCAATACCCTGCGGCAGGTTGCACAGATCGGGAGTATGGCTGAACAATGCCCAGTTATTGGTAAATACCTGGATGGGGATGGAGAGCTGCTTTACCGTAACTACTTCCGGAACATATTCGGTGGGTTACGGGTCCGATAACTATATGAGGCTATATATAGATGATGCGCTGAAGGTGGTTACTTCCAACCCGGGAGGATCAGATCTTGCCAACTACCAAAGTTGGACTGTAATAGCGCTTCCGCTTACAGCCGGTTCCCATAAGATCCGTATTGAGTTTTATAATGTTCCTGGCGGAGCTACCGGTAATCCAGGAGCGGTTGGCGTGGAAATATATAACCAATCGCCGGATGTGCTCAGTACCATGACAGACACACAAGCGGAACTCGCTATCCAGTTCTCCACTTTATATCTTGTTAACAGCGCACAGGTGAATACCTATATCCTGGATGCGACTGGAAACCGGAGAATATCCAGGTATTCCTGCATAGCGGATCTTTGTACCTATCCGTATGTATGTGATACCAGGCCCCTTGCAGGAACGATAAATCCGTACCTGGCAGGTATATTGGGTAACTGGCGGGTGTCTGAAGAAAAAACCTATGAAGTGAACCGTACAGATCACCAGATCTTTGCGAATAAGGGCGGCGGACTTAACCTGCGTAGCAGCGGTTATTACAATACGTTTAAATCTTTCTGGTATTATGATATTCCCACGGGGAAATGGGGACCTGTTCCAGCCAATACCAATTGGGTAACCAGCCGGTATGTAACCTTGTATGATCAGTATGGTCAGGAAATGGAGAATAAGGATGCATTGCTCCGGTATAGCAGCGCTGCTTTTGGTTACAGGGGCGTGGTGCCGGTGGCCGTTGCCGGGAATGCGATGAAGCGGGAGGTATTTTATGATGGTTTTGAGGATTATAAGTATAGTGGTCTTTGCGGCGCAGGGTCTTGTAGCATGGATAGTTTTGATATCCGTACGGCGTTAGGCACCAGCTCACTTACCAACCTTAAATCTGATGACGCACATTCAGGTAATTACAGCCTTAAGTTAACCAATACTATTACCCTGAAAGCAATTGTTCACTCACTGGAACACAAGCCGGGCAATGGCAATTACCTGAATAAAGATATGTTCGGCCAGTATATTATTAAACTTACCAAAGGCTTGTACCCGCAGGGATTCCAGCCCCTGCCTGCAAAGAAATATGTTTTCTCTGCCTGGGTAAAGGATGGCAGCACGGGACTGACGATGCCTGCTTTCACGCCGTCTGCTAATGGTACCAACATTGTACTCAAGGTAAAAGCCGCTGTAGAAGGCTGGAAGCTTGTGGAAGGGGAAATTAATGTGGCGTCCGGAGCCACTTCCATACTGGTGTTACTGCCTGCATCCGCATCAGCAGCGGTAGATGATATCCGTATTTTCCCTTACGATGCTACCATTAAAACCTATGCTTACGATGAAAAAACATTGCGCCTGATGGCGGAAATGGATGAGAACAACTTTGCCACTTTCTATGAGTATGATGATGAGGGAACATTGACCAGGGTGAAGAAAGAAACAGACCTCGGTATAATGACCCTCAAAGAAAGCCGCTCAGTGTTTCGTAAAAAAGGTAATTAATAATATTAAACGGATCTGACTCCCTACATATGAAAAAGTTTATCTGGATATTAAAATTCGTTGTGCCGGTATTGATACTCGGAGGCGTTATCATTTCTTTTGCAGGAGTGCCGGGATGGATGAATCCTGCAACCCGCGGGCTGTCAGTAAAGCCAGCTCCCGAAGAGGGCGTTTTACACAGTATGAAAGATGAAAGCGCGCTGCGGCAACTTATCAGCGTATATGCCCATATGGATTCCTGCCAGGAGTTTTACACTGCCGGTACCATATCTGCAAAAGATCCGTCAGATAGTGCCACCAACCTGTACACCGTTTATAGTTTCTGCCGCCGCGGGAATGAATTCTATTACCAGGCAAGTGATGTGGAAACCATTGCGCTAAAGGACATCTTTATCAGTGTAAGTAAGAATGCGAAGAAGATCTTTGTGGGACCCGCCCGGAAGGTACTTCCTCCGTTTCATATGCCTACCGATAGTATTGTCCAGATATGGAGGGATGAAAACTATAAGATCACTGAAGAAATTTCATCCGGAAAAGCCAGTATCAGCATGCGGAACAGCCGGCATATTTCCTGTAAAGAATATCGCTTTGAATATGATCCTGCCACCATGGTGCTGAAAGGCCAGTATATGAGGCTGACGAATCTTCTCGATCCTCTTAATGATCAGATGGATAAAGAGGTGGTGATCACCGTAGACAGGTGGCAGGATGGCGTTATTCCTCAAAAGCTGCTGCAAAAGGAAACGTACCTGCAAAAAGGAGGCGAGGGCTGGGAACCTGCCAGCGCTTATGCCGGTTATACGCTGGTCAGTTTATTTTAGTGTTAACCCTATTTAATGTTGAATATGCCTTTATTCAAATATTTTACCAGATCATCTGCCATAATACTGATTATGTTCCTGTTGTTATGTATTACAACAGGAAGAGCCCTGGCGGCCATAGAGCCCTATCAGCAGAAAATTCAGGGCGCCCTCAAAAAGGGCGATACCCTGGTGGTGAAAGATGAAAAATTCGAAAACCCTGCCTATAACTGGGACGCCATCCATAACAATTCTGTGCTGAACATGATTGTTTTTAAGCTTAACAATAATGATCTGGGAGGGATTAACAAGTCGTTTTCCTGTAAAACAGATCTGAAGGTGGAGTACTGGAGCCAGCCCGGACAGGAAGAACCTATTACCATAGAGCATGTAAAGCTTACCATCAACTACGACACTGCCACGGGTGCTGTATACCAGCAGATGGCGCAATACGACTTTAGTAATGCATATAAGATAAAGGTTTCTGTAAATGATATCAGTAGTGACGAGCTTAGTGAATTGCCCGCCATCTTTACGCTGGAGGCGCATGTTGTTGTAAACAGGGATTATTTACCGCAGAGTGGTAAAACCTTGATCCCTATGGTAGATATAGCAGAGGACGAGCAGCCGGCTATGCAGGGTATGAGTGCCATGAGCGCTATGACATCTGTTACACCCACAGCCAATTCCGTAAAGGTCAGCTGGGATCTGATACCGGGCGCACAGAAGTATGATCTTGAATGGACTTTTGTAGATGAAGAATCTGCTAACGGAGCTATTCTGGCGCAGGCAGGCAGCGGAGCTACCATGCAGATACTGGCGCCGATGTTCCGTAATAATTCCACACGTATTACGGTGGTGAATACCGATTATACGATCTCACTGGTGCATAACAGTAAGTACCTGCTTATCCGCATGCGTACGGTAGATGAAAGTGCTGGCTATCGGAACGAGGGCGCCTGGAGCTACCAGATTTCATCTGGTGGCGTTGTTTCACCGGCAGTGATAGTACTACCAACTACCTGGCATCAGCCAGGCTTAAACTGGCAGTATGATGCTACCTACGCGGAAGAAGGAAAGAAAAAAGAAGTGGTGAATTATTTTGATGGCACACTTCGCAACAGGCAAACGGTTACGGTAAACAATAGTGATAAAGTATCCATAGTACAGGAAAATATTTATGACCAGTATGGCCGGCCCGTGGCGAATATTTTGCCAGCCCCGACAAACTCCGGTATATTGAATTTTTTCCCCGATTTTAATATAAATCCTGCGGGAACTTCTTATAATGGCGCCAACGTATTTAAAGGCCTTACAGGCGCGTGTATCGGAATACCTGATTCTTTAAAAACCGGATGGGGTGCATCTAAGTACTATTCTATCAGTAACGGATTCCTCTCAACAGATCCATACGCGAAATATATTCCTGATGCAGAAAAGTACCCGCTGGCGGTAACGTCGTATACACCGGACAATACCGGCCGTATTGCGGTGAAAGGTGGCGTGGGACTTACGATGCAGCCTACTACAAATCTTGCTGTAAATCATACCACCCGTTATTATTATGGCAAGCCTGAACAATGGGAGCTTGATCGCCTGTTTGGTAATGATGCGGGTTATGCGGATCACTATCTGAAAAATATGGTGATAGATCCGAATGGCCAGATCAGTATATCCTATCAGAACGCCGCCGGAAAAACGGTAGCCACTGCGCTTACAGGTAGCACACCGGATACGTCGCTGCTGGCATTACCATCGAAACCGGCTGCTGTTAAGAAAAATATAGTATTGCTGCAGCCTGAGCGGTTTGTATTTGATGCCGGCACGCTGAAACTCACCGCTACTACCACCTATCTTGCTTCGGTGCCGGATCCAACGGCGTCTTTTACGTTTAGTATGGACAGGTTGATTAAGAAGTACACACAGGGTGGTGTAACTATTTGCAGCAATTGTTACTATGATGTAAAGGTCATTGTAAATGATGATTGCAATAACCGGATACTGAATATGGCCAATGTAAAGCGGGGAAGTGCATTGTCGGATTGTAACCTTACATCTGCCAGTGATACCACTTTTACAGTAGCGCTGAATAAAATAGGGGAGTACTATATTACGTTTGAACTGGCGCTTAATCCAAATGTGATTGAGTATTACACGAATGATTTCGTTACGCGTAATACCAACCTTAAAACGCAGTTCCAGTTTGCGCTGGAACAGTTGAAGAAAGAAGATTTTACGGGATGTTTTTCGGAGTGCACCACCTGCCGGGAAATGCTGGGAACGAAGCCTGGATTCATGACAGCCCTGAAGATAAGGATCAGTCAGAATGGTATTGATACGGTAGCTAATCTTGCAGCGATCAATACCTGGGCCGGCGGACTGTATGATGCTTTATACAGTAATTGCCAGATGTTGCGAACTTCCTGTCTGGCATCTCCATGTGATAAATTAAGAAATATACTTTTAAATGATGTAAGTCCTGGTGGTCAATACGCGTTGTTTTCCAACGGTGTTCCATTGGAAACTAGTATAAATGTGATTAGTAAAAATTGGCGTAATCTGGATGTCTTTCCACCAAAAGAACCAGGAAGTACGGATTATGATGCCACTAAGTTTCAGTTACAGGATGGTTCTTACACATCTCCCTATGATGAGTCTTTTACGCTAGCCATGTTGGTGAACTACTGGAAGCCCGAATGGGCGGAGAAGTTCCTGTCTTATCATCCGGAGAAATGTGCGCTTACTTTCTGTGAAGCGATGAATGCGGATAAATCATGGGATCAGCGGATAGAAAAGATCTATACTACAACGGCAGATATTCCATCGATTAAAGCGGGCTTGCAGTACGACATCAACAATGGTTCCTGGTTGCTGGCTGCGGATCCTTTCTTTACCGGCAGTGGCGCGGGTACGGCCTATTATACTGCATTTAAAGCAGATCTGGATAATTATGCTGCAAACGTATTGCACATATCCGGTAGCGGCGTGAATAATAAAAGTTTGTCGCAATACGTGGATTATTTATTGTATTGCGGTGATGGTAAGGGAAATACCAACGTAAATGCAAGCACTGATTTAACAGTAAGATGGAATCAGTGTTCGCCGGTTGCCAGTTGCAGAATTCCTGACAAGCAATGGCAGACGTATGTTAGCCTGTACTTGGAGTTGAAAGAAAAATATTATCAACGTTTAAGAGACGCCAGTTACTGCCAGGGTATTTGCACGGTGGGCGCTTACCCGGTAATCAATCAGGGAAACAAGCCTACACCGCCTGTTCCATACAGGACCTGTGCTGATTTTAATTTGTCGATGTTCTCCCGGTCGGGTAATGTGGGAACGGTTACTACATGGCCACCTGCTAATATGCCAATACCTGCAGGGATTAGCATAACAATTACTTATTGGGTTGATGGGGGCACATTTTTCCCTTCTCACGACGAAGATGTTGTGTTTTCGGCAGCCTCTCCCGGACCAAAATCATTTGTACTGCAGAGTTCCAGCCAGGGATCTGAGAGAATCACAAGCGCCACGTATAGTTGTACAGGCACTCCCACCAACCCACCTTCACCCTGCGCAGTGGAGTATTGGGGAAAGAAGAGCCGTCTCAATAACTATCAATATAACGAAACATTATCGGTAGATACCGCTGCTTATCTGCCTGCTGCCAGGGATTCACTGAAGCTGCAGATACAGCGCTCCTGCGAAGTGAATGTGGATCTTCTGATGAAGAAACTGGAAGCATGTACGACCCTTCCTGCGGCGAATAAGACATTGCTGCGCACCCGTTTGATAGAGGTTTGTACTTTGGGTGGAGATGAAACGCATATAAATGGCTCCAGCAATGCGATGCCGGGAAAAGTAAATACCGATGGCGATGCTACCTTTGAGCAGGTATTGAAACGTTACCTGAGTCCTTCCGCTCTTAGTATGCTTTGCAATCCCTGGCTGGCAGATGGGCCTTATCCATACAACGTGAGTCCGCAAACTGTTACCAGGTCGGTGGGAGCTACTGATTCAACCATGTGCGCACGTTTGAACGCACTTAAACTGGAGCAGCAAAACACGCAGCCCGGCGTAACCTTTTTTAATTACCTGGTGGCGAAGTATGGCAGTGGGATGAACATCACATCTGCGGACCTCGATGCGCTCATGAAAGGGTGTAATAACTGCCGTTATTTACTCGACCGGGAAGTTACCTTACCGGTATTCCTGGATGGAACTACTAAGGGGTGTATTACTGCCACTGAGTTTTGGGCAGCCAGGGTTGCCTTTGCCGCATCGGTAGGAGCATTAGGAGATACTTCAGCTGTTGCCTATAAAAATGTATATCGTAACTATCTGAACCAACGTTGGGGTTTTTCACTGGCTTTTTCGGATTATGATAATTTCAGGAAATTATTACAGACAAGTCCTAATGCAACACTTTGTAATACCCCGGTATACAGCACTCTGCCGGCGGAGCCGTACGAATGCATGTATGACCTGGTTGACGGCGCAATAGAAGGCGCAAAAAGGTCTTACACGATGTACATAGATTCTGTGAAACAGGATTTCCGTAAGCAGTACATCGATATTTGCAGCGCTGTCCGTTCCAAAGTGTCACTCAACACCTCTCAGCAGATTTATCATTATACCTTATACTATTATGATCAGGCCGGAAATCTCCTGCGGACGGTTCCCCCGGAAGGAGTGGATGTGATAGAGGAACCGGAGCGACTTGATTGGGTTGATCGCTCAAGAAGGGCGGAGTATAGTCAGTGTACCTATAACGGACCACAACAAAATACTAATGAGGCGACCACACTCGACAGGCTTGGTACGGCGCTGACAGGCGCGAGCCAGTCGGTGGAAATGTGGCTGTATAATGCAGATGGAGGCGCAGCACAAGTGCTTGCCAATGCCGGCGACAAGGCTTATTTTAATGTTTGTATAGATGGTAGTTACCTGCATGCAGATGTGTATAAACTGGCGCCGCCGGTGGCCGGATCTGCAGAGATCACAGCTTCCAATAGTATAGATGTTAATATCAGCAGCTTACTGCCGCTCAATCCCTGGACACATGTGGTATTACAAGGCCCTGACCTTGATGAAAGCGGCGTTATCAGCGTATTTGTGAATGGGGTAAGTTGTCCTGCTGTGAGTAATGCCCCGCCGCTGGGTTGTGGCTGGGATATTACAGCGGCATCAACGGGAAGCGCCGTATTTGCGGAAAACCTCACTTACCTGAGACAGCTGAGAATGTACAAGCGTTTGATGTCCACTGCAGAAATTGCCGCTAATGCGAAAGAGAACTGCATGGGTATGGCAGCGGCCTATAGCGCCGTCCTTTTACAGGATACCATTAGCTGGGGAAGATTCAATACGCCATTGCCCGGAACAGCTACCACGCTGCCGGACGGAGGAACAACGGAGGTACAAACATCTGCTGTATATCCACGGCACCGCCTCAGTACAGATTACGCGTACAACTCCCTGGGTCAGGTGGTGCAGCAAAACTCACCGGATGCCAATACCAGCTATTTCTGGTACGACCAGAAAGGCCGTCTTTTCGCATCCCGTAATGCCAATCAGTACCTGGGAACCAATCAATATAGCTACACGGAATATGACAATCTTGGACGGATCACCGAAGTAGGGGAAAAGAAGAATGCGAATAGCCTCGGGTTACCGGCTTTTGTAGCTGATGCTACGGTAAATCTCTTTTTGGCCAGTGGAACTAATAGCCAGATTACCCGCACTTTCTATGATGTTGCACCACCGGATGCACTGTATCCGCAGGATAATCTCCGTAAACGTGTTTCTGGCAGTCATTACCTGGAAACAGAAGGAACTGTGGAGCAGGGATCTTACTATAGTTATGATGCGTTAGGTAATGTGAAAACACTTTGGCAGAAATTATACGGCTTACACGAAATAAAGAAAATCGACTACAACTATGACCTGGTGAGCGGTAAGGTGAATGCTGTCCGCTATCAGCAGGCCAAACCGGATCAGTTTTTCTATAACTACACCTATGATGCTGAAAACAGGCTGGTGGAAGCCAATACTGGTATTGCACACAGCGGCAACAACTGGACAATCCCCACTGCCGGTCTTGCTACGGATGCGCATTACTATTATTACAAACACGGACCACTTGCACGTGCCCGCATCGGTAAAAACAATGCACAGGGAATTGACTATGCCTACACGCTGCAGGGATGGCTTAAAACAATAAATGGTACTGGTCTTACACCTGCCAATGATATCGGGCTGGATGGACAATCAGGCAGCACTTTCGCCAAAGACGTGATGGCATATTCACTTGACTATTTTACAGGCGATTATAAGCCTATTGGCACCGGAGCCAATGCCCTCGCGGTAAAATATGCCGCCAGTGCCACCGACATCACCGGCCAGAATCTCTTTAACGGAAATATCAGTCGTACTACCGTAGCATTATCGAAATTAAACAGCGGTAACCCCGTTGGCTACAGTTACCGGTACGACCAGCTAAACCGCCTGATACGTATGCGTCAGCACCCGATAACGGGTACGGGTACGTGGGGATTATCGCAACGGATCGAGAACAATCAGGAAGACATCAGTTATGATGGTAATGGCAATATCCTTTCCTATTTCAGGAATGGTACCAGTGATGTATCCCTGCCAATGGATAATCTCAGCTATTATTACCCCAGAGATCAGGCCGGTAATCTTACTGCCAATACCTTACGTCATATAAAGGACGCGGTAGCTTCCAGTGCCTATAGTTCGGACCTCGATGGCATGCCTGACGACAATTATACTTATGATAAAATAGGCAATCTGATAAAAGATCAGAGCGCTTCCATCACAAATATTACCTGGTCTGTTTATGGTAAAATTAAAAGTATTACTTTTAGTGACGGTAGTTCTTTGATGTATAAATATGACGCTTCCGGTAACCGTATCTATAAAGAGTATACAAAAAGTGGTACTGTCAATAAAACCTGGTATGTAAGGGATGCACAAGGCAATTCCCTGGCGGTATATGGTAATAATGGCGGTACTCAAACCTACTGGAAAGAGCAACATCTTTACGGTAGCTCCAGACTAGGTATGTGGATGCCGGAAATCGCAGTGACAGGTACGGTTGGTAATGCCGCTACTGCATGGTCGCAGGTTAATTTAACCCGTTATGAATTGAATAATCACCTGGGGAATACGCTGGGCGTGATTTCAGATCAGCAGGTGAGTTTAAATGCGACGGTGTATAATATGTCTGACTATGCGCCGTTTGGTATGCAAATGGTGGGTAGGACGTGGAATTTGGGAGCGGGAAGGTATAGGTATGGGTTTAACGGGAAGGAGAATGATAATGAGGTGAAGGGAGAGGGGAATCAGCAGGATTATGGGATGAGGGTGTATGATCCGAGGGTGGGGAGGTTCTTATCAGTTGACCCATTGTCTCCGAAATATCCAATGCTTACGCCGTATCAGTTCGGAAGTAACAGACCTATAGATGGAATAGATCTGGATGGATTAGAATATATGAAAGCACCAAATCCCAAAGCAACTGCATTATTGATTGTAGGTACTTCAGTGACACAATCAGGATATCAATTTGGAGGATACTATGCTAAGGGTATGGAAAATAAGAATATCGACGTAATGATGGCTGGCAATATTCAGGATATTAGCAAATATTTAAAGGATGTTAATACTCAGTATCAAACAATGATTTTTGCAGATCACGGTGTTAGTTTTGAAAGTGCGGGGCAGACTTTGGGAGTACCAGGTTCTTATACTGCGTACAGAAAAAACGATTTATATAAAAATATAGATGATTTTCAGAGCCTAACGAAAAACCTGACAAGTACAGGAAGCATAGTACTAATGGGATGCTTTACTGGAGCTCCTCAATTAAGTGGTTCTGAATACTTGTCAACATTTGCTCAAATGACGGGAAGAGAGGTTATGGGGAACCAAGGAGAGAATACTTTGGGCTCTTGGAACGCTTTTAATTGGGTACCTACAGCAGCACCACCACCAGAACCCGCTCAAGGGGTGGCTCCTCCTCGCCATTATTTTTGGGCAAAGGAGAATTATAAGAAGTGGTCTCTGGCTAAGCCAGATGGATCTGTTAATACAAATTTTGGTAACGTTAGGTTAGATGAGAAAGGCGCGCCTCATAACGCTCCAGCTATCCCTCCCTTAAAACCTGAGAACAAACCATTACCGTCATTGCAAACTGTGTTAAAGGAAACGCAATGACGTGTTTTGATAGAATTTAAAATCATTTTAAAATAGGTATGAATTTTAATAAATATATCGCATTGGACAAAAAACATGTATTAATCTTCTTCTTAGCATCAGTATATGCTTTAGCATGTGGGCAACCTATTAAAAGTAGCAGCTTTTGTGGTTTTAATTATGCTCGACTATTACCTGATAAATCTTGTATTTCAGGGCTTGATATAAAAGCCGAGTATTCTAGTAACATAATGGTTTCTTTAGATTTCTATTTAAAAAATGAAAGGGTTCAACATGATACTGTTGTTAACATGTCAGGTACAGATTTTCTAATAAGTCAGTACAAAGTAGGTACTATGAATCTGACTAGAGTGTCGGCCATCCTACAAGATACAACACGTACGTTTGTTTTTCGTAAAGATGATAAGGCGTATAACCTGGTCCTCGTTGAAACAATGTTAGCTGATACTTGCATAAAAGTGGAATATGTCGATAGAGGAATGTTGGTAGTTCATGACTTGTATGGAGGCATTCTGCGCGGAATTAAATTCAGATATAGAGAGTTGATTTTTTTTAGTGACTATTTTACTATTAATTTTTTTTACAATTCTGAAGGATTAAACTATAAAATACATGAATATCACGCTTATTTACCTGGATACGGCATATTTGCATCAGAAATAATTCAGCAAAGTAATAATTCTATTTACCTCGATTTGCCATTGATTGAAGACAGAACTTTATTTTATTTGCACGGGAAATTAACGGTGCCCCAGTAGTAATTTTTTGAAAAGTTAAGAACAACATTACCTTTAGAATACTATGCTATTTATACAGGAATCTATACCAGTTTATCGAGGAATACTCAATATTAGTGGCTGGTAGGAGAGAAGTTGTCTGAGTTTCTTGATCTTGGCACTCGGCCCGTAATATACTTACCGGGAGTCTTCCATATGGAGATAAGGATGTGGATCACTCTTGAAAATCATGGGAATAACTGATGCCAAAAATAAAATAAAGATAAAAGGTAATCCTGGACACATTGTTGTAGATGGCTGGCTTAAGAAGTGGGCACTTGAGGAATGAATCGTTTAACTTGTTTATTCCAAATGAAAGTCCGTTACTACAACGGTAAAATTTTGCAATGAAATATTTTAAGCTGTTTTTTTTAATAATAAGCGTTAGTGTTTATTCTTGTGGATTGAGTGAGGTTGAAGCAAGAAAGAAATGTCATATTAATCAGATAGGAAGTATCTGTATAATGCTCAAAGTGACACATTGGGTCAAAAATCAAATGATTCTATGCAGTTTGCGGGGTTGTTAATTATCTTTCAGCCTGATTCTACGTTTCACACTAATAGGTTGGTTCCTTTTATAGAAGATACAGTAGGTGTTTGGGATGCAGGGACATGTGGGTTTGAAAGCTCCGGCAAATTGCGATTTAGAAATACACCTGTCGTTATAGACTTCTCTCCGTACAACAAGAATGATTCAATGTTTGCTATTATTGGATCTAATGGAGAAGATGGAAGACCTCAGTATTATTGGTTTAAAAAACAATAGTAATATGCTCACTCATGTTTCTGATTACTGCAAGCGATATTAAGGTCCCAAGTTGCGGTTGGCAGGTGAGGCCGTGGAGTTGGGTGCTGGGGGGTATATAGGTATGGGTTTAACGGGAAGGAGAATGATAATGAGGTGAAGGGAGAGGGGAATCAGCAGGATTATGGGATGCGAATCTACGATCCGCGTATCGCAAAATTCCTGAGCGTAGACCCATTATCAAAGAAATATCCTTGGTATACGCCATACCAGTTTGCAGGGAATACGCCAATACAGGCCATAGATCTTGATGGAGCTGAAGAGTGGATGATGCAGCAGGCATTTGCAACGAAGAGAAAAGCAGAGTTGAAGATTGCGCAGGCAGAGCAGATTGCTAGAGATAAGACGAGAATTCTTACAACGATCCCGGAAGCTCACATAATGATGAAAATCGATGGAGTTATACAGATGGGGCCGCAATCAGTTGTTTTAAAGAATGCTCGTATTTCGCAAGAACGATATAATGAAGCCCTTGCAGACGCCATTAGAAGTGGTCTTGGAGGATCTACTGGGTATCTTGTAGGAGGTGATAAAGGAGTGTTTTAAGGTAGTGGAGTGGATGGGGTTGCTATGTCATTTGCAGGTATTCCGCCAAGAAATTCTAGTGTATTCCCACATGCGATAGAGACTGAGCCTGTGAGGTTTAATTCAAATACTCAGGTAGGAGGTGGACAACCAGGTCTTATAATGAGTCATGAATCTGTTGCTGCTGGACTGCCGCCAGGATTCAATTATTTAGCTAATTCCAAAATATGGAGGACACAGCCACGTAATCTTGCAGAAAGTATAGCGATGAGCGCTGCGCAAAAAGGCGGAGGTAATCCTATTTTAGGAACCGGAACGGATAAGCCATTGACAGATCCATGATTAGCAGGATTTGATATTACAAAGTATTCGGTCGAATTAGACTATCACACTTCATTGGGGACGACTGTGAATACGGTTGTTCATTATCTCAAAAATAATCGGACAGGAACTTTGTTTGATTTCAAGTTTGATGATAGATCATTAAAGAAATCTGTCATGGTGCCTGAGTCTAATAAATCTTTTTATGGAGGCAATAACAAAAAAAGTAATTAATTATGTTGATAAGATTTCTAAAAAGTAAAGTTAACGAAGTGCTTGAAGATAGTAGCATTTATAATGTATCTGCTACAGAATTCTTGTTGAATGAAAAACTGTATACTGTATATGGAATTTATATTCATAATAATATTATCAAGTATGAGATTCTTTTCAATGTAGATTCATATACAAGGGGGTTTCCTAGTCATTTGTTTGAGGTCGTTGACGATCGTCTCTCAAGGTATTTTTGTTTTGGAAAAAGTTTGACTGGTGATGGCAAAGAAGTTATCTTAATTTCGTTTAGGGAATGGGTTGGAATTGAGAATCGTTTTTTTTATAATAATCTAGTTGAGGGTGCTCCAGTAGAGGTCGCGTTGTTTGAGAAGTATAAAAATCTGTTGGAGTTAGAATACCAAAATCCAAGAATTGAAGAGTCTGCGGCTTTACTAGATGGAATATCTTTAGAGTGTCCTATTTGTGAACATGTATGGGAGGAACAAAAGACTAATTTCGAAATGTGTAAGTGTCCCAAATGTAGTACAATTTTATTGAATCCGCTTTCGAGTATTTGAATGGAAAAAGTGTTTAAGACTTTCTTTTAAAATGATAAAGCCGGTCAATTTGGCTGGCTTTGTTGTGTGTAAAAATATTCTTTATGAGTATTTAGGAGCGAGCATTGGGGGACTATACCGTTATGGGTTTAATGGGAAGGAGAATGATAATGAAGTGAAGGGAGAGGGGAACCAGATAAATTATGGAATGCGGATTTACGATCCACGAATTGGTCGGTTCTTATCAGTAGATCCATTGCAGAAGCAGTATCCAGAGTTGACACCATATCAGTTTACAGCAAATAACCCTATTGAGAACGTTGATCTTGATGGTAAAGAGATTTATGATTATAGACTGGATTTAGATGATAAGGGACATAAAATCGGATTTGTATTTTTAGGTAAGAACGTTGGAGCACCTTTGGGGTGGACGATTTTCGACTTGTTCGGTATGAAAATTCCCTCCTTAGATGTATATCAGAGTGGGAAATTTGTAGGTACTTACTCCTTTAATACAGCAAGCCAAGGCGGCTTAAATGTTTTGAGGAAGGTTGCTTATGATGAGGATTACCGGAATGAATTTATGAATACTGTTCAAACCGACGGACAGAAACAAACTCAGCATGCAGAGGAAATTGGTAATACTGTAGCAGAAGGTTTTCAGACGGCGGCTACTGTTAATTATGCGATGAGCAGATCTCAGGCTGCGCCTCAAAGGACTACTAATGCTACCACTGTCACTAAACAAACAAATCAGCAAACAACAGCGGTACAAGGAGGTAATACTAATGCTGCCAAAGTTAATACTGAAAGCAATTCATTTACCAGAGTGGGAAGATGGATGCAAGCTAAAGAATATGAGGCTATGAAGTCTACAGGAAGAATACAGGAAGGAGCAGGAGGGATGACCTTTACTGCTACTAGCGGGCCAGCTTCTTTTAGAAAGCAGGCGGGACCGGATTCTGTATATGTAGAGTTTGATGTACCTACTAATAGTTTACTTCAAGGAGGTCAGGCTGATTGGTTTAAAACGATCGGAGGTGGAGCTAATGCGGCTATGAAATATCAATTGAAGAAGCAAGGAGGCATGCTGAATCCGGAGGTTAAAAATATTTCTGAAGTTAAAGAAAAAAAGGATTAGATGGATTTTATTGAGTTTTTAGAAAAGGAGTTTTTATATCTAGTAAACAGAGATACGATCATTAGTATCAGGAGGGATAGTAGTGATTCTAATAATCTAGGTGTTTTAACAGGAGTTGATTTAGACTCATCGAAATTTAGTGGTTATATTTACTTTTGGAGTAAAGGTTTTTTAGATTATGCTTTGTATAATATTAAAGAAGACAGAGAAGAGATACCTACCAGGATTGTAGAGACTGATGACTATCAACAGTTAGATTTAATTAGGAGTATCGTTAAATATTTTCAATAGGAAAGGCATTTGCACATAAATAATAAACCCGGTCAATCGACCGGGTTTATTATTTATGTGCAAATGCCTTTTTAGTTCTGGCGTTCTGTAGCAGACTATCAATAGTATATAAAATACAGCGTTTATCTTCTTCAGGCAATGAGCTGATCTCATTAAGTCGCTGCAACATAGCAGGATCTTTAAACGTATTACTGTTGGCAGCTTCGCCCAGTAAGTAACCCACGGTTGTTTCCAGGAGTCGGGCTAAGGTTTTAGCGACTTCAATGGACGGCAACATCTCATCACATTCATACTTACAAATTTCAAAATCGTTGCATGCTGAAATAAAATAGCCTGGTCATTGACCAGGCTATCCCGTTTTAATGCAATATAAAAAGCCTCAATCCTCTTCCAAATACTCTTTATAAGCTTTCACTGCCTCAGCATTGAGTTTTGCTTTATTCCCGACGGTACTTTTCCCTTCAATCCAATGCATTAGCTGCGGCTCAAAATTGATCTTAGCAGGATCCGTCGGGTGTGGGCCGTTCAAAACATATTCCCAGTCTTCACTTTCATCTGTTTTGAAACGGTACAATATCATTGACACGGTGGGGTGTGCCTTCACGCGGGACACCTGCTCGATAGCTGTTACGTTATAGTCGTCGCTCAGGTAATAGGAGACGTAGCTGCGTCCTACAAGCTCCTGGGTAAGCAGGTGACGGATATGCGACAACTGTTTTTGTTGCTCTAATGCCTGAATGAATGGATATGCTTCGCTATGATCCGTGAGAATTTTGCGAAGGATATTATCGTTTACCTTGATGCCCTGGCTTATTAACCCACGTGCTCCCAGGGCACGCAGCGACATGGTAGTATCTGCCAGTAGCTCACGGAAGCTTTCAACAGCGGAAGAAGGCATGCCTGGTAGTGCTAGTATCCGGCCTGTACGCAGTAAGTCGTTTTGCCAATACCAGCTGCTGTCTGAATCTGGTTGCCGGTTCTTCCATTGTTTTAATTGTTGTTTAAACAGTTGTGTTATACCGGGCAGGAGACGGTCGAGTTTATATTGTGTGAGCTGAGGAGAACGCCATATAGAATCGTCGCTGGTATACGCAGTAAAGGCATACAGAAAGCTCTCCGAACGGCTGGCAGTATTAATCATGGCGGGGAGGTATTGCAGATATAGACTGTCATCCCTGAATGAGAAAGCAAAAATATTCCGGGGAAACGAAGTGCCAACCGGTAGTTCCGGCGCCAAACGCAGAAAGGTGAGAATGGCGGAATCCGAAGAAATACTGGTCAGGAAGCGCAGTATATTTTTACGTTGCGGAACACTCTCTGTGGTAACGAATAATTTCTCGGCTGCATGCACCACGGCGTCGCTGGTTGCATTTTCCAGTGAAAGCAACAACTGGACTTTAGCGTTACTGATACCGGTATCGGCCGGGAAAGGCTTGTCTAGTGCATTTATAATCGGTCCGGTATCCGAGCTGTCGGGGTGAAGGTGTTTCAGGTAAGCGTTGGCCTTATTGAATATTGAAGTATCGGCACTTTGTAGATCCATCAACAGTCTGGAGAGCTTTTTCTGCTGAAGCTGCAGAGTATCTGTCTGGCTGGGATGAAAAGAAGAAAAATATTGCTGTGCATACCCGGTGCCTGCCAGTTCTTCTGGGACAATGGCTGATAACCGGTAAATGCTATGTCCGGCAACCACTGCTTTCCGGTAAAACCGTAAGCCGGTATTCCGGTGTTTCAGATCAGCCTCATATATAGACAAACCATCCTGGGAGTACTTTCGACTGCCGATTATAATAAAGGTCGTGTCTATGTTAAACATATACGTTTTCAGGAGGCTGTCAGGTTCGTTATGATAGTAAGGGGAATATTTTTCTGTTTCTATTATATACATTGAATGAGAAGCACTATCCATAGACGTATAATAATTAACATCAACAAGAGATGATCCATATTGACGTTCGAGAGGTCCACCGGTAAACTTGTCCGGTCCGGTTATTATAAAACTGCTATCTGCAGGTACAAAGGCTATGACCGGGGCTTGTGACTGTAATGGAAGTATGTGAAAAGCCTGGAGGTAACGTTGCCAGTAGCTGCGATCTGTATGAGCGGTATCATAAGTTGTCATCAGGCAGTAGGCAAGATTGCCACGGGGAATATAGTGCAAACGGGAAACAAAGCTATTGTTATGCCGATAAGTAAGCTGGTATTGGGGGAAACCGTCTTTTTCCGTTAAAACAGAGTCGGTCAGTTGTAATGTGCTGTCTTGCCGGAGTATTGATGCACGAAGGTATTCCAGCACCTGTTTATCATCAATATTATAATAACCCCGTTGCATTTTTTCTATACGCAATACATAAGAGATTTTATGGGCGTTATCTAATGCAGAATATACTTCTTCGGGGCGCATACCTTCCTTCATACCCACGTGGATATGATTGTGCTCCGATGGCAGAAGCATAGAGAAACCAAGCTTTGGTTGATATAACGTATCATATACCGTTTCAGGCCGCACAATATCATAGAAACGCACAGACCGGAAAAAGTCTTTTCTATCACTGCTGTCAGCTTTCTGGGAACTGTGCATAAATAGAAACGCCCTGTTGCTGATGATAAAGACACGTATATAAAAAGGTACGTCTTTTTGTAATAAGACTGCCTCTGTACCTGATATGTTGCGGTATGTGATAGGATAGGATTTTTGCAATACAGCATTATCCTGTGCTGCCATGTTGGCGATCATGGACTGCACCAATTGACGACGGTCAGTTGCCAGTTGAGGAATATCCATGGAAAAGGCAATCCCGGCTTCTGCTTCATTGCCTCCGAGGAACATTTTACCGTTTACACCCGGTAAAGGATATACCACAGGAACACCAGGCAATACAACGCTGTAACCATTTGCAATCCTGTTCAAGGAATATCCTTTCAGGCTGTCCAGCTGTTGTCGTTGGCGGCGTGTTTCGCCAGTAAATTTGGCACTTACCGGAGAAACAGAATATCCATTCTCCCGAAGTAACGATAACATACCTTTTTCACCAGGTAAATGGGCTACACCTACAGCGGCGAAAACACTGCTTTTGTTAAGCATTGAAACAAGATTGGTCACCATTTCCTTGTTCCGGACTTCCAGGCTGGGTCCATCTTCAGGGTCTTTCCAACCATCCACAAGTGTTGATATTTTCCGGAGATCGCCTTCATAATAGAGGTCTGCGAGTTCATTGAGATGGCTTACCCGTGCTTCGAGCCGGTCGGTTCGGTCTTGCGCATCACCTTGACCGGCAGGCTGGTAACCAATGCTCCACAGGAATATTTCTTTTTGCGCTTCCGAAACGTTCGCGCTCATAACGCCTAGCTGGTTCTGGATCTTTTCGAGGCTATGCACCGGTTTATTAAGCCTGGTGGCTTTCTGATGCAACCAGCCATCCAGGAATATATTTTCTGGTTTTTGGCCCGGAGCTGCATTTTTATTGAGTTCTTCCTCTTCATCAACGAGCAACTTTTCGATGAACCACAAACGCTTTAATTTCAGTTGGTCAAGGGAAGAGCCGGTTTTATCTTTTACCAGGCTGTCTACATAGTGGTACTCCTCAGTGTTCAGTAAGTGCCGCATATGGTTAACAGTATCCTGTAAGGGACCTCCGGGAGACAACATGTATGTCATCATTGAATCCATATCCACCTCCATGGCAAAAGCTGAAGTGTTGCGTAATGCTGTAAGCACGGAGTCGCTAAACTCAAATACGCGCCTATCAGTAAGGTGCATGGTGCCAAACAGGTAAGAGGGAGCCTGAAGGCCGGGTCCATCAATACGCCAAAGCAGTTGGTAATTTGCCCTGTTATTGGATTGGGCGTTTAAAAAAGCTGTTTGCATAAGCAGGGCTAACAGCAGGGTTATTGTTACGGGAACAAAGTGTCCGGCGTTTCGGGGCCGGCGCCAGGTACAGGAATTAAACATGGCGCAAATTTAATAACGCCGCGGCATGTTTGGAATCGAATAAAAGTTGTATTTAAGAGATTTTATTTACTATTAAATGAGGATGTTCGTTGCATACATGAGAAAAACCGGTCATTGACCCGGTTTTTCTCATGTATGCAACGAACGCTTTCTTATGTTCTATATCTGCAGCCTCCCTCAATACACCCTCCCCATGCTCGCCGCATCAAACGCCATCAGCTGATCAAACTGTTCCTCCTTCACTTTCTTCACCCAGTTAGGATCCTGCAAAATAGATCTCCCCACTGCCACCAGGTCAAAATCGCCCCGTTGAAAGCGGCGCTCCAGTTCACGCATATCCGTAACCACTTCTGAACCCTCACCGGAAAAAGCGCCCATTACATCACCGGCAAGGCCCACGGAGCCAACGGTGATGGTAGGCTGACCGCTTACTTTTTTAATCCAGCCGGCTAAATTGAGATCGGAGCCTTCAAACTCTGGTTCCCAGTATCTTCTTTGTGAGGCGTGGAAGATGTCTACGCCTGCTTCTGCCAGTGGAATGATCCAGTCTTCCATTTCTTTTGGGTTGTGCACCAGTTTTGCGTTATAGTCGGTGGCTTTCCATTGTGATACGCGCAGGATGATCACGAGGTCGGGGCCTGCGGCGGCTCTTATGGCTTTTATGATGGCGGTTGCAAAGCGGCTTCTTTCTTTGATGGTTTTGCCGCCGTAGTCGTCGGTGCGTGGGTTGGTTTTGTCCCAGAAAAATTCATCGATGAGGTAGGCGTGTGCGCCGTGAAGCTCTATGGCGTCGAATCCGGCTTCCTGGGCCGATTTAGCGGCGCTGGCAAATGCGGCGATGGTGGCTTCGATATCACCGACCGACATAGTAGAAGGATTTTCTTTGGGCGCGGGTGGCATCCATCCCGTCATGCCGGGGGCGTCGCCGGTATGCCATATCTGTGGCGCAATAACACCATGTTGCGCATGTACGTGCTCTACTACATTTTTCCATGCTGCCAGTGCGGCGGCGCCATAAAAATTGGGAATGTCTTTTTCATTCTTCGATGCCGGGCGGTCGATCACGGTTCCTTCGGTGAGGATCAGTCCTACTTCGCCGGCAGCGCGGCGGGCATAATAGTCGGCTACTGCCTGGGTGGGAATGCCATCCGGCGATGCCATGCGTGTCATGGGCGCCATCACAAAACGATTTTTCAGGTGCAGACCTTTGTATTGAAACGGTGTAAAAAACGATGCGTAATTCATTGAGTATATCTTTTACGCAAAGCAACAACCAAATGCGTAATTTTACAGCGGCTTAGGATCAATACCAGTAACCATAAGGTAAGTACAAATGAAACAAAAGACGTTCAGCAAATACAGTGATTGCCCGAATAAACGGTCAAAATCAATTATCGGCTCCCGGTGGAAACCCATTATTATTTATGCCTTACGCAAGCGTAAAATCCGCTTCGGACAACTACATGCTATTGTAGGGGATATTTCTGCAAAGGTGTTTGCAAAATGTCTGAAAGAGCTGGAAGCAGATGAGATTATTGTTCGTGAAACATTCATGGATACGCCTGGACGTGTAGAATACAGCCTTACTCCAAAAGGTGTGGCACTGGTGCCCATTATTGTATCCCTGTTGCAGTGGGAGTGGAAACACTATGAGATGAACCAGCCTTCATAACCCCAACATATTAGTAATTATCGCCCTGTTTTCACTTCGTACAGAAGCTACCTGTACCAGAAATTTCTATTCCCATCTTTCCCATAAGGCTGTAAAATCAATACCAGCAAACGTTTTCCCAGCTCTTTACCGGTGTGTAATAATTTATAATTATAGCTAATACGAATTTATTTATAAAATAATAATATTTGTTACTAATTTATGCAGCAAAATAGATGGCCATTGCCTTTGGGAGACCTGGCTTTTTTCTAGCCATATAAATTGTATTCCACGATATGATTTATATAAAAGAAGAGATATGAATATACCAGATGCTGAATTAGTAGTGCGGTTACAAAACCACGAAGTAAGCGCCTTTGATAGTTTGTATTGGAAGTATCACGGGGCCGTATACCGGAATATTTTCAAGTTTGTGAAAGATGATGTGGTTACAGAAGATATTCTCCAGGATGTTTTCGCACGCCTGTGGGAAAAGCGACAGGATATCGAACCAGACCAGTCTGTAAGTGGTTGGTTGTTTGTTATCAGTTTTAATATGTGTGTATCTTTTGTAAGGAAAAAGCTGCGTGAACAGGCTTTCCACAAAAACATCTTCCAAACCGACGCCGATGATGCGGTAGCCATCGAGCGTAAAAACATCGACGAAGAACAATATCATTTGCTGGAACAGGCGATTTCAAAACTATCTCCTAAAAAAAGAACAATAGTAACAAGATGTAAACTGGAAGGTAAAACCTATGAAGAAGTAGCCAATGAACTGAACATCTCCCGTAATACTGTAAAAGAACACCTGTCTGCCGCCATGATCAAGCTAAACGACTATATGCAACGTAACGGCGACCGTAAGTATATTGTGCTCCTGATGCTGTTCCTGAACTACCATGATTCATAAATAAACGAACCTATTTCATATTATCTTTTAATTAATATTTTGTTTTTTCAAAAAAAGTTCAAAAAGAACCCACCCTTTTTTATTAACTGCGCGTATTTAGATTAAACCATCACGCTAGTGCCCAACAGAAAGGAATATCTCAAACAGCTGTTAAGTAAAGATCAATGGACTGCCACAGAGCAGGAGTGGATGGTAGAATACCTCGATGCCAATGATTTTTCCGAACTGGAAACAGTAGCCGCCGAATATTTTGAGGCCGACCTCCTAACGGCAAAGCATATATTAGATAAACGCCTGTCGGACAGGATGTTGAATAACATTCACCAGCGTATAGGCGTTGCAGATAGTTCTTTCAAAGGTATTTTCCGGTTGTTCAAACACAAAGCCGCAGCGGCAGCCGCTGTATTACTGCTGGCAGGAGCCGCCTGGTATATGTTGCTCCACGACCGCGTAAAACAAAAGGTATTTGCCACCACATCAGAACGGCAAACCGTGAAATTACCCGACGGTTCAGTGGTACACCTCGAGAAAGGCTCCAGTATCACCTACCCGGAAGTATTTGATAAAAAAAATCGTGAAGTAATATTAAAAGGAGAAGCTTTCTTTGAAATCAACCATGATGCGAAACATCCTTTTATCATCTCCTCTTCGCTGATCAACACTACCGTACTGGGTACCTCCTTTAACATGGAAGTACACGAAGGCAACGCCGCCAGGGTAGTAGTGGTATCAGGAATGGTACAGGTGAACACCCGTGAAGGCAAACCGCATAAAAATGGCCAACTGGTATTAACAGCCAACAAAAGCGCGGTATACAACCCGGCCTCGCAAGACTTGCTGCTACAGGATGGAACAGAAGATGCAATATTCTTTGCCCAGAAAATGAGCGGCAAATTCATTTATAAGGGAGATCCTTTGTCCAAAGTGGCAACAGACCTGCAGCGATATTATAACGTGCCGGTAATAACCGACCAAAAATCGGCACAGTGCAGGTTCTACGGATCTTTTAACACAGTGGACGATTTAGATAAAGCACTTGCATTGATTGCTTTTTCATTAGATGCCAGAGTCAAAAAAGATAATATCAATAAAGGATATATCATCGTTGGTGGGAACTGTAGGTAATAAATAACGACCGCTATATCGTTAACCAAACTATATATTCAAAATGAGAAACTGCTATCAACAAAGCTGAACCAAAATTTAAGAAGGAGAAAGATTAAAGTCTGGTATACTATCCTGGTGGCCTTTAGCCTGAAAGAACTTCATGCTGGTTAGTTAACTAAGTGATCACAAAAATTGATCACAGGGCTGCCTATTGCCAATACTTACCGTAAATAAACCGTAGAACTATTTTCAACCAAACTAAACAGTACATGATACAAGTAATACCCTTACCGCCCGGCTAACATATTGCCATGATATAGTTGAGTAAAAAATACCCTGCTTATGCAGAAGGCCCTCTATTGCCCGGTTTTGTCCAAAAACCGGAACGGGGAACCTATGGCCCAAAGAAACCAATAAAAAACAATTATGTTCAGAAGAAAACTATCATTCATCTATTGCTTACTGCTCCTGCTGGCAGTGACGCAAGCCCATGCCGGCAACGGTTTGCAGGACGCACTCGATAAAAAAATTACGATCGAATTAAAGAATGTCATTTTAAAAGATGCACTGGAAAAGATAGGAAGCCTCGCAGAAGTATCCTTTGTATACGTAGGCAATGAAGCACTGGATGTTAATAAGGTAAGCGTGAATGCTCACAACGAAAAAGTAGGCGACCTCCTTAATAAACTACTTACTCCTTACTCGCTTTCCTATAGTGTGATGTACGACCGCGTAGTGATTAAACACGACAGTGGCAAGAAACTGAATCCACTAGCGGTAACGAATACACTGCTAAAGATCAATGTTCCTATTACAGATGTAAAAGGAGTGGTGACCAATGAAAAGAAAGAACTCTTGCCCGGCGTAAGCATCGTTATCAAAGGTACCTCGCGCGGGGTCACCACCAACGATAAAGGCGTATTTGAACTGAAGAAGATCGCCAACGATGCTATCCTTGTATTTAATTTTACCGGGTATAAAACAGAAGAAATCAGCGTTGCAGAATTCAGAAGCGGCGCACTTACCATCGTACTGAAAGAAAAACCTACCCGTCTCCAGGAAGTAGTAGTAACCGGTTTCCAGAGCATCGATAAAACAAAATTCTCCGGCGCCGCTACCAGGCTGAAAGGAGAAGATGTGAGAATTGATGGCATGACAGACGTAAGCCGCATGCTGGAAGGAAAAGTAGCCGGCGTTGCCATTCAGAACGTATCCGGTACCTTCGGCACCGCCCCCAAAGTACGCATCCGCGGCGCTACCTCTATTAATGGCGACAACAAGCCATTATGGGTGGTAGACGGTGTGGTACTGGAAGACGTGGTAAATATCTCCAATGATCAGCTCTCCAGCGGTGATCCCACCACCTTGCTGGGTTCCGCAGTAGCCGGCCTCAACTCCAACGATATCGAAAGCTTCGACATCCTGAAAGATGCCGCAGCAGCGGCGTTATATGGCGCCCGCGCCATGAACGGGGTAGTGGTGATCACCACTAAAAAAGGCCGTGCAGGCAAGCCCGTTATTAACTACAGCGGCAACTTCAGCACACAGCTGAAACCAAACTACAACAACTTTAATATCATGAACTCCGGCCAGCAAATGTCGGTACTGGCAGAACTGGAAAGAAAAGGTATCCTCAACTCCGATATCCTTTCCCGTGGAGATATCGGCGTATTCGGTAAATTATATGAAAAACTGGATGCAGACGGAAACGGCAACTTCCCGGTAGAAAACGATCCCGAACACAGAAAAGAATTTTTGCTGCGCTATGCCAAAGCCAACACCGACTGGTTTGGACTGCTCTTCCGCAACAACTTTGTACAGGAACATTCCCTCAGCATTTCTTCCGGTACAGATAAATCTCAATCCTATTTCTCTACCAGCTTTTATAGCGATAACGGCTGGACCCTCGCGGATAAAGTAACCCGCTACACACTGAATTATCGTAACACCTATAAACTCTCCGACAGGTTATCCGCCGGATTCTCTTCACTGGCCTCTGTGCGCCGTCAGAAAGCGCCCGGCGCCCTCACCCGCAGCAGTAACCCTGTAGAAGGACAATACGACCGCGATTTCGATATTAACCCATTCAGCTACTCGCTGAATACAAGCCGCACACTTACTGCCTATGATCAAAATGGACAATTGGAATACTTCAGAAGAAACTATGCTCCCTTCAATATCATCAACGAACTCGAAAATAATTACCTCGATCTGAACATGATGGATCTGCGCCTGCAGGGCGATCTGTCTTTTAAACTCACCAAAAACATCCGCTACGAATTTACCGGTGCTATCAGGTATGTAAAATCTTCCCGTGAACACCAGATCACAGAGAACGCCAACATGGCCAACGCTTACCGCGCCGCCGGGAACGCTACCATCGCAGAAAGGAACAAATTCCTTTACCGCGATCCGGAAAATCCCGACGCACAACCAGTAATAGTATTGCCCGCCGGCGGCTTCTATAACCGCACGGAAGACCAGCTGCTGAACTACGATTTCCGTAATGGCCTCAACTACTCCGACACCTTCGCGCAGAAACATAATATCAACGTACTGGTAGGTCAGCAGGTAAAGTATGCCGATCGCCAGAACGCTTCCAATACCGGCTACGGTTACCAGTATGAAAATGGTGGCGCCACTTTCACCGACTACCGCATCCTGAAACAAACCATTGAAAGCAATTTCCCTTACTTCGGCATGAGCAGGGACTATGATCGCTTCGCGGCTTTCTATGCTACCGGCACCTATGCCTATAACAACAAGTATAACTTTACGGCTACCGGCCGCTACGACGGTTCCAACCGTCTCGGACAATCCCGTAAGGCAAGATGGCTGCCCACCTGGAGCGTGGCCGGTTCCTGGAATATAGACCGGGAGTCTTTCGCCGCTAACATCCGTCAGCTGGACTATCTCACGCTGCGCGCCAGCTACGGCTTAACCGCGAGCATGGGCCCTGCTACCAATTCAAACATCGTATACCAAACCGTTAATACCAACAGGCCACATCTCACAGAAGTAGAGTCGGTGATCCGCCTGTCGCACCTGCAGAATGATGAACTCACCTGGGAGAAATTATACACCACTAACATCGGCGTCGATGGCGGGCTTTTCAACGGCCGCCTCAATTTTAGTATAGATGCTTACACACGCAAAAGCTTTGACCTGATCAGCCGCATCAAAACTTCGGGCATCGGCGGGGAAATGTTTAAAGCCGCCAACTATGCGGATATGGATTCAAGGGGAGTGGAAGTCATGATAGGCGGCGATGTGATCCGTAGTAAAGACTGGGGCTGGAAATCCAATGTTACGCTCGGATACAGCGTAAACAAAATTACCAACGCAAAAAATATTCCCGGCATCTTCGACCTGGTGGTAGCAGAAGGTGGTAACACCGAAGGTTACCCGGTACATAGTCTTTTCTCGCTGCAATACACTGGTCTTGATCCTAAATCAGGCTCCCCATCCTTTATTAACCAGGATGGCGTTATCAGCGGCGATGTGAACCTGCAATCATTAAATACAGCTCACCTGGTATACGAAGGCCCGGTTGATCCACCGGTTACCGGCGGGTTTTCCAATACATTCCGCTATAAAGCTTTATCACTGAACATATTTTTTACCTACCAGTTTGGCAACAAGATCCGCTTGTATCCTGCCTTTAAAACTTCATATTCAGACCTCGATGCCATGCCCAAAGAGTTTTATGACCGCTGGGTAATGCCGGGAGATGAAAGTAAAACCGGTGTTCCTTCTATGCTGGATGCTTTTGAACAGATCCTGCTGAGAGGCGCCCACCCCTACAATAATTATAACTACTCCACCGAAAGAGTGGCAAAAGGAGATTTTATCCGCCTGAAAACAGTTTCGCTTACCTACCAGCTGCCGGGTGAACTTATCAAACGTGCAGGAATAAGCAATGTAGCAGTAAGTGCCGCCGCCATTAATCCCTGGCTGATTTATGCAGATAAAAAACTGCAGGGCCAGGACCCCGAGTTTTTCAACGCTGGTGGTGTGGCACAGCCTATCCAGAAACAATTCACTTTTTCATTAAAAGTAGGTATTTAAAAAGAAGAGCTATGTCAATCTACTATATAACCTCTGCGAATAAACGAAAAATAAAGCCTGTCATTATAGGAGCGTTTGCACTGATGACCATCGTAACCGCCGGCTGTAAAAAATACCTGGAACAGGTACCGGACAGCACCTGGACGGACCTCAGTTCACCGGTAAAAGTAAGCAAGCTGCTGGGGTCCGCTTATCCGCAGGCCAGCTACATCACCATGTGCGAAGCCATGTCGGACAATGTGGGCGACAAAGGAGTAGGAGAGTACTACCGGCCTAACGGTGACGCCTACCTGTTTAATGACATTCAATGGATAGAGGAAGACTCTCCCGAAGCTTACTGGAGGGCCTGTTATACTGCAATTGCCGCCGCCAACCAGGCGCTGGAAGCTTGTGGAAAAGCTGCTGATCCTGCCGCTTACACACGTCAGCGGGGGGAAGCGCTGCTGGCCAGGGCCTATGCCCACTTTATGCTGGTAAACATTTTTGCCAAAACCTACGATGCCACTACCGCTGCAAATGATCCGGGTATACCATACGTAACCGTGCCGGAAACAGTAGTAATGAAACAGTACGAGCGTAAAACAGTGGCATACGTGTATGACATGGTGGAAAAGGACCTGCTTTCCGGATTGCCGCTGATCAGCGACGATGCCTACAGCGTACCCCGTTTTCATTTTAACCGCAGCGCTGCATATGCCTTCGCCACCAGGTTCTACCTGTATAAAAAAGATTACCCGAAAGTAGTAGCCTATGCCGACAATACTTTTTCAAACAATGATGTTGCCTCCAACATGCGCCTGTGGAATACCACTTATGGCAGCATGTCGCCGGCGCAGATCTTTGACATTTATGCCAATGCCAATGAAAAAGCCAACCTGCTGATCGTGGAAGCGCCTTCCCTGTGGGGGCGCAATGCAGGCCGGCTCCGGTATGATCTCGACTTCCAGCATGAAGCGCTTATTCTTGGCCGGAATGTTACCGGCGGCGTTTGGTCGTACCCGTTATACTACTACGGCTCACAGGATTATTTTGTGCCAAAGCTCTCCGAGTATTTTGTGAAGAACTCCGTGAATGCCACCATTGGCCAGCCCTATGTAATGACGCCCTTGTTCACTACGGAAGAAGTATTGTTTAACCGAGCAGAAGCCAATGTATATCTCAATAACACCAGCGCCGTATTGAAAGATCTCAACCTGTTTGCCAGTAAACGTATCCGGAATTACAACGCCTCGGAACATAATATTTCCCTGGCGGCAATGCAGAGCTTTTATGGTATCAGCGATGTGAAAACCGTTTGTATCCGTACCATCCTCGATTTCAAACGCGCGGAATATGTACAGGAAGGTCAGCGTTGGTTTGATCTGCAACGATATAAAATGCCCGTGGTACACACCACCCGCGAAGGGAAGGTACTGGAGTTAAAGGCCGATGATAACCGCCGCCTGTTCCAGATCCCGGCTTCCGCCACTACTTCAGGAATAGCATTGAATCCAAGATAATAACACAGCGATAGTACCAAAATTAATACATACACAAATGAAAGCATTCTTACTCATCATCCCCCTGTGCTTGCTGATGGCCTGCAGCAAGAAAGATGACCTGGGCAATGTGGAAGATATTCCCGGCCTCGGCGGAGATACCTGGGCCGCTTCTCCATTGGATAAATGGCTGCACGATAGCCTTACCGTGCCTTTTAATATTGCCGTAAAGTATAAATGGGACCAGTTCGAATTTGAACTGAACAAAACATTGGTACCTCCCAAAGAAGAAAAAATAATCCCGGTGATGTCGGCCATTCAGAAAGTATGGATGGACACCTACATCGCGGAAGCAGGCGCGCTCTTCTTTAAAAGATACTGCCCCAAGTATTTTATTCTCTCCGGCAGCGCCAGCTGGAACGAAAACGGTACCATCACCCTGGGTACCGCAGAAGGCGGCCGCAAGGTAGTGCTGTACCTGGTAAATGACTTCCTCACCAAGTCGATGGAAGGCTATAAACCCTCCGATTCCGCCAATGTGAAACAGATGTTCCATGTAATAGAACATGAGTTTGGCCACATCCTGCATCAAACAGTGATGTACCCGGTAGAATTCAAACGGATCTGCGCTGGTTTTTACACCGGCAACTGGAACAACATCTCCGATATGAATGCCCGCCGCGATGGCTTTGTAACACCTTACGCGATGTCGGCCTTTGACGAAGACTTTGTAGAGATGGTATCTACCATGCTGGTAGAAGGAAAGCAAGGCTTTGATGACATCGTAAACAGTATCCCGGAAGGAACCAGCATCAACGGCGTTACCAAAGCAGAAGCACAGTCGAGGCTGCGGCAGAAGGAAGCAATGGTAGTCAGCTATTTTCTCACGGTATGGCATATCAACTTTTACAGCCTTCAAACCCGTACCAGGAAAGAAATTAATCAGTTACTCTATTAAAACAAAAGACTCCGAAGGAGTAAAAATAATAGTATGAGAAATAATCTGATCTGTTTATTCTTCATCATCACCGGGATGTTTGCCTGTAAAAAGGAAACAGACCCTTTGTTTGATAAATCACCGGACGAACGTATCAATGATACATTGGCCCGTTACCAGCAGGTGCTTACAACCGCGCCTTATGGCTGGAAAGCGTTCGTATATCCCGCGGGCGTTCCGGGCAGTGTATTTGGTTTTTATTTTAGTTTTTCGGATGCTAACCGTGTGCAGATGTATTCTGACTTTGATGCCGCCAGCACCGGAACAATGCGCGAAAGCAGCTGGCGCCTGAAAGCATTGCAGCAACCCTGCCTGCTGTTTGATACCTACTCTTATCTGCATGTGCTTTCCGATCCGGATGCCGGTCAGAATGGCGGGCAATACGGCCAGGGCCTGGGTTCCGATTTTGAATTCGCTATTAACGGCGCTGTGGGCGATACCGTTTGGCTGACCGGCCGTTTCCATGGCAGTAAAGCCATATTGGTGAAGGCCACGCAACAGGATAAGGATAATTATCTCCAGCACCGGATCAACCGCTCTATCGACAGTATCAGCGCTATACTTACCTATTTTCATAAGTTAACGATAGGCACCAGCCGCTATGATATCAGCATCAATCCATACCTGCACCGGGTAAATTTTACCTGGATCGCCAATGGTAAAGTACAGCAGGCAACTACCGGTTACGTATACACGCCGGGCGGTATTTCTTTAATGCCGGCGTTTACTGACAGTACCATCACTATCAGCAGCTTCGACCAGGTGAAGTGGGAAAACGGCGCTATTACTTTTACGGTCAATGGCAAAGCCGCCGCCATCAGTGAAACGGTAACGCCGTTGGCAATTGATGCCGCGGCGCCCAGGAGATGGTACCAACACGCATTACAGAATGAAAGCTACTGGGCTACCTACTATGGCTTTCATGTAAACGGAAAGGATGATGCCTGCGGTATCACCGGTCTGCCGGCCTATGCCTTCCTTACTTACTATCCCCAGATAGATGGTCCCGGTACTTCGCTGGATTTACTTGGCTTTGTTGTAAGGCGGGAAACCGGCGGGAATGTAATCTCCTACGGACCAGGGTACGACGCACCCACCTTTACCCAGGATGGCAGGATCATTTTTAATGATAACGGCTTGTATGGCAGTTTACCCGCCGACAGAACCGCTATCAATAAAACGAGATCGCTGATGGCCGATCCGGCGGGATTCTACCTGGTACAAACCAGTTCCCTTACCTACGACATGGTAAATGCCCGCGATGGTAAATCATGGATCAACTGGCAGGGATTCTAAATGCATTCAACCAAAATTCAAATAACCTCATATGAGAAATTGTACTGTTCATTATCTATATAAAACAACATTACTTGTAGGAGTATTGCTGATGCTGGCGTTCCGGCTATCGGCACAAACGGATATCAGCATTGGTCAAAGTACTTCCGGTAACACCAACACGGGATATCCGTGCCCGTTACAGGATTACTATGAAGGCACCAGGACGCAATACCTGTACCGCGCTTCAGAACTGCATGCCGCAGGGATGAATGCCGGTGTTATCAGCGGGCTGAAATACAAGGTGCTCAATCTCAATGGTACAGACACTATTGAGCAGTATACCATTAAAATTGGTACTACCACCGATACCTCGCTGGACAACAGCACCTGGGTGCCCATCACCAACCAGGTGTTTGGTCCGGTTAATTACCTTCCGCAAACCGGCACCAATGTTTTTCCCTTTGTCTCCGGCTTTTTCTGGAATGGTACAGATAACATTGTAGTGGAAATATGTAACGGCGCACCTGATTCAGATACCCGCCTTACCTACACCAACAACCCGGAAGTACCTTATACAACAGGGCTTCCCTTTGATGCTTCACATACTTACCGCTCCGACGGATTGAATTATCTATGTGGTACCACTAACACCGATAATACCGGTTCTATGACCACCCGTCCGGATGTGATCTTTTCCTGGACGCCGGCCGTAGCCTGCACCGGTACACCCACCGCAGGAACGGCTACTGCCAACTCATCAACCGTTTGTATGAACGGGCAGGTGATTATAACATTGTCCGGCACCACCGTCGCTTCAGGTATTAAGTATCAATGGCAGAAGTCCACTGATAATACTACCTGGACCAACATGCCCAACGATACTACCAACCGGCTTGTAACCACACAGCCGGCCACCAGCTACTACCGCTGTAATGTAACCTGTGTCACTTCCAATACCACTGTTACCTCCAACGCTGTAACAGTCACTTCTCCGCTGCCGGTGTCAGGCGTCTTTAATATTAATAAGGCCCTGCCCACCGGTGGTAATAACTTTGCCTCCTTTAATGATGCATACAACTTTATTAAGTGTGGTATCAATAACGCGGTAGTATTTAACGTAGCTCCAGGCAGCGGCCCGTATACTGAACAGCTGCTGATCACACCTGTGCCGGGCGCTTCTGCTACCAATACCATTACCTTTAACGGTAACGGCAACACGCTTACCTTTGCAGGCACCTCCTCAGCACCGGCAGTGATCCGCTTGTCGGACGCCGACTATTTTACCTTTAATAACCTGGTAATTAAAACCAGCGGTACCAGCAACGGATGGGGTGTACACCTCACCAGCGATGCAGATTACAACACCATCAAAAACTGTACGTTCCTGCTGGATTCTACTGCCAGTACTAGCAGTAACGCAGGTATCGTCATCAGCAGCTCGCTCACTTCGGCGACTACTACCGGAGAGGCGAAATGCGATTTTAATACCTTCTCTGATAATACTATCAATGGTGGCTACTATGGAATTGCGTTAACCGGCAGCAATACCTTTGCAAACGGTAATAATAAAGTTACCGGCAATAAGATCAGCAATTTCTATAACTACGGTATCTATGTAACCGGTTCCTTTAATACGCTGATAGAAAATAATACGATCAGCCGGCCGGCGCGTACCGGTGTAGGTACGTTCTATGGCATCTATTTTACAAATCTCAGTACAAAGGCAAACGTTACCCGTAATATCATCAGCAATCCCTTTGGTGGCGCTCCCAACAGCACCAGTGCAGCTTATGGTATTTACTTCAGCAGTACCGATGCACTCGCGCAGCTGGAAAACGTGGTAAGCAATAACCTGATGTATAATTATACTGGTAAGGGAGATGCTTATGGTATTTACAATTCAGGGTCCGACAACGTTTGGTATTACCATAATACTATTGCGCTGGATGGAAGCTCTACTACAGGTACTACCTATACTGCCCGCGGCTTTTATCAAACATCCAAAGCCGATGGTATAGAGTTTTTAAATAACCTCATTGCTGTAACACGTGGTGGTGGCGGAAGTAAGTACTGTATTTACTTTGGCGCTACCAACGGTACTATTCATGCCAACAGGAATGATTACTACCTGGCCGCCAGCGGCGGTACCAGCAATGTAGGCTACTTTGGCGCTAATAACGCGGCACTCCTCGACTGGCAAACCGCTTCTTTACAGGACAGCAACTCAGTAAGTTCCAATCCGCTGTTTGTATCTGTCACTACCGGTAATTATCAGCCAGCGAATGCTTCTATCGATAATAAAGGTTTACCGGTAAATATTACGGTAGATATTAATAATGCAGTAAGAAGCGCCTCCACACCAGATATCGGTGCATATGAGTTTACACCCGGTCCCTGCATTAACCCGCCGCTGGCAGGTAATGCGCAGGTAAGCCCATCGGTGATTTGTGTAAACAGGAAAGTGGCTTTGTCACTCACCGATAATTCTATCGGGCTCGGACAAACCTACCAGTGGCAAAGATCAGCCACCGCTACGGGCACATACACCAACATCGGTAATGTGCTTACCAACCCGGATACAGTTATCACCGCGGTTACAACATCCTATTACCGTGTAGCCGTTACATGTAGTGGTAATACGGCTTACTCGCAGCCAATACTGCTTACAGTAAACCAGGCATTCCCCGGCGGAGGTTATACCATCAATAAAAACGCACCGGCCAGCACTACTAACTTTATCAGCTTCAACGCTGCCAAAGCGGCTATGGAATGCGGTATACAAGGTCCTGTGGTAATGAATGTGGTAGCCGGCTCCGGTCCTTACCTGGAACAGCTGATCCTGGATTCTATCGCAGGCACCTCTGCTATTAACACCATCACCTTTAACGGTAACGGCAATACGATAAAGTTTGCGCCTTCCGATAATAATGAAAGGGCGGTGATAAAACTGCGTGGCGCCGATCATATTACGTTCGACAGCCTCACTATAGATGCTACCAGCGACGATTATGGCTATGGTGTACAGATGCTCAATAATGCAGACAGCAACACCATCCGCCGTTGTAACATCATCATCGATCAAACCGGTACCTATAATGAATTTGCCGGTATCGTGATCAACGGCAGCGAATCCAGTCCCACCACCGGTACCGGTAACGACTGTGATGGTAACGTCATCACAAAAAATACCATTACCGGCGGATACAATGGAGTGCTCATCTATGGCGCTACTGCTTCTGTTCCTACCCGCAATACCATTAGCTACAACGTCATAAAAGAGTTTTATGAAACAGGTATTACGGTAAGCTATACCACCAACACCCTGATAGATCATAATGATATTTCCAGGCCGGGCCGTGACAATAACAGCTACTCCGTGTATGGTATCAGCGTTGATAACAAAGCGGCAGATGTGGTGATAAGCAACAACCGTATCCACAACCTGCTGGGTGGCGCACCAAATAGCACCTCCACTGTTTACGGTATGGAGTTCTCCTATGCAGATGCAACTGCTACCAATCCGGCGAAAGTTTTCAATAACGTGATCTATGATTTCCGTGGTCAGGGTACGCAGTACGGCCTTTCCAACTACAGCGCCGACTATGTATACTACTATCACAACACGGTTGCGCTGAATGATCTTAAGAATACCTCTTCCAACGGAACTACCGGTTTCTATCAGTCAGGTACTGCTACCGGTATCCAGTTCTTTGATAATATTCTTGATGTCAGCAGATCCGGTAAAGGAAACAGAACCGGTTTAAGCATCGGCACCAGCACCGCGCTTACTTCCAATTACAATGATATTTATGTAAAAAGCAATTTCAATACGGCTTATATAGGTGGTAACTATCCTACGCTGGCTGCATGGACAGCCGCTACCAAACTGGATAGCAACTCCTTGTCCATACAGCCTGTGTTTGCAGATCCTGTTGCAGGTAACTATGCCACCGTTATTTCTCCGTTGGATAATACCGGTAAGCCGGTAGGCATTACCACGGATATCCTCGGTGTAACCAGGAGCACTACCAAACCGGATATGGGTGCTTACGAAGTGAGTGTTCCCAATTGCAGCAAACCAGTGGTACCGGGTACTTCAACCGTATTCCCGCTTACACCGGTGTGTATGGGTACCGATATCAAACTGGACCTTACCGGCAACAGCACGGGTGGTACACAAACCTACCAGTGGCAACGTTCTGCTACTGCTACAGGTCCGTGGGTAATTGCCAGCGATTCACAATATGTGAGTGTATTTAATACTACCATCGGGGTAGAAAACTACTACCGCTGCTTAATTATATGCGGAGGCACGGACAGTGCTTATTCTACTGTAGTAAAGGCTAACCTGAACCCGCCACTGCTGGCAGGTACTTATACCATCAATCCAGCGGCGCCTAGCAGTCTTACTAACTTCCAGTCGTTCAGCAGTGCTGTATCCAAACTGGAATGCGGTATAGCCGGTCCCGTTACTTTCCTCGCAAAGGCAGGCACCTATACAGAGCAGATCACCATGCATCATATCCCTGGTGCTTCTGCAGTAAACAGGGTAACCTTCCGGAGTGAAACAAACAGCGCTGCTGCGGTAACGCTTACCTACGCCGGTACATCTGCCTTGAATTATGTGTTGCAGCTGGACAGTGTGGATTACGTTACCTGGAGGGCTATCACTATTAAACCGGCTGGTACCACCAACGCAAGAGCAGTGGTATACGCCAAAGAATCTTCGTACGACAGCATCGTTAATTGCGCTATTCCTTTGCCGGTTAGCACCAGCACCGGTACTACTGTAAGTGGTGTGTACGCCGACGAATGTATCGGTATTGGCAACGTGATCACCGGTAATACCATCACCAACGGATCGAATGGCGTTTACTGGGAAGGCAGTTACGGCGCTATTGCACGCGGACTTACACTGGATAGCAATATTATAGAGAAACCGTATTCAAACGGTTTGTATGTAGAGTATGCCGACAGCCTCATGATCCGGCGCAACCAGGTGAACCTCAGCGGCAATATGGCAGCTGATGCCTATGGTATCTATACAGATAACACCAACGGGTACACGATTTCTGGGAATAAAGTTAAGGTGACCAACACCACCGATGATGTTCACGGAATATACCTCTACTATGCTACTTCCGATGCCGGTGTGAAAGGCATTGTATCCGGAAACCGCATTACAGCAAGAGGAAACATTACCGGGGAAGTCCGCGCACTGGAACTTTACCAGGCAGACGGCGCCACCGTTTCCAACAACGTGATCAGCGTGAAAGCCAATGGAGTGAATGCCTATGGTATCTATAGCGCAAGCAGTTCCAACCTCAACTACTATAATAACTCGGTACTGAACAGCTCCACTGCCACCGGCGATAACTATGCCGCGTACTTCAATCATACCGCATCTTACTATGGTAATGTTAAAGTGAAGAATAACATTTTTGCTTCAGACACCAGTGGTATCGCCATGTATATCGCTAACCCGCTGTACATGAAGAGCGATTATAATACCCTGTATACAAAAGGCACGGTGCTGGTTAAGCAGCAGACGCCTGCGGGCAGCTATGCTACACTGCATGACTATATCGCCGCAGATACGCTGGATATAAATTCTATTGTATACAAACCAGCATTCGCAGATGATAGCACGCTGCAACCTGCCATTGCGCTTCCCGATGTATGGGCTATTCATGGCCGTGGTGTGCAGATAGAAGGTAACGATAAGGACATCAACGGCGCCGCCAGGGCAGTTAAGCTCACAGAAGGCGTACCGGATATGGGCGCTTACGAATTCCTGCCTACTGCTGTACCACCGGCACTCCCGGCATTCCCGGCCACACCGGCTCCGGGCGTTACGCAAACATTTATGTTTGGTACGGATACGGTAACAAAAATTACCTGGAACCCTGGCACAGCTATACCTAACAATATCGCTGTAAGACGCTACTCCGGTATCAGGCCGCCAAATCTGGCTACCGGCAGGGACTTTATGTATTTCTATACCGATGTGGATGTAACACCGGCTAATGGCCAGTATAACTTCAACATCGATCAGTTCTATATCGATCCGTGGCAGGGTTATATCAGGCGCCAGAAGGATATCCGGATGGGCCGCACCGATAGCGCCAACGCATGGATCGTAGATTCGCTGAGCCACGTATATGATATCCCGAATGTAATCAGGGATAGCTCGGTACACTTCCTGGATAAATTTACCGGTCTTAATGGCGGTACGGTTACTTCACAATTGCTGCAGCCGGCCGACAGTTCCAACCGTGGTACCCGTTTCTGGGTGGGTTATGGCCATCACCAGTTCTTCTCCGGGGATAACTCGCAGAACATGGTGCTGTATCTCAATGCACAGGATTCTTCTAACGTAACAGTACGTATTAATGGTACCAGCTGGGAAAGAGTGTATCACATTCCTGCCAATAAAACCATCACTACCGAAATAATACCAAAGAGTGGACTGAGCGATGCCCGCCTGATAGAAGAGGGATTATCCGATAAAGGTATCAGCATAGAAAGTGATGTGCCCATTGTTGCCTACGCACATATTTATGGCAGTGCCTCTTCCGGCGCCACCATGCTGCTGCCGGTAGGTACCTATGGCTATGAATATGCTACGCTCTCGTCCAGGCAGAATTACAGCACAGACACCTATTCCTGGTTCTATGTAATAGCGGACTATGATAATACAAAAGTGGAAATCACACCTTCAGTGCCTACGCTGGCAGGTAAACCTGCCAATACAACGTTTACGGTTACACTGAATAAAGGTGAAGTGTACCAGGTACTGGGCGCCATGATGCCAGGCGGTGGCAGCGAAGGCTACGACTTGTCCGGCAGTCATGTGAGATCAGTGATCAATGAAGATGGAAAATGCTACCCGATGGCGGTGTTCTCCGGCAGCAGCCGTACCGGCATTGGCTGCGGCATCGAAACCGGCGGTTCAGGCGATAACCTGATCCAGCAGAACTTCCCGTCGCAGGCATGGGGCAGAAAGTATCTCACAGCACCTACTTCCTCCAGCGGCTCGGCCAGTTCGTTCATGACCAACATCTACCGTGTGCTGGTGAAAGACCCTGCCACTGTAGTGAAAATAAACGGCGCCACTTTAACAGGCCTGATCAACAACCGGTTCTACCAGTTTGAAAGCGGCACGGCTGATAATATTGAAGCCAACCAGCCTATCATGGTAGCCCAGTATATGTCCTCCAGCGGAAGCTGCCCTAACACCAGCGGCAACGGGGATCCGGAAATGATTTACCTGAGCCCGGTAGAACAGGGTATTAAAAGGGTAGGACTGTACCGCAATACACGGGAGGCTATCACTGTCAACTATCTTACCCTCATTATACCTACGGGAGGTGTATCCTCCCTGCAGATCGACGGTAGCGCTACTTTCGATCATACCTATCCGCATCCTAACGCTGCCGGATATACGGTAGTGGTGAAACGCTGGCCGGCCGCTCCGGCACAGTGTACCGTAACCAGCGACTCTGCCTTTACGGCCGTAACCTACGGCCTCGGTAGTGTGGAAAGCTATGGTTACAACGCCGGTACCCTGGTGAAAAATCTGAACATCCTGCCTTCATTCAACAACGTAATGAATAACAGTGGTCAGAACAACACCTACACCTGCGCCAAAACACCATTCCGTTTCTCCATGCTCATACCGGTGAAACCAACGGCGATCACCTGGAAATTCAGCCAGGTAGCCAGCCTTGCGCCTAAAACCGATATCGTGCAGAACAACCCGGTACCAGTGGATTCTTTGATCAGCAACGACCGGAAATACTATCGCTTTACCGTACCGGCTGATTACATCTTCAGCAAACCAGGTTTGTATGAAGTGCCTATCCTGATTTCACATCCGGATATAGAAAGCTGCAGCAACAGTTTTGAAAGCATCCTGCAGATAAAAGTAATCCCTGCGCCGGTGGTTGATTTCAGCGTTGACTATACCGGATGCCTGAACGATGGCGCCCTGTTCAAAGGCACTGCCACTACCAGCAACGGTGTGGGTATCAGCACCTGGAAATGGAGTTTTGCCGATTCTACCGTGTCGTCTGCAAAAGATACCCTGAAGTACTTCAGATACCCGGGCGTGAAAGAAGTGAAACTGAGCATTGTGGCAGCAGAAGGTTGCGTAGGCGATACTACCAAAGAAGTAGAAGTGTATGCGCCGGCGGTGGCTCAACTCGTGAAAGATTCTATGACCGTATGTAACGGCACGGATGTTACCTTGTCTGCAAAGAATCCTGAACCCGGCGTATTGTACAACTGGTACGATGCCCCAACAGGCGGTAACCTGCTGCATACCGGCAACGACTACACGATTAACAACATTGCCGCCGACGGTAATTATTACCTGGAAACACTCACACACGGATGTCCCGGACTGGCGCGCGCCAAAGCCATTATACATGTATTGCCGGTTCTGGAAACACCGGTGGTAACGGTCGACAGCGTAGGCGTAAACATGATCCGCTTTAAATGGAAGGCAGTTGCCAATGCCACCGGCTACGAAGTATCTCTGGATGGCGGTACCAGCTGGACATTGCCAACATCCGGCAGGGAAGGACTGGTGCATATCGTCAACGGATTACAACCGGTACAGACCGTGAAACTGATTGTGCGTGCGAAAGGTTGCGAAGACAAAGCATCGCTGCCGGCAGAAGGTAAAACCTTACCTGATGGCATCTATATCCCGAATACGTTCACACCTAACAACGATGGCAGAAACGACGTACTGCTGGTATATGGTTACATCATCAAACAGCTGCACATCACCATTTTTGACCAGTGGGGCGAAAAAGTATTCGAATCCAATAACCAGTCTGTAGGCTGGGATGGCAACTACAAAGGAAAGGCACTGCCTTCCGGCGTATACATCTATGTATGTCATCTTACCCTTACAGATGGAAGTAAAACAGAGAAGAAAGGAGTTATTAACCTGATCCGCTAAAAACAGTTATATGAAAAAAGTAAGCATAGAGAAGTTGTTACTGTTAGTCATTGGGTGTTGGATGTTGCATTGGCCTTGTGCCAATGCAACTATCCGGCCCATGCGCCAGGATATCGACAGCCTTTTAATGTTGCAGCGATCTGTGAAGGTGTATCCGAACCCGGTTATTTCTTCCCTCACTATACAATCGCGTAAATCCATTCAACAGCTGGTACTCTACGCGATGGATGGCAAAACCATCAAGCGTGTAGCCGTTACCGGTAAAAACAACCAACTGGATGTGCAGGATATCCAACGGGGAGCTTATATGCTGAATACCATTTTTGCAGATGGTACAACGACGTCGAAGATGATCATCAAACAATAATCATTTCAATATGAAAAATTGAAGAAGATGTCAACCAAACTAATATACATAAAGCGACTTTGCCTTGCCGTATCCCTGACCCTGTTTCAGTTCGTAGCCAATGTTGCATACGCCCAGAATCTTTCCAATAAAGGGAAAGATTTCTGGGTGGGCTACGGACACCATCAGTTCATGGAAATGGGGCAAAGCAATAGCCAGGAAATGATCCTGTACCTGAGTGCAGAGCAACCTGCCACAGTTACAGTGAGCATTACCGGCACCACCTGGACGCGCACGTATAGCATCCCGGCCAATACCGTTATTGCTTCTGACCTGATCCCCAAATCGGGTGCTATAGATGCACGACTGTATTCCCTGCCGCCATCTTTTGGCGGTACCGGCGGTGAAGGTGTTTTTACGGGCAAGTCTATTCACATACAAAGTAACGTGCCCATTGTTGCCTATGCGCATATTTATGGTAGCGCTTCTTCGGGTGCTACGATGCTGATGCCGGAAGAAACGTGGGGCTATTCCTACATCTCTGTAAACAGTATGCAGAACTACGCAGATGACTGTTTTTCCTGGATGTTCGTAATAGCAAATCAGAATAATACGGTAGTGGAAATCACGCCTTCGGTATTAACCCGCAACGGCCGGCCTGCCGGCGTACCGTTTACGGTTACACTAAACCGGGGGGATATTTACCAGCTGGTAGGCGCCTCGCTGGGTGGTGGTGCAGGCCGGCAGCTGACCGGTACTACCATTAAATCGATCGGTAACCCAATGGGACAGTGTTATCCTGTGGCTGTATATTCCGGCAGCAGCCGTACGGCCATCACCTGCAATAACACCGGCAGCAGTGGCGATAATAATATCCAGCAGATTTTCCCGTTCCAGGCATGGGGTAAACGTTATCTCACCGCGCCCACGTCTGAAGATGATATGCCGTCTACTCTCCAGTATAATATTTATAAGGTAGTGGTGAAAGATCCTGCTACCATTGTAAAAAGAAATGGTGTTATCCTCACCGGTCTGATCGCCAATTCCTACTACGAGTTTGTTAGCAATACCGCCGATTATATAGAATCCGATAAACCGGTACTGGTGGCGCAGTTTATGTCATCGTCCGGTGCCTGTGGCAACAATGGCGGATTAGGTGATCCGGAAATGGTGTACCTGAGTCCTATTGAACAGGCCATTAAACGGATTGGTTTTTACCGGAACGACCGTGAGTTTATAGAAACCAACTATCTCACCATGATCATTCCTACAGCCGGCGTTACCTCGCTCAGGATTGACGGCAGCCCGTTGTTCGACTTCTCGTACCCGCACCCTAACCTCAACGGTTATACGGTGGTGATCAAAAGATGGCCGGCCGCACCTGCACAATGTATTGTGAGCAGCGACTCGGCTTTCACCGCGGTTACCTATGGCCTGGGCAGCGTGGAAAGTTATGGTTACAACGCAGGTACACTGATCAATAACCTCAATGCTGTAGGCTCTATTCACAACAGTTATGATACCTCTAAAACGTCGAATGATTTTACCTGTACCAATACGCCCGTGCAATTATCCATTTTAATGGCGTACAAGCCTACAAAAATGGTATGGCGGCTCAGCACACTCGGCACCGCCATTACGCCAAATGCAGATGTAACAGTCAACGCACCGGTAAGCACCGGTACGGTACTGATCAACGGGATCACTTATTATAAATACTCTTTACCCGGTACTTACCAGTTCAGCGCCATAGGAGAGTACGATGTGCCGGTGATGTCCACACATCCGAGCATTGAAAACTGTAACAACACAGAGAAGGTGGGATTCACGGTACCCGTGAAAGGAAAGCCGCGTGCAGTAATGACCTACACCTATACCGGGTGTACACTGGATACTGTTTATTTTAAGGGAGATACAAGCCTGAAGGATCCGCTGATCGATCGCTGGCAGTGGGAGTTCCCGGGAGCGGTAAAAGACAGTGGCATACAGGTAGGAAAAGTATTTCCTGTAGGCAATGCTGCCGTAAAGTTAACGGTAATTTCAAGGGATGGCTGTGTGGGAGATACTTCCTTCCAGGTGGCTGCAGTGGCTAAGCCGGTAGCGTCATTTACTACAGATGCCGCGGCATTATGCGAAGGAGGGGTGTTGAAGATTACTGATAACGCTACCTATGGAGGTACAGCGCCTTTAAAGTCGTGGTACTGGAACTTTGGTAATGATTCTGTACTGAACGCCACTACCGGTGCCGTACAAACGATTACTTACAAAGACCATAACACCTACACCATAAAACACGTGGTGAAAGTAAGCAACCTCTGTGTGAGCGACACCGTTTCAAAAACGGTTACGGCTTACGCCAAACCCAATCCGCTCTTCGCTTATCCCGGCGATTGCCTCCCGGTAGGCGGCCTGGTACAGTTTACCAGCGGCGCAGTAGTGCCTGATGCGCAAACCATCAGTACACATGCCTGGAACTTCGGGGATGCCTACGCAACAACTGCGAATCCGAATACCTCCGTAGCGAAAGATCCCACGCACGCCTATACGAAGTTTGGTACCTACTCCATTAAGTATAGTGTAACTACCGATAAGGGCTGTACGAAAGATACTACGGTAACGGCTACTTTTAAACTGAAACCACAACTGGCCTATGCTGCCCTGACTGGCGTTTGCGTAAACACGCCCGGTACCATAGCAGTAGGCAAAGCCACTATACAAAATGGCGTGGCCGGTAAAGGCTACTATCGTGGCCCGGCTACGGACTCCACAGGTAACTTCACACCTGCCACCGCAGGCGCCGGTACGCATACCATCTGGTATGTGTTTACCACCGACAGCGGCTGTACCGATTCTATTTCCACTACGCTGGTAGTATATCCTAAACCTGCAGCTGCATTCACTGCTACGGCAGGTTTGTGCCTGGGGCAGAGTGCCGTTTTCACGGACCAGTCTACCATCTCCGCCGGAAACATTACCAACTGGAAATGGGACCTGGCCAATGGTACATTGAGAAACAACACCAATAACAATCCGTTTACCATCACTTACCTGAAAGACAGCGTTTACCTCGTGAAGCTGGTGGCAGTGAGTGATCATAATTGCATCAGCGATACCGCCAAAGCCATAGTGGCCGTGCATGAGCTGCCTAAAGCAGATTTCACGTTGCCTGCCAAAGTATGTATGCCGGATGGAACCGCTGCGTTTACCAATCTCACTACAGCAAAAGATAAGTCGGGTCTTTCATATCAGTGGAGTTTCGGCGATGGTGGTACAGGCTCCACAGCAAAAGATCCTACCTGGCAATACAAAGCCTTTGGACCGTTTAATGTGAAACTGGTGGCTACTACTGCTTATGGTTGTAAAGATTCGTCGGCTAAAACATTAAGTGCCTTCTTTGGTCAGCCGGTGGCGTCCTTTAAAGTAACGCCGGATACCCTTTGCCAGGGCGCTGATAATGTATTTGCCGATCAGAGTACAGATCCTACCGGAGCCATTAATAAATGGGAGTGGAGCTTTGGTGATGGCACCACTTCTACTGAACAGCATCCGGTAAAAAAATATACCGCACCTGGTGAATACAGTGTGCAGTTGCAGGTAGCAAATCAGTCGGGTTGCGGATCTTCTGCCTATAGCAGTAAGGTGATCGTATACCTCCAGCCGGTGATAGATGCCGGACCATCCTTTGTTGTGCCACAGGGTACTGTTGTGAGCTTCAGGCCTGTGGCCAACGATTCGGTGAATCTCACTTTCGCCTGGGACCCAGCAGCCGACTTCCCCGATCCTACGGTGTTGTCGCCGGTAATTCCCGCTATGCATGATGCCACTTACACACTTACTGCCATTGGCAAGTACGGTTGTATGGCACGTGACGCCATGACGGTGAAAGTGCTGAAGCCCGTTGCGCCGCCAAATGCTTTCTCTCCAAACGGAGATGGTGTGAATGATACCTGGATCATCAGCAACCTGTCTGATTATGCAGAAAGCACCGTGGAAGTATTTAACCGCTATGGACAAAGGATATACCGCTCCACCGGTTATAGTGTACCGTGGGACGGCCGGTTTAAGGGCAACCAGCTGCCACTGGCCACTTACTATTATGTAATTAAGCTCAGGGCAGGTATGGCGCCTATCACGGGCTATGTAACTATTATCAGGTAAAGTAAATCATTCACATAAAATTGTATTGTAAATGAGAACGATCATTGCAACCTTATTCATCTTTGCTGCCACTGTATGCTCCGGTACCCGGTTAATGGCGCAAACCGATCCCCATTTTTCCCAGTACTACGTATATCCGTCCTGGTTAAACCCTGCGCTTACCGGCGTATTTGACGGCGACTACCGCGTGGCGGCAATTTACCGTACCCAGTGGGGGAATATCAGCCCGTTTAAAACATATGGCGTAAGCGGGGAAATACCCACCGCAAAAAATATTAATATAGGCGCCAGCGTATTAAACCAAACTGCCGGCGATGGCGGCTACAATTATACCACCGCCTACGTAAGCGCGGCCTACACCGGTGTGAAACTGGATGCTTCCCATTATCACCAGTTAAACTTTGGCTTGCAGCTCGGCTTTATCCAGCGCAGGTTTGACCCTTCCAAACTCACCTATGGTGAGCAGTGGAATCCTGTTACGGGATACAACCCCGGCAACCCGGTATCGGATGTACTTACCCGCAACTCGGCAGCCTCCTTTGATGCGGGCGCAGGCGCTTTGTATTATGACGCTACCCCCGGGAAGAACTTTAATATCTATGGCGGCATATCCGTTATGCATCTCACAAAACCACAGGACCAGTTCAGCGCCAAAGGAGATGCCCGTTTCCCGATGCGCTTTAATGTACATGGTGGTGTGAAATTAACGTTGTCGGAAATACTCAGCATTACGCCCAACTTCCTGTTTATGCAACAGGGGCCTGCACAGGAAAAAATGATTGGCGCCTATGGCCAGTTGAATGCCGCCGCGGGAACGGATTTCCTGCTGGGCGTGAACTACCGGTATAAAGATGCCGTGACTACACACGCGGGATTCATCTATAAAAACATGATGCTTGGCGCCAGCTATGATATCAATACCTCCGATCTCAGCAAAATGGCGCATGGCTCCAACAGCTTTGAAATATCCCTTACGTTCATTGGTCGCAGATCGGTAAGAACACCGGATGTAGAATTTGTTTGTCCACGATTGTAATCAACTTTTAAAAGCAACAGGATCTCATGAAAAAAATATTATTTACTTCCGCATTGCTGTTATCCGGTATGATGTCGTTCGCACAGTTTACCTATAACTACCTCAAAGCGGCAGATCAGTACTACAGTAAAGAAGACTACAATTCAGCGGCTACCTATTATGAAAAGTACCTGGGCTCCCGCACCAAAACGGTGAAGCCGGATACTTACAAACCGTATGCCGCCGTGTCTGTGGTAAAAAATAAAACAGTAAAGGTGAGCAGTGAACAACAGGCGGTGTATAAGCTGGCAGAGAGTTACCGGAATCTTCATAACTACGGTAAGGCGGCGCCTTATTATGAATCCGTGATGGAACTGGATAAAACCAGTTTCCCGCTGGCGTCTTATTACTATGCGGTATCCCTGCGCGCATTGGCTAAGTATGAAGAGGCCACGCAGGCATTTAAAAATTTCCTCGACGGCTATACCGCTAATGATAAATTCACGGAAGCGGCTAAACGCGAATTGCAGAACCTGGAATTTATTACGGCGCAGCTGAATAAAAAAGATCTGTCGGAGTACAGCGTAAAGAAGGCGCCTCCTGCGTTAAATACCACCGGCGCCAGCTATGCGCCTTTGTGGAGCAACGGCAGCACCCTCATCTTTACCTCTACGAGGCCGGATAGTTCTTTTCAAAAAAATCATACCTATATCAACCGCCTGTATACCGCCAGCTATGAAGCCGGGCAGGTATCCGGTATCCGCCTGTTAAAGCTGGATCAACCGGAAGGACTGCACCAGGGCGCTGCGTGTTTGTCGCCCAACGGGGAGTTGTTATTCCTTACCCGCTGGCATATTGATCATGGTAAGAAAGTGTCGGCCATATATGTGTCGCGTAAAAACGGTGATAACTGGAGCGATCCGGTAGTGATGGATGCGCTGGTGAATTCGGCAGGTAATAATACCCAGCAACCGTATTTACTGGAAGATGGTAAAACATTGTTGTACGCCAGCGACAGGGCCGATGGCTACGGTGGTTTCGACTTATGGTATGCCACCATTGATGAATCGGGGAAACCCTTGCAAACAGCTAACCTGGGAGAAGTGATCAACACCGCCGGCAATGAACAGGCGCCATTTTATCATGCTGCTACCAAAACGCTGATCTTCTCTGCGGACAACCGCGTAGGCATGGGCGGGTACGACTTTTTCTCCAGCAAAGGAAATATAGGCACGTGGAAAGCGCCGGTGAACATGGGTTACCCGGTGAACTCTGTGAAAGATGATATTTATTTTACCAGCAGAAGCAATAATAAAAACCTGCTGGATGAAGTGCTGCTGGGTACCGACCGCGCTGCAGAATGCTGCCTGGAGCTGTTCTTTGTACATAAAAACCGTCCGCCGAAGCAATTAAGCGGTATCGTGGTATCCTGCGATAATAATACGCCGCTGGCTGGTGCAGCCATTAACGTAATAGATACCATCAGCAATAAAGTGGTATACACGCACACCACCGCCGCCGATGGTAGCTATGCTTTTACCGTGGAAGATTTTTTACCATTAAAAGCCATTGCTAACGCAGACGGATATACGACAAATACGCAGGAGATAACCGTTCCGTTGAACGAAGACACCGCCGGTATGACGGTGCCGGTATTATGCCTGACGAAGCTGGTTACGCCGGAAGCGCCGGTAGTGCTGGAAAACGTGTATTACGATTTCAACAAGGCAACGTTACAGGAAGGTTCATTCCCTTCACTGGATAAACTCGCGGAACTGCTCACCGCCAATCCGGATATGCACATAGAGCTGAGTGCGCACACGGATAGCAAAGGTAAGCCCGCCTTTAACCAGCGCTTGTCGGAAGCCCGTGCAAAAACCTGCGTGGAATATCTTGTAAGCAAAGGTATTGACCGCTCCAGGCTTACTTATATAGGCTATGGCGATACGCAGCCGGTAGCGTCCAATACCCTGGAAGATGGTAGTGATAATCCGGAAGGAAGGCAGAAGAACAGGAGAACGGCATTTACCATCATTAAAAAGTAACAGCCCGGCTGTTTAACCCAAAATCACTGATCCATGAAAAACATTGTGCTCACAGGTTTGCTTGTTTTGCTCGTGCATGTTACCCATGCACAGCAACAGCCACATTACACGCAGTATATCATGAATCCTTTCATCATCAACCCGGCATTGGCGGGTATTGAAAACTACTGGGACCTGCGCTTCAGTCACCGGCATCAGTGGGTAGGTATGAAAGGTGCACCGGTAACCACGTATATGACCCTGCAGGGGCCTTTGCGTAAATCGGATTACAGTACCGCGTCGCCCACAGGCTTTGATCCGGAAGGGAGTAATCCCCGCGGAAAAGCCTACTGGCAGGACTATACCACGCCGCCTCCGCATCCGGGTGTGGGACTCACTGTGCTGAACGACAAAACCGGTCCGCTTAACCGATTTTCCATTAGCGGCGCCTATGCGCATCACATCAATCTTTCTCCCAGAACCAGCGTCAGCGCAGGTATTGGTATCGGTATGCAACAGGTGAGTCTGGATGCCAGCAGGGTGGAATTCTTTGATCCTTCCGATCCTGTACTTGGCACCAGTACCGGTATACTGAATAAATGGAAGCCGGAAGTAAATGCAGGACTGTGGCTGTACTCGGCAGATTATTTCGCCGGCTTATCCGTCCAGAATATTATCCCGCAGCAAATCGGGTTTGATAATGGCAAAGTAGTAGGCGACTCTGTTTACAGCGGCAAACTGGTGCCACATTTATTCTTTACTACCGGCTACCGGTTATGGATAAACGACGATCTGAATGTGATGCCGTCGGTGATGCTGAAAATGATTACCGCCATGCCGTTCAGTGTAGATGTCAACGCCAGGTTCATGTACCGCGACCGCCTCTGGCTGGGCGCTTCCTACCGGATCAACGACGGGGTGGCGGCTATGTTTGGGGTAAACATCAGCTCACAGTTTAACATCGGTTACTCTTACGACTATACGTCGTCTTCCCTGAACACAGTGAGCAGGGGCACTCATGAAATCATGATCGGTTTCCTGCTGGGTAACAAGTATGGAGATACCTGTCCCCGTAACGTATGGTAGCGGCTATCAATTTTTTCATCTTTTCATTTAATCAATAAAAACAAACAAACAATTGTCATTATGAAACAGGTTACACGCTTTATGCCCTATGCATTGATCACTGCGGTTGTATTATTTTTTGCTGCCTGCTCCAAAGATGGAGATCCGGGTCCTGCTGGTCCTGCGGGCCCTGTTGGTCCAAGCGGTATCCCCGGACCCACCGGTCCTAAAGGCGATTCAGGCGCAACCGGTACAGCGAATGTTATTTATTCCACCTGGAAGGATGTGGCGTTTGCACCTGCAGATACCATCTTTAATCAGAATGGTACTATTAACACCATCATATATGGCGCCAGCCTGGATGCGCCGAAGTTAACAGCTCCCTTACTGGCCAATGCGTCTATCAACGTATATATCAATCTCGGTACTGCTGCCAATTCTTTCGTACAAGCGTTACCGTATGTAGATGAATATGGCTACCTGGTAAGGTTTGTTGCCTCTGTTGGCGCCATCGACCTGCTTGCGAATGCACCTATCAGTACCACTACTACGGATAAACGTTATCAATACAGGTATGTAATTATTCCCGGTGGCGTGTCTGCAAGATCTGCGGCAGGTATCGACTGGAACGATTACAGCCAGGTAAAAAAATATTTAAATCTCAAGGACTAGGTTGGCTAATACAACCACCAGTATATAAAAGGGCTGCCCTGTTCAGGGTAGCCCCATTTGAAAACATTCATTGACCAAAATTTACGAAACCGTGTATGAACCCATATAGTGACCTTACGGATCAGGAGTTGATCCGCCTGTATATTGCAGGAAACAACCCGGCCTTTACCGCGTTGGTATACCGCCACAAGAACAGGATCTTTACTACTATTGTTTTACTTGTGAGAGACAGAAGCCTGGCAGAAGATATCTTCCAGGAAGTATTTATAAAGATAGTGAACGCATTGCAATCGGGCCACTATGTTGATAACAGCCGGTTCCTGGCGTGGGCGGTAAGGATTGCCCATAACGCCTGTATCAGTCATTTCAGGAAAGCTAATCAACGGCAAAGCACCATAGTCACCTACAACGATGACCTGGGCGATTATATGGAGGTTACGGAACACAGCCAGGAGTACCGCATGATCCGGGCGGAGGTGACTGAAGAAATAAACAGGATGCTCGACCGTTTGCCCGGACTGCAGCGCGAAGCCCTCATCCTGCGGTATTACGCCGATCTGAGTTATAAGGAAATGGCGCAAACCATCGGCATCAGCATTAATACAGCACTGGGAAGGGTACGGTACGCATTGATGAATTTAAGAAAACAGGCCGGTGTTGAAAACCTTGTATCTGTATAATCCTGCGGGTTAAACTAATTCTCTTAGCATGTTGAAAGCCGGCGCTTTTTCGTTAATTTCATTATACGGATTAACGAAAACAGTATCCCCATGTATACCCGAAATAGCCCCCAGGAACGTACCTTTCGCAGCAATGCGGATCACATAGCAGGCAGGAATGGTATCTCTCAACATGCGCCGGTCCAGCGAAAGTTTATCTATCAAGGTACAGAGGAGGAACCCACCATCAGTGATATCATTGCATTGAATCCTGCACTGTTTGAACCAAACTATGGTTTAATACAGGTACTGATGCGGGAGCCCAAAGTATATCCGCTGGAGAAAGGTAAAGAGGCGCAAGCTATTGAACACTACATCAGTGAATTTAAGGGTAAGGAAGATGGGGGCCTGCCAAAGATCATTCATTTCATCTGGATAGGAGGCTCGATGCCCGGAAGCGGGAAAACGAATGTACTTGCCTGGAAGGAAAGAAATCCTGCTGCGCAGATCTGGTTGTGGTCTGATAGCCGCTGGCGCGACCGGACTAATCGTATACAAAATGGTTTTGGAGATATGTCCGTCTGGGCTGGCGAGCATGGAATCATCATTAAAGATATTTCTGCCGACAACAGCATCTTTACAGAACATTATCAGAAGGAGGCCGGCTATATTAAAAGAGCACCTGCTGATCCAAATGATACATGGACCAATTTTGGCACTGCATCCGACCTGGCGCGTTACAGTATTCTCAGTAAGTATGGCGGCATTTATTCAGACAGCGATCTTGGTTTCCGAAAGAATACGGAGGAAGGTGGTGCATCCGGCGGTTTGGCTGAAGCGGAACATCCTGATTTGTTTGAAGAAGTGAAAAAGAAGATCTATAAAACCGGCATGCTCACTCATAACAGGTCGGAAGCTAAAAAAGCCACCAACGACCTCATCGCTTCATTACCAGGTGCGGAGAATATAAGTCTTATCAGCGCCAATGCAGAGAAGAAATTGAACGAGTTATATGCAGATGGCGACAGGCTTAAAGAGTATCCTGACGCTTCAGGTGATAACCCTTTGTATAGCCCCCGGGGATTAGAAACAATGGGTTCTACAGGTCCGGAGGGAATGCGGGAAACATTAAGAACCAACAGCAGGATAAGAGGAATCCCCCGCAATATCCCCGCGGGAAATAAAAAGTACTTTAGTGAAGCAATGGAAAATAAAATATCAGCAGACGATCTGTCTATTAAAGTCCCTTCACTGGCGGTCAGTGATTTTGAAGGAAGCGATATGTCCTGGTTGAAGTAGCAGTAAGGCTTACACAATCTTTCCATCTTTCCCAAACTCCTTGCGGATGCCCGCCAGTACATCCTTTTGCCGGATGGTTTTATCTCCCCGTTTCAGTGCCATCAGGCAACTGTAACGCACTACGTTGATAATGGTGCCACCGGTCATTTCATATTTACGCGCAGTGTCTTCCAGGTTCACCTTATCTTCCAGCGCTATATGTGCGGGAAACGATTGTTCCCATATGCGTAACCGTTGCTCCGGGCCAGGCATAGAGAAATAGATCATTGATTGGAAACGGCGGGCGAAAGCTTCATCAATATTGGCTTTCAGGTTAGTGGCCAGTATCACCACGCCGGGAAAATCTTCCACCCGCTGTAGCAGGTATGCTACTTCCTGGTTAGCATACCGGTCGTTGGAAGAAGAGGTTTGCGTGCGTTTTCCAAACAACGCATCTGCTTCATCAAAAAACAAAATCCACTGCTGGTTGATAGCCCTGTCAAATACCTGCGCAAGGTTCTTTTCTGTTTCACCAATAAATTTTGATACCACCATTGATAAGTCGATCCGGTACACATCCATGTTGAACGTTTTGCCCAGCAGGCAGGCGGTGAGCGACTTTCCCGTTCCCGGCGGACCATAAAAAAGACTGCGGAAGCCAGGTTTTATTTTGTTGTGCATGCCCCAGTCGTGCAACAGGGTAGTACCATGCTCGATCCAGGTACGGATATCTTCCACTTCTTCCATTGCATGCGGCTCCAGCACCAGGTCGCGCCACTCCATACCCGTTTCAATGCGTTTGGCAGGAAACTGTGTATTGTAATCGGGGCGGTGCGAAAGTCCTTGTGTAAACAGGCTGAGATATTCGGCCGAGAGGCTCAGGGTGCCGCTTAGCAGCGGCTCTTCGCCGGCAGGAGTAAGTCTGAGGATTTGATGTTTGGCAAAGAAATGATCAGGACTGAAATAGCGGATCAGGTTAAACCGTTGTTGCAGGTCGCCGGTAGCCAGCAGAAATGCGGCTGTTTCCCCGGTTGGCAAAAAGCCGCCATGCATCAGTCCTTTAATACCGCCAAATTCTGTAAAGCCCCTGTCGTATGTAGCGTTCTTTACAAAGAAAATGTCCAGCAGCTGTGGTTGTATATGCGGGATGAGTGCGAGCAGCAATATGGTCCGTTCGGCATGCGACATGCCGTAGTGCTTTATGATCTGTGCGTACACCGATGGATCGTCGGAGAGGTCCGGCATAGGTGGGTATTCCACCACTGATTGCTGGAAGTATTGCTGCATCCGTGCTTCAGCCAGTAACCGGAACCACTCCAGTTCTTTTTCCAATGCAGCCGCATTGGCTGCTATTAACTGTATGCCCATTCTGTATATATTGTTTTTTCCATCCACGGGGTTTTGATCATGCCAATGCCCCAGGGTAAGGTTTGAAGTATCATGTCGTAGCCCCGTTCTTCTATCCGTAGCCACCAGTCATCATCTTTTTCCCAGAGCGCGCCGTCGCGCTGCAGGAAGGCGGCCTGGAAGCCTTCCACAGAAGAGTTGTTCATTTTCTCCCAGCGCTGGATCACAACTTTCAGCAGTTCTTCGCAGAGTTGTTTTTCTTCGTCTGTAAGTAACATCTCTGCCGGCACCGGTTCCTCCAACGGGAGGGCGCACATTATTTTATTGAGTGCCAACTCATGCTCTGCATGTATTTCCTTTCCGTTTACCATATACTGAAGCAGGTGTACTGCACGATGCTGCGCATCCCTGTTTACAAACCCTTCGTCGTTTACAAGGCCAATCCGTTTAAAGCCATAAGGAATAAACGGATGGAGTATAATCAGACCGGCGTTGCCGGTGTAAATGGTATCCAGTGGTGGCTTCTTTACTTTAGCCCAGCTCTCTGGTTCCCGTGGCGGCGCTTCCGGGATTTCCGGCTGCCCGGCGGCTGCAGTGGTAACGGCCCTCATGGTTTGCAGCTGGTCTTTTTCGTAGAGGCTTTCCCGTAGCAAGGCCCGGTGACGGTTGGCAGTAATACTTAGCTGCGCTTCCTGTTGCAACACCGGTACCACATGCCGTATATGCGTATACGATAGTGCCGCCGGCAGTTGTGCTGTTTTTACCAGTTGGCTGATTAATGCCTCCGCAATGCCAGGCGCCGCCACGTTCACAAAATCAAGGAAACGGGTAGCATAGCTGCGCGCATCGTATACATGTATATGCGCACCCTGCAATAGCAGGTGAAACCGCCGGAATACCTGTTGCAGCTGCATTTTTTCCTGGCTGCCGGGAAGCAGTGTTTCCAGCAGCCGTTGCAATTCATGCAGCGCATCCGTAACGTTGGCGCTCCAGCCAAGCGGCACATCCTGCATGATATCGAGAAAAGCTTCTTCATCGAGATGCTGCGCCATTTGTTCTATCAGTGCGGGATGCTGTAGTATTTTACTATAGAATAATTTCCGTTCCTGCCGGCTGCGCTGTTTATAAAAACGGACGGCTTTCCGCAAGTCGGTGATACTGCCCTGGTGACTATTACCGGCTGTTTCCTGCAGCAGGAGCAAACTATCCTGTACGGCGAATACATCCAGGCTTTGCCGGATATGACTGTCAGGTACCCCGGCATAGAAGGAGAATAACCCATATATCTGCAGCCTGGCCGCCAGCTGCTGCCGGTAGCTGGTAAAGAGCTGTTGAAGGATGGCAGGGGCGGCGTTAAACAACAGGATCACGGTTGCTTTGATGATTTCATTGGTCGCCGATAATGACAAAGGACCCAGTTTGTCGGGCAACCGGTGGCGTGTAAGGTATACCGTTAGTAACTGCCGCGCTTCGTCCAGTACTGTTTGTTGCTGATGCTCCGCCGTAATAGAGGGGAAGCGCTGCATACGTTGCAGCAACGACCGGAACGCTACCGTGGGTTGGTAGATCCTGCTATTGCTGCCTGCGGTAAACGGGACGCTACCTGCCGCAATGGTTTTCTCCAGCCAGGGTTGCAGCAACGCCTGTACCGGCTCGATATGTGGTTCCAGTTGCAGGAAGAGTTCCTCCAGCTGCCGGAACAAGGAAGGCGATAAGGTAATGTTGTCCTGTAACATTTTCATGTATTCCTCATGATATTCGTATAGCCATTGCAGTAATCTTGCCGCATAAGCCACTGAGGAGTTACCTGCTGCCGGAGGCAATTGTCCCGTGGTCAGGAATTGTTGCAGCCAGCTGGTTACCGCATCGGGGGAGGCTGTTATCTGTGGCGGTAAGCGTTCTGTTTCCTGCGTGGAAACGGAACGCGCGGGAAGGGTCCATGCCTGCAAATCATTGGCCAGCACGGTATTGCCGGAAAGATGATTAATAACAGGCAGCAGCTGTTGCAACAGGAAACGGATCATATGCGGCGCGGATACAGGAGCCTCCGACCAGGCGGGAAGGAGCAGGTGTTGCAGTAATACCTCCTTACTGATCCGCCGGTAGCGCGTCGCTGTAAGCGATTGCCAGATAGCTTGCAGGATAAACTGCTCCGGCGGCAGGGTACTCACCGTAACGAATTGTTGCACGGCCATTAACAGCGTATATACGTTGTCGTATATTTCTTCTGCGGCGCTGCTCATCCCGCTGCTCTTCAGCAGCCGGAAAAATACCGTGGGCTTTACGCCGGTAACCAACCGGTACATCGCTCCTGGTAAGGTGGCGGCGTATTCGAGGATGGTCAGCGTTTGGTCCGGATGCTGATCGGCCAGTTGCTCCAGTAAGCTGTTAAGAGAGTAGTGCGCATACGTTTTCCCCCACCAGGAAATGCTGCCATAGGTAAGCAGGTGCAGGATCACGTCGCGGAGTAGTAACCGTTTTATACCTGTGTCTCCGGCAAAGGGCGCCGTGGCAATGGCGTCGTTTGCCCAGTTTTTTATCTCCCTTAAATACCCTGTTTGCTCAACTGCTACTGCATTGGTTTGCATCAGCTCATTCCACCGGTGTGCGGCCGTTTGGTGTTGCAATACCAGCTGCAACATCTGTTTCAGGGAGGTGGCGGCACGGTAACCGGTATTGTTAAACATCAGCTGGAGAGATGCCGGGGTAACACCCGGCGCCCACCACGGAATAGCGCCATACAACAGGTAGTAGCGGAGTACATTGATTTGTTCCCCGGTATCTGCCATTAATTTTTTGTAAGAAGGATCGCTGCCGGAAACCAGTTTTCGTTGAGGGGTAACTGTTAGTTCGTTATAAAGATCCCTGATATAGCTGCCCAGCCCCGTTTCCGGGATGGAAGATTTGTATCGCCACAATGCCTCGTAAAACAGTTCCAGGATGGTTTCATAAGAAAGATTGAAATGCCCGGCCAGCTTCAGCAGGTTGCTGCGTACAAACTCTTTGCGGTTAAAGTTGCTGCCCCGCTCCATAATGAGGTAGGTGAGCATAAACAACCACACGGCTTTTTCCAGTTCGCTGGCTTCCGTATGCAGTAGTTGCTGCTGTTGTTGCAGCAACACTATTTCCCGGCTGCCGGCAATAATAAACAATGCTTCCGCCGGCTCCAGTACTTCCACTATAGCCTGTAATACGGCAACGGGAAATTGCCACACGATCCGCTCCCGTACACTTTGACTCCGGCCAATACTGCGGATAAAATCAGCCAGTTTACCGGGAGATGTTTTTGATAATTGCAAAACGATATCTCCCGGTTGTGCGCGTTCAGCAGCAGTAGCCCACCAGGGCATTACACCCTGCAACAGGAAAAAGGTCATCAGCTCCAGCTGCCGGTCTTCGCCTTTCCGGATGGTAATGTCTCCGCTAACGCTATGCTGTGTGCCTGCCTGCTGGTGATACAGCAGGTCGGTAAGCGCCTGTTGCAAAGCAGCGAGTATCTTCACCGGCAGCTCAGTCTCCAGGTCTCTGAAAGGAATGGTGCCAATGTCCAGCACCAGGCCATCGATAGAGGCCATCATATCAGCGGGGATCAGTTGTTGCAGCAGTTCATCCGTACGGTTGCTGATACTTTGCCGGAAAAGCATGCTTACTTTGTCCTGCAAGGCAAAAGCCCTGGGCCTCGAATCGTAGGTGATGTCAAAGCTGTATCGCCGGATGATGTGTGCTTCCATTATACGGTAACTACATGTTGAGAAAATGCCGGATCCTTTATCATAAGCTCCAGTAATGCAGTAGCGGCGGAGGGCCGGTCGCCCTCCCCACGCATTGCTTTGAGCCAGCCGAAATAACGTGATTCAAAATCCTGCATGGCAGTGATTCCCAGCCAGCTAAAGTTCATACGAAACTGTACAGGGGTATGTTCCCGGAAAAGTCCTTCTGCGAAATTTCTGAACTCTTTATACTGGAAACGCGCCGGCCATGAAGGAAAAATAATGCTCATGCCGAATTTGAAAAAGTCTTCCTGCAACATTTGCGATGTACCCTGCTTTACATAGGGCGCCACACGCACCTGCCGGTGCTGCCCGGTTTTCATCTGCCTGATCAGCAACAGCAGATCCAGCATTGTTTTCTCAGCGGCTGCTTTATAATCAGGCGACGTGAAATGCGCTGCTGTTAACAGTTCCGGCGTATCTGCCGGATAGAAGTAGATCTTGTAATACTGCTGTAGCTGTTGCCAGCTGCCATAGGCATCCTTTTCATTAAGGGCCGCTGCCAGCGGCGCCATGTTTTCCAGCTGTGATTCCCGTTCATCGAGGGTGAGCCATTGTGCATGTTGCAGCAACAGTTTATTAGCCCTGCTGTAAATACGGAATCCAAAACTGCTGTCTGTGTACGCAGGCTTCAGCAGCAGGTGTTCCAGCAGGTAACATCCTTCGGATGCTATACTGATCTGCTTCAGGTGCCGGATCATTTCTTTTTCCGCCTGCACAGCTTCTTCATGGGTCTGTTCCCGGCTTACTACCTGCCATAATGCGTGTGCAGCATGACGGTATACCACCAGGTAAACATCTTCTTCCTCATCATATATAATGCGGTAATTGCCGGGGTCCAGCCCGTAGCGCAGCAGGGACACGGATTGCCGGCCGTAGTCGTATTTCTTGCCGGTAATGATTTCACCGGAGGTACTCTCAGCAATATTCACTTTCAGCAGTTCATCTTTTACTTTATATTCCTTTACCAGGTGAACATGGAGGTGTGGTTCGGAAGGGTGGCTCACCGCTACTTTCCAGCTGCCGGTGTCAAATACGGCGGTAAGCCGTTTTCTTTTTTCCACGCGTACATGCAGCAGTTTATGCAAAATGTTTTCATAACCGGATAAGGTGCCTTCATTAAAAATGTCTTCCCGGTAGTTGAACGACCGGTTGCGGTTAGCGCTGAGTGCCGGCAGGTCGCGCAGGATCTCCGCTTTCCATTCCAGCTCTGCGCTGATCCGGGTAGGAGGGGCGTCGCGGGCATACGTTTGTTCATAGAAAGAAACCGGGTATTTCAATAACACGAGGTTGAAGCGGGCCAGCAAATGATCCAGGATCGTGTTCTTTCGCTGCTGGTACACTTTGTCTGGCTCTGCAGCTTCCTGCATGTTTTTAATATAGGGGTTTCCGTTATCCTTCCTGAAATCATCCCAGGGGGCTGGTATAGCCTGATCGGTAAACGCTTTCAATAAAGTGGCGGCGTGTGGTACATTGTACAATGGCTGTGTGGCATACGTAGTTGGGGGTACCTGTTGCAGGAAGGGCGAAAACAAATTGCCCATGTTACTCAACTGTGCGAGATAGTTGGCCAGCAGTTGTTCAAAGAAAAGCAGGTACGCTTTCAGCTGTTTTGCCTGTGCCTGGCGGAGGGCAGGCGAATCTTTTTCCAGCCCTTCATGCCCGATGCCATAAATAGCCGGGAAGTAGTGTTGCAGCGAATAGTACTGGCCTAAATTGCGGTAGGTTCCTTTCAGCGGTTTGGAAGCCTCGGAGTTTTGGTGGCCAGCAAACTTCCTGCGGGTCACTGTTTTCACCTGTTCGTACATATTGAGAAAGCCGGCATCACGCAGACTGTATTCAAATTTATCGCTCGATATTTTTATCTCGTGCTTTTCACTCACCATCTCCAGGTAAGGGTAGTGGCCTTCTTTGATCTGTACAGGTTTCGCCTGGAAGTTACCATTTTCATCTGCGAGGTAAATGGCTTTTACTTTCATTACGCCGGGTACTTCTGATACGCTTTTCATCAGATCGGCGGGATCGGCAGTTTGTTTGCGGGGATGCAGATCGCTGTTTGCCACGAAGCCTTTTTTCAGTAGCGGACCTGCATACATTTCTTCCGCAGTATGGCCATTGATATACATTTCCGCGGCCGATACAAATCTTACCGGCGGATGGATAGTCATTTCAAAAGCATTGCACATGAGGGCGAGGATCTGCTGGGGTTCATGTCTGCTGTCTACAAAAATTTCTGCCTTGATAAAAATTTCCTGTGGCTGCAGTACTATTGCGGGTTCAAAATCTTCCCCGATATTCCGGTACGATTGCAGGAGATGATCGGTTTGCGCTGCGAGCTGTTGTACCTGGTCTGCATTGGCTTTCATGTTCCTCGCAATCGCATCTTCCACCTGTATAAATACCCGGTATACGCCTTTTGTACAACCGGATGGGTGGGCGGTTTGCACGGGTTCAATCCATACATTCTCTATATCGTCTATTTCATCCAGCACCACTTTACGGTAATCGTCTGCCGTTACAGGTGCAGAGGTAAGCATCTCTGCGCGCCGGAAAAAAGAGTGCGGCAAAGGATCAATGTCGCCCTTTTTATCTGCCAGTATTTCTTCTATCGGGAAAGCGGTACGGTAGGCGGGATCCGTGATCGCATAGCACAACTGTTGCAGGATGGTTACACCGGGATCATGCAGGTTGTAATCGGTCCATTCGGTACCGGACAGCTCCTGCACACGGGCAATCGCTTCCTTCATTAAAAGATCGTAATCCATTGCGGGGGCAATGGCTTTGTCTCTGTTGATCAGAACGGGACTATCGGGCATATGACAACATTAATAGTAATACTCATCCGGCATAAACAGCTCATCGCTCCATAGCCGGGTGATGTTATAAAATATTTCCACGCCATCTCCATAGTTGCTGTTGGAGCGTAATTGAAGCGCATAGTTATGCGTGGTGCCTTTCCAGCGCAGCCTGATCTTATTCCAGAAGAAGCCATAGTGGGCGCAACGCTGGCTGATCCGGTTATGTGATCCGCCATAGGCGGCCAGCGCGGTGGCATGAAGCAATGCTACCCTGCCAGCGCCTTTCCTGCCGGTTCGGGCCATCACTTCAAATGCCTGGCAGTTATCCAATGATTCCAGGATGGGATGCCATTTGCCATTGGCCGGAACGGCGCCTGTTTTGAAAGTACCCATGCGTCCCTGCATACCGGCAAAACCGTTGACATCTATTTTAAAACGGGGATCACTTTTTTTCCCGATGCCCAGGTTGCCGTTCATATGAAAAAAGAAACTCTTTCCGGGACCGGTCTGATCATCTTCACCGGTGCCGGGTTTCAGGCGCAGGGCCGGGTAGTCCTGTTCATCCTTTTCCATACAGAAGAAAGGCTCAAGGTCGTCGGTAGCGCGGTAAAAGGATACCAGCCGCTTGGAGTCACCGAGCGTAGATACCAGCAAGCCATTGTCTTCATCTTTTGAAAAACCATCTTCCTGTTTGTTGATGGTAGAATCTATCAGGTAGCCGAAATGATTTTCTGTTGGCATCACACCATTTCTGAAATACTGTTTCAGCTCATCCCGCCCGTATACTTTTTTATTTTGCATGTCCATATGTCAGGAGTTTATATAAAGAGATGAATAGTTGCCAGATATTGATCAGGGTGGCATTATAGAGATCGTGAGCATTTCTTCATCGGTAGCATGATCCGGTCGTTGGTCCGTTGGCGTTATAACGGGATGATCGTTGCCGATGATGAGTTCGCTGCTGATCTTCAGCGCATCAATGCCCAATGGTTCCGGCTCTTTGTATTCCGGCGACCGCAATACCGTGATGAGGTGTTCCTTCGACGGGATCAGCACGGCCTGCGGCAAAGAAGGCGTAACCTGCTGAAGATCGCCTATGGCGGTATCTGTGCTGTAGGCAGTCACCATACCGGTATCTTCATCTTTCATATAGTAAAAATGCACCAGCGAAAAACCGGTAATGTATTCTACATAAGGCTGCCGGTTGATATAATTCAATAGTTCAGATTTATACAGGGTGCTGCCTATCTTCAAATGCGAGGAAGGATCAAACAACCACGGGCAAAGATATTTCTGGATATCAAGGTGTAACTGTTGCAGGTGGCTGTTCTGGTTGTTTTCAGACGGATCCCTGAACATAATACTGCACACAACTTTCACGCTTTCATATACCGGGTTGCGGATCGATAACGCAACAAAAGGAGAGATATGCTGCTGCATAAAATTCTGGATGCGGCACAGCGTATCCAGGTCTACTTTAGGTTCTGCACTGATAAACAGGCCGCTGTCCGATTGCCGCGGAACCACCACAATGCTTACATCTTCATCCCTGGCGCCGGGTGGCGCAGTGATACATTTTACAATCAGTATCTCCGGAAAAGCTTCCAGTAATACCTGTGCAATATCCAGTGCTGCAACAGGCCGTTGCTTGTGCCGCAGCCTTTCACTCACCCGCGTATAGAACTTACTTTCCGGCTCTGTTTTACGGCCTCCGAAAGAAGGAAACAGTTGCCAGATGGCCTGGATTGTGCGGATATCCCGCTTTGTATTTTTTATGGTCAGTGGTGGGAACGACAATACCTTTTCCAGCGAACCGCCCACGCCTTCAAACACGCGTTCTACAGTTACTGCATTGGGGAAAATACCAATGACCCGTGGTGTGATACATTCATGGGAAGGCGTTGAAATCCTGATCCACCAGGCGTCTGGCGACATGATGCTGTTATTGGTATTGATGTCCCAGGGCACCCTGATCTTTACAATGCCACTCCGCGAAAGATTATTGGTATTGTCTGATAAGAGACACATACCTTCAAAAGGATGCCATTTGTTGTCTGCCAGGTAACTCCAGTTCAGCGGGGTAAGGCGGGTAGTGGTGTCGGTGAAATATTTATCTTCCAACTGGAATAACAGCGACAACTCTTCTCCCGGTTTCAGCTGGTTAAAACCAATATACAAATGACCGGCTTCATTGAACACAGGAAGCAGCGAGAAATCATTGGCGCCATTGCCGGGATAAATTTCTTCATTCCCGAATACGCCCACATGATGTACTTCCATGGTTTCTCCCGGTATAGATATTTTTCCGGGCTTCAATGATTCGGAATGCTCCAGCGTATAGTTGATGGAAATGGACTTTACCACCGGCACATAAGGCAGGCCCGGCATTGGCTTTTTCCGCGAGGGGTGTTTGGCGTTGTATAAAATTATTTCAGGAAAGATGAGTGTATATAACTGGTACCCGAATGCTTCGGAAGGGGCCGACAGTTCCAGCCTGACGGCGCCCTGCCTGTAAGCTGTGCCGCTGCGCTTTGCTTCTTTATCCAGTTTCATTCCGTTGGAGAAACTGATCTTGTTAAAGTCGGGGTCTTTGATCAGTGTGGTATCTGCCAGATACACGTCGCCTTCTTTGTCACGATAGGTATCAAAAAGCCGGAACTGTTCCTGGTTGCCGCGTTCGGGCAAAAATACGCCGTTGTTAATGCTGCTGAGTCCTACCTTGTAAGCGTTGTTGGTCATATTGCCCGGATAAGCGGCAAAGTAGGTATCGAACCCATTTATATTTTTAGGCAGCTCCAGCCATTCCAGTTTTATGCTGAAGTCTTTTGTATACTTATTAAAAACATTGGTGTTACAGATATCAAGAAACGAACCTACCGCAGGCATGGGACCAAAGATCCTGAAAGAACTATAGGCATTCAGTTCCCCGATATTGTTATCCAGCTTTACCGCCCGGAAGCCGGTTACCTTAGCCGTTACCGTTACCCGCTCCAGTACGAGGTGACGGAGAAAAGAGTAGGAGTGATGAAAGCTGTTATTGTTCAGCAATACTTTCACCAGTGGCAACGCCGATGAAATATTGGCGCCATGCACTTCCGGGTTATATACACCGGAAGGAGCTTCGCTGCCGCGCAGCAGGAAGTTGATCAGGATGGCGTTGTCTGCCTGCTCTGCAGCGCTGCAACGCACATTGTAATGTTTAATGGGCGCCCATCCGGTGGGAGTAGTGTAGTATAAAAGAAATGCGCCGGACATCAGTTCACTGGTGATAACAGCGGGGCTTCTGCCGGTAACGGCAGAAAAATTCTGCAGGTATGTTATCAGCCCCGCATAGCTGGCAGCGTTGAAATGCACCCGTACCTGCACGGAGCGGCTTCCTTCTGTAAGGTATAAAGCGGGTGATCCGATCATAAAACCAACCGACGTATTTTCCATTGTGCGTACGGATTGCGAAAGGTCGTGCTGATCTTCACCCAGCAACGGCCAGGTAACAGGCGGGATAGTGAGCTTTGCAAATGCCGGCGCCGGTATTACCGGGTGAATAGCATGATAGATAGCAGCTTCGCAGATGTTATTGGTTTGCAGCGACCGCGCCGCGATCTGCAGATAGTTACTTACATACAGGGTATGTACCGCTGTGATAGTGGTAGCATGTACTTTGAGCGTATCGCGCAGCTGGTATTTCAGCGGTTCCTTCCTGGCGATAGTGGGGGCAAGCACTATTTCTCCTTTATCGATGGTAAGATTATCTACCTGCGGCGCCGGCATGATCAGGATATGTACTTTATCCGGCACGGCGTGCAACGGTTCCATACCCAGTATGGTGCGGTAGTAATAATCGAGATGCCTTTTGGGCATTTCGTTGATCTGGTCCTGCAGGTGTTTGTAAAGCTCCGTAAAGGTCATTAACAGCCCCATATGCGGCGTATGTTTCCGTTCGTGGAGCTGATTCTTCAGATAGTAAGATGAGGAGCTGGAAGTCTGGTAAAATTTAGTACGCAGGGTGTCATAAATTTCATTCAGCGAAAAAAATCCGCCGAAGGTATCTTCCCCTTCGGTAGTATTGTTTGAAATGCCGGGGAACAGCGCCTGCAACCTGGCAGTGGTAGCAGCGCTGCGGAGGGTATGATGCCTGGCCGTTTCATAAGGAAACAATTGTTTTACCTGTAGTTCGTAACGGTATAATTTCGTGGTTTCTTCTTCCACGGACTGGATCACCTGGTCTGCATAATGCCGGATCACCTGCTGTTTATCCGACAGGGATAACTTCTGCAATACATCCATCAGCTCAATGGCAATGTCATAGAGCAGGGAGAAGAAACCGGCGGTATGTTTAAAAAGACTGGCTTCATTTCCAGCCTTGCCCATTGCATCCCGCAGGAAGAGATATTTTTCTTCATAGGCTGTGAACTGGAGATTGGAGCAAACGATGAGCATGATCACGAGATCCGCGTGAAAGAACTCCTGCCAGTCGCCATCCGGCTGATGATTGAAATTATAATAGTTAAACTGGCTGGAGAGCGCCGTCAGCTGCGCCAGCAGGTCGAAGGTACTTCTGTCGTCTACTTTTACATAGGCAGGTTGCAATGCATCCAGTTGCCGTTCCAACTGGCTGACGCCATCCTGTATATTTTCAAAGTAGTTACTCATCGCGTACTGATGTTGGTACCTTCGAGGAAATAGAACGGATACACCAGGTTGTGCCGCGTATTGGTAGAGATCACGGTGTAGTTGATCTGTACATACACGGTGCCGCTTTCCATTGTCTGGTCAACGATTTGCGAGTCCACCAGTTTAATCCGTGGTTCGTATTCCAGCAAGGCGTGATAGATGAGGTGATTCAGTTCTCCTGAAAAACGCGAGTCTGCCACTTCAAATACCAGCTTGCGGATGTTGCAGCCGAAATCCGGCAACATCGTGCGTTCGCCGGGAATGGTGCTGAGAATGATGCGGATACTTTCTTCAATATCTGCCACATCAGATACCATCAGTACTGATGCGTTGGGTTTGTCGAAGGAAGGAGGGAAGCTCCAGCCTGTCCCTAAAAATGATTTGATATCTTTTGCCATTGTTAACCTCCTATTAATACCGTTGGACATCCTAATACTATTACGCCGCCGTGGGCGGTGCTGTCGCCCATACGTACCGCGGGCCGCCCGCCTATCAGCACTGTGAACGATCCCATGATAGCCGAATCCGGCGGCCCTACGCAGGTACACAGATCACCTGCTACAGAAGCGGGCAGTCCGCCGATTAATACGGTGGGCATGCCGGGTCCTACTATCGGGCCGCCTACATGCGGAATCGGTGGCAACGCCGGTGTGATGAGCGGGCATACATGCATATCTGTGATCCTTGCGGCTGGTTGTCCCATGAGTTGTTTTTTAGGTTTTAATTAATCATTACCACGCCTCCCTGTATGATAGTGGAGGCAGAAGAAGAGAGAGTGGCAGACGCGTTCCCCGTAGCGCTGAGCGTAGTATCCGCCGACATGGAAAGCGTGGCGCCACTCATTTCCAGTGCTGTGGTGGCGGCAACATTCACGGCCATGCCATTCAGTTTGAGCTGCCCCGTGGCTTGCAGCGTAAGGTCGCTGGCGCTGTTAATGGTAACGCCTGCCGGCGCCATCGTGATGCTGTTGCTGCTCTGATCCTGGATCACTATTTCCTGCGCCATATCGTTCAGTGCAATGCTGTTGCCTCCCGGCGTAATTACGGTGATGATCTTGTTCTCATCATCAAACGTAATTTTCAGCTGGCTTTTGGTATACAGCGCCTTGATGTAATTGTTATTATCTGCGGGTATCACCGGCGGCGTTTTCATCTTACCGTACAGGGAGCCGATGATCACCGGGTAACGCGGATCATTCTCTATAAAAGCCACTACTACTTCGTCGCCTACTTCCGGGAAAAAGATAGCGCCTGCGCTTTCTGTGGCGTAGAAAGTAGACAGCCGGGCCCAGGTGCCTTGCTGACCGGTAGCCGTGGTAGCCAGCATCACCTGCACGCGGTACTCCGCGCCAGGGTCCTGTGAAATGGCTACTACGGTGCCCAGCTGAAGTCCTTGTATAGCGGGCAACTGCCCGTTTGCAGGCGAGTAGGAAAAGTTTTCCCTTTCATAAATAGGCTTGCTGTTCAACCCGAATTTTGCGTTGGTATTCCACACGCCTTCCTTGAGAGTATGCGTTACGGCCCACACATAGGCGTTACCGTTAAAGCGCGAACCTACGCCGGCTAAAGTGATCAATGTATTGGGCCATACGGTGGCATTGCCCATGAAGGACACCTGTCCGCTGATAGATTCCAGGCGCATACGCAACAAGGTGCTGTTGGCCCACGACTGTAAGCTCTCCTGCGCCAGCGGTGAGTTGGATACCAGTTGCAGCGGTGTTTGATGCAGTGCGGAAGCCAGCGTGGTAGCTTCCAGGTTGCCTTGCGCATTCAGCCCCGGTTCCGCGGCAGTAGCAGTGATCATGGCCAATGTTTGCGGATCCCATGCGGCAGCGGTGAGGGAAGGCACCTGTTTTTCTGCGCTCACAGAGGCGTTGAAGTTGATCAGTGATTCACCGAAAGCCACTGATACTACCGGCTCTCCGCTTACCACCGGCGGGGCCGCCACTATTTGTGCGCCTACCAGTGATACCACGAAGCCGTTAAACTCCGCGCGTGATAACAGGAAATCCCAGTCGGTGCAAAACTTCTGAAATACCAGTTCATTGATAGCACTGGTGCTTTGTATATCTCCACTCAATCCATTATTACTAACGGTGGTAGACATGATGGCGCTGTCTGTCTGGTTTATAAAGACTGCATCTTTTTTTGTGATGGTCATTTGTACGGCGCTGTGCTTGCAGGTGACGATCAGGTGGAAACCCTGGTCGGTGGCCTGTATCGACTGCTTTACCACTACGCCGGTGAAAATAAGTTCTTCACCGGTATTGCCATAACCGGCAGTAATGGTAACCGTGTTGCCGGGTAAAAAGCTGTCGCTGTCGCTGGCAGGAAAATCGCCGATCACACCGGTGGATGCTTTCGCCGTGGTGCCATCCGATAACATGATTTCTGCCCAGGAGATCCGGTTCAGTTCATGATGTATCGTTACAGATATAACAGGGTACGTGTATTGCACGGCGGTGCCGTTTGCCGTGATGGTATACTGCAGGGTAGGATCTGCTATATTGATAGGTACAACTGCTGCCATAAGTATTTATTTCTTTAGCGGGGGAAAATAGAGTCCGTCGCCGGGTTTAATATCATGGATGCTGTTCAAACCATTTACCCTGGCTACTTCCATGTAATACCCCGGTTCACCGTAAATACGATAGGTCATTAAGGGAAGGGTATCGCCGGCCAGTACGGTCCGCATATGTGTAAGGTCCGGTGATGATACGCCGGATTCTTTTATTTTCGTTGCAAAGGCTACCGACTCTATCACGGTAAGTTTGATCACAGCTCGCAATGCTACACCGGTAGTACTGAACAGGCTGTACTTGATATTGATATTTTTACATACGCCTGTAAAGCTGGTGTTTCCCCAGCTGATACGCAGGTAATTGGGGCGGTGATCTGTTCCCTGGTAGTTATACGCGATGTTCATCACTTTTTCGATATAGGCATCTACCGTTAATCCGCCGGGAATAGGGATTACGCCGGTTCCATCTACCAGCAGTTCCAGGTCGAAGTTGCCCGACTCCATGCTGCTGAAGATCTGTGTGGGCGCTACTGCGCCCTGCTCATCCGTATTTTTATAATTGATGGTATAGTTGAGCGTATAGTTATCCGGGTTGATCACGGCAGATACACTATCGATCAGCTCTGTGGCTTCCGCATCTGCGTAGCCGGCCAGTAATAATTTTGTGGGTCCTCCTGTAGGGTTCATCTTGCGGGTAAGTTCTCTATACTGGTAATTAATTTATCCATACATTCCCTCACTATCTTATCTTTCAGGGCTTGCAGGTCTTTCACGCCGGTGTGGTGGGTTGCCTGCGGGGGATGTTCTTCTATGGTGACTTTTATCACCAGTTCTCTTATTTCCAAAGGCATAACTAACTGATTTGTTGAAAATAATCATAGCATAGTTCCAGTGTTTCGAGGGCAATAACATTTTCCTGCGCTTTGAATTCTGATATCTTCAATGCTACGGGATAAGCATTTACAAATTGCCACGAGGCCACTAATCCGCGGTTGGCATTCATCAAACTTACTACTACCGCTACCGGCGAAAACGTAAAAAGATTAATACTGTTCTGCGCCCAGCGTATCAGCGGAGAGCCGGTGAGCATGCCTCTTTTCAACACCAGGTTACCATATTTGGGCGCCTGCGGAAGACGGTGGGTAAACCTGTTTTCACCTCCTTCCTTTACTTCCAGCGGTGTAATGGTGGCGGTTAGTCCGCTTACTTCCTGGAAGTTGCCCTCATTGCCGCCAGTGATCCCCGGTACCATTACCCGGAAGTAAAATCCTACGGGCGGGTAAAAGGGCGTTTGTGCGGACGACGGTGGTGGTGGTGGAATAGGCATGACAATTTATTTGAAGCCATGAATAAGCGGAGTAACGGATAACGAAGTCATTCCTGCGGCTTCGCTACCCGTTGTCCGTTTTTTTTATTTGGTTAAATGCAGTCCTTCATGCGCTACTTCCATTGTTTCCACCGCCACTTCATTGGCGTCGGATTTCATATCGGTAACGGTCATTTTACAGGGAAACGCATTGGTCAGTGTCCAGTTCATAGCCGTTTGCCCGGTTTCGTCCAGCAAACTGATTACGATGGTGGAACGCTTGATGGTATTCATTTTGATGAGATCATAATTATCCCACAGGGTAGTATCTCCTTTGAAGATGCCTTTCTTCAGGGTGATATTATTGAACTTGGCGATCCCCGGCATTTTTACTACCGAGTATACAGGATTGCTGCCGCCACGGTATTCTATTACCTGTGTTTCGGAAGTAAGCCCGGTTACTTCCTGGAATATGATCTCTTTGCCATCCCACATGACTTTGAAAGAAAACTTTACCATAGGCCAGGTGGCCTGTGATTGGGTGGAGCCGTCATCTGCCATAATTGCAAGTTTTAAAAGTTATTGAATAAATTTTAGTTGCTGGTTAAGATTCCTGCATTTGCTGCTGGAAAGTGATGATGATAAATTCAGCAGGACGTGTAAGCGCTACCTTCACGGTGATCAGCATTCTGCCCTCCAGGATATCCTGCGGTGTCATAGTGGTGCCAAGCCCCACCTGTACATCGAAAGCCTGCTCCGGTGCTGCGCCTGCCAGCGCGCCCTGTTTCCAGAGGTTTTGCAGGAAGTTGTTGATCATGCTTTTTACAGTGATCCACGTAGTGGCATCATTGGCCTCAAATACATAAGCGCGCGTAGCCAGTTTTACAGATTGCTCAATCATGATGAGCGTGCGTCTTACGTTGATATAACGCCAGTCGAGACTATTACCATCCAGTGTTCTCGCGCCCCATACCAGCGTGCCTACGCCTGTAAATGGCCTGATCACGTTGATGGATTTTCCTGCCATGATATCTACGTTGAGGTTTTTTTGTTCTTCTCCGGAGATGTTAACCGTAGGAGCTGTTACCATGTTCACCGATACATTGGCAGGAGCTTTCCATACGCCGCGTGAATTATCAATCAGCGTGTAAATGCCTGCCAGGGCGCCGCTTGGCGGCAATTCATTCATCTGTGAACGCACTTCCTCCAGGATATGCACGTACGTGGGACTGGCAGCCTTCAGCGACTGATGGAAATTCTTTTTCGTATTCTTATCTGGTGTTGCGTTGGTTTTATATTTGGTGATGATCTGTGCAGCAGCAGGTTCAGGTAATAATTTCTCCAGGTCAACGGTAGCATCCAGGTTTTCAAAATCCACTTCATCCGGTTGTACAATAGTGGTTTTCAGCCAGGGGTGATAGGCCGCGCCATAGTTGAGTGAATTTACGCCAATCTGGTCCCGGAAGGCGCCTATTACCTCTTCCAGTACATCTGACGGTTTTTGTTTTACCAGGTCGAAGATGCCGAAGCGGCTTTGCATGTCTGCGCAATGCTGTAACACCTGCGAGTACACCGTGGTATAGGCATCTGCCCCCAGTGCAATGATGTCGGGCATTACAATCAGTGTAGGTTCTGCTTCTTTTTCCAGCAGGGTAAATACATTGGGCTTGGTGTCTGAGCCAATGAAATCATCTGCCGCAATGGTAAGGCCATCCGCTGAATGGCCGTAAGTGCCTACCGACAGGATGTAGCAGAGGCTCCCGCTGTTGCCGAAAAACAAACGGATACTGTTGTAGAAGTACGCCGTGTTGTTGTCTTTAATCTGCACTACGGTGGGTTTCCCGTTGATGTTGAAGGTTTCCTGCTTCACTTTGGGGTCTGCATCCGCCAGGGTGAATTTAGGTTTGAACTCGCTGCCAAAGTATTCCAGGTACTCCGCAAAGGACGTGATCCTGGTAGGCTTGTGGATAAGGGATTTACCATTCCTTTCTGCTTTCTGCGTATAGCCTATGAACACAGGCACTGCAGTTTCCACAGCGGTAATGGAACTGGGGAACGCATTTTTCTCCTCAATATAAACCCCGGGGGTCATGAAGGTTGATGCCATATTAGGTGTTTTTTTGTTTAGTATAAAAATATTTCCGAGTACGTTTTTCCATTGGTATGCCATGATCTTCCTGCAGCAGAGATCCTGTTGATTTCCGGTGATGGGAGCTGGGAGATGATGATCTTGTGTTTGTTACTTTCGTCCGGTAGCCTGTCCGCCAGTTTTAATACGTCAGGAGTCCTATCTGAAAGTGTAATAGGGTCATTCGATACCAGCACGGGTACTTTGTTTCTCTCTGGAAGCGCTGCCAGCAGTGGTTCGCTGAAACAGGAGGCGCCATTGTTGTTCAGGATCACCGGGTGCGGCAGTGTTGCCAGCTGTTCACTCATCAGGTAATAGCACCAGTAAGTGCTTCTGGCCTGAAACCGGATGTCGTAGTTATCCTTTAGAGATTCATTCAGCACCAGCGTCAGTAATCCGAACGGTTTGGTGAAAAATGTTTCCTGCAAAGTAGCTGTTCCGCGCAGGTCTGCTGCATCAGCATAAGGATACCGGTGTAAAACGCCCGGCGCATTGGCGGCATCATTACCAAACACAAAACACTGTGTGGAAATATCGGCGGCATCAATGGCGGTATAGTTATAAAACAAGGGATCTTTCAGTATTACCTCAAAGGTAAGTGTGGTGTTATCCCGCAGTAAGTCGCTCCTGGTGCGCTTTCCAGCGCCCAGGGTATTGTATAGTAACAAGAACCCGGATGCCTGTTGTTTAAGCATCAGATCTGCATTCAGTAACTGTTTTCCGGTAGCGGCAGACATGCGGATGCCAATGCCTTCGTAGGATAGCGCCTGGAAAAAATCATGACGATAGCGGATAGTAGTCAGTATTTCATATTGCTGTTTCATTCATATTTTTCAACTAGCTAAGGATAACATTTATCTCGCCGGTAACATTTCTCCGGCAGTGCCCGCAACAGCTGGCCTGTATTCTTTGATGATTGAATCGTCGAACGTAAGCATGCGCACCTTGTACAATACGGATGGCATGTACTTGGCGCCCAGCGTAGCCCACATGTTGTTTAGCCTGTCGGCTCCGGGGCTTTCCAGTTCAAAGGCAAGCTTGCTGATACCAGCATCTAACGCAGGTGTATTCTGTGCGGTAAAGGTATTTTTCGATTGAAAGAAAGCAACGGTGTAGGAAAGGAATCTTAAAGCCTGCGCGTAGTTATTGCTGCTGAAGTAGGCAGAAAATAATACATAGAGGTTCACGGATACCGCCGCTGCTGAAGTGTTATACATACCAGCGCCGGTATTTGAAACGGATGTTCTTGCTGTCTCTTTTTCAACATTGACAAGCGTTACAAGCATTTTGTTTTCGCCTTGTATCGCTACGGATCCATCCTGGTTTACTATACCGGAAAGTATCACCTTATCTTCGTTAATCTGTAATTTTCGCTTCAGGTTATTGTTAATATCTTCTGTAACACAGCTAAGGGCCTCATAGATCATTGGATTAGTATTTAATGCTTACCGTGTGATGTGTACTGTCCTGTAAATTTCCGGGCTGAAAGATGTTCGTTATTTTGAGAAATGGAATTGAGTTTTCAAGTTGATGTCACAATATAAATTCAAAAAAGCGATTTAAATATTTTTATTTGAAAAAATATTTTTCTATCTTTTATTATCTAAATATCCTGATGACTCCCGCTCAAAAAATAACCGCCCTAATAATTGCATTCCTCGTTTTTTTTCATTGCAACAGTACCGTATACGGCAACAATAGTAGTGTGCGCCATTATTTCCAGGAATCTCCAGTTAAATTACCGAAGCCGCCAAAGCCGCCACCAGTGCCGAAATTGCCGAAGCCTCCGAAGGTGCCATCGGATACTGCGGTGAATGCTAAACTTATACAACGCATTTTAAAAGTATTTCGCTTCCGACATAATGCTCACGCGCGCGAGCGCGCCCGCGTTTTATATATCATCAACCAAACGTTAACGGATTCACTGGTAGTTAGTAAGGATGACATACGAAAGTTAAACGAAGCATTAACCAAAAGAGAGAACCAACAATTCGATTCGTTGATGGCATTGCTTAATACCATCGCATTAAGTCATGCTTCACAACCTGCAAGTCCGGACACAGATACCAGCAGTAAAAAAACGGTGCAGGAACCGGATAGTCCAGTACCCGGAACCGACCTTGATGCGTTGGTGGATAAAATGATGCCGATTCTGCAAAAGAAGAGTGAGGAACAGGAAGCGGAGAATACCAAAGCCGCGCATCTCACCGCTATCCGGTCTTTGTACGGACGGCCACCCGATCAGGTAGATACCTTACGATTGAGCGACAGCCTCGGTGCGCGTTACCTGGTCCGCCTCTCACAAAAAATAAATGTAATGGGTATCCAGCCCTACTGGATGGAGCAGGCATATACCACGTATAATTTTAACGCGCTGAGTACTTACAGTTTCCTGGGATACCTGGTAGATGGCCAGACGGGCCGTATCCAGCCTGCGTTCCAGCAGGATGAAGTAAGGTCTGTCCGGGACGCCCTGTCGGCAGGATGCAATCTGCAGTTTCTTTTTCTTGATAAAAAAAGCAGCAACATACTTGCCCTCCTGAAAAGTAAAAATGCACAAACCTTATTTTCGGATAGCCTTGCCCGTTTGTTAGTACAACAAAAGGCGGATGGCGTTACTATTTATTTTCAGGCGTTGCCGGATCATCAGCGCGATGCTTTCAGCAGCTTCATCACTACGCTTTCAGGTGTACTAAAAAATACAAATAAGAATTTCAAAATTAACGTAGTTGTACCACCGTACGATCCTTCTTACAACTATGATCTGCGCGCCCTGCGCAGCTATGTCGATTACTTTATCATTGATTTTACGCAAGCTGGCGGAGAAACAGCCGGGCCACTTGCACCGCTGGATGGCAATGCTTCAAAGTCTTTGACAGGAGCAGTATCCCGTTACCTGCAGGGAGATATCCCACCTGCGCAGCTTTCCCTGTTATTGCCTTACTATGGCGCAGTGTGGAAGAAGGGGAGAGATGGCAACCCGGATGTATTCAGCCGTTATGTAAGCTACAGTGATATCCGTAAACAATACCCCTCTGATACCGTTGCCATCTTCGATGAAACAACCAGTACTTTTTTTATAGAAGTAAGAGATCAGTATGGCGTGGTAAAAGAAGAGATCTGGTTTGATGATGGCATCAGTATGTCGATGAAGTATGATTTTGCGATGAAGAATGAACTGGGTGGTATTGCCATCTGGACATTGGGAGCGGATAACGGCACTACGGATCTCTGGGATGCATTAGTGGATAAATTTGTTGTTACAGATACACTTGTTCTTGATACCGTTTCCCTGTATCCCCCGGTCCCACAACATCTCACGTTCTGGCAGCGTGTAAAAAGGGAACTGCGTATCTATGCTATTTTATTCAAAGATCCGTGTAGCGTTGATGCGTCACAGTATGAAGGCGATGTTTACTTTGTTTATTTCACTATCGGCTTTTTTATTTTAGTGTTGATAGCAGGAGCAGTTTATTTTTACTTTGTAAAAACACAGGGTGACGATTGGAAGTGGCGGAAGAAATTATTGATCCTGTTGATTGTACTAATCTTACTTACGGTGGTCAGTGGTTTTATGGCGCTTTTCCTGAATAAGGAGATGTCGTTTGTAGGGATCAGCAGCATACCGAGTCAGTGTCACAGTGTGCCGTTAACGAGTGTGCTCGCTATACTGGGTATTGGTTTTGTACTGGGATTATTGATCATGCACTTTTTCCTGCAACCGTTTTTTAAAGATGATGATGTACCTTAATGGGATAACGAAACCAGGTAGATGTTTAAGCGGATGTTGTCTTACCCAGGATTAGATTGATTATACTGATTTAAGGATTTGATCACTTTTGATTTTAAAAGATTTTGGGAGATATAAGCGAATATCCGTTTATATCTCCCAAAGTCTTTTACATCCTTTATAAAATCCAAAAAAATAAAATCAGCAAAATCAGTATAATCAATCTAATCCTGAGTAAGACAACCTTCGCCTTACTTTTTATTCCACCACACCGGCTGACTGATATACGTCGGGCTACTCGCTGTAGGATCCGCATTCAGCACCTGTGTGCTGTTGTAATTGATTTCGTAACTTGGTACGGCAAAGCGGCGTGGCCAGTCGGTTTGAGCTGGATAATACAGCGTGTTTACATGCGCCGGACGTTTAAATCCTTTATAAACACCGGTGGCCTCACTATAATTCCCGGCGGCATCGGTGCAGTAATTTAACCGGCGCAGGTCTGCCCAGTTTTCCGGGGAATAAGACAGCGCAATGTATTTCTGGATCATGATATTGCTAAGCGTAAGCAACGCCGGCAACTGTACAACGGAGCTGCTGTTCAGGAACGCGTCGATGGTGCCTGCAGGAATATCCAGCAGCTCCATATGCGCGCGGATACCGGCTTTGTAAGCTGTTAACGCCTCTGTGTTTTTGGCTTGCTTAATCAGGATTTCTGCTTCAATGAAACGCAGTTCTGCATTGGTAAATAATAAACCTTTTCCGCCCCTGCGGGTATACCAGGTGCCGGTGGATTGTATCCGGTCGGTAGCTGTTGGCGCATACGGTGTTTTACGCATGATCACATAAATAGAATCCTTGTTGGAAAAAGTATTATTACTGGAGTTGTAGGTATATGACAACGGGCCTGTATTGGTAATACCGGAGGTCATATCCACGCCCTGTGTACGATGCAGCACGCCGTTCCGGTCGGCGGTGCTGGGAACGAGCAGGTCTACTCTCGGATCTTCCATATCATTGATACCTTTGGGGGCGCCTGTATAGTTATTGGTAAGGTAATCCATGTACAGCTTGGTGATCCTGGCGGTAGTAGCCGTGTTGGTGTATTGCAACGCTTCTTTGGCAGAAGAGGTTACCGTTGGACCTTCATCTACATATTGCATTACGGCGCTTTGGTCTTTCGATTGTGCGCCTTTTGATGCGGCATCCAGTACAGCCTGTGCGTTGAAGCCCGGCAATGCGGAAGTGTGGTTCAGCCAGCGGGCTTTCAGGCCATAGGCCAGGCGGATCCATTTATCGGTGCTGCCATTGTTGAGGATGTCTCCTTTGGCCAGTGCCGGTGCAGTGGGGCCCTGGGTTTTCTGCAGGTCTGCAATGGCTTCATCCAGCAGCGCCAGCACTTTTTCCTGGATGTAAGATGCCTGGTCAAATTTAGGCGTAATGGTAGTGGGATCATCAAACTGATCATAGGGCATCATGCCGTAAACATCTGCCAGGGTACCAAAGCCCCATGCTTTAATGATTTTGGCGGCGCCGATATAATGATAGGCCTGCACTTTTTCTGCTGCGGTGATCAGCGGCGTCACATTCACGGCAGTATTTACATACCAGCACTGCCACGGCCACTGTATGTTGGTACTGTTGGATACCCAGGCAGTAAGATTGTAGTTGCTGCCGCCGCTGACATATACAGAAGCCAGTTGTTGTGAAAGATAGGCTGCACGGGTGCCGGTGCTTTCATACGCATCGCAGAACTGCGCGATGAGTGGTGGCAGCCGTTGTTCAGCGGTTGGTACAGATGAGTTGGCGCTATTGGGATTGTCGTTGATGTCCACCCATTTCTTACAGGAGGTAAGTGCAAACGACAGGCTGATGATAAAGATTACTTTTTTCATGTTCCGCACGTTTAGAATTTAAGATTTAAACCAATGGCAAATCCGGCTGTGGCAGGCACGCCGCAATAGTCGATGCCGGAAGAGCCGGAACCTATTACGCCGGCGCCGGCAGTACTGGTTTCAGGGTCCATGCCGGAGTAGTTGGTCAGCAGCAGCAGGTTGGTGCCGGTAGCTGTTACCGTGGCGTCTCTCAGCCAGCGTGCGCCGGTGAGCCATGTTCTGGGAAGCGAGTAGGAGAGGGACACAGAACGGAGCCTCATCCAGTTTACTTTTTCCAGGAAAAACGGGGCGTTCTTTACATATACATCGCGGTAGTATTTTTCTGAAGCCGTCACTGTTTTAGTTACCGGTTCAAACTTTCCACTGGTTGGATTTTTTGCTACACCAGTGAAGGTGATTTCGCTGTTCCTGTTTTCGGTGCGTTCACTCAGGCCATAAGACGTAAGGAGGTAGTCGGTGCCATTAAACACATCTCCGCCAACCCGGAAATCCCAGAGGAAGGAAAAGTTAAATTGCTTATAGGTGAAACTGTTATTCAAGCCACCCAGAAAGTCGGGCTCACGGTTACCTATATACGTAGTAAGGGAAGTGGTGGGAATGGGGTAGCCGGTATTCCAGTCGAGCAGCAGGTTACCATTTTCATCTTTCTGCCATACGGAACCGCTTACGCCCATAAACACGCCGCCATCAAAGGATGCAGCCTGGCCAACTGCGAGATGCACATCTGTTACATACAAAATAGGCAGGGAACCAGGCAGGGATTTTACTACGCCGTTGTTATGCGAAGCATTAAGCATTACGTCCCAGCTGAAATCTTTCTTTTTAATGGGAGTAGCATTAATAGATATTTCAATACCCTTGTTTTCAATGGTACCGGTGTTCACGGAGCTGAGGATATAACCGGTGGCATTGCTTACACGGGGCGTCAGGATCTGGTCGCGGCTGGTGGTAACATACCAGGTGAAATCAAATCCCAGCCGGCCGTTGAGGAAACGCATTTCGGTGCCAAATTCTGTGGAGGTAGTAGTCTCCGGTTTCAGGTTATCGTTTCCTCTCGACCAGTAGTTGCGGAAACCACCGCCAATGGTGAGTTCTGGCCCAAACAGGTAAGTGTTGGTCTGGTAGGTGGGAGCATCTTTACCCACCTGTGCCCAGGAAGCGCGCAGCTTACCAAAGCTCAGGATATTGTTTTTGGGGATCAGCTCTGTAAATACCAGGCTTCCGCTCAAAGAAGGATAGAAGAACGATTGGTTCTGAGGCGGCAGGGTAGAGGCAATGTCGTTACGCCCGGTAGCGCTCACGAATACAATGTTCTTATACGATAGCCGTAAGTCGCCGTAGAAGCCGGCCAGCCGTCTGCGGCTGATTCCCTGGCTGATATACTGGTTTTCTTTGGCAGCATTGTTAATACTGATAAACGAGGGTATCTGGAAACTTTCTGCGCGGGCAGAATTGGATTTTGTGTAGCTGTCTTCTGTAGTAGTACCCAACAGCAGGCTGGCATCCCAGTCTTTATGAAAGGTTTTATGGAAGTTCAGCATCAGGTTGGAGTTGATGTAATTGTAGTTCCGGTCTGTTTCAGACAGCATCCCTTTTTGCCAGCCCTCTTTAACACTGGAGCCGGGGGAAATTAAATTCCGCAGCTGCGTATAGTAGTTGTCTATGCCCAGGCGGTAGGTAGCGTCGAACCAGCTGGTTACTTTTACATTTACATACGCCGAACCAATAAAGCGGTTGGTTTTATCCGACTGCGGATTGCGGTTAATGATCCAGTAGGGGTTGTCGATGTCTGTATCCAGCGGGATATCGGGCAGCAGCCTGTGTTTGGAGCCGTCTGCATTCAGCCATACTTTCATGTCATCGTTCCGTGGCCAGGCAACAATGCTTTCCATATAGCCGGAACCGCCGGAGGCCCATAACCCGCTTCCGGTAAGTGTTTTCTGCGTTTCACTCCGGGCATAGGTAGCGTTCACGCCGAAAGTAAAAATGCCTATTTTCTGTTCACCGTTAAACCGCACCGTGGAGCGGCTGAAGTCTGTGGAAGGCACCACACCCGACTGGTTCAGGTTAGAACCTGAAAGATAGAAGTTGCCGGTAGCAGTACCTCCTGAAATGGTGAAGCTGTTATCAAACGCATTGGCTGTCTGGAAGAAATCTTTCATATTATCATAGATCTTCTCTCCCGGTTCAAATTTATTTCCCCACGACATCGCTGTTTGATCGGTAAAGGTACCGCTGTAGTTGGATCCTTGTTTATAGATGCTTTGCTGTTTGGGCAGCCGGTTTACCCAGTTGGTAATATAGCGGCTGGTAACGGAACCGGCCACATTACCGGTAGTACCCTTTTTGGTAGTGATCACAATAGCGCCGGCAGCAGCACGGAGTCCGTAAAGCGCGGCAGCGGCGGGGCCTTTCAATACAGAAATAGACTCAATATCTTCCGGGTTGATGTCCATCGCACGGTTGCTATAGGTAGTACTTTGGTTAATAGAACCATCGAAGGCGCTGTTATCGCCCTGTCCTGTGGAGTTATCCATGGGCATACCATCGATGATAAACAACGGCTGGTTGTTTCCTTCCAGGGATGTACCACCACGGATGATAATGGATGCAGAAGCACCCGGCGCGCCGCCGGAATTTGTAATGTTCAGGCCCGCAATTTTACCGTTGAGGGAATTCACCAGGTTAGGATCTTTGTTTTTCAGCAGTTCGGCCGATTTGATGTCCTGTACGGAATACCCCAATGCTTTTTTCTCCTTTTTAATACCCATACCCGTTACAATCACCTGTTCAAGGGAGCTGGAACTCGTCAGCATTTTAACGTCGATCGTCTGGTTTTTCCCTGTAGGGATACTCTGGGTTTCATAGCCGATAAAAGAAAATTCCAGGACTTCTCCCGGAGTTACCGCGATGCGGTATTGGCCGGTAGCATTTGTTTGTGTGTTACGGTTGCTGCCTTTTATTCTGACGGTAACGCCGGGCAGGGGATTACCGTCATCGGCTAACACAATGCCGGTAATAAGTTTTTGTTCCTGTGCATAAGCAGTGTTGGGCAACATCAGGAGTATCAGCGATAGTATCGCCAATAGCCGGAGAGGATTTCTCATGTTCTGTTGTTTTAAATGAAACTTGATATTTGGTTGAAATAATACGCGTGTTTAGATTTACAGGATGTTACAGGATCTTGTTTGCAAATAGGTACGAACTATGATTTTGGTTGCACTACATAATACGGGTTACTAAAAGTGACGATTCTCAATAAGCATAAACTTTTACTAAGGTAAGGGCAAAAAGTATTTGGTGTTAATAGTAAATTCTCCTTTTTTGAGTTTGCTTTTTAAGATGAGGGTTAAAATAAAAATCCCCTGTGGGGAAGATGAATCAGGGAGCTGGCAATGTATTGCCGGCTCCTTTTGTTTACGGTAGCCATCCTGGTTACAGATAAGGGTGTTTCAGGAGATAAACCTACCATATCCATAGCAAAAACAATGATAAGGCATAGATAAGTCGTATCTCTACAGGTACGGGTTATCTACGGCTCATATACGGCTTATATACGGCTTATCTACGGGTTATCCCGAAATGGCATATGCCTGGGCCTGGTATATGCAACTATTCAAAATAGCATATCAGGAAAACTGCTTCTTCAGCTTTGCAAAATACTCTTTGATAGCCCCGGCTTTATCTTTTTTAATCTTCTTTCCAAGTTCCTTCCGCGGGCAGTTTATATGGTACTTTGCCCCCCAATCCATTATTTCAATGATGATGGGTAACAGGTCTATTCCTTTTGGGGTAAGACTGTAAATGAACTTCGACTTATTTGCCGGCGATACCCGTTTTGAAAGGATATTTTCCGCTTCCAGTACGCTCAGCCTGTTAGCAAGGATGTTGGTGGCAATCTTTTCCTCCGACTCCAGGAACTCACTGTAAGACAATTTCCCTCTAAGCATAATATCCCTGATGATAAGCAGTGACCACCTGTCTCCAAAAACATCCAGGGAACAACTAATGGGACAATCTGATCTGACTTTTTCCATACCGCCTGATTTTAAAAGTACTTGCAAATTACAATAACTTTCTTATTTTTACTTGCAAAATGCAATAACTAAAATTGCGATTCCTGATTCTTAAAAATAGAAAAAATGGAAAACTCCACGTCAACCCAACAACTACTCGAAATTTATTACAATGGTTTTGCTAAGAAAGAAGGCTGGGAGCAGGTTATCTCTGACGACTTCAGATTTATTGGCGGCGACATGACAAAACCGGCGCCGGCCGTAGGAAAAGCGGCCTACATAGAAGTTATTAAAAGGTTTTCACGGGCGTTTAAAACGATGCGCGTAAAAGAAATGATTGTAGATGGTGAAAATGCCTGCGTGATCGGAAACTACGACTTTATATTTCCCAACGGCACAAGCATCAATGGCGATGTAGCGGAGATCTGGAAAGCAAAGAACGGGAAGCTCGACTCACTGACTATCTTCTTTGATACGCTTACTTTTGACAGGAACATCCCAAAATAATTTTCATGGCTTACAGTGAAAAGCTGGCAGACAAAATCCGGCAGGCACTCGCAGCGGTACCGCATGTTGAAGAAAAGAAGATGTTTGGCCGGATTGCGTTTATGGTGAATGGTAAAATGTGCCTGACAGCAGGCCCCGGCCAGATGATGTGCCGCATTGATCCCGCTATTCATGCCGAAGCCGTTAAAAAAGATGGCTGCCGTACCGTGATCATGAAAGGACGGGAATACAAGGGATTTGTATACGTAAATGAGGATCATCTCAGGACAAAGAAGGATTTTAATTACTGGGTAACCCTTGCGCTGGAATTTAATAAGAAAGGGAAGCCGGCGTGAAAATATTTCCCATTATTGTAATGTGAATCAGGATGGCCTCAAATTTAGTCACCGGCGAATTATGCATATTATCTGTTCTGCAAGGCAAATTTTGTGATAAGAAAAAAAGGACTAAATTTACCTTGTACAGTGAACTTAATGAAAAAAGAAAATGAGCTAAACAGTGAACTAGCGCTCTTCCGGCATATTGCTGAAGGAGATGAACTGGCCTTTAAAGAGCTTTTTGAATGCTACCGTTTGCGCCTGTTCGCGTTCTCTCTCCAGTTCACCCATTCCAGAACTGATGCAGAGGAAGTAGTCCAGGATGTATTCCTGAAAATCTGGAAAAACAGGTTGAACCTTATCAATATCCAGCTCCCGCAAAAGTATATTTATACCATGACACGCAACCAGGTGTTTGATCACCTCTCACGGGTGGCGAGGAACAAGCGTTTGCATGAACAGGTATGGGCAAATATTCATGAAAGCGGCGATTATACCGAACAGGCAGTACTGGTAGCTGAAACCGCCAATATTATCCAAAAGGCGGTTAACGGCCTCTCCAGCCGGAAGCAATCCATCTACTACCTAAGCCGGCGGGAGGGACTAAGTAACCAGGAAATAGCTGTGAAACTGGGCATTTCCGTGCCTACCGTTAAGAATTCCCTCGTGGAAATCCTTCGTTATATCAGGACCTATATGAGTAGCCAGTACGAATCTTCTGTGCTGATCATGGGTATCCTGCTTTCTCTCTTTTTATAAAAAAAACATTTTTTTTTGAATTCAACCGGTACGGTTGCTTTTATCAACAGTCTATATAGTGGAGGAAGTAATTTCCACCCGCACGTTTTATGACAGACAAGGTAATTCCCACTTATGACAGGCTGCAGTACCTGTTACAGCAATATACGCGGAAACGCTGTACTCCTGAAGAAATGCAGGAGCTGTTCCGCTACCTGGAAAACCCCGCTGTCAGGGAGTTGTTCAATAATATACTGGACAAGGATTTCGAGGGCCCCGGGGCCGTTGAGGATGGTGCTGAAATTGACTGGGAGTTCATGTATAATAAGATTATCCAGGGGGAGGCTCCTGGCAAAAGAACTAAGATCTTCAATTTTGTAAAGATTGCCGCTGCCGTATTAATATTGGTTTCAGCAGGATGGGCATGGTCGCATTTCTCTGCCCGCCGTACTGCGCCCGTTTCAGCGCATGTACCACCCCAGGGTGATGCATTGCCTGCCGCCAACAAGGCGGTACTGGTACTTGCAGATGGTAACACCGTGAATCTCGACAGCGCCGGCAGCGGGGCTATCACGCGACAGGGAACTGTTAATCTCAGCAAGGCGCCCGGACATCTTTCTTATGCCGCCGGAACAAACGGCTCCGGTGATCCCATCTACAATAAGGTGGCAACGCCCCGGGGCGGCATCTTTAAACTTACGTTATCTGATGGCACCAATGTATGGTTGAACAGCGCTTCTTCTATCCGCTTTCCTGTTGCTTTTTCAGACAATGAACGCCGGGTGGAGATCACCGGGGAAGTATATTTTGAAGTGGCAAAGCAGGTAGTGAAAGGCACCCCGGTTCCTTTTTTCTGTAAAGCCGGAAGTATGGAAGTAGCCGTGCTTGGCACGCATTTTAATATCAACGCATATAATAACGAAACGGATATAAAAACCACTTTGCTGGAAGGCGCCGTAAAAGTGAAACAGGGCACCAATACAAAACTGCTGTTACCCGGACAACAATCACTTGTTGGGAAAGATGGACAGATTACGCTTTCGGATCACGTAAATCTTGATGAAGTAATGGGGTGGAAGAACGGATTTTTTGTTTTTGAAGAAGCAAATATCAGCCAGATCATGCGGGAAGTAGAAAGATGGTATAACCTCGATGTGGAGTATGATGGCCCGTTGCCGGATGGCCGTTATAACGGACGCATTTCCCGTACTACCAAAGTATCACAGATGATGAAGGTGTTAGAGTTGAGTGGCATCAATTTCAGAATTACAGGAAATAAGATCATCATTAAATCCCGATAGCACAAATTAATATCAACCAAAAGCTATGTCAGCCAGAATTTTCATAATGTACTCAGGATAGTCATGGTCCTGTTCTACCTACTTATTGTAATAGTTCAAAAAAATGCCGCTTCATGTGCGAGATGAAGCGGCGGCGCCTGAACTAAACGGGATTCCCTTGTCAGAAATCTTTCATTTAATATCCAAACAACCAAAAGTATGAAATTGCAGGCTTTTCGGAAAGAAAAATTCCCCCGCTCAGAGGGGAACAGCTTAAGCATCCCTTTTAATTGGAAAAAAATAAAAAAACTGCTAATTATGAAGCTAGCGGTCCTGTTAATTGTTATCAGCACGGGAATATCGGCCAGCGCCCGTTCCCAGTCAGTGACGCTGAATGAGCGCAACCTGTCGCTTAAACGGATCTTTTCATTAATTGAAAAACAAACCGGGTACTCTTTCTGGTATGATGTTAACCTGCTGAAAGAAGCCAGGAAAGTGGATATCCATGTAGATAACGCCTCGTTGCCGGAAGTGATGGAGCTGAGTTTAAAAGGGCAGCCATTTCATTATAGTATTGTAGACAATGTGATTGTTGTTAGCCGGAATGTTGCTGGTCCAACCGGCACAGCGCCACTGCGGGTGGAAGTTTCCGGCAAAGTAACAGATGAAAACGGAGCGCCGTTACCGGGCGTGTCTATCCAGGTGAAAGGAACGAAGCTGGGCGTGAGCACCGATGCAGGAGGTAACTTCTCCCTCAACGTGCCTGATAATTCTTCCCGTACACTTATTTTCTCCTTTATCGGGATGGTTACACAGGAGGTTCCGCTGAATGGCAACACAAAACTTAAGATTGTACTTAAAGCCGCTATCGAGCAAAAACAGGAGGTAGTAGTAATTGGCTACGGATCGGTTAAGAAAAAGAATGTAACCGGTGCGGTTTCTTCTGTAAAAACTGCCGAGCTGAATACGGCCGCTTCTACCAATGTGGTACAGGCATTGGCAGGCCGCGCTGCGGGTGTTTCCGCCATCCAGAGCAGCGGACAGCCAGGCGCCGGCGTCAATCTCCAGATAAGAAGCAACCCATCGTTTGCTTCTCCGGGGGCGTTGTACGTGGTAGATGGGGTGATCATTAACGATAATGCCGCCGAACCTTCTTCAGACACGCGGTATGGCAGCTCCGGCGTTGACCGGTCGCCGCTCAATTTTATTAACCCCAACGATATTGAATCGATCGATTTTCTGAAAGATGCTTCGGCTACTTCGATCTATGGCGCCAGGGCCGGCGCCGGTGTTGTGCTCATTACTACCAAACAGGGTAAAGGAGACAAACCTCATATCGAATACAGCGGAAGCTACGCTTTCCAGGACATCATCAGGTTTTATGATATCCTGAATACGAAAGAATACATGGAGCAACGTAACAAAATAGGATTGGAACAATGGATGCTGAGTAATAAGATTGCTCCTTATGGCAGCACTGATCCGGCCACCGTAACGCCCTATATTCCAAAGTATACACAAACACAAATCGATACCACCGCTTTATTACCCAGCGCAATAGATGCGATCACCAGGAAAGGCTATACAAAGCAGCATAATATTTCCCTTTCCGGCGCCAGCAATAAAACACGTTACTATGTATCCGGCAACTACCTGGATCAGCAGGGCGTGCTGGAACACTCGGCGTTTACACGGTACAATGGAAGGATCAGTCTTGACCAGGGAGTAGGCGAAAATATAAAAGTGGGCGTAAATGTGATCGCTTCCGGATCCAATGCCATTAATGCCAACGTAGGCACGCAGGCAAATGAATATTCCGGAATGGTGTTATCCGCATTTTATTACCCGGCAAATATGCCGCTCAAAGATGCTGCCGGTAACTATCTCATCAACCCGGATTACCAGAACTCACCCAACCCGTTGTCTTTCCTGGATATCACCGACTATACCAAAAGCAGCCGCCTCCTTACTTCCGGTTATGCGGAGTGGACGGTGATCCCCGGCCTGAAAGCCAAAATGAATTACAGCTATGATCAGTCGTCCGGGAAACGGTATGCCTATCTGCCTAAAACCTTCCTCTATGGCGCACGCGCAGGAGGACAGGCATCTATCAACGAAAATAATTCTGTCTCCAAAATTTCAGAATTCACCATCAACTATAATAAAAGCTTCGGGGAAAAACACAATATCCAGGCATTGGCCGGGCATTCTTACCAGGTAAGCGATTGGGATGGTTTAGGACTTTATAACGACCGGTTCCCGACGGATAATTTTCTGTTTAATAACATCGGCTATGGTACCGCACCACGACCCGGCGTAAGCTCTTACAGGAATCCTACACGTATCTGGAAATCATATTTTGGCAGGGTAATTTATGATTTTGCAGATAAATATATTCTGACTGCCAGCATCAGAAGGGACGGTGCTTCCAACTTTGCACCCAACAAAAAATGGGGCACATTCCCCGGCGTTTCAGCAGCCTGGATCATCTCTGAAGAAAACTTTCTGAAAAATAATCTCCCGGTAATCAGCTTTCTGAAGTTAAGGGCAGGTTATGGTACCACCGGTAACAGTAACATCGGCGGAAGCGCATTCTCCTACTATACAGCCAATACCTCTTACGTGTTTGGAGGTACCAGTTTACCCGGCGTTTCCCTCAGCCAGCTGAGTAATGATAACTTAAGCTGGGAAACACAACGGGATGTGAACGTAGGATTGGACTTCCAGTTGTTTAACAACAGGATAGGAGGTTCATTCGACTATTTCAACAGAACAATTGTGAACCTGCTGCAGAGCGTGCCGCTGGCTTCCGATTTCCCGGTGTCAAGCGTGGCGGGTAACGCAGGTGAAACCCGCAGCCGCGGCTGGGATGCGAGCCTGAATACCAAAAATATTGTGAGCGTAACACCCGGAGGCTTTAACTGGTCTACCACCATCAATTTGTCGCACTACTATAACTCCTGGGTCAGGAGATCCCCGGATGCTTTACGATCACTGGCAAAATATATTGCCCCCGATGGTCCGTTCAACGGTATCTATGGCTATATCAGTGATGGGATCTATAAGGGCGATAAAGCTGCTCCTGCCAGTATGCCGGGCATCCTGCCGGGCGGCATTGTGGTAAAAGACTTAAATGGCTACGACGATGCCGGTAATCTTACAGGGAAACCTGATGGTAAAATTTCTTCTGCCGACCAGGTACTGCTGGGCATCGACGGCCCCCGCTACAGCTTTGGATTCAACAATAGTTTCAGCTATAAGAATTTTGACCTGAGCATTTTTATGTATGGCTTTATTCAGAAGAAATATAACTCGGATTATGCATCTGCATTCAGCACATATGCCCAGCTCGGACAATTTGGCTGGAACGTATTGAGCATTGCAAAAGACAGATGGTCGTACGATAATGTGAATGCGAAGTACCCGACCGGGCTCAATGATCCTTACGCCAGCTATGCTTCCAACTCCGATTATTGGCTGGAAAATGCCAGCTTCCTCCGGTGCAGGGATATCACCCTGGGCTACACTTTCGGCGGAAAAATGATTGCAAAACAAAATGTATTGAGCGGCTTACGGATCTATGCCAATGTGCAGAATCCTTTCATTATTACTTCTTACAGGGGAATTGATCCTGAATTGCAGAACTACCTGGCATATCCCATGTCCCGTTCTTATACTATTGGTTTGAATGCCAGATTCTAGCCACTTTATTCATTTTAAAAGGAATAGAAATGAAATATCCAAATAACTACAGATACGCTTTACTGATAATTTTTCTTTTCTCCTTAGCCGGCTTTTCCTGCGAAAAGGCGCTGGAAGAAAAAACATACGACCGCTATTCGTCTTCTACCTTCTTTCTTAACGCAGAAGATGTAAAAGCAGCAGTTACCGGTATGTATGCCGGTATGCTCAATGCCGGTTTTTACGGAGGCGGCTGGGGCGCCGCCAATGAAGGTTGGAATGCCCAGAGCAGTTTCACCACAGATGAACTGGTGTGTTCCTGGGGTTGGGATGGCTGGCGTAAATTTAACCAGCTGAATTTTTCGGAAGATTTTTCGCAACTGTTGAATCATTACAACGGTCTGATGCCCGTGATCTCTGAAATTGCTATTGACATCGATAAAATACAAAGCGTGCAGATGGATGAAACCCTGAAAAACAGGTATATCGCAGAACTCAAAGCATTGCGCGCTCATTACTCCTGGATTCTTTATAATTACTACGGCCCGGTGCCAATCCGGCTGGATGCCAAAGAAGCAGCCAATCCCACTGCACCGTCTATTCCCCGGCCCGACGCCGCATGGATGGTAACCCAGATAGAGAAAGACTATAAGGAAGGACTGGAGGGATTACCAAAAGCCAGCGAACAGGCCGCATCCGATTATGGCAGGTTTACGAAAGACATCTGTCTCATGGGCCTGATGAAATTATATCTGCATGAAAAAAACTGGACAGCTGTCATCAGTACCGGCAGACAATTACAAGCCTATGGCCACAATCTGCAAAAGAATTATAAAGACATTTTCACTTTCGCCAACAAAGGCAACAACCAGGAAATAATACTGGCCATCCCGTGCAGGTTTGATGCGTCGGTGAATAATAACCTGTGGCTGGCCATGTGTATGCCCGGTAACTATGTAGATCCCGAAGGGCTCACCATTACACAATGGGGCGGATATAAAATGCCCTGGAAAGCATACGACAAATTTGATCAGAACGATAAACGCCTGAGCGTTTTACTGGCTAAATGGCCCACTTCCGGCGGTGCTACATTCGACGCCCGTGCAAATAATTATATTGGCGCCATTCCCATGAAATATGGTCCCGATCCCGGCGCTATCAGCGAAGCGCAGGGAACCGATATTGTAGTATGGAGATATGCAGATGTGTTGCTGATGATGGCGGAAGCCATCAACGAAACCCAGGGCCCCGTACAGGAAGCCTACGATTTGGTGAATGCAGTGAGAACCCGCGCGGGTGTAGCCACTTATTTACCCGGTCAGTTTACTAAGGATGCGTTCAGGAAAAAACTCATGGATGAAAGGTTCTTTGAACTGTGGTGTGAAGGAAGCCGCCGGGAAGATATGATCCGGTGGGGTACCTTTATACAACACGCAAAAGATGAAGGCTCTATATTCGCCAAACCGGAATTTGTATTGTATCCGCTGCCCCGGAAAGTAATCGACGAATCCAAGGGTGTTATCAAACAAAATAATGGGTACTAAAACTAAAGCAACGGACCTGGCACTGGTCTGGTCCGTTGCTTTAATTTTACTTTACGGATGCGCAGGGAATAAGGCAGATCACCGGCGCGCTATTGCGGAAAAGTATTGTTCCTCCTGTCATCAGTTCCCTGAACCGGATCTGTTGCCCACGCGTATCTGGGCGAATGGCGTACTGCCGGCTATGGGCGCCTTTGCGGATATTTATAAAGACCGCAGCGGGGAATACAAAATGCTGCCGCCGGCACTGCAGCAGCTGCGTGACCCGGCCATTGCTTCCATGAGAACGGTTATTCCACTGGACGACTGGAACGAAATTGTGACCTGGTACACCGCATTGGCGCCGGAAGAAACTGCGCAGCCGGTATTCCCTGTTCGGCTGCCCGGCAATAACTTCTCCCTGAAATTGCCTCCGAAAAAATCAGCGTCTTTTACATCGTGTATTTACTATGATGAAAAAGCAAAGTTGCTGTTTCAATCCGATATTAATAAACATATCCTCCGTGTTTCAGATCCGGCATTACGCCAGTTGGATAGCCTTGATAACAGCACCGTAGTAGATATAGCACCGGCGGGTGCAGGGCGTTACCTGCTCACACATATAGGAAGTCTTAATCCGGGCGGCGTAACGCGGAATGGTGCGGTGGAAGAAATTACCATCGCTGCCAATAAAATTGTAAAGAGGGAAATTTTATATGACGGGCTTTACCGGCCGGTACAATCCCTGATGCTGGATGATGAATTAGTAGTGTGCGAGTTTGGTTTTATGGAAGGAGGATTATCCATATTTACCAAAGCCGGTAAGAAGGTGATCGTTAATCTCCCCGGCGCCGAAAGAATGTATGTAGAAGATATTGATGGCGATGGCAAAAAAGATATCTGGGTACTGTTTGCACAAGGGAAAGAAGGCATCTTCCAATTACTCAACAAAGGAAATGGAAACTTTGAATTAAAAGAAGTACTTACATTCCCGCCTTCGTACGGCGCCACTTACTTCCAGCTGGCCGATATGGATGGCGATGGCCGCCGGGATATCATTTTTACATGTGGCGATAATGCGGATCAGTCGCCGGTACTGAAGCCTTATCATGGCATCTATATTTTCAGGAACATGGGCAATTCCTACCGCCAGGTTTTCTTCCAGCCGCTTTATGGCTGTTACAAAGCGGTGCCGGTGGATCTTGATAACGACGGTCGCCTGGATCTCGCTGCCATCAGCTTCTTCGCCGATTTTGCGCAACACCCCGACCTGGCCCTTACTTACCTGCTGCAAAAGAAAGAAGGGAAGTTTGAATTACATACTGATAAACAGGTGGCTGGCCTGGGCCGGTGGGTATGTATGGATGTAAAAGATTTTAACGGAGATGGTAAGCCGGATATCATAGCCGGAAATATGGCCGCAAAGCCGGGGAATAATCAGTATTTGATGAATTACTGGATGAATGGCCCCGAATTTATTATTTGGGAGAACCGATATTAAGTTGATTTCACTTTAACCTAACAATCCCATTATGAAAAGAAACTTACTGTTAACGCTATTGCTGTTTTTATATCTTATTACAAATGCACAGGTGCCCGCTTCACCATCCAACCTCCGGTTGTTGGGAACCAGGAGCTGGATAAGGCTCGACTGGACCGATAACGCTGCTACTGAACTGGGCTATAAGATTTACTGGAATACCACCAATTCCAAACCTGCCGTACCCAATGCCACCGTTGCTGCTAATACAACGCGGTACTATGTTTCATCGGTTGTTCCGGCCACCGCCTACTATACCTGGGTAGAAGCATATAATGCCGCCGGCAGCAGTACGGCGCTTTCCGGAACAGCTACCACTATCAAAAACTGGGTGCTCGATGCTGTGGAAGCATCCAATCTTTCTATACCCAGTTCCGCCGGTGTTCCGGCGGGCATGCAGATTTTCTGGCAGGATGAATTTAATGACGGGCTACTGAACAGAAATAAATGGAGTACCAACTATTATTCAACGATCGACTACAGGGATACTTCCAGCTATTCAAAAATGCGCAATAATACATTGCCGCAACCTTCCTACAGGATGACGGGCAACAGCATCCTGCTGCTGATATCCAATAATGCGCCCGACCCGTTCTGGACCAGCGGAAGAAAAGTTTCTTCGATACAAACCTACGACTGGAATTCAAACGAAAATTATCTCGATAACAAACGGGGAGGCTACTTCGAAATCAGGGCAAGACGGAATAACACCAGCCAGGCTGCAAACCTCAATGCTGCCTACTGGCTTGATTCTCCCGGTCCTGATCTTAAATATTATGAAGAGGCGGGTAATACGTTTACCTCAAAAACCGGCCCTGTTACCGGTGTACGGCCACGCGGGCAGGTTTTTGAAATAGACGTTTTTGAACAAAGCGGGAATGCATCCACCGCCACGTACACGCCTTTTACCATACATGGAAATGTGGCGGCCGATGGAACGTTTCAGGGAAACCTGGGAACGTATAATGCCAGTTTAACGAACCACACCAATTGGGCAACACATGGCCTGCTCTGGACTCCCACCAGTATTAAATACTATCTCAACGGAACCCTGGTGAAGGAATGGTCAGATAAAAGCAATATCAAATCGCCAAATCATTTTATGAATGTTTTCCTGGGGATGTATGGTACCGGAGACAGCTCCAATATGGAAGTAGATTATATCCGCGGCTATCAGTGGCCGGTTGTAAACGGCAATGAACTGCCCAACGGGGGCGCTGAATACAGCAGCCAGCTGTTTCCCTGGGAAGGAACTGCCACCGTTTCCACTGTGGGAAAAAGATCGGGGAATAATTGCTTTGTATTGGCCGCGGGTCAAACGTTATCACAATATGTATATGTTGATAACAGTACCAGCTACCAGCTGAAGTACTGGATGAGCGGAAGCGGATCGTTAAAAGCAACGGTTGAAAATATTACGCCTGTAACCGGTGCATCACAGAATTTATATTCACTTACCACGGCTGTATCGTCAACATTTACGCAACAAACCCTTGATTTCAGCACCAGCGCTGAGTATGGCACCAATATGAAAACGGTGAAAGTGACCTTTTCAAATACCGGCGGCAGTGCCGTAACACTCGACGACCTTGAATTTCAGAAGGGCGGCAGCGGCGGTTCCCCCGTGCTTTGTGTGCCGGCCGGAGGAGGCCATGCGCAGGACCGGTATATCACCTCCTTCACCACCACCGGCGCTGCACACAACATCAGCTACACCAACAGTGCCTACCCGCCCAATGGCTATGGTATTTATACGGCAGACTCCATAACCGTGGCACAGGGAAGCTCCTGCAATATGAACATTATTAATACCACCAACACAAAATGGGCAAGGGCAAAAATATATGTGGATTGGAATAACAACGGCAACTTTGGGGACGCAGGCGAAACGGTGTTGTCTGTAGGCAACGCCAGCCAGGACAACAGCGCTACCATGTTAAATATTGCAGCTTCCTTAGCCGTTCCGGTCACTGCGGCTACCGGTAAAATACCTATGCGTATACGCTATTATGATGCATGGAATACAGATCCGGGGCCGTGCGGCCAGGCCGACTATACAACCACGCACGATTTTATACTGAATATTACCGCATCATCCATCATGATGTTGGGCATGGGGGAAGCGGATAACAGGTTGATGGCGCCGAGCCAAAAAAGTACGAAAGATCTGGCAGGTAACACCATGATCGTATATGCTAATCCGGCTGTTGACCGGTTTGTGGTTCAGTATAACAGCACTGCGTCCCGCGCCGCAAAACTAAGTCTCACCCGTGTGAATGGAAGCATTGTTTTAACCCGGAGCATCCGGGTGGAGAAAGGAGTGAACAAATTTGTGATTGAAACCGGTAATATTCAGCCTGGTTTATACCTCGTGGGGTTTGATAGTCCTGGCTTCCGGCAGGCGCAAAAGATTGTTATAAAATAGATGGGGATAGATGAAAAAGTGGGATACTTTTTTGTTTATTTCTTTCTTTACCTTACGCCTTTGCCCTGCTCATTTTATTAACGATCAGGGATACCAGGTAGCAGAACACGCCTCCAAGTACAGAAGCAATTACATCTTTTACATCAAAGGTCCGGCCGGGCATCCACAACTGGAAAACTTCATACAGCGTGAGCCCGGCCACAAATGCAAAAATCAGGCTGGCCACTTTTTGTTCGGCAACAGGATATCTTATCACCATATATCCCAGGAAAAAGACCACTACCGCAAGGAGATTGGGCAGGGAATCCGCCATGTAAAAGGTGGTAATATGATGCTTTAATAAGTAAGGTCTTAGTTTCAGCTCTTCATAGAGCGTGAACAGCAGTATGATGGCAAGAAGGATAATATAGATGGATCGTTTGTTCATTGGATGAAATTGGGTGTAAATAAATATATCTTTTCCTGCAATCAGGAGATATCATTCTTTGGTGCTCCATTCCTGATATGTATGTCTTGCTGTGGGAATGGGATGGTGATATGCTCTTTTTTGAAAGCATCAAATATCTTTGCGATAAGATCGCTTCTTACCAGCATATATTCTTTAATATCCCTGATCCAGTAGACCAGTTCAATTTCTATAGCGCTGTTGCCAAAATCTTTAAAAAATACGCCGGGTGAAGGGTAGGAGAGGATTCTTTCATCTCCCTTCAGGAGATCGGTTAGTAATGTTTGGGTTACGTTAAGATCCGTGGCATAGGCAACGCCCACCACTAAGTGGCATCGTCTGAAATTGTTGCCCATTGTCCAGTTGGTGAGATGCTGACTTAGCAGGTCGCCGTTGGGTATAATTAAATTAGCGCCATCTATACTTTTAGCAACGCTGCTTCTGAATCCGATGGATTTTATGGTGGCAATTTTTCCGTCGAACTCAATGATATCGCCTACCGTTACCGGTTTTTCAAAAGAGATGATCAAACCGCTTACCAGGTTATTTACCAATCCCTGTAATCCGAGTCCTACACCCACGCCAAGCGCGCCCAGAACAATCACGAATTTATCGATCGGGATACCCGCTGCTGCAAATGCCAGTACCAGTCCTGCTGTAATGATAAAGATCCGGATAACCAGCAGCCAGCTTCCGGGCGAGAATTTTTTCCGGGTACCGTTTGTATCATTAGGTACGTCGTGTTCAGCGGCAAAGTAAGAAACGAGTCTTGACAGGAAAAAAGAACACAGCAGCACAAGAATGAAAATGGAAATACCGGTAATGGAATAATTGTAATCACCTATGGTTCGCTCCATCGTCACGAAATTATTAACTGAAGCGGCATATCCCCTGAGATGATAAAAATGCCTGGCGACTATTACAATCCATCCCAGGGCGAGTATTATATAGAAAATGGCCGGCGCCTGTTTTCCTACCCTGTTAAAATTCAGGTAGAATAATTGCCGGCTGGGCTGTTTATATACACTGGAGGCCAGTACCAGGCCTTCGTTGATAAGCCGGATCACCCACAGAAAAATAATCCCCATGATCAAACTCACATACCCGCTGATCATAAGCGCTTTTGCTACATTGAACCGGCCCAGCAGGTTCAGTAAGGAAGAACTGATTTCAAACAACAGGAATATGGTAATGAAGTATAAAATTTTTCGCTCTTTCAGTTCACTTTTCTTTTTATTCGCTAATAAGGAAGCCATAAAAATGCTTCCTCCTATTGATACCGCCAGCATAAAATACCGCTCCGGCCTGGAGGCCTGTAAAATCATATTATCTATGCCCGCCAGTATAAAAAGGAAGGTGGTGATTGCCCAGAACCGCTGCCAGTAAACACTGATGTAGCTCCTGAAAACGATCCCCAGGCAAATCGCTGCAGGCAGCCAGAGCGCAAAGTTGAAAATAAAGGGCGGTGATGCAAACAGGAATTGAAAAAGGGAGAAGGTAATAAGGATCGCCGCTGGCAGGGGATGGGCAACAACCAGGTTGTCGGCATTGGAATGCGGCGACTCCAGTAATTGTTTTTTTAAAGCGCGGAGAAAGTACCACGAGCCAAGCAGCATTATAAACATAAAGCATATCCTGATGAAATGATCTTCCACATAAAAGAGGAGGGTAATAGTCTCCTTGGCAATGGAGAACTTAATGATATCTTTTAGGGGTCTGGAATAGATCGGGTCCTGCCATATAAAAGGGAATTCTTTCTGAAAGGACTGGGAGGAGAGATGGCCGCTATAGATCTCGATATCCTCTTTCGTGGAATTGATATCAAACAAAAGGAGATCTGTTTTCAGCTGCTGTTCTTCGATGATAGTGGCAATTTTGTCCAGGGCGCTATCGACAGGAACGATCCCCTTGGCGGTAACATACATGCGTCTGATATGCTTGATGATGTCGGCGGAGTCTTCCGGAAGCGCATAGAGTGATGGATCGGTGGAAAGCGAATCAATCTGGACGTTCAGGGTGGTTACTCTACGGGAATAGGTTTGCAGTAACCGTTTTTTATCCGTAACCCGGGCGTTTAATTCATCCAGTATGGAAGCAGATACATCGAGGTTGCGTTGTGTTTGATTGGTACCCTTGTTAACGAGGATACCATCTTTCACAATCTCCAGCGACTGTTTTACATCTGTAATGAATTTATTAAAGGCAGTGGTGTCGATACCTCTTTTCAGGAATATTTTTGCCTGCCGGTCAATGCCCTGTAAGTATTCCAGGGTAGCCCGCTGCCGGTTGATCACCTTCTCCTGCTCATATTTTTTAATGCTTTTTTCAGATTCTGTTACGCTCAGTTTTTTCAAAGTCTGAATCAGATTCTGTTTGTTGAAGCTGATTGTATCGGCTTGTGCAGCCGATAGAAAGGGGCATAATACAAGTAATGAAAACAGCAGATATCTCATTAGCTATTAAAATTAATACGACGACGATATTAGTATTAATATAAGATTAATTTCCGGAACCTGTTTTCATAAACAGCAAAATGTAAAGCGGGTTACCGGGTGGCGCCTGCTTTCTTTCTGATGATCTTCCACAACACAATGCCATGTGGAGGAATGGTAATGCTTATTTCTTTCGAAAATAAACCCAGATCTTTTTTCTCCCACAGATCCCTTACAGCATACGTTCCTTCCAAACCCACGGCGCTAAACGGAAAAGTAGTAGTTACTGCTTTGTCGCCTGCATTCAACAAGCCAACGGCTGTACCGCCATCTTCCAGTGGCTTACTCCATACTTCCACGGTATCCGGCAACACCGTTTTTAAACCTGCCGCCATACCTAAGGCATCCTGGTTTACCGCAATCACTTCTTCGTTAGTGATCAGCCCCAGCGTAAAATCATCCAGCAGCTCAATGTTGGCGCCAATCAGCAACGGGGCATCCAGCATACACCACATACTGAAATGCGTTTTCTGTTCATCTGGTGTGAGGTGGTTACGTTTTGCTTCTCCTTCGCTTTGCGCGCCCACCACGCCGATCTGGAGAATGTCCGGATCGTTCCAGTTTCCGGGCTTTACATATTGAGCTTTGTCTGCCAGTTTCCGGATGGCGCCATACACGGAGTGCCAGTTATCAGCAATATCGCCTTCGGTGCGCCATAGCTGCCCGCCGGATTCATTGCCCCATTCCCATACATTGCCCATTCCATATTGACACAGCGCATGAATGATATCCCTCTTCTGTGCCTGCAGTGCATCGGACATCAACCGGTAGGGTTTGATCAACTCCGCTTTGGATTCGTTTTTAGCCAGTGAGCCGTAACTGCACCAATCGTATTTCAGGTAGTCGAAGCCGTTGTCTGCAAAGAATTTTGCATCTGTTTGTTCATAGCCATAGCTGCCGGCTACACCGCCACAGGTAAGCGGGCCGGGAGAACTGTATATCCCTGCCTTAAAACCCATTTTATGCATCAGCGCGGGAAACGCTTTTATATCGGTGAAATACTGATTGGGAATCAACTCGCCGTTTTCATTGCGCACCTGTCCAACACGACCGGGCAAATTGTCCGGACCTTCGTAGTAAGAGTAGGCTGTTCCTGCTTTTTGTTTCAGCTTTGTCCAGATGAAATCTTCTTTTCCCGGTTGTTTTGTCCAGGGATCGTCGATTTCTATCACGCTCCAGCCATATTGCTGCAATCCTTTGTTGCGGATCATTTCAGCGGTACGGATTACTTTATCCAGCGTTACGTTGCGGCCAAAGCTATACCAGCTGCTCCATCCCATTGGCGGTGTTAATGCGAGCTTGTCGCCAATCACCAGTGTGAATGTTTTGGCGGACCGGCCATATTTATTAACGGCGATCAGTTCAATTGCATAGTCTCCTTTTTCTTTAACGCTGCCGGAAATCACCCCGCTGTTTTTATCGAGCGTTACGCCTTCAGGTAAATGCTTTACCTGGAAAGTCATGGGGCGCTTGCCGGTGGCAGGAATGGTGTACATAAACGCTTTGCCGGGTCTTGCGCCATACACGCGCGGGCCGTTAATATGCGGCTCCGTTTCCTGTAGCCATGCCGCTATACTGTTCAGAAATGCGTCTTGTCTATCGGCAAAAAGATAATGCGAGGCATGATCAAGGTATTTAAAATGCTCCGCGCCAATGATCGCCTGGATACTATTAATCATCTCACTGGAAAAAATACCATCATCTTTACCGTACAAGCCAAAAATAGCGATGCCTTTGCTTTTCAGCTTTGCCAGAATGGGCCTTACATCAATGTTCACCAGCTTTTCGTTCTTATAAAAAAGTCCGGGTGCCTGGTCGTTCCTGATATCTTTTTTAGAAAGATCGCTGGCTTCATAGGCTGCATAGATCTTTGTTGCTTCATCACTAAGTTGCCCCGCTTTAAAGAATCCGTTTTCAGCTGCCAGTGCGAAACATGCCTTACGGTAGGCTGCGGAATTTTTATCAAGCAGTGCAACGTCCGTTATCTTTTTCAACTGTATAGCGTTCTGCTTCCGGGTATAAATTCTTTTTACAGAATCCAGGATATGATTGTATGTAGCCTGCTGCGCAAACAATGCGCTGGTGAGCACAACTGCATTTATTTTTTCAGGATACTTTTCCGCAAACAGGGTTGTTACCAAACCGCCGAAGCTAAAACCTATTAAACTGGCTTTTGTGAGATGGAATTTTTTATAGATGCCATTCAGATCCTCAAACGCTTCCCCGTAGGTTACTTTAGCGTTGTCATAGGACGACCGGCCTTCGCCTCTCCGGTCGTAAACAATCACATAAAAGCCCCTGCCGGCCAGTTTTTGGGCGGTGGTACCTTCAAAAAGCACCGAATTTCCACGGGGACCTCCGTGAATAAACACGATAGCAGGGTGGTGGGGATCGCCAAATGTTTTAACATAAAGTTGCTGGCTGTAGGAGATCAAAAATGTAAAAATCATTACTGCCAGTAAAGAGATGCGCTTCATATACTTCCTTTAAATCATCGTTCGGCAGCCATATTACTCAAATTATTTCAACAAAACAACCTATCTTCCCGCTTAATAAACAACCAGAATACGCATACGTCGATGTGCCCTTTAGTGTTCCACCATGAAGATGTGCTCCTTTAAAGCCCTGCTGTTTGTTGGGGTATTGATATTTTTTTGTTTGCCTGCACAATCGCAGGGGTTGGTCTTCTCTTCCTTCGAGCAGGTACAGGAGAAAAGAACCTCGCTGGAATTAAATGGAAAAGAACCGCTTTGCCTGGATGGCAGTTTTGGCCTGTCGTTCGACTTTAACTTCTTCCCCGACAGGAACGTGTACTACGGCTACCTGGTGCGCATGATCAATAATCATCATCAGAACATCGATCTTATTTATAATCACTTTGATCAGAAATTCAGTATCGTTTTTGGGGATGTGTATACGCATCTCGACTTCCAGCTGGATAGCACCCTGCTTTTCCATCGCTGGAATTCCTGCAGCCTGCAATACGACGGGCAGATGCTGTCGCTTACGGTTAACGGGAAAAATTTTGGCAGCAGAAAAATAATGCTGAAAGATCAATGCTTCCGGATATTTTTTGGCGCCTGCCAGCTGCACAGCTTTAAAACCAGCGATGTACCGCCCATGCAGGTGAAGGGCATTGCACTGTACCACAATAAAGAGATGGATGGGTTCTGGCCGTTGAATGAACTGTCCGGCGTGCATGCGGTGGACAGTATCCACCGCCGCGTGGCCAATGTGATCAACCCGGTATGGGGAACGCCGCTGCACCAACGGTGGCAGCTGCTGAAGGTACTAACGGTGAAGGGTAATGGCAGTTATACCTTTGATCCTTTGGAAGAAGAAATTTATATCGTGGGCGCCGACAGTATCCATCATTTCCTCCTGCGCGACCGGTCCGTGAAGGCGGAGCCACTCAGCAGACGGGAGTACCTGGCCGCCGGTTACCAGTCGGTGTATAATCCCGCCAATCGCACTTTATACAGCATCCATATCGATCAGCAACAGCTGGCAGCGTGGCAACCAGCCACCCGCAGCTGGGATATTCCTTTCGATTCTACCGATATCACCCAGTACTGGCAAACAAATAAATTTATCCGCAAAAGCGATAACGCATTATATATCCTCGGCGGCTATGGCCAGCTGAAGTATAAAAACCTCGTACAACGATTCTCTTTCCCCACCCGCAAATGGGAGAAAGTAGCAGTACAGCAAACGGATTATAAACCAAGATATCTTGCTGCGCTGGGCGCTACTGCAGGCGGCGACACCGCCTACCTGCTGGGAGGCTATGGCAGCGATAACGGGGAACAGATGCTGAACCCACGGTATTATTACGACATGCTCCGGTATGATGTGGCCAACAACCGCATACAAAAACTATTCACCCTGCCAGAACCCGCAGAGCCCTTTGTATTCGCGTCGTCGATGGTGATTGATACAACGGACAACAGCTACTATGCATTGATGTTTCCGAACGACCGCTTTATGTCGCGGCTGCAACTGATCAAAGGGTCGTTGGCACGCCCGGAATTCCAGCTGGCAGGAGATACCATTCCTTACGCATTTCTCGATAACCGCTCTGCCGCCGATTTGTATTACTGCGCCCGCAGCCACCAGTTGCTGGCCATTACACAAATTGTAGATAGGGATAAATCTACCGAAGTACGCATCTACTCGCTGGCATTTCCCCCCGCGCAGCTATCATTATCCGCTGCTTCAGGCATAGCTGGTACCGGTATAAAATGGTGGTGGTTCGGGCTGGCAGGGGTAGTAGTTATAGCAGGCGTAGTATATTATTATTTATATAGACGCCGGAATAATAAGCCGGTAGTAACTGCAGTTCCCGCCAGGCCGGTGCTGCCGGAAGAAGCGCCTGCATCACCCGGCGCAGCAGTGCTGGAAGAAGTGATGCCCGACAGGGCAGCCCTGCTGCTGTTTGGTGAGTTCCAGGTACTGGACAAAGATAAGAATGCGTTAACGCACCTGTTGTCGCCACTGCTGAAAGAGATGCTCCTGCTGATCGTGATTCACACTGCCTGGTCAGGCAAAGGTATTTCTTCAGAAAAATTATATGAAATCCTCTGGCATGATAAGCCGGAGAGAGACGCGCGGAACAACCGCTCCGTGAACATGGTAAAGCTGAAAGCCATCCTGGAAAAACTGGGCAGCGGCGTTATCCTCCGTGAAGAAGGGCGCTGGAAAATTACCTACGACCCGGACCTGCTCTGGGTTGACCTGGCCGAGTTCAGCCGGCTGGTGAAAACCGCTGCGCCGGGTATGGAAAGAATTCAATCGCTGTTAAAAATAGTGAAAGAAGGCACCTTTCTTTTCCGCACGGACTATTCCTGGCTCGAAGATATCAAATCCGACATCTCCTCCAAAGCGCTCGATATCCTGCTCCTGGAAATGAACGGACTACCTGCTAACGCTTCTCCCGAAATATTTATCGATATCGCTAACGCCATCTTTATTTTTGACCCTATCCATGAAGAAGCCCTGCGCGCAAAATGTAAAAACCTGATCCGGCAGGGAAGACCCTCCATCGCCAAATCAGTTTATGAGAAATTTTATAAAGATTACCGGCACATGTACGGCGAAAACTTCCACCCGAACTTCCAGGATATCATCTCCTGATAACTGCTTTCTGTCTTTTTCAAAAAAAATATCACGATTAACGGCGCATTAATACGTTCGTTAATGGATTTATTAGCGTGTAGATCATTGATTTGCAATATAATTTTTGAAGAAGCATTTTTTCAGCAAAGCGTTATGTTACTGGATTCCACGAAACTGAAAGTCTCCCTGTCCTAAACATGTACTATCAGCGTAGCTCCTGCTTTACTGGAAATCAATTCCACGGTCTGTTTATTTTAAACCATTAATTATCAATCAATTATGAGATTCTGCTTGCCAGTCTTGCTCCTGCTCTGTTTTACACAGGCAATGGCCCAGCGAACCCTTATCAGGGGGAAAGCCACGGATGACAAAAACAATCCTTTACCCGGAGTCAGCATCATGGTGAAAGATACCCGCAACGGGGTAGCCACCAACGAAGATGGCGTATTCTCTATTTATGTGGCCGATCCGAAAGCAACGGTACTACGGGCTACCATGACAGGTTATGAAACAAAAGAAATGGAGCTGAACGGACAAACAACGGTTCAGTTTTTATTAACGCCTTCACCTATCAACTTAAAAAATGTGGTCATTGCGGGTGCAATGGGACTCAACAGGCAATCCAAGTCAATAGGCTACGCTACGCAGGCGGTGAATCCCAACAACCTCACCGAAGCGCGCGACCTGAACATCGTGAATGGCCTTGCCGGTAAAGTGGCGGGCCTCCAGGTAACTACTACCGGTCAGCCCGGATCTTCCAGCCGCCTTATCCTGAGAGGGGAAAACTCCATGACGCAAAATAACCAGCCACTATGGGTGGTGGATGGCGTGCCTATCAACAACGACATGGGCGATGGCAGGGATAACCTCGACTTTGGCAACGGCGCCGCCGATATCAACCCCGACGATGTAGAGTCCATCCAGATCCTGCAGGGCCCCAACGCTGCCGCACTCTATGGCTCCCGCGCCGCCAACGGAGCGGTACTCATCGTTACCAAAAAAGGAAAGATCGGCGACGGTAACCTCGGTATCGCTATCAATCAGAATACGCTCGTGAACTCCATCGCTGAATTCCCTGCTTACCAGAACGTATACGGCGAAGGCGCCAATGGCTACCTGGTGGGCAACGGTAACAACATCGTTACCGGCACCGATGCGGTACGTATGGGCCTCAACGGATCTACCTGGGGGATGCCTATGCTCGGCCAGCCCTACAACGACTTTAGCGGCAAAAGGGTGGAAGGAGGTTATTCGCCACAACCCAATAATATCACTTCCCTCTACCAGCCAAGCATCACCAACAGCTCCGGCATCTCTATCAACAAAGCAGATGAGTTGTCGTCGTTCCGGCTGTCGTATATGTTTACCAACAGCAATGATGTGCTGAAAAACCAGAACATCATTAAAAAGCATAACGTTACGCTCAACGCCGGCCGTAAACTCGGTAAGTTCCTGAATGTGGAAGCCAGGGTGATGTATACCAACCAGGGCACCCGGAACCGTACCTACCGTAACCTGGACCCCTCCAGCCCGATGGCAGCATATGTGTACATGCCCCGCAGCGTAAATATCAACTCGCTGTCGCCATGGACAGATGCCTTTGGCAACTCCGTTACCTTCGGCGCAGTAGGCAGCGTGGAAAATCCATTGTGGATGATCAACGAAAATGAAAACGAAGACAGGTCCCACCGCTTGCTGGCAGGTATAACGGCTACGGCTAAACTGACTAACCACCTCAGCTTCCGCTTAATGGGTTCGTCAGATATAAAAATGGCGAGCTACTATCAATACAGGGAACTGGGTGGGCTCCGGACACCCAACGGATTTTATTCCAACTCCTCCCAAAATAACCAGATGTGGGATTACCAGGGTATGTTCATGTATAATAATAAACTGAGTAAATCCATTACCCTCACCGCCAACCTGGGAGCGGAATATGTAAATAACTATAACCAGTTCAGGGGCGCCAGCATTGCTTCGCTGCTGGTACATGATATGCCCAGCATCCAGAACAGTACTGCGTTTCCGGCTGCAACGGAATCATTGGTGCGTTCTAATGTGCAATCGGTTTATGGTAATGCTACTATTGCTTACCGCGACTTCCTGTTTATTGATATCACGGGTCGTAACGACTGGTCGTCCACGCTGCCCGTTAACAACAGCTCGTTCTTTTATCCGTCTGTCAGTGGCAGCTTCGTGTTCTCCAACTTCCTGCCGGAAAACAGTTTCCTCAACTATGGTAAACTGAGAGCATCCGTAGCGCAGGTAGGTAACGCAGCGCCGCCACAATCGCTGATCACCACGTATCCTTACGGCGGATTATTTCTCGGTAATCCCTATCTCAACTATGGTAATAATAACCAGTTGAACAATGGAGAACTAAAGCCTGAAAAAACATTATCGAGAGAAGCCGGCGTGGAACTGGCTTTGTTTAAAAGCCGTATCCAGTTTACCGCCAACGTGTACCAGTCTAACACCACCAACCAGATCATCCGTCCGCAGATACCAACGGAAACCGGCTTCTCCACCCGTATCCTCAATGCAGGAGAAATGCAGAACAAGGGAGTGGAGCTGTCGTTGAACGCAGTAGCCCTGCAAACAAAAAAACTGAGATGGAATGTGATGGCCAACTGGTCGATGAACAGGAATAAGGTACTGTCGCTGGTTCCTAACATCGACCGCCTCAGTTTGGGCACCAACCTCGGCGCCACCGTGAATGCTATTGTAGGCCAGCAGTACGGCGTACTCACGGGCAATGCGCCATATAAAGTGCGCGATACGCTCATCGTGAATCCTTCCAATGGCAGAACGATCCCGGATCCCAATGTAGTGCTGGGGAACTTCCATCCCGATTGGATCGGATCATTCGGATCTGCTTTTAAATATGGCGCCTTCGATCTTTCTGTACTGTTCACCGTAAAATGGGGCGGCGTTATTTACTCCGCTTCGTATGGCCGCGCCAACTTCGCGGGCAACACCATTGCCAGCTTATACGGCCGTGATGAATTCCTGATGAGCAACGTGATCCTCGGTGAAAATGACCAGGAAAGGATGGGCGTAGGACAAGCCACCAGCAAGGGTAACACGGCCTACAGCGATGCAGACAGGGCCAAAGGCGCCCGTTATGAGGAAGCCTACTTCCCGCTCACAGATGCCTCCGGTAAAACTATTCTTGATAAAGACGGCAGGATGATTCCCGGTAAAAAAAGCGGTATCTGGATGAATCCAACTACCTATAATTCAGATATGGTGCTGAACAATACGCCTGCCATCACTTTCAACGCGTCTAATATCCGCCTGAGTGAATTGATTTTTGGATACGCTGTTCCGGTAAGGATCTTAAAAACAACACCGGTGAAATCTGCAAGGCTTGCATTCGTGGGCCGTAACCTGTGGACAATCTTCAAACACACGCCGCAGGGCATTGATCCGGAAGCGGCCAACACCACCGGAAATGCCCAGGGTATTGAGTCCGGCGGATCTTTCCCTTTCTCTATTTATGGATTTGACCTGAAAGTAACTTTTTAAATGTGTATCATGAAAGCAGTATATATCCTTTCTTTAATAACGATCATGTGCTGGGGCTGTACCCGGGATTTTGAGAACCTGAATGCCGATCCCACACAGTTCACAGAAGCCGCGCCGGAAGCCAGTATCCTGGCGGCAGTAAAAAATATGAATGCCCGCATGGCCGATTATAACACCACCAAATACTGGGATCTTGGTCACCTGCTTTGTCAGCAGGCCAATAGATACGACGTAACCGATGCGGGGATGTGGCAAACATTTTACCAGGGCGTATTGGGTAACCTGAACCAGGTATTGGTAAACTATAGCAGCGATACGCTTTACAACAACCGGGTGCAGGTGGCGCGGATCCTCCAGGCATACGCTTATTCCATCCTGGCGGGCAACTACGGAGCAGTGCCGCTGTACCAGGCCAACAACCCGGAATACCTGTCCACCATTATGTTTGAGAATGAAGATACCGTTTACAGCTATGTACTCACCACGCTGAAAGATGCGGCGGCTAAAATTAAACTGAACGGCGACAAACTCAAATACGACGCCGTGTATAACGGCAGCCTGCAAAACTGGATTAAGTTTGCCAATACCATGCGCCTGAAAATTGCGATCCGTACACAAAAAAATATGGGCGCTACCGCAAGGCAACACATCGCTGATGTAATGGCCAACGAAGCCAACACCATTAACTCAGAAGCAGAAACGGCGAAAATGAGTTTTGAAAATGTGAACGGCAACGAAAATCCTTACTTCATCAAGTATATCAAATCCAATCAGTACTTTCCATACGCACCCGGCGCTACCGGCCAGGCGCCTAAGCTCAGTGAGTTCCTGTTCACCGTGTTCCGATCCTATAAAGATCCGCGGCTGAGCGTTTACTACGACACCGTGCCCACGGCCAACCGTTTTATCTTAACAGATACCCTCACCAGCACAGCAGATGATTCCCTGAGAGTGGTTACTTACCCGATTCCTTATCTCGGTCAGCCGAAAGCAGGGACCAAGCTTGCAGGCTGGACAGCCCTCGCCGGATTGCCCGATATGGTGGGTACCTCCAATATCAACAGCTACTCCAATGCCAATCCTATCATCTACCAGGTGGGCCGCCCCCTGATCATGCTTTCTTATGCAGAAACATTGTTTCTGAAAGCAGAAGCTGCTCAAATGGGACTGGGAGGAAGCCAGAGTGCGGAACAATATTACTACGCCGGTATTGATGCCAACTTCGCCTCCTGGAATATCAGCACTACCCTCCGCGATGAATACAAAGCACGCGAGGGTATTAAATGGAACACCACCGGGATAGGGTTTAATAATTATCTCAGTCTCACCAACGCCAATATCTCTGCCGACCCCTATGTGAAAATATGGGTGCAGCGCTGGCTGAATTATTTCCCCGACGGCGGCTTCGACTGCTGGTGCCTGGAACGCAGAACACGCGTGTTCCGCCTGCCGCCACACACCAACCCCGGAGGCAACTCTTCTTACTCTGCCAACCCAACGTATTCGGATGTGCCGGGAAGAATGTCTTATCCCATTTCCGTAGTAAACTTAAACCCCGTGGGCTACCAGAGCGCATTGAAAGAACTGGGCGTGAACCGTACCGACGACTACGACATTTACCAGGAACTGCATTTTGCAAAACCTTACACCGTGCCCGACTGGAATAATGAGCCGGCCAGTTACGACTATCGCTTCATCCAGAAATGGTATGGCAACAACATACAGGATCTGGCAGCCGCCGCGCAAAGGGATGGATTCAGATACGTGATCACCCAGACTTATCATCCTTAAAAAATCAATATCATGAAACGTGTTTATATATTGGCAGCAGCCGCTTTCCTGTTGCTCAACGCCTGTAAAAAAGACCTCACCGGTCCTTCTGTGGATGATAATATCCTGAACTACGATATTGAAGAAATACCGGTAACGGAGAATTATGTGGTAGGCGCTTTTTATACATCTTTTGGCGGATGGAACGCCAACATTAAAGAAGTGCCGGTAGCAGGGAAATATGGCATGCCCAACGGCCTGCTCACCCCGGGTATTATGCCCAAACATATTGCCTATGGCGTAAAAGCGGGCCTCGATTATTTTGTGTTCTCTTTCCGCTCTCCCAACAGGGACGCCAATAATTTCAGGTCGGATTCCACTTTGATCCGTGGCTTCATCGACAGCGATGGCGAAGGACAAATGAAATTTGCGATGTCGTATAACTTCAGCACCGGCACCTACGGCGGCATCAGCGCCAGTAATCCCATCGAGAAGGATAAGCTCAAACTGGCGCAGTTCTTCGATGATTTCCGCAGAATTGTTCCTTACCTGAAAGATGCGCATTACCAGAAAGTGGGCGACAAACCATTGCTGTATATCCAGAACGCACAAACGCTGTTTTCCGATAGCAATAAAGCTATTTATGATACGCTGAGAAGCCAGCTGAAAGCGCTGGGCGTAGAACCTTACATTGTAGGGATGCAGGACCGCTGGACGCCGCCCGCCCGCTATGAAATCCGCTTCAAAGGCTGTGTGGATGCTATTTATCACCAGTCGTTCAGCTCACAGATCAATAACTGGGACCGGTGGTACCTGCTGCCGCAGATGATGGACCAGAACTGGAAATATTCAAAGGATTATTTTGATAAGAATTTCGGGGTGGATTATGTGCCTAACATCACGCCGGCCTATAGCTGGAAGATCAACACGCCCACCAGCACCAACCCGGAATACCCGCGCACGGACAGCGGCGCCATGTTTATAAAACTGTGCAACGTTGCCAAAATGAATGCCAGCAGCAAAACACGGCTGATCATGATAGACGGATGGAACAACTGGGCAGAAGACTCACAGCTTGAACCGGCAGAAAGCTATGGAGAGCGCTATCTTAATATCGTAAAAAAACAATTCAAGAAATAAGAATCGTGGAAGATTCACTTTTGATCCTGTAATAACAGAAGGGGCTGCATCACAGCCCCTTATTCCTTATCTATATAGGCTTGTAATTTTTTCTGAACTTCTTTGCTGAAGTAATAATAGCCGTACTCACCATTTGCTTCTACATAATCCAGCAAATGCATTTTGTCAGCAGGCAATATTTCTTCCTCCATGATGGCAAAAACATCGTCTCCTTTTATGCCATAGGCGATTCCGGTATATGAAATCAGGTTGATCAGTTCTTCAAATTCAAAATCTGTATGCTGATTACCATCGATACAAAAAACAGCCCAGCCGGAATCGTTACGCAAGGCTATGTATTGTGATTTGAGGTATTTCATTTCGGAGTATCCGGGTGTCAGTATCCATTTGCTGAAATCACCGGTGGTAAAGAACAAGCCGGTTTGTTTATTGGCGGTAACTTTACAAAAGTTGAAAGACAGGTGCTCAAGCCGTTCTGGTAACTCTTTAATGATGGAGGTGATTGGTTCATTGGTAATTGGCCGCAGATCTTCTATTAAGTCAAAGTCGAAATCCAGCACTAATCCCAGTGGGTACTTAAACAATCCCTGTTTATCATTTTTACTGACAAGGAATGCGTATCCCCAGGATTCTATGATGGCAGTATAATCAGCTAGTAAGGCTTCTCTGGTGGAGGATAATAAAATATTATGCGCCTGATATGGATGTTTTAAAATTTCGAAGATAAAAACCTCCTCACTAAAATTTCCACAATGATATATAGATCTCCTTTTAACAAAGGCAGGATCGAATCTGCCTAATAAAACAAACTGATCGGAGAATATTAAATGACTATCTTCTCCTTCTTCTGCTGTAACATAAAATGTTTCATCTTCCGAATCTTTAATTTCATCCTTATAATCAAAAGGTAAAACTACCTCGCCGTTGGCATTTATTACACCATATTTCCCGTTCAATTTGGCTGTCCAGTAGCTTCCCAGGGGCATTAGAGATGACAGGTCATCGTAATGCGGCGGCAGTTTAACGTTTCCGTTTGGCTGTATCAGGCCATATTTACCATCCACGTTTACTACCGCATATCCGCCGGTAAAGTCATAGGCGTCGGTATAAACCGGGTGGACAATAACTTTCCCGGACTTATGTATATAGCCATACCTGCCGTCTTTTAACACAACGGCGATGTCTTCGTCCTCATTGAAACCGTAAAACTCATCGTAAAAAGGCTCCACTAATATTGCTCCTTTCTTATCTTTCAGACCCCAAAGTCCATTCTCTTCAAAAATATCTGCCTCCTCTGTGATCTCCTGGTCATAAATATGTTCGAGGCCGTAGTCAAAGCCGGGGTAATTCAGCAGCGTTCTGAAATCGGGGAGTCCGGACAGTACCTCACCCCCAAATGCTGAAGCGGCCAATAGCGAAATATCATCTGCGTCTATTGCACGGTTTATTACGGTGTTATTATGGGCGATAACCGCTAACAGCTCACTGGCTTGATTTTGATGACTTTCATCGCTCATATTAAAAACGTCCCAGGCATCCACATGAAAATAGGGCTGACTTAACTTATCCAGGTATTGGAATAATTTTTCTTTGGCGATACTGAATTGTGCTGTATCATCTATCAGTTCCGACTGATGGCTTTCGATGAAATTATAAAACCGTTTAATGTTTTTGATACCATTTTCCGCATTATAATAAAGACCAAAATTTTCCGGGTCGGTATGTGTATTGTAAATGTTGCCTGCTACAAAGCCGCTGTCTATCAGCAGGGGCTGCAGCAGCAGCGGAACTTCGTAACCCCACTCCATTACCATTACATCGGTATGCTGCATTGCTGATGGGGTGGATATATTATAGATGTAAGCTCTGTGAGACATAATGAATTATTTCAACAATAAAAAAGGACCTTGTAAAAACTCCAGAGCGTTTAGCTGCTCCGAAAAAGTTAGTACAAAGTCCTTATAAATAAAAAAATAAAATCAGTTACGGCTTAAACTCAAGCCAGTCCAGTGTAAACAAATGCTGGTCTGGTTGCTGATCTTTGCTGAACACAAAGTAAAGATCACTATTACCGGCGGGCGCCTGTACCGGTACGGTTACTTCTATAAATTTATCCCAGCTGCCGGTGGCTTTGTAGGCCAGTTTGCTGATCACCGGACCGTTCACACTGCCGGTATGAATTTCCAGCACGGCGTCTTTGTCGAGCGATGAATAACGGTAAGTTACTTTATGGATGCCTTTCAGATCAATGTTCCTGAATACAAAGAACGATTTATTATGAATGGCTCCCAGGAAGTCAGCTGAACGGTTGATGTTGTTAACGGAGTCCGCATCTTCGGCCTGTACGCGGAGGGAGCGAAGCAGTAAGAGGGCGCTGCCACTGAGCGGGGAGGCGTTGCCGCCGCCATCAGTATAAGTGGCGGCCAGTACATAGGCGCCATACTTTTCTTTGCCTAGGTGATCTTTCAATGCTACGCTGCCGGAAGCGGGCAGGCTGCCTGCCGCCTGTGGTGTGCCCAGCGTGAGAATGTATTTCACAATTTGCCCGGCTTCATCAACAGAGAGTTGCGGGTGTGCCGCCATAGAGTGTTCTCCCCAAACGCCACCGCCGCCTTTAATGATTTTGGCTGCAAGATAGGCCGGCGCCTTTGGATCTTTCTCATAGCGTTTCGCCACCTGTGTAAAGGCAGGGCCTACGGATGCTTTATCTACCTGGTGACAAGCCTTACAATCGCTGCCTTCCATCAGCAACTTACCCGGATGCGCCGGTACAGCGGTGATGAGCTGGTGTCCTTTCTCTGCTTTCGCTTTGCTGCGCGGAATGTAATGCAGGCCGATCATCAGCTGTTCGTTGTTGATAGCCGGATCTTCCTTGTCGGTAACGGTAACGGTATAATGCAGCGGGCTGTTGTCAAAATAAAAAGTAGTGTTATCGGTGGTGCTGATCTTTACTTCCGGTATGGTGTTACCCACGCGGATAGTAACGGTATCGGTACTGCTGGCTCCTTCCGGATCGGTTATTTTCAGGATGGCGTGATACACGCCGTTCTTCTGGTAAGTATGTACCGGCGCGGAATCTGTTACCGCAGCGGTTTCATCGCCAAAGTGCCATTCGTATTTCAGCGCTTGTCCTTCGTCAAAATCGTAGCTCTTGTTGCTGCTGAAGTTTACTTTCATGGGTGCGGTACCTGCGGTATCCACAGTGGTAATAGCTGCTACCGGTGCGCGGTTGCCGCCGTTGTACGAAATGCGTACCAGTCGCGCGTCGTCGTTGTCGATACCATATACAGAGCCATACTCCAGTATGTACAGGTCGCCGCCTTTACCGATGGCCATGTCTACCGGGCGTCTGAAGTCGCCGTTGGTTTTCATGAAGGGTTCCATTGATTTAAAGTTCTGCTGACTGTCCAGTCGCACGGCATACACCCAGTTACGCATCCAGTCGTAAATAAATAATGCGTTATCATACCATACGGGTAAACCGGTGGGAGAGGCGGTGGCTTCATTATAATGGAATACCGGCCCGGCCATTGCACAGCGGCCGCCGTTGCCCAGTTGCGGGAATACGGCAGATGAGTCGTATGGATACCAGATCATGGCCTTTTGTGCTGGTGGCAATACTTTCAGCCCGGTGTTGTTGGGTGAATTATTTACCGGGGCTTCTGCTTTGAAAGGTGCGCCGATGGTTTTGGTAGCAAAATCATATTGCGGGTATACTTTATTATCGCCTACTACAAATGGCCATCCGAAGTTGCCTGGCTTTTTGGCCTGGTTAATTTCATCATATCCGCGTGGTCCCTGGTCACTGTCCTCGCCTGCATCCGGGCCTACTTCACCCCAGTAAACGATACCGGTGGCAGTGTCTACCGACATGCGGTAGGGGTTACGGCAGCCCATTGCGTATATTTCGGGGCGGGTACCGGCTGTGCCTTTGGGAAAGAGGTTGCCTGCGGGAATGGTGTAGCTGCCATCCGGTTCGGGATGGATACGCAGTACTTTTCCGCGGAGGTCGTTGGTGTTGCCGGCGGAGCGTTCTGCGTCAAAGGTGATGCGGCCGGGAATTGTATCTATCGGCGCATATCCGTTGGAGGCAAAAGGCACGGTGTTGTCGCCGGTTGAAATAAAGAGGTTGCCGTTGCGGTCCCAGTCGAGCGAGCCGCCGGTATGCGCGCTCACTTCCAGTTCCAGCGGGATGGTCAGTAATACTTTCTCGGAAGCTACAACCAGGGAGTCTTTCCCTTCCAGCGTAAAGCGGGATACCTGTTGTGTTGCCGGGAGCTTATTGGGTGTATAGTAAAAGTAGATATAATGATTTTTGTCGAAGCCCGGATCCAGGGTAACACCCAGTAACCCGTTACCAAATCCTTCCTTTGTATCGGGAAGTACCGGGAACGTATATACGACTTTGGTGGCCTGGGTGGCGGGGTCATAGTGATACAATTTACCGCTGCGTTCAATAAAATATACGCTGCCATTACCGGCTACGGCCAGTTCCATCGGCTCATTGAGGTCGTTGGAAAGAATGGTTTTGGTAAAACGGTTGTCTTCCGGCGCTTTGGTAGCTTTGCTTTTGGTAGGATGGTCGCCGCATCCCTGCATAATTAATGTCAGTCCGACAATAAACATGGCCGGGAGTTTCCGCGTGCATAACTTGAACTGTTCACTCATGTAAGGTGATTATGGATTTGATTAGCGGGGCACAAAATAATAGAATATTGTATTTTTTTTTCTTAAAGATGGATGAAAGGAAATAATATAGGATAGCCATATCGTTTTAAAGATCAGGGAATATTGGCTAATTTAATATCAGAAGAGAAAGGGAAGTTGTCATTTTGTGCGCTGCTTCCGTATATTTGAGGCCCACATTATTCAGGCTGGTAAATTGAAAAGATGGATCTGAACGAATTTAAGCAATCCTTACAGGATGCACATCCACCCAAAAACATATCGGTATACCTTGAATCCCTCTGGTACGAAGGAAAAGGTAACTGGAAGAAGGCGCACGACCTGGTAGACGATCTGCCGGGAACCGATGCTGCGAGGGTACATGCTTACCTGCACCGGGTAGAGGGAGATCAGGGAAATGCTGATTACTGGTATCGCCGGGCAGGAGCAACCAGGCCCTCCGGTACACAGGAAGAAGAATGGGAATTACTAGTGATCCAGCATTTAAAATAACCGGCAACTAACAGTTACCGGTTGCCAACTTAGCGTGTACATTTTACATTTGTCATTGATTATTAGGCTATAAAAAAGCACTAATTTGTTTATTATTTGTATATTCCACGTGGCTTTAGATCAACAAATATTAGACAATCAGTTATTTTAGTTTTTTAGCGGAGTATGTGGAAATTTATCCTTTTACTGTTTTTATCTGTTCATCTGATTACAAATGCTGGTTATGCTCAATCCTATGGATTACGCTTTTCTAGTCATGAAGTGGTGCAGGAAAGAAGAACAACGCTGAACTTAACTTCATCTGGTCCGCTGTGTTTCAAAAAAAACGGAGAAATATCATTCGATCTGAACTTCCTTCCCTATAAAGAAACCTATTTCGGATATGTATTAAGGATCATCGCCGCCAATAACCAGAATATAGACCTGGTATATAACCAGAAAGAAAGAACCTTTAACTTCCTCATCGGGGAAAGCTTTTCCCGCGCGTTTGCGATCGACTCAATTGCCCTCTTCGGCGGGTGGACGCATATTACCATTCATTTCGACCTGGAGCGCAATGAAGCCGCTATCTCGGTGAACAATAAATTTATTGCCAAAGGCCCCGCAAAACTGGGCAACCCGGCGTGTACGCGCGTGTTCTTTGGTACCAATACCTACGAAGGTTTTCAAACAGTGGATATACCGCCCATGAATCTCCGTAACATTGTGGTAAAAGAAGGCGGGCATACCCGGTACAACTGGCCGCTCTCTGAAAACGACGGCAGCAAAGCCACTGATCAGCAGGAAGGTAAAACTGCGGTGATCCGCAATGCCAACTGGATAGGCCCGAAGCACCGCAACTGGAGCCTGCTCCGGAGCTGGGAAATAAACGGCACTCCCAGCGTAGCTTTCGACCGGGAGAAAGAAGTCCTCTACATTGTATCCTCCGATTCTCTCTATAATATCTCGTTTAAAAATGAACAGCAACAGGGCATCCGGCTGGCGCAGCGCCTCGATAGCCTGATGCCGGGAAACCAGTCGGTGTACAACCCGTTTCTCCATAAACTCTTTAACTTTTATATAGATCAGCAAAAAGCAGGGGCCTACGATTCCGCTACCCGGAAATGGGAGATCAACTACACGCCAGATTTGCTCACCGTTTACTGGCAGGCCAATAAATTTATCTCCCATCAGGATTCTTCTCTCTATATCCTCTGCGGATACGGACAAATGCAATATAAGAATACCGTACAGCGCTATCATTTTGCTGATAAAAGATGGGACTCTGTACCCACCACCGGCGAAAGGCTCACACCCCGGTACCTTGCTGCGGTTGGTGCTACCAGCAGTGGCGACACGGCCTATATTCTCGGTGGCTATGGCAGCAATAGCGGCAACCAGGTAGTAAATCCCCGTCATTATTACGACCTCATGGCCTTTTACGTGAAAGACCATTCCTTTCACAAAGTATTCCAGCTGGAAGAACCACCTGTACAGTTCTGCTTTGCCAACAGCCTGGTGATAGATCCGGACACGCAAAATTATTATGCACTCATCTTCCCTGATGATAAATTTAATACCACCCTCCAGTTGGTGGAAGGCTCTCTGAAGGCGCCACGGTTAAAGCCACTGGCCAATACCATCCCATATTTCTTTCATGATATCAAGTCGTTCGCGGACCTCTACTATTGCCGCGACAGCAAAAAACTGGTGGCCGTTACCTTGTATACTTCAAAAGACAATATCACGGAAGTAAAGGTATACACCCTTGAGTTTCCGCCGGATGCAATAGTGGCGGATAATGCCAGTCTTACGAAATTCTCCGCCTGGTACCTGCTGCTGCTTATCCCGGTAGCCGGCATCGGCATCTTCCTTTTCCTGCAACGCCGCAAAAAAGTAACGCCGGCAGCTGCAGTGCCACCGGCTCCGGCAACGCCGCTGCCTCCGCTGCCCGTGGTGATACCTGAAACCACTACCGACGAAACCGCACCGGAAGAGATCATTGCAGAGAAAAAAGGAAACATCTATTTCTTTGGTCCGTTTGAAGTACTGGACAAAGAAGGACAGGATATCACCAGATTCTTTACGCCGTTGCTTAAAGAATTATTCCTGCTGATAGCCATTAACACCATCCGTTCAGGAAAAGGAATTTCATCCGACCGGCTCTATGCTACCTTGTGGCGCGATAAGTCCAGTAAGGAAGCGCAGAACAACCGCTCCGTAAATATGGTGAAGCTGAAAGCCATACTGGATAAGCTGGGCGCCTGTGCTTTTGTAAAAGAAGCCGACCGCTGGAGCCTCCAATACTCCGTTGCTGATATCGACATGGACCTGGCCGGGTTCCAGCAGCTGCTGCATTCGCCGCGCCCCCTGCAAAAGCAACCTGTGCGCGATCTGCTGAAGATCCTTCATCGTGGCTCCTTCCTGCCCGATACCAATTACACCTGGCTGGACGATATCCAGTCCGAAATTTCCGGTGCAGCCCTCGATATCCTTACCGAGGCCGCCAACCAGTTCAAATCAGATCCGGAACTCCTCATTGAAATCGCCGACAGCATCTTCCTTTTTGATCCCATCAATGAAGAAGCGCTCCGCATGAAATGCAGCAGTCTTGTATCACTGGGTCGTCATTCACTGGCGAAAACCGCCTTCAACAAATTTGCAAAGGAATACCTCCACATGTATGGGGAAGAGTTTCCGCAGTCCTTCACAGCCTACTCCGGCGATAAGTAATAGATCGCCTTCGGCGATTGTCTTGGAACAGGATTAGGCTGATTATATTGATTACGCTGATTTGATTATGTTTTGATTTTTTATGATTAATAATTAATAAATGGAGATAAGAGATAATATATCCGCTTATATCTTCCTGAATCCTTTATTAAATCTATAATAAAAAACAAACGATAATCAAATCAGCGTAATCAATATAATCAGCCTAATCCTGTTCCAAGACAATTTCCATCGCCGAAGGCGATCCATCCGCTAAATTTTTTTTACAGTTAGTGCATTATTAGTGCTGCCATTAAGGCGCGCCGTATAAATTGCATTGAAATGAATAAGACAAGATTCCACGACTATGGCACTCAGGCCGCTTTATTACAAAAAAAAAGAATGCTGGTGATTAAAATCATCAGCATTCTTTTTCCCTTTTTAATTATCGGTGGAGTGGAAGCAGGACTGCGGTTATTTAATTATGGCCACAACCTGGAGCTCTTTATTACATCTCCCCAAAACAAGAATTATTACCAGCTCAACCCCGCCGCCTCCCTGAAATATTTTTCCAATGCAGAAATCGCCACCAAAGGAAATAGTGAATTATTTAAGAAAGTAAAAGACTCCGGTACCCTTCGCATCTTCGTATTGGGTGAATCCACCACTATCGGGTATCCTTATTTTCATAACGGCTCCTTTCACCGCTGGCTGCAATACCGCCTCATGCATTCCTGCCCGGAGAAACGCCTGGAGATCATTAATCTTTCACTAACAGGCGTTAATTCCTATACAGTAGCCGGTTTTACAAAAGAATTATTGCCGTATCAGCCGGATGCCGTACTTATTTATACCGGTCATAATGAGTATTATGGTTGCCTGGGCACGGGCAGCACCGACAAAGTAGCCGGCAGTCCTTTCCTCATCCACCTGGTGCTGAAGCTCCGGGAATTCCGGATCACCCAGCTCATGGCCAGTGCGCTCCACAAAATTTCCACGCTGAAACCCGCCAGTACGGAAGGCGCCGGCAAAACCCGCATGGAAATGATGGTGGCAGCGCAACAGATCCCTTTCGGATCGGATATGTACGAAAGAGGCATCACCCAGTTCACTACCAACATGGATAACACGCTGCACATACTGGATCAGGCCAACGTGCCGGTATTCATCAGCAACCTGGTATCCACCGAAAAAGACCTGTTCCCTTTTATCAGCGTAGCACCCGACTCCACAAAGTACCCCGGCTTCAATACCGCGTACCATCAGGGCGAACAGGCCATTGCCAAAGGAGATTCGGCCATGGCGTTGCAGCATTTCATGGCCGCGGAATACAGTTATAACGCGCACGCCGGCTGCAACTACTACCTGGGATTATTAACCCTGCATAACGGCGACAGCACCGCCGCCAAAACGTATTTCGATAAAGCAAGGGATCTTGATGCGCTTCGTTTCCGTGCGCCCTCCAAACTCAATAAGGTGATGCTGGAGCTGTGCAGCAAATATAAAAACGCTCACCTGGTAGATGCCAATGCCGCTTTTGAAGCTGCCAGCGCCGGCCATATTATCGGCAATGACCTGATCCTGGAACATGTGCATCCTAACCTGAAAGGCTATGCGCTGTTGTCGGATGTGTTTTATAATACCATGAAAGCGCAGGGACTTTTCAAAGCGTCGCCCGAAACAGAAATGAGCTTTGCACAGCTGCAGCAAACGATGCCTGTTACCGTGATCGATAGCTTGTCCGGCGCCTACAAGATTGCCAACCTGAAAAGAAGCTGGCCTTTTAATAAAACGCACGTTTCCGATACCATGCTGATTTCCAGTGCAGAAGAGCAGCTTGCTTATAAAGTAGCTTTCAGGAAAACATCCTGGGCAGCGGCATTGCAACAGCTCTATAATACCTATAATCAAAACGGCGATTTTGCCAGGGCCGCTACCATCGTGGCGGCATGGGTACAGGAACATCCTACAGAAACAGGCTACTATGAAGAAGCCGGTAACTACTATGGCAAGCTGGATAATACGCCGGAAGCGATCTTCTACTTTAAAAAAGTATTTGGTATGTCGCCCTCATTTGACGTGGCCAGAACGCTTTTTGTGCTTTACCTGAAACAGGACAACGCCAGCGAAGCGTTGCCTTACCTGGATTATGCCATCGATCATAACGAACGGCGGTTAAACCTGCTGCCCGTAAAAGATTGCCTGTTGCAGATCCTGGAGCTGCAAACAAAGGCGGCAAGGGAGCCGGCAAATATAGACGTGCTTAACCAGATCGCCGGACTGTACTACCGGATGGGAAATAAAGATGGCGCCGTACTATACGTAGAAAAAGTATTGCATGCCTCGCCGGGCAACCGGGATGCACTTACGATGCAAAGTCAACTGAAAAAAGTATAGCCATGTGGAAAGGCTTCACCAACATTACCCGGCAGCAATGCATTGAATCTGGACAGGTGGCTGCCACAGCGCTACTGGCGGCAGCGTTGTATTTCCGTGATTTCAGGCTGGTAGCCGTTGCGCTGCCGGTGCTGCTTATCACCATGCTGGCGCCCCGGCTTTTTTATCCGCTGGCCGTAACCTGGTTTGGGTTAGCAAAAGTTTTGGGAGAAATAAATATACGCATACTCCTTACCCTTGTTTTTGTGCTGGTGGTAGTGCCCGTGGGCATATGGCGGAAGTGGCGGGGCAAAGATGCGTTGCAGCTGCGCAGGTTCAAAAAAGAAAAGACATCGGTAATGGATATACGTAATCATGTATATACGAAAGAGGATTTGCAGCACACATTTTAAAACGGTCATAATTATACGTCATGGAATTTCTGCATGAACTGCTTTACTTTTTAAGAACACGTAAGAAGTTCTGGTTGCTTCCGCTGATCATCGTGCTGCTGTTGCTGGCATCGCTGGTAGCATTAACCAGTGCTTCGGCGCTGGCGCCTTTTATTTATGCCATATTTTAATTGCGTTGAGGAAAATTATCCTGGGCATATCCGCATTTTATCACGACAGCGCTGCCGCGCTGATCATCGACGGGCGCATTGTTGCGGCCGCACAGGAAGAACGTTTTACGCGCATAAAGCAGGATGCTTCTTTCCCGGCGCAGGCCATTAAATATGTATTGTCGGAAGCGGGCATCTCTTTTGATGAGCTGACTGCCGTGGCGTTTTATGATAAACCGCTGCTGAAATTTGAACGGCTGCTGGAAACCTATCACGCCTTTGTACCGCGTGGCTGGCGCAGCTTTATTACGGCTATGCCGGTGTGGATGAAGGAGAAAGTGTTTATGAAGAAAATGCTCCGGCGCCAGTTCCGCGCATTGGGAGCCACCGTGAAAGTGCCGCTGTATTTTCCTGAACACCATTTATCCCATGCTGCCAGCGCTTTTTATCCGTCGCCTTTTGAATCCGCGGCCATTCTTACGGTTGATGGTGTAGGAGAGTGGGCTACCACTACCATTTGTTATGGTGCCAATAGTGATATCAAAATTTTAAGGGAGCTGCGTTTTCCGCATTCTCCCGGCTTATTATATGCCGCCTTTACTTATTTCCTGGGGTTTAAAGTAAACAGCGGCGAGTATAAATTAATGGGACTGTCGCCTTACGGCCTGCCGGATGCCCCGCAAACCGTTGCGTTCCGGGAAAAGATCCTGGCAACGTTGGTGGATATACGAAACGATGGTTCCATCCTGCTGAACATGGATTATTTTGAATTCGCCACCGGGTTAAAAATGACGGCCACCCCATTGTGGGAAGCGCTGTTTGGTTTTTCCCGCCGCGAGCCGGAATCCGCCATCACGCAGGAACACATGAACCTGGCGCTGGCCATTCAACAGGTTATAGAAGAAATTGTAGTAGCGCTGGCACGCACGGCAAAAGAAATTACGGGGAGTCATCACCTGGTGATGGCAGGCGGTGTGGCGCTCAACTGTGTGGCGAATCATAAAATAAAAGCCGCGGGTATTTTTAAGGATATCTGGATACAACCTGCTGCCGGTGATGCGGGCGGCGCATTGGGCGCTGCATACGCCGCTTATCATATAGGGATGGAGCAGGCGCGTATTTTTTTTCCGGGAGAAGATGGGATGCAGGGCGCATTTCTCGGCCCCGCTTATGGCGACGCTGATATCCGGAAGCTGCTGGTCCGCTATGCGGCGGTGGCGGTTCATCAGCCGGACTTTGATGTACTCACGCAGGAAGTGAGTGAGCACCTGGCCAACGGAAAAGTGGTGGGCTGGTACCACGACCGGATGGAGTTTGGTCCGCGTGCCCTCGGCAACCGGAGCATCCTTGCGGATCCGCGGCAGGCCGCCATGCAACAGCAACTCAACGCGAAAATAAAATTCCGCGAAAGCTTCCGTCCCTTTGCACCCGCGGTACTGGCAGAAGATGCGCACCATTATTTTAACGATGCCACTGCTTCTCCCTATATGTTATTTACTACCACCCTAAAAGAAGCACTGTGTACCAATATAGCTGCAGACACTACCGCCTCCATATATGAACGGTTGCATCAGCAACGCGCTGCTATCCCCGCGGTTATACACCTCGATTATTCTGCGAGGGTACAAACCGTACACCATACGCTTCATCCAAAGCTCTGGCAACTTATTAATTGTTTTAAAAAACTAACGGGTTGCAGTGTGTTGATCAATACCTCTTTTAATGTAAGGGGAGAGCCGGTAGTGAATACGCCGGAAGATGCATGGCTTGCTTTTATGCGAACGGAAATGGATTACCTCATGATGGGTAATTATATTTTTGATCGCCGGCGCCAGCCTGTGTTGCCGGCGGAGTTGTTTAAATCCTTTGAAAGGGATTAATATCTTCTTCTCTCAAAAAAAAATTAAAAAAATAGCACATTAATACGGCTGTTAGTTCATTATTAGCGCTGCTGTTAGGCCGGTGATGCTTACTTGCATTCATTATTTTCTTATCAATCGAAATATCGTTCGCGTTATGAAAAGATTACTATTGCTGATGCTCCTCGCATCGGGCCTGCTGCAGGCCTATGCACAAAAGCAGTTGACAAAGGGTAAAGTGCTGGATGAAACCGGCCAACCACTACCCGGAGCAACCGTTAGAGTAAAAGGTACCAACATTTCAAGTCCTACCAATGCACAGGGCGAATTCCAGGTTGCCACCGGCGAAACAGCGTCCCCGGTGCTGGTGATTTCCTATATCGGCTATCTCACACAGGAGGTAGCGGTAACCGGCAGCGACTTATCCATCACATTAAAAACGGATGCCAGATCCCTGAATGATATCGTAGTAGTGGGATATGGCACACAGAAAAAGAGCGACGTAACCGGCGCTACCAGCTCCGTGAAAGCCGTGGAAATTGCCAAACGTCCTTTGGTAAGAGTAGAACAGGCTTTGCAGGGTACTACTTCCGGCGTAACGGTGCAAAGCAACAGTGGTCAGCCTGGCAGGGGGATCAGTGTAAGGATCCGTGGCGCCAGCTCCATCACCGGCGGCAATGATCCGTTGTACGTAATCGATGGTTACATCGGCGGCAACCTGGAATCAATTGCACCCAGCGACATTGAAAGCATGGAAATTCTGAAAGATGCTTCTGCCACCGCCATCTACGGTTCCCGCGGATCTAACGGCGTGGTAATGGTAACAACCAAAACCGGTAAATCAGGGAAGCCCCGCGTAGATGCAAGCGCCTGGATAAGCAAAGCGTCTTTGCCAAAAAAATTAAACCTGATGAACGCCTACGAGTTTGCGCAGCAGGTAAATAAAAAAGGAGATGTTGCCGGAACAGGCCATCCGTTTACCGATGCCCAACTCGCGGAGCTTCAGAAAAACCCAGGCGGCACCGACTGGCAGGATGAACTGACCCGCAAGCCATTAACACAAAACTACCAGGTTGGCGTATCCGGCGGTTCTGAAAATGTAAAGTACTATTTCTCCTATAATCATCTTGATCAGCCAGGACTGCTGATTAACTCCGGCTATAAAAGAAATACGCTGCGCGCCAACGTGGATATTAAGCTGAACAGGAAAATGGATCTGAAAGTAAATATTACCGGTTTGCTGCCGGAATCGCACAACACAGATTTCTCCGGCGATATCGTTGATCCGTTCTCCCAATCCAGTATGTGGGATCCCACCAGCCCCGTAAGAAATGCGGCAGGTGATTATATCAGTCAGTCGAATTTCGCCTCCCTGGCTAAAAACCCGGTACAAAATATCATGAGCCGTTCGGTAGATGGAAAAACTTCCAACTTAACTGCCACCGGTGTTTTTACCTACCGGATCATTGACCACCTCACCTTTACTTCCAATAACAGTTATGAGTTGCAGCACCAGCAAACGCAATCCGTTTTCCCTCCGGGAACCAACGAAGCGTTTAACGGTAACGACTATGCGAAAATGGAAAACAACCGGTACAGAAGCTGGCAGAACTCCAACTTCCTGACTTATAACAACCGTTTCGGTGATCATTCACTCACCGTTACCGCGTTGGTGGAACAGGCTTCCAAAACCAATACCAGCACCATTGCACAGGCCAACCAGTTATCTACCTACAGCCTCGGCTACTGGAACCTGGGATTAGGTAAAACCCAGTCCACCAGCAGCGGCTACTGGGCAGATGCGCTGATTTCCTACATGGGAAGGGTGAACTACGCCTTTAAAGATAAGTACCTGTTAACCGTTTCTGTCCGTACAGACGGATCTTCCCACCTGGTAGAGAAATACTCCACTTTCCCCGCAGTTGCATTGGGATGGGCGGTAGACAAAGAAGGATTCATGGCCGGCTCAAAAGTAGTAACCGGCCTGAAGATCCGCGCCAGCTATGGTCAAACAGGTAACCAGGCCGTTCCTGCTTATTCTACCATTGCCCAGATCGGTACAGCACTGCCATACTATTTCGACGGCAGTACATCGAGTGTAAATACGCCACTGGGAACACCGGTATCCACCATGCTGCAATGGGAAAAGAACACCACCTATGATGTGGGACTGGATATGGAATTCTGGCGTGGCCGCTTAACCTTCACCGCGGATGCCTATAATAAAAAAGTATCCGACCTGCTGTACGCCACCGATAACCCTTTCTACTATGGCGGCGGAAGCTTCCAGCGTAATATCGGCAGCGTAAGAAATACAGGTCTGGAATTCAGCGTAGGCGGTATGCCCGTTGTTGGAAAAGATTTCAAGTGGACCAGTAACTTCAATATCTCTTTCAACAGGAACGAAGTATTGGATCTGGGTGGTCAGGACAATATCATCGTAAATGGTATCGGTTCTGCACAGCAGGGTGTGTCTATCATTAAAGTAGGCGAACCGCTGGGTACCTTCTATGGTTACAAATACCTGGGCACCTGGAAAAGTGAAGAGAAAACGGAAGCCGCTTTATATGGCAAGAAGCCGGGAGATACAAAGTATGCTGACCTCGATGGCGATCATAAACTCTCCGGCGGCGATCTCACCACTATTGGCAACGGTATGCCTAAATACTATTTCGGCTTCATCAACGATTTCTCCTATAAAAACTGGAGCCTGAATGTAATGTTCCAGGGCACGCACGGCAACCAGATGTATTCCTTCACACAGGCGTATACAATGGGCGGACTGGGAGATGCACGCGATGCCACCAATGCGCAGCTCCTCGATATGTGGACGCCTGAAAAACAGACAGACGTTCCTACCTACGGCAACCAGAACGAAATCAAAAGCAGCCGTTATGTATATGACGCCAGCTACATCAAGCTGAAAAATATCTCCCTCACTTATACTATTCCGGAATCACTGCTGGGCAGGATCCATGCACGCAGCCTGGATGTTTATATCAGCGCCCAGAATATCTGGACCATCACCAATTACCCTGGCTACGATCCGGAAGTAACCAATGCTACCAATGCCATCACACAAGGTTTGGAAACAGGTACAATACCTAACCCCAAAACCTATACGATTGGTTTAAGACTTGGTTTATAATTGATTCTGTTTTCTAAAAAATTACTATTATGAACAAAAAATATTTCCTCCCTTTAACTATTGCAGCCATGATCGGCGTATCATCCTGCGTGAAGCTGACGGAAGATCCAAGAGCAACACTCACCCCGGGCAATTATTTTAATACACAAAGTGAACTGGACGGCGCCGTAACCTCCGCTTTCAGGGCGCTTGCTGTAGATGGCGCATGGGGTTTTACCAGTAAAATGACCAGCTACTTTGGCTCTGACGACTTAACCACGCACCCTGCATCCAACAAAGCAGATTCGCGGGAATTTGACCGGCTCCAGGGTACCACCACCAACGCCAGTATGAGAAGCGAATGGGAAGGGCCATGGAATACCATTTACCAGGCCAACAACGTGATCACCAATTTTGAGAAAGTAGCGGCTACTACCAACGAAGCCATTCAGCAACGTACGTATTCCGGCGGGCAGGCATACTTTCTCCGTGGACTGTGTTATTTCTATCTGGTAAGAACATTTGGCGCATTGCCTATTGTTACCGGTCCGGCAGATATCACCGTAACACCGGCAAGAGAAGAACCCGCCAAAGTATACGAACTGATCATCGCCGATCTGAAAAAGGCTGCTGAAATGCTGCCCGACAAATGGACCGGCGTAAATGTAGGCAGACCCGGCGCATTGGCTGCAAGAGCCGTGCTGGCAAATGTATACCTCACCATGGCAGGCTGGCCTCTTAACCAGCACTCCAACTATGCGCTGGCTGCTACAGAAGCAAAGGCCGTAATGGATGCAGGAAAATACGACCTGATGGCCGACTACCTCGATGTATTCAAAACCAATAATAATATTGAATCTGTATTCGGGCTGCAATACAATGTAGGCGGCCAGTTGCCAAACCGCTCCTTTGGCGCCACCTGTATTCCTGATGATGAAGGCGGATGGGATGACTTCTTCCCTGAAATCAACTACTTCAAGGATGCACCGGTTTGTAAACGTACCGATCAAACATTCCATACACAAATTAAGAGCAATAAGATCGGCGTGGTAAGATGGGATGATCCGAGAACAGCCACGCACCATCCTTACTATAACAAATTCCGTTATGGCGCCGGTGATGGTATTGTTGAAACGCCTACCCAGGTAGTAAGCTTTAACGCCAGCACCAACAAAACCACCGATATTGTTCGCTTTGCAGAAACATTGCTCACCTACGCAGAAGCTTCTGCAATGGCGGCCAACACCGTTTCTGATGATGCTTACGAAGCGCTGAACAGGGTAAGACGCCGCGCCGGTTTACCAAACATCGTAAAGGGTTTAACGGCAGTGGCTTTCCGCGACTCTGTAGTGAATGAACGCAAATATGAGTTTGCCGGTGAATTCGGTCAACGCTGGTTCGATATCGTTCGTTTGCAGTTGCTGCCAAAAGTAATTGCCCGCCGCGATCCAAATGAGTTCAAGGATCTTCCGTTGAATCCTGCTGCTGTTGTTAACCCGGGTCCTAAATATATTGCTCCGATTCCCTTCCGGGATCTGAACCTGAGCCCTGGATGGACACAAAACCCAACATACTAAGTACTTTTTGATTTGGCCCGTAAATAGTTTAATCATGCCTTGTGCATGATTAAACTATTTTGTTAATTCGCTCTCTGACCAATGAGGAATTCTCCCTGCGTATAAATTTTAGTGAATGAAAAAAACAAACTGGAAGCTGTACAGCCTTCTGTTGCTGACACCTTTTGTATGCTTATCCGGCCGTGCACATGCTGCGGTGTATGATACGATCCCCGGAGCAAAGCAACCCATCGACCTGATTGACCCTACCATAGGAAACGTAGGGCAGCTGCTGGAACCCACCCGGCCCACCGTGCAGTTGCCGAATCAGCTGATCCGGTTTACGCCGCAACGGAAAGATTTTATGGACGACCAGATCTCCGACTTTCCATTGAACGTGGTATCACACCGGCTTGGCCAGGTATTCTCTGTAAAGCCTGCCACCGGCGCGTTGTCGGAAAAAAACTGGCAAGCCCGCATGGCATATGACCATAACCTGGAAACCAACCGTCCCTGGTATTACTCTACGTGGCTGCTGGAGGAAGAAGTAAACGTGGAATTTACCGCCGGTAAAAAAACAGGTTACTACCGTTTCCGTTTTCCCAACGGTAAAGAAAAATCCCTGCTGTTTGGTACCTACAATGATGGCGAAGCGGCTTACAGCTTCCTGCCCAACAACGTAGTAACCGGTATGGAAACCTATAACGACTATGTAAAGGTATACCTGTACGGCGTTTTCAGCGAAGCAGGTACGCCCGGTGTGGTGGAACAGGGACAGTTGAGCAATCATAAAAATATTGCTGGTAAAGGAATCAAAGCGTTTATCAGTTTCCCTGCCGCCACAAAGGAAGTTACTTTTAAATATGCGATCAGCTATATCAGCCCGGAACAGGCAAAGAAAAGTTATGAAGAAGAAATCAGTAAGAAAGATTTTGATGCCGTAGCCGCCAATGGAAAAAAAGCCTGGGCAGATGTAATGAACCAGGTTAAAGTAAAAGGTGGTACACCGGCGCAACAACGCTCTTTCTATACCGCTTTATACCGTTGCTATGAAAGGGCTGTGGATATTACGGAAGACGGGCAATATTACAGCGGTTATGATAAACAGATCCACAAAGACAACCGCCCTTTTTATGTGGATGACTGGACCTGGGATACCTACCTGGCGCTGCATCCGCTGAGAATGATCCTCAACCCTGCAAAGGAAGAAGATATGCTGCAGTCATTTGTACATATGTACGAGCAAAGCGGCTGGTTGCCTACTTTCCCCGTGCTGTTTGGCGATCATGCCTGTATGAACGGGTTCCATTCTTCTGTAGTAATGCTGGACGCACACCGGAAGGGACTGAAAAATTTCGATATAGAAAAAGCCTATGAAGGCATGCGGAAAAACGCCACAGAAGCTACCATGCTTCCATGGCGCAACGGTCCTAAAACAGCGCTTGATGATGTGTATCACAACAAAGGCTATTTCCCTGCACTGCGCATCGGCGAAAAAGAAACCGAACCCGTGGTGCATCCTTTTGAAAAAAGACAGGCAGTAGCTGTTACCTTAGGCGGCAGCTACGACGACTGGGCATTGTCTGAACTGGCGGGTGATCTGAATAAGAAAGATGACCAGCGGTTGTTTGCACCAAGAGCGAAGAATTATAAAAATCTCTGGAATGCCGATAAACAGTTTTTCCTGCCAAAAGATGGGAACGGAGAATGGATCGACATCAACGTAAAATACGACGGTGGTATCGGTGGCCGTGATTTCTATGATGAAAACAACGGCTGGACTTACCTCTGGCAGGTGCAGCAGGATATCCCCGGTCTCATCAGCCTGATGGGTGGTAAAGATGCTTTTGAAAAAAGACTGGATCAGCTGTTCCGCGAACCACTGGATATGTCGCGCTACGCTTTCTGGAGCAAATTCCCGGATGCCACCGGCCTCGTAGGACAATACTCTATGGGGAATGAACCCAGCTTCCATATTCCTTACTTATATAACTACACCGGTGCTCCCTGGAAAACGCAGCAACGTATCCGCTTCCTACTGGATACCTGGTTTAAGGATAACATCTTTGGTATTCCCGGCGATGAAGACGGTGGTGGTATGTCGGCCTTCGTGGTATTTTCTTCTATGGGCTTTTACCCGGTAACGCCCGGTATCCCGGAGTATACTATTGGCAGCCCGGTGTTTGAAAATGTAAGCATCGCATTGCCTGACAAAAAACAGTTTACCGTGATTGCGCACAACAGCTCCATGGTAAATAAATATATTCAACAGGCCAAGTTCAATGGCAAACCTTTGAACAAACCCACGTTTACGCATCAGCAATTAACCGATGGCGGAACGCTGGAACTGTTCATGGGCCCCAAACCTAACAAAAGCTGGGGTGTACAGTAAGAAGTTTACTGGTCTCGTGAACCGGTAACAATGATGAAGACAAAAGAAAGACCGTCTCTTTATGGGGCGGTCTTTTTTTTAGTGGTTGTAAACCGGTGCTGCATTATTATCTTCGCATCTGATATGGCATCTTTCATCGTTACCCTGCAGCTTCAGCCCGATGACGCCGCATTCTTTAACCGGATGCGCCGGCAGTATTATCCTGCTCATGCCAACGAGGTACACGCACATCTTACTTTATTTTACCGCCTGCCGGCGGATGAACCACAGATCATTACCTCCCTGGCTACGATGGTTGCGCGGCCTTCCTTTGTGTTACAGGTCAATGAAGTGCAGCGGTATACCAACGGTATTGCCTATACGCTGATGTCCGCGGAATTGCAGGCGTTACATGAAGCGTTGCAAACCCAATGGTCACCCTGGCTCATTCCGCGCGACCGGCAGCCGTTACGGCCGCATATCACCATCATGAACCAGGTAACGGCTTTTAAAGCGCAACAGGCGCATGAACAACTAATGGCCAACTTCCGTCCTTTTGAGGTAACTGCCACCGGGATAGAGGTGTGGCGGTATTTAAAAGGCCCGTGGAAACTGGTGGGGGAGTATTCCTTTCTTACATAAAAAAGCCTTCCCGCATTACCGGAAAGGCTTTCTTACTTCATTCATCTTTCTATCGTTGCTAAATAATCCTGTTCACGTGTTTTATTTTAACAACTACCTCATAAGTACCCTCCTGGAAAATCTGGAACTGGAACCGTGGGTTTACGTTATAGATCTTTTCGTTGGTGGGTGCGTAACCCGGATCTACTGTTACAAACTGGCTGGGAATACGATAGTAGATCAGGTATCCGTAAGCACTTTGTAATAAAGGGAATGGCGTGGTTTCAAAGTTGCAGACCATGCTGGTATCCGTTCTCTCCAGTGGATGAAACTGTGCATAGGTCTGGAAGTCGCTGCGGTCGCCTCTCCGGATGATCTCTCCTTTGGCCGGGTTAAAATAGCGGCCGTTCTGGTCCGCGATCTTCAGGATGATATTGGTGCCTTCATCGGAGATCTTCCTGATGGTAACGGTAGGTACGCCCAAATCGCCACTGGTAGTGGTGCCGTCTTTGAACCAGGCAGCACCGCCGTCACCCACATGATAGGGTGGTTCATCTATCAGGGTAAAGGTGGCAATGTTTTTATACTCTTTGCTGCCGTTCTGATTGGAAGCCTGGATATCAAATTCATAGGTACCCAGTGGCACTTTGATGGAGGTACCGTAAAAAGTAAAAGCGCCGGTATGCTCGTTGAATTCAAAGCAGGGGGTGTTTACTTTTTGTCTCTTTTTATTCAGCAACTCCACGGTGGTATCTTTTTCCGGATCAAATTTCCCGATCCACTCATAGCGCTCGTAATTGGTAAATACAGAGTCGGCATGCGTGTGTTTTACTGCATCGCGGATATCCAGGAGCTTGTATACCACGGGCGCGCTGGAACCGTCGTTACTAACGGGGTTGGTGGATTGTACCTGGCCCCGTTTTATTTTAATCGGGTTATCCACGTAACGAATCTGGTTGCTGAGAAAACCGTTTTCCACTTTGGAGCAACCGTACATAGCTGCCGAAACAGCCATCACCACGGCGCCGAATATTTTTATATTTCTTTTCATGATCATTGCGTAAAGGTGAAAACTCAGTTAAACGTATCCGCGAAATAGGTGAAGGTGTGATTGTTATTCAGCACATGCAGTATTCCGTTGGTGGTAAGTATACCGGTCGTCTGACAGCGGGTTTGCAGGTATTGCTCCGGTATGGTGTTGGCCAGGTCGGCATCCGTTACGGGAACAGGATAGCCGGGTTTTGCAATCAGCTTGGTCAGGTACAGGTATACCGGGTATTGCGTGAACACACTTCCGTCGGTATAATCCCTGCTGGGAATGCCTTGTACCAGGCGGAGTTCCCCGTCGTTTGCTTTGTACAGTTTCCCGGTTTTGGTAGCCTTGTCTAAAGGAATCAGGTCTTTGAAGAGATAAGCCCGCAGGGAATCCCTCATGACGCCAAAATCCAGTGAGTCGAAAGTAAAGATATAGTTAGGATCCACTCTCCGTACGCGTTCCAGCTCCTGCCGTAAATTGATGTAGTTGGAGAGATCATAATCCGTGATGGCAAAAAAGGTGCCGGTGGCATTTACTTCTTCCTTCAAACCTGTTTTATCGATCATCAGCACTACGGTATCAAAAAGCGGGTTTGTTTTCAGGTAATCGTATGTGGTCATGTTTACATGCGGATCATGCAAACTGCCGCCGATGGTATATTCCTTCTTACAGGAAAATAAAACCACGGCTACCAGAGCGATGAAAGAGAGATATATTTTGTGTTTCATACTGCTGATTTTAATGGGTTAGAGTTTACCTCTCCAGTAAGGAGTTTGTGTAAGGGTGAAATCATCTTTGAACATGGTGGGATCAATAGGCCATAACCAGCCGCCGTTCTCAAACTGATCGCCGGGGAAATGTTCGTTGTACGAAGTCAGTTTTTTATTACGCACCAGGTCGTAATAAGCATGGCCTTCGTAGAACAGCTCCCGCAGGCGTTCTTCGAGGATGGTAGCGGCAAGGCCGTCGCCGGTGCCCACATAATCATCCAGTCCTGCGCGTTTGCGTACCCTGTTAAGCAGGGGCAATGCATCGCCATCCTTACCCAGTTTACTCAGCGCCTCTGCCCTGAGCAGCAGCATGTCTGCCAGCCTGAAGATGGTGAGGTTATTGGTCATACGGGGATCTTTTTTGGCAGATCCGTCGGCATAGGCAATGTTGGAAAACTTGATGATCTGTCCCTGGTTACCGCCAAGACCGTAGAAGAAGTCTTTGAAGCGGATATCTTTATCCTTGTCTTGATAAATGGACAGGTAGTTTTCATTAACCGGCCATTCTATATATCCTTTTCCGTCAATAAACGGCATCATCAGGGTAACGCCTGCGCCGCCATTGGTGGCGAGGGAAATTCCTTCTGATTGTCCGTCGTTGATATTGATTTCAAAAATGCCCTCCTGTGTTTTGCCGATAAATACTTTCATATAATTGGCAGAATCGATCAGGGTGTAACCACCGTTGGTGATCACTTCATTCGCGGCTACTTCGCAGCCGGCGTAGTCGCCTTTCCATGCCAGGATGTGTGCCTGCAGGGCAAATGCAGCGCCTTTATTGGCTCTTACCGCACGCTCAGATTCATCTTCATAACCAAAATCCAGGTTTTGTTTAGCTACTTCAAGATCGGCCAGGCATTGCTTCCATACGCTGTCGGCCGGGCTTCTCGGGATGTTCTTCGCAGTAGATACATCCAGGTCCGGTTGCAGTTTCAAAGGCACATCTCCCCAGATGCGGCTCATATAGAAGTAGGTAAAGGCGCGGAGGAAATAGGCTTCCCCGATCACATGCCGCTTGTTATTGATATCTGTGAATTTGCTGTCGTCGATACCCGGTACTTTATTGATGATCAGGTTTAACTGTTGCAGCAGCTGGTAGTACTGTTGCCAGTTCCAGTTGCCACTGCCTACGTTGAGGCCAACAAATTCGCCGTTGGAAATATTGTAGTTGCCATTATCCCGGCCACCGTCGATACTCAGTTCTCCGGATACAATGTCTCCGTATTTATGCCAGGAGTTATCGCGGATCATGATATTACGCAGGATGGCGTAAGCGCCGGCAAGCGATGTTTTGGCATCCGTTTCCGTAGAAAAATAAGCGCTGGTAAAAGTAGAGTTATGCGGTTCCAGGTCCAGTATTTTGGAGCAGGACGACACCAGGGTAGCTGCAGAAATAACAGCAGCTGCATAAGCGATATATAAGCGTTGTTTTCTCATGATTTTCTTTTTTATGGTTAAAGGCTAAGATCCAGTCCCAGGGTGAATTTTCTGGGAATGGGATAACCACTGCCGCTATATACTCCAAAGGCATCCACCTGCTCAGGATCAGGTATGTTTTTAGATTGTTTGAAGATATAGAGGTTGTCGGCCAGCGCATAGATCCTTAAACGTCTGAAGTGAATTTTATCCAGCACTTCCTGTTTGAAAGAGTAGGAGAGGGATACGTTTTTCACACGGAAGTAGGCGCCGCTTTCAATCCAGGCAGAACTCACCATGGCATATTTGTAACGGGTACCGTTTACGGAACTGAGACTCGGATAGGCTGCATTATCGCCCGGATTTCTCCAGTAGTTAATGCCGCTCAGGTCGGGCATGGAATGGGTGGAAAGGGAATGATAGGGATCTGGATCGCCATCATCCGTAGGTACCAGCTGGGAAAGCTTTCCGGCGAGGTAGTCGTTGAACACTTTACGGCCTGCCGTGAAAGTACAGAACACATACAGCGTAAAATTTTTATAGCTGAAAGTATTACCAAAACCGCCGGTTACTTTAGGGTTGGGGTTACCAGCCGGTATGTAGTCGGTGTTATCGAGAACGCCGTCGCCGTTGGAATCCTGCCAGATCGGGTCGCCACCTTTAAATGGATAACCATAGAAATTGAGCGGTAATCCGGTTGCCTTATTTACGGGTACATCTGCATCTGTAAAGTAGACGCCTGTTTTGTTAAATACGTTATACGAGTTCAGTGCTTGTCCCTGGCGGAGCAGGTATTTATCGAGATAAATATCACGGCCTCCGTTTGGCAGGGAAGTGATGAGGTTATCGTTATGTGCAAGGTTTAATAATGCCTGCCACTGGAATTTTGAAGATGGCTTCAGTACGTTGGCAATGAACTGCACTTCCACACCGGTGTTGCGTATGCCGATGGCATTGGCGGTGAGGATGGAATAGCCTGTGGTTACGGGTACGTTCAGGTTAAAGATACCGCCGTTGGTATTCTTGATATAAGCATCGGCCACTACATTAAACCTGCCGTTATATAAGGTTACATCCAAACCAAGATTGCTTTGTGTACTCTTTTCCCAGCTCAGGCTATTGTTGGTAAGTCCTTTGTCGAAGTTGAGAGACACAGCCGGAATACCATTATATGCAAAGGCGTAGTTACTATTTGTAGCAGGATTGGTGCTACCAGGGAAATCACCTGCACCGATGCGGTAAGTATTATAAGAAAGGTAGTTATCGCCACCATCCGGTTGCCGGCCGGCTACGCCATAGCTGGCGCGCAATTTCAACAGGCTAAGCCAGCTGCTGGCAGATTTGAGGGCGGGTTCGTCGCTGATCACCCAGCCACCGGATACGGAAGGGAAATAACCCCAGCGGTTATTTTTACCAAAACGGGAAGAGGCATCCGCAGTGATTACGGCTGATAACAGGTAACGTTCTTTATAGCCGTAGTTGGCTCTGAAGAAAAGTGATTGGATACCGCTCTGCAGCAGGTCGGAGCGGGTGTCCGCCAGGTTTTTATTGAGCACGGTAACGGTGCGGATCTGGTCATTCGGAATGCCGATAGCGCTGGATTGTGTAGCCCGGTATTCCCAGTACTCTGTATTCTGACCGGCCAGTAAGTTGAACGAGTGATTGGTATTCAGCGTGGTGGTATACTGGAGGGTATTGCTCATTAAGTAGTTGTTGGATTTATCAACAAAACTGGTGGCTTTACCGGTTCCATCTCTCCTTACAGCGCCGGGGGTGTAGGAGTCCATCCGGCTGTTGGTTTGTGTAAAGGAGATCACCGTGGTGAAGTTAAATTTGCTGGAGATCTTCCATTCAATGATCGGGCTGATAGACAGGTTATCATTGCTGTTCTGATCTGTGCCGCTGGTGGTGTTGCCAAAGATGAAGTCTTTGTTGGCATCGGTCATATACAGCAGGGAAGTAGGCAATGCGTTGGAGGCATAGTATCCGCCGTTGAAAGGACCGTAGCCGCCGGAGAGATCGTTAATAGATCTTGGGCGGTCTATTTTTGAATAACGGATTTGTGTATTGATCTGTACATTCGGAGAGAGGTTCAGGCCGGTGCTGCTGCTAAAGCTATAACGCTTTAAGCCGGATTTCCGGATGATCCCATCTTCACTGTAATAGTTAAGACCATAGCGGTAGTTGATCAGGTTATTACCACCGGAAATGGAGAGGTCGTAGTTGTCTACCCGGCCGGTTTGATACATACCGCCCTGGTAATCGTTGGCATTATTGAAAGCGGGATTGAGACTGTCGGTCAGCACCTGCGGAATATTTTTCAGGGTACCCCAGTTGCCGTAGTGATTGATCAACTCCATTTTTGCGCGGCGTTCTTCTGCGCCGATCAGCACTTTGTCCAGCTGCGGCATTTCGGTGAAGCCATGATAGGTAGCGAAATCAATTTTCGGTTTACCGGAGATCCCTCTTTTTGTTTTGATGATGATTACCCCGCCTGCGCCTCTTGATCCGTAGATCGCGGCTGCAGAGGCATCTTTGAGGATATCGATGCTTTGAATATCGTTGATGGAGATGCCGGCCATTACGTCGGTGTTGGTACCGGAGCCGTAATTGATGGCGGCAATGTCTTCCGTGGTTTGCGGTACGCCGTCTATTACGTAGAGGGGGCCGCTCAATGCGCGGGCGAGACTGGCCTTTCCGGAGTTGCTGGTAAAGTCGCTGTTGATGTTACGGCTCACGGCGGTGTTACCACGCATTACCACGTTGCTTCTTACGCCGGGTTCACCGGAGTAGTTCTGTACATCCAGGCCGGGTGCGCGTCCCTGCAGCAATGCGTCGAAGGTGGGCGTGGGCACATCCAGTAATGTTTTCGGATTAATGGAAGTAACGGCCGCGGTAACTGTTTTGCGGGATGTTTCCTGGTAACCGATAACTACCACATCTTTCAACACTTTTTTGTCTACCGGCAATACTACATTCAGGTGTGCGTTGGCTTCCTTTACTGTTACCGAGTAGGGGAGGTAGCCCATCATGCTGAAGGTAAGTGTGCTGCCCGGATTCATTTTGAGCGTGTAGCCGCCATCCGTGTTGGTGATAGCTCCTGATTTGGTATCTGAAATGCTTACAGATACGCCCGGCAATGGGTTGCCGTCTGAACCATCCTTTACTGTGCCTGATACGGTGATCTGTGTGGAGACAGATTTTACCTGTGCGGTACCTCTCAGGCATAGGAAGGTGAGGCAGAACGTTAATAACATAACAGCGCCGTTACGGCTGTTTTGTGTAAAATTAACAGTCATGTAAATTGATTTGAAACTGATGAATGATACTGGAATGCTGATTACCCAGTTGTTATTATGATATTGGTTGACGTATTATGCCCGGAATAAATATTGCTAAACGTATGCGTTGTTGTTGACTGATTTTGATTTGATAAATACCATCGTTATTTCCGATAGCTGAATGCTGGCCTGATAAACTCCTTTTTCTGTTATTAATTTACTTTTGGTCTGATAAAATTATTATCTTGCTAAATCGATTTTCTGAACAAATCACAGGTCTCTTAATGTGAGGATGAAATTAGTATGAAAGAGAAAAATAACTTGTTAATGAAATTTAAAAGATTGTAAACAATCTTAAAAAGAAGCGGGTCTGACAGAAGGCTGTATCTCCCTGCAGGTATACAAAGACGGCAATTTTATCATTCAATTTCCGGGGGATAGATATATAGTTTAAAAATATTATATTTACGGGCGTAAACAAATCACCTATCCGGAAATTATACCTATGAAACAACGCTACTTATTTGTCGGCATCCTGCTGACCATTTTCAGCATTCACAGCTTCGCGCAACAGGCAGCCAACCCGGGAAGCAGGGCCAAAGCCGCCGCCGTATTTACCAAAATACTTAACGATGCCGCCGTCGTATACCCGCCGGAGTTATCCTATCTCACAGAGGCGGGTGCAAAAATTGAATCGTCTTTCCGCGTGAGCGAAGAGGGTATCCTGTCGGTGACCTTCCGCTACCCGGTAGAAAACAGTTATAGTCTTTACCGCCTGAGCGCACCGGTAAGCTCTATCAAAGGCGTGTTCTATGACTATTACATCGGGCTGGAATTTGATGGCCCGGTAGTACACATAGCGGAGAGCGACAAAGGCAGCCGGGAGCTGAAAGAAAATAATACACTGGCGCTTTTTCATATTGCCAAGCCCGGCGACGGGCCGCAGGGAGAGAAGCTGAAAGTCCGGATGGAACAGGCATTGCAGGCGTTCCGGGAGAATTATAAGTAAAGGGAGCTTCTACGCGCCACCAGCGACCGGATTATCCTGGTCGCTGGTGGCGTGTTCAAAAATATCAGGGCGCCGGAGGAGCTGGAAACGCTTCATTATCTTCCACCGGGAAGCCTTGCGCTGGCGGGATTGGTTTAGTTCAGCTCCGGGAACTGTTTGCTCATATAACCGATGAAAGTCCATATCTCCAGTACCTCTTCAATCGCTACGGTTACTGTTTCATATTGAGGGTTCAGTGAATGCAGCGATAAGGTACCGTTTTGTTTAATGTGGTTGCCTACCACTTTAAATACAATTTCTTCTTCTCCGCCTTTCAGCACCAGGATGCAGGCGGTGTTATCTTTTAAATGGGACCAGTCCTGCAGGTACTGCGCAATAACATGACTGCCATCCGGAATAGGCTCCATTGAGTCGCCGCTGATGGGGAACATGCGGATGGTTTTACCCCTGGGTAAACCGGGCAGGGTAAATTTGGGCAATGCCGAAATAAACGCCGGGTCGCTGAAACCGCTACGGTAGCCTGCCCTGGCGCGTGCCGGTACAAACTCCATGTTTTCTTCGTTGCTGTTGTCTACCGTAATGGGGAGAATACGTATATGCCTGCCTGTTAGATCCACTTTTTTTCCGGTTTCCAGCTCCAGCAGTTGTTCTTCCGGCAGCTGCGACAGGTCTGTTTTTACCATGAGGTCCAGGTCTATTTTGAAATAGCCGGAAATCAGCGCCAGGTCGTCCATCCGGGGATTGCGCGTTTTGCCGCTTTCCTGTGCGGTGATCTTGTTCCGGTTTAGTCCAAGTAAGTCAGATAAGTGTTGTTGGGAAATCTTCTTTCGTGTCCGTAATAATTTGAGATTAGCGGCCCAGAACAGGGGCTGTTTGTCCATGTATTATATATTTACAATAAATTATATTTATAACTAACAAGGGCAAATGTATGGCTTTTTACTCATTCTGTTTGTTCAGTAAACTGTTTAATTGCTGGTAGAGTGATTCCCCGGAGAGGTCTTTATTAAAGATCATGCCGGTAGAATCTATCAGGAAGTTCTGCGGGATAGCCTTCACGCCATACACCCTGGCAGCCTGGTTTTTATCTATTTTAGGATCAGCGAGGTTGGTCCATACCATGCTGTCTTCTTTAATGGCTTCGAGCAAATATTTCCGGTCGGCCGGCGGGTCGAGTGCCACGCTGATAATGGTAAAGTTTTTATCCTTGAACTGTTTGTAGGCTTCCAGGATCTTGCGGTGTTCGCGTCTGCAGGGCTCGCACCAGGAGGCCCAGAAATCCAGGAATACGGTTTTGCCTTTGAAGTCGGACAGCCTCACCATTTTCCCGTTTATGTCGGGCACTTCAAAGTCGGGGGCGTCTGATCCAACTGTGAGGCTCCGGGCGCGGGCAATTTCTGCTGCAAAGGCTTTTCCTTCGGTGGTATTGCGTATTTCTTCGGAGAGTTTAAGGAAGATAGGTTCTATCATGCCGGGGTTTACATCCAGACCGGCCAGTTCTTCCAGTGCCATGAGGCTGAAAAAAGAGTTGGGATTTTCGGCGATGTATTTATGTTGAAGGAGTTTTTGTGCTTCATAGGATACCTGGTAGCGCAGAGCCATTTGCTGCTGGAATCCTTTGTCGTCTTTTTTACTGGCCGGCGCCCTGTTGTATTCTTTTGAAAGCTGGCGGATAGATTTCAGGACAGATTTCATGGACTTATTAAAATTAATTTCTTCCTCATTGAGTGGGGAAGAGATACGGGCTTTGCTCACGCGTTCGTTGATCACTACTTTGGTGGTTCCTTCTTCCAGGAAGAAGATCCGGGTATCCGCATCCGGGGGGAGCTGCATAAAATCGATGCCGCCTCCTTTGGTATCGAGGATGAGCATGGCACGGATGGGACCTTCCACAGTGCCTTCAAAGCGGAATTCACCATTTTGTACCACTGCGGAATCTACTACCAGGGCTTCGTTCACTACTTTGTTCAGGTATACTTTGGCGGGTCCGCTCTGTTTGGTCAGTTTGCCGTTCAGGATGTATTTCGCGGGTTGGGCATTTATGAATGCGGGCAAACACAGGGCTATAAGTGTTATTTTTTTCATAAGATCTGGTATCAGGACCCTAAACTATCAACAAAATTTATTCATTTGCAATACAAGACTTTTGTTAATCATGATTAACATTTAATATAGGGGCTATGGCAAATCAAAGTAAGTCGCCGCACATACTGAACACTTCTACCAATCTGCTGGGCTTTTGCCTGATCGTACTCACTTCCATTAAAGTGGCGCATTTTAATCATGCTACCATTATAGATGATTGTACCGGGATAGCCGCCATCCTGTTGATGGCGAGTTGCCTGTTGTCTTTTTTATCGTTGAAAAGCAGGGATGGAAGAAACAGTGAGCGGTTGGAGCAGGTGGCAGATTATACTTTCCTGGTTGCATTGATATGCATAAGTATCACAATTGTTTTTGTATCTTTTAATCTGCTGAGCTAGTTGGCGTTGCGGGAATGCCCGTCAACGGCTCTTTTTAGCAGGTTTGTTTACGGTTTACATTGTAATATCTCCCTCGTACCATGAAGATTCGCATTTATGAAGAAACCAGGAAGGTCTGGAATATACTGGCTGAGCGCAACGACCCGCCGGATCTGGCGCTGGAGATGGAACTACACAAGAAGGTGCTTAGTTTTTTCCAGGTGGGAGCGTGCTACTATTTTATATTTAATGCGGTAAGGGGAGAACTCGACTACATGCATCCGGGCGTATCCGAAGTACTCGGTTATAACGCGGATGAATGTACAATTACCGAGATGATGTCGCGTATTCACCCGGAAGATGTACCGAGCTTCCTCGAATTTGAGCAGGCGACAGTGGATTTCTTTTCCCGGCTGCCGCCGGAAAAAGTACTGAAGTATAAAGCGCGCTACGATCTGCGGCTGAGGAAAGCCAATGGCGAATATGTGCGGATACTGCAGCAGGCCACCTGCATACAGCATGATGAAACCGGCGCTGTATTGCGCACCTTATGTGTGCATACGGATATTACCCATCTGAAATCCACCGGCCGCCCGGTACTGTCTTTTATAGGGCTGGATGGAGAGCCTTCCTTTACCAATGTGGAAATCAGGAAAACGCTTACGCCCAGCCGGGAAGTCCTGACCAAAAGAGAAAAAGAGATCCTCCGTTTGGTGCTGGCCAGTATGCCCAGCCGGGAGATCGCCACGCATTTAAATATCAGTAAGCTTACGGTGGACAAGCACCGTAAAAACATGCTGAAAAAAACAGGGATCAAATCGGCAGCCGAGTTGGTGGTGAAGGCGGTAAAGGAAGGGTGGGTGTAAGCGGAATCCCCGCTGGTATTGAATAAATGCGCTATTGAATATCGATTTATTTATATATCAGCAGGGATAATTGTTTATATTGATCTTTTTTTATAACATTGTCATTGTAATGATGTCAACCAAAGTTTCACGATAAACAACCAGAACAATAAAAGAGAACCGCTGATTCTCGTTTTTTTTGTCCACTAAGCAAAAACGTTTTAGCATACACATGAAGATGGATGAGATTAGTGAATGGCAGATGCAGATTGCGCGTTATGATGATGAACAGGCATTTGCCCGTTTGTTCCGTCATCTGTACGACCGTTTGTTGCATTTCTGTATCAGGTATGTACATGTAAGGGAAGCGGCAGAAGAAATAGTATCCGACGTTTTTGTGAAGCTCTGGAACCGCCGCAAGGAAATAGAGGAGGTATCCAACCTGGAGGTATATCTTTTTGTAGCCGTAAAAAATCACTCACTCAATTACCTGGAGCAATATTCCCATCTGCGCATTGTACCGCTGTCCGGTTCGGATACAGCCGACCTGCGTAACAGCATCGACCTGGAGCGCGACCTGGAATGGAAGGAGATGCGTTTTAAAATGGACCAGATCGTGTCCGCGCTGCCGGCCCAATGCCGCCGCATTTTTCAGCTGATCAAGGAAGACGGCTTCAAATACAAGGAAGTTGCCGAAATCCTCAATATCTCTCCCAGAACCGTGGAAACGCAGCTTTTCCGCGCCATGCGCCGGCTGAATGAAGGGTTGGGTTCCATTGGCAAAACCAAAGGTGTATTGCCTCCGCTGATCATTTTACTGGCCATCTCCTGCCGGATGTTGTATTAAGCGAGGAATCGCCTTCGGCGATTGGAAATTGTCTTGGAGCAGGATTACACTGATTATATTGACTACACTGAGATTTTTTTTAGATTTTTAAAAAGATTAAGGGAGATAAAAGTTGATTTATTCGCTTTTATCTCCCTTAATCTTTTTAAATCTTACAATATCAATCAAAAAAATCAGCATAATCAGTGTAATCCTGCTCCAAGACAATTTCCAGTCGCCGAAGGCGACCACAGCAAAATTTTTTTTCTCCGCTTGTAAGTAGTTTTCCCTCCGCTACCTGTCCTTATACCTGAACACGATTCCATTTTATGATAAACGAAGAACATTTCGTCTTACTGGTTACCCGTAAACTGGCGGGAGCTGCAACCCCCGCAGAACTGGCGGAGCTGGATGCCCTGCTGGAACAGTACCCGGTACTGAAAGAGAAATATCATCATCTCCACCACTATTTTAAAGATCCGCTGCACCTGTCGGCCGGAAACACGGAACAGGCCCTGCAACGGACGCTGTCTAAGATAAAACAACAAACGACTAACATCCATCCGATGGAGCCTAAAAGGTCCGGGAGATGGAAATGGGTAGCCGCTGTTGCTGCTGCCATATTGTTACCGGTTGGCGCCCTCTGGTTTTTTAACGCTACACGTCAAACACCGGATGCCGGCCGGGAACAATGGTTGAAACGCAGTAACGGCAAGGCTACCCGGTCGTTTATTGAACTGGCCGATGGCAGTAAGATCTGGCTCAATGCGGAGAGTGTGATCACTTACCCCGAAAAGTTCCGGGGTGACAGCCGCGAGATCTTCCTCGAAGGGGAGGCCTTTTTTGATGTAGCCACCAACGCCAAACGTCCATTTATTGTACACCTGAAAAAGGGTACCATCAAAGTACTGGGTACTTCTTTCAATATCCGGGCCTATGAAAATGAACCTGTGCAAACCGCCGTGGTAACAGGCAAGGTGGCCTTCATTCCCCGTTATGAAGGCACTAAAAAAATCAGTGATACCATCCTGGTAACGCCGGATGTAAAAGTAACCTATACCGCCAGCAGCGGTACGCTTATCAAAGGCAATACCATTGGATCGGAAGATAAAGCCTGGACAGAAGGACGGCTTATTTTCAGAAACGCCACACTGGAGGAAATCGGCGCGAGCCTGCAACGCAACTTCAACAAGCGGGTAGAGTTTGAAGCCAACGCACCCAAACAGTACCGGTTAACCGGGGCTTTCCATAATAACTCCCTGGAAGATATTATGTACTACCTCAGTAAATCAAAAGCATTCCACTACCGCATCACCGATTCAACATTAGTTATAGGAGAATAATAAGCATCAAGCCAACACCAATATTTATTCATTTTTAATCACCACTACGTTATGAGAAAGGTATTATACAAGCCTTCTTTTCGTCCGCCTTTCCTGTCGCTGATAATCTGCTTATCGCTGCTGAGCGTGCTGGATCTGCACGCGCAGGTAGCCTATGCGGCAGGGTTACGCCGGCAGGTGCAACATCAGCCGGTAAAGGAACGGGAAAGACCTCCGGCAATGAACCAACTGATCAGCCTGCAGGTTGATAATGCCAGCCTTGCACTGGTACTGGAAAAGATTGAAGCACAAACCTCCCTGGTTTTTGTGTATTCCAACGATGATATTAAAGCCGCACAAAAAATATCCCTGAATGTAAAGGATAACAAACTGGATGATGTACTGCAGATGATCCTGTTGCCGCTGGAAATCAACTATGAATTCATCGCCAATAAAATTATCCTGAAGCGTAGTAATCTTACTGCCAACGGTGATCAGCAGCAGGATATTACCATTACCGGCCGCGTAGTGGATAACAAAGGCCAAACTATTCCCGGCGCCAACGTGCGTGTAAAAGGAATGAGCGTTGGTACCGTTACCAATGCAGAAGGTAATTATACCCTGAAGATCCCTGCCAGCGCCGCTAATGGCACACTGGTGTTTTCTTCTGTAGGGTATGTATCTTCTGAAATATCCATCAGTGGAAGAACCAGCATCATTGCCATGCTGAATGTAGATTCCAAAGACCTGGGTGAGATCGTGGTAACAGCTTATGGCCAGCAAAAGAAAACACAGGTAACTGCTTCCATCAGCACCATTAATTCAAAAGATATTACCAGCAGGCCGGCAGTAAACATGTTCCAGGCATTGCAGGGACAGGCGCCTAACCTCATCATGCAGCAGAACACCGCCGAACCCGGCGCTCCCATGACGATGAACATCCGTGGAGTAGGTAGCTTAACCGGCAACGCTCCACTCGTGATCATTGATGGCGTGCAGGCCGGAGGTAATGGTTTGCAGAACCTGAACCCCTACGATGTGGAAACCATTTCTGTACTGAAAGATGCCGCATCCGCCGCTATCTATGGTTCACAGGCCGCCAATGGTGTAATCTATATTACTACGAAGAAAGGTAAAAAAGATGATCACCCCTCTGTTACCTACAATGGTATGTACGGCTGGCAGATGCCTACCACACTGCCCCGGCAGATGGAAGCATGGCAGTACATGACCCTGAAAAACGAAGCCCTCGTAAACTCCGGTAAAACGCCGCAGTATACGCCGGGTGATATAAAGTCGTGGCACGACCGTGGTTCCGAACCCGCCATGCTCACCGAAATGATCCGTAAATATACCCCGCAGCAGAATCATAATTTAAGCTTAAGCGGTGGCGGCAAAACCAGCAGCTATTTGTTGTCGCTCGGATACCTCGATCAGGGCAATATGCTTCAGAATAAATATGTGCCGCAGGACTTCTACTACAAACGCTACAATGCCCGCCTCAATGTATCGGTAGATGTAAGCAAGTATGTGAAAGTAAGCGGTAACGCAGCTTACACCCGCTCTAATTACCGCACACAGGTATCTGATATCGGCTTCCTGATGCGTGATGCCATGCGCGTACCACGTACCACTGCCGTGAAAGATACGCTCGGTAACTGGGTAGTACCACCGCTGACGAGTAACAGCGTAATGGCTTTACTGGCGCAGGGGGGATACAAACTGAGAACAGTAGATAACCTGATGGGTGGAATCGACGTAGTAATCACACCGGCAGATCATTTTAAGATCAACCTGAATGCTTCCGGTAATTATAATATTGATAACACGGCTACCCGTATTAATAAATTTACGTATGCACCTTATTATACTACTGCTACACCGCCGTTGTACAATGAGATGCACAACTCCGAATATAAAGACCTTACAACAAACGTGTACGGTACTGTGGAGTATGAAAACACCTTTGCCAAGCATTACGTAAAAGGACAGGTGGGTGTGCGCAGTGATGCCGTGAACGAAGGCTATGGTTTCCGTGCCGACCGTTTTGGTACCACCAACCTGGACAACGACTGGGCGATCGGTGGCGGCTATATTCCCAAACCGGATGGCACCTATGATTACAGGGATATCGGCACGTATAACGATATGAGCAATCCTAATTTGTATGCGCTGAATTCTCTTTTCGGAAGATTTAACTACGCTTACAACGATAAATACCTGGCGGAAGTAACCTGGCGTTATGATGGCTCTTCCAAGCTGGCTCCGGGCCACCGCTGGCAGTTCTTCCCGGCGTTTTCACTGGGATGGAGAGTAACAGATGAAGCCTTCATGGAAGAAGTAAAGGATAAGATCGGCAACTTTAAACTGCGCTACTCCTGGGGACAGGTGGGTAACTCCAACATCGGAGGATTCAACTATCTCTCAAGGGTGAGCATCAATAACGCCAATTATGCCTTTAATAATTCCATTGCTCCCGGTAATACTTTCTCTACTTACAACGACCTGTTGCAGTGGGAAATTTCTACCATGAGCAACTATGGTATCGATGCAGATTTCCTTAAAGGTGCATTAACAGCGTCTTTCGATTATTTTAATAAGACAACAGATGGGATCTATCTTTTCCAGACGGTACCGGGAACCGCAGGTACAGCCGCTCCGCTGGAAAACGTAGGTAAGGTAAATAACAAAGGCTGGGAGCTGGCAGTGAACTACCGGCTGACTACCGGCAAATTCCATCACAACTTTGGCTTCAACCTCGCCGATAACCTGAATAAAGTGATTAAATTCGGCCAGGAATCTGTTCGTGGTTCTGATGTTACCTTTATTATTAAAGAAGGGTTTCCTATCGCTTCTTACTACGGTTATAAATCCGAGGGACTATACCAGAACCTGGATGATATAAAGAACGCGCCTAAAGTACCGTTTGCCTACAACCAGCAGGTAATGCCGGGAGATGTGAGATATATAGACCGTAACAAAGATGGCGTGATCGATGAAAACGACCGCTACATCTTTGGTAATCCTTTTCCCCGTTACACTTTTGGCTTTAACTACAGCGTGAGCTGGAAGAACTTCGACCTTACCATGTTCTGGCAGGGGGTGGGCAAGCGTTCACAGTTCCTGAGAGGCGATATCGTGGAGGCATTCCATAACAACGAAGACCACGCCATGGTGCAGCACCTGGATCGCTGGACGCCTACCAACCCGGGCGCTTCCTACCCACGGTTAACCATCGGTTCTGCAGATGCCAACAACTTCGCTTATTCCGACTACTGGCTGTTTGACACCAAATACCTGCGTCTGAAAAACTTCCAGCTGGGATATAACCTGCCTGCATCTTTAGTAAGCAGGGCGCGTATCCAGGGTGTGCGGGTATATTTTACCAGTCAGAACCTGATAACGATTATGCCTAAACGCTTCCGTGAAATAGGTGTGGACCCTGAGTTTACACAGTTTGATGATAAGTTGTCCATGTCTAATTACAATCCTATTGCAGGACGTAATTATCCGAATGCGGCCACTTTTGCTTTTGGTCTGGATGTTAAGTTTTGATGCCTAAACAATCAATTGTATGAAGAAATTAGTTTTATCAATATTAGTGGCCGGCACCTTATTCAGTTGCCGTAAACTGGATCAGCCGATCACCCGGGAGTTTACTGAAACTGCCTACTGGCGTGATTCACAGGATGCCCTCGACGCATTGATTGCCTGTTATGAACATCTTTCAAAAGATGATTATTATTTTGGAGATGAAGCGCTGAGTGATAATGCGTATAACAGCGGCGGCGGGCTGATCAACGTAAACGCTATTGCCAACGGCGGTTATGACGGCGCCAATGGCCGTGTATCGGATACATGGTCTTATTATTACACTACTATTCGTAGGTGCAATACCGTTACCACCAACATCGACCGGGTACCAAACATGGATGCTACGCTGAAAGCCCGTATCCTGGCAGAAACCCGCTTTATCCGTGCATACGCTTACTTCCAGCTCACTGCCTGGTATGGGGATGTACCTTTTTATACAGACCTTATCACCATTGATGCTTCCCGCACCATTGCACGTACCGATAAGAACACCATCCAGGAGTTTATATTAACGGAGCTGGCGGATATCCAGAAAGACCTGCCCACTAATGCGCAGCAGTCGCAGAACGACCGTGGCCGTATTACCCGTGGCGCAGCAATAGCCATGAGCGCCCGTGTACACCTGTTCCGCAGCGAATGGGCAGCCGTGGTAACAGATTGTGAAAAGCTGATCGGTAAAACAGAGAATGGTACCTATGCTTTGTTTGGTAACTACAGCAACCTGTTTACTGTAGCCAATGAATACAATAGTGAAGTGATCCTGGATCTGCAATATGGCGGTGGCAGAACATACGACAAGCAACGTTCCTTTATGCCGCAAACCATTGCTGCGTTGAGAAGTGTGCTGGTGCCTACGCAGGACCTGGTGAATGATTACATCATGACCAACGGTAAAGCTATAGGTGAAGCCGGTTCCGGTTATAATGAGAACACGCCGTATATCAACAGGGACCCGCGTTTTGAGGCTACTATCCTGCATCATGGATCTAAAGTAATAGATTTTGCAGGAGCCGAACAAACCATTCTTACACAACCGGGTTCTGTGCCTGCTACCAATACGGTAGATGATCAGGGTGCTTCTCCCACCGGTTATTACTTCTATAAATACTACGACCGCGCAGCTACCAACTACGCTTCGGGATTAAACCTGGTCATGATCCGTTATGCCGATGTACTGCTGATGTATGCAGAAGCAAAGAATGAGCTGGGGCAGATGAATGCGGCCGTATGGAATCAAACCATTCAGCCTATCCGTGTGCGTGCCGGCTTTAACGATGCAGGCGCCACCCAGTTTAATGCAGCGCTTAACCAGGATCAGCAACGTTTGGTGATCCGCAGGGAAAGAAGATCCGAGCTGGCGTTTGAAGGACTGCGGGTTTATGATATACGCCGTTGGAAAACCGCCGATGTAGTAATGAACAGACCGGTAAGAGGCATCAAAGTAACTTCCGGCGCTTTCAATAAAGATCCGAACGGTTACATCATCGTGGAAAACAGGTTGTTTACAAATCCAAAGCATTACCTGTGGCCGGTACCAACCGTAGAACGCGATCAGAATAAAAATCTTTCACAAAATCAAGACTGGTAATATCCTTCCACCTAAAACTGTAATAACATGCAAAAATATCTGATCATCATACTGAGTGTTTTATTCTTTAGTTGTAAGAAAGACGATTATTCACTCAACACCAATATGCAGCCGGTGCCGAAACTCACTGCCCCGCTGGACAACAAGTATATCAAGCTGCAGCCTACTACCAGCGCCACCGTGAGCTTTGAATGGGATCAGGCGCGTGCGGAAGATGGTTCCCTTGTGCAGTATGAAGTAGCGTTTGATAAAGCAGGCGGCGATTTCTCTTCACCTGTAGCAAAATTTTCCTCTGACGGAGGGGGCGTACAGAACAAGCTGACCTTGTCGCATAAAGACCTGAACAGCGTAGCGGGTAAAGCGGGCATTGCTTCCCTGGCTACCGGTAAACTGATATGGACCGTGCTGGCATCCAAAGGATATAATATCCAGAAGGCCGCCGAAACAAAAACCATTGAAGTAGAAAGACCCAACGGTTTTGCGGAGATCCCTACAGATGTGTACCTCACCGGTGAAGCCACCGAAGCGGGCGCTGACCTGTCGAAAGCCCTGAAGCTGAAATCCACTGCTCCGGGGGTATACGAAATTTATACATCTCTCAAAAACGGTAAATATCATTTCACCAGCAGGAACACCGGTACGCCGGATGTTTATTCCATTGCCGGTACAGCTGTAAAAGAAGGTGGTGAAAGTGAACAGACCGCAGGTACCAAAGTGTATCGGGTGCGCCTGGATTTCAATAACGCCGCTGCAACTGTAACCGAAATAGGTACTATTGGTCTTTGGTTTGCGCCATTGAATAAATTTTTATTCGAGATCAATTACGCCGGTGGCGGCACCTGGAAAATCCAGAGCCAGCTGATCACGTTTAAACAGGAGTCATGGGGCCGTGATGAGCGTTACAAATTCCGTATCAACGTGAAAGACAGTGATGGCAATGCCGGTGAAGAGTGGATAGGAAGTTCCAATGCAGATAACAACCGTCCGACTTCCGCTACGCCACTGAGTTTCTGGGAACTGCGTCCTATCACCAATAATGACCAGTGGAACTACTGTTACAAGTTTGCAACAGAAGCGGACATGAAGAATTGTGATGTGAACCTGTACTTCACCACGGATAAAAATTACACCCACGAAATCATCGTAAAATAATGACTGCTATGAAGCTGATACGATATTCCCTTTTGATGCTCTCCCTGGCCTTCACTGCATGTTTGAAAGAACCGGTGGATGATGGCCCGGGCCCGGGAGCCAACAAGGCACGTTATGTTTTCGATTGGGCGCAGATAGGGGATTCCTCTTTACAGGGGCTCACCAGCAATTTCTGGAACCAGGAAAAATACTTTAACGCCAACAATGCAGGCGGTACTACCTTTAACTACTGGCCCAATGCACATGCACTGGACGTACTAACGGACGCCTATATACGTAAAAATGACCCGGCCATCAAAGCCCGTATGGATGATTTGCTGGCGGGCATGAAAACAAAGAACGGCGGCACTTATATCAACCATTTCTATGATGATATGGAGTGGATGAACCTTGCCTGTTTACGCGCCTTTGAAGCTACCGGTGATACTAAATATAAAGATGTGGCCGTGTTGCTGTGGAACGATATTAAAGGTGGCTGGGACGATGTGTGGGGTGGTGGCATCCACTGGAACAAGGATAAATCAAAGAACTATAAGAACACGCCCGCCAATGCGCCGGCGTGTATTATTGCCTGCCGGATGTACGGTCTTACGCAGAACCCGGATGATATTGCCTGGGCCAAAAAGATCTACGACTGGCAGAAAGCCACGCTGGTAGACCCGGTGACCGGTCTTGTATGGGACGGCATTAACCAGGACGGCAGCGGACAGGTAACCAAAAACTGGAACTTCACCTATAACCAGGGGGTGTTTATTGGGGCAGGCGTGGAGCTGTATAAACTCACCGGTCAGAACGTGTACATCAATGATGCGTTGAAAACCGCCAACAACGCCTTAGCCGGAGGATTTACCAATGCCAATATCCTGAAAGATGAAGGCGGCGGAGATGGCGGCTTGTTCAAAGGGGTACTGGTGCGTTACCTGATGTTGCTCATCACAGATGGCAGCATCAGCAGCACAGATGTAGCAAAGTATGCTGCATTCCTGCAGCTGAATGCAGAAACCTTGTGGCTGAAAGGCACTACGCGTCCGCAGGTATTATTTAACAAGAACTGGACTACCACAGCCACCAGCAGCGATCTGACCACCCAGCTGAGCGGCGCCATGCTCATAGAAGCGGCGGTGAAGCTGAAGAGCATGGGACTGATGAAGTAATGAAAATGATAGAGATGAGGAGAAGAATAGTGAGGATTACCTTTTGGTGTTTGCTGTCTGCCGGCAGCGTATTTGCCCAAAGCAACAAGCAGAAGGCAGAGATACTGCAGCAGGCAGTGAACAAATATTTGTATGAGCGCAAAACCGGGTTGTACATTCAAACCAGCGACCGTACAAAGAATCATAATCCGCATGCCGACCTGTGGGGCCTTTGCGGGCTGATACAGGCCACCAATGAAATGGAACGGATCCATCCCGGCAAAACCTATATGGCGCCGGTGGTGGGGGCTATTAACCAGTATTATGATGCCATTCCGCCCGCGCCGGGATACGCCTCTTACGTAGTGAAGGAAAGGCGCGAGGACCGTTACTACGACGATAACCAGTGGATTGGTATTGCCTACCTCGACGCCTATGCGCGTACCAGGAAGAAATGGTACCTGCAAAAAGGAGAGGAGATCTACCGTTTTATGATGACAGGTTATGATACCGTTAGCGGCGGCGGTTTATATTGGAAAGAAAGGGACATCACCACAAAGAATACCTGCTCCAACGGACCGGCTATTTTGCTGGCGCTGCAATTGTATGATGCCGTTCATAAGCAAACTTACCTGGATACAGCCTTGCTGTTATACAATTGGGTAAACAGGTATCTGCGCGATGAAGACGGCGTATATTGGGATGCTATAAAACCGGCAGAAAATAACCGTATTGATTCCGCGGTATATACTTACAATGCCGGCGTTATGCTGGAAGCCAATGTAAAGCTGTATCGTATTACAAAGCATACGCAGTATTTAAAAGAGGCCCGTCATATTGCGGAAGGCAGCTACCGGCGCTTTTTCAGGAACGGACGGTTTCCTTCATCGTACTGGTTTAATGCCGTGTTGCTGCGGGGATATGAGGCGTTGTACAAGACAGATAACAATCCGAAGTATATCCGTGCCATGCAGGAGTATGCCGATAAGGTATGGGAGCAGGACCGGAACGGCAGCAACAACCTGCTGGGCAACCGTCCAGAGAAGGAGTTGCTGGGCCAGGCGGGCATGATGGAAATTTACGCCCGGCTGGCAGGTATATAGCCCTGTACAATAGAGAATTTACGCCCGTAACAATCGTTGTTACGGGCTTTTTTGTGGGTATAGACTGACCAGCCCAGGTTATTATTTTGCTATAATATTACATAATTCCTTAATTTAGGATTTTTATTATTAATTTATCACCGGGAAAATTCATTCCTGGTCATCAAAAAAAAAGAGAAGAAGACAACCTATCCTATCCTTATGAGGCTGATGTTATTGCTGCTTTTTGCTTTCGTGCCGGTATCTGTTATGGGACAGACGGTGGCGCCGGCGGCTAAAAAGGGGAATCGTGCAACGGAATTCCAGATGAAGGAGGGCAGTTATCTCAGCTTTGCCCAGGTAAATTTAAGTCTTGGTGAAATAGGCTTCCGCGTGGAAGTGGCATCGGAGCACAAAAAGAGCAATGCCCGGCTCGAGTTCCGGATAGATAAACCCAAAGGTAAAATTATTGGCACCCTTGATATTCCTTATACAGGAGACAGCACTTATGCGTTGAAGTTAACGGGTAACCTGCGTCATGCCGAGGGTGTGCATGATCTGTACCTGGTGGCGAAGGGTGGGATGCCTTTCAGCATTACGGCATTTGGTTTTATTTTTAATTATTAGTGTAGGCGTTCGCGTTATTTTTTTGGAAAATTAAAATAGCTGCTTATCTTTGCGCTCCCTGACACAATATCAGTTGCCCAGATGGCGAAATTGGTAGACGCACTGTGTTCAGGTCGCAGCGCCTGCAAGGGTGTGCTGGTTCGAATCCAGTTCTGGGCACGAGATGGACAAACTTAGGTTTGTCCATTTTTATTTTCGGAACAGCCCGCTCCCATGCTATATATCAGCTTAACGGCTTCCGTCAGAAACGAGTTTTTCGGGGAAAATCGAACCAATAATCTGTCGCTTCTTCTTCACATCTCCATCTTTATAAAGCTGGTCAAGGGTTACAAGGGATTTTACCGCATTATAGTAATCCTCAACAATTGATGTATTTTGGATGTTAGAAAAGCGCACAGTTATATAATGTCATATTGCCTATATGAAAAGAAAAATATGAGAAGAGCCCCGATTTCAATCTTTCAGATAGCTGTTTGTCTGGTATTTATAATGGGAACGTTGTTGGCGTGTAATCCATTTCCTAAAAAGGATACGCATCCCGAAGTTCCATTCCTGGCGGATCTGGTAAAAGACACAACGAAATTTACAAAGGTACTCGGTTTGGAACATCTCTCCGAAATAGCTTTCCTAAAAGACGACAGGATATTATTGAAGCCAGACGACAGCCATCTTCCCTTTAAAATTATCGACATTCATGGAACAGTGATCATAGAGAAGATTTTTGACTGGAAATTGCCATTTCATCTTGATCAGCAAGGAAATTTGTACTTCAATAGAGAAAAATACGATTATCCGGACTATAAAAGACATGCCTATTTTACAACGGTTGTTTTTAAAGATAGTATTGATAAAAAATCGGAGGCTTTGGATTCAAAGTTTGCAGACAGCATAAAGTTTAAGATGCTGGATGACTATGAAATTAAGCTATTAAAATCCTACGGGTTGAAGCCATGTGGATACCAGGTCGACAGAGAAAAATGTAATGTGTTTGAAGTGAAGAATAACGCATTGCTCGTCAGACAAGATGACCTGTATAAAAATGACTTTGCTAAATTACCGGTAGTGCCGGAAACGTTCGATGACGCTATATTGGTCCGGTGGCAAAATTCGAGGATCGCTTATCCTGTTTATTTGGTATACTATCAGATGGGTAAACATAAGTTTAAGTGCGAGGATATGACGATACCTAATGTGATTAAGTTAAAAGGTCAAAATTATTTATTCAGCTATGCCGTCGGACTTTTCTTAATCAAATAGTAAGATATGATCCCATGTTCAGTATCTTATGTGCAGAGAGTAGACGGCAACAAGTAGAGCTATTGGAAATGCACAAGGATGGGATCGTGGTCGCGGAATATTGGACGAACTACCTCCCTCAGTCACGTTCTCCTATTCCCCCTTTTTTCTCTGAATTTTTAGTAACTTCCCTAAAGATGAACCCCAAAATCCATTAACATTTAATCTACCCCAAAATGTTTTCTAAAGTACCCAATCAATCACCAGGGACTGTACACCCACAGCCTACCCCTTTTTTCAGTGCTAAAAACGATCACCTGCAATCTGTGAAACCTGCCTTTTTTCAGCCCCGGCTAAAGGTCGGACAACCAGATACCCCGCTGGAAAAAGAGGCCGACGCGGTAGCCGATGCCGTTACTCAGCCTGCCGCTATGAACCTCAAAGTAAATGGTGGCCACAGCACATCCCTGCAACGAAAATGTAAGGCATGCGAACATGAAGAAGAGCTGAGCCGCAAAGAGATCGGCGGCGCGGAAGCCGCTGCTCCATCCACAGACATGATAAATGAAGTGATTTCCACTGGCGGGCAGCCACTGAATAACACCATCCAGCGGCAAATGTCACAGAAAATAGGCTACGACTTTAGCAATGTAGTGCTGCATACAGATAATAAAGCTGCGCAGTCGGCGGAAGCTGTCAACGCCCGGGCCTACACGCTGGGCAATCATGTTGTATTCAATGAACAGGAATACAACCCTCATTCCCGGGAAGGACAACATTTACTGGCGCATGAGCTTACGCATGTAGTGCAGCAAAACGTCACAGCACCGGCCACGGTACAACGCCAAATCGCCGGTACGCCGGGCGGGCCGGATCCCTGCTTTAATTTGCTCCAGGAGATCATTGCTTTGCTGGATGAAGTTGCACACCGTATTATGGACGCTGAAAACGACCCTCATGGCCTCTTTGGCAGGAGTACCCCACATCCCGATTATGGAAGCTGGGATGGGCACCGCGACCGTTTTAATTATGACCGTGGCCGCCTGCGCACCAAACTGGGAGAATGGGATATCAACGACAGGTGCCGGGGCTATCAGTTAACCAGGGAGCAAGCGCAGGATCTTGCTGAAGCAAGGGAATTTGCTGAAAGAGAGTTTCCCTCAAGGCCGCTCCCTGCTATGCGCCGGGAAGGAGCGCCCGTAACGGCCTCACCAAGCCCCGACACAAGCCCGGAATTACGGCAACGGGTAGAGCGATTCCTGATCAATATCGGCATCCCGGCCTTCGCTCTTGGAGGAATGGTTGTATTAGTGATGGCTGCTTTAGCAGACCCCGAGCCTGTATCCAAATTAGGACTGATCATCGGCACCGCAAGTGCCGCGGCCTTATTAATATTCCTGGGTGGAGATTCATCCTCCTCCGCATCCGGAGGCCCTGTTGCCAGCGAAGATCATGCAACCACAGACGATAGCGCCGCTGCATAAACATACCCACGAAATTACAGCGGGTGTATCTGAACATTGATACACCCGCTTCTCCCTTTATCACTATTTTTTATGTAAATTAGTAATCAGCGACAGGCTTATACCCCGATATTTTCCATTACCCCCAAGTATGTTTACAATTTAATTCCTTTATGAAAAATTTATATGTAGTATCTGTTATTTCAGGCTGCCTGATGGCCTGCAATCACGGACGCCCGATCAAAGAGGTAAAAAGCATGGCGAATACCATTGCTTGTGTAGTTCCTGCCACCACTGACAAAGAATGGTATACATCCGGAAAGAAAGCGCCGCTGTTTGATGGATTGCAAGGTATTCATTTCACGATTTCAACACCCGTGAAAGCAGCACAGGTTTATTTTAACCAGGGAATGATGCTGTCCTATGGATTTAACCATGCAGAAGCAGCCCGTTCTTTCTTTGAAGCTACCCGGCTGGATTCAACTTGTGCCATGGCGTACTGGGGCCTTGCGTATGTACTGGGACCCAATTACAATGCCGGCATGGAATCCGATAATTTTCAGCGCGCTTACGAAGCAGTTGTGAAGGCAAAGGCGCTTTCCCATCAAAGCAGCTCAAAAGAGCAGGCCCTCATTGCCGCTTTGACCACCAGGTACGTTAAAGAGCCACCGGCTGATCGTAGCGCCCTGGACAGTGCCTATGCAGCAGCCATGAAAAAAGTGTATACGCGATTTCCCGATGATCCGGATATCGGTGCTTTATACGCAGAGGCGATGATGAACCTGCATCCCTGGGATTTGTATGAAAAAAGAACACAAGCGCCCAAAGCATGGACCCCCGCGATAGTAGCGGTACTGGAACACCTGATGAAACTTCACCCCACTCATCCCGGCGCGCATCACTTTTATATTCATGCAATGGAAGCCTCTTCGCAGCCGGAAAAAGCTTTACATAGTGCAAAATTACTGGATACGCTGGTGCCCGGCGCCGGACATTTGTTACACATGCCTTCACATGTCTATATCCGTACCGGCGATTATCATGAAGGTTCACTGTCAAATATCCGCGCTTTGGCAACAGATAGTGTGTATACAATTGCATGTCATGCACAGGGCGCTTACCCTTTGGCGTACTACCCGCATAATTATCACTTTCTGGCGGCTACTGCCACACTGGAAGGCCATTCCACACTGGCCTGGCAAACCGCTGTCAGGTTACAGCAACATACCTCCGAAGAGATTATGGGCATGCCAGGCTGGGGCACTTTGCAGCACTACTATACCATCCCGTTTTATATTGCCGCGAAGTTATCGATGTGGGATACCATACTGGCGCTTCCATCGCCGGAAAATAACCTGGTGTATCCCCGGGCCATCTGGCATTACGCAAAAGGACTGGCTTTTTTGGGCAGGCATGAGGTAACAAAGGCCCAAAAAGAACTGGATAGCCTGCATGTACTTGCTGCTGATACCATCCTGCGAAGTCTGACGATCTGGAATATCAATACTTCGGCCGACCTGGTACAAATTGCCGGAAAGGTGCTGGCTGCGGGCATCGCAGTTCAGCAACAGTCATTCGACACAGCTATTTCATTGTTAAAAGAGGCCGTGGCTATGGAAGACCACCTCAATTACAACGAGCCGCCAGACTGGTTCTTCTCCGTGCGGCATCATTTAGGCGCTGTGTTGCTCAAAGCAGGACAATACCGGCAGGCAGAGATAGTTTACCGGAAAGACCTGGAAATATGGAGGAAAAATGGATGGGCATTGATCGGTTTACATAATGCGCTGGTTTTGCAGAAGAGAAATGAGGAGGCGAAAGAAGTATTAGCTGCATTTGAATCCGCCTGGCAATATGCAGATGTAAAAATTAATTCATCGTCCAATATAGCCCCGTAGGAACCTTTCATCTCCTGCCTGATTGTTGCGGTGTCCATTTTCAGACACCCGTGTTCGTATCCGGACAGATACATGAAAACAAAATATTCATAGAATGTCTCCCAGTAAGTATTACAGGAATGGCAGCATTATTGTTTTTCAACGGTAAATCAGTTAGCCATGTTAAGAAATCATACCAAGGTTGCCTGGAGAAACCTTTTGAAGAACAAAACGTTTTCGTTCATCAATATCGTGGGACTATCTACCGGTATGGCGGTAGCCCTGCTGATCGGTTTGTGGATACATGATGAGCTGACATTCAGTAAGAATCACGCGAATTACGACCGTATTGTGGCGGTGATGCAGCATCAAACCTTTAATGGGGTGGTAGGTACCCAAACGGCTAACCCTTATCTGCTGGGAGAAGAGATCCGGGATAAATACGGCAGCGATTTCAAGTATGTTGTAATGGCTTCGTGGGAAAATAAGCATGTACTGGCTTATAATAACAATGCTGTTTCCAAAACAGGGAATTATTTTGAACCGGATTTTCCGGAGATGCTTACGCTTAAAATGCTGAAGGGCACCCGTGGCGGGTTGAAGGATCCGGCTTCCATCCTGTTGTCTGCGTCTACGGCAAAGGCATTGTTCGGGGAGATGGATCCAACCGATAAGCTGGTGAAAATGGATAACGGAACAGCCGTGAAAGTGACCGGGGTGTATGAAGATCTTCCGTACAACTCTGCCTTCAGGAACCTGGATTTTATGGCGCCGTGGGCATTATACCTGAGCAACCAGCCCTGGATCAGGGAAATGGAAAACCCCTGGCGGTCTAATTTCACGCAAACCTATGCACAGCTTGCTGATCATGCGGACCTCGAAAAAGTATCCGCCAAAATAAAAGATGTGAAACTGCGCAAAGTACGTGCAGCAGACGCTGCTTTTAAACCGGAGGTTTTTCTTCATCCCATGAGCAAGTGGCATTTATATGCTGATTGGGAGAACGGAAAGAATATTGGTGGCAGGATCCAGTTTGTATGGCTTTTCGGGATTATTGGCGTATTTGTGCTGTTGCTGGCGTGTATCAACTTTATGAACCTGAGCACCGCCCGTTCTGAAAGGAGGGCCAAAGAAGTGGGCATCCGCAAGGCGGTAGGTTCCCTCCGTGGTCAGCTGATCATGCAGTTCTTCAGCGAATCCCTCCTGCTGGCTGCGATCGGTTTTGTAGGATCGCTGGTGCTGGTACAGGCCGGATTGCAGGTATTTAACGATGTAGCCGATAAGAAGGTAAGCATCCCCTTTGGCAGCCCGGTATTCTGGCTGGTTAGTTTTGCTGTTACGCTGTTCACCGGTTTAATTGCGGGCAGTTACCCGGCGTTATATCTTTCTTCCTTTGAACCGGTAAAAGTACTGAAAGGTACTTTCCGTGCCGGACGCTATGCTGCCATTCCGCGGAAAGCCCTTGTGGTGATACAGTTTACCGTATCGGTGATCCTTATTATCGGGACAATTGTAGTATTCAGGCAGATCCATTTCGCTAAAAACCGGCCCACCGCTTATAGCCGTGAGGGATTGCTCCTTATCCCGGTGTCTACATCGGCATTGAAAGACCATTTCGAGCTTATCAGGAATGAGTTGGTGGCATCAGGTGCTATTACGGAGATGTCTTATTCTTCCGCGCCTACAACAGATGTGGATGCAATCAACAATGGATATACCTGGAAAGGCATGGCGCCGGGAGCGCAGGGAAATTTTGGAGCGATAAGTGTTACGCATGATTTCGGAAAAACGATTAACTGGCAGATCATTTCAGGGCGCGACTTTTCAAGGGATTTTGCTTCCGATACCACTGCTATGATCCTGAATGAATCGGCTGTTAAGTTCATGGGCCTTAAAGATCCCATAGGAGAAATTGTAAAAAAAGATGGTCAGCCTTTTACGGTGATTGGCGTGATAAAAGATATGGTGATGCAGTCGCCGTATAAGCCGGTTTTTCGCACTGTTTTTACATTGGATTACAACGCGGCGAATGTAATCACGGCCAGGATAAATCCTGCTAAACAAACGGCTGATGCACTTGGCCGGATCGAGACCGTTTTTAGAAAGTATAACCCGGGTATTCCTTTTGTTTACAGGTTTGTGGATGATGAGTATGCCGCTAAATTTGATGCAGAACAACGCATCGGTAAATTGTCGAGCTTCTTCGCTGTGCTGGCGGTGTTCATCAGTTGCCTGGGGCTTTTTGGCATGGCGTCTTTCATGGCAGAGCAACGGGTAAAAGAGATAGGTGTGCGGAAAGTAATGGGGGCCTCCGTTTTCAATTTATGGCGTTTAATGACGAAGGACTTTATTCTGCTGGTTGTTATTGCTTTGGTGATAGCGGTGCCGGTGGCTTGTTATTTTATGAATAGTTGGTTGCAGCGTTACGAATACCGCACGGAAATATCCTGGTGGATCATTGTGGCAGCTTCTGTGGGAGCGCTGTTAATCGCCTTGCTGACGGTGAGCTACCAGTCGGTGAAGGCGGCGCTGATGAACCCTGTGAAGTCGCTGAGATCAGAATAGCGAACATTGTTTATCTCTCTGTATAAAAAAAGGAGAAAATGAAGTTGATTCATTTTCTCCTTTTTTATGTTAGTTTATTTTCCATTCGGGCCGCACAAAGTGACAGGTGTACCCATGCGGGTGCTTTTGGAGATAGTCCTGGTGTTCTTCCTCGGCGTTCCAGAAGGCAGTTGCGGGTACCACTTCCGTTACAATTGGCCCGGGCCATTTACCGGAGGCATTCAGTTCCGCAATTAGCTCATTGGCAGTTTCGTGCTGTGCTTCGTTCCGGTAAAAGATGGCGGAGCGGTAAGAAGTACCTATATCGTTGCCCTGCCTGTTCCGGGTGGTAGGATCATGGATCTGGAAGAAAAATTCCAGAAGGGAACGGTATGATAGTACTGCTGAATTAAAGGTAACTTCAATGCCTTCCGCATGTGTGCCATGATTCCGGTAGGTGGCGTTTTGAACATCGCCGCCGGTGTATCCCACTACTGTAGAGATCACGCCCGGAAGCTGGCGGATCAGTTCTTCCACACCCCAGAAACAGCCACCGGCAAGAATCGCTTTTTCAATATTCATATGTCTTTCCTCTTTTAATTACGTGAAGTTAAGTTAAGCTGCTGAATCCTTTGTGAGAAGCGCCACATTTTTATGGGCGGTGCTTTTTCGTTTGTTCAGTACACGTTGCCGGAGTTGCAGGAATGGCGCTTCTACTGCTTTATTTAGTATGAGCGCGGCCAGCACGGCTACGAGCAGGCATAGCACCAGCATTAGGTTGCCCTTTGGAGCAATACCTGTTTGAGCCAGCAGGGGTTGCACCAGGTGTATCACGCCTTTGTGCGATAAGTAAAGTGCAAACGACAGTTTGGCTATTAACGCGGTAACGCGGCTGTTGTACCGGTACAGTATACACGACGGACTTACCGCTGCCACCACCATCAATCCATAACCGGCTGCCACCAGCGGGTAGCCGAATATGGATGCATGAAAGCTCTGCTGGTCGTCGCACAGGAACCAGGCGCCCGTAAGAACAACCAAGGATAGTAACAGGATTATATTACCACGTTGGGTAACCCATGCTTTTACAGCCGGTTTAAATGCAAACAGTGCAGCAATGGAAACACCTGCCAGCAGGCCATCCAGCCGCGTATAAGTGGGGTAGTACATGTGACGGTACCAGATGATCCAAATGTTGTCCTCGCCTGCGTGGGGAGCAATCAACGCATACCAGCAGTACAGCCGGATGCCGATGCCAAACAGAAATAATGCCGCCAGCAGGATGCCCGCTTTTCTCCATGCGTTGAAATGGATCAGGATAGCCAGTACCAGCGGGAAAAGCAGGTAAAAATGTTCCTCCACGCACAGTGACCACACATGAGAGAACGTACCATAGTTTTTTATGTCGAAGTTGAAATTCTGTGTAAACGTTAAGAATTTCCAGAGCGGTGGCAGCGCTTCCCTTTCGTGGAATGCCGGGAAAAGGAAATAGATGGCAAGTACCACCAGGTAGGCGGGAATGATCCGGAAGAAACGTTTGATAAAGAACTCCGGGAGAGAAATGCTTTTCCCGGATGCTATGTTTAGAAAGAGGGGATAGGATATCAGGTAGCCGCTTAATACAAAGAAGAGGTCTACGCCCGTCCACCCGAAGCCCATTATGTTATCCAGCCACTCCGGATGTTGGAACATGCGGTAGTGATAGAACAACACCATCAGTATTGCCAGCGACCTTAAATGATCCAGTCCGTAGAGCTTTTTAGCGTATGTCATGAAAAATGCCTGTCTGTTGATCCTTGTAAAATAATGCCTTTAAAAGAGAATAGCAATGGGTGGGGGAGCATCCGCCCCGGAATGCCCTGGCACAGGGCGAAAGGTAGGGGATGACCCGGAGTAGAGGTGGACTTGATCCGGAGTTGAATTGGTGGTGACCTGCACGTTGTTACCTGTATGCAGGTGGTAAGGTGACACCTGTTTTACACCAGCCAGGCGGTTTCCTTTGCGGGATTTCTGTTTGATTGCCGGCAGGACGACCGCTATTATATCCGCGGCCATGAACCGGCGGTTTAGTGTAGGGATGGTACCATTAAATATTCTTGCCTGGAGTGTAACCAGCAGGGTGCCTTTTCCAGGGGTAGTGGCTTCCAGTGCGGCGCCATTAAATGGCTGATCCAGATCCGCGAGCAAGGTGGCGGTGTGGCTGCCGGTTATCTGCCGTGTAACCGGATTGATACGAACGGCGATGACACTGATCTCCAGTTTGTCGCCGGCTGTTGACGGCGGCCAGGTTTGCGCGGGGATCATCAGTGCGCCACCGGAAGATAAGACGGGGAGCCGGGAGAAGAACTTATCCACGCCGGTATGACGATTGAACCGGAACCCTTCCAGCTGTTGCAGGCGGCCCTGTATCAGCGCTTTGTTGAGGCGGTTTACGAGTGTGCCATCGCGGCCAATACTTAATTGGGGAGTAATGGCCTGCCGGATCAGTTTACCCGTTCTGCTGGCGATACCGAAATTCCTTGACGACTGCCGTGTGGCGGTGGTTTGTCTTACTTCTTCGGGCATGGAACGGACGAAGTAACTTCCGTTCCTCCGGTAACCGATCAGGTTACCTAATTTCCCAGTGAATGGGAGTATTCCTGTTTGTTTTGCCATTGGGTTAACATTTTTCTTAAAAATACGAAAAAAAGGAAGTCAAATTTACAACCAGGCTGCATAGGAGGTTTATACTTATATTTACGGGTAAGGCCGTGGATAAAAATGAAAACTATTTATAAAAGGTTCTGGTTTGAATTTAAGATTGATACTGCATTTAATTTCCCTCCAGGAATAGGCATCGGTTGTGGTATAACTGCGTGTGATTATAATGATGCACTTAAAATTCTGGATGAGAAAGTGTTTCATCTTATAAAAAGACCTCCTTTTAAAAAAGTTGTTGAAAATGTTGATATAAGAACACTTAATCAGGGCTGGGTAATTCCAAACATGAAACCACCTGTGTATCGTGGTGTTTGGTTCCCACTCGGGTATGATTAAAGATGAAGATTAGGTAACAATGAATGATAAAGTAATTATTGATTATAAATATCTGATAGGAGTGAGTGCATGCCTGCGGCAGGTGGATTTGTCTATTGACAGATGTAGATGGACCAGCTGGAACGAACTGCGTACTTTTTATAAAGAAAGAACTGAAGTAGAATATTATTTTGATTTTTTCATTGAGATGTGCCAAAAACTGATGTTATATCCTCAATACCATGAATTGAGTGGCAACGCAGGTAGATTCAATTACCTTTTATCTTCGGTCTTTGGGCAGAAAAGCTTTGTAACTACTGCAGAACTTGAAACAGGTTACTATTTATTAGATGAATTTAATGGTTTGTTAAGAAACGAGTTTCCCGATCCTAAATACATTGAGATAATACGCTTAAGGGTGGCCGGCTATTACACTGGTATTTTATTCCCTAAGCTAAGGAGGAAGGATATTAATAAAATTCTTAAGATTGAGCATTATCTGCAAAATGAAAGTTTAGCAACACTTCCATTAAGCAAAATTATAGCAGGGTAAGTGTTTTATAAGATAAAAACCGCCAGGCACACTAATAATGAGGTGAAAACAATAGCAGCTTACAATGAAAAATAAGACAATAGTTGTTCCTAAAAACAAGGATGCAGAAATCGCTTTGGATTATGATAGGGCAACGCCAGAACAATTAATAGAAATGACATTAGATGAAACAATGTTTAAAGAGCTATGGGAAGCAGGCATCTTTGATCGTATAAATAATATCGCTGGTGTTAATATTGATATTTATGAAGACGAGTATATAGCAGAAATAGAGAAACTGGAGAAAGTGTTGGCTAGTGATATCTTCACTGCAAACCTTATAGATAGCGTGAAAAGAATTAAATCCCTTTTTGAAGAGGCTGTAAAGCGGGAAACAGGGATTTACTTTTATTTTTAACGTCCGGATTTCCGCAAGGGAAATCGTAAAACGGAATAGCGATATTGAGGTATGTCTATATGGGAAGGAAAATGTCATGTTACACCTTATAACCGCAGACAATTTGGAGTCTCCGAACCAGTAAAATTAAGAGATAGTCTTTCTTTACAGCCATCCAACAGGATGGCTATTTTCATTTTCACAGGTTTAAGTTTAGATGTGGCAACAAATTACTGCTTTATAATATTATCGTGAGAATATTCTCTGTTACCCTTCGTATATTGCGGTTGTAAATAAGTGAATTACAGGATATGCAGGCTCCTTACTTAATAGGACAGATAAAACCATTGACCACAGCTGAGTTTCAGCAAATAACAGCTACGGTAACATTCCCTTTACCGGTGAGCTACCGGGATTTTCTTTATACTTACGGATTGGGAGCATTCAATGAACTACTGATGATCCACCAGCCCGATGAGGCGTATATCCGGTCTAATTTCGGGGAGTATATGGATTTGTGGGAGCTGCCGGAAAGTGAAGAACCGGTGGTGTTGAACGGGTTAACGATTGCCACTACTATCGACGGGGATATCATTGCAGCCATTGACAATACCCAGTATCCTTTTATCATCCTGCCGAGACATTCCGATAAGATCTTACGGTTCGGGACCTTTGAAGAGGTTATTGATTATTACGATCACACGTATCATTTTTCGGGAGATTTGTATTTCGACAGTTACTATAACTACGAGCAGGAGAACATTACTTTCGTTAACGGACCGGCTATCGATAAAGCGTTGTTTGACAAAGTATACCGGGATTTTCTTGCAAACATACCCACCGACAAAGTTTATAATGAAGATAAACAGCCAAAGTATATTATCCAGGAGATGGGCGGCTGGGTGTACTTTGATAACATCTATAAAAGTTCGGTGAGGATTAAGTATCAGTCGCAGTACCGGCCTGTGGCTGATAAGATTATACAGTTCGTCAGGGACCGGATGGCATAGTGATATTACTTATTCTTCAGCAACCGGTTATTGACTATCTTCTCCAGTAATTCTTCCTTCTGGTATTTACTGATGGGTACTTCATGACTACCCATGTGCAGCACGTTGCCTTCGATAGCACTGATGTGATTGATGTTGATGAGATAGGATTTATGTGGTTGCAGGAACTGCCGGGCAGGCAGGCTTTCCTGTACGGATTTCAGGGTGGCATGTGTTATTATTTTTTTATCTGCCGTATAAATAGCTACATAATTGCCCAATGCTTCTGCAAATAGAATATCGTTGAATATTACTTTCTCCAGTTTATTATCTGTTTTAATAAAGAAGTAAGGTTGTTCTTTGCTGGCGTGTTGTGAGGAGAAATAATCAAACGCTTTGTTGGCAGCTTTCAGGAAGCGGTCGAATGAAATTGGTTTTACGAGATAGTCCAGTACGTCCAGCTCGAAACCCTGTATGGCATATTGCTCGTATGCGGTAGTAAAGATCACCTTTGGCGGATTGGGATAGCTTTTCAGGAATTCTATGCCGGTGATGTAAGGCATCTCGATATCCAGGAACAATAGATCAACAGGCTGTTGCTTCAGCAGGGTATTCAGCTGTATGGCATCTTCACAAACAGCCACTACATGCAGGAAAGGCGTCTTTTCAGCATAGCGTTGTAATCCATCTCCGGCGAGCGGTTCATCGTCCGTGATAATGCAGCGTATTGTTAATGGATCCATTATTGGGTAATGAGTTTTAATTCAGCCAAAAAACTATCTTCTTTAATTTGCGCGGTAAACGTGTGTTTACCGGGATACAACAGTTCCAGTCGTCTCTTCAGATTGTCCAATCCAATGCCTCCTTTTTCCTCGAAACTGATTTTATCGGGTATTGAATTTTCTACACAAAAAGATATTTCATGATCCTGTTTTTTCAGATGGATATCGATATAAAAGTTTCCTCCTACGTATTTAAAGGCATTTTCCACCAGCGGCAAAAACAGCAGCGGATATACCTGTTCATGGTGGAGGGCTTCATCAAAAAATACGTTGAGCTGCAACCTGCGCGACGATCTGATCTTCTGCAACGCAATAAAGTTCTGCAGGTATTGTATTTCATTCATCACGCTTACCATTTGTTGCTGATCATACAATTGGTAACGAAGCAGCTCTGAAAAACGTTCCACTGTTTTTTTTGCGGCGTCTACATCCATATCCATCTGGAAATATATGGTGTTTAGTGCATTAAACAAAAAATGAGGATGGTATTGCGCCCGCAGAAATTTGAGTTCCGTTTGCAGCTGGTCGTTGGTGATTTTCTCCAGCTGCAAACGGTTATTGATATATGCCTGCAGGAACGAGTTGCTTCTGCGTACCCCATAATAAATAAAGCAATATAATAAAGGAATCACATTGATGTCGATGAGGTCGAACGATTGCAGGCCGTTGTCAGTGAAGGCGGCCATTGGCGTAAACACGGCATTCTGTATAAGTTGATTGATAATGAAGACATACAACAATTCCTTCAGGATGATTTTATAGGAGAAGCCGGCCTGATTCTTTTTATCGAAATAGCGGAACAGGTGATTGAAGATCCATACAAAAAGATAGCCCATCAGTATGCTGGATGCTATTTCAATGATGTTCAGCAGTAGTGGCCGGTGCCAGAATTTCATTTCTGTAACGCTGTCCGTAAGCAGGCGGATGGTAAAATATACCAGCAGGCCATACAACGGGGGAAAGAAATATTTCCAGAATATTTTCATTATAACAAGTTAATTACATCACTTCGGGTTGTGCTGGTATCAATTTCGCTCCTTTGGACCTGCGGTCTTTTTCTTCCCGTGCCGGCGGTTTCATACCAAACAGGAAACGCATGATGGCAAAGGGTCTGATAAACAAATGGAAGATGAATATACTGATTAAAAAAGTAATAAGAACGGTAAAAGTATATTTCAGCCCAACGCCATCCGGTGCCTGCACAAGGTAATAAGTAAGTATCACAATAACTGTTTGATGCAGGATATAGAAGGGGTATACGGCCTGGTTGGCATATGACAGTATGGGCAGGGGTTTATTGAGATATTTTTTCGCATAACCTACTATCGCCAATACCCACATCCAGGCAACGACACCACCCAGGGCCAGAAATGAGTAGGTGAAGAGGTCATGTTTAACATGGTTGCCAAAGGTCCAGGGTTCCAGTTTATTCCAGCGGATGTAGTTGATGATCATAAGGCCTGCGAAGGCGATGGCCAGTGAAAACCGGCGGTTCCGTTCCAGGCTGTCCATGAACAGCGGATTGGCAATGCAGATAAATCCTGCTAGCACATAAAACAGCCAGTAGAAGAAGTAGCCGTAGTCATGTACCAGGTCGCCGGTTTGCGGAAACCAGATGAGCAGGAAGGTATGTACCAATGTTCCGGGGATGATGAGTAAATAGATATACCGTTTGCTGCCCATCCAGCTTAGTTTTTGAAGCAGTTTTTTCCCGTTGCCGGAAATCAGCCATACAAAGAGCGGCGCAAAAAGGATATCATATACCAGCAGGTAAGCGATAAACCACAGGTGGTGCCAGCTCATATTACCATGCGGATAAGCCCCGGTGGTAAACATACCGGTGTAGAAGTCGAAGAAGTTGCCTTTGAAGCCCTGGGTGAGGCGTTCCATGTATACCTGTGGGGGAACAATGATAAGTACACCCACCAGCAGCGGAATAAACAGCCGTTTGAACCGGAGACCGATAAAGCCGCCACCGGAATTGCGTTGCAGCATAAAATAGCTTACGGTGCCGGAAATAAAGAACAACAGGGGCATCCGGAACCGGTGGAGGAAGTCGTTCATTTCAAGCAGCACATTGCTGGTTTCTTTGTTTTTTATATGCCATCCCCACTCAGAGACATAGGGCATGGCGGAATGGAAAAACAGGACGCCTACGATGGCGATGATACGGAGCCAGTCTAAATAAGCTTGCCGGGAAGAAGATATTGGTTGCATAATTAATTGTTTACTGCAAACCTATCTGACAGGGCTTTTTTAAGAAAAGATTTTTGACATGTGGACGTTTTCCGGTGTCGAAAAGATCATTTATGTTAAAATACAATTCATTATTGGTGGGAAAAGACCAGCAAGATTGCCTTTACCCGCTTATTTTTATTGCCGTTATGAAGAAAGTATATCTATCTGTTTTACTGGTACTGGCCTATCATTGCGGGATGGCCCAGCTGCAGCAGCCCTCCACTAAACCCAACCTGGCCCAGCAGGCCATGATAAAGCGTGGCTACGGCATGTTTATCCATTTTGGTATCAACACCTTTGCGGATGTGGAATGGTCGGATGGCACCATTCCCGTTGAAAAGTATAACCCCACGCACCTGGACCCTGATCAGTGGGTGAAAACCGCCAGGGATGCAGGCTTCCGGTACGTGCTGCTGATCACCAAGCACCACGACGGCTTTTGCCTGTGGGATAGTAAGTATACGACCTATGATGTGGCGGCATCGCCGGTGAAAACCGATGTAGTGAAGGCGGTGTCGGACGCCTGCAAAAAATACGGGATACAGTTTGCTATATACTATTCTTTGTGGGACCGCCATGAGCCGTCTTATAAGAACCAGGACAAGCAGCTGTACGTGAAATATATGCTGAACCAGCTCACCGAGCTGTTTACCAACTACGGCAACATCTGCGAACTATGGCTGGATGGCGGCTGGGACCGCAAGCCGGAAGAGTGGGGTATCGACCAGGTATATAAACTGGTAAAACAATTTAACCCCGCCTGTGCGGTAAGCGTGAATCACACGATTGTAAACGAAGAAGGGAAACGTAATTTCACCGTTCCCGCCGACATGACCGCCGACAATAAATACTTCTTTCAATACTTCCCTTCAGACTTCCGTTTGTGGGACCCAAAGATCATTACCCGGTATGACAAGAAGCAGTACCTGCATGCGGGCAAGTCTTACTACCTGCCTTTTGAACATACCCTTTGTATCAGCGACCGCTGGAACTGGTTTGAGAAATCGGCGCAGTTGCCGGTGCGCGACCTGGATGAACTTGAAGAACTGTTTTACTGGTGTACGGACAACGACAACTGCCTCGTGATGAATGTACCGCCCGACCAAACCGGCCGTATCAGGGAATACACGGCGCTGGCGGCTATCGGGCTGGGGAAAAGACTGGGCTTGTCGCTCACCAAACCACTGCCAAAGAATGGCACTTTTATTTCCGCCTTAAAACCGGTGAAGGCGTCGAGTGTATATGAGGATACTGCACATCGTTATGACGGCACTTCTGTTAACGATGGAAGCCTGGAAAGCCGCTGGGCCGCTGCAGATACGCTGGCCAGCCTGGAAATTACGTTGAATCCTTCAGACGCGTTTAATAAGATCAGCATCTTTGAGTACAAGGATATAAAACAACTGCCCGATGGTTTCTCGCAGGTAAGACTGCCACGCATCCAGGAGTATGCCGTGGATATTATGATCAATGGGGAATGGCAAACGATTTACCTGGGCTCAGCGCCAATGGGCGATTGTAAAGTGATCCGGCTGCCGCGGAGTTACAGGGCATCGGCCTTGCGGTTTAGGGTAACGAAAGCGAGCGCGCCGCCATCGTTGTATGAGTTGTCTGTGATAAATAAAGTTATTGGCGACTAAGATGGGCTAGTATAAAATCTGTCCAGCCGGTATTATTTTCTTCAATAATGATCGTCTTAAAATGATATCGCCCGCCTTCCATCGCTACTCCGGGAGAGTCGTCGATATGAATATCGATGGAGAAGGCGGGCGGATATTTAGAGATGATACCCGCTCTTTCGCGCAGTGTTTCATCATGAATACGCTTATTAATGATTTTGTTCACCCTGATTCCGTAGCTAAAGAATAACCGTCGTATATACAGGGGCGACCTGTATGAAGTAGTATAGATATATATGCTGTGACCCTTTCCCTGTAAGGCTCTCATCAGGCGGATAGTACCGCATCTTAACTTTTCCCGGCTGAAAAGTTTATGCCATAGTGTTTGGGGTTCGGTAGGGAATGTTTTAATGCCGGGAATGAGGGTATCATCGAGATCGAATGAAATGATCATTGATTTTTTTGTGAAGATAGATATTCATGTTTGATTGAAATACGAAAGAATTTCAGCAGATGCTGCCTACTTGGAAATGAAAAAATCTTTTGTATATTTAATCCATAACCGGACAAACTCAAAATAACCAGACAACCCGATCATCACACATCTGATAAAATTCTCTGTAGCCGAAGTGGCTGCGGGATATCCGTGTGATTTAAACCCTCAAACTATCCTTGTATGATCCAATTCCCGGACCTCTATTGCCCATGTGAACCACATCTCAGCCCGCATTTTGAAACCATTGAAAAGTCGACGATGGAATGGGCGCAACAGTTTAATCTTTTAACATCCGCCGCCGCGCTGGAGCGATTCAAAAAAGGAAAGTTTGCCCTGTTAACGGCACGGGCCTTCCCGGTAGACAATCTCGAGGCTTTACTGCCCATTGCCGACCTGAATACCTGGCTTTTTTTGTTTGACGATCAGTGTGATGAAACCCTGGAAGGGAAAACAGCCGCGCACCTGCACGCCACTACCTGTTTGTTGATGGATGCCATGATCAATGGCGTGAGCCTGGGCGCCGACAGTACGCCGCCACTGGTGGCCGGTTTCAGCGAAGTATGGCAGCGGCTGCAGAAGTTGGGCAGCGATGCCTGGCAGCAACGCTTTATAAACCGCGTGAAGGAATACCTGAAAGCATGTACCTGGGAAGCGCAAAACCGCGAACATGGCTATAATCCTACGATAGAGCAATACATGGTGGCCCGGGTGTATAATGGCGCCGCGCTGATAGAAGTAGAAGCTGTGGAGGTAATGTACAATATCCGGCTGCCGGAAGAAGTAATACGGCATGAGGTAGTACAGCAATTAGGCTGGCTGGCGGCAAAGCTGATTTGCTTCTCCAATGATATCTTTTCTATAAAAAAAGAACTGGAGAACGAAGAAGCACACAACCTGGTGCTGGTGATACAGCGGGAAAGGAATTTAACGTTGCAGCAGGCGCTGCTGGAGGCGGCAGACATCCACAATAGCATGATGCGTATGTTTGAAACACTGGAAGGCTGGCTCCCGTCTTTCGATGTAGATACTGACTATGAGCTGCAACGGTACATATTGGGGTTGCGTTACTGGATACGTGCAAATTTCGACTGGAGCCTGAAAGATACCCGTCGCTATGGCCTCGTACACGATGAAACACGCGATGGATACTGGTCGTTTAAATAAAGTTCGATAACTTTATGACTTGTTCCATCTGTAATATTTATGGCTGTTAAACCAATCGTTGATCAATCGTATCGCCTTGAAAAATTCCACGGGAAAGGTGGATGGACTTTCGCGCGTATTCCTGAAATTACCCCCGATAAAGTGAAAGCCTTTGGGTTGGTAAAAGTGAAAGGATTTATTGACGACTACGAAATAAAAAAATGCCACCTGATGCCTATGGGTAACAGCATACTATTTCTCCCGGTAAAAGCAGATATCAGGAAGAAGATAAAAAAGAAGGAAGGCGACTGGGTGAAAATCACTTTGTTCCGGGACGATGATCCGCTCGAAATACCCGAAGAGCTGAAGGTTTGCCTGGAAGATGAACCCAATGCCCACCTGTTCTTTAAGTCCCTGTCTGAAAGTGAGCAGAAGTTTTATATCGACTGGATCTATTCCGCTAAAAGAATGGAAACAAGAGTAAGCCGTATGACTAAATCCATCATCCGGTTATCAAGAGGATTAAAGTTATACGAAAGAACGGAAGCTCAGGAATAAAAGGTAGCTCCTGAAAAGGCCGACATAAAGGATAACAATGTTTCTTTGGTAAAACCTTCCCGGCTGTCTATCACGTACTTTGTTTTTTTGTTGATAACAACTGCCAGCTGGTAGTAAGATGGGAAACGGGCATCATCGTGATAGTTATGCAGTTCAAGGGTAGTGCCGGCTATCGGAAAGCTTTTCTCCCTGGGTTTAAAAAATTTCATGTAGTTAATAGTCAGCTGGTCGCCATCAATCTTCATACTATTCGTAAAAGTGCAGATTATTTTGGAGCGGATAATGTACGCCAGGAAAGGAATGGATAACATCCATACGCCTCCTTTGAAAAAAAAACTAAGCAGCGGGGCATAAAAAAAAAACTTTTCATCGTGTATCAGGTACCGGTAGTAATCGCCGGAGGCATTAATCTCCATATATTATTTCATTAGGCAATACAAATGTAAGTAAAATGGTCCGGTGTATAAGGGCTGAATGGTCAGAAAACCAAATGCTTAAAGTATCTTTGACAACCGGCGCCGCTAAAGGAAACCGGCCAGTTTTATGAGTATTATCCTGTCGCCAGGTAATTATTTTGGGAAAGAACAACAGGTCAGCGAGAATGCGTCTTTCCGGCTGAACATTACGGCATACCAGCCGGATGTACAGATCCGTGAGCACTATCATGAAAATCCGTACCTGAGTTTACTGATCAGCGGCAGCTATGAAGAGATAAATAAAAAAACAGACAGCGCAGTGATGCCCGGTGAAGTGCTTTTCCGTCCGGCGGGATACAGCCACGCCAACCACTTCCAGGAGGTGGGCGGCAGATGCCTGAATATAGAATTTAAACCGGGAGGATTACAGGAGCTGGAACTGGATCATTTACTGCCCCGCGCAGCGGCGATCTATAAAACCGGAACGTTCGACTACCTGTACCGGCTGTTGTATGCCTTTGTTCAGGACCCCGACAGTTCGCTGCCGGAAGAACATATCATCAGCTGGCTGTGTGAATATACCGGCGATAAGCTCCCTGAGCGCCTGCCCTGGCTGCCAAAGGCAAAGGAGATCCTGGAAAATGAATTTGATACCCATCATACTATTCAGTCGTTAGCCGCGCGGGTGTTTGTACACCCCGTTTACCTGGCCCGTGCTTTTAAGGAAAGAGAAGGCATTACGCCCGGCGAGTACCAGTTAAAGATGCGGGTACGAAAAGCGATGACATTACTGTTCACTACCAAATTACCGGTAACAGATATCGCCTTTGCAGCCGGATTTTCAGATGCTTCCCACCTGGTAAAGTGTTTCCGGATGTTTTACCGCGCTACTCCCCATAAATTCCGGGCATTACTAAAAAGTTAATCCGGTACCATTTTTTTCGTGACGCCGGCTGTTACTTTGTTAAAAAAAGAATATGCGTCGATTGATCGTCCTGTTATACTTGTTAGCACCGGCATTATTATCAGCACAACGTAAACTGGATTACCAGCTGCAGGTGAAAGCAGACCTGGCAAAGAAATCTTTTTTTGTGCAGGGTGGATTTAGTTTTGAAACCGACACCGCTGCTGCCGACTCCATAGACATTGTGATCAGCAAAGGCGTAGGGCCGGTAACGCTTCAGTTACAGGGCGCTGCTGCTGTAATGGATACGAGCCTGAAAGCGTCCGGCGATATTATATACCGCTGGCATTTCCGTTCCCCGCTGCCGGTGGGAACGCCGCTACACTTTACCTGTGCGTATGAGCGGGGTGGCGCGCCGGCGTTCCAGTTTTATCTCGACAGTACCTTCTGTATGGCAGGCGGCTATGGCCTTGCCTGGTATCCGCAGGTGACCGACGGCGCAGGTAACCATACCCGCGGTACCGGTAGCATTGCGGTTACCACCTCCGGCAACCTGATGCCTGCAATGGCGGCGGGCACGGTTTCGGTGAAGAATCATACCTATACTTTCCATTATGCACAACCGGATATCTTCTCACTTTATATTGGTCATTACACCCGGCAGGAATATAAGGGGCAGCGGTCTTTTTATACTTACAGTTTGAGCAGTGGTATTGATGGCAAGGATTTAAGCCGTAAATCCGCTGAAGTACTGGATTACCTGTCGTTGCAATTTGGTCCGCTGGACATTCCCAACTTTTCTATTATTGAATACCCCGACTATGTGGCTGAAATCACCGGTATTGGCGGCGCCAGTATTTTAGGTGGTGTGGTGATGCCTACCGGCGCGTTGCGCGAATTTAACTATGCACTCTTTGGTCATGAAATTGGCCACCAGTGGTGGGGAAATAAAGTATTGGCCGCCGGCACCAAAGGAGAAGAAATGCTTTCCGAAGGACTGGCACAATACGGCTCTTTACAGGTGGTAAGCCATTTCGACAGCGCCCATGCAATGGAATACCGTAGAACCGGTTACCCCGGCTATATCAGCGATCAGTGCGGATTGGGCTATCTCAAAAATGTAGCAGCCGGTAACGATGAACCGTTAATTTCACTGACTGGTAGCAATGGTCATACCATTGGCGACAGTAAAGGATTTCTTGCCCTGGAACTCTTATCCAATACGGTTGGCAAAGCTGTATTCCACAAAGCGCTGCGCACTATCGGGGATCAATACAGCCGGGGTGGTATCACGTGGGATGGTTTCCAGATGGAAGTGGAGAAAGCATATGGCAGCAGCTTACAGTGGTTTTACAGCCAGTGGTTTGAGCGGCTGGGAGCGCCCGCGTGGCAGAGCAGCTGGCAGCAACAGCAAAATAAATTGCAACTTAACATTACGCAAAAGGACAGTATCTATCAGCTCCCGCTGGAAGTATTGATTACTTATAGCAACGGAACTTCTTCGCTGCAACACATCACTATCCGCGACCGCAACAGCCAGCTGCAACTGCCGGTTAACGGCATGGTAAAAGAGGTGCAGATAGATCCTTATTTTAAAGTACTTCACTGGGACGAGGCGTTAACACCGGAGGCGCTTGCCCAGGCAAAAGTGGTGCGGGTGCTGAACCTGCGGCGGGAGCAAAAAAATGAGGAAGCCATGAAGCTGGCGCAATCCTATATCAAAGAAGGTTTCCCGGATGATCAGTATGGCGTGGAGTATACGCTGCTTTACCACATGGGGCGTATTGCCGCCATGCAAAATAAACCGGCCGAGGCATTGGCGTATTACCAGCGTTCTTTGCAATGCGTATCGCGCGCGCCCGACTTGTTGGCGTATACTTATTACCGGATTGCCCAGCTGGCGGCCGCCGGGAATGATGATGACCTGATGCGGTGGGCTGCAGCCAACGCCGTGAAGGCCGATGCGGCTCATAATAAATCGGGTGGCATGGAAGCAAAGGTGGCGGGGTTGCTGGCCTCAACGGTGGCGAAAACAAAATGATTGAATACCATCGGGCCCGCTATCATAGCGGGCCTGATCATTATCACCGGGCAGGATGATTACTGCTGAAAGAGTCGCGGTACATCTTCCAGCCGATAGCCGTCTTTTTCCAGAGTACCAGAAATTTCCCATCGTCAAACATTACATTATTCGCGTCAAACGACTGCCAGATCCCTTCTTCTGTTACATACCCATTGCCGCCGCCATATACCCGGGTAGTGATAAATTTACCATTGCGCAATCCTATCTGCCGGTAGGCTATCCGGAAAAAGGTCAGCGGGGCATCTTTACCGCAAAGTGCCGGCGTACCGGGAGCCATGATGCAGGCGTCGGGCGCATACCGGTCTATAAAGATGCTGGAGTCTCCTTTGGCAAACGACTGGAAATAGATGGCATTGCTTTCGGCAATGGCTTTTTTGGCTTCAGCCAGTTCGTCATTGGCGGTAGTGCTGCATCCTGATATAGCCGTTGCGAGGAGAAATGAAAGGGTAAAGAAAATATTTGCGCTCATCGGTTAAAAGTATTTAATGAGTGCAAATTAGCACCGGCAGCACTTTCAGCATTGTACAAAACGGAACAAATCAGATCAGCGTAACGGGATAGGGGGAAACTTTATAGGAGGCAGGGGAAACGCCGGTAAAGGATTTAAATTCCCGGATGAAATGGGATTGGTCGAAATACCCGCATTCATAGGCAATAGCGGTGAGGGAAAGCTTATTTTTCTGAACCAGCTCCAGGCTTTTCTGGAACCGGTGCAGCTTTGCATAAAATTTTGGCGGAACGCCGGTATATTGTAAGAAGAGTTTATGGAGATACCGGGAAGATATAAGATGTTGCCGGGCGATGCTTTCAATTTTTGCATCGGCATCCGGTTGTTTCATCTGGTGGATGATATTGCCCACCATAGCGATGTTCAGCGGTTTCCTGTTTACTTCCTGTAACCTGTTTAACAGGAATTGTGAAATCAGTTTAATCTGTTGGTCCAGGTTTTCTTCTTCCAGCAGTTTCATATGCAATTGCCGGATGGGGGTGCCCAGCATATCTGCAGGGTCGTTCACCTGGTTATTCAGCAGCATGATATCTTCCTGCATAAAAAAAGCGGCGGTATGCGGGTAAAATCTTACGCCCAGCATTTTATTATAGCTACCCACCGCCTTCACGGGAAGGGGACGGGTAATTTGACCCCATAGCTCAATTTTAGGAGTATTTTGAAAGATGTTATTGCTGCCCGTTTTCCAGGTAGCTGATCCCATGTTGAAGATGATTTCCATATGCCCGCCGGGAAATACCACATCGTCGATAGCAGTGTCTGCCTCGGATTCAAAATGATAATAACATTTTACATATGGTTTTAACAGTTGTTCCGGAAGGATTTCCCTGTATTTCATTTTGGTTGAAAATTGCGGTAACTGCAATTTAAGTAAAATCCGGTTTATAAAAAACGCTGCTGGATCAGTTCCATAAATGCAGACCGGAATTTCTCGCTTAGCGGAATCCGTTTGCCGGAGATGAACAGGTGATTGTCCTGGATTTTATCAATCCGGCTGGTGTTTACGATGTAGGAGTTGTGTACCCTGATAAAAGGCGGCGACAGCTGTCCGGCGATATCTTTCAGGCGTTTGTATACCAGTACTTCTTCCCGGAGGGTAACAATCCGCACGTATTCCTTTTCTCCTTCAAAATATAATAGTTCGGAGAGCTTAATCTGCTGAAGGGTTTTACCGCTTTTTACAAAATAGTAATCGGCCGAAGGCTGGGGAACGGCAACTTCCGGCATACGGGGATGCATAAACGCTGTTTCTATTTTTTGCTGTGCAGCCAGGAAACGTTTGAGGGTAATGGGTTTGAGGAGATAGTCGATGGTCTGGAAGTTATAACTGGCCGCAGCATGCTCCGTATAAGCGGTGGTGAATACAATTTTCATTTCCGGTGGCAGCAGGGCGGCCAGTTCCATACCATCGAGCCGGGGCATATTGATATCGAGGAAAATCAGGTCTGCCTTATTGTTTTTCAGAAATGCCAGCGCTTCCAGTGCGTCGTAGCATTTGGCCACCAGCTGCCAGCCGGTGGCTTGCTGAATATGCAGTTCCAGCAGGTTTACGGCGTTGGGTTCATCATCAACAATCATACATTTCAGGCTCATAACGGAACGGATAAAAATGCGGTGAAGTAATTTCCGGAGGTGTTGGTTTGCAGGATGAATCCGGCGCCATACAGCAGGGTAAGGCGTTTCCGGAGATTGTCGATGCCGGACCCGCGCGGGTTGTTATGTACCGGTTGTTGCGGCAAACTATTGCGGGTGGTAAAGAGCAACCTGTTTTCCTGTTTCACGAGGGAGATATCAATATGGTTTTGTAAACTGGTTTTGTCGATCCCATGTTTAAAAATATTTTCTACAAAAGTCATTAGTAACATCGGCGGAATGCTGCATCCACCGGGTACATTGCTGGTGAATTGCAGGTTAATACCGTGCCGGATGCGGATGCGTTCCAAAGCTATGTAATTTTCCAGGAAATTTATTTCTGTGGAGATGTCTACCTGGTCCTTCGGACTTTCATCTACAAAATACCGCATGATATCCGACAGCCGCTCGATGAGCGTGGCGGTTCGCGGCGCTTCCAGGTAGGCTTCATAATAAATGTTATTGAGGGTGTTAAAAAGAAAATGCGGCTGCACCTGTGATTTCAGGAGGTTGAGTTCCGTTTTGGTATTTTGTAAAACCAGTGCGGCGGCCTGTGCTTTCAGTTCAAAATAAACGATGGCCATCCGGAATACAAAGCTCAGTAAAAACAACAATGGAATGCCGGTCAGGTACCTGAGCATTATTTGCATTGTAATGGGCTCGGGATGTGTAGTGAACCAGGTGTTGTAGATCCAGCTGAGAAAGAAGCCCCTGGCTAATCCTGCCGCCGGTAGAAACAGCAGCACGGCTATAACGTATACTGCTATACGCCCTTTTAAATAAAGCCGTGGATAAAGCCAGCTGATATTGCCATAGATGACCAGTGCATAAAAGAGGGCGTTGAGCAGCGAAAAAATGACCGCCTGCCAGAAGCCATCTTCCGGCAGCATCGAGAAAAACATCATTAAAAAAACAACCAGCCAGAGTATCCATTGCACTTTAACGGCTGCCGGCATACGACTTATTAATTGCATGCCCCCAATTTACGAAGCTTTTGCGCTCGTTCACCGGGTGTTGTTCACGATTCAACAAATACCGGTAATATTTCAACCGGTTGGCCGGAAGTTTCAACGGTGGCTGGTTATGGAGGAAAGTTGCCAGGGCATTAAAAATACCGGGGTTGTTGTTGAAATCATTTTAAGATGGCAGGGAAACAGGGAATCTTTGAAAATAATTATGCTTCCGTATGCAGCGGATATTGAAAACTTAAATTTCCTGATAAATATGCAACCCAAACGTTCCCTGATTCTTTCTGTTCTGTTAGCAACCATTGCCGTGCTTCCCGCTTTTGCGCAAACCGATACGGTTGATCAGCAGCATCTCCGGTTAAATACCGCTTTCCTGAAGCCTGGTGTGAAACAATACCTTGTGTATTACCAGATGCCTTCCCGCAGTAACTGGCTGGACCTGAGCCTGTGGGTGCGGGAAATTGAAAAAACGAATCGTAATAACGAACCGGTATTCCGGATCAGCCAGCACTGGTATGGGAGCGACACCGCCCGGTATCTTGAAAGCCTTTCCTATAACAGCGTGTCAGATTTTTCTCCATTGTTTCATGCACAAACCAGGGGCGGCGAACAGCAGGCTTACCGCTGGACGGCTAATGGGATCAGCGGCGACACCGCCACCATGAACAATAAAGCAGCGGATTTTAAGTTGGCTTTTGACCGCCCCAATTATAACTGGAACCTCGATATTGAAACGTTTGAGATGCTGCCTTTAAAAGCAGGCAAAACCTTTGCTATCCGGTTTTACGATGCCGGGCTGGAACCTCCGGCGTATGTAACGTATAAAGTTACCGGCAGTGAAGTGCTGCAGACGCTGAATAATCAACCGGTGGACTGCTGGAAGTTGTTTACCGAAGGCGATTCGCCCCGGGGGCATTACTCGCAGACATTCTGGATCAGTAAAGCAGGACATGAGTTATTGAAAGAAGAAGATTCCTTTGGCGGTTTTTACCGGTACAAGGTAAAGCTGCCGGGCCTGGCCCCTTATCTGCAGCCACGTTTTGTAAAGTAACTACTGTGAATAATTTGACGCCCCGGGGAATCCCCGGGGCGTTTTGCATCTCCCAAAAACAAACAAATTACGGTACCGGGTGATAATGCTGATTGTTGTAACTTGTATGTTTCATTCCGGACGTATGGAAATTATCTCATTAAAAATAAACAGTAATGGATATCCAACAGTTTGAAGACAAGGGATTGGCGCAGTATTCTTATGCTATCTACAGCGAAAAATCGCATGAAGTGATCGTGATAGACCCGGCGAGAGACATTACACCTTACATCGCGTATGCAAAGGCATTGAATGCAAAGATCACCGGCGTTATTGAAACCCATCCGCATGCTGATTTTGTGAGTGGTCACCTGGAGCTGCACCGGGTTACGGGAGCTACAATTTATTGTTCAAAGTATACGGGCGCAACTTATCCGCATGTAACCTTTGATGAGGGGATGCGGATGATGTTGGGCGATATTGTTCTCAAAGCGTTGAATACGCCGGGGCATTCGCCGGACAGCATCAGCGTGGTGCTGCTGCATGGAGGCGAGCCCAGGGCGGTATTTACAGGAGATACTTTATTTGTTGGCGATTGCGGCCGTCCGGATCTCCGGGAGAATACCGGTAATGTTACAGCCGGCCGTATGGCGCTGGCAAAGCAGATGTATCATTCCCTTCATGAAAAGCTCATGGTGCTGGAAGATGATGTGCTGGTGTATCCGGGGCATGGGGCAGGTACGTTATGCGGTAAGTCGCTCGGTGATGCCGACAGCACCACCATTGCGGCGGAGAAAGTGAGCAACTGGAGCCTGCAGCCGGTTACAGAAGACGAGTTTGTGGTGGCGTTGCTGTCGCAGCAACCGTTTATTCCCAAATACTTTCCGTATGATGTAGGTATAAACCGCCAGGGAGCGCCGGATTTGCAGGCATCACTGGATAAGGTGGAGATAGTAAAAGGAGAACCGGTGTTCGAAGAAAATATAGTTATCATAGACAGCCGGCCACAGTCCGGTTTTAAGCACGGGCATTTACCCAATGCCATCAACCTGCAGAATGGCGGGAAATTTGAGACATGGCTGGGAAGTATCGTGGCACCGGGAGAACCTTATTACCTGCTGGCAGAGAACGGAACGGAACTGGAGGAATTGATACGGAAGACCGCCAAAATTGGGTACGAGCAGCATATCAAAGCAGCCGCTGTTTACACAAAAGGAGCCGAAACGATGGCGCCCTTACCACTGGCAGATTTCAGGGAGCATCCGGAACATTATACGATTGTAGATATACGGATGGAATCTGAAGTAAAAGACGAACCGGTTTTTGAAAATGCGATAGCCATTCCACTGGATCAGCTACGGGAACGGGTATCCGAAATCCCGGCAGATAAGCCGGTGGTAGTGCATTGTGCCGGTGGATACAGAAGTGCCGCAGGCAGCAGCATTGTGGCAGACGCATTAAAGGCACAAACGCCGGTATACGATCTTGGAGAAGCGGTGAAAGAATTTATGTCGTAATACACCCGTTATTTGCCCTGTTTACCCCCCGTAACTGTGATAGGCTGATAGTATATTTATATCAGCATATTTCAATGGAGCAGTCCGCTGTGCAAGGTTTCGTTGGAATTATTCTTCACCTGAAAAATCAGTTATTATGTTTGGGAAAACAAAAGCATTCAGCAGTTTTTCAGTCAATGACCTGCAACAGGCAAAGAATTTTTATCAGCAAACACTGGGAATAGAAGTGGAGTCGGGCGAAAAAGAGCCGGTGATTACACTCAAAATTGCGGGTATGCCATCGGTTTTAATTTATGAAAAAACCAATCATACGCCGGCCACGTTTACGGTGCTTAACTTCCCGGTAAGTAATGTGGAAGAAGCTGTAGACCAGCTGACGGCAAAGGGCATAAAGTTCCAGCAATATGAAGGGGAACTTAAAACCGACAAGAAAGGAATATTCCGTGGAGGTGGCCCTGTGATTGCCTGGTTTACGGATCCTGCCGGAAATATTCTTTCGGTGATGGAGCAGGCGTAACAGGGTGTTAACGCAATAGCCATTTGTTTTTCCTACTTTTGCCGCTTAAATAAGGAACATTTATGGCTACTAAGATTACTGTTAACAACAATGGTTCACTGAAAATAGAAGGTGAATTTGAGATCGTGGATAAAAACGGCAACAATTACGACCTGGGCGGCCGGGAAGCGGTAAGCATCTGCCGTTGCGGACTTTCTGCCAACAAGCCATTTTGTGATGGCTCTCACAAAGGTCATTTTGAGCATGAAGCCGTGGCTTTTGCCCTTCCTCCTAAAAAGTAGGGTCATCAAGATAATGTAGTATTAAAGGCTCCGTGCAGGTGTTGCACGGAGCCTTTTTACATCTGATATGGTCGAAATGAGCAGAATTGCATCTGTTTTCGGAAAGTAAATCGCTGCATTTTTGTGTTACAAATTGCAGTAACGTATGGAAGTAAGATTTTTTCAGGTTGATGCCTTTACCAGGCAGCCTTTTAAAGGAAATCAGGCAGGCGTATGCCTTCTGGGGCAAATGCCGGATGATGAAGTATTGAAAGCCATTGCCGCTGAAAACAACCTCGCGGAAACCGCCTTTTTATTGCCGGTGGACAATGGTTACCGCCTGCGGTGGTTTACGCCGCTGGTGGAAATGGTGCTTTGCGGGCATGCCACGCTGGCCAGTGCGCATGTATTATGGGAAACCGGGCTGGTGGCCCCGGATGAAACCATTTCTTTTACTACGCTGAGCGGTTTGCTCACCGCCAGCCGGCAAAACGGATGGATAACGCTCGACTTTCCGGCCAGGGCTTGTGAGCCCGCCACGCTGCCGGAAGAGCTGCGCCCATTGTTTAAAGGGGAAGTGGCCAATGTGGAATTTAGTGTGGACCGTTACATCGTGGAGTTGAAATCAGGAGCCGCGGTAGCTGATTTTGTGCCCGACAGGAACCTGCTGGCGCCTTACCGCCTGGTAGTTACCGGAAGGGGCGGAGAAGGATCGCCTTACGATTTTATTTCCCGTTATTTTGCCACGCCGGTGGGCATTGATGAAGATCCGGTAACGGGTTCAGCACATTGCAGCTTAGCGTCTTATTGGGCACCGCGTTTGCATAAAAATGAATTCTTTGCTTACCAGGCATCACAGCGGGGCGGCGAACTGAAAGTAATACTGCAGGGTAACCGGGTATTGCTGAAGGGAGAGGCGGTAACAGTGATAGAGGGGGTGTTCCGTTTTTAACGGAACAAGGAAGCGCCCCAGTAGCCCAGGGCCAGCCATAATAATCCTTTTATAAGAAAGAAAAGAAAGCCCCAGAAGCCGAGCTTTTTTATCCATTTGATGATCTTTGCTTTCCTGTTATTATCTGGTAACATAGCACTACAAAATTAAAGATTTTTTGTGTAGATAAATGTATCTTACCGGGGTTAATATATTTCGCGTGATGAAATTATTTTTGGCTGACAATTACGTGTATGCGTCAGCGTAACCCCTTAATCCCTGTATATGATTTTCAGAGAAGCAACTATTGCAGATATTCCCGGTTTGCAGCGGGTACGTGCCGCCGTAAAAGAAAATGTGCTCAATAATCCGGACCTGGTTACTACCGCAGATTACATACAATATCTCACCACCGATGGCAGGGGATGGCTATGTGAATCCGCCGGGGTTATTGTGGGCTTTGCCATTGTGGATACGCACCGGCATAACATCTGGGCGTTGTTTGTGGACCCGCAAACGGAAGCGGCGGGGATTGGCCGGGAGTTGCAGCGGCTGATGCTCGACTGGTACTTTGCGGTATATCAAACTTCGTTGTGGCTGGGAACGGCGCCTGGTACAAGGGCTGAACGGTTTTACACCCGCAGCGGCTGGAAAAATGCAGGGCTGATGAAAAACGGCGAGGTGAGGTTTGAGATGGACCGCGACACCTGGCTGAGCTCCCGGAAAGCCGTTTCATGATTGGATAAATGATTTAATACGTACTTTTGCGCTCTTTTAGCAACGATTTTTAAAAGATGCGTGTAGCAGTGCCGAATAACAAATTACTGATATCCCTGTTCCTGGGCCTCTGTGGCAGCGCCACGGCGCAGCAGCGGGCAGACTCCGCCCTTACCACTCATCACCTCGATGAAGTGATTGTACAGGAAAACAGGCTGGCAGCGCCTGTAAAGGCGGTGAACCGTAACATTACCATCATCACCCGCCGGCAGATAGAAGCCATGCCGGTGTCGTCCATTACAGAGGTGTTGGCTTATGTACCGGGACTGGATGTGCGGCAACGCGGCCCGGGCGGCATCCAGGCGGATATCGGGATCGACGGCGGTACTTTTGATCAGACCCTGGTGTTGCTGAACGGCGTAAAAATAACTGATCCGCAAACGGGGCATAACATCATGAACCTGCCGGTATCCCTGGCAGATGTGGACCATATAGAGGTGCTGAGGGGCGCTGCCGCCCGTATTTACGGGATCAACGCACTGAACGGCGCTATCAATATCGTAACCCGCAAAGCCACCCAAAGCGGCGCTACCGTTAGCGGCAGCGTAGGCAGCAGCTTTAAAAAGAACGAAAACAACAACCCTTACGGCGCTTACAGCGTTGGAGCTACCGGCGCACTGGTAAAGAACGGCGTGAGCCAGTCGCTCTCCGCCAGCCGCAACCAGGGCAATGGATACCGCTATAATACTGCGTACGACAACTACCGCGCATTTTACCAAGCCGCCTTTAACCGTGATACCCTGCACCAGTACAACGTAATGGCTGGTTTTGTAAATAATGGCTACGGCGCTAATGGCTTTTATGCATCGCCCGGCGATCTGAATTCAGAAGAAACGGTAAAAACCCTCTTTGCCGCCGTAAGCAATACTTCGCGCATCAATCCCAACTGGGTAATGACGCCCAGGGTGAGCTACCGGTACACCAAAGATGATTACATCTACATAAAGCCTGATAAATACCGTAATCTTCATAATACACACGTATTTGATGCAGAGCTGAATAATACGTTCAGCACCGCTATCGGTACCTTTGGCGCCGGTGTGGAAGGGCGTTATGAGCATATTAAAAGCTCTAATCTTGGTAACCACGACAGAACCAACCTGGGTCTGTTCGGCGAGTACAAGTCGGTGGCCGACTGCCGCTTTAGTTTTACCGTAGGCGGTTATCTCAATTATAACACGGTTTATGGCTGGCAGTTTTTCCCCGGAGCAGATGTAGGCTTTAATATTACGCCCGACATAAAACTGTTTGCCAATGCAGGCACGGCCCAACGACTGCCCACTTACACCGATCTTTATTACAAAGGCGGCGGCATTATCGGGAATGAAAAGCTGGGACCGGAGAAAGCAGCTTTTGCAGAAGCGGGTATACGGAAGTTTAGTGGTAAGTTCTCTTTTTCGGGATCCGTGTTTTACAGGCAGGTCAGCAATTTTATTGACTTTGTAAAAGATACGGCCGGTGGCGCCGACCCGGCAAAAGTTCCCTGGCAACCGCAGAATTTCCAGCGGGCAGATATGACAGGCTTTTCGCTTAACAGTGGCTACAACACTATTTTCGCCGGTGGTTCGCTGTTTAACAGCTTTGGCGTAAATGCCGGTTACAATTATCTTTCCCCATCCTTCAAGGGGGATGCCATCACGACTAAGATTTCGCGGTATGTGATTGAAAGCCTGCGGCACCAGTTTACCGCCAATGTACGCACGGATATTGCGCGTCACTTCAGCGTTTCCGCTGCCGCGCGTTACTGCATGCGGGTAAGTTACAAAGACTATACCCTGGTGGATGCGCGTATTGCGTATAGGCAACCCCGTTACCAGATCTATGCAGATGCCAATAACCTGCTGGACGTAACGTATGTGGAAGCCGGCGCAGTGCCTATGCCCGGCCGCTGGATAACGGTAGGTGGCAAGGTGAGCTTCTGATATTATTATTTAGCGGACAAATACTGTTGCCTGCTTTGTTGAATACCACTCATATTAGCAACAGCCCATTGTTCAAGGCCTGTAATATGCGGTAAAAGGCTTTCGCCCATAGCCGTTAGTGTGTATTCAACCCTGGGAGGGATTTCCTGGTACATTTTACGGGATACCAATCCGTCTTCCTGCAGCTTTTTAAGCGTTACGGTCAACATCTTTTGTGAGATGTCTCCAATAATTTCATGCAACTGGTTAAAACGCATGGTTCCTTTCTCTCCAAGGGTACTGATTACGAGTACCACCCATTTGTCACCAATGCGATCCATCAATGTTCTGACAGGACAAGGGATGGATTTATCAAATTTTTTATAATCTTCTATCATGTCAACAGATTGATTTTTAATATTACTTACCCGGAGGTAATTGGCACACCTGTGAGTGCCTTATTGTTTGATAATCAATTGTTTAATACTTTTGACTTACCAAAGGTAACTAACATACGATTAGTACGTAAAGGTAGTTATACATGGGTATTATTAAAAATTAAATAACTCATCATTATGATTCTTGTAACAGGAGCCACAGGCCATTTCGGAGGAGCAGTTATCGATTTTCTGCTGCAGAAAGTTCCCGCTAACCAGGTTGCGGCATTGGTAAAAGACGAAGCAAAAGCCAGTGGATTAAAAGAAAAAGGCATTAGCATCAGAGTGGGCAACTATCACGATTATCCGTCTTTAGTACCGGCTTTTAAGGGCGTTGATAAGGTGTTACTGGTATCTTCCAGTGATCACAGTGATCGTGCCGGTCAGCAGATCAATGTGATCAATGCTGCTAAAGAAGCAGGTGTGAAACATATTATTTATACCAGCGTTGCTACCAATGCCGCCACTACCAGCGTTATTCCCCTGATAGTAGATTCACACATCGCTACCGCCAATTACCTTAAAACATCCGGATTAACATATACTCTTTTAAACAACAATCTGTACGCAGATGTATTGCCTATGTTTCTTGGAGAAAAGGTAGTGGAAACCGGTGTTTTCATTCCGGGTGGAGAGGGCAGGGTACCCTATGCATCCAGGTTAGACATGGCGGAAGCTGCGGCTAATGTGCTTACCGGAACAGGACACGATAATAAAGAATATACCATTGCGTCCGATATTACTTATTCGTTTGCTGATATTGCGCAATTATTATCTAAACTGGCTGATAAGCAGGTAGCTTATATTGACGCTCCGAAAGATGCGTATACAGACACCTTAACGAAAGCAGGCGTGCCACAGGAGTATATTGGTGTTATGTCTGGCTTTGCAGAGGCGATTAAGAAGAATGAGTTTAATCTGCCAGGTAGCGAATTGGAAAAGTTGTTGGGCAGGAAACCGGCTTCATTGGAAAGTTATCTGCAAAAAACTTTTTTTTCCAGGAACTAAAAGGGTATGTTTCAATAATAAAAAAGCTGTCTCAAAAGGAATTTTGAGGCAGCTTTTTTATTGCAGGTTACAAACTTGTAGTGGAGAGTATGCCTGCACTCACTATGCCTTTACCGTCGGCCCGGATAAAAACGGTGTAAATTTTTCCTGCTTCCAGCGTGATATTGGAGAGTGCCTGCTGATCAATAGCAACAGGCGCCGCATTTTCGCCGGCGCTGACAATCAATGAAATCGTACCTGCGTTTACGTTAGTGAACGGCGCGCTGTCGTATGCAGCGCCCTGGAGATTGCTACCGCCGGCACTTCCATAAGGGATAGTGGTAAAGAGCGGCGTTTCCGTATCATTTTGTTTTAACCGTACGCTTACGCCGGCAATGCCCTGCGCGAGGTGAACAAAGCGGAGCTTCGCCTTGCCTGCAGCGGGAGCAGAGAGATCGTCGTAGAAAAGGAGCAGGGTATCTTTTCCTGCATTGTACTTAGTGGATGCAGCAAATACAGTATGGTAGTATCCGGCAATAGGACCGTTAGGACCGCCGGTGGCAGAATACGTAGCGCTGTTGCCAAACTGCCGGGAGGCTTTATAGGCAGTGCCGCTGCCTTCTGTGAAATTGATCTGTACATTTCCGAAAGTAGTAGACACATAAGGGGATGCTGCGCCGGGAAGCACGGCGTCCGTTGTTACTTTTTGTGTAAACGTCCAGAACTGGATGCCGGTAGCAGGGATGCGGGCGTTTACAAAACGGACATTAGCTGAAAGAGAAGGCCGCTGGCCGGCGTTTACATCAAGGTAATCCGTTTTATTGCAGGCGCTGAAAGCCAACAGGGTAAAGCTGCTCAGAAGGAAGAGGGTATTATTTTTCATGATTGCATTTTTTAAGGATTAGAAACGGGCATATAATCTCACAAATGGTTGGATGCCTGCGCTGCCGTTCTGAATACCAACTACTGATGGATTGCGTAATCCTGCTATTGCTTTATCGGAGTAATCGCCCAATACATTGAATGCATTGTTTACGCCGGCGGTTACCTGTATGGCTTTGCTGATACGGTATCCTACGGAGAAGTCGGTTACCCAGATGGGCTTCAGCTCCTGGAAGTAGTAGTCGGGCCGCGGGAAATTAGCATTGAGGGCAGAGGCGGTGGTAACGGATCCAAAATAAATGGTACGCGCGAGGAATGTAAAGCGGGGTGTATTCAGTATAGCCTGTAACGTTATTTTCTGTTGCGGGATATTGGTAGTTACCCTCGCTTTTTCTGATTCGCTGAAGATGACATATTTATATTGTTCCAGTCCTTTGGGCGTATTTACAGACGTTACCTCATTTTTCACAAAGTTGCCGCCAGCCAGCAGCTGCAGGCTATTCCGGTGCAGCGGTATTTTGTAACTGCCCGTGAATTCAATTCCTTTTGTGCGGGTACTGAAAGCGTTGTAGAAAAACTTCGCCTGTGTGGTACCCGTTTGCAGGAGCAATGCTCTTACATCTGCGGGGAGATTGGGATCGGTAGCGGAGAAGTTACCGGTATTGCCTACCCGGTTTTTTATATCCACAAGATAGGCATCTACACTCAGTTCTACGTTCCGGGCAGGTTGCGAGGTGATACCCGCGGTGTACCCTGTACTTTTTTCCGGTGTAAGGGAAGGGATGCCCAGCGCCCTGGTAGCTGCATTTTTATTGGAGGCAGTTACCTGGTCGATGGCGCGGCCCTGCTGGAAACTGGTAGAGGTTTCGGTATAATAGAACTGCGCGAGGTCGGGTGCGCGGAAGCCGGTATTGGCAGAACCGCGGATGCCGAGCCAGGGCGCAAAGCTATACCGGGTGGCTATTTTGCCGGTGGTAACATTGCCAAAGTCGGAGAAGTTTTCCGCACGTACCGCGGCAGATACCAGCCATTTTTCGGTGACATTGAGTTCCACATCGGCATAGCCGGCCACGATAGCGCGACTGACATTCACTTCATTGGAAGGCCGGAACCCTGCATGGATCTGTGATCCGGGCGAGAGGCCGTTGAGTGCAAGAAGGCCGCCGTCGGCGAGGTAAGGAATCCCGTTCACGGAAGTGTCTACCGAGTAAATGGGGCGCAGGTCTGCTTTGCTGTAGGAGGCTTCTTCGCCGGCGATGATCTGGTAGGTTTCGGTACGGTATTGTGCGCCGAATGCTATGTTGAGGCCATGCAGTACGGAGGTGAAGTACCGGCTGATATCCAGGCTGGCGGTGTTCTGCGAGGCGTTGTATTTACCTGCGTCGAAGGTGGTGGGGCTTTTCAGTCCCAGGCTGGCGTTGAGTGAATTGCTGATCACATTGCCGAAATCATTTTTGCCAAATACATTTGAGATATCGAGGTTCCATTCGCCTGCTTTGGCTTTCAGGCCGATAGCGATGGATTTATCGGTGATGCTGTTATCCATGGCAGGGAGGAAACCATCCGGGTAAAGGCCGGTGTTGTTGCGTTCCGTCCAGCCGGGGAGACGGTATACCGCCGTGAATTGGGAGTTGCGGTGACTGATCCCCCCAAATGCGTACACTTCCGCGTGGTCACTAACGGGAATGGCTGTATTAAAAAACAGGAGTGCGTCTTTAGCTTTGTTGGAACCTCCGCCGCGCTGGTCAAAGAAGTGGCGGTCGATGCCACGGCTGGCGAGGATGGCATCGTCTATTTCTTTGGTGTAGATGTTATCATACCCGCGGGTGTTGGCGCCGCCGCCATAAATGGGACCGTTGTATAGTCCGGCATCATCGCGGCCGGGTTGGAGGGAAACGGCTTGTGTGGCGAATTCGGCGGTGGCGTTGAGGTAGCCGCCACGGTCGCCTATTTTGAGGCCGTAGTTGATATTGGTGCGGGTACTGGCGCCGTCACCGCGGCGGCGGATGCTGCCGGTGGTACTCACGATCACATCGTTGGTTTGTTTTTTCAGTACGATATTGATAACGCCGGCGATGGCATCGGAGCCGTATTGTGCGGCGGCGCCGTCGCGCAGTATTTCAATGCGCTCAATAGCGCCGGCGGGGATGGAGTTAAGGTCGTATCCGGTGGCGCCGTTGCCGAGGCCGCCCCAGTTAACATTGGAGCTTTTATGACGTCGCTTACCATTTACCAGTACCAGCAGCTGATCCACGCCAAGGCCCTTTAATTGTGCAAGGCTGAGGGCCGATCCGGCATCGCCGGCATTGGAGCCGTTTACGGAGTGAAAGGAGGGCGACACATACTGCAGCAACTGTGTAATGCTGGTTTGTGGCGCTGCCTCCTGGAGTGATTTAATATCGATGATATCTACGGGTACCGGCGAGTTCAGTTTGGTACGGTTGGCGCTGCGGCTGCCTACAATTTGTACTTCGCCCAGCTGGCTGGTGGTATCGGTGAGATGTTTATCCTGTGCTGTAAGTGTTGCTGAGAACAGCAGCAGGGGGGAGATGACCGGCAGTATAATTTTTTTCATGCCCTGGTTGATTTTTATGGTTAGTGATGTGTTAATTTGAATCGGTCGTCTGTAAGCGCTACCAGGAAGGCTTCGAGGTCTTCCATCTCTTCTTTGCTAAGGTTCAGTGGTTTGCTGAGCGACAAATCCCGGTTGATGCCATCATGTACAATGTTGTTGGGTTCATTGTAATAGGCAATTACTTCTTTCAGTGTTTTAAACATACCGTTATGCATATACGGAGCGGTAACGGCTACATTGCGTAGTCCTGGTACTTTGAAGAAGCCGCGGTGGGAGCTGTCTTTCGTCGCTTCAAAGCGACCGGCATCTGTAAGGGTAGTTCCGTTATAAAGACCGATATTTTTAAAGCGGTCCGCAGTAAAATCTTCTCCCGAATGACAATTATTGCAATTGGCTTTACCGATAAAAAGAAGGCGGCCGCGTATAGCCGAAGGCGTTAGTGCGTTATCGTCACCGGCAATGTACCGGTCGTACGGACTGTTGGCGGTTTCCAGCGTGCGTTCAAAAGCGGCGATGGCCTGCAGCAGGTTTTTGCTGGTAGGCGGACTGTTAAACAGTTGCTGGAAGTAGCGCTGGTAGCTTTCATCTTCGTTCAGGCGTTGTACGGCTTCTTCAATGGGCAGTCCCATTTCATCCGGGTTGATGATAGGTTGCAGGGCCTGGTCTTCCAGGGAAGCGGCGCGCCCGTCCCAGAAGAAATTGGGGCGGCCGGAGAGATTGGTGATGCCCGGTGTATTTCTTTTGGTAGGTGTATGATGAATACCGTTGCTGAAGGCGAGGGTATCTGCAAATCCAAATTGAGGGATATGGCAGGAGGCACAGCTGATGCTGCGGTCTTTCGACAGCAACGGATCAAAGAATAGTTTTTTTCCAAGTTGGGCTTTGGTAGGCGGATCTGTGATATTAAACCCGGCTACGATAGTAACGGCACATAGCATACCCAGTAAAATGAATATCATTTTTCTCAGCTTCATGGTGGTAAAAGTTATAGATGGCATGAAATGCCCGGCAGCAACATGCGGGTTGCCAAAAAAGTAATTGGTTGATGAATAAAAAAAGGTGTTGCTGTAAGGAGGCTGTAAAAAGAAATGGTTATTGGCATTCCCGGGAGCATGGGCGGGAGTGCCCGTGCTCCCCAGGAATTATATAATGGGGTAGTAAAAACAAGAACGAATTATTTGGCAGCGGCTACCAGTGTTACATCCAGGTCAAAGTCATCATAGATGGCTTTATCGCCGATGCCTTCAAAGAAGCTTTTGGAACCGTATTTAATATTGTATTTGGTACGATCCACTTTAATAGCTGCTTTGGCTGTGAGTTTGCTGCCTGCAACCGTTACAGTTGCGGGGAAGGTAACCGGGTTGGTGATGCCTTTGATGGTTAAGTTACCGGTTACTTCGTAGTTACCGCCGCCTTTGGAAGTGACGCTGGTAGTTACAAAAGTGGCTGCCGGGAATTTTTCCACGGCGAAGAAGTCTTCGCTTTTCAGGTGGCCCAGTAATTTAGCATTGCCACCGGCATCTTTGATATCGGTTACTGCGATGCTGCGGGTATCCAGTGAAAAGCTGCCACCTTTCAGTACGTTGCTTTCTACTTCCAGTTTGCCGTCGGCAATATTGATAGTACCCTCGTGTTGTCCGGTTACTTTTTTACCTGTCCAGTTTAACTTGCTTTCTTTAATGTCTACCTGGAAAACAGTTGCTTTCCTGGCGGAAGCAGCTTTGGTTGGTTTTTCTCCTTTGTTGACAGTAGCAGGTGTGGTGAAAGACATCAGGAAGATAGATCCTCCAATAAAGAATAATGATGCTAATCGTTGCATATATGTTGTGTGTTTAAATTTGGTGCAATTTAAGGGTGACGGGCGGATTAGCGTTTACGGGATCCGGAAATTAAATGTTAAAATTACTTTTCAGCGATTAAAGCATCCAGGTCCTGGTTCCATTTGGCCACATAATCCTTGTAATACTGGCCTGTAACCTCTCCGGTATAGCCGGTATGTATTTGTCTTACTTCGCCTTTACGGTCTATTATAATAGTGGTAGGGAAGGCCATCATGCGGTTGAGCGCTGGCAGCTTCTCTGATGCCACTTTCTTATCAGCAATGCCACCAAAAAGAATATCATATTGTATGTTGTATTTTTCTTTCAGTTTACCCAGGGTATATTTTGCATATTCCAGGTCATCTTTCTGTTCAAAGCCGATGGCGATTGCTTCTACGCCGCGGTCTTTGTTTTTATTGTACCACGGTGAGAGGAAGGAAGTCTGATCCGTGCAGTTAGGGCACCAGGTACCGATGATTTCCACGATCACTACTTTACCTTTGTATTTGTCGTCGCTCAGGGAAACGTTGTTACCATCGAGGTCCGGCAGGGTGAAGTCCAGCTTTTTATACCCTTCTTTCAGGAAAGTAAGTTTGTAGGGATCCGGTAATTCGGCGGCAGCATTTTTTTCTCCGTCAAATTTGATGTTATTGTAGATACCCAGGCTGATTTCCCCGGTGAGGGATTTATCATCATTTACTTTTCCTTTGATGTAGATAGGACTGGGGCCGGTGAAGCCTGACAATTCAAATTCATCGCCATGAACAGTGCCTTCCAGCTCGCGGCTGTCGCCCACTACAGACATTACTACGCCGGTGAGTTTATTACCGTTTTGTTTCAGTAATCCGATCCGGTTGGGAGTAGGTTCCTTACTGTAAATTTTCAGGTCCCATTTACCACTGATATCGTAAGTGGGAGCGGCTTCTGTGCCAGGTTCCGCGAAGCGGTAGGTTTGTCCGTGTTCCGCTGTAAAGGGCAGGGCGTTGCCGCGGAAGTTGGGTACCAGGCTGCGGTATTCGCCGGTAATCTTACCGTCTGATTCAATTTTGGCGACGAGTGCGGCATCATAGGTGTTCATCTTTATAAATAAAGAGTCGTTGCCAATGCGTTGCACGTGGAAGTCGTCGCGGCGGGAACCGTTGATCAGCGTAAACACTGCGTGTTCGGGATCTTTCCCTTTCAGCTCAAAGTTAAAAGGGACCTGCGATTCGCTGAGGGTAAACACGCCTCTCCAGATGCCTTGTTTTACGAATGGTTTTTTAGGGGCGGCAAAGGTACTGTTGCCAAATAATCCTGCCACCATCAGGCCGGTTAGAAATAGGTGCTTATGCGTTTTCATGTTTGTATATTATTGGTTGAACAATGCAAGACGTTGCCGGTCCTGGTGGGGCGACGAGGTATGCTACGAAATAAAACTGGTGGTGAAATACTGATGGAGTGGTGGCTTTATCAGTGGTGGTGAAACAAAGATAAAGGGGTCTTTTATTATTTCCAAATAAAAGTCTATAAATTTTGTAGACTAATAGGAAAGGCCCGCTGCATCATACTCTTAAGGCATCCGTATCGTTTCTCCTTAAAAAAGAACTAAATTTGCCTTTTAAATAACCTGACTTGAGTAATTCCGTTTTTTTAATAACGCCACCATTTACCCAGCTGAACACGCCGTACCCGGCCACTGCTTATCTGAAAGGATTTCTGAATACAAAGCATATTACTTCCTTCCAGTCGGACCTGGGTATTGAGGTAACGCTCCGTTTGTTTTCAAAACAGGGCCTGGAGCGGTTGTTTGCACATATTGCTGCGGCCCCGCCGGTGGCGGCTTCGGAGAATATTGCACGGATGCTGGTACTGCAGGAGGATTACATACAAACTATCGACGCGGTTATTTTATTTTTACAGGGAAAGAATCCCACGCTGGCACATCTCATCTGTAAACGGGATTACCTGCCGGAAGCTTCGAGATTTGCGCAGCTGGACGACCTGAACTGGGCCTTTGGCTCTATGGGCACGCAGGATAAAGCGAAACACCTGGCCACCATGTACCTGGAAGATCTGTCGGATCTGATCATGGAATGTGTGGACCCACATTTTGGTTTCAGCCGCTATGCAGAACGCCTGAGCCGCTCCGCCAACAGCTTTGATGAATTATACGCCGCATTACAGGCGGAATATACTTATATAGATACCATCCTGACCGATCTCCTGGCGCTGCATATGCAGCAGGTGCAACCGGCTATGGTAGCGATTTCTGTGCCTTTTCCCGGTAACCTGTATGCCGCATTGCGCTGCGGACAATGGATCAAACAACATTATCCGGCTGTAAAAGTAGCGATGGGCGGCGGGTTTCCTAATACCGAGCTGCGCTCGCTGGCGGATGCGCGCGTATTTGAATTCGTGGACTTTATCACGCTCGACGACGGGGAAGCGCCCATAGAAAATTTGCTGTTGTTTCTCGAAGGCAAGAAAACAGCGGAAGAGCTGAAGCGTACTTTCCTGCTCACAGAAGACAAAGTAACTTATGTGAACAGCAAAGCCACGCACGATTACAAACAGGCCCAGCTGGGTACGCCGGACTACAGCAACCTGCTGCTGGACAAATACATTTCCGCTATTGAAGTGGTAAACCCGATGCACAGCCTCTGGAGCGATGGGCGCTGGAATAAGCTCACCATGGCGCATGGCTGCTATTGGGGTAAATGTACCTTCTGTGATATTTCTCTTGATTATATAAAGATATATGAACCCATTACGGCCTCGCTGCTATGCGACCGGATGGAAACCATCATTGCGCAAACCGGGCAAAACGGTTTCCACTTTGTGGATGAAGCCGCGCCGCCTGCGCTGATGCGGGCGCTGGCACTGGAAATCATCCGCCGTAAGCTCACTGTTAGCTGGTGGACGAACATCCGTTTTGAAAAGAGTTTTACCCGTGACCTTTGCCTGTTGCTGAAAGCATCGGGTTGTATTGCCGTTTCCGGCGGCCTGGAGGTAGCTTCCGACCGTTTGCTGGGGCTGATCCAGAAAGGTATTACTGTGGCCCAGGTGGCGCGTGTAAACCGGCATTTCACGGAAGCGGGTATTATGGTGCATGCCTACCTGATGTACGGATTCCCTACGCAAACAGCGCAGGAAACCATTGATGCGCTGGAAATGGTGCGGCAGATGTTCCAGGCGGGGATACTGCAATCGGCCTTTTGGCACCAGTTTACCATGACGGCCCATAGCCCGGTGGGACTGGAGCCCGCGAAATTCAGCGTACAAAAAGAGACAGACGAAATCGGCGCCTTTGCCAATAACGATATTATGCATATTGATCCTACGGGTGCGGACCATGAAACTTTCAGCTATGGCTTGAAGAAGTCGCTGCTGAACTTTATGCATGGCGCCTGCCTGGATTACCCCTTGTCTAAATGGTTCGACTTCAAAGTACCGAAAACCACGGTGCATCCCGATTTCATCACTACCGCGCTGATGGAGGAAGAAGCGGGCACGGTGAAGCCCACGTCGAAAGTAGTGTACCTGGGCAAACAGCCGGCGATGGAAATTATTACCAAGTCAAAGAAGGGGAGTACCTGGGAAATGTCTTCCTTAACTTTCCAGGGCAAAAAAGAGAAAGTAAATATCAGCGTGCAACCTCCCCAGGGAGCATGGCTTACGCAGATGCTGCAACAGCTGGCCGTGGCTAACGCTAAAACATATACGCTGCAGGAAGTGAAAGACAGCTATGAGGCGGCAGGGCTGGATGATTTTGAATTGTTTTGGGACAACAAACCGGTAAACACCCTTCACAAGCTGGGTTTGCTCAAGTTGTAAAAAAAGAGGACGGCTGCAGGTGGAAAGCAGTAAAATACATTACCGGGGATTTTCCCGGTATCAGTCATGAACAAAAAGTCAAATATTTGTTTCCACTAAACTGACCTAACATGAGTGATCAAATGTCCCTTGCAGGCTATGGTTGTAACGACCAGGGCTACCTGAATCCTATAACTGAACAGCTGGATTACCGCATGCCCTTTACCGAGGACCAGGCCGTGACCTATGGAATGCCTATTACTGTTGCGGCATATTTTGGTATGCTGAATAACTTCTACAAATTTTTAATTGCTAATCCGGGACTGATTCCTTTATTTCAGGGTTCATACTCCGTGGATTTCAGTAAAGCTTCTCTTTTACGTATTCTCAGCCAGGAAGGTTGCGAATACGTACGTTTTCATTTTGCGATTCCGGAGCCCAACGAAAAACTGAGCCTGGTAGCTGAGGGATTAACTTTCGATAGCAGCCAGGTAGGGTATGCGCAGCTGCTGCAGAAAGTTACAGCCAACGACATGGTGCATGCCGGCGGCGATCCTAAAATAGAGGAGAGAGGTAATGGAACACCGGTTCCGGTTCCTCCATTGAAACATTTATTTGAATTGCTGAAAGGTCATGGATCACCGTTAGCCACGGCAGACCTGGACCTGATATTTAGTTAACCCGAATTAAAACTTTTTGTGCCGATGAACGGTTGGGTGTACGCATATTATGCTTTATTGATAGCCTGTTTTATTATTAGCTTATTTTACCTGGAACACAGGGAAGTAAAGCTGCTGTGCGTATTGCTCGGCGTATCTATTATTACCGAAGTGATAGTAGAATTGATCGGCACAGAAGGTTTAGGTTTTTTTATAGTGTATCATTTTTTTGTGGTGCTGGAATATAGTCTGATTACAATTATTCTCCGATCGGGGATCAGGGATTACCGCTGGCGCTTACTGATGGGTATTTCCATTTTTGTGTTTTGCATGGTATCTCTTTTCTACAGCTTTGTATTGGGCGGGTGGCGTGCCTTTCCGGGTATCAACATCACGATAGAAAGCTTCCTGGTTATTTGCTGGTGCCTTTTATCCTTTTTTTCAATAACCCCGGATAGTGAAGCGTCTATATTCCGGCACCCTGTTTTTTGGTTAACCCTTGCCTTCTTTATTTATTTCGCGGCTTCCGTGAGTGTAAACGCCTTTTATAACCTGTTACTGGAAAACGATACCACCAGGGCCAGGCATTTTTTCGCGGTGTTGAACTCATTATCCAATTACCTGTTGTATATTATGCTGATAAAAGGCGTCGTATGCTTCCGGTCAAACAGGATCTCTTTGTAGCTGTGATTTTTATTTCGTTGCTGGTTACCATCATGGGACTGGTGGTAGTGGCAGCGGTAATAAGTTATAAGAAGAAGCAGGATGCATACTTACATCAGCTTAAGTTAATGAAAGAAGATTACGACAAACAACTAATGTGGTCCCAGATTGAAATGCAGGAAGAAGCCTTTGCCCACCTCGGACAGGAGCTGCATGACGATATCGGCCAATTGCTAAGCAGTACCAAGCTCCTGATCAATGTTACCCAAAGGAGCATGAAGGAAATCCCCGACACCCTGCAAATTGCAGAAGATACCCTGAGTACCGCTATTCAGCATCTGCGGGCGCTTTCCAAGTCGTTCAGCCGCCAGTGGCTGGACCAGTTCAGCCTGATAGAAAACCTGAAGGCGGAGGTAGACAGGATCAATTCCAGCAGGGCCATCACCGTAAAGTTTACCCATGAACTAACGGTGCTGCCCTTACAGGCGGAGCCCCAGATCATCCTGTTCCGGATTATCCAGGAAGCCATGCAGAACTGTATAAAACATGCCCGTCCGCAGGTAATTGACATCAGTATCAGAACGGCAGACCAACAGTTGATCCTCATTATCGCAGATGATGGCTCCGGATTTGATAAAGCAGGAATGTCGGCTATTGGTATGGGCATCCGGAATATGCAGCACCGCACCACTTTACTTGGAGGCGATATCCGCTGGGAGGTAACTACCGCCGGCGGTACCGCAGTATTGATAACATTACCCCTTGAATAATTTTTGTTTATGAAGATCAACATAGGTATTGCAGATGACCACCAGTTGTTCCTGAAGTCGCTTAGTTTACTGGTGAGCGGCTTCGCCGGCTTTCATATTGTGGCGGAAGCCATGAACGGCAGGGAGATGCTGGATAAACTGGCACAACTGCCTGCATTGCCCGACATCCTGTTGCTGGATGTAAATATGCCGGTAATGGATGGCGCCAGGGCCACCGAGGCAGTACTGAAATTATATCCCACGGTAAAAGTAGTAGCGTTGTCGATGAAAGACAATGACGCCACGATCATAGAAATGCTGAAGGCCGGTTGCTGTGCCTATCTCCTGAAAGATATCCATCCCACAGAACTGGAAAAGGCATTAACGGAAATTTATACCACCGGTCAGTATAACAACGATGCCTCCAATGTTAACTACCGCCGGTTGCTGTTGCAGTCAGAACAAAAGCAAACGCTCACGGAGCGGGAACGGGAGTTTCTCCACCTGGCCTGCAGTGATCTTACCTATAAAGCCATTGCCGCTAAAATGAACGTTACTGAAAGAACGGTGGATGGTTACCGCGAAATACTGTTTAATAAATTAAACGTGCAAAGCCGCACGGGTATGGTACTGGAAGCTTTGCGCAGACAACTGGTTACTTTATAGTGCCTGGTTTCCCCATAGGTTTTTTACGGGCCGACGCAAATACGCCAACGGACAGTTGGCTTTCACCGTTTTAACTCCTTCATTTACCGCTTTTCCGGTGGCATTCGCCGGTTTAGCCGCGGTGATCCCCGTGGTTGTTGTATTTTCGACCGTCCGTTTAAACTAAATATGATCAGATGATCAATCAACAACAAGCAACTGCTCCTGTTCTGGCTGTGAGCCAGCTAAACGTGCAGTATGGGGCTTTCCAGGCCGTAAAGGACGTTTCCTTTGAAGTGCATGCCGGCGAAATTTTTGGTTTGCTGGGACCCAATGGCGCCGGTAAAACCAGTACCCTCAGCGCTATTGAGGGATTGCTGCATCCCGCTTCCGGGAGTATTACGGTGGCGGGTTTCGATATCCGGGAGCAACCATTGCATGCCCGCGCCAATATGGGCGTACAGTTACAGGCTACCAGTTTTCAGCCGGAGCTGACTATCTCCGAAATCATCCGGTTATTTGCCAGCATCTATGGTGTAAACTTAAAGGATGCTGCCGTAAAACAGAAGCTGGCAGAGATCAACCTGGAGGAGGCATCCGGCAAAAAAATATCGCAGCTTTCCGGCGGGCAGCAACAACGGGTATCGCTGGTGATATCCACTATTCATAACCCGCAGCTGGTATTGCTGGATGAACCTACTACCGGGCTGGATCCGCAGTCGCGGCGCCAGTTATGGGAAAGGATGGAGCATTTCCGCAACAACGGTCATGCGGTATTACTCACCACGCATTCGATGGAAGAAGCCGAAGCGGTATGCGACCGTATTGCGATCATTGATCATGGCCGTATTATCGCCATAGATACGCCTGAGGCGCTGATTGCGCAGCACCGGGATGATCCGGCTGTGCTGAGCGTGGTGAGGAAGGGAAAGGTTACTTTGGAAGATGTGTTTATTGGTTTAACCGGAACGGCTGTTCGTTCCTGATCAAATTGCTACCAGGATGGAAACAAGTGTACCAAAAAATAGGACTGTGATGGCCGCATTGCTGCGGGCCGATTTTACAACGCTGTGGCGCAACCGCCGTTCGTTCGGACTGGTGCTGTTGGTGTCGCTCGTTATTTTAGTGTCGTGGAAAGGATTGGTGGATAAGCTGGGCGGCGTGTTTGTGCTGTCGTCCTGTATTACGATCGGCCTTACCAGTATCGGGTTGATGGGGTATTCAAACAGTATTGCCCGCGACCGCGACAGGGGCGTGTTTCAGCGCTTGAGGGTAGGGCCGGTATCTGCATGGACCATTATGATGAGCCGCTTGATTGTGCAGGTAGCGATGATCGTACTGATGACGGTCCTTGTGTTTGTGGTGGGTTATTTTGTGGATCATATCTATATTTCGCCGGTAGGTTATATCGCCGGTTTGCTGATGGCGATGCTGGGTGGTTTTGTGTACCTGGGTATGGGACAGGCCATTGTAGGGCTCATCAAGAATCCGGATACGGTTAATTCTACCACCCGTCTTGTTTACTTTATATTTATTATGATCGGCATGTTTGGCGAGTTTGGGGTGTTGGGAAAGAAGATAGGGTTGCTGGTGATCTGGTCGCCTTACGGCGTGGTAAGAAAGGTGTTGGCGGCGAGCCTGGATCCTGCCAGCTGGAACATGGATACCACCTGGGCTTTACTGGCGGCTGCCGGTTATACCATTGTGTTTGTAGTATTGGGCGTGAAATGGTTTAAGTGGGAAAATAAATAATGAGGCGCCGGGGTTTTCAGTAGCGTTGAAAATCCCGGCGGAGTTTTTATTTTGTTTTGCTTGTTTTTGGGTGGATGAATTCCCATTCGTTGATATGTGCGTTCCGGTGTTCTTTATTTACAATGTCGTTGAATACCGGCAGCATGGCGGTGTGTGCAGCGGCCACATCATGTTCTTCTCCTTTATCGGTACTGAGGTCGTACAGTTCCCACGGAGCTGCGGGATTTTTCTTCAGACCATTTTTAATGGCTTTCCATTTTCCCATGCGGATGGCGATGGCGCCGCCCTTTTCGGGATATTCAAAATAGAGATATTTTCTTTCCGGTTGTTGAGCGTGTTTGCCGGTCATTTCCGGCAGCAGTGATATACCATCGTTCGGTGGGGCGGGGATGCCTGCAATAGCGGCTAAGGTGGCCATCAGGTCGTATTGAACGCCCGGCAGCTCGGATGATTTTCCTGCCGGGATTTTTCCTGGCCAGCGGGCAATGAAAGGCTCGCGGATACCACCTTCGTAAAGGTCCATTTTAAGCCCTCTGAGGCCCCCGGTGCTATTGAAGAAGGCGGCGTCCACACCGCCGTTAAAAGTGGTGCCGTTATCGCTGGAAAACATAATGATAGTGTTGTTGTCCAGTCCGAGGCTGGCTACCAGGTTCATGATAATGCCCACCTGTGAATCCAGGTAAGTGATCATGGCGGCGTAGGCCGACAGCGGGTATTTCTGCGGGCTGTATCCCTGCTGGCCGTAGTAGGGCTTTTCATTGAACTGCCCGATGTATTGCCGGAGCGCGCTGTCGGGCACCTGGAGGGACACATGCGGTATGGTGTAGGGGAGATAGAGAAAGAAGGGCCGTTGTTGATTTTTCCTGATAAACTGCGTGGCTTTCTTCGTCATTTCATCTATCGCATAATCCTTTCCTTTATAATAATCGAAATCGGCATCGGTAGCCGTGGCGGGCGACAGTGGCTGATGTACATTGATGAAAGTATTGCGTAGACTGTCGGCTTTGCCGTTTTCCCAGAGATGGGTAGGGTAGAAGCTGTGTGACTGCTTCTGATCGAGATAGCCGTAGAAGTAATCGAACCCCTGGCGGTTAGGATCACCGGTGCTGTATTGCATGCCCAGTCCCCATTTGCCGATGGCGCCGGTGGTATACCCTGCTTTTTGAAGCATGGTGCCAATAGTAACCGTACCTTCCGGCAAAGGCATTTGTCCGCCTTCCAGTGAATCGGGGAAGCCGCCCATTTCATAGTTCCCACGGATATACGAATGCCCGCCATGACGGCCGGTGAGCAGCATACAGCGTGCAGGTGCGCATACCGGTGTGCTGGTATAAAACTGGTTAAAGTGGATGCCTTCTGCAGAGAGGCGGTCGAGGTGAGGCGTTTTTATTTTCTGTTGTCCGTAAGGACCGGTTTCCGCATATCCCAGGTCATCTGCATAAATAAAAATAATATTTGGTTTTCGTGTTTGTGCAGTGGAAATAAAGCCCTGCAAAACGAGCAGTCCGAGCAGGAAGGTTTTTCTTACCATAACCATCAGGTTGTTTGTGTCAAGATAGAAAGGTTATGGTACATAAACTATAGTAAAAGTATTATTGCGCAAGCGTTTGCGTACGGATCACCACTTCATCGATGCGGTGATGATCCATTTTTTTTATTTCGAAGGTTACCTGGTTGAGCATTACTTTTTCGCCCGGGGCGGGGATATGTTTCAGCTTATCGATGAGGAGGCCGGCAATAGTAATGTCTTCTTTTTCATATTCCCGTAGCCATTCAAAATTCAGTGTTTCGCGGATATAGCTGAGTCGTGTATAGCCGTAGGTAAGCCAGCTTTTATCTTCCTGTTGTACGAGGTAACGCTCTGTGGCATTGAATCCCGGCAGGCTGCCACCTAGCAGTCCGGACACAATATCATGATAGGAAATGATTCCTTCGCAGGCGCCGTATTCGTTAATCACCACGCCCATATTGGTATTTTCGCGGCGCAGCTGCTGGAAGATATCATACACGGCCTGGTTTACCGACAGGAAAGAAACGGGGCTGAGGAAGGCTTCCAGCGGCTTATCAGGATAAAGCAGGAAGTCTTTTACACCCAGGGCGCCCAGTACTTCCCTTTTGTTACTGATTACCGGGAAGGTGCGGTGTATACTACGTTTAATCGTTTCCGTTATTACTTCCCTGCTCATTTCATTATTTACATAGGTGATCATGCCGGAGGGTGTCATGATGTTTTCGGCTGTGAGGTCGTATGCAGAGAACAGGTTTTTATGCAGGGTGAATTCTCCTTTGTCTATGAGTCCCTGTTTGTACGCTGCGGTGAGCATGCTCCGCAGATCGTTTTCCGTTAGCTTTTCTTCACGGATCGTATTTACGGAGAAGAGGCCGAGAATTAATTTGGTACTTGCTGTAAGCAGTTTGATAAAGGGATAGGTAATTTTTGAAAAGAGGATCATCGAGGGGGTGATGAGGTAAGATACTTTTTGAGGGTTTAGCAGGGCAAGGGTTTTGGGGATCAGTTCACCGATAACGATGGTGAGGTAAGTGATGCCGCCTACGCCTACGATGAGCGCCACGAGGTGTGCCATGCTTTCGTGCAGGCCCCAGGAAACAAATACCGGTTCCAGCCAGGCGGCCATGAGATCGCCGCCGTATAGTCCTTCCAGTATGCCTACCAGCGTGATGCCTACCTGCACGGCGCTGAGGAATTCATCCGGATCTTTGATCAGGTTTAAAACGTTGAGGGCTTTTTTATTGCCGTTGTCTGCCTGCTGCTGGAGGAGGGATTTGTCTACCGAAATTAAACCAATCTCCGCAATGGAGAAGTAAAAGTTGAGCGCAATAAGCACGAGTATGATGATGATGGAAGTCATAGTTATTTTAACAACGCTTGCGGGTTATTTGTTTATCGGGCTGGTTTTCAGGGGAATTGCGGCGGTTGACTGAAAAAATATTTCAGTGAAATTTTGGAAAAATAAAATGGCTGCTTATATTTGCAGCCCTGACACAATATCAGTTGCCCAGATGGCGAAATTGGTAGACGCACTGTGTTCAGGTCGCAGCGCCCGCAAGGGTGTGCTGGTTCGAATCCAGTTCTGGGCACGTAAGAAAGGTCGGATGAAAATCCGACCTTTCCTTTTTTAAGTAACTTCCAGGTCCTTTACCGGTAAGGTGGTACTTCAAAAGACACTTGCAATGACAAACAGCTTAGCAAACATCCTGCAAACACTCCACCTGCACAACGGGAGAAAATCAATTAAACCTTGCGAGCGTTGTGGGTTAGATGTGTTTTTTAATGCATCGTTGAAGGCCGATTCAAATTAGGTTGTATAAAACAAAAGACCGCAACAAGTACACCCAATCCCAAATGAAAGAGAAAATCCGGGCATGAAAGAAGAACGAGCTGGCCTTTGAGGGATTTAGGTATGATGATATTAAACGGTGGAAACTGGGAGTTCAATTATTGAACATGTCTGCTTCAAGGGATTGAGAAACTAACGTGGCTAAAATTATTGTTTGATTCAAATTCAATTCGAAAGTGAAAAAAATAAAAACCTTATTAATTGGTTTTATATTGTTCGCGCATGCAGCATTTGGACAGGACTTAAAAGACCTCAGACAGGCAAATTCAAAAGTGACAGACATCTGGGTTGTATTTAAAACTCATTTTGATCTTGGATTTACGGATTTGCCGGAAAATGTGTTTAGGCGCTACCGGGAAGAGATGATGGATAATGCGCTGAAAACAATTGAAAGCAGTGAATCATTACCCCAAAAAATGCACTTTGCATGGACGGTTTCGGGATGGCCTTTACAGGCACAGATATTAGGGCCTTTGCAAACACCCGAACGAAAAGCAAGAATTGAAAAGGCCATCAAATCGGGAGCGATAGCCGTACACGGCCTTCCATTTACCGTGCAAACTGAATCTCTGGATGATGAAGACCTGGTGCGGGGATTGAGCTTTTCTTCTGCTGTTGCAAGAAAATATGGACTGCCCTTACCCATTAGTGCGAAAATGACTGATGTACCTGGTCATTCGTGGATCCTGCCCACATTGTTGAAACATGCAGGTATCCAATTTTTACAATTAGGATGTAATCCTGCCAGCCAGTATCCCAGGTTCCCCGAGCTGTTTTGGTGGGAAGGGCCGGATGGTTCGAAAGTTTTATGTAATTACACCACATTGTATGGTTCTGATATTCGGCCTACTCCCAACTGGCCAAGTAAAAATTATCTCGCGATGCAAATGACAGGTGATAATCATGGTCCACCGTCATCTCAGGAGATTCATAAGCTACTGGACTATGCGGAAAAGAAATTGCCGGGTGTGAGAATACATTTCGGGACGCTGGATGATTTTGCCAGGGCGGTATTAGCAGAGAATCCTCCTCTGCCAACTATTAAAGGAGATTGCCCTGATACGTGGATTCACGGGGTGCAGACTAACCCGGAGGAGACAAAGCTTGCAAGAAACATCCGTCCGATGGAATCGGCACTCGATGTGTTGCACACCCAAATGAAAGCATGGGGCTTACCTGTCAGGCCCATCACTGCGATGTTAGCAAAAGCGTACGAACAAAGCCTTTTATATGCTGAACATACCTGGGGAATGAACGCAGAATATGGCCCCCGGTATAGCTACGGAGAGGAGTGGAAAAAGTGGATGGAAGAAGCGGCGGCTGAACCTCTTCCTGAAAACGGCAACTATGCGGTCCTGAAAAACAGTGATGCACACAACACTACCACCGGAAGTAAAAGAAAATGGCTATATTCTTATGATGTCAAACGTCAGTATATCCGCAATACAAACGATATTGTAGCCGGGGAACTGACTAAGGACTTGAACCTCCTGGCAACATCGGTGAACAAGAGTGGAAAACGACTGGTAGTATATAATCCTTTGCCGTGGAAACGATCCGGAATGATCGAAAACCCTTTTCAAAAAGGCAGTTATGTTTATGTGAAGGAGGTGCCTCCATCCGGCTACAAGACTTATACCCCCGATGAACTTAGGAATGGAAACCCCATCAGTGATGAGCATCCTGATTTCAATACGCCTTATTTTAAAGTTGCTTTTGATTTAACAAAGGGGGGGATTGCATCTTTAATTGAAAAATCTACTAGCAGGGAACTGGTCGATCAATCCTCAAAATATGTTTTAGGGCAGTTTGTTCACGAGCGTTTTAGTGCTAATGAAATCAATCAATGGTTTAATGCATATAGCCGCGTAAAGGATGGATGGGGATTGAATGATTTTGGAAAGCCAGGAATGCCCGGCGCAGATAAGATTCCTTATCTGTCATTTACACCAAAGAACTGGAAAATAGCTATTATTCATTCCGATGCTGCAGATATAGCAACATTAACTACTGACTCAACAGAAGGTTATGCAAAGCACTATACGCTGACTTTCACCTTTCCCCGCAATGAGGCTTATGTTGATATTGAATGGACTGTAAATGCCAAAACCGCAGATAAACAACCCGAGGGAGGATGGCTTTGCTTTCCGTTTGGTGTAAAACAACCCACCTTTACTGTTGGTCGTTTAGGGGGCGCTGTAGATCCGGAAAAGGATATTATTACAGGCGCCAATAGGTGTCTTATGGCGGTAAACACAGGTGTCGTTGTTGTACAGCCGGATCAATCAGGTATGGCGCTATCGCCTATAGATGCGCCTTTGATTAGTCTGGGTGAGTTGGGATTGTGGAAGTATTCCCTGGATTATGTACCTACTGTTCCGTCTGTATTTGTTAACCTTTACAATAATATGTGGAATACGAATTATGCTTTGTGGCAGGATGGTTCATGGAGCGAAAGGGTTCGGGTATGGTCGTTGAGCAAAAACTCAAATGCTATTCATAACCTGGCACAAAATGCATGGGAGGCCCGTCTTCCTTTATTAACAGCAATTGCGGACGGTGAAGCGGGAAAAATGCCTGCTAGTAAAAGCGGGGTATCCATATCAGGAAAAGGTTTGCTGGTTACCGCATATGGTGATAATCCCGATGGTGAAGGAACGATTTTACGTTTGTGGGAACAAGCTGGCATAGAGGGCGAGCGCATAGTAAACCTGGGTAAAGAAAGTAACGTAAAGGCTGTAGTGCCGATAGATCTGCGCGGAACCCCTCTTGGAGAAAGTATAAAGGTCAACAAGGGAGCCTTTTCCTTTAAATTAAATAAATACGCTCCGGCTTCGTTTTTGCTTGTGTATTAGGTCATAAGGGTCAAAATTGTAATAGCAAGATTATCCAACCGGGATTTCCATGAGAATCTCTCTTTTGTGCCATACGTTTTAACACGCTCGAAAAGTTTAGCTAAGCAATATATTCGGTATTTTTAGGTATTGTGCAACCTATTGAAATAACTTGTTGCGGTGCGACGACCTTAACGCGATTCACAATTGTAAAGACTTATCTCTATGCTGAATCAGTTTATTAAAACATTGCCTGTACTATTTCTGACAGCGGCTTCGGTTGATACTTCTGCTCAGGACAACGACTTTGAGCAACTTTCAAAAATCGCTAAAGATACGGGTATTAATTTCCCTTTGAATTATAAAATTTCAAGACCAAGACTTGAATATCCTCAGTGGGATAACGACTTTGATATTTACTATAATTTTCTTACGCCCGCATTAAGAAAGACCCAGGCTGCACTGAGCTTTACTCAAAATGGCGTAGTTACTTCTGTAACAGCTAATTCAATCATTCCACACGCACAGCTGGACACAACAACGATCGTTGATGACCCAAAGAAATTTATCGGGATATGGCGAATGATGAATGTTCGTTCAATACGATATAATGACTCCGTATACCTTCCGACGAAGACATATTACAGGCTTCCGGACGTTCTTTTGGCTGATCAAAGTAAGGATGAAGCTTTTGCAGTTATTTCGGACAATCATTTCAAGCTTTATGTTAAGGAAACAGGAAAGTCTGCTTTCAAAAAAATGATATCGGCTAAGTATAGCATTGAAAACAGGAGATTTATGATGATGTATAAGTTAGCCAAAGCAAGTGCAGGGGTTTCACAAATCGGAATTGACGAAAAAGGATACCTGATTCTGAATTCCCCGAGAGTAGTAGAGGAGGTGAAAAAAGGAGTGTATTTTTCTTATTATACCGTCATTGAACAATACATTTTTGAGAAAATAAAGTGATAATAACGGTTGCTGCAAAACAGGTTGGGCCCGGTAACACACCGAAAGCCGGGAAGTTCTGTCGTGAACACCTCACGACCCGCGCAAAATTTTCTCCATCTTCCGGCCTTTCGCCAGCTCATCCACCAGCTTATCCAAATACCTGACCTGCTGCGTCAAAGGATCTTCGATGTCCTCCACGCGGTACCCACAGATTACTCCTGTGATGAGGCTCACATTAGGATTTAATGACGCGCGCTGGAAGAAGGCGTCAAAAGTTACCTTTTCTTCTATCAGCTCCTGTAGTTTCTTTTTGTCGAAGCCTGTCAGCCATTCTATGATCTGGTGCAATTCTTCTTTTGTTCTGCCTTTCCTCTCCACTTTTGCAACATACAATGGATAGACCGAGGCAAATGTCATTTTTGCGATACGATTATGTGTGTTGGAATTGTCCATGCCTCATATTTTAGTGTCGGTATTCATAATTATGTTCAAAAAGATGACAGATTTCCAAAATATTTCTGTTAGTTGTTCGTCTACTAATTTACATGTTTTATTTATATGGCTAAAAGACTTTCCCTGATATTATTGCTTTTCCTGGTGGGCGATATCTATTTCTACCAGGCTGTTATTACACTTACTCAAAATCCGGCGCTCCATATGGGCTATTGGGTTGTTGATATTTTATTGATTGGAGGGATAATATCCACACTGTTCATGCTTAGAGCGGGTAAGCAGGTACGGCATCTTGTTTCCCTGCTGATGACGACCATGCTATTGATTTTCATTCCAAAATTATTTTCTTCGCCGGTTTTGTTGACTGAAGATATCCTTCGTTTGTTCCAGGGCTTTCCACCACGGAGCGTGTATATAAGTGAGGCAGCACTTGTACTGGCAGGGCTGATCTTTCTTGTCATCATTTTTGGCGTAACACGCGGCCGGCATTTTTACAGGATAAGAAAGGAAACGCTCTATTTCCCGGATCTCCCTGAGTCATTTGACGGTTTTACGATCACTCAAATATCGGACGTACATTCCGGAAGCTTCAGTGACGCCAAAGGCGTACAAAAAGGACTGGATCTCGTAAATTCCCAAAACAGCGATCTGCTGCTATTTACGGGAGATCTGGTCAACAATTTAGCTTCAGAAATGGATCAATGGATTCCCATGTTTACAAACCTGAAAGCACCTTATGGAAAGTATTCTGTTTTGGGCAACCACGACTATGGCGATTATATCAAATGGGAAAGTAACGCGGCCAAAGAGGCGAATCTTACGCGCTTAAAGGAGATTCACGCAGAAACCGGCTTTAAATTACTGCTTAATGAAGCGGTAGAAATAAACAAACAGGGCGAACGCGTTGCCCTCATTGGTGTAGAGAACTGGGGTAAAGGCGGTTTTCATAAATATGGCGATTTGAAGAAAGCAACAGCCAGGGTACCTGATCACTCTTTTAAAATATTGATGTCGCATGACCCGTCTCACTGGGATGAAGTAACTGTAGATCATGAACAACATGTACATCTTACTTTAGCCGGGCATACGCACGGTATGCAGTTTGGTATTGAACTGTTTGGTTTCAAATGGAGCCCGATAAAATATTTCTACAAGCAATGGGCCGGTCTTTACAAGCAGGGCGGCAAATACCTGTACGTGAACAGGGGCTTTGGTTTCCACGGATTAAAGGGCAGGATTGGCATATGGCCTGAAATAACAGTATTAACCCTGAAGCGGGCCGGTGCAGCTTTAGCGCGGTAGTTTTTTTGTGGAGAAAGTTCAAAGAATAATTTTGTATATTAGGAAGAAGTATCACATTTTTCCGCGTTAATAGTTAATCCACTTCCTCCATGAAAAAAAATGCTATCTATTTGTTTGCCTGTTTATGTCTTGCACTTTGTTATGCCTGCAAAAAAGTAAGTCCCGGTAAGCTGGTTGCCAATAACGCCAAAACGGCGAATCTGGCTAACGAAGTGAATGAGGCGAACTTTACCCTCGAAAACACGTTCACGAATCCATTGATGCCACGGGGAGCTGATCCCTGGGTTACTCAAAAGAACGGAATGTATTATTTCATGTATACACAGGGAAGTAAACTGGTGCTTTACAAAACAAGCGCCATGACTGAACTGGCATTGGCGCCACCTTACGATGCCTGGATTCCTCCACAGGGAATGCCGTACTCAAAAAATATCTGGGCGCCCGAACTTCATGAAATCGACAATAAATGGTACATCTTTTTTGCTGCCGATAACGGCACCAATGCTAATCACCGGATGTATGTGGTAGAAAATAATTCCGCCGATCCCACACAGGGAACATGGACATTGAAGGGAAAAGTTGCCGATTCTACGGATCAATGGGCAATAGACGGAACCGTTTTTAAGTATAACGGGCAAATGTACATGTTATGGTCCGGGGGCAATGCAGGCGCAGCACCACAGCGTATTTACATTGCACCCATGAGTAATCCCTGGACAATTGCGGGCGCGAAAGTAGCCATCTCCAGCCCCACATACTCCTGGGAAATGAACGGAAACGCCATTAACGAAGGCCCCCAGGCGATCATCAACCCCAACGGACGCCTGTTCATCGTATATTCAGGCAGCGGCTATTGGGTGGATACCTACTGCCTGGGATTGTTAAGTCTTAACCTGAACGGGGATCCTATGAATCCTGCAGATTGGGTGAAGACAGCAAATCCTGTTTTCTCGATGAACGCAGATAGTGGCGCTTTTGGTCCCGGTCATAATGGGTTTTTCAAATCACCGGACGGTACGGAAGACTGGATCATCTACCACGCACGCAGTGCGGCTGGCGGCGGTGGCCGGAATGCGCGCATACAGAAATTTACATGGAATGCAGATGGCACGCCAAATTTCGGTGTACCGGTTAAAATCGGTTCGTTTGTGCCGAAGCCTTCCGGTGAACCGGTACGTAAGATGTATACCAAAGAGAATTGGTCGATCGCCGGATTCAGCTCTGAAGAACTTAACAACAGCAGGCTGGCGATACGGTTAATAGACGACAGCGCTTCCACGCCCTGGATAGCGCGCTATTCCGCCCCTGCTACCAACTATCCTGACCATTGGATCACGGTAGATATGGGAGATACGCTTTCCGTAGATGGTTTTGTTTTCATCCAGAAAGATGGTGACCGGAAAATAAAGGAGTTGCAGATACTGGTGGGTAATGATAACCAGACCTGGGAAGATCTTGGTACCACTGTGTTGCTTAATCTCTATCCAAATAAACAGTATTTCAACCTTCCTGTAAGAAAGCAATTCAGATATTTTAAACTGGTACCAATATCGGGGCTCGACAGTCAGCCGCAACCCGGCCTGGCGGAAGCCGGCACCTTTATACTGGATAATTAAGTTTTGTTTTACAGCCCGCTGTTAATGGCGGGCTGTATTGTGTGTTTCTTTAAATGATACTGTCGGTTTTTTACAAACAGGCAACAACGGTCATTTTATATCTTTGTAAAAAGCATATGATCTATGGCAGACACGCATTTTAAAGGCAAATTAAAACATGAGCAGGTACAGTATATCGAATTCCTGTCAAAAGACATCAGCCGCGCCAAAGAATTTTACACCAGGAGTTTTGGCTGGAAGTTTACCGATTACGGACCGGACTATACTGCATTTGAAGGTGATTATGTAGATGGCGGATTCACCACGGGTAAACCGGTAAAGGGTAGTGTTTTAATCATTCTCTATTCAAACAATATTGAAGCTACCCAACAAAAGATTGTAGCAGCAGGAGGTAAGATCGTAAAGGACATCTTTAGCTTTCCCGGTGGGAGGCGTTTCCACTTCACAGATCCCGACGGCTACGAGCTGGCAGTTTGGTCGCTGTAACAAGCCCGCAGCCGCATATGCTGTGATTACCCGGATGGATATGTCAGGATTTCTCAGCGATGAGTTTCAGCACATATTCCATCTGGGTATCGCGGTTTTGCATAAAATCGCTGAAAGAAGGCCATACCGTGTGATGGGGAATAATGCCCCTGCCTTCCGGTTGATCCGGCTTTACCGGTGCATCCTGCTCCACATAAACGATAGAGAACTTCGTTTTTATTTTTGAATGAGGCAGTTCATATATCAATGGCATATGGCCATTGTGTACATAATATCCGCCAACGGTTTCAACCCCAACAATGGTCACATTGCGTGCATAGGCTTTCACAAGAGAAGCCAGGTGTGATGCTGCCGATGCCACCTCTTCATCAATAAGCAAATACAATTTTCCTTTGAAACCGGGCTGCTTAGGGTAATACACCGGGTTGTATTTGATGTTTTGTATATTCCTGCCGTTTTGCAATGCAGGAAAATAATCTTTCAGGAATAGCTTCCCCGCAGCCTTGGATGCTGAGTCCATCTTTACAGCCGTGGATACACCCCAAAAATATTCTTCATAGGCAATCCCATCACCAAAGATGGTATAAGCCAGTTTGTTTTCTTTGAAGCTTGAATCCGTCAGGTACATCATCGGTTGTTCAAAAGTAGGATCACTGCCACCGGGATTGCTGCGGATGTCTACAATGAGGTTGGGTATTTTGTTTTGATCAAGTACCCGGAACACGCTGTCGAGGAATGCCACATACACCGGGAAGGCCGGATCGTCTGCCCCGGTGGCCATTGAGAATATCCGCAGGTTCAATAAACCTGTTGAAGGATTCTTCATCTTAAAACTATATTTGGGCTGCACGTTGTAATCGATCACGCTGTCTACCGGTGCGCTATGACGTAGTACCAGGTTGGCTTTCCGTTCTTCCAGCGATACAGCCGGCACCGTTACTGTTTGTTCCATAGTGGCGCCCGGGGCGGTAAACCGGATGGTAAAGCTGTCTTTGATGCCATACTCATAGAGGTAACGCAATCCATAACTCTTGTTCACGCTGCCTGATAGCTTTCCTGTTTCGGTAAAGCCATCTGTGGTGATGTATTTGTAAAAAGAGTGCATCAATTCCTTGTCGGAAACACCATTGATACTTGTTACCCTTGATCCCACGGGGATTTGCGCTGTTTTGCTATTGAAGATCATATTACCTTCAATATACTTAAGGGCAAAAGGGAAGAAGCCACGCTGCTGGTTGAAATACCTGACAAGGTCGGCATGCGGCTCTGTATAGTTATGGCAGCTGCCTTCAAAATCGGTCAACTGCAGAATGATTTTATAAAAACCCAGCACAGGCATAGGCTTGCGCACCTCCCTGAAAGCCCATTTATAGATGCTGTCGATCTGCTTTTGGGTACGGTAGCGATACAAACCGGAATTGGTTTTTTTACGGATGTCGAGGAATAATTGCAGGTCCTGCTTCATTTCCCGGGGAGAAAGCTGCCGGTTGTATACAGACAGGCTGTCGATAGATGGTTTGGTTGGCTGGGCGGACTTCGCGGTTGGTTGTGCCCATCCCTGATGCGCCAGTAATAGCAAAAACAGTACTTTTCTCATGTGGTTCAGATCTCGGGCGCTAATCTACAAAAACCTGTCAGAATGTGGACGGTTAGCAGGAATTTATCTTGTATTTTTTTGAGACGCATAGCCGGGGAGAAGAAATTTTACTTCTCAAAGGGAATTAACAACGGTAAAGAAAGAATCTGTCGGCAAACACATCGCCGGCGTTACAGAGCTTATGAATAAAAGCAGCGTTTCGTATGAGCTTTTGCTAAGCGATAACAAGAAATGGTATGTGGTGAAGTCTACCTCTGATGGCGATATGTACTTGAAATATGTGATGAAGAAACAGTAAAAACGGAGGTTCCTGTGCCTGCCATGAATCCTTCATGCCGGATCAATAAAAAAATGAACGAGTGGAATTTAATCTAAATATAAGTTACCTTGTAGCAGCCCAATATTTGAAGTTATTTTTCCTTGTTGAATAATTACAAAACAGATGTTTAAGAAACTTTTGAAATGGCTCGTATCAGCCACGGTTATTTATGCTATATCCATTATCCTGGTTAGTTGCGCCGGGATGGCATCACCCGGACAGCAATTCCCTCATATGGCCTTGCCTTCAATACAGGTGAGGGCGCTTTATCCTGGAGCTGATGTCAGAACTGTATTAGGCTCAGTAACTCCGCCATTAAAAGATTCCATCTTTCATAATGTTGAAAACATGGATTATATGACCTATACCGCAAGTAGCGACGGCTCATTAATTATTACCATTTACTTTAAACCAGGTACTGATCTGGACCTGGCCGCAGTGAATATTTCAAACCTGGTTTCTGTAGCTTCAGGACAACTGCCTTCAGAGGTAGTACAGTCTGGCATCACTGTTCTCAGAAAAAATGAGCCTATAGTTATGGCGGTTAATTTGTATTCGGAAAATACCGGGCCGTACGATCAGGCATTCCTCGCTAATTATGCCGCAATCAATATTGTTCCCGGAATACAACGGGTTCCAGGGGTCAGTCATTTGATTACTTTTGATGAGAATAAAGATTCGTTGATGCGTATCTGGTTAAATAAAGAGCACATGGCCGCTTTAAATTTAACGCTGAAGGAAGTATTAGCCACTATTCCGGATGATAAATTGGAAGCGGTAACAGGGATATTATACAAGAATGGTAAACAGACTTTTGATTATATTATTAAGTGCAAAAGTGAGCATACCCAGCTTGTTGAGTACGGGAATATGATTGTCCGCAGTAATGCCGATACAGCTTTGAGATTAAAGGATGTGGCAGCGAAGGTTGAATTTGGTCCTTATACTTATGGAAATTTTTCCCGTATAAATGGTAAAACAGGTATCAGCATCGTGGTAACACAGGCAGCTGATTTAAATTATAATGAGGTTCAAATGGCAGTAAAAAAGCTAATGGAAACAGCATCGATGAATTTTCCAGCCGGTATAAAACATTTGATATTATATAACCCTAAAGATTCCGTATATATTTCAGGTGAGTAGGATATATTTCCGTAAACATCTCTCACTGAACGTTTTTCCCTGGTTTACGTGTTTCTAATGTCATTGGTATTCTTCTGCCTTTCCTGAAATAGAAACCTATAACCGTATTATTTTTGAAAATTGCCACATTAATCGGTTCGAAGCCCAGCATAAGGATATAATCGCCATCAGCTAACCATTTATATTTCCTGGGCTTCTCGGTTTCATCATAAACAAATACTTTTTCCTTGTCGCCAATGTCTTTCCAATGAGCTATCTCTACGCTGTCTTTATCAAAACTAAAGGCAAGATAGTTATTAGCGGAATGAGTCACATAAGTTTTCCCGACTACCGTATCTGCTGGTTGTGGATTCTTACGTTCCCTGAATACTATTTGGTTGTCATTAACGCTTACTAAACTATCACCGGCTATTTTCAGTTTTTTTGCAACATCCTCTTCCGGCAGGTAATCTATTTGGATAATGCCGTTTTGCTGTTGCCATTTATGGTAAGTCCACTCATCATCAACAGATGCAAGCGTGTAGTAGTAATTACCTCCCTGCTGTTGAGAATAAATACCGTACCTTAATATGCCTACCTGGTCTTTCTTAAAATCAAGCAGGTAATATTCCCATATGTCGTTTACATCTTCTCCTTTTTTCATAGAAAAGTGTTTTTGTAATGCTGTGTAGCTTTTATCAGTTTGTGCACAAACAAGAATGTTGTACAGCAATAACAGCGCCGTATAAAAAAGTTTTGTTTTCATTCTATTGGGTGCATTTCTATCTCTATACCATCATGTAAAACCACCACCTTATCGTCTTTAACCATGGCCATAGTCCAATTATTAAAACCAAATACAAAAATGTACTGCCCATCTGTCGTCCATTTGTATTTGTTGTGTGGGTTGCTTTCAAAGGCAACCCTGGCATGCCGTGTCCACCTGCCGGTATTATTTGCTCTGATGTCGGTCCCCGCACTATCTTTAACACCATCATGCCCCCGGTAGCCCATATACATAGATACTGCCATCGGATTGGTACCACGTGCCGTGCATCCAGTCGCCATTATGACTGGCTCTTGTATTATATTTGTGGTTTCCTTGTTCAGTAACTATAGTATAAGGTAAAATGAGTACCTCATCTTTTTTAAAGTTGAGCATATAATATTCTGATCTGATTTTACCGCCGTCTTTATCTTTTGAGCGTAGATCATTGACCAATGCCGTATAAGTTTTACCTTCTTGTGCTTGTGCCATAATGCCGAATAATAATAGAACGGTACAGAAAATTTTTACCTTCATGTTTTGTTGCAATCCTTGCTTTGTTAAGGTCAAGCCGATACTCCTTTAAACAAGTTTTGATACTACTTACTGCTCTTTCATCATCTACAACTACACAAAAAAAATTCAGTTTCTTTTGTCCTATGTCAAAGCCATCAGCTTTACAATTGTTATAAAAAATTTCTAAAAATTCATTAGCTACTTTTAGTACGTTAAGAGATATCTCTTAACGTTGTACCTCTATGACCAACTTTTCCATGATGGATAACGGTCAATTTTTTTTGCTCATCAAACCAGGCTCCTTTGTAAAGTAGCTGCTCTTTTTCGCCTGTTTTGTAATACTTTATCCATTTTCAAGGTCTCCGGATATTAGTTCTTTTTCAATGGGTTCTTAATAATGCTTACTATATTCTCACTATTTCTCACAATAGCAAACCCTTCATAAAATTGCGCGGCTTCGGTAAATTGTGGTTGTATTACCCATTTGCCACTTTGGTCAACATAACCCCATAATTCATCTTGTCTTACCGCCAGTAATCCTTCGCTGAAATTGCCCTCAGTACCTGTAATACGTTTGCCTGTGGTATAAAGGAGTAATTTGCCTGTTTCTGTAAAATTGCTGTCCAATAGGTACAGAAAGCCTTCTTTGCTGCCATCAGCCTTTCCATGTATTATACCCCAAAGCGGCCCGCCATTGTAATCTGGTGGCAACACATCAAAACGGGGAGCCAGCCTTATTGTACCTTTCTTATCCATTAATCCATAATGTCCATTTTCAAGAAACCTGGCTATGCCTGTTTTAAATATTGTTACGTCTTGTTTATTGTTGACAATGGTTAACAGGGTAGTACCTTTTTTATCAATTATTGCATGGTATTCGTCTTCTTCGTTTGAGTTGCCTGATTTATTTGTTACTGTTACTACCGCCACGTTATCCGAAAAATAAAAGGTATTGCTATACTGATAGGGGATAACCAACCGGCCGGCAGTATCTGCAAATCCGTGGCGGAAATTGTTATCTTTATCTGCCTGGAAAACTTCCAGCAGTCCTTCCTTAAACATATTGGGCATACTGGTAGGTTCGGCTTTTATACTTTCGGCCGTAAATATTATTTTACCGTTACTGTTGATACAGGCCCAGCCTTTGCCGTCGGGGAGCCACACAATGGCGCGTCCACAGGAGAAAGGTCTTGTGTCTTTGAATCTTGTTTCTATAACCAGTTTTCCTGTTTTGTTAATGTAGCCATACAGATCAGCACCCTCCGGTACTACCGATGCTAAGCCTTCACTAAACGGGGATGATAGATGATATTGGGCGGGTATTTTCCACTCACCCCCGGCATTGATAAAACCATATAACCCATCTTTTTTTGCTTTTGCGCTCATGAGCCCCTCGCTCATAGGTTGTATGTGACTAAACTGTCCTGGTGGTATGGCATATTCGATTTCTTGCGCGCAGGAAGTAAAATAAAAAAAGCTGCTTATTAACAGCGGTAATATTTTAAGAAGATTATTTTGGGTCATCAATTATTTCATTTTAATAACATCTGCAAGTGTGCGAGGGTAAAATGTAAACGGGTATTGGCTTCTTCAAAAGAAGCAAAAATAATACAGTTTTACCGGCAGATAAATACCTGTAAGCAGGTATTTATTATACTTCTCCTTGTGGTTACTTTTGGATATGATCACGAATGCATGCAGGAAACTATGCGGCCCGGCGCTTGCATTTATCATGTTAGGTAGCTGCGCCGGAAGTTCTAAAATTGTACGGAAGAAAGGAGGATATGCTGTTCTGATAGATAAGCGGGATGGCAGTCGTTATCCGATAGGCCGTATTAATGGCAAATTATGGACAATGAGTAATGCAAGAATCGGGTTGCCCGGTTCAAGCTTTTTCTTCACCCCACGGCATAACCCCATCGGTCCTGAAGGACGAACGTATACCTGGAAGCTGGCACAGCAGGCTTGCCCTGAAGGCTGGCGACTTCCAACTTCCGAAGAACTGGCCGGCCTGTTCCTGGCTTATGGTAAAGTTGCCTATTCGGGCGAGTTACCCTATTTTAGAAAAATATTTGGCCCTTACCAGCCAGATAGTACGGCTGCAACCTACCAGGCCTTGCTGAAAGATGAGTTACTTCTTTTTCTTCCGGGACATAAGGCAGAACCGGATATATATAAACAAAGCCTGCAGTTAAGTCTTTTTTGGAGCAGTGATAGCGTAGCTAACGATGCTTATGCCATTCATTGGGATGAAGAACAAAAAAACATACATTTTGGTGCGTACCCGCAATCGTATTTTGGCTTTTGCCGTTTTGTAAAAAAGGAGCGGTTAAACAAAAAACAACGACAGGAATTAGAACGCAATCATGCCACCCGTATACAAGAGGAAGCTGCAGCCCAACAGCTTAACCCAAAATAAAAAAGGATGGTCATAAAAGGAGCACTAAAATCTACCAGGTAATATTTAAAAAAGAATATGGAACAAATAAACATGAAGGAATATCTGCAAAAAGTGATGGACTTAGCCATTGACGGGAACACGAAGTGTATCATTTCGTTTGAGCACACAACAACTCCCGAATACTGGTTTCAGTTTACCTGGGATATGCTGAATGTATATTATCCTTTTACGAACGACCCCACCATACAGCTAAAGCAATGGGATTTGGATACATATGAGAAAGATGACCTGAGCCTGGTCGATTGGAAAGCAAACGAGTATTGTACGTGGGAGCGTGATCCAGGCAATCTGGATGCCGCAGCTGATTTTATCGTGCAGTATTTGGAAAAAGCATTGGGCAAAGATGATAGCGTTGCATCATGGAAAATTATTGAATCATAGCCACAATCCTGTGATATGTTTTTTTAATGAGAAAAGCAGGCTCTGGCAGCCTGAGTGCATTGATAGTGCATCAATAGTGCATCAATAGTGCATGAGGAGTGCATGAGGAGTGCATGCGAACAGTATAGATAGTGCATGGATAGTCCATCAGATACCCATGTCCGAAGTATCGCAGAGCCATCCGGGAAGTAACCTTACCAGCACTTCTTACTTCTCAAAAGGAAATATAGGCTTTGTTCCGTTTTGTACAATTTAAAGGATGGTGACTGTTCTAATTTTACATTCAGAAACAAAATCACCTCAATTAAATTGTAAATTATGAAACGGAATTTTCTTAGTATAAAAAAGATCCTCCTCCTGGTGGCAATGGCCGCACTTTGGTTATCTCAGGCAATGGCAGCGCCCACCGACACCGTACTCCGCCTATTCAGCCAGGCATTTCCCGATGCGAAATATACCCGGTGGGTGGAAGACAATGAATACTACATCGTTTCTTTCACCAGGGATGAAACGCAGTGCAGAATATGGTACGATAAAGCAGGTACGCTCGTTTACGCTTTACGCTACTGCGGGGAAAGCGAGTTACCACTGAGTGTGTTGCTAACAGTAAAAAAAGAGTATGCTGACAAACACATCGCGGGCGTTACGGAGCTTACAAATAAAAACGGCGTTTCGTATGAGCTTTTGCTGAGTGATAATAAGAAGTGGTACGTGGTGAAGTCCAGCTCTGATGGCGATATGTACCTGAAGTATGCGATGAAGAAACAGTAGTAACAGTGCTTCCCAATCTCCTCTATTTTGGAATAAAACGTCCCTGCTATTATCATTATTGTGCAGAAAAAAATATAGTTGAGAAACGGTGTTTTGACGCGTCATACCTTGTATTTTTGACGGCATAGCACATTCTTCACTTAATTTTTTACCGGTAAAAGGAGGGACAACATATGGATCAATTTGTACTTGGTTTTCAGGAGATCAACAGCACAAAACTGATGCTAGTGGGAGGAAAGGGCGCCAATCTGGGCGAACTGTCCGGGATAGAGGGGATACAGGTGCCGGGAGGCTTTTGCGTTACTACAAAGGCCTATAAAAAAGTAACCGGAAATAATGAAGCGCTTAACAGCTTGCTGAGTGAACTAACGCAATTTAATGCTGAAGACCGGGAAAGCATCCGTGAACTGGGCGCAAAAATCCGTACGGTCATCGAAAGAATACCTATTGCGGAGGACATCGCCGGAGAGATTGGCGCCTATCTCACAAAGTTTGATGAAAAAGACGCCTTTGCCGTGCGTTCCAGCGCTACAGCGGAAGACCTGCCCACGGCATCCTTTGCCGGGCAGCAGGATACCTACCTGAACATTACCGGGAAACCGGCTATCCTGAAGCATATCAGCAAATGTTGGGCTTCCCTGTTCACAGATCGTGCAATCATCTACCGGATACAAAACGGATTTGATCACAGCCAGGTTTATTTATCTGTTGTTATTCAGAAAATGGTTTTCCCACAGGCTTCCGGAATTTTATTTACGGCTGATCCGGTTACCGCTAACCGGAAGCAGCTCTCCATCGATGCAGGTTTTGGACTTGGAGAAGCACTGGTTTCCGGCCTGGTATCTGCCGATTGCTATAAGGTGCAGGAGGGGGAAATTACCGGTAAGATGACAGGAACCAAAAAACTGGCCATCTATGGAAAAGAAGAAGGAGGAACAGTGACCCGCCAACTCAGTCCTGATCAGCAAAAGGCGCAGGTACTTACTGATCAGCAAATTTTACAGCTGGCACATACCGGAAGAAAGATCGAAGCTTATTTTGGTAGTCCGCAGGATATTGAATGGTGCCTGGCGGATGATATATTTTATATTGTTCAGAGCAGGCCAATCACTACTTTATACCCGGTTCCTGAAGTGGATGACCAGGAAAATCACGTGTATATATCTGTTGGTCATCAGCAAATGATGACGGATCCTATGAAACCATTGGGATTGTCTTTATGGCAACTGACCGCTTTCCGGCCAATGTTTAAAGCCGGTGGAAGATTGTTTGTTGATATTACGGATAGCCTGGCCACGCCCACCGGCAGAGAAACGATGATAGATGCCATCGGACAACACGAGCCGCTCATAAAAGACGCTTTGATAACCATCACGGAGCGGGAAGGCTTTATAAAGCCGCTACCCGATAACAAAGCGTTGAACCCAGCCTTGACCAGTAGCGGTAAATCGGCTGCAGATATCCTGGACCAGATTAAAAATGATCCGGCGATCGTTTCGGATCTGATCCGGCGTTTTCAAACATCCATAGCAGCGTTAAAACAAAACATTCAAACGAAATCAGGGCCGGACTTATTTGACTTTATCCTGGAAGATAGTCAGCAATCAAAGAAGAGCTTATTTGATCCGCAAAATATGAGTGCAATCATGGCTTCTGCAGATGCTTCCATCTGGATCAATGAAAACATGAACACATGGTTAGGCGAAAAAAATGCAGCAGATACCCTTGCCCAGTCTGCCCCCAACAATATCACCTCGGAAATGGGCCTCGAGCTATTGGATGTCGCTGATGTGATCCGCCCTTACCCGGAAGTAATTAATTATCTACAACAGGTAAAGGAAGATGGCTTTTTGGATGAACTGGCCAGGTTTAATGGTGGACCCGAAGCCCGGAATGCTATCGATACTTATCTCAATAAATACGGAATGCGGTGTGCAGGCGAAATTGATATTACGAGAACCCGCTGGAGCGAAAACCCGGCTACACTTATTCCGATAATGCTAAGTAACATTAAAAACGTTGAGCCGGGCGCCGGCAAACGGAAATTTGAGGAGGGGAAACAGGAAGCCTTGAAGAAAGAACAGGAATTATTAGCCAGGTTGAAGCAATTGCCGGATGGCGAACAAAAAGCCGCGGAAACAGCACAAATGATCAGCCTGCTCCGGAACTTCGCCGGTTATCGTGAGTATCCGAAATACGGCATTATTAGCCGCTTCTTCGTTTATAAGCAGGCGTTACTGAAAGAAGCGGAACAACTCCTGCGGGCCAACGTTATCCATGAAAAAGAAGATATATACTATCTCACTTTTGAAGAATTGCACGAAGTGGTACGCACGAATAAACTGGATCACCAGCTCATCTCCAAACGGAAAAACGAGTACAAATTATATGAAAAGCTAACTCCTCCGCGTGTTATCACGTCTGACGGTGAAATCATAACGGGGAAGTATAAACGGGAAAATCTCCCCGCAAACGCAATCGTAGGATTGCCCGTTTCTTCGGGAGTGATAGAAGGGCGGGCACGTGTTATCCTGAACATGGAAGATGCTGATCTGGAAGCGGGAGATATACTGGTGACGGCATTTACGGACCCCAGCTGGACGCCATTATTTGTGTCTGTAAAAGGCCTGGTCACCGAGGTAGGCGGACTGATGACTCACGGAGCGGTAATTGCACGTGAATATGGCTTACCGGCCATTGTGGGCGTAGAGAATGCCACCACGTTGATCAAAGACGGACAACGCATCCGCGTGAATGGAACGGACGGATATATAGAAATTCTATAAAACAGCCGGTTAACAGGAACCGGCCGTTTACGAAAAATCTCTTACTCATCGTGATGAACGCGTTACTCCAATCCATGCACCAGCGTCATACTGCAATTATCAGTGGAACGCCACCTGATAGCCTTCAGCGGCTGATATTCCGGATCATCGTAACATTGCAGCGCGGCAGCTTCTGACGGAAATTTAATCACGGCATTCATCTTCTTTACCGTTCCTTCCACAGCGATGGCCTGTAGGTCTGATGCCAGTACTTCGGCGCCGTATTTATGCAGTAGTTGAATAACCGGCGGACCGTACTTTGCATATTCTTCTTCATTAATGATATCGTAGCTGTTGATATAATAAACCGGCATATGATTTTTTTGAATGATCAGTAAACATATTCAGGCGGTACAATGCCCTGGTTGCGGAGATACACCGTTGCTTGTCCGCGGTGATGCGTAACATGGTCAATAGTAGCGTAGAAACCTGCCACCACCTGGTCCGACAGTGGCGTGTTTTCCATACTTTCTTTCAGTGCACTAAAAGCCTGGTTCAGGTAAGCGATGGTAGCGGCTTTGCGGGTGGTGGGGGCGGGAGGGTTCCAGTCGGAAGGCCGTTGTTTGATGTAATTTTCTTCCCACCAGCCAATGCCATAGCCAATATGATGTAGTAGTTCTCCAAACGTCCACACGGCTGGTGTTGGTTTAAAAGGGTAGCCCTTTTCAGGCATCGCTTCTGCTACGCTCAGCGTATAATTTTTAGCATTTTCCAGGGTCGTTAATAATTGCGTTTTCATGATATGAAGTTTGTTACCGCAAAATTAACCGGCAGGGTAGCCATCTGTTTAAGGAAAATTGCTCTTTTTAAGAACGCATGGCGGAGGGTGATTTTCCAAACTGTTTTTTATAGGCAGCGGAGAAATGTTCAAGGCTGTTAAAGCCCGTGGAAAACGCGATATCCGTTACGGGAAGGCTGGTGTTACGAAGCTGCAGGGTAGCCTGTTTGAGCCTTACCTGTAACATATAACTGTAAGGCGTAACGGCAGTGATCTGTTTAAAAAGACGGTTAAAATGAAACGGGCTCATATTTCCCAGCGTAGCGAGTTGCGGAAGGGTAACATTGTCGGCATAGTTTTCATTGATAAACGATTTCACGTTTTCTATCGCCGGCAGGTAATTTCTTTTTTGTTTATCATTCAATGCCGGTAAGGGATGCAGGGGATCTCCGGCGGATAACACCAGCAGGAAAAGTTCTGTCATCAGTTGCTCGGTCCATAACCGGGGGGAATGTGTTTTTTGCAGCAAACCGAATATATGCTGATGCAGGAATTCCATTTCCGGTGTAGCTTTTACCAGGATCGAGTGAATATCCGGGTTGTTGAAAAACCAGGAAAAGGTGGCGGCGTGTTCCATTAAAAGCGCCTCACTATCCGCTTCGAAGGAAAAGATGGTGCATTGATCCGGTATGTTGTGAACGTGCGCTACCCTGTGCTCATAGCCGGGTTTACAAAGCAGGAACAGACCGCTGTATGCATCCAGCTCATTCCTGAAAACCCGGAAACGGAAATTCCCTTTCCGGATATAGGCAATGGAAAATGTTCCCTGGTATTCTTTTTCAGATACCGCACACTCCTGGCACCGGCACAAAAAATTATGCACCGTGCAAATGGGAGATTGATAGAGTGTTTGTATATCCGCCTGCATGCTATAAAGTTATCGAAAAAAACGGATCATATCATAGCAGCAGTCTGTTTATCTCCTTCATCAGCGTTTTCTTTTCTGCTGTTGATTTTGTGAGACAGATAGCCTGCTGGTAATGGGCAATCGCTTTATCAGTATCGGTTTCCGCATACAGATAGCCCAACAGGGAATGATAATGGCTGTTGTTGCTCAGGCCAAGTTTTTCCGCTTCCTGTATGCCGGGTTGATGTCCATAAACTTTTGCAAAGGCAAAGGTCCGGTTCAGTGCGGTCATCGGGGAGTATTCAATTAATATCAGCTGGTTATACAGCTGCAGGATGTGCGACCATTTGTTGTTATCGGTGGGCGTGGTATGCCAGTAGGCAATGCCTGCTTCGAGATGATATTTTGATACTTCATTTCCGGAGCATGCATTTACGAGGTAGTAGTTGCCTTGTTCAATGAGTTCTTTACTCCACAGGTTTTTGTCCTGTTGTTCATAAAGTACGGTTTCTCCTTCGTTGTTGGCCCTGGCATCCAGCCGGGAGCTTTGAAAGCACATCAGTGCCAGCAGCGCGTTGGATTGGGTGGTGTTGGTGAGCGGTTTTTCGGTGAGTATCAGCGCCAGCCTGATTGCTTCTGAGCAAAGGTCTTTCCGGATAAGATGATTATTGGATTTGGAAAAGTAGCCTTCATTAAACAAAAGATAGAGGGTTCTTAAAACAACGTCCAGTCTTTCTTTTATCGTTGCTTCCTGTAGCTGCCGGATCTGGAAGTTATCGTTGCGCAGATTGCTTCTGGCCCTGAGCAATCTTTTTTTAATAGTTTCTGTTTTAGAGAGAAAGGCATCTGCAATTTCTTCTACACTGAATCCGCAAAGGATCTGGAGGGCAAGACAGATCTGTGATTCCGCGGAGTTAGCGGGATTACAAACGGCGAAGATCATAGCCAGCTGGCTGTCGCTGATGGTTTGCGGGTTGAAATCAAAGTCGGGTTCCGCCTGTGTTTCACCGCTTGTAAGGGCGCCTTTTACCTGTGTTTCAAAGATGGAAATATGTTTGAGATAATCTTTCGTTTTATTTTTTGCAACGGTGTACAGCCAGGCAGTGGGGTTTTCGGGGATACCCTGTGCGCTCCATACTTCAGTGGCTTTTAAAAAAGTTTCGCTTACAATGTCTTCGGCTGTTTCCATGTGCTGTAAGCCAAAAAGACGGCATAATACTGCCGTCATTTTGGAATACTCCAACCGGAATAACTGGGGTAAAAGTTCTGAGGTGTTTGCTGCCATTGGCGTTAGCTTTTCTCTTCCGGTCTGAGTATGGCCCTTACTTCCACATTGCCGCCGGCTTTAAGTACCGGGTTGGCTTGGGCAAAGGCAACCGCTTCTTCAATATTGGCTGCTTTTAAGATCATATAGCCGCTGATAAATTCTTTGATTTCCGTGTAGGGGCCATCCGTTACCATATCTGGTTTCACCGTTTTAGCGTCGCTGGCAGATAACCGGTTGCCTTTATCAGCCAGTTTGTTCTGGGCGGCAATACCCGCCAGCCAGTTCATTCTTTCCTGCAGCTGTTCAGGAGATGGGTTGTCGTGGGAGTTGGTGCTGTTTCTGAAAATTAATATGAATTCTCTCATTGCTGAATGTTTTATGGTTTCGTTTTAATAACGACCGGCTATTCATGACGGGGACAAATAACTTCATTTTTTTCATCCGGTAAAAAATACTTTCCAACCTTCAGGCTTTTAGCTCCATATCGTACCGGTCGAGCCCGGGGCCATAGGAATCTTTTGTGATACTGGTAACCACAAACCCCAGTTTCCCGAAAAAAGGATAGGAGTGTTGCGTGGTATCGAGCCTGATACGGCATAGCGGGCATATCGACTGAATAACATGTACCCGGTACAGGAATAGTTGTTTGCCATATCCCTGTTTATGCAAGGCATGCGTGATGAGCCCCCAGGTCATGGATACTTCCTGTTTTGCGGTATCGATATAATAACCTCCGCAACCAATTACCTGTTCTTCCAGGGTAGCTACATAATATTGTTCGTTGTTATTTTTTTTGGGAGATGTATACCGGGCGTCCTGCTTCCGGAGCCATTCTTCAAAGTCGGGTAATTCTGCCGGTGCGAAAAAGCCAGGCATATTACTTTTAAATGCAGCTACACATGCCGGTTTATCGGAGGGCGTATATGGTCTGATGATCATGGACATTTGTCATAAAATGAATAACGGGAAGTTAGGATTTAAATATCAGCCGGAGAAAAAAGAACCGGGAATAATCCGTGGCGGTTCCGTGGAAGAAATCCGGCTAGCCAAAAGGAGTTTCCGGTTGCTAAAACCTTCTTTGAATAGCATCCTGCAGCGGAAGGGAAGAATCAATTGTAACCAGCAAAATACAGGCATCTTCCCGTATCATTAAAATTAATTGTCAAATTGACGATTAATAAAATAGTTTTATTATTTTTCCTGTCAGAACGATGCCGGGTATCCCGCCGGGCAGATTTTAAAACTCAATTCACGTTATGAAAATGAATCTAAGAAAAGACATACTCTTTATGTTCCTTATTGGCCTGTTGGGTACACACCAGGCGGATGCACAAACAAAACGTAAAGCAGGCAAGCCTATTTCCGCCGATCTGTTCGGAATCTTTTTTGAAGATATCAGCTATGCAGCAGATGGCGGCCTGTATGCGGAATTGATCCAGAACAGGTCGTTTGAGTATACCCCGGCCGACAGATGGGGCTGGCATTCCTTTACCGCCTGGGAATACGTAACCAAAGGCTTTGGCTATGGCGCCGTGAATGTGGAAAGCAAATCGCCCATCCATCCCAACAACCCGCATTATGTGGTGCTCACCATCGAAGAACCCGGCCAGGAAGGTATCGGGTTACAGAACAACGGTTTTGATGGCATTGCTATAAAAAAGGGCGAGCAATATAACTTTTCGGTATTTACCCGGTTGCTGTCGGCAACCCCCATTCCGGTTTCAGTACAGCTGCGCAGCCGGAAGGGCGAGGTATACGGAGAAGTAAGTTTTACTGCGGATGCAAAGGAATGGAAAAAAAGCAGCGGCGTTCTCACCGCGCAACAAACAGCCGATAGCGCTGTGCTGGTGATGGTAGCCAAAGCGCCCGGCAGCCTGGCGATAGATATGGTTTCCCTGTTCCCGGCCAATACTTTTCACGGCCGGCCAAACGGGCTTAGGGCCGATCTGGGACAAGCCATCGCCGACTTAAAACCCAGGTTCATGCGCTTCCCCGGCGGTTGCCTCGTGCATGGCGACGGCCTCGAAAATATGTACCGCTGGAAAAATACCATCGGTCCTGTAGAAGAAAGAAAAGCACAGCGAAATATATGGAGCTATCATCAGTCGCTCGGACTGGGGTATTTCGAGTACTTCCAGTTTTGTGAAGACATTGGCGCCAAACCCTTACCGGTAGTACCCGCAGCGGTGAGTTGCCAGAACTCCGGCGGCACCTGGCGCATTGGCGGTACCGGGCAAAAAGGATTGCCCCTTGATGAAATGCCCGCGTATATCAATGAAATACTGGACCTGATTGAATATGCCAACGGACCGGCTACTTCTACCTGGGGCGCTAAAAGGGCTGCTGCAGGGCATCCTGCGCCGTTTCACCTGGAATACCTGGCCGTCGGCAACGAAGACAAACAAACCCCCGCTTTCAGGGAACGCTTTAAATTAATTGAAGCGGCAGTAAAACAAAAGCATCCGGAAATCACGCTTATTGGAACTGTAGGTCCGGCGCCGGCAGGGGAAGACTTTGAGGCAGGATGGGCGTTTGCCGATAAAAATGCGTTACAGATAGTAGATGAGCATTACTACGAAAAACCCGAATGGTTCCTGGAAAATAAAAACCGCTACGATTCATACAACCGTAATAAATCCAAAGTATACCTCGGAGAATATGCCTCCAGGGGAAATACCTGGTTCAACGCCCTGGCAGAAGCAGTGTACATGACGGCCCTGGAACGCAATGGCGACGTGGTACGGCTGTCGTCTTACGCCCCGCTGCTGGCCCGCACCGGCCATACTTCCTGGAACCCGAACCTTATTTATTTCACAGGCACTACTATCACGCGTACGCCAAATTATTATGTACAGCACCTGTTTTCAAACAATGCCGGCGATACTTACTACCCGGATATCATCACACTGAATAATAACAAAAATACAGGTGTGTCCTGCGTAAAAGACAGTAAAAGCGGTGATCTTATTATTAAACTGGTGAACGCCGGCGAAACCAGTGTAGCTGCCAAAGCCAACCTGGCTGGCCTTATAGGGCGGCATACCAATGCAGCGGTAACGGTGTTGACGGAGAATGTAACGGATAAAAATGCGGCGGTTACATCGGCCACTGATAAACTGGAAGTTGATAAGGTGATTAGCTATGAAGTAGCTCCCCGCTCGGTGGCGCTTATCAGGATTTCCGGCAAATAAATAAAATGGGGAGCGGATTTTGTCTTTCTCAGGATTAAACTGATTGTACTGATTAGCTTGATTTGACTTTTGGGATTTTAAAAGATTCGGGGAGATATAAGCGGATATTTTTGCTTATATCTCCCCGAATCTTTTAAAATCAAAAGTGATCAAATCCCTGAATCAGTACAATCAGTTTAATCCTGAGAAAGACAAATTCCGCGGTATTATCAACCATTCTTTTTATTTTAGATTCAAAATACCTTCGCGGTTAAATGGGGGCAGACAACAGTTATACAGATGAGGAATTAATACAATTGCTGCAAACCGGCAATGAGCCTGCGTTTAACCTGTTGTTTGAACGTTACCGGGATAAGCTGTATTATTATCTCATCACCATTGTGAAGGCGCCGGAAATTGCAGAAGAGATAGTAACCGACATCTTTGTAAAGTTCTGGATCGGGAAAGAACTGCTGCATAATATCCGGAACCTGGAAAGCTTTTTACACAAGGTAGCGTATCACAAAGCGCTTGATTTTCTCCGCACCACTGCCCGTCACGCCCGGTTACAGCAAATATATATCGACCGCCAGGAGCCGGCCTTCCAGAGAGGAGCCGATGAACTGCTGATAGATGCCGAATGCCGGCAGTTATTACTCCAGGCCATTAACCAGTTGCCTCCGCAACGGAAGCTGATCTACGCCATGAGCCGTGAACAGGGACTTACCCACCGGCAGATAGCGGAAGCGCTGCGGCTGTCGCCCAGTACGGTCAAAAACAGCATGGTAGCGGCTACCCGGTCTATCAGCGACTTCCTGCGCAGGCATCATTCCAGCAAAGCTGCCTTGAACCTCTTCTTTATCAGCTGAGCAGAAAGCCTTTTAAATTTTTTTTCGGGAGAAGTAGTCCTGTTTTTTTCTTCGTGCCGTCTTATAAGGTATAAGCACGTTATATGTCCACCGATCCAACAAGACTTCGACACCTGTTCCACCTGTTTGTGAATGACAGCGGCACGCCGGAAGAGATCCGTGAGTTCTGGCAACTGGTGGGCGACCTGGAAAACGACGACCCTGTAAAAGAAGAACTGTGGCAGTTATGGGGAAAAACGCCCCATGATAAGTTTGCCCGGAAAACAGATTGGGATCAAACGCTCATGCATATACGCTCTGGCATACACGAATGGGAACAACAACAGCCTGCGTACCAGCAACCACGTCACAATTCCTGGCTGGCCGCCGCAGCGATAGCAGCTTTCCTGTTGCTTGCCGGCGGCGCCTACCTGTGGCTGCGTCAGCCGGAGAAGCCCCGGATGGCCGTTGCACCGGACGTACCGGCAATTGTGCCTGGCCACGAAGGCGCTATCCTTACCTTATCCGACGGGAGCACCGTGGTACTCGATAGCCTCGGCAACGGGGTAGTGGCGAAGCAAAACGGTACACAGGTAACGTTGAACAACGGCCGCCTGGCTTATAACAGCGAAGCCATTTCCGGTACCGGGGGCATGAGTTATAACACCATGACTACCCCCCGCGGCAGGCAGTTTCAACTGGTATTACCGGATGGTACCAAAGTATGGCTCAATGCGGAGTCGTCGCTCCGCTATCCCGTGGCTTTTAATGCCGGCGAACGGCGCGTTAACCTCACCGGGGAAGCCTATTTTGAAGTAGCCGCGAATGCATCTGCCCCGTTTAAAGTATCGGTAGCCAACATGGAAGTAGCCGTGCTGGGTACCCGCTTTAATATTATGGCGTACAAAGAAGCAGCAGAGATCCAATCCACCCTGCTGGAAGGCGTTGTGAAAGTAAGTAAAGGAACCGTGAGCAAATTATTGCAACCGGGGCAACAGGCAGGATTATCTAAAAATAACAACCAATTCACTATTTCCCGTCCGGACCTCCCCGGTGTAACGGCCTGGAAGGATGGCATTTTCCGGTTCCGGTCAGAGAATATTGTTACCATCATGCAGCAGCTGGCACGCTGGTATGATATAGAACCGGTGTTTGAAGGCAACCTGTCTGCAAAAAATTTTTCCGGTACTATTTCCCGGAAAAGCAGTCTGACAGAGGTATTACAGATGCTTGAACTAACAGAAGATATACACTTTGAAATTAAAGGAAGAAAGGTAATGGTTTCTTCCCTGTAACACATTTTTTTTCCACGGTAAATGAAAAACGATTCCATCACGATGAAAAACGTCCACGTATGAGTGAATAATACACCCGTTCCCGTTAGTGATTGCCAAAAAGAAACCAGGAGCGGTTGCAACGCCCCTGGCAAGTAATTGGGCAATCCGACAACACCCATTTGTAAAAGATTGCTTAACGGATAAACCCAACCTGAACAAAAGTATGAAATTCTACACTAAGTGTAAGGGGGAGCCTTTGCCTGGCTTGTCGTTCCCTAAAATGTTCCTCGTTATGAAAATGATCTTCGTTTTGATGGTCGGTGTTTGTATGCATGCCTTTGCGCATGTATCTGCCCAATCTGTTACGATTTCAAAAAAGAATGTATCGCTGGAGGAAGTGTTTGATGCCGTGCAGCAGCAAACCGGTTATTTTTTCTGGTATAATACAGAACTGGTGCGGCGTACCGGCAAAGTGGATATAGATGTGCAAAGCGCGTCTGTTACTGACCTGCTGGAAATTTGCCTGAAAGATAAACCGCTCTGGTACACTATCTCCGGGAAAACAATTGTTATCAAACGAAAACGCGTGTTTGTGGAGGAGCAGCCGGCTCCCAAAGAAAATATAAAAGGAAAAGTAACGGCTGCCGGTGGCCCGCCACTGTCGGGCGTTACCGTTAAAGAAAAAGATGTGGCCAATGGTACGCTTACCAATGAAAACGGGGAGTTTGAACTGAAAAATGTTTCTCCCGGTGCAACGCTGGTGTTTAGTTATATCGGGTACGACACAAGAGAAACAACGCTGACCGGCAGCGACTTTCTGCTGGTGAATCTTACACCTTCCCTGTCCGGCCTCGATGCAGTGGTAGTAGTAGGTTATGGTACACAGAAAAGGGGAGATGTAACGGGCGCTATTTCTTCCGTATCATCCAAAGCACTGAGAGAAGTGGCCGTAACCAATGTGCAGCAAATGCTGCAGGGACGGGTACCCGGCGTATATGTAAACAATACCGGTAACAAACCCGGCTCTCAGCCATCCGTGCTGATCAGGGGCGTACGGTCGTTCAGCGCAGGGAATGATCCGCTGTATGTAGTGGACGGTATTCCATTGTCTGGTGGGTTAAACGACATCAACCCGGATGACATTGAGTCGATCGATGTATTAAAAGATGCCTCCGCTACCGCCATCTATGGTTCCCGCGGCGCCAACGGCGTATTGATCATCACCACCCGGAGAGGAAAGCCCGGACCCGCCGTGGTCAGTTACAATTCCTATCTCAACATATCCGATGTAACCAGGAAGGCCAATATGATGAACGGGCCGCAGTTTGCAGCATACCGCCGGGAAGCCAACCGCGCTGTTGGCCGCTACAATGATGCAGACCCCAATGCAGACGAAAAGATTTTCGACAAAGGGGAGCTGGCAGCTATCGCAAACGGCTCCACTACCGATTATCAGCAGCTGATATTACGTACCGGTATCGCGCAAAACCACGAACTGAGCGTATCCGGCGGCAACGATAATACGCTCTTTAACATCTCCCTGGGATATTTCAGTGATAAAGGATACATCCGCATACAGGACTTTACACGGTATACCACACGCATTAATATCGACCAGAAGATAGGCCGCCGCATTAAAGCGGGCATGTCTACCCTGGGCACTTTCAGCGTGTCTAATGGCATCGATGTAAACCCTTTTTATGCTGCGCTCACCACTTCGCCTTTAAGTGCAGCCTTTGATAGCACAGGGAAAATAAATATGCGCCCTTCGTCGGATCAGTTGCAGGTAAACCCGATGGTAGACCTGGAGCCCGGAGCAGTAGTGAACCGCAATAAACGTTTCCGTATTCTCAGCAGCATATACGGAGAAGCGGACCTGGCGCCCGGCCTGAAGTTCAGGATGAACTTCGCCCCGGATCTCACAGAAAGCAGAACCGGTAACTACCGCGGTGCTACATCCACTTTCCAGAACGGTGCAGCACCCGCAGCAAATAACAGCGAAACATTTACGCTGTCATATACCTGGGAAAACATGCTTACCTATAACAAAGTATTTGCCCGTAAACATAAACTGAATGTAACCGGCTTATACAGTCTCCAGAACTTCAACAGCGAAAGCAGCAGCGGTAGTGTGAAAGACCTGCCCACCGGGCTGGATTCCATCCTCTATTATAACGTGGGCGCCGGCGCCACCATTACCGGTATTGGTAGTGGTTACAACCGCTGGAGCATCTTATCCTGGATGGGCCGCGTGAACTATGCTTTCGACGACCGTTTCCTGTTAACGCTTACCGGCCGTGCCGATGGATCATCAAAGTTCGCCGGAAAGAACAAATGGGGCTTCTTCCCGGCAGTAGCACTGGGATGGAATATCAGTAACGAAGATTTTTTTAGTAAGAAGAACTGGCTGAACAACCTGAAATTGCGACTCAGCTACGGACAGAATGGTAATGCCGGGATAGATCCCTACCAGACGAGGGCATTGTTGTCACGTACGTCGTACGACTGGGACGGGGTGGCCGCCTTTGGCTACCGCCCCGCCAGTTTGAGTAATGGCTCCCTCAGGTGGGAAACCACCCGGTCGGCCAATGCGGGCCTCGATTTTGGTGTCCTTAATAACAGGATTACCGGTACCGTGGATGTATACCAATCCAAAACTACTGACCTCCTGTTGCCACGTTTGCTGCCCATTACTTCCGGTTATGCTACTATCACTTCCAATGTGGGTTCTACCAGTAATTCGGGTATTGAATTCGCCGTATCGTCTGTAAATATCGAAGCAAAGCAGGAAGGCGGTTTTGAATGGAGCACCGATTTTAATATGGCTTACAATAAGGAAAAGATCCTTTCCCTGTCGCAGGGAAAAGTAGATGACATAGGCAATGCCCGCTTTATCGGAGAACCGCTCGGCGTGTATTTCGATTATGTAAAAACAGGCATCTGGCAAACCGGCGAGGAGCAACAGGCGGCGCAATACAGTTCTGCAGTAGGACAAATAAAAGTGAGTGATCTGAATAACAGTAAAAAAATAGATGCAGGCGACCGTATGATCCTGGGCCAGGTAAGACCCAAATGGACCGGCGGCATCACCAGCCGCTTTAGTTACCGCGGTTTTGATTTGTCAGTTTTTCTTAACGGTGCATTCGGACACCTGGTAAAAGATCCGCTGCGCAGCGGTAACACCTTTGCACTAGAAGGACGGTACAACACTGTAAACGTGGACTACTGGACGCCGGATAACCCGGTGAATACCTATCCGCGGCCACGCGCCGGACAAGGACAGGGGCCGGTTTTCGGCAGCACGCTTACCTATTTTAAAGGCGATTACCTGCGGATCAAAAATATCAACCTGGGCTACCGCCTGCCAGGCAGCACACTGAAACATGCCGGTATACAATCTTTTCGTATATACGCCAACGTGCAAAATCCGTATGTGTTCTCGTCCTTCGTACACAAGGACCAGGGGATAGATCCTGAAATCCTCAGTCAGCCTTTTTATGTGAACTATGTATTTGGCATCAACCTCACTTTCTAAATTCCGTTTATGAAGCCGATTTGCTTTATTATCATCATATTCGCCTGTTTTACTTCTTCCTGTTATAAACAACTGAATGAGGATATGCGTTCCGGTATTCCGGATAACTACCTCAATACGCCGGAGGGCTTTAACGCCGGCGTAAACAGTGCTTACAGCTATTTGCGCGCCTGGTATGGTAACCAGATGGGCGCACAGTTAACCGTGTATGGTACCGATACTTATATGTGCGGCAGCGGGGAGCTGGCATTGGACGCCTATAACTTCAACCTTACACCCGGCAGGGGATTTATTTCCAGTCCGTGGAATGATCTCAACCTGGCGGTGAACGCCTGCAACGCTGTGATCACGAGGGCGCCGCTGGTACCCATTGCAGAAGGAACGCGGAATGCAAAAGTGGGAGAAGTACGTTTCCTGCGCGCTATGTATTATTTCCTGCTGGTGCAAACCTGGGGACCGGTGAACCTGTCGCTCACGGAAACTACTGAAGTAACTACGGTGGCACACCGCACACCCATTGACAGCGTATACAAAGCCATCATTGCGGATCTGCAGTTTGCCATCGCCAACCTGGGCGCCATCACTACGGAGTATGGCCGTGTTACAAAACCAGCAGCTGAAAACCTGCTGGCGAAAGTATACCTCACCCGGGCAGGCACCACCGCCCGGCAGCCAGGCGATTACCAGCAGGCCGCTACGCTGGCGAAAAATGTGATCAGTAATTATAAATACCAGCTGCTGAATAATTTTTCAGATGTGTTTGCACAGGGTAGCGGAGAGAAGAATCCCGAAGTTATTTTTGCCGTGCAATACAGTAAAAATGTATTGACCAATGGCGTTGGCAACCAAACTCACCTGTTCTTTATTATGAGCTATACTTCCCTGCCGGGAATGGCCAGGGACCTCGCTAACGGAAGACCGTATTCGTATTTCAGACCTACCCGTTTCACCACGGACACATTGTTTGATAAAGCACACGACAGTCGCTATGAAAAGAGTTTTGTTACAGTATATTATTGTAATAACCCTGGCGCCTATACGATTAATGGTAAACGTGTAACCCTGCAATTGGGTGATACCGCCGCTTATTTTCCGGGGCGTGAATATACCACTGCAGAAAGGAATGCCGTTAATTATACCGTTATTGCTCCCAGTCAGTATAACCAAACCAATTTTCCAACGCTGACAAAGTTCCTCGATCCGCAACGCCCCGACATTAACAACGAAGCAGGTTCCCGCGATTTTATTGTTTCCCGCCTGGCGGAAACGTACCTCGTGGCAGCAGAAGCGCTGATGATGAGCGGCCAGGCTGCAGAAGCAGTGCCGTATGTAAACGCCGTGCGCAAACGTGCCGCCAAACCCGGCGCCACTGCAGAAGAAACGGCTGCCAACCAGGCCGCTATGGAAATAACAGCCTCCGATCTCAACATCGATTTTATCCTGGACGAAAGAGAACGGGAACTGCTTGGTGAACATCACCGGTGGTTTGACCTGGTTCGTACCGGGAAATTGCTGGAAAGGGTACGGCTGCATAATCCGACCGGTGCACCAAATATTAAACCCTTTCATGTACTAAGACCTATACCGCAGGATCAGATAGATAAAACAGCAGGTGGTATCTCTGCATTTCCACAAAATGACGGCTATTGATAATGTAACATCTTAAAAAACATTTTATGATCAACCAAATTATTCGCTGCATTACTATATGCATTACTTTCCTGTTGCCCTACATCACCCTTTCCGCACAAACAGGAAGCCCCTGGGGCGTTTGTGCACATGCACAAAAAAATCCGGAGTGGCCTATGATTGATAATGAACTGCTGAAATGCCAGCAGGCAGGTATCAAATGGATGCGGGTAGATATACAATTCTCCTACGTATGCGCTACCGCCGGTGTTATGCAGTTCAGCAGGTATGATTCGCTGCTGCTGAAATGCCGGCAGTATGGTATCCAGATCCTTCCCATCTTACAGGCGTTTGATTCGGAGATTACCAAACCCCGGCCGGATATGGTGCCTATTTATAATCACCTGCCCGAATGGCGGGCGTTTGTAAATGCTGTGGTAACCCGCTATCACGGCGATATGAAATACTGGGAGATCTGGAATGAACAGGATGGCGGCTTCTGGAAACCCAGTCCTAATGCAACGCAATACGTACCGGTGCTGAAAGCAGCCTATGAAGAAATAAAGAGTATTGACACGGCCTGCGCGGTGATCGTTGGCGGTCTTTCCGGATGGAATACCGACTACCTGAAAAACATGTACAACGCCGGTGCAAAAGGCTACTTCGATAAAATAGCTGTTCATCCCTATGGCTATGCAACAGACAAAAGCGCCCGGATCATCCGTATGCGGAACGACTTCTATGCAGAAATGAAACTGCGCGGCGATTCGGGTATGCCTGTCTGGATCACGGAGTCCGGTGGCTCCTCCTTTGTGGCGCCTACCATCCAGAAGCAGCCGCAGTTTGTTGTTAAAGCCATTCGATATGCTTTGCATAAGTTAGGAAAAGATACTACCTCTTTCAAAGTAGGGATTGCGGTATCCCCCAGGGTTCCTAATCTCGATGAGGTGGAAACGTGGCGTTCCTGGTTGCCGGGTATCACCCTGGAGCCTATCCCGTTCAGCGAGCTGGCCACTGTTGATCCCGCGGAGTTCCCCGTGATACTGGGTTCTGAGTCCACCACCACCGATCAGCCCCTGCTGGAACCCCTGCGTAATTATGTGATCAACGGCGGATTAATGCTGGCCGTGAATGTATTGCCGTTCTATTATACCGGTATTCAGAACCCGGATGGTACCTGGAGCAATGTATCGCAAACAGGGATTACCTATCCTTATTTCAGGCTGGGCTTTGAAGCTTTCTGGACCAAACCCGGTATACCACAGAGTACTACCAGGATTGCTGTAAGTCCTGATGCCCTGGCAGGAGGAGTGCCGGCCTTATCCAATGTACTTGTTGATCGTTTTATCAGCCCCAAAAACCTCCAGCCGGGCGATACCTATTATCCCATCATTCATGCGTACAACAGTACCGATGTAAATGTAGGAGAAGCCATGTCGCTGTTTACTTATGGCGATTGGCAGGGAGGTATACTCATGGGTACCGCTTCGCTGGCGGGAGGTTACTCTGAAAGCGACCAGGCCAACCTGCTGCAGCGGGTATACCTGAATTATTTATCGTTGGGGGTAGAGAAAATATTCTGGTACGACCTGCATAACGATGGCAACAATGCCGCAGATAAGGAAAGTAATTTCGGGTTGCTGAGATGGGACTTTTCACCCAAACCATCTTATAATGCCTATAAGGAAATGACGGGGTACCTGGGGAGCAATCCGGGGTTTGTTAAAAGACTTCCCACCGTTGATAATAACATCTGGGCGTTGGCGTTCCGGAAGCAGGAAGACAGCTCCGCCGTGCTGGCCGTATGGTCTGCCGATACAGCTGTTACTTACAATGTATTGCACAGAGACAGCCTCATAGCTACTTACAAAGGCGCCAAAGTACGTTTCATCGTATTGAACGATTCAATAGGCGCCTACAAAATTGGCATTCCCGGTAACCTGAGAATGGATTCCATTGCCTGGAAGCAATATGGAGATGCTGACTTTGCATTGACCGCCGGCAGTGATAACACGCTTTTGCCCGTTACCTTTTCCGGCGGCAACCCTGCGCTCACCAGGGTTTACCGGGACAGTACCGCTAATAATCAATGGAAGGTTAAAATCCTGGGTGCGGGTACCGATACTATTACCGCTACCCAGTGGGATTATAACGTATATCCATCTGCAGAAAAAATTCAGAGAACACTGGTGATCAGCCCGGCCCTGTTAACGGCTACTCCGAAAGATACCAGCAGAATATACGGGATGCCCAATCCTGCTTTTGAAATAGATTACACCGGATTTGTTTACAACGATGATTCAACAGTTATCACCCAACGCCCGGTGCTAACGTCTACGGCTACACTGTATTCGTTTCCGGGGCAGTATCCGATTACTGCTGCCGGGGCTGCGGCGGCGAACTATTCGTTTATTTACAATAACGGAACGCTTACGGTGGGTGAAAGTACCAATAGCACCAAAGGAACGCCCAATGTACTCACCGGCGTATTCCTGGGTAGCACTACTTTAATGTCTAACATGTTCAGCACTTATGCAGGAACGGCATTTTATCAGCTGGTGGATTTAAGTGGAAGAAGGATCTTTGCACAAAACGTTACGCTGCGGAAGGGGATAAACCTGTTCCAGTTCCAGGTACCAAATGTTGCAAGAGGGATTTATATAGCGACAGTTACCACACCCCGCTGGCGCATTTCTGTTAAGATATTTAAATAACCACCTGTAGCTATAAAATAGAGAAGGCGCCTCGTAATAAATACGGGCGCCTTCTCTTTTATACATTCAATAGTTATTCTACCGGTTGCAGATACTGCGCATAGGCATAGCCTTCTTCGCCTGCATCTGTGCGGATCAGCCACCATTGGTCGCTTTGTTTACTGATCAGCGAAACAATTTCATTGTGTGCTGCTTTTCCTACAATAGGCTGGTCGGTGCCGGGACCTTTGCGGATATTCAGGTTAGATGACTCTGTGATCACTTTCAGTTTAGCGCCTGCTACCGCAGTAGCTACATTAATATTCATCACTACGTCGCCGGTGAGGAAGTTGGGATCAATTTTTCCGTAGATGTTCCACAGCTGGTCCTTTACAGCGCCGGTAGGTGCTTCGCCCTCTATATGCAATACGCCATCCAGTTCGTTTACTTTCAGGTTGCTGGTGCCTGCAGCCTGTGCTGCATCAATCAACTCTTTGTATTTATCCTGTAATGCTGCCATGATTATTGTATTTAAAGAGAAAGATTATTTTACTTTTAAACCGGAGGCATCTACCTTTTTAGGTTTCAGGGCATCCAGCGCCATTTTCAGTTTCTTCCAACGGTCAGCTTTCTGTTCGCCGGTAATGATAATCACTCCTTCTTTAACATCTGCCTGGATACCAGGAAAGTCTTTCACAATACTTGCTACCGCTGTTTTCAGTGAATCGTCGGCAGTAACTTCTACCGGTGCAGGTGCTGGCGGCGGAGGTGGGGCTACGGTAACATTGTTAACAACACTCTTAACACCCTGGTTCAGCTTAACAGCAGCTTCTGCCGCATCTTTGTCAGCCTGGCTGGCAACAGATCCGGAAAGGGTAACTACGCCATCCTTAACATCTGCACTAACGCCGGGAGAGGACTGTAATGCAGTGGTTACTGCAGCCTGTATGTCTGCATCCTTTGGTTTCGATTTGCAGGAAATCATGAACAATAGTCCCACGGAGAGGATCACTGTGGTCAGGTGTTTCAGTTTCATAATCATACTGAGGTTTTAATGATGAAAAAATACCATCTTAAGTTAAGTATCTTTTTTCATCTGGCAATAAGACTATAAGAGTTGTTTATTTTTTAATAAACGCGCCCTGTCTTTTTAACCCGATTTTAATTGGACTGTCAGCCTTATTCGATTAATTTAGGTCAACAAAAAAAATCCGGACCCATGAAGAAGTGGTACCTGTTATCATTCCTGTGCATCCTGTTTTGCACGGCATCTGCACAACAAAACGATCAGATAACCACTCAATTTTTTGAGCAACTTGGTAAAGGAAACTGGGATGGCGCCAGGGAAAATATGGATGCCAATATGAAAACAAAGGTAACGCCGGACATGCTCAAAGGGATCTGGCAACAGCTCGAACAATCCTATGGGAAATGGGAAGCGCTTATCTCCCAAAAAACAGCAAAGGAAGCCGCCTATGATATTATACTGGCAGATAACCGCTTTGGTAAGGCCATTCTCACATTCCGGGCGGTGTTCGACAACAATCACCGGATCGCCGGCTTTTTTATTGCCGGCACCAAACTTATAACTACCGCACTGCTGCCTTATGAAGAAACGGATACGGTGACTACCACAGATGGCGGTATCCTGTACGGCGTGCTTACAAAGCCCGTGATGAAACAACCCTGGCCGGTGGTACTCATCATTGCAGGATCGGGCCCCACTGATCACAATGGGAATAACCCATTATCGCCTGCCACCAACGGTAACTCCTATCAGCAGCTGGCGGCGGCTTTGGCGGCCAATGGCATTGCTTCCGTGCGTTACGACAAACGGGGCATCGGCCAAAGTACCGGCTTCAAAAAAAGTAGCAGCGCCACCTCGCTCGATGATTATACGGATGATGCCATTGCATGGATAGATCACCTGCAGAAAAATACACAGCAGTTTAAAAATGTGGCGGTTATTGGTCATAGCGAAGGCGCGTTAATAGGGCTGATGGCGGCCGGCCGCAGGAGCTTCAAAAGCCTGGTATCTTTATCCGGACCAGGAGAATGTATGGATAAAGTATTGCTGGCGCAGTTAAAACCGAAACTGGCTGATTCGCTGTACAACGATGTAACCGTGATTTTAAATGAACTCCGGCAGGGTAATAATCCGCAACAGGTGCCAGCGGCGTTAAGCATGCTTTTTAACCCCTCCTTATACACTTTCTGGAAAAGTACTTTTCACTATGATCCGTGCGCATTGCTGCCGGCTGTAAAGATGCCGTTCTTTATTATCGGCGGCACCAGTGATGTACAGGTACCGCCTGTGCAGGCGGATATCCTTCACAATTGCAAACCGGGTTCGCAGCTGCTGATGATCAAAGGAATGACGCATGCACTGAAAGACACCGCACCGGTTCCGGCGGGAAATCAGGCGCCGTTGCCGCTGTCGGCCCAATTAGTGCCCTCGCTGGTGAAGTTTATAATGAATTAACTGTACCGGTCGTTGCGCCACGGGTAAGCAGTATTGGAGTAGCCCCTTTCTTCCCAGAAGCCCAGTTTGTTGGTGGTGAGGAATTCAATGCGGTGAATCCATTTGGCGCCTTTCCAGGCATATAATTCAGGGGTGATCATTCTTACCGGTCCGCCGTGTTCCCTGGGTAATGGCGCGCCTTCAAAGGTGTGTACCAGTAACACATCGGGTTTCAGCGCTTCTTCCAGCGACACGTTGGTGGTGTAATCATCGTAGCCGTAACAGAGTATATGCGTGGCCGTATCTTTGGGTTGTACCAATGCAGCCAGGTCCAGCAGGCGAACGCCTACCCAGTTCATATTCAGCTTCGACCAGGTGGTAACGCAATGAAAATCGGAGGTGTCGGATGTTTGCGGCAGTGCGAGGAAGTCTTCCCAGTTTAATGTTACCGGGTGTTCCACGGCGCCGTCCAGGATAAGCTGCCATTCGTCTTTTTCAATTTCCGGCTGTATTCCCAGGTCCAGTACAGGCCATTTATGCGTGATGGTTTGCCCTACAGGTAATACCGGCATGCCATGCCGGTTAGGATTGCCGCTGCCTTTGGGTTTATTGTCGGCTACCGATGGGGTGAGCCGCATCTTTTCCTCAAAGCGGGATTTGAGCTTCATTCTCGCTTCTACAATACGCTTTAGTTTGTCCGCCTCTTCCATAAAATAATTTTTCGGTCTTCGGGTATAAATATACGGATTTACGCCCATCAGGCGGTGCTTCCGGCATGTCATCCCGGTTTACCAAACACTTCCTTATCTGAAAAAAGTATTCCTTTGTATATACTTTGTTCATACAAAGTCGTATATTGTACGTACAAAGTAAACTAAATAAACGCGCGTTATGGAGGTCATTCAAACGGTATTCCAGGAGATCATCGGATTCCTGGGGATCTCACAATTAATAGAAGTATGTAAAACGGGGAATTACAAGGTGTTGCTTACACTAAACGGGATCTTCTCTGTTATTTCCCCGCTGGTGCCTTTCCTGCTGTTGCTGGAAATAGGGCGGGCCCTTTTTTATAAGAAGTTCAAGATCGAAGACTATAAAATGCCCTTCCTGATCTTCGTGGCCAACCGGTTCATCTCCCGGTTCATTTCCATTGCGGCGGTGGCTTTCTGTATCGGATTGCTGGAGAAATATGCGTTGATCAATACTTCTCTTAAATGGTACTGGTTTATTTATGGATATGTGATCTGGGAGTTCTCCCACTTTATTTATCATTACTACGGGCATAAGGTGCGCTTGTTCTGGTGCCTGCACTCTACCCATCATGCGCCGCAAACCATGAACCTTTCGGTTACCTATGCGCATTTCTTCCTGGAGGCGCCTTATGCAGACGTGATCCGCACCAGTATCTGTATCCTGATGGGCGTTAATCCGCCGTTGCTTTTTATCATTATGTTCATTGATGGTACCTGGGGATCTTTCATCCATGTGGGTGAAAACCTGATTAAAGACGGGCGTCTTGGCTTTCTCAATAAAATCATTCTCACGCCGTCGCATCATCGGGTGCATCACGCAAAGAACCCTTTGTATATGGACACCAATTTCTGTAACCTGCTTAACATCTGGGATAAAGTATTTGGTACTTTCCAGCCTGAAAAGCGGGATATGCAGATCGAATATGGTATTTCAAGGGAAATGAATCCCAACAATTTCCTGGATGTTTATTTTGGTGAACTGTACGGCTTGTGGAAGGATGTCCGGAAAGCGCCCGGTATAAAAAATAAGCTGCTGTACGTTGTAATGCCGCCGGGATGGAGTCATACCGGGGATCATAAAACGGCGAAAGTGGTGAAACAGGCGTTCCTCGAAGAGGTGCAGCATCAACCAATGAGACAAACAACAGCTGATCAGGTCATCTGATCAAAGAGGTAATACAGCGGGGATTCTTCCAGCACCACGCGGGAATTCCCCTGTGCATCTTTTTTCCATTTAATCAGCCGGATAGTGCCGTCTGCTATTTCCAGCCCGGTAATATCGCCATCATTAAAACAGCAGCAGCCGGTGTTGAAATAGGAGGGGTACGCCATTGTTTTTACCAGCTGTTTGCCGGCATATTCTGCCTGTCTTGCTGCCAATGCTTTTTGTAAGATGGCAATCTCGCCGGTATCTCCCTGGGCGCGGGCTTTATCCAGTTGTTTCGTAAGCTTGTCGATGTGATCCAGTGATGCAAACACCGGTTTGTGGGTATGCCCCGAAACGAGGAATGTTTTTTTGTACTGGATGCTCCATTCGTACATCATGATATTGTGCCGGTCGGCCAGGTCGAAGGAATCGGAAAGGGTATCCATCCGGATGTCAAAAAAGCGTTGTATGGGTGTCCATATGGCGGCTACAAACCATTTGCTGAAAGCATTGCCGTCGCTGCGCAGGTCGCCCTGGTGGCCATGTGTGAGATAGATTTTGTAATCATGGTCCTGGTAGCGTGTTTGCAGGATCAACCCTTCATATACTTTCAGTTTCTTCCCGAAGATTCCTTTCAGGAATTGCTGCCGCGGTACGGCGTAATGCCACTCCAGGTCGTGGTTCCCGAATACCCGGAAGTAACGTTGCTGCTGCAGGAAGCGGGCTTCTTCCAGCAAGGTATCACGGTTTTCCCGGATCACGGTTGCCGGCGGGCATTCCCATAATTCCTCGCAATCGCCCAGGTTAATAAAGGTATAGCCCCTGTCGTAGTAATAACGGAGCGCGGCTACGTAGTTGGCTTCTGCGGCCATAAAGTCGTCGGCGCCATCTTTTCCGCCTTTATGCTGGTCGGAGAAGATAATAAAGCGGCTATGCTCGTAATCAAAAGGAACGATCAACCCTTTTTGCCGGTTGCCTTTCAGGATTTCTTCGTGAAGCTGGGATAGGGACGCAAATACCTGGGATTTATCCGGCTGGGATGAAAATCTGTTGGATAGCCAGATGATAGGACGTTGGAAGAATTTTTTCACTGGATGCGGCACGCTGTATTTTTTTAGGAAGGTGGCTCAGTACCTTACCACGCACAAAAATGAGCGATTATCAATAACCGCTCAGATTTTTTTATTTTAATAAAGCCAGACCTGTTACAGTTTAGCTTTTTACTTCTTTCTTTACGTTAACGGCACTTGGACCTTTCTGTCCTCTCTCCACTTCAAAAGTTACCTTGTCTTTTTCTTTAATAAGTTCAGTCAGCTGGTTAATGTGTACGAACACGCTATCCTGTGTCTGCTGATCGATAATAAACCCGTAACCTTTGGACTCATTGAAAAATTTCACCACACCTCTGCGGATCAGTTCTGCTGGTTCTTCCGGCAATTGTCTGCCTGGTCCGAGCTGAATGTCTTCCACATTGATTTCCCTTTTCCTGCTTGGATCGGGTGGAGTAGAGGAGATATTACCATTCTCATCTATGTAAGCCATCATATCTTCCAGACTCTTTCCTTTACCGCTTTCTCTCTTTCGTTCTTCCTTTCTTTCCTGTTTATCCAGTCTTTGTTTCGCTTTTTTCTTTTCTTTTTCTTTTTTACCAACTGTTTCCTGGGATCTAGCCATATTTATGTATATATTTTGATACCTTACAAAGATCGGCTTTTTTTGCGTAAAAGGCCCGGAATATAAAGCAGCACAGCCTTTATGCACACGCATTTTGCCCCAGGACTCCCCATAGCGGCTATTCTATATTTTTTGCACATCGGGAAATAACTACTTCGCAATACTGATTATCATGATATTTTATTTGTGATCAGGGGTAATTATGGTATCAACGGATTTCCATAGATTAGCAAACTGGTTTTTAATCCGCAACAAATAAACCGCGTAAAAGTGGTCCTGTCAAAAAATTTAAAACGCTTATGATGAAAAAAACGGCCCTGGTTTTCCTTGCTGCTATGGCAGGAAAACAGGCAATGGCACAGGTAGATGCCGGCCTGTTCCGCTATCCTGATGTATCCCGGTCGCAGATCGCATTTTCCTATGCCAATGATATCTGGATTGTTCCGAAAACAGGTGGCACAGCCATCAAACTGATCTCTCCACCGGGCGTGGAAACCTTTCCGAAATTTTCGCCGGATGGCAGTAAACTCGCCTTCAGCGCCAACTATGATGGTAACACCGACGTATACGTGTTACCGGTAGCCGGCGGCGTACCCCTGCGCCTCACCTCATATGGTGGCTCCGACCGCGTGGTGGACTGGACGCCCGACGGCAAACAGGTGCTTTTCGCCTCCGGCAGGGAAAGCACAAAAGAACGCTTCAACCAGTTTTATACCATCCCGGAAAATGGCGGCGCCGCTACCAAACTGCCACTGGCCTACGCTGAATTCGGGTCATGGTCGCCGGATGGCTCCAAAATGGCCCTGGTAACGCGCTCCCAGAGTTTCCGCAACTGGAAAAGATATCGCGGCGGTATGAAAGCAGATATTCATGTGTTTGATTTTACGAAGCAACAGTCGGAAAACATTTCTGCTAAAAGTGAAGCCGGCGATGAATTCCCCATGTGGCACAATAACTTTATCTACTTCCTGTCCGACCGCGGCGCAGAGAAAAGGATGAACCTCTGGCGCTACGATACCAATACCAAAGCATACGAGCAAATTACCAGCTACAAAGACTATGACGTGCACTTTCCCTCCCTGGGGCCGGACGACATCGTGTATGAAGCTGATGGTAAATTGTTTGTGCTGTCGCTGAACACGCAGCAATCTACCGAGGTGAAAGTCAATATCAGCACGGATCTCGCTGCGCTGAAACCACGTACGCAACGCACAGTGAAATATATCCAGTCCACCGCCATCAGCCCTGATGGCCAGCGCGCACTGATAAGCGCCCGCGGCGATGTATTCTCCGTACCCGCCATAAACGGTTATGTGAAAGACCTTACCCGCACCAGCGGCGTGGCAGAACGCTACCCCGTATGGTCGCCCGATGGCAAAACCATTGCCTGGTGGAGTGATAAGTCGGGCGAATATGAGCTCTGGCTGGCCTCCGCCGGCAAGGAAAATGAAGCTAAACAAATCACGCACTACGGCGCCGGATTCCGCTATCGCCCGCACTGGTCGCCCAACAGCAAGCAAGTGGCGTTTATAGACCAGGAACTGAAAATATGGGTGCTGGATATTGCCAGTGGTAAAACCACGGCGGTAGACAAAGCCCTTCATTATTCACCCGATGTACTGGAAGGCTTCCGTTTCAGCTGGACTCCAGACAGCAGGTGGCTCACCTATAGCCGCGACATGGACAACGGTCATGAAGCGGTGTTCCTCTTCGATACAAAAAATAACCAGCGCCACCAGGTGACCAGTGGCTTCTATGATGCCGCCCGGCCGGTGTTTGATGAAGATGGTAAGTATCTCTATGTACTCACTAACCAGTCGTTCAAACCTACTTACAGCAGCATCGACAATACCTTCATCTACGCCAACAGCACCGTGATCGGGATCATTGGCCTGCAAAAGGAAACACCCTCCCTGCTGGCTATCCGCAACGATGCGGTGAATGTAAAGGAAGATAAAAAAGAACCGGAAAAACCGGCTGCCAAAAAAGGAAAAGAGAAGAAGGAGAAGCCTGCGGAAGAGAAAAAGGAAACCGCCACCAGCATCGACCTGGACAACATGGAAGCCAGGATGGTACTGCTGCCGGTACCAGGCGGCAACTACTCCCGCCTCGGCGCTGTGAAAGGCAAGATCCTGTTCATTAGCAGCACGCCGCCCAGCGATGAGGAAAGCAGCGGTGAAGCCACGCTGCAATACTATGATATCGCCACCAAACAGGTGAAAACCATCATCAAAGATCCGGGCCAGTACGAACTTTCCGCCGACGGGAACAAAATACTGATCAATAACGGCCCCTATGGCGTGATCGATGTAGCGGAAAATCAGAAAATTGATACCGCTATGCGGGTGGAAGAAATGGAAATGACCGTGAACCCCGCAGAAGAATGGAAACAGCTGTTTATGGACACCTGGCGCATGGAACGCGACTTCTTCTACGATCCCCGCATGCACGGTGTAAACTGGAATAATGTAAAAGATAAATACCTGCGTCTCCTGGAAGGCGCCCGCACCCGCGAGGAAGTGAGCTTTGTGATCAATGAAGTGCTGGGTGAAATGAATGCATCGCACACGTATAACTTTGGCGGAGATATTGAAGATGGCAAACATGAAAATGTAGGCTACCTGGGTGTGGACTGGCAGGCAGATGGTAAATACTATAAAGTTAAACGCATCATCCGCGGTGCGGCATGGAATGCGGAAGCCCGCAACCCGCTTGACGAACCGGGTGTAAACATCCACGAAGGCGATTACATCCTGGCCGTAAACGGTGAGCCACTCACCACCGCGCAGGAACCTTACAGTGCGTTCCAGTCGCTCGCCGGGAAAGTAGTGGAGCTTACCTGGAACAGCCGTCCTTCGCTGGAAGGCGCTAAAACGGCGATTGTAAAAACTATCGGCAGTGAATACCGCCTGCGTCACCTGGCCTGGATAGAAAGTAACCGCAAACGTATTGCGGATGCCACCAATAACCAGGTGGGATACATCTTTGTGCCAAGTACCGGCATCGACGGGCAGGATGAGCTGATCCGCCAGTTTAACGGTCAATGGGATAAGGCAGCCCTTATCATTGATGAACGTTTCAACAACGGCGGACAGGTTCCTGATCGTTTTATTGAAATGCTGAACCGCAAGCCACTGGCTTACTGGGCCACCCGTAACGGTACGCCTACCCAATGGCCTTCTTATGCGCATTTCGGACCGAAGGTAATGCTCATCAATGGCTGGAGCGGTTCCGGTGGCGATGCGTTCCCGGATTACTTCCGCAAAGCAGGACTGGGCCCTATCATCGGCACCCGTACCTGGGGCGGCCTCATAGGCATCAGCAACACACCGGGGTTAATAGACGGCGGCATCATCACGGTACCATCGTTCCGGATGTTTAACAACGACGGCACCTGGTTCCGCGAAGGACACGGCGTGGATCCGGATATTGCAGTAGATGAAAATCTCGGCGATATGGCCAAAGGTGTTGATCCGCAGCTGGAACGGGCCATCACAGAGATAAAGAGCCTGTTGCAAACAAAGCCTTACAATGCGCCTGCACAGCCTCCTTACGAAGTGAGATAGAGACTTAATATAACTGAACGGTCGCTGTTTGTTTTAAACAAACAGCGACCGTTTTTTTTATTGTTTGCGTGGCTGGAAATTCCACCGCAATCCGCCACTGAAAAAGTAGTTGGTGGCAAAACGATGCATCGGCTTATCCGAAAACATCTCCGATAAATTCTTCTCCCGGAAAGTAGTACCGCTGTAAAGGATGCTGCCGCCCGATGCTACAAAATCTATATGCCTGTTCAGGTGCCAGGTATTCTCCAGTCCCACGCTTATTTCCGCATAACCCATCAGCCGCTTTTTATCCGGTGCATTTTCCACGTCGTACGAGGAACCGCGCATACGGAACGCCAGCGCCAGGTCTGTTTGTTTATTCAGCCTGCTGGATACACTGACCTTCTCCGGGAAATTAACATCTATCCTGAACCTGCTGTCTGTTTGATACTTAATGAGCAATGCGGGTAGCAACATAGGCGTACCAAAGCTATTGGTAAACATAGCGCCTATACCATAAGAGAACCGCCGGTTATGTTGTTTTACAAATAATACGCCTCCGTTTATAAAAATATCTTTCCCATTGATCTTTTCCATATCGGTGAAAACCCCGCCGGATAACACACTCAGCATACCCCAGCGGTTACCGATACTCCTGAAATGTTGCAATGCCAGCTGTGTTTCCAGCAGTTCTTCCGGGAAGATGCGGTGATCATAATCTTCGTTAATCAGCTTGGTATAGCTGCCGGAGGCCGACAGGCTCCAGTTACGGACCTTTCCGGTAGCGGTATCCACATAGCTGCTCAGCATAAATACGGCGCCGAAATTATAGCGCTGCTGCGAGGTGGTGGACTTTGTTTTTACACTGTCTTCCGGCCTGATATAACGGGAGGGAGGCAGGTAATCCACGCTGATCCCTATACCGGGGCCATTCAGCGAAGTGGCGCCCAGCTGGGCCCACAGGCGTTGTACAGGAGTAAATGCAAATAAGGCGAGTAACAAACAGGTATATCTTTTCTTTCGTTGCACTGGCTGTTGGTATATGCGTTGCTGATTCATCATGAAGGTGATATTTATTGCTTTAGAGGAAGACACCATGTACCCGGTGTACCCCTATGTCATCACCATATTTATTTTCGGGAGATAAATAACACAATTGGCCCGCTTCTTAAAATACAGGCGTCATTACAATGTCATAATTGGCAGTTGTTATTTCCGTATAACCGTTGCAGTAACTAAATTCAAGGTATACCACGTAGAAGAGCGTACGAAAAAATCTGTGAGCCCATTTGTCTTTTTTAACCAAACATACAGTGCAATGAAACCAAAATTATCGCTTGCGTTCGCATTCGGATGCCTCACCCTCGCATCCTGTTCAAAGAACTATTTTGCCTCCGGCGAATCCCCGAAAGACAGTCTGTTGCCCGCCACTGTTAAGGCTTCGGGCATTACGGATATTGCCGTGGCATTGGGCAGCAACGCCTGGTTAACACAAAGCAGCGCCGGCGCTGCGGAAGTAGTGGTAGACTATGGCCTGGCCAACTGGACCAGCAGCAGTTCCGTATTCAGCGCTTACTTCCGCACCAGCGCCACCGGCACGCTGCATCTGGCGTTGCGGGGAAAAGTACCCGGTGGCAGCAGCCAGCTGAAAATAACAGCAGCGGGCCAGTCGAAAACTATTAGCGCTTCCGGCGGCAACTACCACACTATTGATGTGGGTGATTTCAACCTAACGGATACCGGCTATGTGAAAGTAGATTTCCAGGGCGTATCTAAAACAGGCAGCTACTTCGCCGACCTGTCTGACCTGTACATCAGCGGCGCTGCCACCAGTGGCCGGCTCAACTACATTCAAACCGATGTATACTGGGGCAGAAGAGGTCCCTCTGTACACCTGGGTTATACACCGCCCGCAGGTAAAAGCGTTGAATGGTTTTATAATGAAGTAACGGTGCCCACCGGTCAGGACCCCGTTGGATCTTACTTTATGTCCAATGGCTTTAGCCAGGGATATTTTGGCATACAGGTAAACAGTACAACAGAAAGAAGGGTGTTATTTTCAGTTTGGAGTCCTGCCGATACAGATGATCCCAACAGCATCCCGGATTCACTGAAGATAGAATTGCTGCGCAAAGGTCCTAACGTACAAACAGGTTCCTTTGGTAATGAAGGCGCAGGTGGACAAAGCTACCTGGTATACAACTGGCAGGCGGGTACTACTTATCGCTTTTTAACACATGCTGTGCCGGTGGCAAATAATAAAACGGAATTCACTTCCTGGTTTTATGCCCCAGAAATCGGCGCCTGGCAGCTGATTGCCAGCTTCCGACGTCCGCAAACCAACACTTACTTAACAGGGTTGTATTCTTTCCTGGAGAATTTCTCTACTGAAACAGGTTACATCGGCAGGAAAGCACAATACGGCAACCAGTGGGCCATGGATACCAACGGTACCTGGTATGAGTTAACAAAGGCGCAGTTTACAGGCGATGCTACTGCTGCATCCCAATCCCGTATGGACTTTGCCGGTGGCGTGGAATCTACAAAGTTTTACCTGCGCAACTGTGGTTTCTTCTCCAATTTTGTAAAGATCAATACACCGCTTACCCGTACACCATCGGGTACAGCGCCGGTGATTAATTTTAATACCTTACCATAAACAAATAAAAAGGGGCTGTGACTGCAGCCCCTTTTTTCAAACAATAGTAACCCTCAACGTGACGGAGTGTTATTTACCATCTCCATCTTATCTTTAATTTCCTTTGTAAACCGTATGCTCAGTGCTTTTTTCCAGAAGATGTTGGCACGGACAGTATCTTTCATCTCCAGGTAATAATCTCCCATACCATCATAAGTGTTAAAGCTCTCCGGGTAATAATCTATGTTCAGCTGAAAGAACATTTTAGATTTATCAAAATTTTTCCGTTGCAGGTTAGCGTACCCGAATTCATTCATTGTAGTTTCGTAGGGGCGTACGCGGTAGCCCATGTCTTTCGACAAGGTATTGAAGTGCGTGGTGATAAGTGTTTTCAGCGAGTCTGCCGGGCAGCTGTTATCAGTATAGAGATAAGTAGGAAAACGGTAATGCGGAAACAGGAATCTTAACCCGTCGTATTCTCCCACAAATGGTATCGAGTTATGGTCATCATCTTCATAATATTTATAACTCCATTTTAACTGGTTCCCGGGAAATTTTCTCAGGAGGTCTGTTAAGGTAAGGATAGCGCTGGTATGAACAGATCCCTGTGAGGTATCTTTTCTTAATTGCACGGTATCCAGACCGGGTTTCATGGTATGCGCCACGGCCAGGTATAAACTTTTATTTTTAAATGGCTGTTGTAGTTGCCGGGTGGCCTGTTGCAGTATTTCGCCTTTGTTCCAGAAAATGGTCGGATCTATCGCAATGTAACCATTAAACAGTTCCCGGTGATGCAACAGGGTGTTCACTACCATCAGTCCGCCGAGGGAGTGCCCTATCAATGTGCGGTAGGGAGCAGTGGCGTATTTTTTATCGATATAGGGAATGAGTTCTTTGCCGATAAACTCGGTGAAAGCCTCGCCACCGCCGGAGCCGGCATACATGGAATCGCGTGTGGGAGTGAGGTCGCGCGTACGGTTACGGCCCGTGTTCGGAATACCAACAATGATCATCCGCGGCAATGCGGTATTGCCGTTGATGGTACTGAGTTGCAGGATCATGGATTGAAGGGAGGAGAAGTGGAAGTCGCCATCCAGCACATACACCACGGGATAGGCGGGCTTTACAAAGTAGCTGGTATCATCCGGTGGCGTGTATATCCATAGAGGTCTGTTTTCTTTCAGCACAGCAGAATAGATGCTGTCGGGTTGCCCGAAGGAAACCAGGCTTTGTTTCAACTGGGCTGTTGCGCTGATGAAAGCGCACAGTATAAAGAATGCCAGGAATAGTTTTTTCATACCGGGTTATTATTTATGGAAAGATGAAATTTTTAGGGGAGGTATTTCCCGGGTTGTGATGCAGGCGGGAATTAATGTGACGGAGTACCGGATTTGTGGGATAAAAAGGTGATTGATATCAGCGGTTACTATAACTTTGTGACGCTATATTGCTGATATATGCTGGAAAAACTAAGGGAACATATAGAAAAAATAGTGCCGCTTACCGATGAGGAGTTTGCGTTTGTGCGCGCTCATTTCACTATCAAAAAGTATAAAAAGCGTGAGTTTCTTATACAGCATGGGGAACGTGTAAAGTACTCTTATTTTGTAGTGTCAGGACTGATCATGCTCGTGTATGACGACGACTCAGGCAGGCAGCACATTGTTTCCTTTGCGATGGAAGATTGGTGGGAGAGTGATTTCCTGGCCTATTTCAATCAAACCAAAGCTACCATGTCGTTGCAATGCCTTGAAGATACGGCTGTGCTGTGTCTTTCGCTGGAGGACTACGAAAAGCTATGTGCCGGTCTTCCAAAGATGACCTATTTCTTTCTCAAAAAAGCGAATGGGGGACATATTGGATCGCAGCAGCGCATCTTATCTTTCCTTACTTCCCATGCAAAGGAGCGCTATGAACAACTCCTTACGCGATATCCTTCTTTATTTCAAAGAGTGCCTAAAACCCTGCTGGCTGCCTACCTGGGCGTTTCGCGTGAAACCCTTAGCAGGCTTTGGCGTCCGTCCTGATCTTATTCTCCGCAGGTTATAATTGTGATGTTTGTCACACAAAGGAAAGGGGCATTGTTCCCATCTTTGCAGTGTACAATTTTTATTAACTGTTGTGCCGGTAGCGGCACAAACTAAAAGGATCAGCAAATGGAAAAACAGGTTATTAATCCGTGGCAGTGGCAGGATAAACGCAGTTATGTGCAGGCTGTTGAAATAAAACAGGCGGCGGGCACACTTTATTGTTCCGGTCAAACGGCTATAGACGCCGACGGACAATCAAGTAACGCCGACATGAAAACCCAGGTAATACAGGCGTTGGAAAACCTGGAAAAAGTGATCAGTGATGCAGGATACGAGTGCAGCGGTATTGCGAGGTTAAATGTATATACTACTTCATCCGCAGAGTTTTTCGACTGCTTTGATGTTTTCCAGGACTGGATTGCAAAGCATGGTATTAAGCAGGCGCTCACTTTGCTGGAAGTGAAGAGCCTTTTTGAAACATTAAAGATTGAATTTGAAGCTACGGTGGTGAAATAATGAAGAGAGAGGCCCGGTACACTGCCGGGCCTCTTTTATTAAGCTTTTCTGAAAACAACAATACCATTGTGTCCGCCGAAGCCGAACGTATTACTCATGGCTACATTCACTTCTTTTTCTATTGCGGTTCCCAGTACAATCTGTAAGGTAGAAGGAATGGCGGCATCCAGTTCCTGCGTATTGATAGTAGGAGGGATGATGCCTTTCTGAATGCTCATTACGCTGGCAATAGCCTCTATAGCGCCTGCGGCGCCCAGCAGGTGACCGGTCATGGATTTGGTGGCGCTGATGTGCAGGTGTGCCGGCGCTGCGCCAAACATTTTGCCGATAGCGGCTATTTCACTCAGGTCGCCAACCGGTGTGGAGGTAGCGTGCGCATTGAGGTAATTCACTTCTTCTTTATTCAATCCTGCGTCTTCCAGTGCCAGCTGCATCGCCCGCAGGGCGCCCAGTCCCTCCGGATGGGTAGCTGTCATGTGATAGGCATCGGCGGTCATAGCGGCGCCGGCTACTTCGGCGTAAATATGCGCGCCCCTGGCTTTGGCATGTTCATACTCTTCCAGTATGAGCGCGCCGGCGCCTTCTCCCATTACAAAGCCATCGCGGTGTACATCGAAAGGACGCGAGGCGGTGGTGGGATCATCATTGCGCACCGACATCGCTTTCATGGCACAGAATCCACCTACGGATGCAGGCGTAATGGGCGCTTCAGAGCCACCGGTTACAATTACCTTCGCCTTACCCAAACGGATATACGTTAACGCATCCATGATAGCGGTATTGGAAGTAGCGCAGGCCGATACCGTTGTATAGTTAATACCCATCAGGCCATATTTAATGGAGATCATACCCGATGCCATATTGGTGATGAGCTTGGGTACAAAATAAGGGCTGAAACGGGGATTAAAATCGCCGGAAACATATTCGGTGACCTGTTCCTCGAACGTTTGCATACCGCCCTGCCCTGAGCCCCAGATCACGCCGGTATCAAAAGGATCCATTGTGCTGAAGTCCAGCCCGGAATCTTTCACTGCCTGGTCGGCTGCTACCAGGGCATATTGTGTAAACGGATCGGTTTTGCGCACTTCGCCTTTGTCCAGCAACGCAGTGGGATCAAAGCCTTTCAGCTCATGCGCAAACTGTGTGCGGAAGCGGCTGGCATCAAAATGGCTGATGGTGGAAGCGCCGCTTTTACCGTTAACAAGACTATTCCAGAAATCAGCAACATTGTTACCGACAGGGGATACTGTACCCATTCCTGTTATGACAACTCTTTTCATAGCTGGTTATTTATGACACAGGTCGTCCAGCAGCTGTTCCGCAATATGGCGGAAAGCCGATGGTCCCATCACCCTCGATAAAAGAAGGGACGCCTGCAAATTGGATATGATAATGAGCGCCCGCGTGTTGGCGGCGCCTTTAAAGTGAATACGTTTCTTTTTCCGGCCTTCTTCGAGGCAATGGCTAAGCCAGGTGAGGATGCCGTTGGCCATTTCCTGTACTTTCGCCCGCATAGCCGGTTCCAGCGTCTCAAAATCTGGTGCGAGAGAGCCCATCAAACAGATATTACCTTCCTTGCTGTGCCGCCGGAATACGTCTATCAGCTTCACCAGCTGTTCTTCTTCCGGCAAACTTTTCCACCTGTTTGTTTGCGCAATAAATTTCGCAACGTCCTGGTCCACTATTTCCACGCCCAGGTCGGCCTTTGCCGGGAAATGATAATGTACCGCTGCATTTTTTATTTCGAGCGGTCCTGAAATGTCCTTGTAACTAAAGGCATTAAACCCTTTAGTCCTTACCAGGCGGTCGGCCAGCGCCACTATTTTATCTTTTGTTTCAGACATATTTTGCCGTTTGCGGCACAAATATACTTACTTAGTAGTAAGTAAACAAATGTGCAGCTTTTTCACTTCTCAATGGCCCATAACAAAACGGGGAGGTTTGAGCCAAACCTCCCCGCAGGAACTATTGATATACGCGATGGCGTTATTCTGCTTTTAAACTGCTTACGGGATTCATCAACGCCGCTTTTATGCTCTGGAAGCTGATAGTGAGCAGGGCTATCAGCATGGCGGCGATGCCGGCCAGCACAAACACCCAGTAATGAATGGAGATGCGGTAAGGGAATTTCTGTAGCCACTGGTCCATCGTATACCACGCCACCGGGAAGGCAATCAGCGCTGCAATACCCACCAGCTTCAGGAAGTCGGCGGAAAGCAGCCGGGTAATACCGGATACACTGGCGCCAAGCACTTTACGGATGCCTATTTCTTTGGTTCTGCGCTCGGCGGTATAGGCAGCCAGTCCGAATAATCCCAGGCAGCTGATCACAATAGCCAGCGTGGCAAACAACCGGGAAAGCTGCTGCATCAGCGTTTCATTGGTAAACATGGCGTTAAACTGGTCGTCTACAAACTGGTAAGTAAACGGATAAGCCGGATTCAACTGCTTCATCACGTCGCCGATTTTATGAAGTGCGGCTTCCTTGTCCGCCCCTGTATTCATACGCACATACATCAGGTTGGCTTCATCAGGCATACAGTAAAATACCACGGGATCAGGCGTGCCATACATATTGCCATATACATAGTTTTTCACTACACCGGCTACACGGGAATGAATAGTAGAATCTTCACTGAACGGTGTGGTAATAGTTTTGCCTACGGCGCTTCCTTTACCCATCAACTGTTCCAGCGACTCTGTTATCAATACATCCATGCCGTTGGCAGCGGTTACGGGTTTAAAATCACTGCCTGCCACGATTTTCATACCTGCCGTTTGAATGAATTCCGGGCTCACGACCCGCTGCGAAATAAGAATGTTATCGGTGGGAGATTTCCCTGTCCAGCCGATATCACTGGTATTGTTGCCGCCATACAAAGGAACATGATCCGCCAACGCCGCATTTTCTACCATGCCGGTGGCCAGCAAAGCCGTTTTGATAGCTGCAAAGTTTTGCTTCATCGTACCCTGGAGCTGCATGGAGATAAGATTATCTTTATTAAGACCGAGGTTCCGCTTCTTCACATGTTGGATCTGCTGGTAAATAATGGCTGTACAGATAATGAGTGTAATGGAAACACTGAACTGCGCAATCACCAGCCCTTTGCGGATAAAGGCCGCGCTGCCGGTCTTGGATTTAATACCCTTTAACACAAAAACCGGGTTAAAGGAAGACAGGTACAGTGATGGATAGCTGCCTGCCAGCACGCCACATATCACCGTAATCCCCAGCAACCAGATGAGATGTACCGGCCTGTCCAGCCCCACGCTAAGGTGTTTATCTACCAGCGCATTAAACCCCGGCAACACCAGGAATAACAATAATACGGCCACCACGGCCGCCAACAGGGACATAAACAATGCCTCACTGATAAACTGTGTGATCAGCCTGCCTTTTCCCGCACCAACTACTTTGCGGATGCCTACTTCTTTCGCACGTTTTTCACTGCGGGCAGTGGCCAGGTTCATAAAGTTGATACAGGCAATGAATAGAATGATCCAGGCAATGAGCGAAAACAAACGGACATACTCTATACGGCCGCCACTTTGTTTTCCATCACTGAACTGGTCATGTAACCGCCAGTTGTTCATACTAAACAGGAATGCCTGGTTAATGGCGCCGGGACTGTGCGCTGCAATGAAGTTTTGAAGTTTATGGTTGATAGCGGTCAGGTCTGCATGAGGAGCCAGTTCGGCATATGTGTCAACAGAATTGGAGCCCCAGTTTTTCAGATATGGGTTTTGGGAAAAATAGATCTGAAAAGGAGCAACCCATTCAAATTTCAGCGTGGAATTTTCCGGAATATCTTTTATTACACCGGATACCACGTAGGGCTGCGCATTATCGACCGTAATAGTTTTACCTACTACATTCTTCGTGTCGCCAAAAAATTTCCGGGCAGTTTTTTCTGTGATAACAATGGAGTATAGCTGCGGAAACGGAACAGCAGCATTCCCTTCTGTAAAAGGAAACGTGAAAATATTAAAGAGACTGGCATCCACATAAATACCAGCGGCATACATTTTTTTATCCCCGAAGGTGAACAACAGGTTGGTGGCCTGTTCTGAGGTACGGCAGGTTTGTGTGATGCCCGGTATTTCTGTCTTCATGGCGTCAGCCAGCAGGGCAGGTGTAGAGGTAAATGTGCGGATATTACCATCGTAATTCCAGTTTTCCCACACCTGGTAGATCCGGTCTTTTTTTACATGCGAGCTGTCGTAGGTAACTTCATCTTCTACCCACAAAAAAATTACACCGGCGCAGGCTAAACCGATCGCCAGCCCGAAAATATTCAGAAAACTGTAGGTTTTGTTTTTCCAGAGATGTCTGAACGTGATCTTAATATAATTTCTTAGCATCATCATATGTACACATTTGGGAGTAGTGCGACTAATTCCGACTAAGATAATGCCATAGCATTATGTGCTGATAATGAGTTGTTTGGGTAAATACTATTGTCCGTTTTTAAAGGGCAGGTGTCCGGATATGAACAGGTTTCGCCGGTCTGCTGCCGGGTTGCGACAACTATCTGCCCGGTTCATTGTTAAATAAGACTGATTCACACCCTCATTTGCCTGATTCACCTAAAAGTACTTGCTTGCGGTGACCACGTCATTTACTTTGCCACAAATATAAATAACAACACTATGAAACGGTATAAGAAATGGAAAGTAGTGCTGCTGATATTGATGGGCTGCTTTATTGTCTTACAGTTTATCAGGCCGCGCATTACTCATCCGCCGGTGACAGGAGAACCGGATGTTCCGCCAGAAGTGAGTGCTGTGTTGAGGAAAGCCTGCTACGACTGCCACTCCAATGAAACGCACCTGGCCTGGTTCGACCAGATTTCACCCGCTATCTGGCTGGTGGCCGGTCATATTACAGAAGGCCGGAAGGTACTTAACTTCTCCAACTGGGATAGTATACCGAAAGACCAGCAAAAAGGCAAACTCTTTGAATCCCTCAACCAGATGCAGTTTAACGTAATGCCCCTGTCGCAGTACACCGCGCTCCATCCTGCGGCGCGCCTTACCAACGACGAAATCAGTATCCTGAAAAATTACCTGGCCACACAAATAACTCCGCTTAAACCCGATAGTAATAAAATAGCCGCCGCTGACCATCAATACGCTGCCTGGCAGTCCGATAGCTCCATTGCAAAGGTATTGCCCGTGCCTAACGGTATCGCCTATATGCCGGACTATAAAAACTGGAAGGCCATCAGCAGTACGCAACGACTGGACAATGGCACCATGCGGGTAATTACGGGGAATGACATTGCTGTGAAAGCCATCCAGGAACACCAAACCAATCCCTGGCCCGATGGCGCTGCTTTTGCAAAAATAGCCTGGGATGAACTTACTGATGCCGCCGGGAACATCACTCCGGGGGAGTTTAAACAGGTAGAGTTTATGATCAAAGACAGCCATCAATACGCTGCTACCAAAGGCTGGGGATGGGCGCGGTGGAAAGGAACGGATCTGAAGCCTTATGGTAAAAATGCGATGTTCACAATGGAATGTGTTAACTGTCATCAACCCATGCGTAACAATGATTTTGTGTTCACTACACCAACACAGCACACGGCTGCATCGCTGCCCGATACATTGGGCTTAAAGATGAATGAATGGAAGGTGATCACCAGCGGTATTCAAAAAGATCAGACCATGAGTACGCTGTATGGCAACGACCGCGCAATAGCCAGCGCCAGGAGAGGAGCTGCTACTTACCCCGCAGATGCGCTGCTTACATTGGTCACCTGGAAACAGCAACCGGATGATCATTGGTTTGGCGCCGTTATTCCGGGTATCGTAGCTTCCGTAGAACAGGTGCAGTTTCAGCCGGGTAACATCTCCCCGTTATATAAAAAATATAATGGCAAAAACCTGGTCGCTGATAAAACCAGTGAAGAAGAAATAAAAAGCAGGATCGCCTACATTATCCGCCAGCGGGCGTCTGTAATGCCTTAGGAAGTTTTCTTTGCTTTTTTAAGGGCAATCTTGTACTTGTCAGGAGTGCCGGAAATGTTGATGTTCATAAAACGCACCTTTTTATCTTTATCCCTATACTCAATTTCATCTACCTGGTCTACATTCACTTCTTCCTGCTTCCGGCCAAAAAGGGCCTGGAAACCTACCTGGGTCACCATTTTCATGGGAATACGGAGGTAGTAGTTCATGCTCATATCCAGCGATTGATTGCCCGACACTTCGATATAGCCGAGCGAAGAATTGATGTTCATATTAGGGATTACCAGCGTACCATTTTTCAGGGTTAGCTTGTTACGGAGCGTATCAAAGCGTACCATGCGGAGGTTCTTATCTTTGAAATAACCTGCCATTGCCTGCATAGGACCAAAGTCCAGCAGGGTGCCATTGGTTATTTCAATATCCATCTGCGATTCCGTTTCACTCAGCACCGGCGTAAGATCGGGATGCATGCGTACATAACTTTTGATACTTCCGCTCAGTATACCTTTCAGGTTGTTATTGAGCACAAAGTCCTGCCCGAAGTTATCAAACTTGATGAGCATTTTGGAGATGTCTACATTTTTGAGATAGATCCCGCTCCGGAAATACAGCTTCTTTGGATCAGCGGCATTGAACATGCCACGCATGGCAATATGCCCGCCTGCAATATTCATGGCGATGGTATCTACCTTTATTTTCTGGTCTTCCCGCATATGAATATTGGCAAGCACATTTTTCAGCCACAGCTTTTTGTATTTGATCTTCTTTACATCCACCTGTGTTTCAAATTCTGAAAAAGGAATATTGAACACGTTGAAGCCGGTGGCATGGAGCGAATCATTTTCTTTTACCGTGGTACGTCGCGCCGGCGTGTTAGTGGTTACGGGGTGTTCGCTGAAGTCATAGTTCATCAGCTCATCAATGTCCAGCATATCAGATTTGAACCGGAAGTAATTGCTGCGTTTTAACTGGCGTTTACTTTTGCCGGTAGCATAACGCATGTTCAGGTTGAAATCGGTACGGCCTACTTTACCGGTAAGCGTATCCACCACAATAAAGCGGTTATGGCCATAGCGTATACGGCCGGTTATATTTTCCACTTTAATAGGATGTTGTTTCAATGTGCCGGAAATATTGGCGATGCGGGCATCTATCTTTTTAAAAACAGTATCATATTTTATACTCATTTTACTCCGCAGCCATACGTTGTTGGCTTCTTCATACCAATATCCCTGCGGAATAAATTTATGGCCACGTTCACTGATGAGGTCATTCACTGCGAGGCGGTCCGACTTAAAATCGAATGCCACTTCGGTGTTTCCTTTTTTAATTTTATCAAACCAGATGAGATAATTATTTAACCTTCCTTTGAAAGCAAAGCTGGTGCTGTCGATATTTCCACTAAAATTAGTTACCCGTAAACTGGTGTCGTTGATCATCACTGCTGCATTAAAATCGTGCAGGGCGTGCGGATACTGCTGGAATTTTGCATACAGCTTCTCTACTTTGAAAGTTCCTTTAGGCAAAGGGTTGGGGTGCAGCAATTCTTTTACGGATGTTTCAAACGCCAGGCCAATGTTAAACCCGGTAATTACTTCTTTGGATAAGATGGGGTGGGTGGAATCAAACTTATATAATTCTCCCAGTTGCAAACGCTTGCTGGAAGCGCTGAAGTTTACAGCTACGGGTTTATTCTGCTGGTGAAACAGCGCCGGTACATCACTGATGGCGCCCTGCGCCAGTATATCGGAGCTGCCTATACGAAAAGCAATGGAATCAAGGTGTAACCGTCCCTGCTCAATTTGCGCATGCACATTCATATTGCGCACCGGCAGGTGATAGCCGGGAATGCGGAATTCAAGATTTTTAACCGTGAGTTCACTTTGCACGCCGTCTTTCAGTTTAGCCAGGCTTTCCTCCGGTATCCGCATATCCACTATTTCCCGGAAGTTCATGTTCAGCTTTATTTCACCGCTGATCTGTTCCAGGTCTTTAATGCCGAGGAATTCCCCTACAAAGCGCAGGTTCAGTTCAGAATATAACTGCATCAGGATTTGCGGGTCGGTGAAATTTTTCATCACGAAGTTACCTTTGAACACGCCGCTTCCCGGTTTGGCGTTGAAGTTCAGGATATGCAGTTCGGATGTTTGCAGGTTATGCGCGGCGCCGTTGGTATAAAATCCTTTGAAGCCCAGCTGGTCTACTTTCCGGTCAATTTTCTTATTCTGGAACCATACATTTTCGCAGCCAAAATTAAACTCCATCAAAGGCATGATGCCTTTTCCAATAGCGCCTTTGATGATGCCATCGAAAAATACGCGGCCATCGTGGCGGTATTTTTCCAGCATCGCGGCTACATCTGCGGGCACCATTGCCAGCAGGAGGTTCAGATCCGGCTTATCGCCTTTTACCTTCAGGTCTGCATAATGTTCACTCACTACTCCCTGCAGTTGCAGTGAGGCTTGTTCCAGCCGGATGGTGCCCGGAGGTAAGGTCAGTTGTTTTTTTTGCTTGTCGTAAACGGCAGCCAGTTTAAAGTTCAGTTGTTTGTGCCGGAAGAGCGTAGTATCTGTTTTCCCGGTAATATCTATTTCCAGCTTGCTGTCCATATCGATGGCAATGCGGGCGGAATCCATGGAGAAAGCTGTTTTGATCTTATCTATATGGGTATTCACTTTCAAACCGGATGCGCCGTCGACGTAAGTGACATCAATATTTTTCAGGATTATTTTTTTGAGATCCAGGCTGAGATCCTCACTGGAATCGGCCGGTGTAGCGGGGCCGCTGCTTTTAAATTCATGGGCTTTGATCAGATCCACGTCGCCGTTGGCATAACGGGCCACATGCACCCGTCCGTTGGCCAGCGCAACAATGCGGGCATTATAATGTTGCCGGAGGATGTCCGGTAAGCTGAAGCCCACGTACAGGCGTTCTACCTGGTACAGTGGCTGCCCCTGCATCTTTTTATCTGCAAAAAAACGAACGTCGTGCAGGGCAATAGAAATATATGGGAAGTTGCTGAATGGAGAAATACTACTTTTTGTGATGACCAGCTCTCCCGCAAACTGCTTATTCAACTCCTTCACCGCCATCTGCGTGAGCCGCTCCTGTTGGCTGTATAAGATCCCCCCGGCTATTGTCATCACCAATAAAAAAATACCCGTAATGACCAGGAACAGCCTGATTATTTTTTTTCCCCGCTTCATGTAAATGCCTTTCTGAACGATAAAATTATGAAAAAATATAGCAGAAATTTGTTATCTCTTAAGAACGGCGAGCGATTTTTATTATTTTTAACGATTCATAAAAAATCTGGTTACATGAAAAGATTGATAGCCCTGTTGTTGCTCGCAGGAAGTACGCACGTTACAATGGCCCAGCAGAAAAAGCTGGACAAGTTATCCGGAAATCCTGTATTCCCGGGCTGGTACGCCGATCCGGAAGGAGTAGTATTTGGTAAGGAGTACTGGATTTATCCTACTTATTCTGCTGCTTACGAAAAGCAGGTGTTCTTCGATGCTTTCTCATCGCCCGACCTGGTTACGTGGACAAAGCATCCGCGCATCCTCGACACCGCTTCCATAAAATGGGCGAAACGCGCCGTATGGGCGCCGTCGATTATAGAAATTGCGCAAAAGTATTACCTGTTTTTTGGCGCCAACGACATACAAAGCAATGAGGAAACAGGTGGCATTGGTGTAGCGGTGGCTGATAATCCTGCCGGTCCGTTTAAAGATTATCTCGGCAAACCACTGGTAGATAAGATCATTAACAAGGCGCAGCCTATTGATCAGTATGTATTCCACGACAGCGATGGTAAGTACTACCTGATCTACGGCGGATGGGGACATTGCAATATTGCACAGCTGAAGCCCGATTTAACCGGCTTTATTCCCTTCGCAGACGGCACCACCTTTAAAGAAATCACGCCCGAAAAATATGTGGAAGGACCTACCATGTTCAAAAAAGATGGTAAGTATTACTTTATGTGGTCTGAAGGCGGCTGGACAGGCCCCGACTACAGCGTAGCCTACGCCATCGCTGATTCTCCGATGGGTCCGTTCAAAAGGATCGGGAAGATCCTGGAACAGGATGCCACTATTGCCACCGGCGCCGGTCATCACTCGGTAATCGGCATTCCAAAGGAAAACCGCTGGTATATTGTTTATCACCGCCGGCCGTTAACAGAAAAAGCGGCTAACTCCCGTGAAACCTGCATTGACCGGATGTTTTTTGATAAAGACGGTTATATCAAGCCAGTGAAAATCACCCGCGAAGGCGTTACCAAAGCGGTGATACATTAAACAATTTCCCTATCGCGTAAATAAAATTCCGGATACGATTATCTTGCCGGTCTTGTCTGCTCCAATTTTGCACCATCAAAAAAAGCAAAATATGATCAGGCAAACCGGCTTAATTTTTTTATTAATAGCATTCCTTTTTTCACCCGTATGCCTGCGGGCAGAAGAGGAGAATGCTGGTACCATCAGGGGAAAAGTGGTAACCACAGATGGTAAGCCAGCCAGCGATGTAGTCATCGTTTTACAGGAAATCAATGAAACCGTTATATCAGAAACGGATGGATCTTTTGTATTTAGCCGTATTAAACCGGGTAGCTATCACCTCACGGTAACCCTGATGGGTTATACCCCGATAGAAGAACAGGTAGTGGTAAATGCCGGGAAAACCACCAACATCAGGCTGCAGCTGGCCGTTACCAGCAAAGCCCTTAAAGAAGTGGTGGTAACCGGTAACCATAATAAACTCATCAGAACGTCCAGCTACGATGTGGCAAAAATGCCGCTGAAGAACCTGGAAAACCCGCAGGTATACAGCACCATCACAAAAGATCTCTTACAGCAACAGGTAATTTTTTCGGTGGATGATGCGCTGAAAAATGCCCCCGGCCTTACCCGCATGTGGGACGCCACCGGCAGAGGCGGTGATGGTGGCGGTTATTATAATCTCCGTGGCTTTATTACGCAGAGTAAACTGCGTAATGGCCTGGCAGGTAATGTGACCGCTAAAATTGATGCATATAACCTGGAACAGGTGGAAGTCATTAAAGGGCCATCCGCTACGTTGTTTGGTAACAGCCTCACTTCCTACGGCGGCCTCATTAACCGCGTTACTAAAAAGCCTTACGACCATTTCGGCGGAGATGTTACCTATGCGATAGGCAGCTACGGCTTTAACCGCATAAGCGCTGATGTAAACACGCCGCTGGACAAGGAAAAGGACGTATTGCTGAGAATTAATACCGCTTATAACTACGAAGGCAGCTGGCAGGATTATGGCTTTAACAAGAATTTTTCCTTTGCGCCCAGCTTGTCCTACCGGGTTAATGACCGTTTGTCATTCCTCTTCGACGCGGAATACTCCACCGGGCAGAATACCGGTCTGGGTGTGTTTTTCTTCCCTTATATGCAGCCAATAGCAGACCTGGGCACCAACCGCGCGGATGAACTGAAAATAGATTATAAACGCGCTTACGTTAAGAATGACCTGTACCAGACTTCCCGTAATACCAATATTTTCGGGCAGATGAAGTACAAGTTGTCTGACCAGTGGACCATGAGCACCAACATCAGTTCTACCAACAGCTTTTCAGACGGTCCTTCTCCCTATTTTTATCTCCTGTCTGATGCCGCAGCTACCGGGGTAGCCGGCGCCAAAGGAAGTAATTATATTTCACGCAACGACCAGTTTACGGATAACAGCAGAGACGGCATCCTGGAAATACAACAGAACTTCAATGGAGATTTCAGGATCGGCAGCCTGAGAAACCGTTTCGTAGGCGGATTGGATTACTTCCATCATAATGCGAACCAGTTCTTCGGTGGCGGCACTTATGATACCATTCCTTCTCACGGCGATATTCCAACGTATTCCAATTTTAACCGCCGTAACATGGATACCTTGTACGCCAACCACGGCCTGGCATTTACTTTTCCTATCAGGAATCTTACCAATACCTACAGTGCATACATATCGGATATGTTGAACCTGACCGACAACCTGATGATCATGGCTGCTCTCCGCGTGGATTATTTTGATAATAAAGGCAGCTACAATGATGTAAAAGGCATTTATGAAGGAGGTTATAACCAAACGGCTTTCTCTCCAAAACTGGGAATCGTGTATGAGCCTTTAAAAGACCGGATCTCCATATTCGGTAACTATCAGAATGGTTTTACCAACCAGGTGGGTACGAGTGCCGCGGGTAAAGCGTTTAAGCCGGAACAGGCCAACCAGCTGGAAGGCGGCGTGAAGTTACAGTTGTTAAATGGCCGTATCAACAGTACGCTCAGTTACTACAATATCAAAGTAAAAGATGTACTTCGTCCGGATTTGGCGAACCCCAATTTTTCTGTACAGGATGGAACGCAGGTGAGTAAAGGGTTTGAGGCAGAAGTAATTGCGAATCCTTTCCAGGGCTTTAACATTGTGGCTGGTTTTGCCTACAATGATTCCAAATATGAAGCAGCAGCCAAAGATGTGGAAGGAATGCGTCCCGGCACTGCTGGTGCGCCTTCTGTAGCTAACCTCTGGCTCAGTTATCGTATATCCGCCGGCGTAGCCGATGGTCTTGGTTTTGGATTTGGTGGTAATTATGCCAGTGATAATAAGATAGTGAACGACAGAACAGTCGGCACTTTTATATTACCATCGTACACCGTGTTAAACGGCAGCATTTTCTACGATCAGCCCCGTTTCCGGGTGGCGGTTAAAATGGATAACATTACCGATAAGCATTACTGGATCGGTTATACTACTGTGAATCCGCAGAAGTTGAGAAGTTTTACCGGAAGTTTGTCGTTTAAGTTTTAATAAAAAAGAAGCCTGGGCTGTATATCATCACAGTTCAGGCTTTTCGTTTATGCCGCTACGCCGGCGCGATTATCTCCCTGTATTTCGTAGTGTTGAATGCGTAGTTTTTTACGATAATATACAAAGACGACAGTAGCCACGGCGCCCGCCAACCCCGCTACAAATACCGTTAACCTCGGACCAATAAAATGCGCCAGCAGGCCGGTGAGCAAACTACCCACAGGAATGATCCCCTGGAAAGCCATGATATAATAACTGATTGCCCTTGCGCGCATGGTGGGTATGGCATGCGTTTGAATGTAAGTGTTAATAGACGACGTTTGTGCCATCATGCCCACACCGGAAAGCGCCATAAATACCAGTGCCAGCGGCAGCCACCCCGACAGGGACAATAGTAACACGCTCAATGAAAAAATAAGGCTGGCCGTAACCAGGATCTTTACCAGGTCCTTTCCCGGTTTGAGTTTCGCCATGTAAATGGCGGACGCGATAGAACCAAGACCGGCAGCGCTTTCAAACCAGCTGAATGTTTTGGCGTCGCCGTTGAAAATATCTTTGGCAAATACCGGCATCAGGGTATTAAAAGGGATCACAAACAGGCTGCTGGCTGAAAGCATCAGCAGGAGCGACGAGAGGTCCTTGTCGCCCGCGATATAGTGAAACCCTTCCTTCAGTTCGGCCCAGATGCTCCGGTCGGACCGGAGAACGGGCGGCAGCACAATTTTCATCATCCACAAAGAAATCAGCACCGGTACATAGCTCAGGAAATTGCTCACAAAGCAGATGTCTTCCCCGAAAGTACTCAGGATTATCCCTGCCAGCGCTGGTCCCGCGATCCGGGCAAAGTTGGCCATCGTGGAATTGAGCGCAATGGCGTTGGGAAGGTCTTCTCTTTTTTCTACCATTTCCACCATCAGCGATTGGCGGCAGGTAACGTCAAAGGCATTGATAACGCCTTGTACCAGCGACAGGAAAATGATCCCTGGTATATTGTAGTAACGCAGCAGGATCATGAGCGCCAGCGCGCCTGCCTGCAGCATGGAAATGATCTGGGTGATCATCAGGATCCGGTAGCGGTTATGCCGGTCGATATAACTACCTGCGTACGGCGACAGGAGCAGGGAAGGAATTAAACTTACAAAGCTCACCACGCCGAGCAGCACTGCGGAGTTAGTGAGACGGTACACCAGCCAGCATACGGCTGTTTTTTGCATCCAGGTACCTATGAGTGAAACTGATTGTCCGTAGAAGAATAACCGGAAATTCCGGGATTTTAAAGCACGAAAAGCATCCATCTGAAAATCATATTTAGGGTATTGATCCGTTATTAAACTGGTGCAAATTTCGGTAAGAGAAGTATATTTGTGAAATAGATTGTTTTAATGATATCCATTGATAAAAACGATTAGTGTATGGAGCTCCGTCAACTGATGTATTTCGTGAAGGCCGCAGAAATGGCGCATTTTACAGAAGCGGCAGCGGCGTTGTATATTACCCAGTCTACGTTATCGCAGCAAATCAAGCAGTTGGAAAATGAACTGGGCATGTTGTTGTTCGACCGGATCGGCAAGCATGTTCATCTTACAGAGGCAGGCGGGGTTTTCCTGCTGCATGCCCGCCAGATCCTGCTCGATGTAGAGAAAGGCAAACAGGCCATCCAGGATCTGCAGAATATGCTGAGCGGCGAATTACGTATAGGCGTTACGTATGCCTTTACTTCTTTCCTGCTGCCGGCGCTGGCTACTTTCCCGGTGAAGTATCCCGGCATCAAAATATACGTGGAATACGGCACCACCGAGCAGCTGGAAAACAAGCTGCGTGCGTCTGAGCTGGACCTGGTGCTGGCTTTTCACCAGGAAGCTTTTTACAAAGACCTGGAAACGCGGGAGCTGTTCCGCTCCAGGATTGTAGTGGCGGTGTCTAAAAAGAATAAGCTGGCGGGATTAAAAAAGATCAACCTGCAAAGTTTGAATGGCATGGACCTGATCTTTGCTTCGCGCGGTTTCAGCGCGCGTGATTCGCTGGATGAGATATTACAGAAGAATAAAATTCAGCCTGCGGTAAAGATTGAAATGAATGATGTGCATTCTATTTTATCGCTGGTAGAGAAGGGGCATTGGGCCACTTTACTCAATGAAAGAGCGTTGCTGGGATGGAAAAACCTGGTGGCCATTCCTATTGAAGGGAAAGAGTTGCAGCGGAGGGCGTACATTATCTGGCAGAAGGAAACTTATCACAAAAAGGCGGCAGATCTGTTTATAAAAGAATTACTGAAGGAGTTGCCGTCTGCGGGGAAGTAGTGCCATATGGCACTCAGCAGCAGCGCATGGCTGCCGCCGGGTGGCCACAAGTAAGGGGTTATTGTGCGGTTCGCAATTCTGCGATATTGCATTTATAATATTTTTCAAACACCGTTGACAGTTCTTCCCAACCGCTATATTGGGTGAGGCTGGCAATATGGGTGAGTGTACGGTTTGTTTCGATGAGCATCTTAAACACAAAGGCCATTTTCTCCTGCAGGATCAGTTCTTCCACGGTGATGAGGAATTCCTGTTCAAATGGCGCTTCCAGGAACTCCGGCGCTACGCCAAACCTGTCGCAGAGTGCTTCTTTGTCGGTCACTTCCGCCGGATGATGAATAATATAACCGGCTATTTCCCGCAGCTTCTCCCGGTAGTGTTCCATCAGCATCAATGAGGGAGGACCTTGCAGGTAACGGAGATAGGTAGCGTAAAAGTCGATGGCATTGCGCCGGAAGAAAACATCCGCTGCTTCGCCTACTGCTTTAAAGCTCCGGATCCGGTGCATGATCTGGTAGTTGACTTCATTCAGATGATAGGGTGGCACTTTTTTCACGGGTTGCTTATCCACTGTTGGTTCTTTCAGGTTCAGCACTTTGAACAACGGAAATTCAGCCACTAAATATTTTGCCAGCGGGAGGTGAAGGTTTACGTGAAAGCTGATCACAAATTCCTTTTCTGTAACGAGGGTAGCGGTATCAGCAGCGCCACGGTGAACATTCATTTCTTTTTTACCCAGCTTCATTTTCATGGGAAAAACGGCGGCATCTTCAGCAAAACCTGAAATGCCAACGGCTAAACAGGCTTTGTCCGGCGCTACCGTGGTGAGTTCCACGCCCTGTTTCAGATGAACAAGGTGGTAATGAACAGATAACTCGTTGAGTTGAATCTGCTGATCCATGATCACCCCGTTTTCATCAATATCAGTAAAGCATTTGGCATTAGGGATCAGTTGGGACTGCAGGTAGCCGGGCACCTGTTCATACGTTGTGCAAACTCTTTTCCCCGGATTGATCAGCAGGTACTTGGTTTCTGGTTGACTCATGGTTATTTTCCTTTGATATTGCCTATTATTTGAAATGCAGTGTACTATCTGCGGTAAAATAATAATCAGTACCTGTGGTTGCTTTGATCCCTTCCAGGAAGAAGCTCATAGGTGTACTTTTGTCCAGCAGGCCGGTGAAGGTTCTGCTGGCAAGGTCAGGGTGATCCAGTGAGGCGCGGACGCCATACCACCGGAAAATGGCATTACATATTTCATCCAGGTGGGTATCAGAAAAGCAGTAGAGTCCTTTCTGCCAGCCCAGTTCCACGGTTGCATTAAAAGGTTGTGTATCAAGGGTAGCGGCTTCTTTGTTGAAGATGGCCTGCTGTCCGGGTTTCATGGTAACTGTTTTTTTGCCGGCCTTCATCCGCACCTTTCCTTCTACCAGGGATACTTTCACCAGGCCGCTGTCGTAGCTGTTGATATTAAAGCTGGTACCCAATACTTCCACGGTGCTGTTTGGCAGGTGTACGAGGAATGGTTTACCGGCGCGCCGGGCGATATTCAGATAAGCTTCCCCGTTGAGCGTGATTTCCCTGGTGGCGCCTTTGAAGGTAGCCGGGAATTCCATAGTAGTGGCAGCATTGAGCGTAATAACGGAACCATCGGGGAGGGCTACTTCGTAGCTTTTCCCGTGTGGTACTATCAATGCGTGGATCCCTTGCGGAAGATCGTCTGCTGCGTTGAGATACAGCGTATTGTTTTTATTGGGAATGGGTTTGCCGCCAATGGTAACACTGCCGGCTGTCTGCGTCAGGTTAATGGTAGGCTGGCCGGCGATTTCCAGCAGTACATCTTTATTGATAACAGCCACCGGTGCTGGTTTGGGACTTGCGAAAAAGTCCCACTTCCACGCGGAAAATGCAATAATGGCAATCACCGCAGCTGCGGCGGCCCAGGGAAGTAATATGCGGTACAGCGGTCTCTTCTGCTTAAAGTCAATCACCTCCAGCCACGGGGCAGGAGGGGGCGGGATCTGCATCATGGAAAGTTTTTCCCACTTCTCCCTTACTACTTCATCTTCTTCAATCAGTTCCTCCAGCAATTGGTCATCTGCTGCGGAAATTCTTCCCGCAAGCTTTTCAGTCATTAGCCTGTATATTTCTTCTGCGCTGTTCATGTACACTATTAACCGTTTATTTAATCGGGCGGGGTATTAAAAAAGGATTTTTTTTAAAGATGCCCTTAAAGTTTTCAGCGCGTTGGCTACCTGTTTTTTTACAGTTTCTTCACTGGTGTCCATGAAGGCTGCTATTTCTTTTCGCGTTTTGTGTTCCTGGTAAGCCAGCCGGAATGCCACCGACTGGCGTTCCGGGAGCTGACTGATAGCGGTTTCCAGCTGCTCTTTCAGCTCGTTGGTTTCTAACCTGCTTTGAGGCATGGTGTAGGTTTCAGGCAGCATGATATCCTTTAACCTTTTGTTCCGCGTGGCATCTTTGGCAATTTTATTTAAACAGCGGTTCCGGACGCTGACAAAGAGAAAATTTTTGAGAGAACTGGTAGTACTCAGGTCAATCCGCGCACTCAGGTCCTTTTGCCAGAAATCGACAAAAAAGTCCTGGACAAGCTCCTGGGCCTCGGTTTCGTTTCTTAGTATGGTATATGCAGTCACGTACAGCCATTGACGGTAGCTCTCATAGAAATACCTGAAAGCGGAAACACTGCCCGATTTCAGTTGTGCAAGCAATTCTATATCGTTGATAGATGCACTCATGCTGGGATTTAGTTGATAATCGCAGGCCCGGTGCCGGCTGCTGTTGTCAAATGGTTACTGATACGCGGTAAGGAAAATACGTCAGACAGGCAGAAACAGCATGGCTATTTCAAGCAATGAGGAAAAACTACCCGTAAGACAACTGATTTTAATACAATAACATGCACACTACAGAATATATTCGATCAGGGGGGATGGCCGGATTTGTAATAAGAAGTAAAGTTTGTTAATGAATTGTTATTCCATTATTTCTAAAAGCTGTCTCAGGTGTTTGAAAACAGGGGAGGGTAGCGGGAAATCGCGGGTTATTTCGCGCAGGCTGCACAAAATAACCCGTAATAACTATTTCTTTTTGGCGCCCCTTTTCTTGGGTTTGCCATATTTCAGCATCATCTTTTCTTTGTGGGTCACCTTTTTGTTGGTCTTCATATTTTTGGCCAGCTTCTGGTGAAAGGCCGGGCCTACATCTTCCCGCTTGGGCGCCTTTACCAGCGTATTCCGCATATGTATCTTCGGTTTTTCATCTTCCGTTAATACATCAGAAATTACCAGGTCTTCGGGTAATGGCTGCACCGGGATGGCATAGTTCATCAGGCTTTCAATCCGTGCCAGGTCTTCTGTTTCCGCGTCTTTGGTAAACAGGATCGAAATTCCTTTTTTATCTGCCCTGCCGGTTCTTCCTATACGGTGAATATAGTTTTCCGGTACCTCAGGTGTATCAAAGTTGATCACATGGGTAACTTCGGCGATATCTAGTCCGCGGGCAATGATATCCGTGGCAATCAGGAAACGGTATTCGTTCTGCTGAAATTTGCGGACGGTATTAAAACGATGATTCTGTTCCTTGTTGGAGTGAATGATGCCAACCTGGCCGGGGAATTCTTTCTCCAGCTGCTCATGCAGATCATCCGCAAGTTGTTTGGTGGCGGCGAAAATGAGGGTTTTGGTCATGCTCTTATCGTCCGTGATCAGCATTTCCAGCAGGTTCACCTTCGTATAAAAGTTAGGAACCCGGTACACGATCTGGTCGATGTTTTCAAGCGGGGTACCGGTGGGTGCGGCTTCTATTCTTACCGGGTTATTAAAATGCGTTTCAATCATTTTCTCCACGTCTTCCGTAATGGTAGCAGAAAACATCAGGTTCTGCCGCTTCTGGGGCAGCAGGTCCATAATATTTCTTAACTGCGTCCGGAAACCGAGGTTTAGCATTTCATCTACCTCATCAATGATCAAACGCTTTACCAGCTTCACTTTTAAAGCTCCGCTGAGGATAACGTCGTACAGGCGTCCGGGGGTAGCCACCAGGATATCCAGTTTGTCCTGCACGGCCTCCATCTGGGGATTCATATTCACGCCGCCATAAATGCCCAGCACCGATACGTTCATGTAGGTAGTGAGCTTTTTAACGGCTTCCACCACCTGTACTACCAGTTCCCTGGTAGGCACAATGATCAGCACCGTGGGATATTTCTCTTTCGAAAATTTAAACTGCCGTAAGGTGGGCAACAGGTAAGCGAAGGTTTTACCGGTACCTGTTTGCGCAATTCCGCACACATCCTGTCCGGACATGATAACGGAAAAGGCGCGCTGTTGTATGGTGGTAGGTCTTTTATAACCTAATTCGTCTATCGCGTTTAATAATGGGGTGTTCAGGTTTAAATCACCAAAAGTCATGATACTACTATAATATGAACGGCAAAGGTAAAGAATTACCAATTATGGATTTGTCCTTTGTAATTCTTATTTCAATACATTAGCATAAAAAAAGCTATGAAAAACCTCCACATACCGGCTATTTGTGTACACGCATATGGAGGCCCTGAGCAGTTGCAACTGCAGGAAGTGCCCGTTCCGGTGCCGGCAAAAGACCAGGTATTAATCAAAGTAGTGGCCAGTGGCGTAAATCCTATCGACTGGAAAATAAGGGAGGGTTTTATGAAACATCCTTTGCCTTATATACCGGGTGTGGAAGCTTCCGGTATTGTTACCGCCGTGGGAGAAGGCGTATTTGGCAAGAAAATAGGCGACGAAGTATATGGTTCAGTAGATGGCTCTTATGCCACCTACGCTATTTCAACGGCAGAGTTGCTGTTCCGCAAACCACCCGGCGTGTCTTTTGAAGAAGCCGCAACAATGGCAGGGGCCAGAACAGCCTGGGGCGCACTGTTTGATGTAGCCGGCCTCGTAAAGGGACAACGCATCCTCATACATGCAGGAGCAGGCGGGGTAGGGCATTTTGCCGTACAACTTGCGTTTAATGCAGGCGCCTACGTGATTGCAACGGCCAGTGAAGAGAATCTCGACTTCGTTACCTCGCTCGGCGCCAACGAAGTGATTGATTATAATGCAGCGCCTTTTGAAACCCAGGTGGCGCCGGTGGATATTGTATTTGATACCGTTGGGGGAGATGTCACGGAAAGATCGCTGGCTGTGCTCAAACCGGAAGGACTATTGCTATGTATCGTGCAAATGCCTGACGCTGAAAAGGTGGCAGCAGCCGGCGTGCGCGCGTTATGGGGCGGTACCAAAACGCTGGCATCCATGCAGGAGGTGCATAAGCTGCTGGATAAAGGATTGATCCAACCCTACGTCCGCAAAGTGTTTCACTCCCTGTCGGAAGCCGCAGCGGCGCAAGAGTACAGCAAACATGGCGGTAGCGGAAGAGGGAAAATAGTACTGAAGATATCTGAAGGATAAGCAGTTATTTGCCGAGTATTTTTTTCCGGTGCTGGATGCCCCATTTCTGCAGGGCAATAATTACACTGTCCAGCGTGGCTGCATAAGGCGTTAAGGTATATTCTACTGATACCGGCTGCGTATCATACACGGTTCGCTTTACCAGTTTATGCGTTTCCAGGTCTTTCAGCTCTTTGGAAAGCACTTTCGACGTTATTTTCGGAATACTGCGCTCTATATCACGGAAACGTTTATGTCCCCGGGAAACAGCTATAATAATGGGCAGTTTCCATTTTCCGCTGATCACATCCAGCGCATCTCTTACCGGCATAATTACTTTATGGCAATCAGTATGAGCGCTGTTTTCTGTTTCTGGCCGGCCGCAATCAATAGTGAGTTCTTCTGTTTTCATCTGCATACAGTTGGTTACCTTTTGTAAAGCACTTACTTTCGGGAAACTGGTTACTTTTTGATAGCAAATATATTAACTTTGTTGGTAGAACCTAAATTAAAAATGATGAAAGTAGAAATATGGTCAGATATCATGTGCCCGTTTTGCTATATCGGCAAACGGAGATTTGAAGCAGCACTGGAGAAATTTCCGGGGAAAGATGATATTACCGTGGAATGGAAAAGCTTTCAGCTGAATCCTTCCCTCAAATCCCAGCCCGGAAAGGACGTATACGACTATGTAGCAGAAATGAAAGGACAGTCGCGCGAATGGTCGTTAACCGTACACGACCAACTGGCAGGAACTGCCCGCGAAGCTGGTCTTACCTATAACTTTGATAAAGCCGTTATCGCTAATTCTTTTGACGCTCACCGCCTTATTCAACTGGCCAAACAACAGGGCCTCGGCGACGCTGCAGAAGAACGCCTGTTTTACGCCTATTTTACCGAAGGTAAAGATGTGAGCAATCATGCCACCCTGCTGGAACTGGGCGTGGAAATCGGGCTGGATAGAGCCGCTGTGGAATCCGTACTGGAAACTTCAGAAATGGCAGCGGCAGTGAATAAAGATGTGGATGAAGCACAGCAACTGGGAATCAGGGGCGTACCGTTTTTTGTACTGGACCGCAAATACGGCGTGTCCGGCGCACAACCGGTAGAAGCATTCACGCAAACCCTGGAACAAGCCTTTGCAGAATGGAAAAGCACGCAACCGGTAAATACACTCGATACCTTATCCGGCCAGGTTTGTACACCAGACGGAGATTGCCAATAGTTTGATTTTTTATAAGGGAGTTGGCTGGTTAGCAGGAATGTTGGCCGGCCAATTTTTTTCACACCCCAACCGTTAACACCATCCAAACACGATCATCCTGATTCATAATTTTCCTCACTTTTCTTCTTAGCTTTACACCTCAAATATCCATTTATGGCGCTTCTGAAAAGAATAAACCCTTTTTCCAGGCAAAACGACGACACCGGTTTCGGTACCAATGCAAATGGCTATGGCGGCCGGTTTATTAACCGCGACGGAAGCTTTAACATACGCCGCGAAGGACGTTCGTTTATGCAACGTTTTAATATTTATCACGCCCTATTAAGTGTTCCCGCCTGGCAGTTCGCCCTGGTGATCCTGCTATTTTATTTCTCCATAAACCTGCTCTATACAGGCATTTACTGGTGGATAGGCACAGAAGGATTTCAGGGAATCATCGGTAAAACCAGCTGGGAAAAATTTAAAGAAGTATTCTTTTTCAGTACGGAAACCTTTACCACCGTGGGTTATGGCCGCGTTAACCCGGTGGGCGACGGTGTAAACTTCGTGGCAGCCATTGAAGCTATGACAGGCTTCCTCTCTTTTGCGGTGGCTACCGGTCTTATCTATGGCCGCTTTTCAAAACCACGGGCACACCTGTTGTTCAGTGATCATGCACTGATTGCTCCTTACAAGGATAAAACAGCCCTGATGTTCCGCTTTGCTTCTTACAAAGAAAATCATACCCTCACCAACGTGGAAGTACTGGTAACAACAGGTTTCCAGGTGCAGGAAAACGGGGAGGCGGTATATAAGTTTTACAACCTGGCATTGGAACGAAGTAAAATTGAAACCCTGTCTATGAACTGGACGGTGGTACATCCTATTGATGAAAACAGTCCGTTTCTGGGGTTCACGGCGCAGGACATGGAAGTGGCCGATGCGGAGCTATATGTAACAGTAAGGGGCTTTAATGATGTGTACTCCAATACGGTATTGCAGCGCACCTCTTACACCTACCAGGAAATTATTTACAACAGGAAATTTGTGCCGATGTACCGGGAAAGCGATAACGGGAAAACAACCGTGCTGGAGCTGCACCACCTGAACAAAACAAAAAAAGTGGAATAGTTTATATCCGGATGCAGTGATCATCACTGCATCCGGGTAATATCATCAGTCTTTACGGGAAATCAGCAATAATCCCAGGAAAGTAAACAGCCCGTTGATGATCAGCAGTTCCAGCCCTATCTGGAATTTACCAAAAATGTGCGTCTGGTACACATCTACTACCAGGCAAAGCAATGGCGCAGCCACACAAATCACCGGCACCAGTGCATCATGCACTTTGCGTTTGGTTAAAATGCCAAAAGCAAAAAGCCCCAGCAGCGGTCCATACGTATAAGTAGCCACTTTCAGGATCACGCCTATCATGCTCTGGTTATTCACCCATTCAAATACCATTACAAAAAGCAGGAAGATAAATGCCATCATCAGGTGAATACGCTGACGGTATTTTTTCTTTTCTGCTTCGGTCCAGTCGGTACGTTTTTGCATATCGAGGATGTCGATGCAGAGGGAAGAGGTGAGGGCTGTCATCGCGCCATCGGCACTGGGAAACAATGCAGAGATAAGCGCAATGATAAAGATCACGGAAATCACCGGCGGCATATGATGCAATGCCAGTTCCGGGAATAATTTATCGCCGGTGGCAGTTACCTGCTGCTGTGCGCCATATAAATGAAGCAAACCTCCCAGGAAAAGGAACAGGCCAATAACGATCACCATAATAAAAGCCAGCGACACCATGTTCTTCTTCGAGTCTTTTAAAGTTTTTACAGAGATGTTTTTCTGCATCATCTCCTGGTCAAGACCGGTCATAGTGATGGTGATGAAGGCGCCCGCCACAATCTGTTTTACGAAAAAGAGCTTGTCATTCGGATCGGTATTAAAGATCTTTGTCAGCCCCCTTTCACCCATGGCCGTAAAACTTTCTCCCAAACTAAGGTTCATGGTATGCAGGATATATCCTACGCAAATTACCAGTCCGGCCAGCATACAGGTAGTTTGCAGGGTATCGGTATATACAATTGTTTTTACGCCGCCCTCATACGTGTACAGCAATATCATAAATAAGATGATAATGGTGGTTAGCCAGAAAGGCACGCCAAAACTGGAGAGGATGGCATCCTGCAAAATCCTCACTACCAGGTATAGTCTTGCGGTTGCGCCCAGCGTACGGGAGAGGATAAAGAAGGAGGCGCCGGTTTTATAGGCACTTCTTCCAAAGCGGCTGTCGAGGTAATTATAGATAGATGTTAATTGCAGCCGGTAATAAAGCGGTATCAGTACATAGGCAATGGTAATGTACCCGATAAAATACCCCAGGGTGATCTGCATATAGGAAAAGGCGTCGCGCCCAACGGCGCCGGGCACACTTACAAAAGTAACCCCGCTCAGTGAGGTGCCTATCATTCCAAAGGCCACCAGCATCCAGTTACTGTTGCGGTTACCGATGAAAAAGGAGTCGTTGTTGGAATTGCGGCCCGTATACCAGGCTACCACCAGCAGGATGACGAAGTAGGCAATGACGAATGAGAATAATAATCCTGGAGACATAAATCAAATTTAATCAAGATACTACTTTCCCGCTAAAGGCGCAAAAGAGCGAAAACGCAAATATAATATCTTCCGGACTTCACCGGGGATGGAAATTCCGCTGCTGATTTTTTGACGTGGATCAATTTTCAGGGAAAAGGTTAGGGGCATCTTTGCGTCATCAAAAAAAACAATATGTCTGATTTAACAATGAAAGCCCCGCCGGTGGCGGAACAGCTGTTGCCCGGTTCATGGGGTGTGAAGGCGGCAGTAACCGGTATCGCCCTGATCCTTTTTATGGTAAACCTCGATACCAGTATCGTCATCGTGGGATTGCCGGTATTAATAGCACAACTCCATGCATCTTTTGCGTCGGCCCAATGGGTAGTGCTTAGCTATATGTTATTGCTCACCGCACTGATTGCAGGGGCTGGCCGCCTGGGAGATATTTTTGGCAAGAAGAAATTATATCTCGCCGGTATTGCGCTGTTCACGGCGGCTTCACTGGGTTGCGGCATTGCGCCGGGAATCGGTACCCTTATTGTGTGCAGGGGCTTACAGGGTGTTGGCGCGGCCTTCTGCCTCTCGCTGAGTTTCGCTATTGCCGGCGATATGGTACCAAAAGCCCGGCTGGGCAAAACAATGGGCTGGCTTACCATGATGGTGCCACTAGGCATCGCTTCCGGCCCCACCTGCGGCGGCATCCTCATTTCCACGCTGGGATGGCAGTCGATGTTCCTGGTAAATATTCCCATCGGCGTAGTGGCGTATACGTTAGTATGCAGGCATGTACCGGTGGTGGCGAAGGCGGCGCCGCAGCGAACCGACTGGACCGGCATGATCCTTCTGGCAGGCGTACTGGTTTGTTATTGTATGGGTATGACCTTTATGGAGGATAAAGGCCCGCTGAGCCAGCCGGTATTGTTGTTGCTGGCAGGGTTTGCAGCCGGACTGGTGTTATTTATAAGATATGAAAAGAAAGTACCGCAACCATTTCTGCAACTGCAGCTGTTCCGCAATTCCCTGCTCAGTGCCAGCCTGCTGGCGGCCTGGCTGGTGTATACGGTGATCATGGCCACCGTAGTGCTGTTGCCCTTTTACCTGGTAAATGAAGGACATTACACACCATTACAAACCGGGTTGCTGATGTCTTTTGGTCCGTTGGTAACCGCGGTGCTGAGTGTATTTGCGGGCAAGGCGGCCGACCGGTTCCATGCCCGTAAGGTAATGCTGGCAGGCGTACTGGTAATGGTGGCCGGTTGCCTGGCCATGAGCAGCCTTAGCACCGGACAGGGGATCTTTGGTTTCCTGTGGCGTATCGGGCTGATCCAGCTGGGACTCACTTTTTTCCAAACACCCAATAACACGGCCGTGATGGAACTGGCAGCGCCGGAGCAACGCGGATTGATGAGCGGGTTGTTATCGCTGGCACGCACCACCGGCCATATAACGGGAACGGCTGTACTGGGAGCTGTGTTCGCGCTCCTGGTCAAAAGCGGCACTATCACGCACGCCATCTCGGTTGTATTCCTGGTGGCGGCCGTGCTGGTGGCAGTCGCTGCTTTATTGATATATTTGGTGCTGAGAACACAAGGACGCCGTAATAACGCCTGATCATGTACGAACAATTATCCGCTTTTATACTCAGTAAAATCAGTGTTACCGACGCACAACTCGGAGTAATACTATCACATTTCAAACCGTTGCAGGCTGGCCGTAACCAGCTGCTGCTAACGGAAGGAGAGGTGGCCAGGAATATCTTTTTTGTTGCCGGCGGCTGTATACGGATTTATTTCATCGATGAAAACGGGCAGGAAGCCACCCGCTACCTGGCCTTTGAGAATAATTTTGCCTGCGGCCTGATGAGCTTTATTGCACAGCAAACCTCCCACGAATTTATACAGGCAGTATTGCCTTCCCAGTTGTTGTCCATTTCCCGCAACGATTTTTATTACCTGCTGGATACAATTCCCTCCTGGGAGAAATTTTACCGGAGCTACCTCGAAAATGCCTATGTAATCAATACGGGCCGGCTGATGTCTTTTATCACGCAAAGCGCCGGTGAACGGTATCGCCGGCTGCTGGACGAAAGCCCCCATATCGTGCAACGCCTGCCCAATAAACTGGTGGCATCTTACTTAAATATCTCGCAGGAAACCCTCAGCCGGCTGAAATCAAAACGCTGAAATTACCCATCGCAATCCCTTCTTTTAAATATTTGACAAAGGCAAATAATAAATTTGCTTTTGTCAAGTATTTATTTACTTTTGTCTGGAAAACAAGTAAGTATGACTGTCGAATCTCCGGTTGTAGGTGATATCCGTCGCTTTAACCGTTTCTATACCGGCATGATCGGGCTATTGAACCAGCACATCCTGGACAGCAACCTGTCGCTGTCTGAAGTAAGGGTTTTATTTGAAATAGGGCAGCTTGGAAAATGCACGGCGGGGCAATTAATAGCCATCCTGAAAATTGACGGTGGGTATCTCAGCCGCCTGCTGAAAAAGTTTGAGAAGAACGGGTGGCTGAACAGGCAGCAGTCTACCGCCGACGGACGTACGTTTTTTCTTTATCTCAGCGCCGCCGGTAAAAAAATGCTGGCCGGCCTGGAAGATAAATCTAACCGGGAAATTCAACAGATTACCGGTCATCTCTCCGAAAAACAACAACACCAGGTAGCCGGCGCCATGAAAACCATTGAACAGGTATTATCTGCGCAACCGGGCGAACAAACTTCGGATATCCATATCCGTTATAACCTCCAGCCGGGGGATGTAGGATACCTTATCTACCTGCACGGGCAATTGTATGCGAAGGAATCAGGGTATAACCTGGAGTTTGAGGCATATGTTTGTAAGACGTTCTACGAATTTCTCCCCACCTATAATCCGGCCAAAGACAGGATGTTTCTTGCTACCGTAAACGATCAGATTGTGGGTTCTGTAGCCATCCTGGGATCTTCCCGGCACCTGGCGCAGTTACGCTGGTTCCTTATCCATCCCGATTTTAGGGGTAAAGGTCTTGGCAAGAAACTATTACAGGAAGCACTTGCCTTCTGTAAAGAAAAACATTACCAGAAAGTATACCTGATGACTACCAGCATGCAGGAAACCGCCATTGCCCTGTACAAGAATGCCGGCTTTCGCAAAACGGGCGAAAAATACCTGCAACTGTGGGGGCAGCAGCTGTATGAACAGCGTTACGACATGGATTTATTTTAAGCTTGCCGTCAGGCATATTTGTGCAGCAGTACGATCTGCCCCAGGTGATACGCATCATGCTCAGCCAGCCCCTGTATGTAATAAATGGCCTTGTGTTCCGTTCCCGGAAAGGTGTCAAACAGCTCTTTCTCCGGGAATTTGCGGATGGTAGCGGCCATCAGCTCAAAAGAATGCGCCAGCCGGTGTTTGGTAGCCTCCCAGTTTTCTTCCCCGTGGTTTTCCGGCATATAAAAATCAGGCAGATCCCCGTCCTGCTCCGGCGCCTCATTGTGCATGTATCGCTGCACCCGCTGGTGCCAGAAAATCACATGGTTAACAATCTCCCAGGTATTATTGGATTCTCCGAAAGATTTTACCGCCTGTTGCGCATCAATACGCGAAAGATGCTCCTGGAAGGTAACATCAATCCAGGGCGCGCCATTGTAAAGATTTTCAAGCGATACGGCTAAATGCTCCAGTAATAAAGACATACAATAGGATTTTTATTTTAAAAGATATCCGGCGCCAAACACCGGTAGCCTTCCCGTTATTCGTAATTTACTGAATTCTTTCCCTTATTTTTAAAGAATATAAAAACCATCGTTATGGATCAGCAGCAACTGGAAACCAACAAAAATGAAGATGCTATGCGGATGGCAATCAGCACCATGAAACAACGCCTGGGCGTAATAGAACAGGGCGGAGGAAAGAAAAGCCTGGAGAAAGTGAGACAAAGAGGTAAGCTCACTGCCAGGGAACGCATTCAATACCTCATCGATAAAGACACCCCCTTTACCGAAATCGGTGCATTTGCCGCCTACGACATGTACGAAGAATATGGCGGATGCCCCGCAGCAGGCACCGTAGGAGGAATCGGGTATGTAAGCGGCCGCCAATGTATGATTGTGGCCAACGACATGACCGTAAAGGCAGGGGCCTGGTTCCCCATGACCGGTAAAAAGAACCTGCGCCTCCAGGAAATCGCTATGGAAAACAGGCTGCCGGTCATCTACCTGGTAGACAGTGCCGGTGTATTCCTTCCCATGCAGGATGAAATATTCCCCGACAAAGAACACTTTGGCCGCATCTTCCGTAACAACGCCCGCATGAGCGCAATGGGCATCACGCAAATCGCTGCAGTAATGGGCAGTTGCGTGGCCGGTGGCGCTTACCTGCCTATCATGAGCGATGAAGTGCTCATGGTGGAAGGCAACGGCTCCATCTTCCTCGCCGGCCCTTACCTCGTAAAGGCCGCCATCGGGGAAGACGTAGATGCGGAAACGTTAGGAGGCGCCGTTACACATACAGAAATCTCCGGCATCGCCGATTATAAATTCAAATCCGATGAGGAATGCCTCGATCAGATCAAACGCATTGTAAGCAAACTCGGTCACACCGGCAATGCTGGCTTCGACAGGATTGAACCACAGCCACCGGCAAAGCCTGCCGATGAACTGGACAGTGTGCTGCCGGCCGACAGCTCCCGGCCCTATGATATGCTGGACATCATTGACCGTATTGTAGATGCCAACACACTCGACCAATACAAACAGGACTACGGCAAAAGTATCATCTGCGGCTACGCCCGCATCGATGGCTGGGCTGTAGGTATCGTTGCCAATCAACGTAAAATTGTAAAAAGCAAAAAAGGCGAAATGCAAATGGGGGGCGTTATCTACAACGACAGCGCCGATAAAGCAGCCCGCTTCATCATGAACTGTAACCAGAAAAAAATTCCCCTCGTATTTCTCCAGGATGTAACAGGATTCATGGTAGGCAGCAGAAGTGAACACGCCGGTATTATCAAAGACGGCGCTAAACTGGTGAATGCCGTGGCCAACTCCGTGGTGCCAAAAATCACCATCATCATTGGTAATTCCTATGGCGCCGGCAACTACGCCATGTGTGGTAAAGCCTATGATCCCCGCTTTATATATGCCTGGCCATCGGCTAAAATTGCGGTGATGGGAGGAGAGCAGGCGGCCAAAACATTATTGCAGATCCAGGTGGCATCTCTCAAAGCAAAAGGACAGGTGATTACACCCGAAGAAGAGGCCCGCCTGCTGAAAGAAATTACCGATAAATATTACGCGCAGACAACTCCCTACTACGCCGCTTCCAGGTTGTGGGTAGACGACATCATTGATCCCGCAGATACCCGGATAAGAATTGCAGAAGGTATTAAAGCAGCCAACAACGCACCGGTGGAACAGCCTTTTAATGTAGGCGTATTCCAGGTGTAAAGAACGGAGGGGAAAGTGTTCGATCCCCTCCGCACTTTTCCTTATCTTCGCGCTTCTTTAAAATTGAACATGGCTGAACTGGTAGTATATACAGATGGTGCATCCCGCGGTAATCCCGGTCCGGGTGGGTATGGCGTAGTACTCATATGGGGAAACGTCCGGAAAGAATTATCACAGGGCTACCGTAAAACCACCAACAACAGGATGGAACTGCTGGCCGTTATTGTTGCGCTGGAAGCATTGAAGAAGGATGGATTAACAGTAACCGTTTTTACAGACAGCAAATATGTAGTGGATAGTATTGAGAAGGGATGGCTATGGGGCTGGGTGAAAATTAATTTTAAAGACAAAAAAAATAAAGACCTCTGGCTGCGTTTCATACCATTGTATAAAAGACACCAGGTAAAAATGCAATGGGTGAAAGGCCACGCCAGCAACCCTTTCAACAACCGCTGTGATGAACTGGCTACAGCAGCGGCCGACAGCGGCAACTGGCTGATTGATGAAGGTTTTGAAAAAGGATTGGCCTAAAGAATAACACTTGCCCTGAACCAACCGGCGATCATAATTGTAGTATAAGCGCAATCTTAAATTCCAATTATGCTCCCCTGGTTGATAAACACGTTACAGAAATACCCCGAAATAGCGGTGATGCTAACCCTCCTGACCGGCTTCCTGGTTGGTAAGGTGCATATAAAAGGTTTTACCCTCGGTACCGTTACCGGTGTGCTGTTGGTGGGGATTGCCATCGGCAGCTTTCACATCAGTATCCCTTCAGAAACAAAATCTATTTTCTTTCTCTTCTTTTTATTTTGTACCGGCTATGGTATCGGTCCGCAGTTTTTCCAGGGACTTAAAAAAGATGGATTGCCACTGGCGTTGTTTTCATTTATAGTATGCTGCAGCAGTTTGTTGTTTTGCTGGGGGCTGGCTTCCCTGCTGCGTTTTGAAACAGGTACTACCGCAGGGCTAATGTCCGGCGCTAATACCTGCTCTGCTATTATCGGCGTGGCGTCAAATACCATCAATGAACTCAATATTACAGACGATGAAAAAAATACGCTCATCAACCAGATCCCGGTGGCGTATGCGGTTACCTATATTTTTGGTACCGCCGGTACCAGCTGGTTCCTTTCTGTAATAGGCCCGTGGTTTATGTCCGGCAGCCGTGCCAAGCTGATAGAGGAAACAAAGGAGCTGGAAGAAAAAATAACAGATCCAGGTGCTGAAGAAGAGGAGAATGTTACCAACGCCTACGACCAGGTAGCCTTCCGCGCTTATCTTGTTAACCCGGAACTTACCGGTGATGGTAAAACCATCCGTGAATTAGAAGACATCTTTCATGATAAGAAAAGACATCTCTACATCCTGCGCACCAGAAGAGAAGGAAAGCTGATGGAAGCTTCCCCTGATTTCATAATTAAGCCGGGAGATATTATTGCGGTGGGTGGCCAGCGTGCGGCGGCCATTGCGTCAGCATCCCTGTTGGGAAAAGAAGTAGCCGATGAGGAACTGCTCACGTTCCCGGTACAGTCAGTAACCGTGATCATCACCAGCAAAGCCGCCAGCAACAAGCCCCTGAAAGCATTTGCAAAACACCCGGATTTTCATGGTATCAGCGTGCGTAAAATTTTACGCGCCGGTATCGAGATGCCGCTGCACGCATCTACCGTGATACAAAAAGGCGATGTGGTAGAACTGGTGGGTATCCAGGAAGACCTGGACAAGGCCATTGCCATCATTGGCTATAAAGAAAGGGGCGGCGTGGAAACAGATATTGTTTACCTCGCAGCCGGCATTGTGGCGGGTACTTTATTTGGCAGTTTGAGCGCACATATCGGCAACGTTCCTGTGGAGTTGAGTACCAGTGGCGGCGCCCTGATCGCAGGGCTGGTATTCGGCTGGATGCGTGGTATCCATCCGCGCTTTGGTTACATCCCGGCTGCATCACAATGGGTGCTTACCAAACTGGGACTGCATGTATTTATCGCCATCGTTGGACTGAGCGCCAGTGAAGGATTTTTGCAGGGACTGAAAGAAGAAGGTGTCACACTTTTCCTGGCTGGCGTAGTGCTAAGCCTGCTGCCAATGATGCTGGCGCTGTTCCTGGCAAAGTATGTATTTAAATTTCATCCGGCTATTGGTCTTGGCGCCTGCGCCGGCGCGCACGACGAATCCGCACCGCTGCTGGCAGTACAGGATGCTATCAACAGCAAAGTGCCCGCACTGGGATATACCGTGGCATATGCAGTAGCTAATATTACACTCACCACTTCAGGCGTTATCATCGTGTTGCTGATGCATAGAGGCAGTTGATGTTCTCCGCTCATCACATTTTTTAACAATGAAACCCGCGTCGGTACTGAAAATCTATTCTCATGAAAAATCTTTTCTTCAACATTTTTAACAATTCTTTTGTTTTTAATTATGAAAGCATATAGCTTTGCGTCCCATTAGTCTATAGGAATTATAGGATAATAGAACGGAATGAATTTAAAGATTTGCTTATGGAGAAGATTACCCAACCATATTGTTTATGCAACTATTGTTGTTGCCATCATTAAAAATCAGCAATAAATATTTGTCTGCTTAACCACAGCAGGTTACAACGATCAATAACTGTTTCCGGAACTCCGTCTGTACCGGCGTTAAAAAACAATGGGATACAATGCTGCAATGCCTGTTCAATAACAGACAGGAACAGGTATTGCCAGGAAAAACCAGATCACTGCAAAACTCTCAACATTTTACTATGTTACAACGACTACTTCTCTTTCTACTGCTCATTGGACCCTTGGCAGTATTTGCACAAACACGTACGGTGACCGGTCGTGTTTATTCCGCGAAAGATAATTCGCCCTTACCAGGCGCCTCGGTGGTAATTAAAGGAACCACCAACGGCGTGGTGAGTGATCCTGAAGGTAACTTTAAGATCCAGGTAACTGATCCTGCCGCCACCACGCTCGTGATCCGCTTCATCGGCCTGGAACAACAGGAAGTGCCTATCAGCACATCACCCATCAATGTTTCACTCCGTTCTTTAGGGAAAGATATTGATGAAATTGTAGTAGTAGCCTATGGTACTGCTAAAAGGAGTTCCTATACCGGTTCTGTTTCGCAGATCAAAAGCGATGAACTGGTAAACAGGCAGGTATCCAGCGTTACCAAAGCATTACAGGGCCTCGCAGCTGGTGTGCAAAGTACGTCTACCAGTGGTCAGCCGGGTTCCGATGCTACCATCCGTATCCGCGGTATTGGTTCCATCAACGCATCCGCCGATCCGTTATACGTGGTAGACGGAGTGCCTTACGGAGGTAGCCTGAATGCACTCAATCCCTACGACATAGAATCCATCAGCGTTCTGAAAGACGCTGCTTCCAGCGCGCTGTATGGCTCCCGTGGCGCCAACGGTGTGATCATCATCACTACCAAAAAAGGAAAGAAACAGGGAAGTAATATAGACGTTCGCGTTAGTCAGGGTTTTTCAAAAAGAGCAGTGGATAATTACGACCGGGTAAGCACCGATCAGTATTTTGAAATGTACTGGGAAGCCATCCGCAATGGCGGTCTTACCAGCGGCTTATCACCCGCTACTGCCGCCGCCCAGGCCAGCAGTAACCTCGTAAGAAGGGTAGGGATTAACCCCTATGGCACCGCTTTCCCGCAGCCGGTAGGCACCGACGGGAAACTGGTAGCAGGCGCTAAAGCCCTGTGGAACGATAACTGGGACGATGCCATGCAAAGAACCGGGAAACGTACCGAAGCAGATGTGGCACTCAGCGGCGCCACTGAAAAATCAAGATACTATGTTTCCGGGGGATACCTGAACGACCAGGGTATTTATCTCGCTTCCGGTTTCAAACGCTATAATCTCCGCAGCAACATTGATATTGATGCCAAGAAATGGTTAAAGGTAGGACTGAACCTGAATGGTACGCACTCCGAACAGGATGCGCCTCCTTCGGAAGACAGCCGCTCTGATAACTATGTAAACTACGGCCGCCTGATGTCAAATTTCTATCCTATTTATGAGCGCGACCGGTCCACCGGCGCCTATATCCTGGATGCCAACGGTAATAAGATCTTTGACTACGGTAGCTACCGTCCCAGTGCTGCAAACACCAACACCAACCTGGTGGCTACCTCCGCTATCGATAAACACCGCCTCACCCGCGATGATTTATCTGCCCGTTTGTATGGCGAAGCCACTATCTGGCGCGGACTTAAATTCAAATCAAGTTATAACGCCGATTATACCGCCAAACAACAATACGACTACACCAACCCCAACCTGGGCTTTGATGCAGAAGTAGGTGGAACAATTGAGCGGTTGAATACCCGCGTGTTCAGCTGGACATTCAACAACATCTTTACCTACGAAGAAACATTTAATGAAAAGCATCACCTGAACCTGCTGGCAGGCCAGGAAGCCTACAAATACACCACTACCTTTTTGGATGGTCAGAAATCCGGCTTCTCCCTGCCTGGACTGGAAGAACTCTCGGATGCCTCTCTCATCACGGGTTTGCAGGGATATACCGATACTTATACGCTCTCCAGTTTCCTGGGCAGGGCTGAATATGACTACGTAGGAAAATACTTTTTATCTGCTTCCCTTCGCCGCGACGGATCTTCCCGTTTCGCACCCAATCACCGCTGGGGTACCTTCTGGTCTGTAGGCGGTTCCTGGAAATTGACAGAAGAAGATTTTCTTAAAAACAATTCCTGGCTTAACCTGCTTACACTCCGCGCCAGCTACGGCGGACAGGGGAACGATAACCTCGGGGACGATGCATTCTACAACTACTACCCGTTGCTGAACGTAAACAGTAACCTCGGTGAAGGCGGTACCTACCGCCGCCAGGTATACAACCCGAACCTGCAATGGGAAACCAACCTGAACTTAAATATTGGTGTTGACTTCAGTATGTTTGGAAATCGTTTAGGCGGTACCGTAGAATACTTCCAGCGCAAATCACAGGATCTGCTGTATTCCCGTCCTATGGCGCCTTCCGTAGGTTATTCCGCTGTGGATGAGAATATCGGCGCACTGAAAAATACCGGTGTGGAAGCTTCCATACACGCAGTGCCCGTGAAAACAAAAGAGTTCAGCTGGACCATTGATCTGAACGCCACGCACTATAAGAATAAGATCACCGAGTTACCGCAGAAAGAAATTATCAGCGGTACCAAAAAACTCATGGTAGGTAAATCTATCTATGATTTTTACCTGAGAAAATGGGCTGGCGTAAACCAGGAAACAGGTTTGCCTATGTGGTACGTCGATAATGCAGATGGCACCAAAGGCACTACCGGCACCTATTCCTCCGCTACGCAGTATTACAATGGTTCCTCCCTGCCGGATGTATACGGCGGTTTTACCAATACATTCACCTACAAAGGGTTTTCACTTTCCTTCCTGATGGTGTACAGTCTTGGTGGTAAAGTACTGGACCAGGATTACCTGTTCCTGCTGGGTACAGGTACCTCCGCAGGCCGTCCTTTCAGCACGGAAATGCTGAACCGCTGGACGCCGGACAACAAGATCACGGACGTGCCTAAACTGACTACCGTACAAACCAACTGGACATCCGTATCCGACCGGTTCCTGTATGATGCCAGCTATGCCCGCCTGAAAAGCCTGAACATCAGCTACAACCTTCCCAAATCACTAATGGATAAAGCACATCTTAATAATGTACTGGTATATGTACAGGGAGAAAACCTGTTCACGATCTATAACCACCAGGGGCTGGATCCGGAACAATCGGTAGGAGGTACCACCTACTATCGTTACCCGGCCATTAAATCCATTTCTGCAGGTATTAATCTGAGCTTCTAAAAATTACGACCATGAAAAAGAATATATTCTTAATAATAATCGCTGCTTTGGTATTGGGCGCCTGCAACAAGGATTTCCTGGATACCAAACCAACCAATGCCGTACCGGACGACCAGGTGTTTAATACTGCCGACAACGTGGAAACAGTGATCAACGGTACCTGGGCATATATGTTTGAAGAGTTCTTTACATATGCGGTGCCGGGTTATAAATCCATTCATCTCACCAGCGACGCGATGGGCAGTGATATCGCGGTAACCCAATCGTATGGACTACGTGATTCCTATGGATACACAGAAATGACAGACAACACCAAGAACCGTGTAAACGCTTTCTGGACGATTCTGTACAAGGTGATCGACAACTGTAATAATGTGATCGCAAAAGTGGACAATGCTACCGGCGATGCCGATAAGAAACAACGTCTCAAAGGCCAGGCATATGCGCTGCGTGCCAATTGCTATCTCACGCTGGCATCTTTCTACCAGTTTAACAGAACAGGTACAGAGAAAGCCATTCCCATCTACACAGAGCCATCCGGCCCCACCACTGCAGGAAAGGCCAAATCAACAGTGGCAGAAGTGTACAAACAGGTAATTGATGACCTGCAGAAAGCATTGCCGCTGCTGCAGAATTATGAACGCAATGCCACCCAGAAATGGAAAATTGATCTCAACGTAGCCAATGGTTTACTGGCCCGCGCATACCTCTACAACCGTCAGTGGACAAGCGCCATCACCGCTGCTGTTGCTGCCCGTAATGGTTATCCGCTGATGTCGGGCGATGATTACAACAAAGGCTTCAGCGATATCAACAATGGAGAATGGATCTGGGGACACGCGCAAACGCCCAACCAGAGCAACGCCAGCTACAACTTCCATTTCCTCGATGTTTCCAGCCCGGCCTCATACTACCAGAGCTTTATGGCAGATCCTTACTTTAAGAACTTCTTCGACAGTGCAGATGTACGTTTCCGCTTATTCGACTGGGACACCCTGCCTGACCAGGAAGGCTACCTGCGCTACAAGAAGTTCCGTTTCCGTGACGCCGGTGCATTGGTGGGCGACCTGGTGCTGATGCGCTCCGCAGAAATGTACCTGATAGAAGCAGAAGCTTATGCACAAAGCGGCAACACTACCAAAGGCGCAGAAGCCCTCAACGTATTGCGTGCAGCAAGGAATGCCACGCTTTATAAAGGCGGCGGCAGCCTGGTAGACACTATCCTGGTGGAGAGAAGAAAAGAGTTGTGGGGAGAAGGATTTTCACTGTCTGATATTATTCGTACAGGCGGCACCGTAGTAAGGAAGCCTTTCCTCTCTTATAACGGGCAGGATAGTATTATCAGCGTGCCGAGAGGTGATGGCACCTTTGTGAAAGTGTCTGCACAGGGGCATCTGACGCTGAAACAACCGGATGGAACACCATTTGTACCTTACAGTAAATACTACCTCTTTGCTATTCCGATTACAGAATTACAGAATAATCCGAATATCAATAATTAAGGATCATAAAAAAAGCCTCCGGAATTTTCCGGAGGCTTTTTTTATACGGATGTAATTATTTATTCAGATCTGTGTATTTATAAGCAGAAATATAATCGGCTTTGGCAGAACTCTCTGCCGGCGTTTTATGCCACATTGTATCGGCCACAGTCAGCCCTTTATCATTTGCGGACCTGGTGTAGTTATAAATATGAGACACCACATTTTGCGCATTAGCTACAGTATACGACATCTGCTCATTTGCAGAAAGCAGCGGAATATCAGGATTATCTCCTTTCATCAGTAAAAAGTTAGCCAGGGACTTGTAGGGATTAGCCACGTTATTATAAGTGTATTTCCGGATACTCACTAACTCCAGGTTATAAGTTGTAGGATTAGCGTTGAACTCCCTGGCCTCTGTCACATTGTTATTCTGCCAGGTATATTCCCATGATTTATTATTGCGTTTGTCTGCCCTCACCTGGAAAACTTTTACCACTTTATTATTTTCATATACCAGGGAATCGTAGCTGGTAGCAGAACGGCCCGGCTCAAAAAAGCGGACCAGCTGATCACCCGAATAGGTGCACTCATAAATAGTTTCAGCTACTCCCATTTTTGATTCCTGCAAGGTCATTTTTGTAACTTTCTGCTGATTGTATATAAATTTAACCAGTGCATAATAAGTTTCATTTTCACCGGCAATTTCTTCCAGGGTATTAAATGTTTTGTCGGTGTTATAAGTCATTACCATACTGTCTTTATCACCAAAAGTAGCTCCGCTGTTGTCAATATCCCTGACAACAATGCCGGTAAGGTACCAGTCTTCGGTTTTAGGAGGATCAGGTGTAACAATGCCGGATTTATCGTCTTTACAGCTGGCAGCAAAAAATGCCAGGGCAGTCATGCCCAGGAGAACTTTTTTCATAGGATAATCTTCGGTTTAAGTATGTATTGGGTTTATCGTGTATTGGTGACAGTTAGGTTTATGACTGCAATTTAGAATCAAACTTTTTAATTTGAGGGAGAATTTTTATCATGAAAAGAATTACTAATATATCCACGGAATGATCCGGCTGGTATGCTTCATATAATCGGTGTATTCTTCTCCAAACTTCTCGCTCAGTACTTTTTCTTCTATCTTCATCCGGTAAACAAATGCCACAAAAACGGGGATGAACACAATGGCTAACCCCAGCCAGTTATTCTGTGATAACCCGAATCCCAGGAAAGACAGCAGGGAACCGGCATAGGAGGGGTGCCGCAATATGCTGTACAGTCCATCCTTTTTGATATGATGATCTTTCCGGATAGTTACATTTACGGTAAACAACCGGCCCAGCTGCGCAATAGCTACAAAGCGAAGCACCATTCCCAGCAGTATAACGCTAAGCCCTATACGATTCATATCAGGCCCCGGAAGAACCGGGTAAGATGTTTTTGCAGATACCAATACAGAAATATTGATGAACACAATAATTACGATCCAGATAAAAGCGAGGCTGCCCTGATCCTGTTTTTTCTTGTCGTCTGCGTCCTTGCCGCGGAGAATGCGGTGCAGCAGTATTTCAGACAGGAACCAGGCAAAATAAATAATGGTGGATAGCACGTTCATAGACCAACAAATAAGACGGAATTATATTTGTAATATATATTATATTTTCTGATTTTCAAAAAGTCGTAATTTGTGCGTGCAATTAAAACTTGTGCTATGGAGAACCTGCAGGCAATACTCGCTTCACCCACACCTGTACTGATTGATTGTTTTGCTACCTGGTGCGGTCCCTGCCAGATGGTGCCGCCTATCCTGAAAGAAGTAAAGGATAAAATGGGAGAACAACTCAGGATTATCAAGATTGATATAGATAGAAACCAGCAGCTGGCCGCTCAATGGCAGATTGCCAGCGTACCTACGTTATTGCTTTTCCGGGAAGGAAAACTGATTTGGCGGCAGAGCGGGGTAGTGCCTGCGCATCAGCTGATACCGCTGTTAAAGCAAAAGATATAGTCATTATTACTTCCCGGATGCTTCTCCGGTGCTTCGGACTTGCGTATGTCATGGATCATCCATGCACTATCCATACTGTTAGCATGCACTCCTCATGCACTATTAATGCACTGTTCATGCACTCCCCATGCACTATGTCCCCGTTGGAGTCCGCTAAATCCTATTATAAAAACTTTGCAGATCTCTCGCCAGCTGGTCATAAATAGGCCGGGTAAATTCCATAAATAAGTCGGTAGGCGGCGGTGGCGGCATATCCCGTCCTCCCATCAGTTGTTTATCCTCATCACTAAGCGCCCTTTCATCTCCCTTAAAGGTACCAAACTGGTTGAGCCAGGTGTAGCTGCCGGGAATACGGTCGGTTCGCAGTAATTGTCCGTTGCCGGTGTTGGTGATGCGGTAATCCAGCAACCCTTTTGAGACCACTGTTTTTTTAGTGATATAGAGCGTGGCCTTCACCGTTTTGTAGATGTTAAACTCTTTACCGGTAGAGTCCTTCGTGGTACCTACCACAATTTCTTTTGAAACATCGCGCTGGATGCGGTCTACATAGGTTTGGCCCACTACGAAGTCAAAAAAGCGGAGTTCAATATATTCATCGGGACGGAGGTTTCCATTGCGAACCACCCGTTCGTCGTAAAATTGTACAAACTGGTTGATATTGCGCTGTTGCAGGTTACGCACCAGGTAATCGCGGAACTGATCGGCGCTGAACTGGTAATAGGGGGAGCGCACTTCAATTTCACTGACTACCACATTGATTACTCCCATCTGGTAAGCCTCATCCTGCCGTTGTTTGGTATCCCGGTAATTGGGGATCAGTTTCAGCGCTGCGTCAAATTCGTCGTATGCCTGCCGCGCACTGGCCTTATCGCCTTTGTCCAGTAAAGCCATGCCCCGGTCGTACCGCATTTCTGCGGCGTTTTCCTGGGCGCCGGTGATGGCATCCCGGTAATCCTTCGGCTGCACCAGTTTAAGGGCAGCAGGGGAGCTGTGAATGGCGTTGTAGAGGGTTTGTAAGGCCCGGTACTCATTCCGTATGTTTTCCCACTTGAGTTGGTTATTGGAACGGAGGTATTCGTTTACGCGGTCTTCCCGCACCAGTAGTGCCTGTTTATAGGCATCAGGCAGCATCCGTGTGGCGGTGGCATCCTGCGGTTTACGCTGCAGTTTTTTTACAAAAGCGGTAACGGCTTCATCGTATCTGCCTTTGTTATATAGTTTTTCACCCGATTTACAGGAAAGAATACAGGTGTAGAGAAGGATGGCGGTAATGCTCAGTAACTGCCTGAATGCTTGCTTTTTCAATGGGGAACTGTTTTATAAGGATATGCTTTGCCTGCCGGCGCTGTATTTATTTGAATTGTCTTCTAAGCTCCCTGTCTGCCTCCCTTGCTTTGATAGAGTCGCGTTTGTCGTGGAGCTTTTTACCTTTACCGATCCCAATCTCCATTTTTGCCAGGCTTTTATCGGTAATGAACATACGAAGTGGTACAATGGTATAGCCCCGTTCTTTCATTTTGTTTTCCATCTTTCTCAGTTCCCGCTTGGTAAGCAGTAGCTTACGTTCACGCAGCGGATCATGATTGGAGGAAGTACCGTGCGAGTATTCTGCAATATGCAGGCTCTTTACGTACAATTCTCCTTTGGAAAAATAGCAGAAAGAATCATTAAAGCTCACCTTACCTGCACGGATCGACTTGATCTCTGTACCAAGCAACACCATCCCTGCAATAAATTTATCTTCTATTGCGTACTCAAAATATGCCGATCTGTTCTTTAATTCTGCCATTTGCGCTTTAATATGAGCTGTTAGTTTTTAGCCTTCAGTTGTTAGCTGTGGCGGGAAAGATCCATACCATTGCTAACAATTGAAGGCTAAAAGCTGTTGTCTTAATTTTTAAAGATGGTCAGCAAACTTGCCAACTTCGTTTTCAGTTCTTTTCTATCCATGATGAAATCCAGGAAACCATGTTCCAGCAGGAACTCTGCGCTCTGGAAACCAGCAGGTAAATCTTTTTTAATGGTTTCTTTAATGATCCTGGGTCCTGCAAAGCCAATGAGTGCGCCTGGTTCAGCAATGTTAAGGTCGCCCAGCATTGCGTAAGAGGCGGTTACACCACCGGTGGTAGGATCCGTCATTAAAGAGATGTAGGGGAGTCTTGCATCCGCCAGCTGTGTAAGCTTGGCCGATGTTTTAGCCATCTGCATCAGGGAGAAGGCGCTTTCCATCATACGGGCGCCGCCTGATTTGGAGATGACCATCAGCGGCATCTTGTGGATGATGCAGTAGTCGATAGAACGGGCTATCTTTTCACCTACTACGGAACCCATAGAGCCCCCGATGAAGTTAAAATCCATACAAGCCACTACCAGGTCGTTACCCAGCACCTTGCCGGCCCCTACGGTCATCGCATCTTTCAGCCCGGATTTCTTCTGCGCATCCTTCAGCCTGTCGGCGTAAGGCTTCAGATCTTTAAATCCCAGGAAGTCGGTCGGGTATATATTTGGGAACAGTTCCTCGAACTGATTGTTATCAAATATGATCTCAAAATACTCTGCAGAGTTAATACGGTTGTGATAATTACACTTATCGCAAACATAGTAATGTTCCTTCAGATCCTTTACGGTGGTGGTTTTTTTACAGTTAGGACACTTGTGCCACAAACCATCCGGTGCTTCTTTCTTTTCACTGGTGGTGGTAGAGATGCCTTGTTTAATTCGCTTAAACCAGCTTGACATATTTTACTATTAGATTAGAAAATAGTGGTGCAAGATACGAATTATCGCATAAAGCCAAAAACATATAGGGAAAAGTATAAAGTTTAAATCAAAAAGCAAAAAGCCATTGTAGCGGAGATAATAACATATACATATAATATATGATCGCTTTTATCCCGGTTACAACAGCTTTTTGCCTTATACGTTCAGCTTGATGCTTAACTATGCGTTCCTGTTAATACAGTTCAGATCCCTGAACGCTTCTTCCAGGCGCTTAACAAAGGTTTCTTCACCTTTACGCAGCCATACGCGCGGATCGTAGTATTTCTTATTTGGTTTGTCAGCGCCTTCGGGGTTACCCAGCTGGCCCTGCAGGTAATCTTTCTTCGCTTCGTAGAAATCATGAATACCTTCCCAGAATGCCCACTGCATATCTGTATCGATGTTCATTTTGATAACGCCATAACCCAGTGCTTCAGTGATCTGGTGTTTTGGAGAACCGCTACCACCGTGGAATACATAGTAAACTGGTTTAGCGGCAGTTTTATATTTCTCCTGGATGAATTCCTGGCTGTTATGCAGGATCACCGGGCGGAGTTCTACGTTACCCGGAGAGTATACGCCGTGAACGTTACCAAAAGCAGCAGCTACCGTGAAACGGGGACCTACCTTTGATAAAATTTCATACGCATAAGCTACTTCCTCAGGCTGGGTATACAGCTTGGAGTTGTCTACACCGGAGTTGTCCACGCCGTCTTCTTCACCACCGGTTACGCCCAGTTCGATTTCGATGGACATACCCAGCTTGTTCATTCTCTCAAAATATTTATGAGAAATTTCAATGTTTTCTGCAATCGGTTCTTCGGAAAGATCCAGCATGTGAGAGCTGTACAGCGGTTGACCGGTTTGTTTGAAGAACTGTTCGCCGGCATCCAGCAAACCATCGATCCATGGTAACCATTTTTTAGCAGCATGGTCGGTATGCAGCACTACCGGAACACCGTAATATTTTGCTACTTCATGTACGTGTTTAGCGCCGGAAATACCACCTGCAATGTTCGCCTGCAGTTTGTCGTTCGGCATGCCTTTACCTGCAAAAAATTGTGCACCACCGTTAGAAAACTGAATAATAACCGGTGAATTTACTTTAGCAGCTGTTTCCAGTACCGCATTCACGGAGTTAGTTCCCACAACATTTACGGCAGGCATAGCAAATCCGTTGTCTTTGGCATCGTTATACAGCGCATCCAGCTCTTCGCCGAATAGTACGCCAGCTCTGTATTTTCCCATACTCTGATATGTGTTTTATTTTTTAGGAAAGCAAATATAAGGAGTTAAATAGAAGATTTATAGCGAAAAGTAAGCGCTTACGTATTAATTCTACCAACAGAAAAATGTATTTTAACCGGTATTAATCCGGTTCCGTATGAAATTATTTCTGTTTTTCCTTGCAGGCGTATTCCTGAAAATGTCCGCTGCTACAGCATCTGCGGCCAATGTTTCGGATTCGTTGCTATATTTTACCTCCTTCGACAGTACCCGTATTCATTATACAATAACAGGTACCGGCGCACCGGTATTATTGGTACATGGTTTTATTGTGAACGGGGATTCCTGGAAGAAAACAGCTTTGTACGATTCCCTGCTGGTACACGGGTATAAGGTAATTACCCTCGATCTGAGGGGAAATGGTGCGTCGGACCATCCGCACGACAGTCTCGCTTACCTCGACGATGCAGAAACAAAAGATATCATGGGACTCATGACCCATCTTAATATTAATAACTACCAGGCAGTTGGCTATTCAAGGGGAGCTATTATTGTTGCGCGCCTGCTGGTGCTGGATGCCAGGGTACGCAGCGCGGTAATGGGCGGTATGGGTACGGCTTTTACGGATCCCGCCTGGCCACGCCGCCGGCAGTTTTATGAAGCCCTCTCAGGGAAAGATGTGCCCGAACTGGCCGCTATGGTTAAATATGTACAACAGGCCGGACTGGATCAGCGCGCCCTCGCCATGATGCAGTTTGGCCAGCCCTCCACTACACCACAGGAGCTGGCCGGCGTGCATCAGCCGGTATTGGTTATCGGGGGGGATAAAGACGAAGATAATGATACCGGTGGCGCTCTCGCAGCTATGATGCCGGCAGGAATGCACGGCACCGTAACCGGAGATCATAATTCAGTAGTACGCGCCGTACCATTCGCTGAATGGGTACTCGACTTCCTGCAGAAACACTAACTAACGGTGAGTACATTACCATCTACCTTGATGGTGTAAGCCGTTAGTGCAGCAGTAGCCGGACCTGTATTCACCGCCCCGGTAGTGGTATACCGGCTGCCATGACCACAAGGCGCATTACATTCTATTAATTTAGACGTGTTGTTAAAAGTAGCAACGGTGCATCCCTGGTGGGTGCAGGTGCTGGAAAGGGCCGTGAAAGCCGATGCAGTATTGCCGGAACCGGTACGGATAATGATCACCCCGTTGGAGATCCTGAAATCGCCCACATTGGTGAGGTCACTGCCGAGGTTCAATGTTAGCTTTGCGTTGCCGCCGCCCGGGGGAGTTGGGTCGGGATCATTACTGCCTCCCTTGCTGCAGGCAGCCAAACCGGCTGTACATACTAATGCCAGCGTTAATCCAATGTTGGAAACAAAATCTCTTCTTTCCATAAAATGCGTTTTAGTTGATCGTTATCCTGTTTACGCAAGTGAAAAGAAGAAAGTTGCCTCAGGCGATTTAATTTTCTATCACCGATTGAAAGTAGGCGGGTGCCTCTGCCAAACGGCTGCCATACCAGGAAAACATTTCCCCGTCAACCAGCTGGATACGTGCTTCCGGCAAAATGGCCTGCAATTCCGCTATATGTTTTTCTTTGAAAGGATACGGTTCAGACGATAATAACACCCTGCGGCACCCGCTGCCGGCCAGCTGACTGGCAGTAACAGCCGGATACCGGGGCAGATCGCCGAATACATTGTGAAACCCGCATAACTGCAGCATCTGGTGAATGAAGGTGTCGCCACCAGCCACCATCCAGGGATCACGCCAGATAAAATAAGCGGTGGGAACCGGCGCTGCAAGCGGCTGCAGTGAGGCAAAGCCGGCTTTTATCCGGAAAGTCAGGTCAGCGGCGGCCCGCACACGATTGGTGATGGCGCCGATGCTGGTCATCATTTCATAAGCATCTTCCAATGTTTGGATATTACTCACCCATACGGGGTAATCCTTCATCAGCGGCTCTATGTCAGTGGCCAGGTTTTCTTCTTTATTGGCAATGATCAGATCGGGAGCAAGCTGCCGTATGATACCGGCGTGAACATTTTTGGTGCCACCCACCCGTGTTTTCTCCCTGAACCACGTTAACGGATGTACGCAGAATTTAGTAATGCCTACCACTTCCTTTTCCAGTCCGAGGGAATACAATAACTCCGTTTGGGATGGCACCAGTGAAACAATCCGCCGTGGCGGATGATCAAGCGTTATCTGCCTGTTGAGCTGATCGGTAAACAACATGTGGTTCTTTTATCTGCCCAATGCCTGTATGATATCGTACTTCGTTACAATGTGGTGGTTGCCGCTGTCGTCTTTCGTAAGTACCGCGCCATTTTCCCTGTTGATGTATACCGAAAGCTTTTCAATAGGCGTGTCCTGGCTCACCAGCGGGAACGATGGCTGTATTACCTGGCTTATCAGTGCATCTTTCAGGTTGGCGTCATCGATCAGGCGGTTAAACAACCCGTTTTCAGAAATGGACCCAATCAGTTCCCCGCCCTGTTCTACAGGTATATGCTCGATATCATATTTTTTCATCCGGGCAATGGCTTCACTTACTTTCTCATCTGCGCTGATCGTTACCAGTGGCTGATTCCGGCGGCCATTCACTACATCTTTCACTGTTTTTACATCCAGGAAACCACGTTCCAGCATCCACTGGTCGTTATATATTTTACCTACATAGCGGCTACCATGATCATGAAAGATAACCACCACCACATCTGTTGGCTTCAGTCCTTCTTTCAGCTGTAGCAGCCCTGCTATGGCTGATCCGGCAGAATAGCCAACAAAGATGCCTTCTTCTTTGGTGATGCGGCGCGCCATCACGGCTGCATCTTTATCAGTTACTTTTTCAAATTTGTCGATCACCTTCATGTCGTAATTCTCCGGCACAAAATCTTCCCCGATACCCTCTGTAATATAAGGATACACCTCGCTCATATCCAGCTGGCCGGTTTCAAAATACTTCTTCAGTAAGGAGCCATAACTGTCGATAGCCCATACTTTAATGCCCGGATTTTTTTCTTTCAGGTATTTCCCGGTGCCTGTAACGGTGCCACCAGTGCCGGTAGCCACCACCAGGTGCGTAATTTTCCCATCGGTTTGTTCCCATATTTCCGGACCGGTTTGTTCGTAGTGCGCATCGCGGTTAGCCAGGTTATCATATTGATTCACATAAAATGAATTGGGCACTTCGGTGGCCAGTCTTTTGGACACGGAATAATAGGAGCGGGGATCTTCGGGTTCCACATTCGTAGGACAAACAATTACTTCAGCGCCTACTGCTTTCAGGATATCCACTTTTTCTTTGGATTGTTTATCGGTAGTGGTGAAAATACATTTGTATCCCCTGATAATGGCCGCCAGCGCCAGGCCCATACCTGTATTACCGGAAGTACCTTCAATGAGGGTGCCGCCGGGTTTCAGCAATCCTTTCTCTTCCGCTACATCCACCATTTTCACGGCCATGCGGTCTTTAATAGAGTTGCCGGGGTTAAAAAACTCCACCTTCGCCAGTACGGTGCAGGGAAGGGAAGCGGTTACGCGGTGCAACTTTACCATCGGGGTATTGCCTATCGTTTCGAGTATATTATCACAGTATTTCATAAAAAATGAGGTTGTATGGTTACGAAAATACGGAATTGAACCGAATCGCCTTCGGCGATGCGGATTTTGTCTTTCTCAGGATTAGACTGATTACTTTGATTTTACTTTTTTGATTTAAAGAATCGGGGAGATATAAGTGAATATATACCGCTTATATCTCCCAAAATCATTTAAAATCCAAAGTGATCAAATCCTTAAATCAGCATAATCAGTCCAATCCTGAGAAAGACAACATTCGCGTATATTTGCGGCAATGAGTGAACGGATTTTTATAACAGGAACAGGCACGGGTGTGGGCAAAACCATTACTGCGGCCTGTGTTACGGAAGCATTGACTGCCGATTACTGGAAACCCATTCAAACGGGTTTAATGGAAGGCACAGATACGGATACGGTATCCTCCTTGTTGTCAAACAAGGTGTCAGTTTGTCACCCGGAAGCCTGGCGGCTGCAGGCGCCTGCCTCCCCGCATCTGGCGGCGCGGCTGGAGCACTGCACCATCGATATGGCGCGTATCCTGCAGCTGGCAGACCAACACCAGCCGGTTAGCCGGCCATTGGTAATGGAAGGCGCGGGGGGACTGATGGTGCCCATAAACGAGGAGCTGTTTACACTCGACCTGATAGTGGCCCTGAAAGCCAGGGTGCTCATTGTGGCGCAGAATTACCTGGGCAGCATCAATCATGCGATGCTCACTGCAAAGATGCTGCAACATACAGGCGTGCCCGTTATCGGATGGGTGTTTGGCGGCGACCATCACAGCAATGAAGACGATGTGGTAAAGTGGAGCGGGTATCCTAAAGTTGGCCGCATCCCGCTGACAGATACGGTAGATAAGGCATTCGTTCAACAACAGGCACAGTTGTTGTCAACCTCGCTGCATAGTTTACTGGCATGACCACGAAAAAGGATATACGAAAACATTTCCTGGAGCTGCGGCTTAACCTGGACGAACCCACTGCCCTTGCACTGAATGAGCAGTTGCTGGCGAATGCCCGTCAGCTCGATTACAGCAACGTCAGGAAAGCGCATATCTTTCTCCCTATCTCTGAAAAAAAAGAAGTAGATACCTGGCCCCTGGTAAAATGGGGGAGAGCCCAATGGCCGGAAATGGAATGGGTGCTTTCCCGCTCGGACATGAAAACCGGCGAGATGAATCATTATCTCTGGAAAACCAATACCATCCTGGTAAAAAACAAGTTCGGCATCCCGGAACCGGACCAGGGGGAAGGGGTACCACCGGAAAATATAGACCTTGTATTTGTACCTTTGCTGGCCTTCGACCGGCACGGGCAACGGGTAGGATACGGCAAAGGCATGTACGACCGTTTTCTTAAACAATGCCGGCCGGATGTGCGTACCATCGGCCTCTCGCTGTTTGAACCCGTGCTGCAGATAGAAGACGCGGATTCGTGGGATGTACCGCTGCATACGGTGGTTACCCCGGATCACATTTATCAATTTAAATAAACAACCGTGCTTAAATACCTGAATATTCTTTTATATCCTTTTTCCCTGCTGTATGGCCTGGTGATGTGGTTGCGGAACAGATTTTATGATAAAGGACTGCTCACTGCCGTGGAATTTGACCTCCCTGTGATCGCCGCGGGCAACCTGTCGGTGGGAGGCACTGGGAAAACCCCGCACGTGGAATACATGATCCGCCTGCTGAAGGATCATTTAAAAGTTGCCACCCTCAGCCGGGGGTATAACCGCCGTACCAGCGGCTACATCCTGGCCGATGAAAGAAGCACTGCCGCCGATATCGGGGACGAACCCATGCAGTTTCACGATAAATTCCCGGATATCAAGGTATGTGTGGGGGAAGAAAGGATGCTGGCCATCCCGCAGCTGCTGGGAGATGAACCCGATACCCAGGTGGTACTGCTCGATGATGCTTTCCAGCACCGTTCCATAAAACCCGGTCTTAATATCATGATCACCGATTACAGCCGGTTGTTTACCCGGGATCATGTAGTACCTTTTGGCCGTTTAAGGGAAGGAAGACAGGGATATCAACGGGCCGACTGTATTATTGTATCCAAGTGTCCGCCGGCCATGAGCAAGGAAGAGAAGCTGGCCCTGGAAAAAGAAATTAAACCATTGCCTCATCAGCGGCTCTTTTTCACTACCTTGCAATACGGCGCCTTGTCCGATATGATCACCCATCACCCGGTGGCCCTCCCCAAATCAGCAACCGTATTGCTGGCGTGTGGTATAGCAAGGCCCGAACCATTGCTCGAAGAATTGAAACGACGTTACGAACAGGTATACCTCTTGTCTTTTCCCGATCATTATTATTATACGGAGAAGGATATACTAAAAATAAAAAAAGAATGCAGCGACCTGCCCGGCACAGAAAAGATTGTTATTACCACAGAGAAGGATGCGGTAAGATTACATCTGCTCAAAGGAATGCTGGCAGAACAAAATCTGCAGATTGCTGTTATTCCGGTGGAGATTGCATTCCTCTTCGGAGAAGCAGAATTATTTAATAACTTTATTTTTGACTACATAGGCCGGCACCTGCCAGCGCCCGGTCAACAATAACTTACGACTAACATGAGTAGAAAAAAGAAAAATAAAAAAGGCGGTAATCATAACCCTAACAACCCCCAACAAAGCCATAGCCAGAAGAAAACCTTTAAAGGCATATTGGAAGTAACAAGGTCCGGAATGGCCTTTGTGATCGTGGATGGCCTTACAAAAGACATCATGGTGAAGCAGAAAAACCTGCATACCGCCCTCGATAAAGATGAAGTACTGGTGGATGTATTGAAAGCAGCCCATAACGACGGCCGCATGGAAGGCATTATAACGGACATCCTTAAACGAAATAAAACCGAATTTACCGGTACCCTGCAGGTCAGCAAAAGTTTTGCTTTCCTCATCCCCGAAAAGGGATTGTTTATGCCGGATATTTATATCCCCGCAAACTCCCTCGGAGAAGCGAAAAGCGGCGATAAAGCCGTGGTGAAAATAGTAGCCTGGGGAGAAAAATCACGCAAACCCGTAGGCGAAATCGTGGAAATCCTGGATGCCAGCGATACCAACGACCTGGCCATGAAGGAAATCCTCATTGAAGCAGGATTCCCCCTCAGCTTCCCTAAAGAGGTAATAGCCGAACTGGATACCATCCAGGAAAATATTTCTGAAGAAGAAGTAGGTAAACGGAAAGATATCCGCAAAATCCTCACCATGACCATCGATCCGGTGGATGCCAAAGATTTTGACGATGCCATCTCCATCCGGTTACTGAAAAACGGTTTGTATGAACTGGGCGTGCATATTGCGGATGTAAGTCATTATGTACTGCCTGGCACTGAACTCGATAAAGAAGCCGATAAACGGGCTACCTCCGTGTATCTGCCCGACCGTGTATTACCGATGCTGCCGGAAAAGATCTCCAACGAGCTTTGTTCCCTGCGTCCGCACGAAGATAAACTGACCTTCTCCGCCATGTTCCAGATGAACGAAAAAGGAGAGGTGAAGCAGCACTGGATTGGTCGCACCGTGATCCATTCTGATCACCGGTTTACCTACGAAGAAGTACAGGAAATCATAGAAGGCAAATCTGACGGTCCGTATAGGAATGAAGTGATGTTGTTAAACCGCATCGCCCAAACCCTGCGTGGACAGCGTTTTGCGCATGGTGCCATTAACTTCTCCTCACAGGAAGTACGCTTTAAACTCGATGAAACCGGCAAGCCTATTGGCATTGTCATCAAAGAAAGCAAAGAAGCGCACCAGCTGATCGAAGAGTTTATGTTGCTGGCCAATAAGACCATTGCTGCATATGTGGGCAAGCTGCGGATCAATAAACAGCCTATCCCGTTCCCTTACCGTGTGCATGATACGCCCGATCCGGAAAAGCTGAAGGTGTTTGCACTGTTCGCCGGAAAATTCGGTTATAAGTTCGATCTCAGCACACCGGAAAGTATTGCCAGCTCTTTCAATAAAATGCTGGCACAGGTGAAAGGCAAACCGGAACAACCGGTACTGGAAACGCTGGGCATCCGTACAATGGCCAAAGCCATTTATACGGTGAATAACGTGGGGCACTATGGTCTTGGTTTCGAGGACTACTGCCATTTCACTTCCCCCATCCGCCGTTTCCCCGATGTACTGGTACACCGCGTATTGGCGGAATGTCTTGCCAACAGCGTGCGCCCCGACAAGCAAATGGAGCAGAAATGCAAACACAGCTCTGAAATGGAACGTAAAGCCATGGAAGCAGAACGCGCCGGTAACAAATACAAGCAGGTGGAATACATGCAGCAGTTCATTGGTCATACCTTCGATGGCGTGATCAGTGGCGTAGCGCATTTCGGCTTCTGGGTGGAAACAATGGATACCAAGTGCGAAGGACTGATCAGCATTCACAATCTGAATAAAAGAGAAGAGTTCCAATATAATGAAGGGGAATATTCCCTCGTGGGCCAAAGCACGGGCCGCAAGTTTCGTATAGGCGAAAAAGTGAGTATCCGCGTGGTGGCCGCCAGCCTGGCCAAACGCCAGCTGGACTACGACCTGGAAGATGAACTGACCGGCACCGGCACACCTGCTGCCGCTCCGTTCCAGCATAAACGCCGGGAAGACCGCCGTGACGACCGTAAAGGTGGTGATCATCGTCGTGATGATCGTCGTGAGGACCGGAAGAAGAAAAAAGACAAACAACGCTATAAGCCCTGGGAACAGGAAGCCAAAGCACCTCACAGGGCACCGGAAGTATCGCTCGGCGAACCCAAGCCACTACCGGTTGTTGACCAGGTGATTGTGGAAACGCATGTGGTACCGGTAACACCGGATGCACCAGAAACGCCCGCAGTACCGGCAACACCGGCACCTGTACCTGTGCATAAAAAGAAACCGAAGAAAGAAGTGACTGAAAAGGTAGCGGAAGAAAAACCAGTACCGGTAGTTCCTGCACCTGCACCAGCTCCCGCGCCGGTGGCTGAGAAAGTGGTTGTTAAGAAAACAACTCCTAAACAGGAACCCGCAGTTAAAACACCTGCGAAGAAGGCAGCTGCAAAACCAGCACCGGCTGCTAAGAAAGCAGTACCCGCAAAGAAAGCTGCTGCTGAACCGGTAGCAAAGAAAGCAGTACCCGCAAAGAAAGCTGCAGCAAAACCGGTTGCGAAGAAAGAAGTACCTGCGAAGAAAGCTGCTGCAAAACCAGTAGCTAAGAAAGCAGTACCCGCGAAGAAAGCTGCTGCAAAACCAGTAGCTAAGAAAGCGGTACCCGCGAAGAAAGCTGCTACCAAACCAGTAGCTAAGAAAGCCGTACCTGCAAAGAAAGCTGCCGCAAAACCAGTGGCTAAGAAAGGCTTACCTGCAAAGAAAGCTGCTACCAAACCAGTTGCTAAGAAAGCAGTACCAGTGAAGAAAGCCGCCGCAAAACCGGTAGCTAAGAAAACCGTACCCGCGAAGAAAGCTGCTGCAAAACCAGTAGCCAAAAAAGCAGTGCCAGCCAAAAAAGCTGCCCCTAAAAAAGCCGCACCGGCAAAGAAGGCAGCTGATAAAAGCAAGTCAAAGAAAAAGAGTAAATAATAAAACACGAGCCAACAGCAATGCATTCATTCAAAGATTTAACAGCGCAGTTTAGTCAGCATTTTGAAAAACAACAGTTCCCGGAACAGCCCAGTAAATTATACAATGCAGCGTCCCATATCCTGGGAATAAGCGGAAAGAGGATCCGCCCTGTACTGTGCCTGATGGGGAACGAATTATTTGATGACCTGCGTACGGATGCATTTGAGGTGGGCAGTGCGATAGAACTGTTTCATAATTTTACGTTACTGCATGATGACATCATGGATAAAGCGCCGATTCGCCGCGGTAAACCCACCGTTCATACGGTATATGGCGAACCTGCGGCAATCCTGGCCGGTGATGTGATGCTCATTTATGTATATGAGCGCCTGAACAAGATAGAAGCGCACTACAAACAAAAGATCATCTCCGTATTTAATAAAGCCGCCATTGAAGTGTGTGAAGGGCAGCAGCTCGATATGGACTTTGAAGGCATGGACCCCGAAAAGGTGCAGTACGACGATTATGTACATATGATCGGGCTTAAAACCTCCGTGTTACTCGCCGCCAGCCTGCAGCTGGGCGCTATCATAGGCGGCGCCGGCGAAGGCAACCAGCAGCATATTTATTCTTTTGGTAAAAATATTGGTATTGCCTTTCAGATCCAGGACGACTACCTGGATGCTTTTGGCGACCCTGAAAAATTTGGCAAGCAGCAGGGGGGAGACATCCTCGTTAATAAAAAAACATTCCTGCTCCTGAAGGCGCTGGAGCTGTGTACCCCGGAACAACGGGCGGAGCTGAAAATGCTGATGGAAACGTCGCCGGCCGATAAAGTGGAACGGGTACTGGCATTATTCCGCAGTTGTAAAGTGGATGAATGGGCCGAGAAGGAAAAAGAACGCTTCCAGCAGCTGGCTTTCCAGAGCCTGGATAATGTGGCGGTATTGTCTAACCGCAAGGCTGCACTGATGGAAGTGGCTAACTACCTCTTAAACCGTCAGCAATAAGGTTCGTATTCAAATTCGCATTATATTCGCGCTTGTCTTATTCAGGATGAAAGTGATATTGCTGATTGCATTGATTTTTTCTGAAAGATTTAATCAGGGCAATCAGCATTATTGTTTTTTAGAGAACAAGACAATCATATTCATTAAATTTAAAGACAACTGTAAACGTAATTCCTTAGCCAATGTCGTCAAATTCGCTGTTTCGGAAAAAATCACTTACTGCCATTATTAAAGATGCCAAAGACGGTTTGTCAGATGGTCATGAAACAGGGGGGATGAATAAGGTGTTGAAGGTGAAAGACCTTACCGCTATGGGAATTGCAGCGGTTATCGGGGCCGGGATCTTTTCCACCATTGGCGAAGCCTCCTTCCACGGCGGACCAGGCGTTTCCCTGCTCTTTGTGATTACAGCAGTTACCTGCGGATTCTCCGCACTCTGCTATGCAGAATTTGCTTCCCGCGTACCGGTATCCGGCAGCGCTTACACTTACTCTTACGTTACTTTCGGAGAACTGGCCGCCTGGGTGATCGGCTGGGCCCTGATCCTGGAATATGCCATTGGCAATATCGCCGTAGCCATTTCCTGGAGCGGATATTTCAATAACCTCTTAGGTGGTATCGGCCTCAGTTTACCCGACTGGCTGGCCAGTAACTACGACAGCGCCACTCCCGAAACCATTGCCGCGGCGCCGCATATTGCAGGCATCCCCTTCATTGTGAACCTCCCGGCGTTTCTGATTGTACTGCTGGTAACTTACCTGGCCTATGTAGGCATCCAGGAAAGTAAGAAAAGTGCCAACTTTATGGTGGCCCTGAAGATCCTGGTGATCCTGTTTGTGATTGTAGTAGGCTTCTTTTACGTAAATAAGGCCAATTGGCACCCTTTTATGCCCAATGGGTTCTCTGGTGTGCTGAAGGGGGTATCGGCCGTATTTTTTGCTTATATCGGCTTTGACGCGGTAAGCACCACGGCCGAAGAATGCGCCAACCCGCAGCGGGATCTGCCCAAAGGCATGATCTATTCCCTGATTATCTGTACCGTACTTTATATCCTCATCTCATTTGTGCTCACCGGCATGGTGCCGTATTATAACCTGAAGGTAAACGACCCGCTGGCTTATGTTTTCACACAGGTAAACCTGCCCTGGATCAGTTATCTTATTTCTGTGAGCGCCGTGGTGGCCACTACCAGCGTACTGCTGGTTTTCCAGATCGGCCAGCCGCGTATCTGGATGAGCATGAGCCGCGATGGCCTGCTGCCAAAGCGCTTCAGCAAAATACATCCCCGGTTTAAAACGCCTTCTTTCGCTACCATTATCACGGGTATCCTGGTGGGTATTCCCGCGCTTTTCCTGAACCTGACCATCGTTACGGATCTGACCAGCATCGGTACCCTGTTTGCCTTTATCCTGGTTTGCGGCGGTGTACTCATTCTGCCCAGGGAGGAAAAATCAACGGTAAAACGGTTTCAACTGCCTTATATCAACGGGCAGTTTATAGTTCCGGGCATTGTAGTGGTACTCGTTTTCCTGTTTAGTAAGGAAATCATGACAAAACTTTCCTTCGCCGGCGGCTGGGAGGTATGGAAACATAATATTCCCTTCTACATATTTGTGCTCGTTACCATTGCACTTTCTTATTTCTCACTCACCCGCAAGCTCTCGCTGATACCGGTTCTGGGGATGCTCAGCTGTTTTTACCTGATGACAGAAATAGCGCTTAAAAACTGGATCGTTTTCTCGGTATGGCTCGCGGTAGGATTAACCATCTATTTCCTCTACAGCTATACCAACAGTAAGCTGGCCACAAAAGCTTAAATCTTCGTAACTTCAGGGTAGCTCTTTGATCTTAAAATTTATATTTTATGAACATGCTACAACGGGTTGAACACTGGGGTGATACACATCACCCGAATTGGCTGAGTGTGGTTCGCATTCTGCTGGGGGTATTTCTCATGTATGTAGGCGTCCGGTTTGTACAGGACAGGGACGCACTGCTTTCCATGATTAACCAGAGCCCGGCTTTGGCCACACTGTCCATATTACTGGGACATTATGTTGTATTCGCACACACAGTAGGAGGGCTGTTCATCGCTATGGGACTGCTTACAAGGGTTTCTGCGCTGGTGAATATCCCGGTATTGCTGGGGGCTGTATTTTTTGTTCATTCTCCAACAGGGCTGTTTACAGTATACCCGGTCATGGGTATTTCCTTACTGGTGCTGTTCCTGCTGATCTTCTTCCTGATAGAAGGCAGTGGCCGCATTTCGGTAGACGACTACATGCGGCGGCATCCTGAAAAAACAAGGACCAGGAAGTACGCTGAATAACGCTTTCTTCATATAGCCGTGCAGGTGAGTGTTACCATTTTAATGGCAATAAGGAGCTGTGTCTCCGCCTGATCAGGCAAATCTTTAAATCTCTTCCACGCATATCCCTTCAATATTCTATTTTTGCAGTTGAAGAATGCAATTATGAAATACCAAAAAGGCGACAACATCTTGTTGTTGAGTTCAAAAGAAGAAGGAACGGTTGTTGACATTGTGAATGATAATATGGTTATGATAGAGGTGAAAGGAACGTCTTTTCCGGTGTACCTGGATCAGATCGACTTCCCTTATTTCCATCGTTTTACCCAGCAGAAACTGGTCAAAGAAAAGCCAAAACTGATTCCCGGCGACGAAATCAAAGTAGACAGAAGCAAGTATGAAGTGTTTAAAACAGATAAGGGCATGTTCCTGTCTGTTTTGCCGGTATACCAGATGGATGGATACGATGAAACCGTGAAGCTGATGAAGTTTCACCTGTTTAATGATACGCCGCATGCCATGCGCTTCTATTTCCAGATATGGCTGAATAATCAGCTGGACCTGGAAATCAAGAACGAAATACACCCTTATAATCACTTCTATCTCGCTGATCTTATCTTTGAATCGCTGAATGATAATCCACGGTTTGAGTTTACATTTTTCCTGAAAGAGCCACAGCCCAAGCTGGCGACTTCTGTAAAGAAAACCTGGAAGATCAAGCCCAAACAGATGTTTGTACAACTGGAGCAACTGCGTACCAAAGCGGAAGCTACCATCACTTACCCGCTGTTTGATAAATTTCCGGAGAAAGAACCCGAACCACCGGCACCGGCGGAACAGGCAAAAAAGAAGGCACCCATTGCCACCGTTGGATCGGGAAACTTTGCCAGCCTGTTAAGTAAAATACAACTGCAGCCCGAAACTTCGCTGGAGCCCAAACAAGAAGTAGACCTGCACATCGAGGCACTCGAAAAAAACTGGAAAGGGCTGAGCAACATTGCCATCCTGGCTATACAGCTCAATGCCTTCCAGCGTTACCTGGAACTGGCTATCAGTCATCATCAGCATAACCTGATCGTGATTCATGGTATCGGAAAGGGAAAGCTCAAAGACGAAATTCACCAGATCCTGAAACAAACGCCGGAAGTAGCCAGCTTTGTGAATCAATATCACGCCAAATACGGCTATGGGGCTACAGAAATAACGTTTAGGTAATATTTTTATTTACCTTCGCGCTTCAACTACAAACCGTGCTATCGTTTCGCTGACTTGTTCAGTGGGAAGGAAAGTCCGGACAGCGCAGAGCAACGCACCACCTAACGGGTGGGTCCCGGTGCAAACCGGGAACAGCAAGTGCCACAGAAAATAACCGTCTGCTTCGGCAGATAAGGGTGAAAATGTGGGGTAAGAGCCCACGGTGCAGGCAGGTAACTGTTTGTGCGGGTAAACCTTGCGTGCTGAAATGCCATGTATACGGTCGATTGAGGGCTGCTCGCCCGATGACCGAGGGTAGGCAGATACAGACAACGTGCGAACGTTGTCGCAGATAAATGATAGCAGTCTGTCCCGGCTTGCCGGGGCAGAAACAGAATCCGGCTTACAGGTTTGTAGTTTTTTTTCTTCTCTTTTTTGATATCCTGAAATAAGCTGTTAACTTCCCGCATTATATTTAATCTCTATTTTATGAATCAGAATGATGAACGAACCTGGGGAACCCTTGTACACCTGGGGGGAATTATTGGTATGCTGATATTACCTACCGTCGGTAACATCATTGGCGTACTTGTTTTTTGGCTTATCAAAAGGAATGAATCCACTTTTGTAGATAACCAGGGAAAAGAAGCGATCAATTTCCAGATCACCCTGAGTATTGCAGCGGTGATTGTAAACCTGATCAATAATATTGTAACCGGCTTCTGGTCGCTTACCAGCTTCTGGCGTCATGCAAGAGGGGAGTTTTATAGTACATGGGGCTGGACAAACCTGCTCGGTGTATTATGGTTGCTGAATGTGATCTTTAGTATCATTGCTGCCGTGAAAGCCAATAAGGGCGAATCTTACAAGTATCCGCTAAGCGTTCGTCTCGTTAAATAATTACATAAAAAAAGGGCGGGAATTTTATCTTTTAAAATAAAATTCCCGCCCTTTTTTATACTGATTGAATTAGTTCTTTTTGATAGCCTTTATTTTTGCCTTGTGCTGTTTTTTACCTTTCACATTTTCACCTTTGATAGTAGCCGCCAGCTTTAATGCTTCATAGGCATTGATCATTCCACCGGTGATAGACAGATCCGCAAAATTTACCTTTTCATCAGATGTACCTGGTTTATTTACTTCAGTAGTACCACCCGGTAATGGTGTAGCGCTTTTTTCCAGTACATATTTCAGCTGCCTGGCGCTGAGTTCCGGATAATAGGAGAGTACCAGTGCTGCTACGCCCGCTACCACAGGGCTGGCCATGCTGGTACCGCTGGCGCTGCCGTATTTGTTGCCACCCGGAATAGTAGAGTAGATTTGCACACCAGGCGCAAAAAGATCCACGCTTTTCTTACCATAGTTAGAGAAAGGAGCCACTTTATCGTTGCCCAATCCTGTATTGCTTGCGCCTACAGTAATCACATTGGTGGCAATGGTGCCATCCAGGTAATTGGGGTTAGGATAGTTGGCAACGGAGTCGTTGTTGCTGCCGTCGTTACCGGCTGCGTGTATCAGCAATACGCCTTTTTCTTCTGCATATTTAATAGCCGCATCCACCCAATCCTTATGAGGCGAGAACGGTTTGCCAAAGCTCATATTAATGATCTGCGCGCCATTGTCTACCGCATAACGGATGGCCAGGGCCACATCTTTATCTCTTTCATCGCCATCCGGTACGGCTTTTACCGCCATGATGCGCACATTGTCGGCCACGCCGTCCATACCTACGCCATTGTTCCTGGCAGCTGCAATGATACCGGAAACGTGCGTACCGTGGAAACCAAAGGTACCCATCACGTCGTTATTGCCGTATTTGTTATCGTTGATATCGTCGAGGTTGTCGCCTACAATCCTTTCCCTGTTGGCGTTTGGCGCTACTTCTGTACTTTCTGCCTTACGCTTCAGTTCATTCATGTATTCGTCGAATTCCATTTTGAACTCGCCGAAAGTAGCGGGTTCATCACCGGCGCTTTTCAGCAAACGGCTCATGAAATTACGCGCCAGCAATACGTCCTGGTTGGTTGTTTGAATACTGTCCAGCTGGGCTACATTGAAATCATCCTTGCCCAGGTAGGTTTTCAGGATGGATTCACACTTGTTCACGTTTTCCTGGAGCTTCGACATGCTTTTGTATTGCATCTTAAACTGGGAATTGGGCTTCTCAATTTTCGACTGCAACTGCTGCCAGATGGCATATTCTTTTGAATCTTTTGCCAGTGCGGAATCCGGGTTGCCATAAAGGCTTTTGTAGCGGTAGTATTCACGGGCGGCTTCTTCAGAGTCTTCTTTCAGGCTGCTGCCGTCTTTACCACCCAGGAAGTTCCAGCCATGAATATCGTCCACATATCCATTACGGTCGTCATCCTTGCCGTTACCTGGAATTTCGCGGGTGTTGGTCCACAGTATGCTTTTGAGATCTTCATGCGTGGTGTCAATACCAGAGTCGATCACCGCCACAATAACAGGTGTACTTTTCTTCCCTTTTAACAATTCCTTATAGGCCTTTTCTGTTGACGTACCAAATACACTGTCGGTATCGTAACTCAACAACTGCCAGTTTTTGGGTATCTGGGGTTTACTCTGCGCTTCAGTATTTGTTGTAAATGCAGTCATCAATGCAACACACCCTGCCAGGACTGCAACCTCTCGGCTTAACAATTTCATGTTCAATAATTTTCCCTATAAAAAACAACTAAAAATATCATGATGATAAGATTAAAGGTATAGAAAAAGCGGTATAACATTAAATTTTAATGATAAACGCGCTATATATTGGTTGATTGGGAGATTGGAGGGTTTTCCGGGCATTCCGGTGACGGGCATTGTTTACGTCTATCTTATCCTGATTTGCTTGCCGGACATAGCCCGTAACCACCTGTCACAATCCCTTTTGCAATTGTTCCCGGCTGTCTTAATTTTAACCTGTTCTTATTCCTCATACCCCTCATCTGCCAGATCTTCGTTCGGGATTATTACAGGTATCGTATTTCATTTATTTAAATCTACCAATCATGTTAAAAGCTGTTCTCATGGCCACTTTGCTGGCTACCGGCACACCTGTGTCTGCCGCTGAACCTGAAGTAACCACCCTCATTTTTGTGAATGCTGCGGAAATGGAATCATCCCCATCAGCAGATCCCGGCCTCAGTGCCACAGGGCTGGAACAGGCCACCCAACTGGCGTCTTCCCTGGAAGGAACGGAGATCTCCGCCATTTACACCACCTATCTGAACCGTGCCGTGCAAACGGTTACCCCGCTCTCAAAGGCGCACCAGCAGCAGCTGGACTACTTCCGGTTAAACGGTGATCCCGAGCAAACAACCGCCACCCTTAAAGACATGATAAAGAAAAATAAGGGCAAAACGATTGTTATTTGCAGCGTTCCTGAAAATATTACTGCGATGTTACAGCATGCGGGCGTAAAGGGCAAAATCATGAAAACACTGTATGATAAAGGATCCGGGCAGGTTTTAGTGGTGAAACACAGTGGTAATAATACGGCAGTAGCACAAAAGTTGAATATGAATATTCAAAAAAAAGTCTAATATTTATATCCGGAAGAGTTTCTAATGGCTTCCCGCCATTTCTAACTTTTCTCATAAGCATGGTTTCCGTTTAACGAAAAGCGGGGTTCTCTAACCTCGCTACTATTTTTAAAACCTTGCCGCCGTCGGTGTATGTAGAGAAAAGCAACGCAGGTTGCTGAAACGTTTTTGACACGTAGTAATTTTATCAACCGCTTTTAAAAATCTGATCGGGTAGCATCTCCTGTCACGAAAATTAAAAGCTCCGGGGCAAGCGCCTCGGAGCTGGATGATCCGGAAAAATTTACAGTAAAAATATTGTTGTCAGCTATCCGTTTTGGGGTATTTGTACCTGCAAACGGATAGCTGATTTATTTACATCAGAGATCAAATTTGATGCCCTGTGCCAGTGGGAGACTGTTGGAATAGTTGATGGTATTGGTTTGCCGGCGCATGTAAGCTCTCCACGCATCGGAGCCACTTTCACGGCCACCGCCGGTTTCTTTTTCACCGCCGAAAGCGCCGCCTATTTCAGCGCCGGATGTGCCGATATTTACATTGGCAATACCACAGTCGGATCCTGCATTGGAAAGGAACTGTTCTGCTTCGCGGAGGTTCAGCGTCATGATGGCAGAGGAAAGCCCCTGCGGCACATCATTCTGCATGGCAATGGCTTCGGCCAGCGTAGCGTATTTCATGACGTACAAAATAGGCGCAAAGGTTTCGTGCTGTACTATGGCGTAAGTGTTTTCCACCGCTGCAATGCAGGGTTTCACATAGCATCCGGATTCATAACCCGGGCCGGACAATACACCGCCTTCCACGAGAAAGGAACCGCCCTGTTGTTTTACCTGTTCTATTGAGCTGAGATAAGCATCCACGGCGGCTTTGTCGATCAACGGACCTACGTGGTTGTGTTGATCCAGCGGGTTGCCGATACGCAACTGAGCGTACGCTTTTACCAGCCGCGCGGTAAACGCATCATACACACTTTCATGGATGATAAGCCTGCGGGTAGAGGTGCAACGCTGCCCGGCGGTACCCACGGCGCCAAACACGGCGCCAATGAGCGACATATCCAGGTCGGCATCCTGTGAAATAATGATGGCATTATTACCGCCCAGTTCCAGCAGGGAGCGTCCTAAACGCTCGCCTACGGCAGCTCCTACGGCTTTACCCATGCGGGTGGATCCGGTGGCGGAAACCAGCGGAATTCGTTTGTCGTGCGCCAGCCATTCACCTGCATCACGGTTGCCGGTTACCAGGCAGGAAACGCCTTCCGGTACTTTGTTGGCGGCGAATACATTGGCTACTATATGCTGACAGGCTAAGGCCGTAACAGGTGTTTTTTCAGAAGGCTTCCAGATACATACGTTTCCGCAAACCCATGCCAGCATGGAGTTCCAGCTCCAAACTGCTACCGGGAAGTTAAAGGCGGAAATAATACCGGTAATACCCAGCGGATGCCACTGCTCATACATCCGGTGACCCGGACGCTCAGAGTGCATCGTTAAGCCATGCAGCTGCCTGGAGAGGCCCACTGCGAAGTCGCAGATGTCGATCATCTCCTGTACTTCTCCATATCCTTCCTGCAAACTCTTTCCCATTTCATAGGATACCAGTTTCCCAAGATGTTCTTTATGTTCACGGAGGGCTACCCCGATCTGTCGTACTATTTCGCCCCTTTTGGGCGCGGGCCATGTGCGCCATTCCTTGAAAGCCTCCTGGGCCACGGCTACTACCTGGTCATAATCTTCCCGGTTAGCGCTTCTGACGGTAATAATCTTCTTATTATTTACCGGCGAAACTGAGGTGATTTCCTCGCCGTGAGCCGGCAACCAGTGGGTTCCCGTGCTGATACCACTTTGTGCCGCAGTGATGCCAAATGCTTTTAAGATGTCTTCCATTGTTGGTGTATTAATAAACTAAATTAGGAACTTTTTTTTGTTTGGGCGGCGTAGGTGCTTTCAAAGATCTTATCGGCGTTGCCGGCTTCAAAACCTTCCCTGCGGTGTTCCCGGCGTATTTCGCTGGCAGGTAAATGCGCAAATGCAGGGAGTACCTTTCTTTCAGCAAACTCCACATAGGAGCCGGCGATGGGGAATTGTTCCCCGCCCGAAAAAGTAGCAGTGATCATGCCTGCAACTGTGGCGCTTTGCAGCAATCTGCCATCCGGACTGGTTTTAATTTTACCACCGGAGTCGTTGAGATGAAAGCCATGTTTCTCCAGGAACTGGTTGAAATCGGCCACGGTATTATATCCCGGGGGAAGATTATGTACGCTTACGGTAAAGTGATTGAGGTAATAACGGTTGTAGATCACCCAGGCGGCGTACTCACTCTCCGCGGCCAGTACTTTGTAATCCGCCAGGGTAGGGGTTTGCCACAGGGCGCTGTGAAGGAAGGCATCTACAGCCTTGCTGTCGTCGAGGTCCAATGCATTCACCGGGTCAGTCTTCACTTCATCCGTGTAATGATGGATGATGGTTTGTGCAGCAGCACTCAGTTCGGCCACCCGCAGCTCACTGATAAAGATACGCGGGTATTGTGGCTCGGGCGGAGCATACCACCACGCATCCAGCTTCTTGGCAGGAAAGTGATACTTATCCATTTTCGTATAGCCGTAATGGAGAAATATCTTCTCGAGCGACTGTACCCCGAGCTGTGGTACACCCATTGTGCGGAAGGCGATGTGGTCATTCTCTATATCGTCTGCCTGCGTAATAATGCCTTCCTTTATCATGGCGGCGATAACGGCTCCAACATCCGGAACCCTTTGCTGATAGCGCTCCATCAGCCCGTTTAAAACATCTTTTAACATGACATACAGCTTTTAGGGCTAGTTATAATATACCGCAAAACGGTTGTTGATCAGGTCATTAAATGCCACGTCTTCCTGGCGCACAAAACCATTGGCTGGCAGCAGTCCTTTCGCATGCAGGTCTATCACTGCACAGGCCGCGCCGGCAGTGGTAAGTTGTATGGCGGTAAAGTCCCTGCCAGATACTGCCTGGTTATAGATCTTGCGTGAATAGGAACGTTGCACAGAGCGGCCGTTCACCATTCCCGATACCGATACAAAAACCAATACTACATCCTGCTGGGTGAAAGGTATGCTATCTTCCATAATCTCCTTCAGCATTTCTCTTTTTTTATTGAGTTTCAGCTCATTCAAAAGGATTTTCATCAGCTGGCAGTGACCCGGATAGCGCACGGTTTTGTAATCGAGATTGTACACTTTACGGTCCAGGATTTCAGCGAGGGCGCCCAGTCCGCCGGAGGTATTAAACGCCTCATATTCCACGCCATCAAGGGCAAAGCGCTCGTAGCCTTCCATTGGCATTACCTCTTTGCGTTCGCCTTCGTGAATGGCATCGCAGGGGTTGCAGTATTCGTTGATCAGTCCATCGGTGCTCCAGGTGAGGTTATACATGAGGCTGTTGGTAGGAAACTGTGGCAGCGCGCCTACACGGAGGCGAACAGCGTCCAGCGTATCAAACTGTTTGGCAATATCATGTGCGGCGATGCTGATGAAACCAGGGGCCAGTCCGCATTGCGGCATGAAGCTTACATTGGCTTGTGCGGCAATTTCGCGGATGGCATTGGTAGTAGCTACATCTTCTGTTAAATCAAAATAATGGGTGTTGGCTTTGGCGGCTGCGGTAGCAATTTTTACGTTCAGGAAAAAGGGGCAGGCGCTCAGCACCATGTCCTGTTCCTGCAATGCCTGCTGCAGCGAGGTGGCATTGTTTACATCCAGTACTGTTTTGCGGATACGGGCGTCAGTGCATTTCTGCAGCAGGGCGTTGTTGCTGTCGGCCAGCGTTACTTCATAGTCGCCGGACTGTTGCAGTAAGAAGGCCGCGGTTTCGCCGATCTTACCGGCGCCAATAATCATTACACGTTTCATAATCTGTTTGGAATTATAGTGAAGAGGGAAGCATGTTTTGCTTCCGGAATAAATAATAATAAACGACGCTTCCCTTAACTACGTATACCCATCACTGTTATACACGAACCAATGCATTTGCGGATGGATTGAAAACAAACCAATGCAAATCATCTGTTGTGATGAAAGTCAGTATTGCAGATACAATAGCATTACAAACCGCTAAGCGGCGCTGCAGGAAAGGAAAAGAATAGAAAGGAAGTGCTACCTATGGCACATGGGAGCAGGTGCTCCGCAGATAGGAGAGTAAAGAGAGTTGTATGTTTAACAGGTAGTTCATTCAACTTATAAAGTGCGAAGCGAATATAGGGAATTTATATTAAATACAAATGACGAATTTGTATGGAGATAATGATCTCTCTGCAAATCCGTCATTCTTACTTATTATTTAATCAGTACTGTTCATTTTCATTCGGGAAATCTTTGGATTTTACATCATTGATGTATGCCTGGGTGGCGCCAAAGATCTGGCTGTAAAGGTCGAGATACCGACGGAGGAAACGTGGTTTGAACTCCTTATTAATGCCGAGCATATCGTGCATTACCAGTACCTGTCCATCCACATACCTGCCTGCACCGATGCCAATGATGGGAATTTCCACGGTTTCGGCAACGATCTTCGCCAGTGATGCCGGGATCTTTTCCAGTACAATGGCAAAGCAGCCGGCTTCCTGCAACAGTTTCGCGTCCTTGATCAGCTTATTGGCTTCTGCTTCTTCCGTAGCGCGTACGGCGTAGGTACCAAACTTATAAATCGACTGGGGTGTAAGTCCCAGGTGGCCCATTACCGGAACACCGGCGGAGATAATACGTTTTACGGATTCAATGATTTCTTCGCCGCCTTCAATTTTGATACCGTGGGCGCCTGTTTCTTTCATAATACGGATGGCAGATCCCAATGCTTCTTTGGAGTTCCCCTGGTAAGAGCCAAAGGGCAGATCCACGATCACAAAGCAGCGTTTAATAGCCCTGACTACGGAAGCGGCATGATAGATCATCTGGTCCAGCGTAATAGGAAGGGTGGTTTCATGACCCGCCATTACATTGGATGCAGAATCTCCCACCAGCAGGATATCAATGCCTGCATCATCAAAAATGCGGGCCATAGAATAATCATACGCAGTAAGCATGGAGATCTTTTCCCCGTCTACTTTCATCTTCTGCAGTATATGCGTAGTGACACGCTTTATTTCTTTATTCACAGACATAAGCAGTGAGCTTTTAGCATTTAGCTGTTAGCAATAACCGCAAAGGTGGCAATATAAAAAGATAAAAGAAAATGTTTTTTATGTACGGCCGGGGATCAGGAACTCACCGCGATTTCCTCATAAAGGGCATGAATAAGGCCATCTGCAAGCCCTATCTTGGGTACATATATTTCCGGCGTATCTGCCCAGCGCATAATATTTACATAGATCTGCAGGGCAGGAACAATCACGTCGGCGCGGTCTTCCCGCAGGCCGTACAGGTGAATACGTTCTTCCACGGTGAAGGCGCTGAACTCCTTGTAATAGTCTTTCAGCGTATCCAGTGAAAGGGGCTTGCCTTCTTTTCGTTTAGAGAGAGAGAATATTTTATTGATGTTACCACCGGAACCGATCGCAATCACGGGGCCGATGCCTTTGAGTTGTTGTTTAAGAAAGTCTTTCAGCTGCTGCCAGTGCGCTTCGGTTACCTGTTGCTGCAGCAGCCGGATCGTGCCTATATTAAAGGATTCTTTAAAGATTTGTTTGCCTGCGCTGAAAAGGGTGATTTCTGTGCTGCCGCCGCCTACATCGATGTAGAGGTACGACTTTGTTTTATCCATGTTTTCAGCCACATGGTTTTCGTAAATAAAAGCAGCTTCTTCCTGCCCTGTAATAATCTGTATATCGATGCCGGTTTGTGCTTTTACCTCCTGCAGGATACCCACGCCGTTGCTGGCGTCGCGCATGGCAGAGGTGGCGCATGCCTTGAGATATTTCACCTCGTATACATCCAGCAACAGCTTATAGGCCCGGATGGTGTCAATAAGATGTGTGGCCTTTTTGTCTGAAATAACCTGGTTGTTAAATACGTCGAAACCCAGCCGTAACGGTACTCTTACCAGGTTTAGCTTGGTAAAGTCCATTACACCCGCACTATTCGGCGATGCTTCAGAGATGAGCAATCTGGCAGCATTGGAGCCTATATCAATCGCAGCTAATTTCATCTGTCAGTCGTTAGATCAAAAGGGCAAAAGTATAACTTTTTAAAGTTAATGGTATTCTTTTTCGTGAAGGTATTTATAGATCTCTATCTGTGTACGGATCTTTTTATCACCTGCTTTCTTATATTCATTTTTCTGCTCGTTGTCCAGTATACGGGCTTTTACATTACCGCTGAGCTGAATATTCATGATGTCTATCAGTTCCTTGCGTATAGCCGGGTCCGTTATAGGCGCGGCAGCCTCCACACGGTGATCGAGATTACGGATCATCCAGTCGCACGAAGCAATGTATACCTTTTCCTGTCCCCCGTGGTGAAAAATAAATACGCGGGCATGTTCCAGGTATTCATCCACAATGCTTACTGCGGTGATATTCTTCTTCCACTTTTTATTTTCCGTATAGGCGCAACAGATACCTCTTATCACCATCTTCACTTCCACGCCGGCTTTCGCGGCTTCATACAGTTTGGCGATGAGGGCGGCATCAGAAAGTGAATTCATTTTAATGGTGATAGCCGCTTTCTTTTTATGTTTTGCATTCTTGATTTCCCGGTCCATCAGGCGGAGGAAGGTATCGCGCATGTTAAACGGACTAACCGGGAGGGTTTTGCAGCCCTGCAGGATTTTGATATCATGACGCGTATTTTCCAGGTAGGAAAAGATGCGGTTCATATCGGCAATGATAGCGCGGTTGGTGGTGAGCAGGCAGTGATCGCCGTATACCCTGGCTGTTCTTTCGTTGAGATTACCGGTGCTTACAAAGCCGCATTGCAGTGTTTTGGTACCAATCCGTTTTTTGATCACACACAGTTTGGCGTGGATCTTCATATTCGGGATACCCAATAACACTTTCACGCCTTCCTCTTCCAGTCTTGATTTCCAGTCGAGATTGGCGGCTTCATCAAAGCGCGCACGCAGCTCCAGTACTACGGTTACCTGTTTACCATTACGTACGGCATTCACCAGTGCATTTACTATTTTGGAATTACGGGCAAGCCTGTACGCAGTTATTTTTATAGAAGATACATTCGGATCTATCGCGGCTTCCCTCAGCAGGTCGATGATGGTATCAAACGAGTGATAGGGGAAGTGCAGCATTACATCCTGCTGTTGTATTACATGCATTACGCTTGGCGCATTAACAAACAGCGGATGGGTAAAGGTTTTACGGTGTAAATGAGGCGGGAAGATGGATTCCGGGAAATCCATAAAGTCTTTGAAGTTATGGATCCTGGCGCCTGGTATCAGGTTATCTTTTCCGGACAGGCCCTGTCTGCGCATCAGGTATTCCAGCAGCAGTGGGTCTATGTCCTTGTCATATACAAACCTTACCGGCTTGCCTTTACGGCGGTCTTTCAGTCCTTTTTCAATCTGGTGAATAAGACTGTCGGAAATATCATTATCAATATCCAGTTCCGCATCGCGCGTTACTTTGATGATGTGTGCGGAAAATTTATCGTAACCGAAATAGGAAAAGATATTGGGTAAGCAGAAGCGTACCAGGTCTTCCAGCAGGATGATATCATGTTCTCCGGGTTTGGAGGGCAGGATAATAAAGCGTGGAAGTACAGTGGTAGGTATTTCTATGAGTGCAAATTTTTGTCGTACAGAATTATCCTGGCGGGCCAGTACAATAGCCAGGTAAATAGATTTATCACGCAGGATAGGGAACTGTTGTATGCTTTCAATCATCAGGGGGATGATGTTGGTGCGTACCTGTTCATTGAAGTAGTTGAGTACAAATTTCTGTTGCTCGCGGTTAAGCTGCTTTTCCGTTCGCATGAAGATGTGCTGGGCTTCCAGTTCTTCCGCAATATCTTTCCACACGAGGTCAAATTCGCGCTGTTGCTCAATTACACGGGCCTGTATTTCATCCAGTATTTTATCAGGATTTTCTTCGAGATGCATTTTTCCGGCTTTACCGAAAGACATCATGCGTTTGAGGGTAGCTACTCTTACCCTGAAAAATTCATCAAGGTTATTGGAAAAGATGCCTAAGAAGCGGATACGCTCATGCAATGGAACGGTTTTGTCTGCTGCTTCCTGTAAAACCCTGGCATTAAAAGAGAGCCAGCTGATATCCCTGGCAATCATTTTCTTCTTCTCTGTAAGGGGCTTCTTGGTTGTTTTTTTTGGTACTGTTACTTCGGGCATTGTCATAATATCAAGGTTCTCACCATTCGGCAAACGCATACGAACTTATTTACATTCAAAAAAATCACATCGTCTAAACCACGATGATACAGCTTTCGCTTTAATTGAAGTATTAAATTAAAGTTAAAGAAAATAGGGGAGAATGTGGCGAAGGGGATTTCCCTTCGCTTAACTTAACTACGTGCAGGAAGTTTTTTATTGTAAACAGGTAGCGCCACCAGGCTGATGAAGCCGAGCAGGATCACCAGCACTGTTTGTGCCACCCAGATGATCCAGCCAAAGGCAAAGCCGATAGCTAAAGGGATACCATACAGCTCCAGTGATTTCTGTACCAGGGGCTGGTAAGCGCCAATACCGCCGGGGGTAACGATCATGCCTACACTACCAATCATCAGTACGGCGAGAGCTGCGCTGATGCCCAGGTGGCTGGTTTCTTTCAGACAGAAGAACCCGATGTATACCTGCGACAGGTAGCAGGACCAGATCAACACCGTATGTATCAGGAACCAACCTTTCTTTTCCATTTTGCCGATAGAAAGAATGCCTTCCATGATACCTCTTGCAAGGTTTTTAATGGTGATAGCTACTTTGGATCTGGCAAATTTTTTCAGTAGCCAGAGTAAAAGCAGTATTACGCCGGCGAGTATAACGATGCCTATCAGCAGTTGTATACCATTGGCGTGTGCTATTTTGTTGGATACCGGTACGAAGATCGATTCGTTGACATAGGAGCCGAGAACATCCAGCTGGGTGAGCACGGTGAGGGCCATGAGCAGGAGCAGGCAAACCATATCTACTGCGCGTTCCGCGATCATGGTGCCTACGAGTTTGTCGGCCGGCACCTTTTCATACTGGGCCAGTATCCCGCAGCGGGTTACTTCTCCCAGGCGGGGTACCGCGAGGTTGGCAAGATAGCCTACCATTACCGCAAAAAAGGTATTTAATGTGGTGGGCTGATGACCCAGTGGTTTCATCAGCAGTTTCCATCTTACGGCCCTGAACCAGTGACTGGCAATACCGATGGTCATGGTGGGTATAAGCAGCCAGTAATTGGCTTTACGGAAAGCGGTATTGATCTGTTCCCATTGTTCTGTTGTGATGTCTTTGGTAAAAAGCCATATCAACAGCACCCCGATGCCGAAAAAGCAAATAAACTTAATGACGTTCTTAAGCGTTTTGGGCATGATCCAAAGTTGTTTTAGGGCGTTAGTTAAAAACAGGTACAGATACGGGTTTACAGTTTATTTCCTTCTTTGGGGAAAATGGCAACAGGTGTATATCTTTTCGCTTCTTCAAAATCCATAGTGGCATAGGAAATAATAATAACTATATCACCTGGGGCAACAAGACGGGCAGCGGGACCATTCATACAGATCACACCTGAACCACGTTTTCCTTTGATCACATAGGTTTCCAGGCGTTCTCCGTTATTTACGTTTAATACCTGCACTTTTTCATACTCGATTAAACCAGCGGCGTCCATAAGGTCTTCGTCAATCGTAATACTTCCAACATATTGCAGATTGGCTTCCGTCACAACCGCGCGGTGAATCTTACACTTTAAAATTTCGATTTGCATAATTTATACTGGCTTAGCGCTATAGAGCGTTTGCAAAGCTAGGGAAAAAATATGGAAGATCGAACAGGGGATGCAGCAGTAGTGCAGTGTCTGCTGCATCCCTTGCGGGATAAGGTTAGAGGCTGCCCTGCAGTATCATGTTGTCGATGAGCCGGACGCCATCGAGCCAGGCTGCAACGGCAACAACTACGGTAGCATTTCCGGGCGGCTGATCCAGGGGAACGAGGGTATCATTATCCAGCCGGAGGATATCCACGTATTCCGGTTCAAAGCCTTGTTTTTTGAGTGTATCAAAAGCTTCATGGGCGCCTTCCATAAAGTGAAGGCCTTTCCCGAAGTTGTTTTTTATGTGAAGAAGGGCCTGGTAGATCCCCACAGCTTTTTTCCGGGCGGCGGGAGAGAGGCGCGCATTGCGGCTGCTCATGGCCAAACCATCTTTTTCCCTTTCGGTAGGACACACCACCAGCTTTACCGGGGAATGGGTTATGGCGAGGAGCCGGCGGATGATAAGACATTGCTGCAGATCTTTTTGTCCCATAAAAAGCTGGTCAGGTTGCACAATATCCAGTAACTTGTGTACAATACGACCCACGCCCTGAAAATGCCCTGGGCGGAATTTGCCTTCAAGGATAGTTTCCAGGTCGCCGAAGTCATAATGCAGATCGCTTTCCAGACCTTCGGGATACATTTCCTCTACGGATGGCAAAAAAAGTATATCTGTCGATACATTATTTAATTTTTTTATATCCTCTTCTATTGTGATGGGATATTTTTCAAAATCTTTTGGATCATTAAACTGAGTTGGATTGACAAAGATGCTGCAAACGACCACATCATTTTTTTGCCGGGTTGCCTGAATAAGTGACAGGTGACCGGCATGGAGGGCTCCCATAGTGGGCACAAAACCAATGCTTTTGTTGCTTTTTCTTACCAGGTCCAGGTGCTTCTTCAGGTCCGTGCTGCGCTTAAATAGATACATAAATCATTGCTTAAAAGGATGTTAAAACTGACAGATTGACCAATATTCCGTAAAAAATCCGTAATTTTGCAAGCCAAATTAAAAATTACTGCATTAATAATCAGCGTTAAATGTCCACAAAGAAAAGAATTCTTTTTATTGCCCAAGAGATGTCGCCGTACCTGGAATTGAGTGATTACGCGGCAATGGTCAATAAAATGGCAATTAAGTCCAATGAGGCTGGCCTGGAAGTGAGAGTGATCATGCCTAGATTTGGAATTATTAATGAGAGAAGACACCGTTTGCACGAGGTCGTAAGATTGTCGGGGATCAACATTGTGATTGACGGGGATGATTACCCGTTGATTATCAAGGTGGCTTCACTTCCAAACGCCCGGTTGCAGGTTTACTTCCTGGATAATGAAGATTATTTTAAGCGTAAAACTGTGTTTGCCGATGAAAACGAAGAGTTTTTTGACGACAACGCAGCGAGAGCTGTCTTCTTTTGCAAAGGAGCCCTGGAAACGGTGAAAAAGTTCGGATGGCCTCCGGACATCATTCATTGCAGTGGCTGGATGACCTCTCTGATACCTATGTATCTGAAAACGGCTTATAAAAAAGAGCCTGTCTTTGCCAATTCAAAGATCATATATTCGCTGACTCCCAATACATTCAAGGAAAAGTTAGGCACTACCTTTGTTAAGAAGGCCACAATCAGTAACCAGATCAAGGAAAAAGATATGGAACTGTTTAAGGAAGGTACCAACACTGCACTGAACAGGGGAGCGGCAAAATACGCGGACGCGGTTGTACTGGCCGGTGATAAACTGGAAAAGAAAGTAGTGGACGAAGTGAAAGCGGAAAAAGGAAAGATCATTCTGCCGTTTAAAAAAGACAACGATGATCTGGGCGATTACCTGCAATTGTATAATCAACTGCTGGGTAAATAACCATCAAGTCCACCTTTAAAGCGAGTTGAAGCGTATTTAAAGCGTATTAAAAGCATGTTCGGGCAGTAAAACCAATACTCACTAACAACATAACGCGTGAAGATCAATTTCAGGAACCTTAGCTTCTTAGCTACCTATATTACTCTGCTGTACGGAGCAACCGGTTGTAACAAATCCACTATCCTGGGAAGTGGTTTAATTCCTCCCGGCGATTTTGTGAATGCACAGGACACAACGCTCACAGGTATTATTGCCAACAACATACTCCGGTATGATTCCTCTATTTTAAACGGACAAAACGCCTATAATAAAATCCTGGGATCTGTTACCACCGACCCTGTTTTTGGGAGAACTCACGCTTTCGTATACACGCAGGTATCGTTACCCAAAAGCGCCTTTACCTTTGAAGGTACCGGTCAAACACTGGATTCCGTTGTATTGTCGCTGAGCTACAGTGGCTATACCGGTGATTCTTCCTCACCTCAAACCTTCCGGGTGTACCGGATGGCTGAAACCGGGTTCACCATCGACTCCAATTACGCTTATAACAAAGCCCTGGCTTATAACCCGGGAGAGTTACTGGGTACTGCTACCGTTACGCCACTGTCGCTCCGTGACTCCGTAAGCGTTTATGGTACGAAGGAAACCGCCCAGCTGCGTATTAAACTGAGCACCGCTTTCGGTAACCAGCTGCTGAGCCAGAAGTCTGATGGCGCCTTTGCCACAGATTCCTCTTTCCGCGCTTACCTGAAAGGGTTTGCCATTGTACCGGACACCAACCTCGGTACCAACAGGAACATGATTTACCTGAACCTAAACAATACCAACACGAAGCTGACGGTGTTCTACAAAAACACCACAGCCGATTCGCTCCGCGCTACCATGTCGTTCGATCAGTATGCCAGCGCCCATGCCAATTACTTCACCCGTAATTACAATGGTTCACAGGCCGCCAGGTTTATCAATACCAGCAACCCGAACGGGGATAGTATCCTCTTCCTGAACGCTGCACCGGGGCTGTTTACCAACCTGACGATACCTGGCCTGGAAAACTTCCCGAATGTATTGATCAATAAAGCTGAGCTGGTGATTACACAAATAACTTCCGGCCCAAGTGATATGAATAATATATTTATTGAACCAGGAAGCTTATCTTTACGCCAGTATACAAACGGTGATACCACCAAGATCCCCGCAGACTATTATACAGGAGGAGGCGCAGCCTATTTCGGCGGCACCCGCCAGGTGATTACCAACTTTGGAGGCGTACAGGTGGTGCAATACACCTTTAACCTCGCCAATACCATGCAGCGGTTTATCAGGAAACTGGATCCCAACAAGGGTTTCAAGCTTGAAGGATATTCGCCGTTGTACATGGATCTGAACCGTGTGAAAGTAGGTGGTAGTAACCTGTCACAGTATAATATCAAGCTCAGAATTATTTACACTAAACCATAAAACTACTAATCCCAGTTTTTTATGCCTTATTTATTTACATCTGAATCCGTTTCAGAAGGACATCCTGATAAAGTAGCTGATCAGATCTCTGACGCTTTGATCGACAACTTTCTGGCATACGATGCAAAATCTAAAGTAGCTTGTGAAACGCTTGTAACTACCGGCCAGGTTGTTTTGGCAGGTGAGGTGAAATCAGAGGCATACCTTGATGTGCAGGACATTGCAAGAGAAGTAATCCGTAAAATTGGCTATACCAAGAGTGAGTACATGTTTGAAGCGAATTCCTGTGGAATTCTTTCTGCCATACATGAACAATCTCCGGATATCAACCAGGGCGTTGACCGTAAATCTCCGGAAGAACAAGGTGCAGGAGATCAGGGTATGATGTTTGGTTATGCTACCCGCGAAACAGAAAACTACATGCCGCTGGCACTGGATCTGGCACACAAACTGTTGCTGGAACTCGCTGTACTCCGTCGTGAAAATAAAGAAATCAAATACCTGCGCCCGGATGCCAAATCCCAGGTAACCATCGAATATTCTGATGATAATAAACCGGTAAGAATCGATTCTATCGTGATTTCTACCCAGCACGATGATTTCGATGCTGATGAGAAAATGCTGGCAAAGATCAAGGAAGATATGATCAATATCCTGATCCCCCGCGTAAAAGCACAGCTGAAACCGGAACTGCAAAAACTGTTTGAAGGCTTTGATATCAATCACCATATCAACCCAACCGGTAAATTTGTAATCGGTGGCCCTCACGGTGATACCGGCTTAACCGGCCGCAAAATCATCGTAGACACCTACGGTGGTAAAGGTGCTCACGGTGGTGGCGCTTTCTCCGGTAAAGATCCTTCCAAAGTAGACCGTTCCGCTGCTTATGCAACCCGTCATATCGCCAAAAACATGGTGGCTGCAGGTGTGTGCGACGAAATACTGGTACAGGTGTCCTACGCTATCGGTGTAGCTAAACCATGCGGTATTTATGTAAACACCAACGGTACCTCCAAAGTGAAACTGAACGATGGCGAGATTGCAAAGAAGATTGAAGAGATCTTTGACCTGCGTCCTTATGCGATCGAGCAAAGACTGAAACTGCGCAACCCTATCTACAGCGAAACTGCTGCTTATGGTCACATGGGCCGCGAACCTAAAGTGGTTACCAAAGTATTCAACAAAGGCAAGAAACACGAGAAGAGTGTGGAAGTTGAGCTGTTTACCTGGGAGAAGCTGGATTACGTTGATAAAGTAAAAGCAGCTTTCGGTTTATAGTCATTCCGGAAGTATTATATATAATTACAAACTGGCCGTTTCAACTATTGAGACGGCTTTTTTGTTTAGAGCCTGTACCTTTTTATTCATTTGTGCTTCATTTTATCACATTTTTAGAATGTGGAAAAGTTTTTCAATTTTTTTATAAAAAGTTCAAAAAAAGTTACATATTACTATTGATTTTATAGTATATTTAATAGTAATATTATTGATTGGCCTACGTTTTAAGACTGGCAAGCGCATTATCGGATCGGCCCATTTGGGAATAAATGCATAAAGACGTCAGTTCGCTTCCTGAAATCCGTTGTAACTCATAAAGCCCCTTTTCAGGCATATAATATTTCGCGGTGGACGTCCGTTAAGATGCTGTTTTATATCCAAAATTCTTGGATATTCGCAGCCATAAATTAAAATGGACCGTTTAAATTGTTTCCGGAGACAATTGTATGCAGTGCATTATTTTTTGAATGACCGAATCCATATCACTTGAATCAATTTGCAATTTACCAATGGGTAATTGTGAGCTTTTTATTGAAACCATATAATATCTGAAAAACCATGAGGCACTACATTACCGCACGATTGTCTATGTTTACATTCGTATCCGTTGCTCTGGCTTTAGTCATCACAACTGAAAGTTGCAATAAGGATCAATTAAGCCAGGTACTACCGGAAAATAATCCAACTGAAACTGCTGCAAAGCCCCCTGTCGGCGGGAAGCAATACACGCTTGTTCCCGACAAAGACGGGAGATTGGTTGTAGATGGGAGCATTTACAAAGCCGGAGAAATTTTGAATCTGAAAGGAACATTTTCTGCTATCGTTTTTAATAACCTGAAAGGCGCTTCAGGCAGCCCTATCATTGTTAAAAACGCCAGTGGCACCGTAGTTAAAATAGGTAATCCATCCTGGAGTGGTGGTTCCTGGGCTACAGCCATCAGTTTTGTGAACTGCCATTATGTGAAAGCAGGTGGTGAAAAATCAAAATCTGAATTTGTAGTACAAGGAAGTACCCAGACAGGCAGGGAAGCATATTTCGACTTTACGCTCAGCCAGCACACCGATAATTTTGAGATCGCCAATGTTACCATACAGAACGGCGGCACAGGAATATGGGCTAAAACAGACCCGGTAAAGGGCGATGTAAGCACACAGTATCCTAATTCCTACATGGAGAATCTGCTGATCCACGATGTGGCTATCAGCGGTACCAACAACGAAGCATTCTATATTGGTCACACTGCCCTTTACTGGAACCTCACTGCTAATGCCCCTTACTATGGTGCTCCTTCAGGGTTTACCAGCGGACAGGAGTATGTGCAGCCCATTAAATGGCGCAATGTAAAGATCTATAATAATAGTGTTTCAAATGGTGGCGCAGATGGCATCCAGACTGCCGCTATCGACAAACTGGAAATATATGGCAACACCGTTACTAACTGGGGTGGCCAGCATAATTCAGGTCATAACGGCGGCATCCTGATCGGCGGCCGTACTACCAACACCAACGTGCACGACAACTATGTACACGATGGATGGGGTGAACTGATCCAGTTTTACGGATCCGGCGAAAATGGCGCCACACACATTATCCATAACAACCTGTTGAGAGATAACCAGGGAGATGGTGTGAGCCTGAGAGGAACCGACAAGGCAGTGGTGCAAATCACCAACAACACCATTGCAAGAACCGGTGGCGTGTCTCTCCGTATTAACGGCTATTTCGGCCAGACTGCAGCGCAGATCGTTAAAGATAACGCGTTCATTCAACCACGTGTAAATGGCGGCACAATTGTTCCTAATGCCTATATATACACTGAAAATGGAGCGTCTGTTACAGAAGGAACCGGCGCAGATGCCAATTCCAAATTTGCAACAGTGGCGGATGCTGGTGTGGACACCAACAATTTCTATCAGCCTAAATCCGGTTCAGCATTGCTGACCACGGGCTATAGAACAAACTAATCCGGACAATTCAGCAATATGCTATAATGAAACAGCCGCCCTGGTTATCCGGGCGGCTGTTTTCTTTTTTACCGGGCATTATTTTTTTCCTTCAAGATACTTCCACATCATTTCATTCACCTCCTGTGGTTGCTCATAATGAGGCATATGCCCGGCACTGTCTACTTCATGTACTTCTAAAGTTGGGTATAAAGCAGTATAAGAACTTAATTTTTCTTTTGAGAAAAAGGGGTCTTGTTTACCATAGATGAGTAATATTTTTCCGGCTGGTATTTTCTTCAGTAAATAAAGCTGGCTTTGATTCAGCATGTTCATCCAGGACGACAGCGTGATACGCTTATACCCCCTGAAATTTATAAAATATTTTAACCGCTCCGCGTAGCTGTTGAACAGCGGCTGATTGACGAATTCTTTCCGTTGGTTCTCCACTGAACGGGGATACCAGTAGCCACTCATTAAAATATCGCTCATAACCGGGATCCGCAACAACCTGCTGGGTTGAAGGTCGCCGCTGGCAGCTGGTCCCAGCAATATGATCTGTTTTACACGCTCCGGGTGGCCGGCGGCATAATCCAGCCCGATAGGCGCTCCCATTGACATTGCGATCATATCAAATGACTGGCGAAGCTGTAAAGTATCCAGCAAAGCAATCAGTTGCCTCCGGTACAGGCCAAGGTCATACACCGTTTCCGGCCGGTCGGAATAGCCCCTGCCGTAAAGATCATAAGTAAGCACCCGGTAGCCTTTGGACAGGAGATAGGGGATGTTAAACTTCCATACTTCCATGCCACTGCAGCCACCTCCGTGGATCAATACCAGCAACCGGGCGGTGTCGGGGCCATACAGGCTGTAATGTACAAGTCCCTGTTCCAGGCGTATGAACTGCCCCGGTGCAGATTTGCGCGTGTGCTCATTAAGAGGCGCGGTTTCCTGCCCGTGTTTAATGAACAGGAAAGCCGCTATCAGCAGCAATAGAATGCCACCCACCAGTGATAGTATCCATTTCGTGACCCTGGGCATACGGGATTATCTTTTAAATTGCAGCAGCCACTCGTAAATATTCATACCATCTTCCCGGTAGGAAGGGTTGTAATATTGTTCCCAGCAGCAGTGTTTATGCTCCCCGATGCTCAGTTTGGTCAGCCCCGGTTTGTATTTGTTTGTGCTATCTGCGTAAAGTTTGCAGTTGCCAAGAAACACCGGTTCCTCACGGCCACCGAAATACCATACGTGAATATTGTTCTGCGCAGTTACCTGGAAGCTTTTCAGGTTTTCTGCATCAATAGTGGCAGGAGACATGTTCACGGCTGCTGCCACGCGCTTTGCCGTTCTTTTATCGGTTACGGCCATCGCAACAGACCATCCGCCCGCACTGTACCCGGTGATGTAAATACGGGACGAGTCGATCGGGTATTTTTTCAATACATCCGTAATCGCGGCATCCAGGTGCTCCGGACCAAGTGACCAACTGGTGGCCAGCGGTGCCATTACAATAAACTCATATTTTTTGCCATCCACTTTATTAACGGCATCAATATTCTTTCCTTCATGCATTTGTCTCGCTACGCCCTGCCGGAAGATTTTAGTAATATCGGTACCCGCAATACTTCTGCCGTGAAGACAAATAAGTAACGGGTATCTTTTCCCGCCTTTCAGATTGTCCGGTAGCTTCAGCAGCGCCGGGATGCGGTGCCAGGGCGTAATCTGCACCTCAATCTGTTTGAATGGTTTCAGGTCCTGTGCAGACAGTAATGCTGTCTGCAGCATGAACGTGATAATAAGAAATACTCTCATTCTTGATTTTATTTTCGGTAATCTGCCTTGCCGGCAATCATGTTCACAAACCTCCATCTTATAAATGAAGCAATACTTCTTCCAGCGAAGTGCCGATAATTGCTTCCAGTACCAGCTTTGATTGTTTTACTTCTCTTTCAAGGTTTACCTTACGCACCATTTCTGCATTATAAATACGGTATGCATCATTCAAACCTTCCACGGCAGTGTTCTGGTCTCCTTTTGAGAAGCGCTGTTCTACCTGTTTGTAGTGATTGTAGGAATCTTCCAGCAGGGGGAGTTGCAGTTCATACAGTTGTTTGTTCGCTGCATAGTCTTCGTAGGCGCGCAATACGGCCGATTTTAAAGCCAGCTTTTCACCTTCTTTCTGTTGTTCGAATACTTTCCCGTTTGCCTTCGCAGTTTTTACTTCGTTAGGAATGCTGATCAAATGTCCGAGCGGCACATTGATACCGAAGTTGTACCTGGGGTATAGTGTGTTGTTGCTGGTGGTACCGCTTCCTTTAATGGTAAATTCATTCAGGTTACCTGAAGCAACAATCATATCCAGCCAGCCGGCTTTAGCCCTGTTTTCGTCGTATTTTGTAATCTGTTTTTTTATGTCCAATGCTTTGATCTGGGGATTTTCCATTGCAAGCTCCACCAGTCTTGCTTTCAGTCTGGCCACTGTTGGCTGATCTGCAGGCAGGCGCAGCACAATGCTGGTATCGGCTCTTTGCGCCTTTGCCACTGTACCTGTTAATGCTACTAATAAAAAGAATAGTACTCGTTTCATGTTGTGATATTTGGAGATGATAATAAATATTTTAATTTTATAGAGATGCCGTTGAGGGCATAGTAAAGCAGGGCTGATTCAATAAGGCCGGATGATTCCTGTGCATAAATACTTACTACCAGGGCGAACATCACACAAAGGATGACCAGCGTAAACTGCTTTTCCATTTCTGTTCTGCTGGCAAAATAATTGGCGACCATATATTGCATCACCATGTAGATATTTACCATGATGAGCAGTAAGCCAATCCATCCCTGTTCAAGGGCGGTACGTAAATAGCCACTGTCGGGCGGAAAGCCATCCAGTTCGCTACCGGAACCAGGTTCGCAGCTGAGGAACCCGCCACCGATAGGATGGCTGTAGATGTAAGGTTGTATACGATGCCTGTTCACTTCCCGCACATTCAGGGATGCATCTTCCGAGCCGGAGAAGGCAGTCCTCATCCTGATAACAGTGGAATTGCCGTGAAACGGACCGAACATCAATACCAGGAAAGCAAATACAAATACCAGTGCGCCAATCACGGTATTCCTGTTCCGCAGGTTTACAAACAGCATCATGATCAGTCCCATTGGAACCATGATGTAAGCCGTGCGGGTACCGGAAAATCCCAGTGCCATAAACTGAAGCGCCAGTGATATCAGCAGGAACACTTTTTTTGATGCAGATATCATTTTACCGGAGCTGGTCAGCAGTACAATATTTATAATACAGCCGCAGGCCATGATAACGCCAAATACAGCGGGGTCCGATACAAAGGAGAAAATACGGATGCCGGTGAGGATAATTACTGTTTTGAATTTCTCCGGGTATTTGGCGATGTATGCCTTTTCAAATGGCATTAATCCAAACCACTGCTGAATACACGCATAAAAGGCCGCTATAGTAAGTATGATGATCCAGAATTTCAGGAATACTTTCAGGTCATTCATGTTGCGGATCATTTTCATGACCAGGTACATAAAGATCATATTGCGGACAAATACCCGCGCAAAGGTGGTCCAGCCATGCCGGTCGAAAACAAACGCAGGATTGAAAAACTGCAGCAGCACGTATCCTCCGTAGATGTAAAAGGTGATCAGCACAGGATCCCGGAGAAAGTCTACTTTCTTAATACTGTCGTCTCCTGCCTTTAGCAAACTGCCCAGTAACGTAATTAACAGGATGGCATCTATCAATACGCCCACGGGTATTTCCGTGCCGGACATTCTTTCAAGTAAACGTACTGTCAGTGCTACCGTACAGGAGATAAAATAACCTGCGCGGTAATTCAGAATGGAAATCGCAGCAACAGTGGTTCCTATCACCAGCCCGATGAGCAGCGCAATGTATTTTATCTCCTGGGCGCTGATATAAGCTATTGCCGGAATCAGCAGTACCCAACCGATAATAATAAATATATTGAAGATATTTTTTTTCGCAATTTCCACTTAGGTCAATTTATAAGAACACTATTTTAACAGCCATAGCGATAATAGTAAGCGCTATAAAGATGAGGATCAGCATCTGATGAAGATGTTGGTCTATCGGCTTTTTCTTTGGTTGTACTTTCATATAAAACTATGCGTCATTATTTTTCCATTTGAACGGCTTATACCAAACTTTCCTGTAAAGAGGAAACTGCATCCTATTTTTACCAGTAAACGGTAAGCAATAATCGAAAGCAGGATAGCGGATGGTATACAGATCAGCAGCAATACTATTCCGTTGGTAATTCCGATACCCAGCAGCATTGCCCGCAATGCCGCAAAAACAGTAATATGCAGCAGATAGATATATAGAGAGTAATGGCCGGTTACGCTCAGGAACTGCAGCTTCTGCAGTTTTGCAAGCCAGGATGCCAGCATTATTACAAACAAACAGCCATTAAGCGCAATGAGCATTAACAGGTACAGGTTCATTTGCTGATGATACAGGTAATACCATTGCAGGGCACAAAACACCGGTGTCAGCACGAGCAGGTTTACCGGGTTGGATAACTGCTGTTGTGTTTGCGCGCGAAAAAAGTATCCTGCAGTAATATCGCCGATTGCAAAGTAGATGTAGTGCAATGCAATATCATAAAGCGCACTGTGGCTTCGCACATAAGGCGCTACGCCCAGCAGCAGCAACCCTGTCACCAGTTGCCAGCCCTTTTTCTCTTTGATCAGCAGTGATGTCAGCAGGTACAACATAGTTACGTTGAATAACGCAAACAGGTACCACAGCTGATCCAGCGTTCTTGGCTGGAGCAGGATATTCAGAAAATCTCTTCCCGACCGTTCCGCGTTTGAGTAATCTGAAAAGAAAATCTGTAAGCTGATTTGTATTATTGCCCAAAGTATATAGGGATATAATAGCGTATTGATCTTTGATATTCCAAAGCTTACGGCGCCTCTTTTAGCAACACTTCTGCTGAAAAAAAATCCGGAAAGCAGGAAAAATAATGGCATCCTGAAACTGTAAAGCATATCGTTTGTAGCCAGCACCTCTTTTGGAAGAGATACGCCCCGCGCCACCAGACCGTACGCCAGATGACGGTAAACCACCAGTACAATGGCTATTCCCTTGGCGTAATCGATCCAGGCATAACGCGAATCATTTTTTTCGGGTCGCAAACTAAATATGTCTTTAAAGATCCGTTGATACATGTTTAAAAGATCAAAGCTCAATAAAATCTTCTTTTACATTATTCAAAACTACTCCCAGGAACTTATCACCAAGAGATTCCAGGAACTCGGAAGATTCTCTGTCAATCTGTTTTATTTTTAAATGAGATGAGAATATTGCCACCACACCTTCGGCATATGCTGCCAGCTCGCGGCTATCTGTGAAATCGTTCAGTGGCGCGCCTTCCATCAAAATATAGTCGTAATGTTTTTTTAACTCCGGCAGATAATTGAGCAGGTGGTTCGGCGGTAAAATTTCTGACGGCGTATAGTCGCCACCTTTACATCCGATAATTTCAATACCTGGTGTTTCGTAAGTAGTAACAATCTCTTTTACCTTTTCAATGGAAAACTCTTCCGGCGGCACAGAGAAATGTTCCAGGGTAGGCTTTGCTTCCATTTGAACGCTCACATCGTTGTTACAAAAATTGGTATCGATGATCAACACTTTCTTATTGCTCAAACTAAGGCTGTAAGCCACTGCCTGCAGCAATGTGGTTTTGCCCTGCTGCGGTTCTGTACTGGTGAACAAAAATATTTTTTTACCGCTGCTTTCCAGTTCATACCTGAGTTTGCGTAACAATTCGCGGAAAACATTTTGTCTTTTTAACCATTGTGCTTCATCCGTTTTCCGTTGCAATATTTGCAGCAGTTTATATCGCTGAAGATTGGTATGATTGATAGTGGCAATCAGTTTCAGGTTGGAGTTGCGGTTGAATACAGAAGGTGATTTCAGTGAATTATCCATAAACTCACGGAAGAGAATGCCGATGCAGGAGATCATAAAAACAGCCATACCAGACATGCCCATAATGATCAGCCTTTTGGATGATTCGGGTGTGAAAGCCGGTTGTCCTTTTAATGTTTGACGGAAATTATCCTGTGGAACATTCCGGTTATCCAATGCGGACCCCAGTTTTTCTTTCAGCTTATTATACTCATCCTGCGCTAACTCTACTTCCTGTTGCAGGGAAGTAACAGTAGCTTCCTTATTGGCATAAGAACCAACAGAGGAACGAAGATTACGGATCTTTCCTTCCAGTGTGCTGATATTTAACCTGGAGGCGCTTACCTGTGCTTCCAATGCATCCCTGCTTTGGATCAGTTCTTCGCGGGTGCTCACTTTACCGGTAGTAGAGGAGGCGTCCAGCAGTACCTTTTGCAGTTTGGCGCGTTGTGTTTTTATTTTCTCTGCCAGCGCATTATCAGTGGAACCGGAATTTACGTACTGGTCATTCAGATCGTTGATCTGTTTTCTCAGGCTAACTATTTCTCCGTTTGAATTGGAGTAAGTTGGTTTGCCACTGCCTGCCTGGGCCAGCTGTGCGTTTACATTATTGAGAGAAGCCTGCAGGTTATTGTAGTTCGCTCTTTCATCTGATACAGATTTCTCAAACTGTTTGATCAGGTCCCATTCGTTGCCGCTGGCGGTTTCCACGTTTAACACGCCCTGTTGTGTTTTGTAACCTCTGAGCGCTTCTACTTTCTGATCCAGTTCCTGTTTCTTCTGGTTCACCAGTGCTTCAAATGTCTCTACGTTTTCAACAGAACGTTCGGAACGTGAACTGCGGTAAAAGCGGATAAACTCTTTGTAAAGGGTATTAACGGTGTAAGCAGATAATTCAGGATTATCTGAATAACAAATGATATTGATATAATCTGTACGGGAAAGGCGTGTAGCGTAAAGCATTTTACGGATAGACTCAAAGTCGTACCGGTAAATCTTCATGAACTCCAGTATTTTTCTTTCTTCAGGCTGAGAGGAAGAGAGTATTTGCAGCGAGTCAATTTTCTGGCGGCAGATACGTACAATTTCTTCCTTGTTGGCACTGGTATAATGAGGATCTTTTAAATCTTTTTCTGAAAGATTCCTGAATGGTTTGTTGGACGTAAGATCGTGTACCATCAGGTCGCACGCCAGCAATCCGATCACCAGCGGGGAATTCATGGTTTCGATGACGTTATCAAATTTAACGTCCGCTTCAAAAAGATTCAGATTTTCATCGCGTAGTTTAATCTGTTCATTTGTTGTAAAGCCTGTTGCCATTTGGGCAGTGGAGGCATATAACTTGGGTTTACCGATGGTAAAGGCAAATGCTGCTGCCACAGCGGCGATGGTGCTGAACAGGATCCACCATTTCTTTTTAAGCAATGCCTTTATAAAATACACAATGTCCATATAGAATTTTTCCTTTAAGCTTTAATTGATACGCAGAGTGGGATACACAGATAAGTGTATATCAGCCTTGCCCCGGCGTGGTAACTGGCATGTCAGAGGAGATGGTAAAAAATAAGATGATAATGTTTGGCAACAAGCCTTACAATATATCAGGTTTTTGGCGAGGATGAGGTTAATGGGGAGATATCCGGGGAGCATAGCTATCCAGGTATATCCGGTTATGGCTCAAAGGTAAAAGATTATATTAAAACACACTTTATTTTTAAGCGAAACATAAAAATTAGTTGGTAACCGTTGAAGTTTGGCGGGTAAAGAGAATATTTTACAAAAAAACCGTTCCGGAACATCGCCCGGAACGGTTTTACTTTTATAATAATCATTCAGTTACAACTCAGTTCTGCCTGATAAGTTTAACACTCTTTGTTTCACCGGTAGAGGAAGTGATCTTCAGGATGTACACACCCGGCAGTACTACTGTACGTTGTGTATTGATCCTTATCAGGTTTTTACCCTGTGGTACTTCTTTCCTGGTTTCACTGTAGAGACGCTTACCACTGAGGTCATTGATTTCGATGAGCATTACAGGTGCTGTTTTCTGCAGTGTCATATCAATGGCCAGGTTATCTATATAAGGGTTTGGATAAACGTTCACCAGCATGCTGCTTTTTGCAATGTTTGTTGTCACGCTCATTGAACTGCCGGTACCCATCAGCTGGGTATTATTGCCCAGGTTTTGGATATTGGTGTTAGCAATAATTTCCATCGCATTCAGATAGCCTACCTGACCGCCCGGAGGGATGCTGAGAGTGAAGGCAATTTCACCGTTGGCGTCCGCTGTAAGGTTCAGGAAATCAGCCGTTGTGCTGGTATTGTTTTGCGCATTCAGCGTTTTGCTTACACCATTGATGGTGAATTGGGTGCTGCCGTTATCCGGCTGTGGCGCCCACCATTTACTGTTGGACAGGAACTTGATGGTGTAAGTGGTATTGGCACTTAACCCGGTGAGGTGACCGTGCATTACCGGTGCGCCTGTAAAGAAGCCAGGTAATGAGCCAAAGTACAGGTATTCGGCCAGTACCGCATCCGGATATACACCGCTGTTGTTACCGGTGGTAGCGCCTTCAACGCCTGCTGCCCACCATGTTTCATCAAATCTCAATCCTACGGTAGTGGTTTGTCCCTGATCGTTTTTCAGGTTAGACGTAGCGCCTGTAATATTGTTCCATGGAGCCGGTACCGTGTTATTGAGCTTGAAGTTCAGTAACAGTTTGTAACTGCCGCTGGTATTCGGCGGCGGAGTTACCGTGATATTGAATGTAGTAGTATCAGCAGCGCCGTAGGTATCTTTCACAATAACTTTTACATTATTGTAGGTACCTGCATCGCTGATAGTTGGTGCAATAGAAAGCGATACGTTACCGCCTGATTGCGTCAATGTAGCAAAAGAAGGCAGGTTGACGGTACTATAAGTAATCGGGTTGTTGTCCGGGTCCGTTGCCGTCACGGGAACATTCAGACTATAACCTGCCTCCACACTCTGGTTGGTAATATCTGTTATTACCGGTGCGTGATTGACTGTTGGCGCTGTGGAAGTACCCGCTACCACTTCGATGGCATTCAGGTAACCTACCTGTCCGCCCGCAGGGATACTCAGCGTAAATACTATTTCACCATTCGCGTCGGGGCTGAGGTTTGTGAAGCTCACCACGGCGGTGGAGTTATTTTGTACATACAGTGTCTGGCTAACACCGTTGATCGTAAATTTCGTGCTGCCATTATCCGGCTGCGGCGCCCACCATTTACTGCTGGAGAAGAACTTAACGGTAAACTTCTTACCGGCTTCCAGGCCAGTGATATGGCCGGTCATGCTTGGCGCTCCGGTGAAGAAGCCCGGCAATGAACCAAAGTAGAGGAAGTCGTTGATCACAGCATCAGGGTATACACCACTGTTATTACCGGTAATAGCGCCTTCACCATTGGTAGCCCACCAGGTTTCATCAAACACGAGGCTGGATGCGGTGGTTTGTCCCTGGTCGTTTTTCAGGTTGTTGGTAACCCTTCCGGTAACATTATTCCATGGAGCAGGCGCAGTACTGTTCTGTTTAATATTGAGGAACAGTTTATAACCGCTGGTATCTCCACCTGCCGGTGCATTCACTGTGAGGTTAAATACCGCCGTGTCGCTGTTGCCATGAGTATCACTACCAATTACGCCGATGTTGTTAAACTGACCTGCGTTGTTGGTAGCAGGGGCCACCAGGAGGTAAGGATTACTACCCTGGGACTGTACTACAGAAACAAAGGAAGGAAGGTTATAACCGGTGTAAGTAATGGCATCATTTTCAGGATCGGATCCCTGCAGCTGTACATGCAGGGTATCTCCGGCTGTCAGCGTTTTATTCGGAATAGCCGTAATTACCGGAGGCTGATTCACTACGACGGTAGTATCACCGGCTCCGCCTGCATTTATTTCCATCGCATTCAGGTAACCTACCTGGCCACCGGCCGGAATGCTGAGGGTAAATTTGATTTCACCGTTAGCATCTGCTGTCAGGTTTTCAAAAACCGCCGTATTCGTAGTATTATTCTGAACGTTCAGGGCTTTGGTTACACCATTAATAGTGTACTGTGTGCTGCCGTTATCCGGCTGTGGCGCCCACCATTTACTGCTGGAGAAGAACTTAATGGAATAAGTCCTGTTGGTTTCCAGACCGGTGAGATGTCCGTGCATAGACGGCGCACCTGTAAAGAAGCCTGGAAGCGAACCAAAGTAAAGGTACTGGCTCATCACCGCATCAGGGTATACACCGCTGTTATTGCCGGTAGTGGCGCCTTCTGTACCTGCTGCCCACCATGTTTCATCGAACGACAGGCCCACACTGGTGGTTGTACCGTTGTCATCTTTCAGATTGGCGGTAGTTCCTCCGGTGATATTATTCCACGGTGCAGGTGCCAGGCTGTTCAGTGTGAAGTTGAGGAGCAGCTTGTAATTAGGTGTTGGCTTATCTACCACCGTTAACAGGAAGCTGCGTACATCAATGCCTCCCTTGTTATCAGTTGCCTGTAACTTGATAGTATAAGCACCGGATGCACCAAATCCTGGTTGCAGGTTAATGACACAGGTATCATTATTACTGGTGATGGTGGCAAAAGAAGGTATCTGGAGGGCTGTCCAGGTAAAGGTATTACCCGGATTCAGATCGTGCAGGGATACCTTCACATTTTTCTGTGTTCCTTCATCCACGCTCCATCCTGCAACAGAATCTATTACCGGAGGATAGTTATCATTTACGATGATATTAAACAGTGCGGTATCCTTTCCGCCGTTAGCATCTGTGGCAATCACTCCAACACCGTTATAGGTGCCCTGCTGTGCCGCTGTTGGCGCCAGGATCAGGGAAGTGGTACCGGCGTTTTGCTGCAGGGAGAAGAATGCAGGCGCGTTATAAAGACTAAAGGTAATTGCATCATTATCCGGATCGGTAGCCGACAGCGGGATACTCTGGGTAGTGCCGTAGCGGATAGTCTGACTGCTGATATCGGCTATTACCGGCGGATTGTTCAGTGATTTTGCTATCACTGCTTTGGTAAATGCAGAGTAACCGCCTTCACCGAAAGCTCTTATCTTATAATATACTACTGTATTGGCAACGAGGGAAGAATCAGAGAATGTTCCCTGTCCGGAGGCTACAGGACCTACGCTCTTCAGCACGCTGAAGTGCAGGCTGTCTGCCAGGGAGCGTTGAATTTCGTAACCTGTTTCAATGGTGCTGTTATCTGTCCAGGTTAATTTCACTACCTGGGTGGAAAGCGCCTGTGTAACCAGGTTGGTAGGCACTGCCGGTGGTAATGGCTTGGCTGCTGTGGTAGCATTGGCTACAGCGCTATAGGCAGATTCACCATAAAGGCCGATAGCCCTTATCTTATAATAATAAGCAGTGGAGGCGTTCAGCGCGGTATCTGTATAGCTTACCGCATTGGCTGCCGCAGTAGCAACGATGGTATAAGTTCCGCCGCTGCTGGTGCTTCTGTATATTTCAAAGCCTGTTTCATTATTGCTTTTATCTGCCCATGTCAGGTTTAGTTTACTGTAATTATTTACAGCTACTGCCAGGGTAGTTGGAGCGGTAGGTGCGGTACCATTTACAACAGACGTATCAATAAAGGCTTCTGCCGGTATCAGCGTACGGGTATTGATGCCCGCAGTAGTGCTGGTCCAGTACACGCCCATAGCGGAGCCGCCGCCGCCCTGGAAGTAGGTAACCGTGATAGGATACACTCCCGCGTTGGCGATTACAGTGCCTGACGCATAAGCAGCAGCATGAGCGCCGTCGTTATTTACGGTTGCTATAGCAGAGTTGCTGTATGCTTTATTGAAATACAGCTTGCTGCCGTCATCTGAATACGTTTCAAACTTATAGGTACCGGTAACAGGGATACGGATATAACCTGTCCACATTACCGCGTAATTGGTGGTAACACCGGCTGGCACGATGCTCTGATCCGGTACATATGCCTTACCTGTTTGGGCAGGTGTAAGGTTGGTAAAGTTGGGCAGGTTACTGTAAGAACCGGTATAATACTTATAATTAAGATTTGCCTTTTTGGTTCTCACCGTTACCTGGTTACTTGGGGTAGATGATTTTCCCGACACATCTTTAGCCTTCACATAGAAGTTATACAAAGTACCATCTGTAAGACCTGTTACGGTTGCAGTAAGTACATTGCCTACGGATGTTCTCAGCACATTGTTTGCATAAACATCGTAACCGGCGATGCCTGCATCATCTGTAGCAGCAGACCAGTTCAGTATTACCTGGTTATTGGTATAGCTGCCGAGGGTTAAAGAAGGAGGGGCAGAAGGAGCAGAACTGTCTGTGGCAGTGGTGCCTTTTACCTCAGCAGAGAGAGGTCCGGCCGCATTGTCGTTTACAGGACGTACTTTATAGAAGTAGCTGGTATTTGGAATAAGATTGTTATCAGTAAAGGTAACTACGTTGGCATTGTTTTTTCCAACAAGCACATAAGGGCCACCGGCCTGGGTTGCCCGGTATATTTCAAAATACTTTTCATTATATGCCGGTGTGGCATTTTCCACCCACGACAACACGATCTGTGTTTTGGTGAAACTGTTTACCACTAGGCTGCTGATAGGATCAGGCCCGTTCACACCGGTGCTGTTTACAACCCTGAATGTATCGGAGTAGGTGCCGATGCAATAGTTTGGCGCTTTAACCCGTACTACATAAGCTCCCGGAGTAGAGGTTGTTAAAGTGTTGGTGGTGCTGATAACGGTGGCGCTGCCTGCGCGTATCCATTCATAACTGAGCATACCCGCAGGTACCTGCAGGGTAATACCGGTACTGCCATTCGGAGCCGGAAGCACATTGCTGGCAAGGGCAGGGGAGGTGGTAATGGTTTGTGGAGGAGAAGCAGGCTTATAACTGATCACCAGCGGGGTCGGCGACCAGCCGGTCCAGCCGTTAGGCAGTTGCCCTCTTACACGATAGGCGCCCGGAGTGGTTACCGCGATGGAGTTGGATGTGCCGGTAGATATAGTGACACCATCTTTCTGCCATTCATATTGTAAAAATCCAGGCGCTATACCAACGGTGATAGTCTCGCCCGGACAAAAAGTTGCAGATCCATATAATGGATAGGGATTCAGCCTGTTGGCTCTCAGCATGAAGGGTGCAAAATCAGGCTCGTTCCATGCATCAACCCAGGTATTATGTTCATCGTTGGGGTACGTAGTAAGTTTAAAATTACCACCGGCGGCATTAATCAATGCCACCACCTGGTTAGTAGTATAAGGAGCAGGGTTGCCATCCAGGCCTCCCTGGAAAAGCCACATCGGCGTAAACTTGTAGGTATCAATATGATTGCCGTAATCTGTGGCCATTGCGCTCATTGGTAAAGAAGCCGCTGTTAACTGGGGGTAGCGCATGGTGAATTCCCATGTGGCCCATCCACCGCCGGACAACCCGTTTACGCTCAGGCGATCGGGATCGCCTTTCGCGCTGGTAACAATGGAATCAATTACTTCTTTCAGGTTATCGTAGTCGTTGGGACCCCAGTAACCGCCCTGGCTTTGAGGATAAATAAGATAACCATCGAACTGGCCGTTATCAACGCGGTTGGCCCATGTCTGGCCTCCCCATAATAACTGGTATTCGTTATCGTAGATGGTGCCTTTTTCGCCTACACCATGAAAGAACAGGTAAATGGGATATTTTTTCCCGTCGTTTACACCAGGGGCATAGGTTTTCGGGAATTTCAGGCGAAATGCCATGTTCTTATAAATGTAGCATTTATAAGAACTGGTGGTATAACTCATCCTGACTGTTCTCACCCATTTGGTGATCTTGTCGTACTGCGGATCTGCTGGGGGGGCTGCAGGATTGTAAGTGATTACAGGATCACTGGGGTTTAATGCTGTTTGGGCGTTTACTGCAGGTAGATAGCAGAGCCCTAAGAGCATTAAAAGGAGCATGCGGTGTAAAGTTCGATTCATGGAAGTATGTTATATGTTATGTTATCCGGCAGTCATTCGGCTTCAACTGCAGAAAAAAAAGTATAACAAGCACTGATCCGGAAAGCCGGACATACTTGCAATTCAAAGGAGATGGTAAAAATTAAATACACTCCGGATAGCTGCTATCCAAAGTTGACGTGGCTTTATCGAAGGATGAGGTCTTTGGAAAAAAATGGCTGTAGGTAAATCATCAATTCACTGATGGTGTATTTGTATTCTCAGCTCATTTGTGACAAAAATGATTCTACAATTGGTTTTATATATTCACCGCTAAAGTAAATAACTGTAGCTATATATTAAGTTTTTTTTTGCAAACGGCGTTTTTTTGCTGGTAAACGCAAATTTTTATCGGGTGAAATAAACCTGTGCTCTCATTATTGAACAGCAATACTACGTTGTGCGCGTTCCCATACAGCGGATTGCCGTTTCCTGAAGAAGCGGATGCAACCGATGTAAACGGCCACGTTCATGAATACAAAGTAAAAAGGGATATAGAAGTATTTGGCTTTGATCTGTTTTTGGGCAAGTAAGTAACCGGTAAATGCGGCCATATAGAAAAGCAGCTGTAATACGCCGGTAACTATATATATGGTACCACCATTGAACAGGATAAGAAGAATGTTGGAAACCAATGCCAGTAGCAGGGATAAAGGCGCAAGCGTCCAGCGGAGTACCCGGTGGGACACATACTGCCACGTAATTTTGGGGTATCTGAAAGGATTTAACAGGGGGAGTAACCGGCCCATCGACTGAAAACCACCTGCACTGATCCTTACCTTGCGCTTATACTCTTCCTGGAGGGAGGCCGATGAGGTTTCCATTGCATAAGCGGCAGGTTCATACATCACCCGGTAACCTTTCATGTTAATTTTGAATGAAATCATGAAATCATCCAGTATGGTATCTTCCAGCGGCTGTTCATAGAGCGCAGTACGGATAGCTATGAGTTCGCCGGCGGCGCCCATCACGCTATATAATTCTGCATCCCATTTTTTCAGTAATGACTCATATTTCCAGTACATGCCCTCGCCCTCGGCCTCCGCGCCACCGGTGGTAGCCATCACTTTCTTTTCGCCGGCGACCACGCCTACCTGGTCATCTGCAAAGTGTTGCATGAGCAGGGATACCGCTGCGGGGTTCAGCAGGGTATTGGCGTCAGACAGCACTACAAAAGGAGTGGTAACTGATGCCATGGCACGGTTTACTGCGGCCATTTTTCCTTTACGCTGCGGATCATACAATAAGGTAATCCGTGGATGCTGCGAAATGATTTCATTGGTGTTATCGGAAGAACCATCTGTAACAAAAATGAACTGTATTTTCGCAGCGGGGTAATCCATCGACAGACTATTGGCTATCTTTTCCGCAATAAAATCTTCTTCATTATAAGCAGCTACCAGGAAAGTAACATCCGGTACAAAAGGCGCAGCCGTTCCGGAGGGTTTGCCCTGTAATAGCCGTTTGACGCGGATTACAAAGTAAAGGAGGAAACCATATCCTACGTAACTATAGCATACTATAAAAATACTCAGCCAGAAAATCACAGACAAAATCGACATAGAGGACAATACATTTATGGGGACACGTATGTTTTCAATGCAAAAGTATCACAATTTGCATCATACGCAATTGTATTTTTATATTAGATCGTTGTTTCATATCGTTTTATTGACATCATTCCGACCGTTTACAGTAAAAATTGCAACACTTACCCACCAAATTAAGTCGTTTACCAAAAAAAGTATCTATGATATCCTGAAAATAATACTTTTGCTTCATGTTCATCAGATAACGGATCTGGTAACGAACAACAAAAATGTAAAAACCATCTTTCCTCTCTCATATCCCCATGTTAAAACCGCAGAAGGTATCTTACCTGACTAATAATTGACCACATCCCATCAAAGGCCTTCGGGAGCTTGCATAATTTTTTGCGTGTCCCATATTAACGGTTTTAATAATTGTTTGTAAAGAAGGTATAAATGAAAAAGAAAATTTTAATAATCGATGATAGTATGCCGATGCGTTATTTGCTGGAGGCAGTTTTAGGAAAAGAATATTCGGTGGTTTCCGCACAGGACGGGCTGGTAGCTATTACCTGGCTGCTGAAAGGAAACAAAGCGGATCTGATTATCACCGACCTGCAGATGCCCAATATAGACGGCTGGGAACTGCTGGATTATCTGTCAGGCAGCTATCTCTACCAGGATACACCGGTAGTGGTGCTTTCAGGATTCTATGCCGACAAGATAAATGATCTTTCAACAAAATATAATAGTGTGAGAGAAGTGCTGCAAAAGCCCTTCGACCCGATGCAATTGTTAAACAAAGTAGATTATATACTGGAGAAACAATTGAGTGCTGCTACTGTATAAATGTTATTGTCACCTACGAATACACTACTAATTTTTAACCGATGGATACCTTTACTCACAACTTACTGCAGGTAGAAAGCATCAGAGGAGTCGATACCGGTAAAAGCTCCCTGCTTTACAAACTACCGGACGCTGAAAGTATTTTGCTTTTTGTTGGTGCCCCGCATAAGGGAATGCTGACTGAAAACAACCAGTTCAGAAGCATAGTGACAGAGAACGTAGAGGATGCGCAAAAAGTGATCAGCCAGTTGCAGCACGTTTTTAAGAAAGTGCCTGCAGCCATTATTTACCGGTTCGACAGTGCCTATGAATCGGCGCTTTCAGAATGGGAGGCCTATTTTAAAACACACCAGTTTCTTTGCTCCATTCCTTTTTTCGTATACACAGAAAAAGGATTTGATGAACTGAAATCACTGGTGACCAGGCATTCCTTTATAGATGATATCATCACAATGGACGCATGGCATGTACTGGGTAACAAAATCGCCATCGTGAGCAAGTTTAAACGCATGCGCACGTTCCCGGTATATAAAAGCAGCAGCCTCCGCACCCGGTTATACAACCGTAAGTTCTACAGTAATTTCCTGAAACGTACCCTCGATGTAGCATTGGCCGGCGGCGGTTTAATATTGCTGAGCCCCGTATTGCTGGCTATCGCGGTACTGATCAGGATGGAATCCAAAGGCCCCGTGTTTTATGCCGCCAAACGTGCCGGCAGAAATTACCGCGTCTTCAAATTCTATAAGTTCCGTACAATGGTGCCTGATGCGGATAAGCAGCTGGATAAAATTAAACACCTGAATCAGTACGACGGACAAACGGACGGCCCTGTTTTTATAAAAGTATCCAACGATCCGCGGGTAACCAAACTCGGCAGCTTCCTCCGTAACACCAGCCTGGATGAAATTCCGCAACTGCTGAATGTGCTGAAAGGAGATATGTCGCTGGTGGGTAACCGTCCTTTGCCTTTATATGAAGCTACCACGCTCACTACAGACGAATGGGTGGAAAGATTCCTTGCTCCGGCCGGTATAACAGGTTTATGGCAGGTTAGCAAAAGAGGAAAGAAAGATATGTCGGTGAAAGAAAGGATCGACCTGGATATTAATTATGCCCATAAACGCTCGCTCAGGTATGATATGTGGCTGATGGCAAGTACGCCATTCGCGCTTGTACAAAAAGATAATGTATAATGATAACAATTATAGAAGTAATACTGTTTGTTTACCTGGCCGGTTGTGTATTGTACAATCTGTTGTTAGCCATAGCCGGTCGTTTGAGCCGGAAAAAGAAAATTGCATATGAGGAAACTGTTAACTATGCGAGGATTGCAATCCTCATCCCGGCATATAAGGAAGACAGTATTATTTTATCTACTGTAAATAGTTATAACCGCCTGCGTTATCCATTAAAGCAGTTTGAAGTAGTGGTAATTGCGGATTCACTCCAGCCACGGACGATGGAAGAGCTGGCAGCAACAGGGGTGAATGTGATAGCCGTTAAGTTTGATAAAAGTACCAAAGCTAAATCGCTGAATACCGCTTTTGAAAGGTTGGGAGATAATTATGACCTGGCCCTTATCTGTGATGCAGATAATATGCTGGAAGCAGATTTTCTTTTGAAGATCAATCACGCTTATCAGCAGGGACACTACGCCATCCAGGGACAAAGAGTCGCCAAAAATCTGAACACTCCTTTTGCCATCCTGGATGCAGCCAATGAAATCATCGCCAATCACCTTTACCGCAAAGGCGCCAATGCACTTGGATTGTCTTCTTCGGTAATTGGTTCCGGTATGGCTTTTCACTACCCGCTCATCAAACAGATCCTTAGTGAAATACAGGCTACCGGTGGATTTGATAAAGTACTGCAATTGCTGGTGATCTCAAAAGGACACAGCATTTTATACCTGGAAGACGCCTACGTGTATGATGAAAAGATTACGCATGCGGCGGTGTTTGAAAATCAGCGGAAGCGCTGGATGTCCAGTCAGCTGGTATACCTGCGCACATTCTGGAGTAAAGGATGGTCGGCTTTATTCAAAGGCGATATCAATTACTTCAACCTTGCTGTGTGCCAGAACGCACTGTTGCCGCGGATGCTGCTATTGGCGGCATTAACGGTTTGCACAGCACTGGCCTTCCTGCTGGAACGTTTTATACCCGTTTCTGTTTACTGGTGGATAGCGTTGTTTATACTGAATATACTTAGTCTTTTGTTGCCTATTCCGGGGAAGTTCTTTACAAAATATCTTTTTACCGCTGTGCTTACCTTACCACGCGCTGTCGGCATCATGATATTATTGTTATTCCGCCTGAAAGGCGCCGATAAAACTTTTATACATACTACTCATACCCAAACAGGTATTGATAATCCTTTATTAGATGCAGCCAGAAAGTAATACATATTATCCACTGGTATCGATTATAACTGTTAATTATAACAATGCTAAGGTAACGGTGGAACTCATGGCCTCCCTTAACAGGATCAGCTATCCCAACCTGGAGATCATTGTAGTGGATAACGCCTCTGCAGAAAGTCCGGTTGCAGCGATAAAGGATGAGTACCCGTCTGCTATTGTTATCGAAAGCAAAAGTAACCTGGGTTTTGCAGGAGGAAATAATCTCGGTATCAAAGCCGCCACCGGTGAATATCTTTTCCTGGTGAATAATGATACAGAATTTACCGAAGGACTGATAGAAGGCCTGCTGGAAGTATTTGCCAAACACCCGGATGCCGGTGTGGTAAGCCCCAAGTTCCATTATTTTTTTCAGAAAGGAACAATAGAGTATGCCGGGTATAAAGCCGTGGATACACTCACCGGGAGAAACAGTATGATTGGTTGCCGGGAAGAAGATAAGGGTCAGTACGATACCATATCAGAAACGCATTACGCACACGGTGGTGCCATGATGGTATCAGCCCGCGCCCTCGCAAAGGTGGGCCTGATGCCGGAAGTATATTTTCTGTATTATGAAGAATTCGACTGGTGCGAACAATTCAAACGCCAGGGATATAAAATATACTATCAGTACAAATCGCTGATCTATCACAAGGAGTCCATGACCACCGGTAAGAACAGCCCGTTGAAAACGTATTATATTACACGTAACAGGATATTATTCATGCGCCGGAACGTAAAGCTTCCTGCCAGGATGTTTTTCATGCTTTATTTTATTTTTCTCACCATTCCCAAAAATACCGTTCAGTTTTTATTAAAAAGGGAATCGGTTCATATGAATGCATTCTGGAAGGGAATTTTCTGGAATCTTAAACACCCTAAACCAGATAATATATGTGTGGCATAGCAGGGTTTATTGATTTTACCCAAAAATCAGACGCAGACATCCTGCGTAGCATGACAGATGTGATGGCACACCGCGGGCCAAATGACGCCGGCTATGAAGTGTACGAACATCCACAGGCTTCCGTTGGCCTCGGTCAGCGGCGTTTATCGATCCTGGATCTTTCGAAGTCAGGACACCAGCCAATGCACTATGAACAGTATTCCATTATCTTCAATGGAGAGGTATATAACTTTAAAGAGATCCGCACCGAGCTGGAAAAGCTGGGTCACCACTTTCATTCCGGTGCAGATACAGAAGTGTTGCTGAAAGGCTATGCACAATGGAAGGAAAAGATCCTGGATAAATGCATCGGCATGTTTGCCTTTGTTATTTATGACCGCACCTCAGAGGAAGTAACGCTGTTCCGCGACCGCGCCGGTGTTAAGCCTTTATACTATTACTGGCATAACCGCACCCTGCTTTTTGCCTCAGAGTTAAAAGGAATTTGTGAACACCCGGCTTTCCGGAAAGAAATTGATGAGAAGAGTTTGTCGCTGTTCCTCCAGTACAGCTACATTCCGGCGCCGTACACTATTTACAGGAATACCCATAAGCTGAAACCTGGGCATCTCCTGAAGTTATCGCTCCGGGATGCTTCAATCCGGGAAGTCCAATACTGGAATGTACTGGATGCCTATCGTCAGCCGCTTACCGGGTTGTCTGAACACGATGTGATTAAGCATACGGAAGAACTGATGCACAGCGCCTACGGTTACCGTATGGTATCTGATGTGCCGGTGGGAGTTTTCTTAAGCGGAGGATACGATAGCGCCAGCGTTGCGGCACTGTTGCAGTCCGATACTTCCAGTCGCATCAAAACCTTCACCATTGGCTACAAAGAGCCGCAGTGGGACGAATCAAAGGAAGCGAAGAAAATCGCGATGCACCTGGGTACGGAACACCACGAATGGATAGTAGGTCCCAACGAAGCAAAAGAGGTACTGCATCATTTACCGGAAATATATGATGAACCATTTGCAGATAATTCTACCGTGCCTACTACGCTGGTCAGCAGGTTTGCCAGCAAGGAAGTAAAAGTAGTACTCTCTGCTGATGGGGGAGACGAGGTGTTTGCCGGGTATAACAAGTTTAACCAGTCGCTCCGTTATACAGGAAGTTTTCCAAAACCTATACAGCGTACGCTCAGCGCTGCGATGTCTGTGGTATCACCGGAAATTATCCCTTACTTTAACAAGCAATATAATTTTGCTTCCCGGTACGAAAAAATGAAACTGATATGGGCCAGCGGTAAGCCGCAACATGCGCTAAAATATATCAGCCAGTATCTCACAGAAAACGAAGTAAACTATTATACCGCAGTTCCCGCAGATGGTTATAAAACCAACTTCGATATGAACGGGGAGCTGGATAATATGAATGATCCGCTGAACAGGTTGCTGGCGGTGGATTATAAAACTTTCCTGGTAGATAACAACCTGGTAAAGGTAGACAGGGCCACCATGTCGGTGAGTATTGAAGGACGGGAACCTATGCTGGACCACCGTTTGGTGGAATTCCTTGCTAAAGTGCCCGCCAGCCTGAAAGTAAAAGATGGCATCAATAAGTATATACTGAAAACTATTGTACATAAGTATATCCCCAAAACCTTAATGGAACGTCCGAAAAGACCTTTCATTGCTCCTTTGCAGGAATGGTTTAAAGATGAGTTGAAAGAGCAGATGCAATATTATCTTTCGGGTGAGCGCCTCGCCAAATCAGGACTTTTCAATGTACCTCACGTAGAAGGTTTATTGGAAACTTATTTGTCGGGTGGCAAGGTGAGTCATCAGAAACTATGGAATATGCTGGTTTTCCAGTTATGGTATAGCCGCTGGATTGAAAAATTGTAACATGGGCAAAACAAATGGTAGAACACGGGTACTTGAAACCATCCGCCAGGGTAAAATTGGCGGGGGAGAGAGTCACGTACTGGACCTGGTGGCCTCGCTGGATAAATCCGCATTTGATCCCATCGTGCTTTCTTTTACAGAAGGCCCAATGATAACGGCTTTACAGAAAATGGATATTCCTGTGTTTGTGATCGAAAGTGAGAAAGCTTTTGATATCAGCGTCTGGAAAAAAGTAAAAAAATTCATGCAGGACCAACGGATAGATATTGTGCATGTGCATGGTACCCGGGCAAACACAAATGTGTTGTGGGCTGCACGCCGCCTGGGTTTACCGGTGGTATATACTATTCATGGCTGGTCTTTTCATGACGGATTACATCCGCTGGCTAAACGCCTGCGCATTGCCGCTGAAAAATTTATTACAGGTAAAACACAGGTAAATATCTGCGTGTCGGAATCCAACCGGCAAACCGGCATCAAAGCGTTTAAGGACTTTACCGGTATCGTGGTACGAAACGGTGTAAACCTGCAGAAGTTCAACCCGGACCAGCAATACCCGGATCTGCGGGCGGAATATGGCATCCCGGAAAATAAGCTCCTGATCTGCTTTATTGCACGCATGACCTATCAGAAGGACCCGGTGTGTATGGTAAAGGGTTTTGCAGCTGCGTTGCAACAGGCGCCGGAACTGCATTTGCTGATGATAGGAGACGGGGAGCTGATGGCTGCCGCGGTAAATGCAGCTGCTGAAGCAGGCGTGGAAGAGCAGGTAACATTTGCAGGCTTCCGCCAGGATGTACCCGCGGTGCTTCACGCAGGAGACATTTATTGTTTGCCCTCTTTATGGGAAGGCTTCCCCATCGGGGTACTGGAAGCTATGGCAATGGGGAAAGCCGTTATTGCCAGCGATGTAGACGGTACAAAAGAAGCAGTGAAAGATGGCGAGAACGGGCTGCTGGTGCCATCTGGCAATCCTGCAGCATTGGGTGCTGCCATTGTGAGAGTGGCAAAAGATCATACATTGAGGACTACTTTGCAGAATAATGCTAAAGCTGCCATTGCAGCGAATTTCAACGTGGCTGGTATGACGGAGAAAATTGCGGCGGTATATCAACAGCTTTGTAAATAATAACATTTTATCAATTTCAATATGACAAAAACCGTAATCACCTACGAATATGATCGGATCACCGATATAAAAAGACTCAATTTTATAACGGATAGTCTGAAGAGTAATATTCCCGATGGAGGCCGGGTATTGGATGTAGGATGTGGTAATGGTGTTATCAGCCGGCATCTCGGGCAGTTTGGCTATGAAGTGCTGGGGATAGATATCAGTGAGAAAACCATTGCTGTTGCCCAGCAGCGCAATACGTATCCCAACGTAAAGTTTGCGGCCATCAGCGCGGAAGCGCTTACTGCCCAGGGCGAAACCTATGATGCTGTAATATGCAGCGAAGTACTGGAGCACCTGGATCATCCGCAACTGCTGCTGAACACGATCCACGCATCATTGAAAGACGATGGCCTGCTGGTAGTAACCGTTCCAAATGGTAACGGCCCCAGGGAATTGTGTGTAACAAGACCCATGCTCAAAGCACGCAACAACCCGGTTTTGTGGAAGAACATTAATAAAGTAAAAAGTGCGCTTGGGTTTAAAGGAACTACCGCACAATCCCAGGCAGATAACCTGGATCACGTACAGTTTTTTACGCGTAAAGACTTACAGGACCTGGCGCAGGCCAGCGATTTCAAAATAGTGCGGTTTGCGAAAACGAATTTTGTAGAAGATGTATTTCCTTTTTCCCTGCTTACAAAGCGACTTAAATTCCTGCAAACGCTCGATTGCCAGGTGGCAGAAATATTGCCTTACAATTTTACCGGTGGCTTTAACACCTTATGGAGAAAAAGTGCCGGTTGATTTTTGAATGTTGGTACAAAAAAGAAGAAGGCTGCTCACGGTGACCAGCCTTCTCTTTTTTTTATCGGCGGTTAGCCGCCGCATCTATCTTATCCAGTAGCTCGGGCGTTTTATCCATATCAAACTTGCGGGCCAGTAATTTGCCGGATTGCAGTATAGCAAAAAGGTCGGTCATGGCAAATGTTTTAGGATGCGCATGTCCTTCGGACCAGTCGATATACCGCTGATAGTTATTCTGCACACTGTTTTTAAAAGGCCCGTTCATGATAACGGTCTGGAAAATAAATTCATCTCCTCCCCAGGTATATTTGTAAAAGCGCTCCAGTTCAGGGTGATCCTTGATGTAATGCAGGCACCACTCGGCGCATTCCTGTGTGAGGCTCCACCAGAGGGATCCTCCATACACTTCCAGGTTCAGCGGGTGGCGTCTTTGAGGTAATATTTTGTTGATCCACGCAGTGATCCTGTATTTCCCCGGCAGCCGCAGATCTTCAAAATGATAAGAGGTGATTTTGGGCATCATCTTCTTCAGTTCTTCAGCAGGAAGCAGATCCAGGAATTGTTGTCCTGCATGATCGTTGAAAAAATCATAGTACACATTCATATCTGTAAGCGGATAATCCTGGGCACTGATGAGATGAATAAATCCATACCGGTTACCCGAACCGGCAATAAATTCAATTCCATTCAATGCTGCCTGTATAGTTCCATATCCCGCCCAGGTAACATTTACCCGTTTCTCAATAAAATATACCTGCGGCATATTCATCGCCTCCTGCCAGTCGTTGATATCACATTTGGCGTCGAGGTGTATATAGCAATCAATAGCAGGATGTTGCAGCCTGTTCAGCAACCGGCATAGTTGCGCCGGATTTTTATGACTCAGTATAATAAAAGCGAGTTTCATAAACTGAAGATTATTTATACTGTAAACGGAACAGTTTTATTTTTGACAATAACATTTTGCATTCAAGCCAGCCATAACGCCATATGCTTTTCAGGTTCACCGCGGGAAGATAACGCCGCAGGAAGATATATCCGAAGATTACCGCAAATAAAAGATTCAGGGAAGAAGCGATAGCTACCGCGCGGATATCTGCAAAAAGTAATACCAGTACAACATCCAGCACAATATTCAGTATCAGTTTGATAAGATTTTTGTAGAAATTAATCAGCGGTTTATTGATCATATCCAGGGTAACCCCTATAAACCGGTCGATAGGATAGAGGATAGCCGAAAACAGGAATATCCGTACAATGTCTGTAGCCGGCAAATAAGCCTTTGCGGCGAGTAAAAGAATCAGGGGTTTGGTAAATAAAAGCAGTCCGATCACAAAAGGAAGAATCAGAATTGTAACGGTTCCGGTGTACCGGCAAAAGGCACGCGATACTTCTTTCCAGTCGTTCCGGTTGGCAGCCGCAGAAATAGTAGGTTGCGAAGTAGCCACAAAACTTCTCAATATAATTTCAATCACCTCCATGAATTTCTGCGGAATGCTGTAAACCGCTACAGCAGCCGGATTAAGCATTGTTCTGAGTACCAGGTTATCGGAGTAATTCAAAAAGGCAGAAGACACCATACTGCCTACTATCAACCGTCCGTAATGATACAATTCTATCGCCTGGGCCTTTGTTCTGGCAGCCATCGTAGTTAAGGCGGTCCACCGGAATATCATGCAGTAAATACTGGTGATCAGCAGCGACAGCGAATAAGTATACAACACGTTGTGCAATGTTACCTGTTTCATAAAGAACAGGGCGCCGAGCAAAACCAGGAAGGACCCGTTCTGGAGCATACGTATCTGCACAATTTTATCAAACCTGTGCGCTGCCTGCAACACCCAGGTGGCAAAGTTAAAAGGCAGCGAAAATAAAGTCATTACTCCGAGCCAGCCCAGGAAGAAGTGCCACGTGGCGCTGAAATAGGGATAGGCAATCGCATATACCAAAAAGGAAAGCACGATAAAAGAAAAGGTGAGCAACAGGGAAATATACCAGGCAGCTCCTGTTACCTGCCTGCTGACAGCAATATCTGTTCCTGCGCTGAACTTGATAATGCCGGATTGCAGCATGGCGGTGCGTATCTGATCCAGGATATTATAAGTGGCCAGAAATAATACCCATTCCCCAAATGCGCTCAGGGAAAGCATTCTAACCAGTAATGCAAAGGAAAGTACGTTGAAAAAGGCCATTATTACATTTCCAAGAAGGGAATGGAAATGCCTGTTTCGGACAACAGCTAAAAGTCTAAATGCCATGAACCATTAATTACAGTCAAATTGTATGAAAAATAATGGTCTTTTACAGGATGAGGTTAAAAAAGGAGGAATATTCAATGCCCGGAATAACAAAGGTAGTTTTTTTATTTAGAATTATTAGCATCGCAATGGAGGATAGATTGAAAATAAACAAATAAATATAGATATAAAATATTTATACTTTATTTATTGTAGTGATATATGTTAATTTTTTTCATTATGTGAATTAAAAAAAAGCTTTCTTTGCAATAATAAAAACCCTTTTTCCGGGAACTTTTAAGTAATGACTATGAGGATAGACTTTTAAAACCATTGCACAAGCCATATATTTATATGATAAACCATCTGCTATTGCTAAGGCAATTTTTTTGCCGCAGTATTTATAGGCTAGGCGCTGCTATATTGTTAGTATCCTGTTTTGGATTAGTCCCTGTTTCAGGCCAGGTGCAAACGGCGCGTTCTTTCAATGATCCTTCGATGTCCAATATCAAAGGCTTCTATGAATATCTTCCCGCCGGCTATACGCCCGGAAGTGGCAAGAAATATCCCCTGATCATTTTCTTTCATGGCAACGGCGAACTGGCCAGCTATGGTTCTCCCTTATCTTCTGTGCTGAGAAATGGTCTTCCCCGGGTAATCAATGATGGTAGATTTCCCACCACCTTCACTGTAAACAATCAAACTTTTTCATTTATAGTAATATCCCCTCAGTTCAACACATGGCCGGGTTCCGGAGATGTGACGCTGTTTAAGAATTATCTTCTTACAAAATATGATATTGATCCTTCCCGCATTTATATCACAGGTTTAAGCATGGGAGGTGGATTAACATGGGGTGCACTCTGTGAAGATAAAACAAAAGCAAAAGCATTTGCAGCTGCAGCTCCGGTTTGTGGCATGTATCCACCCACTACCGCCTATGCCGGCGTAGTGGCCTCCAACAATACACCTTTATGGGTATTCCATAACGATGGCGATCCCACCGTACCTTCCGATTATTCAAAGAACTGGGTAAAATATATCAACGCCACCGTGCCGGCTCCCAATCCGCTGGCTAAATTGTCTATTTATAGTTCCACTTCACACGATGCATGGACTAAAGCCTACGACCCTGCCACAAAAGAAGATGGTAAAAATATGTATGAGTGGATGCTCCAGTACACGCAGGGAGGAGTGGTAACACCGCCACCTGTTACAGGAGGCAAGCGTATTGTAGTGCCAATGAGCAACACCGCCAACGGACGCGCAGAAATATATTATCCGGATGCCATGAAAACATTTAACGTAAGTCCCGGTGACACGTTGTGTATTCCTGCAGGAGAATATGAGTATCTGCATCTCGGTAACCTGACCGGAACAGCCGCGAAACCTATTGTTATCATCAACTGCGGCGGACAGGTAAAGCTCGGGGTAAAGAACCAGGGAACTGCAGCCGTGTTTAATGCACCCACCTGCCGGTTTGTAGAGATAAGCGGGAGCGGGGATAAAAATTATGAATTTGGTTTCGACCTGAATGGTACAAATATCAACGGCCTTAAAATATTCGGTCTTACACTGGGTGTAGGCGCTTCTGATTTTGATGTGCATAATATTTACATCCACGACGGCAACATCCTGTTACAGGCTAAAACCCTGCAAACCTGCGCCCAGCCTCAATACCTGGAAGCCAGCTTTGTAATGAAGAATGTGAAACTCCATCACATTAAATGCCGCAACTCCACCGGCGAAGGTTTCTATATCGGTAACACACACTATTACTGGACGGAAGGCACCTGTGTTGATATGAAGTCGCACTGGATTGAAAACCTCTGGGTATACGACAACGACCTGGAAAATATTGGCAGCGACGGATTACAGATCTCCATGACTAAAAATGGCGACAACCGTGTATTCAATAACCGCCTGGTAAACTACGCCACTTCAAAGAACTCCGCACATGGTTATGGAATCCTCATTGGTTCCGGCTCCGCCCTGAAAGTGTATAACAATACCATCACTACCGGCTATATGCCTGGTGTTACGGTTTTCGGCTCAGGAGTAAGCGAGATATATAACAACGTGATCTCTGATATCTTTTATGAAGGGATTAATGTGGCAGACAAGATTCCGGATAATACCACCCCGGATGTATTTCCTCCGCCTGCCGCTATTATCTATAATAACACCATCGTTAATACAGACGCAGGTAAGAATGGTATAAAAATATTTGCTTACCAGACGCCCATCGGGCACCAGGTATATAACAACCTGCTGGTGGAAACAGGAACCGCCTACGATTATCCTTCAAAGGGGATGTATATTAAAGGGGATCTGCCTATTAAATTAACTGCCAGCAATAACATCTGTTATACAGATGTAGCTTCCGCTAAATTTGTAGACGGCGCCGCGAAAAATTACCGGCTGTTATCTACTTCAACTGCAGTAAACACCGGCAGGGATATGTCTGACTTCACCCTGAAAACAGATTTCGATAATACCGCGCGGCCGCAGCAGAGTAAATATGATGTGGGCGCCTTTGAATTGAAAACCAGTACCACCTCACCGCCTGTTTCAAATGCCGGTGGCGATGTTACCATTATCTTACCAATAGATTATGTAACGCTGGATGGCGCCTCGTCTGCCGCTTCCGGTGGCAGCACCATTCAAAGCTATGTGTGGAAGAAGATCAGTGGCCCCACCGCGGGAACCATCGTGAGTCCCAATGTGGTTAAAACAAATGTAACGGGTCTCACTGCGGGAACCTACGTTTATGCTTTGACCATCACCGATGATAAAGGGCTGACTGATAGCGACAGCATCACCGTTACCGTGAAACCCGCTGCCAATAAGCCACCGGTAGCCAATGCAGGGAGCAATATCCAGGTGCAGTTACCTGTAAACAGTACTTCACTGGATGGCAGCGCCTCTACTGATGCCGACGGACAAATAACTACATGGGCCTGGGCAAAAACTGCGGGTCCTGCCGGGGGAGACCTTTCCGCCGCGAATGCAGCAAAAACAAATGTAAGCAACCTGGTAGCAGGTAACTATACCTACCGCCTCATCATCACCGATAACACAGGTGCAAAGGATACCGCCTCGGTAAACATTACCGTATTGGCAGCCGCCAATAAACCGCCGGTAGCCAATGCCGGGAAAAATATACAGATCCAGTTGCCGGTAAACACCACAGCGCTTGATGGCAGCAGTTCCGCTGACACCGATGGACAGATCGTTAGCTGGTTGTGGCAAAAAACTGCCGGTCCCGCAGGTGGCGACCTGGCAAGTGCCGGAGCAGCCAAAACCACAGTGAGTAACCTGTCTGCCGGTACATATACCTATCAGCTTACAGTCACCGACAATAGTAACGCCACCGCTACCGCCACCGTAACTGTCCTGGTACTGGCCGCAGCGCCCAATCAATCGCCGGTAGCAGACGCAGGAAATGATATAGCTATTCAGCTGCCGGTAAGCAGCGCTGCATTGGATGGCAGCGCCTCCGCTGATGCCGATGGACAAATAGTTACCTGGTTGTGGGAAAAAACTGCCGGTCCTGCTGGAGGAAACCTCTCCGCTGCCAACGCCGCAAAAACAAATGTTACCAATCTACAGGCAGGAACTTATACGTTCAGATTAACGGTAACCGATAATAACGGCGCCACCAGCACAGCTACTGTAAACATTACAGTAACAGCGGCTCCAGTTAATAATCCGCCCGTAGCGGTTGCAGGCAGCGACATACAGATTCAGCTGCCGGTAAGCAGCGCCGCCCTGGATGGCAGCGCCTCCAGCGATGCCGACGGACAAATAGTTACCTGGTTGTGGGAAAAGACCGCCGGTCCTGCCGGGGGCAATCTTTCCGCCGCCAATGCCGCGAAAACAAATGTAACCAACCTGCAGGCAGGAACTTATACGTTCCGGTTAACAGTAACCGATAACAACGGCGCCACCAGCAACGCTTCCGTAAACATTACGGTAACAGCAGCCGCCGTTAATAAGCCACCCGTGGCTGTTGTAGGCAGTGACATACAGATTCAGCTGCCGGTAAGCAGCGCCGCCCTGGATGGCAGCGCCTCCAGCGATGCCGACGGACAAATAGT